>VXZQ01000010.1 GCA_009845425.1 Holophagales bacterium
CCCCGTAGCCCACCCGCCCCAGCGCCGGCGTCACGCTCGGGATCGGCTGGGTCGGGTGGGTCCGCTCGCCGGGCACCTGGCTCGCCGGCATCGGCCGCTCCTCCACGCCGAAGACCGGCTCGCCGTTCTCCCGGTTCAGAACGAAAAGGTAGCCCGACTTCGTCGTCACGGCGAGCGCGTCGATCGTCTCCCCGCCCCGCTCGACCTCGAACAGCACCGGCGGCGCCGGCGGATCGTGGTCCCAGATGTCGTGGTGGATGGTCTGGAAGTGCCAGCGGTACTCGCCGGTGTGAATGTCGACCGCGACGACCGAGTTGGCGAAGAGGTTGGCGCCGTGCCGGTCGCCGCCCCAGGCGAAAGGGATGGGCGCGGCGAGCGGCAGGAACACGAGTGCCCGTTGCTCGTCGACCGTGAAGTAGAAGGGCCAGGCGTTCCCGCCCAGACGGCCCCGCCAGCTCTCGCCCTCCCAAGTCTGGTGGCCGACCTCGCCCGGCTGCGCCACGGAGCTGAACTCCCACAGCTTCTCGCCGGTGACGGCGCTGAAGGCCCGGGCGTTGCCGATCCCGCCCGCCGTTCCCGGCGGCGTGTTCGCGCCGACGACGACGATGTCCTCCCACACCAGGGGCACGGAGTTGTAGGGAACGCCGATGTCGACGGTGCCGCCATCGCCGAACTCCGCCACAGCCGCGCCGGTGGCCGCGTCGAGCGCGATGAGCCTCGCGCCGGCGCAGAACACGATGCGGGGCGGCGCGTCGTCCGCGCCGCCGCCCGGCCAGTAGGAGACGCCGCGGCGCGACGGAGCGCCGTCCGCTACCGTGTGGCGCCAGATCTCGGCACCGGTCGCGGCATCGAGCGCGATCACCGCGTCGGCCGCCGGCAGGTAGAGAGTCCCTTCGACGACGATCGGCGTCGCCTGGGAACGGGCCGGTCGAAGCGACGCCAGCGAGTGGCTCCAGGCCGGCGCCAGGTCCGCGACGTTGGCCGTCGTGATCTCGGCCAGAGCCGAGTACCCGGTTCCCGCCGCGTCGCCGCGATACATCGGCCAGTCGCCAACCCCCGCCTCGTTCGACATCGGTCCGCAGGCAAGCAGCAGCGCTCCGGCAACCGCCACCGTGGCCGCGATCTTCGCCTCCTGCTTCACCGCTTCCATGCTTCGCATCTTCCCCCAAGATCGCTGAGCCGCTGCCCAGAAAACGGCTAGACTGTAGCCGAGACCCGCTGCGATCAGTCGAACCGCTGACCCGCCGCGGGTCTCATGGCTTGGAGGGGAAGAGGAAGGGTATGCAAACGCGCCGTCCGCTCACCATTCCGCTGGCGGTTCTACTCGCCGGCTCGATCGGAACCCCGCAGGCGAGCGGCCAGGACGACGACAAGGTCGACTACCTCACCCAGGTGCAGCCGATCCTCGAAGCGTATTGCTACGAATGCCACGGCGAGGATAGATCGCGCCGCGAGGCGGATCTCCGCCTCGACATCAAGGAGCTGGCCTTCAAGGACCTCGGCGGCTTCCCCAACATCGCCCCCGGCGATCCCGCCGACAGCGAGCTCTACATCCGGGTGAGTTCGGAGTTCCTGGAGATGCGGATGCCGCCGTACGAGGCCGGCACGCAGTTGACCGAGGAGCAGATCGAGACGATCCGGCTGTGGATCCTGCAGGGGGCCGAGTGGCCGGAGGACGACGGCGCACCCAGTGTGCAACCAGGAGATTCACAATGACGAAGCTGACCAAGACACGACTCGTGCCGCTCCTCGCGTTTCTCCTGGCGGCCGCCGTTGCCGCCCAGGCCGCCGCGCAGACCGGATACGGCCGCGGCCGCAGCGGCCTCCCCCGCGTCGAACTGCCCGACGAGCCGTGGATCATGAACACCCACGTGATTCCCGAAGTGAAGGTCTCCGTCGTCGCGCGCGGAATCAACCGCCCGTGGTCCCTCGCATTCCTGCCCAAGGGCGACATGCTGATCACCGAACGCGGGGGCGCCCTGCGCCTGGTCCGCGACGGCGTGCTCGTCGACGAGCCGATCGCCGGCGTCCCCGACGACGTCCTCGCCCGCAGCCTCGCCGGCATGATGGAAGTCGCCACCCACCCGCACTTCGCGGACAACGGCTACGTCTATCTCACCTACACCCGGCAGGTCTCCGGCCGCGAGGGCACCGTCGCCCTGGTCCGCGGCAAACTCGACGGCATGTCCCTCGTCGACGTCGAGGACGTGTTCGTCGCCGAGCCCTGGGGCGGCTCGATCGCCGCCGCCCGGCTCGCCTTCGTACCGGGCGAAGACATCATGTACATGACGATGGGCGGAGCCTTCGGCGCCGACCTGGTCGACGGCACGCAGAGCTTCTTCGGCCACGCCAAGCTGGCCCAGGACCCGAACAGCCACGCCGGCAAGACGCTGCGCCTGCGGCTCGACGGCAGCGTGCCCGACGACAACCCCTTCGTCGGCATGGAGGGGCACAAGCCAGAGGTCTACTCGATGGGCCACCGGAACCAGATGGGCCTGGCGCTCCATCCCGAGACCAACCAGCCCTGGACCACCGAGCACGCCCCTCAGGGCGGCGACGAGCTGAACGCGATCGAAGCCGGCAAGAACTACGGCTGGCCGGTCGTCTCCTACGGCCGCCACTACAACGGCGTGCGTATCTCCGAGCGCTTCTGGGCCGAAGGCATGGAGGAACCGGCGATCTTCTGGCTGCCCTCGATCGCACCGTCCGGGCTCATGTTCTACACCGGCGACGCCTTCCCCGAATGGAAGGGCAACCTGTTCGCCGGCGCGCTGATGACGGGACGGATGCCGAACACCGGCCATCTCGAACGGCTCATCTTCAGCGAGGCCGGCGAGGAACTCGGCCGCGAGTGGCTCCTCAAGGAGGTCGGCAAGCGCATCCGCGACGTCCGCCAGGGCCCCGACGAGTTCATCTACGTCATCACCGACGAGACCGACGGGGCGCTGATGAAGCTCGAGCCGGTCGAGGAAGAGACGACCACGGGTTAGTCAGGATGGCCAAGGCTGGCAGCCCGGCGGCTGCCGCATGCCGGACGGTCTGATCGAAACCGATCGAACGCCCCCGCCCTCGGCTAGTGCTGCCCCTCGGCCAACTCAGTCGTCATCGCCCTCCACGTCGAAGTGGATCACCTCGGTGAAGTCGTGCAAGACCCGGTTCCCGGCTCGATCCCAGAGCGTCATGTCGGAGACTCCCCAGGTTCCAGGCGCCGAGCCTGGAGGCAGGACATGCACCTTCTCGTACGTCCCCCACTGCGTCTCGTCGCTGACGGGGAACCACGAAGTGCGCCGGTAGCGCGGCGCCCAGACGCGGTGCGAGAGGCCCTGCGGATCGCGAAAGTCCAGTTGTGCCAGGATGTAACCGGAGATGTCGTCGCGCACACGGAACCGCACCGTGACGATCGTCTCGCCGTTCGGCGCCTCCGGGTTCGCGGGCTCCGCGTCGACTTCAATCCTGTTCAGGTCGAGTTCCGGCGGCTCCGTATCCGGGTTGCTCGTGACGAGCCGGGCGCGCGCCGGGGGTTCGATCGCCCTGCTCCCCAAAAACTCGGCCTCGCCCAGATTCGACGCCAGATCCCAGAACAGAATGGACCCCAAGCTGTAGGTGCTGCTTGGCATGTAGTCCGGCATCGGACGACTCACGTGACACCGTCCGGAGGCGGGCGAGTAGTCTCCGTACTCGTCCAGCCAGTACCTGTCCCGGACCTCCAGGGTCACCCTGGCGCTGCACCCTGACCTGATCTGCATCTGGTTGTTCTCCTCCACGCCCCAACTGACCTCCAGGGTCTGGACCGAGCGACCTTCCACCACGGCCTGCCCGACGCGAAGGTCCGCGCTGCCGCGAACGTACTCGGGCGGTGTCCAGTCTTCGAGATCGTTCCGCACGAACAGCTTCCAGCCGAAATCGAAGTCTCTCTGGTGCCGCTCGTTGCCCGCGGGATCCCTGACGGTGACCTGGTTGGGGGCCCAGTATCCGGCCTTGGCGCTCTTGTCGAGGGTCGTCGTACCCACGAGGGTCGTGCCGACCTCCACTCGGCGACCGTTCTCGTCCAAAGGATAGAGGTAGATGTCGAAGTACGTGTCGATCTCGGAGAAGACCCGCATTACTGTCCAGGCTGCTCCCTCGAGGACGCGGTCCAAGGCATGCAGTTCCATCTCGATGCGGACCTGCTTGTCCTCCGTGGGCTCGCCGTCGACTCGGATGTCGACCCGGCGGATCTTGCCGGGGAAGACGTAGTCGGGAAACAGGTTGTACACCTCGAAGGT
This sequence comes from Holophagales bacterium, assembly GCA_009845425.1. GTDB lineage: Bacteria > Acidobacteriota > Thermoanaerobaculia > Multivoradales > Multivoraceae > Multivorans. The sequence continues at coordinate 4,266 of VXZQ01000010.1, forward strand.
CAGGTCCTCCCGAATCTGCGAGATGTACTGGTTGCCCTGCATGATCCGGTCCCGCACGAACTCGTACTTGGCGATGGATCGCGACCTCAGTGCGTCGGGATCGATGATGAAGAAGGAGATCGTTTCCGCCATGTCCTCGTTCGGGTTCCTCTCGTGCGCGTAGGCCGACACGAACTCCGTGGTCTTCGTGGTGAACCACTTGTCCCCCTGTTGGTACCAGCCTCCGAGATCCGCCCAGTCCCGCCGGGTCTGTTCGTCCAGAACGTGCGCCCACAGGAAGTGCGCCTTCTCGTGGAGAATCAGCCGTTGCACATGGTCCACGTCGAAGCTGTTGAACGCGATTCCCATGAACTCGATGTACCCCTCGGTGGGCCAAGCGACCGCCGGGGCCGTCGGATAGATCGGGTGGTTCAAGGGGTCGCGGCGGCGAACCAGGTGATTCAGGTTCTCCGTCCGGTGGAGGCCGCTCGGGAACTCCTCCAGCATGTTGAGCAGGGTGATGATCTCGGCGGGCTTGAACCGCTGGAAGCTGCGCTCGCCATCTGCCGTGGTGTTCCTGGTCAGGGTGCTGTAGTCGATCCCCTCGGTCGTGACACCGTAACGCTCCTGGAAGATGCGCTCGTACGCCTCGCGGTCCCGACCGTTGTTCGTGACGTAGCGAACCAGGGCGTGGTGCAGTCGCTTGGAGAACCAGATGCCTCGCTTGCCGTCCACGGTCACCACGCGGGGCCTGACGTTGACGAAGGCCGCCTCCGACACGAGGACCGTCGTACCCGCCGCCGTCCTCGTCATCTGAATGTCGCCCTCCACGTACTTCGGCGTCAGCAGCCACTGGGAAGGCGCCGGCGTCTCCGCGCCCCGGTCCGTCGCTTCCTGGGGAATGGCCCTCATCGTCGTGTACACGCGCCAAGCATGCTCCTGCGTCCAGGAGGCTTCGTCCGAATCCACCAGCAGCGCGCCGTAGTCCCGGCGCAGGTTGATCGCCGACGAGTTGTCCGCCACGCGGACCGGCTCCTGGTCGAACGTGATCCGGCGGGGATTCAACACGTTCGCCGAGTACTCGGTGCCCGCCGTGCTCTGATCCTCCTCCCAGTGGAAGACGAAGGGGCCCGTGGGAATCGGCATCAGGTCGTACGGGCGGTCGTCCACAGTGCCGTGCGCCGCGACCCGGACCAACCGTGCCGGCGTGGTCTGGTAGCCGTCGGCCCGAACCTTCACGGCGTATCTGTCGGCGGGCAGATCCGGGAACTCGAACCACCCCGAGGCGTCCGGCCTGGTCGTCCTCAGAACGCCCTGGGCGGTGAGCAGCACCTCGATCCCGTCCGCACCGCCGGTGTAGCCGATGACCCGACCCGCGTAGGTGTTGTAGCCAACGCGCCGGTCGGCGCAGGGGAAAGCCGTCAGGTCGCTCCTCGCCGCCGCCGACCGACCGAGCACGTTGCCGTAGGTCCAGGGTCTGCCGCCGCCGACCGGCTCGATCGAGAGGTTGAACGCCAGGGTCGTGACCGGCGCCACGAACACCCATCGGTGCCCATTGACGGCGCAGCCGTCCAGGACCTTGATCAGGACCTCCGCGTTGTCCCGGTCGAACGCGTAGAGAAGCGCGGACTTCCCCGGCCCGAGGCCGTAGTCCTGCATGTCCCGCGCGACCGTCCTGCCGTCCTTCAGGTACTCGATGCACATGTTGACCGTGAAGCCCCCGGCAAGGGTCGTCACCGGCCGGGGATCGCACGCCGCCTGGCCGCCGGCGACGATCGGCTGGGTTGCCGAAGCCGGCGCCATGGGCGTCCGCGGAGCCGCCTGCGCTGCCGCGGAACCGCAGGGGAACGCCTGAAGGTCGCTCGCGGTTGTCGCCGTGCGGCCGCCGCGCGGGTTCCGGTGCGTCCAGGACCTCCCGGTAGTCGTCTCGTCCACCCGCAAGTTGAAGGCCAGGGTCGTGACCGGCGCCACGAACACCCAACGGTGGCCGTTCTCGGCGCAGCCGTCGAGCACCTTCACCAGCACCTCCGCGTTGTCCGCCTCGAAGAAGTAAAGGAGCCCCGAGTACCGCGAGTCGAGCCCGTAGTCGACCGCGTCCGCCTGCACCACCCTGCCGTCCTCCTCGTACTCGATGCACATGCTCACCGTGTACCCGTCCCGGAAGGTGATCTGCGACGCCGAGGGCACGCAGTCGGTGTACCCGGCGGACGGCGATGCGGCCCGCTGAACGTCGCCCACATCGCTGGCCGTCTCTGCCGCGGCCCCTTCCAGCGCAAGCAGGCACATCAGAACCGGGATCAGCCGCACAGCGCACCCCCTTTGAAAGCGATGCGAACATGCTAGAGGAATGTCCGTTAGATTTGCGTGTCGCTTAGCGGCCTTTCGATGTTGTTTCGATTAGGTTCGTGTCCGCGGCGAGGCACCTTGTCGCGGCCCTCATTCGGGACACCGTGTCGAGAGGGTCAGCTCTCCGGAAATGAGGTCCTTCTCGGCTCCGACAACATCACAGCCCAATCGGCGTGCCATGAAGAGGTCGCTTGAGAGTTCTGGTCGACCCGCGGAGAACTCCTCGAGTCCTCTGAGGTGCTCGGTCATCGCCAGAAGTCCCGTTCGTATCAGCGAACCGACAGAGGTTCGCAACTGTGCCATGGTCTCGGGACCATCGTAGAACTTCCACGACAGCTTCTCGTGGTCTTCCACGACAGCGAAAGCACTCGTGCGCGAGAACCCGATCGGGACCGTCGCAACGGAAGCCCAAGGTCCAATGACGACGACCCTTGTACCGGCCTCGGGCTGATAGGTCTCAGAAGCACCCGTGACCTTTTCGAGGCTGCAGTAGATCCGACCATCGACGACGAGTTGCCCTACAGGAACCAAAGCGTAGAGCGGTGAAGGGGACCGGCCATGCAGAGTGAGAACCTCGGTGAGATGAAGCATCACCACGGGTGCGCCGTTCACAGTGAAACCCGGAATGACCTCCGAGACCGTCGCGGTCACCGCGACCTCGGATAGCAGAACCGTCGCATCAAACTGTCCCGCCGAATCGGGTCCCGCGAAGGTCGAGCTCTGCAGGATGTCTCGTGGAGGGCAGAATCCGCGATCCGGTACCTGGCCTTCGTGGAGCCCGTGCTCATGGGCCGAACCGAAAGTCCGGTCAAACGACGCAGACTGGGACCCAAGCGCTTCCAGAAGCCGCACTGGCCGGTTCACGGTTAGTTCCTGTTTCGCTGAGGTCCACAGCCATGGACCTCTCCACGAGTCTGGATGATCGTGCTCTTGGGCCACTCCTGCGGTTCCGAGGGAGACCGTCAAGATGACGGCTATCAGGGTCTTCTTCATCGTGCCTCGAGCCACGAACGGCGCTCCTCCCGGAACTGCAGGGATCCTATCCCCGGAGAGACCCGTGCTTCTCGTCTAGGCGGCCGCCGGCTACTCGGCATCCCAGGATCCGCCGAGAGCCAGATGCAGGTCGATCCGCTGGTCGAGCAGCAGGCGCCGGACCGAGATCAGGTTCGTGTCCGCGGCGAACACGCGGCGGCGGACGGTGAGCACGTCGAGCAGATCGGACTCGCCCTCCCGGTAGCGAAGATCGGCGATGCGATACGCCTCGGCCGCCTCCCGCGCGGCAATCTCCAGTTCCTCGCGGCGGCTCTTGAGGACGATCCCGAGGTCGAGGGCGGCTTCGACCTCGCCGAACGCAGCGAGCGCCGCGTCGCCGTAGAGCGCCAGGGCGCGCTCCTGGTCGGCCGTGGCGACCTCGATGCGGGCACGCCGCCCGCCGCGGTCCAGGAGCGGCGCGAGCAGGCTGGACGCCGCCCGCCAGGCGACGTTCGATGGCGCAAGCAGGTCCGAGAGGCCGCTCGACGCGGCGCCGAGCGACCCGGTCAGTCGGATCGACGGCAGCGCGGCGGCCCGTGCTTCGTCGAGCGAGTCGAACGCGGCGGCTACCCGCCGCTCGGCGGCGACGAGATCGGGCCGGCCCTCAAGAATCCCCGAAGGAACGCCGGCCGGCGGATCCGGCGGCAGCTCCGGCAACGACGCGCGGACCTTGAGTTCGGCGGCCGGATAGCGCCCGAGGAGGAGTTCGAGCGCGCGTTCGGCGCCGCGTTCCGATGCCTCGACGGTGAGCAGCCGGTCGCGGGCGCTCGCCAGGTCCGAGCGCGCAAGCGCCACGTCCTGGGCTCCGACGAGCCCCTGCTCGTAGCGCAGCTCGACGATGCGCAGCGTTTCCTCGAGGGCCTCGACCTGGCTCCGTGCCAGGTCCTCCTGCAGGCGCGACTCGATCGCCAGGAAGTAGCCCTTGGCGACCCCGGCGGCGAGCGAGTGGCGGGCGAAGCGATAGTCGGCCTCCGCGGCCTGCGCGCTGGCCGCGGCCGCGCGGCGGCCGGCGCTCAGGCGGCCCCATACGTCGGCCTCCCAGCCGATCTCCAGGCCCGCCGTCACCTGCTCCGCCGCGGCCGGGTCCGCGGCCGTCCCCGCCGCCGAGGCGCCCGCGGAGGCGCTCACCGCCGGCCGGAGCGACTTCGCCGCCTGACGCGCCAGCGCCCGGGCGCGCTCGACCCCGGCCGCGGCCGCGCGCAGGTTGCGGTTGTGCTCCTGCGCCTCCTGGACGAGTTCGGCGAGGGCCTGATCGTCGAACGAGTCGATCCAGCCGACTTCAACGGCCCCAACGGCAGCGGCAGCGGCGTCCCACGAGTCGGGCGGCGCGGGCGGCTCTGCCGCTACGGCGGCCGCGGCCTCTTCGGGAGGCCGGTTCACGGAACACGCGGCGCTCAGGACGAGCGTCGCCGCGACGAGGCCCGTCGCGTACGCCGGGCGGAAGCGGCCGCGGCCGTCAGGCTGTCGAAGCATCGGGCTTCTCCTCGTTGATCCGGAAGAACAGGACGTAGAAGACCGGGACGACGACGAGCGTCAGCAGCGTCGCAAACGTCAGACCGAAGACCAGGACGACCGCCATCGACCGGAAGAAAGCGTCGAAGAACAGCGGGATGACGCCCAGGATCGTCGTCAGCGTGCCGAGCATCACCGGCCGGACCCGTGTCGACGCGGCCTCGATCACCGACTCGAAACGGCTCGTCGCCGCGGCCGTCTCCGAGTCCATCTTCTCGACCAGGACGATCGCGTTCTTGATCAGCAGGCCCGAGAGCGAGAGCAATCCCAGAATCGCCATGAACTCCATCGGCGTTCCGGTCACAACAAGGCCCACGACGACGCCCACCAGCGCGAGCGGTACAACCAGCCAGATGACCAGAGGCTGACGAAGCGCCCCGAACAGGACGACGACGGTCAGGACCATCGCCGCGAAGCCCACCGGCAACGTCGACGCGAGGTCCTCGTTCGAGTCGCGCGAATCGCCGTACTCGCCGCCCCACTCCAGGGTGTAGCCAGGCGGCAGCTCGATCGCCTCGATCTGCGGCCGCAGGCGGGCGAAAAGGTCCGAGGCGAACTGGCCCGGCATCGGGTCGCACTGCGCCTGGATGGTCGGCACGCGGTTCTCGCGGCGGATGCGCGCGTCGCGCCAGACGGTGCGGAACCCGTCGCCGACCTGGCCGATGGGAACCACGGCGCCGGTCGAACTGCTCAGCACCTGCACGTTCTCGATGTCGGCCACCCGCGCCCGCTCCCCGGCCGGCGCGCGGACGACGATCGGGATGAGCTCCTCGCCCTCGACGTAAACGCCGACGTTTCGCCCGGTGAAGTTCGTCTCGAGGGCGCGCGCGAAGTCCTGTCGCGACACGCCGGCGCGCCGCCCGCGTTCTTCGGAGTAGGCCGCCTCGACGGCGCTCACCCGCTGGCGCCAGTCGTCCTGGATCGACAGCGCCCGGCCATCGGCGATCATGATCTCCTTCGCCTGGTCCGCCAGTCGCCGCAACACCGCTGGATCGGGCCCCTTGAAGACGGCCTCGATCTTCGAACCGCCGCCGGGTCCCAGCACGAACCTCCAGATCTTCGCCTGGGCGTCGGGGTAGCGGCGTTCGATGAAGCCGGCGATCTCCGGCATCAGACCGTCGAACGATCGGTGGTCGTCCAGCCTGACGAGAAGCTGACCGTAGGAGGCCGACGCCGACTGCGGCGCGTAGACGAGCATGTAGCGCAGCGCGCCGGCGCCGACCAGGGTCTGGACCGCCTCGACGCCGGGAAGCTCCTGGACGAACGACTCCAGCTCGACGATGTGCTCCGTCGTACGGGCGATGTCGACGCCCTCGGGCAGCCAGAAGTCGACCACCATCTGCGGCGTCGTGGAGGCCGGGAAGAAGCCCGGCGTGACGAACTGGAAGGCCGCCACGGCGCCGAGGAACAGAAACGCCACGCCGGCGACCACGCGCCAGCGGGTCCGCAGGGCCGAGCGTAGAAGCCGCTTGTAAACCTCGATCGGCGACCGCCGCGCTTGGACCTTCGCCGCGGCGCGAGCTCCCTCCGGCAGCAGCCAGTGGCAGAGCAGCGGTGTCAGCGTCAGCGCGAAGATCCAGCTATAGAGCAGCGAGATCAGGATCACCCGGAAGAGGTCGCCGGTGAACTCCGCGGTCGAGCCCGGCGCGAAGCCGATGGGCGCGAAGGCGATGATGCCGACCAGGGTGCCGCCGAGCAGCGGCCAGCGGCTACGGTCGACGATGTCGCGGGCCGCGTCGAGACGGCGCCGGCCCCGCTGAACGCCGACCAGAATGCCGTCCGTGACGACGATCGCGTTGTCCACCATCATGCCGAGCGCGATGATCAGGGCGCCGAGCGAGATGCGGTGCATGGGGATGCCGGCGAGGTCCATCGTCCACACGGTGGCGGCGATGATCAGCAACAGGACGCCGCCGATCACGACGCCGGAGCGGAGCCCCATGAACAGCAGCAGCGTGACGAACACGATGACCACGGCCGCGATCACGTTGTCGACGAAGTTGTCCACCGACGCTTCGACCACCTTGCCCTGGTGGTAGAACTCGTCGAGCGACATGCCGAGCGGCCGCAGTTCGAGCGTCGCGGCGATCTTCGCGTCCACCGCGTCGCCGACCTCGACGACGTTCGAGCCGGCCAGGGCGGAGACCCCGACCGCGATCGCCGGCCTGCCGTTCGACCGCACGATCTGCCGAGGCGGCGTCCGGTAGTCCCGGCTGACGGACGCCACGTCGCCGAGCCGGATGAGACCTCCCGACGCCGCGGTCGAGACGAAGAGATTCTCGATCTCGGCCACCGAGTCGATCGGCGCCGACGGCTGGATGACGAGCCGGCGGCCGTCAACCAGTACGGAACCCGCGGCAACGGTCGTGTTCTGTTCGCCCAGGGCGGAGTAGATCGCGTTCACCGAGAGCCCCAGCGTTCGCATCCGCTCGCGGGAGATCTCGACGTGGATCGCCTCCGGCTGCACTCCGGCCAGCGCCACCTTGGCGACGCCGGGAACCTGCAGCAGGTCTCGCTGCAGCGCCCTGGCGTAGTCCTTCAGCTCGCCGAGCGAGTAGCCGTCGCCCGTCAGCAGGTAGTAGATGCCGAACACATCGCCGAAGTCGTCGTTGATGATCGGTTCCGCGGCGCCCGGCGGCAGATTGCGGGAGGCGTCCCGGATCTTGTTGCGCAGCTTGGTCCAGATCACCTCAAGGTCGGCAGGCGAGCGCGAGAACTCGTACTTGACCTCGACCGAGATCTCGGAGACCCCGGCGGACGACACCGAGGTCACCTTCTCCACTTCCGGCAACTGCTGAATCGCCGTCTCCAGGCTCTCCGTCACCTCGGCCGCCACCTGCCGCGGAGCGGCGCCCGGGTAGTTCGTGTAGACGACCGCCTGCCGGATCGTGAACTCGGGATCCTCGAAGCGCGCCATCGTCCGGTACGCGTTCCAGCCGCCCACCAGGACGACGGCGACGACGATGACGCTGAGCAGCCGGTTGCGGATGGAGAACTCGGCGAGGTTCATCGTCCCTCCGCGCCGCGTTCCGCGGCGCGGTTTCCTAGTCGGTCCACGGCCGGACCCTCATCCCCTCGGCCAGGTAGGCGGCGCCGGCGCCGGCGATCGTCTCGCCGGGTTCGAGTCCGCCGGTCACCGTGACCGTCTCGCCCACTGCCGGAGCGATCTCGACCGCGCGCTTCGAGGCCGTCATCTCCTCCGGGTCGATGACCCAGACGAAGCTGCCGCCGCCGTCGCTGCCGACCGCGGCCAGCGGCACGGCGACGGCCGGAGGTGCGTCCGCCGGGGCCGCCGCGGCGGGCACCTCCATCTCCACGGTGGCGCTCATTCCCGGTAGCACGACCAGGCCCTCGGGCGGCCGGAAGCGGAACCGCACCTCGTAGGTCTGCGATTCCGAGGCCGCCTCGAGCACCGCCTCCTCGTACACGGCCGGAACCCGCACGCCCGGCGCGGCGTCGAAGACGACGTGCGCCCGAACGTCCGTCTGCGCGCCGCTGGCGGCGATAACGGCGGCCGGCAGGTCGACTGCCGCCTCGAACGCGCCGCCGCCGCCGATCAGGGTCACGATCGCCTGGTTGGGCTGGATGCTCTGGAAGTTGCGGACGTGGATCCGCGCAACCACGCCCGAGAACGGCGCCCGCAGCACCGTGTCGTCGAGCGCGTTCCGGGCCCGGTCGAACGCCGCCTTCGCCGTGTCGCGCCGCGACTTGCGCTCCTCGACCGCACCGCGGGAGATCGCGTTGCCCTCGAGCAGCCGCACCGCCCGCTGGTACGCGGCTTCGGCGCTGTCGTACTCGGACCGGGCCGACTCCGCCTGGACGGCGTAGTCCCGGTCGTCGAGCCGGGCCAGCAGGGCGCCGGCCGCAACCTGCCGGGCTTCGGTGACGGCGAGCTCGTGCAGTACGCCGCCCACCGGGAAGGCAAGTTCGGAGGTGCGCGCCGCCTCCACCACGGCCGGGTAGCGGTGGGTCGTCACCTGGTCCGCGAGCCCGATGACCAGCAGCTTGACCGGCCGCACCGCCGGCGCCGACGCCTCCGGCGGCTCCTCCGCGCCGCAGCCGAGTAGTGCCGCCGACGTCACGGCCACGAACGCGACAGCGAGATGCGGCGCCCGCGCGCCGCGTCCTCCTCCGTCGAGGTTCAACCTATAGTTGCGGCCGGTGTTCTCCATCGGACTCATTGCTGCCTCCACCGTTGCGCTGACCGTTCTTCTCCACGCCACCGGCGTCGAGGCGCTCAACGGCGTGATCCTTCTCGGCTGGAGCACGGCGCTCTCGTTCGCGGTCATTCAGAGGGCCTGGGCGGGTCGCGAGCACGGTTAGCCCCGCTACCAACGCGGCACCAGCCGCAGCTCGAACAGCATTCCGAACGCTCCGGGCGTGCCCGGCGACCTGGCGCCGTACTCTCCGGCCACGCGCCACTGGACACTCTCCGACCGCCGTCCGGTCAGACCGAGACGGTAGTGCCTGCGGTCCAGGTCACCCCACGAGACTTCCGCCAGGGGCCGCAGCGAACCGTGGGGCCCCCAGCGCAGGCCGTAACCGACTTCCAGGTCCATCCTGCGCGAACCGCGGTTGAGCGCGCCGCCGCCCTGACCCCGGCTGGCAAGGCTCTGGAACAGCCGGTCGTCGCGCCACAGTGTGCCGAAGCTGCCCGTCTCCGCGCCGACGATCGGCGTCAGCGCGATGCTCAGGCCGCGCTCGGCATCGCCGCGAGGCGCCCAGCGCAACGTCGCGGAGGCGTTCCAGTCCTCGTACGCCGAGTCCTCGTGCGCCAGCAGCATCCAGCCGCGCCCGGAGATCTCCAGGCCGAGGTCCGGATTGCGCCAGCCGATCTCGCCGCCGAGCTCCGCGCCCAGACTTTCCTCGGCGTCGCCGCCGTCGAGCCGACCGCCGATCTCGAGCCCCAGGCGGAGTTCCCGCCCCTCCGACGGGAACAGGGTCCACTCCGACTCCAGCAGCACCCGGGCCCGGTTGGCCTCGGCCGCGACCGCCGGCGTCTCGTCCGTGGCCGCGGCGTCGATGCGCACGGCGAAGGCGTCGGCCTTGAGCGCCAGTTGCGCCGAGCCGATCCGCGCCAGCTCCGTGCGCACTCCGGCGGCCGCCGCTTCCGAGTCGAGGTCGGTGTCGAGCGAACCGTGCTCGTCACGCAGCTCGACGGCGCCGGCGCCGCGGCCGAAGACGCTCCACGCACTGCGGCCGTTGGTCGACGACCAGTGGACATACGGCTGCACGCTCGTCAGACCGACGTTCAGGCGGCCGTCCTCGAAGTTCTCGAGCGAGTAGTCGACGATGCCGTCGCCGTGCTGCATCGACAGGCCGACGAACAGGCGCTGGCCGACCCGGTACTCGAGGCCGGTCAACGCCGACAGGACCTCGCCGCTCATCCGGAAGCCCTCCCCCGGAGCGCCCTGGAAGCGGGTCAGATCGCCGCGGCCCCACAGGCTGAAGCGACCGTTGCCCCGCTCCCCGGCTTCGTCGGCGCCCTCCGCGACCGGCAGGCCGGCGCCGACCGCCGGGCCGGCCGCGCCGTGCGACGCGCTTCCCGGCCGCCACTCGAAACTGGAGTTCCCGAACAGGTCCCGCATGGCGCGCGAGCGAAGCCCCATCGCCCGTGAGAACCCGTCGGCGAAGGGAACGCCGAACGGGTCGCTCAACGGACCGCCAACGGACGACGAACCCGGCCCGCCCAGGCCGAGCCCCGGCAGCGAGCCACCGGCGACCGAACCGACGGCGGTGGACGGGAAGCCCCTGAAGCTGCCGAAGCCCCCGACGCCGGCGGGGCCGTTCGGCGACGCCGCGCCGCTACCGCTGGCGCTGCCGCTGCCGTTCGTCAGGTCGATCTGGCGGCCCGCGAGAGTGAGCATCGAGCCGCCGCCCTGCCCCTCTCCGACCTCCTCGGCGCGCTCCGAGATGGCGTCCACCTGCATCGCCGCCACCGAACGGCCGAAGGCCGCCAGCCCGAACTTCAACGCGTCGCCGCGACGCTTGGGCAGCGCCGACTCGACCGTGATCACGACCTCGTCCGGCTCGGATTCGTACACGCCGTCCGACACGACCAGCGAGAACACGAGGTCCGCGTCGCGCGCCAGGCTGGCGGGCGTCGTGAAGGCGGGCGCGACCGCCGCGCTGTTGTCGAGCGTCACCCTCGGCCCGCTCACCTGGCTCCAGGCGAAGGTCAGCGTAGCGCCCTCCGGATCCCTGCTTCCCGAGCCGTCGAGGGTTGCGGCCGTGTTCTCCCCCAGTACCTGGTCGGGACCCGCGTCGGCCGTCGGGGGCAGGTTCGGCGGCGGCTTCGACTTCGGCGTGCCGGTGACTTCGTCCGAAGGCGGCCCGTCGAGCTCGCCCTTGCGCGTGGCGATCACCCGCAGCGTGTACTCCTTGCCCGCCTTCATGGGCTTGCGCCAGACGCTCGTCGTACCGTTCCCGTTGGTGCGGTCCTGCCGCGTCCGGGCGTCCCAGGTCTCGTCGCCCGATCTCCACTGCACCTTGTAGCCGTGCGCGAGGTCGACCGGTTCCCAGGCCAGGAACAGCGCCTCGATGTGCTCCTCCACCACCACGTTCTGCACCTGGCCGAGCCCGATGTCGTCGTCGACGATGACGCCAGCAGCCGACCGGTTCTCGATCACGGCGCCGGCGGCATCGGCGAGCTGGACGATCACCGTCTCGTCCGGCTCGTCCTGGTAGTCGCCAAGGACCGTGACCTCGATCGTCTGCGACAGGGCATCGCCCGGCTGGAAGGTCAGGACGCCGGCGTCGAGCGGCTTGTAGTCCTCCCCCACCGTCGCCGTACCCGCTCCCGATTCGCTGTAGTGGACCGTCACCTCGCGGCCGCTCGCCTCGCTCAGGGTCACCGTGAAGACGAGCGGAGTGTCGCCGTCGTCCCCCTCCTCCACGCTCGCCGCGGCGATCGAGAGCATCGGCGTCTCGTCGTCGTCCATGATCGTGCCCGTGCCGGTGCCCGACCCTTCCCCGATCCTGGCCCCGGAGGCGTCCGAGAGCTCGACGATCACCGTCTCGTCCGCTTCGTCGAGCACGTCGCCCAAGACCGTGACCTCGACCGACTTCGAGGTTTCGCCGGGCTCGAACAGAAGCGTGCCGGCCTCGAAGGTCTCGTAGTCCGTGCCCGCCGTCGCCGTCCCGGGATCCTCGGCCGGCCCCCACGCGACCGTCACCTCGCGACCGCTCGCCTCGCTCAGCGTTACCGTGAGGACGAGCGCGGGAGTGTCGCCGTCGTCTCCCTCCTCCACGTTGGCCGACCCGATCGAGAGCAACGGGGCCTCGTCATCGTTCGTGATCGTGCCGGTACCCAGCGCTTCGCCGAGCGTCGCCCACGAGGCGTTCGAGAGTTCGACGATCACCGTCTCGTCCGGCTCGTCGAGGTTGTCGCCCGTGACCGTGACTTCGATCGACTTCGACGTCTCGCCCGGCTCGAAGGCGAGGACGCCGCCGTCGAACGCGTCGTAGTCCTCGCCCGCCGTGGCCGTGCCCGGGTCGTCCGCCGGCGCCCATGAGACGGTGATCCGCCGCCCGCTAGCCACGCTCAGAGTGACCGGGAAGGTGAGCGTCGATGTCGCTCCCGCCTCGCCCTCTGCCACGCTCGGCGAACCGATCAAGAGTTCCGGCCGCCCATCGTCGTCCCGGATCCGCCCGGTGCCGACGGCTTCGGCCAAGGTCGCGTCCCGCGGGTTCGAGAGTTCGATGATGACCGTCTCGGTTGGCTCGTCGAAGTCGTCGCCGATCACGGCGATCGCGAACATCTGCTCCGTTTCGAAGGCCGCGAAGGTCACCGTGCCGCCGGTCACCGGCGCGTAGTCCTCGCCTGCTGTCGCGGTGCCGGAGTCGGCGGCCGGACGCCAATCCACCGTCACCGGAGTGACGCTCATCTCGCTGAGGGTCACCGTGAACTCGAGCCGCGGAGCTTCGCCTTCGTCGCCTTCGCCGACGCTCGGCGAATCGATCGACACCTCGGGCGGAGGCGCCGGGATCACCGGCGGCGCCGGCGTCGTTCCCGTGCCGCCGGTCGTGATCGTGCCGGTGCCGACCGCCGTGCCGAGGGGCGCGCCCTGAGCGTTCGAGAGCACGATCACGACCGTCTCGTCCTCTTCCTCCTCCTCGTCGCCGAACACCGTCACGTCGATGGCGCGGCTCGTATCGCCCTGAGCGAACGTCACCGTACCGCCGGAGACCGCCTCGTAGTCCGTGCCCGGAGTCGCGGTGCCGGCGCCCGGGGCGAAGTCGACCGTCACCGCCCCGGCGGCGGCCTCACTGAGGGTCACCTCGAAGGTCATCACGGCCGTCTCGCCCGCGGCGGGTTCGACGACCGACGGCGAACCGATGGACAGAGTGGCGCCTGGCGGCGGCGGTGGCGGTGGCGGCTCACCGCCGTCGTCGTTCGTGATCGTGCCGGTGCCCGTAGCCACGCCAAGGGGCGCGTTGGTCGGGCCGGAGAGCTCGATGACGACGGTTTCGTCCGGCTCGGCGTCGTTGTCGCCGAGCACCGTCACGTCGATCGTGCGGCTCGTGTCGCCCGGAGGGAACGTCAGCGTGCCGGATGCGACTGCCGTGTAGTCCTCGCCTGGTGTCGCGGTGCCGCCGCCCTCGGCGTAATCCACGGTGACGTTCAGCGTGCTGATCTCGCTGAGAGTCACCTCGAAGGTCATCGTGGCGGACTCGCCCGCGGCGCCCTCGGTGACCGACGGCGAACCGATCGACACCGCGAGCGAGTCGTCATCGGCGATCGTGCCGGTGCCAGTCCCCGTGGCGATGTCCGCGTTCGTGGCGCTGGAGAGCTCGATCACGACCGTCTCGTCGAGTTCGTCCAGATCGTCGCCGCTGACCATCACGCTGATCGTCTTGGACCGCTCGCCCGGAGCGAACGTCAGCATGCCGGCGCTGAGCGGCATGAAGTCGTCGCCCGCCGTCGCCGTGCCGGTGCCCAGGGCGTACGCCACGGTGATCGGCTGATCGCTCGTTCCGCTGAGCGTCACCTGGAACTCCAGGACCCCGGTCTCGCCGTCGGCGCCCTCCATGACCATGGGCGAGTCGATCGAGATCGACGGAGCACCGTCGTCGTCCCTGATCGTGCCGGTGCCCGTGGCGGTCGAGATCGCGGCGTTCGTCGGGCTGGACAGCTCGACGACGACGGTCTCGTCCAGCTCGTCGATGTCGTCGCCGGTGACGGTCACGGCAATGGTCTGCGTCAACGCATCGCCGGGGGCGAAGGTCAGCGTGCCGCCAGTCAGCGCCGTGTAATCCGTGTTCGGCGTTGCGGTGCCGGTGCCCTCGGCATAGCTAACCGTGACCGTCTGTCCGCTGCTAGTGCTCAAGATCACCTCGAACGACAGTGTCGTCGTCGTGCCGTCGGCGCCTTCGGTCACGCTCGGCGAACTGATTGACAGCGACGGCGTGCCGTCGTCGTCGTGGATCGTCCCGGTGCCCGTGGCGGTTGAGATCGTCGCGTTCGTCGGGCTGGACAGCTCGACGACGACGGTCTCGTCGGGCTCGTCCACGTCGTCGCCGGTCACCGTGACATTGACCGTCTGCGTCTGATCGCCCGGGCTGAAGGTCAGACTGCCCGCGGTCAGCGGGGTGTAGTCCTCGCCCGGCGTCGCCGTGCCGGTGCCCTCCGCGTACTCCACCGTCACCGTCTGGCCACTGGCGGCGCTCAGGGTCACGTCGAACGACAGCGTGGTCGTCGCACCGTCTGCACCCTCGGTCACGGACGGCGACGAGATGGACAGCGACGGCGTGCCGTCGTCATCCTCGATCGTGCCGGTGCCCGTGCCGGTCGAGATCGTCGCGTTCGTGGGACTCGACAGCTCAACGATAACCGTCTCGTTCGGCTCGCTGATGTCGTCGCCGGCGACGGTCACGGCAATGGCCTGCGTCAACGCACCGCCGGGGGCGAAGGTCAGCGTGCCGCCAGTCAGCGCCGCGTAGTCCGTGTTCGGCGTTGCCGTGCCGGTGCCCTCCGCGTAGCTCACCGTCACGATCTGGCCGCTGGCGGCACTCAGCGTCACCTCGAACGACAGCGTCGCGGTCGAACCGCTGGCACCCTCCGTAACCGCCGGCGACGAGATCGACAGCGACGGAGTGCCGTCGTCGTCCTGAATCGTGCCGCTGCCGGTAGCGCTGGAGATCGTCGCATTGCTCGGACTCGAGAGCTGCACGACCACGGTCTCGTCCGGCTCGTCGAGGTCGTCGCCATTCACCGTCACAGCGATCGTCTTCGAGCGGTCGCCAGGATTGAAGGTCAGGGTGCCACTGGTCAGCGCCGTGTAGTCAGTGCTCGGCGTCGCCGTGCCGGTTCCCTCGGCGTAGCTGACCGTAACTGTCTGGCCGCTCGCGGCGCTCAGCGTCACCTCGAACGACAAGGTCGCGGTCGTGCCGCTGGCACCCTCGGTCACCGAAGGCGAACTGATCGACAGCGACGGAGCGCCATCGTCGTCCTGGATCGTGCCAGTGCCCGTGCCGGTCGAGATCGTCGCGTTGCTCGGACTCGAGAGCTCTACGACGACCGTCTCGTCCGGCTCGTCGAGGTCGTCGCCGGTTACCGTCACGGCGATCGTCTTCGTTCGGTCTCCAGGGCTGAAGGTCAGCGTGCCGCCGGTGAGCGTGTCGTAGTCTTCGCCCGGCGTCGCTGTGCCCGTGCCCTCGGCGTAACTAACCGTCACGGTCTGGCCACTCGCAGCACTCAGCGAGACCTCGAACGACAGCATCGCGGTCGCGCCACTGGCGCCCTCAGTCCCCGTCGGCGACGAGATCGAGAGCGACGGCGCGCCATCGTCATCCTCGATCGTGCCCGTGCCCGTACTGGTCGAGATCGTCGCGTTCGTGGGACTCGACAGCTCGACGACGATCGTCTCATCGGGTTCGTCGAGGTCGTCGCCGGTAACCGTCACGGCGATCGTCTTGGACCTGTCGCCAGGATTGAAGGTCAGGGTGCCACTGGTCAGCGCCGTGTAGTCAGTGCTCGGCGTCGCCGTGCCGGTTCCCTCGGCGTAGTCCACCGTCACTGTCTGGCCGCTCGCGGCGCTCAGCGTCACCTCGAACGACAGCGTCGCGGTCGTGCCGCTGGCACCCTCG
>VXZQ01000006.1:0-337489 GCA_009845425.1 Holophagales bacterium
CCATGCGGTTCTCGTCAGGCGACAGGGCCTCGACGATGAAGCCGTCGGCGAAGCTCGAGATGAAGAGGCGGTCGTCCGCGTCGAAGGCGAAGTTGTCGAGCCCGGGCTGGACGCGGGCGACGACCTCCTTGCGGCCGTCCTCGCCGACGCGTACGACCTCGCCCCGGAGCGAGTCGAGGACGTGGAGGACGCCTTCGCTGTTGAACTTGACCGCGGCCGGCACCTCGAAGCCGCTGGCGACCGTCTCCAGCTCGCCGCTGTCGACGTCGACGCGGACGACCTCGCCGCGGAACCAGCGCGGGCCGTAGAGCCTGCCGTCGGCGGAACCCCAGTCCATGCCGTTCAGGCCGCAGCCCGGTCCGAGATCGTCTCGGATGAGCCGCGGCTCCTGCTCGCCCGTCGGGTCGAGCTCGAACAGGTTCGTGTCCATGAAGCACTGGGAGACGAACAGCCGACCGTCGTCCGAAAAGGTGATCGGGTTGACGCCGACGCCTGGCGAGGCGATCACCCGGGTCTCGCCAGTGGGCGTCCGCATCGTCACGTCGCCGTTGCTGATGTCGGTCCAGTACACCGAACCGTCCGGGCCGAAGGCCAGGTCGTCGGGCGACTGTGCTCCGTCGTCCAGTCCCCAGTTGTCGAGAATCTCGCCGCTCTCCGGGTCGATCCGCGCCACCGCCGGCGTCACCACCGAGGTCAGATACAGAGCGCCGTCGGGCCCGAACATGATGCCGTTGATGCCGCGGAAGCTGGCGCTTTCACCGATCGTTCGGACGCTTTCGGCGTCCGCTTCGACCACGTCGGCGTCCGGAGAAGCGCATCCGGCCAACAGGGTCAGGGCGCCAAGACACGCGGCGGTACAGGACAGTCGTAGAAACATCGTTGGCTCCTAGATTGAGGGATGGCTCCTCAGTTGAGAAATGGCTCGAGGACTACGTAGCGGATGACGAATCCGACCAGCGCGAGTTCGACCAGGAAGATGGCCCAGATCCCGGCCCGGATCCCCCGGCCAGGGCGGATGCGCGGATCCATCCGCTTCTTCTGCAGCCAGAGCACGGCGCCGCTCTGAATCGGCAACAGCATCCCGGCGACCAGGGAGCTGATCGTGATCAGCAGCCGCGGGTTCTGGATCCACATGTAGACGATGAAGCAGAAGATCGGGACGACCGCGCAGTAGCCGCGGATCCAGAATCTGCGGGCGGCCAGGTTCCGGCGCTTCAGGTAGCCCAACTCCATGATGTAGTCGGGGATGTAGCGGGCTTCGCCGGCGATGAACGAGATCATCGTCGAGAACAGGATGCAGAAGGCGCCGACGCCGAACAGCCATAGCGACCAGGGGCCCAGGGTCTGGGTGAACATCTCGGAGAGCATGGAGATCGTCTCCAGGCCGTCGGGCTCCTTGCCGAGCTTCTTCAGCACGCCGGCGCCGAGCAGGTAGAACGGCACCGTCGCGCAGGTCAGCAGGACCAGCGTGACCCAGACATCCGTCTGCATGACCCTGATCCAGCCCCGGGCGCGCGTCTCCCACCCCGGTGCATCGCTGCGGCCGATGAAGTTCGGGTACCCCTTCTCGACGCACCAGTACTGGTAGGCGGAGGTTTCCGAGGAATTGACGCCCGAGTAGCCGTAGACGGCCATGGCGGCGACGATGAACTCCGGTGGGAAGCTGAACGTGAAGCCCGACGCGAGGTCGGCCCGTGTGACGGCGAACTCCGTGCCCTGCATCAGGATCGCGCATACGAGCGTGGCGCCGGTGAAGATGATGACCAGCGCCAGCATCACGTTCTCCAGGATCCGGTAGGAGCCCGTGGTCAGGACGGCGATGGTGATCACGGCCAGCAGTCCGGCGGCCAGGGTCGACGGCAGCTCCGGGACCAGCAGGGTCAGCGCCTGGCCGGCGCCGCCGATGATCCCGCCCATTCCCAGCAGTCCGGGAACCAGGGCGACCAGGGTGATGGCGACGGCGAAGCTGACGTGGCCGCGGCCGATCCGGATTCGGAAGGGGAGGCGGTTCATCGCCCGCACGTAGGTGTCGCCCGAAACCAGCGTGTACCGGGCGAGCTCCGCCTGGATCAGGGACTTGATCCAGCAGGAAAGAAGCACCCACCAGAGCAGGACGAAGCCGGCCGCGGCGCCCAGCGCCGAGGTGAGGATCATCTCGCCCGAACCGACGATCGCGCCGGAGATGACGACGCTCGGCCCGAGATAGCGAAGCCGCGTTCGCCAGTTCGTGGGCGGCGGTGTCGCGCCGCCCTCGCGGACGGTGTATGGATCCCTCCCCTGTTCGACGTAAGTTGTTGAAGACATTGGACTTAGTGCGATCGCGGTCGTGCGTCGCGTCCGACATCGTTGCCCCTCAGCCGAAGACCACGTAGCGGATGACAAACCAGGTCATGACTAGCTCGACCAGGAAGATCCCCCAGATCGCGGCCCGGATCCACCTGCCGGGGCGGATTCGGGGATCCATCCGGTTCTTCTGGAACCAGAGCACCGCGCCGCTCTGGATCGGCAGCAGCATGGCGAGGGTCAGTGCGCCGATCGTTACCAGCAGCCGTGGATTCTGGATCGACAGGTAGATGACGAAGGAGACGACGGGGATGGTCGCGCAGTAGCCGCGGATCCAGGATCTGCGGGCGACCAGGTTCTGCCGGTTCAGGTAGCCGAGCTCCATGATGTAGTCCGGTATGTAGCGGGCTGCGCCGGCCACCGAAGAGAGCATGGTCGAGAACAGGATGCAGAAGGCGCCGATGCCGAACAGCCACACGGACCACGCGCCGAGCGTCTCCGTGAACATCTCGGACAGCACGGAAAGCGTCTCGAGACCGTCGGGGACGCTGCCGCGGGCGCGCAGGACGCCGGCGCCCAGGATGTAGAACGGCAGGGTCGCGCAAGTCAGGATGATCAGCGTGACCCAGACGTCGGCCTGGAGCACCTTGATCCAGCCGCGGGCCCGAGCCTCCCAGCCCGGCGCGTCGCTTCTGCCGATGAAGTTCGGGTACCCCTTCTCGACGCACCAGTACTGGTAGGCCGAAGTCTCCGAAGCGTTGACGCCCGTGTAGCCGTAGACGGCGATCGCCGCCACCAGGTATTCGGGCGGGAAGCTGAAGGTCATTCCCGACAGCAGGTCGGCCCGGGTGACCGCGTACTGCGTGTTCTGCATCAGGAAGGCGCACACCAGGGTGGCTCCGGTGAAGGTCATCACCAGGGCCAGCATCACGTTCTCGAGGATCTTGTAGGAACCCGTGATCAACAGCCCGATGACGACCGCGGCGATCAGGCCGGCGGCCCAGGTCGAGTGAAGGCTGGGGTACAGCAGCGTGAGGGCCTGGCCTGCGCCGCCGATGATGCCGCCCAGCCCCATGATCCCCGGAATGATGGCGATCAGGGCGATGAGGACGGGCAGGCTGATGAGCCCCCGGCCCAGCGGGATCTTGCCCGGCAGCCGGTTCATCGCGCGGACGTAGGTGTCGCCCGAGACCAGGATGTAGCGGCCCAACTCGGCCTGGATCAGCGACTTGATCCAGCACGAGAGGAGCACCCACCACAGCATGACGAAGCCGGCCGCGGCGCCCAGACCCGAGGTCAGGATGATCTCGCCTGAGCCGACGATCGAGCCCGAGATGACGACGCTCGGACCGAGATAGCGGAGGCGGGCGCGCCAGGTGGGCGGCGGCTCGACCGCGCCACCTTCGCGGACGGTGTAGGGATCGCTCCGCGGAGAAGGAGAGTCACTCATTTTGGGGATGAAGGCGCGACTCTACACCGGAGCGGCGCGCTACTCACCCCGGCCGGACTGGTACGCTCGATGTCCCCGACGGGCCGGCGCTGACACGGAGACGCTTTCGATGAAGGACCGACACCGCTTTCGACGAGCCCTGACGTTCGGCGCCGTCGCCCTGCTTCTGGCGCTCGCCACGGCCGCGTTCGCGCACCTCAAGGTGTCGAACACGAGCCCCGAGGACGGCGCGACGCTGAGTGGCCCGGTGCGTACCCTGCGGGTCTGGTTCAATCAGGAACCGGACCTGCAGCTGAGCAAGCTGGAACTGGCGGGCCCGAACGGTCCGCTGAGTGTCGAGGGCCTTCACACGATGGGCGAGAAGGACCTGATGGCCAGGGTCTCGGGGCGGATGCCGGACGGTTCGTACACCGCCAAGTGGAAGACCGCTGGCGACGACGGTCACGTCCTGACCGGCGAATGGACCTTCACGATCGACCGGGGCGGTCGCTGAGACGCTGGACGCGGGTTCGTCACTGAGCTGGGAGATGGCCGGCCGTTGGGCCGTCTATCTGCCGCTGCTCCTGGTTTGCGGCGCGACCGGAATGCGCCTGCTGGAGGCGATCGGTCCACGCGACCTGGCGGTTCGGGACCTGGGGATCGAGCTGGCCCGACTCACGCTGCTGTCGTGTCTGCTGCTGCTGGCGGCGTTCCTGCTGCGCGCCGCGTTCCAGTCGATCGAGGTTTGGGGCATGGGGGAGGCATTCGCGCTCGACAACTTGCGAGCGGTCGCGCTCGAGAGCCGTTGGGGAGAACGATGGCGCTGGCAGGTCGCGGCGGCGGCCGTCGCGACTCTCGGTGCCCTTGCTGCCTACAGGGTGCCCGCGCTTGGCCTGACGATCACCGCGGCGGGAGCCCTCGGGCTGGCGGCGACGTTGCCGATGACCGGCCATGCGTTCGGCAACCCGCTTGCGTGGACGGCGCAGAGCATTCACGTGCTAGGCGCGGGCTTCTGGATCGGCACGTTGGTCGTCATCCTCGTTCTTCCGCTGATGGTGCCGGGGACGTCGGTGGCGGAGGCGGCGTCGATGCGCCGGTTCTGGCTCGGCGCCTTCTGGCCGCTGGCGGCGGTCGCCGCGACGCTCCTCGTCCTGACCGGAGTGGTGCTGGCGGTCCTCTACCTGCCGGCCTGGGACACCCTCTGGACCGAGCCGTATGGCCGGATCCTGCTGGCCAAGATGGCCGGGAGCGTGTGCGTCCTGTTCCTGGGCGCCGTGAACCACTTCCGGATGAACTTCCGCCCCGATCCGCACACGGAACCGGTGCCGCTGACGGTCGCCCTCGAGGTCGTCTTCGCGCTGGTTGTGCTCGCGGCCACGGGGATGCTCACCAGCACCGCGCAGCCGGACATGCACTGACGTGCCCGGAGCGGCTGACCCGTCGCTGATCTAGCTAGAAGCTGATCCGGCTGCTCACGCCGATCGTGCGAGGCTGGTTCGTCAGGTAGCCGACGCGGGCGCGCGTGCCGCGTTCCTGGTCGAGCGCCAGCAGGGCCCGCTCATCGAGCGCGTTGTTGACGAAGAGCGCTATGTCCCAGCGCTCGTTCAGGAAGCCGAGTCGCAGGTTCAGGAGGTCGTAGGCCGGCATCTCGGGGTCGAAGCGGAACGTGGTTTGCGTAAGCGGTCCGCCGACCGGATTCGTTGCGGAAAGAGCCAGCAGGTCGACGGTGCCGAAGCCGGGGGCGTGATCGCCGATCTGGGTGAAGCGGGAACCGACGTGCTGGAACGCGGAGGAGAGGTAGCCGGCCCAATCGCCGGCCTCCCAGCGCCAGGTCGCGGCCACCGCGGCCTGGAACCTCGGCACCGTCGGCAGCCGGTTGCCCTTCTCGATACCGGAAACCACGCTGGTCGTCCCGTCGGCCGCGGTCGATGTCAGGGTCGACCCGAGCTCGGAGTCGGCGTAGCTGGCCGAGATCGCGAAGTCGAATACCGCCGAGGGCTGAGCCGTCAGCTCGAGCTCGAGGCCCGTGCTGCGGGCGTTCGGCACGTTGAAGACCAGCCGGGACGAGCAGGACCCGGCGGTGACGGTTGTCTGCAGGTTCGAGATGTCCATCGTGAACGCCGCTATGTTGAAGGTGCCGCGGCCGCCCATGATCGTGGACTTCGACCCGATCTCGACGTTCCAGAGTTCCTCGTCCTCCCAGGAGTCGCGGCCGCTAAAAGTCGCGAGGTCTTCCGGAGTGCAGACGGGCACGTTCAGCGGGTCGTTGATGCCGCCGAGGCGGAAGCCCTTGGAGACCTGGGCGTTGAGCTGCGTGTTCTCGGTCGCTGCGAAGCTGGCGATGAAGCGCGGCGCCACGCCGTCGGCGCTGGTTTCGCCCTCGGTCGGCCCCGGATCCGCGAACAGACCGTCGAAGACCTGGCTGCGCGTCTCCTCGTAGTCGTACCAGCGTGCTCCCGCGGTCAGGTCGAGCCGTTCGCCGGCGGTCCAGGTGATCTCGAAGAAGGCCGCCGTCTGGTCGAAGTCGTAGTTCAGGTCGGAGTAGAACAGCTCGTCGACGGCTGCGCCGAAGCCGCCCGCGGTGGGAATGCCGGTCATCGCCTGGAAGCCGGTGACCGGCAGGCTCTGGCCATAGGCCCGTTCGCTGGTGCCGTAGAAGAGGCCGAGCACCCAGTGGGTGTACTCGTCTCCGCTTGCCAGCCGGAGTTCCTGGGTGAGGCCGGTCGCGGTCGTCGCGTCGATGAGCGGAGCGTCCAGGGTGTAGACCGCTTCCGGGAGGCCGATGGTGGCTCCGGCGACGCTGGCGTAGAGGGCGGTCGAGTCGCGCACGACGAGCACATCGCGGTCGGTGGCCGACGTGATGGAGGTGAAGTAGTAGCCGTCGGGGAGATCGACCACGACCTTGAGGTCGGCGAGCAGGAACTCGTCGTTGTAGGGCTCCTCGAACTGGGTGAAGAGCTGGCGCTCGCCGAGGTCCACGGCGGGTCGGGTCGTCGTGTACGGGTTGGCCAGGATGTTGAAGTCGTCGATCCGG
The DNA here is from genome assembly GCA_009845425.1 of Holophagales bacterium. Classification (GTDB taxonomy): domain Bacteria; phylum Acidobacteriota; class Thermoanaerobaculia; order Multivoradales; family Multivoraceae; genus Multivorans. The sequence continues at coordinate 6,747 of VXZQ01000006.1, forward strand.
TTCCAGCCGTCCATTTCGACTTCCTGGTAGAGGAGGCGCGGCGTGACCGTCACGTTCTCCGACGGCTCCAGGCGCAGAGCCCAGCGGGCGCCGGTGCGTTCGCCCGAGTTCACGTCCTCGTTGACACTCAGGTCAGGTTGGACCGCGTCCATGAAGCCGCCGAACGACGTGTGGTAGGCGGTGATCCGCATCGCCGAGGTGTCGCCCACCGGAACGTTGACGGCGACCTTCGCATGGCCGCCCATGCCGCCGTCGCCGACCGAGGAGATGGAGAGCTCCCCGAAGCCATCCGAAACGCCGAGCTCCGGCTGGTTCGTGATGTAGCGGACCGTACCGGCGAGTGAGCCCGACCCGAACAGCGTGCCTTGCGGTCCGCGCAGTACTTCGACGCGGGACATGTCGAACAGGTCGATGTCCGGAGTGAACAGGGACAGGGAGATGACCGACTCGTCGAGGTAGATGCCGACCTGCTCCTTGACGCCGGGCTGGTCGCGGACGATCTGTCCGGCGGCGACGCCGCGCATCGCGACCTGACTCTGGCCCGGACCCAGGTTCTGCACCGTGAAGCCGGCGACGTTGGCCGCGATCTCCTCGAGGTTGCCGGCGCCGCGGCTGCGCAGGACGTCCTCGCTGGGGGCTACGACTGAGAAGGGGACCTGCTGGAGGTTCTCCTCCCGCTTGCGGGCGGTGACGGTGATCTCCTCGGAGAACGCCTGCCCGGGCATCGTCCGTGCTTCGTCTCCGCCGGGTTCCTGCGCCGCGGTCGGAACGGCGACTCCGTACAAGATGCCGACCAGGGCGAGAATCAGCGGGGTTCTACTCAGCGAGAATCGAGTCATGCCAGTGCCTTGTACGGTAAACGGTCCGCTCGGGTTGAGTCAGGTCGCCCAAGCTCCGTCAGGGCCGCAGGTGCGGCTCGAGCAGTTTGCCCCACTGTCTGTCGTACGGGTGTACGTGGTCGACCTCGACGTCGCCGCGGTAGACGGGCCGACCGGAGTTGGCCCACTCGAAGATCGATCCCTCCAGGTTCCAGACCCGATCGAGAATGTCCGGGTCGTGCAACTGGATCAGGTCGGCGACCGCCGCCGAGGACCGGTAGCCGACGGAGCAGTAGAGGACGACCGGCCGATCGGTATCCGCGCCGGCGACCAGTTCAGCGATGTCCTCGCCCTGGGCGTGGACCGCTCCGGGCAGGTGGCTGACCTCGTACTCGAAGGGCTCCCGGACGTCGATCACCAGGGGTGGCGGCGCCTCTTCGAGCCGCCGGTCGAGCTCTTCAATGCTCATCTGGGGCACGCCGGGAAAGCTCGCCCGCACCAGGGCCTTGAGTTGGGACATCGTCGGCGCGCCACAGGCCAGGGCCAGTAGCGCGCCGAGCAACAGCGCTCCGATCTTCGGGATCCTCGGGCTACGTCCAGACATGGGTGGGTGCCGCCGGCAACGGTCGTGGCGCGGGTGGGATTCCATTATCATCACGGCTCCGGCGCTCGCATCCTGCTCTTCGCGGATAGCCCGCCGTCGATGTGACCCGATGAAGGACTCTCTCGCAACCGTTCCGTCGAGCACGTATCTGGTTTCCGGATCGCGACTGGCGGCGTGCGCCGCGGCCTGGTGCGCGCTGCACTGCGCGCTCACACCGGTCCTGGTTGTGGTGGCGCCCGCGCTGGCGCTCTCGGAAGGCGTGGAGCGAGCCGTGTGGGTAGGGACCGTTCTTCTCGGCGCGGTGATGCTCGGCCTGGGCCCGGGCGGCAGGAGCGGGGTCGTGATCCTCACCTTTGTCGGAGGGGCCGCGCTCTGGGCAGCCTCCCTCGCCGGCTGGCTCGAGCCGCTGCCCGAGACGGCGACGTCGGCCACCGGCAGCCTGATCCTGGCAGGCGCCATGGTGCAGAGTGCCCGTGTCTGCTACGCCAGCGCGTGCGCGGTCTGCGCCGAGGAGGAGCTGGCGGACCGGGAGGGCTGAGGACGACAGCCACGCCGCGCCCCGTCGTCACTCTCCGGCGGCGGCCCCGGTGGCTTCAGTGGACGGCGCCTGCCCGGCGGGTTGGCCGACCATCTTCGTCTCGAACGGCCGCTCCGTGCCGGCGCCCATCGTGATCGTGCCCCGGAGCGCCCCCTGCGCGTCGAGTTCCGCTTCGATCACGGTCGTGATGGCTGACGCCTCGGGGGTGGGGAAGTGGGTCGTCACCCGCAGGCGGTCGCCGGACCAGGCGAAGTCGTCGAGGGTGATCGTGAACATCTGCAGACCGGATGCCACGTAGAGGATGCCCTCGCCCTCGCGGGGCGTCCAGAAAGCGATCGGCAGGAACCCGTCGGCCAGGAAGGAGGTCCCCCGTGGATGCCGGGCGATCAGCTTCGTCAGCTTGTCGACGTTGTCCTTCGGCCGGTGGTAGCCGCCGTCCTTGCGGACGATTTCCATGAAGCCGACGAACATCTCGTTGACCACGTCGCCACGGTAGATGATCTCGCGGGTCGGATCGGGGTTGGCCGGGTTGCTGTCCGAGTTGTCCCAGACCGCCGTAACCTCGATCCGGCTCGAGGCCGGCAGGTCGATCGGCTCGGTGGGGTAGTAGAGCCACTGCCAGTTGTAGTCGTACTTCGGCACGTCGAGCAGGGTCTCGCTGGTCCCGTCCGCGTGAACGATGCGGTAGGTCATCGCCTTGCCGCGGACATGCATGTGCGGGCTGAAGGCGAGGATCTGCATGTCGTCGTCCGGTTGGAAGAAACCCTCCTCGGCGTGGTGACCCGCGCCCGGCGGAATGCGGATGCCGGTGTTCGCCACCGAGACGGTCGCCACCTCCCGCTGCAGCTCACCTTCGCCGAAGTGGATGCCGATGCGGGTCACGTCGGATGTCGCTTCACCAAACGGGTGGTAGTGGGAGTCCATCGTGATCGTCGTGCCCGGGCCCAGAACCCGGCCCGTGCCCTCGGGGAAGACGTAGGGCGGCATGCCCGCGGTCCAGATCCCGAACACGCCGCTGCCCCCGGCACCCTCGCTCACCCTCTCGCCTGAGCCGATCGGGCCACCGCTCTCGCGCCGCGGTGTCGTGTACGTGGCCTGGAAGTGGTGCGTGGCTCGGCGGTCGCCGGGGAGGAACTCGATGGCCTGTACCCATCGTTCCTCCTCCAGCTCGAGCGCGATGCGCTGCTTGGGGAAGAGGTCCGGGCCCTCTGCCGGCACGTCGACCCGGTCGAGCGTCAGCACGTAGTCCGGTTCGCCCAGCGTCCAGCCCTCGGGGAAGGTCGGCGCCGGCGGCAGGTCGGCGGGGTCGCCCTCGGGCGCGCCGCCCGCGGCCCAGCCTGTGATCGTCGCGATCTGTTCGGCGGAGAGGGAGAGGTCATCGCGAAACACGACGTGCTCCGACTCGGCGCTCCAGGGCGGCATGTCGCCGTTCTCGACCGCCCGCGCCATGCCGCGCGCCCAGGGGCGGGCCTCCCGGTAGGAGAGCAGCGACATCGGCGCTGCCTGGTTCGGGCGATGACACTGGACGCATTTCTCGAACAGGATGGGCGCCACGTCGCGGCTGAAGGTCGGCGTTTCGGCTGCGCCGGCTGCCGTCGCTGTGAGCAGGACGGTGCTGGCGACCAGCGCCGCGAGCGTGTATGGGTGGCGGCGGATAGGGGATCTCGTGAGCATGTTCGTCCCTGAACTGATGGGTTTGGCGATTGCGTTCAGTCTAACAAGCGGCGGGCTGACGTTCGTTCCGTGCGGTAGGCTCGATGGCGCTTCCCCAAGGTACGTGGAGACGAAACGGAGGACACTCCATGCGCATCGATCGAGCCGCCCTGGCTATCTGTCTGTTCGCCGTTTCGGCGATGCTGATCGCGGCCCCTGCCGTGGTGGCGGGTGAAGAAGAAATCCCGCGCACCGCCAGCGGCAAGCCCGACCTGACGGGTCGCTACAACATCGCGAGTTCGACGCCGTTCGAACGGCCGTCGGAGTTCGGCGACAAGCTCTTCCTCACCGTCGAGGAAGCGGAAGAGATCATGGCGCGGACCCGCGCAGCGGTGGCCAGGTCCAACGCCGCCAGCGATCCGGAGCGGTCCGCGCCCCCGGCCGGCGGCGACGGCTCTCCCGGCGCCGCGGGCGCGGTCGGCGGCTACAACTCGTTCTGGACCGATCGCGGGAGCGACCGCTTCGCCATCGACGGGAAGTTCCGCACCTCCATCCTGACCGAACCACCGAACGGCCGCATGCCGTCCCTCTCCGAGGCGGGGAAGGCTCGTCGTGCCGACTTGCATCCGTACGCCTACGAGAACACCGGCAGCGCCTGGTGGCTCGAGACCGGCGACGACCCGTACGACGGTCCGGAGACACTGTCGGTCCTCGATCGCTGCCTGTACCTGGGAGCGGCGGCGACTCCGGCTCGCCCGATTCTCTACAACAACCTGAAGACGATCGCGCAGACCGACGATCACGTCGTGATCCTGGTCGAGTGGATGCACTGGGCCAAGGTCGTCCGGCTCAATGCCGAGCACGCGCCGCCCGAGATGCGGTCCCTGGGCGGCGACTCCATCGGCTGGTGGGAAGGCGACACCCTGGTGGTCGAGACGACGAACTTCCTCGATCGGCCCGGCGTGCCGCGCGAGGGTCTGAAGGTAGTCGAGCGCTTTACCCGCCAGAGCGCGGACGGGCTCCTGTACGAGTTCACGGTGCACGACCCGGACTACACGGCACCCTACGGTGGTGAGTTTCTCTGGCCGCAGACGGAGGAACTGAACTACGAGTACGCCTGTCACGAAGGCAACTACGCGATGGGCAACATCCTTCGCGGCGCGCGACTGCTCGAGCGGGAGTACCTTGAGCAGAAGGGTCAGGCGGGCAGCACCGGCTCGGGGGAGGAGTAAGCCCTCAGCAGGGGTTCGATGGGAACGTTCTCCTACGCGGCCTGGGACCGCCTGCTGGCCGAGGTCGTCGCGGAGGACGGCAAGGTCGACTACGAGCGTCTGGCCGCGCGACGGTCGCTGCTGGAGGAGTTCATAGTCGAACTCGGCGAAACGTCGCCGGACAGCCGCCCGGAGCTGTTCGCGAGCGAGGAGGACGGGCTCGCCTACTGGATCAACGCCTACAACGCGTTCACCCTGCACGCGATCGCTGAGGAGTACCCGATCCGTTCCGTCTGGAAGACCCGCGACGGACAGTTTTTCCAGCGGCGGCGTCACGTCGCCGGCGGTTCGGCGGTCAGCCTCGACGACATCGAGCACCAGATTCTCCGGTCCGATTACGCCGAGCCGCGCATCCACTTCGCGATCAACTGCGGCGCGAACGGTTGCCCGCCGGTGCGCCCTTCGGCATACCGCGGCGGTGGCCTCCGCGACACCCTGCGGCAGGCGACCGAGGCGTTCCTGGCGAACCGTTGGAACTGCCGCGTGGACCACGAAGCGGAACGGATCCACGTTTCCCGCATCTTCCGGATGTACGCCGAGGACTTCGCCGGCGGAGCGGGGACGCGCGAGGAGTACCGCCGCGGCGTGCTGGGTTTCGTGGCCGAACACGCGGGACTCGACCCGGAGCGGATCGCCTCCTACGAGATCGTCTACAACACGTACGACTGGGGTCTCAACGACACACACCGCGATCCGAACATCGGCCCGATCACCTTCCACGAGCCCGTTGAGCATTTCTCCGCGGCCGACGGCGAACTCCGCGAGCTCCATCTCTACGAGGGAAACTTCTGCAACCGGGCCTGTTCCTGGTGCACGATCAACGGCTCGCCCGAGGGCTGGTACGAGCGTTACACCCCTGAGGTCCTGGACCAGGCGCTCAGCTCCCTCGCCGCCGACGGCAACCTCAAGTTCTACGGGGGCGAGCCGACCCTGCACACGAGGGAGATCGTCGCCGCCATGCGCTATGTCCGCGAGCGCGGTTTTGTGGGCCTGATCACCGTGTTCTCGAACGGTATCCAGGCGGAGAAGCTGATCTCGATCCTCGAGTCGGACCCGAAGAGCGAGGCGGTGCTCAACTATTCGATCTACCACGGGCGAGACGCGGATCCGATGCCGGCCTACGCGCGCGAGCGCCTGGAGGACTGGGCCCGCGCGAACCCGAACCGCATCTTCCAGGGCTACAAGGTGCTGTTCCACGCGGGCGCCGGGGCCGACCAGGAGTTCGCCCGAGACCGGGAATCGGAGTACCACGGCATGGGCAACCGCTGCGTTCGCTGTTTTCCCGTGCTGACCACGAAGGGCCGGTTCCACGCCTGTCCGTTCGCCGCCGAGATCGAGTCGCCGCACTTCGACCTCGGCGCGGTGGGCTCGGACTCCGGAACCGTCTTCGAGAACTACCGGACGTTCCTGCGGTGGGTGGACGAGGAACTCGACCCGGCGGCCGAAGACCGGGGAGTGTCGAGCTGTGAGATGTGCCACCGGCACCTGGCGGAACTGCCGGTTCCGGAGTTCGCAGGTTAGGAGCTTGCGCCGCACCGCCACCGCGACAGTCCTGCTGGCCCTGGTCGCCGTCCTCTATTGCGGCCTCTTCGCGGCGAACTCCCTGATCCGCGTCCGCACGTTCACGGCGGACTCGATGAACTACGTCGACGTCGCGCGACGAGTTGCCGGCGGCGACGGGCTGGTGCAGTCGACCGGCGGCTTCAACCAGCCCTTCTACCTGTCCGGCGATCTCGACCTGCCCTCGGCCTTCACGGCGCAGCCGCCCGGCTATCCGCTGGCGATCGGCTTCGTGTCGAGGTTCGGGATCGAGGCGCCGGACGCGGCGCTGGTGGTCCCGGCGTTGTCATACGCCGCAGTTCTCTTCCTGGTCTACATGCTTGGAAGGCGGATCGGAGGTTCGCTGGCCGGCGCCATGGCGGTCGGCACCGCGCTCCTGTTCTTGCCGCTGACACATCTCGGCCGAGCCGCCTTGAGCGAGTGTCTCGCCGTCGCTGTCGTGCTGGTGTTCTTCCTGCTCCTCGACCGACACTTCACGGAGACCCCGGACCATGGTGACAGTGCGGCCTGGCGCGGCCTGCTGCCGCTTCTCGGTCTGGGCCTGCTCGCCGGTGTGGCCTTCAGCGTGCGCTATTCCCTGTGGCCGCTGCCGCTGATCGGTGTCGCGGCGCTCGGGCTCGACCGCGCCGACCGAAGCCGCGGGGCGGCGAGGCTCTACAACTCCGCTGCGTTCGGGGCCGGCGCCCTGGCGCCGATTGCCGCGATTCTGGTCCGCAACGTGGTTGTTGAAGGACGCCTGCTTCCTTCAGTGATGCCGGCCGTGCGATCGCTAGCCGAGAACCTTAGTCTGGCCGTCACGGCGCTCCTCGGCGGCTGGCGCTCGACCACGGTCGGGAACTGGCCGGACGCCGTCCTCCTCATCGTCGCGCTGTCGATCCTGCTGGCACTCGCTGCGCGAAACAGAGCGTCTTCCCGATCTTGGGAGCGTCTACCCCTGCTGATCGGCGCGTGGTCGGTCCTCTATCTCGCGGCCGTCGTCTGGCGTAGCACCCAAGCCAACCTCGACCCCATCGGCGCCCGTCTAACGCTGCCAGCCGCCGTGCCCCTCATCCCGGTGGTCGGCGTTCTCCTTGCCGAAGCCCTGCCACGAACGCGTCGCTTCGCCTGGCTACCCGTTGCGATCCTCGTTCTCTGCTCGAGTGCCGCGTTCGCGCGCGAAGCCGACCTCTGGTTCAGCGGCCGCGACGCTCGCGCCCTGGAGTTCAGGAGCGAGCGCCAGCGGTGGCTCCGCGACCACATCGACCCCGGCGATCTGGTCGTCGGCGGCGGCACGATGGACGTTCCCTTCCTGGTCCCCGGCAGCCACGCAATCTCCTACGCCGGCTTGCCCTACACGGAAGTCCTGTCCTACGCCGACCTCGAACGGATCGCCGATCGCCACTGCCGCGATTTCGACCGCCTCCTCCTCGTCGTCCGGCCCACCGTCCAACTCGGCGGCGGCCGCTCCGACGAAGATCCCAGCGACTGGCTCGGCCCCTTCATCGCCGACGCAAGAGCCGGCCGCCACGAGACGTACCCGCTCCTGGAGCCCCTGGCCACTTCAACCGAAACTCGCGTCTACCGGATCACCTGCCCCTGACGACCAGCGGGCGCTACGCCGGCGCCTCGGCGACGCCCGACGACTTGGCGCCGGTCCAGCGGTTGAAGCCCAGTTCGCCGCGGACGTCGGCGGTGCGCTCCAGCATCATCGCGTCGCTGGGGATGCCGGTCGAGTCGGCGACGCGGACGAGGCCGTTGAAGATGCCAATCGTCGCCGCGGCTTCGACGAACTTGACTGGGCCCAGGGTTTCGAGAGCCCGGCGGCGGGCCGCGTCCACCTCATCCGTGGCCCGGACGACGGCCTCCGCGAAGGCCGTGAGGACCGCGCCGTCCTCCACGCCGCCGTCGGCGGCGTCCTCAACCGCCGCGCTCAGATCGACTTCCGCTCCGACTGCATCGCTGCTCGCCCGGAGCAGCATGGTGTGGGCGGTCGTTCAGTAGAAGCACTGGTTGAGCGCCGAGACCCGGGCGGCGAGAAGTTCTACCTGGGGCCGGGCCATGGGCCGGTGGTCCCACACCATCTCATTGAAGTCGGACGCGGTTCCCGAGTACATGGCGGCGACCATGCGGAAGAACGTGCGGACGCCTTCCGGCACCAGGCTCAATGCCCGGGCAACGTTGGCGCGTTGCCAGTCGATGACCTGAACGGGTACCCAGGCGCCGATGTCGCCCATGTTGTCGGGCCGTTCGCGGGTGGGCTCGCCGACCTCCGGTTCGGGCAGCGTCTCGTGTTCGATCCCCATCGCTTCGCAGAATGCGTCGGCGGCAACCGTCGTCACGACGACCGAGGCGAGTTCGACGTACGGTGCGTCGCCAAGCTCGGCGATCGTGGCTTCGGCCCAGTCGCGGTCGAGATGGGTCGGATCGGCGCCGATCTTCCGCGCCGCCTCGATGGCCTTTTCTGACAGTGGCGTGCCCGGTTCGCCGCGGTCACGGTTCCAGGGCGGCTCCTTGCGCTGGATGCGCTCGGCGCGAGCGAGATCGGCGATGGCCACCCGCTCGGGCCCCGTCCACCAGGTGCCGGGCCGGCCGATGTCGGCCCACGACTTGCGCAGCGCCGTGGTCATGTCCTCGCGGACGGGAACGGGGAAGCGATTGTCTTTGAAGCTCACGGACTGCTGTCCTCACCTGTCTCTTCCAGGTGACGTGCGCCGCTCAGCGTGTTGTAGACCGCCCAGTTGCCTTCGTGGCAGGCGTACTCGAACATCTCGTTGTCCGGATCGAAGTAGAGCGGGATGTTCACCGTCCAGGTGTCGGTGTAGTTGGCCGGATCGTCGATCGTGACCGTCCAGTCCACCGTGTGCTCGTCGACGCGGGTGAAGCGCTCCACCGTGACGAGCTCCGTGCTGACCGGAATCCCCTTGATCCGGCCCTGGGAGCCGCTGGTCGCGATCCAGCCCTTGTCGGAGAAGTTCCTCGTCTCGACAACCAGCGTGTCGCCGTCCCAGTGGCCGCGGGAATCGCCATTCCAGAGGTGGAGGTCCCCCGGGATGCGTTCCCGTCCGTCGACCGGGATGAAGCGGACATCGTTGATCATCTCGGAGTAGATGACGACGTACTGTGGCGTCTGGGCGATCCGGTAGTTGTTGTTGTAGCCGGCGGGGAACAGGTGTCCGGGGACGCCACGGGTGATGCAGCGGTCCCAGACGCTCATGTACTCGTACGAGTCAAACATCTTGACCAGATTGTCGGCGCGCACCTGCTGCGCCTCCGGCCGCACCGGGACGCGGCCGGACGGCGGATCGACGACCAGGGAGGTTCGCCGGCTGCCGACGATCCTGGTGCCGAGTTCGAGCCAGTGCAGGTTGTAGGCGCCGACGTTCTGGCCGGCCTCGGCCTTCTGCGCCGGCCGCTCCGCCCGGCTCTGGATCATGTCCTGGCGGGCCGCCTCGGCCTGAGCGACTTCCTCCTCGGTGAGGAAGGCCTTGTCGCCCATCTCGACCGGCCGCTCGAAGGGGGTCAAGGTCGTGTTCGTCCACAGGCCCTGGAGGTCCGGATGTCCCCAGGGAGTGCGCGGCGCCTTCCAGTCGTCGGCCGCGAGAGCGGGCGCCGCGAACAGTGCGATCACCACGGTGAGAGCGAGCGTGGTCCGTCCGATCATCGGTGACTTCCTCCGTCTGCGTTTGGTGATCGCGAGGCTATCAAGCGCGCTGCCGTCTCAGTCTTCGCTCATCAGGGTCTGCGCGCGTTGCCAGCGCTCGACGATCCGGTCCTCCCGCTCGTAGTCGAAACGTCCCGTGCCCGCGGCGTAGAGGTCCTTTTCGTCGGGCGGGTTGTCGTGCAGATGACGGGCCGTGGCGCGGGTCGCCGTCTCCGGATCGACCACGTCGCGGTAGCCGAGCAGGTTGCGGGCCTTCGACATGTCGAGGAGCTGGTTGGACTTCTCCGCGAGCGGGAAGACGCCGCGGCAGAAGGGAGCAGGGATGCCGATCAGCTCCATCCCGGCGCCGAGTTCGTCGATGATGACCTCCGCCACGGCGCGGCAACTGATCACCCGTTCGTCGCCGGCGTTGAACGCTTCTCCCGCGGCCTCCGGCCGGGTGGCGGCGAGGTAGACGAGCCGGGCCAGGTTCTCCGCGTAGCCGCGCTGGAAGTAGGTCACGCCGTCGTGGGGGAGGATCATGAAGGGCCGCCGGTCGAGAATGCGCCTGACCACCGCCCACTCGTGGTTCATCGGCGTGCGCGGCCCGTAGACTCCTGGGTAGCGCAGGATGACGACCTCGAAGTCGCCGCGGCCGTGCTGCTCGAAGAGCTGGTCCTCGCCGGCCGCCACCTTGCCGGTGTAGTTCTTCGCGTCGTACTGGCGCGGCGCGAACTCCGGGATGGGCAACGGAATGCGGCCCTCCGGCGTCGGCGGCTGCGACCCTTTGTAGACGGGCTGGCCGGTGATGCCGACGAAGCGTCTCGTCTTCCCGGCGAGTTCGTCGGCCAGGGTGCGCAGGCGGCCGTACATGCACACCGCGATGTCCCATTTGCGTGACGCGAGCCTGGCGTGGATGTCGTCGCGGTCGCGGGCGTTGCCGAGGATGCGCTCCACCGGGCCGTCGAAGTCGACCGGATGGCGGCCCGAGTGGAAGATCGAGACTTCATGTCCGGCGCGGAGGAAGGTGTCGACGATCGGCGGGCCGGTGGGGCCGGTGCCTCCGACAACTAGGATGCGTGCCATGGCGCGGAGTGTACGCGGGTTGCGGGCAGGGCTGACGCTCCTGGTAGCGGTCGCCGCGGGTGTCGGCGCGCAGCAGCAGGCGGAACCGGTGCGAGTCTTCACCGCGGAGCAGGCGGAGCGGGGCCGGACCCTCTACGAGGCGATCTGCATCGAGTGCCACCTCGCCAGTCTGGCCGGGGCGAACGAGGCGCCGCCCCTGCGTGGCGCGGATTTCCTCGACGCCTGGGGGACCGGCGCCGTCGTCGATCTCGCGGACACGATCCGGGTCACGATGCCGCCGGAGAACCGGAACTCCCTCAGTCCGCAGCAGAGTTACGACCTCGCCGCCTTCGTGCTGCAGCAGAACGGCGCGGCTGCCGGCAATGAGACGCTGGCTGTGGACAACCTGGACCTTGGCGCATCGCAGGAGGTCGTCACGCCGCCCGGGGAACGGGAGATCGAGGACTTCGAGCCGGTGACGGCGGAGATGCTGCTCGATCCGGACCCCGGCGACTGGCTGATGTTCCGGCGCACCTACGACGGCCAGGGCCACAGCCCGCTCGATCAGATCGACTCCGGCAACGTCGGTGAGCTGCGTCTGGCCTGGTCCTGGGCGATGGCCGACGGCGTGAACCAGCCGACGCCTCTGGTCTACGGCGGCGTCATGTACCTGGCCAACCCGCGCAACATCATCCAGGCGCTCGAGGCGGACACCGGCACGCTGATCTGGGAGTACCGGCGGTCCCTCGAGGGCGATCTGGCGCGCGGCTTCAACCAGCTTCGCAACCTCGCGATCTGGGACGAGCTGATCTTCGTGGCCACCAAGGACGCGGCGATGCTGGCGCTCGACGCCCGGAGCGGGCGGCCGCGCTGGGAGACACGGATCGCCGATCCGGCGAAGGGCTACCGGAACACGAGCGGCCCGATCGTGGTCGACGGACTCGTGATCAACGGCATCAACGGCTGCATTCGCTACTTCGAGGACAGTTGCTTCATCACCGCCCACGACGCGGAAACCGGCGAGGAGAGGTGGCGCACCTACACGATCGCCCGGCCAGGGGAACCCGGAGGCGAAACCTGGGGCGATCTGTCGCTCATGCTGCGAGGCGGCGGCGACTCGTGGATTCCCGGCAGCTACGACCCGGAGCTCGAGTTGCTCTACTGGCCGGTGGCCCAGGCCAAGCCCTGGGTGCCGGCGAGCCGCGGCCTGACGATCGACCACGAAGTGCTCTACACGAACTCGACTCTGGCGCTGCGGCCCGGCGACGGGGAGATCGCCTTCTACCGCCAGCATGTGCCCGGCGAGGCTCTCGACCTGGACGAGGCTTTCGAGCAGGTCCTGATCGACCGGGAAGGGGAGAGGCTGCTCCTCACCTCGGGCAAGCACGGGATCCTCTGGAAGCTCGACCGAACGGACGGCTCCTTCGTGGCCCTCAAGGAAATGGTGTTCCAGAACGTCTTCGACCACATCGACCGTGAGACCGGCGAGGTTCGCTACCGCGAGGACATCGCGTCGGCCGAAATCGGGGAGTGGGTCTCTGTATGTCCCAGCACCGCCGGAGGGCACAACTGGCAGGCCTCCTCCTACAGCCCGGCGCACGGGCTTCTGGTCGTGCCGCTGAGTCAGAGTTGTCTCGACATCTCCGGCCGTGAGACGCGCTTCGAGGAGGGGGCGGGGGGCGAGCGGGCGGACCGCAAGTGGTTCGAGATGCCCGGCACGGAAGGACGCCTGGGCAAGCTCGCGGCCTACGACATCGACGCCATGGAGGAGATCTGGAGCGTCGAGCAGCGGCCGGCCTTCCTGACCGCGGCGCTGACGACGGGCGGCGGTGTCGTCTTCGCCGGCGATATCGACCGCCGGTTCCGCGCCTGGGACACGGCGACCGGCCGCGAACTCTGGGGCACCCGCCTGCCGACCTCGGTACAGGGCTTTCCGGTCAGCTACGAGGTCGACGGCGTCCAGTACGTGGCGGTGTCGACGGGGCTCGGGGGCGGCAGTCCGCGTTTCGTCCCGGCGAGGGTGAGTCCGGAGATTCGCTATCCGCAAAGCGGGAACGGCCTGTTCGTCTTCCGCCTGCCGTAGCGCGGCCTTCGCTATAGTCCGCCATCATGAAAAAGCTCAGATCGGCCGTGTCGCTGGCCGCGCTGCTGTTCCTTGCGTCGGCCGCCGTCACGCAGGCGCAGGAGGGCGCCTACCGGGCGCCGAAGACGCCGGACGGCGATCCGGATCTCAACGGCATCTGGCAGGCGATGAACAGCGCGCACTGGGACCTCGAAGCCCACCATGCGCGGCGTACGCCGGTTCCGGGGTACGGCGCCCTGGGCGCGATTCCGGCCGGTCTGAGCGTCGTCGAGGGCGGCAGGATCCCCTACCAGGACCGGGCGCTCGAGCAGCGCAATGCGAACCGGGCGGACTGGCTGAACCTGGACCCGGCCGCGAAGTGCTTCATGCCCGGCATCCCGCGCGCCACCTACATGCCGCTGCCGTTCCAGATCGTGCAGACGCCGAAAGCGGTCTTCTTCGCCTACGAGTGGGGTGGTAACAGCCGCGCGGTTCGTCTCGACCGTCCGGGCACCAGGGCGGAGTTGCCATCCTGGATGGGCTACTCGCTCGGTCACTGGGAGGGCGACACCCTGGTGGTCGAGGTCACCGACCAGGTGGCCGACACCTGGTTCGACGCATCGGGCAACTTCCACAGCGAAGAACTGCGGGTCGTAGAGCGCTATACGCCCACGGGTCCGAACTCGATGAACTACGAGGCGACGATCATCGATCCACAGGTGTTCACCGAGCCGTGGACGATCAGCATGCCGCTCTACCGGCGCCTTGAAGAGAACGCGCGCCTCCTCGAATTCAAGTGCATTCCGCTCGGAGGAGAGGACGCGGCCTACGGCCATCTACGCCGCGGCGCGACACCCCAGTAAGGAGTCGAAGCCATGAAGCACCACACGCTCGTACCCACCTCCCGGATCGCGCTCCTGGCCCTTCTGGTTCTAGCCGGCACGGCGAGCGCCCAGGACGCGGAACTAAAGACCTCCTGGGGCGTGCCCGACCTGCAGGGCACCTGGGACTACCGCTCGATCACACCGCTTGAGCGCCCCGCCGCCTTCGGCGACAAGGCGACCCTCACCGCCGAGGAAGCGGCCGAGCTGGAAGAGCAGCGCCGCCAGCAACGTGCCGCGCGGGCGACATCGGGCATTCAGGACGTCGAGCCCAGCCAGGGTGACGTCGACGTCGGCTACAACTCCTTCTGGCTGGACCTGGGCGACAAGGTCTCGGGGACGATGCGGACCTCGCTGGTCGTCGACCCGCCGAACGGCCGGCTACCGAAGATGACGGAGAACGCCATCCGCCGCGTGAACGAGCGCTACGCGCTTTGGGGCCAGCCGCCGGCCGGTCCGGAAGAGCGCAACAGTTTCGAACGCTGCATCATCGGTTTCAACGCCGGCCCGCCGATGACCCCCGGCGCGTACAACAACATGATGGAGATCTTCCAGTCGCCGGGCTACGTCGCGATCATGACCGAGATGATCAACGACCACCGGGTCATCCCGACCGACGGCCGGGAGCACGCCGACGAAGGCATGCGCTTCTGGAAGGGCGATTCTTCAGGCGTATGGGACGGCGACACGTTCGTCGTGACGACGAAGAACTACACCGAGCACACCGCGTACCGCGGCACCGGGCCGAACCTGGTCCTGACCGAGCGCTTCACGCGGACCGGTCCCGACACGCTGCTCTACGAGTACACCGTCGACGACCCCGAGTCCTTCGAGGCCCCCTGGACGACCGCGCTCGAGATGCGGCGTAGCGACGACCCGGTTCTCGAGTACGCCTGCCACGAGGGCAACCGTGCGATGACCCTCATGCTCCGCGGCGCCCGCTACCGCGAGCAGCAGGGCACCGCCGAAGACGGCAAGGACTGGCTGGCCAGTTGGTATGGTGGCCAGAACCGGGTCGACGCGGCGCGGGAGGCGCTGGAGGCGGCGAAAGCGGAGCAGGATCAGTAGCCATGGACTTCTACTTCTTCATCCTCATGGCCATCGTGTTCATCGGCCTGGAGGTCGTCGCCTCCTTCGGCGTGCTCGACGACAACGAGGAATCGAGCCAGGTCTCCGGCGACGGCTGATCTACTGCTCGGTCGGGTCGGCGCCGTCCCGTGGCGCGCCAGTGCCGGATGAACCCATGAACAGGCTGCGGCCGTCGGGGAGCTTCATGTCACGGCCGCTGCCGCGGCAGTTCGGCGTGCAGAGCTGGTCCTTGCTCTGGTAGCCGCGGACGACGACTTCCGTACCGGGCCTGAGCAGGGTGCGGGTCAGGCCGCGGCGCACCAGGGTGTTGGGCGTGCCGGCCTCGAGTTCCCAGGTCATCGTCTCGCCGCTGTCCAGGGTGGTTTCGACGTGGACCCAGGCGTGGGGATTGATCCACTCGACCTTGGTGATCTTGCCCTCGACCTTGATCGGCAGGTTGGCGTCGAACTCGGCCGAGAAGGCGTGGTGAGCGGCAGATGGGCCCGTCGCGCTCAGGGTCAGCGCGAGAACGGCCGCGGGCAGGACTCGGTGGACTCTTCGGGACATCGTGAAACCTCCTGTTGGCAGGCATCTTAGTCCAGGAGGCAGGGGCGATCTCCCAGTTTGGGGGTCGGCGTGTATCCTTGTTGCCCAGCCGTTCATCCGCTCGAGCTCACGGTGGTCAGGTCGACGCCGCTGTGGTCGGTGACGAGCGGACTCGACGCTTTCGCCCTTAGCTCCAAGGAGGCGATATGTCCCGAAAGCTGCTGTTGGCCGTCCCGATCTACCTTCTGTCCTTGTTACCCGTAGCGGCGTTCGCCAACGGCGAAGCGAGCGAACCGGGGCCCGACCCTGGGGCGCCGCCGGCCGAGGCCGTGGTGCTCCAGGAGGACGAGGATCACGACGACCATGAAGGGGAAGAGCACGGCGACGAGGACGATGTCCTCGACTTCCACGCGCACGACGTGGTCGTCGTCACCGGCTCGGCGATCGAGGAACCAGCCGTCGACCTCCCCTACGCCGTCGAGATACTGAACCGGGAACTCCAGAAGGAGCAGGGGTCCCTGCAGGCGGTCGATCTGTTCAAGAACCTGACTGCCTCCTCGGGCGTCATCGGCGAGGCGAACAGCTGGTACAACGACCAGGGGACGGCGGTGCCGGAGAATGTCGCCAACGTGAACCTCCGGGGTCTCGGGGCCTCGAGGACGTTGGTCCTGCTCAACGGCCGCCGCCAGACGGCGCTTCCGGCCCGGTTGTTCGGCGGCCGCTTCGTCGACATCAACGCCTTCCCATCGATTGCCATCGACCGCATCGAGGTGCTGAAGGAAGGCGCTGCCGCGATCTACGGTTCGGACGCCGTGGCCGGGGTCGCCAACTTCGTTACCCGCGACGAGTTCACCGGGTTCGAGGTCGCGCTCTCGCACGAGGGCATGGACGGGGCCGGCGACTCTTCGGCGGGCGCCATCTGGGGCGGCAAGCTGGGCGGTTCGGAACATCACCTCGTCTTCTCGCTCGAGCGCGCGGAGCGTTCGCATCTTGGCGCCCGGGAGCGGTCGTACACGCTTCAGGACCGCGCCACCGGCTGGTTCTGGGGTTGGTCCAACACCGGCAATCCGGGCATCTTCCTCCGTCCGAACCTCACCGGCGGCGAGAGCTCTTCGGCATTCGTCGAGGAGCTGGCCCGGTCGCGCAACGGCACGGCCGGCACCGATTACTTCGTCGATCCCGCGTGCAACGGTCTCGGCGGCTACGACCGCGGCTGGACCTGCGCCTTCCGCTATCAGCCGTGGGACAGTCTGATCGAGGCGACGGAGACGAACCGCTTCTTCGCCGAGTTGAACGGTCCGCTTGCCGAGGGAACGACGTACCACCTGGAGGCGCTGTACGCGGACTCGATCATTCCGAACTACGTCACCACGCCTTCCTTCCCTCCCGTGTCGTTGCTGGACGGCCTGCAGGTGATCTCGAACGAACACCCGGGCCGGACGGAGTTCTGCAACGGTTCCTTCGGCATGGGCGGCTTCGCTTCCGGCGAGGACTGCCTGCAGGACGACTGGTACTTCTACGGTCGCCTGGTCGGCAACGCGGGCCCCGGACGCGGCCTGCGGCGGGGCACGGAGACGACCCGCATCGCGGCGAACATCGAGCACGATCTGTCGATCGGCGGGAAGGCGGCGAATCTTGACGTCGGCGTGAGTTACTCGCGTGCGACGGGCAACATGAACCACCCGGCGGAGTACGCGTACCGCAAGTTCCTCGCCTTCCGCGGCTACGGCGGTCCGAACTGCGGCGTCGGCGTGGTGGCCGACGACACGAGCCCCTCCGGGATGCGGCTCGGGGACACGGGTTCGGCCCAGCCCGGCGCGGGTGATTGCTACTACTACAACCCGTTCGGCAACGCGATCGAGTTCTCGGCCCAGCCCGGCGCGCCGTGGGAGAACAACGCGAATCCCATGTACGTGTCGGGCCTGGAGAACAACCGGGCGATGCTCGACTGGATCAACGAACAGGTGAACGTCGAGAACGAGGCGGAACTCGTCGTCGCCGAGGCGACGCTGTCCGGCAACTGGCTGCCTGAGAGGCTCGACTACGCGTTCGGTTACCAGTACCGGCACGTCGATGTGAGCGCGATCCCGAACGCGGTCGGCAACTACGCGCTGAATCCGTGCGTCGTGCCGGGCGACCGGTCCTGCGTCGACCCGGTCACCGGCAGGCAGACCGGGGCGCGTGCGGGCGCCTTCACCTTTACGTCGGGCTACTACCCGTACGGCGACTCCCAGGCGGTCCACCGGGCGTTCGGCGAGCTGTCCGTCAACGCGCTCCGGGGCGACATGCAGTTCGCGGCCAACTACGAGCTCCACGACGAGATCGACAGCTTCGATCCGAAGTTCTCGGGCCGCTGGCAGCTCTCGGCCGGTGAAGGTCACGTGCTGTCATTCCGCACCTCGGTCCAGACCACGTTCAGGGCCCCCTCGGTCGACGATCTGAACGAGGAGGTTCGCACCACCCTGGAGTACCTGAACACGGTCGGCGTCTACAAGGCGGTCGACGCCTTCGGTAGCCGGTCACTGCTGCCGGAGCAGGCGTTCACCTACAACCTGGGCCTGGTGCTCTTCGCCTCGCCCGGAATCGACGTCACGCTGGACTACTGGAGCTACGACTTCGACGACGTGATCGCGCCGCTGCCGCAGCAGGAGGTCGTGCGGCTGTACGACGAGGGTTACGCCGGCAACCAGGCGGCGCTCAACGCGGTGATGGGCCGCGTCGTCTGTCCGGGCGGTCTGGCCGACGGTTCCTGCGTTCCCGGCGACATCGAGCGGGTACGCATCGACCTGATCAACTGGCCGGGCATCAAGACCTCTGGCTTCGACTTCCACCTGCACGGTCACGTGGACGCGGGTCCGGGGGAGCTCTCCTTCGGCGTGGACAGCACCTACACGCAGAGCTACGAACTGAAGAAGCTCGAACTTGACGGCGTCGTCTACCGTGAGCAGAAGGACGTCGTCGGCCTGCTGAACCGTGACACGCCGATCGCGCCGCCGCTGCCGGAGATGAAAACACGGGCCTCGCTCGGCTATCGCTGGGGCGACTACAGCCTGATCGGTTGGGCCAACCACATCTCGTCCTACGAGGACAGCAACGTGGCCTGGACGCCGCCCGAACTGCTGCCGATCGATGAGTGGCTCACGTTCGATCTGACGTTCCTGTGGCGCTTCCCGCGGCTCGGATTCGACCTCGCCCTGTCGGCGATCAACCTGACCGACGAGGACCCACCGCTCGTCTTCTTCGAGCAGTCGTTCGACGCCCTGACCGCGAACCCGAAGGGCCGACGGTTGAAGGCGGTGATGAGCTACCGCTTCGGCAACTAGCGCTAGCGAGCGGGCAGGGCAAGTAGGATGGCGGGGCACAGGCCCCGCAGGAGATCCGTCGACGATGCCCAACACCCCGCTCGTGGCGGGCGCCTTGGCTCTTGGCCTCCTGGCGCTGCCTGCGGCGGCGCAAGAGGTCGACGGCGACGCGC
Source organism: Holophagales bacterium (assembly GCA_009845425.1). GTDB lineage: Bacteria > Acidobacteriota > Thermoanaerobaculia > Multivoradales > Multivoraceae > Multivorans. The sequence goes on from VXZQ01000006.1 coordinate 25,907, forward strand.
CGGCCGGACCCTTGTCGAGCGAAGTCGTCGACCGCGTGCGAGCCGATGTCGACGAGACCTCGCTTCGCTGGCTCGGCATCGCGCGGGTCCGGTACTCGATTCCTCTTGACTTCTCGGCAGGTGCCGGAGCCGTCCTGGCGCGGATGCCCGCCAGCTACGACTGCACCACGTTTTGCGAGTACCGCGGGTTCGTCGCGCAGATCGAGCCGGGTTCTGCGGGAGGACAGCTCGGCGTCGGCTATGCCCGCGTGATCGCCACGCCCAAGCCGCGTTCCGCCTTCCTGAACAACGTCTACGTCGGCTGGAGCGCTCGCGCCGTCCTGGTTCGCACCTGGGGAGACTCCGAACTGGATCCCGCGCGGCAGACGCTGGCCGGCTTCGAAGGGCAGTTCGCGCTGCCTCGTCTCAGCTTCAATCTGGGCGTCCTGCGGCGGATCAGCTCGGCGCACGAAGGCGCCGGCCGCTACGTCTACACGGCCGGCGTCGGCTGGGGGTTCTGATGCCGGGAGCCGCGCGACCGGCATCCCTGCGTTTCGGACTCGGTGCCGTAGTCGCGACGCTGCTTCTCGGATTCGGTGGCGCCGGGGCCGCGCCGGGTCTCGAAACGGACCAGTTCTTCGCCTGGGGCCGTCACCTCGAGGACATGACCGACGTGCTGAACGCCCGGGTCAACCTGGAACTCGACCGCCTGGTCGCCGAGCTGAATCGGGAGGGCAGGGACCGCCGGTGCCAGAAGGTGCGGTTCCGCTTCTTTAAGCGTCACCGCATGCTGTTCTTCGACGGCTTCGAGACCTGGTCGGTGAACTCGCCCCTGGTCAGCCGGTCGCCCTCGGGACCCCAGGAGATGCGGGAGTTCGAGCAGAAGTACATCTACGGCGGCACGTCGCCTCTGTTCGACACCGGCCGGTGGATGCCGCCGAGTCCGACGGTGGAGGTCAACGGCATACGGCTTGGTACGGACAAGCTGACCCACTTCCTGGGAACCGCCTGGTACTACCACCGTTGGTACCGAAAGGCCCGCGCGCGGGGCGTGACGCCCGCCGAAGCGGAGGATCGAGCCGTACGTCGGGGTCTGCTGCATGAGATCACGATCCTCGGCAGGGCCGTCTCGGGCGTTCTGTCCCTGGCCGACCTGGAGGCGAACTACGAGGGGATGTGGTTCTACGAACACCTCTGCGCCGGCGACGACCCCCACGTCGTCTATGAGGCGGGGCTTTGGCGCCTCCGCAGACCATTCGATCTGCGGGACTACGTGACGCCCGAATGGGACGAGTCCTACCAGCCGAACATCTACGTGCGCCGGAAGTGGGGGAAGGTGAAGCCGCGGATGCTGGGATACTGTCCGATGCTCGAACACCCGCAGGTCAGGGCGAGGCGTCAGGAGTATGCGAAGAGGGACCGGGTCACGGAGACGGAGAGGCTGATCAATGAGATGGTTGCTGCTGGAAAACTGCCGGACCCTTCGGGGTTCTCGATCGAGAGCGTGTGCCGTGAAGCTGCGAACTGAGGCGCTGCTCGCGGCCGCGCTGCTGGCCCTGGCCTGCGGCGCGCCGACCGCTGAACCGACCGCGGAGACTGCCGCCGCGGTCGAGCCGGCGCTCGAACGGATCGGCCTCGGTTCCTGCCTGAGGCAGGACCTGCCGCAGCCGATCTTCGACGCGATCCTGGACGACGGTTTCGAACTCTTCGTGTTCCTCGGCGACAACGTCTACGGCGATGTCGAGTCCGAGGATCTGCGCGAGCTGCGGGACGCCTACGCGATGCAGGCGGAAGCCGAGGGCTTCAGCCGGCTGCGCCAGGCGGGAGTGCCGCTCGCCGCCACCTGGGACGACCATGACTATGGTCTGAACGACGCCGGCGCCGACTTCTTCGGCCGCGAAGAGGCGCAGCGGATCTTCGAGGACTTCTGGGACGTGCCGCCGGATTCCGAGCGTGCCTCGCGCCCCGGGGTCTACGACGCCGTGACCTACGGCCCGCCGGGACGGCGCGTTCAGCTCATCCTGCTCGACACGCGGTACTTCCGCTCCCCGCTGCGGCTGACCGACGAGCGCGGGGCGCCGGGCAAGGAGCGCTACATGCCGGATCCTGATCCATCGAAGACGATGCTGGGCGAGGAGCAATGGGCGTGGCTTGGCGAGGTGCTCCAGGAGGAGGCGGATCTGCGCATCCTCGCGTCGTCGATCCAGGTGATCGCCGATGGACACGGTTACGAAGCGTGGAAGCAGATGCCGGCCGAGCGTGATCGGCTCTTCGCCCTCCTGCGCGAGACGGGCGCGAACGGCGTGGTGATCATCTCCGGCGACCGCCACCGCGGCGGCATCTACCGTCACGACGACGCGCTTGGCTACCCGCTTCTGGAGCTCACCGCGAGTTCCCTCAACTCGGCGTTCGCCAGCGAGGAAGAGGCCGGGCCGTACCGGTTGGGTCCGACCTATCGGCCGGAGAACTACGGTGCGCTGTCCCTCGACTGGACTGCCCGCTCGGTGACGCTGGAAGTCCGCGGCATGGACGGCGAGCCGGCCCTCGAAGAGACGCTCAACCTGGATGACCTGCGAGCCGAGTGAGCTTGAGGAGACCGCGAGATGACGACGCTAGAACCCGAAGCCGAAGCCCAGGAAATCAACGGCGTCTCGCGGCGCCAGGTGATTCACGCCCTGTCCCTGGCCGGCGCCGCCGGCCTGCTCGCCGGTTGTAACGGCGATGCGACGACTGCCGCGGATAGCGCCGCCGATGTGGCCGCCGGGCCGATGCCGGACGACCTGTGGCGCGCCGGCGCCGGCGAGCTCGCGGCGGCCATTCGCCGCGGCGAGGTTTCGAGCGTCGAGGTCGTCGAGTCCCATCTCGCGCGCGTCGAAGCGGTGAACGGCCACCTGAACGCGGTCGTGCGTGTGCTGGCCGACGAGGCCCGCGCCGCCGCTCAGGCCGCCGACGAGGCTGTGGCGGCGGGCGCCGAACTGGGTCCGCTGCATGGTGTGCCGATCTCGGTCAAGGACAACATCGCTGTCGCCGGCACTCCGACCACGAACGGCGTGCCGGCCTTCGCTGAACAGAACGCAGAAGAGGACGCGCTGATCGTGACCCGGCTCAAGGAGGCCGGGGCGATCGTCCTGACCCGGACCAACCTGCCCGATCTCGGCCTCAGGGTCCATACGGACAGCTACCTCTACGGCGTCACGCGCAACCCGTGGGCCGCGGACCGCAATGTCGGCGGTTCGAGCGGCGGCGAAGGTTCCGCCCTGGCCAGCGGGATGAGTTGTCTCGGGCTCGGCAACGACATCGGCGGTTCGCTCCGCATTCCGGCCCAGTGCAACGGCATCGCGTCACTCAAGCCGACGCTGGGGCGGATCGCGAGTCCGGTCGCCGGCGACCTGTCCGGCCAGTTGATGGCGGTGGACGGTCCGATGGCCCGGCGCGTGTCCGATCTCCGAACCGCCTACGAACTGATCGGGCGGTATCACAAGAGCGACCCCTGGTCCGTGCCCGTGCCGCTCGACCTGGAACGTCCGGCGGCGCCGGTCAAGGTCGCACTGGTGCCCGAGCCCAGTGGCGGCTCGACCCACCCGGACGTGGCGGCGGGCGTGCGCGCGGCGGGCGAGGCTCTCGCGGCCGCGGGCTACGCGGTCGAGGAGATCGAACCGCCGCTGGCGGCCGAAGCGCGCCGCGCATGGGAGGTCTTCCTCGGCTACGAGCTTCACCTGGCGCGACAGGCGCTCGAAGAGATCATGTCGCCGGACGCCTACGACTTCCTCATGCGGGGACTCGAGGTCTTCGACGCCGAATCGCCGACGGAGTACGTCGGGATGTTCGCCCAGCGTCACCGCGTCGCCACCGCCTGGCAGGAGTTCCAGGAGGACTACCCGATCACGCTGGCTCCGATCATGACCCAGCCGCCCTTCGTCATCGGCTACGACCTGCAGGAACCCGGCGACGTTCTGGACCAGATGCGCTTCGAGGTCGCGCTCAACCTGCTGGGTCTTCCCGCCGTCTGCGTACCGACGGGCGTTGCCAACGGCCTGCCCCAGGTAGTCGAGGTGATCGGCGGCCGCTACCGCGAGGGTCTGTGCCTCGAGGCGGCCCAGGCGATCGAGGACGCGCTCGGCATCGTCACGCCGATTGATCCTGTTGTGGCCTAAGCGGCTCGCCGCCGACTCAGTGGATCTCCGCCGCCTGGCCCCAGGCGGCCTTCAGCTTGTCGAAGTCGAAGTCCGGCTGCTTGGCGGCGTCGATGATGACCCGTTCGCGCCGGGCGATCAGGCCGGCAGCCGCTTCGACCTGGTCGGCCACGTCGGCGGGAACGACAACGGCGCCGTGCTGGTCGGCGTGGATCAGGTCGCCGTCTCTGACCGCCATGCCGGCGACGGTCACCGGGCCGCCGTAGTCGACGACGTGGACGTGGGCGTGCGAAGGCCCGATGCGGCCGGCCAGTAGTTGGAAGCCCTCAGCAATGTCGTCCATGTCGCGGATACTGCCGTCCGTGATCACTCCGAGACAGCCCAGGCCGCGGTGGATGTTGGAGTTCACCTCGCCCCAGAAGGCGCCGTAGCCCCGGGCGCCGTCGTCGAGGTCCTGGATCACCGTGATCGTCGGGCCGTCGCCGGAAGCCAGGTACTCGTAGTAGCCGACGGAGGTGCGGCGGGCCTGCTTGGGATCGGCCGCGTTCGGGTGCTGGGCGCGGATACGGGCGGTCCGCGCGAAGCCAACGATTGGCGGCAGGTCGGGCCGCGCGCACACCAGCGGATCGACGGTGTAGCCGTGGCCGCGCCGCTTGGGCGCGACAACCTCCAGGGCGTTGCAGACGGTGGGCGTGTCGAGGGAACGGAGCGCGTCGAGAACGGCGGAAGAAGTCATGGGCGCGCAGTCTAGCTTGCAACGGTGTTGACGCGGCGGGGGATCACGTGTAATGTTGACATTGTCAACAACGCGAAGGAGAAACCGTGAACGAGGAACTGAGCCGGTTCGTACGAGAAGCACTGTCGCGGGGCGCGAGCCGCGAGGAGATCCGGGAGGCGCTCGCCGATGCGAGTTGGCGACAGGCCGACATCGACAAGGCGCTCAGCGCCTGGGTCGACCGCGAGTTCGTCGCGCCGATCCCGCGGCCGCGGCCGTACCTGGGTGCCCGGGAGGCCTTTCTCTACCTGGTCCTCTTCGCGGCGTTGTACACGGCGGCGATCAGCTTCGGCAACGTGACGTTCGTGCTGATCAACCGGACCTTCGCCGATGTGGCGTTCACTCTTCCGGCCGCGGCTTCCGCCGAGATGTTGCGGTGGGGGCTCGCCTATCTCGTCATCTCCTTCCCGGCGTTCCTGCTGATTCAACGAATGGTGAGACGCACGCTACGCGACGATCCGGACCTGCGCTCGTCGCGGATCAGGAAGTGGCTCACCTATCTGACGCTGTTCGTCGCGGCGGGTGTGCTGGCCGGCGACCTGATCGCACTCGTGTTCTTCGGTCTGGGCGGTGAGCTGGCTATCCGTTTTCTCCTGAAGGTCGGGGTCGTGGCGGCGATTGCCGGCAGCGTGTTCGGCTACTACTTCTGGGACTTGCGCCAGGATGACGCGGAGGCGGCCGAAGCCGGTCAGGCGCCGAAGCTGCCGACCGTCTTCGCCGGCGTGGCGGCGGTCGCCGTTCTCCTGGCGGTCGTCCTGGGACTGGCTGCCGTCGGTTCGCCCGGGAAGGCGCGTGAGCGCGGGCTGGACGTTGCCCGCGTGGGGAATCTGCGGGACATCGTCCGGGGCGTCGACATCTACTGGGAGCGGAACGGCTCGCTGCCCGCGGGCCTGGAATCCCTCAGTGGCGAGCGGGATATCGACATCGTGTCGATCGTCGATCCGGAAACCCGGGAGCCCTACACCTTCAGGGCGACGGGCGACAAGGCGTACGAACTCTGCGCGACGTTCAGCCTCGATGCGCCCACCGATCAGGCGTCGCTACGGATGTATCCCTACCGGGAGCGGTTCTGGAGGCACCCCGCTGGCTACCACTGCTTCGACCTCGAAGCGATCGAGCCCGACGCTCGGCGCTGGTGAGTCAGACGGCTACCTGGACCTGAACCCGCTCGGAGAGCCGCGCGCCCAGGAGGTGCGAGGCATCCGCCACCATCTCGTGGAGGATCTCGCTGGCCGGGCGTGCCTTTTGCAGCATGCCGGAAGCCTGGCCGGCGGCGTTCATCAGCAGGTCGTCCCGTCCGGCGGTGCGGATGGAGTGGAGCAGGTCGCGGGTGAGCACGCCCTGGAGCCCCATCGGCAGCGCCCGGATGCCGCTGGCCTCCCAGGCCTGGATCAGCGGATTCGTGATGTTCCGCATCGTCTTGCCGCTGTAGAGACGGGTGACCACCGTGTCCTCGGTGGCGGCCTCCAGGATGCGCTGCTTTTGCAGCTCTGGCTGATTCGCCTCGTTCGAAACCAGGAAGGCGGTGCCGCACCAGGCGCCGATTGCGCCCGCCGCGATGACCGCCGCCAGGCCGCGGCCGTCGGCGACGCCGCCCGCGGCGACGACCGGAATCGGTGCAACCGCGTCCATGACCTGGGGCAGGAGCGCCAGGGTGCCGATCTTGCCGGTGTGACCGCCGGCTTCCGTGCCCTGGGCGACGACGATGTCGGCGCCGCCCTCAGCGACGCGCCGCGCGGCGCGGGCGTTGCCGACGAGGGAGACGATCTTGATGCCGGCGTCCTTGAGCGCTCTGGCGAAGGGCGCGGGCGAACCGAGGCCGGAGGCGAACACCGGTATCTTCTCTTCCAGCAGGACTTCCATCTGGGCGCCGGCGTAGCTCTGGCCCTCGGGCACCGGCCAACTCGGCGCCGGGGGTGGCGCATCGATCCACTCGATACCCAGGTTCTCGGCCATCTTTCTGAGCGCGTCGCGCGTTTCCGCCGGCACCAGGTCGCGGGTCGGCACCGTCGCCGAGGTCGGTCCGGTGCCCGCCTTCTCGAGGAAGTTCGACGCCAGCAGCAGGTCGACCCCGAACGGCTTGTCCGTCTTCGCGCGCACCTTGTTGATCTCGGCCCGCAGGTCCTCGGGGCTGTAGGCAACGCCTCCGATCACGCCCAGGCCACCGGCCTCGGAAACGGCGGCCACCAGGTCGGCCTTGGCGACGGGTTCCGCGCCGCCCGCCACCGGTCCCATGCCGGCGGAGAACACGGGGTACTCGATCCCGAGCATGTCGCAGAGTTCGGTGCGCAGGAAGGGACGGGACATGGCGGCTCCTCTCGATTCCGGGACCGGTGGCGCCAAAGGGCGCGAGGTCCGCTGCGGTGCGTATCGGTCGACGGTGGGTTCGTTGTTCGGCCCGCGAGTATACGCGTCTGGCGTGCGCCTCAGAGCAGATCGAGCTGGGGAATGCGGAGCTGGTTCGCGACCGCTTCTTCGACCACATCGAGCCAGCTCTCCCGGTGCTCCGCATCGAGTACGAGGACGCCGATGCGGCGGTCTTCCAGTTCGTTCCAGAGCCGATCGTCGATCTGCTGGCGGAAGGCGGGGTCGATCGCGCGGACGCCGTCAGGTTGAGCCTCGCTGCCGCGCAGGATCGGGACATAGACCTTCAGGTCGTACGTCGTGCACCAGGACTCGATCAGGGCTTCCAGGGCCGGCTGGCGGCCGCGGGCGAACAGCAGGTAAACGTAGTTGTCGAGAACGCTGCGGTCGCAGATCACGACAGGCGAACGGGCCTCGGCGGCCAGTTCGTCGGCGATCTGGGAGTGGAGGATCCACGACTGCGCCTCCAGGGTCGTTCCCTCGTTGAGCGGTAGCGGACAACGGCGCGCTACTTCGACCACGACGTCGAGGTTGATGTCGCGGCGTTTCAGGCGCGCGGCGAGCCCGTAGGCGAGGGTCGTCTTGCCGACGCCGTGGGTGCCGATGAAGGCGATCTTGTAGGACATTGGACAGCGTTCAGACTACAGCCGTTGCCGCCGGTCGTGAGAGGATCACGCCGAATGCGCCCTCTCCGATTCGCTGCTGCCCTGATGCTCACGGTGGTGGCGTGTGGGCCGGCGCCTGATGAATCGGCGGGCGGTGGCTGGCCTGATCGTTCACCCCGGTTCGACGTTGTCGAGGAACTGCGCGCCGACCTGCTGAGGCCGCGCGCCGAGGCGGACGGTGGCGGCAGTGCGAGCGTCGAGGAGCTCGGTGGGCCTGCGGTCGCCGGTCGCCCCGGAAGCTGGAGGATCGTCTATCGGGCGGGACCGTTGGGGGTTGCGGTCGGCGGGGCCGTCTATCTCCAGGTGTCTCCGTTCTGGGCCTGGAGCACTCCTCAGGTCGAACGCGAAGCGGCTCTCGGCTTCACGAGGATTGCTACTGACGCCGAGGATGTGGACCTGTCGGCCGAGACGCTCGATCAACAGTTGCTGGCCGTTCATGTCGGCGGCCGTCCCTTGCGGGAAGGGGAGCGGATCGAGATCACGTACGGCGCCGGTCCGGCGGGCGCGCTGGCCGACCGGTACGCCGAGCGCGAGTCGCGCTTCTGGGTCGCCGTTGACGGCGACGGCGACGGAGTGCGGGAACTGATCGCCGAGTCGCCTGCCGTCGACGTGATGCCGGGGCTGCCAGCACGATTGCTGCTCCACCTGCCCTCGACCGCCCGGCCGGGCGACCGGGTCACGCTCACCGCGGCGCTGGTTGACGCGGTTGGCAACGGCTGGCCGGCGGCAGCCGGGACGCTTGAACTTCGATTGCCGGCGGGTGCCAGCCTGGTCGACTCAAGAGTTGATTCCGCGACCGACGTGGAGAGGTCACTCTCCCTGGCACTCGCCCTGGAGGATCGAGGCCGGCTCGTCATTCCGCTTCGGCTTTCCGCGGAGGCCGGCGGTGTCATCAGGGTGCGCGGCCAGTTGATCGGCACCGCGGCAGAGCCCGGATTCGAAGCGGAAAGCAACCCGTTGGTGGTCGCGCCGGCCGGCCGGCGCGTCCTGTGGGCCGATCTCCAGAACCACTCGGGCCTCTCCGACGGTTCGGCGACGCCCGACGATCTGCTGCGCTATGCGCGGGAGGTGGCCGGCCTCGACGCCGCGGCGGTGACCGACCACGACCACTGGGGCATGCGGTTCATGGACGGCGAGCCCTCGATCTGGCGCCGGACGCTGGATGCGGCCGACGCCCTCAACGACCCTGGGCGCTTCGTCGCGCTGGCCGGCTACGAGTGGACGAACTGGGTCGAGGGGCATCGCCACGTCGTCTTCTTCGAGCCGACGGCCGAAGCCGCGGCCGGCCTGCTTCTCAGCTCGATCGACGAGCAGTACGACGAGCCGCGGGAACTGTGGGCCGGCCTCGAGGACGTGCGGGCGCTGACCTTCGCCCACCACTCGGCCGGGGCTCCGATTGCCACCGACTGGTCTTCGCCGCCGCCCGCCGGAATCGAGCCCGTCACCGAGATCGTGTCCGTCCACGGGTCGAGCGAGGCTGCCGACTCACCGGGCATGGTCGTTCGGAACGCCCTGGCCGGCAACTTCGTGCGCGACGCCCTGGATCGAGGCTACCGGCTCGGCTTCGTGGGCTCGAGCGACGGCCACGACGGGCATCCTGGCCTGGGCCACCTCGCGTCACCGAGCGGCGGCGTGGCGGCGATCCTGACTGACGAAGTAACCCGGCAGGGGATCTACGAGGCGCTGCTCGCGCGTCGGACCTATGCCACGAACGGACCGCGGATCGTTGTGCGCGCGAGCTACGCGGGGTGGCCGATCGGCGCCGACATCCCCGCCGCCGCGGCTGCCGCGGGCGCGGTAGGCCCGATTGCCGGCGTGCCGCAGCAAACGCTGGTCGTACGGGCGATTGCGCCGGGGAGGATCACGCGGATCGATGTGGTCAGCCGCCAGGGCGCGGCCGGCGCAGGCACCCTGACGGGCGAGGCCCTCTGCGGGGAAGGCGAGCGCGGTGACGGTGAGCGGGAGTGCAGCCTGACCGTGCCGCTGCCCGGGTTTCAGGCTGGTGGCTACCTCTATCTTCGTGTCGTCCAGGAAGACGGCGGCGCCGCCTGGACCAGCCCGTTCTTCTTTCGGTAAAGGGGGCCTACTCGGCCGCCTCTTCCTCCACATGCACCATGATGTACTGCGACAGGCCCGGCTCGTCGAGCGTACGGTGCTCGCCATCGCCGATCTGGAGACAGAGGTAGTGCTCGCCGGGGCTGAGCTCGAGTTCGATCGAGTCTGAGCCGTCTCCGAAGTGGATCCACGGGTCCGCTGTGGGGATCACGATGCCCGGCTCCAGGCACTCCCCGTCGATCGCGATGTGGTAGTGGCCCGCCCCCTCGTTGATCGCGCCGTCGCCCACCGGCTCGATGATGAAGTTCTCGGCCGCGAACTGCAGGTTGATCAGACTGGGGATCGTGGCGTGGTTCTCGAGGTCCACGAAGTAGACGCGCGGCGCGCCGTCGTCGGCCGCTTCTTCGGCGTGGTCCATGTCGCCTTCCGCGTGGCCGTGGTCAGCGTGGTCGTCGGTGCCGCCTCCGCATGCGCCAAGCGGGAGCAGCAACAGGGCTGCCACCAAAGTCAGGGAGTGGCGGTTCTTGGCGAGGTCGAGGAGCATGTCCGTTTCTCCGTAGTCCTAGGCGTGCGCGGTGGCTGTCGCGCGGAGGCCGAGCCCGGCCACGACCGCGAACAGCAACGCGAAGACCATGTTCGCGATACTCCCGTCGCCGCTCGCCAGCCCCATCCCCGCGATGACCAGCAAGGCCAGGGCGATGATGATCGAGAAGACGTTGCCCATCTTCTGGGCGTCTTCCTCGCTGCCGCCCATGCAACCGACGCGGACCAGGAAGAAGGTCAGGACGGCGAAGAAGGCCAGGAGGTTCCACCAGGACCCGGCCGCGGCATCGACCATGGCCTGGCTGGCCCACCAGCCGGCGCCGAGAATGTACGCGATCGCAAACATGAAATTCTTGAACATGGCGAACGGGAATGTAGCAGCTTGCGGCGTAGAACGCTACGCGTGAGTCGATGGCGCTAGTTGGCCCCCACCGCGTGCTCGAGCACCTCGGCGTACTTCTCGTACGCGGCCTGGCGGAGCTTCGGCAGGTGGGTGGTCGGGAAGAGGTCGTCCGTGCCGGCGTACTCCCTCAGGAGCTGCCTCGCCACGGTGATCTTGTGGACCTCGGTCGGGCCGTCGGCCAGGGCCATGTGGAACGAGTCGATGACGCCGGCGGAGTAGGGCATCTCGTTCGAGACGCCGAGCGACCCGTGGATCATCAGCGCCCGGGAGAAGACATCCAGGTAGACCTTCGGCATGACGGCCTTCACTGCCGAGATGTCCTTGCGGACCATCCGGTAGTCCTTGTACTTGTCGATCTTCCAGGCTGTCTGGAGCACGAACAGCCGGAACTGCTCGATCTGCGCCCAGGAGTCGGCGATCTTCTCCTGCACGAGCTGCTTCTGCGCCAGCAACTCGCCCTGGGTCTCGCGCGAGAGCACTCGCTCGCACATCTGGTCGAAGGCGGTACGCACCTTGGCGATCGTCCGCATCGCGTGGTGGATGCGGCCGCCGCCCAGGCGGGTCTGGGCGACCACGAAGCCCTGGCCGCGCTGGCCGAGCAGGTGGTCCTGGGGGATGCGGACGTCCGTGTAGCGGACGTAGCCGTGTGATCCCTCCTGCTCGCCGGCGCCGACCGCGACATTGCGGACGATCTCGACCCCTGGCGTGTCCTTCGGGACCAGGAACATGGACATCTTGTTGTAGGGCGGCGCGTCCGGATCGGTCACCACCATGACGATGAGGAAGGAGGCGTAGCGGGCGTTCGAGGAGAACCACTTCTCGCCGTTGATCACCCACTCGTCACCGTCGAGGACGGCGCGGGTCGTGAACACCTTCGGGTCGGAACCGCCGTGCGGCTCCGTCATCGAGTAGGCCGAGACCATCTCGTTGTCGAGCAGCGGCTGCAGGAAGCGCGCCTTCTGCGCGTCCGTGCCGTAGTGGGCCAGGATCTCGGCGTTGCCGGAATCCGGCGCCTGGCAGCCGAAGACGATCGGCGCGTGTGGCGCCCGGCCCAGGATCTCGTTCATCAGCGCCAGCTTGACCTGACCGTAGCCCTGGCCGCCGAGGTCGGGACCGAGGTGGCAGGCCCAGAGCGCCCGCTTCTTCACTTCCTCCTGGAGCCGCGGGATCAGCTTCTTCCGCTTGGGACAGGTCAGGTCGTAGGGGCTGCCGAGGACGAAGCGGAGCGGTTCGATCTCGTTCGTGACGAACTCGTCCATCCAGTCCAGCTTGTCCTGGAATTCAGCATCTGTTTCGAAGTCCCAAGCCATCGTTCTCTTCTCCTCTGGACCCTTGTTCGGGAAAGGCCGCTTAGCGTACAGGATCGCCACGTAGACTCGCCGGATGCTCATGGACAAGGCTGCGAGTGCGGTTCTCCTTCTACTTCTGGCCGCCGGCTGCGGCAGCGACCCCCACGTGAGCGACCAGCCGCCAGTCGGCGAATGGCGTCACTACGCCGCCGACCGCGCCTCGACCAAGTACTCGCCGCTCGACCAGATCAACCCCTCGAACGTCGACCGCCTGCGCGAAGTCTGGCGCTGGACGTCGGTCGAAGCCGAAGCCGACACGGAGCACCGCGGCGGTATGTACAAGAGCACGCCGCTCTACATCGCCGGGACGCTCTACATCACGACCTCGCTCAGCCAGTTGGCGGCGATCGACCCGGGCACCGGCGAGACGCTTTGGGTCTACGACCCGAGGAGCTACGACGCCGGCCGCCCGGCCAACGCCGGTTTCCAGCACCGTGGACTCGAGTACTGGAGCGGAGAGATCGACGGCGAACCTGCGGAGCGGCTCGTCTACGCCGCCCACCACCGTCGCCTCATCTCACTTGACCGTCTGACCGGCGAACCAGACCCGGCGTTCGGCGGCGGCATGGTGAACACCGCCCTGGGCCTCGGCCGCGACATCAACGAGCGCCAGTACACGCACTCGGCGCCACCGATCGTCTGCGCCGACGTCATCGTGCTCGGCTCGATCATCTCGGACGGCCCGCGCGGACCGAAGATGCCTCCTGGTCACGTCCGCGGCTACGACGTGCGCACCGGCGAGCAGCGCTGGATCTTCCACACGATTCCCCAGCCCGGCGAGTTCGGCAACGAGACCTGGCTCGACGGATCCTGGGAGTACTCCGGAAACACGAACGTGTGGACGATGATGAGCTGCGACGACGAACTCGGCTTCGTCTACCTGCCGGTGTCGACGCCGACCAACGACTGGTACGGCGGTCACCGGCCGGGCGACAACCTGTTCGCGGAGAGCCTGGTCGCGCTCGACGCTCGCACCGGCGAGCGGAAGTGGCACTTCCAGGCCGTTCGCCACGGCCTGTGGGACTACGACCTGGGCTCGGCGCCGAATCTCGTCGACGTCACCGTCGAGGGTCGCGAGATCAAGGCGGTCGCCCAGGTCAGCAAGCAGGGCATCACCTACGTGTTCGACCGCGAAACGGGCGCGCCCGTGTGGCCGATTGAGGAGATCCCCGTACCGCAGACGACGGTGCCCGGTGAATGGAGTTCGCCGACCCAGCCGATGCCGACGAAGCCGGCGCCGTTCGAGCGGCTCGGCCTCGCCGAGGACGACCTGATCGACTTCACGCCGGAGCTTCGCGCCGAGGCGCTCGAGATCGTCGCGGACTACGTGCTGGGCCCGATCTACACGCCGCCGCTCGAGGTCAAGGAGGGCGGCAAGCTCGGCGTGCTGACGCTGCCGTCCGCGGCGGGGGGTGCGAACTGGCGCGGCGCCGCGATCGATCCCGAGGCCGGCGTCCTCTACGTGCCGTCGATGACCCAGGTGCTGAGCTACGGCGTGCAGCCGGCGGATCCGGCCCGCTCCGAGTTCCGCTACGTCGCCGCGATCGACTTCATGGAGGGTCCGCGGGGCCTGCCCCTGACCAAGCCTCCCTACAGCCGGATCACCGCGATCGACCTGAACACGGGCGAGCACCTTTGGCAGGTCGCCCACGGCCCGGGCCCGAAGGACCACCCGGCGATCGCCCACCTCGACCTGCCGGACCTCGGCAGTCCCTCCCACGGCGTGCTCTCGAACGGCGGTCTGGTGCTGACGAAAGACCTGATCTTCATCATCCAGGCCGACTACGACACGAGCCGCAGGACCTTCATGGGCGACGCCGGCCACATCCGCGCCTACGACACCCGGGACGGCGCGAAACTCTGGGAGCACCGGGTCGAGCCGACACCGCACGGCACGCCGATGACCTATCTCCACGAAGGGCGGCAGTACGTGGCCTTTACCGTCGGTACAGGCCGCGGGGAACAAAGTCCGGCCCTTGTGGCGTTGGCGCTGGAGTAAGCCTTGTAACAGGGAGGTCCAGCCCCATGACGCGGTGGATTGCGCCCGGCGGCGTTGTCCTGGGTTCGTTGCTTCTTTGCGGATGCTCGGCGGTCGGTACGCCCGAGCCAGCCTGCCGTCCGTTGGAGGTCGCCGAGTTTCCCCTGCTCGGTGGCATCCGGGGTACCTGGATGGACGCCGAGCGGTTCGTGCTTGCGGATCTGCACCAGTCGCGATTGCTTGTCTACAGCACGTCCGAGGGTCTCGTTCGGATCGTCAACGGTTGGGAGACCGAAGACCCGGAGTTGAGCGTCGTGTCGCCAGCGGACATCGAGCCTTGGGGGAGCGGCTTCTTGGTCGTCGATTCATTTCGCCGTGTCGCACAGCTTTTCGAGTTGGACATGAACCTACGTCCGCTGCGCCTACTTTGGGAGGGCGACTCGAGGCGCACTGAGAACGGTTGGGAGGGCGAGGAGATCACGAACATTGACGACTTGGTCACCCTGCGCGACAACCTGTACGTGCAGGGGGACCGCATCACGGGCCCGGAAAGCGCGAATCGGGAGTACGCCGAGTTCGCGGTGGAACCCGGAGTCGGCGGCGTGGGGCGTCGGCTGCGAGAGGTAGCAGCCTGGCCCGGGTTCGAGGGCGAGCTCTACTGGTATGGATCGCTCCACGATCTTGCGACGACCGCCGGCCGAGCCGCCTCGGCTTTCGCGCTTCGCTTTTCGGCGGCTGAGCCGTTCGTCCAGGAGCTTGCCGGGGACGGACGACGGCTGGAGGCCTTTCCAGACCTGCCGGCGCCGATGCCGGTGCTACCTCGCGGTGGTCCTGAGGAGCTTGACGCGTTCTACGCGGCTTTGGAGGCGTCCAGCTATCCGGCCGGTCTCTACGGTGCCGAGGACAGCCTGTACGTCCTGATGCGGGACGCGACGGGTGGCGAACCAGTCTGGGACCTGCACCGGATCGATCCGCAACGGGATGAGGTCATCGGCAGGGTCCGCTTGCCGACCAAGGCTGCGCACGTGAGTCTGCTGCCTGGTCGCAGGCACTGGGTGCTTGAGGAGGCCAGCAGCGGTCTGGAGGGTTTGTTCCGACCGCCGGTCCGGTTTCTGCTGCTGAGTTCGGCCGCTCTTCGCGCCGGGGAGGTTCCATCATGCGATTGAGTTCTGTTCTCGTCTGCCTTGCCGTTCTGCAACCACTTGGCGCAGCCGCGGCGGCGCAGCGGGCGCCGGCCCCCGTGCCAGGCCAGATTGTCGTGCTGGGAGCGGACGGCCAGCCCGCGGGCGAGGCATCGGTCACGGTGTTGATGCCGGGCCGTGGCGGTGTCTCGCCTGCGGACGAGATCCTGGTTCGGGGCGGGACCACGGAGGACGGCGTCATCGAGGACGCCGTGCCGCGTCTGCACGGCCTGATGCTCGTCATCGATCATCCGGCCCACCTGCCGTTTGTTGGCCAGTACCCGAACCGGCCGCCACCCAGTGAGATTCGGCTGCAGGCTGGGCGGACAGCGGAGGGTGTCGTGCGCGAGGCGGACGGCGGGCGAACGGTAGAAGGAGCCCAGGTCTGCACGGTGTGGCAGGACCCCAACCTGCCCGACTGGTTCGGAACCTTGCGGCGCTGTGCGGACAGCGGGGAACGGGGCGCGTTCGAGCTGGCGGGGCTTCCGGCCGCCAACCTCCGCGCGACGGCCGATGCGGCCGGCTTCGAGACGGACTCCCGGACCATCGAGCAGGGGCGGCGAGCCCCGCGTGTCGTCTTCGAACTCGTTGCCCGAGAAGAGCCGGCCACCGAGGCGGAAACGGGGCCCGCCGGCGCCGGCGAAGTGCGCGTCGAACTCGTCGGCGCCGCCGGAGAACCGATCCGCAACTTCACGATGCGGACCAACGCCGTCGGCCGGATGGGCGGCGCTTCCCATGACGTCGAGGATGCCGAGGGTCCGGTGCTGGTGCCGATCAGCCCTTCCTTCGGCGGCGACACGACGGTCGACCTCTCGTTCCGGGCCGAGAACTACCTCGAGTCTTCGCTCATTCGCGTCGCGCCCGTACCCGGCGGTGAGATCGAACTTGGCCTGATCGCCCTCGACTCGGGTTCGGTCGTGCAGGGACGGCTGTTCGACGCGGTCGGGGCCGAACCGGCGGCCGGCTGCCTGGTCGAGCTGCTCCCACCAGGCGCGGGCGCCGTCGCGGCCCTGATGTTGCGCCAGCGTCACGTGACCGTGTCCGATCCGGAAGGCGGTTACATGTTCGGCGGCCTGCGGGCAGGCCGCTACCACCTGCGTCTGCAGTGCCCGGAGGTGCCAGTCGCGGATCGGCTGATCGTGCTGGGGGCGAATGAACTCGCCGACCAGGGCGAATCCTGGTTGGATTCCGGCCGCCCGGTCGCCGTGCAGGTCACGGGAATCGCTGGCGGGACGGTTCGCTTGCTGGACCGGTTCCGGGAGGTCGAGGCGCCGATCGTCCAGGCGACGTTGCAGGTGCCGCCGGAAGCGGAGGCGAGGCAGCGGAGTGGCGAGGACTCCAGAGTGCGAGCGGACTTCAAGGCGGCCCCCGATGTCTATCGACTGGAGGTCCTGGACGCTTCGGGCAGGCTTCGCGTTTCGCAGGAGGTAGCGGTCGAGGAAGGCCCGGCCGAGGTGCAGACGATCGGCGTCGCGACAGCGACTCGGGTCATCCAGAGCATCCTGGTCATGGACGGTCGCCCGGTGACCGGTGGCCACGTCTCCTTCAGCCGAGTGTTCGAACCGTCGAGAAGCTCCGGGAAGCTCCAGATCGTCTCGCAGCGGCCTGGCGGGTCCCGACAGCAGCGTGTGCTGGGTATCCCGCCTCAGGCCGTTGGGGGGGCCGTAGGTCTGGACGGGGCCTTCGAGGTGGCGGGAGCACCGACCGACCTGCTGTGGATGACCTGGCGTGCCGAGGGCGGCAACGTCGGACGATTGTGGCCCGAAGGCCCGCTGCCGCGGATGGATCTGAACGGCGTTCGGGTGACGGGCGAACTGCTCGACGTGAACGGCGCGCCGATCGGTGGCCAGGTGTCGCTGATCGGGGATGTCGGGCGTACTGTCGCCTACGCGGAGGCCGGCGACGATGGCCGCTTCGAGTTACCGCCGGCGCCGCCGGGCTCGTACCGCCTCAAGGCGTCTGCGGGAGTGTCGCCGACCCGTGCGAGGGAGGGCAGGAGTAGCCTGGCTGGAACCGTGGTCCAGGATCTCGCGCTCGGCACCGGGCCGCCGCCACACCTGGTGTTACGTGTCGGAGACGCTGAGACCGGAGTACTCGAAGTCGAACTCCAGCGCGCCGACGGCAGTCCGGCTGCCGGTGCGTGGCTTCACTTCGTCAACGCCTCTGGCGACATGGTCAACACGAGTCTGGCGTCGGTGGCCGGGCAGGCCAGTCGGAATCTGCCCGCCGGTGACATCTCGCTGGTCTGGAACGATGGCGCAGCCTGCGCCGGCGGCCTTGGGGTGAACGTCGAGGCGGGCCGCACCGCCACGGTGCGGGAATCACTGCCGATCGGCCGCCTGCTAGAGCTTCGATGCCCTGCCGCGGACTGCGGCGGCGAAGCCCTCTCGTTCCTCAGCATGACAACTGAGTCCGGCGCCGAGATTGCGAGTCACCTGACAGGCGCTGGCGAGAGCGTCCGTTTCTCCGATTCCGGCCGGCTTGGCCTCGGCTGCGTGACGCCCGGCTCCTACGAGGTTTCCTTCTGGGCCGCAGGCCAGCGGTGGGGCGCGGAGGTCACCGTCGGGAGTAAGGGGAATCTGGAGGAGCCGGTGGTCGTGACCGGCCGGGCCGCCGGGCTGTAGGTCCTGGCCTACCGCGCACCGGCGAGCAGGACTTGCAACACCTGCGCCGGCTGGGCGAAGTCATTCGCCCCGCCAAAGCGGCCGACTTCCCGGCCGTCGCGATAGATGATCGCGGTCGGCAGGCCCGTCACTTCGTTGCCCGTGACTTCCGGGTCTTCCCAGCCGCCCGGAGGGGAAGCCAGCCCGTAGTACTCGAAGGTGACCTGTGTGCCTTCCAGTTCGGCGTTGACCTGGAGGAGGTTGGGCAGCACCTGCTTGCAGACGCCGCACCAGGTGCCGAAGAAGACCCTCACCCGGGCCGGTTCGGCGTCGCGGAGTGCGGCCATCGCGGCGGCGTTCGGTTGGAAGGCGTCCATGCCGGCGACGTAGCCGGGTGAGTGCTCCAGTAGCTCGCCCAGGGTGCGGTCGCCGATCAGGGGAGGCCGTGGAAGGACCTTCACGTCCCGGCCCTCGATGGGCAGAACGATCGTGGTCTGGTCCGGGATGGCCTCGCCGACGTAGGACTTGTCCGGTTCGGCGACGACGTCGTAGCCGGGCCCCGACTCCAGGAGGTCGGAGTCCGGGAGCCGGTCCACCGCCATGCTGCGAGCCCACAGCAGGATGGGTTCTCCCAGGGAGTCGCTGAGGATCAGCATCGATGCCGCCCGCTGGGAGAGATAGAGCCTGGCCCCGGAATCGGTTTGCCCGTCGACCTCGAGGATGTAGTCGTCGATGGGAAGGAAGCCGCTCAGGACCGGGTGCGCGGTCTGGGCCGGAAGCTGCGCGGCAACTGTCACCATCAATGCGGGCAGAACCCAAAGCGTTGACGTAGTCCCTCGGGTCGTCACGGCGGGGGATCCTAGCGCGGGCGCGGCTTCAGGCGACCCTGGAGCCGGCCGGCTCTTCGTCGATCTGACGCTGGAGCTGCCTTGCGCGCGACCTGGCCGTGGCGACCGTGCGCTCCTTGACGTCCTCGTAGCCGCGGATGGAGTCGGGGAGCTCGGCCAGCTCGACGACCAGCGGCGCGGAGTTCGAGTCGAGCCGTTCGATGGCCCCGTGCACCAGGCCGCGGTACCAGTCGAACAACCCGCGCTCGAGGCGGCGGTGCCTGGTTGCACCGAAGACGTCGAGCGCGGTGCCGCGAAGCCCGCGCGTGGCGTACAGCAGCCGGAACAGCGAGCGCGACCAGGCCCCCAGGCGGATCTTCCGCTTCCAGCCGAACCGGCGGAGCGTCGGCGGGTGGAGCAGGACCTGGCGGGACAGCGAGCCGTCGTAGTCCCGGGTGACCTGATCCCAGGTCGGGTCCTGGAGCCACAGGCGCGCGACTTCGTACTCGTCCTTGACCGCGAGGAGCTTGAAGCCGTAGCGGGCCGCTGCCTCGCGTACCGCGGTGTGGCCCGGCAGCCTCGACTCCTCCGCGTCCGCCACCTCGGCGACGAATCCGAGATAGCGCTCGGCGAAGCTCCCTCCGCCGTAGAGCAGCAGGTCGGCGACTCGGCCGGGCAGGAGGCGGTCGAGCGACCCTCCCCGCGGCGCGCCGGCGAGGAGCCGGTCGAGTTCCGGCGCTAGCTTCGGCGCCCAGCGTTCGAGGCGCTCGCGGGCGGCGTCCACCGCCGCGGCCGCGGTCGGCGCCTCTGGTTCGGCGAGTCCGGCGGCGCGCCGGAACCGTTCCGGATCGGCGACGGACAGGCGACCGTAGCGGAAGGCCTGGATGTTGTCTTCGACGGCAACGCCGTTCGCCACCAGCGCCTGCTCGATGAAGCGCGCCTGAAGCGGCAGCAGACCCTCCTGGTAGGCGGCGCCGACCAGGAAGATGTTGCCGGTGACGCTGTTGCCGAGCAGGCGCTCGGTGGCGGCTTCGGCGTCCACGAAGTAACTGCGGTCGCTGTCGGTGAACAGGGCGAGCCGCTTGCGCAACTCGTCGAGCGGGGGCATCCGGGCGGCGCTGTCCGTGATCACCGCGGCCGGGCTGATACCCGCGGTGTTGCCGACCACGGCGGTGGTGTCCTGCGAGAACCGCTTCAGGTTGTCGGGGGCGATGGTAGCCAGCAGGTCGAAGGAGAGCGCCAGGTCGGCCTCGCCGTTGCCGAGCTTGTTGGCCCGTGGGATCGGTCCGCGGCTGAGCAGCAGGTTCGAGACCACCGCTCCGCCTTTCTGCGCCAGGCCGGTCTGGTCGAGGTGGACCGCGTACCGGCCCTCCATCAGGGCCGCGGTGACGAGGATCGCGTCGACGGTCACTACGCCGGTGCCGCCGATGCCCACGAGCAACGCCCGGAACGTGGCTTCGTCCGGCAGTTGACGGACCGGTTCCGGCGTCTCGTCCTCAGCGAGCGGCGCCGCGGCGGCGCGGCGAACCGGCTTCGTTCCGTCGCCCAGTTCGACGGTCATGAAGGCCGGGCAGTCGCCATCGATGCAGGAGTAGTCCAGGTTGCAGGACGACTGGTGGATCTGGGTCTTGCGGCCGTACTCCGTCTCCAGCGGCGCGACGGACAGGCAGTTCGACTTCGCCGCGCAGTCGCCGCAACCCTCGCAGACGGCAGGATTGATGTAGACCCGCTGCTTCGGCGTTTCCTGGATGCCGCGTTTGCGCTCGCGCCTCTTCTCGGCCGCGCACTGCTGGTCGTAGACGACGGCTGTCGGGCCCTTGATCGCCCGCAGCTCTTTGAGCACCTGGTCGTAGTCGCGGCGGTGCCGGATCTCGACGCCGTTGTCGTCCCGGTGGGGAAAGCGCTCCAGATCCTCGGTCACCAGGACGACCCGCTTCATGCCCTGGAGCTGAAGCTGTTGCGCCACGCCCATCGAACTGAGTAG
Organism: Holophagales bacterium; assembly: GCA_009845425.1. Taxonomy (GTDB): domain Bacteria; phylum Acidobacteriota; class Thermoanaerobaculia; order Multivoradales; family Multivoraceae; genus Multivorans. The sequence continues at coordinate 46,746 of VXZQ01000006.1, forward strand.
CCCGACCGCGTCCTGACCGCCCGTCATGGCGACGGCGGAGTTGTAGAGGATGCGGAAGGTCATGTGAAGGTCGGCGGCGATGCAGGCCTCGATTGCCTTGCTGGCGGAGTGGGCGTAGGTGCCGTCGCCGACGTTCTGGAACACGTGCTCCTGCTCCGTGAACGGCGCGAGACCGATCCAGCAGGCGCCCTCGCCGCCCATCTGCGGCAGCCAACTGACGCCTCGATCCATCCACATCGCCATCGCGTGACAGCCGATGCCGCCGCCGGCGACATCCGACCCCTCGGGAAGCTGCGTCGACGTGTTGTGGGGACAGCCGCTGCAGAAGTAGGGCATGCGCGGCAGCGCGGCGGGCAGCTTCGTGGCCAGCTCCGCGCACTCGGCGCCGGCCCGCAGGTGCGCCAGCTTCTCGGCCGGCACGGCGTCCGGCAGCCGGTGCTCCAGGTAGGCGCCGAGGATCCGCGCCATGTCATGGCCTTCGAGTTCCCCGTGCATCGGGAACAGCGTTTCGCCGGCGGGCGTCTCCTTGCCGCCGACCAGGGGCCGGTCTGGCAGGTTGTAGAGGACCTGGCGGATCTGGGTCTCGACGAAACCGCGCTTGTCCTCGACGACGATGATCTCTTCGAGGCCCTGGGCGAACTCGCGCAGGCGCCGCGGCTCGATCGGCGCGATGCAGCCGAGCTTGAGCACCCGGATGCCGTGGCGGTCGAGCGCGGCTTCGTCCAGCCCCAGCAGTTCGAGCGCCAGACGCAGGTCGCGGTAGGGCTTGCCGGCCGCGACCAGGCCGATGCGGTCGCCGGGGCCGGCGCAGCGGATGCTGTCGAGGCCGTTGGCGTGGATGTAAGCGAGAGCGGCCGCGGTGCGCTCGGAGAAGATCTGGCGCTCGAGCTCGATCGAGTAGGGAGGCAGCAGCCGCATGTCGAGTTGCTTCTCGAACTGGCGGCCGCCTATTTCCAGATCGGGGAGGACGGGCGGCGCCGTCCGCGGCAGGTCGACGACCGCGCCGCCGTCGGCGACGTTGGTCACGATCTTGAGCCCGGTCCACAGGCCCGCGTACCGGGACAGCGCGATCCCGTGCAGCCCGAGCTTCAGCACCTCGGCCGGGTCGCCCGGATAGAGCACCGGAATCGAGAGGTCGAAGAGGCTGATCGTGCTGTCGCCGGGGATCGTCGAGCTCTTGCAGGCGGTGTCGTCGCCGGCCAGGACGAGGACGCCGCCGTGCTTGCCTGTACCGATGAAGTTGCCGTGGCGGAAGGCGTCGCCGGTGCGGTCGACGCCGGGCGTCTTGCCGTACCAGATGCCGACTACGCCGTCGAAACGTTGGTGGGGAAAACGTTCCAGGAGCTGGGCGCCGTAGATCGCGGTCGCCGCCGTCTCCTCGTTGATCGCCGGTCGGCAGACCACATCGTGATCCGCCAACAGCCTGTTCGCTCGCTGAAGCTGCTTGTCGTACTCGCCCAGCGGCGATCCGGGATAGCCGCTGATGAAGGCGCCAACCCGCAGGCCGGCTTCCCGGTCGCGGCGGTGCTGGTCCATCGGTAGCCGGACGAGAGCCTGGACACCGGTGATTGCGACGCGGCCTTCAGTGAGCGTGTATTTGTCGTCTAATGAGAAGGCCGTCATTGATCCCTAGCTTATCGCGGGCACCGGCCGGCATGGGCCTAACCCCTGTCGAGTCGTCAGCCGGCGCGGAACTGAGCGAACCAGTCGCGACCGGAGGCTGCGGGCCGTCCGCCGAGGATGGTTCGCTTGATCGCCCGGACGCCCCGCGGGGGATAACCGGCGATGGTCGCGGAAAGTTCCCGGGCGCAGTCCAGCACGGCGTCGTCGGCGACGACCTCGGCGGCGACGCTCATCCGTTCCAGCTCCCGCCCCGTGTAACGACGGCCAACGACCGCCAGCCGCGCCGCCACGCTCTCCGGGTGGCGCAGCCGCAGCCACGCCATGTTCATCGGCGCCGCCATGCCCATCTGGATCTCGCCGACGTGGAGGAAGGCCTGCTCGCCCGCGACCAGGAGATCGGCAGCGAGGGCCAGGGCCGAGCCGGCGTTGATCGCGAAACGTTCGAGCGCCGCGACGATCGGCTTCGGACAGTCGTAGAGCGCCGCGTGGACGTCGAGCCACAGATCGCTGAAGGCGGGCATCCAGTCCGGCGGCGGATCGGCCCGGAACTCGCCGAGGTCGAGGCCGGAGCAGAAGGCGCCGCCGGCGCCGCGAATCAGCAGGACGGCGACCTCGTCGTCTTCGGTCGCCGCGACGATCTCCTCGTGCAGACGTTGCGCCAGCGGTCCCGTCACGGCGTTCCTGCGGGCGGGTCGGTTCAGGACGATCTCGGCGACGCCCTCCTCGCGCGTCGAGAAGACCGGATCGTCGGTTGCGGTCACGTCAGTCGCCCTGGGCGTCGACGAACCAGTCGCCCGGGAGTGGCTGCCCTTCGTAGAGCCGTCCCTGGAAGCGCCTCATGCCGTGCAGCCAGCGGTCGACGTCGGTCGCCTTGCGCCGAACGTACTCCGCGACTTCGGGGTGGGGGAGGACCCAGAAGCGCTCCTGGCGTACCGCGTCGATGCAGGCGTCGGCGGCCTGTTCGGCCGTGAGGACGCCATCGCCGGAGGCCACGCCGACGGACAGGCCCCGCCGGCGGTTCCGGTCGGGGCTGTTCGCGCCGATGTTCGTCTTCACCGCCTGCGGGCAATGCACGGAGACCCGGATGCCCTGGTGGCCATGGGTGATGGCGATCCACTCCGCCAGCGCCACCGCCGCGTGCTTGGTCAACGAGTAGGCGAGCGAACCGATCTGGGTCAGCAGACCGGCCGCGGAGGCCGTACTCATGATGTACCCCTCGCCGCGCTCGATCATCGAGGGCAGGACGGCCCGCGCGGCGTAGACGTGGGACATCACGTGGACCTCCCACTGGTCGTTGATCTCCTTGTTGGGGACCTCGAGCCCACCCATCGTCACGAAGCCGGCGTTCGACATGAAGAGGTCGATCGGGCCGATGTTGGACTGCGTCGCCGCGACGAGGTCGCGTATGGCATCCTCGTCCGCCACGTCCAGTCCGACACCGGAGCCGCCGATCGCCTCGCCGACTTCCCTGGCCCCCGCCTCGTCGCGGTCGGCGACGACGACGTGCCGCGCGCCCTCGCGGTGAAACGCCTCGGCCAGCGCCTTGCCGATTCCCGAGGCGCCGCCGGTGACGACCATGATCCTGTTCGCGATGTCCACTGTGATTCTCCTCCGCCGTTGAGACGCGTTGCGCGGCCGGCTCACGCCGGCGCGCAATCCTACGGCCTGCGCTGGGGCTACTCGGGCTGGAGCTCGATCAGGAAGCCGCCGCGGCGTTCGCCCGGTGTCAGCTCGAGGGGTACGCCGAACCCGTCGTAGCCTTGCCGTTGAACCATCAGGGACGTCGTCATTCGAGGAGCGAACTCAAGCCGGTACTCGCCGTTGGCGTTGCTCTGGGTGAAACCGGCCGGGATCCACTCCTCCTCGGCGCCCGGGGCGAGCTCCGCCTCCGGGTCCACGACAATGGCGACCAGGCTGGCGCCGGCGACGGGCTCCCGGGTCACGGCGTCGATGACGGTTCCGGCCAGCACCGCCGGCGGGTTCAGGTCGACGAAGATGTCCTGGTCGGCCTGGAGTTCGATTTTGCGGGAGTGGGTGACGCCATTCGGTTCCGCGATCATCACCTTGTATGAACCGGCCGCGAGGCCGTCGATGTGGAACCGGCCCTGCTGATCGATCCGCGCCGTGCGCCCCGGGCCGTACCGCGTGGTGCCTTCGACGACGTAGACCTCGCCGCTGGCGAAAGGTCGCCCCTGGGACCGGACTTCGCCGGTCAGGGTGAAGCCGGGTTCGAAGCGCAACTCCACGAACGCCTCGCCTGGACCGGTTTCCAGCGTGACCGCTCGCTCGACTCTGCGTCCGTCGGCTTCTTCGGCGCTGACAGTCCATCTCCCCGGCCCGAGAGCGTCCAGTTCAAACCGGCCTTTGGGGTCGGGAGTCGTGATGCCGCCGAGGAGGCGCTCCTGGGCGGCCCTCACCGAGATGCCGGCGAACGCTTCGGGCGGGCGGCCCGTTACGGCGCCGCGCAGCGTGATTCCGCGATGCAGTACGAAGTCGACGCCGGCGACCGATACGCTATCGACCCGCACCGGGAAACGGCCTGACGCGGCGCGTGCGTAGCCGTCCGCGTGGGCCCGTAGTTCGTACCTCCCGTGGTCCAGGCCGCCGATTCGGTAGTTGCCGCTTTGGTCGGTGACGGCCTCGAGGGGGACCCTGGGAAGGGCCTGTCGCCGGGCGTCGGACAGATCGTCCAGCGATGCCGGCGGTTCGATCAGGTAGGCCTCGACTCTTGCAAGGGCCAGCGGCGCGCCGGCGGCTGTGGTGACGGTTCCGGAGATCTCCCAGCCTGGTTGCAACTTGAGATCGACTTCGTTCGTTCCACCCTCGATCACGACCTCCGCCACACCGTCCCGGTAGTTCGGATGGCGGGCGACGATCCGTGCGGGACCCGAGGGAACGCGGTAGGCCTGGTAGCCGCCGCCGGCATCGGTTCGGGCGCTGTGGTGCGTTCCTGTCACCTGACCTGCCGCGTCGCGCGGCTGAACGAGGATCTCCGCTCCGGTGACCGGCTCGCCGTACAGGTCGGTTACCACGCCGGCGAGGTGGGCCCGGGCGCTCAGGTGGAGTTCGATCTCGCGCTCTTCGCCCGGCCGAAGCGGGATGGCGCCGATGTCTTCCGCCAACTGCTCGCCCCCGACGTCGACCAACCAGGGTCCCGCCCCGAGAGCCTCGAACAGGAAGCGGCCGTCACCGTCGGTTGTCGCATTGTGTCTGGGAGCATCGGGACTCCACGCTGTGCGGCTGAGGCCCGGTTTGCGGTCGAGTCTCAGCCAGATGTACGCGTTGGTGACGCCCTCGCCGTCCGCGTCGAGAACCCGGCCGACGAGTCTGGCCCCCTCGCCCAACTGGACCTCGATCAGGTTTCCCGCCCGCGGGCGCACGGCGGCTAGTTCGAACCGTTCGTAGCCCTCGGCCTCGACCACGAGGTCGGCCGGCTCGGCGCGCAGTCCGGCGATGCGGAACGTGCCGTCCGTTTCCGTCAGCGCGGTCCGGATTTCCGGGTCGAGAGGCCGGAGATGGTCGATGTTGTTCTGGTGGACCTTGACCTGGGCGCCACGAACGGGGCGGCGCTGGAAGTCACGCACGACGCCCTCGATCGCCGCGCCGACATCGAGCGTGAGGGTACCCACGTCCTTCGTCCCCTCGCCTGGCGGCACCTCGAATGCCGTCGCCTGGACGCTGACGTACTCCGGGTGGCTCGCGGTCAGCTCATGGCGTCCGGGTGGGGTGCCGGCGAACTCGAACACACCGCGGGCGTCGGTCGTGCTGGTCCTCCTGGCCGCGATGTTCTGCGAATACCCGCCGGCTCCCGTCACAGCGACCGGTAGCAGGGCGACCTCAGCGCCTGCAATGGGAGCGGCGTGCGTATCGGTGATGACCCCCTGGACAAGCCGGCCGCGCGTGAGCACGAGCCGAACGGGCTCCCGCGTCGAGCCCGCGGGCGCCGCCGGAATCGCGACGGTTCCTGGCGCATAGCTGTTCGCCTCCGCGTGGAGACGGTAGGCGTTCCCGGATGCGACGCCGGAGATGAAGAAGGACCCGTCGGTGGCCGAGGTTGCCTTCCAGGTTCCGGGACCGATGGTCCAGCCGCCATTTCGACCGGTCGGTTCGATCCACAGCGAGGCGCCCGCGACCGGCCGGCCGGCCGCGTCGACGACCTGACCGCCGAGGAGCGCCGCCGGCGCCAGCACGATGTCGACGCCATCGGCGGACCCGATCCGCTCGGCTGTCACCATGGCGCTGGTTGCCTGGTAGCCGTCGGCGGCGATGCCGACCTGCGCCCGGCCCCGGTGGAGCCAGGTGCGCAGGACGAAGGCGCCGGCCGGACCTGATCGCGTTTGCTCGCCGGGCCGGTGCCAGATCGCCGCACCGGGGACCGGACCTCCGGTGCTTGCGTCGGTGACGCTACCGGCGATCTCGGCCGGCGGCCGGAGCCGGATCTCGACGTTCGCAGGGGCGGCGGCTTCGCTTGGCTCCGGTCCCAGGGGAGCGGTCCAGGCAAGTGAGTGATTCTCGGCAATCGCCTGGTAGATGAGGCTTTGGTCCGACGTGAGGCCTACCGTCGCTTCGCCGCGTTCGTCGGTCAGCGCCAGCGGTACGTCCTGGCTCTCGCCGACGGTGACCACGGCGCGGGGCGCCGGCCTGCCGTGCGGATTCAGCACGCGGACGGTGACGCCGACCCCCGGTGTCAGTTCAAAACCACCGCCGCCGTCTCCGATGGGCCCAGCGCGCAGCCGGAACCCATGCGCCGAAACGAAGGCGTTCACCTCCGCGGTCGGCATCGAGAACGTGGCCACTCCGGCGGCATCGGTGCGGGCGGCGGCGCGCCAGAAGCGCGGGTAGATCCGTTGCCGGGGTTGATTCCATCGCGGCCGGGCCACGTTCGCTTCGGCGCGTTCCGAACGCCACAGGACGGGGTCGGCAACTACGAGGGCGCCTTCGACGGGTTGGCCGTCGAGATCCTTCGCGCCGACGGTCAGCGTGTGCCAGTTCGGGACTTCGATGGGCGGCAGGACGGTCGGCGCCGCCAGTGGCGCCAGGCTGTGGGACACGGGCGCCACGGCGACGCCGCGGGCTTCCGCCGCCGCGCTCTCTGGCCGAGCGGAGATGTCCAGCCGGTAGGGCCCCACGGCAGGCGCGGTCAGCGTGAAGGCGCCGTCCGGGCCGGATCGGGTCGAGTCCACGATTGCGCTCAAGGGACCGGACTCCCCCAGATCTTCGAGCCGGCGTTCGTAGCGGCTCGGGGAGGGCCTCAGCTCGAGATCCAGACCCGCTGCCGGTGCACCCTCCTCGTCGACAAGAGTTCCCGTGACGGTCAGTGCGGGGCCGGGAGGCGGCTGCGCGTCCAGACGAGCCGCGGCCAGTCCCGTCCAGAGACCGAGCGCCAGGCTTGTGCAGGCGGCGCCGAGCGGTACTCTCCGCATCGTGTCTTTCTCCCTGGTTGCCGTAGCCTGAGCGCTACACGCACCACTCTAGAGAGGCGAGGGGAAGAACACCGGACACTAGGTTGCGGATTCCGGCCATGTTCGCTCAAGACCGGCCAGTTCCGGTCCTCCGGGTTTCGACTCGAAGACCAGGCCCTCGCGGCGCTCGGCCGGCACCAGCTGCACTGCCATTCGCTGTTCCTCGAACCCGACGCGGTTGACCACAATCTCGTTTGCGCCGGGGGCCGGTCGCAGTTCGAAGCGCCCGTCGGCGGTAGTCCTCGCCATGCTGCCCGGCAGGGGCTGGTCGAGGCCAAGGTCGACCAGGGTCGCGACGAAGGCCTCGGCAAGCGGCTCCCCGGTTTCCGCGTTCACGACCCGTCCGGTCAGCCTCGCCTGCGCTTCCAGGTCGAGGCGCAGATGTCGGTTCTCGCGAAGCTCGATGCGCCGCCGGTAGGCGGCGCCGGTCGGAACAGCGATCATGGCGAAGTAGATGCCCGGTTGTAGCCCGGGCACCTCGAAGTGTCCTCTACGGTCCATATGGGACCATCGTGGCTGTGTGCCGCCCGCCCGGTTGAGCGCCAGAGTGCCGCCCTCTACCGTCCGTCCCGCGACGGTGATCTGGCCGGTCAGAAGCACTCCCGGCTCGAAGTGAAGCTCGACGACGACATCGTCTCCGGGAGAGAGAGCGACCGCCTGCTGAACGGTTTCACCGTCCACATCCACGGCCGACACGATCCAGTTTCCCGGCGGCAGGTTGCCGATCCGATACTCGCCGGCCTCGGTGCTTTGGGCTTCACGGAACGCGTTGCCCTGGACAGCGTGGACCCGGAAACCGGTGCGCGAAACGCCGGTTACGCAGACTGACACGCGCGCCTCCGGCACGAGAACGATGCCGACGCCGGCCGCGGAGCGATCGTCGAGCCGAACCGTCTCGTCGAAGTCGCTCTTTGCGTACCCTTCAGCGGAGGCCGTCAGTTCGTAGACGCCGGCGTTCAGACCCTTCAAACGGTAGTCGCCGTTGCGGTCGGCCTGCGCCTCGACCATGCCGGACGAACCTGGCCAGCGGTCAGCGAAGAGGTCGGGAATCGCTACGATCCGGGCGAGGGGGATGGCCTCTCCGCTGCTCGACCGGATCGACCCGGCGATCTCGAGGCCCGGCTCAAGCGTCAGCGAGACCTGGTTCGACTCGAGATCGATCGCGAACTCGTGCACCGCGTCCCGGTACTCGGCGTGGGTGGCGACGAGGATCGCCGAGCCGTGCGGGAGCCCCGGGATCTTGAAGCGGCCCCGGGGGTCCGTCGTGGAGCCCCGGGAAGAGGCGGCCGAGGAAGACGATGGACCGGGAGCTCCGGTACTGACGGTGATCGTGACTTCGGCGTCCGCTAGTGGGAGCCCCTGAGGGTCCGTGACCGTACCGGCAACCTGGACGCCCGAAACCCTGTCGAGATGCCCGAGGACGAGTTCGATCGTCCGGACTTCGTCTCCCTGCAGGCGAAGGAGCCCGCTGTGGGCTCCGCCTCCATGGCCAGCTTCGCCGACCGGTCCCGAGGCCGTGGCGATCCAGGGGCCGGTGCCCAGGGACTCGAACCGGAAACGTCCCTCCGCGTCGGTCTGGACGGTCGCCGGTTGCGTGGTCGATTCGGCGGAGGACTTGTGTTCCACGTTCAGGAGGAGCACCATGGCGTCGGGAACCGCGACGCCCTTCGCGTCGACGACGCGTCCCTCCAGCGTGCCGGCGCGCTCCGGCTCGGTGTCGAGCGCGCCGTCGGGGTCGCCGGGAGGAGCCTTCACGTCGGGCCGGACGTGGTCGTACGTCATCGCGATCGCGGCGCCCCGCCGGTTTGGAGGCGTAGGTTTCGGCATCTACCTGTCGGACGATCTTCGCTCTCTCCGCATCTCGACCCGGATCGGCTTGCGACGATCGGCTGCCGCGTAGTGCTCCGGTCCCAGCCAGACTCGCTTGGCCTTGTAGCCCGCCGCGGCGATCCGGATCGCCGGCGGCACGTAGTCGGCGCGGGTCTTCAGTGTGAACTCTCCACCAGGACGGGCCCAGACCAGTCTGTCTTGTCCTCGATCAGTTCCTTCGAGCCCGTCGTCGATCCAGATCGTCGCCAGCTCGACCGGCTCGTCGGTCTCGGCGTCTACAACCTGGCCGCGAAGCTCGAACGCGGGCCAGAGGCGGACTTCCACGATCTGCGGTTCGCCGGACGGCGGGGGCTCGCGCTTCACGCGCGCGGTGCGGGCGAAGGCGCCGTCCTCGGCTTCGATCTGGTAGGAGATCCCCTTTCTTCCGGCGAGCCCGACAGTCGCTTCGCCGCGAGCGTTCGTGAGCGCGAGGGGAATGGCTTCGTACTCGCCGACCCGGATCACGGCCCGGGGGACGGGCGCCCCGTCGAGGTCCAGAACCCGGAACGTGACGCCTTCGCCGCGTGTGAGCCGGAACGCCGCCCGGTCCCGGGACAGGTCGTCAATGCTGAGGTTGAACCCGGGCGCCGATACGGCGACGCTGGACTTGGCGGTAGGAAGAGAGAATCTCGCGATTCCACCTTCGTTGGTGCGTGCGCTCGCGCGACCGAAGGTCGGTGACGTCTTGCCCTTGTGCACCCAGGACGAGGGATCGGACCACTCCGAGGCCTGGACGACGACCAACGCTCCTTCCACCGGCTGGCCTTCTTCGTCCAGGACCCCGATGACCAGGTTGTGCATCTTGGGAAGCTGGACGGGCGCGAGGACGTTCGGCCTGGCGCGCAGAACCCGTCGTACGTAGACCGGGGCGACAACGGTGGGCGGCTCGGTCTCGGGAGCTGCGGCCCTGACTTCGATCTGGTGGGGGCCGGCGCGCGTCGCCATCAGTTCGAACCGCCCCTCGGCGTCCGAGCGGGTACGGCCGATGATCGGCACGGCGTCGGCGACGCCGAGTTCCCGCAGCCGCCGAGCGTGGCTGCCCGGAACCGGAATCAGTTGCACTTCGAGACCGGCTGCCGGTTCGAGGTCCGGGCCGATGAGACGCCCGGCTACGGTGGGCGGGGCGGACGGCTGCTGCGCGTGCAGGGCGCCGCCGGGCGGATCGGTCAGCGCGAACTCACAGAAGAGCAACACCGTCAGCGTGGTTCCGACTCGGAACGGACCGCGACGTGGTTGGCGGGTACGGCGCGTTGTAGGTGCTCTCATGCGATGCGATGCCCGCTTCCAGGAGGATGGGCATGTCGGTTCGGCGACCCTCTGCGTACTCTAGCGCGCAACGCGCGATCGACGTTCCTGGCGAGAGGCGTGGAGCGGTCCGGATCCCTTGACGAAACGCCTCGGATCTGTTCGTCTTCACGAACTGTTCACGGGGGTGGCGGGCAGCGTCCCGGAGGAGCGAGACGAATGGCAAAGCACCGAACCAGCCTCTTGGTTGCGTTGATCGTGGCCCTGATCGTGCCGCGGACGGCCCACGCCTATCTCGATCCAGCGTCGGGGAGCATGATCCTGCAGGCGGTAATCGGTGGCGTGGCGGCCGCGGCGCTCGCCTTCAAGTACTACTGGCGCCGCATTCAGACTTTCTTCGGCTACGGCAGTACCGACGAGCCCGAGTCCGAATAGTGCGGGCCGGGGCTGCGAGCGAGTCCCAGGCCGAGCCTTCCTCCTTCCGCGATCCGGCGGGGCAGGTGATCGAGGGCCGAGACGGTCGCATTTTTCGAAGCGTCGCGCCGGCTGCCGTGGAGGAGTACCGCTACGTGCGGGAGTGCGGTCTCGTCGACGCGTTAGTCGTCGAGGGAGGCTTGGTTGCCGCGGAGGAAGTCGACCCCGTCGAGGCCGGTGTCCTGCCGCCGCCCGGCGGGTTGGTCCTTGAGCATCCCCGGCTGCCGTTCATCTCCTACCCCTACGAGTGGCCCTTCTCCCTCCTGAAGGAGGCCGCGCTTCATCACCTGGAGCTGCAGATCCGACTCCTGGACCGGGGCATCTCCCTTTCGGATGCGAGCGCGTACAACGTGCAGTTCAAGGGCGCCAAACCGGTGTTCATCGATTGGCTGTCACTGCGACGCTATCGGGAAGGGGAGTACTGGGAAGGCCACTCCCAGTTCTGCGAACAATTCCTGAACCCTCTGCTGCTGGCGGCGCAGCTGGGCGTTCCGCACAACGCGTGGTATCGCGGGATGCAGGAGGGGATCCCGGCTCGCGAAGTGGCGGCGCTGTTGCCGCGCCGGCGGCGTTGGTCACCAAGGGTCCAGGCCCACGTCCTGTTGCCGCTTCGCTTCGAACGGCGCGCCGGCTCGCGTAGCGAGGCGGCGAAGCGGACAGAGAGACGTCCGTTGCCGCGCAACGCCTACCGCGGTCTTCTGACCCAGCTCCGGCGCTGGATCAGGAGCCTCGAGCCCAGGGGCACGGACACGACCTGGAGCGACTACTCCCTTCTGACCAGCTACGACACGGCCGAAGCCTCGCGCAAGGCTGAATCCGTGCGGTCGTTCATTGCCGAGGCGCCGCCGGAGCAGCTCTGGGATCTCGGCTGTAACACGGGCGAGTTTTCCGCCATCGCCCTGGAAGAGGGCGTTCGCGACGTGATCGGCTTCGATGCGGACTTCGGCGCGCTGGAGGCCGCCTGCGCGCGGGCGCGCTCGGATCGCCTGCGCTTCCTGCCCCTCTACCAGGATCTGGCCAACCCGTCACCCGACCAGGGCTGGTCCCAGACCGAGAGGCGCTCGCTGGCGCATCGCTCCCGCGGCGCGGGCGCGCTGGTGGCGCTCGCCGTCCTCCACCACCTTGCCATCGGCCGGAACGTGCCGTTGCCGCGGATCGCTGCCTGGCTCGTCTCCCTGGCGCCGCGCGGCCTGGTCGAGTTCGTTCCCCAGGGGGACCCGCGAGTCGACGACCTGCTCACGTTGCGGGGCGATCGCTTCGCCGACTACAAGCCGGAGGCGTGGGAGGCGGCGCTCGAACCGTACGCCGCGATTCGTCACGTCGAGACCGTGTCGGCGAGCGGGCGGAGGTTGTACACGTACGAGCGGAGGTGACAAGACCGCGCCCGTGACCCCTCCTTACGGTTCGGACCTGGCCGGCTGCAGTCGGATCACCAGCCCCTCCTGGCGGTGCCCCGGGCCGATGTTCACAGGGAGCAAGGCGCTCTGGTAGCCGTCGTGCGCGACCCATAGCTGTTCGGCTCCGGGGCCGAGGCGGATCTCGAACCTCCCTCCGGCCTCAGTGCGGGCGCCGCCGGTGATGAATCCCGATTCGTAGACCCGCTGATCGTCATCACCGCTGGCGAGCGCGGTCATGGTCGGGGAGTCCCCGGCTGCCAGGGAGGCGTCGCGGAGCGGCAGTCCGGTCGTCGCGTCGAGGACGATTCCGGAAAGGACGGCCTCGGGCTGAAGATCGATGCGCAGGCCTTCCACGTCTGTCCGGAGTTCGACCGAGCGGTACTCCGAGCCGCCGAAAGGCGTGCTGACTCTCAGACGGTAGGACCCGGCCTCCAGTCCGTCCATCTCGAAGCGGCCCTGCTGGTCGGCCTCCGCGTACCGCGCCTCCTCGTTTTCCAGATGTTGAGCGAGCAGTTGTCCGCCGACCAGGGGCGTGCCGGCGACCAGCACCTGCCCGGTCAGGCGGAGTCCGCGGTCGAACGGAAGCTCGACGAACGCCTCGGCACGGGCCGCGGTGATTGTCACGGAGCGTTCGATCGATCGGGCCGTGAAGGAATCTCCATGCCTGGCGACGACCTGCCAGACGCCAGGCGCCAGGTTCTCGATGGCGAAGTTGCCTTCGGTGTCCGGCGTGGCGCTTTGCCATTGGGCCTGCCGGGTCGCAATGATCGTCACCTGCGCCAGATCCGCCGGCCGCAGGCCGGTCACCATGCCTCTGAGTGAAGCGCCGGACTCGAGCACGATCTCCACGCGGGCTGCGCCCCGGCCATCGACATCGACCGGTTCTTCGGGACCGCTCTCCGCGTACCCGGCTGCGCGGACAACGAGGAAGTAACGGCCTGCTTCCAGGCCCGTGAGGCGAAAGGAACCGTTGCCGTCGGCGACCGTCGTGTTCGGCGGATGCACGTACGTGCGTAGGCTGACCTCGAAGTTCGTGGATTCCTCGGAATGGGCTTCGACGGTCGCCGGAACGGGTGTGCCGCTCGCCGACCGGACGATGCCGCTGATCTCGCCGCCGGGCTGGAGTTGAACCGTCAGCTCGGTGTTGCCCGGCCCTACGACGATCTCTCTTGTCTCGTTGGGGTGCTGGTGATGCTCGACGGTCAACGTGGCTGGGCCGGCGCGGACTTCGAGCTGGGCACGTCCGCTGCCGTCCGTCGTGTCGAACTCGCGCGACTGGGTCGCGTCCTTCGGCACCAGCCGGACCCGCGCTTCGGCTACGGGTCGCCCCGAGGATGCCGTCACGATGACCGTCAACTGCTCCTGGGCGTGAAGATGGAGTTCGATCGTCCGCTCGGATCCGGAGATGAGCTCGAGGGGATCGGTTCGGACGGCTTCGGCTCCGGCGCTCGCTTCAAGGGACCAGGTTCCGGGAAGCACGTTCTCGAAAACGAAACGGCCGTCGCCGTCGGTCCGTGACCTCGTGTCTTCCGAAGAGAAGATGCGACCGCGCATTCGGGTCTGGATGTCGGGTTCCAGGTAGATCCTGGCGCCCACGGCGGCGGCTCCCGCAGCGGTCAGCACGCGCCCCGAGAGCGAGGCTCCCGGTATCAGTTGGATCAGGATCGGCTCCCCGGTCGCCGGTCGCGCACCTCGAAACGCGAACGAGGGGTAGCCCTCCGCCTCGACGGTGAGATCGACCTGCTCGTGTGGAAGTCCCGTAAGGGTGAAGCCGCCTTCCGCGTCGGTCGTCGCCGAGCGTTCGCTTCGATCCGGGCCGTACCCGCGAAACCAGACGACTGCACCCTCGACCGGTTCCTGGTCGGGATCGACGACCACACCGAGAATCTCCGCTCCCGGCACCAGCGTGAAGTCTCCGAGGTCGACTTCTCCCCGGCCCTCGGGAACTTCGATCGGGACATCGCCGGGGCTGACGTAGTCGACGTGCGAGATGCGCAGGCCGTACTCGCCGGTCTTCACGCCGGCGATGAGGAATGCTCCCTGGTCGTCGGTTGCGACCGGTTCGGTGACGTCGGTGTCACGGCGGCTCGCGAACCGCGGCTGCTTCTGTTCCGGCCACTTCAGGCTGACTTCGGCGCCGGGCACGGAGCTTCCGTCCGTGTCCACGACCTGGCCCCGAACCTGGCGGCCCTCGGTCAGCCGGATCCGAACGGGATCGGCGGTCGCTCCAGGCTCGTAGGGTGGCAGGTCGATAGCGAAGCTCGCGAATCCCTCGGCGCGAACCGTGAGCCGGTACGGGTTGCCGTAGACGATGCCGGCCATCCGGAAAGAACCGTCGGCCGCCGAACTCGCGCTCTGCGACCGGATGGCGAACATGGTGGCGATCGGCTCCGTGCCCCGGGGCTGAGCCGAGATGTCTGCGCCGGCTATCGGCTGGTCTGCTGCGTCGGTGACGAAGCCGTGCAGGGGAGCTGCCGGCCTCAAGGTGACAGCCGTCTCGTCGGCAACTCCGTACTCAGGGATTCCCGCACTCACGTCGGTGGAGAGGTAGCCGTCGGCCACTATCCGCAAGGGGATCGATACCTCACGGGGCCGGGGATTCAACAGGAACTCGCCGGTCCGACCGCTCTGCGCGTTCTCGCCGGGGGAACCCCTGACCCAGATCGCCGCGCCAGCGACTGGAGCGCCGGAAGCACGGTCGACGATTCGACCTGGAATGCGGAGCGGAGCTTCCAGCCGAAGATCGGCGATTCGTTCGCCGGCGGCGGAGTCAGCGGGAGCTGTGTCCGGCCGGGAAACGCGGGCGAGGGCATTGTCCCAGCGCTGTGCCTCGTAGGCGGCGCCGCCGACGGTGCCTACGATGGCCTCGCCCTGTTCGTCGGTTATGGCCAGGGGCGCCCTGGTGTTGCCGTGGGTTCGGAGAAGGACACCCGGTGCCGGCGCACCGTCGGGTCCGCTCACTCGGAACCGGATACCCGAGTCGTGCGCCAGGACGAAGGCGGTTCGCCCCGCCTCCGTCGTTGCCGTCTCGACCGCGAAACCCGCGGCCGATACGGTGACGTCGGCGTTGGTCGTCGGCATCAGGAAGCGGGCATTGCCTTCTTCATCCGTCCGTGCCGCTGCGGGTTGGAAGCGGGGGTAGAGGCGTGCGGGCTGCCGGTCGGAGTTCCGCTCTTCGTATCGAGGGGACCTTGTCCGCGTGGGCCTCGCGATGACCAGGGCCCCTTCGATTGGCCGGCCGTCGGTGTCCAGGACCTGGGCGGCGACGAGATGTCGATCGGGCAGCTCGTTCGCCTGAAGAACCCGCGGCGCCTCCAGGGGCGCGAGATTCCCGTAGACGAGGGGCACGACGACATCGGGCGTGGAGGCCGGCGGCGCGATCCGGATCTCGAAGCGGTAGGGCCCCGGCACCGGCGCCTCGAGCCGGAAACTGCCGTCCGGACCGGAGTGCATGCGGTCCACGGCGGCCGGCAGGCCGTCGTGGCCCAGCAGATCGACGCCGAGCTCGAAAGTGCTCGGGTAGGGGCGGAGCACGACCTCGACGCCGGCCAAGGGAGCGCCGCGTTCGTCGACGAGCGTTCCGCTGACGGCGAGCGGCGGCACGGTCGACTGGGCGCCTAGCCCCCCGGCGCCGAGGCCGATCAGGCCCGCCAGTCCGACACACGGCAGCAGCTGGGCCAGGCGCACGGCTACTGATCCGGTGGTTCGGTCGGCACCGGTCGCAGCCGGATCACAAGTCCGTCTCGGTGCTCGCCTGGCGTGACGTCCAAAGGAATCTGAGCACTCTCGTACCCGTCGAGAGTCACCCACAAGTGGCTCGCGTTGGGACCGAGTTCGAGCGTGAACCTGCCGCCTGGCTGCGTGAACGAGGAGCTGGCGCCCACGAGCGACGTGTCGGTGCCCTGGCCCGTCGCAAGAGTACCTATGGTGGCCGCGTCGGCTGCCATCAGGCTGACGAAGTCGAGCGGCCGGCCGGTTGCGGCGTCCACGACCGTGCCGGTGACCGTCGCCGTGGCGGGCGTCAGTTCGATGCGGACTCCCTCCAGGTCGGTCTGCAGGTCGATCGCCTGGTACTGCGAGCCTCCGAAGTCCGGCCGGCTGACGAGTATCCGCTTGCGTCCGGGCTGGAGTCCTTCCAATGAGAAGTAGCCCTCCCGATCGGTCCGGATGGACTGCCCGCCCACCCCCAGCCTCGCGCCGGCCAGTGGTTCCCCGCCCTCGAGCACCTGGCCGGACAGGCGGAGGCCGCGCTCGAATCGCAACTCGACGAAGATCTCGGCGGCGCCCGGTTCGACGGTCACGTTCTCTGAGATTCTCCGCTGGGAGCCTGGCGCGCCCCTGGTGGCGGTGACCCTCCATGTGCCGGGACTGAGACCTTCGAGAGAGAAGTTCCCTTCGGTGTCCGGAGTCGCCTCCCGCGAGCGGGAGTCTCTCCAGGCTCTGATCTCCACCCGTGCCAGGTGGGAGGGGGTCAATCCGGCTATGACGCCGACAATCCTCGCCTCCGGCTGGAGCACGATCTCGATGCCCTCGATGGACTCGCGGCCGACCTGGATGGGTGTCTCGGGGCCACCGTCGGCGTGGCCCGGCGATCGCGCGGTGACGATGTAGCTGCCGGGCTCAAGGCCGGTTAGGCGGAATACGCCGTCCTGGTCCGAGACCGTGTTCGTTTGATGAAACTCGGTGTTGAAAGAGTGCTCGGTTACGGCTTCGATGGTCGCCAGGGCCAGCGGCGCGCCGTCGTGCGAGCGGACGGCGCCGGTGATCTCCGCAGTGGGATGGAGTTCGACCCGGAGTTCGTTGGCGCCAGTCGACAGGTCCACCTGCCGCGACTCATCGCCGAGTCGCTCATGCTCCACCTCGACCGTCGCGGGGCCGGGGGAGATGTCCATCTGCGCTTCGCCGTTGCCGCCGGTGCGGCCGTAGCCGCTCAGTCTGGTCTCCCCGTCGGTCCGGACCAGGATGGTCGCACCGGCAACGGGCTCGCCCGAGGCGGTCGTGACGATGACAGTCAGACGGTCGGGAGTGCCCAGAACGAGTTCGATCTCGCGCTCGGCTCCTGCCGCCAGCTCGAATGCCTCCACTTTGGCCGCTTCCGTCCCTTTCCTCGCTTCGGCCGACCAAGTGCCGGAGGGAACTTGATCGAAACGAAAGCGGCCTTCGGCATCGGTGACCCGCCGGGGGAACATGTCTCTCGGCCCCCGCAGGACCGGATTGCCGCCGGAACGGCGGTCGAGTTCGATCCTGAGCCTCACCGGGACGCCGGAGGCGCCGTTGCCGTCCGCGTCGACGACGCGGCCCGTAACGACCCCTCCGTGCAGGAGCTGAATCAGGACCGGGTCCTCGCTACCGGCGCGCACGCCCGGCCGAACGAGCAGCGGGTAGCCGGCCCCCCGTACGCCGAGATCGACCAGATCGGCGGAGAGGCCGTCGAGCCTGAAACGGCCGTCCGCGTCGGCTGTGGCCGTCCGCGCAGTGCCGCCGAACTGGTTCCGAGCCTGGGCCCGTATCCAGGCTCCCGCGACGGGTTCGCCGTCGGCGCCGGTCACGACTCCGTGGATCGTTGCCCCGAAGACGAAGGTCAGGACGCCGAGATCGAGGCCTTCGTCGCCGGCAGGAATGTCGATCTCCGTGGGCGGGCGGTCGGCGTACTCCGGATGGCGAAGTTGCAGTTCGTAGTCGCCTGGAGCCACGGCGGAAAACACGAACATTCCCTGTTCGTTCGTTGTGGTGGCGACGGCCGGAGCTTCGAAGGAGAGTCTGAAGTCGGATTGGTCCAGCGGCCACAGCAAGGACACCTTGGCTTCGGCCACCGGATTTCCGTCGGTGTCTCTCGCCGCGCCGTGGACCTGGCGGCCTCTACCGAGCACCACGTGGACGGGGTCGATCGTTGCACTGGCTTCGAGAGGCGCCAGGTCGAGAAACGCACTCGCGTAGCCGTCCGCCTGAACGATCAGGCGGTACGTGTGGCCGTGGACGACTTCTTCCACGCGGAAGGAACCGTCGGAGGCCGAGGTTGCGGATCCCATCCGGAGCGTGTTGAAGGGCGTGACCAGAGCGGCTCTGGGCCGGGCCCGAATTCTGGCGCCTTCTATCGCCGCACCGGAGGCGTCGGTCACCAATCCGCGGATGGGGGCATCGGTGACAGATGAGTCGCTGCCTGGCTGGGAGACAAGGGGGCCGGCGGCCAGCGCGGCGAGGCCGAGCAAGAGCCAGGGGCGGGGCATCCCTGTGGTCAACCGGATCGCCGGGAGCGGCATTCCGGGAGTCTATGGGTTGACCAGACGGCGGCGCAGCGTATGGCTACCGATCGGGAGCGTCGGGAGGCGCCGGCTGCAGCCGGATCACCAGCCCTTCGACGTGTTCGCCCGGCGCGATGTTCAGAGGAATCTGAACGTCCTCGTAGCCGTCGTGAGTGATCCACAGGCGGTCGGCGTTCGCACCCAGCTCGAGCGTGAACTGGCCTGCGGCTTCACTGAGAACAGAGCTGGCTCCGACGAGTAGACCGCCTCCCCCGCCCGCGGCGATCGCGCCGATCGTCGCGGCGTCGGCGGCCATCAGGCTGACCCAGTCGAGTGGGTGGCCGGTCTCGGCGTCGACGACGATGCCGGTGAGGGTCGCCGCGGCCGATTCCATCTGAATGCGGACGCCTTCGAGGTCCGTCTGCAGATCGATCGACTGGTACTGCGTGCCACTGAAGTCCGGCCGGCGGATGACCACCTGATTGGGGCCGGGCATGAGCCCTTCCAGCGCGAAGCGGCCTTCCCGGTCGGTCCTCGTGGACTGTTCGCCAACCGACAGACGCGCTCCGCTCAATAGCGCACCGCCTTCGTGGACCTGCCCGGACAGGCGCAGCCCGCGCTCGAACGGCAACTCGACGAAGACTTCGGCCGTACCCCGTTCGATCGTCACGCTGCGTTCGACAGTCCTCTCCCGATCGCCCTTTCTCGCTTCGATGTGCCATGTCCCCGGGCCGATTCCCCGTACCGAGAAGTTCCCCTCGGTGTCCCTCGTGGCGTCGCGGAGACGGGGCCCCTTCCACGCGGTAACCCGCACCTGGTTGAGGTCGGAAGGCGACAGCCCGGTTACAGCGGCGACGATCGAGGCTTCCGGCTCCAGCACGATCTCGATGCCTTCTACGGCGTCGTCGCGGATCTCGATCGGGTCTTCCGGACCGCCGTCCGCGTAGCCAGGCGCGCGCGCCGTGATGATGTAGGGGCGGGGTTCGAGGCCAGTGAGGCGAAAGGCGCCGTTCCGGTCGGAGACGGTGTTTGTGCTGTGCCACTCCACGTCGGAGGAGTAGTCGGTTTCGGCCGCCACGGTCGCCAGGGGAAACGGAGTGCCTTGGTACGAGCGCACCGTGCCGCGGAGCTCCAGACCGCGCCGAAGCTCGAACCGAACCTCGTTGTCGCCCGGCTCGAGCCACACTTGCCGCGACTCGTCGCGGAGTGTCTCGTGGCTGACCGTGACCGTTACGGTTTCGGGCGTGATGTCCATCACCGCCCGTCCGCTGCCGTCCGTTTCTCCGTAGCTTGTCGAGAAAGGCTCTCCTGGTGCTTCCACGTCAATCTGCGCGGCGGCCACCGGCTCGCCGACCTCCGTCACGACGGTGACGATCAGCCGGTCCCTGGTCCGCAGGACGAGTTCGATCCCCCGTTCTCCGCCGGGAATCAACTCGATCCCGTCTAGCTTCGCCCCCTCCGGTCCCCTGCTTGCCTCGGCCGACCAGGTGCCGGCCGCGAGACCGTCGAACCGGAACCGGCCGTCCCGGTCCGTCACCTTCTCGGGGAGCGTGTCGACGGCGTCCCACAGGCGTGGGTCGACATCGCTGCTGTAGTCGACTTCGAACCAAAGGTAGACGGGAACGCCGGCAGCACCGTTACCACCGTTGTCGAGGACGCGGCCGGCAATGGAGGCACCGGGTCTGAGTTCGATCAGGACCGGGTCGGCGTGGTCGACGCGTATGTTCGGCTCGACGTGGGCTGGGTAGCCGCTAGCCTCGACGCCAAGGTCGGCGAGAACCGAGGAGAATCCTCTGAGCCGGAATCGGCCTTCCGCGTCCGTTGTGGCCGTTCTGGTCGGGGCTTCGTACCGATCTCGTTCGTGGGCCTGAATGGTCGCGCGGCTGACCGGCGCTCCACCGGGGTCCGTGACGATGCCGTGGATCGCTCCGCCGGCTGCGAGCGTGAGATCGCCGAGATCGAAGTCCGACTCGCCGGCCGGGATCTCGACGCGGGAGGGCGGCCGATGGGCGTAGTCGGCGTGGCTGACGAGGAGTTCGTAGGCGCCTGGTCCGGTGTCGGGAAGTGCGAAGACGCCCCGACCGTCGGTTGCGGCGGCTCCGGCCGGGACTTCGAGCCCGGACCGGAAGTCGGACTGATCGAGAGTCCAGAGCAGCGAGACCTGAGCCTCGGCCACCGGGTCTCCGTCGGAATCGACGACCGAGCCGAGGACGCGCCTGCCCTTACTCAGGACGAGATGAACGGGGTCGACGGGAATGCCCGGTTCAAAAGGAGGCAGGTCGAGGACGGTAGGAGCGTAGCCCGCCGCTCGCGCGGTCAAACGGTGCGTTTGTCCGTACAGGACCTCCTCCACCCGGAAAGAGCCGTCGGAGCCTGAAATGGCCGGAGTGGATGAGAACGAGAAGCTGGGCGGGACGTCGGCGCCGCGAGGTTCGGCCCGGATGCTGGCGCCGGCAACGGGTTGATGGGCGTCGTCCGTGACCAGGCCCCGGATCGGTGCTGAAGGCGTCAGCCCGATCCGCACTTCTTCCCAGTTGGACAGGTCCGCAGAGTTGATGTCGATTTGTTCGGGAAGGAAACCGGTTGCCGTCGCCTGCAGATACACCGATCGACTGGTGGAACGGGTGCTCAGGTCGAAGGCGCCGTTGGCGTTGCTGAACACGTGGTGACCGGGGAAGGACTGGACCCAAATCGCTGCGCTTTGGATCGGCAGGCCCGACGCTGCGTCGACGATGCGGCCTGGAATCCGGACGGGCTCCTCGAGTCGCACGTCGATGACGTGCTCTCGTTGCTGCGATTCGCCCGGAATCGCCGCCGGGAGGGAAACCCGGGCGAATGCACCGTCGGCTGCTTCGACTTCCAGGGCGGTCTCCGCGCCAGGGGTCCGGCCGATGACCGCTTCGCCATTGCGGTCGGTGATGGCCAAGGGCGTGTCGAAGCCGGCGAGGGCGCCTGGCGTGCCGAGAGTCGCCAGGGCGTCCGAGGTATCGGCATTCATGGCTCTCTCGCGAGCGCTCTCGGTCCGGATGAGTACACCGGGCGCGGGGGCGCCGGTTGGATCGCGGACGCGCAGTCGGACACCCCGGTCTCGCTCCAGCCCCATCGCGGCGCGGCCGGATCGCGTCCTGTCCTTGCCGAGGACGAATCCGCTCGCCGAGACGACGACGGTGGCCTCCGCGGTCGGCATTGCGATGCGCGCGATTCCCTCTGCATCGGTGCGAGACGAGCCGGGATGGTGGGTTGGCAGAATGAACTGAGCCGACGGACGAGAGTAGTTCCCCGAGTTCAGTTCACGAGCCATCCGGTTGAGAACGCCAAGGGTGCGACGCGGGAACCAGATGCTGGGGTTTGCCACGACCAGTGCTCCCTCGATTGGCTGATTGTCCGCATCGAGCACCCGGACGGCGATGAGATGGCGATCGGGCACGGCGATCGCGTTCGAGACCTGCGCACCCTTGAGTGGGAGCAGCTCGCCGTGCATCAGCGGGATGGCGTCACCCGGCTCGTTCGGCGGCGTCGAGCGCCCGAACTCCAGGCGGTAGGGACCGGCCGCGGGCGCCGAGAGGAAGAAGGCACCGTCCGCGTCGGAGCGGACCCGATCGACCGCTTCCGGCAGCGCGTCCGAGTGGCCGAGAACGTACAGATCCGCTTCGAAGGCGCTCGGATACGGTCGCAGAACGACCTCGATGTCGGCGGCGGGAGCGCCGCGTTCGTCGACAACGGCGCCGAGGATCGTGCTGGGCGAGTGGGCGGGCTGGGCGGCGAGGGGGCCGGCGGCGAGTCCGACGAGGCCGGCTACGCCGAGGCACAGCAGTAGCTGGGGCATGCCCGAGTGCAACCCGCACCGGCGACAGGTCATTCCGGGGTTCCGGCCTCGAAAGCGGCCGCGATGCCGAGCGTGATTCGATCGCTGCCCCGGGAAGTCACGATCTGCAGGCCTACCGGCAGACCGGACGGTCCGACGCCACCCGGCACTGAGATCGCCGGACAGCCGGTCACGGTGATCGAGTAGCAGGAGGCCATCCAGTCCGTGTAGCTCGTCATCGGCTGACCTTCGATCTCCGCGGGGTAGGGCTGGTCGACGTCGAAGGGCAGCACCTGGACCGCCGGCAGCAGCAGGGCGTCGTAGCGTTCGAAGAACTCGACCACGCGGCAGTGGAGGAGGGTGCGCTCCGCCTGGGCGGTCGCGATGTCCGGGCCGGTGAGCGCCAGACCGCGTTCGATCTCCTCGATCACGGTGTCCTTCATCTGGTCGCGGTGCTCGGGGAACAGCGGCCCCAGCTTGTCGGCGAACAGGTTGGCGCGCAGGGTGCGGAAGATGCTGCCGGCGCCGGACAGGTCGGGCGCGGCTTTCTCGACCTCGGCGCCCAGATCCCGGAACACCGGCAGGGCGGCTTCACAGACCTCGACGACTTCGCGTTCGACCGGGTAGCGGCCGAGGTTTGGGGTCCATGCGAGGCGCAGCCCGCGGAGGTCGAGCGGCTCTACCGGGTGGAAGGGCTCGGAGGGGTGGGCGAGCGAGATCGGATCCCGCGGGTCCGGTCCGGCGATCACCGAGAACAGGAGCGCCGCGTCGGCGACGCTTCTTCCCATCGGCCCGAGCACGGCGAGATCGTCCCAGCCCTGCTCGTGAGGTACTCGGGGCACGCGGCCGGGCGTCGGCCGGAAGCCGACGCCGCCGCAGAAGCTCGCCGGGTTGCGGAGCGAACCGCCGAGGTCGCTGCCGTCGGCGATCGGCAGCATGCAACTGGCGAGCGCCGCCGCGGCGCCGCCGCTCGAACCGCCGCAGGTCCGGGTGGGATCCCAGGGGTTGCGGGTCTCGCCGAACACCGGGTTGAAGGTCTGCGAGCCGGCCCCGAACTCGGGCGTGTTCGTCTTGCCGACGACGACCGCACCGGCATCGCGGATCCGTTCGACAATGAGGGCGTCGAAGTCGGGGACGTTGTCCGCGAAGATCGGCGAGCCGAAGGTGGTGCGGATTCCCTTCGTCGGGACCAGGTCCTTGACCGCGGTCGGCAGGCCGAGCAACGGCTTCGCGGCGGAGGCTTCCGGGTCGCGGCGGCGGACGTCATCGGCGGCCCGAGCCTGCTCGAACGCGTGGTCGCGGTCCAGCGTGCAGATCGCGTTGAGCTCGGGGTTGCGCCGGTCGATCCAGTCGAGGTGGGCTTCCAGTACCTCTACGGCGGAGACTTCACACCGGGCGAGGAGCCCGGCGAGGTCGACGGCGGTGCGGGAGCAGAGGTCGGGCGCGCCGTCCGCAGGACCGCGGCGCCCGGCGGCGGCCGTCACTCGGCGCCGGTGCTGGCGGCTTCCCCGGCGGTCACGTGCTCGGCGAGGAAGGCCCGGATGACCTGAAAGATCTCCTGCTGCTCGTCGGGCGTGAAGTTGCCGTGGCCCTTGCCGGGCACGGTGTGGATCTTGTTCACGACGCCTGCCTTGTCCAGCTTGGCGTGCAGATCTAGGGCGTGCTGGTAGGGCACGATGTTGTCGACGTCGCCATGGATCGTCAGGACCGGCGGCAGTCCGGACCGGACGTAGGTGAGCGGCGACACGCGCTTGGCGAGTTCCATGCGGTCGCTGCGTGAGCCCATCCAGGCGACCGCGTAGCTCTTCGCGTTGACGCCCTCGAGCAGGTCGCCGACGTCGGTGATCCCGAACCAGTTGACGATGGCGGCGACCGGCATTTCGTACTCGTCGGCGGCGGCCCAGCCCGGACGGTCCGCGTCGCGGCCCGGGCAGAGCCGGTCGAGACCGGCGGAGGCCGGCAGCATGCCCGTCGTCAGCGACAGGTGACCGCCGGCCGAGGCGCCGGTGACGACCAGGCGGGAGGTGTCGATGTTGTAGTCCTCGGCGTTCTCGTAGACCCAGCGCAGCGCACAGCGGCAGTCCTCGACGGCGCCGGGCGCGAGAGCGTTGCGGCCCAACCTGTATTCGACGTTGACCACCGCCCAGCCCATCTCGAGATAGGGGAGTGCCCGCAGCACGCTGGACTCCTTGGTGCCGCCGACCCAGCCGCCGCCGTGGATGTAGATCAGGGTGGGCACCGGGCCCTGGCCGCGTGGGGTCATCACGTCCAGCTTGGACTCATAGCCGTCAGCCGTCAGGTAGGTGATGTTCGGAGCGACGCGGTAGCGGCTCATGATGTCGACCGTCACCGACTCGCCATCCTGAGCGAAGGCGGGGACCGATGGCGTGAAGAGCAGAGCGCCGATGGCGATGGCCGCCGCGACCGCGGCGCTGCGCGAGGTTCGGCTGAGTCGAGTCACTGTGGACCTCCCTTGTTGGATCGGGATTCTGTTGATGACGACGAAGTGTAGCGATCAGGCGACGATGCCGCGGCCACGGTAGTCGGCGATCTCGTCGCGGGAGAGCCCGAGGACGTCGGTGAGGACGACGTCGGTGTGCTCGCCGAGCAGGGGCGCCCGGCGAGGGCTGAGGTCATGGCCCGCGATGCGGAACGGCGGTCCGACGAGTTCCAGGTCGCCCCACTCCGGGTGCTTGACGGCGGCGAAGGAGCCCCGGGCTTGGAGGTGAGGGTCGGCATACAGATCCCGGGCATCGCGCGACGGAGCGGCGGCGACGCCGGCCCGCAGCAGTTCGCGGGCCAGCCAGTCACGGTCTCGCTCCCTGGTCCAGGCGCCGACAATCGCGTCGAGTTCCGTTTCGCTCTGCTTCCTGGCCGCTGCGGTTGCGAACCGGGAGTCCTCGGCCAGCTCAGGCTGGCCCATCGTCGCCGCGAGCCGGGCGAACTCCTCGTCGTTGTGAACCTCGAGGGCCAGCCAGCGGTCGATGCCCCAGCAGCGATAGACGCCGTGCGGCGCCGAGTAGCGGTGCGAGTTGCCGGCGCGCTCCGGGATCTCTCCGGTCATCTCGTACTCGAGCAGGACCTCGCCGAGGATCGAACTCACGCCCTCGCACTGCGAGTAGTCGATGAACTGGCCTTCGCCGGTGCGACCGCGGTGATGCAGTGCGGCGACGATCGAGAAGGCGAGTGTGATCGCGTTCATCAGATCGACATCGCCGCCGCTGTGGGTCGGGTGATCGTCCGGGTAGCCGGAGATCCAGGCCCCGCCGGCCACGCCCTGGTGGACCATCGCATAGCCGAGATACTCGGTTTCCGGGCCGCCGTGGCCGCGGCCCGACGAGGAGGCGACGACCAGTGCCGGATTCGCACGGCGCAGGTTTTCGTAGTCGAGGCCGAGCTTGACCATGGCGCCGGGACGCATGTTGTCGTAGATCACGTCGCACTCGCCGGCGAGGCGCAGGGCAAGTTCGCGGCCTTCCGACTGTGACAGGTCGAGCGCCAGCGACCGCTTGTTCAGGTTCATCGTGTTGAACGCCATGCCGGCGTCCTGGCCGATCTTCTGCGGCGCCTCCTCGGCGCGGGGCCAGACCACGGAGCGCCGCGTCAGGTCGAGCCGCTTGGGCCCCTCGACCTTGATCACTTCGGCGCCCAGGGTCGACAGCAGGACGCCTGCGTAGGGACCCGCCCACACCCAGGCGAACTCGGCCACCCGGATGCCCTCGAGCGGGAGCTTGCGGGCAGCGGGTCCGGCGGGCGGGCCGCCTCCGGCCGGATTGCCGTTCCCTGCCGCCGAAACCTCGGCGCGGACCTCGTTCGAATGCTCGCCGAGCAGCGGCGCCGGGCGCGAGACACGGGGCGGCGATCCGGCCATCCGGTACGGCCAGCCGGCGTAGCGGCGTTTGCCGGCACGGGAGTGGTTCACCTCGACGAAGTAGTCGCGGGCCAGGTACTGCCGGTAGTCCATCACGTCCGCAGCGTCGTGGATCGGTCCGACCGGGATGCCCAGTTTGGCTGCCCGGTGGTAGAGGTCGTCGCGTTTCTGTTCGAGCGCCCAGGCATCGACCTGGGGAGCGATGTCCATCAGGTGGTGGCTGCGGTAGGCCATGTCCTTCCATTCGTCGCCCCGGCACCAGTCCGGGTTGCCCATCAGCTCGCGGAAGAGCTCGAAGTGGTGATCGTCGAAGGCGTTCAGGATGACGTAGCCGTCGCTGGTCTTCAGCCTGCCCATGGCGGGTGGGCGGTCCGGCACCCGCGACCAGGTCGTCTCGTGGTAGCGGGCGCTCGCCGCGAGCGGCGCCACCATGCTGATCATCACGTCCTGGATCGAGACGTCGACCCGGGTGCCGCCGTGGCCGCGCTCGTAGAGCTGAGCGGCGACCGCCAGCGCGGTTACCAGGCCGGCGTGGTAGCCGGCCTGATGGCCGCCCAGGGCGACCGGCGCGCGGTCGATGTCGCGGGACCGGGCCGGCATCTGGTTGACCAGTCCGCCGCCGTGCGTGAGCGTGAGTTCGCCGGCGGGCGCTCCGGAGCGGGGTCCCGAGAGACCGTACGGCGTGACCGCTGCGACGATCAGGTGCGCCGGTGTTTCGACCGGCGGTTCGCGGTCGACAACCAGGGCGTCGGCGGTCCGGAGCAGACCGTCGAGGGCCGCGCGATCGGCCTCGTCGTCCAGGTCGAGGACGACGCCGCGTTTGCTCGTGTTGCAGTAGAGGAAGAGGGGCGAACCTTCCGGGTCGGCGCCGTTTGCCCGGCGGGCGTGGTCGCCCGCGGGCGGTTCGACCTTGACGACGTCGGCGCCCAGGTCGGCAAGCAGCTTGCCGCAGTACGGGCCGGCGACGCCCTCCGCGAGTTCGACGATCCTGAGGCCGGCGAAGGGGCCGGTTCCGTCGTGGGAACTCGTGACCGAGCCCGGCGCGTTTGGTCTGGTCATCGGAGCTTGTAGGCCTCCCTCGCGGATCGCAGCCAGTCGTGCTGGTCCTTGTCGCCGAAGTAGTAGAAGACGGCGCCGTTTGGCAGCATGAGAACGCCGATGCCGCCGTAGCCGAGCATCTGCCGGACCCAGACCTGCTTCGTGCCGGTGCCGTCGGTGACCTGGATCTGCCGCGACCAGATCGAGTTGTTGTACTTGTTCGGGTGGCCGTTGTGGACGGCGTCCAGGCCCGGATCGTCCGCGTCTTCCTGCATCGCGGCGGCCACCATGCCCGGATGGAGCAGTTGCCGGTCGCCGATCCGGCCGCGCCGGACGTTCAGCAGGTTGGCGATCTTCAGGATGTCGTCCGGAGTCCAGAACATGCCGTAGCCGCCGAAGACGTAACCGTCGGCCCGGTTGTCCGTGCGCAGGGACTGGAGCGCCCCGGCGGAGACACCCAGCGGCCGGTAGACCTCGTTGGCCAGGAATTCCAGCAGGTCGGCGGGTTCTCGGGACGAGGCGCCCGCTTTCTGTCCGAGGTACCCGCTCATGGCCACGGACAGCAGGAAGGCGTCCGTCGTGTGGTACACCCAGCGCTCTCCGGGCGGCTCCCTCGTCGGGTAGGCGAGGGCGCCCCGCAGCTTGCGGTTCCGGTGCTCCGGCACGAAGAAGTTCAGCTCGGTCGTCGAGTTCTTCTCGTCGTCCTGGTTACCCGTGTCCCAGTAGTGACCGGTCGCCATGTCGAGGGCGTGCTCGAAGGTCACGCCGTGGAAGCTGCCCTTGGGCGGCTTGGGCACGTAGTCCCTGAGTTCGAGTTCGGTCACCTCGAAACCGTCCCGCTGCGCCAGCCGCATCAGCGCGACGGCGGCGACCGCGGTCTTGGCGGTGGAGTACGACGGCAGCCGGATCTGCTCGGGGTACGGGTAGTCGCCGTGGCGGGTGTGGACCGGGCCCTGGTAGTGGACGCCGCCGAACGAGACGCCGAATGCGGTGAGGTGCTCGCGGTCGAAACCGCCGCCGAACGACTGCGGGTAGACCTGGGCGCGCGGGTAGTCGTCTCGCATCTGCTCGATCGGCCGGACCGGCAGCCGGGCGGCCGCCTCGGCTGCGTAGGCTTCGAGTACTGCCCCTGCCTCGGGCGGCTCGCCGGAGGTGAAGCGCGTGGGGCTCGCGTCCCAGAGGTCGAACTTGAAGTACTTGCAGGTTTCCTGAGTGGCCTGGAAGGCCGCCGGCGAAGTGGCGCTGCCGTCGAACAGGAAGGACACGACGCCGTGGTAGGCGCAGTTCTGGTTGCGCTCGACCAGGGTGATCGGCAACGAGGCTCGGCTTCTGCCGCCGTCGCCGGTCTCGCTCCAGATCCGGCCCGGTCCGACGATGACGTTCCAGTAGGCGTCGCCGGTGTAGCGGAGCGCGCGGTTGGCGGGCACCAGGTGGGAGCCGCTCTGTACCAGGACGACCTCGAGCCGCGGAATGCGGCGCAGGGCGGAGACGATCGGTGGCTCATCCGCCCGCAGGTAGGTGTCGTGGTGGACCGTCCAGGAGGCTCCGCCGCCGCCGAAGAGCTGCAGCGTGCCGCGCATCTCGTGGCGTGGCGGCGCGGCGTTCTCCGGCAGGGCGAAGGCCGCGTTGTCGACGAGGGCCGGGTGTTCGCCGGCCAGGAGCTGGGCTGTCGGCAGCGCGGTTCGTGCGACCTCCCCCGAGCCTGCGAGGGGATCGCCGGGCAGGTCGCCGGCGGCCGCCGGCGGCTGGACGGCGGCCGCGCAGACGGTCCAGAGCAGGGCCGCGACTCGGGTCATGGCGGCTGATGGTAGCTTGCCGGCGTCGCCCGGATGCGTCGACCGCCATGTACGTCCACCTGATCGACGGCACCTACGAGCTCTTCCGCCACCACTTCGGCGCGCCGAGCTACCAGAACGAGGACGGGCTCGAGGTGGGGGCGGTCCGTGGCGTCGTCTTCTCCGTGCTCGGCATGCTCCGCGATGGTGCGACCCACGTAGCGGTGGCCACCGACCAGGTGATCGAGTCGTTTCGGAACCAGATGTGGCCCGGCTACAAGACCGGCGAGGGGATCGAACCGGAGCTGCTGGCCCAGTTCCCGCTGCTCGAGGAGGCGCTCGCCGCTCTCGGGGTCACGGTCTGGCCGATGGTCGAGCACGAGGCCGACGACGGGCTTGCCAGCGGCGCGGCGATGGCGGCCGCGGACGAGCGGGTCGTCGAGGTCCGCATCTGCACGCCGGACAAGGACCTGGCCCAGTGTGTCGACGCCGGTCGGGGCGGCAAGACGGTGCAGGTGGACCGCCGCCGCGGTCTGCGCTGGGAGGCCGACGGCATCCGCGAGAAGTTCGGTGTCGAGCCCGAGTCGATCCCGGACTATCTGGCGCTGGTCGGCGACAGCGCCGACGGTTTCCCGGGTCTCCGCGGCTGGGGCGCCAAGTCGACGGCGGCGGTGCTCGCTCACTACCTCCACCTGGAGCACATCCCGGATGAGCCGTGGAAATGGGCCGTGAAGGTGCGCGGACGGGACCGACTGGCGGCGACGCTGCGCGAGGAGCGGGCGTCGGCGGAGCTGTTCCGGGAGCTTGCGACCCTGGTTCGGGACGCGCCGGTCAGCGCTTCCGTCGACGAACTCCACTGGCGCGGGCCTCGGCCCGAGCTGGAGGCTGTGGCTGGACGGCTGGCCGCGCCCGGCCTGGTCCAGCAGGCGGAGCGAGTGGCCACGGACTCGACGTAGGATCCGCCTCGTTGTGAAGCTGATCGACAAGCTGCGCTCGGCGATCGCCGGGGGGCGGCCCTTCTACTCCTTCGAGTACTTCCCGCCGAAGACGGAGGCCGGGATCGAGAACCTCTACGCGCGCATCGAGCGCATGGGGCGTCTTGAGCCGGCGTTCGTCGACGTCACCTGGGGCGCCGGCGGCAGCACGGCGGAGCTGACGTTCGAGCTGGCGAACACGATCGAGAACGTGCTCGGCCTCGAAACGATGATGCACCTGACGTGCACGAACATGCCGCGGCGCCGGATCGCGGCGGTGCTGGACGACTGCCGTGCCCGCGGCATCGGCAACATCCTGGCGCTGCGCGGGGATCCGCCCCGCGGCCGCGGCGCCTGGTCGCCGATCGCCGACGGCTTCTCGCACGCTTCGGACCTGGTGCGATTCATCCGCGAGGAGCATGGAGATCACTTCGGGATCTGCGTCGGCGGCTACCCGGAAGGTCACCCGGAGGCTCCGAGCCGGGGGCGCGATCTCGATCATCTCGCCGCCAAGGTGGAGACCGGCGCCGATTTCGTGATCACGCAGATGTTCTACGAACCGGAGCTGTACTTCCGCTTCCTGGAGGATTGCCGGGACCGCGGCATCGACTGTCCGATCGTTCCCGGACTGGCCCCCATCAACGGCTACCAGTCCTTTCTGCGGATCACCGGGTTTGGCGCCAGCGCGCCGCCCGAGATCGTCAGCGAGATCGAGGCGCGCCGTTTCCACGACGCCTCGGTCCGCGAGTACGGCCAGGATCTGCTGACCGACATCTGCCGCCGCCTGCTCGACGGCGGCGCCCCCGGGCTTCACTTCTACACGTTGAACCTCGAGCGATCGGTGCAGGTCATCCTGGACCGGCTGGGCATCGTGCCGGAGCGGGTCGAGCGGGTTCTTCCGTGGCGGAGCGCGACGGCCGTCGGGCGCCCGAAGGAGGATGTCCGTCCGATCTTCTGGGCCAACCGGCCGAAGAGCTATCTCGCCCGCACCCAGGACTGGGACGAGTTTCCGAACGGTCGCTGGGGCGATGCCGGCTCACCCGCGTTCGGCGATCTCGGCGATCACCATCTCGCCTTTCGCCCGATCAAGCCCGATGTCGCTCGTGAGCGTTGGGGGCGCGAGTTGCGCTCGATCGACCAGGTGCGGGAGGTGTTCGCGGGGTTCTGTCGCGGCGATGTCGACGGGATTCCCTGGTATGACTGGCCGTTGGACCTGGAGAGCGAACCGCTGCGCAACGCCCTGGTGCGGCTGAACCTGGCGGGGCTGCTGACGATCAACTCGCAGCCGCGGGTGAACGGCGCTCCGTCCGACGACCCCGCCGTCGGCTGGGGCGGTGCCGGTGGCCGCGTGTACCAGAAGGCCTATCTGGAGTTCTTCGTGGCGCCGGAGCAGGTGTCGCCGCTACTGGCCGCACTGGACCGGAAGCCGAGCCTGACGTACCACGCGATCGATCGGTCCGGTACGGCCTACAGCAACTGCGACACGGTAAACGCAGTCACCTGGGGCGTGTTCCCGGGTGAGGAGGTCCGCCAGCCGACGATCGTCGACCCGCGCTCGTTCGAGGTCTGGAAGGACGAGGCCTTTGACCTGTGGCTGTCCTCCTGGGCGGCCGTGTACGAAGAAGGCAGTGAATCGCGGCGCCTGTTACAGCACATCCACGACACGTACTTCCTGGTCAACGTGGTCGACAACGACTACATCGACGGCGACCTGCTGGCCTACCTGATCGAGGCCGCTCAGGCCGACGAGCCGCCGTCCATGACGATCGTCGCCCCCGTCACGTAGCTGCCCATCTTCGAGGCCAGGAACACGGCCGCGCCCGCGATCTCGTTGGGCTGTGCGTGCCGGCCGACCGGCGTCCGGCTGGCGATCGCCTGCCGTTTCTCCTCGGAGTCGACGAGGACGCTCGCGAAGTAGGTCTCGACGACACCGGGAGCGATCGCGTTGACACGGATGCCGAACTGGCCGAGCTCCCTGGCCCAGCCGCGGGTCATGTTGAGCACCGCCGCCTTGGTCAGCGCGTAGGTCAGCTCGTTGGGACCCGGCCGCAGACCGGCGATCGAGGCGACGCTGATCACGTTGCCGGAGCCCTGCTTCTTCATCAGCCGAGCGGCCTGCTGGATGTGAACGAAGTAGCCCTTCAGGTTGACCTCCAGGGTCTTGTCGAAGGCCCACTCCGGCATGTCGATCGCGGGCCCGAAGTAGGGGTTCGTCGCCGCGTTGTTGACGAGGATGTCGAGCCGTCCGAACTCGCTCTCGATGCGCTCGAACAGCGCCGCGATCTGTTCCACGTTGCCGGCGTGACAGGCGATCGGCACCGCCTTTCCGCCGTCGGCCTCGATCGACTCGGCGACCTTTTCGAGCCCCTCCTGCTTCCGCGACGCGAGGATCACGGTCGCGCCCTGTTCGGCGAAGCCGCGGGCGATGGCCTCGCCGATGCCGCGCGAGGCGCCGGTGACGAGGGCGACCTGGTCGGTGAGGCTGAAGTCGAGGATGGGCATGGGCGGGTCTCCTGCGGGTTGCTTCGTTTCGGCGCGTGAGCATACGCCGAGCGCCGACGCGCCGCCTCAAGCCCGTTGCCGCGTGTCCATCACCGCTGGCCAGGCGGCTCGCTGAGCGACTTCTTGAACAGGTCGATTTCGCGCCGGACGTCTCCCGGCTCGTCGATGGACTCTCCCTGCGTCGCTCTCAGGTGGAGTCGCAGGCTGCTTTCGCAACAGGAGGCGACGAACTCGATGAACTCCCTCAAGTCCCCGGCGACGGGAGAACGCCCGGTTCGGCGCCCTCGTTCCAGGATGTCGATGTACAGGCCCCGGTCCTCGGCGCGGATCATGGCCACCGTGTAGCCGTGCCGGATGAGAATCAGGTTCATCAGCAGGCGGGCCATGCGGCCGTTGCCGTCGTCGAAGGGGTGAATGGCGACAAACCGGTAGTGGAAGACCGCCGCCAGCACGATCGGGTGCTCGCCCATCCCTTCGCTCTCGTGGTACCAGTCCAGCAGGTCGGTCATCTCGGGCTTCACGAGTTCGGGCGCCGTGAAGTAGTGCACCTCGCCGGTGGTGGTCAGGACGTTGTTCGGCGCCGTCTTGTAGCTGCCGATCGAGATTCGGCGCTTGACGATGCGTCCGTCCGGCATCCTTGCGTCCATCTCGTACGGCTCTCTCAAGAGGACCCGGTGCAGATTGCGAATGAAGACCTCGTTCAGGGCCTCCTCGTTCTGCACCGCCTCTTCGACCGCCTTGACGGCGTCGTCATGACCCTGGATGTCCAGGTGATCCCGCATCGGTTTGCCGTTTGCGGTAAGGCCGTGGAGGATCAGGCTCCTGGTCTCGCCCAGCGTCAGTGAGTTCCCCTCGACGGCGTTCGAGTGGTAGTTCCACTCCAGTCGGAGCTTCTGGCCGACTCGGCCGACGACGTCAGGCGGCAGCGGCCGGAGCCCGTCGAGTTCCGACTTGAGCTGATCGATCGTCTCGAGGATGTTCGCGGCCACGGTGGATTATCGCCGATCCCAAGTCGGCGTCGCCGGTCGCGATTGGCGTGGCCGGTCGATCAGCTGGTCGTGGAGTTCGCGACGGCCCTTTCGATCAGCGTCAGGAACTCGTCGGAGAGTTCGCTCGTTCTGGCGAGGATCTTCCCGCGCTCGTCGGCGAGTACGTAGGTCGGGAACCGGTCGATCTCGAGTTGCCATTCCAGGGCGCTCTGTTCGCCGACGTGCCAGTTCGCCCAGGGCACTGGCTCTTTGTCGAGAAGCTCGCTGACGACGTTCCAGGTGAAGAACTCGGTGACCGAGTCACGATCGACATCGACGCTGATCGCCAGCAGAGCGAAGTGATCGGCCGGCAAGCGGTTGACCAACTCGCGAAGATCGGGCAGCGCTGCCAGGCAGGGCGCGCACCAGGTGGCCCAGAAGTCGAGTAGCAGGACTCGGCCTTGGTAGTCGGCGAGGCTCTCCTCGCTACCGTCGAGCCGGGTGCCGGTCAGATCAGGCAGCGTGCCGCCCACGGTTGCGTGATGGATGCGGCGGACTAGGTCGGCCTCCGCGTGTGCAAACGTCCTCTTCGCTTCTGTGATGCGGAATCCAGGTACAAGGAACTCCTCCTGTTCCACTCCCGCCTTGAGGCCGCTGGCCAGACCGAGCGCGCGGCGGCGCCGGCCTTCGCGATCTTCCGGCGTTAGCTCAAGCACGTTGGCGGAACGCATCACTCCGGTTGCCAGGTAGTAGCGGGCAGCGGCCCGCAGCCTGGGGTCGTCGGTTTCAGACACCATCTCCTGGAGGAACGAGTCGGTTGCGGGTGGGGTCGGCCCGTTCGACCCTGCGTACTGATTGAAACTGCCGATCTCGAACAGCACCCTCCGCCATGCTTCATGGTTGGGAGCGTGAGCGAAGAGGGCTTTCGCACCCGCGACCACTTGCTGGTCAATGCCCGGTAGGAGGGCGGTTGTGCGATCGAAGCTGGTCAGGTTGACGAGGAACGTAGCTGCCTCGATCGTCTTCTCATGGCGACCACCCTCTCCGAGGATCGCCCGTGCGGCGGCGGCGGAGCGGAAAATGTCTGTGGCCTCGGTCTGGTCGATGTATGCCTGCACGATCTGCCAGTCCGCGTCGGTGTCCCGAGAGGCGGTGGTCCACGGGTCTTCGGTCCCTGGCGGCTCGGAGACAGTGGCGTGGTCGCACGACGCTGTCAGAAACAGGATCCCTAAGACAGCTAGAGCTGTCCGAACGCGGGTGGCTCCTGGTTCTTTCGAGACCGACCTGTTCATCGATCGAACTCTAGCGTCCGTCTTCCCAGCACCTCTGGTTTGAATCAGCGAGGGCCCGGGATGTCGGTGGCCGCGGTCCAAGAGCGGGCCTCCGGCGGCTGCTACCGTGCCCGTTCCGTGGCCGATCCTCCCTGCTCCGACCTGCGCGTGATCGAGGTCGCCGGCTCGCCCGCCGGCGCGTATGCGGCGCGGCTGCTGGCGTTGTGCGGCGCCGACGTGCTGCGGATCGAGCCGCCTGGCGGCGATCCGTGGCGCGAAGTGGGGGAGCGCTGGCGGGACGTCGGGGCGGAGTACGCGTACCTCAACCTGGGCAAGCGGGCAGCGCGGTTGCGGCCGAGCACGGATGGGGGTCGGGCGCAGGTCCTGGAGCTGGTCGAGCGCTCGGGCGCGGACGTGATCATCGAGAGTGGCGCGCCGGGTCCGCTCGAACCTCTGATCGACGAGGCGGATGCGCCGCACGCCGTGTTGTTGCGGATCTCGCCGTTCGGCCTGGGGGCCGGTGGGCGCGATGTGTGGTCCGAGACGGGGCCGCCGCGGTCGAACGAGTTCACCGACGACGCCTGGTCTGGGCACACCTTCCTCAACGGCAGGGCGGATCGGGAGCCGATCGCGCGGCCCGGCCTCCACGCGCACTGCCAGGCGGGAGCACACGCGGCGATCGGCGGGCTGGCCGCGCTTCTGGCGCGGTCCCGGATCGGCCGCGGCCAGACGGTCGACGTATCCCACGTCGAGGGCCTCGCCGCGATGCACCAGTACACGACGGTCATGTGGACGCAGGCCCGACACGTGCTCCCCCGCGTCGGCAACACGCAGGGCGGCCCCTGGCACCCGATCGGCGTCTACCGGTGCAAGGACGGGTACGTGTTCCTGGCGATGCCGAGCTGGGAGATGGTCCGCCCCTTCCTTCTGGCCGCCGGTCTCGACGCGGTGGTGGAGGATGCGCGCTTCGTCCGGGACGTTGACCGCGCTCACCACCGGCTCGAGTTCGACCGCGCGATCGAGCCGTGGCTCCTGGCTCACACGACGGCGGAGATCATCGAGCTGGGCGTGCGGGCACGGGTGCCGATCGGTCCGATCCACGACGCACTGGGAGTGCTCGAGGATCCGCACTTCCGGGCGCGGGAGTTCTTCGTGCCGATCGATGGCGCGGACGGGCCGCTCGTGCCCCGCGGACCGTTCGTGCTCGACGGGAAAGCGCTGGTGCTTTCGCTGGGCGATGCGACTATCGGACCGGCGCCGCTGCTGGACGACGCGCCGGCGTGGTCGTCGCCGGCCGGCTCGGCAGGCGAGGGCGACGCCGCGCTCGACCGCGGCCCGCTCCAGGGCGTCCGCGTTCTCGACCTGACCCGGGTGTGGGCGGGGCCGTTGGCGACCCGAATTCTGGGCGACCTCGGGGCCGACGTGATCAAGGTCGAGGCGGCGTGGTCGCGCGGTCCGGCGACGCGGCCTGCCCGCGATGGGGCACTGAGCCACCTGTTCCCGGAGGACGATGTGGGCGAGCGGCCGTTCAACCGGAGTGCGGCGTTCAACAAGATGAACCGCAACAAGCGGTCGCTGACCCTTGAGCTGAACGATCCCGAGGCGAAGCGGCTGTTCGAGAGGATGGTCGAGCGGGCGGACGTCGTCTGCGACAACTTCAGTCCCCGGGTCATGCCGAAGCTGGGGCTCGACGCGGATCGGTTGCGCGAGATCAATCCACGGGTGGTCGCGGTCGCGATGCCGGGTTTCGGCCACTCGGGGCCCTACCGCGACCGGCTGGCGTACGGTCCGTTGATCGAGGCGTCGATGGGGCTGACATCCCACATCGGCTATCGCGGCGGTCCGCCGTGCCGATCCGGCGTCGCCTGGCCTGATCCGGTGACCGCGCTCCATACCGTGGTCGGAACGCTGGCCATGCTGTACCGGCGCTCCCGTTCGCCGGAAGGTGCCGGCGGGACCGTCGAGACGCCCATGGTCGAGGCGACGGCGACGACCTTCGGCGACAGCATCCTCACCGCGCAGCTTCGCGGATCGGCCGAGCCGCGGCGCGGCAACAGGCATCCGCGGCGGGCGCCCCAGGGTTGCTATCCGTGCGCTGGCGAGGATCGGTGGATCGCGATCAGCGTCGAGAGCGACCGGGAGTGGCGGGCGCTGTGCCGCATTGCCGGCTTGGCGCCGCGCTTCGCTTCGATGTCGCTCGAGCAGCGGCAGACGGAGGAGGACCGGATCGATGACCTGCTGGCGGACTGGACCCGTGAGCAGGAGCGAGGCTCGCTGGTTGAAAGCCTGCATCGAGTGGGCGTGACTGCGGCGCCGGTCGCCGACGGTCGCGACCTGGCCGAGAATCAGTTCCTCGAGGCTCGCCGCTTCTGGGCCGAGGTCGATCACCCGGAGGTCGGCCGTCGCCGCTACCCGGGCCTGCCTATCCGGCTGAGCGCCACGCCCGCCACTTACCGTCGCGGCGCGCCCTGCCTGGGCGAGCACAATCGCGAAGTCCTGGTCGAGGTGCTGGGGTTCGAAGACATGCAAGTCGATGAGCTGGAACGGGCCGGTGTCCTGCGGGACACGCCGCCTGCGGGTGCTACGGGCCGTGGTGTGAAGAAGGACTGACGTAGGGTGGCACGGAATGAGACTCGACTCTGTCCTCGAGGCCTGCCTCTACGTGGATGATCTGGACGCAGCCGAGACCTTCTACACGGAGATCCTCGGACTCACTCTCCACTCGAAGCTCGAAGGGAGGCACGTCTTCTTCCGCTGCGGCAGCCAGATGATCCTGCTCTTCAACCCGGAGGCGACTGCCGATCCGGACTTGACCCCGCGGGGTCTTGGGCTCCACGGATCCCACGGCCCCGGTCATCTTGCCTTCGGTGTGTCGGAGGATGAGATCGACCTCTGGCGCTCTCGTCTCGAGAGCCATGGCGTACGGGTCGAACAGGAGATCGACTGGGGCGGCAGCCGGGGACGATCCATCTACTTTCGCGACCCGGACGGAAACAGCCTGGAGTTCGCGACGTCCGCGTTGTGGGGGTTGAGCGAGCCGTCAGGCCCCGCAGGCTCCTAGCCGCCCGTTTGCTCTGCCACTTCGCTCTCTTCAAGGCGCGCGCCGCGCAGCGTGTTCCCAAGGGAGTAGTTTCCCTCGTGGCAGGCGTACTCGTAGAGCTTGTCATCTGTCGCGGGCCAGGTGTACTCGACGGTGTAGGGCGCTTCCCAGTCGCTGTTCTCGACGGTGAATCGATAGAGCAAGGTCTGCGAATCCTCGAACGAAAACCGCTCGATGACGCGCTGATCGGCGGGGGGCGAGGGATCGCCATAGAGGGCGAACGTCACCCAGTTCTCTTCCTGGAAGTTCGTCGTCTCGATGACCAGCGCGTCGCCTTCCCACCAGGCCACGGAATCGCCGGCCCGCGAGCGGTACTCGGGCGGCGCGTGGCGGGCCGCCTCCCTGGACGGGCTGATCGGGACGATCCGCGCGTAGTGCATCCACTCGATCAGGATCATCAGGTGGGTGTCGGTCTGCACCACCGTCTTCAGGTTGTTGTAGAACTTGGGGTAGATCGGGATCGTCCCCTCGAGCGAGAAGATGCAGCGGTCGGCGATCGACAGCGACTCCGGGTCGTCGTAGGGGCCGACCTCGCGATCGCGCCACCATGCCCTGCCCTGGTTCTGGAGGAAGAACCCGTAAACGCCTTCGCGGCGGGCCTTGCCGCGCTCGGTCAGCGGCGGAAAGCGGCCGTTCGGCGGGTCGACGAGCAGGGACGTGCGGTACCTGCCGTCGACCTTGACCGCCGACGTGCCGCGGTCCATGAAGAAGTAGTTGTAGCCGCCGACGCTGGCGCCCGCGGGCGGGGCGTCGCGGTCCGGATCACTGGCCCGCGACGTGAGGTCGATCCTCGCTGCTTCCTGCGACCGGATCCGCTCCGCCTCGTCCTCGGTCAGGTGAAGGCGATCACCAAGTTCGGGGCTGCGCTCGATCGGTGTCAGGGTGCTGATGTCGTAGTTGCCGGAGAAATCGGGCTTTCCGCCGGACGTTCTGGGGATGCCGTCCGCCGCGGCGGCAGCGGCGATTCCGGTCGCGAGAGTGAAAGCGCAGGCGACCCGGATGCTTCTCGAGATGCTCATCGGGCGCCGCCGCTTTGGGCCGCGACCTGCCGTTCCTCGAGACGTGCTCCTCGCAGGGTGTTGCCGGTCGCGTAGTTGCCCTCGTGGCAGGCGAATTCGTACAGCTTGTCGTCCGTCGCGGGCCAGGTGTACTCGCCACTGTACGGCGTCTCCCAGTCTCCGCTCTCGAGCGTGAACCGGTAGAGGATGGTTTCCGCGTCCTGGAAGGAAAAGCGCTCGACGACATGCTGGTCGGCCGGCGGGGACGGCTCGCCGAACAATGTCGTCGCGATCCACTTCTCTTCCAGGAAGTTCGTCGTGTCGACGACCAGAGTGTCGCCCTCCCACCAGGCGACCGAGTCGCCGGCGCGGGAGCGAATCTCGGGCGGCAGGTGTCGAGCTTCCTCCCTCGAGGCGCTGATCGGGATGACCCGCGCGTAGTGCATCCACTCGATCAGCACCATCAAGTGTGTGTCGGTCTGCACGATCGTCTTGATGTTGTTGTAGTTCTTGGGGTAGATCGGGATCGTCGCCTCGAGCGAGAACAGGCAGCGGTCGGCGATCGACAGCGACTCCGGGCCGTCGTAGGGACCGACTACGCGGTCGCGCCACCACGCCGGCCCGGTGTTCCGCTTCGAGAATCCGTAGAGTCCGTTTCGCCGCGCTTCTCCACGCTCGGTCAGGGGTGGAAAGCGGCCGTTCGGGGGGGCGACCAGGAGGGAGGTGCGGTACTTCCCGTCGACCCTGACCGCCGACGTGCCCCGGTCCATGAAGAAGTAGTTGTAGCCGCCGACGCTACCGCCGACCGGAGGCGCTGTCCGATCAGGGTCGCTCGCCTGCGACCTGGTTTCGATGTTGCGAGCCTCCCGCAGCCGGATCTCCTCGGCTTCGGATTCCGTCAGGGTCAGGCGTTCGCCCAACTCGGTACTCCGCTGCACCGGCGTCAGCGAGCTGATGTCGTAGTTGCCGGAGAAGTCGGGTTTCCCGTTTGGCGTCCTCGGGATGTCCTCGGCCGGCGCGGTTCCCGCGCCGGCGACTCCAATCATGAGAACGAGGGCGATGCGGGTGCGACCGTTGTTCATCATCGAACTCCTCACTGACGGTAGTTCGCCGAGTCTAGCGAGGGCACGTACCAGATCGGCGACGACCAGGCCCGTTCCTGGAGCGTCGCCGGCAGGTCCGGCCGTGGTTCGACGCCAGCCCGCAGGGCGTCCCAGGTCGACCAGCGGCAGGTCGGGTTCTCGAGAACGCGAACGTAGTAGAAGGCCCGCTGAGCCGGGTCGAAGCCGGGGTCCAGCCACAGTGCGCTGAGTTCCGCGGCGCCAGCGTGCTGCGGGAAGCTGCAGTCGGAGAGATCGACGGTGGCGCCGTTGTCGGGGCAGCGCGGCGGGCTGCCGGACGGAAAGCCGTCGGAGCAGGCGATGTCGGCGACCCGTTCGCGGGCCTCGCCGTCCTCGACCCAGCCCTTGACGACCTGCAGGCGCTGGAGCGGCGCGCCGTCCTTGTCGCGTACGGCCCAGACCAGGAAGCGCGGGCTCCGACCGGCGGAGGCGAGCAGGTCGCCCCCCATCGGCACGCCGCCGTCGTAGGCCTTCTCGACCATCTCCTGGTCCGACGCCAGGTCGTCCGGGTAGTCGTAGCCGGCGAAGAAACGGACGCGAATCCGTGACCCCGTGGTGGCGAAGGTCTCCTTGCGCCGAAGGGAGTCGTAGATCGCGTCGCGGGTGTTCTGCTCGGCCCAGACCCCGGTGAGGCCGGAGGCGCTGTAGTAGCGGTTGTTGTTGCGGGCGTACCTCCGGTCGGGAGTGGCCGCGGGGTCGAGCGGTACCGAGCCGCGGCGCTCGGGCGTGCCGTCGCCGGTGCCGATCTTGCCGTGGAAGTTGGATTCCGCGGTGGTTCCACCCGCGTTGTGGGAATCGGTCGACCCGATCAGTCCGAAGCGGAACGGGTTGAAGCCGCGCGTCTCCTCGAGCACGAGGCCGTTCAGGTAGGCCTGGCGGACGTAGCTCCCGGGAGCCTGACTGGGCAGTGTGGTGCCGACGCGGAAGGCGTAGATCTCGAAGTCCGCCCACTCGTCGTTCGGCGACAGCAGGGGGTGTGTGTCCGACGTGCCCTTGATCTGCGTGACCTCGACCAGTGGTTCGTTGCGGTTTCGCTGCTCCGCGTAGGCGGCGTCGAGAGCGCCGCCGTCGAACCGCTCGAGCCGGAACATCTGACCGTTGCTGCCGTTCGAGTTGTGCGGGATGGCGAGCGCCTCGAAGCCCTCGGCGCGGCGCGCGTCCAGCCAGCGCCAGAGATCCTCGGGATTGTGCGAATCGTTGGCGGTGAACGGCCTCGGCGGCGCGGTGTCGCCCCTGAAGATGACGTTGCGGTGGAGGTTGCCGCGATCGTCCGAGAAGGCCGTGTACTCGTAGCCGATGAAGGTGGTGAAGCTGCCCGGATCGTTGTGGCGCCCGGCGGCGTCGACGATCTCCTGCCAGGCGCTGCGGCCGTCGCCGGTATCGGAGGGGCGCGGGGCCGTCGACGGATCGCCGCCCGGGCCGATGGCGGCGAAGAACGGATTGTCCGGATCGTCGATGGCCGGCGTGTCGGCCAGGAAGGCGCCGTGATCGGTCACCGCCAGGAAGTCGAGCGGGCCGGTCCGGAGCTGGAAGCGGAAGCCGTTCGTGTGCTGGATCGGTTCGCCGCGGGCGAACCGGTAGGCCCGCTCCGGATCCGTGCGGACGCCGAAGAGGTAGGCGTCGTAGGAGTATCCCGTGTGGACGTGGAGGTCGCCGAAGTAGGCGTTCCTCCGGGGGTTCGGCGGGTCGGTGTTCTCTGCGGCGGCCAGCAGACCCGGGACCAGGGCCGTGCAGCAGACCAGCGCTGTCTTCGGCAAACCCCTATCCGCCCGGTACGTACCAGATCGGCGACGACCAGGCGCGCTCCTGGATCGTCGACGGCATGTCGGGATTCGGCTCCACGCCGGCCCGGATCGCGTCCCAGGTCGACCAGCGGCAACTCGGGTTCTCCAGCACGCGGACGTAGTACACGGCGTGCTTTGTGGCGTCGAAGTCCGGGTCGGTCCAGAGGGAGGAGAGTTCGGCGGCGCCCAGATCCTTCGAGATGCTGCAGTCCGTCAGATCGACCGCGGCGCCGTTGTCCGGGCAGCGGAGCGGTTCGCCGGACGGGACCCCGCCATCGGCGCAGGCGATGTCTGCGACCTGTTCACGCGGCTCGCCGCCTTCGACCCAGGCCTTGACCATCTGGAGGCGCTGGAGCGGGGCGCTGTCCGCGTCCCGCGCCGCCCAGACCAGGAAGCGCGGGCTCCGGCCCTCGTCCGCCACGAGATCGCCGCCCATCGGCACGCCGCCGTCGTAGGCGGCGGCGACCATCTCCGGGTCGGAGGTCAGGTCGTCCGCGTAGCCGTAGCCGGCGAAGAAACGGATGCGCATCCGCGGGCCGCTGGTCGCGAACGTCTCCTTGCGCCGGAAGGCCTCGTAGATCGAGTCGCGGGTGTTCTCCTCGGCCCAGACACCGGCCAGACCCGAGCCGCCCCAGTACTTGAAGCTGTTCTGGGCGTACCGCTCACCGTCTTCGGTCGGTTCGTCGAGCGGCACGGAGCCGCGGCCCTGGCCGGTTCCGTCGCCGACGCCGACCTTGCCGTGGAAGTTGTCCTCCTCCGGCGTGCCG
This sequence comes from Holophagales bacterium, assembly GCA_009845425.1. GTDB lineage: Bacteria > Acidobacteriota > Thermoanaerobaculia > Multivoradales > Multivoraceae > Multivorans. Next base: position 89,032 of record VXZQ01000006.1, read on the forward strand.
GCCGAGTTATGGGTGTCCGTCGCGCCGACCACGCCGAAGCGGAACGGATTGAAGCCTTGTGTTTCCTGAAGCACGAGACCGTTCAGGTAGGCCTCGCGGACGTAGCTGCCCTTCGGTTCGCTGTAGAGCGTGGTGGCGATCCGGTAGGGGAAGATCTCGAACTCGCCCCACTCGTCGTTCGGCGACAGCAGCGGATGGGTTTCCGAGGTGCCCTTGACCTGCGTCATCTCGACCAGCGGCTCGTTGCGCATCCTCAGGTCGGCGTACGTGGCATCGAGGGGTTCACCGCCCACCGTCTCCAGCTTGAACATGTGGCCGTTGCTGCCGTTCGAGTTGTGCGGAATGGCGAGGCCCTCGATGTCTGCCTCACGCAGGCCGTCGAGCCAGCGCCAGAGGTCCTCGGGGTTTCGCGAGTCAGTCGAGGCGAACGGCTTGGGGGGCACGTTGCTGCCCTTGAAGATGACGTTGCGGTGGAGGTTGCCGCGATCGTCCGACGAGGTTGTGTACTCGTAGCCGACGAAGGTCGTGAAGTTGCCCGGGTCGTTGTGGGCCTCCGCGGCATCGATGATCTCCTGCCACGCGGTGCGGGCGGCCAGGTCCACGGCGTCGGCCGGCAGCGCGGCGAACTCGCCGCTGCGCAGCCCCTGGATGGCACGGGCGAAGCCGCCGCCGCCTCGGAGATCCGCCCCGAGAGTCGTCTCGTAGAGGGCGCTCCCGGTGTCGTCCATCGCCGGCATTGCGCCCAGGTACATGCCGTGGTCGGTCACGGCCTGGAAGTCGAACGCTCCACTCTGGAGCTGGAGCTGTTGGCCGCTCGGATGGGGGATCGCCTCGCCCTTGGCGAAGCGGTAGGCGTCGTCGGGACTCGTCCGTGTCTGGAACAGGTAGGCGTCGAACGAGAACCGGGTGTGGACGTGCAGGTCGCCGAAGTAGGCGTCCCGGAGCGGATTCGGCGCTGGGGCTTCGCCGGTCGCGAACGCGCCGCCGCCGGTGTCGTCGGCGCCTTGGGTGGAGCAGCCGAGCAGGGCGAGCGAGAAGAGAGCTGCCGAAACGAGAGCAGCGCGGGCAGGACGCATGACGATCTCCTTGGTGCAGGTTTTCGACGGACTAGGTTAGCGCGGGAGCGCGGGCGCCACGTAGCCGCGGAAGGCGCCTCGCCCGATTAGCGCGGCGACGCCCGCGATGTCGTCGGCGAGAGGCCGGTCCTCGGTGTACGGCGGCGAGATCGCACGCACCGTCGCGATCGCTTCCTCGATCGCGGTGGAGCTCCTGGCCGGGCGGCGGAACTCGATTCCCTGAGCTGCCGCGAGCAGTTCGATCGCGACGATGTTCTGCACGTTGTCCAGCATGTCGTGCAGCCGTCGGGCCCCGTGGGTCGCCATGCTGACGTGGTCCTCCTGGTTGGCGGAGGTCGGGATCGTGTCCACCGTGGCGGGATGGGCCAGGCACTTGTTCTCGGAAACGAGGGCTGCGGCGGTCGTGCCGGCCATCATGAAGCCGCTGTTCAGGCCGCTGTTGCGGACCAGGAAGGCCGGCAACTGGCTGAGATTCGCGTCGATGAGGAGCGCCGTGCGGCGTTCGGACAGCGAGCCGATCTCGGCGACGGCGAGTGCCAGGTAGTCGGCGGCGATCGCGACCGGCTCCGCATGGAAGTTGCCGCCGGAGAGGATCTCTCCGGTGCTCGCGAAGACGAGCGGATTGTCGGTGACGGCGTTCGCTTCCGTCTCGAGAAGGCCGGAGACGTGCCGGAGCGCTTCGAGGCAGGCACCGGCGACCGGAGGCTGGCAGCGGATCGAGTAGGGATCCTGCACCCGGTTGCACTTCAGGTGCGAGGCCCGGATTTCGCTTCCCTTCATCAGCTCCCGCAGCGCGGTAGCGACGTCGGCCTGACCGGAATGCCCTCGGAGATCCTGGATTCGTCGGTCGAACGGGCCGTCGCTGCCCTTGGTCGCGTCGGTGGCCATCGCACCGGCCACCAGGGCCGCGGCCAGGACATTCTCGGCCCGGAAGACCGCGGCCAGCGCCAGCGCCGTCGACACCTGGGTGCCATTCAGCAGGGCGAGACCCTCCTTCGGACCCAGCCGGATCGGTTCGATACCCGCCTCGGTCAGGGCCTCGAGCGCGGGGACCAGCCTGCCGCGGACGTGGGCCTCGCCCTCCCCGAGCAGCACCCGCGACAGATGGGCGAGCGGCGCGAGGTCTCCCGAGGCGCCGACCGAGCCCTGCGACGGAATGCATGGGTAGATCTCGTGCTCCAGGAGCGCTCTCAGCGCGTCGACCAGCTCCAGTCGCACGCCGGAATGGCCGCGGGCAAGGGCCATCACCTTCAGCAGGATCACCAGCCGCACGATCTCGTCGCTCAGATCGTCGCCGACGCCGGCGGCGTGGGAGCGCACCAGGTTCTCCTGGAGGTGGGCGAGTTCGTCCTCTTCGATCCGTACCTGGGCGAGTTGCCCGAAGCCGGTGTTGACGCCGTAGACCGCGGCGCCTTCGGCGATCACGCGGTCGACGGCTGCTGCGGCCGCTTCGATTCGGCTCCTGGCGTCCTCGCCGAGCTCGACGCTGAGCGGAAGGCGCCAGGCTTCCCGCAGTTCGTCAAGCGTTAGCGGCGAACCGTTGAGTTGGAGGTTCATCGCGGCCCGGCGCCCGGCACCATCGGCAGGTTGAGGCCCTGCTCGCGGGCGCATTCGATCGCGTCCTCGTAGCCGGCGTCGGCGTGACGCATGACGCCGGTCGCCGGGTCGTTCCAGAGCACACGCTCGATCCGCCGGTCGGCGGCCTCGCTGCCGTCGCAGACGATGACGAACCCGGCGTGCTGGGCGTACCCCATGCCGACTCCGCCGCCGTGATGCACGGAGACCCAGGTGGCGCCGCTGGCGGTGTTCAGCATCGCGTTGAGGAACGCCCAGTCGGAGACCGCGTCGGAGCCGTCTCGCATCGCCTCGGTCTCGCGGTTCGGGCTTGCGACGGAGCCACTGTCCAGGTGATCGCGGCCGATGACGACGGGTGCACGCAACTCGCCGGTTCGCACCATCTCGTTGAAGGCAAGGCCGATCCGGTGACGCTGGCCCAGGCCCACCCAGCAGATCCGCGCCGGCAGCCCCTGGAACCGGATCTGCTCGCGCGCGGCGTCCAGCCAGTTGTGCAGGTGCGGGTCGTCGGGAATCAGTTCCTTGACCTTCGCGTCGGTGCGGTAGATGTCCTCGGGATCGCCGGACAGGGCGGCCCAGCGGAAGGGACCGATACCGCGGCAGAACAGGGGGCGGATGTATGCCGGCACGAAACCGGGGAAGTCGAAGGCGTTCTCGACGCCCGCGCCGAGCGCTTCCTGTCGGATGTTGTTGCCGTAGTCGAAGGTAGGCACGCCGGCCTCGCTGAAGTCGAGCATCGCGCGAACGTGGACCGCGATCGACTCGCGGGCCGCCGTCGCCACCGCGTCGGGATCGCTCTCCCTGCGCGCGCGCCACTCGTCGACGCTCCAGCCGATCGGCAGGTAGCCGTTCGCCGGATCGTGCGCGGAGGTCTGATCGGTCAGCGCGTCGGGCCGCATACCGCGGGCCAGCAGTTCGGGAAGCACCTCAGCGGCGTTGCCTAGCAGGCCGACGGAAAGCGGGGACCGCGCTTCGACCGACGCCTGGATCACGGTCAGAGCCTCGTCGAGGGACTCGGCCCGCATGTCGAGGTAGCCGGTCTCGAGCCGCTTCTCGATCCGGTCCGCCTGGCACTCGATCGCCAGCAGCGACGCTCCGGCCAGCTTGGCGGCGAGGGGCTGCGCTCCGCCCATGCCGCCGAGTCCGGCGGTCAGAATCCAGCGCCCGGCCAGGTCGCCGCCGTAGTGCTGCCGGCCCATCTCCACGAAGGTCTCGTAGGTGCCCTGGATGATCCCCTGGCTGCCGATGTAAATCCACGAGCCGGCGGTCATCTGCCCGAACATCATCAGGCCCACCCGGTCGAGTTCCCGGAAGTGCTCCCAGGTCGCCCAGGCGGGGACGAGGTTCGAGTTGGCGATGAGAACGCGAGGGGCGTCGGCGTGGGTCCTGAACACCCCGACCGGCTTTCCGGACTGGACGACGAGCGTTTCGTCGGCTGCCAGTTCACGGAGCGTTTCGGTGAGGCGCTCGTAGGACTCCCAGTTGCGGGCCGCCTTGCCGATCCCGCCGTAGACGACGAGGTCCTCTGGCCTCTCCGCGACCTCCGGGTCGAGGTTGTTCATCAGCATGCGGAGCGGCGCCTCGGTGAGCCAGCTCTTCGCCGAGATGCTGCTCCCGGTGGGCGCCCTGATCGGTTCGATCCGGGTGGTCTTCACATGGGGCTCCGCAGTTACGGGCCTGTTTCCAGGTTTGCCAGTGCTCTTGCGAAGTCTCTTGCCGCTTCGCTGCGATCGGCGTGCTCGCCGCCTGCTACCCGCCACTTGCCATCGACCATCACCCGTTCGATGGGGAGGCGGTAACCCGAGAATACCAGCGCGTCGAGCAGGGTGGCCGGGTGGTGGCCGGCAAGCATCGGATCCCCGGTGTCGAGGACGACCAGATCGGCCGGCGCGCCTTGCTCGAGGCCGATGGCCCCGTTGCCGGCTGCCTGGGCGCCGCCGGCAAGCGCGTGCTCGAACAGTTCCCGCCCGACGTGCGGGTTCTGCATGGACGCCACGTTGCGGGACTGCGAGCGAAGCCGCTGTCCGTACTCGAGCCAGCGCAGTTCCTCGAAGGGATTGATCGAAACGTGGCTGTCGGAGCCGATCGCGATTCGGCCGCCGTGCCGCAGATAGTCGGGCAGCGGAAACAGACCGTCGCCCAGGTTCGCCTCGGTCGTCGGACACAGGCAGACGGCGGCGGTGGACATAGCGAGATCGCGGCACTCGTCCGCGTCCATGTGGGTGGCATGCACCAGGCACCACGGCTCACCGATCTCGAAACGATCCAGGAGCCAACGGACCGGGCGCTGTCCGTGCGCAGCCAGGCACTCGTCGACCTCCCGTTGCTGCTCGGCGACGTGGAGGTGCATCGGCGCGCCGGTTTCTCCGGCTCGCGCCGCGACCTGGCGCAGCGACGTTTCGCCGACCGCGCGCAGGCTGTGGACGCCGATACCGACCTTGATCGTCCCGGACGCGGTCTCGGCGGCGCGTTCCTGGTGGTCCAGAAAACGCGCGGTGGTCAGGGCAAAGGGGCGTTGACCGGGTGTCACGGCGTCGTCGTCGAATCCCGCGCGCTGGTAGAGCACGGGAACGTAGGTCAACCGGATGCCGGTGACCGAAGCTGCGCTGTGGATCGCCTCGAACATCGTCTCCGCGTTCCCGGTTCCAGCCGGCTCCCGGTGCAGATAGTGGAACTCGACGACCGAGGTGTACCCGCTCTGCAGCATCTCCACGTACGCCTGCCGCGCGATCGCCTCGAACCGGTGGGCATCGAGCCGTTGCACTAGTCGGTACATGCTCCGGCGCCATGTCCAGAAGCTGTCGCGGCCGGCTCCCGCGCGGTGTTCGGTCTTGCCGGCCAGCGCCCGCTGGAAGGCGTGGCTGTGAGCGTTGGTGAGGCCGGGAATGACGATGTCGGCGTCCAGGTCGGCGGGGTAGCGGGCGGCGCCTGGCTCCGCCCGGACGATCGTGCCTCCGTCGATGACCAGCAGGACGTCTTCCGCCCATCCGCGCGCCAGAAGCGCGAGGCGTGCCCTGATCCTCGTCACCATGGTCCACGCTACTGCCTGGCGGTGTCGTCTGGCAATCGCGTGGACAACGCGGCAGGATCGGACAAATGGACCGTTGGGACCTGCTGCTGACCGACGTGCGCATCGCGACGATGCGTCACGGCGTCGTCGCCTACGGGACGGTCGAGGACGGCGCGCTGGCGATCACCGGGGGGACGATCGCCTGGGTCGGTCCGCGTTCCCGGCTGCCGCCCGGCGAGGCCGCCGAGCAACGCTCCCTGGACGGCCGATGGATCACTCCTGCGCTCATCGATTGCCACACCCACCTCGTCTTCGGAGGAGACCGGGGGGCGGAGTTCGAGTCGCGTCTCGGCGGTGCGAGTTACGAGGACATCGCCGATGCGGGCGGCGGCATCATGTCGACGGTCCGCGCGACCCGGGCGGCGACCGGGGACGAGCTCTACGGCGCCGCGCTCGATCGACTGAGAGCCCTGGCCGCCGAGGGCGCCGCCACGGTCGAGATCAAGTCCGGCTATGGCCTCGATACCGAGACGGAACTCCGGATGCTGGAGGTCGCGCGGCGCCTCGGCCGGCGCTCCGGCCTGACGATCCGGACCACGCTTCTCGCCGCGCACGCGGTGCCGGCCGAGTTCAGGGGCCGGGCGGACGACTACATCGATCTGGTCCTGTCGGACGTGATGCCGGCGGCGGTGGAACGGAACCTCGCCGATGCCGTGGACGCCTTCTGCGAAGGGATCGCATTCGACGCCGCCCAGGTCGCCAGGGTCTTCGAGCGGGCCGTCGATCTCGGCCTGCCGGTCAAACTGCATGCGGATCAGTTGAGCGATGGCGGCGGCGCCGAGGTGGCCGCCCGTTTCCGAGCGCTGTCGGCGGACCATCTCGAGTACACGCCGGCGCACGGCGTGGAGGCGCTGGCCAGGGCCGGGACGGTCGCCGTGCTGCTACCGGGCGCCTGCCTGACTCTCGACGAGACGTGCCGCCCGCCGGTCGGCGAGTTGCGCCGGCACGGGGTGCCGATCGCGATCGCCACGGACTGCAATCCGGGCACGTCGTCACTGTGCTCCCTTCCGGAAACGATGGCTCTGGCCAGCCGTCTCTTCGGTCTGACGCCGGAGGAATGCCTGACCGGTGTCACCCGTCACGCCGCGCGGGCGCTGGGACTCGAGGATCGGGGCACGCTGGAGGCGGGGAAGCGTGCCGACATCGCGATCTGGGATATCGCCCATCCGCGCGACCTGAGCTACTGGCTGGGCCGGAGCCAGCTCGCCGAGCTGCTGGTCGCCGGCGCCGCTCCGGCTGTCGGCGGCGGACTGAGCTCCACCGCGGCGCCGCGCAGCATGACCGCGAACACGCGGTAGCGCTCGCCGAACGAAGCGGCGTCGGACTCGCCCGGAACGACGCCCCTGAAGCCGGCGCGCAGGAGATCCGGACTCTCGAAGCGCTCGGCGATGTCGGGTCGTTCCTGGTTGAGCCCGAGGTTGATGAGAAAGTGGCCGTCCCGGTAGATGACGATCTGGCGCGGCCGTTCACCTCGCGTCGCGTCTACGACCCATCCCTCGATCTCGACCCGGTTCTCCGATACGAGGAGGTCGACCTCTCCGTGATAGCCGTCGCCCGGTGGCCGGACGGTCAGCCGGCGGCCGTCGGTCGTCGGTAGCACCTCGCGGTTGGCGGGCTCCCATTCGAGAGGCAGATAGGCAAAGCGGAGGCGGCTGGCCACTCCGCGCCGCGATACGGCGTAGGCGAGCACGCCTTCTCGCTCGACGATTTCCTGGTCGGCCGAGGTCCGGAACGCGAAGCCGCCGTTCTCGAAGGGCGGTCCGTAGAGGGCGGAGAGATCTGGTCGCCGGTGGGCGCCGGGCTGGCGGACCGTCAACTCGTCGCCGATGAACAGGAGGACCGCTTCGACGCCGTGGGGAGCCGGCGGTTCGTCGCGGATGAAACCGCTGACCACGAAGTCGGCCGCGCTCTCGACCGGTTGGGGGCCGGGTCGTGGCAACACGGCATCGAGAGCGCCGTCGAAGCCGGTCGGAGGAGGGACGATGGGGATGCGGCTCGGCCGTGCGGCTTCGCCATCAGCGACGCGATAGCGGAGCACGGCCACCAGGTGGCCGGCGGCGCTTCGGGCGACGTCGTACCAATACTCGTCCCCTTCGCCGGGTGGAGAGGAAGGGGGTGCGATCAGCGAGTGGAGGCTCCACTCCTGTCCGTGCTCGAACCCGTCGACCCGTTCGTAGCCGAGGTTGGCGGGGAAGCCGGCCCCTTCGCGCGGATCCCGGACACCGTAGTTGTCGGCCCGTAGTAGCAACAGGTCCGGCAGGAACTTCCCGGTGGCGACGCGGCGCGGCACGTCGTAGCGGAGCCCGGGCGTGACCAGACCACCCCGGTCGACGATGCGGAGGCCGCTGACCCAGCCGATGTGCCCGATTTCGCGGACCAGAATGGACGTGCTCGGGTGGTAACGATCTGCGAGCCAAGCTCCGATGTTCTCGAGACCTTGCTGGCGGTCGGTCGGTTCGGCGCGGTATGCGATCTGCTGGGACGTGTTGCGCAGCACCGGCAGCGTGAGCGCGAGTATCGGAATCACCACGAGCAGCGCGGAGGCGAGCGGCCGTCGGAGGACGACGCCGACGGCGCCGGGCAGACGATCCACGGCCCGGCTGCAGAGTCGGCCCGCCCCGGCGAGACAGGCATGGACGCCCAGTGCGAGCAGGAATGCGCCGAGGATGTTCAGCGTGTAGTAGTGCCACGTGTAGCCGGGCAGGGATCCGATCGCGGCGTAACCGAGAAGAGCGCCGAGCGGGAAGGCGATCAGCGGCCAGAGGTCGGCCCGGCGGCGCAGCAGAGCGGTGGCGCCGACGAGCAGAAGACCCGGGAGGAGCAGCGGGCCCGCGATCGAGTGCGTCAGCGAGGGGCTGTACGCCGCCAGGAGACTGTTGCCTGCTTCGGCGTAGGCTTCTCGCACCAGACCCAGATAGCGCCCCGCCGAGGCGATGCTCTCGCCTTCCTTTGCTCCCAGCGTCCTGGGCAGGACGTTGCCGTAGTAGGCAAGGGCGAACAAGAGCCATGGCAGCGCCGTCGCCAGTGCCGCCACTGCCGGGCGCACGGGTAGCTTGCGTTCGCGCAGCCAGCCGTGTGAGAGCAGCATGGCCGCGAGCAGGGCGCCCTCCGGCCGGGTCAGGAACAGCAGCGCCGACGTGACAGAGGCGGCAGTGGCGCGACCGCCCAGGTGCAGGTCGAGCGCCAGCAGGAAGAGCAGGGCGAAGAGGTGAATCTCCATCCCCACATAGAGGTAGTTGTAGGTGACAGCCGGATTGAAGGTGACCAGAGCTACCGCCAGAGGCGCCGCGGGCCCAGCACCGAGGCGAATCAGCAGTCTGGCCGCGAGGGCGGCCGTGCCCAGCATGCAGAGCAGGCCGAACCCGTTCTGCCATGCCGCTGCCTCGTCTCCACCGAGGACCACGAACAAGCTGCTCAGCAGGGTGAACAGCGGGGTCGTGAAGCCCATCACACGCTCGCCGGCGTTGTAGACGAGGCCGTTGCCCTCCGCCAGATTGCGGGCGTAGCGGAGGACGATCAACTGATCCTCGAAGCGCAGCCGCAGGGCCAGGTTGGGGATCAGGCGGGCGGCGAACCACACCGCGAAGACGCCGAAGGCCGTCCAGGCGCTGGCTGCGAACAGGCGTTGCTTTCGGACCGAGCGGTCCGTAGGCGGGGAGCCGCCGGCGTCGCGCCCCGGCGCGCTCGCGGTCACGGACGCTGGTCCGATGGAGCCGGGTCGGGCAGTTCGATGGCGACGCCGCTCAACATGAGGGCGAAGACCCTGTAGTCCTCAGCGAACGACGCCGGTTCGGGAGCTCCGGGAACGGCGCCGCGGAAGCCGGTACGCAGCAGTCCGGGATCGTCGTGGTGCTGAACCACGTCCGGGCGTTCCCGATTGACGCCCAGGGCGGCCTGGAAATGGCCGTCGCGGTAGAGGACGATCTGGCGCGGGCGGAGGCTGTGGGTGAGATTCGCGGCCCAACCCTCGATCAGGGTCCGCCGTCCAGGCTTGGTGACCAGATCGATCGCGCCCTCGAAGCCGTCGCCGGTCTGCAGCACGCGGAGCCTTCGGCCGTCGCTCACCGGGAGAATCTCCGCTCCGTTCTCTTCCTCGAGGGGCGCGTAGAAGAACCGCAGGCGAGTCGCGGTGCCTTGGGAGGAGACGGCGTACACCACGAAGCCCTCGCGCCGGATCGTCGTCATCGTTTCGGTCGCAGCCTCGTCGTCGAGCTCATCCACGGTTCGACCCTTGCGCGTGAAACCGCTGTAGAGGTGTTCCCGGCCGTAGCGTTCGGCGACGCTTTCCCGTTCGACGTCCGTCGAGCCGGCCCAGAACTGGCGTCCATCGAGGAAAGCGACAACCTCCAGCGTGCTCCCGGGGTCGGCGAGATCCGCGGCCCAGCCGTGAATGGCGGCGTTGGGGCCGTGTGCGCCTTCGACGTAGCCGATCACACCATCGGCACGCCGCCGCTCTACGGGGATGCGGACTGCGGCTGCGTCGATGGAGCTCCTGGACCGGCGCACCAGAGCGTCGTCCCGGACTCCCGGCGCACCCCAGGAGAGCTCGTAGACGAAGCCCGGAGCACCTTGCACGTGTTCGAGTTCGGGCGAGTCACCTTCCTCCGAGATCAGGAAGACGTCGATGTGGTTGAGCCCGGGTCGGAGGAGATGTTCGGGCAGCAGCGCGGTGAACCGCATCTCGCCGCCGCTGGTCTGGTGCGGGCGAACGGTTGTCGCAATGACGCCGTTCACGGCCACGGCGGCGGCGCGCTCGAGAAGGGACTCCGGACCGACGAGGATGCCCTGCACGAGGGCCGGCAGCCGCCCTCTTTCCGGCTCGACGTCGTCCCAGCGCTCCGGGGCTTCCAGCCGAATGCCGACTTCGCTGTCGCGGCGCCGCAGCTCGGAGATCCTGAGTCCGTGGAGGCTCGGAACGGCGCCGATAGCGATCGGATCGTTCGTTTCTCCCAACAGCGCGGCCTGCTCCGCCAGTCGCTCGCGCCGCCAGGGTTCCCGGTCGTTCGGCAGCTCGACGTTGGCGGCGTACTTGCCGATCAGCGGAAGCGTCCCGGGGTTCTGCCGCTGGGGCACGGCGCTCGGGTCGGCGCCCGCGAGTTCAAGCAGCCGCGGCGCCAGTTCGACCAGAGACACGGATGTCTCGTCGATCGCTGCCTCGCTCTGAAACGGCGCCTTGATGATGAGAGGCACCGCGGCGAGGTCGAGAGGCTGCTTCCCGGTCGGATCGTTGACGTCGAGCAACCGGCGGGACTTGCCGGGCTCGAAGGCCACGCCGTGGTCCGCAGTCAGAGCGATCAGACTTCTGTCGAACAGGTCGAGGGCCTCCAGTTTCTCGATCAACTCGCCGATCAGGCGATCGACGAACTGCACCTGGAGCAGATAGCGCTTCTGGTGGTGGCGGACCGGCCAGGACTCGGTCGTCCACAGCTCCCGCTGGAGTCCGTGAACGCGGTTCCGGGTGACGCGGTAGGTGTGTCCCGACGGCAGGTACTCCCACGGGAGGTGAGGCAGCAAGGAGTGCAGGAAGTAGAAGCCCGGACGTTGGCCGGTCGGCTTGATCGAGTCGCCGAACCGGCGGAACTCGGCCGCCCGATCCGCCTCGCGAAGGTGGCGTAGCGCGCGCTGCACCGGTCTGTCGGCGCCCGGTTCCGCAGGTGCGGAAGCCTGTTCCTGGCCGAAGCCGCTCCAGGTCTGGGTGATCTCCGGCAGTTGCTGGGTCCAGACGGCGGGCAGCGTCTGATTGAGCCAGACGACGGTGAGGTCGGAGATCAGGAGGCTCAAACGCTCGTTCCACGGGGCGCGCTCGCTGGCCAGGAGGTTGAGTGCGGGTGGGCAGAGCGAGGTGATCGGTTCGATTGCGTAGAGGTCGTGGCTCGGCGCGAGCAGCGTGAACAGATTGATCGGCTGTTCGGCGAGTGTGGGAAGCCGGCCCTGCTCGGCTGGCTGGCCGGTGAGCATCGCCGGGATCGCGAGTTCGGAGACGTCGGCGGCGGCCGTGGCGTTCGGATACCAGGTGGCCCCGTCGGCCAGGCGCGCCAGGTTGGGAAGTCGCTCCCGGTCGATCGCTCCATCGGCGTCGAGGATGGAGACGAGCGACCACTCGTCGAAGACGATCAGCACGATCGGGGCCCGGGCACCGGTGTCGCCAAGGTCGGCCGGAATCGCCTGGCTGGGGCCGGACGCGCTTCGACGAACCCGACCGTCGAGCACGAGGAGTGCGGGGACGAGGACGGCCGCCGCGACGAGCAGCAAAGTGAAGGAACGCACGCCGCGGAATCGGAGGTAGGCCCACACGACGATGGCGCCGGCTGCCAGCGCTATCGTTACGGCGGCGGGCGCGGGAAGACCGCGTACGGCCTGCAGGCCGATGGTGCCCGAGAGCAGGCCGACCGAAACGGCTACCGCGGGTCGGGTCCAGGAGGGGCGGAGGAATCGCGCCGCGATGGCCGGGGCCGAGAGCGCCAGCGTGGGAGCCACCGCGACCAGGACGACCAGGGCCAGGAGATCGCCCATGTAGAGGTTGCGGATGGCGAAGAACTCGGGGGCCTGTCTGAGCAGGTCGTAGACCGGCTGCGCCAGGGCAAGGCTGCTCAGGCCTGCAATGGAGAGGATGCCGGCGACGAGGCTCTGAGGCGACTTACCTTGGCCCGAATCGGATGCCGATTCCGAGGATGAGGAACCGTTTGGCTCCTCGGACTGGTCTGGTCCGGGGGCAGCCGGGTTGCGCTCCGACATGGACGGCGATGCTACCTGCTGGCCTGCCGGTGTCCCGTGTGAATCCTCGCGGGCAGTTCCTGGCGCCCTCGCTTCGCCTGCCTGACTGTTAGCCTGCCTCCGTCATGGCGGCTACAGCGCCGGAGAACCACCGCGACACGACCCACGCGGTCGACGTCGGTGGCGTGGTCGTCGGCGGAGGCGCGCCGGTCGTCGTCCAGTCGATGACGAGCACCGACACCGCGGATGTCGAAGCGACGAGCGTTCAGGCGCTGGCGCTGGCCGAGGCCGGCTCCGAACTGGTGCGGATCACCGTGAACGTTGACGCAGCGGCGGTCGCCGTGCCCGAGATCCGCGCCCGGCTCGACGCCGAGGGTTGCGACGTGCCCCTGGTCGGCGACTTCCACTACAACGGCCACGTCCTCCTCGAGCGGCATCCCGCGTGCGCGAGGGCTCTGGCGAAGCTGCGGATCAACCCCGGCAACGTCGGCCGCGGCGGCCGGCGCGATCCCCAGTTCGCCGCCATCTGCGAGGTGGCGCGGCGGCTCGGCAAGCCGGTCCGGATCGGCGTGAACGGCGGATCGCTCGACCAGGACCTGTTGATGTCGAAGATGGAGGAGAACACGGAACGCGACCTCGGCAGGACGTCGGAGGAGATCGTCGGCGAGTGCATGGTTCTGTCGGCGCTCCGTTCCACGGAGCTGGCGCTCGATTGCGGCCTGACGGAGGAACAGATCGTCATCTCCTGCAAGATGTCGTCGCCCAGGGACCTGATCGAGGTCTACCGGGACCTGGCGAGCCGGACGAGACAGCCGCTGCATCTCGGCCTGACCGAGGCCGGGATGGGGCTGAAGGGGCTCGTGTGGTCGTCCTCCGCCATGTCCGTTTTGCTGGTGGAGGGCATCGGCGACACGATCCGAACGTCCCTCACCCCGCGACCCGGCGGCGACCGCCGCGAGGAGGTTCATGCCTGCCGCGAGCTGCTCCAGGCGCTGGGGCTCCGCGCCTTCGCGCCCAGCGTGACGGCATGCCCCGGCTGCGGCCGCACGACGAGCACGACGTTCCAGGAGCTGGCGCTTCAGGTCGAGGACTTCATCGAGGCGAACATGCCCGAGTGGCGCCGCCGCTACGACGGCGTCGAGGAGCTGAAGCTCGCCGTCATGGGCTGCGTCGTCAACGGCCCCGGCGAGTCGAAGGCCGCCGACATCGGCATCTCCCTGCCGGGGACCGGCGAGGCGCCGACCTGCCCGGTCTACGTCGACGGTCGGCAGTTCACGACGCTGCGAGGGACCGCGGCGGAACTGTCGGAGCAGTTCACCCGAATCGTCGGAGACTACGTGGAGAGCCGGTATCCGGCGAAGGTGTAGTTGTGGTTCGTGTGGCGAGACTCGCCTTTCCGGCACTGAGCTTCGTCCTGGGCTCTGGTCTGGCCCTCTCCGCGCTCGGCTGCGGATGGATGCCGACCGGAACCGAGGAGCCCGAGGAGAAGCTGGGGCGGCTCCTTGCCGACCTGTACCCGCTTCCGGAAGGCCGCAATCTCGATATCCGGCCGCCGCCTCATCCGCCTGAGCGTCTCGTCCTCTACCGCACCTGGAGCCCGTCGCAAGCTCGGGCGATTCCGAGCGGGCCTACCGCGACGATCATCGTCTGGAGCGCCGAGGGCCCAGTCGTCGACGGGGTCTGCTTCGGGTGCGACGATCTCGCCTCGCTTGTATCGCATCTCGGCGTGCGCCGCGACGCCATTCGCGTTGAAGGCGGTACCGGGAACGTCCCGGTCATCGCCGACGTGGTGAAACGTCACGGCGCCACACGAGACGAGCTCCTGTCGGAGTTGCCTGGCCTGCTGAGTGAGAGGTTGGACCTGGACGTCAGCTTGCAGCAGGTCGAAACGATGGCCCGGACACTGGTGCTGAGGGGCGAGATCGGAACGGTGGCGCCGGACGACGAGTACGGCGGCGCCCGATACCTGCATGCCTTCGCTGACGCCAAGAACGAGGATCCGCGGCGCGGTGCGGGCGGCGGCCCCTCGAAAGACGCCGGGACGCTCGTCGAACTCCTGTCGATCGCACTCGAGATGCCAGTCGTCGACGAGACGTTCGGGGCAGCCGTCGAGCCCTTTCACGTGAGAGTCCACGACTCGGCCTACGGCACGGAGGGACTGGAGCTGTTGGTGCGGAACCTGGAAGCCCAGACCGCTCTCGACATTTCGGTCGAGGACCGTCCGGACCGACTCGTGGTGGTGTCGCCGGCCGGTTGATTCGTAGGGGTCCTTCCTGGATGGTTGCCATGCGGCTTCGCCATCCGTCGTGGCTCTACGGCAGATCGCGGAACTCGGGGCTTTGTAGCCAGTCCCCGGCGAAGCGCTCCGTGATCTCGTCCATCGCGGCCGGGGACCTGGGGTACTGGCCCTTGTCGTCGGTGTCCTCGATCCAGCCTGCCAGCGCTTCTCGCATCTCGTTCAGCACGCCGGCATGGGCGGGATCTCCGGCCATGTTGACCACTTCGTCCGGGTCGTTCTCCAGATCGTAGAGCTCTTCGGCGACGCGCTGTCCGTAGGGCGCGGCCTGGGCGCGCGTCAACTTGCCTTCCCCGGCCAGTCGCCGGATCGTCAGGAAACTGCTGTCATCCGGATCGCCGGCGAGGTCGATCATCTCCCGATGGCCCCAGTTGATGAGCGGTCGGTCCAGCATGAAGTTCCTGATGTAGTGGAAGCGCGGCCCCACCACCGATCGGACCCGGTCGATGACGTTCGACATGCGGTCGGCAGAGGTGAACACGTAGTCGCGGCGGTAGTCCGGACCGAAGACGTTCTTCGCGTCCATGAACTCGGGCACGTCGAGGCCGGCGAGCGCCAGCGACGTGGCCGCGATGTCCATCAGGTTGACGAGATCGGCCCGTCGCGTGCCGGGTTTCACGACCTCCGGTAGTCCAGGCGCGACGACGATCAGCGGAATCCTCAGGCCTTCGTCGTAGGAGAACTCCTTGCTCCGGGGCAGATCGGAGCCGTGGTCCGAGAAGAGCACGAGGACGGTGCTTGCCCAGAGTCCGTCGGCCTTCAGTTGCGCTACCAGTTCGCCTACCTGGTGGTCGGTGCGCAGGATCGAATTGTAGTGATCGGCGATGTGGCGGCGCACCTGGGGGATGTCGGGGTACTGCGCCGGCACCGGCACCTCCGCCGGATCCACGGGCCCGAGACCGAGTGCATTCAGTTCCCCGGCGATGTTCGCAACGCCCTTGCCGCCGGCCACCTTCATCTGCCCGAAGAACGGCGTGCCTTCGGACACGTCGCGCCAGTGTCCGCCGCCCTGCGGACCCTTCCAGGACGGGATGTCCGACGACTCCGGGCCGATCGTGTAGAGCTTCGCGCGGTCGTAGGTGAAGTTGAAGTCGTCCTTGCTGGCGTTGTAGGTCTCGTAGCCCGCGGCCCGGAACAGTTCGGGAACGGTCACGACCCCTTCCGGCAGATCGATCTGGTAGCCGGGAACCCGTCCCGAACGATGGTCGTGCGCCCCGATCCGAATGGCGTAGCTGCCGGTGATCAGCGAGGAACGGGTGGGGCTGCACACCGGCGTCGGCGCGTACGCCCGTTCGAACAGCACGCCCTGCCGCGCCAGCGCGTCGATGTTGGGCGTCTCGACGAGGTCGTGCCCGTAGCTCGAGTACCAGGGCGATTGGTCGTCGATGTCGATCCAGAGGACGTTGGCCCGGGCGGTGTGTTGTTGCGGCGCCGCGGCCCCCGCGAGCAACGCCAACCAAGCCAGGAAGATCACTTCGCCAGTCGGCCGTCGAGTTCCAGGTCGGCCGCTACTCCCTGCATCGCCGCCAGCACGTTGCCGGCGTGCTGCCAGAGTTCGAGTTCGCCATCGAAGCACTCGCGGCTGAAGTCGGCGGTGACCTCCTCGACGTGCTCGCGGTCGACGCCGGCGGCGAAGGCCCGCTGCTTCCAGCGCTTACGGACGGACTTGAGGGGCACGTCGCGCACGTCCTTGCTCGGGCGGATCAGGGCGGCGGCGCTGATCAGGCCGGTGATCTCGTCGCAGGCCAGCAGCGCGTAGTCGCGCGCGGTCTCCCGCTCGACGCCAGTGCCCTCCGTGTTGTGGGAGAGGATCGTGCGGATGATGTCCTCGTCCAGGCCGCGTTCGCGGAGGATCGCCGCGCCGTCTGCCGGGTGCTGCTCGAGGCTCGGGTGGATCTCCCAGTCGAAGTCGTGGAGCAGGCCGGCGAGGCCCCAGGACTCCGCGTCGCCGCCGAGCTCTTCCGCGTACCAGCGCATCGCCGCCTCGACCGCCAGCATGTGCTTCCGCAGTCCCGGAGCCTTCACGAACTCCCGCACCGTCTGCCAGGCTGCCTCTCGGTCCATCTCCGTCGCCCTTTCGTCTCGGGTGGCCGGCGATTGTACGCGCTTGCGGTAGCTACAATCCCTGCGCCATGACGATGGGTGGAGGACCGTACGCGCGCAGGATGAGCTTCGGCGGCCTGTCGGGGCCGCACGCGCGCGATCTGCTGCTGCTCGTGGGAGTGTTGTTCGTCACCTTCTCGATGCAGTTCCTGCAAGGGCTGTCCTTCGTGCCGGAGTTGATGCGGCTGTCGAGTTCCGTGTGGCAGCAGGGGATGATCTGGCAGCTCGTGACCTATCCGGCCGCCGGTTGGGGCGGGCCGTCGATCTGGTTCCTGGTGAGCCTCCTGATCTTCTACATGTTCGCGAACGATGTGCGCTGGGCGCTTGGCAGGCAGCGGTTCTGGAACCTGCTCTGGATGGCGGCTGGAGTCGCGGCGGTGGCGGCCTGTCTGGTGCAGTTGCTGGCAGGCGGTGCCGCTCCGAACGCCTTCGTCGTCATGCAGGGTCAGCAGATGCTGCTGGCGATCGCGATCACCGGCTTCGCGGTGATCCGGCGTGACGCCACGATCATGTTGTTCTTCGTGCTTCCGATCCGGGCTCGGTGGTTCATCTGGATCGAAATCGCGTTCGCCTGGGTCCTTTTCCTGCGGACAGGCGACTTTGCCGGCTTCATCGGCATCTGCACCGCGGTCGGCACCGTCGTCGCGCTGCTCCGGCCGGGGCGCACCCGCGGGCTGGTGCGCGAGTCGCGGCTGCGGCTCGAACGCTGGTACATCCGCCAGAAGCTGAACCGGGGCCGCCGCCGCTTCCGCGTCGTCCCGGGCGGCAAGAGGCCGAAGGACGACGACCGCGTGCGCCGCGGTCCCTGGGTCAACTGACTTTCGGACGACTCATCAGTCGGAAGGCCAGGAGGATGACGCCCAGGGCGAGGGCGTAGTGCCACCAGGCGGGTTCTTCGGTGAGCCCGATCTGTTCGATTCTCGCGCCGCTGAGGGCCAGGGCGTTGTGCAGCGCGTGCCAGGCCATGGCCGGGTAGATGGAGCCGGTGCGCAGGACGGCGATGACCAGGAAGACGCCGAGCAGAGAGGTGGGCGGGATCCGGAACAGGTCGACGTGGAAGAAGCCGAATGCGATGCCCGCGATGAGCACGAGTGGCACCCGGCTCAGCCGCGTCCTCAGGCCGTGTAGCAGGACGCCGCGGAAGGCGATCTCCTCGAAGATGCCGGGCAGGACGGCGAAGAAGAACAGCATTTGCCAGAGCGGGAGGTCGGCGCCGAAGGCGTCGGCCATCGCTTCCAGCCACTCTTCCGGAATCGGCATCGCCAGACTGGCGAGGCGGACGACGCCGTTGGCCAGGACGAGGCCTGCCGGGGCGGCGATCAGGACGCCCAGCCAGGCGGCCGCGGGCGGTGGCTTGAGCGACAGCGTCTCCCGCAGGGGCAGCCGGTAACGGGCGATCATCAGCCAGGCGGCGGCGCCGAGAATCGACAGGTTGATCGTGATCAGGAGCCTCCCGTCGATGCCGCCGCCGCTGTTCAGTTGCCAGACGAGGAGCAGAGCCCAGAGGACAGCGAACCAGCCGGGGACGCGGCGCGGGAAGAGCGCGGGCCCGCCCGCGAGGTCGGCGGCGTCCGTGTCGCTGGCCGTGATCAGCTTCTCGGCCGATAGCGTCCGCACGGAGGCGCGGGCGAGCAGTGCCGCGGCGCCGGCGGTGACCGCCCAGGCGGCGGCGAGCAGCGGCCAGTCGTAGGTGCCGGTCAGGATCTCGCGGGCGGCGACGCCGAGGTTCGCGATCGGTACGACGACGATCGCGCTGCGCAGGGCGATCCCGGGCAGTACCGGGATGGCGGCAATGGCGAGCGCGCCGAGCATCACCGGCGCGAACAGCAACTGCGCTTCCTTGTAGGTCTTAGAGCGCCCGGAGACGAGGAGCAGGGCGCTGGAGAGAAGTACGGCGGCCGGCGCGTACAGGAAGAGCAGCAGCAGGCCCGTCCCGACCGGAATGACCAGCTTCAGGCCCTCGGGTGCCGGGATGATGTCCAACTGCATCCACAGCACGATGTTCGCGATGTTCAGGATGCTGGTGATCAGTGCTACGGACAGGATCGAGAGGTTCTTGGCGGTGACGATCTCGATCCGGCGAGCGGCCGTCGTCAGGAGTGTTTCGAGCGTGCCGCGTTCCTTTTCGCCCGCCAGCGCGTCGGTGGCGACGATCGAGCCGCCGGTCAGCATCATCAGCACGATGATCGCGGTCAGGATGCGTCCGAGGAGGAGCCCGGAGGTCTGTTCCTCGCTGGCAGTTTCGATCCGTTCGACCGGCAGCAGGTCCGCGGGGTCCGCCTCGAAGCCGGCGGCGGCGAGACGCTGCTCGCGGACTTCGACGCGGGTGCTTCGCAGCGCACGCCTCAGATATCCCTCGGCGGTGCCCGACGCGTCGAGGTCCGCGCGATAGGTCAGGACCGCGCGTGGAGCGCCGCCGTCTTCGGTCCCAGGCTCCCAGGCGAGGTGGACGTGGAGGCGACCGTCGTCGAGGGCGGCTGGCAGGTCGTCAGGCGGCGCGACCCGTTCGAAGAGCACGGCCGGGCCGGCTTCCGGGTCCGCGTCGCCGTTTCGGCCGTCGTCGCCGACGCGTGCCAGCGCCCGGTCGAGCCACGTCGCCCCGTCGGCCGACGCGGGGTTCTCGGCGACGGCGTAGAGGTACGTTCGGCTTTCGAGTCGTTCCTGCCGCCGCTCCGTGGTCAGCGAGGTCAGGTACCACATCAGCGGCCACATGACGAGCGGCAGGGCAACCGCGAACACCAGCAGCCGGGGATTCCGGGCGAGTTGGCGCAGGTCGTTCGCCACCAGCGCGCTGACGGTCCGCGGGTTCATCCGGGAGAGCCCTCGCCGTCAGGCCGGCGTGTCGTTGCCGGTGACGTAGTGGACGAAGATGTCCTCGAGATAGTGGTGCGAGGTCGCCGCGCGCAGCCCTTCGAGGCCGTCGCAGGCGCGGATCCGCCCCTTGTCGATGATGGCGATCCGGTCGCAGAGCCGCTCGGCTTCGCTCATGATGTGGGTCGAGAACAGGATCGTCTTGCCCTCGTCGCGCAGTTCCCGGATGCCCTTCTGCAGATCGAGCGCGTTCAGCACGTCCAGACCGACGGTCGGCTCGTCGAAGATGAGCACCGGGGGATCGTGGACGACGGTGCGGGCGATCGAGACCTTCTGCTTCATGCCGGTCGAGAGCTTCTCGATCCGGGCCCCGGCGTACTCGCCGAGACCGAAGCGTTCGATCATCTCCTCGACGCGGTCCTTCGTGCGCTCGGCCGGGTACTTGTTGACGCGAGCGAACAGGGTCAGCGTCTCGCGCGCGGTGAGCCGCGGATAGAGCGCCGTGCTCGCCGAATAGAAGCCGAGGTTGCGCCGCACTTCCACCGGCTCGCGGACGACATCGTGGCCGAGCACCCGGGCCGTGCCGTCCGAGGGCTGAAGCACGGTGGAGATCATCCGCAGCGTGGTCGTCTTCCCCGCGCCGTTGGCGCCGAGCAGCCCGAAGATCTCGCCGCTCCGGCACTCGAAGTCGACTTCCGTGACTGCGTTGACTTCACCCCGGGCCTGGTCGAAGAAGTTCTTCGAGAGACCCTGGACCTCGACCTGGATTGTGCTCATGCCTTGCCTCCCGCCGGCCTAAGCCGCTGGCGCAGGAACTGGAACAGGTTGCCCTCGAAGGAGCCGGTGGCGACCTCCTCGACCCGCAGCACGCGCGAGGCGAGCCACAGGCAGCCGACGATCGCGGCTGCGTTCGAGAGCAGAGTGATGCCGAGCTGCAGCCAGAGCAGGTTGCCGGCAATCGCCTGGCGCAGCAGCAGGACGACATTGACCACCGGAATCGCCGCCAGCGGCGGCGTGAACTCCAGGCTTGGGTCGTTCAGGACGACGACCGGGAAGATGACGAGCAGGTAGAGGGGAGTGACCATCGACTGACCTTCCTTGAAGGTGCGGGCGAAGGCCGCGAGGATCATCATTGCGGCGCCGATCAGCGCGCCCAGCAGCACGGCGGTGAGCAGCAGGACCGGCAGTGACCGTAGCGGCAGTTCGAAGGCGAAGCCGCTGCCGTCGCCGTCGCCCAGCCGGGCGAGCAGCGGTCCCAGGAAAGAGCGGAAGGAAACGACCATGGCGGCGGCGTTGAGCGCGCCGGCGACGGTGCCCATCGTGGCGACGTAGAGGTACTTGGCGGCCACGATGTGGATGCGCCGCGTAGCGAGCGTGCTGGTCGTCTCCCAGGTGTTCCGCTCGCGCTCCCCTGCCGTCGAGTCGATCGCGGGATAGAGGCAGCCGTTGGCGATCATGATGACGAAGAACAGGGGGATCATCATCCCCATCAGGAACTGGCCCATCTCGACGCCGGTGGCGAGGTTGCTGGACTCCACTTCGAACACCTGCCACTTGGCGCCTTCGAGACCGTGCTGGCCGGCGATCCGGTCGAGCCAGTCCGAGCGTTCGACGGAGAGCGCCCGCTCCAGTCGCCCGCGGGCGGTCTGGGACTGGTCGCTCGAGCCGTTGCTCATGAGCGCGACGGCGGCGTTGCCCTGCGGACCGTCGGCTGTCGCCTCGAAGATCAGGGCGGCGTCGAGTTCGCCCGCGAGCAGGCGTTCCTCGATGCCGGCGCGGTAGGTGGCCGCCGTTCCGGCCGGTGGGGCGTCGACCTCGGTGACCTCGATTCGCCCCTCTTCTTCGAGCCGCCCGAGCAGGCTGCGATGCTCTGCGGGCAGACCCGCGATCTCCACCCGCGAAGCGAAGCTCTCGGTGCGGGCGGTCACGAACAGGATCGCCGAGAACATCACCCACATCATTAGCGGGTACATCAGAAGCGGGATCAGGATCCCGTTGATCAGAACGGAGCGTTCGCGCAGGGCGGCGCGCAGTTCGCTCAGATAGAGCAGACGAATGGCGGTCCAGTCCATAGAGGCCGCTGTGTTCTACGGAGAAGCGGGCCCGGGGTTCAGGCCCCCTGTGCGACTTCCCAGGCCAGTCCGGCCGTCCGCGGCACCGATTCGCCGACCTCCTTCGCGTGGGCGCTGGCGGCGGTGCCGTCGCGCACCCTGCCCGCGATGCCCTGGGCGATGCCGGCGCTGCGAAACAGGTTGTAGGCGAGGTAGAAGTTCCAGTGCTCGATGCCGTCGCGGCCGGTCCGGCGGCAGTAGGCGTCGCGGTAGGTCTCGAGGGTCGGGATGCCGATCGCCTCCAGGTCACGGCCCTTGAGGCCGCCCTTGTCCTTCGGGATTTCCCACTGCATCGTGTGGTAGCTGAAGTCGGCCAGCGGATGGCCAAGCGTGCCGAGTTCCCAGTCGAGGATGGCGATCACCTCGGCCTTCTCCGGGTGCAGGATCATGTTGTCGAGCCGGAAGTCGCCGTGGACGATCGTCGTCTCGTCGCCTCCCGGGATGTTCGCCGGCAGCCACTCGATCAGCGCGTTCATCGCCGGGATGTCCCGCGTCTCCGAGGCGAGGTACTGCTTCGTCCAGCGATGGATCTGGCGCGCGAAGTAGTTGCCGGGCTTGCCGTAGGTCGAAAGGTCCACGGCCTCGTAGTCGACCTGGTGCAGTTTTGCGAGCGTCCTGTTCAACGCGTCGTAGATCGCGAACCGCTCGGCAGGCTCCATGCCGGGCAGCAGCGCCTCCCAGAGGATCCGGCCCTTCACGTGCTCCATCACGAAGAACATCGTGCCGACCACCGACTCGTCGGTGCACAGACAGTAGGTGCGCGGCACCGGCACGCCGGTATCGCGGAGCGCCGTCATCACGCGGTACTCGCGGTCCACCGCATGCGCCGACGGCAGTAGCTTTCCCGGCGGCTTGCGGCGCAGCACGTAGCTCTTACCGCCGGCCTCGAGCAGGTAGGTGGGGCAGGACTGGCCGCCCTTGAACTGCTGGACGTGGAGTTCGCCCGAGAACCCTTCGACGTGTTCTTCGAGGTAGCGCTGCAGCGGCGCGAGGTCGAAGCTGAGGCGCTCGGCGACCTCCCTGGTACCCGAGAACTTCTCCTGGCGGCTTTGGGTGTCGGGATCCGTCATGCGGTCGCTGATCATAGCTTCGGAGCGCCGACCTGACGACCGGCTGCACTCATCCTGGGACAGCCGGCTGGTACGGTCATTCGCGGTTCCGGAAGAAGCGCGATCCGGAGGAGGTTCGTTGGGGAGAGAGATGCCCGGGAGCTACTGCGTTTGGCGTATGCCGGAAAGACGGCGATCGCTGTCGAGGCGGGCGCGCGCGGTGGTGGCGGCAGCGGTCCTCCTGGCATTCGCCCCGGTCGGCGACTCGATCGTCTTCGCCTCGCCACAGCGGATCATTGACGCCGGCCTGGTCGTCCTCGTGCGCACAGCCGGTGGAACGATTGGGAACGGCGTCGTCGTGGGCCCCAACGAAGTCGCAACGAGCTGCAGTGTGGTGTCCGGTGCCACGGCCATCTCGATACAGGAAGCCTGGAAGACTCCCGTCGCTAGACCCGGAGTTGGAATCCCGGCGACTCTGGCGGCGCGCGACGAGGAAGGGAGGTCCTGCCTCCTCTTCCTGAAAGAGCCCTTCTGGCGCTCGCCTCCGGTGCCGTTCGCGTCTGCGTCAGGTTCCGACTCGGCCGCTTCCGCGGACGGGCTCCTTCCGCAGATCTTCACGGTGAGCGTGGGCGAGGGCTATGTCCTGACCGTGCGTCGCGGGCTCTCGGCGACGCCCTCCCGACCCGTGGATCGCGAGACTGCGGCCGCTCTTGCTTCGCGTCCGGATCCTCGACCCGTGACCGACCGACTCGCGAAGCCGCTGAGCCAGGCGGGTACGGCGGTGTTCGACGAGCACGGCCGGCTCGTGGGCATAGTGGCTTTGGTGCCGCCCGCCGGTGGTCGAAGCGACCGCCAGCCAGGTGCGAAAGGAGTGCCGGCCACCCCCGTCGTCGTGCCCGGCCGGGACATAGCGGCATTGATGGAGTCGTCGGCGGACTGGCGGGCGTGTCTGGCCTTGGCGTCGCCGGACTGTCTGCTGGACGAGGCGGAGAGGTTCGCGGTCGGCAACGTGTGGCTCGTCGAAGCGGTGGCCGCCGCCCGGCGAGACGTCGGCGACCACGAAGGCGCCCGGAGCTTTCTGCGGGAATCCGCGAACGCAGTTGTCGCTTCGGGCAGCCAGGAGCCGCGAGCCTTGCTTGCTGCCGCGTCTGACCTGATCGAGGCGGGCGAGGAATCGGCGGCCCTGGAAGTGCTGGCGGCCGCAAGGGCAGCAGCCGATCGCAAGTGGGAAGAGGACGTCTTCCAGCGAATAGAGTTCTTCCAGGGCCTCGCGTCTGCCCTTGTGAGCGCCGGTGCCTCGGGTGCGGCCACCGATCTTGCAGACGAGACGCTGCGCTTCGTGAACGACGAGGATCGCCCTGATCGATCCTTACGCGCGGCCTCCCTGGTGCAGGTCGGCGCCGGGCAAGTCGGTGCGGCGGTTGATTCGATCGAGGCGATCGTCGATCCGGAACAGCGCTGGTTTGCACTCGACGATGCAGTCGAGAAGCTGGCGGAGTTGGGCGACCTGGAGGGCGCCTACGAGGTCGCGCAGCGAACACGGGACTCCGAGAGGCGAACCTCCTCGTTGCGACCGGTGGTGGCGGCTTTGGCCAGGCGCGGCCAGGTGGCGGAGGCACTCAACCTTGCCGCCGAGAGCCGCAGCCCGGAAGCCAGGAACCACTCGCTGAACTTCGCGGCTCGAATGTTCATCCGCGAGGGGGAGTTCGAGGCTGCCCTGGAAGCTGCGCTCCGGATGGGCGATACCTGGCGCCGAGTGGAGGCGTTACGTTGGCTTGCCCGCAACCAGGCCGAAGCGGGGGACTTCCGGGCAGCCATGCACACGGCGGACGAACTCAAGTCCTCACAGGTCCGATACCGCAGGGATCCAACGGGCTACGACTCGTGCCAAAGGAAGCCGTACTGCGGGGTGCTCTCCTATCTCGCAGAAATCACGGCCGAGGCGGGCGAGGTTGCGATGCTCCTTGCGGCTTCCGAGGAACTGAACGAGCCGCTCGATCGCCTGCTCGTTCTGGCCAGAGTCCTTGGCACGGGGGCCGCTCACGACGACCTTGAAGTGCGGGCAGCGGTTCTGGAACTGGCCGATCAGGTTGTCGTGGACGACAGGAAGGACCTCCGGTCTGTCGCTCTGGCGCAGGCGGCGGTCGCGGACGACGTGGGTGCGGAGCGGACTCTGCTGAAGATCAGCGTCGGTTCGTGGGGCAGTTGGGGGCCACGCGACCAGTTCAACGATCCGGCCTTCAAGAGGCGCAAGACAGACGATGCACTGGCGAGAATCGGTCGGGCACAGGCTGGGGCCAGGCGGTTTGCCGAGGCATTGCGGACGGTCGACCGCATCGGCGATGGCTTCACCCGGTTCTATCTCATCGTCGAC
The DNA here is from genome assembly GCA_009845425.1 of Holophagales bacterium. GTDB lineage: Bacteria > Acidobacteriota > Thermoanaerobaculia > Multivoradales > Multivoraceae > Multivorans. Next base: position 114,211 of record VXZQ01000006.1, read on the forward strand.
ATAGCGGAGGCTCAGGCAGGGGTGGGAGACGCCCGAGCGGCGCGGGCGTCCTTTGCCGATGCCATCGACCTGTTCGAGCGTCTGAACCGCGCCCGGATCCGTCTACTCGTGGCCGGGACTCATCCCCTGGTGTGGTCGCTGGAGAGATTGATGCATGCGCAGGCCGAGGCCGGTTTCGGTGAAGAGGCCCTCGAGATTCTCGGCAGGCTGGAGCTTCGCGAGGGAAGGGGCTTCTCGCTCCAGAAGATCGTTCACGCGGCTTCCATTCGCGGCGAGTTCGAGCTGGCGCTCCGCGCCCAGGGTGCGATGGACGGGTACGCGCGAGTAGAGGCGCTCGGCTACATCGCCAGGGGACTCGCGGGGTTGCCGCCCGGCGATCTGCCGCAGAGGATCGACTAGGGCCGACGCCTGGCCTCTTACTTGGCCGGCAGGTAGACCTCGCCGCCGGCCTCGCGGAACTCTCCGGCCTTCTCCTTGAGCCCGGCCTCCAGGGCTTCGGCGTCCTCCAGCCCCTTCTCGGCTGCGTAGTCGCGGATCTGCTGGGTGATCTCCATCGAGCAGAACTTGGGGCCGCACATGGAGCAGAAGTGGGCGACTTTGGCGCCCTCCTGGGGCAGGGTTTCGTCGTGGAAGGCGCGGGCGCGTTCCGGGTCCAGCGAGAGGTTGAACTGGTCCTCCCAGCGGAACTCGAAGCGGGCCTTGGAGACGGCGTTGTCGCGGGCCTGGGCGCCGGGGTGGCCCTTGGCCAGGTCGGCGGCATGGGCGGCGATCTTGTACGTGATCACGCCTTCGCGGACGTCCTCGCGGTTGGGCAGCCCCAGGTGCTCCTTGGGCGTGACGTAGCAGAGCATCGCGGTGCCGAACCAGCCGATCATGGCGGCGCCGATGCCGGAAGTGATGTGGTCGTAGCCGGGGGCGATGTCGGTGGTGAGCGGCCCGAGGGTGTAGAACGGCGCCTCCTCGCACCATTCGAGCTGCTTGTCCATGTTCTCCTTGATCATGTGCATCGGCACGTGACCGGGGCCCTCGTTCATCACCTGGACGTCGAACTCCCAGGCGCGGCGGGTCAGCTCGCCCTGGGTCCTGAGCTCGGCGAACTGGGCCTCGTCGTTGGCGTCCTCGATCGAGCCGGGCCGCAGCCCGTCGCCGATCGAGAAGGAGACGTCGTAGGCGGCCATGATCTCGCAGATGTCGTCCCAGTGGGTGTAGAGGAAGCTCTCCTGGTGGTGGGAGAGGCACCACTTGGCCATGATCGAGCCGCCGCGGCTGACGATGCCGGTGCGCCGCTTCGCGGTCAGCGGCACGTAGCGCAGCAGCACACCTGCGTGGATCGTGAAGTAGTCGACGCCCTGTTCCGCCTGCTCGATCAGGGTGTCCCGGAACATCTCCCAGGTCAGCTCCTCGGGCCGGCCGTCGACCTTCTCGAGCGCCTGGTAGATCGGCACCGTGCCGATGGGCACGGGTGAGTTGCGGAGGATCCACTCGCGGGTCTCGTGGATGTTGCGGCCGGTGGAGAGATCCATCACCGTGTCGGCGCCCCAGCGGATCGCCCACACCATCTTCTCGACCTCCTCCTCGATCGACGAGGTGACGGCCGAGTTGCCGATGTTCGCGTTCACCTTGACCAGGAAGTTGCGGCCGATCGCCATCGGCTCGAGTTCCGGGTGGTTGATGTTGGCCGGGATGATCGCGCGGCCGCGGGCGACCTCGGCGCGCACGAACTCGGGCGTGATCGTTTGCGGGATCGCGGCGCCGAAGCTCTCGCCGCCGTGCTGGGCCGCGATCTCGTCGGCGATCTGCTCGCGGCGCTGGTTCTCGCGGATGGCGATGTACTCCATCTCCGGCGTGATTTCGCCGCGCCTCGCGTAGTGCATCTGGGTGACGCGGGCGCCGGCCTTTGCCCGGAGCGGCCTGCGACCGGCGACGAAGCGCACGCGGTCGAGCCGTGGGTTCGCCGCGCGCTCGCGTCCGTAGAGCGACGAGACTCGCTCCAACTCCTCCACATCGCTCCGCGCCTCGATCCAGGGCAGGCGCAGGGGCTCCAGGCCGCGGCGGACGTCGATCTCGACTGCCGGGTCCGTGTAGGGCCCCGATGTGTCGTAGACAACGACCGGCGGATTGTGCTCCTTCGGTCCCAGCGCGGTCAGGCCGCTCGCGGCGGACGGGCCCGCGCCGGCGGTCGTCGGCGACTGGGAGATCTCGCGCATCGGCACACGGATCGACGGATCCGAGCCTTCGACGTAGACCTTGCGCGAGTTGGGGAGTGGTTCGCGGCTCAGCAGTGGCGCCGCGCTCTGCGGGATTCGGTCGGCGATCGTCATGGCTGCATTCCCTACGTCGGTGTCAACCGTTTCAGGTTCGAAGGCTCCCGTGCACAGGCCTGTCGGCCAGCACGATCTCAGGCTGTCGTTTCAGCCGCACCCAGCGTGCGGGCCACGATAGCAGCCGTTGCGTTTGCACGGGTCCGGCAGGCGTCGTCCGGCGGCGGCCGGACCCGTCGGGCGAATAGAATCGAAGCGCCTCGGTACGCATCGAGATGGACATGGATCCCACGAACAGGCTCAGGACGGACCCGGCCCGCCAGGACGTCGACCCGGCCGAGACGGCCGAGTGGCTCGAAGCCCTGGACGCGGTGATGGAGCGCGAAGGGCCGGAGCGCGCGCACTTCCTGCTCGAGGCCCTGGTCGACCAGGCTCGCCGCTCCGGCGCCTACCTGCCCTACAAGGCGACCACCGCCTACCTGAACACGATCCCGGTGCAGGCGCAGGAGCCGTTGCCGGGCGACGCGGACATCGAGTGGCGGATCCGCAGCATCGTCCGCTGGAACGCGATGGCGATGGTGGTCCGCGCGAACCACGACTACGAGGGGCTCGGCGGGCACATCGCGTCCTTCGCCTCCGCCGCCACTCTCTACGACGTCGGCTTCAACCACTTCTTCCACGCCCCGTCGGAGCAGCACGGCGGCGACCTGGTCATGGTCCAGGGGCACTCTTCGCCGGGCATCTACGCGCGCGCCTTTCTGGAGGGCCGGCTGAGCGAGGAGGAACTGCTTCGGTTCCGGCGCGAGGCGCGGCCCGGGGGCCTCTCGTCCTACCCCCATCCCTGGCTGATGCCGAGCTTCTGGCAGTACCCGACCGTGTCCATGGGGCTCGGCCCGTTGATGGCGATCTTCCAGGCGCGGTTCATGAAGTACCTCCACAACCGCGGCCTGGTCGACACCGAGGGGCGCAAGGTGTGGGCCTTCATGGGCGACGGCGAGATGGACGAGCCGGAGTCCCTGGGATCGATCTCGCTGGCCTCGCGCGAGAATCTCGACAACCTGATCTTCGTCGTCAACTGCAACCTGCAGCGGCTCGACGGCCCGGTCCGCGGCAACGGCAAGATCATCCAGGAGCTCGAGGCGGTGTTCCGCGGCGCCGGCTGGAACGTGATCAAGCTGGTCTGGGGCTCCTACTGGGATCCGCTGCTTGCGCGCGACCGCCACGGTCTGCTGCGGCGGCGCATGGAGGAAGCGGTCGACGGCGAGTACCAGGCCTACAAGGCGAGCCAGGACGGCGGTTTCGTGCGCGAGCACTTCTTCGGCAAGTACCCGGAGCTCAAGGCGATGGTCGCCCACCTGACCGACGAGGACATCTGGCGGCTCAATCGCGGCGGCCACGACCCGCACAAGATCTACGCCGCTTATGCGGCGGCGATGAAGCACGCCGGCCAGCCGACCGTCATTCTGGCCAAGACGGTCAAGGGCTACGGCATGGGCGAAGCGGGCGAGGGGATGAACATCACCCACCAGCAGAAGAAGATGGGACTGCGGGCTCTGATGGGCTTCCGCGACCGCCTCGACATCCCTGTCTCGGACGAGGAACTCGAGGAGACGCCCTTCTACCGGCCGCCGGATGACAGTCCGGAGGTCCGCTACCTGAAGGAGCGCCGCGAGGCGCTGGGCGGCTACCTGCCGGCGCGGGAGGTCGAGGCCGCGCCGCTCGAGGTGCCTGACCTTTCCGCCTTCGACGCCCTGCTGCGGTCCAGTCGCGGCCGCGCTTTCTCGACCACGATGGCCTTCGTGCGGCTGCTGACCCTGCTCACCAGGGACCCGGCGATCCGCAACCGGCTGGTGCCGATCGTCGCCGATGAGGCGCGCACGTTCGGCATGGAGGGGATGTTCCGGCAGCTCGGCATCTACGCACCCACCGGCCAGCTCTACGAGCCGGTCGACGCCCACAAGATCGCGCCGTACAAGGAAGCCCGAGATGGCCAGATCCTCCAGGAGGGGATCAACGAGGCGGGAGCGCTCTGCTCCTGGATGGCGGCGGGCACCTCGGCCGCGAACCACGGCTTCCACATGATCCCGTTCTTCATCTTCTACTCGATGTTCGGGTTCCAGCGCGTCGGCGACCTGATCTGGGCCGCCGCTGACATGCAGGCGCGAGGTTTCCTGATCGGCGGCACCTCCGGGCGGACGACCCTGAACGGCGAAGGTTTGCAGCACCAGGACGGTCACAGCCACCTGGCCGCGTCGACGGTGCCGAACTGCGTCTCCTACGACCCGACCTACGCGTACGAGCTGGCCGTCATCCTCCAGGACGGGTTGCGCCGGATGTACGCGGACGGCGAACCGGTCTTCTACTACCTGACGACGCTGAACGAGAACTACGAGCATCCCAGGATGCCCGAGGGCGCCGAGGACGGAATCCGGCGCGGGCTCTACCGGATCAGACCTGGTTCGCGGCACCGCAAGCGCGCCACGCTGCTTGGCTCGGGCGCGATTCTGCGCGAGGCGGAGGCCGCCGCCGAGATGCTGGAGGAGGACTGGAAGGTGTCCACCGAGGTGTGGTCAGCGACCAGCTTCAACAGGCTGCGGCGCGACGGCATCGAGGTGGAACGCTGGAACCGCCTCCATCCGGGCGAGGAGAAGAGAGTGTCCTACGTCCGGCAGTGCCTGACGGGCCGTGGCGGCGTCACCGTCGCCGCGAGCGACTACATGAAGGTCTACACGGACCAGATCCGCGCCTTCGTTCCGGGCCCCTACCGCACGCTCGGCACCGACGGCTTCGGTCGCAGCGACACCCGCGAGGAGTTGCGTGCCTTCTTCGAGGTCGACCGACGGCACATCGCGGTCGCGGCGCTGGCCTCGCTGGCTGAGAACGGCGACATCGAATCCGGGGCGCCGGCGAAGGCGATCGAGGCCTACGGCATCGACCCGAACGCACCGAACCCGGCCACCGCGTGAGCGACACCGTTCCCGTCGTCGTCCCTGACATCGGCGACTTCGACCAGGTGGACGTGGTCGAGGTGCTGGTCGCCGTCGGCGATGACGTTTCCGTCGACCAGTCCCTGATCACGCTGGAGAGCGACAAGGCCTCGATGGAGGTGCCGTCTCCGGCCGCCGGCAGGGTCGTCGAGATCGCGGTCGAGCTCGGCGGCCAGGTAGGCGAGGGCGACCTGATCCTGACGATCGAAGCGGCCGATCCGCCGGCGGAGGAAGAGGAAGAGGCGGCCGGGCCGTCCGAAGAGCCGGTGTCCACAAGCGCGGAGGCGGCAGCACCTGTGCCTTCCCCGGCGCCCCGCCCGTCGCCCTCGCGACGGCGGCCGCCGCCACCGGCCGGAGGCGGTCCCGCTACGTCGACCAGTCCGCCGCACGCCAGCCCGGCGGTGCGAAGGTTCGCCCGTCTGCTCGGCGCCGACCTCACGAGAGTGTCCGGCAGCGGCGCCAGAGGCCGGATCCTGCGCGAGGACGTGGAGGCCTTCGTCAAGGAGGTGATGACGGGCCGTGAACGGGCAGCGGGCGCGGCCATCCCGCCGGTCCCGGAGATCGACTTCTCGAAGTTCGGCCCGGTCGAGTCGAAGCCGCTCAGTCGCATCCGCAAGCTCTCGGCGGCCAACCTCCACCGAAGCTGGCTCAACGTGCCGCACGTCACCCAGCACGACGAGGCGGACATCACGGATCTGGAGGCGTTCCGCCGGGCGCATCTCGACGAGGCTCGCGAGCGCGGCGTCCGGCTCACCCTGCTGGCCTTCCTGATGAAGGCGGTGGCGGCGTCGCTCGCCGAGTTCCCCGAGATGAACTCGTCGCTCGCGCCTGACGGCGAGTCGCTGATCCTCAAGCGCTACTTCCACCTGGGCGTCGCCGTCGATACCCCGGATGGTCTCGTCGTGCCGGTGGTCCGCGACGTCGACCGAAAAAGCGTCTACGAGCTGGCCGGGGAACTGGGTGAAGTCAGCGGCCGCGCCAGAGAGCGCAAGCTCCGGCCGGCCGACATCCAGGGCGCCAGCTTCACGATTTCGAGCCTTGGAGGCATCGGCGGCACCGCCTTCACGCCGATCGTCAACGCGCCGGAGGTCGGCATCCTGGGCGTTTCTCGTGCCGTGCGGCGGCCGGTCTACATCGGCGCCGGTCTGGCGCCGAGGCTCATGCTGCCGGTCTCGCTGTCGTACGACCACCGGGTGATCGACGGCGCCAGCGCGGTGCGCTTCACGACTCACCTCTGCTCCGCGCTCGCCGACATCCGCCGGGTCGTACTTTGACCGAACCGATTCGCATCGTCGTACCGGACATCGGCGACTTCGAGTCCGTCGACGTGGTCGAGGTGCTCGTTTCGCCGGGCGAACACGTCGACGTCGAGGCCGGGCTGATCACGCTCGAGAGCGACAAGGCGTCGATGGAGGTGCCGTCGACGCACAGCGGCGTCGTCCTGGAGGTCGCCGTGTCGCTGGGCGACAAGGTGGCGGAGGGAGACCTGATCGCCGTCCTCGACCCCGGCGACGAGTCGCACCCCGATCAGCGGGCGGAGCGGCCGCGGCATCCGCATGCGCCCCCGGAGACGCCCGGGGCGACCTCCGGCGCGGACGCGGCGCCCGAACCCCCGGCGGAGGAGCAGGCGGCGCGGGCTGAGGCGGCGACTCCTTCGCCATCTTCCGCGTCGAAGGAAGTGGACGCGGAGGTCCTCGTCCTGGGCGCCGGCCCCGGTGGCTACACCGCCGCTTTTCGCGCCGCGGACCTGGGCCGGCAGGTCGTGCTCGTTGAACCGCACGCCAATCTCGGGGGCGTGTGCCTGAACGTCGGCTGCATTCCGTCGAAGGCCCTGCTGCACGCCGCGCGTGTGGTGGAGGAGGCCGCCGAGTTCGCGGCTCACGGCATCGACTTCGGCGCGCCCGCCATCGACCGGGGCAAGCTGGGCCGCTGGAAGGACGTCGTCGTCGGCCGTCTGACCGGCGGGCTTGCGCAGCTCGCCGAGCGGCGCAACGTGGAGGTCGTGCGCGGCTGCGGCCGCTTCACCGGCTCCCACGAAGTCGAGATCGAGGACGCCGACGGCGGCAGGCGCACCCTTACCTTCGGCCAGGCGATCGTGGCGGTCGGCTCGCGGCCGGCGATGATCCCCGGTCTGCCGGAGGGAGATCCGAGGATCTGGGACTCGACCGACGCCCTGGAACTCGACCCGGAGTTCGAGCCGGGCGGCCGGTTGCTGGTGATCGGCGGCGGCATCATCGGCCTCGAGATGGCGACGGTCTACGCCGCCCTGGGTTACCGGGTGACCGTCGTCGAGTTGCTGCCGGAACTCCTGACCGGAGTCGATCGGGATCTCGTTCGGCCGTTGCGGCGGCGGCTGGGCGAGCGCCTCGAGAACGTCCATGTGGCGACGAAGGTCACGGCCGTCAAGGCGCAGAAGAACGGTCTGATGGTCTCGATGGAGGGCGAGAACGCCCCGGGCTCCGGCCTGTTCGGGCGCGTACTGGTCGCGGTCGGCCGCCGCCCGAACAGCGACCGCTTCGGCGCCGAGGCCGCCGGCATCCACGTCGACGAACAGGGCTTCGTGCCGGTCGATGACCAGCAGCGCACGAACGTGCCGCACATCTTTGCGATCGGCGACCTGGTTCCCGGGCCGATGCTGGCGCACAAGGCGACCCACGAAGGCAAGGTGGCGGCCGAGGTGGCGGCGGGGGAGAAGAGCGGCTTCGAAGCGCGGGTCATTCCGTCGGTCGCGTACACCGACCCGGAGGTGGCCTGGGTCGGCCTGACCGAGACCGAGGCGCGTCGCGACGGCATTGCCTACAAGAAGGGCGTCTTCCCGTGGTCGGCGTCCGGCCGCGCGCTGACGCTGGGCCGCGCGGAGGGTACGAGCAAGCTCCTGTTCGATCCGGGCACCGGCCGGGTGATCGGCGCCGGTATCGTCGGGGTCAATGCCGGCGACCTGATCGCCGAGGCGGCGTTGGCGATCGAGATGAACGCCGACGCCGCCGACTTGGCCTTGACCGTCCACCCGCACCCGACCCTCTCCGAAACAGTCGCCTTCGCCGCCGAGGCGTACGAGGGGACGATCACCGATCTCTACCTGCCGCGGCGCGGGAAGCGGTGACGCCGCGGTCGACGTGAGCCGCCTCGACAAGTGGCTGCAGGTGTCGCGGATGTTCCGCGCGCGTTCCAGGGCGACCGCGGCCTGCGCCGCCGGCCGCGTCACGGTCAACGGCCAGCAGGCCAAGGCCCACCGCCAACTCAAGGTCGGCGACCGGATCGAGTTCAGGATCCGCGACTGGAAGCGGATCCTCGTCGTGCGGGAACTGCGGGACCGGCCGCTGCCGAAGGCCGAGGCGCCGCGGCTGTACGAGGACCTGAGCCCGCCCAAGCCAGAGCCGCCCGACCGCGACGCTCAGACTGTAGCGGTTCCTGCTCACCGCCGCCGCGGCGCCGGCCGTCCAACCAAGCGGGACCGGCGACTGATCGACCGGCTGCGCTGATGCGGGGCGCGCTACAGTTCCGGCACTATGCCCACCAGATCGTCCTTGATCCGATTCGCTGCCGTCGTTGCGCTCGTCACGCTGTCCGCGGCCGCTTGCACCGGTCCGCTGCCGGAGCGCTCCACGGGTCCCTCGGGCCCGGCATACGACCCCGCTACCGACCCGCTCGTCAACCCACCGACGCTGACCGAGCCGTACCCGTTCGATCGGCCGGAAGTCGTTGCGCGGGACGACACCCTGGTGCGTTACATGCTGGGTGATCCGCGCACGCTGAACCCGATCTTCGCCATCTTCTGGGAGGACTACTACCTCTCGGGTGCGCTGTTCCAGGCGCTGACGACGCGCAACGCGGACATGACGACGGTGTGGAACCAGACCATGGTCGAAGAGGGCGTGATGGCGGACGACTGGAAGAGCGCCCGCGTGCGTATCCGGCCGGGGCTGACCTGGCACGACGGCAGGCCGTGGACGATGCACGACCTGAAGTTCACCTACGACATGGTGGCCTCGGACGACGTGCCGGCGGCGATGTACAAGCACGACGTGGACCAGGTCGAACGGATCGACGTGATCGACGACCTGACGGTCGAGTTTCACTTCAAGGACGCGCTGGTCACGAACATGCTGGCGATGCGGGTCCCGCCGATTCCGCGCCACATCTGGAACAACCCGGAAGAGCTGGCGAACGACCCGACGATGCGGAGCAGCGAGTACTTCAACCACTACGCGCGCGAGGAAGTCATCGGCTCGGGCCCCTTCAGGTTCGTGTCCTGGACCCTGACCGACAAGATCGTCGTCGAACGCTGGGACGACTTCCCCGACGCCGCCCGCGTGGCACCGTTCAAGAGGGTGATCTACCGGCCCCAGAGCGACCGCAACCTCGGCCTGCTCCTGTTCAAGAAGGGCGAACTCGACGAGTACTGGTTCACACCGCAGCAGTTCGCCACGCAGAGCAACGACGAGGAGTTCGAGCGGTTCGGCGTCAAGGGCTGGGCGCCGGCGCGGCGTATCTCGAGGATCGGCTGGAACCAGGACGGCAGCAACCCCTTCTTCACCGATGTTCGCGTGCGGCGGGCGATGACCCACGCGTACGACCAGAAGCGTGTGATCCGCGACGTGACCTACGGGGTCTACCTCGAGACCGACCAGCTCTGGGACAAGGACCACATGGGCTACAACCCGGACGTCCCCAAGTACCCGTTCGACCTGGAACGCGCAGGCGAGCTGCTGGACGAGGCCGGCTGGCTACCGGACCCCGATGACGGCTGGCGGTACAAGGAGATCGACGGCGAGAAGGTGAAGTTCTCGTTCGAGCTGGAGCTCTCCCAGACCTTCGACGACGCGGTCAAGATGGCGGACATCTACCGCGAGGATCTGCGCAGCATCGGCGTCGAGCTGACCCTTCGCCAGTTCGAGAACGCGACCCATGAGCAGCACCTGCTGGAACACGAGTTCCAGGCCCACGCCGACGCCGACGAGGTGACGACCGATCCGGACCAGTGGACGATTCGCCTCCACTCGACCAGCTATGACAATGCCCGCAACTACGTCGGCTACAAGAGCGACCGGGTCGATGACCTGCTTGAGCGCGGTCGGCGCGAGTTCGACCCTGAAGCACGCGCCGCGATCTATCGAGAACTGGCCTACGTCGTCGCCGAGGACCAGCCGTTCACGATGATGTGGAACTACTCCGAGATCCGTGCCTTCAGCAAGCGCATCCGCGGCGTCGAGTTCGCGCCCTCCGGCGTCTTCCTGTTCCAGCCGACTCCGCCCCCCGGCAGCGACTGGTGGACCAGCCCCGGCTGGTGGACGCACCGCGACGACGTCGCCGCGTACGCCTCCGGCGGCTAGACGGCACTGCTGCACCCGCCCGCGGAGGGCTCAGGGGGAGGGGTCCCAGTCGGCCGTTCGCGCTTTCTCGGAAGTTGGTGGGTTGGCGCTCACTTCGCTTCACTCGCTCCGGTCAGGCGTCGGTTGCAGGGAAGGCGCCGGGCGTCGCTCGTTCAGAGCCCGCTGGGACCCCTCCCCCTGAGCCCTCCGCGGGCTGGACGCCGCTGGCTCGGCGGGTCCTCTCGAAGCTGGCTGACCGGAAGCGAGGACGACGCTGGAAGCCTGGTCTGCCCCTTGTGTAGGGTCGTCGAGTAATGCAGAATAGAGAAATGAATGCGCAACAGCCAACTCGCTTGCCGGAATCGACGATTACTTCCCGGGGGCAGACGACCCTTCCCAAGCAGGTGCGCGAAGCGCTTGACCTGAAGGCGGGGGACAAAGTGCGCTACCTCATCTGCGACGGGGAGGTCCGCATCGCGGCCGTGCAGCCGATCGAGCGCCTGTTCGGCATCTTGGAGTACGACGGACCGCCGGTGAGCCTGGAGGACATCGAGCGCGGCATCATCGAAGGAGCCTGCCGCAGTGCGCTGGGGGACGACTGGTCGCCGGAAACGCCAGAGGAAGCGGAAGGGGTCGCCGTCGGAGGCGCCGGTCGTAAGTGATCGCTCTCGACACGAACGTCCTCCTTCGGTTCTTCCTCCGGGATGACGAGGAGCAGGGGGAAGCGGCGGAGAAGCTGCTGCTGCAGTTGACGCTCGACGAGCCGGGGTTCGTCAGTCGAGAGGTTCTGGTCGAGCTGGTTTGGGCACTGGAGTACACCTTCCGTTTTGGGCGAGAGCGGATCGCAAGCTTCCTCGATCAACTCGTCCACGTTGCGGCGGTCGAGATCGAAAGCGCGAGCGACGTAGTGGAGGCCACAGGCGGCTATCGTCGTGGCGGCGCCGACTTCGCCGACCGGATGATCGCGGCCGCGGCTCGACGGGTCGGGGCGGTGCCGCTCTACACCTTCGACCGGAAGGCGGCGCGGCTGCCGGGCGTCACTCTGGTGGAGCCTGGCTAGCCCGTTTCTCGTTGGTCCGCGCGTACTCGAGGATGTTGAGCAGGCCGTAGTTGCCCTCGTGGCAGGCGTACTCGAAAATCGCCTGGTTCGACCGCTTCATTTCTACCCGTGCGCTCCAGCGGCGCTCAAAGGACTCCGGGTCGTCGATCGTGTACTCGTAGAGGAGGGTGTCCCCGTCGAAGCGGGTGAAGCGTTCTGTCAGCAGCATGTTGCCGCCGGAGCCGGCGAAGCTGATCCGGGGATCGAAGTTCCGGGTCTCGACCACCAGGGTCTCGCCGTCCCAGCGACCGCGCGAATCGCCCTTGAACTGGCGTACGTGCTCAGGCAGACGGGGCTGGTCGTCCAGGGGAACGATCCGGGTGTCGTGGACCATCTCGTTGAGCAGCGCGACGGTGTCCTGCGTCACCAGGATCAGCACGTTGTTGTTGTAGCCGCCGGGGTTCATCGGCGGTCCGGCGTTGAATCCCATCAGGCAGCGTTCCCAGAGGTTGCGATCCTCGGGACCGGCCGGTGGGCTGGCGCGCAGGTCGCGCCGCTTCTGGGCGCGGCGCCGGCCGTCTTCGGTCATCGGAGGGATGCGGCCGTTCGGCGGGTCGAAGATCAGCGATGTGCGGCGCGACGGTTGCACGTTGCGTCCGTGGTCGAGCCAGTAGGGCGCGTGGACGCTCGGGCTCCGCTTCTGGGCCTCGGCGCGCCGCGCGATCGTGTCGCGTTCGAACTGTGCTGCCTCCTCGACCGTGAAGTACTCCTTTTCGGCATGCGCGGTCGGTCGCTGGAGCGGGGTCGCGGTGGCGAAGTCCCACAGCCCGTCGATGTCGCCGGGCGGGGACCAGACCGAGCCCGCCTGGGCGCAGAGCGGCGCGCTGGACACCACGGCCAGTAGCAGGACGGCCGGGAAGAGGATGCGCTTTCTCCTGGTGGGGGACACCAGCGATCAGGATAGCGCCTGCACCGCCCCCGTCAATTCGGTTGCGTGTAGGCTCCGCCGCCCATGCCGCAACCGCTCACCCTCGTCATTGGCAACAAGAACTACTCATCCTGGTCGCTCCGGCCGTGGGCCCTGATGACCGAACTCGGCATCCCGTTTGCGGAACGGCTGCTGAAGTTCGACTCGGAGGACTGGGAGGCGAACATCGATCGCCTGTCGCCAGCGATGCTTGTACCCGTGCTCTGGGAGGGGGAACCCGGCGACGGTTTCGCGACGTTCGACACGGTGGCGATCGTCGAGCGGTTGAACGACCTCTATCCGGATCGCGGCATCTGGCCGGCGGATCCCCGGGCCCGGGCCCGCGGCCGCTCGCTCGTAGCGAACTTCCACTCCGGCTACCCGGCGCTGCGATCGGCCATGCCGATGAACGTTCGCTCGCACCACCCGGGCAAGGGCCACGAGCCGGAAGTCCTGACCGAAATCGAACGACTGACTGCCTTCTGGCGCGATACCCGAGCCGAGTTCGGGACACGGAGTCCCTACCTGTTCGGCAACTTCTCGGCCGCGGACGCCTACTTCCTCCCGGTGGCGTCCCGCTTCGCGACTTACGAGCCGCCACTGCGGGCGGAGGCCCAGGACTACTGCCGCGCCCTGCTCGACACGATGGCGATGCGCCAGTGGAGCACGGCTGCCCGGCTGGAGACGGAGTTCGTGCCCGAGGACGAACCCTACGCCGATCCTCCCTGAGGAGACGCTTCGCCGATCAGGGAAGAACCAGGGGGCCGAGCACCGAGCCCCACAGGGCAATGCCGAGGGCCACTCCGAGCAACGGCGGCACGACGGCGCGCAACCTCTGGCCGCGAGGAGACGCGGTGACGAGGAACCAGTAGCTGAGCACCAGGCAAATGAGCCCGGGAAGAACGGCGAGCGACGCGGGGATTCCCGTGATCGCCGCAAAGTTGGCTTCGTCCTGGTTTCCCCTGAATCCGCCGCCAAACAGGTCGATGACGATCACCGGAATCGCCGCTATACCTTGCAGGGGAGCGACGAATCCGCTTCCGAGGACCAGCGAAAGGGGACCCGGACCGTGTTTCCGGACCCAGAGCACGAAGGCGATGGCCGTCACGTAGGAGACGATCGGTCCCGCGGCGGCGCTCAACGCCACTTGCCACGGTTCGGCAATCGCGGCCGCCGCCTCGACATCTCCGGCGCGCCAGAGCCGGCGGAACTCGCTGGATCCTGTCCAACTGACCGAGGCGTAGCGCAGAACGTTGTCGGGGAATCCACAGGCGACGTTGACGGCGAAGTGCCCCAGTTCGTGAAGCTGGATCCCGATGGGAGCGGCGATCGCGCCACCGGCCAGCCCGGCCAACCACTTGCCGCCTCGCAACCACTCGCGGAACGGGATCTGCGCTGTTCCCTGGGGCTCCCTGTCCGGCATGGTTCCCCTTACAGAGACCGGTCCAACTCAAGCACAAGCGCCACGACCAGGTCGTGAAGGTGGTTCATCGCAGCTTCACTGACGTGCTCGATGGTGTCTCTGCTCGAGTGGATGATCCCGAAGACGTCCGGTACGAAGCCCTCGCGGAGCCCGGACTCGGGCCCCGCGTTCAGGGCGAGCCACATCTGATGCGATGCCGCCGCGCCGTTCATGGCGAGCGAGACGTTGGGGATTCCCGCGGCCTGAAAGGGGCGATCGTCGCTCGGGGGATAGCGGGGGAAACCCATGCACGTGATCTCGCTCGCCGCGCAGGCGACGCGGAGGCTGCGGTAGACGGTGTCGTTTCCGTCGTGGGACGTCGGTCCGTACATCAGCGTCTCGTCGCCGACGACCACGTCGACGTTGACCATGGCGGCGACACGGGCGGTGTCTTCCGCCTGGACGTAGGCCTGAGAGCCGAGGAGCCCGGCTTCCTCGAGGTCGAAGAGAACGACCCGGACGCGGTGGCTCAACTCGTGTCGTTTCAGGGTCTCCGCGACCCTGGTCAGGACGACCGAGGCCGCGCCGTTGTCCACGGCGCCCCCGACGACCGTGCCGTCCGGGAGCCTGGCCACGTCGTAGTGCGCGCCGACCACGATGTCGCGAGGTCCTTCACCGACCGTGGCGACCAGGTTCCTCCCCGTTTCTCGCGGTTGCTGCTCTGTTGCCGTAGCCGGAAACTCTTGTTCAAGAGGTTCGAGCCCGCGCTCCTCGAACATGCGAAGCAGTTCGTCTCCGCGATCCACCGTCTCACGGCCGACGATCCGACCCAGATCGTCGAGCAGACCGGTCAGCGGGCCTTGCCGCGGTTCGGCTGGGATCGGCGGGCTTTCCGGGCCCGGGGCGGCGATGTTGGAGCACGCCAGCGCCATGCAGGCGCACAGAGCGGCGCCCGCCAACCGGCGCTGGCGGGCGCGATGGCCGCCTGAGTGCGTTGCGGTCGTGAGAACCTCCCGTTTCGTGGGCGTCAAGCGCCCTCGCCGACGATCACGTCAACCTGGTCTTGCGGCGCGTAGAAGTACGAGCCCGGCCGGAAGTCGTAGCCGAGGTCGCCGAGCAGGCGTCGCTGCCGCGGCGTGCAGCGCTCCAGGACTTCGGGTGTGGGCTCCGGGTCGTAGGTGCGCAGGAACAACTGACAGTAGTTGTAGAGGATCGTCTTGCGTGCGCGTGGCGACGCGTTGACGGACGGACCGTGCCAGAGCGAGTGCGGGAAGAGGATGCAGTCGCCGGCCTTGCCCTTGAGCTGGACCGCGCCCGGCGTCTGCGGTCCCGGCGCCGGGTAGGGGCGGTCGGGGAACGGGCGCATGTGGCTGCCGGGGAAGACGGTGAAGTTGCCGCTGTCGTCGTCGGTGATGTCGGAGAGCAGATACATCCCCTTCATCGCCAGCGGCAGGCTGGTTTCGGTGACCCGGATGCGGCGGAGCGCCTCGCCGCCGTCGGTGTGGGTGTAGCCGGGCCAGCGCGGGTTCGAGGGTCGGACGATCGCCTGGGTCATGCTGAGCACGACGTAGGGGCCCATGATGTCCGTGATCAGGTCGAAGACGGGGGAGGCGTCCATCAGGTCCAGGAACGCCTGGTCGTAGTGGAGCAGGACCCGGCGGTCCATGAAGCCCTCAGGATCGCGGTCCACGGCGTGGTCGAGCCAGGCGTAGTGGCCCAGCGGTCCGTCGGGGCTCGGCTCCCAGCCGGGAAGCTGGCGGACGCGGTCGAGCTCGGCGTCGAAGAACGCGACCTGGTCCGGTGACAGCGCCTGTTCGACGCGGATGTAGCCGTCGATCGCCCACTGTTCGCGCTGGGCCTGGGTCAGCTTCTGCATGGCGAGTCTCCTATGGCGGATCCCGTTGGCGGCCTTGGGCCGCATCGCTTGCTTCGATCGTTGCCTGAGAGTATGCCGCCTCGCGCGGAAGGGTCACTCGCCGGCTTCACTGTCCGAACCGGCGCGTTCCATTGCGCTGCGGGCTCGGTCGGCCGCTGCGGGGTGGCTGGACAGCCAGGTGGGGAAGCTGCCGGTTCCGCTTTCGCGCTCAAGTCGCTCCAGGATGTCGCCGAGGCGAGTCGGCGAGATTCCGGCGCGGAGGAGATAGTCGGCGGCGAACTCGTCGGCGGCGCGCTCGAAATCGCGCGAGTAGCTCTGAGCGATCAACTGGTCCGGACCCAGGACCGAGAGCGCCGCTAGCGACACATCACCGGTAATCGCGGTCCACAACGCCAGCAGAGTGGATCTCTGGGCCATGGAGCGAAGCACGTGACGGCCCTCAACGTGCCCCAGTTCGTGGGCGAGTACTGCGATGATCTCCTCGTCATGCTCGGCGAACTCCACGAGTTCGTCCGTGACGACGAGGGTGCCGCCCGGCAGTGCAAAGGCGTTCGGAGCGCCCAGGGAGTAGAACTGGAGGTCTGCGTGTTCTACACCTGCTTCCCGCTTCATCTCTTCGAAGGCGGCCAGCAGGTCGTTTCTGCGATTCGGCTCGAGCGCCGACGTCTCGAGGACCTCGAGCTGTCGGAGCAGGTTCAACCCGTTCTGACCGAGGAGCGCCTCCGCTTCCTGAGGCGTCGTTGCGACGACCAGACTGGCCACGGCCGGAGCTCCCCACCTGGTGAACGAGTACATGACGGTCGCTACTACGGCCAGCGCCGCGGCCGCGCCTCGCCAGGTGCTGTCGAGGCGATGGACCAGGCGCCAGAACCGATCGCGCCGCGGCTCGGGGTCGTCGCGCCGAAGGCGGGCCCGGAGTTCGTCCAGGGCGTCGTTGTCCTGCACCTCGCAGACCGCACCGTCCGGCAGGTGAATGAAGCGTGGCGTGTCCGCGACGCGGTTCGGTATCCGCACGTCACGGTAGACGAGGCGCTCTTCGAGTTCGGCACCATCGACAATGAGGTCGCCGGCGTCGGTGAAGGTGAGAGCGGCGGCTTTCCGTCTGGACGACTTCCCGTCGTAGTACCGGCAGGCGACGGCGTTCATATCCCGATCTCCAGGCCGAACTCGCCGGCGGCCTCCGCTCCGGTGGCGCCGACACTCTGCCTGTCGCCTGCTTCGTAAGCGTCCGGATCTTCGCGCTGGAGCACGCGGAACTCGCCCACGACGTATCGCAGGAAGCGGATTCTGGCGAACGGAATGAAGAGACCGAACGTAGTGACGATCGCCGCCGCGTTACTCGCGTACAGCCAGAGCATGGTGGGAAAGGAGAGAGCGAGCGAGAACTCGTTGTCGCCCAGTCGCGAGGAGTTCCATCGATAGCAGAGCAGGCGCGTGCGGAGATAGGCGGCGACGAAGAGCATGACGAGTCCGACAATCGCCAGCGTGCCGATCATGAACGCGCCCATGTCCGGAGCCGCGGTTCCCGGATCGGCGCCGGTTGCCATGGAGCGCCCGACTACGACGAGGAGCACGAAGAACACGCCGCCGACGTAGAGGACGCCAACCACCACCGCGGTGATGACGTACATCCGGTAGTAGGGCCCCGGCCGGCCTGTGAAGCCGAACGTCCTGTTGCCGAAGCTCGACTCGGTAACCAGGAAGCGGTCCCGTCCGAACACGGTCAGCGGTCTCGCCAGCCCGAGCGTCACGATGGAGGCGGCCCAGGACAGCGGATACCAGACGGCGGCGTCCCAGTACTTGCCGCTGAAGTCGAAGGCAAGGCTCCGATGTCTGGAGTTGCGCATGTGGAAGGAACGCGCCCGGACCACCACCCACGGCACCAGCGGCATGAGAACCAGAAGAGCTGCGTAGTAGTACAGGATGGACACGCGCTGGGCCAGCGAGACGGGTACCAGGACGAGGAGAAGGAGGATCCTCCCCCTGAGGATCGCGACCGGGTTCGCGGTGTAGTCGAAGGCGTCGTCGCCGAGCCAGACGTTCCCGTACAGGTAGCGCCGCGCCCGCACCTTCGCCCACGCGGAGTAGATGCCAAGGGTCAGGAGCGTCAGCGCGACGTTGACGATCCAGATGCGGAAGTACTCCCGGCCGTCGCCGGTGAAACGTAGCTGCCGGGTCTGGGAAGAGGTTTCAGTGGCGCTCCGGCTGGGGCACTCCGGCGGCGACGCGGGCGATTCGCCGCCCGGATCGACAGGCCCAGCGTCGTCCTTCATTCCGCGCAGATTACTAGCTGCCGGCCAGGGACAGGCGCGCTTGGCGATCGGAGGTCGCCAACGGACACGGCGACCTGACGTAACTCCTTTTCCGCCAAGAGTTTGCGAGAACTTCGCAAACGAGTATGCTGGCTTCCGGAGGGCTCGTCTGCAACCTCTTTCGCCAGTCCGGTTCGGGGTATCATGCCGGCACAGTTTGGGGCAGCGAGCCGCCCTGGCGCCCACCGGCGGGACTCGCGTTGGATGGCCAGCGGAGGATGAGATGAAGGGATCTGCACCGATCGGCTCGGCGGCTCGTGTCCGGATGGCTCGCTGCGTGACCGTTCTGGCGGTTGTTTTGGCGGCGGCGCCAGCCTGGAGCCAGGAGGAGGCCGAGCCCAGCGAACTCGACCGCGTTCTCGCCGCCCACTTCGAGGCGCGTGGCGGGCTGGAGCGCCTGCGCGCCGTCACCGGTGTACGCGGCGCGGCCACGATGTCCATGCAGGGAATGGAGGCGTTGTTCACGGTGCTCCTGCGGGCGCCGAACCAGGTGCGGATGGACGGCGATTTCGGCGGCATGGCCCTGATTCGGGCCTTCGACGGCGAGCAGGCCTGGGCTCAGCAGCCGGGGGAGATGAAACCGGTTCTGCTCGAGGGAGACCTGGCGGCCGTCGCCGCCGCGGACGCCGACGTCAGCGTGCAGGGCCTGGTCGACCTCGAGGAGCGCGGCTACGACCTCGAACTCGCCGGCCGCGAGGAGATCGAGAGCGGCGAGGCCTGGAGACTCCTCGTCACGGCGCCGAGTGGTGTCGTGCAGCAGGTCTTCATCGGGGTCGAGGACGGCCTGGAGAGGAAACGCGTGGCACAGGTAGATCTCGGCTTCGGCCTGCAGGAGACGGCCACCCTGTTCGAGGACTTCCGCGAGGTCGACGGCCTGATGATCGCCCACCGGCACACGATGATCAGTCCGATGGGGGAGATGCCGCTCCAGTTCGAGTCCTTCGAGATCAATCCGGAGATCGACCCCGACGTCTTCTTCATGCCGGGCCAGATGGCCGACGCCGCGCTCGGCCTGGACGACGTGCTGGCGCGCTACGAAAGCGCCCGCGGCGGTTCCGCCGCCGAAGTGGAGACGCTGAGCGCGGTCGGCACTGCGGTCCTGCTCGGCTTCGAAGTGCCGATGAAGGCGGCATTCGCCCGCCCGAGTTCGTTCCGCATCGACATCGACTTGCAGGGACTGTCGATGGTTCTGGCCTACGACGGCGAGACGCCGTGGAACCTGTCGCCGATGCAGGGCGTCGTCGAGCCCACGCCGCTGTCCCAGGAGACGGTCAGTGCGGCGGAGCTGCTCGGCGAGTTTCTGTGGGGGCTGCTCGCGAGCAGGGAGGAGCGTGGTCTGGAGGTCTCGTTCGAGGGCATCGGGAAGGTCGAGCGCGACGAGACGTACCGGCTCGACATCGTGACGCCGGAGGGGGAGGAGCGGACGCTTCATCTGGGCGGCGAGGACTTCCTGGAGCGCCGGGTCGGCTTCGACGGGGCGCTGCTGGGGTCCACCGGCGAGATCGAGGTGACGCTCGGCGACTACATGGACGCCGGCGGGCTGATGGTGCCGGGGACGATCCGGATCGCGGTGGCGGGCCAGGTTGCCGCCGAGTTGAGGATCCGGGAGGCCGACACCAACGCGGACGTCGACCCTGCATCGTTTACCATGCCCGCTCCCGCCGACCCGGAGGCGCCGGGTCCGGCCGCCTAGGAGCTTGTGCATGTCGAATCTGACTTCCGCCTCGATCACGCGAACATCGGCTCGCCTCGTGAGCGGCCGCTTCCTCCCCGCCTCCGCGTTCGCTCTGGCGGTTACCGCTTCGGCGGCGTTTGCTGCCGCGTCGGTGGCTGACGACGCCGAGGGTACCGAGCCGGTCGAGGACCCCGCCCTGGCCGAGACGATCGTCGTCACCGCCTCCCGCGCCGAACAGGAACTGGGTCAGGTGACGTCCAGCGTGTCCGTGCTCTCCGGCGAGGAACTCCGGGCCAGCGCTTCCCTGGCGCTCGACGACACCATGCGCCGGGTGCCTGGTTTCAGCCTCTTCCGCCGCAACAGCTCGATGGTCGCCCATCCGACCAGCCAGGGCGTCTCGCTTCGCGGCATCGGACCGAGCGGAGTCAGCCGCACCCTGGTGCTGCTCGACGGCCTTCCGCTCAACGATCCGTTCGGCGGCTGGATCTACTGGGGACGGGTCGGCCGCGAGAGCCTGGACCGGATCGAGGTCGTGCGCGGCGGCGGCTCGAGTCTCTGGGGCAACTCTGCCCTGGGTGGGGTGATCCACCTGGTCACGGCGACCCCGCCGGAATCGGGACCCGGGTTGAGCCTCTCGGCGCTGGCCGGCGACCACGGCGTGCTCTCGGGCGACGCCTGGTTCGGGCAGGGATTCGAGAGCGCTTCGTTGACCCTGTCGGCGAGGAGCTTCGACATGGACGGCTACCCGGTCGTGCGGGATGACCAGCGCGGGCCGATCGACGTCGACGCGTTCTCCGAGCAGACCAGCGTCGGCGGCCGGCTGACGTTCTCTCCCGGCGAGTCGGTGCAGATTGCGATCGGCGGCGACAACCTCGCCGAAGACCGCGGCAACGGCACGCCGCTCACCGGCAACGACACGGACCTGACTTCGTTCCGCTTCAGCGCGGACGTGGTGAGCGGCCGGGGCGATACCTGGACGGTCCGCGGCTTCACCCACGAGCAGGAGTTCGCCAGCCGGTTCAGCGCCCAGCAGGTCGACCGGTCGTCCGAACGGCCGGCCCTCGACCAGTTCCTGGTCGACTCCGAGGCCACTGGCCTCGGTGCGCAGTGGGAGGGCGAAGTCGGATCCGGCCTGTGGGTCGCCGGCGCCGAGTGGCGCAGCGTCGACGGTGCGACGAACGAGGACTTCTTCTACACGACGCAGTTCAACCGGCGCCGCATGGCCGGCGGCGACCAGTCGATTACCGGCGCGTACGTCCAGCGACGGGCCGACTTCGGCGATCGCCTGACGCTCGAACTCGGAGCTCGCATTGACCGTTGGCAGACGGGATCCGGCAGCCGGCTGGAGATCAACAAGGCCGACGGCTCGATTCGCCGCGATGACATGTTCGAGGACCGGGAAGAGACGGCGGCGTCGCCGCGGATCGGCTTCCTCTACGCCCTCGACCTGGGCTGGAGCCTGCGCGGTTCGGTGTACGGGTCGTTCCGGGCGCCGACCGTCAACGAGCTGTACCGGCCCTTCCGGGTTCGCAACGACATCACGGAGGCGAACGAGGCGCTCGAGCCGGAGCGGCTCTCCGGAATCGAGTTCGGCGCCGTGCGCTACCAGGGCGGTTCCAGGCTGTCGCTGAACGCCTTCCTCAACAGGGTCGAGAACCCGATCGCCAACGTGACGCTCGCGTCGATCGCGAGCAGCCGGTTCTTCCGGCCCTGCGGCTTCGTGCCCGGCGGCGGATCCTGCCGGCAACGGCTCAACCTGGACCGGACCCGCATTCAGGGTCTCGAGGCGGAACTCCGCCAGCGGCTCGGCGACGACTGGCGGCTCGACGTGTCCTATCTCTATAGCAACGCCGAGGTCGACAGCGCGGCCGACTTCCCGGAACTCGAGGGGAAGCGGCTGGCGCAGACGCCCGAGCAGTCGGCGAGCTTCGGCCTCGAGTACTCGAATCCCGACGTGCTTCAGGCCCGCCTGGGACTCCGCTTCGTCGGCGAGCAGTACGAGGACGATCTGAGCACGAGGCCGTTGTCCAGTTTCGCCGTCGTGGACCTGAGCGCCGCCCGTGCGCTCAGTGACCGTTGGCATGTCTTCGCCGGTCTCGAGAACCTGCTCGACGAGGAAGTGCAGGTCGGTATCTCCGGTACCGGGCTGGTCACGATCGGCGCCCCCCGCATGGTGCATGTCGGAGTGCGCCACGTTCTGAACCCCTGAACCGAAAGGGGCAGCTTTGGCGAAGCGAGTCACAGCCGAGACCCTCTCCCGCCGCCAGCGGGAGATCTCGGTATCGGAGTTCTTCGCCAAGAACCGGCACCTGCTCGGCTTCGATTCGCTCCGCAAGGCCCTCCTGACGACCGTCAAGGAGGCGGTGGATAACTCTCTCGACGCCTGCGAGGAGGCGGGCATCCTGCCCGAGATCCGGGTCGAGCTCGAAGCGGCCGAAGGAAACAACCGGTACGTCGTGCGTGTGACCGACAACGGCCCGGGGATCGTCGAAACGCAGGCGCCGCGGATCTTCGGGCAACTGCTCTACGGGTCGAAGTTCCACAGCCTGAAGCAGAGCCGCGGCCAGCAGGGGATCGGCATCTCGGCGGCTGCGATGTACGGCCAGTTGACGACCGGCAAGCCGGTGTCGATCGTTTCGCGCACCGGCCCCCGTTCGCCCGCCTATGCGATGCAGGTCGTCATCGACACGAACACGAACAAGCCGAAGGCGGTCGGGAAGAAGAAGCTCGACGACTGGGATCTCGATCACGGCACCCGGGTCGAGCTGGAACTCGAGGCGCAGTACATGAAGGGCCGCCAGTCGGTCGAGGAGTTCCTGCACCAGGTGGCCGTGGCGAACCCCCACGCAACGTTGCACTACAGGGATCCGCACGGCGAAGAAACGGACTACGTCCGGGGCGTCCAGTCGAACCCGGCGGCGCCGAGCGAGATCAAGCCGCATCCGCACGGCGTCGAACTCGGCGTGCTGATGAAGATGCTGCAATCGACCCAGCACGCGACGATCAGCCAGTGCCTGTCCCGGGACTTCAGCCGGGTGTCGCCGCAGATGGCGGTGGGGCTCGCGAAACGGGCCGGGATCGATCCGAAGGCGCGTCCGAACACGGTCGTGCGCAAGGCCGCCGACCAGCTCTACCAGGCGCTGAACGACTCCGCGACCCGCATCCGGCCACCGTCGACAGACTGCCTGTCGCCGATCGGCGTGCAGGAGCTGCTGGCCGGGCTGACCAGGGGCATTCGGGCGGAGTTCTATGGCGTCGAGACGCGCCGGCCGGCGGTTTACCGCGGCAATCCGTTCCAGGTCGAGGTCGGCCTGGCCTGGGGCGGCGACCTGCCCGCCGACGACCTGGCCAAGGTGCTCCGGTTCGCGAACCGCGTTCCGCTGCAGTACCTTGCCGGCTCCTGCTGCATCACCAAGGCCGTGATGGACGTCTCCTGGCGCAACTACGGCTTGACCCAGTCGCGCGGCGCGCTGCCGTCGGGTCCGCTGATCGTGCTGGTCCATCTCGCCTCGGTGTGGGTTCCCTTCAGCTCCGAGAGCAAGGTCGCGGTGGCGGACTACGACGAGATCCGCAAGGAGATCAAGCTCGCCGTGCAGACCTGTGGGCGCCGGCTCGGCCAGTACGTCAAGCGCAAGGCCCGGGCCAAGAGCGAGGCGCGCCGCCGGGAGGTGTTCAACCTCTACATCGAGGAGGTCGTCAACTCGGTGGAGGCGATCACCGGCAAGGACCAGAAGCTGTTCCGCGACCGACTGCTCGCGATCAGCCGAAAGAAGACGGAGCTGGCGGGGATGCTCGAGGAGCAGGAGGCCTCCAGCGACGAGCTGGAAGCCTGCGAGAACGTCCTCGTCGTCGACCCGAACGCGGAACCGCCTGTTGCCGAAGACGCCGAAGCGGTGGCCGCCGAGCATTTGCCGCCGCCGCTTCCCGCGGAGGCCGAGCGTGATCCCGGGTCGCAGCTGGAGCTGGTATGACGTCTGACCGGCTCAAGATCCCGGCCAGCCTCGACGCGAAGGCCAAGATCGAGTTCCTGGCGAAGAAGACGATCGCGATGGCTCGCCGCGAAGTCGACCCCTACGTCGACATCCCGTCGCGGACGCTCTCGAACGTCACGTTCTCGAAGCGCAGGAAGATCATCGAGATGGGCGACGCGACCCAGCGTCGCTCGCTGTTCAACCTGAACCAGGCCCGCAAGTACATGCAGACGCTCCTGGTTGCCCGCGGCTGCACCCAGCTCCTGGACGAGCAGAAGACGACCAGCATCCGCGACCTCTACTACATGAGCAAGCACACCCTGGCCGACGGCAAGGAGAACACCTTCGATGGCCAGGAGGAATCGGACCCGATCATCGAGGACCTGGAGGTCACCCTGGGCGCCCTGCGCGAGGAACTCCACCTGTTCGCGGCCAAGCGCGGCTCGGTCGTCGGCCCGTTGACGCTGGTCGACGCCGGCGACGTGATCGACCTGTCCCGTATGGGCTCAGGGGGATGGTCGGTTCCCGGGATCGTCGAGCCGGAGACGATCCGCTTCGTCGGCCACGGCGCCAAGTTCATCCTGCTGGTGGAGAAGGAAGCGGTCTGGGCGCGGCTCAACGAGGACAAGTTCTGGAAGCGGCACAACTGCATCCTCGTTACTGGCCAGGGACAGCCGCCGCGGGGGGTGCGGCGTCTCCTCTACCGCATGGTCCACGAGCTGGAGCTTCCGCTCTACGTCTTCGTCGACAACGACCCCTGGGGCTACTACATCCACTCCGTGGTCAAGCAGGGCTCGATCGGCCTTGCCTTCGAGTCAAAGCGCATGGCCGTGCCCAAGGCACGCTTCATCGGTCTTTCCAGCTTCGATCCCGTCGCCTACGACCTCTCCGAAGACGTCAGCATCCGATTGAACGACCAGGACCGTTCCCGCGCGAAGGAGATCCTGAACTACGAGTGGTTCAAGGCGAAGCCCTGGCAGAAGGAGATCAAGAACATGCTCAGCGCCGGCGTGAAGTGGGAACTCGAAGCCCTCTCCAGCAAGGGTCTCTCCTTCGTCACCGAGGAGTTCCTGCCGAAGAAGATCGCCGACCGCGACTGGATCTAGCGCCTCCTTACCACTCGCCCAACTCGACCTCCGGCGTCTCCGGCAACTCCTCGGCCAGCAGCCAGCGGGCGAAGAGAACGCCCTCGTTGTAGCCGGCGGTGCTGATCCAGTTCTTCGGTGCCTCGCGGTGGCTCAGGTAGACGACGTAGCTGCCGTCCGGCTCAGGTACCGCGGTCTGCTTGTTGACGCACACCGGGAAGTCCTCGTAGTTCATCGACTGCATCAGGTAATTCCACGTCTGGAGGCCCCAGTAGCACGCTTCCGGTGACCGGAAACGCACCTTCAGGTATTCGTTCTCCTGCAGCCGGAAGCGACAGAAGCAGTAGATGTTGTCGACCGTCCCCCAGCCGCCCTGCTCCGGGTCGAACTCCCACGGATCGCAGAACTCGTTGAACGGCAGGTGGACCGGCAGCGGGGCGATCCAGGTCGTGCACATGAAGAACATCGCCATGCTGCGGATGCGCCGCGCCAGTTCTGCGTCGTCCAGCGGCGGCGCGGGCGGCTGCGGTGAGGCGTTCTCGATGCTGAGGATGCTCTCTTTCGATGACGCGCGGTCGAGGAAGTACTCGCGAGTGAAGAGCGACACCGAGTCGGGCTCGATCCGGAACTCGTTCGGACCCTGCGGATCGGGCGTCAGCTTGATCTCGAACGATCCGTCGTCCTCGAACGCGATGTCGCGGTGGTTGACGTTGAGGGTGACCCGGTCCGCCAGTTCGCCGTTGGGATCGCCGCCGTAGAGGCAGAAGCTCAGGTAGCAACTGCCGAAGTGTCGCCCGCGGATGACGTACTCCTGGTCTCCCCGGACCTGGGAGAAGTAGTAGACCGAGTCCACGTTGTCACCGTAGAGCTTGCGGGTTCCCTCCGTGAGCCGCACGAGCCGGGGCCGCAAGGGGTCGTTGTGGAGGTAGAAGTCGACGGTTATCTGCATCAGGTGGAACAGGTGCTGGTAGCCGTCCACGTGGCCCTGGTGGTCGAGTTCCTTCTCGGGGTCGAGGAACGTCTGCTCCGCGTTGCGGATCACGTCCAGAAACTCGTGCAGCGCCTGTCGGCTCTCGAAGTCGGGTTCGCTCATCTCAGTGTCTCCAGGCTCATCTCCGGGTTTCCAGAAAGGCGAGATAGTGGGCGTACTCGTTCTCGATCTCGGCCCGTGTCGTGCCCATCTGGTCCAGCGAGTACTCGTGGACGCCGTGCTTTCCCCGGCGCTCCTGCTGGAGGAATTGCTCCATGCGGCGCCGGTCCTCCGGCCGGAGGTCCCATCCGAAGCGGGCGTAGATCGCGTCGACGACCGACATCTGGTCCTTGACGAAGTCGTCGAAGAACACGTCGACCATCTGTTCCTCGCGGTCGAGCTCCCGGCGGTCGTGCAGGAACCGGGCGAAGTAGTCGGCCCAGGTCAGGAGTTGCTCCCGCGCGGTTCGCGGCGTGTCCTCGTGGTCCGAGTAGAACGACCGCATCGACGACATCAGGCTCCCGACCGAGGGTACGACGTCGGCCGGGTGGCGATGGGTGACAATGATCCGGGCATCCGGATAGACCTCGAAGAGAGCCCGCAGCCGCATCAGGTGGACGGGTGACTTCATCAGCCAGCGACGGGAGGGAACGCCGCCCGACTGGAGGAACTGCAGGAACCGCCGGTGCCAGCGCAGGTTCTGCGCCTGGTCGGCCTTCGCGAACCAGTCGAGGTACTCGGGCAGCCAGGCCATGGCGACGTACTGGAAGCTCGTGAAGTTGAGTGCCGTGATGCCGATGCATTCCTGCGGCGAGTCGGCGGTCATGTAGTGCTTGCGACGGAAGTCGGGCACGAGCCGGAAGATCTGGTCGAACTCCTTGCGCACAGTCTTGATCCGCTCGTTGTCCCGGTAGTCGTCCGGATTCGGCGCCGGGTGGGGCAGGAGGCACTCCCAGGACAGGGGCGCCCGGTGGTTCCGGTCCAGGTGCAGCAGGGCATGGAGGATCGTCGTCCCGCTCCGGGGCATGCCGACGATGAAGACCGGCGCCCGGACCTGTTCGTCGCCGATCTCGGGGTGTTCCGAGAGCGCTCGCTCGACCCGGGACCGCGAGTCGGCCGAACGCTGCACGGTGCCGCGCGCGGCCAGCCGACCGAACGTGCTCAGCCGCGCGTGCGTCTCGAGCCCGTGCACGAGGCGCTCGACCCCCTCCAGGAACATCGGGTCGCGCACCTCGAACCCGCTGGCCCGACGCGCGTTCTCCAGAATCCGCTCGGGCGTCAGCCTGAAGGGCGTCAGTCCGCAGCGGTCGGCAACCGCTCCGACACGGTTGACGGCCCTGAGCGCGACCGGCTGCCGGATCCGGATCGACGGGTTCGCCAAGCTCAGGTCAGCTTCTTCAGCTTCGCGGCAATCGACATGTCGCCCTTGACCTTGATCTTGCCCGAGGCGACGGCCATGAACGGCTTGATCTCCTTGCGCTGCAGCTTGCCGAACGTGTCGATCGACATCCGCACCGTGCAGTCCGTCTCGACCTCCTGTCCCGACACCTTCGAGACGACGTTCGCCTCGCCCGTCCCGTCGATCAGCATCTGCTCGTCGTCCAGCAGGAAGAGCAGCCTCTTCCCAAGGGGATCGATACCCCCCGCCTTCACCGTCATGTCGGCAACGAACTCATCGATCGTCATCACAAGCTCCTGGTCGTCGGAATCCGCGAACCCTAACCCAGGCTGAGCCGCGGTCACCAGTCAGTCCGCCGCCACAGCTGCAACCGGAAACGCCTTCAGCACCTCCCGCGTCATGTCCCAGCGGTCGAAGCCCTGGCGGCCCCAATCGAGGCCGCGGCGGACGATTACGAGGTCGTGGGAGGGGACGATGACGACGTACTGGCCGCGGTTGCCGGCGGTGGAGTACGCGTCCCTGGGGACGTCCTTGCGTTCGTCCGGGACGAGCCAGAACTGGCCGCCGTAGAAGTTGCCGCGTTCGGCGGTCGAGGGGGCCGGCGTGCGGACGAAGTCGATCCACTCTTCGGAGAGGAGGCGTTCGCCGTTCCAGACGCCGTTCTGGAGATAGAGAAGACCGAAGCGGGCGAGGTCGCGGGCGCTGGTGTAGACCTGACTGCTGAGGACGAAGTCGCCGAAGCGGTCGGTGCTGAGCAGGGTGTTTCGCATGCCGATCCGGTCGAGAAGGCGCTTGCGGGGGAACTCGTGGTACTTCTTCTCGCTGCCGAGAGCGCGCTTCATCGCGTAGACGGCGAGCAGGGTGTCGTAGTTCTCGTAGTCCCAGTTGGCGCCGGGCTCGCGGATCAGGGCGCGACGGCGCGCGCCTTCAACGGAACTGGCGCCGGCCCAGTAGGACATGCCGGAGCCGACGGCGTACTCCTGTCCGCCGTTGTCCACCGTCTGCAGGCCGCTCGACATGTTGAGGGCGTGACGGAGGGTGATCGCGGAGCGCGGGTCGGTCTCCGCCGCGGCGGCTTCCCTGGGAAGGAAGTCGAAGCCGAGCGGCTCGTCGAGAGCCAGCTTGCCGTCGTCGACCAGCATGCCGATGAGCGTCGAGGCGATGCTCTTCGCCGTCGACCAGGTGCGCGTGCGCGTCGTCATGTCGACGCCGTCGGCGTAGCGCTCGTGGATGATCTCGCCGCGATGCACGACGAGCAGGCTGAGGGTCACCTGCTGCGGCGACTCGCGGTCGAAGGCCCAGTCGGAGGCGGCCCGAAGTGCGTCCGCGTCGACTTCGGACGGCGGTGGAATCGGACCGGTCTTGTCGCCGTCCGGCCACGGGATCTTCGTCGCATCGCCGGTCGGTTGTGGCATCCCGATCGCGGGCAAGCTGTCGATGTCGTCCAGCGTCTGGTCCGGCGCCAGGACGACGCAGCCGATTCCCTCGCGGAAGGCGGCCCGCATCTTCGGGACGCCGTGGCCCGAGCCGACCGTCACCGCCTTGCGTTCCCGATCGACCTTGTAGTCGCCGCCTTCCGCCGTCCCGACGGGTTCCGGCAAGTAGGCGAGTTCCTGGGCGAACACCTGCGCGAGGGTCCGATTCGAAGTGAACAACCCGTTGCACATGAAGATCGCCTGCTGGCCCAGGCGGACCATCTGTCGCTGCGGCTGCCAGTAGTCGTAGGTCTCTTCCTGCTGGGCAACGGCGGGGAGAGCAGTCAGCAGGATGGAGGCGACCAGAGCGGGACACAGGGACTTCATGGGTTGCGATCCTCCTTCAGCTCAAAGTAGCAGCACCGTCGCGAGCACCCAGCCAGTACAGATTCTGGCGGCCACCGGGCCCATCGGAACGGTAGCGGGCAACTTCGGCAAGCCGGAGGCCATGAGTGAGACGATCGAGTTCCGATTCGTCGGTGTGGTGGCAGTAGCGGCGGGCCTGAGAGTTGCCCGGCCCCCAGCGCAGCAGATGGTCTCCGGGTTCGAGTTCCGCCGGGTCGACATCTGCTTCCGAGGCCCAGTCGAGCCGGCGGCGCTCGAAACCGGGGTCGTCCCCGAACTGCCAGCAGGTGAGGGCGAGGAGACCGCCGGGGCCCGCGGCGGATGCGGCGCGTTCGAGGGCGCGGCGGCGCGTGTCGAAGCCGGGGAGGTGGTGGAGAACGCCGAAGAGGGTGACGAGGTGGTAGGTCGAATCGTCGAGGGTGCAGTTCTCGATGTCGTCGACCTCGAACCGGATGTGGTCAAGGCCCTCGCAGGCCGCTCGGGCGTGGTCGATCAGCTCGCTGCTGAGGTCGATGCCGTGGTAGACGAACGGCCGGTCTTGCCGAAGTTGGGAGTTGTGCTCCAGGAACAGGGCGAAACGGCCATTGCCGCAGCCGAGGTCGAGGACCCGCAAGGGACGGTTCGTGGTTTGGGCCGCGGTTTCGACGACCCGACGCCAGCCCGGCCAGCCGCCCGCGTGGCGGGTGCGGTCGAAGTCGGCGGCGTGGCGGCTGTAGAAGTCGCGGTTGATCCGGCTGAGCGCTGCTTGGGTTGGCGTGTTCATGGCCGGCGCACCGGCAGTGGGCGCTACGGTGCGCCCAGGCTGAGCCCGCCGTCGACAGCGAGCAGGGCTCCCGTGATCCAGTCGTTCGCCGGGTCGCAGAGGAAGACGACGGCGCGCGCGACGTCGTCCGGCTCGCCGACGCGGCCCATCGGCACCTCGTTGCCGAAGCCTTCGAGGAAGGCGGCGGCCTCGTCCGGCGGCATGATCGTCTCGAAGATCGGGGTACGCACGACGCCGGGAAGCACCGCGTTGACCCGAATGCGGTCGCCGGCGAGTTCGGCCGCAAGGCTGCGGGTCAGCGCGTCGACGCCGGCCTTCGCGGCCGTGTAGACGGAGCAGTTGGCGAGCGGCGATTGTGTGAGCGACGACGAGATGTTGACGATCGAGGCGTCGCCGCGACCCGCGCGGAGATGGGGGATCGTGGCCCGGGTCGCGAACAGCACGCCCTTCAGGTCGACATCGATGACGAGGTCGACCGGGTCGGGTTCGGTTTCGTCGCTCTCGGCCGCGAGCGGACCGGCGCGGTAGACGCCGGCGCAGTTGACGAGGATGTCCAGCCCTCCGAGTTCGCGTGCCGCTTCGTCAACGAGCTCCCGCGCGCCTTCCGCGGTCGAGATGTCGCCGGCGACGGCGACGGCGCGAAGGCCGAGCGCGCGCAGGTCGGCGGCGGCCGTTTCGACCACCTCCCGGCGGCGGCCGCCGAGGGTGATGCCGCATCCGCCCCGGGCAAGGGCACGGCCGATCGCCAGTCCGATGCCGCTGCCGCCGCCCGTGATCAAGGCCGCCCGCGCCTCGAACGGTGTCCCGGTGCCCGTCTCGCTGGCTGTGGTCGTCATCGCCTCGTCGCCCCCAAGCGCCTGGTGCCGCCGTAGTAGGTTCCCGTCATGGCGGCGACAATAGCCCCGAAGCGTTTCTCCTTCGAGCCCGAAGAACACGCGGCGGAGCTGGACGCGATCATCGGCGCCATCGAGAGCGCGTCACGCTTCGAGGCGCGTGATCTCGACGATCTGCTGCGCCGCCACCCGAAGAACGGCAGGGGTTTCTTCTCGAAGAGCGAGTTGATCCGCGGCTATCGCGCGCTTCGGCCCGATTCGGCGGGCGAGCAGACCTTCGTCGACCGGGTGCGGATGAAGCCGGTCCGAACGCGGAGCGGCGTGGCGCCGGTGACCGTGCTGACCAAGCCCTTCCCGTGCCCGGGCCGGTGCATCTTCTGCCCGAGCGACGTGCGGATGCCGAAGAGCTACCTGTCGTCCGAGCCCGGCGCCCAGCGGGCCGCCGAACACCAGTTCGATCCCTACCGCCAGACCCTCTCCCGCCTCCGCTCCTACCGCCACACCGGGCATCCGGTCGACAAGGTGGAGTTGATCGTCCTCGGCGGCACCTGGTCGAGCTATCCGGAGGGCTACCAGGTCTGGTTCATACTGCGCTGTCTCCAGGCGATGAACGAGTTCGTCGACGTGTCGTCCAAGCCGGTGGTGGATCCGTTGCTGACCTTCGCTCCCGCGGTGGACTTTCGGCACCTCGAGGAGACGGTGCGGGGTGCGGAGGTCGGCCCGTCGGATGCGGCAGCGAGCCGCAGCTACAACCAGGTCGTTTCCGACTGGACCGCCGCCCATCCGCGAGCGGCGGCCGAGGCGCGCAAGCAGAACGCGGACTGGGCCGACTTGCTGGCGGCGCAGCGGAAGAACGAGACCTCGACGGTCCGCTGCGTCGGGCTGTCGCTCGAGACCCGGCCCGACCGGCTCGACGCGGCGGAGGCGCTGCGTATGCGGCGGCTCGGGGCGACCAAGGTCCAGATCGGCATCCAGAGCATGGACGACGATGTGCTGGCCCTCAATGGCCGCGGCCACGACACGGCACGGTCGCGGCGCGCCGTGCGCCTTCTGCGCCAGGCCGGGTTCAAGATCCAGGCGCACTGGATGCCGAATCTCCACGGTTCCACGCCGGCCAGGGACAGGGAGGACTTCGACCGGCTGTTCGCGGATCCCGACGTACGTCCGGACGAGCTCAAGGTCTATCCGTGCTCCTTGATCGAGAGTGCCGAACTGATGGCGTACCACCGGCGCGGCGAGTGGCTTCCGTACGAGACGGACGAGCTGCTCGACGTCCTGGTTCACGGTCTGGGCGGCGCGCCGCGCTACTGCCGCCTCAGCAGGGTAATCCGCGACATTCCCGGCACGGACATCGTCACCGGCAACCGCACGACGAACCTGCGTCAGGTGGCCGAGGTCGAAGCGTCGGCGCGCGGGATCCGCTGCCGGGACATCCGCGCCCGCGAGGTCGGCGGCCGCCCGGTCGATCCGCGCCGGCTTCGCCTGCGCCGCACGGACTACGGGGCGTCGGGCGGCCGGGAGACCTTCCTCGAGTTCGTGACCGCGAATGACCGGATCGCGGGGTTCCTGCGGCTTCACATGCCCGGGCAGCCCGCCACGGACGACATCTCGCTCCCGGAGCTGGCGAACAGGGCGATCATCCGCGAGGTGCACGTCTACGGAGCGGTCGTCAGCCTGGGCGAGCGGGAGGAGGGACGGTCGCAGCACGTCGGCCTCGGCCGGCGCCTGATCGCCGAGGCGCTGGACATCGCGGCCGGCGCCGGGTTTGGTCAGGTGGCCGTCATCTCCTCGGTCGGCACACGCGAGTACTACCGCCGGCTCGGCTTCGAGGACGGCGAGCTGTACCAGCACAGGTCGGCGCGGGAGCCGCTGGAGACTCCGACGTGAGCGCGCTCACGACCGACCTCTACCAGTTGACGATGGCCCAGGGGTACTGGCGGCACGGCCGCCACCTGGACCGGGCCAGCTTCTACCTGTCCATTCGCCACACTCCGTTCGACGGCGGCTTCGCCGTTGCGGCGGGCCTCGAGCAGGTCGTGGATTTCCTGGTCGATCTTCGTTTCGAGCCCGAGGACCTCGAGTACCTGCGAAGCCTTGCCGGAAGCGACGGCAGGCCCCTGTTCGCCCCTGACTTTCTTGCGGCGCTGCCGACGCTCGACCTCTCCGTCTCGCTGGCCGCCGTCCCGGAGGGCACGGCCGTCTTCGCCAGGGAACCGCTACTCCGGATCGAGGCGCCGCTGCTGGTCGGCCAGTTGATCGAGACGCCCGTCCTCAACATCTTCAACTTCCAGACGCTGGTGGCGACGAAGGCTGCCAGGCTTTGCCACATCGCCGCGCCGGGCCAGCCGGTGCTGGAGTTCGGTCTGCGCCGGGCGCAGGGCTTCGACGGCGGTTTGAGCGCCAGCCGCGCCGCCTACGTCGGCGGCTGCTTCGCGACCTCGAATGTCGAGGCGGGACAGCGCTTCGGCATTCCGGTGCGCGGTACTCACGCGCACAGTTGGGTCCAGGCCTTCGACTCGGAGCGTGAAGCGTTCGACGCGTTCGCGGAGACGATGCCGAACAACTGCGTCCTCCTGGTCGATACCTACGACGTGGAGCGGGGGATCGAGAACGCGATCGCCACCGCGCGGGTGCTCGAGCGCCGCGGGCAGCGGCTGCTCGGCATCCGTCTCGACTCGGGCGACCTGCTGCTGCAGAGCCGCGCGGCACGGCGGCGGCTCAACGAAGCGGGGCTCGAGGACGTCGCGATCGTCGTCAGTGACAACCTGGACGAGAAGAAGATCCTGGCGTTGCGGCGGGCCGGCGCGGCGATCGACATCTGGGGCGTGGGCACCGCGCTGGTCACGGCGGCGGGCGCGGGCGCGCTGGGAGGCGTGTACAAGCTGTCGGCGATCCGGCGTAGCGGCGAAGATTCGTGGCGGCCGGTGTTCAAGTTCGGTGCCGGGGTCGGCAAGGCCTCCCTGCCGGGGAGGCTGCAGGTGCGGCGCTACCGCGATGCCGCCGGGGCTCTGGAGCGAGACGTGATTCATGCGCTCGACGAGGGCGGGGAGGCCTCGGGCCTGGACGATCCGGGGGGCCAGAATCTGCTCGTGCCGGTGCTGGAGGACGGCCGGCTGATCGAGCCGCTGCCGTCGCTCGACGCCGCTCGCGAGACGGCGGGGCGCGAGGTGGCTTCACTGCCGCCGGCGCTGCAGGACCTCGAGGCACACGGGCCGGCGCCGGTCGAGGTCACGGCGAGTCTGATGGAGCAGTGCGACCGGCTGGCGGTCTCGCACGCGCCGCCCGCCCGCTCGGCCTGAACCTCCGGAAACCGGCGCTTCGGAGGCCGGTCGTTCATAATCCCGCATGGCCGCAAGGTTAGACAGGTCAGCAGTTCGGCGTTTCGACGACCTCTACGAGCATGGCTTTGCCCGGGTTGCGGCGTGCCTGCCGCAGGTCGAGATCGCCGATCCGGCGACGAACCTGGAGCGCACTCTCGACCTGGCCCGGAGCGCGGACCGCGACGGCGCCGTCGCCGCGGTCTTCCCCGAACTCAACCTGAGCGGCTACTCGCTGGACGACCTGTTCCACCAGTCCGCGGTGCTCGATGGGTCGCGCGCGGCGCTGCTGGCCCTGGCTGAGGCCTCCCGGGAACTGCGCCCGGTGCTGATCGTCGGTCTGCCGCTTCAGGCCGACGGCGCCGTGTTCAACGTCGCCGCCGTGGTGCACGGCGGCCGGATCGCGGGCATCGTGCCCAAGGTCTACCTGCCGAACTACCGCGAGTACTACGAGAAGCGCTACTTCGCCGCCGCGGAGTCGCGGCGGTCGGACTTCGTTTCCCTGGGTGGCGAGGACGTGCCCTTCGGCGAGGACCTGCTGTTCGATGTGGGTCCCGTTCCGGGTTTCCGCTTCCACGTCGAGATCTGCGAGGATCTGTGGTCGCCGCTGCCGCCGAGCACCCGGGGCGCCATGGCGGGAGCAACCGTGCTCTTCAACCTGTCGGCGAGCAACGTGACGATCGGCAAGGCGGACTACCGGCGCCTGCTGTGCGCGTCGCAGTCGGGCCGGTCGATCGCCGCCTACGTCTACGCCGGAGCGGGCGCCGGGGAGTCGACGACCGACCTCGCTTGGGACAGCCACGGCCTGATCTGTGAGAACGGGGAGCGGCTGGCCGAGTCCGAGCGCTTCAGCCAGGAGCCCCAGACGATCGCCGCCGACATCGACCTCGAGCGGCTCTCGCAGGAGCGGCTCCGCATGTCGACGTTCCGGGACGCGGTGCGCCGGGAGTCCTATGCCGGCGAGTTCCGGCAGGTAGCGGTGACGGTGGAGCGGCCATCAGGCCCCGCGGCGCTACGGCGGGAGATCCCGCGCCTGCCTTACGTGCCGGCGGACAGCGCGGAGCGGGACGAGCGCTGCGCTGAGGCCTTCGACATTCAGGTCTCCGGGCTGGTTCAGCGGCTGCGGGCCACCGGTCTCGAGAAGGTGGTCATCGGCGTCTCGGGCGGACTCGACTCGAGCCACGCCCTCATCGTCTGCGTACGGGCGTTCGCTCGACTCGGGCTGCCGGCGTCGAACATCCTCGCCTATACGCTGCCGGGCTTCGGCACTTCGACACGAACCTACGAGAACGCGAACCGGCTGATGGAGTCGCTCGGCGTCACCGCGTCCGAGATCGACATCCGGTCGCCGAGCGAAGAGATGCTGAAGGCGATCGACCACCCGTACGGGCGTGGCGAGCGCGGCGATGGCGTCTACGACTCCACCTTCGAGAACGTCCAGGCCGGCGAGCGCACCGCCCACCTGTTCCGGCTCGCGAACCTCCACCGGGGTCTGGTGATCGGCACCGGCGATCTCTCGGAACTGGCGCTGGGCTGGTGCACCTACGGCGTCGGCGACCAGATGGCCCACTACAGCGTGAACTCGTCCGTGCCGAAGACCCTGATCCAGCACCTGATCCGCTGGGAGGTCGAGCGTGGCGAGTTCGGCGCCGCCGCCAGCGAGACGCTGCAGTCGATCGTCGACACGGAGATCTCGCCGGAGCTGGTGCCGCCGGAAGATGGCGGAAAGGACGGCAACGGCGAGCCGGCGCAGTCGACCGAGGAGGCGATCGGGCCGTTCGAACTCCAGGACTTCCATCTCTACTACCTGAGCCGCTACGGCTACCGGCCGAGCCGGGTCGCCTACCTTGCCCACCAGGCCTGGGGAGACCGAAACCGGGGCGCCTGGCTCGACACGATTCCCGAAGCCGAGCGCGGCGAGTACTCGCTCGCCGAGATCAAGCACTGGCTGGAGATCTTCCTGGTCCGCTTCTTCGGCACCAGCCAGTTCAAGCGGTCGGCGCTGCCGAACGGACCCAAGGTGGGTTCGGGCGGGTCACTGTCGCCGCGAGGGGACTGGCGGGCGCCGTCGGACGGCGGCCCGGCGGTCTGGGTGGAGGAGCTGCGGCGCAACGTGCCGTGAAGGTGCCCGCGCTGACAAAGTCCCCGTGTCGGTGCGCCGGCCTTCCGGCCGGCCTCCGGATTCAGCCCCAATCGGAAGCGTCGTCCTCCGAACTCGCGATGTGGACGCCGGCGGCCTTGTAGCGCTTGAGGGCCGCCTCGAACTCATCTGTGAAGTCGGCTACGAACTCGCCAGGACGCTCCGGGTCGGGTACGGCGACAGGCGACATGCAGTCGGCGAGCAGGTGCAATCGGCCCGCCGGAACATCGTGAGACGCCATCTCGATCAATAACTCATCGACCGTGCTACGCACGCAGTGGCTGCCGGCCTGACCCGCCAGGATCACTGCGTCGGCGACCAGTAGCTGGTCGAGCAGCGCCTGGTTGCGCTCCGCCAGGGGTTGACCGTCGTGTCGGACAAGGACCTCGGGCGATAGCACCGAGTAGTTCTCCGTCAGCGCGTCGGATCCCTTGATCTCTATCGGTGTCTGCGCTCGCCGGGCGTAGGCGAAGAAGAGGCGCGCTTCCTGAACCGCGCCGACGATGGTTTGGCCCCGGCTGCCCAGCAGGCAGTGGGGGGGCCACAGGTAGAGCCGGTAACGCCCCGTCGCCTCGAGTTTGCGGCAGTAGTCCTCGGCCTGGCGGCGCAGCCACTCCGGGCTGCCGTCGCCGAACCAGCCGGCCAAGTCCGGATTGGGGACCGCGGCGCCTGCGGAGACCTGCTCGGCGGTCACTTCTCGGTAGGGATCGAGCGGGCGGCCCGCGGCGTCGGCCCAGAACGAAGAGAAGAAGATCTGGTAGGGCAGGTGGCTGTCGAGGCTGCTGACGATCTCCGTGAGGTTGCCGAGGTTACGGTAGACGAAGCGCACGAGGCGCTCCGTATCGTCGACCGCGCCGCGTCCGGAACGGCCGCCGACGAAGAGCGTGCCCTCAGGCAGGCAGAAGTCGCGCTGTTCGTCGACCAGGAGCAACAGCCGGCGCACGTCATCCGAGGCTGCGCCCGGGAGGTCATGGCGCCGGCGCCAGTCTTCGGCCGCCGCGGCGACGCGGGTCGGATCGGGATCGTGAGACCATCCATCGCTTCGTTCCCGGGCGACGCTTTCCTCGAAGCTCTCCGGTAGCGGCAGAAGGGTCATCGCCTGGAGGACGCTGCCAGCGGTCGGCGGCGCTTGTCAAGGAACGGAAGCGACTGGTTCCCAGGCTGCTGCTACTCTCGCGCCCTTCCACGAAACGGCCATAACGCGGCCCCGCAAGCGAACAGGAGCAGGCAAGTGAGCTACGAGTTTCTCCAGGTCGAGAAGAACGATCACGTTTGGGAAGTGACCCTCAACCGTCCCGAGCGCATGAACGCGATCCATCCGCCGACGAGTCAGGAGCTCGACTCGGTGTTCAACGATTTCGCGGCCGACGACGCCGCCTGGGTGGCGATTCTCACCGGCGCCGGCGACCGCGCCTTCTCGGCCGGCAACGACCTGAAGTATCAGGCCGAGCACGGCAGCAAGGTCGTGCGCGCCGGGATGAAGGGCGTGCGGGGCGGTTTCGGGGGCATCACGGCCCGCTTCGACCTGCACAAGCCGATGATCGCGGCGGTCAACGGCTTCGCGCTCGGCGGCGGCTTCGAACTGGTGCTGGCCTGCGACATCATCATCGCTTCCGAGAAGGCGACCTTCGGCCTGCCCGAGCCCCGGGTCGGCCTGATGGCGGGAGCGCTGGGCGTGCACCGGCTGCCGCGGCAGATTCCCTACCACCAGGCGATGGGCATGCTGCTGACCGGCCGCCACATCACGCCGCAGGAGGCGAAGGAACTGGGAATCGTCAACGAGGTCTGCGCTCACGACGAGTTGCTCGACCGGGCCCGGGCCTGGGCGGCGCAGATCCTGGAGTGCGCGCCGCTATCGGTGCGCGCCAGCAAGGAAGCCGCGAACAAGGGTCTCGGCATGGCGCTCGAGCAGGCAGCGGGTTCCATCTTCCCGTGGACGGCGCAGATGAACCAGTCGGAGGACCTGATCGAGGGTCCGAGGGCGTTCGCCGAGAAGCGGCCGCCGAACTGGAAGGGACGCTAGGCCGCCAGGGCGCCCGATCCGTGGAGATCGAAGGCAAGGTCGCCGTCGTCACCGGCTCGTCCTCGGGCGTTGGCCAGGCGACGGCGGAACTGCTGGCGAGCCTCGGCGCGTCGATCGTGGTGAACTACCACAGCGGCGCCGAAGCCGCCGAGCGGATCGTCGGCGGCATCCGCGACCGTGGCGGCAACGCCGTTGCCGTTCAGGCCGACATGCGGAAGGACGCCGACTGCCGGCGGCTCATCGCATCGGCTGTCGAAGCCTTCGGCGCGCTGCACATCCTCGTGAACAACGCGGGAATGACCCGTTTCATCGCCCATGACGACCTCGAGGGCGTCACCGATGAGGTCTGGAACGACATCCTCGGCGCCAACCTTCGCGGCGTCTTCAACTGCACGCGCGCGGCCGCGCCGCACATGAAGGAGGCGGGCGAAGGCGCCGTGGTCAACGTCGCCTCGATTGCCGGAATCGGTGGCGGCGGGAGCAGCATCCCCTATGCCGCGTCGAAGGCCGCGGTCATCGTGATGACGAAGTCGCTGGCGCGGGTGCTCGGTCCGGAGATCCGGGTCAACACGATCGCCCCCGGCTTCATCGAGGGGCGCTGGCTACGCGGCGGGCTCGGCGACGAGACCTACGACAAGGCGCAGCAACGCGTGAGCGCGGGCGCGCCGCTCAGGGGCGTGGCGACTCCCGAAACCTGCGCCGACGCGATCGTCGCCCTGATCGAGAGGAACGTCTTCGTCACCGGCCACACCGTGACCGTCGACGGCGGCTGGAGCCTCTAGACCCGGGACGTTCGACGCAGCGTTTCCCGCTGCACCGTCAACGCCTCGATCCGCTCGCGGTCGACCTCCACGCCGAGGCCGGGGCCGTCCGGCACGTCGACCCAGCCGTCGGCATCCATCGTCCATTCCGGCGACACGATGTCCTGAGCCCAGTAGCGGCTGCTGGGGCTCACGTCTCCGGGGATCGTGAAGTTCGGCAGGGAGGCCAGGGCCACGTTGTACGCGCGGCCGATGCCGCTCTCCAGCATGCCGCCGCACCAGACCGGGATGTCGTTCGCCTCGCAGAGATCGTGGATGGCCTTCGAGGCCGTGAACCCGGCGACGCGGCCCGGCTTGATGTTGACGATCCGGCCGGCTCGGAGCCGGATCATGTCCTCGGCGCGGGCGATGTTCGTGATCGACTCGTCGAGGCAGATCGGTGTCCGCATGCGTCGCTGGAGTTCCGCGTGGCGGGCCACGTCGTCCCAGGCCAGGGGCTGTTCGACCATCACCAGGTCGAGGTCGTCGAGCTGGACGAGGTGGTCCGTGTCGTCCAGCGTGTAGGCGTTGTTCGCGTCGGCCATTAGCGGCGCGTCGGGTCCGAGCCGCTCGCGGACGGCGTGCAGGTAGTCGAGGTCCTGGCCGGGCTTGATCTTCAGCTTGATCTTCCGGTAGCCCTCGGCCAGCGCCTTCCCGGCCTTGTCGGCGAGGTCCGAGGGCGAGTTCTGGATGCCGATCGAGATGCCGGTACCGATCCGCTGGCGGGTGCCGCCGAGCAGCGACGACAGACTCTGGTCCGCCTTCGTTGCCGCCAGCGCCCAGGCCCCCATCTCGATCGCGGCCTGGGCCATCTCGTGGCCGCGGAGATCCGCGGACAGAGCCTCGGCTACGTCGCCGGGCGTGTCGAAGCGCCGGCCGAGCACCCGCGGCGCCAGCCACTCGCGAATCGCCAGGGTCGCCGTGTCGATGCTCTCGGGCGAGTAGTTCGGGAAGTCGCCGGCGACGCACTCGGACCAGGTCGAGACGCCGTCCGCGTCGACCAGCTCCAGCAGCAGGATGCGGCGGGTCGTCGTGACGCCGGACGAGATGCGGAACGGCTCGACCAGGGGCAATTGGATCTCGCGCAGGGTGATCGAGTCGATCTGAAGGCTCATCGCGTCTCCGCTCCTTCGAGCTTCTCGAGCCGATAGTAGTAGCGCCGGTTCAAGACACTGGGTGCGCCGGCCTCTTGGCCGGCATCCGGCTCTGCCCGCTCGCGCCAGGTGAACCCCGTCACCTCGTAGCCGTCCCCCAGGTGCTCCTGAAACTGCCCACGAGTGCGCTGCCGCCAGGCAGCGGCGTCCTCCGGCGCGGAGCGCAGGATGGAACCGATGTTCGGCGGCACCTCGACCCAGGCGGTGTTGACCAGGGTCTCGTCGACGGGGAAGGGAGGCATGTCCCGGGTCGGTCCCGCCGTCGGGCCTCCCTCCATCAGGCCCGCCACACGCTCGCTCCCGATCGGCCAGGCGACGATGAAGCGATCCGTGCCCAGTCCACTGTGCAGAATGCTGCCCGTGTCCTCGCCGTACATGTCCTCGACGTACTCGACCGGCAGCGCGCCGAGCCGGTTCAGGTTCAGGTTCGCGTTCCGGGCGACCAGAGGGTCGTACGTCCAGTACACCGTCTCGACTTCGAGCTCCAGCAGGAGTTCGCGCTGGAACGCCTTGAGCTCGCGGCCCAGCCCGAGGCCGCGGGCGTCCCGCGTCACCGCCAGCATGTGGGACCAGTGGGCCCGCTCCCCGAAGCGGAAGCCGCTCATCCCGTAGATGAAGCCCAGCATCCGGCCGGCCCCGTCGTAGGCGCCGGCGACGACACCGCCCATCTTCTGGGAGATCTTCAGCATCGGCGGCGGCACCGCGTCGTCGAAGCTGTCGCCCCAGGTCTGCTGCTGGAGTTCGACCACCGCCGCGTAGTCCGCGTCGGAACTCGCGTTGCGAAGCTCGATGCCGGAGGCCAGCCGCCTGCGCATGGTGGGCGATGGTACAGCGGCCCAAGGCGCAGCGATGCGAGCGGAGCGCTTTGGCTGCCCGCGGTGCCGGTTGACGCTCTGCCGCATTCAGTCTAGTCTGAGACTAGTTAGATCCGATGCGGCAAAGAAGGAGCTTGGTTCATGTCCGAAGTCGGTGTGTTCGAGGCGAAGACCCACTTGCCCCGCCTGCTCAAGCGTGTGCAGGCCGGCGAGAGGTTCGTCATCACGCGGCATGAGCGGCCGGTCGCCGAACTGATCCCCTACCGAGGGGCCGATATGGACCAGGTACGCACCGCGATCGAGAACCTGAGGGAGTTCCGCAAGTCACACAGCCTGGGCGGCCTGTCGATTCGCGAACTGATCGAGGAGGGCCGTCGCTACTGATGGCGTTCGTGCTGGACGCTTCGATGACCCTGGCGTGGGTCTTCCCGGACGAGGCGACGGAGACGACCGACCGATTGCTCGAGTCATTGCTGGAACGCCAGGCGTATGCGCCCGGCCTCTGGCCGATCGAGGTGGCGAACGCCTTTCTGGCGGCGACGCGCCGGCACCGACTCGAGGCGAGCAGATGGCCGTGGATTCGACACTCGCTCGACTCTCTCCCCATCGCGGTCGAGCCCGTAGACCCGGCGCGTGTCGGGAGCGCCGTTCTCGAACTCGCGCATGATCGCGGAATCTCCGTCTACGACGCGATGTACCTTGAGTTGGCGCTGCGGATGGGGCTGCCGTTGGCCACTCTCGACGAACGACTTGCGGCCGAAGCACGGGCCGTGGGCGTGGAGGCGCTGGGCGGGTGACAGAAGGCCGGAAGA
This sequence comes from Holophagales bacterium, assembly GCA_009845425.1. GTDB lineage: Bacteria > Acidobacteriota > Thermoanaerobaculia > Multivoradales > Multivoraceae > Multivorans. The sequence goes on from VXZQ01000006.1 coordinate 155,944, forward strand.
AGTACCTGCGGTTCGCCTATCCGATCCTCGGAGGGTTCTGGCTCTGCTTCGCCTGGACGTTCGCGGAGTCGTCTGGCCCGGAAGCGATGTGGACAGGTCTTCTTGCAGGTCTTGCCTTTCTGGCGGCGTCTCTCCAGTTGGAGTGGAAGACCAGGCGAGAGAGGCGGTTGGGGGCGTTACGTGAGGAGGCGGGCGAGGACGATTCGGCGGCGCATTGGTCGTCGGGTGACGAAAACCGGAAGTCTCGCGTCAGTAGGGCGGTTGCTCGATCAGTCAGGAGCCATCCGAACGGTCCCGGCAGGGGGTTGTTCCCGTCGGTCCTCGCGGTGGTCCGGCTCCGTGCGCTGGCCGGATGGCGCAAGGCGCTGACGGAGAAAGCGAAGCTGGCGCTCGGCGTCGTGTTCACGGGCGTGTTTGCCGTGAACTACATGTTCAGCCTGCGCCGGATGGAGGATGCGCCGTTCGAGGATTCGCCGGTGGACCTGCTGTTCGTGGTCATGTCCCTCTTCGTTCTGGTGACGGTTCTCCAGGTGGCGCCGCTGACCCAGTGGTTCAGCCGGCATAAGGGTGCGCAGTTTGGGCTTTCGGTGCGGCAGCGCAGCGCGATGGCCGTGGGCACGGGCCTGATCGGTCTGCCGATGGTGCTCGTGTTGCTGAACGAGGTCCTGGCGCTGGTGTTCGCCGGAAGCTCGGGTTGGCCCCGGGGCGTGGAATGGGTGTTAGAGGGGATTGACGTCGGTGGCGCCGTATGTGCTCTGGTGGCTGCGGGTCCGTTGGGGGCGGTCGTCATGGGCGGCCGGGGCCGCAGGCGCTGGTTCGGGTCTTGGCTCGCGATCCTGTTGCTCGGGGTGCTCGGTGCGAGCGCGGTCGCGCCGCTATGGGCCGCCGGCGGCCCTTGGACGAGCGCCGCCGTGAGCGTGGGGCGGCTCGTGTTGATCCTGCTGCTTCTGGCCGGCGCCTTTGTCCTGGAGCAGCAGAGCCCCGACGACCGCGGCGCGAAGGCGACGAAACGCCGCGGCCGGGCCGCGCCGAAGAAACCGACCGGCGATCGGCCCGCCGCCGTCGCCGTTCGGGCGCCGGCGGGCGTCTGGTCGCGGCCGATCTTCGTCGTCGCGCTGGCGCAAGCTCGGATGATGCTCCGCTTCCGCCAGGTGCGTCTGAACCTCTTCGTCAGTTGGGCCATGCCTCTCGTGATGGCCTTCCTGTTCAGAGGCGAGGAGTCAGCTTCCGGCGCGGGCCAGTTCGCCCTGTGGATGGCGGCTTCCGTCGCGGCCTTCCTCGGTGTGCTCTGGGTCGCGTTCTTCGCCAATCTTCTGGGGTTTGCCGCGAGCGGCGCCAGACGGCTCGCGATGTCGGCGGAGACCGCGCGGTTCGCCTGCCTGCCCGGTAAGGTGCTGGGCGTGGTCAGCGTGGTCGGCGTCTCGGTGATCGCTCAGACCATGGTCCTGACCATGCTGCTGGCTGACCAGATGCAGCCTGCCGAGCGGGCGCTTCCTTTCCTCGTCGCGGCCTTCTCGTTGGTGGGGTTGGCTGGCGCCGGCACGGTGGTTTCCGTCACGTTCCCCAGGAAGCCGGAACTGCACGAGCAAAGGGACTTCTTCTGCAGCGTCCTGGGGCTGGTTGTGCTGGGGGCCGCCTGGCTGCTTCAGATGGCGGTCGCGGGAGGCGTTGTGGCGGCAGCGCGTGGCTTGGGCGGTTCGACGGCTGCGGTAACCGCGATGGTGGTGTTGCTTCTCCTGGCGGCGGCGGGCTGCGCGGGCCTAGTGGCCGCGCTGGCCAAGGGCGACTGGCTGCGACGGCGGTTGCGGGAATGGGCGGTGACGGTGTGACGACGATGCTGTGGTTGGACTCGGTCGACAAGTCGTACGGCGATCTGGAAGTCATGCGCTCCGTGAACCTGGAGATCGGATCCGGGGTGCAGTGCTTGGTCGGGAGAAACGGCGCCGGCAAGACGACCCTGATGCGACTCGGGCTGGGCTTGACCGAGCCGAGTGCGGGCACGGTGCGGATGTTCGGCTACGACCCGCGACTTCATCCGGAGGTGATGGCCAGGGTCGGCATCCTGCTGGAGGAGGACGAGCTGTTCGACTTCCTGCGGCCGGTCGAGTTCCTGGACTACTGCGCCGCCTTGTACGGTCTGGACGCTGGCGAGGCCCGCACGCGCGCTGTCGATCTCCTCGAGGCTCTGGAAGTGCCCGCGTCGGATCGTCTCTGCCATCAACTCTCGACGGGCAACCGCCGGCAACTGGCCCTGGCTGCGGCGCTGCTGCACGAGCCGGAACTGCTGATCCTCGACGAGCCGTTCAACGGTCTCGACCCGGTCGCGGTAGCGCGCCTGTGCCGGATGCTGCGGGACTTGGCCGCCGACGGCCGGGGAGTGCTGCTGTCGTCCCACCGCCTCGAACTGGTCGAGGAGATCGCGGACCAGGTCTACTTCGTGTCCGACTGTGCGGTGACGCTCTGGTCGCCGGAGCGGGTCAAAGCCTGGTACGACGAGTTGAGGGTTGTCGGTGCAGGAGAGCGGCCGCGGGGCGAGTTGACCGCCTGAGCTACGCCACTTCGGCTTCCTGGAAGGCCCTCGCCCGGAACAGGAAGTCGATGATGTTCCCTTCGTGCGGCTGGAGCCAGTTGAGCTGAATCGTCGGCACCGGGCCGAGGTTCAGGCGGTCGACGTGGGTGGCGTCGATCAGTTGGCGTCGCCAGCGGTCGTCGTTCGTGATCGCGCTGCACACCAGGGTGTCGCCGATCGCGCTCAGCATCTTCTCTTGCGGACACTCGACGACGGAGACGAAGGGGAACATGTATTCGACGTTTGCCGCTTCGGTGTCCGCGTCGGCGCAGTGGAGGACCGTCGGCAGCAGGTAGTCGCAGCGCTCGCGTTCGTTGAGCCGCCCGTTGCCTCGGATCTTGGAGGTCAGGTCGCGGACGCCGGGAACGTCGACCTGCCGCTCGATCATGCCGTCGATCGCTTTCGCCATGCCCGGCACGGTGAAGGCGGCGAGCGGCGATTCGGGATCGTCGGCAGGCTTCGGCAGGACGGGCGCCAGCCGCTCGGCAAGCGCCTGGGCGATCTCCTCCGTGTGGCGCGAGGCCCAGACGCCGGAGCAGGAGATGCAGCTCCGGCCGCTGTTGACCAGCACACTGTCGACCATCACGTCGAGGTACTGCTCCCAGTCGTCGACGACGTCGTCGCCGAGCAGGATCTTGCTGAAGCCGGGGCCGTGCGGCTGGACCCGGGGATCGTTCTGGTAACGGGCGACGGTGTCCGCGCCGCCGAAGATCATGCTGCGGGAGCAGGAAGCGAGAACCGCCGCGCCGATGTCGCCTTCGCCCGGGTAGATCGAGATCGCCTCGCGGGGCACGCCGGCCTGGGCGAACGCTTCGGTCATCCGGTAGGGCGTCCACGGCTCCTGCGGTCCGGGCTTGAACACGAGGCCGATCTGAAGCGGAATCACCGGCATCCACAGCGTGTGCACGCCCGGCGAGTTGGACGGCAGCACCAGGCCGATCACCGGCGCCTGCGCCTGGTAGCTGACCGGCACGCCGCGCTCTTCGATGCCGTGGCCCCGGGCCAGAATGTCGAGGTCGAGACCGCGGGTCAGCGCCTCCAGCACCTCGCCCATGTTCGTCAGCACGAAGTGGTTCTTGTCCATGTTCGCCCGGCACATGTGCTCGGGCAGGCCGGTCGTCGCCGACTGGTAGTGGACGAAGTCCTCCGGAGTCTGGCTGCCACTGCCGAGCGGCAGGTCCGCGTTCAGGTAGAGGTCGGCGGCCCTGATCACCATCGAGATCAGTTCGCTGGACGGGATCTCGCGCAGGATGTCGCGGGCGCGCTGGGCGCGGCGCATGTCGCGCTGGACCAGGCCGGGGTTCGTCTGGTGCAGCGTGGCCAGCTCCTCGCCGGTCTCGAAGTGGACGATCGTCGCCTTCTCGAGCGACTCGTAGGGCTTGCCCCAACGGATGGCGGGGATGTCGATCATGGTGGTTACCTGTACGCGGCCGGGTCGGTGGCCGGAGGATGAATCGAGCGTTCGGAAGCGGCGGAATGGTAGCACCGGGGCTGCTAGCCTTCGCCGGCCATGGAGGACCGTCGCACCGTTCTGAAATCGGCCCTGGCGCTGGGTTTGGGTGTGCGTGGCCTGAACGTGCTCCAGGCGCAGGTAGACGATCCGCGAAAGGCCCGGCCGCAGGAAGGCGACCGCTTTGTCTTCGCCTTCGGGCCGCGCCAGGGCGAGACGGTCCGGGTCGACGACGTTCCCCTGGCGAGCGAGCAGCTCATCTGCTACGCGATGGACCCGTCGTCCGGCGCCGTGCGTGACGGCTCGCGCCTGAACCAGGTGCTGCTGTTGCGCTTCGAGCCCGATTCGCTGACCCCGGAGACGCGGGAAGCGTCCGCGGACGGCGTCGTCGCCTACTCGGGCATCTGCACCCACACCGGCTGCGACATCGAGGACTGGTCCGACGAGGCGGAGTTCCTGGTCTGTTCCTGTCACGACTCGGAGTTCGACCCTCGGGACGGCGCCGAAGTCATCTCGGGACCGGCCCCGCGCCGGCTGCCGTCGCTGCCGCTTCGCTCGGAAGGGGGCGTGCTCGTGGCGGCCGGCGGCTTCAGCGCGACGATCCGGTTCGAGAGGGAGTTCTGACGATGGTGGATCGGCAAGCAGTGCTTCGACGGACGGTCACTCTCCTCGTTCTCTGCGCCGTCGTGGCGCCGGCGATGGGCCAGGAGCGGCCATACCGCGCGGTCACCCAGGAGCGGCTGCTCGCCCCCGAGCCCGAGAACTGGCTCATGTACCGGCGGACGTACGACGGCTGGGGCTACAGCCCGCTCGACCGGATCGACACCTCGAACGTCGCCTCGCTGGCGCCGGTCTGGACCTTCTCGACCAGCATCAACGAGGGCCACCAGGCGCCGCCGATCGTCAACGACGGCACGCTGTTCATCACCACGCCGGGGAGCCGCGTGCTCGCGCTCGATGCGGGCACCGGCGAACTGCTGTGGCGTTTCGTCCCGGAGCTCCCCGAAGACTTGCAGCAGATGCACCCGACGAACCGTGGCGTCGCGCTATGGGGCGACTTGGTCTACGTCGCCACGGTCGACGCGCGGCTCTTCGCGCTCGACGCGCGGACGGGAAGGGTGGCCTGGGAGACGGCGGTCGAGGACTACGCCCGCGGCTACTACATGACGCTCGCGCCTCTGGCGGTCGAGGGCAAGGTGATGGTCGGCGTGTCCGGAGGCGAGTGGGGTATCCGCGGTTTCGTCGCCGCCTACGACGCGGACAGCGGAGACGAGCTCTGGAAGACCTACACGATTCCCGGCCCCGGGGAAGCTGGCCATGACAGTTGGCCCGGAGACACCTGGCGGACCGGCGGCGTGCCCGTCTGGGTCACCGGGACCTACGACCCGGAACTGCGGCTGACCTACTGGGGCACCGGCAACGGCGGTCCCTGGATGGGCGACGCCCGCCCGGGCGACAACCTCTACGCCACCTCGGTGCTGGCCCTCGACGTCGACACCGGCGAGTTGAGGGCGCACCACCAGTACCACTGGAACGACAGTTGGGACTGGGACGAAGTCGACCCGCCTCTTCTGATCGACGTGGAGCGCGGCGGCTCGACCCGCAAGGCGCTCGTTCATCCGGGGCGGAACGCGTATCTCTGGGTGCTCGAGCGGAGCGCTGACGCGATCGGCTTCCTGGACGCCACACCCTTCGTCCACCAGGACGTGTTCACCTCGATCGATCCGGAAACCGGCCGGCCGGAGTACGACCCGGAGAAGACGCCCGCGACGGGAGAAGGAGCCGTGTTCTGTCCGTCGTGGTCAGGCGCGAAGAACTGGCCTCCGGCCGCATGGAGCCCGGACACGAAGCTGCTCTACATCCCGGCCAACGAGAACACCTGTTCCTACCTGGAGGGAGTCGAGGCGGACTATCGGCCCGGCCGCACCTTCATGGGCATGGAGGGAGGCTTCGTCTCGCGCGAGGGCGCCGAGCACTACGGAGAACTCCAGGCGTGGAACCTCGATACGCGAGAGAAGGTGTGGACCGTCGAGTTCGAGCGCAAGCTCTGGGGCCCGGTGCTGACGACCGGCGGCGGCCTCGTCTTCGTCGGTGGCACGAGCGACCGTTACTTCCGGGCCTTCGACGCCGCCACGGGAGACCTCCTGTGGCGACAGCGGACGAACTCTGGCGTCAGCGGCGTTCCCACGTCCTTCGAGGTCGACGGCGTGCAGTACATCGCGGTCCAGTCGGGCTGGGGCGTCGACGCGCAGCGCGGCACGGCTCACCTGGACGGGGCGATCGGCACGAACACCTACGTGCCGCAGGGCGGTGTGCTCTGGGTCTTCGCGTTGCCCGACTAGCGGCTCACCGGGGGAGTCGCCGCTGCGGTCGGTGCTGTAGTCTGCCGCCGCTTCAGCCCGCCGATCACAGCAGGACCGACCGATTGGAGTTCGCAGATGGAAGTCGCCAGCGCTGACGCCCAGGCCCAGGCCAGGGAACGACTCGATGCCCACGTCCGCGACATGATGGAGTGGCACTTCAGCCCGGAGACCGGAACACCGTTCTGGCTGGACTTCGCCTCGAAGCTCGACTTCGATCCCCGCAGCGACGTCGCCTGCTACGCGGACTTGCGCAAGTTCCCGCCCTTCGAGGACGAGTGGCTGCGCGGCGGCCCGGTGCGGCGCTGGGTGCCAAAGGCGATGGCCGACGATCCGATCTACGTGTTCGAGACCGGCGGCACGACGGGTATCCCGAAGAGCCGGGTGGCGCTCAACGACTTCCGCACGGACTACGAGCTGTTCAGCGCGAGCCTGCCCGACGAGCACTTCCCGCCGGGTTCCAACTGGCTGATGCTGGGGCCGTCGGGTCCACGCCGGCTACGTCTGGCGGTGGAGCACCTCTGCCAGTACCGCGGCGGCATCTGCTTCTGCGTCGACCTCGACCCGCGCTGGGTGATCAAGCTGATCAAGAAGGGCTGGATGGAGCACCTGGAGGCGTACAAGGACCATGTGATCGACCAGGCGCTGACCGTGCTCTCGGCCGGTCACGACATCCAGGCCATGTTCGCGACGCCGAAGCTGCTCGAGTCCCTTTGCCTGGCGCTCGAGGACCGCGGCCAGACCCTCGCGGACACCGGGATCAAGGGCATCTTCTCGGGCGGTACCGAGTTCACGCCGCAATGGACCCGCTTCGCGGTCGAGGAGTTGCTCGACGGCGTCTACATGACGCCTACCTACGGCAACACGCTGATGGGCCTGGCCGCTTCCCGGCCGGTCACGGCGGCGGACGGCTACACGATCGCCTACTACGCGCCGCAGCCGCGGGCCGTGCTGGAGGTCGTCGATCCCGACGACCCGGACCACGTCGTCGACTACGGCGCCACCGGGCGCGTCCGGCTGACGACGCTCACCCGCGAGTTCTTCGTCCCCGGCTTCCTCGAGCGCGACGAGGGGGAACGGGAGCAGCCCTACGTCGACTACCCCTGGGATGGCGTCAGCGGCGTGCGGCCGTTCGCGAGGCTAGCCTCGGCGACGACCGTCGGCGTGTACTAGGAGTCTCCCGCTAGGGCGCGGTGCGGTTGCGGTAGAGCGCCGGATCGACCACCTCGGCCATCGCTCGTTCGTCCAGGCCGTCCACGAGCCCCGCGACTCGCGTGGCCGCCGCTGCGGGGTTCCGCAGAGCCTCGCCGTAGTCGATCTCGACCCACTCGAACTGCGGCGCGTGGCGCAGGAGGTAGTTCACCCGCCAGAGCTGGTCCTGCCACAGTTCCATCATCCGCTCGTCCGGCGTGTCGTCCGTCTCGTTGCGCCGGTTGAGCATTTTGCGCTGCGATGCAAGGACCTCGGTCAGGTCGCGACGCATCAGGATGACGCTGTAGTTCAGGTTCGGCGGCAGGTCCTTGAGCAGGAAGGAGATGACCTTGACGGCCCGGCCACGTGAGGCGCGGAGCCAGGACTTGTCGGGAGCGTTCGCGAGGTCCTTGACCCGCTCGTCCTCGTAGTAGCCGCGGGGGTTGTCCTCGTCGGCCTCGCGCTCCCCGTCGGTCACGACTTCCATGCCGCCGGCCTCGAGCATCCGCATTGCCATCGACGTGCCCGAACGGGGCAGGCCGGAAACGACGACGATGGGCCGGCCGTAGCGGAATCGTCTCCAGAGTGTTCTGGCGCTCATGGCGAAGGGGATGCTACCCCCGGCTTGGTATGCTCCGCGGCGCTTCGCGAGCCGCCGCACTCCTGCGCTCGGGCGGCGTCAGCACTTGGAGAAACCGTTGCCAGCTCAGCGTCTCGTAACCGTCGCGCTGGCGCTTCTGGCGGCGCTCTTCGCCGCCGCGCCGGCGGCCGCCTACATCGGTCCGGGGGCCGGGTTCGCGCTCATGTCGTCCTTCCTGGTGCTGCTGGCGACGGTAGCGCTCGCGTTCCTCTCGCTGCTCGCCTGGCCGGTGCGGACCCTGTGGCGGGTCGTGCGGCGCAAGAAGCCGCCGAAGGCGCACGTCAAGCGACTCGTGTTCGTTGGGCTCGACGGCCAGGACCCGCGGTTGACCGAGCGGATGATGAAGGAAGGCAAGCTGCCCAACTTCAAGCGCCTCGGCAGGCAGGGCAGCTACCGCCGGATCGCCAGCACCTACCCGGCCCTGTCCCCGGTCGCCTGGTCGACCTTCGCCACCGGCGCGAATCCGGGCAAGCACAACATCTTCGATTTCCTCGACCGCGACCTGCGGAGCTACCTGCCGAAGCTGTCCTCGGCCCACATCGGCCGGGTGGAGCGATTCCTGAAGCTGGGCAGGTGGAAGATTCCGCTGCAGAAGCCGGAGATTCGCATGCTGCGGCGGTCGAAGCCGTTCTGGACGGTGCTCGGCGAGCGGAACGTATGGAGCACGGTGCTGAGGGTGCCCATCACCTTTCCGCCGGACCGGTTCTACGGCGCGCAACTCGCGGCGATGTGCGTGCCGGACCTGGTGGGCAGCCAGGGCACTTTCCTGCTCTACACGACCCGGCCGGCGACGGACGCGATCCGGGAGGGTGGATTGCGGGTGCCGCTGAGTTCCAACGGTTCCGGCCCCGACCACTTCGACTGCGTGGTCGAGGGACCGGAGAACAGCTTCCTGGAGGGCCATCCGCCGCCTCCTCTCCGCGCGGCGATGACGGTCGAGGTCGACCGCAAGGAGAAGGCCGCGACGGTCCGCGTGGCGGGAGAGACGGTGGAACTCCAGCAGGGAGAGCTTTCCGACTGGGTGCGTCTCGAGTTCCGGGCCGCGCCCGGGATCAAGGTCCACGGCCTGACCCGGATGCTGCTGACGGAAGCCGCCGAGCACACATCGCTCTATCTGACCGCGATCCACATCGACCCCGAGAAACCGGCGATGCCGATCTCGCACCCGTCCTACTACGCCCCGTACCTGGCCAAGCGGGTCGGCGACTTCGCGACGCTAGGCCTGGCCGAGGACACGACGGCCCTGAACGAGGGAGTGACCGACGACGCGACCTTCCTCGGGCAGTCCTACGACATCGACCGCGAGCGCGAGGAGATGTTCTTCGCAGCGCTTGAGCGCCTGCGCCGCGGTTCGCTGACCTGCGTCTTCGACGCCACCGACCGAATCCAGCACATGTTCTGGCGCTACATGGAGGACGGACATCCAGCGGCCAGCGGTCGAAAGACGGGCAGGCAGCGCCGGACGATCGAAGAGCACTACCGGCACAACGACGCCCTGGTCGGCCGGGTGATGGAGAAGCTGGGCGAGGACGACCTGCTGATCGTCCTCTCGGACCACGGCTTCGCCTCCTTCCGGCGAGGCGTGAACCTGAACCGCTGGCTTCTCGATCACGGCTACCTGGTGTTATGCGAGGACGCGGACGGCACGGAGGAGTGGCTCGAGGGTGTGGACTGGTCGCGTACCCGGGCCTACGCGCTCGGACTCGCCGGCGTTTTCCTGAATCTCAGGGGCCGCGAGGCGGGCGGCATCGTCGAACCCGGCGAGGAGGCGCGGGCGCTCAAACGCGAACTGATTGCCGCCTGGGACGGTCTGCGCGACGAGGAGCGAAGCGCGGTCGGCATCAACGCCGCCTTCGACGCGGAGGATCTGTACACCGGTCCCTACAAGAGGAACGCCCCCGACCTGATCGTCGGCTACAACGACGGCTACCGGGTGTCCTGGGACTGCGCCGTCGGCGTGGTCGCGGGCCCGGTCTTCTCCGACAACACGAAGGCCTGGAGCGGCGACCATTGTGTCGACCCGCGGCTGGTCCCGGGCATCTTCTTCAGCAGCCGCCCGGTCGACCGCGACGACGACCTGTCGCTGCTCGACATGGCGCCGACCGCGCTGGCCCTGTTCGGCATCGACAAGCCGGACTACATGGAGGGAGAGTCGGTGTTTGACCCAGCGGGAATGGCGGCGTGAAGCGGCCGCTTCTGGCAGCGGCGGCGCTCGTTCCGGTCGTCCTGGCGATCGGGTGCGGCGGCGGTGGCGTCGGCCCGTCCGAGGGGCCGAAGGTCATCGTGCTCGGCTTCGACGGCCTGGACCCTGAGCTCACCCGGCAGTTGATCGACGAAGGGAGGCTGCCGAACTTCGCCCGGCTCGAGGCGATGGGTGGCTTCACGGAGCTGGAGACGACGATCCCGCCGCACAGCCCGGTCGCCTGGTCGAGCTTCGTCACGGGCATGGACCCGGGCGGCCACGGCATCTTCGACTTCCTGCACCGGGACCCGGAGACGATGATCCCGTACTCGTCGACGGCCGCGGCGTCCTCCGGCGGACGCTTCCTGGAGGTGGGACCCTGGCAGTTCCCGCTCACCAGCGGGGACTACGTGCAGTTCCGGCACGGTACGCCCTTCTGGGAGGTGCTGGAGGAGCACGGCGTGCGCACGACCGTAGTCCGCATGCCGGCGAACTTCCCAGTCTCGGGCACGGCGAGCCGCGAACTCTCGGGCATGGGCACGAGCGACCTCCTCGGCACCGACGGCACCTTCACGTTCTACACCTCGGAGCTGTTCGCGGACCGGGACATCAGCGGCGGCGACATCGTCGAGCTGGACATCTACGACAACGTGGTCGAGGCCGAATTGCTCGGACCCGACAACCCGTTGCTGCGGGAGCCGGTCAAGCTGACCGCGCCGTTCACCGTCTACCTCGATCTTGAGACGGAGAGCGCCAAGATCGAGCTCGGCGACCAGCAGATCGTGCTCCGGGTCGGGGAGTGGAGCGACTGGCTGGAGGTCGACTTCGAGATGATGCCGACCCAGCACCTGCGCGGTATCTGCCGGATGTACCTGCGCGCGCTCGAGCCGGAGTTCGAGCTCTACGTCAGCCCGATCGACCACGACCCGATGTCGCCCGCGGCGCCGATCTCGACGCCGCCCGATTTCGCGGCCGAACTGGCGGAGGCGGTCGACCGCTTCTACACGGAGGGGATGCCCGAAGACACGAAGACGCTGACCGAGGGCGTCTTTACCCCGGAGGAGTTCCTGGCCCAGGCCAAGATCGCCGGCGACGAGGTTGCCGAGCAGTACGGCTACGTGCTGGACCGCTACCTCGAACAGCAGGGAGGCTTCCTGTTCTACTACTTCGGCAACGTGGATCAGATCGGCCACGTCCGCTGGCGGTCACGCGATCCGGAGCACCCCGTCTACGACCCGGAAGTCGACGCGGTGCACGAGGACCTGATCCCGATGCTCTACGAGGGACTCGACGTCGTCGTGGGGCAGACGCTGGACCGGCTCGAGGCCGAAGCCGGCCTTGGCGACGGCGACGCGGACGAGCCGCTCCTGATCGTCATGTCGGACCACGGGTTCGCCTCCTGGCGCCGCGCCTTCCACCTGAACGCCTGGCTGCTCGAGAACGGCTACCTGACGGCGAGAAGCCCGGATCCCTACGCGGACGAGGGCTTCCTGCTGAACGTCGACTGGGACGAGACCCGGGCCTACGGGATCGGCTTCTCGGGCCTCTACGTCAACCTCCGCGGTCGTGAGCGCGATGGCACGGTGACGGCGGCGGAACGCCTCGACCTGGTGCGCGAGCTGAAGCGGGAACTGCTGGCGGTCGTCGATCCGGAGACGGGCGAGCCCGCGATCACGGAAGTCCACCTTCGCGAGGACTACGCCTTTCAGCAACAGACCGCGATCGGCCCGGATCTGGTCGTCGGCTACGCCAAGGGTTACCGCGGGGCGACGGAGTCGGCGTCGGGCGAGGTCGTGGGTGAGGTCTTCAGCGACAACGACAGCGCCTGGAGCGGCGATCACATGATGGACCACCGGACCGTTCCGGGGGTTCTCCTGGTCAGCCGTCCGCTTGGCCGCCCCGCTCGGGGCATCGTCGACCTGGCGGCCTCGATCCTGGCCGAGTACGGCGTGGAGGAGTTCCCGCCGCTGGTGGGCGGCGGCGCGACGGGTTCGCCCTGAACCGGTCGGACGACCGCTAACGCAAGGAGGAGAAGGATGTTTGGCGGTGGCAAGGTCAAGCTCGACAAGGAACTCATCGCGCGGGTGAAGCGCTACAGCGACATTGCGGGCTACTCGTCCGTCGAGGAGTTCATCACCCATGCGCTGGAGAAGGAGTTGGCCAAGCTCGAAGGCGCCGAGTCGAGGGAGGAGATCGAGAAGCGGCTGCGCGGCCTGGGGTACATCTCCTAGCGCCGCCCAAGCTCGCCGATGTCCCTCCTGAACGCCGCCCTCCGCGCCGTCTTCGACGTGGCGCTCCGGCCCTTCGCGGCCTTGCCGCCGATCCTGCCGGTGGCCATCGTGGCGCTGGTCTCGGGCATCTTCGCTCTGCTGGTCTATCGCTGGACGTCGAACCAGACGGCGATCGCCGCGGTCAAGCGGCGGCTGTTCGGGCACCTGCTCGAGGTGCGGCTCTTCAACGACGACCTGCGGGCGGTGCTGGCAGCCCAGCTTCGGCTGCTGCGCGAGAACCTCACCTACCTGCGGCTGAACCTGATTCCGCTCCTGTGGATGATCGTGCCCTTCATGCTGCTGATCGCCCAGCTTCAGTTCCACTACGGCTACGACGGGCTCGAAGTGGGCGAGCGCACACTGCTCGTCGTCGACCTGGCGCCGGCGGAGGCGGCGGCCGCAGGCGGGGATGAAGCCGCGCCGCGCCCGCCGATCGAGCTGGAGGCGCCGGCCGGCGTCGCGGTGGAGACGGCCGGCGTCTGGGTGCCGAGCCTGCGGCAGGTCGTGTGGCGGCTGCGCGCGGACGAGCCGGGGCGGCATGAACTCGTCGTGCGCGCGGACGGCGGGGCGTTCACGAAGAGCCTCTTCGTCGAGGATCCGGAGGGCGGCGCGCTGTGGGCGCGTCGCTCGCCGACGAGGCGCCGGGCGGCGATTCTCGACCAGTTGCTCTACCCGGCGGAGCCCTCGCTGCCGCGCGACGGGCCGATCGAGCGGATCGACGTGCGGTACGGCACGGCCACGATCTCGTTCTTCGGGCTGCTCGACATGCACTGGCTGATCGCCTTTCTGATCCTCTCCCTCGCGTTCGCGTTCGCGCTGCGGAACCGTTTCGGCGTCACCTTGTGACCGCGCCGTCGATCGACGTCGTCATCCCCGCCTACAACGAGGAGGAGTCGATCGGCCTGGTTCTCGCCGACATGCCGGCCGACCTGGTGCGCCGTGTCATCGTCGCCGACAACAACTCGCGGGACGCGACGGCGGTGCGGGCGCGCGAGGCCGGGGCCGAGGTCGTGCCGGCGCCGGTGCAGGGCTATGGCAGCGCCTGTCTGGCCGGGCTCGACCATCTGCGGCGGACCGGACCGCCCGAGATCGTCGTCTTTCTGGACGCGGACTACTCGGACCACCCCGACGAGATGCCGCGGCTGGCGGAACCGATCGCGCGCGGCGAGGCGGATCTGGTCATCGGCTCGCGGGTGCTGGGAGAGGCCGAACCGGGCGCCCTGCTACCGCAGGCGCGATGGGGCAACCGGTTCGCCTGCATGCTCGTGCGCCTGCTCTACGACTACCGCTATACCGACCTGGGACCGTTCCGCGCCGTCTCGTGGCAGGCGCTCGAGTCGCTCGACATGAGCGATCCGAACTTCGGCTGGACCGCGGAGATGCAGGTCAAGGCGCTGCGGCGGGGTCTGCGGGTCGTCGAGACGCCGGTCAGCTACCGCCGCCGGACAGGCGTTTCGAAGATCACCGGCACCGTCTCGGGCACCGTGCGAGCCGGCTGGAAGATCATCGTCACCGTACTCCGCTACAGTCGCGGGCCGATATGAACGGGATGACGGGTACTGCCGTGAACGCCGCCGGCGGGGAAGTGCCGGCCAGCGAGATCGAGGTCGAGGTCCGCTACAAGGAAACGGACCAGATGGGGGTGGTCCACCACTCCAACTACCTCGTGTGGTTCGAGCTCGCCCGCACTCACCACTGCCGCGTCGCGGGCATGGCCTACCGGAAGATCGAGGACGAGGGCTACTGGCTGATGGTCACCGGGGTCCAACTGAGGTATCGCGGGGGCGCCCGCTACGGCGACAGGGTTCGCGTCGTCTGCTGGCTCGATCGGCTGAAGAGCCGCGCGATGAGCTTCGGCTACCGCGTGGAGGTCGATGAGCGGGTGCTGGTCGAGGGCCGGACCGATCACGTCTGGGTCGACAAGGCGTCCGGCAACCACTGCCGGATGCCGGAAGTCGTCGTCCCGATCTTCCGCTCGATGGAAGATCAGAAACAGGCGTAGCCGCCGTCGATCACGAACTCGTCGCCGGTGTGGTAGCTCGACGCTCTGCTCGCCAGATAGACGGCGATGCCGCTGAAGTCCTCGCCGACGCCCCAGCGGCGCACCGGAACCCGCCGCAGGACCTTGGTCTGGAATGCTTCCGTGTTGATCGCCCGCTCGGTCATGGCGGTAGCGATCCAGCCGGGCAGCACCGAGTTGACCCGGATGCCGTGGCGCGCGTGCTCGACCGCCAGCCCCCGCACCATCGCGTTGAGTCCCGCCTTGGTCGACGCGTAGTGCTCGCTGCGCGGCGCCCCGAAGACGGCGGACAGGCTGCTGGTTGCGACCAGTGAGCCGCCCTCGCCGCGCTCGACCATGTGCCGGATCGCCTGCTGGAAGGTCTGGAAGACACCCTCCATGTTGACCTGGAAGATCCGCCGCCACTCCTCCAACGACATGTCGATGAATGGCGTGCCGCGGCCGCCGATCCCGGCGTTGGCGAAGCAGGAATCGACCTTGCCCAGCAGCTCGACCGTTCGCGCGAACGAGGCCGCCACCGCGTCGGCATCACCGACATCGCAGCGCAGGGCCTCCACCCGCGTGCCGTGGCGCGCCAGTTGCTCCCGCGCGTTCGTGTTCTTCTCCTCGTTCGTGCCCCAGATGCAGACGTCGGCGCCCGCCTGCGCGAGTCCTTCGGCAAAGCCGAGGCCGATTCCGGAGTTGCCGCCGGTGACGAGAGCCACCGATCCGCTCAGGTCGAATGCGTCGTAAGCCAAGGTCGTTTCTCCTTCTTCCGTCCCGTCCGTCGTTCGTCGATGCGGCGCGGAGCATAGCGCCGCCAGGCGGTTCCCGGGCTCAGCCGAACCAGAGGCGCACGGCGAACAGGACCACGGTGACGGTGACCACGCGCTGGACCCACGTGTGGCCCTTGAGCACGGTGAGCCGCACGCCCAGCCAGCCGCCAGCCATGTTTCCGACCGCGAGGGCGAGACCGAAGGCCCAGTCGACGCGGCCGGAGAGCGCGAACAGGAGCAGTGACAGACCGGTGAAGCAGAGGATACTGAGCACCTTCACCGCGTTGCCGCGGACCAGGTCCAGGCCGGCCAGCGAGGTCGCGGCAAGGATGAAGAAGCCGACGCCGGCCTGGACGAAGCCGCCGTAGACGCCGACGCCGAAGAAGCCGAGCGCAAGGAGACCCACCCGGAGCGTCGCTGGTTGCCCCTCGGGTTCTGCTCGCCGCGAGATCAGGGTCCAGAGGGTCACTACGACCATCAGAGCCGCCAGCACGCGACGAAACGCGTCGTCGCTGATGACGAGAGCCGCCCAGGCGCCCAGCCCGGCGCCGGCGGTTGCGGGCAGCGCCGCCCACAGGATCGCCCGCCGGTCGAGAACGCCGTGACGGTGGAAGCCCCAGGAGGCAACGACGTTCTGGAGCAGGATCGCGACCCGGTTGGTGCCGTTGGCAACACCGGGAGGGAGGCCAAAGAAGATGAGGATCGGCAGCGTGAGGAATGAGCCGCCCCCCGCGACCACGTTCAACGCGCCGGCGACCAGGCCGGCGAGTGCGAGCGCGGGGTAGACGATCGCCGGCTCGTTCACGGCGAGGAGGTTAACGCTCCGAAGGTAGACTCCGAAATGATGGCCGATCAGACGACGCCGAGCCGCGGCTCCAGCAACTCGTCGCTGTTCTCCTTCCTTGGCGGCCTGCGCTTCCCGCAACTGTTCGTCGTTCTGGCGGTCGTCTTCCTCATCGACCTGTTCATCCCCGACGTCCTTCCCTTTGTGGACGAGCTGATCCTGGGGCTTCTCACCCTGATGACCGGCACATGGCGCGATCGTCGGCGTCCGCCGGAGAAGAACGTGACGCCGCCGGAGACGTCTGGATGACGATCGGCCGGCTCCTCCTGGCGTTGGCGGTGGTCCTCACCGCGGCCGCCCCGGCGCCGGCCCAGGAGTGGAGCGGCAGCAACGGTTTTCGGGTTGTGGTCACGGACGACGCCGGCCAGCCGTTGCCGGGGGTCACGGTCATGGTTCTCCTGGCCGAGCCTGATCGTTCCGGCGGACCGCCGCCGCTGCTGACCGACGCATCCGGCGTGGCGGAAGTCAGCGGTCTGTCGGCGGGGGAGTGGCAGGTCGAACTGCGGCGCGAGGGGTTCATGATCGTGAGCTCCTACCTGAGGCTCGAAGACGGGAAGCGGCCGCAGGTCGGATTCACGTCGCGCCAGCGCACGGGCCCCTTCTGGGCGCCGATGAACGTCGGCTACTCGAGCGTCGGCGTAGCGACCACAACCGCACGCGCCGGTTCGCCGCGGGCGATCAGTCGGGCTCAGCGACGGGCCGAGCGACGGGCCGCGCAACGGGAGCGACGGCTGCGGAGCGAGAACGTGGCGCGAGTGGTGGAGCGGCCGCCGGAACCCCCGGAGGTGCCTGCCCCGCAGCCCGTGGCTGTGGCGGAACAGCCGGTTGCGGAGTCGCCGCCGGAGGAACCTGCCCCGGTGGCACCACCCGAGCCCGAACCCGAGCCGGCGCCGGAGCGGGTAGTCGAGCCCGAACCTGAGCCCGCACCCGAGCCGGTCGTGGTGCGTCTGCTGCCGAACCGCACGTTGCTGCGGGCGGGCGCCTGCCCCGAGTGCGGGCCCGGCGAATGGTCGGTGGCGAGCAACTGGCCAGCCGCGCCGAGGGCGACCGGAACGGTCGCCTGCGCCCCTGATCTGGCCGAGCGGATGGAGCGCGTGGCGAAGGTCGTCGAAGAGTCGTTGCCGGTCGACTTCCGCGTCTATGCGGGCGCGCTCGCCGAGCCCACCGGCAACGACGTGCTGCGGTTGCTGCCGGATGAGGTCCGCGGCGAAGTCCAGGAACTGCTGCCGCCGATCCTCGATCCGGAACGATCCTGCCAGGTCCTGGGCATCTTTCTGCCCGAAGGGGCGCGGTTCATCGGCTTCCAGTACGAGGCCGCGGATCTCGAGAGTCGAGGCAGTTGCCTCCCGGACCAGCCCTGCGAGATCGGTGATGCCGCCTGGCGGGGCAACCCGGTGATCCACAGTCACCAGCACGGCACCTTCCTCTACGGAGTGTTCGAGAACCTGTCCCCGGAGCGTCGGCGGGAAGCCAACTTCAAGGCGTACTTCCGCCCTCCGCGCGGCTGGCTTCCGCCGCGCTGACCGTCGTTTCGCCGGTCTCCTGCGTTAGGCTCGGCGCAGCCATTCCCCCGCAAGGAGAGCCACCATGCCGTTTCGCCGAAGCGTCTTCAGCCTGTTCGTTGCCCTCGCCCTTTTATCGCTCCTCGCCTCGCCCGTCGTTGCGGCCGGCGACGACGACGTCCGGCGCACGGCGAGCGGCCGGCCGGACCTGTCCGGCAACTACGACGTCGCCAACCTGACACCGTTCGAACGGGATCCCCGCCTCGGCGACAAGCAGTTCATGACGGCGGAGGAGGCGGAGCGGATCGCCGCCGGGATGGCGGCGGCCAGCGCAGGCGCCAACGCGGTCAGCGACCCGGACCGTGAGGCGCCGCCGCCGGGCGGCGACGGCTCCGCGGGAGCCGCCGGCGCGGTCGGCGGCTACAACTTCTTCTGGCTGGACTTCGGCAACCAGGCGTATCCGATCGATGGCCAGTACCGGACATCGGTCCTCACCGACCCGGCGAACGGCCGCATGCCGGAACTCACTGAGGCCGGCAAGGCGCGGCGGGCCAGGGTGAACCCGTACCTCTACAAGAACACCGGCGACGCCTGGTGGATCGAGGCCGACGACGATCCCTACGACGGCCCCGAGACGCTGACGCCCGGCGACCGCTGCATCTACACCGGCGTGGCCACCACCCCGGTGCGTTCCCTGCCCTACAACAACCTGAAGACGATCACCCAGACCGAGGACCACGTCGTCATCCTGGTCGAGTGGATGCACTGGGCGAAGGTCGTCCGGCTGAACGCGGAGCACCCACCGGCCGAGTACCGTTCCATGGGCGGCGATTCGATCGGCTGGTGGGAAGGCGACACCCTGGTCGTGGAGACGACGAACTTCCTCGACAGCCAGAGTGACCCGCGCGACGGCCTGAAGGTCATCGAGCGCTTCAGTCGCCACGGCGCGAAGGATCTGCTCTACGGGTTCACGGTCCATGACACGGACTACGCCGCGCCCTACAGCGGCGAACTCATCTGGCCGGGAACCGACGACCTCCTTTACGAGTACGCCTGCCACGAAGGCAACTACGCGATGGGCAACATCCTGCGCGGCGCCCGCCTGCTGGAGAAGGAGTACTACGAGAAGAAGGGGCAGGGGGCCAGCACGGGGTCCGGCAGCGAGTAGCCAGTCATGCCGAAACCCGCGGGTTGTATCGTGACTAGCCTAGCCGTGGCTGCCCTCGCGGGATCCCTGAACGCTCAAGAGCTGCCGTGGTGCCAGGTCGTTCACGGAGAGAGACCCGACGGTGGGTGCCGCGCCCCCCAGTTCTGGGGCGACATACACGAGGACGTGACCCAACTGGGTGAACGCAATCAGATATCGGTCTGGATCCTCTACAAACCGCCTGGTTCCCCCGAATGGCCTCGGGCGTTGGTGGTACCGGACCTGCCGCCAAGACGGACAGCGGGTACGTGGAAGCCAGCGTCGCGAGGCACTAGCTGACCGAGGCCATTGGTTCCGGCCGTTTGTGGCGCACTTGTGCGAGACAAACCGGTTTGTCGAACACCTTGAAGGCCGAATCGTCACACAACGGAGTTTGACGAACTCTCGTGTACGACAACACGATGGCGTTCGTCACCCGGTCGCGCTCTCCTCGGCGATGTCGAGAAGCTCGTCGAACATGAAGATCGCAGCGCGACGGCCGCTCGGTGGCCGCACCGTCCGCAGCACGCCGTCGTCCCGGAGGACGTTCAGGATGCGGCGGGCAGCCGGCGCCGGCACACCGTCCTGGGCGATGAAGTCGGTGCTGGCGAACACCGGGAGTTCGAAGATGAAGTCCAGTGCCGAGATCGCGTACTGCGAGTGCGTGAGTTCGGCCACGTGGCGTTTCATCCGGTCGTAGAGATCCAGGATCGCCCTGGCCTTGGCGATGTTGTCGTCGGCCTGCGCGCGTACCGCCTCAAGGAAGAACCGGCACCAGCCGGTCCAATCGTCGTCGCGGGACACGGCCAGAAGCCGCTCGTAGTAGACGTCGCGGTGCGCCTCAAGGAAGGCGCTGATGTAGAACATGGGCTGGCTGATGAGACCCTTCTCCGCTAGGTAGAGGGGCACGAGCATGCGCCCGAGGCGACCGTTGCCGTCGAGAAACGGGTGCAGCGCCTCGAACTCCGCGTGGAGCACGGCTAGTTGAACCAGGCGATCCCGGGTCTCATCGTGCAGGTAGCGCTCCCATCGGCTCAGGCCGTCGGGGAGCTTGTCGGCGGTGACGGGGACATAGCTAGCCTCGTCGATCGCGCAGCCGGGCGGGCCGATCCAGTTGGGGATACGCCGGAACTCGCCTGGCGCCAGACCCCTGCCTCGCGCGCCGCGGAGCAGGATTCGGTGCGCTCGACGGACGACTTTCAGGCAGATGGGCAGGTCTTTCAGCAGGGCCTGCGCCTCGCGCATGGCGCGACGGTAGTTCATGACTTCGACAAGATCGTCGCGGCGTTCCGGGGACGGCGGCTCCTGGCCCGCCTCGTATTCGAGTACTTCTCGCGTCGTCGCCTCCGTGCCCTCGATGCGGGACGAGAGCACGGCTTCCTGAGCGCCGAGGGGTGCCAGCAGGACGTCAGGGTTCGGCACGGCTTCGAGCAGACCGTCGTAGCGAGCGATCGCGCCCGTTGCCGGGCCGATGGCCGGTACGAGTTCGGCCCAGTCGAGCCGATCGTCAGGCGGGAAGGCGCCCGCTTGGTAGTGGACTGGAGGCATTCGGGCGTGGAGAGGCGGTCGGTCGTCTTGTGTGACAGTTGTGTGCGACAAGCTGGCTTGTGTCGCGATCTTCGGGGTCAAGTGTTACACAAACCGTCTTGACTTGCACAGGTGCAACACGACGCCGGCCTCGGCGCAGGCGGGGCTATCCGCAGCGAGTAGCCGCCTACTGCAGTGAAAAGTTGACGGTCAGGTTGATGTAGACAGGGACCGGTTCGCCGTTCAGGGTGGCGGGCTCGTAACGCCATTCCTGGACGACCTGGACGGCGGACTCGGTGAGACCTTCCGGCAGTCCCTTGAGCACCTTGACGTAGCCGACGTGGCCCAGGGTGTCGACGACGGCCTGCAGGATGACGACGCCCTGGATGCGTGCCTGGCGCGCCTCTTCGGTGTAGTTCGGCAGCGGAGCGTAGGTCTTCTTGGGAGGCAGGACATCGCCTTCGACCCACATGGTGCCGGGCGGTCCGGCGGGCGAGGGGGCTTCGGGGAGGTCGAACAGGACGTCGGCGATGCCGTCGATCTCCAGTTGCGGCGCTTCGAAGAGCTGTTCCCGAATGAGCGGTTCGGGTTCGTCGGGAGTCGGGTCGGGAATCGGGATCTTCTTCGTCCTGCGCTGGGGAATGGGTTCCGCCTTGGCAGGTGGCGGCGGCTTGAAGCGCACGGCCTGGACGACGAACGCCTTCGGCGCCTGCGCGGCCTGGAGGGCCCGCGGCCTCATGCTGGGAAAGCTGATGACGAAGAGCAGCGCGTGGAAGGCGATCGTCGCGATGACGGCGATTCGCAGCGGGGTCCGGTTCTCGGGCTCCAACTCGTATGGAGATCCACCGAGATGGAGGGAACCGGGTGCGAACTTCGACCGGGTGGTCTCGCGTCGCTCGAGCTTGAAGGCCATGGTGCTAGCGGTTTACAACGCGCCGGGTGCCGTTTCGCTTCCAGGATTCTACGCGTCGGGCGACAATTCGCGATCGAGCACGGCGTCGAGAGTAGAGAAGCGATACCGGAAGTTAGTGTCCTGCAGGACCGTGGGAACGACTCTGGCGCTGGCAAGCAGTGTCTCCCGGGCCATGGCTCCGAAGGTCAGGCGGAGTGCTGATGAAGGCACCGGGAGCAGAGACGGACGCCCCAGCGTGGCGGCGATGGCTCTGGTCAAGTCGGCGTTCGTGACCTGTTCCGGAGCGACCAGGTTGACGGGTCCCCGGATGTCGCGTTCCATCACGTGCCGGATCGCGGCCACCGCGTCGTCGATGTGGATCCAGGGGAAGTACTGCCGCCCGGATCCGAGGCGCCCGCCAAAGCCCAGCCGGAAGGGCGGCAGCATCCTGGCCAGGGCGCCGCCTCGCGCCGAGAGCACGACCCCGAAGCGGAGGATCACGACGCGCTCGCAGACTGTGCTCGCCGTCCAGGCGGCGGACTCCCACTCCCGGCATACGGAGGCGAGGAAGCCGCCACCGGACATCGACTCCTCGTCCAGCAGATCGTTGCCCCGGTCGCCGTAGTAGCCGACCGCGGAAGCGCAGACGAAGACCCGCGGGGCCTGTTGGAGACGGCTCATCGACTCGACCAACCGCCGGGTCGCGGGTCCGCGCGAGGCGCTGATCCTGCTCCGGCGCCCGGCGGTCCATCGGCCGGCCGCGACGTTCTCGCCGGCCAGGTGGACCAGAACGTCAAGTCCGGACGCAGCCTCCGAATCCGCCAGACCGTGTTCAGGCCTCCACTCGAGTTCATCCGCCCGCGACGGCGTGCGGCGCACGAGCCGGTGGCAACGACTACCCGCGGCCTCGAGGCTGCGGGTGAGCGCGCTGCCGATGAGTCCCGACGCGCCGCTCAGGGCCACATTCATCACACCAAGGTAACAGCCGGGCCGAGCGGCGCTATTCTCGCGGCCACCGTGCCCGCGCTGCCGACGCCGCCGACGAACCGCCGCCTGGCCGCGATGCTCCGTCGCATCCGGCGGCACCTGGAGGGCTCGGAACTGCCGATCGTGACCCTGATCGCGGAGACCGAGCGCGACCCCTTCAAGGTGCTGGTGTCGACGATCCTGAGCGCGCGGACCAAGGACGAGGCGACGGCGGAGGCAACGAGGCGGTTGTTCCAGGCGGCGTCGACGGCGGAAGAGATCGGCAACCTGCCGCTAGCGGAACTGGAGCGGCTCATCTTCCCGGTCGGCTTCTACCGCACGAAAGCGAAGAACCTGAAGCTCGCGATGACGGTGCTGCGCGAGCGGTTCGGCGGTGAGGTGCCCCGGACGGTCGATGAGCTGGTCGAACTCCCCGGCGTCGGCCGCAAGACGGCGAACCTGGTCGTCACCGAGGGGTTTCGCCGCCCCGGCATCTGCGTCGACACCCACGTGCACCGGATCACGAACCTCTGGGGCTACGTGGAGACGAAGACCCCGCTCGAGACGGAGATGGCGCTGCGCCGGAAGCTGCCGCGCAGCCAGTGGATCGGCCTGAACAAGACGCTGGTCAGCTTCGGCCAGAAGCTGTGCCTGCCGGTGAGTCCCTGGTGTTCCCGCTGTCCGGTCGAGGAGTGGTGTCCCAAACTCGGGGTTGGACGGAGCCGCTGACCGCTACGAGCCGCCCGCCTGATCCTCGAGCGACCACAGCCGTTCCCACTCGCTGAGCAGGCTGCTGTCGACGCGCGTCAGGAGGGCGTGGAAGTAGCCGAGCTGGTCGAACACCGCGTCCGTCTTGAAACGGTCCGGAACACCGCGACTCAGGACCTTGAACAGCCGGCTCAGGTAGCGGAGAACGACGCCTTCGGACCGCTGCAGGTCATAGCGCCTGATGAACTCGTCGAAGCTCAGGGAGCCCTCGTAGACCTCGCGGCCGACCCGTTTCGGCCGGATCGAGTCGCCGCGCACCCACGGATGGGAACGGCGGAACTCATCGAACGTCGGTTCGATCAGGTCGGCCAGGGGTCGTGGATGGGTGACCTCGCGCAGCCGTTCCATCCGTTCCTCGAACGGCACCCGTTTCGCCTTGAGCCGTGCCGCGAGTTCGTCCCGCAGCCTGGCGGCCTGGCGCCGGAGCACGATCCCGGGATCCTCCAGGATCGCCTCGACCAGGCTGAGCAGGTCCAGGGCGTAGTCCGGGTCCTGCCGGTCGAGCAGTTCCAGCGTCGAGACAAGGTAGAGCGACAGGTTCTGGTGCATCGAGAATTCGATCTGCAGTTCCCGGTCAGCCTCGACGACGTAGTCGCCGCCGGGCCGCGCAGTCATCCGCAGGATGCCGGCGCGGTGCAGTGCCCGCACGAGTTCGGCTGACTGGCCGATCAGACGGTCCCTGGTCGCGGCCGGTTCGTGGCAGGCGGCGATCAACCGTCGCAACGAGCCGAAGTTCGTGTGCCGACTGACGTTGCGTGACGACTCGTCGGCCTGGATCAGGTCGAACACCATGCCGTGCCGGAGCCGGAAGCGGGATTCCAGAGTCTCGGGCCGACTGGTTACAAGACGCTCGAAAGTGCGTTTCTCCCAGGGCACGAATCCGCGCGGAGGTGGCCGTTTTCGGACTGGTTTGCGGCTCCTCCCGCGCGGCGAGGCTCTCGCCTTCAGACTCCTGCGCCGGTTCTCGATCTCGTGCGCCGGTGCCTGGCAGACCACCCAGCCCAGTTCATCGAACCCCTTGCGGCCGGCGCGACCGGCGATCTGCTGGAAGTCCCGTACCTTGAGGATCGTGTCCTTCTCGCCGTCGAACTTGCAGAGCTGGCTGAAGAGGACGGTGCGGATCGGCACGTTGACGCCGACGCCCAGCGTGTCCGTTCCGGCGATCACCTTGAGCAGCCCCGACTGGGTGAGCTTCTCGACAAGCAACCGGTACTTGGGCAGCAGCCCCGCGTGGTGGACGCCGATGCCGAAGCCGAGGAAGCGCCGCATCTCCTTGCCGTAGGCCGTGTCGAAACGGAAGTCTCCGATCTCCCTGAAGATCGTCTTCTTCTCCTCCCGCGAACAGAGTCTCAGGCTGGTCAGGCTCTGGGCGAGCCGCGCGCAGTCCCGCTGGGTGAAGTTGACGACGTAGATGGGCGCCCGGCCGGCGTTTGCGAGTTCCTCGATCGTGACGTGCAGCGGCGTCTCGCGGTACTCGTACTCGAGCGGCACCGGCCGATCCCGGCTGCTGATGAGCGCCACGGGGCGGCCTGTCGCGCGCTCCAGGGCCTCGCTGATCGGCGCCATGTTGCCGAGCGTCGCCGACATCAGGAGGAAGGTCGTGTCGGGAAGCGTGATCAGGGGCACCTGCCACGACACGCCGCGCTCCGGGTCCGCGTAGAAGTGGAACTCGTCCATCACCACGTAGTCGACGGGCAGGTCCGCACCCCGCCGTAGCGCCATGTTCGCGAGCACTTCGGCGGTGCAGCAGACGATCGGCGCCTTCGGGTTGATGCTGGCGTCGCCGGTCAGCATGCCCACCCGCTCGGCGCCGAACTCGCTGCACATGCGGAAGAACTGCTCGGAAGCCAGTGCCTTGACCGGCGCCGTGTAGAAGCCGGTCCTGCCCTCGCACAGTCCCTTCCACAGCATCGCCATCGCGACCAGCGACTTGCCCGAGCCGGTCGGCGTGTCGAGGACTACGTGCCGGCCGGCCATCACTTCGATCAGCGCTTCTTCCTGCGCGGGGAACAGTTCGAAGCCGAGCCTGCTGACCCAGTCGAGGAAGCGGGTCAGGATGACCTCGGATGACACCGCTCCCGGGCTCTCGGGCAACCGATCGGCCAAGCGAGCACCAGTCACCTGTGTAGCCTAGGGGGCTGTGGTTCGGGAACGCAACGGTGCCGCGGTGTCCGACATCCGGTCGCCCGTGATCGTCCTGGTCGGTCCGCAGATGGGCGAGAACGTCGGCGCCGCGGCCCGGGCGATGCTGAACTGCGGGCTGACGGAACTGCGGCTGGTCTCGCCGCGCGATGGTTGGCCGAACGAGCGGGCGCAGGCGATGGCCACGGGAGCGTCGCACGAGGTCGTCGACCGGGCGCAGGTCTTCGAGAGCACGGCGGCGGCGGTCGCCGACCTGCACCGGGTCTACGCCACGACAGCCCGGCGCCGGGACATGCTCAAGCCTGCGATCGGACCCCGGGATCTGGCTTCCGAGATCAGAGACTACGCCGCCGAGGGACTGCGATCCGGCGTGCTCTTTGGTCCCGAGCGGGCGGGTCTCGACAACAACGACGTCGCTCTGGCCTCGCACATCGTCCACATCCCGCTGAACCCCGGATACTCGTCCCTCAACCTGGCCCAGGCCGTGTTGCTGATCGGTTACGCCTGGTTCGAGGCAGAGACGGGCGCCGCGGCTCCGCGCGAGCAGGCTTCGGCGACGCCTCCGGCCACGTTGGCGCAGCTCGTCAACCTGTTCGAGCACCTGGAACAGGAGCTCGACGCCTCCGGCTTCCTGCGGGTGGCGGAGAAGCGTGGCATCATGGTTCGCAACCTGAGGAGCATCCTCCACCGCGCCGAACTCAGGGAGCACGAGGTGCGGGCGCTGCACGGCGTGGTCAGTTCATTGGCCGGCCGGCGCAAGGACGGCAGACCGGTGCGGCAACCGGCACTCGCGGCCGAGGCGATCGGGGAAGATGGCGAGTCTGGATCGGGTTGAACCGGACGATGAAGCTGCGTAGCCAACTCATCCTCGCCTTTCTGGTACTGGCGGTACTCCCCCTGGCCGGCATCGTCGGCTACACGTACGTCTCCTCGGCAAGGGCATTCCGGGCCGCGGTCGAGGCGGAGTCTCTTGAGGTGACCAGGCAGATATCGGTCGGTCTTCTCCGGACCAGGGACGATGTTCAGGGGTACATGCGGAGGCTTGGCACGATGCTGCCCTTCGACGATCCGCAGTACGCCGACCCGGAGGCCCTCGTGGAGTTTCTCTGGAGCAACATGGGCGATGGCGCGGACTTTGTCGATGGACTCGAACTTGTACCCGCGCTCACGCCGGAGCGGGAGTCGGCTGCTGAGCCGGGCCGGAATCCCGGCGGTCCTGGTCCACGGGGGCTGCGGGGGATGGAGGGCCGGCGCGTCTTCTGGTCACGAAGGGGCGATCGGGACCGCTTGCCGACTGGTGACCGCCCGGGTGAACGGCTCGTGGTTGAACGGGGTGAAGCGGAGGACGGGGAGGCGGACCTCGAGTGGGCGCATAGGGCGCGTGAATGGGCCGCTCGGGTTTTCGGTGGCCCCGTTTCCAGTCCCGTTCACCGCGACGGTGACATCGTTGCGCACCTGGAGGCCGCGATTCGGCCCGAGAGTGTGATGCGCTATGTCCTGCGGCGCATTCCACGCAGCGGCGGCGCGGTGCCGTTCGCACTGGACGCGGAGGGCGAGATCTACACCTCCGAGCCGGAGGAACTGGAACTCCTCGAGGAAGTGCACTGCGCTGGCAACGAACCCCTTCTCGAAGCGCTTGCCGAGGGGCACGAGGACCTTTGCCAGGGAATGAGCGAGTGGGTGGTCGCCACGCAGGCCGCTGCGGGAGGCGAGTTGATCTACGGCATCGTGCGTCCGATCGGCCCGTCCCTGGCCGAAATGAGGAACGCGTCGCTACGCAACCTGGGCGTCGGCGTGGGGATCCTCAGCCTGTCGATGCTGGCGGTGGCGCCGCTCTCGAACCGCCTGACCCGGAGGCTCAGCCACCTGACCAGGCAGGTCGACCGGCTGGCCCGCGGCGACGCTGCCGCCCGGGCGCGACTCGGCGGCCGGGATGAGGTCGGCAAGCTGGGCGAAGCGTTCAACCGCATGGCCCGCGACCAGGAAAAGAGCCGGCAGCAGTTGCTCGAGCAGGAGCGGGAGCGGCGTCGTCAGGAAGTCGACCGTCGCCTGCTGGAGGCGGAGAACGAGCGGCAGACCAGCGAACTCGAGGAGGCGCGCACGTTCCAGCTCTCGCTGCTGCCCGCCGGCATCCCCGAGCACCCGGACCTGGAGATCGCCGTGTTCCTGCGCACGGCCTCGGAGGTCGGGGGCGATTACTACGACTTCAGCCGGCTCCGGCCGGACGGTTTGCTGACCATCGCGGTCGGCGACGCAACCGGCCACGGCGCCCGCGCGGGGACGATGGTGACGGTGGTGAAGTCGCTGCTGTCGTCGGCGGACATGGGCCACTTCCGCTCGGTCAGCGGCACGGCCTCGCCGGCGCCCGGTGCGCCCGGTGCACCCGCACTGCTTGACCTGGCCGACTTCCTGTCCCACGCGACAGCGACGATCCGCTCGATGAACCTGGGGCGGCGGGCGATGGCTCTGGTGCTGGCGCGCTACCGGGACGGGGCGCTCGACCTGGCGTCGGCCGGCATGCCGCCGGTGCTGGTCAGCCGCTTTCCAGCGGGTGAGGTCGAGGAGATCATGACGTCCGGCGTGCCGCTCGGCACTCTGGCGAACGCGTCCTACGAGAATCGCCGGGTGCGGCTTGAACCCGGCGACGCGGTCCTGCTGATGAGCGACGGTTTGCCGGAGATGCTCGGCGAGGACGGCGAGCCGATCGGCTACGCGGCGGTCGCCGAGCGCTGGCGGGAGGTCGGGCAACGTCCGGCGGCGGAGGCGGTGATGGAGTTCGAACGCTGGGTGGAGGAGCTGTCGCCGCAGGGAGTTCCCGCCGACGACGTGACCTTCGTCGTGATCAGGCGCCGGCCGCTCGAGTAGTCCGAGCAAGCCGAAACCAGTGTAGAATCAACAGTTACCGTGGCGAACCCGGTAAATGCCTTGACGAATCCAGAAGGCGCAGCCGCTGAAGATCTGCTCGAGCCGTCGACCGCGACGGTTCCGGTCGAACCACTGGAGGCGGCTGAACCATTGGAGGCGGAGGGGGACCCGCCCGCGAAGCGGCACGTGCCGGCCATCGTGCCGGGTCTCGCCGAGCACTACATCAACCGGGAGCTGAGTTGGCTGCGTTTCAACAGTCGGGTTCTCGAAGAGGCTCACGATTCCCGGCATCCGCTGCTCGAACGGGTCAAGTTCCTCTCGATCTACGGCAGCAACCTGGACGAGTTCTTCATGGTTCGCGTCGCGGGTCTGGTCCGGCAACTCGAACGCGGCGCGCTGGAGGCGCCTGCCGACGGGATGACGCCGTCCGAACAGTTGGCCGGCATCCGCTCCCAGCTTGAGCGCGAACGCCGGCTCGTCTATGGCTGCTGGCATGACGACCTGCTGCCCAAGCTGAACGAGGCAGGGATCAAGATCGTCTCGTACGACTCCCTTTCGGCCAAGAAGAAGCGCAAGCTGCGGGCGTACTTCAAGCGCGACATCTTCCCCGTCCTGACACCGCTGGCATTCGACCCGAGCCACCCGTTTCCTCACGTCTCGAATCTGAGCCTGAATCTGGCAGTGGTCATCGACGACGGCAGTCACGGTGAGCGCTTCGCCCGCGTCAAGGTGCCGCAGGTACTGCCGCGGCTGGTGCGAGCGCCGGGCAGCAGCCGCGACGAACTCGGCCTCGAGTCGGGGCGGGGCAGATTCGTGTGGATCGAGGAGCTGATCGCGGCCAATCTCGACCTGCTGTTCCCCGGCTTCGAGATCGCGGCCGCCTACCCGTTCCGGGTCACGCGAGACGCCGACCTGGAGGTGGAGGAGGACGAGGCGGGTGATCTGCTGACGGCGATCGTCGAGGTTGTCGGGCAGAGGCACTTCGGTTCCGTCGTGCGCCTGGAGGTACGCGAGGACATGCCGAAGCGCATCCGGGCGATCCTGGAGCGGAACATGGGGTTGGCGCGGTTCCAGGTCGACACGTTGCCGTCGCCGCTCGGCCTGGCCGACCTGAGCGAGATCGCCTTCCTCGACCTGCCCGAACTCCGCGACAGCACGATCCGCCCCGTGCGCCATGCGGCGCTCAGGAGCGACGAGTCCCTGTTCGAGGCGATCCGCCGACGCGATCACGTCCTCTATCACCCGTACGACAGCTTCTCCCCGGTCGTTCGGCTGCTGCAGGAGGCGGCGGCCGACCCGGACGTGATCGCGATCAAGCAAACCCTCTACCGTGTGGGGGCGAACTCGCCCGTCGTCGAGGCCCTGATGGAGGCGCGGGAGAAGGGAAAGCAGGTTTCGGTCCTGGTCGAGTTGAAGGCGCGTTTCGACGAGGAGTACAACATCGGCTGGGCGCGGGCGCTGGAAGCCGCCGGCGTTCATGTCGTGTACGGCGTGATGGGGCTCAAGACCCACGCCAAGATGTGCCTCGTGGTGCGTCGGGAGGCGGGCAAGCTGCATTCCTACGCGCACCTCGCGACCGGAAACTACAACCCGGTGACCGCCCGTATCTACACGGACATCGGACTGCTGACCGATGACTCCGAGATCACTTCGGACGTCGCCAAACTGTTCAACGCGATCACCGGATACGCCCGTGAGGAGCGCTACAGCCGCCTCCTGGTCGCGCCGCACCAGATGCGCCGTGAACTCATCCGGCGAATCGAACGGGAGATCGAAGGCCACCGGCTGCGCGGAGACGGCCGCCTGATCTTCAAGATGAACTCGCTGGTCGACCGCGAGTGCATCGACGCGCTGTACCGCGCCTCCCAGGCCGGCGTCGAGGTGCTGCTGCAGGTGCGTGGAATCTGCTGTCTGCGTCCGGGCGTGCCTGGCCTGTCCGAGAACATCTCGGTGACTTCGATCGTCGGCCGGTTCCTCGAGCACTCGCGGCTGTACTACTTCCGGAACGGCGGCGACGAGGAGCTGTTCACCGGTAGCGCCGATCTGATGCCTCGCAACCTGAACGGCCGCGTCGAGCTGCTGTGTCCGATCCTGGATCCGGACCTGCGGCAGGCGGCGCTCCGGGACATTCTGGCGCCGCACCTCGCCGACACGGCGAACTGCCGGCGCCTGGAGTCCGACGGCAGCTACGTGCCGGTCGGGCCGGGGGCCGGCAGCGAGCCCTTCGATTCCCAGCGGGCGCTGCTCCAGGGCAGCCACGGCTGGCACCTGGAGTAGCGGCCGGCGTCGCCCGCCTCCGCTTCAGTCGACGTCGGCGAAGCTGGGCGCCCGCTTCTCCATGTTCGCCGTCACCGCCTCGACCTGATTCGGTGAACCGATCAGGCCGACCTGCAGCCGCTCCTCGGTCTCGAGTCCTTCGCGAACACTGGCCCTCGAGGCCGTGTCCAGCACCTGCTTGGCGGCACGGATCGCGTGCGGTGAGTTGCCGGCGATCTCGCGCGCCAGGGCGAGGGCGTCATCGAGCGGATTCTCGGACAGACGGGTGACGAGGCCGAGTTCCGCGGCCTCGACGCCGCTGATCACGCGTCCGGTGAAGGTCAGCTCCTTGGCGATGTCGGCGCGCACCAGGTGCCGCAGCAACTGGGGACCGGCCATGTCGGGGATCAGACCCCAGACGATCTCGCGCACGGAGAGCCTGGCTTCCGGGTGGACGATCCGAAGATCGGCGCCCAGCGCGATCTGGAAGCCGCCGCCGTAGGCTACGCCGTGAACCGCCGCGATGACGGGAACGGGCATCGCGTGCCAGCCCCAGGCCGCGAACTGTGCGCGGTTGGCGGGGTTCTCGTCGGTCCGCTGGACCAGTTCGCGCGTCGAGGATGGTCCGTCGCCGCTCTGCTGCATGGCGCGGAAGCTGCCGAAGTCGAGGCCGGCGCAGAAAGCGCGGCCGTTGCCGGAGAGCACGACTGCCCGCACCGACGTATCCTCGGCCAGCTCGCGGGCGGTGCTGCCCAGGGCGTCGAACATCGCGCCGTCCAGCGCATTCAGCTTGTCGGCGCGGTCGAGACGCACGTCGGCGACGCCGGCTTCGATGTCGACGGTGAGGCGGGGGCGGGCGGCTACATCGGTCATTGCGATCTCCGGAAGTGTGGTCGGTTCAAGGGGCGAGAGCGTACCGCAGCTACGCTTCGACCCAGGCCCGTGATCTCTCGATCGCCCGCTGCCAGCCGGCGGCGAGGCGGCGTCGGCCCGCGGGTGTCGATCGCGGTTCGAACTCCCGATCGAGGGCCCAGTTGCTCGTTACGTCGGCCTGGTCGCTCCAGAAGCCGACGGCGAGTCCGGCGAGGTAGGCGGCGCCCAGCGCCGTCGTCTCCGCGACGACCGGCCGCTGCACGCGTTTGCCGAGCAGGTCCGCCTGGAACTGCATCAGGGTGTCGTTGACCGCGGCGCCGCCGTCGACTCGCAGTTCGCGCATTCGTGAACCGGCATCGGCCTCCATGGCGCCGACGACGTCGAGGCTCTGGTACGCCATCGACTCGACGGTGGCTCTGGCCACGTGGCCGGCGGTGGTCGAACGCTCGAGTCCGATGAGGAGACCCCGGGCGTAGGGATCCCAGTGCGGTGCCCCGAGGCCGACGAACGCCGGAACCAGGAAGACGCCGCCGCTGTCCGGCTCGCTTGCGGCCAGTTCCTCGATCTGATCCGAACGGTCGATGAGCCCCAGTCCGTCGCGCAGCCACTGGACGGCGGCGCCGCCGACGAACACGGACCCCTCGAGGCAGTACGTGGGCTTGCCGCCCCGCATCCAGCCGACGGTGGTGAGGAGGCCGTTCTTCGACGGAACGGCCCGGCTTCCGGTGTTCATCAGGATGAAGCAGCCGGTGCCGTAGGTGTTCTTCACCATGCCGCGCCGGAAGCAGCCCTGTCCGAAGGTGGCCGCCTGCTGGTCGCCGGCGATTCCGGCGATCGGAATCCTCCGCCCGAACAGGCGCCGGTCCGTTCGCCCGAAGTCGCCGCTCGAGTCCCGCACCTCGGGCAGCATGGCGCGAGGCACGCGCAGGATGGCGAGCAACTCGTCGTCCCAGTCCAGGTTGTGGATGTCGAACAGCAGGGTGCGCGAGGCGTTGCTCGCGTCCGTGGCGTGAACTTCGCCGCCGGTCAGGCGCCAGAGCAGGAACGTGTCGATCGTTCCGGCCAGGATCTCGCCGCGGCGGGCGCGGGCGCGGAGCTTGTGCTTGTCGAGCAGGTACGCGATCTTCGTGCCCGAGAAGTACGGATCGAGGACCAGGCCGGTTCTTTTGCGAAACAGGTCCTCGTGCCCCTGCTGCTTCAGTCGCTCGCAGAGGGGAGCGGTGATCCGGCTCTGCCAGACGATCGCGTTGTCGATCGGTTCGCCGCTGTCGCGCTCCCACAGGACGACGGTCTCTCGCTGATTCGCGATGCCGATGGCGGCGATGTCGGCGGCGGAGGCGGACGCTTCCCGGATGGCGGCGCGGGCGGTGGCGAGCTGGGTCTTCCAGATCGCTTCGGGATCGTGCTCGACGTGTCCGGGGGACGGGTAGAGCTGCGGGAACTCCCGCTGCGCCGAAGCGGCGGCGGTGCCCTGGTGCTCGAAGAGGATGGAGCGGCTGGACGTGGTGCCCTGATCCAGGGCGAGGATGTAGTTCATGTCTGCCGGGTCTACCAGCCGAGACCGCGGAAGGCCAGAGCGCCGACGACTCCTCCGGCGAGAGGTCCCAGCACCGGCACCCAGGCGTAGCTCCACTCGGAGCCGCCCTTGCCCGGGATCGGCAGGACCGCGTGGGCGATGCGCGGGCCCAGATCGCGCGCCGGGTTGATCGCGTAGCCGGTGGGGCCACCGAGTGAGAGTCCGATTCCCCAGACCAGGAAACCGACGAGGAGGGGGTTTATGCCCGTGGCGAACACGGCCGACAGGTCGATCTCGCCGGCGAGTTCGGAGGCGTTGGCCGCGATGGCCAGCACCCCGAAGACCAGGACGGCGGTGCCGACGACCTCGGTCA
Source organism: Holophagales bacterium (assembly GCA_009845425.1). Taxonomy (GTDB): domain Bacteria; phylum Acidobacteriota; class Thermoanaerobaculia; order Multivoradales; family Multivoraceae; genus Multivorans. The sequence goes on from VXZQ01000006.1 coordinate 189,091, forward strand.
CGAAGTTGGCGCCCTGGCGCCGCGGAATCTCCGGAGCGGTGCAGAAGACTCCGAGCTTCGCCGCCTGATCCGACGTGACCGCCCAGTGGGGACGGTAGCTGAGGTAGACGATGACCGCGCCGGCGAAGGCGCCGAGCAACTGGGCGCCGATGTAGGTCGGCAGCAGGGCCGCTTCGAGTTCGCCGATCGACCACAGGCCGACGCTGACGGCCGGGTTGATGTGCGCGCCGCTGATCCGGCCGACGCAGTAGACCGCCAGCGCTACGGCGAGCCCCCAGCCGGTCGCGATGACGATCCAGCCGCTGTCGTTCCCCTTGGTCCGGGCGAGGACCACGTTGGCCACGACGCCGTCGCCCAGGATGATCAGGAGCGCGGTGCCGACCAGCTCGGCGACGAAGATGTCCATTCGGGTCTCCTTTAGCGAAGGGCCCCAGAATACACTTCGCGCGGGCGAGAGCCCGGGCCCCGAGGCGACCCGAGGAGTGGACGATGGACCGATGGAAGAACCCGTTTTCGAGACAGACCTTCGCCTTTCTGCGCGAACTCGCGGAGAACAACGAGCGTGACTGGTTCAAGGCCAACGGCGAGCGCTATGAGGATGTCGTGCGCGAGCCGGCGTTGCAGTTCATCAGCGACTTCGGGACCCGGATCGATGACGTGTCCAGCCACTTTCTGGCGGTGCCGAAGAAGGTCGGCGGTTCCCTGTTCCGCATCCACCGGGACGTCCGGTTCTCTCGCGACAAGCGGCCCTACAAGACCCACATCGGCATCCACTTCCGCCACGAGCGGCATCGCGACGCCCATGCGCCCGGCTTCTACCTCCACATCGAACCGGGCAGCGTCTTCATGGGCGGCGGGATGTGGCGGCCCCACCCGGAGGCGCTGCGGGCGATCCGGCAGCAGATCGTGGAAGACGCGGACGGCTGGGCCGAGGTCACCGGGAATCCGGGGCTCGGCGGGGAGCTCGAACTGGGCGGTGAGAGTCTGAAACGGGCGCCGCGAGGCTTCGATGCGGATCATCCCCGGATCGACGACATCAAGCGCAAGTCCTTCATGGCCGTCGCGCGTCTCAATCAGACCCGCTTGCTCGGCGGCGGCTTTCTGGACGAGTTCACGGCGCTCTGCGCCGCCGCCTCGCCCCTGATGCGGTTTGTCTGCCGGGCGACCGGCGTGCCCTACTGAGACTGAGCCCTAGCTCGCCTTGGTGCGGCGACGGTCGACGGCCGTCGAGAGGTTCTCGAACGTAACCCCGAGGCGTTCGGCGGTGAGCGCGGCGAGGGATGTCCGGGCGACGCCGCCGTTGAACTGGTAGGTGCTCCGGCGGGATTCGTCGAGCTCCACCTGGAGAAACTCGAGCCCCAGTTCGTGGTGGTTCTCCTCAAGGGAACGGGCATGGTCGAGGAAGTGGGTCGTGACGTAGGCCACCGGATCGACGCGCCGGAGCAGTTGCAGGACCAGGGTGAAGACCTCGATGCCCTCCGATGGGTTGGTGCCCGAGCAGAGCTCGTCCAGGATGACCATCGAACCGTGCTCCATCTCCTCGAACAGGGTGCGGATGCGTACGAGTTCCCGGCCCAGGCGTCCCTCCACCTGGTCCGCGCTCTCGCGTTCGATCAGGGAGACGAAGAGCCCGTTCTGCACCCGCAGGCGGCCGCGGGCGCACGGTGCGTAGAGGCCCGACTGGGCGAGCAGCTGGGCGAGCGCGATGGCCTGGATGAGTCGCGTCTTGCCGCCCGAGTTGGGTCCGGTCACGACCGTGATCGGCACACTGCCGGCGGTCCTCACGGTGCAAGGGACGGGCGCCTGCTCCTGATGCAGCAGCAGGGGGTTCCACAGGTCCTCGCAGACGAAGGCGGGGCCGGTGTCGTGGTCGGGCAGCAGTTCGGGGATGCACATCGTGAGGCCGCGTCCAGCGGCGCGGTCCCTCAGCGTGCGCACCGCCAGGTAGAGCTCCAGTTGGCCAAGCAGTTGGATCAGCGGGATCAGGGCCGGGGACAGGGAGACGTAGACCCTCTCGATCACCCGGTTCAGGAGCTCCCGGTTTGTCATCGAGTAGCCGCCGATCCCCAACCTCAGCCGGCCCCAGAAGCGCTTGATCGGCCGCGTCCAGAAGCGGTTGTTGCTGCACTCTTCGAGGGAACGCACTTCGACCCGGCGGATCCGGCCGTCACCGCCCAGGGAGATGTCGAGGTTCAGTTGGGCGAGCTGGTTCTCGTAGTCCAGGAGGGCGGCGAGGGTCTTGTACTCCTCCGTCTCGTGGATCGCGGCTGCCCCCTCGTGGAGGCGCCTGAGACCGGAACGGGCGGATCCGAACCGGTCGTGCATGAGGTCGATGACGAGACGGCTCTGCTTCAGGATGTCCAGGTTGTGGGCCGCCGTGTCGACGATGCGGTGATAGCGGGGCGTACGGTGAAGCGACAGCAGGGCGAACAGCTCGCGGTAGAGCTGTTTGGCTGACGCCAGGGTTTCGTCGTTCTCGTCCATCTCGCGCAGGATCGACTGCCGGAACTCGATCGTCTGCAGATCGGTCGGGGTAGCGGAGAGCGCGCGTCGGAGGAAGCGCTCGTTGATCGGGTACTGGACGCCTTCCATCGCGATCTCGAAGCTCTCCGCGATCAGGCGGTCGATGAACAGGTCCTGCTCGAAGAACTCCGGCCGCCACGTCGTCGGCGGCGTCTCGGCCTCCGCCATCAGGTCATGAAACTCGGTGCCGATCTCCCGGCCGAGAATGGCGAGGCCGAGCAGGTCCGACAGAGCCTCCCGGTCGATGCCGAGAAAGGGCTCCCGGTTCAGGAGATCCGGGATGGGGATCATGTCGGCGTTCAGCGGCGCAGCGGAGAGCGGCGGCGGCGCTCGTTGAGCGACCGCATTTCACGGTAGGGGGACACTCCCTCGACTTCCCGGCGAGGCAGCGGGTGACCGAGCGCCAGCTCGATCTGGCGGACGATCGGCTTGTCGAGCCAGGTACCGATGGACGACACGACCCCTTCGGCGGCGCCGCGGGCGGTGCGGCCGGCGCGGTGGATGTAGTCCTCGGCGGTGTCGGGCAGGTCGTAGTTCAGGATGTGCTCGATGCCCTGGACGTCGATGCCGCGGGCCGCGATGTTCGTCGCCACCAGGATGCGATGACGACCGGCGCGGAAACTCTCCAGAGCGTCGACCCGGTGCTTCTGCGAGCGGTCCGAGTGGATGCGCGCGACGCTGTGCCGTCCCCGCTCCAGTACGCGGCACAGCCACTCGGCGTCGGACCGGCGCTTGGTGAAGACGAGGGTCGAGCCGGGGACCGAGTCGAGCAGCGCCAGGGCGCAGCTCTTCTTGTCCTTCTCGTCGACCAGGTAGAGACGGTGTTCGATCCCGGATGCGGCGCCGCGGGGCGCCAGGTCGATCCGGAGCGGGTCGTCCATGTAGCGCTGGGCCAGACGTTCGATCGGGGGCGGCATGGTGGCCGAGAACAACATCGTGTGCCGCCTGGTGGGCACCTGGGTCACGATCCGCTGCACCTGGGGCATGAAGCCGAGGTCGAGCATGTGGTCGGCTTCGTCCAGCACGAGTTCCTCGACGTTGCGAAGGCTCACCGTGCCGCGTTCGGTGTGGTCCAGGAGTCGCCCGGGCGTTGCGACCAGAACGTCGGGGTCCCGGCGCAACTGGTCGAACTGGGGTCCGATCTTCACGCCTCCGATCAGACACGCCGAGGTGATTCGCAACCGGCTCTTGCGAAAGACGTCGAGGAAGGCCTTGGTCTGCAGGGCGATCTCGCGCGTGGGGCAGACGACGAGCGCGCGCACTCCCTTGCCTCGGCCGAGCCGCTGGACGATCGGCAGGACGAAGGCGGCCGTCTTGCCGGAGCCGGTTTCGGCCAGACCAATCAGGTCCCTGCCGGCGATCGCGTCGGGGATCACGTCGGCCTGGATCGGCGTCGGATGCTCGAAGCCGATCTCGGCGAGTACCTCCAGGATCTCCGGATTCAGGCCGAGGCTTCGAAAGTCCCGGTCGGTCGTCTCGACGTGGTGCTGGGGTATCGCCGGATCTGCAGGTGATTCGCCGGCGTTGTTCGGGGCGCTTGTACCGTTCGCCACGATGGCCATCATACCAGTGCGCCTGGCACCTGTAAGTGTTTCGTAGTCAGTGGTTTCACGTCCATGAAGGGTCACTGGCGCCGGCGAAGGCCGAGCCGCTGCAGGAAGCCGCGCCGCGCCGGTGTGAGTTGTTCGGGCGGGTCGGCGCTCCTCGCGATACGGCCGCCGCGGTCGGCCGCCTCGGCCCAGAACTGGAGGCTTCGGCCCCCGTGCTCGGGCTGCGTAACCGTCGCCTCGAAGGCGATCCGGGCGGTTCTGCCGTCGTCTGCACCATCTGGGGCGGGCGCCGGCTCAGGTGCGATCGATCTAAGTACTGCCTCGACGACGTCGCCTTCCCCTTCGCGGTCGAACCAGCGCCAGAAGAAGCGCACCGAAACCACCTCGTAGTCGTCCCGGGCGCGAACCAGCAGCACCAGATCTTCGCGGCGGTCGTACTCGACCTGGTCCAGGCTCGAACCGTCCGCGGCCAGTATCTCGACGACGGGGCCTGCCTGGTCAAGGTCGTCCAGCAGCAGCTTGAGGGTGGACTCCACCTGGGCCAGGCGACGACGGTTCTCGGGCGTCCGTTCCATGGCGGCGAGAACCTCCAGAGCCTCGTGCGGTCGTTGACGGCCCAGCACCTCGATCTCGCGGATCGCGGCGTCCAGGTCGCTCCGCCGTTGGAACACCGCTTCGATGGAAGCGAGTCTGACGTCAACGGAAGCGGTCTCCCTCGCCGCATCGCCGCGAAGCGACTTGAGTTCGAGCAGCAGCGTTCGGGCCTCTTCCAGTCGGTTGGCCGTCATCAGGCGTCCGGCCGTGTCCTCGATCGCTTCGGCGGCGCGGTCCTCGAAGGCGAGGCCGGCCGCGAATCGCGGGTGACGCCGTGCGAAGTCCTGAGCCAGCCGGAGCGCTGCCAGCCGGTCGCTGCCCAGCAGCCCTTCGATCGCGTCGACCTCCGCGGTCAGCCGCCGGGCGTCGTCGACGTAGCGGGATGCCTGCGGGTCCCGCCGGAGCGCGATCATCCGGTCGCGCGATAGCGAGCCCAGGGCGCGGCGAAGACGGTCGAGATCGGCATCCTCGAAGCCGGCTTCGAACTCTACGGCGGCCAGCAGGACCGGGTCGTTCCCGAGGCGCTCCAGCATCGCGCTCAGGGTCTCGCGATGGTCGGGCAGCAGTTCGCCGGCGGCGGGACTGACGTCGAAGTCCAGCATCAGGCGCTGAGCTTCACGGAGTCTTCCCTGGGCCATCAGGTCGAGCGCATCGCTGAGTTCGCGCGGCAGGGGCGGTGGCGGCTCGGGCTCCGGACGGGCTGGCAGGGGAGCCGGAGCGGTGCGGGATGCCTCGTGGGAAGCGGCGGGTGCAGTGTCGGGCGCCATCCAGCGCAGGACCAGCAAGGCCGTCGCGACACCGATCGCAGCCGCCGCCAGGATCTGCGTCGGCCGCGGCGATGTTGCCGGAACGGTTTCAGGTGGCCGCACTGGGCGATCCTAGTTGTTGATAGGTTCCGAGGTGCCTGTAGCGAGCGCGTACGGACTCACTGCGCGAAAACCGTTCGGAGGGCCTCGAGAATGCCGAAGAGACTCCTTTTTCCGCTTCTGTTCATCCCGCTTCTCGTGCTGGCGGTTCCCGCTCTGGCCCAGGATCCGGGGCCTGCCAATGTCGGCGCCGACCTGCGCGGCGGTGACGTGACCGGCGCGGTCGGTGGCCGGGACAATACGCGCGTGTTCGGCACGATTCTCGACTCGAGCGGGAACCCGCTGCCGGATGTGGACATCTGGTTCCAGAACGACAACATGCCCGCGCCGCGGCTACGCGCGAAGGGCCGGAAGACCGGTACCTACCTCCTGCGCAACATGGGCCGGATCTTCAGTCGGGACGACTATGAAGGGCTCACCGTTCGGGTCACGTTTGAGCGCAACGGCTTCCGCTCGGTCATGGCGCGCGTCGCGGTTCAGCGTGACGGATCCCAGCAGCTCTATCCGATCCTGTTCCGGGAGGGCGAGTCGATGGAGCCGGAGGGCATCCGCACGGTGCTTGCCGGAAGGGTTCAGGACGGGCGCGGCAAGCCGGTCAAGGGCGGCGGCGAGGTCACGATCACCTCAGGTGACGGCTCGTTCCAGGCGAGCGGTCCGGTCGAGAAGAACGGCGAGTTCGCGATCGTGCTTTGGGACGCTCCGGAGCGCGTGAACGCGACCTTCAGGATGACGAAGGGCGGCTCCCGCGACGACATCATCGAGCTGAAGCCGTCGCCGCAGGCCGACGTTGTCGTGGCCCAGTTCTTCTACCCGCAGATGTAGTTGGCGATCTACCAGCGAGGCCGGCGTTCCTCGCGCGGGCGGGCCTCGTTGACGCGGAGCGTGCGACCTCCGAACTGCTGCCGGTCCAGAGCGGAGATGGCCTCCTGGCCTCCGGACGCCATCTCGACGAAGCCAAAGCCCCGAGGCCGGCCGGTCTCACGGTCGTTGATCAGCGAAACTTCTGAGACGTCGCCATGAGCCTGGAACAGCGCGCGAACCGCCTCTTCCGTAGTGTCGAAGGGGAGGTTCCCCACGTAGATTCTCGTTGCCATCTGCTGCTCCTGTTCTCGGCCTTGGGGTTCCACTGTGGATCCACGCACGAGAACGACAGGCGCATCCTGGTTCGCCGCGTGAGCTCTGCACCCACTGCCTAATGGCGGGACGCTAGCACAAAGGCGTCCCTAGCCGTTCCCGCGCAGGTCCTCGTAGTAGGCGTCGAAGGCGTCAAGCCGATCCTTGAGCAGGCCCTGGATGACGCCGATCTTGTCGCTCAGTTCAAGGACGCCATCGGCGTCCGGGTCGTAGACGGGCCAGTCGGGCAGACCGTCCCCGTTGGGATCGCCGGTGGCCGCGAAGTTCACCCAGTAGCTCGCCATCGTGTCCGCGAGCGTCCTGTCGGTCTCCTCCCAGGCGTGGTTGAAGGGACCGATCTCGTCCCTCAACTCGCCGCTGAGGTGGAGGTTGTCGAAGGCGTAGGCGATCTCCGCCGCGTGGTAGGAGCCGTAGGTGTCCGCCTCGTCCCATGGCGGCACCCGGGAGAAGAAGTACATTCGCACGGGTCGTTGTCCGTTGCGGTTCTGCAACCTGGCCCAGGTTCGCATTTGCCAGGCGAAGAACTGATCGGCCGTGTTCTCGTAGGCGGCCACCCGCGCCTGATCGTCGTTCTCGGCAGGGTAGACCGCGAACATCGCGTCGGCGTGCTCGCCATAGGTGTCCGCTAGCAACTGGCGGTAGTCAGCGACCGTCGTTCCGGCGGCGCCGGCGAACAGGGCGGTCCCTTCATCGCTGTTGAAGCCCACGATGGTGTCGACGTCGTTCTGCTCGCCGGTGGCGAACAGATCGTAGACGTCGCGCGGGAACACCTGCCCGTCGCTGACGCCGACGAAACCGAGCGCTTCGGACGCACTGGCCGCTTCGTAGACCTCCGCGGCGGTGGCGGCGCGCATGGCCGCGAGGTCGCCGGCGCCGAGGCGCTCAGCGATGCGAGCACCTTCGGACTCCGCGTCTCCAAGCTGCGGCATGGGCCAGAAGATGCCGCCGCTGTGCCCGATCGCACGATGGAAGAGGCCGGCCGCCAAGGGCGTCGCCGTCAGGTAGTTCACGCTCCAGGAGCCCGCCGACTCGCCGAAGATCGTGACCCGGCCCGGGTCTCCGCCGAAGGCGGCGATGTTCGCCTGCACCCACTCGAGCGCGGCGATCTGGTCCAGGATGCCGTAGTTCCCGGACGCTCCCAACTCGTTCTCGGCCGAGAGTTCCGCGTGAGCCAGGAAGCCCATCGGCCCGAGCCGGTAGTTGATCGTCACCAGCACGAGGCCGCGCTCGGCCAGGCTCTCCCCGTCGTAGAGGAGAGTGCTTCCGGAGCCGGTCTGGAGGCCGCCTCCGTGGATCCACACCATGACCGGAAGAGCTGCTTCGGCGTGTTCGGCGCCGGTCCAGACGTTCAGGTAGAGACAGTCCTCGCTGCGTTCGATCTCGCCGGTGTCGTAGAAGGAACCGGGTGGAGACAGCGGTTGCCAGCAGGAGGCGGAGAACTCCGTGGCGTCGCGGTTGCCCTCCCAGGCGGCAGCCGGCTGGGGTGGCCGCCAGCGGAGGTCACCGACCGGCGGCGCCGCGAACGGGATGCCGGCGAACTTGAGGACTCCGGACTCGAGTGCCTGGCCCTCGACCGCTCCGAGTGCCGTGTTCACGGTCGTCGTCAGGGGCTCGACCTGCTCGCCGCCGCACGCCAGCGTCAGCGCAAGGCCGGCCCCCAGGATCGCTCCGCCGGCGCGGCGGGTTGTCGCGTTGGTCGACATCGTTTCAGTCCTCTCTGTCTGGGGCGTTGTGTCCAGTGTCCGGATCGCGCGCCGGCGCCGGGCGGAAGCGCAGGGCGACGCCGTTGTTGCAGTAACGCAGGCCAGTGGGCGCCGGCCCGTCGTTGAAGACGTGGCCCTGGTGGCCGCCGCACCGGGTGCAGTGGTACTCGGTTCGGGGGACGATCAGCTTGAAGTCCCGCTTCGTGTCCACGGCCCCGGCGATGGGCTCGAAGAAGCTGGGCCAGCCGGTGCCACTGTCGAACTTCGCATCCGACCGGAACAGCTCGGCGCCGCAGCCGGCGCAGAGGAAGATGCCGCTCCGGCACTCATGGTTGAGCGCCGAAGTGAAAGGGCGTTCGGTTGCCTCCCGCCGCAGAACCCGGAACTCCTCGTCGCCGAGTCTTGCCCGCCATTCGGATTCGGGGAGGTTGAGCCGGCCGCTCGCTCGGCAATCCTCGGTCGTCATGCAGCGGGCATCCTATCTTGGGGCAGAATGGCGTGAACCAGGGAGAATGAGGCATGACGACACGACGACCGCCGGTGGACCACATCGTCCGTACGCGCGACCTCTACTCGAGGCTGGGTCACGATCCCTATCGATGGGTTCGCAGCGATGATCCGCCTCCGTGGACCGAGCTTGCGAAGCCTCTGCGGGAGTGTCGAGTGGGGCTGGTGGGCTCCGGTGGTGTGTATCGGGCGGGCCAGGTCGCCTTCCACCATCGGGACGACATCTCGCTGCGAGTGATCGATACGTCGGTTCCCGTTTCAGAACTGCGGACGAGCCACTTCGCCTACGACCAGACCGACGCGCGTACGGACCCGAACGTCGTCTTTCCGGTCGACACGTTGCGCACCCTCGTGGCGGAGGGCGTGATTGGCGAGCTGTCGCCGCGCGCCTATGCCTTTATGGGGGGGATCTACTCGGCCCGCCGCGTTCGGGATGCACTGGCTCCGGAGATCAGCCGCCGGCTCGCTGAGGACCAGGTCGATCTGGCGTTGCTGGTTCCCGTGTGACCGGTCTGCCATCAGTCCGTGGGATTGATAGCGCGTCGAGTCGAGGCGGATGGGATTCCGACCACGTCGCTGACTTCCGCCCTCTCGATCACCCGCTCGGTCAACCCTCCTCGCGCCGTCTTTCTCGACTATCCCCTCGGTCACACGGCGGGGAAGGCGAAGGACCCGGCGCTGCAGCGGGAGATCGTCGCCGCCGCGCTTGCGGCCGTGGACGAGCTGGCGCAGCCGGGCGCGGTGAAGATGCTGCCGTATCGCTGGTCGCGCGATGACGACTGGAAGCGTGAAACGATGCTGAACGGCGATACCCGGAGCCATCGGTCGAGCAGCCCGGAGTACCAATGCGAGGCCGACCGAGCGCTGGCGGCGGCCGCGGGGGACTGTCCCACCTGCATCTTCCTGTGAGGCCGGGTACGGAGCGTCGCCCGAGCGAAGGTGGCGCCGGGCGGTACGACACGCTCGCACCACCCGGCGCCGAACGGGTCCGTGCCTTGCCCCTTTGTGGCACGAGCCCGTTCATATGTACGAACAGAAACGGCCGGAGTTCGATCCGGATTCCCGATTCTTGCTGTCGGAGGGAGGCCAGGGGCCTGACGTCTGTCTGACGGGAATCTGACCGGAGCCCCCAGCGCCCCGCCAGCTCCTTCAGAACGGCTTGTACAGCGACAGGTAGGCGGCGACCGCCGCCAGCAGCGGCAGGATGACGACCAGCGGCTTGGCCAGGGCCTGGTTGCGATAGGGCAGCGTGAGCGCGGCTCCGAAGCACAACCAGATCACCAGCTTCGCCCAGGCCCAACCGGGCAGGCTGGCGCCGAGCATGCCGAAACCGGCTACGACGCTCAGGACCAGGCCGACTCCGTGCATGGCGGCGAGCAGGCCGCGCAGCTGGTTGTCCTCCCTGCGACCGCCGTTCGCGGCGTGAACCGCCACGCCGCCCGCGGCGGCAAGCACCATGACCGCTCCGAGCACGTGCAGGAGCTTGTAGACCATGTAGGGCACTCTCGGGTCGGGTCCTCCCCAGGTTGGTGGGGCCTCGGCCTGTTAGCGTATCGCCAATGGTGCCGCTCGAGCGACTCGACGACTGGGACGACTTCGTTGCCGAGCTCTATCCGACCCCGGTGGAATCGGGCGGCAAGCGGCGGGAGGACTACCGGGACTTCGAGGCACCCCCCCGCGACTCGGTGCGCGAGTTCTACCGGCTGAATCACCGGAACCAGACTTGGGACTTCGTCCAGGGCAAGAAGGCGGAGTACCTCACGCTCGACCGGGCTGAACTCCCGGCGTGGGAGGCGCTCGAGTTCCTGAACACGCTGGTGGACGATTCGGACCCCGATCTGGACCTCTCGCAGCTCGACCACCTGTTGCAGACGGCCGAGGCGATCCGGGCCGACAGCCATCCGGACTGGTTCGTGCTGGCCGGACTGGTACACGACCTGGGCAAGGTGCTCTGCCTGTGGGGCGAGCCGCAATGGGCGGTGGTCGGCGACACGTTTCCGGTTGGCTGCGCGTTCTCGGACCGGATCGTCTATCCGGAGCTGTTCGAGGGCAACCCGGACACGGCGAATCCGACCTACTCGACACCTCTCGGGGTGTACGAACCGGGTTGCGGCCTGGACCAGGTCCACCTGTCCTGGGGGCACGACGAGTACCTCTACCAGGTGCTCCGCGACTACCTGCCGGAGCCCGCTCTCTACATGATCCGCTACCACTCCTTCTACGCATGTCACAGCGAGGGCGTGTACCGGGAGTTGATGAACGACCGTGACCGCGAGATGTTCGCCTGGGTACGGCTCTTCAACGGCTACGACCTGTACTCCAAGAGCGACCATCCGCCGGATACGGCCGAACTGAGGCCGTACTACCAGGGGCTGATCGACCGGTACCTGCCGGCGAAGCTGAACCTCTAGCGTTGAACCCGAGGTCTATTGGCGGCGCCGGCTGCGGCTACTCGAACCGCATCAGCGCCGCCACTGCGAGGATGAGCATCGCAACGAGGTAGAGCTTGACCATCGCGGGCAGGATGAACCGCAGCCAGCGCTGGTAGGGAATGCGCGCCAGGAGCAGCATGCCCATGAGCAGGGCGTTCGTGGGGACGATCAGGTTCATCAACCCGTCGCCGAGCTGATAGGCGAGCACGGACGTCTCGCGGCCGACCCCGGTGAGGTCGGCGAGCGGCGCCATGATCGGCATCGTCACGTAGGCCTGGCCGCTGCCCGAGGGAATCAGGAAGTTGCAGACGCTCTGCACGCCCAGCATGCCCCAGGCGGCGACGACGGCAGCGCCGGAACCCAGGGCCTCCGCCCGCTCGAGCAGCGAGGCGATGCCGTGGATCACGGTGTCGATGACCCGGGCGTCCGAGAGCACGACCTCGATCGTGCGCGCGAAGCCGATCAGCAGGGCGGTCCCGGTCAGTTCGGCGGCGCCGCTGGTGAAGGCCCTGGCGGTCCGGTTCGCCGACACCCGGCCCAGGACGGCCGAGATGATCGTCACGCCCAGAAAGAGCGCCGCGAGTTCGACCAGGTACCAGCCGTGCACGTTGACGCCCCAGATGAAGACGCCGATCATGGCGGCGAAGGAGCCGAGGATGCCGAGCCGGGCCGGCGTGAGATCGGCGGCGCTCAGTTCGTGTGCGCCGCCGGAGTAGTCGATGTCACGCACAAGGCTCCGTTCCGGGTCGGTTTCGATGCGGCGCGCGTAGCGAAGGATGTGGTGGATTCCGATGACCAGCATGACGGCCAGCAGCGCCCAGCGAAGTCCGAAGCCGGTGCTCGGGTCCTGGCCGGCGATGTCCTTGGCGATCATCACGGTGAACGGGTTGATCGCCGCGGTGCCGTAGCCGATCCCGGCGCCGAGGTAGACCATGCCGAGAGCCACGACCGCGTCCATTCCGAGCGCGATGCACATGGCGACCAGGATCGGAACGAAGGGCATGTACTCCTCGGCCATGCCGATCGTCGACGAGCCGACCGCGAACAGGGTCGTCATGCCGCCGACGAGCAGGATCGGGCGTCCGCCAAGGGCCCTGATCGCGGCGCCAATCGCGGCGTCGATTGCGCCGGTGGCGCGAATGACGCCAATCGCGCCGCCGACCAGGAAAACGAAGAAGATGATCTCGGCGGCAGCTTCGAGCCCGCGGGGCACCTTGGTCAGGGCGGCATGCCAGGGCAGGGGCGCGGCTTCCACCGCGTGGTAGGTGCCGGCCAGCACCTGCCGGCCGTCGCGTTCGTACTCGCCTGCGGGCAGCACGTAGGTGAGGACCTGCGCCGCCACGATCATGGCGAAGATCAGCACCAGGGCTTCCGGGAACTCACGCGGCGCGTTCCGCGCCGCGTGAGTCTCACTCGGCGGGCGCGGCTGCCGCGCGCGTCGATGACAACCGCTTCCGCTGGCGCTGGTCATGCGGTCGCTTGCGGAGTGGTCAGTTCGCCTGGCGTCGCCTGCGCGCTTCGCGGCGTTGCTGCTGGCGGCTCTCGATGTTGGCGATGGAGTCGTCCGGGACGGCCTCGATCAGGCGGCGGGTGTACTCCTCGCGGGGCGTCATGTAGATCGCCTCGGACGGTCCCTGTTCCACGATCCTGCCGTCGAGCATCACCGCCATCATGTCGGACATGAACTTGACCACCGACAGGTCGTGGCTGATGAAGATGTAGGTCAGGTCGCGCTCTTCCTGCAGGTCCTTGAGCAGGTTCAGCACCTGCGCCTGCACCGAGACGTCGAGCGCGGACACGGACTCGTCGCAGATGATCAGCTTCGGCTGGACCGCCAGCGCGCGGGCCACCGAAATCCGCTGGCGCTGGCCGCCGGAGAACTCGTGAGGGTAGCGGCGGAGGTGGCCGGTCTCCATGCCGACCTCTTCGAGCAGTCGGGCCGCCCGGTCGCGGCGGTCGCTCCGGCCGTCGCCGATCTTGTGGATCGCCATGGCTTCGCTGAGCATGGCCTCGACCGTCATGCGCGGGTTGAGCGACGAGTAGGGATCCTGGAGGATGATCTGCATCCTCCCGCGCAGGGACCTCAGGCGGCTCGACGGGATCGTGGTCACGTCCTGGTCCTCGAACCGGACCGTTCCGCCGGTGATGTCGATTAGCCGCAGCAGCGCCAGACCGGTCGTCGTCTTTCCGCAGCCGGATTCCCCGACCAGTCCCAGGGTCTGACCGGGGTAGACGTCGAAGGAGATGCCGTCAACGGCCTTGACGTCCCCGACCTGCCGGCGCAGGAAGCCGCTCTTGATGGGGTAGTAGACCCTCAGATCGCGAACCTGAAGCAGCGGCTCGATGCCGTCGGCCACCCGGTCGCCGGGTCCGGGGTTCCCGGCGTAGCCGAGGTCCTCGAGCGCGCGCTGCGGGTGGAGCAGGCGCCCGCGTCCCCGCCCGACGAGCTGGTCCAGCGATTCCGGCGTCAGTTCGCGCTCGGTGATCCGGATCTCGTCTCCGTCGCCCTCGTCGTCCACGTCCATGAAGTCGGCGACCGTGGGCAGACGGCGAAAGTCGCGGTCGAGGTGCGGCCGGCAGGCGAGCAGCCCCTTGGTGTAGGGGTGCCGGGGATTGCCGAACACTTCAGTCACCGCGCCGCGCTCGACGATCCGGCCTCGGAACATGACCGCGATCCGGTCGGCGATCTCTGCGATCACGCCCAGGTCATGGCTGATGAACAGGATGGACATGCCACGCTCGTCGCGAAGCCGGCGGATCAGGTCGAGGATCTGGGCCTGGATCGTGACGTCCAGGGCCGTCGTCGGCTCATCGGCGATCAGCAGCTTCGGGTTGCACGACAGCGCCATGGCGATCATCACGCGCTGCTTCTGGCCGCCCGACATTTCGTGCGGATAGGTGTCGATTCGGCGCTCGGGCTCCGGGATACCGACCTCTTCGAACAGCTCGATCGTTCGCTGGCGGGCCTGTTTGCGGTTCATGCCGAGGTGTACGCGAAGCGCTTCGCCCACTTGGTCACCGACCCGGAAGACCGGGTTCAGCGACGTGCCGGGCTCCTGGAAGATCATCCCGATGTCCTTGCCGCGGAGATCCCGCATCTCGCGGTTGGGAAGATGGACCAGGTCGCGGCCGAACCAGGCGATCTCGCCGGTCTCGATGCTGGCCGTGCTCTCGAGCAGGCGCATCACCGACAGCGAGGTGACGGATTTGCCGGAGCCCGATTCACCGACCAGGCCGAGCGTCTCGCCCTCTTCGATCGCCAGGTCGATGTCGTCGACCGCCCGGACCGTCTCGTGCTTGCCGTGGAAGTAGGTCCGCAGTTCGCGGATCTCCAGCAGGGGTGTTGCCGCGGCCGACGAGGCCACACCGGTTTCGGTCATCGGCGTGACTCTATCCGGCCCCCTCCGGGGTCGCGTGTCACAATCTGGCCTTCAGGTTGTCAGAACGTCGAGGGAGGTCGGAGCGATGGGGAAGGGACTGTGAAGCGGGCGCTGGCCGGGACAGTGGCCGTCGCGTTCGGCTGCGCGCTCGGCGCCTGCGCCGGCGGCACGGACGGGGGCGAGAGCGGCAGCATTGCGCGGGGCACGATCGGCTACTCGGCGATGACGCTCAAGAACCCGTTCTTCAAGATCGTCGCCGACAGTCTGACCGCCGAGGCGGAGCGCCACGGCTTCGACGTCGTCGTCACCGATGCCGAGCGCGACGTGAACCGCCAGTCGCAGCAGGTCGACAACTTCCTGGCCTCCGGCGTCGCCGCGATCGTCCTCAACCCCGTGGACCGGATCGCCATCGGACCGGCGGTGCGGCGGGCGAACGAAGCCGGGGTGCCGGTGTTCACGTCCGACCTCCAGGCCGTCGCCGAGGGCGTCGAGATCGCGGGTCATGTCGGCACCGACAACTACCAGGGAGGGCTGCTGGCAGGCGAGGCCATGATCGAGGCGCTCGGCGAGGCTGGCGGCGAGGTGCTCGTGCTGCACTTCAAGCAGGCGAACTCCTGCGTCCTCCGGGTGGACGGCTTCCGCCACGCGATCGCGGAGTACAACCGCGATCGGACCGAGGGCCGGATCGAGATCGTGGCCGAACTCGAGGGCGGCGGCCTGCGCGACGAGGGTTACCGGGCGATGGCGGACGGCATCCAGGCCTATCCGGATCTCGCCGGCGTGTTCGCGATCAACGATCCCTCGGCACTGGGCGCGCGCACAGCGCTGGAGCAGGCGGGACGCGCGGATCAGGTCAGGATTGTCGGCTTCGACGGCGAGATCGCGGGTCGGGAGGCGATCCGGGACGGGAAGATCTACGCCGATCCGATCCAGTACCCGGACCGGATGGGCGTCATGACGGTGCAGAACATCGTGAGCTACCTCGACGGCGAGGACTTCGAGCGCGTCCACCTGATCCCGACGGAGCTCTACCGGCAGGCCGACGCCGAGCAGGATCCGACACTCGACTAGGGCTTCGGCCTGCCGGCAGCCACTTGCTCGAACTCCATCGGATCAGCAAGAGCTACCCGGGCGTGGACGCCCTTCGCGGTGTCAGCCTGGCGGTAGGCGCCCGAGAAGTGCTGGGCCTGGTCGGCGAGAACGGCGCCGGCAAGAGCACCCTGATCCGGATCGTCTCGGGCGCTGAGCGGCCGGACGGCGGCCGGCTCGAGTTCGAGGGCGAAACCGCCGCGCTCGCATCGCCCGCGGACGCGCGCGAACGAGGAATCGCGGTGATCCACCAGGAACTCAGCCTGGTGCCGCAACTGAGCGTGCGCGAGAACCTCTTTCTTGGCGCCGGCTGGTCCCGGCGGGGGATCGTCCGCCGGCGTTGGGAAGAGGGGGAGGCGCGGCGTCTGCTCGGCTTGCTTGAGTTGGACATCGATCCCGATGCCCGTTGCTCGGAGTTGTCGCTCGGCGCCCGCCAGGCGGTGGAGATCGCGAAGGCCCTGGCGCTCGAGCCCCGGCTGCTGATCCTGGACGAGCCGACGGCGGCGCTGTCGCCACGCGAGGCGCGGGCCTTGCTGCGTCAGGTGCGGGGAGTGGCGCGCCGGGGTGCTGCCGCGATCTACATCAGCCACCGCCTCGAGGAGATCGAGGCGGTCGCGGACCGGGTTGCCGTGCTCCGGGACGGCGAACTGGTGCACAGCATCGACCGGCGTGGACCGGCCGGCGCTGGCGATGGTCGCCTGCCCCTGGACCGTGACGAGTTGATCGAGGCGATGGTCGGCCGCAGTCTGAGCATGGAGTTTCCCCCTCGACTCCCGGAGGCGATCGGTGAGACGCGGCTCGAGGTCCGGGGGTTGTCGGCCGGACGCCGCGTCCGCGACGTGTCCTTCGACATCCGTCGCGGCGAGGTTCTGGGACTTGCCGGCCTGGTGGGCGCGGGCCGCACCGATGTGGCGCGGATGATCTCGGGCGCCATGGCCTCAGACGGCGGCGAGGTGCGGCTCGACGGCAGGCGGCTCGACCTCCGGTCGTCGCGGCGGGCGATCAGGAGCGGCATCTGCCTGCTGCCGGAGGATCGCAGGGGCCAAGGTCTCGTGCTGAGCCGTAGCGCGCGGGACAACTTCGCGCTTCCCAACCTGGACCGCTTCCGGCGCTTGCGCGGCGTGGTCGATCGGCGGCGCGAGGGACGGGCCTTCAGCAGGTGGAGGGAGCAACTGGACATCCGGGTGTCCAGCCCCCGCCAGCGGGTGGCGACGCTGTCGGGTGGCAACCAGCAGAAGGTGGTGATCGCCAGATGGCTCGAACGCGGCGCCAAGGTCGTTCTCTGCGACGAGCCGACCCGGGGCATCGATGTCGGGGCGCGCTACGAGATCTACGAGTGGATCCGCCGGATCGCATCGGAGGGCAGGTCCGTGCTTCTCATCAGTTCCGAGCTGGAGGAGGTTCTCGGCATGAGCGACCGGGTGCTGGTCATGCACGACGGGCGGATTCGGGGCGAGATTCCGGATCCGGCGCGAGCCGACCCGGCCGGCGTGCTGAGGATCGCCGCCGGCATCGGCCTCTCGGAGGAGTCGTCCGTTGCCTGAAGGGGTCGGAGAGTCCGCCGCCGGCCGGTGGCGCCGCAAGTTGCTCGACCTCCTGGGCCGGAACCTCTCGGTCGTCGTCCTGGCCCTCCTCTGCCTGATCTCGAGCGTGGCGACCTGGCGCGAGCAGAACCCGATCACGAGTCGTTCAGGCGGCGCGGTCGCGCGCCAGGTGCTGGAGGCGTGCCAGACGACGTGCTCGGTGCTCGTCGTCGCGAGGGACACGGAAGCCGACCGGGTGTTCGCGCAGGCGATCGAGCAAGGCCTCGACTCTGCCGGAGCACGGATCGCCGGCCGCGTGTTCGGCCAGCCGCGCGACGTGCGGCTCGAGGTGGAGCGAATCGCTGCGGCGGGCGGTTCACTCGATGCGATCGCCACCCATCGGATCGCTTCCGAGTGGGGACCGGTGCGAACCGCCGGAGTGCCGGTGTTCTCGCCGGGGAGCTACCACTGGCCAACGTTCCTGACTGCCCGCAACCTGCTCAACGTGGTCAACCAGAACGCGGACATCGCAATCATCGCGCTCGGCATGACCCTGGTCATCCTGACCGCGGGAATCGATCTTTCGGTCGGCAGCCTGCTGGCGTTGGCCGGCGTGATCGCCGCGGTGGCGGCGCAGGAGTGGTTCGGTGGCGCCGCGGCGTCACCGGTGGGACTTCTGGCGGCGATGCTCCTGGGTGTCGGGGCCGCGGCCCTGGGCGGTCTCCTCAGCGGGACCATGGTGACCGCGTTTCGGGTGCCGCCGTTCGTCGCCACGCTGGGCCTGATGATGCTTGCGCGCGGTCTGGCCCTGATCCTCGCGGTCGGCCATCAGCGGCGCCTGGTGGGCGGTGGTGCGGAGGGCACTCCGGAGGCCGTGCGTGTCGATGCGGCGGCCTTCGCCTGGCTCGGCAACGGCGCCGTGCTCGGCGTGCCGAACCCCATCGTGCTCATGCTCGTCCTGTTCGTGGCCGCTCACCTGCTGATGACGCGGACCATGTTCGGACGCTACGTCTACGCGGTCGGCGGCAACGTCGAGGCGGCGCGCCTGTCGGGCGTGCCGGTGACCGCCGTGCTGCTTGCCGTCTACTGCCTGTGCGGAGCGTTCGCCGGCCTCGCGGGGATCGTCGACGCCTCGCGCTTCGAGGGCGGACGGCCCAACGCCGGAGAGCTCTACGAATTGCAGGTGATCGCCGCCGTCGTGGTCGGCGGCGCGAGCCTGGCCGGCGGCCGGGGCCGGATCGCGGGGACCCTGATCGGCGCGATGATCATCGCCGTCATCCAGAACGGCCTGAATATCGCGGGTGTCGCCTCCTACGAGCAGAAGGTCGTGTTCGGAGCCCTGATCCTCGCCGCGGTGCTGCTCGACCGGCTTCAGCCGAGACTTCGCCGGTTCCGACGTAAGTCCTTGTAGGACAACCGTTTACGGGCATCTTGATGATTCGTTCAGCCCCCCAAGAAGCCCCGCTGCTACTCTCCACCGTCCACGAAGTCAGTCGAGCGGGAGAACAAGATGGCCGAAGCTGGTGCTGCCGGGGGTGAAGTACAGGTCTGGATGCAGAAGGTACTCATGTGCTTGCTCGGCCTCTTGGTCGTGTTCGTCATTGCCGTCGCCGGAACACTGATCGGAGCCTCGGTTTTCGCAGAAGGCGACACGCGAAGCAACGCTCTCCAACTCCTCGAAGGAGGCGGCGGCTACGTCTGGCAGGCCATCCTCTTGGCCATCGGCTACGCGGTTGGCAAGGGTCGGCAGAAGGCCGATGCGAACTCGGCCGCCGTCATCGGTGCTCTTGCCGGCGGTCTCGCTCGACGGAACAGGTAGAGGGAGGGCAGCCGGCAGGCCTCGGCAGGTCGTTCTCCCTACGCAGTGAGTTGCAAGGCCGCTACCGCAGCCTTGTGAGCCTCCTCAAAGGTCTGCTTGCCTTCGGCTAGCACGCGGCCGCAGGGAATCTGGCGCGCATCGTGCAACGCGCCATCGGCACTGCGGGAGATCTTGAAGTCGAACCGTTTGCTGTCCTCCAGCCGTGTGTAGGTCTCACAGCGCGACTCCCCCGGCAACAGATGTAGAACCTTCTCCGTCTCCTTCATTCGCTCCTCCTCTTGGAGAGGGTTAGTCGGCTGCTCCAGGTATCCGGCCCCGCTCCAGCCACTGCGGGTAGCCGGGGCTCGGCTGAAACCGGCGACGATTCTCCCGCCGAAGCGGGGATAATTGGAGGAGGTCGGCCCCATGTTGTGCGCCGTGCTTTGCAGTGCTTCCGCTGGGCGTCTGGCCGGGGTAGCTGTCGCGACCTCGTGGCGAGATGATACCACGGAACGAGGCAGCGGAATCCTCCCCGCGCTACCGCTCCTTGCTGCCTCGACCCGCCTGCGGGCCGCCTCCCGGCGACCCATACAGGCGAAGGACCGATCCGAGCCGTCCTCAGCCAGCAGGATGCCGCAGGCCCGGCAGACCGTCACCGCTGGCGGGGGAGAAGAGAGGATTCCGGTAAAGGAGAGGACCCGCCGGGAGGAGACACCGGGCCGGGAGAAGACCGCACCCGGAACCTCTCTCTCGATCGTCATGCCGAACCCGCGCCCACCGGTTCGGCGCAGACCGCGCAAAGATCAGACTTCGGCGAGTCGTATCGGCGGGAAACCTCGTCTCGAGCCCACTAGCCCGCGCATCTTCCAGAGTCGAGGATCGCGTGTTGGCGCGTGGGCGCGTCCGAGAGTTGCTTCACTAGGGTGAGACGTGCTTCGACCTGGGGCGGCATGGACTTGCCCTGGAGGGCTTCTTCACGGCGGCCGGCATGGCGCTATATTCCGTCGTCGATTCCCAACACGGAACGAGGGAGTAGAACCATGAGAAGTCCGAGCGAGCACCTGAAGCACGGGAAGGCGGCGAGGCCGATCTACCCGGTCGGCCCGCTTCCCCTGGCAGCCCCAACCCGAGGTCTCACGCATTCTCGCCCGACCTGTTCCGATGCGCCCATGCGTAGCCACCAGGGCGTCTGCCCGCGGTCGATCCAGAGCCATTCTCGTTGTGTGGGCACGTCGGAAGCAACTCGCGGGCTGGCGGCGGCGACTTCATGAAGCTCAAGGCGACGCGGTTTCAGGTGCTCAACTACCGCAACATAGACGACAGCGGTTGGATTCCACTCGAGCGGGTGACGGCGTTCGTCGGCCGCAACGAGGCCGGGAAGACCGCGTTGCTCAAGGCCCTGCACCAGTTCAACCCGGCGACGGCGGAACCATACAACCCGCAGCGGGAGTTCCCTCGCGACCGCTTCACGGCCGAGTTCCGTGACGGTGAAGAGTGGCCGGTGTGCAGGGTTGAGTTCGAGCTGTCGGCAGACTTTCGCGCGGAACTGGGTGAGCGTCTCAACGGTGCCGGGATACCGCACAAGGCGGTACTTACTCGCTACTACGACGGTAGCCTGGAGTACCAGTATGACAAGGAGCTACCGGACGATTCACTGGATCCGGATGAGTTGGTGAAGGCTCTCGATGGCTTCGCGAGTGACGCCCGCCGGCTTCCTGCTCCCCCGTCGGATCAAGAGTCCGCGATACAGGAGCTGAGATCTCGACTGGCGGACTGGGCCGATGGGCACAAGGAGGCGGTCGGAGAACTTGAGGACCTACGTTCTGAGGAGGGCGTGAACCTGTTGGAGCAGGTGCGCGGTGAGTCGAACGCGTATGCGCAACCGGCGTCCGCGGACCTGGTCGAGGCTCTCCAACAAGCCGTGGATCAACTACGAGATGACGCGAAGCGCACTCCGCTCTCGCAGCGACTTGACGAGGCCGTTGAGGCCGCGCTCCCAGTCTTCATCTACTTCGAGAACTACGGAATCCTGGACAGTGCTGTCTACTTACCACGGTTCCTTCAAGATCTGGCTTCACGACCGGAAAACCCACGTGTTCGGACGATCAACGCGATGTTCAAGCATGTAGAGCTTACGGCGCAGGAGATCTCGGACCTGGGTCGTGAAGAGGTTGCTGAAGCGAGAGCCGCGGGGCAGCCACTCACGGGAGAGATGATTGCCCGCGATCAGCAGCGCAAGGAACTGCGAAGCGTGAAGCTGAACTCAGCGTCACTCGATATCTCGCGGAGGTTCAGTGCGTGGTTCGGTCAGAGACGGCACAAGATCAGGTATCAGGCCGACGGCCCCTACTTCAGAATCTGGATTTCCGACGACCGGCGTCCGGATGTGGATATCGAGTTGGAGAGTCGTAGCAAGGGGTTTCAGTGGTTCTTCTCGTTCTACCTGGTGTTTCTGGTCGAGTCCGACGAGGGCCACAAGGACGCGATCCTGTTGCTTGACGAGCCGGGGCTACACCTGCACCCGACGGCACAACAGGAGCTGATGGGCTTCTTCGAGACACTGTCCAAGGACAACCCGCTGATCTACACGACCCATTCCCCGTTCCTCATCGATGGAAAGCGTATCCACCGAGTTCGTCCGGTGACAGAGGACGAGACGGGACACTCGCGAATCAGCGTCGATGGGTGGCCGAAGGATCGTGAAACGATCTTCCCGCTCCAGGCCGCGGCCGGCTACGCGATGGTGCGAGGGCTGTTTCAGCACAAGAAGAACGTGCTCGTGGAGGGTATGTCGGACTACCTGTACCTGCACGCTCTAAACCTGCATTGCCACGCGCTCGGGCGTCAGGGTTTGCCGGACGACGTCTACATTACGCCTTGTGGTGGCACGAAGCTGGTCGGGCACATAGCGTCGCTGTTCTTGGGCCAGGAGGTGCGGCCGGTGGTTCTGTTGGACGGCGACGACGCGGGACGGGCGCGCCGCGATGCGCTGATGAAGGAACTGTATGCAGGGCATGAGAAGGCCGTCTTGATGCTTAGTGACGTGCTCGGCGAAGAGGAGTGCGAGACTGAGGACATCATCGGCGAGGCGACGATGCTCTCTGTGCTGAAGGGCCTAGTCAAGAAGAGGGTCACTCTGAACCAGGATGATCGTGGCAAGGGCAGCTTGGTGGACCAGATCAAGAGCGCGGCGGAGAGGCACGGCACTGAGCTGCCGACCGGCTGGAAGGCAGAGGTCGCGCGCCGGATCGTCGTTGAGTGGTCGACGGTGGATCCCAAGGGCATGCTGACCGACGTGCTGGACCGGGCGGAGGCACTCTTCAAGGAGTTGACAGTGCGTTTCGCCGATCTCGATGGCGACCGATGAGGCGGAAGGCCTACCGGTGGAGCCCCTCGGAGCGAGGAATGGCACGGGCCGACGCCAACGTTTCCGCTCCTTCAGTCGTTCCGCAACGACTCTGCGTTGGTTTGGCCGAAGGCCGGAGCAGTCCCGTAAGGAAGAGAACGTCATCCCGACGCCACGCGAACAGCATCCCCTACCGCCTCAAGACGCCTCGGGAAGCGATGCGCGACAATAGCCTCGACTTGGCCAGTGTGGTAGGACGCAGGCTAGGGGGTGCCAGTTCGACTGGCCGTTGACGGCATTGAGAGGCGGAGCTAGCGTGACCCGCTCATGACTCAACACAGCAGTCGGTCGCGAAGATGGGTCTACGGCACAGGCGTGCCGCTGGCAGGCGTGGCTACGGTCGCCTTCAGCTTCTTCCGAGGGGCCGCAATGAAGGGAGTTCCTTGGTGGGTCTTGATAGCTGTGGGGAGTCTGTTCAGTCTCCTCTGGGGTTGGGAACTTCATCTGCGCCTAGCAAGGGCGTACCGGTTCGTTTATGGCGCGGTCGCGCATCGCGCGGTCGACTTCACGGTCCACATCGACCAAAGCCAGCTGAGCGCGCCGCACGGGCTAGAAGGTCGCCTTGTTCCTGAGCATTGCCAATAGGCGCCAGACGCCCCTGAGGTTCCGGTCGTGCTCTCTTGTTGCGCGCTCCAGCCTAGGAGAGAGCAGGCGCTTCGAGTTCCGCTTTCAGGAGGAGGGAAGCGTTGACAGGAAGGACTCGCTACCTGTTGTACAGCCGCACAGCGAACTACAGGGCTTCGCCCTTTTCGAGGGGCTAGACCGCTTCGACTTCTCGTCCCTGAGGCTCACTTTCCTGCTACCGTTTCCGGGCTTCGGCAGCTACAGGTGCACCTTCGAGCCCGAACTCTGGTACGAGCTTCTCAAAGGGCATTCCAGAATCCGAGTGCTCAGTGAACACTGACTACCAGAACGCGATAGCACCGTGGACAACACGGTGTGGCTCGGTGCCCCGAAGGCTGAGAAGCAAGGTCGCCACGCAGAGTCGGAGCTTCGGGCCAGTCCTGGCGTAGCGGGCCTTCTTCACTCTCCCCTGTTCCGCGCCAGCAGATCGCACACGGCAGCGTCGTCCGAGATGTTGATGGGCCAGCCGTTCCTCCGCTACGGCTGCATCGAGCGCCGCGTGAGCGTCGACGAGCCACTGGGGCCGAGCGTTGTAGAGGTTGGTCAGCGTTCCTGTCTTGAGAGCCTTGGCGCCGTCCTCGTTGCGCGGAACGGCCCGCTGCGGATAGCCGGACCCATAGCGCGGCTCTCCCTGGAGTTCCTGGTTCTGACTGCGGTGAGGGGGCAGGCGAAGTCCGGCACGCGCGCTGGGCTCAGATTGACCGCGCTGGCAGGGTCTGGACGATTCCGGCCTCACGGATGAAGGCCAGACGGGAACATCGAGTTCGGTTGGCGCGACGGCCGCTTGACGTGCTCGAAGAGGCCAGGGACCTCGGGGAGGCGTCGGCATTGATCTTCCCGTCGTCGCATACAGGCCGAACCCTGAGTCCCGGCATCTGGTGGAAGCTGCTGCGCCGGCTTGACCTCGACTGCACGGTGCACGGGTTTCGCAGTTCGTTTCGCGACTGGTGCGGGGGAGAGCGGGGTGCCGCGCGAAGTTGCCGAGGCCTGTCTCGCACATGCGATCGGCAACCAGACCGAGGCGGCGTATGCGGGTTCCGACTTGTTGGAGCGGCGGCGTCGTGTGATGGAGGACTGGGACCGATACGCCAGCCGCTAACGTGCCGATCGTTCTAGCGCTTGACCCGATTCTGCCGTTGGATCGACCTCAGCGGCACCGAAGCAGCTAAGGGTGGATTACCGGGTTCATTGCGGGGGGATGAGCGTTGACTCCGGCCCACTCCAGCTACACTGGCACGCAGTCGCGCGCCACGTTCTACTACGGTGCGCTTGGCCCTCCTCGCGGCGGCAACTGAAGGCTCATCCACGTTCTACTGGAGAAGCCGATTGACTAGTGCTTGGTCGAAGGTCGATATCTCTTCATCCAAGATCCGGTATCTCGCCTGCTCAAGCCACCTCTTGACGGCTTCATTCTGATTCAGTCGAAGAAGCCTCAGAACGAGTAGCTTCCGCATGTCGACGCGCTTCTGGCCTGCCACAGAGTCGTACGCAGGTCTCGTCCGGATCTTGAAGCGGTCCGGCACATCCTCCCTTGCCCTCAAACGCTCTAGCATCCGAACGAACTCACCCAAGTAGTTCTTGCTTAGCTTGCTCGCTTTCTGCATGACCTCCGTGTACTCCCTCTCGCCGTAGGATGCATACACCACGGATATGGCCTTGCCGATCGCCGGGTCGGAGTAGGCCTCAAGTTGGCCCATTCTGGCCTTCAGTCGAGGACGAGACCTCTTGTCCCCGAACCGAAGAATCAATAGCGGTGCGATCGCAGCGCACTCCTTCCAGCCGATGAACCTGTAACAACCCGCAAGGAGCTGCGAGGCGAACTCTCGTAGTCTCAACGCGTCCTCACGAGAGGGTTCCACCTTCAACAGGCCTTCCACTAAAACGCGACTCACGTCGGAGTGTATCTGTCGCTCGTCAGTACAGACCGAAAGGACGAACTCCAGGTACTCTCCCGCAGGCCTTAGCACCCTGAAGTAGTCTCCCGTGCGCCTCGCCAACGTAGGTTGGCGGAGGATATCCTCCGTGGCGCGATCGAGAAGGAAGTCACGCCGGCAGACTCCGGCCATCAGATAGAAGCGGGCAAGCACCTTACTCCACTCACCGCCATTCTCCTCTCCGGAGCGGTGCCGACGCCAGAGGACGGTCAATCGGTTGCCGAGACTTGGCCGGTCGTTCTTCGATTCATCGAGAAGGTCTTGGAAGTCGTCTAGATCCTCGTTCGCCTCCAGATGAAAGTGAACGGCCAGTTCACGTAGACTGAGGATCTTCGTCTTTCCGGCGTTGGGCGTTAGGTGGAGTCTTGAGAGCGACAGGCCGCACGTCCCGAGGGCCTTCACCGCAGCGGCGTAGCTATCGACGCCTATCGTCTGATCGTCCATCCACCGCACATACGCTTCCTCTCCGACTGACTCGGCCATCCGTTCGTCGTGAGGGTAGAGCACTACGTGAGCAAGAGTTCTCGAACAGTCAAACTCATCTACCGGAAGACCTATGCGCGGCGACTCATTGTAGGGATCCCGAGGCGAGAAGCGCTCAAGAAGGAAGAAGAGCAGTCCAACGAGATTTCGGTTGAAACCAGCTCCGTAGAGGGCATCTGCCGCTCGGTCGTATAGGACGGACGCGAAGTAGTTGGTAATGTCAGTAAGGACGAAGTGCGGGTAGACGTCTTCAAGAAGCAGTAGCTTTCGATACTGGTGGTACTCCTTCCATTTGACAAAGGAGTCGCCCGAGAGAAACATGTACGCCGGGTCACCGGTCTCCTCCGCAATCTGTCGACGTTTCTTGGACAATGTGGTGCGAGCGAAATAGACGTTTTCCCTTTCTTGAAGCTTGAGTCGGTCGTAGATCAGTCCCGTGATGGCCCGATAGAGGACCAGATCTGGAATCTGAGGGAAGGTCATATGACGGCTGAAGCCGATGGTCTTCGGGATCGTGAAGCGAAAGGGCTCTCCGGGTTCGTAGCGCCCGGAGTTCACCTCCTCGACAAGACGTCCAATCCACTCGTCGGGATTGATGTCGAACTCAATGAAGTCTGTGATGTCGCGTCGAGAGCACCGTGGTAGGAGCTTGCGAACCTCCTTCCAGGCTTGCCACAGAACACTAGTAGTGACTTCGGGTGTGTACGACATGTCGATCAGCGTGGATGGGCAGAGGAGCCCCGGTTGGGCATCGTAGGCGACAGGAAGGGCCGGTATCCGCCGTTGCCACCGGGCAGGGAAGTGAGTTGCGGCTCGCGACCGCAGTGGCTCGCCTCGGCGGACTCCCCGTTTCCCTCCCGGGGGAGCGCCGGTTTCGACTCAGGCATCTCGCTGGGCGTAGTGGGGAGGGTATCTCTCTCCGGGCTCGCTGTGTCAAGGAACTCGCAAC
Organism: Holophagales bacterium; assembly: GCA_009845425.1. Lineage (GTDB taxonomy): Bacteria > Acidobacteriota > Thermoanaerobaculia > Multivoradales > Multivoraceae > Multivorans. The sequence goes on from VXZQ01000006.1 coordinate 215,586, forward strand.
TGGCAGTTGCGTTGGGGAGTAGCCAAGGCCTCATGAAGCAGGGACGTGAGCAGCCGACCGCGCGTGGCCTCCGATGCACCGAGCCCGGTCTCTAGGTCGCCGCAGAGGGCCATGAGATTGTCGACTCTGGAGACGATGCGGTGTTGCTCGGCAAGCGGCGGGACTGGCACGAGCATTCTACTCAGGGTCTGGCCATTCACGTTCGGTTGACCCCCGCCCCTTGCGCCGTCACGCAACTGACTCCAGTAAACCGAAGACTCTAGGAGGACTTTCAAGTACCGATCATAGACCTCATGGGACGCTTGTATGCGGATGAGATACGACGCGAACACTGCGGTGACCGGAAGATCTTGGACCAGAAAGGACTTTCCAATGGTCCCGCCAGTACGTGCGATCAACACATCACCCCGCTCGAGTCTGAACTTCGGGAGAACATTCTCATCTATTTCACACCCGGGTACAGAACGCCAATCGACGCAGTTGTCCTGAATATCGGTGATCCGGAGCAATCGAACTTCGTCAACCGCGCTGTTGGCAGACGCCGTAAAGCCATAGTGAATCTTGCGGCTAATCTCGAAGAGCCTCGTCCATGTCCACCCGTGAGGTGCAGCAAAAGGAAGCTGATTCGTGTGAAGAGCGGGCATCCTCTTAGGCTTCCGGATCTCTCGGGCCTCCACTAGCCGTGCCTTTTCGGCTGCGATCCGCTTCATCAGTTCTGACGCCGGTTCGTCAGCAAGATCTTGCTTCACGAGCCTTCCCCTCACGGCAAGGCTGAGAATGGTCTCGCGCAGCGGCTTGACCTGATCGGCACGGGCGGTCAGCGCGGGGAAGGCAGCGACGGCGAACCGTACGTGAGCCCGAAATGTCGGAGCGTCTGCCTCTGTGTCGCTAAGGCGGGCGTAGCTGCCGTTCGTCAACCGGTCGCGCGTGGCCTCGCGCGCTGTGCGCCCTTCCTCCAACTGGTCGCACAGCGCCATGAGTCCCTCGACCTTGGCCACGATTCGGCGCTGCTCCGCCAGAGGCGGAAGGGGGAAAGGCGAGGCTGCGAAGTACTCCCGTGGCACACGTTTCTGCCCGGCGGTACCCGTCATCCTGAGCTTACCGCTCTCGATGAAGTGCGAGCTCTTCAAGAACAGAACGATGTAGTCGGCAGCCACGAACAGTGGCCGGACAACGTGTAGTTCCGTGGTGCCGCTTCCGAGGCCTCCCGTCAGGTTGCGAAAGACGGTGGATTTTCCGTTCTCGAAGCAGGGCGTGATCTTCGCGAGGCCAACGTCGCCTTCGGCAAAGTGGGTGTAGCCCTTCTTGATCTTCCCCCAGGGTCGCACTTCGTGGTGATGGCCAGCGCCGTAGTCCGCAGCGATTAGCGGCATGGGTACGAAGGACGCTTCGAGTTCGTCCGGTGCTTCGTTACGGGGACTGACAACACCGAGCCTCGCGATTTGCGTCCAAGCCCACCGGGGCGGAAGACAGAAGGGCAAGTCATCCTCTTCCAGGGCCGGCATGAAGATTGGTTTTCTGATCTCCCCAGCTTCCACTAGCCGCGCCTTCTCAGCCTCGATCCGCTTCAGCAGCGCCGAAGCCGGTTCATCTGCCGGAGCCTGCTCCACCAGCCTTCCCCGGATGGCGAGATCAAGTACGAACCAGCGCAGGCGATCGACGGCGTCCGGCGCGTCCGCCACGCGGTCGTAGAGGGTGAGCAAGCGGTCGGCGTTCACCGCAAGAGCGCCTCTGTCAAGACTCGCTTCAACTCATCCCGCACCGCTAGTACGTCGGCCTCGGCGCTAGTCAGTTCCTCCAGAAGCGCCTCGGGATTGCCAAGGTCCTCTTCCTCGGTATGAGGGTTCTTGATGTCGAGGTTGTAGCCGCGCGCCTTGATCTCCTCGGCGCTCATCCTCCAGGCGCGGTCACCCTCGTCCCGGCCGTTGCGCTCCGGGCCGCCCCACCAATCGGCGCAGTCGTCGAGATGCTCCACCCGAATGGGGCGTGTCATGGAGTAGGCCTTCTGGCCTTCGGGCACTAGATGCTCCCAGAACCAGATGTCTCTGGTCGGCTCGCCCTTCTCAAAGAACAGCAGATTCGTCCCAATCGAGGCGTAGGGTCGGAACACAGAGTTCGGCAGGCGCACGATCGTGTGGAGGTTGCACTCCTTCATCAGGTGCTCCTTGAGCCGCGTCTTGACGCCCTCGCCGAACAGGGAGCCGTCCGGCAGGACGACGGCGGCCCTTCCTCCAGGCTTGAGTAGCCGGATGATCAGGGCCAGGAACAGGTCCGCCGTCTCTCGCGTCCGGAAGTGCTGCGGGAAGTTCGACTCGATGCCATCCTCTTCCTTGCCGCCGAACGGCGGGTTGGTCAGCACGATGTCTACGCGCTCCTCGCGGCCCCAGGAGATGTAGGGCCGCGCCAAGGTGTTGTCGTGGCGCAGGAAGGACGGGTCCTCGATGCCGTGCAGGAGCATGTTGGTGACGGCGAGCATGTGGGGAAGTGGCTTCTTCTCGACCGCGCGGAGCGAAACCTGCATGCTCGCGTCGTCCTCGGGCCGCTTCACGTACCGCTCGCGCATGTGCTGCATGGCGCAGGTAAGGAATCCGCCCGTGCCGCAAGCCGGGTCTAGGAGGGTCTCGCCTGGCTTCGGGTCAATCATCCGGGCCATGAAGGTGGTCACGGCCCGCGGCGTGTAGTACTCGCCCGCGTTGCCGGCCGATTGCAGGTCGTTGAGGATCTGCTCGTAGATGTCGCCGAAGTGCTGCCGGGCGGTGAGGTTGTTGAAGTCGATGTCGTTGATCTTGTTGACCACCTGCCGCATCAGTTGACCGGACTTCATGTAGTTGTAGGCGTCCTCGAACACGTCGCGCACGACGTTGGCGCGAGTGCCGGCCCTGGGCGAGAGTTCCTTGAGCTGCGGAAACAGGTTGCCGTTGACGAAGTCGAGCAGCTCTTCGCCGGTGATGCCTTCAGGGTCGGCCGCCCAATTCCGCCATCGGAGGTCGGCGGGCACGGGCGAGCGGTAGCCGTCGTCGAAGAGTTCGAGCTCTTGGTCCTGGTCGTCAATGATCTTGAGGAAGAACATCCAGCACAGTTGGCTGATGCGCTGCGCGTCGCCGTCGACGCCCGCGTCCTGGCGCAGGATGTTCTGAATCGACTTAACCAGAGTGCTGACGGACATCTCTTAGGCGACCTCCTTGTAGAGCGCCGATTGAAGATCTCGCACGGCACGCTCGAAACCGGGCTTTCCGCCGAACGCCCGCACCAACTCGACGGGTGTGCCGAGACTGTCGAGCGGCGGAATCCTGAGCACGTTGGCGTCGTCGAGATTGATGACGCCCTCGTCGGCGTACTTGTCGAGCAGAGCGCCGAGCACGGCGCGGGCCTGTCCTCCGTACTTCGTGAACACGTCGCGTTTCCTGACGTTCTCCACCCGCTCGCGCCGAGTCAGCGGCTTGGCGTCGAAGGCGATGTGGCAGACGAGATCGAAGGGGTCCAGGTCCTTGTCCAGTTCAGCGACGATCACGGTCATCGGCAGGCCTTCCGCCGCCATCTCGTCGAGGATCGCCTGCTTGCGCTCGGCGGCGTTCCAGCGGTTCAGGAAGTCGTCCAGGCTCGCGAAGCGCCTTCGCAGTGCCTTCCTCGTAAAGTCGCGCAGCGACTCGGTGATCAGCTTGCCGTGCTCGTTGAGATACTCCACGCGCTCGGCGACGATGGTCGCTTTGATGCCATCGACGTAGACCTTCTTCCTGGGCTCCGTCTCCGGGGACGACAGGCCATTGCCCCCCTCGATGACGGCCATCTCCTCTTCACCGAGACCTTCATCTTCGGTCGTGTCGGGAGGAAGGATCGGGTCCCCCACGCCTGGCTCGTAGATCTGCACGGGCTCGCCGTCGAAGTCCGGGTCCGCGAAGTGGCCGCTCGCGTTCCGGAAGTCGATGAGCGTGAAGTAGAACTTCTCGCTGTCCTCATGCACTCGGGTACCGCGACCGACGATCTGCTTGAACTCGGTCATCGATCCGACCGCGCGGTCGAGCACGATGACCCGGCACGTCTGGACATCGACGCCGGTGGACAGCAGGCGCGACGTGGTGACGAGCACCGGATGCGTCGATTCCGGATCGATGAAGTTTCCCAGTTCGGCCTTTCCGGGCTCGTCCTCGCCCGTGATCCGCATGACGTACCGTGCGTTCCGCTCGACGAGATCGGCGTTCTCGTTTACGAGGGCTTGGCGCATCCGGGAGGCGTGCTCTTGATCGACGCAGAAGACGATCGCCTTCTGGAAGCGGTTGCCGCTCTCCCGAAGGAACGCCGTGACCTTCTCGGCCACCAGTTTCGTCCGCCCGTCAATGACTAGTGTGCGGTCGAAGTCCGTGACGTTGTAGACGCGGTCCTCAACCTCCTCTCCGTCGCGGTCGAGCTGGCCCTTTTCCGGACGGTAGCCCTCGATGTCGCGGTCGATGTGGACCTTGACCACCTTGTAGGGCGCGAGGAAGCCGTCGCGGATGCCCTGCTTCAGTGAGTAGGAGAAGACGGGCGCTCCGAAGTAGTCGATGTTGGAGACGTACTTCGTCTCCTTCGGGGTGGCGGTGAGGCCAATCTGGGTTGCGGAGGAGAAGTACTCGAGGATCTCGCGCCACGCCGAATCATCGGCCGCACTTCCGCGGTGGCACTCGTCGATCACGATGAGATCGAAGAACCCTGGCGAGAGCTGACGGTAGGCCTTCTGCGTCTCCTTCGGTCCCGTGATCGCCTGGTAGAGGCCGAGATAGACCTCGTACGAGGTGTCGATGTCGCGGGACAGCTTGGTCATCGCGCCGCCGAACGGCCGGAAGTCGTTCGCGATCGTCTGGTCGATCAGCACGTTGCGGTCGGCGAGGAACAGAATGCGCTTCTTGCGCCGCGCCCTCCAGAGTCGCCAAATGATCTGGAAGGCGGTGTACGTCTTGCCCGTACCGGTGGCCATGACGAGCAGGATGCGGTCCTGTCCTTTGGCGATGGCCTCGATCGCCGCGTTGACGGCGTTGATCTGGTAGTAGCGCGGCGTCTTGCCACCGCTGTCCTCGAAGTAGTCCTGGAGGACGATCTCTTCCGCTTCGGGCGTCAGGCCCTTCCAGGCCCGGTAGCGCGCCCACAGATCGGCCGGCGACGGAAACGCGTCGAGCGGCAGGTTCGTCTCGGGGGGCGTAATTGTCCCCGTTCGGTCGTGGAACACGAAGCCGTCGCCGTTCGACGAGAACGCGAAGGGGATGTTCAGAGTCTCCGCGTAGTCCAACGCCTGCTGCATTCCGGCCCCGACGCCGTGCTTGTTGTCCTTTGCCTCGATCACCGCTACCGGGATGTTCGGCTTGAAGTCGAGGATGTAGTCGGCCCGCTTCCGCTTGCCGCGCGACACCAGTCTTCCGCGCACGGTGATGCGGCCATCGGTGAAGCTCACCTCCTCGCGAAGTTGTGACATCTCGTCCCACCCGGCCCCGCGCAGGGCGGGCGTGATGAACTTCGTGCAGATGTCCCGCTCCGAGAGATCCCGCTTGTCCATACCTCTCAGCCCGCCTCTAGGTCGGTTGCAACCCTGTACAGCGCTGCACCGGGCGTGCAGACCACAGGCATGGCGACCGCCCGGTAGGGCGGCCCCAGCGAGGCTGACCGAACAGTGGAAGCCGTTCTTATGTCTGTCGTGCTCAGCGTTCGCATATGAGGCCCCTCGGGGAGAGCGGCGTCAGTATTGGCCGATCTTGACCGAACGCGCAAGCGCCGCCAGACGGCTGCGGCCGTCTCTGACCTTCTGGCCGGCCTAGACTTGGGACCAGATGCCCAAGGTCCGAGACGCGATTCGGCTCGTGGAGCGAGACGGATGGGAGCTGATCGCTACGCGAGGGAGTCACCGCCAGTATCGGCATCCCGTGAAGCCGGGGAAGGTGACCATCGCTGGTAAGCTGAGTCACGACTTGCCACCGGGCACCTGGAACAGCATCGTCAAGCAGGCTGGCCTCAAGGGCGTCAAGGGCTCGTGAAGTACACGATCGTCATCGAGAGAGCGCCAAACAACTACGCTGCCTATGCGCCCGATCTTCCCGGCTGCGTAGCGACCGCCAAGTCGCGTTCCCAGGTCATCCAGCTGATGCGGGAGGGCATCGCCTTTCATCTCCAGGGCCTTCGCGACGAGGGGCAGCCAGTGCCCCCGCCTCAGGCGACGGCCACCGAGGTGGACGTCGCGCTAGCCGTAGGCCCGTGAGAGGGGAGGCATACTCTCGTCTCCTCCTGTGGTCAGTAGGAGCCGGGGTGGGAGGCAGAAGCTAGCAGACCCTACGTGCTACGCTCGCTGCGCTCACTCCGCTCGAGGGGCTAGCGAGGGAGGGCCTGCGGCCCCCCCTTCGAACCCCCCGCCCAGACATGGCCACGCCGCACCGCACAGCGATCGCGCACTGCCGCGTCACCGCGGCCGAACTGGCGGAGTGGCGGGCCAAGGCCGAGAGCGCCGGCACGACGCTCTCGGAGTTGATGCGGGCGGCGATGCGCCGCACCCGCACATGGACCGCGGAGGACTCCGCGGCGGTGCGCGAGCGCACTCGTCAGGTTGCCCGCATCGGGAACAACCTGAACCAGATCGCGCGCTGGGCGAACCGCTACCGCGGCGCCGCCGACGCGGCCCAGGTGATCGCCCACCTGGTCGCGCTTGATCGCGAGATCCGCGAGCTGACGCTGGCGCGCGATCCCGACCTGCCGCCGCCCGAGGAGAAAGGCCCGTGCTGATCACGTTCGCCAAGCACGGCCAGGGCAGCGCGTCGGCCGCGGCGGACTATCTCCTCGCCGACCGCGATCACGCCGGCAAGGAGCGGGCGGAGGTCACGGTGCTGCGCGGCGACCCGCATCAGGTCGCCCAGGTCGCCGACTCCCTCGACTTTGAGCACCGGTACCGCAGCGCCGTCATCGCCTGGGCGCCCGAGGATGACCCGACCGACCGGGAGATCGAGGAGACGCTCGACCAGTTCGAGTACGTGTCCTGGTCCGGTCTCGAGCCGGACCGCTACGCCTGGTCGGCGGTGCTTCACCGCGACGACGACGGCGGAGCGCACGTGCACGTCCTGGCCGCCCGCGTGGAACTCGAAACCGGTAAGAGCCACAACATCGCCCCTCCCGGCTGGGAGAGGACCTATGGCCTGCTCGAGCGGGCGCTGAACCACGAACACGGCTGGGCGCGACCGGACGACCCGGACCGCGCCCGGTCCACCCGGCCGGGCCGCTTCCCGGCCGACGCCGCCGACCGCGACGCCATCGACGACTACCTCCGCCAGCGGGTCGCCGCGGGCCTCGTTCACGACCGCGCCGGCGTCGTCGCCGCGTTCGAGGAGGCCGGCTACGAGGTGCCGCGCCAGGGCAAGGACTACCTGACCGTGGCCCACCCGGAGACGGGGCAGCGGCTGCGACTGAGAGGAACCCTCTATGAGCAAGACTTCCAGGCCGCCGAGTATCGCGGCCGACTTGAGCGAGAAGACGGCGCAGGACCAGGAGGCGCTTCGAGAGTACCGGCGGAAGATCGCGGACACGGCGAAGGAGGAGATGCGCAAGCTAGCGCGCGAGCTTGGCGAGACCTCGACGCGATATGCCGCAGACGAGCTGAAGCGAACCGCGAGCGCTATCCGAGCGGATCACCGGAGCACGGCCCGGATGCTCGGGATGCTATGGCTCCGGGCGGCGCTGATCGGGTTCGGAGTCTTCATGGCCATCTGGTCGGGGCTCTGGGCGATGGGGCGGTGGCAGCAGAACCAGATCGCGGAGAACAGGAGCCAGATCGCGGAGGACATCGAGTTGATGCTCTACCTCGACGAGCAGATCGAAGAGCGGAGACGGACGCTCGGCGAACTGAGCGAGGAGGTGGAGTAGACGATGACCGAACTGGAACGCTTGCTCGCCGCCTCCTTGAAGAGGCTCGACGCCGAGCACACCGCCTCCGTCAGGCAGTTGAACGCGTCCGTCTCGCAGTTGAACGGTCGGGTCGACGCTTTGCTGAGCGACTATCAGCGGCTCGTGGGCGAGTACGAGAGGCTGGCGACCGCGTACGGTCGGCTCGAAGCCGACATGAACGCAATCGTCCAGGCGTCCAGCGGACGGTGAGCCGGCTTCGCCAGATCTCCAGGGAAGACCGAGACCGAGACGGGCCTGATTGGAGCCGCTGAAGGCCTGCCGCTGTTCTGAAGTGGTTCAGATAGATGTGAGATCCGGCGATCAAGCGTTCCGCGGGGCGCTGCCGAGGCGGTCAGTGCTAAGCGGCCACCACCTCGTTCCGCACAGAGACAAGGCGACAACGATGGTGGAGAACTCCGAAGTCCTGAACAGGTTCAAGCGGGACTGGTGCGGCGACCTCGGGCTCGCGATCTGCAGGGGTGCGTCGTTGACGGCCTCCCTCTACGACTAGGCTAGGATCTCGCCCATGAAGAAGCAGGCGCTGCCGACCAGCTACTAGGATAGTGGAGCCATATGAATGAGCAAGAACAAGAAGCCTGCGTCGGCACCAAAGAAGAAGCCCGCCCGGATTCGGAAGGTCCTCCAGGGCAGCGACGCGGCGACACGGCCATCGGCTCCGTTCCAGGTGAAGGACCCGAAGTCGTCTCCGAAACGGCCGAAGGGGAAGAAGTAGCGGACCTCGCCTACGGCCTGCTGGTCGGGGTCAGAATGTCCGTGCGCTACCACGAACGCCGTCGCGCTTGGTTCGAGGGCTGGCACAACCTGACTCTCGTCATAGCGCTGATCTTTGTCGGCGGTGTGTCGCTACGGATCGCCGAGAGGTACCCCGAGGCGGAGTGGTGGCTGTCGCTCATCGTTGCCTTGGCCTTGGCCGCCAACGTGATTCTCCAGTTCGCTCAGCGGGCGGCTGTTCATCGCGGGCTTGCCGTTCGCTTCATCAGACTCGAGAAGCGGATCGGGGACTGGGATTCGATGCCGTATCCGACCTACCGTGACCTCGTTGCCCAGCGGCTGGACATTGAGAGCGAGGAGCCGACGACGAAGGTGTTGCTGAGTACGTTGTGCCAGTACGAGACGATCGGAGCAATGCGAGATGATCGGGCTGAGAGCGTCAGCCGTGAGATGGCGAAGATCCGGTGGTATCGGCGCGCCTTGGCCCCGGTGTTCAGCCAGGTCGGGTTCGTCACCAGAGAACTCAGGTCTGCCGCCTGAGGTCCTTCGAGGAATCAGACTAGGCCCCCGCATGGACATCGACTCCCTCTGGGAGAACTTCGGGCGTGTCTCGGACGCGATAAAGGCCGCCCGAACAGTTCTTGACGCCCTCAAGCCAGACGAGATGCCGGCGCAGCCGTTCATGGCCATAGTGACGCAGACGGCTGACGCGCAGGTTCAACTCGCGGAGCTCAGGCTGTCGATCGACGCGATGCAGCGTGAGCTTCAAGCGAACGCGGACATCGACGCCCGCAAGCAGAACTACGTCCCCGTGAAGACTGAGGTCGGCGCTCTGGTGTACCGCTTGAAACCAGACGCCGACACTGGCGAACCCGAACACGATGTCTGCCCCAAGTGCTTCGAGGAGAACCGAATACGTGCGCTGCAACCGACGGGCACCATCTATCGGGAGTGCCACACCTGCGAGTCGAAGTACCAGTACGAGGAGCGACACTTCGTCTGGTAGAGGTCCCCTTGGAGGTCCTGTCGCCCCGCATCAGAATCCACCTAGCTGCGGCCACTGTGACTTTGGGTAGTGGTCCCCAAGAGATAACCCCGCTCGAGACCTTACGGTGTGTCGAGCGGGGAGCAAGTGTGCGGAGAGGATACTGCGAAGACAGCGCACGTGCGACTCTGGCCCAGGACGCCAGCCGGGGACGAGTGTAGAAGTACCTCGGGTGTGGGACACCGACAGCCGTCCAGCTCTCCGTTCACGTGGTGTAGCCAGCGATGAAGTCGCCCCAGCGTTCCATCAGGCCGCGCCGCCGCTCGAACAGATCGCTTCGCTGATAGGCCCGCTCCGTGGCCGAACCAACCTCGTGCCCGAGCGCAGCTTCTGCGAGTGCCCGATCCTCGCCCTGATCGGCGCACCAAGATCGGAAACTCGCACGGACTCCATGGGGACTGGTCTTGATCTCTAGCTCCCGGAGGAGTTTGCCCATCGTCCCAGAGCCAAGCGGCCCGTTTCCGCGACTGGCGGGGAAGACCAAGCTACTCGTGCCGCCCCTCAGTTGTCGAGCCGCCGTTAGCACTTCGAGCGCCTGTGGAGACAAAGGAATCCGCTGCTCGCGCTTCGTCTTTACTCTATTCGCCGGGATCGTCCACACCGCCGCTTCGGTATCGACTTCCGTCCAGGTAGCACCCCGGACCTCTACAGTGCGCGTCGCTGTCAACGCCAGGAAACGAATCGCCAGCCGAGTCCCGAGCCAGCAGTCGGCCGTCCGGATCTTCTCCAGCGCCGGCTGCACCTCCTTCGGCGATAGGAACCGATGATGCCCACCGAGGGGCTGCCGAGGCAGAACGCTCCCCACGGCGCCCATCGGATCCTCCTGGCGGAAGCCCTGCGCGATCGCCCAACGCAGCACGATCCCGATCCGCTGCTTGACCGTCTTCGCAGCGGCCGGTTTGGCCGTCCACAGCGGTGTCAGGACCCGCAGCACGTCAGCTGCCGTGACTTCATCGACGGTCAGGTCGCCGAGCACGGGGAACGCATAGGTCGTGAGCGTCTGCCGCCACTGCCGCTCCTGTTGCCGAGACGCTGCTCCAGCTTTCCAGCTCCGACGCTGTAGGCGGATCACAGACTCCGTAGCGTCCCGGAAGCGCGGGGCGTTGGATCGCTGCGTCCGAGGATCGTCGCCATCTGCCGCGATCCGCGCGTACTCGAACGCCGTCTCCCGCGCCTTTCGGAGACTCATGAAGGCGCGCCGACCCAAGCCCAACTCAACCCTCTTCCCTCGAACGGTGCCGCGCCACGCCCAGCGCGCCCGCCCCGAAGGCCGGACTCTGAGGATCAGACCGAAACCCCCGGAGTCGTAGTGCTTGCCTGGAGGGGCCTTCCGAACCCAACCCGCAGTGAATCGCTTGGTCGTCAAGTCTCGGCTCCTCCTTCGGCGAGGATGGTATCAGAGCCCCCCGATCAGCCCCCCACTTGACCCTCGAAACCTCGTAAGACCCCATGACACCTGTTGAGGGTTAGGCAGACCACAGAAGTCGAGAAAATCGTTGTACGGTATAGATTTTCTCGGTATCTCTCGAACGGATGCAGGACCTAGCGGAAACATGAGACCGATTTCAGCCGAAGATCGCCTCCAGGCGGGCGCGCATGACGGCGGCATCGACCTCGACTCCGGTCCAGTAGCGGATCCCGCTCACCCCCTGGTTGACCAGCATGCCGAGGCCGTCGAGCACGGTGCAGCCGCGAGCGGCAGCTGCGTCGAGCAGGCGGGTCCTGGGTGGGTTTGGAATCACGTCGGCGACCACCATCGCGGGTCGGAGAGAGTCGAGGTCGAGCGGCAGTTTGGCGTCCACATCAGGGAAGAGGCCGATCGAGGTGGCGTTGATCGCCACGTCGACCTCCGCGGCCTGGCGGTAGACGCCGCGCCAGTGCTCGAAGCGGGTCCGTATCGCCGTGTGGCTGGCGATGTGCCGTGCCAGTTCTTCGCCTCGCTCGCGGGTGCGATTGACGATGGTGATCTCTGTTGCTCCCGCAAGCGCGAGTTCGACCGCGATCGCCCGGGCGGCGCCGCCGGCGCCGAAGATCACGACTCGCTTGCCGGCCGCCGGCGTCACTTCCTCGAGTGACCGGAGGAAGCCTTTGCCGTCCGTGTTCTCGCCGATGAAACGGCCGTCGCCGTCACGCACGACGCAGTTGACCGCGCCGATCAGGCGGGCCGACTCGCCGAGGCCGTCGAGGTGCTCGATGACCGCGACCTTGTGGGGAAGCGAACAGTTGAACCCGGCCCAGCCCATGGCGCGGGCGCCGGCCACGGCCTCCGCGAGCCGGTCCGTCGGCACTTCGCAGTTCAGGTACCGCCAGTGCAGGCCGTGGTGACGGAACGCCGCCTCGACCATCTCGACGGTCGGATTCTCGGCCGCCGGGTCGGCGAAGGAGCCGACGATGTTTGGGAGGAAGTTCATATGCGGTTGGGTCGAGGGCATAGTGTAGGGAGTTGCGGATCAATCAACGAGGGAGGGCAGCTATGACCAGACGCTTCGCACTCGCGCTTCTGATCCTGACGCTAGCCGGCTGTGGCGGTCGTGAGGCAGCCGATTCCGGCGACGACCACGGTGCGGAGGGGGTCGGCGTTGAAGCGGCCGATACCGCACCGACTCACCTGGGAGACTGCATCCTGCTCGACCCGAAGGGCGATGTCCCCGAGGACGTGTACCAGCATGGCGACGTGGTCGCCACCGACGCCATGCCTCCCTTCACCAAGGAACTCCAGGTGTACGGCCTCAAGCTCGCCGCCCGCGACGACATCTCGGACGACTTCTTGCGCCTGGTCGCGAAGACCATCGCCGAGTCGTTCCCACGGGATGCCGGCCTCGACGCCGATCTCCAGCGCGAAGTGCTCGCGAACCACTATCGCTACAGGGCCCTGATTCCGGTTCCGCTCGGCGACGACATGAGCTTCGCGGAGGAGAACGAGGAGCAGTGGGCCGAGATCGAGAAGAACAACTCGGTGTGCGACATCATCATGCAGGGCACTCCCGTAGGGCCCGAAGGCCAGGTGATGGAGGTGGTCGAGCACATCCTCCACTACGTGACGGACATCGGCCTGCACTACACGTTCCCGGAGGTGTGGGGCATCGCCGAGGACTCGGAACTGGCGAAGGCGATGGCGAAGGCCGCGGAGGAGGGCTACTACCAGATGGACCAGTACGCCGACTTCGAGGACGAGGAGGTCCGTTTCCGGGTCCAGATGCAGGAGTTCGCGTACTGGTTCATTACGACGGCCTGGAACCTCCAGGCGCCCTACGGCCCCGTGTGGGAAGAGGAATGGACGATTCGTGACCAGGAGGAGCTGCGGGAGAAGCTGCCCTCGATGTACGCGGCATACGAGGAGACGGCAGCACGGGTGATGGTCGCTCCCAGCCTGGAGACACTGCAGGAGATCGGTCCGACCCGGGCTGAGGAACGGGGAAACTGAGCCTCATTGCGGGCGCCCAGGAATAGCGCCCGGATTCGGCCAAGTTACACGTTGCCGGTCCTTTACCGCCCGGGGAGCGGGTAAACTACGCGGTTTGTATGACCATACTGCTCCAGAGCCAGCCGGAGCCCTCGCGGGGCGATGTCGACCCGCTGTTCCGCGAGGCGGAGCAGCGGGCTCGGGCGTTCTCCCTGTTTCCGGAGGCGGGTGACAGGCAGGTCGGCGGCGCTGCCGGGCGCATCTCGGGACTGATCTCCGAGCGGCGCATCCGCCAGACGCTCAAGCGACTCGCCAGGCTGGAGGTCGACGAGTACATTCGCCGAACGGTGGCCCCGGCCGAGGACCCGGGCCGCGTCGGCACAGGCGCGGTGCTTGCCGCGACGAGTTGGGAGCTGGTTGAAGAACGTAACCATGGCCCGCTCTACGCCGCCGTGTTCGAGACCGGGATCGAGGGTCACCGACGGCGGTTCGGCGTGCTGGCACAGGAACGCTCGGTGCAGAACGGCGTGTGGATGCCGGAGCACCACGAACTCGCGGTTGAGGTGATCCGCTCCTTCGCCCGTCGGGCTCTTCCCGTGGTCGCCCTGATGGACACGCCCGGAGCGGACGCCGGCGAAGTGGCGAACCGCGGCAACCAGGCTCACTCAATCTCACGGCTGATCGCCGAGATGGCGCAGCTCCACGCGCCGACCGTCGGCATCGTGGTCGGCAACGGCTACTCCGGCGGCGCGATTCCGCTCGCCACGACGAATGTCCTGCTGTCGGTGCGGGACGGCGTGTTCAACACGATCCAACCGCGCGGACTGGCGAACATCGTGCGCCGCTACGACCTGTCCTGGGAAGAGTGCGCGAAGGCGGTCGGTGTCTCGGCCTACGAGCTCTATGAACAGGGCTATCTCGACGGCGTAATCGACTTCGTTCCCGGCGAGGGGGGCGACCGGCTGGCCTGTTTCGAGGCCGCCGTCACGACATCGATCGCCCTCGTGGAGCAGCGGGCGAAGCTGTTCGTTCGGGACGAGCCGGCGGTGTTCGAGCACTACCGGCGCAACACGCGACGGTACGTCGATCCCTCCCGCAGTCTCTCCGTGCTCGAGGAGTTCGCCGACCTGTCGCGTTTGCACAGCCCGGCGGAGCAGGCGAACGTGTTCGGCGTCGCCTTCCGCTACCTGCGCTACCTGGGACTGCGACGCCGTCTGACTTCGACGACGGTTTCGGGCTACGGCCGCCTGGCCGCGGCCGAAGTGCCCGCCGGCGCGGCCAGGGCCCGCCGCGAGCGGCAGCGCCGACTCTCGTTCGAGCGCTGGCTCGACAATCCGCTGGCTGTCCGCTACGACGATGTCCTGAGCCGCACCTACAAGCGCTACGCGGCCGCGCGTGACTCGTTGCACGAAGGACGGGGCCGGCTTGCGTCCTTCCTGCTCGGCAGCCGCGAGTACCACTTCAACCGCGCCCGGGCTGAACTGCTGCTGGAGTACGGCTTCCATCTGTACAACCAGTGGAAGGACGGGGCGGAAGACAACTTCGGGCGCCTGCTCACCGTCATGCGAGCGGTCGAGGAGGAAGGGGTCGAAGGAGGAAGCCCGGCCTCCGAATCGGGCGAGGTTTCCCAGGCCGCCGACCTCACGGTGCTCGACGTGATCCTCCAACCGCAGCTCCTGCGGCTGTTCCGGCGCGAGTGCGAGAACTTCATCTGCTTCGACCGGCTGTACGACCACATCTTTCAGCACCTGCGCCAGATCGCAAGCGAGGCACGTGAAGAGAACGTGATCGCGCGCGAGTCAGTCCACCTTCTCCTGCGCCACTCGCTGAACGCGGCGATGGGGGAGCTGACGGCGGGGCTCGAGGGTGACGCGGCGGAGGAGGCCGAGGCCCGTCTGCGCAGGCAGTTCCGCTCCTGGTTGCGCCACTTCTCCCGGCATCCGCGGCGCGGCCGGCTGCTCAAGGCGGTGGCCGAGTGGAAGCGGCTCCAGATGCCGCGCATCTCCGAGCCGCTCTTCGGCCTCGTGACGTTCCTGTTCGAACGCCTGCTGCCGAACTTCTACGAGGACGAGCAGGGGATCCGCGGCTACGACGGTCGCATCTCACCGCGCAACATCGGAATCAAGGACTTCTGGAACCGTCTCGACGCGGCCTACCGCGACCTGCTGCTCGAGGACGTGCTGGCCGAGCAGAAGCGGAACACGCCGCGCCGGCCTCAGGCGATCCTCGACCGCTTCTTCTACGACGTCCAGGAAATCGAAGCGGACCGTATGACGGCAGATCCGGTGAGCTTCCCGGGACTTCGGGTATCGATCGAGCGGGCGCTCGAACAGGGAGTCACGCCTTGCGGGACGGTGGCGGCTCTGGCCCGGATCCGGACCGGCGCCCTGGCCGACGGAGAAGACGGTGGCGGCGCGGGGAACCGGGTGGGCGTCCTGGTTTCGAACCTCGCGTTCCAGGCCGGTTCGTTCGACATGGCGAGTTCCGAGAAGTTCTGCAAGCTCCTGCTCCGCTGCGCGGAGGAACGCCTGCCGGTCGTCTGTTTCATCTCCTCGGGCGGCATGCTGACCAAGGAAGGCGCCGGCGCTCTGTTCTCGATGTCGATTGTCAACGACCGGATCACCCGCTTCGTCCGGGACAACGACCTGCCCGTGATCTGCTTCGGCTACGGCGACTGCACGGGCGGCGCCCAGGCCAGCCTGGTCACCCATCCCCTGGTCCAGACCTATTACTTCTCGGGCACGAACATGCCGTTCGCCGGGCAGATCGTCGTTCCCTCCCACCTGCCGATGGCTTCGACCCTCTCGAACTACCTGAGCGAGGTCGAGGGTTCGATGCACGGGCTCGTCGAGCATCCCTTCGGTGAGGAACTCGATGAGCAGCTACGCCAGGTCGATTCGCAGATTCCGGTCCCCGAGGACACCGTCGGCGCCGTTCTGCGTCGGCTGCTCCAGGAGGAACGACGCGTCGAGTTCCTGACGGCCCGCCGGCGGCGACAGGAAGAGGCGGAGGTCCACGAGCCCGCGCCTCCAGTGGCTCCGCGCCAGGTGCAGCGGGCGCTGATCCACGCGCGGGGTTGCACCGCGGTGAAGCTCGTGCGGGTTGCGCAGAGGGCCGGCGTCGAAGTGATCCTGGTGCAGTCCGATCCAGACGTCGACTCGCCTGCGGCCACGATGCTGCGCGAACGCGACACGCTGGTCTGCATCGGCGGCAGCACTCCGGACGAGAGCTACCTGAACGCCCACTCGGTGATCCGCATCGCCGAGCGGGAAGGGGCCGACGCCCTCCATCCCGGAATCGGATTCCTGTCCGAGAGCGCGTCCTTCGCTGATCTTTGCCGGAGTCACGGGCTGAACTTCATCGGTCCGACCGGCGATGCGATGAGGCGGATGGGCAACAAGTCGAACGCGATCCAGACGGCGGTCCAGGTGGCCGTGCCCGTGGTGCCCGGCAGCGAGGGCATCCTGACCGACGCGGACACGGCGCTCGCCGTCGCCGAGTCGATCGGCTTTCCGGTGATGCTCAAGGCGGTCCATGGCGGCGGCGGCAAGGGCATTCGTCGGGTGGACCGGGCGGAGGACTTCCGGGAAGCGTTCGCGCAGATTCGCGTCGAGGCGGAGAGCGCCTTCGGGAACGCGGACTGCTACCTCGAGAAGTGCGTGGTGTCGCTGCGCCACGTCGAGGTGCAGGTGCTTTGCGACCAGCACGGTACGGTGCGCGTGCTGGGCCTGCGCGACTGCAGCGTGCAGCGGAACAACCAGAAGCTGATCGAGGAATCGGGGTCGACGGCGTTGCCGGAAGCGCTGCGCGAGCAGAGCTTCCGCTACGCCGCTGCGATCGCCGCGGAGATCGGCTATGTCGGCGCGGGCACCGTGGAGTTCATCTTCGATCTCGAGGACCAGAAGCTCTACTTCATGGAGATGAACACGCGGCTTCAGGTCGAGCATCCGGTGACGGAGGCGGTCAGCGGCACGGACATCGTCAAGGCCCAGTTCGAGGTTGCGGGCGGTGCGAGGATCGCCGACGCGCCGCTCGCGGAGGACGGCTACGCGATGGAGGTTCGGATCAACGCGGAGCGCGCCTCCCTCTCGGCGGACGGGATCGATCTCCTGCCCTCACCCGGGACGGTCACCCGCTGCGACTTCCCGCAGCGTGAGGACATCGACGTGCTGGCGGCGATCGAGACGGGCGCCGTCGTGTCGCCCTACTACGACAGTCTGGTCGCGCAGGTCGTGTGCCACGGGCGGGATCGCGCGGACACGATCGATCGCCTCATCTCCTACCTGGAAGACGTGGCCATCGAGGGCGTGTGCACGAACCTGCCGTTGCTTCGGCGCGTCCTGGCCGACGAGCAGTTCCGGTCCGGCGACTACGACACGCGGTTTCTTGCCGACTTCCTCGACCGCATCTCCGGCGACGAGCTGGTGGACGACGTTGAGCGGTTCGCGGCCGTCGGACGAAACCTCGACCGGGCCGACATCGAGATCGAAGGCAGCGACGAGCTCAAGGTCAAGGCGCCGTCCGGCGGTCTGTTCTACGCCGCCGCTTCCCCGAACGATCCGCCCTTCGTCCGCGCGGGCGACGTGGTGAGCCGCGAGAAGACCCTGTGCCTGATCGAGGCGATGAAGCTGTTCAGGCCGGTGTCGCTCGCGTCCCTGGACGCTGGCGCCGACCTGTTCGACGGCCACTCCCGTTACGAGGTGATGCGCGTCAACGCGGCGAACGGCCAGGTCGTGAACCAGGACGACCTGCTCTTCGTCGTGAGGCCGGCGGAAGGCTGATCGTCGGCTTGCGGCGGGCGGGCCGAGTATCAGGAGCGGTAGCGGCCGGGAGGTCCGGGTGCTGAACCGCTTCTTCCGTCTTGACCACCACCAGACAACGGTCAGGAGAGAGGTCGCCGCCGGCGTCACGACTTACCTGACGATGGCCTACGTCGCCGTCGTCAACCCGCAGATCCTCAGCGAAGCGGGGATGGACCGGGGGGCGGTCTTCGTCGCCACCTGTCTCGCCGCGGCGATTGCCTGCGCCGCGATGGGTCTGTACGCGAACTACCCGATCGCGCTGGCGCCGGGAATGGGGATCAACGCCTACTTCACGTACGGCGTCGTGCTGGGGATGGGGCACCCCTGGCAGGTCGCGCTGGGAGCGCTGTTCATCTCCGGCGTCTGTTTCGTTCTCATTTCTGTGTTTCCTATCCGGGCCTGGATCGTGAACGCCTTCCCGCGTTCCCTCAAGATGGCGACGGCCGCGGGCATCGGCTTCTTCCTCGCCCTCATCGCGATGCGGAACGCCGGCATGGTGGTCACCAACGAGGCGACGCTGGTCGGACTCGGCGACGTGACGTCCTGGAGCGTCATCCTGGCCGTCGTGGGCCTGGTGCTGATCGCGGCGCTCGATACCCTGAAGAAGGCAGGGGCCGTGCTGATCGGGATCCTCGCCGTGACCCTGATCGGCATCGTCGTGGGTGAGGCGAGCTGGCAGGGAGTGGTGTCGGCCGTACCGTCGTTGGCTCCCACGTTTTGGCAACTGGACATCCTTGCCGCCTTCGACGCGGCCTTCATCGGGATCATCTTCGCCTTCCTGTTCACGGATCTGTTCGACACCTCGGGGACTCTGATCGCGGTTTCGAAGCAGGGAAACCTGCTCGATGGGGATGGCAACCTGCCGCGGCTGAGGCAGGCCGTCATCGTCGATTCCGGCGCTTCGGTTCTCGGGTCGGTTCTGGGGACGTCCTCGGTAACGAGCTACGTCGAGAGCGCCGCCGGCGTGAAGGCGGGAGGGCGCACCGGGCTGACCTCCGTCACGGTCGGTGCTCTGTTTCTGCTGACCCTCTTCCTGTCGCCGCTGGCTGCGACGATCCCGCCGTTCGCGACAGCGGCGGCCCTGCTCTTCGTCGCGAGCGTGATGATCCGCAACATGATCGAGATCGACTGGAGCGACGCGACCGAGTACGTGCCGGCGGTGGTGCTCGCAGTGACCATCCCGTTCAGTTTCTCGATCGCCCACGGCATCGCGGCCGGGTTCATCACCTACACGGCGATCAAGCTGCTGGCCGGCCGATTCGGTCAACTGCGTCCGGCGGTGGCGGTTCTCGCGGTCGTGTTCGTCATCAAGATCGCCCTTCTGGGCACCTGACCGGGGAGACGTTATGGAACGGTCGAGGAGTTGGTGTCTGGTGCTCGTGCTGCTGTGCGGCTCCGCTCTCGGGGTGGCCATGCCGCTGTCGGCGCAGGCCTCCGGCCCGTGCGAAACGGACGACAGCTACCGGGTTCTGGACTTCCTGCTCGGCGAGTGGCGCCTGGTGTCGGGCAGAGAGACGGTAGGCCACAGCCGGGTGGAGAAGCTGGAGGACGGCTGCCTGATAGCGGAGACATGGTCCTTCGTCGATGGCAGGTCGGGCCGTACCTACAGTTCCTTCGATCCGGCCGCCAGGACGTGGCGCCGGCTTAGCGTCTCGAACCGCGGAGTCATCGTGCGTTCGGACGGCACGGTTGACGGGGAGGAACTGGTGTTCGATGGGGAGTACGTTGCCGCGGACGGGCGGAGCTCGAGCTGGCGGGAACGGCTGAGCCTCGAAGCCGACGGACGGATCGCCCGGACCGCCGGCAGATCGCGGCGCGCCGGCCGCGGCGACCGCCCTTCGATGGTGCTGTTCGAGGGGCACTACGTTCGCGCCGGCCGCCCTGAGCCGCGACCCGCCCGGCCAGTCGAAGCTGCCGCGAGACCGCCCGCGCCCGAGGATCCGCCTGTCCCGGTGGCCGTCGAACCACCTTCGCCCGCACCGGCGGCCGCCGCACCGGCCGCGGGCGAGGTGACGCCCGGTTCCGCGCGCGCCGTCGATGCGGCGGCGATCGAACGCATCGCCATGGCGTCGCCCATGGTGCTCCGTGTGCCGCTGGGGGCGGTCGAGTCGCTTCCCGAAGGGTACGGCTGGATCACCCGCGACACCGCACCCTACCTGTGCGAGGGGGTGACGATCCAGGGTGTGCAGGTCGAACGCCGCGCGCGCCGCGGCCGTGTCGAGCTCGAGGTGGAGTTGGCTGTCCACGGCAGCCGGGCCGCTCGGCGGGTCAACGTCGGCGTCGACCTTCAGCGGGCCGGTCGCCCGGACGACGACGACCCGGTCGCCTCGGGCGCTACCGCGGGCCGAGTCGGCCGCAACATCCCGGAGCAGATCGAGCACGGCTCGGTGGCGTTCGAGCTGTCGCTGGCGATGGACGCCGCTGTCTTCGACGAGATCGTCGCGGACGCGGAGCGGCCGGAGTTGGTCATCACGCTGACGGTCGGCAGGTGAGTTCGACGGGCCGCGAAGAGGACGAACGGTCCTCCGCGCCGGTGCCGTTCCGGCGGCTCTATGGACTGGCTCGGCCGTACTCGCGGCCATTGGCCGCCGGCACGGTTCTGCTCCTGATCGGCACTGGAGTCTTCGTGCTGGTGCCCATGCAGGCCGGCGACCTGGTGGACACCGCGATCGAGGCGGACCTCGAGGGAAGACTGGGCCGGATTGTCGCTTCACTGGTCGGTCTGTTCGCGGTTCTCGGCGTACTCATCTACCTTCAGACCTGGTTTCTCGGTGCGGCCGGGGCGCGCCTGCTGCGGGACCTGAGGCAACGGCTCTTCGGTCATCTGGTCAGCCTGTCGGTCGACTTCTACGACCGCCGGCGCGTCGGTGAACTGCTCTCGCGCATGGCGTCGGACCTGACGGTGGTCCAGAACGCCCTCACGGAGCAGATACCGTCCGGACTTCAGGCCGCGGTGCGCTTTGTCGGCGTCCTGGCCATCCTGCTCGTTCTGCACACCCGTCTGACGGTGGTGGCGCTCCTGGTAGTGCCGCCGGTGGTGCTGTTCGCCATCTTCTACGGCCGGAGGCTGGAACGGGTGGCGCAGGAGGAGCGCGACGCGGTCGCCGAAACAACCGCCTGGGCCGAAGAGGCTTTGGCCGGCATACGTACCGTGCAGGCCTTCTCGGCGGAGAATCAGGCGCGGGGTCGGTACCAGCTGCGGCTTGCGGACCTGCTGGGCGTGCAGCTCCACAACGTCAGGTTGTACGGGGCGTTCAGCGGCCTGATGACGTTCTTCGGCTACACGGCGTTCGCCCTGGTGCTGGGCTACGGCGGGAGTCTGATGCTGGAGGGATCGCTCTCGCCGGGAAGGCTGACCTCGTTTCTTCTCTACACGTTCTCCATCGGGATGTCGGTTGGTCAGTTGGGCGCTCTCTATGCCGGCTACAAGCGGCTGCGTGGGTCGAGCGCGCGGGTGTTCGAGTTGCTCGACCAGCAGTCCGCGATCGTCGACTCGCCAACGCCTGTGAGCCTCGCCGAGGCACCTTGCGGACTGAGCGTCCGTTCGGTCGGCTTCCGCTATGGGGGAGCCGAGCAGCCGGTGCTCACCGACGTCTCACTGGAGATCGCTCCGGGCGAACTGGTGGCCGTGGTTGGCCCGTCCGGCTCGGGGAAGAGCACGCTCTTCGGCTTGCTGCTGCGCTTCTACGAACCCCAGCAGGGGGAGCTCCTGCTCGACGGTCGGCCGCTTCGCGATGTCGCGCTGGCCGATCTGCGGAGTCGCATGGCGCTGGTGCCCCAGGACATCTTCCTGTTCTCGGGATCCGTGGCCGAGAACATCCGGCTGGCCAGGCCGGATGCGGGCGACGACGAGGTGCGGGCGGCCGCCGAGGCGGCGGGCGCGGCGTCGTTCATCGAACGCCTGGACGAGGGCTTCGAAACGGAGGTCGGCGAGCGTGGCGTGCGGCTCTCTGCCGGCCAGCGGCAGCGGGTCGCGATCGCGCGGGCCTTTCTGCGCGATCCGCAGATCCTCCTGCTGGACGAGGCGACGAGCTCTCTCGATCCAGACTCGGAGGCGACGGTTCAGCGGGCGATCGAGCAGTTGCTCGAGGGCAGGACGACGATCGTCATCGCTCACCGCCTGGCCACCGCCCGTCGGGCCCGGCGCATCCACGTCCTGGACCAGGGCCGGCTGGTGGCCGCCGGCAGCCACGAGGAACTGTACGCGGCGAACGAGCTGTACCGCCGGTACTGGCTGCTTCAGAGCCTGGAAAGGCAACAGCCGCCCGCGCCGATCCAGTCGGCAGCGGGCGGCTGAGGCAGGTCGAACGCTGAGACTGGAGCTTCTAGAAGCGCTGGCCCCAGGCGTAGTTGAAGCGGACGTAGTAGTAGGCCCCGTTGAAGCCGAACGGTGAGAACTGGCCGTACCGGTTGCCGACTCCGTCGGCGGCGCCGGGGTTGTCCTCCGGATAGGTGTTCAGCAGGTTCTGCACGCCGATGGCGATCGACGTGTCGTTCGGCAGCGGGAAGCCGAGTTCGACGTCGAGCAGGAACTCGCCGCTGTAGTCCGCGAACATCGGCGCGTTGTTCCGGCCGAGGAGGTTCTGCGCGTCCTCGCTGTCCCACCAGCCATCGTAGTAGTTCACGCGGGCCATCAGGTTCCAGTTGTCGGCGCTGTGGTTCATCCCCAGGTTCCAGCGGAACTCCGGCAGGCCCTTCTCGATCGTGGCGATGCGGAAGGGACCGACCGTGTCGGGGTTGTGGTCCGTGACCTCGGTCTTCGTGTAGTTGAACACGAGGCTGAAGCTCGTGTCGCCGCCGAGCTCCGGCGGCGTCCAGGTGCCGACCACGTCCAGGCCCTGCGTCTGGGTGGCGAAGTCGTTGACGAAGAACCGGAAGTTCTTCAGGTTCCGCGCCTCGACGAAACCGCCGGAGAGCAGTTGCTCGATCTCCGCGTCCGTCACGCAGCCCGGCTCCGGGTTCGCGAGGATGTTGCACTGGCGGAACGTCTCGGACAGGGCGATCCGGTCGTCCACGTCGATGTTGAAGATGTCGGCCGTCAGTGTGAACGCGCCCCTGTCGACGACCAGACCAGCCGAGAAGTTGACCGCGTCCTCGGGCTGGAGGTCCTCGCCGCCCCGCAGCGCCGCGGGCGCGGAGTTGGAGGGCACCGTGCCGCTGTTGGACAGGCCCCCGGTCTCCGGATCGAAGGCCGTCGTCACGTTGAACGCGTTCTGCTGGCCGGGCGTCGGAGCGCGGAAGCCGGTGCTGACGGCGGCGCGCAGCGCCACGGCGTCGGACACCTGCCGGCGGCCGGACACCTTGGCGTTGATCGTGTTGCCGAAACCGTCGAAGTCCTCGACCCGCAGCGCGGCGGTGAAGGTCCCCCTCTCGTCCGGCGTGTCGATCTCCAGGTCGCCGTAAACCGCGACGTTGGCTCGATCCCAGGTTCCGGCGGTGACGTCGGCGCGATAGCCGTTGAAGCCGTTCGAGCCGGAGCTGAAGCCCTGGGCGGCGTAGGGGCCGATCTCCCAGGAAGCCGGGTCGCCGGCGCCGATCCGGAACTGCTCGTTGCGCCACTCCAGACCGGCCGCGAGGCTCATGTTGTCGCGCACCGGGTAGGTAATGTCGAAGTTGACGTTCGTGTCGGTCTGCTCGTAGATGCCGGGCATGAACGACGTCGGCGTGTCGTAGCCGAGCGACGCGTTCACCGTGTTGTAGATGAACTGGTCGACCTCGCTGCTACCGACGTTGACGCTGAGATCCCAGGTCATGCCGCTGTCAAGGTAGCCGCGGAGGCCGGCAACGATCGAGGAATCGATCAGGTCGCCGCCGAACTGGGGCGTGAAGCCGCCGGGGAAGCGGGTCCGCAGCGTGAAGCAGTTCGGGTCCGCTTCGACAGCAGCCAGGGCGGCGGGGTCGGGAACGTGATCGACGACCGGGATCGCGGGGCAGTTGCCGGCGCCCTCGACGCCGGTCGCGGCCCATACCCGATCGCCAACGAGCAGGAACTTGCCCCGTCTCGCCGGGTCCGAGTAGGTGAAGACGCCGGTCCGCGTGTTCGGGTTGCGGAAGTAGAAACCGCCCGTCGTCTTCCGGCTGGCGTAGTTGGCGTGGCCGTAGAACTGGGTGCCGTTGTTGAACAGGCTGCCGAAGTTGGCGAACAGCTTGATGTCGTCCTCGACCAGCGGCGAGCCCCAGACCTGCGCCGGGTTGCGGATGTCGCTGTTGCCGGTGTTGATGATGTTGATCGCGTCGTTCCGCTGGACGCTGCGGCTCGTCGGGTCGGCGGCGCCGTACTCCATGCTCAGGTTGAAGAAGCCGTTCTCGCCCATCGGCATGCCGAAGTTCGCGGCGACGGCGTAGGACATGCCCTTGTCGCCGGCGAACGTGTACTGGCCGCCGAAGCCGGAACTGGAGCCTGGGTTCGAGTCCTGGAACTGACCCGACCGGATTTCCACGCTGCCGCCCGAGCTCGCGTCCTTGAGCTGGAAGTTGATGACGCCGGCGATCGCGTCGGAGCCGTACTGTGCCGAGGCGCCGTCGCGCAGGACTTCGACCTGGCGCAGCGCGATGGCCGGGATGATGGAGATGTCCGGTCCCTGGGAGCCATCGGAGATGCCGTTGCCCAGCCAGGCGATGACGGCGGCGCGATGACGGCGCTTGCCGTTGACCAGGATCAGGGTGTGGTCCGGCGCCAGACCGCGGAGGTTGGCCGGTCGGACCAGGGTGGCCGCGTCACTGATCGGCTGTGTGCCGACGTTGTAGGACGGGACGACGGTGCGGATCCGGTCCGTCAGGTCGTTGGCTCCCTGGCTGACCAGCTCGGTCTCGGGAATGACGTCGACCGGCACGGGCGATGCGGTGACGGTGCGTCCCTCCGTCCGGGTGCCGACGACGACGATCGTCTCTTCGAACTCCTGCGGTTCTTCGGCCTCGGACTCGTCTTGATTGTCCCCCTCCTGAGCCAGAACTGGAACGGCCAGACAGAACGCCAGGAACAGGACCAGCAGGTACGACAGGCGGAGGGGCTCGACTTCAGGTTTCCTCATCGGAAGTGCTCCTTTGTTCGATTGCACGTCGACCGCGTGGAGACTACAACACCTATGCGTCTGCCTGCTAGCGTCCCGGCCGGATGGGGGGAGTCTCGGGTAGCGGGCAGACGTGGCGATACATCGGAGTGCCGACCTGGCAGCGCGGCGTGCTCTGGGCGCTCCTGCTCGCGCTGGCGGCCGGAGCAGCGGTCTTCGATCCCTCTGACTGGCCCTACACGGTGGGCGACGAGGGCGTCTACGCGATGCAGGCCCAGAGCCTCGCCTTCGACCTCGACCGACGCTACGAAGAAGCCGACTTTCGGCGCTACCAGCGGCTGACGGGCAAGGTGCCCGACCCGCTGATTCTCCAGACCGTCGACGACGGCGCCACGCTCGTCTACGCGAAGCCGGCCTTCTACTCCCTCTATCTCGCGCCCTTCGTTCGCCTTGCGCCCCGGCACGGGCCGATCGTGGCGAACCTGCTGCTGTTTCTCCTCGCGACGTTGCTGCTCGACTGCCTGCTGACCGCCCGGATCGGCGCCGACGGCCCGCTGGTGGCGGCGTTGCTGCTCTTCTTCTCGGTCACCTTCGGCCATGTGTTCTGGATCCACGCGGACCTCTTCTACCTGGTGGTCACGGCGCTGGGTCTCTGCTGCCTGGATCCCTGGCTCGAGGACAGGCAACTTCCCCCGGCGCGGCTGGTCGCCGGGGGCGCGCTGCTGGCGGTGGCCGGGGCCGGCCGGCCGTTCTACCTGGCGGTGCTGGCGGCGGTGCTCCTGGCGACCTCGCCGACGTTGCGTCAGGCGTGGGGCCGCCGGGCCGCGGCGTTCGTCGTCGGGGGTGCGATCCTGCTGCTCGTCGGTTCAGCGTGGTTTCACCGCGCCAGCGGCGGCGCGTGGACTCCCTACGTGAGCGAACGGCAGGGATTCAGCAGCGCCACGGGTTATCCGGACGTCGACTTCGAGCGGCAGCGCTGGCCCGAGCTGCTGTCCGTGCGCGGCGATGCGTCCTGGGCTCGCGAGGGCTTCCTGCTGCCCGACTTCGACGCGGCGCTGCTCGGCCACAATGTGGTGTACGCGTTGATCGGCCGGAGCATCGGCATCGTCCCGTACTTCCTGCCACTGCTTGTCGCCTGCGCCTGCCTGCGGCGCGGGTCGCGGCGGCGATGGCTGCTGCTCGGAATCGCCGTCGGACTCCTGGCCTTCCTGATCAAGAATCCGTACAACTTCTACGGCGGAGCGGGAGCGATCGCGAACCGCTGGTTCCTGCCGCTGTACGCGGCCTGCTGGTTCCTGATCGAGCGGCCGCCGTCCAGGCGCTGGCTCGCGACCATGTCCCTTGGAGCGGCGCTGTTCGTCCTGCCACTGTGGCGGACGGCGGCTTCCTTCCCGCTGGAGATCGATCACGAGCACGGCGCCCGCCGCTTGCGCTACGTATCGGCGGCGGCGAAGGGGCTTCTGCCGCTCGAGACGTCCCAGATTCACCTCGGGTCGGCGCCGGCGGACATCCAGCACGGCGACCTCCGCGTCCGGCTGATCGGCGACGGTGTTTGGCCGCACGGTCCCGACGGAATCCGCTACGGGCCGTCCGCCGACGGCGAGATCCTGGTCGGTTCGCCGGTGCGGCTTGCCCGTCTGACGGTGACTCTGGCGCCTGTCGGCGAGGGTACGGGTCAGGCAACGACGCGCCACGTCCTTGAGCGACCGACCCGGATCGCGCGGCACCGCTACTGGTACGGCGGGATTCCGCTGAACTACTACCGCTTGCGCTTGCCGAAGATGTCCGGAGCGGACCGCGAGGTCTCGCTGACGCCGGAATTCGACTGGCGATGACGAGACGTCGGGCCTCTCACGTATTGGTAACCTGACGTCGTGAACGGGACCGGAGGGATTCTGAAGCGGGCGGGTGCGATTCTGGCCGTCGCCGCTCTGGCCGGCGTCGCGTCGGCCCAGGATCCGTGCATCGACTGCCACGCCGCCCAGGAACTCGACGAAGTGGCGCAAGTCCACTTGCGGCAGTTCCGCGACTCGGCTCACGCCTCTGCCGGCGTCTCCTGCGCGGACTGTCATGGGGGCAACACGTCGACGTTCGTGGAGTTGCGGGCCCACAAAGGCGTGTTCAACAGCGCCCACGGTGACAGCCCGACCAACCACTGGAACCTGCCGCGGACCTGCGGGCGCTGCCATGACGCCGAGTACGGGGCGCTGCAACAGAGCGCCCACTACGCTCTGCTCGAGCGCCAGGTCCGTGCCGCTCCGACCTGTACGACCTGCCACGGCAGCCTGGCGGCTCAGTCGCTGGGCGTCGAAGGTGGCCTGCAGGCGCAGTGCAATCGCTGTCACGGCCCGGACGCCGATCACGAAGAGGTCGGCATTCCCGGTGAAGCAGGCCAGGAAGCGCTGGCGCGGGGCGGTCGCAACCTGGCGCGGCTTCGGGCTCTGGGCCAGCAACGGGCCGAGGTGAGTCGTGCCGTTCTGCGGCTCAGGGACCCCTCGAAGCGCCATGAGGCGGCCGATGCGCTGTTCGCGATCAACGCCTCGTGGGACGAGGCGATCGAGGCCGGTCATGCGTTCCACTGGTCGGACTGGGAGAGCGCGCTCGACACGATGGCGGGCGCGATCGCCGAGCTCAGGTCGGCGCTGGCGCCTCGCAGGTGACCGCTGAGCCCGGGCTCGACTGACGGCAGCGAGCGGTGTGTCGGCGCCTCGGGCCGGTCAGGTTTCGGACTCGCGGTCCGCTTCCCGCAGCGAGCGCATCAGTGACATCGCCATGAGCGCTCCGACGACGAGGAGAGGCAGCGACACGACCAGGGTGGCCGACTGGATGACCCGTAGTTGGTCGTTGCCGCCCTCCTGACCGATGAACATCAGCGTGACTGGCAGAACGCCGACCGCGACGGCCCAGAACAGGCGGTGCCAGCGGGCCGGATGGGTTCCTTCGGGCAGGTTACGGGTGGCCGACGCCGCCAGGCAATAGGACGCGGAGTCGTAGGTCGTGGCAATGAAGACGATCGCCACGAGCGCGAAGACGGCGAGGACGAGGGGCCCGAGCGGCAGGAAGCCGATGCTCTGGGCGATCGCTGTCTCGGTGCCGGCCTGAGCGGCGATGTCGCGCACGGGAAGCGCGCCCGACAGGTCCAGGTGCATGCTGTAGTTGCCGAGCACGGCGTAGAAAAGGGCGCAGCCGAGGGTGCCCAGGACCAGCATGCCGAGGATGAGTTGCCGCACCGTCCGGCCCCGGGAGATGCGGGTCACGAACAGGCCCATGAAGGGTCCGTAGGCAATCCACCAGGCCCAGTAGAAGACGGTCATGTCCTCGATGAAGCCGGTGCGCGCTACCGGGTCCGTCCAGGTATTCAGACGAATGAAGTTCTCGAGCATCAAACCGATGGAGTTCGTGCCGCTGCGAAGAAGGAAGTTCGTCGGACCGACGATCAGGATGAAGGCGAGCAGGGCGATCGCGGCGAGGATCGAGCCGTCGGAGAGCGGCTTGATGCCCCGTTCGAGTCCGAGGTAGACGCTGGCCGCGAACAGGGTGACGCAGACGAGCAGGATCGTCACCTGAAGTCCGAAGGTCTGTTCGATCCCCAGGACTTCGCTGATGCAGGCCGCCACCATGGGCGTTCCCAGCCCGAGTGAAGTGCCGGTGCCGCCGACCAGGGCCAGGATGAACAGGACGTCGACGATCCGTGCCGGGGGGCGGTCGTAGCCGTCGCGGCCGATCAGCGCGTGCAGGCCCGTGCTCAGGCGGAGTACAGGCGCGTGCTGCCGGTAGTAGGGGATCGCGATCGCCACGGCCGGGAAGCAGTACAGCGCCCAGGCCGAGATGCCCCAGTGGAAGATGCCGTAGGTCGCCGCCCATTCGACCGCCTCGGTGGAGTTCGGGGCGAGTTCGAAGGGCGGTTTGTCGAGGTAGGTCACCCATTCGATCGTCGACCAGTAGAGGAGTCCGGCCCCGATGCCGGCGCAGAAGAGCATGGCCATCCAGCTGAAGATGTTGAAGTCTGGCCGGCTGTCCTCGTGGCCGAGCCGTCGCTTGCCGTGGTGGCTGAAGGCGAGCCAGACCAGAAAGACGGTGACCGCCAGCGTCGCCCACTGGTAGATGAGGCCGAAGCGCTCCGTCAGGGACTCGTAGGCCTTGACCACGAGGGCGCCGCCAGCCTGGGGCGCCAGCGCGAGGGGAGCGCAGACCAGCACGATCAGCGCGACGCTGACGCCGAAGGCCGTGCGGTCGATGCGGGGTGGGCGAGGAGCCACGCGGTCAGCCGGTGACCGGCAAGGCCGCGGCGAGATTCCTCAACGCAAGTTCCACGGTGTCGACCGCCAGCAGGTACTCGTTCAGATCCAGGTGCTCGTTCGGGGTGTGGTCGAGTGTACTGTCTCCCGGTCCGTAGGCGACGATGGGGCATCGCCACACCGGCCAGACGATGTTCATGTCGCAGGTGCCGGTCTTGACGACGAACTTCGGCGCGACCCGCGGGCCGCCCACCGCGCGAATGGCGGCGAGGAACGCGCGGACCAGCGGTGAGTGCCGGTCGGCCCGGACCCCGATCTCGTAGCCGCGCAGGCTGAGTTCCAGGCCGGCGTGCCCCTGCTCGCACCGGATGGTTCCCGTGGCCCGATCCGGGTCGAGGTCCGAGAACAGCGGTCCGTTGATGTCCGCCGCCGCGCCGCGGAACCAGCTCGTCAACTCGTCGACCAGAGCGGCGACGTCGAAGTCGACGGGGAGCCTCAGGCCGTAGTCGGCGCGTACGGTGTCGTAGAGACCGTCGCTGGTGGTCCCGATGGAGCGGAGGCTGGGCAGCACCCGCTCGAACGGTGTCTGGCCTCCGTGGCGCTCGGCCACCTGCTCCAGGCGCCGCCATAGGTCGAACGCCGTGATGCCGACGCCGACCTCCGGGCCGGCCGTATGGCTGCTCGGCCGCCGGGCCATCAGGTCGATCAGCAGGCGTCCCTTGTAGCCGAGGGTCACCCGGTGCCAGTGGCTGGGCTCGCCGATGATGCAGAAGTCGGGCGTCGGTTCGTCGCGGCCGTTCAGCCGCTTCAGCAGGAAGTGGGCGCCGCGGGAACTCGCCGCCTCCTCTTCCGTCGCGCCGGCGACGATCACCCGCAGGTCGTGGGCGCGCGCCCAGTCTCCGCCGAGTCGCGCAGCAGCCGCCACGAAGCTGGCGAGCGGACCCTTCGCGTCGACCGAGCCCCGACCATGCAGGATGCCGTGCGGCGATCCGTCGTTCTCGATCCGTACG
This sequence comes from Holophagales bacterium, assembly GCA_009845425.1. Lineage (GTDB taxonomy): Bacteria > Acidobacteriota > Thermoanaerobaculia > Multivoradales > Multivoraceae > Multivorans. The sequence goes on from VXZQ01000006.1 coordinate 245,716, forward strand.
GGGATGTTCCCGGGCACGGTGTCGATGTGCCCGAGCAGGACGACCAGACGGGAGGCCGCGGGTTCTCCAAGTTCGCCCACTGCGTTCAGTGCGCCGTCCACGTGGCAGCGTTCGAGACCGCGCGCGGCCATCTGGTCGGCCAGCCAGCCGCTGGCCGCCGCTTCGTGCCGGGACAACGACGGGACCGCGACGAGTCCTCGCACCAGCTCGATCTCGGCGCGATGCCGTTCGGCGTCCACGGTCGCGACATCCACGGTCATTCGCCTCCGAGCACGTCCTGGATCGCTTCGGCGCCGCGCTCGAGTTCCTCGTCCGTGACGATCAGCGGCGGCAGCAGGCGAACCACGTTCGGGCCCGCGGGCAGGGCCAGGACCCTGTGTTCGGTCGCGAGTCGGGCGATGTGGCGGCCGGCGCGCTCGCGCAGGACGACTCCGATCATCAGGCCGCGTCCCCGAACTTCCCGCACCCGCGGATTCGAGGCGAACCGGCTCCTGAGCGACTCGACGAAACGCGCGCCGATCGTCGCCGCCCTTGCCGGCAGGTCGAGACGCTCGAGCGTCTCGATCACGGCCAGGCCGACCGCGCAGGCGAGCGGGTTGCCGCCGTACGTCGAGCCGTGGCTGCCGGGGCGAAGCGCCTCGGCGACTCGACTGCCGTAGGCGATCGCTCCGAGCGGGAAGCCGCCGCCGATGCCCTTGGCCATTGCCACCAGGTCGGGCTCGAGTCCGGGCGTGTACTGATGGGCGAACCACCTGCCGCAACGGCCGAACCCCGTTTGCACTTCGTCGAGGATGAGCAGGGCGCCGTGCCGGTCGCAGGCGCGGCGCGTTGCCAGCAGGACATCGTCGCCGAGGACGTTGACGCCGCCTTCGCCCTGCACGGGTTCGAGAACGACCGCGGCCGTCTCCCCGGAGACCGCCTGGTCGACTGCCTCGGCTTCCGGCTGAACGAAGACGGCATCGTGAAGCAGGCCGTCGTAGGGCCTGCGCGCCGCCGGGTTCCAGGTCATCGCCAGTGCGCCCAGGGTGCGGCCGTGGAAGCTGCTTCGGAGCGCCACAGTTCGGCTTCTTCCCGTAGCGAGCGCCGCGAACTTGAGCGCGCCCTCGACCGCCTCCGTGCCGCTGTTGCAGAGGAACACGCGGTCGAGCTTCGCGGGCAGGATGGCGACCAGCGCCTCGACGTACTCCGCGCGCACGGCGCTCGACACGTTGAGCGGACAGAAGGTGAGGCGCTCCGCCTGGCGCTTGATGGCGTCGACGATCGCCGGGTGGTTGTAGCCCAGGCAGCAGACGCCGTAACCGGCGGTCAGGTCCAGGTAACGGTCGCCGTTCTCCGCGATCAGTTCGCAACCCTCGCCGCCCACAATCGGCGGGGTGGGCCGGCGCGGCGCCCAGGTCCCGAGGCGGCGGTCTTCGGCGCCGGCTGACGCCGGCCTGACGTGTTCGCTCATCGGGCCTCCTCCCGCCGACCTGGCCTGACGACGACGTGAGTGCCCGCGCCGTCGAGGGCCGCCTGCACGGGCCGTTCGACCCGGCCGTCAGCGAAGATGATCCGGCCAGCCCCGCCGCGGAGCGCTTCGGCGGCGCCGAGCACCTTCTTCTTCATCCGGTCTTCGGCCGCGGCCGACAGGGGTTCGAGCCCGGAGTCGGGGGCGGCGCCGGAGAGCGCGTCGCGGGCGACCTCGAAGCGGGGAATCAAGGAGTCTTCGTCGGGGAAGTCGGCAAGCAGTCCCGGCGTGGCGGAGAGATAGACGAGGGTCGGGGCGCCCAGGGCAGTCGCAAGGGCGGCCGCGGCGCGATCCCCGTCCACGTTCACGGCTTCGCCGTCGAAGGAGGCCCCGGGGGGCGTCAGCACCGGCAGGTAACCGCCGCCGAGCAGCAGGCGCAGGAGTTCACCGTTTACCTTCTCGACGGTGCCGGTCCAGTCGTCGCGCAACACCATGCGCCGGCCGCCGCGCCAGATGCGCAGCTTGTCCTTGCGGCGCCCCTCGAACAGGCGGCCGTCGAGCCCGGACAGTCCGACCGCCGCAACGCCCTGGCGCTGCAGGAGTTCGACCCAGCGCTTGTTCAGCAGGCCGCAGTAGACCATCTCGAAGATCTCGAGCGTGCGGCGGTCCGTCCGGCGGCTGCTGTAGCCGCTTTCACTGGTCACGAACTGCGGCGGGTGTCCCAACTGCTCGGCGACCTCGTTCGTCGTCTCCGCGCCGCCGTGAACCAGGACGACGCGCCGACCGGCTCGCCACAGGGATCCGACGTCGGCGGTGATCGCCTCGAGGTCGAGCGTCTTGCCGCCGCCGGCCTTGATCACGAGCGGTTCGCCGGAGTTGTCTGGGCTGGTTTCGGCCATTCTCTTCGCTAGACGGGGTGAAGGCCGAGGAAGTCGAGGCCCCGGGTCTCGTCGTACCCGCACATCAGGTTGGCGCACTGGACCGCGTTGCCGGCCGCGCCCTTCATCAGGTTGTCGATGGCGCAGATGACGACCAGACGCCCGGTCCGCGGATCGAGGTCGAACCCGATCTCGGCGTGGTTGCTGCCGGCGAGGATCTTCGGTTCGGGGTAGCGGTGAATGCCGCGCCGGTCCTTGACCAGCCGCACGAAGGGATGCTGCCGGCAGAAGGAACGGTAGGCGCGGAAGAGCTCTCGCTCGACGGTCCTGGCGTCCGTCGCGCCGGCAAGGAAGAGGTGGCTGGTCGCCAGAACGCCGCGCACCATCTCGACCGCGGTCACCGAGAGGTGGACGTTGCCCTTGACGTCGACGCCGCGGCTCGCGAACGCCTGTTCGACCTCGGCGGTATGCCGGTGGCCCGTCGGCCGGAAGCTGCGCACGACGCCCGACCGCTCGGGGTGGTGGGAGGCGTCCGACGACGAGGCGCCGCCTTCGCTGCTGCCGACCTTCAGTTCGGTGACGACTCCCCGGCTCCAGTCGACGAGATCGTTCTCCCGGGGCCCGGGTTCGAGCAGGGGAAGCAGACCGAGCAGGGTCGCGGTCGCGTTGCACCCCACGCCGCTCGCATGGGATGCGGCGGCCGCTGCCTCACGGTCCAGCTCGGGCAGCCCGTAGACGAAGCGGTCGAGCCATTCGGGCGCGGGATGGGCGGTGCCGTACCAGTCTTCCCAGGCGTCTGCCGACCGCAGCCGGAAGTCGGCCGAGAGATCGACGACCCTCGGCGCGAGTTCGGAGTAGAGGTCGATGTCCCTGGCGACGTTGCCGTGCGGCAGGCAGAGGAAGAGCAGGTCGCAGCGCTCGAGTTCGTCCGTGGTGGAGAAGCGCAGGTCGGTGTGACCGCGCACATTCGGGTGGGTGAAGTGGACGAAGGAGCCGGCCAGCCGGCGTGAAGTGACCTGCGCGACCTCGAAATCGGGGTGACCGAGCAGCAGCCGCAGCAGCTCACCGCCGGCATAACCGGAGCCGCCGACGATCGATGCGTGGAGGGTCATGCGGCCTCCGTCGCGTGGGCCTCGTCCCAGCCCACGGTGGCCACCCGCTCCACGAAGTCGATCATGCGCGCGGGGATGTCGACGCCGGTGGGTGCGACGGAGTTGCGGAACTCCATCGTGTGGTTGACTTCCAGCACCAGCAGGCCGTGCTCGGGGTCCTCCACCAGGTCGACGGCCAGCAGACCGCCGCCGACGGCGCGGGCGGCTCGCCGGCAGAGATCGTCGATCTCCGGTGTGATCGGGCAGTTCTCGGTGGAGGCGCCGCGCGCGGTGTTGGTGATCCAGTGCGGCGCTCGGCGATAGATCGCGCAGAGAGTGCGGCCGCCGGCGACGAAGGCCCGGATGTCGCGCTCCGGCTTGTCGACGTAGCGTTGCAGGTAGAAGATGGAGTGCTGGTATGAGCCGAGCGTGCTCTTGTGCTCGAGTAGCGCCTCGGCGGCGTCGCGGTCGTTGATGCGCGCTACCAGGCGGCCCCAGGAGCCGACGGTTGGCTTCATCACGACCGGATAACCGAGTTCCTCGATCGCGAGCAGGGCCGCCTCCGGCGTCGAGGCCACGCGGGTGGCGGGTGTCGGCACCGAGGCCGCCTGGAGCAGGCTCGAGGTGCGGACCTTGTCGCCGCAGTTCTCGATCACGCAGGCGGGGTTGACGGTGGCCACGCCGCGGTCGGCCAGGACGCGCAGGTTGGCCAGGGCCCGGCTGTAGCTGATCGAACGGTCGAAGACGACATCGAAGTCGAAGGACGGCTCGAGCGCGCTCCTGCCGCCGAGCGCGAGGACGACCCTCCGGTCGTCGATCAGCTCGACGTCGGCCGGCCGACGCTCGAGTTCGGCGAAGAGCAGCTTCTCTTCGGGCCGGACCCGGCTGTAGAGGACTCCGATGCGCATCGTTTGCGGCTCCGCTACTCGCCCCAGTCCTCTTCTTCTTCCGGCGCGAGTTCCAGGCTGACGGGATCGAGCTCGATCACTTCGAGGTCGATGCCGCAGCCGGCGCACTGGACGATCTCATGCTGCATCACGGCCTCGAGCCTCACGGACTCGAAGCACTCGGGGCACTCGCTGTCGGCGTCGACGGTCTGGAGTTCCATTGCGATGTCTCCTCGGTCGGGTTTGCGCTTGCAGAAAGAAGAAAAGCCGGCTCATCCTTCTGGATGGCCGGCCTCTAGGAGAAGATGCGTTCTCGATCTACCAGGTCACCCAGGATCGTGTCCCGGACGCTTCGCGCCACGGCAGTGACCCTTGGCGACAGGAGTGATCGAGGCAGAGGTGGAGAGGACGCGCATCTTGCGGTTCGGCGTTGAACGGGCGCAGAGGGTAAGGAATCAGTACCGTGCTGTCAAGCGCGGGGCTCCCGCCCGTCCTCCGTTCGCAGCACGGGCGCATCGGCCCTTTTCCAGGCCGTGAAGCCGCCGCCGATGTGGGACACGGGCGCCAGCCCCATGTCCTGAACCGCCTTCGTCGCGAGCGCGGAGCGCCAGCCGCTGGCGCAGTGGAAGATGAACTCCCGGTTGCCGCCGAAGACATCCTTGAAGTAGGGGCTGTCCGGATCCACCCAGAACTCGATCATGCCCCGGGGGGCGTGGAAGGAGCCGGGGATGAAGCCCTCGCGGGCCCGCTCGCGGATGTCGCGCAGATCGACGATGAGCGCACCGGCCTGCTGCCGTTCGAGCGCGGCCGCGACCGTGACCGTCTCGACGGCGTCGTCGGCTTCGGCGACGAGTTGGCGAACTCCCCTGGTGATCGCCACTGCCGTCAGTCCACTTTCCGGATCGTGTCGCCGACGCGCGCCGTTCCCGGCTCGACCACGCGGGCGTAGATGCCGCGCAGGTGCCGCGACCTGCCCTCGGGCGTGGCGGTGAACTTGAGCGCCTCCAGGCCGAAGCGCTGCCGGTACTTGCCGCAGCCGGTGTGGGGAAGGGCGCTGACTTCGATGGTCGCGCCGCCGATGCGGAGCCGGGTACCCGGCGGCAGGTTGCTCTCGCTCAGGTCGAGGTCGACGTAGAGCTGGTCGCCGGCGAGCGGCCACCGGTCGCGGCAGCCGGAAATCAGCTCGGCGAACCGCGCGTTGGTCAGAGTGATCTGGGCGTCCGGATCGGGTGAGCCGTCGGGAAGGGTGTAGCCGCGGCGGCCCCTCCAGGAGTCTCCCTCAAGGCCCTCTTCGATCGTCAGCCGTCCCTCATCGAGCGTCTCGCGCTGATTGACGCCGGGCCGCCGGACGATCATCTCGAGCGTGCCGCCGTCGGCGGGGGAGGCCAGAACGTGGCCGAAGCCGGCATTCAGATCCGCCTCGGTCAGGTGGGCGGGCTCGGGGGTGGTTTCAAGGTCAGCGCACACTGAACTCTCTCCTGATGTAAGAACCGTTGCCGCCGTTCTCGTCCCAGAGGCCGATCGCCACCCGGTGGCTGCCGCGCGGGATCGGGTACTCGAAGCTGACGGCGAAGAACTGGTCCTGGGCCTCCGCCCAGTCCCGGTCGGGGATGGCCAGGGGCAGGACGATGTGGCTCGGCGCCAACTGCTCGCCGTCCTCGGTGAGAACGACGGCAACTACGCGGACCTGGTCGGTGCGTTGCCCCGCCTGCTCGATCATGACGAGCTGGTCGAGGGGCACAGAGACGGTGAAATCGACGTCGTAGAAACCGCCGCCGCCGGTGTCCCACTGAATGCTGTCGATGTGGAGTCCGTGGGGGTTCTCGGTCCATCCGAGCAGCAGCGCGCCGACGGTCCGCTCGGCCAGCCGCTCGCGGAGAGATCGGGCCACGTAGCTCGTCCGGTGGCGCAGCCGCAGGTTCCGCGGCCGGGTCCTGATGCGAACCTCGTGGATCGAGCCCTCGACGAACTCGTCGAGGATGTAGCCGAGCGAGTAGTAGGAACGGAGATCCGCCGCCACCTGGTCGAAGAAGGCCGCCACGTTGCGGCCGGAGACCCAGGCGCGGCCGCCCGTGTCGTGGGCGAGGCCGTTCAGAACGCCGCGGAGGTCGGAGAGGTAGGTGAGCTTCTGCTGGTCCGACACGCGCTCGGAAAGTGCCGCCGCCGCGACCTCGACCTCAGGTGGCTTGAAGGAGTAGAAGGAGACGCGATGGGAGTTCGCGAGCGCGGCCAGGCCGTCGTACCGGTCACTGAGGTCGAATGCGGAGAGATGTTGCTGGAAGGAAGTGGCAGTGAGCGCCGCCGTGCCCTGGATGTTCGAGTTCCTCGTGTAGAGGTTGTTCGGTGCGTCGAAGCCCTCGGGAGCGTCGACTTCGCGGTTCTGCATCAGCTCGATGCCGGTTTCTTCGCGGCGACCGGCCACCCGCTTCTGCACGTTCTGGAGGAGGCGGTCGAACGGCCGCGCCGCAAAGCCGTCGCTGATCAGGAAGAAGGCCTTGCGTCCGGGAACCAGGGCCAGCGACTCGACGACGTCCTCGATCGCGTCGGCGGTGCGGGCGCTATCCTGATGCACCACGCGCGCGTAGGCGAGCAACTCGGAGAGGGTCGCGCGCAGGGCGCCGATGCTGCCGGCCGACTGTTGCCGCCGCGCGTTCAGTTGTTCCATCAACTGCAGGAAGCTCTCCTGGGACCTGCGCTTGAGGCCCTGAGCTTCCGTGAAGACCTGGTGCGCGGCTTCTGCCCGGTTCAGTCCCTGGGCAAGGGCGATGTAGTCCGTCGTCAGGTCCTGGAGCAACCTCAGTTCGCCGTCGAAGGCGACCACCATCGCGTAGACGGGAACGCTCCGGTCGCCGGCCTCAAGCTGGCCGCGGGCGAAGTCCTTGATCTGGTCCATGACCGCGGAGCGGCTGGCGACGGAGAGATGTGTGTTGTCGAAGAAGAACGCGATCGACAGCGGCTCATGCAGGAGGTCCGGATCCGCGTCGCCAGCGCCGCCCCCGCGGCTGAAGTAGCTGAGTTCGACCGGTGCGCCGTTGTCGAAGACCCGGAAGTTCTGACGCGACAGCTCGTCGGCCGGACGCCCGTTGCGGTCGGTCGCGACGACGTCCACGTTGACGACGGTCACTTCGACGACGTCGCTCAGTTCGCCGACGCCCCGGCCGAGCGGGGCTTCCTGCCCTGCTTCAGCGACCGTCGCCGGGGCCGGCGGGGTTCCGAGGGCCAGGACTGCGCCGAGCAGAGTCGCTCCGATCATCGTGTCGTCTTCTCAGAATGGTTACGGTGTGTGCCGCTCCAGGAAGGCCCTCACCTCGGCCGCCGCCGCGGTCGCCGCCTGTTCGCTCTTCCAGTCGAGGATCATCTCGTTGTTGGGCGACAGGGCTGCAATCTCCTCGGCGATCGGCCGGGGATGGTAGGCGTCGTCGCCGGCCAGAATCAGGAGCGGCGTCTCGATCCCGGCAACGAAGTCGCGGCCGACGTTGAACGTGAAGTCGCCGCCGTACATCCGCTCGCGGAAGGGGGGCAGCGCCTCCGGCTTCACGTCGTCCCGACGCTCGAGTAGAGCGTCGGCCCAGGTGTCGAACATGGCGTAGAACAGATCCTGGTTTTCGTGATGGCCGATCGGGTTCTGGAGCACGGCGGCACCGACCCGGGATGCGTCGGCCTGGAGGACGCCGAGGCAGTAGGAGGAGCCGATGCAGCCGCCCATCAGGTGACATCGCTCGATGCCCAGGTGATCGAGCAGCGCGAGGTGATCCTCCGTGTACGAATGCCAGCCGTCCGCGGGGGTTACCGGCGCGGTGGATCCGCCGGCGTTGCGCTGGTCCATCGAGATGACCCGGAACGACCCCGAGAGTGCCTCGCGCGGGTCGAACGGGCTCGTCCCCCAGATTTCGGCAGCCGAACGCATGCCGCCCGGCGCGAACAGGAGCACGGGGAAGCCCTCGCCGGCTTCCCACCACCGGATTCGCGTCTCGCCCCGTTCGAAGACCGGCATGAGGCAAGCGTACCAGCGGAAGGCCGCCCGAGACTTCGGTCGATCGCGAAGTAGATGGAACCTCGCCGGCTGATCGTGCGTAGAGTCAGCAGGGAGGAACGAGTTGATGGAACATGACGAGATGAACGACGACACCTCTTCGTCCGCAGGCTCCGCACCCGAATCGTCGACATCCGCCGAGCCGCCGGAGCCGCCGGAACCGCCGCCGGAAGACGCTGGCCCGGGTCTGGCCGGTCAGATTGCCGCCGGTCTGGCTCTGATCGCACTGGGCGGCGTTCTGCTGTTTCTCGAGCGCCTCGATAGCGGCGCGCACGGATACCTGCTGTTCATCCTGATCGGGGGCGTTTTCGTCGCGGGCTACCTGTACAAGCGGGCGTTCGGGTTGCTCATACCCGGAGCGCTGCTGCTGGGGATAGGAGGCGGCCTGGTCTTCGAGGATCTTCACTCCGGCCCGTTCGTCGACGGCGACAACGTCGCACTGGGCCTCGGACTGGGTTTCATTCTGATCTATGTCGCTTCCCTGCTGTACGAGCGGCAGAACCGCTGGTGGCCGCTGATACCCGGCGGATTCCTCGTCATAGCGAGCCTCCCGGACTTCGTCTGGGTGGACGACGTCCTCGACTTCTGGCCGGTTGCCGTCATGGCGGTCGGCGTTCTCCTGCTCTTCCGCGGTGTCGTGTCACGCCAGAGGGAGGGAGAAGCCCGGCGAGTCGATCCCTGAAAGCCGCTTCCCCGCGGGTCGTTGGCGGATAACATCCGCCGCCACGACGAAGAGGAGGAGGCTGCTTTGGGCGTAGAACTGACGAAGGACTCGATCGATCTCGGCATCGTCGTGCGCGACGCGGAGGCGTCGCTTCACTTCTACCGGGACATTTTGGGACTCGAGGACCAGGGCGAGATGCCGATGCCGGGCGGAACGATGCACCGCCTGCTCTGCGGCACGAGCCTGATCAAGCTGGTGTCGCTGTCGAGACAGCCGGAGGCCGCGGCGCCGCCGGGAGGCATCGGAGGAGCAACGGGCTACCGGTACTGGACCTTGTCGGTCTCGAACCTGGACGAGGTCACGGCCCAGGCGGAGGAAGCGGGCCGCAAGGTCGTCATCTCGCCGCGGGAGATCCGTCCCGGCATCAAGATCTCGATGATCGAGGATCCGGACGGCAACTGGGTCGAGTTGCTTCAGGTCGGCTGACGGGCCACGGAGTCTTGGCGCTTACGGGAAGGGAAGCCGTTCGCCTGGAGCCGCGCCGGCGTCGCCGGCTGCCCTGGGCGGCGATCGCAGCGATCCTCGTTGCGGTCCTGGTTGCCGTCGGTGCGGTGCTGTGGATGCGCATCGGACCGGAGCCCGTCGTGACGATCAGGTCCGACCTGCCCGGGATCGGCCCGAGGACGGTCGTGACCTCCGCGGCGGAGGCCGGCGGCCGTGGTCTCGGTTCGATCCGGGTGGAACTGATTCAGGGCGGGGAGCCGGTGTTGCTCGAAGAGAGGACTCACCGGCCGCCCGGACCGTTTTCACTCGGTGGCGAGACGGTCGCCGAGGCGACGCTCGAGGTCGTAGTGGGCCGGGAGTCGACGGCGGGCCTGGTCGAGGGCGAGGCCACGGTGAGGGTCACGGTCGATCGCCCCGGGACCCTGCTGCGCCGGCCCAGGCCCAGAGTGGCCGAACTCACGCTGCCGGTCAGATTCCGCCCGCCGGAGCTGAACTCGGTGCGGGTGACGGCGGCGCCCACCCAGTCGGGCAGTGGCGTCCTGCGTTATCTCGTCGGCGACAGCGCGGTGGAGAGTGGAGTCGAGGTCGGACCGTACCGGTTCCCGGGCCATCCGCTTCCCGGCGGGGACCCCCAGGAGCGGTTCGCGCTCTTTGGCGTTCCCTACGACAGTGCCGATCCATCGCCCTTCCGGCTGGTCGCACGCGATGAACTCGGCAACGAGGCGAACGTGCGGTTCCTCGGCGAGGTGGAGCCGTCGCCGCTCCGGTCCTCGACCATCCGGCTCAGCGACGGGTTCATGGCGCGCGTGGTCCCGGCGATCATGTCCCACACGCCGGAACTCGAAGACCGGGGCAGCCTGCTCGACAACTACCTCATGCTGAACGGCGAGCTGCGGCGGATGAACGCCGAACGCATGGTCGAGATCGCGGCCGACTCTGCGCCGCGTCAGCTCTGGAGGGGACCGTTCCGACAGATGCGGAACACGCAGGTCATGGACCAGTTCGCGACCCGCCGGCAATACCTGTACGACGGCCGCGTCGTCGACACGCAGGATCATCTCGGCTTCGATCTCGCGTCGCGGATCCAGGACGACGTGCCGGCCGCCAACTCGGGTGTCGTCGGGCTGGCGGAGTATTTCGGCATTTATGGCAACACGGTGATCGTCGATCACGGCTACGGTCTGCAGACGCTGTACTCGCACCTGTCCCGGATCGACGTCGAGGTGGGTCAGGAAGTCGAGGCCGGCGAGCGCCTGGGACTCAGCGGCCAGACCGGCCTCGCCGGAGGCGATCATCTCCACTTCGCCGTGTTGCTTGGCGGTCTTCCGGTGAATCCCCTGGAGTGGTTCGACGCCAGGTGGATCCGGGACCACGTCGGCACGGTGCTGCCGCTTGAGGGCAGCGGCTGAAGAGGTCCAAAGTGGTAGGGTGTTACAAGTTTCTGAGGTGAGTTCAATCCAGCTCCGGTGCGCGGCGTCCGAAGGGGAAGAGGGATGAAGCAGAATCGCATTGCGGTCGCGGTCTTGCCGCTCGCCCTGCTCGTGCCGGCCGTCGCAGCCCAGGAGACCTCGCAAACGGCCGGGTTCTTCGAGGGCGTGGCGCCGCTCGTCGACCGCTCCTGCATCCGGTGCCACGGCAACCGGACCGCGACGCCGCTCAGCATCACCCGCCTGAGCCATGACCTGACGGACGCGAAGACGTTCCGCACCTGGCAGCGCATTCACGACCGGTTGAAGAACGGCGAGATGCCGCCACCTGAGGCACCGAAGCCCGAGGCGGAGTTGATCGAGGCGGCGCTGGCGTCACTCAAGGGGGCTCTCACTTCCGCGAACCTGGAGGCGCGGGGCGGCCAGCGCGTCCCGCTACGGCGGTTGACCCGGCTCGAGTATGCCTACACGATCCAGGATCTGCTCCAGATCGACGAAGCTGTCGCGATGGAACTGAGTCAGTCGCTGCCGGCCGAGGCCGACTCCGGCGGTTTCGACACGGTAGCGGCGAACCAGAGCATGTCGCCCCTGCATGTCCGCAGTTATCTCGACGTGGCGGATCGGGCGCTCGACGAGGCGATCAAGATCGGGCCGCGGCCGGCTACGGGCCGTCGTGAGATCGCCTACGGGGATTCGCAGTACCTCACCTTCATGAGCAAGGCGGAGATCCTGGGTGGCGGGATCACCAAGATGCTGGACGATGCCGCGGTCATGTTCGTCGACGGCGGCTCGACGTATCTCATGCACAGCGAGACCGAGGACTACCACGTGCCCTACGCCGGCCGCTATCGCGCCACGATCGAGGGCTGGGCGTATCAGCCCCAAGGTCCGCTGACGCTGACCGTCTACCGGGGGTCGAAGCATGGTGGCGCCGCTGCGTCGCTCGACGAACTGATCGCTTCCTACGACCTGGTCGGCACACAACCGCGGACGGTGCAGTTCGAGACCTTCCTCCGGCCGGGCGACCTCCTCGCCCCGTCGATCGCCGAGGCGGACCCTCCGCCCGGCGAGTACTTCGACTACTACCCCCCGGACAGGAACGTCGAGAACTACAAGGGCGAGGGGATCGCGCTCCGCTCGCTGACGATCGAGGGTCCGCTGTTCGACGACTGGCCGCCGCCGAGCGTCCGGAAGCTGCTGGTCGGCCTCGATTTCGACGATGCGGGCGACGTCGTCCTCACCAAAACGCCGTACGAGCACGTGGTCGACATCGTCGCCGCGTTCGGGCCGCGGGCCTTCCGGCGCCCGCTCGCCGAGGACGAGCTCGAGGCCTACGCGAGTCTGGCTCAGCCGTTGCTCGGGGACGGCCGGCCGTTCATCGAAGCGGTCCGGATTCCGCTCCGCGCCATCCTGAGCGCGCCGCCCTTCCTGTTCCAGACCGGCGATCCCGGTCGACTGGACGATCACGCGCTGGCGTCCCGGCTCTCGTACTTCCTGTGGCGGAGTCTTCCGGACGATGCGTTGCTCGCGAGTGCCGGCGACGGCAGCCTGTCCGACCCGGAAGTGTTCGCCGCTCACGTGGAGCGATTGCTCGACGACCCCAGGTCGGAGCGGTTCGTCAACGACTTCGCGGGCCAGGCCTACCGGCTCTACGAGATGAAGGCGACGAACCCCGATTCCGGCCTCTATCCCGAGTACGACGATCGACTGGGCCAGGCGATGGCCGAGGAGACGCAGTTGTTCCTGGCCGAGTTGATCGCCGGGGACCACGGCGTCGGTAGCCTGATCGACGCCGACTTCACCTTCGTCAACCGGCGGTTGGCCGAGCACTACGGCATTCCGGGGATCGAGGGACAGTACATGCGCAAGGTGACGCTGCCGCCGGACAGCGTCCGTGGTGGTCTGATCACCCAGGCCAGCATCCACAAGATCACGGCCAACGGCACGATCACGTCGCCCATTCCGCGGGGCAACTTCGTGCTGGCGAATCTTCTCGGCCAGCCGGCGCCTCCGCCGCCCGAGAGCGTCGAGGCGCTTGAGCCGGACACTCGCGGCGCCACCACAGTCCGTGAGCAGTTGGCGAAACACCGCAACGAGCCCGTCTGCAACAGTTGCCACCGGGTGATCGACCCGCCGGGCTTCGCCCTCGAGTCCTTCGATGTGATCGGCGGCTTGCGCACCAACTACCGCGCGGCGGGCGGTGAAGGCACCACTCCGGACGGATTCGTCTATCCGATGCCGTACAAGCAGGGGCCCCCGGTCGATGCCAGCGGCGTGACGGCCGACGGCGAGCCCTTCGCCGGGATCGAGGAGTACAAGGAGCTGCTCGGCAGGGACGTGGAGCAGGTGGCCCGTCATCTCGTGTCGCAGCTTCTCGTGTACTCGACGGGCGCCGAGATCGAGTTCGCGGACCGGGACGGCGTCGAGAACGTTGTGGCGAAGCTGAGCGACGACGGCTTCCCGTTCCGGACGATGATTCACGAGGTCGCGAACAGCGATCTTTTCAGGACGAGGTAGCAATGAACCTGAGACAGCCTCTGGACCGCCGCACCTTCCTGCGCGCCTCCGGTGTCGCCCTGGCGCTGCCCATGCTGGAATCGATGGCGCCGAGGCTGGCCCATGCCGCCGCTACCGGACCCCGGCGGATGGTCAACATCTGCAACACGCTCGGCCTCTACAGGGAGGCCTGGTTCCCGAAAACCACCGGGGCGGGCTGGGAGGCCACGGAGTACCTCTCGCTGCTTGAGACGCACCGCGACGACTTCACGTTGTTCACCGGGTTCTCGCATGAGGAGCAGACCGGCAGGCAGCCGCACAACTCGGAGATCACTTTCCTGACGGCCGCCCGGCGACCGGGCCTGGACGGTTTCCGCAACACGATCTCGATGGACCAGGTGGCCGCGAATCACCTCGGTTACACCACCCGGTTCCCGTCGATCGTGCTGGGCACGGCGTCGCCGCAGAGCCAGTCCTACACCAGCAGCGGCGCCATGGTGCCGGCGGAGACCAGTCCGGCGAACCTGTTCCGGCAGTTGTTCCTGCAGGGCACCCCGGAGGAAGTCGAACGCGAGAAGCAGAGCCTGAACGACGGGGGCAGCATCCTGGACCGGCTCAAGTCGCAGACTTCGGCCCTTCGCCGGCGGGTGAGCATGGCCGATCAGGTGAAGCTCGACTCCTACTTCAACGCCGTGCGCACGGCCGAACTGGACCTGGCCGAGGTCAAGGCGTGGCAGCAGAAGCCGAAGCCGATCGTCGACGCCGAACCGCCCGTCGACATCCCGTCGCGCTCCGACCTGATCGGTCGGATCAAGCTGATGTTCCGGATGATCCCGCTGATCCTGGAGACCGACTCGTCACGGGTCGTCAGCCTGATGATCCAGGATCACGGCGTGGTGATCGACGTGCCGGGCGTCAACTTCGACCAGCACAGCCTGTCCCATCATGGCCAGGATCCGGCGAAGATTGCCCAGCTCAAGAAGATCGAGACCGAGATCGTCGAGAGCTTCGACGATCTGCTGGTCGATCTGGCCGAACGCAGCGATGGCAACGGCTCGCTGCTCGACAACACGGCGGTGCTGTTCGGCAGCAACCTGGGCAACGCGAACTCCCACGAACCGAAGGATCTGCCGATCCTGGTGGCGGGCGGAGGCTTCAGCCACGGCCAGCACATCGTCCACGAAGGCAGGCACAACGCGCCGCTCTGCAATCTGTACGTGACCCTGCTCCAGTCGATGGGCGTGGAGACGGACTCGTTCGGTCAGAGCACCGGCACGCTGATCTGGGCTTAGCGGGCCGATCGCGCCTGTCGCAGGCGCTCGACTTCAGCGCTCTCGAGTCCGGCGAGGTCGTCGGCACTGCGTTGCACCTTGAGCACGGCTTCGACGATGTCGTCGACATCGGTTTCCGTGCCCAGCAGGAGCTGGTGGGGCAGCCAGACGGACTCCCGGTATGCGGCGCTCTCGGCGTTCGGGCAGTCCGCTGGCGGGGCGCCCGCGAGAGCCGCGCTCCAGGCCGGGTAGCGGGCCGAGTCGGGGCGAAGCAGCTCGCTCACGGGAAGCGACTCGTAGAAACGGCCGTCGGCCGGCACGCCCTCGGCCTGGAGAGCAGCGACGAAGACGTCCCGGTCGATGCCGGCGAACGCTTCGCGATCGAAGCGGAAGACGAACTGGTAGATGGCCTGGCGCGTCACCCGGTCGTCGATCCGGAGATTCGTCAGCCCGTCGATGTCCTCGATCGCGGCGCAAAGCCGGCTGGCGTTCCGGCCGCGGATTGCGTGCTGTTCGTCCAGCCGACCGAGCTGGACCTCCAGGATCGTCGCCTGCAGGTCGGTCATCCGGTAGTTGTGGCCGATGACGGGGGCCGGCTCCGCGGCCCCCGGTCGCTGGCGCCCGCAGTTCACGAGGGCGTGGAGGCGGTCAAGGAGCGCGTCGTCCGAGGTGGTCACGATGCCGCCTTCGCCGGCCGTCATCAGTTTCGAGGTCTGGAAGCTGAAGGACCCGGCGTTGCCCCAGGAGCCGACGCCGAGGCCGCGCCAGCGGGCGCCGTGGGCGTGGGCGCAGTCCTCGAGCACGGCCAGTCCGTGCCTCCCGGCGAGCGAACCGATCGCGTCCAGGTCGGCGATCGTCATCGCCAGGTGCACCGGCACGATCGCCTGGGTGCGCTCGGTGACCAGTGCCGCCGCCGCCTCGATGTCGATGCACCAGGTTTCCGGGTCGATGTCGGCGAACACCGGCACGCAGCCCGAGAACAGGGCAGCCGAGGCGGTCGCCTCGAACGTGTAGGCCGGCACGATGACCTCGGCGCCGGGTTCGACACCCATCGCCTGAAGCGCTGCCTCGAGCGAGACCGTGCCGTTCGCCACGCACAGGGCGTGCTCGCAGTCGTGGCGTTCGGCGAAGGCCGCGGCGAAGGCCGCAGAACGCTCGTTCGGCAGCGGGAATCCGCCCCAGTCGCCGTCCCGGAGCGCCGCGATCAGGGCTCGCTCTTCTTCGGCGCCGCGTGCCGGCCATTGAGGCCACGCCTTGTCGCGGACCGGAGTGCCGCCGAGCAGGGCGAGCTTGGTGGAGGATCCGTGGCCGGCCACGCGGCGACGCTACCAGCGAGCGAAGGAGGTCTGCGTGCCGTGCCGGGTCACGGAGTCGCTGGCGTAGCGGACGCCGAAGGCCGCGGCCTCCCGGCTGTCCGAGGTGGCAAGCAGGCCGGCGGCGAAAGCGCCGTTGAAGGCGTCGCCGGCACCGGTCGTGTCTACCGCGTCGACCTGCGGTGCGGGGATCAACTCCGGCGGTGACTCCGGCTTCGCGACCAGGACGCCGGCCGGGCCCAGGGTCAGGATCGCGCCGCGGTAGCCGAGCCTGAGCAACTCGGCCGCGGCGTCGGCGGCGCTGCCGGCATCGATCCGCTCGCCGGTCCGGCCCAACAGCACCCCGCACTCCACTTCGTTCGGTGTGACCCAGTCGACGTGCCGGGGATCGAGCGCCGGATCGCTCGCCTCGTCGATGGGCGCCGGGTTCCAGATCACCGGCACGCCGGCACGGTGAGCGCGTTCGACGGCGCTCCGGACACCGTCTGCCGGGGTTTCGTTCTGGATCAGCAGCAGCCCCGCCTCCTCGATCGGCGCCGCCGCCAGCGCGTCCGCGGTCAGCCGGCTGTTCGCCCCCGGGGAGTTCATGATCCGGTTGTCGCCGGTGGCGGCCTCGACCCAGACGACTGAGAGACCCGTGTGGCAGTCGTCGAGGACGAGGAGATAGCGGGTGTCGATTCCGTCTTCCTCAAAGGTCCGCCGTTGGGCCGCGGAGTGGGCGTCGTTGCCGACCGCGCCACCGAAGAGAACGGGCGGTGCGGCGTCGCCGAGCGCGCCGCGGCACCGGACCGTCGCCACCGCCTGGTTGGCGCCCTTGCCGCCGCAGGATTCGAACAGTTCGGCGCCTGTGATCGTCTCGCCCTGCCGGGGCAGCCTCGGATGCCTGAAGATGAGGTCGTAGTTGACCGAGCCGATGACGAGCAGGGGGCCGGCCAAGAGCTTAGCCCGTGTCCCAGCGCAGGCGCGTGGCGCCGATCGAAAAGGCGAGGACCCCGATGGCCACCAGAACGGCGCAGGGCAACAGCATCTCGCTCAGCGTGAAGCCGCGCCAGATCGCGCCCTCGTACGCTATGAGCGTCCACTTCATCGGGCTGATGTTGCCGAGAGTCTGCATCCACTCCGGCATCAGGAACAGGGGCACCATGCCGCCGCCGAGCATGGTGAAGGGGAGCGCGATGCCCCATCCGACTCCGGCGGCCGCCTGTTCCGTGCGACCGATGACGCTGAGGACCATCATGATGCCGCAGAAGCAGATCGAACCGCTGAGAAGGGCCAGAGCGAGAAGCGGATAGGAAGTGGGCGTCACGCCGAACACGGTGATGCCGAGCGTAATCAGGGCAGAACTCGTGAACAGGGTCGCGCCGAGGCAGGCCAGCCCCTTGGCGGCCAGGAGTTGACGGGCCGTGATCGGTGCCACCAGCAGCCGCATCAGCGTGCCTCGGCTTCGTTCGATCGCGATCGACATGCTGAAGGACACGGAACCGCCGATCAGGGTCCAGAGCATGGCCTGCGCGAAGGAGGTGGCGTAGGAGTTGGTGGGTCCACGTCTCTGCGCCTGGACCTGGGTCTGTTCGATCTCGAGTGGAGGGCCGAATCCGCCGGTCGCGCCCGTGGTGACCGAGCCCAGCCCGGCTTCGTCGATCAGCACCGGAATGCGCGGGATCTGGTCGAGAACGTTCAGGAGGTCGTCACGGGCCTCCGAGGGAGGGCTGAACTCCTCGATCAGGCGCCGGTTCTGCTCGTTCGTTACGGACATGCGGGACGGATCGCTCATGAACGCCTGCAGTTCGGCTCCGGCCGCTTCGAGCAGGACGCCGCGGACCATCCCGGCGGCGGCGAACTGCGTTGGATCGACGCTCATCTCGACTTCGGGTGTCGCCACGAAGGGATTGTCCAGGGCGGCCCCGAACCCGGGCCTCAAGGTGACCAGGACGGCGGTCTGGCCCCGGCGCACCTGCTCCAGCGCCTGGTCGCCTGGGATCCGCTCGATGGCGAGTCCGCCGGCGGCCTCGAGCCGCCCGACGAAGCGTGCTGAACCGGCGGTCCTGTCCGCGTCGACCAGGGCGATCGGAATGCTCGCCGGTCCGCGGCTAAGGCCGGCGAACATGGCGCCGAAGAAGATCGCCATCATCAACGGGAAGAAGATCGTGAAGAAGAAGCCCAGCTTGTCCCGGAAGAGGATGTGGATGTCCTTCGCGGCCATGGCGACGATCTTGTTCACGTTGTGCTCCTGGCGGGCCTAGTCCCGCAGCGCCCTGCCGGTGAGGTTGAGAAAGACCGTTTCCAGATCCGGCGGGAGGTACTGGAAGTGATCCACCGTCTGGCTGGCCTGGAGTTCGGCGAGTGTTGCGAGCGGATCGGTCGTCTCGTGGCGTGATTCGCCGTCGCCGGTCCGGACCACCAGGTTGCCGGGACCGCCATGGGCCGTGATCAGTGCCGGCACCGTGTCGAGCGCCATCAACCGGCCCCGGTCGAGAATCGCGACCCGGTCGCAGAGACGCTGCGCCTCCTCCATGTAGTGGGTCGTGTAGACGACCTGTTTACCTTCGTCCCGGAGCTGTTCGACGCGCTCGAAGATCGCGTTCCTCGATTGGGGATCGACGCCGACGGTCGGCTCATCGAGCAGCACGAGTTCCGGGTCGTGGATGATCGCGACTGCCAGGTTGAGTCGCCGCTGCATGCCGCCGGAGTACTTGGAGACCACCTTCTTCCCGACGTCCACAAGGTCGGCGAAGTCGAGGCAGGCGGCGACCCGCTCTTCCAGGTCGGATCCCCGGAGACCGTGCAGCCGGCCGAAGAAGCGCAGGTTGTCGGCGCCGCTGATCTGCTCATAAAGAGCGATGGACTGGGGCGCCAGGCCCAGCGATCTCCGATTCTCCGCGTCGCGGGGGTTCCGGTCGAAGGCCTCGTCCGCGAAACGGACGACCCCTTCGTCCGGCTCGAGCAGACCGACCGCCATGTTGATGGCCGTCGTCTTGCCGGCGCCGTTCGGCCCCAGCAGCCCGAACACTTCGCCGGCCTCCAGTTCGAACGACAGGTCGTCGACCGCGCGCAGGTCGCCGAAGCACTTGCTGACATGGTCGAACACGAGCATTGGCTGTCAGGTTGCTGTTACGCAACGCCGCGGCGCTTGTTTCGCGGGATCGCGACGGCGATCCGGCGGGCGCGTGACGGTGCCGTCAGATGGCGAGCGTATCGCCCGACGCCATGACCTTGACCTCGACGCCGGCCGGGGCGAAAGCGGCCGGGTCCTGCGCGATCGGGGGCCACGTGTCGTAGTGGATCGGGATCGCTACCGGTGCGCCGATCAGTTCGGCCGCCTTCGTCGCCAAATCCGGCCCCATCGTGAAGCGGTCGCCGATCGGCACACAGGCGGCGTCGGGCCTGTAGATGTCCCCGATCAGCTTCATGTCGCCGAAGAGCCCCGTGTCGCCGCAGTGGTAGACGGTCTTGCCGCCCATATGGACGACGAGTCCGCACGGCATCCCCATGTACCGGCCTTCGTACGACGACGAGTGAAAGGCGTGGGTGAAGGCGACCCAGCCGAACTCCGTCTCGATCCGCCCGCCCGGGTTGCCGGGGTTCACGTTGTCGTGCCCCTGTTCCTGCAGGTAGTTGCACATCTCGAACGCGGCGATCACGTTCGCGTTGTTGGCCTGGGCGATGGCCAGCGTGTCGCCGAAGTGGTCCGCGTGGCCGTGGGTCAGGGCGATGGCGTCGCACTTCACGTCGCCGGCCGCCATCGTCGCCACCGGGTTGCCGGTGAGAAAGGGATCGACCGCGAGCGTGTGGCCGCCGTCGCTCATCAGGAAGCCGGAGTGGCCGAGGAAGGTGAGTTCGAGGGTCATGGCGTGATTCTCCTCACAGGGAGCGGCGTTCGTTGGACGGGCCGCGGCTCTACTCCGCCTGTTCGGCGGGAAGATGGACGACCAGGCCGTCCAGCTCGTCGGTCACTTCGATCTGGCAACTCAGGCGGCTCGTGGGGCGCACGTCGATGCCGTACTCGAGCGTGAACTCCTCCTCATCGTGGCGAGGACCGACCGGTTTGACCCAGGCCTCATCGATGTAGACGTGACAGGTGCTGCAGGAGCAGTTGCCGCCGCAGGCCGCGACGATTCCGTCGACCTCGTTGTCGACCGCGCACTCCATGACGGAGTCTCCGACCGGCGCCTCGACCTCGCGCGCGCCGCCGTCCTGGTCGATGAAGGTGATCTTCGGCATCTTGACCGCCCCCTTGTCGCCATGGGGCACTGTCGGCCGCCCGGGCCAACGAACCGGGAGTCTATTCGACCGGCCGGCCGGTCGGGTGTGTTCAGTCGACGAACCGCTCGGCGATCCAGCTTCCGATCAGATCGAGAACTTCCGGCGCCATCGTCTCCTCGATCCGGGCGTACTCGGCGGGGGAGCCGGTGACCGCGGTCTGGAACAGGTGGTTCATGTCGGCAAGGCGGCGAATCGCGACGTCCTGGTTGCCGGACGCGGCGAGCGCAGCCTCCATGGCGGACTGATTCTGATCGGCGTCGACCTGCGTGTCCTTGCCGCCGAACAGGGCCAGTGTCGGCACCGCGAGTCCTCCCAGGGCTGGCCGCGGGTCGTAACGGATGAAGAACCGGAACCAGGGACTGAGGTTCGACTCGACCGCGGCGGACACGGCGGCCTCCAGTGCCTCGCCGCTCAGTTGCGCGGTCTCGGGCGATGCGGCCAGTTGCTCGACGACGACCTCCCGCAGGGCGGCTTCCGCCTCCTGTGGCGGCATCCCGGAGCCGATGATCTCGAGCGCCCTATCCTGAAGCGCAGCCAGTTCCTCGATCATCTGCGCGGGGGCGCCGTTCGCCGCCGCGATTCGCCGGAGCTGTTGGCGCAACAGATCGCCGCCGGGCACTCCCGGCCCTGCCAGTAGCACGGCGTACGCGATTGTGCCCGGCTCGACCCGGTTGAGCGCCAGCGGAGCGACGAGACCGCCTTCGGAGATGCCGATCAGGCCGACCCGTTCCGGGTGGATCCGGTCGTGGCCGCGCAGGAAACGCACGCCGGCCAGAACGTCGTTCGCCTTGGCCCTGGACGTCGATTGCCACGTGCTGCCGGTGGAACCGCCGACGCCGCGATCGTCGACGCGAAGCACTGCGATGCCGAGCCGGGTCAGATGGTCTGCGAGCACGAGGAAGGGCTTGTGGCCGGCGAGTTCGAGATCGCGGTTCAGGGCGCCGCTGCCGGAGATCAGGAGCGCCGCGGGGACCTGGCCGTCGCCCGGCGGCAGGGTCAGCGTGCCGGCGATCTTCACGTCGCCGTTCCTGTACTCGACTTCCTCGGCATCGTAGGGGAAGGGCGGCTTCGGTTCCTGCGGACGCGAGGGCGCTTCGACTTCGACGGCGTCGCGGCCAAGCTTGAACGGGAGCCGGGCCGGCCCCTGGCGGAACTCGCCCGTGATTTCACCGCCGGCAAGCGTGCCCTCGAAAGTCGGTTCGCCGGGGACCCCGTTGATCGTGAAGCGGACGCTCTCGCTCTCCACGGCGACGCCGCTGAGCGGCAGGTCGACAGCACCCTGAGCCGGGATGTCGATCGTCCCCGACCAGGCGCCGTCGGTCTCGGCCAGGTCGACCATGACGACTAGCGGCCCCGTGGGCGCCTCGATCGAACCTTCCCAGTGACCGGAGGCCTCAGCCGTCTGGGCGGTAAGCGGCGTCACGACGGCAAGCGCTGACGCCACGGCGACAGGCAGGGCTGTCTCTACGATCCTGGGAATGCGGACTGTGGCCATGGGGACGCTCCTTTCGGTTCCCGGAATCGTAGACGCTCTCCGAGCACTTCGGGTTGCCGTTTCTGACGTGCTAGCGCGACTCTTCGATCCGATACAGGTGCCTGCCGGTACGGATGAAGAAGGCACCGTCGGCTACCGCGATCGAGGCAAGGGTCGAGCCGTCGAGTTCGTTGCGGGCCAACTGCTCGAACCTGGGGCCGGGCGCGATGACGGTCGTGACGCCCTCTTCGTTCTGAAAGTAGATCCTGCCGCCGGCATGAATCGGCGAGGCCGAGTGGTTGCCACCGAGCCGGTGCTGCCAGCGAATCTCGCCGGTGAGAGCATCGATGCAGGTGGCGATTCCGCTGTCGGTCACCGTGAAGAGCTCGTCGCCGACGAGGATCGGCGACACGGTGAGCGGCGCACCCCGGCGGAGCCGCCAGGCGACCTCCGATTCCGTGACGTCGCCTTTGCCGGTCGGTCGCACGGCAAGCAGGACCGGCTCGTTGAAGCCGGTCGAGAGGTAGACGAGCCCGTGACCGTAGACCGGCCGGGAGACGTTGGAGAAGCCGCCGGGGTACTCGACCCGCCAGATCTCGTTGCCGGTTGCCGGCTCGTGCGCGGAGGCGCGGAAGGCGCTCACATTGACGATCTGCTCCGTGTTCGCGAGTTCGATCGCGAGCGGCGTGGAGTAGGCCTGCGAGATCGGCGCCGGCCGCACGGACCGCCAACGCTCCTCACCAGTCTCGGCGTCCACGGCGACCAGGAAAGCGGTGTCGTAGCCGTCGATGCTCACGATCAGCAAACCCTCGTGAAGGATGGGCGAACCGCCGTTGCCGTGCTGTGACGTGTAGGGGAAACGAGTTTGCCAGAGGACTTCGCCGTCCGGGTTGACGGCCGCCGTCCCTTGGGAGCCGAAATGGACGAAGAGGCGCTCGCCGCCCGAGTCGATCACCGGCGTTGGCGAGGCGAAGCTGTTCTTCTGGTTCATGAGGGTCGTGTCGGCGATACCGAACACTTCGACATCGCCGACGGCGTCGCCGGACTCCGCGTCGTAGGACAGCAGCCGGAGCGAGGTTCCCGTCTCGCGGTCCGTAACCGCCGTCGTCAGCCAGACCATGCCATCGGCGATGACGGGCGACGACCAGCCCCGGCCCGGAACCGGCGTCTTCCAGGCGACGTTGTCCGTTTCGCTCCAGGTGAGCGGCACCGCCTCGTCCGGTGCATGCCCCTGCCCGGTCGGACCCCGGAACTGCGGCCATTCGCCGGCTTGGGCGGCAGCGACCGCGGCCAGGGCCAGCGCCACGCCGGGGGCCGTTCGCACGCTCATCGAGAGTCTTCCGCCAGCGCCTTGCATTCCTTCCACCTGAAGCACGACGTGACATGGTCGTTGACCATGCCCACGGCCTGCATGAAGGCGTAGCAGATGGTGGGGCCGACGAAGCGGAATCCGAGCTTGCGGAGAGCCTTGCTCATGGCCTCGGAGGCCGGAGTCGAGGCGGGAATGTCCTCGAGCCGGCGCCAGGCGTTGACGACGGGTGAGCCGCCGCTGAACTCCCACAGGAAGGCCGAGGGATCAACGCCCGACTCCCGCAACTCCAGCCACGCTTGTGCGTTGCCGACCGCCGCCCGTACCTTGAGGCGATTCCGCACGATGCCCGGATCCTGCAGGAGCGAGGCGACCTTCTCATCGTCGTAGCAAGCGACGCATTCCGGGTCGAACCCGTCGAACGCGCGCCGGTACGCCTCGCGCTTCTTGAGGATCGTGTACCAGCTCAGGCCTGCCTGGGCGCCCTCGAGCACGAGCATCTCGAAGAGCCTCCGGTCGTCGCGGACCGGAACGCCCCACTCCTCGTCGTGGTAGGCGACGTAGAGAGGATCCTCGTTCACCCAGCCGCAGCGTGTCCGGGTGGACACTACGGGTAGTAGCCGCGGATCGTCCGCGCCCTGGCGCCTCGCTGGTCGACGACGACCTCCACGCGCCGGAAGGCATCGGAGGGCGCGGTGCTCGAGGACTGGTAGGCGAGGAAGTACTTCGAGCGCAACTCGAGGCCGATCTGATCGTAGACGGCGGCGAGTTCGCTGGTGTTCTCCACGAAGAAGGCGCGGCCGCCGGTCTCCAGCGCCAACTGTTCCAGCACCTTCTTCGGGCTTTCCTTCGCCTTCTTCGGCAGCGCCAGGCCGATCGCGTAGATGGCCGCCTCGGAACGGCGGGCGTACTCCAGGGCGTCGTCGAGGTCGTAGCGGCTGTGCTCGTCGACGCCGTCGGACAGCAGGAGCACGGCGCGTTGGCCCGGCAGACCGTTCAGGTGGTACAGGGTGAAGATGAGGCTGTCGTAGAGCGCCGTGCCGCGTTCGGCGCGGAGCCCCATCAGGCCCTTCGCGAACTCGATCCGGTCGCGTGTGAAGGGCGACGCGAGGTGCGGCCGGTCGTTGAACGTGACGATCGAGAGTTCGTCGCGCTCGGTGATCACCTGCTGGAAGAAGTCGGCGGCCGCCTTGACGGACTCCGCGAGCCGTTCCTCCATCGAGGCCGAGACGTCGAGCAGGATGGTGCCGACGAGCGGGGTGTCGTCGACCCGCTCGAAGCGCAGGATCTCCTGGGCGACGCCGTCTTCCAGAACCTGGAAGGCGTCCTCGCCGAGGTCGAGCAGTGGCCGCCGGTCGCGGTCGTCGACGGTCGTGTAGAGCTCGACGAAGTCGACCTGGACTTCCTCGAGCGTCGCCGGCCCGTTGATGATCGCCGTGTCCTCGACGAAGGCCGCCGGCCCTTCGGCGTCGAGCAGTTTGCCCACGATCCGGATGATCGTGAGTTCCCGTCCGCCTGGAAGCTCGATCGGGACGGTGAAGGGCTCCTCGTAGAGCGTCGCCACCTGGTCGGCGTTGCGGAAGACCTGGAGCTCCTCCAGGCTGCGGCCCTCGGGTACGGTGACCTGCGCGCGCAGGCGGACGCTGTTGCTGTACTGGTTGCCGGGAATTGGCTCGATGATCCGTACGTCGAAGCGGTGCGGCGAGCCGTTGATGAGAAAGGAGTCGCTCGCGATCTGGTTGCCTTCGAGGTCGAAGGCGATAGCCCGCAGCATCTGGCTGCGGGGAAGCTCCCCCAGGCGCACGTCGACGCTGTAGGGCGCCCGCTTGGTCGTGAACAGGTCCTTGTCGTCCAGGGTGAAGCGGACCTTGTCGACCGGGCCGGTGACCGCCGTGTCGAAGCGCAGGTAGCCGGACACGAGTTCGCCGCCCGGCGGGATGATCCGGATCGTCGGCTCGCCGGAGGCCAGCGAGCGGTTCGCCTCGGCGAAGATCGGCTCCAGGTCGGCCTCCGTCCAGCCGGCGGCCTCTTCCACCCTCGGTACCTCGAGCGGTTCGGCGTGGCGCCAGACCGCGTCACCGTTCAGGTCGTCGACACGCAGGAT
The DNA here is from genome assembly GCA_009845425.1 of Holophagales bacterium. Taxonomy (GTDB): domain Bacteria; phylum Acidobacteriota; class Thermoanaerobaculia; order Multivoradales; family Multivoraceae; genus Multivorans. The sequence continues at coordinate 270,877 of VXZQ01000006.1, forward strand.
CAGCTTGTACTCGCCGGGCCGCAGGTAGCGCTGGGCGACGAGGGGCATGGCCGGCAGCGTTTCGGCTGACGCCTCGCCGCCTTCGACCGGGAACTCGAACCGGTAGCGGAAACTCTCGAACAGGCGGTCGGCAGAGGTCACCGCGTCCGCCCGCAGGACCTCCCCGATCAGCTCGAAGGCGTAGGAGCGGGCGCCGGCGAGGTCGGCGAGGGTGGCGCCTTCCGGCTCGACCTGAACCAGGGTCTGAACCACGGTCCGGCTCTCCTTGCGGCCAGGGAAGGAGACGTCGAGCGCGGCGGCCAGTTCCGGCGCGCCCGAGGGCAGGTCGGTCGAGTAGGACTCGAACGTGCGCAGCCACTCGTCGGACGGCGCCTCGATCGGCTCCAGCTTTTCGCCGATCATCCGCTCGTAGAAGAAGCCGAGCATGCCGCCCCAATCGTTCAGGATCCGGATGATCTGGAGCGCGTATCCGAGCTCCTCCTCCTTGCAGCCGGCGCCGAGGTCCTCCCTGCGGAGACCGCCGATTCCGGCGCCCGGCAGGTCGAGCCGGCCGCCCGGCTGGAGGGCCGAGATGCTGAGTTCTTCGCTCGGGTACCACGCCCGCCAGGGGCCCACGCCCAGCCGCCGGTAGAAGATGACCGCGTACTGGTCGTGCCGGAGCCGGCGGGAGAAGATCGAGCCCATCACCTGGCTCAGGTCCTCGAAACCGTAGAACCAGGCCTCGATGCTCGTGGCCGAGCGCCTGGGACAGATTTCGACGTGGACGCCGGGCGGCCCGTTCAGCAGGTAGTAGCGCGCCCGTTCGTCGTCCGTGTTCTCGAACAACTGGCGGACCATGGCCAGTCGCTCGGTCCAGTGCTCCCGGAACTCGTTGCGCGCGGTGTCCGGGTAGGGGTCGCGCGCCTTCCAGAACTCAGCGATGAAGGCGTCCCGCTGGTAGTCCTGGGACAGGCAGAGGAAGGAGTGAATCTCCTCGTCGCTGAGCAGCAGGGCGACTTCCTCGGTCCATTGCCGGTGGTGGGACGGCAGGCTCTCGACCGCGGGCTGGCGGCCGTCCTGGCAGGGCGGCCGCTTCTTCTTGGCCGCCGATGCCGTGCCGCCGGCGAGGAGCAGCGCCACGGTTGCGATGAGGAAGGCTCGGATGAGGACGCGGCTGCGCACGGTGGGTCGCCCCGGGGCAGGGCGTCCCTTAGTGTATGCCTCCCGCTCAGGGCCTGTAGGTGAAGGCCTGCGGGCCGACCGGCACCGACTCCGCGACCAGGTTGGCCCAGCGGCAGAGGATCGGCCGGGTGTCGCGCGGGTCGATGATCTCCTCGATCTCGAAGTACTCCGCCGAGCGGAACGGGGAACGGACGCGGTTCAGGCGCTCCCTGATCCGGTCCAGGTGAGCGTCGTAGTCCTCGGCTTCGGCGAGTTCCGCCTTGTAGGCGACCTCGATGCCTCCCTCGATCGGCAGCGAGCCCCAGTCGCCGGAGGGCCACGCGTAGCGGAAGTGGTGACTGCCCGGCTTGTGGTTGGCGCCGCCGGCGACGCCGAACGCCTTGCGGATCACCACGCAGCAGAACGGCGTCGTGCACTGGCCCAGCGCCGCCAGGACCTGCGAGCCGAAGCGGATCGTGGCGGTGTGCTCGGACTCGCGGCCGATCAGGAAACCCGGGCAGTCCTCGAGGTGGAGCAGCGGCAGGTGGAAGGTCGATGCCAGGTCGATCAATCGGGACAGCTTGCGGCAGGAGTCGGCGTCCCAGCCGCCACCGTAGACATTCACGTCCTCGGCGAAGACCGCGATCGGCCAGCCGTCCAGGCGCGCCAGGCCGGTGATGATGGACCGGCCCCAGTCACGGCCGATCTCGAAGAAGGAGCCGCGGTCCACGATCCGCCCGAGAAGCTCGCGCATCCGGTAGGTGCGCTTCGGGTCGCGCGGCACGAAGTCGAGCAGTTCCGGATCGCGGCGCTCCGGGTCGTGGGCGCGCTCCGACTCGGGAAGCCGCGGCGGCAGTTGATCGACGTTCGTTGGCAGGTAGGAGAGGAAGCGGCGGGCGCGGTCGAACGCCTCGGCCTCCGTGTCCACCGCATCGTCGATCGCTCCGTTTGCGGTGTGGATGCGGGCGTGTCCGAGCTCTTCCTTTGGCACCACGCCGCCACCCGCCCATTCGACCAGGGCCGGGCCGGCGATCATCATCTGGGCCGTGTCGCGGACGATGACCGAGTAGTGGGCGGTGCATACCCGGGCGGCGCCGATCCCGGCGACGGAACCGAGCGCCAGGGACACGGATGGGGCGACCGCCAGGTGCCGCACGACAACTTCCCAGCTTCGAAGTTCCGGTATGTAGGTGCGGCCCGCCATCTCGATCGTCTTGACCGAGCCGCCGCCCCCCATGCCGTCGACCAGGCGCACGTGGGGGAGTTTCATTTCGAGCGCGAGGCCTTCCGACCGCGTCCGCTTGGCCGGGATCGAAGCGTCGGCCGAACCGCCGCGAACCGTGAAGTCGTCGCCCGAGACGATCGCCGGCCGCCCGTCGATCTCGGCTGTCCCGAAGACGAAGTTCGAGGGCTTGAATGACTTGAGTTCGCCGTCTTCCGCGTATTCTGCGCGACCGGCGATCTCACCGATCTCGTGGAAGCTGCCGGCGTCGATCATCGCGTCGATGCGCTCGCGGACGGTCAGCTTGCCGAAGTGGTGCTGGCGCTCGACCTTGTCAGGGCCTCCCATCTCCCGCGCCAGTTCACGGCGGCGCTTCAGTTCCTCGATTTCAGGCCGCCAGCTCACTTCGTTCTCCTCACTCCGTTTCGCTCCCGCGTTCCATCCGCCGCAGCAGGGCACGCAGGTCGCGCTCCATCTGCGGGAGGCGGTTCAACACCGCCTCGATGCGCAACTGCCGCGACTTGGGCCGGGCCGGATCGCCGTACAGGACGGCGCCGGCCGGCACGTCGCGGTAGCTGATCGTGTTGCCGCCGAGCATCGCGCCGTCGCCGACCGTAACGCCGTCAGCGGCGCCGGCGCCCCCGGCCAGGACCACGCCGTCGCCGAGCCGGGCGCCGCCCGCCGTCTTGGCCAGCGGCAGAATCAGGCAGTGCTCGCCGACGATCGTGTTGTGGGCGATGTGGACCAGGTCGCCGAGTTTGGAGCCCCGGCCGATCACCGTAGCGTCGAGGGCGGCCCGGTCGATCGTGACCTGGGAGCCGATCTCCACGTCGTCCCCGATCGTCACGGTGCCGACCTGGGGGATCTTGAGGTGGCGTCCTTCCCGCTGCAGGTAGCCGTAGCCGTCGCAGCCGATCACCGTGCCGCCGTGAACGACGACCCGGTCGCCGATCGTCACGTCCTCCATGACGACAACGTTGGGAAACAGGACGCAGTCGCTGCCGACACGGCTCCGTGGTCCGACGCAGGCGTTCGCGTGGAGCACGGTTCGGTCGCCGATCGCGGCGTCGTCCCGCACCGTGGCGCCGGCGCCGACGGAGACATCGGCGCCGAGGGAGACGCTCTCGGCCACGACGGCCGACGGATGCACGCCCGCGCTCTCCCGCCGGCGTTCCCGATCGATGTGCTGAAGCACGACGACGAAGGCGGCGAAGGGATCGCCGACGACGATTTGGTGGGCGGCCAGGCGGGTCGTCGCTGCCGGCACGACGAGCGCGCCGGCCCCGGTGTTCGTGGCCTTCAGCGTCCGTTCGTCCTTGGCGAAGGACAGTTGGTCCGGGCCGGCCTGCTCCAGGGAAGCGACCGAGTGGCACAGGAACCCGCCGGCGCCGCGCAGTTCGGAACCGACGCCCGCGTCGGCGAGCAGGGCGCGCACCTCGTCGAGCGTCTTCTCCAGTCGTGGCATGGGGACGCCCGGACGAAGCTCCGGTTCAGGGATCGAGGCGGTAAACGCGGCGCGCCGTGTCGCGGAAGAGTGCCGCCTTCTCGTCGTCCGAGAAGTCGGCCACGATGCGCTGAAAAGAGTTCCAGAGCAGGGTGTAGGCGCCGCCTGCCCGGTCGACCGGGAAGTTCGACTCGAACATGCAGCGGTCGACTCCGAAGCGGTCGATGCAGTGGAGGTAGTAGGGGCGGTGCGCCTCCGCGGTCTCGGCCGAGGAGGGCGGCGCGTCCTGCTTGTGCCAGCCGAAACCGCAGATCTTCATCGGCAGGCCGCCGAGCTTGACGACGACGTTCTCGCAGCGCGCCAGGTCGGTGATCGACTTGCGCCAGGCTGCTTCCACCTCCCGGCGCCGGCCCCGGTACGGCCCGATGCCAAGGGGCCCGCCGACGTGATCGAGGATGATCCGCGTGTCCGGGAAGGCATGGGCGAGATCGGTCAGTTCATCGATCTGCGGGTGGTAGAGCCAGGCGTCGAAACTCAGGTCGAGTGGCCCCAGGCAGGCGAACCCAGTCCGGAAGTCGGAGCGCAGCAGCATGCTCGGCGGCGGTTTGGAGTGGGAGACCCGGATGTCGGGGCTGGGGTCGTAGGCGGCGGAGTGGCGGATGCCGCGGAAGCGGCCGTCTCCCGCCTCGATGTGGGCTTCGAGAACCGCCTTGGCGCCATCGCCCAGGAGCATGTTCGCGTGGCTGACGATGCCGGCGATCGAAGCGCCCGCGCCGTCGCTTCGTTTGGCGACTTCCAGCACGAACTCCGTCTCGCCGACGACCCGCATCTCCTCGGGTCCGTCCTCGCGATAGCCGGAAGCGCACTCGACGAAGACGGTCGAGGTCACGTTGTGGCCGGCTCCGGTGTCGCCGTGGAGTTCCGCCAGCATGTACCGCGATTCCGGGTAGTCCCAGAGATGGTGGTGGGGGTCGCAGATCTCCTGATCCGGGTCGATCGGCTCTTCCCCGGTGCGGGCCAGCCAGGCGGCTTCCTGTTCGTTCATGCGTGTGACTCCTACATTCACGAAGACGGGAGGTGTTCCATGGGCCATCCAGCGGTGGCGGGTGTCAGGAGTTGTCCTTGCGGGTCCTGATCTCGCCGAAGACCTCGGCGTTCGTGGCGGCGGCCATGCCGAGCTGCGCGCGGATGCCCGCGTCGTCAGGTCGCAGGAAGGGGTTGGTCCGCTTCTCGACTCCCAGGTTCGAAGGCACCGTGGGCTTGCCGTCCCGCCGTAGTTCCTCGATCTCCGCGACACGTTCCATCAACTCCTCGTTGTCGGGATCGACGGTCACCGCGAAGTGGGCGTTCGAGAGCGTGTACTCGTGGCCGCAGTGGACGATCGCGTCGTCGGGCAGGGCACGCAGTTTGGCCAGCGACTCCCACATCTGTTCCATCGTGCCCTCGAACACCCGGCCGCAGCCTAGGGCGAACAGGGTGTCGGCGCAGAAGAGCGCTCGATCGTCCTCGAACCAGTAGGTGATGTGCCCCGTCGTGTGACCGGGCGTGTCGAACACCTGGGCCTCGGCTTCGCCGAGCTGGAAACGATCGCCCTCGCGCACCAGGAGGTCGAGCCCCGGAATGCGGTGCTGGTCGGCGGCGGGGCCGACGACCTGGCAGCCGTACGTTTCCTTCAGTGCGGGCACCGCGGCGATGTGGTCCATGTGGTGGTGGGTGATCACGATCCAGTCGATGCCGAAGCCGCTGGCGGAAAGCGCCGCCTCGATCGGATCCGTCTCCGGCGGATCGACGACCGCGATCTTGCCGCTCCCCGTGTCGTGGAGCACGTAGGAGTAGTTGTCGCTCAGGACGGGGATCGTCTGGATCTCGAGCACGGGATTCTCCGGCGGAGGGTTGGACGCATCCGGGTGCGTCGGAGGACTGCTAGAAGGCGGACGGGACTATATCGGCAGCGCTACGCGTGTTCTTGCGCTACGGCGTCGTTCAGCTCGACGCCCAGGCCGGGGCCGTCCGGTGCTGCGATCGAACCGTTCTCGAAGCGCTCCGGCGGATCGACCAGGTCGCCGCGCCAGGCCGCTTCGCCCCACTGCATCTCAAGGATCTCGAAGTTGGGCAGGCCGGCACAGAGCTGGGCGGAGGCGGCGGTTGCTACGGGGCCGCTCGGGTTGTGAGGCGAGACGGCGATCCCGTCGAGTTCGGCGACGGCGGCAATCTTGCGGCCTTCGAGGAGCCCGCCGCAGTGCTTCACGTCGGGCATGATCACGTCGACCGCCTGCTCCCGGCACAGCGGACCGAAGCCTTCGATCCCGAACAGGAACTCGCCGCCGGCCATGCGTTGCTCGATGCCGCTTGCGATCGCCTTCGTGGCGGCGACATCGGTGGGCGCGACCGGTTCCTCGTACCAGGCGAGGCGCTGGGGCTGGAGCCGGCGGGCGACGTCAACCGCGAGTTCGAAATCGAAGAAGCTGTGGCAGTCGATCAGGATGTCGATCTCCGCCCCGACCGCCTCGCGGATCGCCTCGACGCAGGCCACGCCCAGGTCGGCGGCCGCGGCGACTTCAGACGCGGGCGCGTCGAGCGCAGGAAAGCCATCGAACGGAGCGGCCTTGATCGCGGTGAAACCGTCCTCGACCGCCGCGCGGGCGTTGGCCGCGAAGCCCTCGGGCGTGCGTTCCCGGGTAGCGCGGTTGATGTTCGCGTAGGCGGGCAGGGAGTCGCGCAGCTTGCCGCCGGTCAACGCGTGGACCGGCGCATCGACCGCCCTTCCGACCAGGTCCCAGAGCGCCTGTTCGATGGCGGAGAAGGCGGTCGCCTCGAAGATGCCGCCTGCTGCCCGTTCGCGTGCCGCTGCGCGGTAGGCCTCGATGTCGAACGGCGAGCGGCCGCGAACCGCCTCGAAGGCCTCGCCCAGGGCCGGCAGTTCGCGCCGCTTGCCGAGAGAGCACTCGCCGAGTCCCGCCAGGCCAAGGTTCGTGCGCAGGTGAACGAACATCCAGGTCGTCCGCTCCGATACCCGGACAGAGGTCAGTTCCAATTCCTCGATCCGCAGTTTCCCTTCGGCCGCGCCGCTGGGCTGGATGCCGAGGGCCGGTGAGACGGCCAGGGGCAGGAAGGCAGCGCCGCCGGCGGCCGCCATCGCCTGCCGGCGCGTGACCGGCGCCGTCGTTGCCCGCGCCCTCTTCATCGACGCGGGCAACGGTAACAACAGGCCTCGGTTCCGCGTGCGCCGGGCTGTTGCCGGCCGGGCGTTCGCGAACCGGACGAGCGGCCGCGGCTACCAGTTGTAGCTCAGCGAAGCGACCACGTTCCGGCCGGGACTCGAGTAGAGCAGTAGTCGCGGGTCGTTCGCCTGCCTGCCGCGCACGTGCCATGACTCGAAGTACGCCTCATCCGTGGCGTTGAGCACGGCGATCCGCAGCTTCATGTCGGCAGACAGAGCGAAGAAAGCGACCAGATCGACGACTTCGTAGCCCTCCGGGACGTGCTCGCCGTCTGCGACCTTTTCCGGGTCCCGGTCGTCAACCAGCCGTACCGAGCCGTCGAGGCCCCACTTTGCCGAACTGGACAGGTATCGCAATCCCAGGACGCCCTCGTTGGGTGCGACGGATGCCAGCGGCACGGAAGTCCCGCCGGTTACGTCGTGGCCGTCGATGCGTGCATAGGCGGCACGGAGCAGGACGTTGTCGCCCAGGCGCGATTCGAGTCGGAACTCGACGCCGTCGATCTCCACCTCGGTCAGGTTCACGTTCTGGAACTCGACCACTCTGAGTTGCCGATTGAACCCGACGTTCTGGAACTCGATGAAGTCGTCGTAGCGGTTCTGGAACCCGTTGACGCTCCAGCTCGTGCCGCCGGCGCTCCAGCGCAAGCCGAGCTCGAAGTTGTCGCTGATCTCGGGCTCCAGCGCGGGGTTGGCGATCGTCTGATAGCCGCCGGCCAGGTTCGTGAACCCGGTGTTGATCGAACTGTAGGGCGGCGCCCGGAAGCCGGCCGCGTACTGGGCCGTCAGCGTGGTCGTGCGGTGGAGTTCGATCGCGGCTCCCAGTTTCGGCGAGACGGCGTCCTCGTCCAGGCTGGCCGCGGGCAGGCCGCCGGCGGCGATGTAGACCGTGTCGCTCGGGTCGGCGTCGACGACGAACCGGTCGTAGCGGACGCCGGGGATCAGGGTGACCCGGTTCCAGCGGAGTTCGGCCTGGGTGTAGACGCCGGTCTCTTCCGTTTCGGTCTGCGGGAAGTACTTGCTCGGAAAGACGAGCCGAGTGGGTACGGCTCTGCCCGAGAGATCGTGCTCGACCCGGTCGCGCAGCATGTCGAACTCGTCGATCAGGAAGCTGCCGCCGAAGTAGATCGCGCTGCTGAAGGAGTCGGCGGTTCCCGTCTCGACGAGGCCGTTGACGTCGGCGCCGAAGGTCTTCTGTTCGAACCAGAGATCGCCGTCGCGGTTGCTCGCGACCGGCGGACCGAAGCTCGCGGTCAGGCGGTGCTCGGCGACGTTCTGCGCCGTGTCCACGTTCTGGGTGTTGAACCGCCAGCTCCACTGATCGACGGCGCCGCCGCTTCTCACCACCTGCTCGAGCGAAGCGCGGTTACGGTCCTGCGTGTCGTTCGCCAGGACCTCGAGCTGCGTGATCGTGAACGGGCCGAGTCGGCTGGTGCCGAGGGCCGAGAAGACCTCCGTCTCTGCGTCGGTGGAGTTCAGATCGAAGACCGCGCGGATGGTGTTGCCCGTGGAGATGTCGTAGGCCGCCTTGCCGAGCGCCTGCAGCCGCTCCCGTTCCTGCGGGTTCGGGCGGTCCCTGTCCATGGCGGTTCCGCCGGTCTGCCCCGCGTTGTCCAGTTCGCTGCCGCTGCTCGAGCTGACGAACAGGGACGCGCGTCCGGCGTCGCCGCCGCCCGCCAGGGCCAGGTTCAGGTTCGAGTCGTTGCTGCGCCCGTCGAAGCCCGCCTTCAGGCCGACGTGGCGGTTGCCGCCGCCGAGGTAGTCAGACGGGTTCTTCGTGATCAGGGAGATCACGCCGCCGACCGCGTCGCTGCCGTAGAGCGCCGATCCGGCACTGCGGACGATCTCGGCCGACTTCAGTGTGTCGATGTCGATCGCCTGCTGATGGACGTTGAACGGCCCGAAGTCGAACTGTTCCGCGCTCGGAACGCCGTCGACCTGAGTCAGGACCCGGTTGCCGCCGATGCCGCGGATGTTGAACCCGTTCAGGCCAAGCCGCGTGGAGTCGCCCTCCACGTAGACGCCGGGCTCGTACTTGACCAGGTCCGCAATGTCTTCGAACAGCTGGTCTTCGATGTCGTCGTCCGTGACGATCGACACGTGCCCGGGCGTGTCTCGCAGCGAGCCCGGAACATGGTCGGCGGTCACGGTGACTTCGTCGAGGAAGGTCGCGTCGCCGGTTCCGGGCTCTTCGGCTTCCTGCCCTTCCTCGGCCGGAGAATGAGCAGTTTCCTGGCTCAGGAGCGGTGTGGCGTTCGGCAGGATGCAGGCCAGGCCGAGAGCGACCATGGCGAAACGCATGGTCATGGCTCGCCGCGCACCGCGTGCAGCAGCTTTCCGCTTCTGAGGAGCAACGTGTCGCCGGCGGGGGCGACGCCGGTGAGGTACTCGTCGACCTCGACACGGCTGCTGGCCAGCACTTCGCCGCCTTCGGCGCCGGCGCTCAGGACGTCAGTCGCGCCCTTCTCGCCGAAGAAGAAGACCCGCGCGCCGGCTGCGATGGGGGTCACCCAGGCCGGTTGCGAGAGCCTGCGCTGCCAGTGTGACTTCCCGGTCGTCGGATCGATGCACTGGGCGACGCCGGCGGCATTGGCCCAGTAGATGCAATCCCCGGCCAGCACGGGAGAGGCGAAGTGAGCGGTCGATTCGGAGCGCCAGACGATGTCGTCCTCGCCGAGTTCTCCTCGGGCGCCACGCCGGATGGCGAAATTGGCGGGGCGCTCCGAACCGGAGACGATGACGAGCTCCTCCGTGATCAGAGGCGACTGGGTGGTGTTCGACTTGACGTTCGGAATCCACCACAGCCGTTCTCCGGTCCTGGCGTCATAGCCCTCGACGGAACCATTCGAACTGACGACGATCTCGCGTCCGTCGGGCGACAGGGTGGGCGTCGTCCAGGACACGCCCGGCTCGCGATCGGCCTTCCAGCGCTCTTCGCCGGTGGCGCGGTCGACGGCCAGCAGGTAGGAGTAGGTCTTGCGCGCCAGCAGGACGATCGCATGGTCGCCGGCGAGCAGCACGGAGCCGCCGACGCCGTGGTTGCCGGCGAAACTGCCGTGATCGGCGGAGAGATTCCGGTGCCAGAGGCGGTTGCCGTCGTGGTCGGTGGCGAACAGATCGCCGGTGCCGAAGAAGAGAGTGATCCTCTCGGTGTCGATGGCGGGAGTGGGGGCGGCGCGGGCTGTGTACTGGTTGAAGGGCAGGCGCTCCGAGGCAGGCCAGCTCCGGCGCCAGAGCTCCTCGCCGTCGGCGATGCGGATGGCCGTGAGCCACAACGTGTCCTTGGCGTCCTCGGCGTCGGGGGTCACCGAGGTCACGTAGGCCGTGCCGCGCCAGACGACCGGGCCGGAGTGGCCGAAGGCGGGCAGTTCGACGGTCCAGGCCGGCTCGGTCCAGGCCAGTGGCAGGGCGGAGTCCTCGACCGTGCTTGCGCCTCCGTCGCGAAAGCTCGTCCAGTCCGCCTCTTCCCTGGAGGGGGCGTTGTCCGATGGTGAGCCCGCTTCGACGCCGAGATCCGAGAGGCTGTGCCGTTCGACCGAGTCGAGGTGGCCGGAGCGGTTGGCGCCGCCGATGGCGAAGAGAGATTCGCCGTCGCTCACCAGACGGTGGAAGAAGCGTCTCTCGTCCAGGTCGCCGGCGTGGGTCCACTCGTTCTCCCCGTTCCGGATGCGGTAGACGCGCCCGTCCGCCTGGCTGACGAGGAGCGTCCCGTGAACCGTTACCGCGTCCGCGCCGAAGCCGTTCAGACTGCCGGACGCGGGCAGTTCGGGGCCCGAAGCCCACGTGTCGGTCGAGGGGTCGTAGATGTCGACGCGCCTGGTCGTGTCGCCGTTGTCGTCGAGCCCGCCCAGAACCCACAGCTTGCCGTCGAGGCCGACTGCCGCGTTCGCGCGGACGCCGATCGGCGTCTCGGTCAGCACGTTCCACTCGCCGACGGAATCTCCGTCGAGCGTCCTCAGGTCGAGGGCGAGAACGGTCCGTTCCCAGAGCGGGTCTTCGACCGAGCCACGCAGCTCCCAGCCGCCGGCCACGACGAGGAGGTCACCCACGACAGCCAGGTCGTGCGAGGACCTGCCGGCCGGCAGGGCCATGAACCGTTGCCAACGGTTCTCTTCGGGCAGGAAGCGGGCCGCGCTCTTGACGGAGAAGAGCTCGCCGGGCTCCCGTCTGGGATTGTCGGCCCGCATTCCGCCGACGCGGTAGAGGGCGCCGTCGTGCTCGATCAGGGCCGTGCCCTGGAGGGGTGGCCCCGGTGGCAGTGCCAGCCAGCCGGGTGTCGGTCCGGGGCTGTCGGGATCGACTGGATGGCGCAGGAAGAGCTGGCTCAGGTTCTCGAACGAGTGCACGTGCTGCGTGCCGATGTGGCCGCCGTAGACGTAGAGAGAGCGGTCCAGGGCCGCGGCCCCGAAACTCGAGATGGCGAGGGGCAGATCGGCGACCGTCGGCGGTTCGGCAGGAGCGTCCACTTCTTCGGCAACAGCGAGCTGGGCAGCCACTGTTCCGAGAGCAACGGCGGCCGCAGCGGCGGCGCGGCGAATCCCGCCGCTGAAAGGCTTGGTGTCGAGCATGGGTCTAAACTGAACCAATTAGGTCCTGTTTGTCAAGGACTGATTTGGTGCTCTTTTGCGGAACGTGGATTCTCCCGTGCTCCGGCGGCTGGGGATCAGCCGCAGTCCACGCTGTTCGAGCGCATGTACGCGATCACCTTCCAGATCGTGTCTTCGGGGATCTTGCCCTCGAAGGGGAGCATCTCCGTGTCCGGCACGCCCTGGTTGATCACGCGGTAGAGGTCGGCATCCGTGTCGCCGTGGTCCCAGGCGCAGTCGAAGAGGTTCGGAGCGTCCTTGGTAACACCCGGTGTCGTCGAATGGCAGTAGCCCGTGCAGACGGCGCGGAACATGCGCCGGCCGGCGGTGATCGCGGCGGGGTCCTCGAGGTAAGCGGCGACCGGCGAGGAAGCGGCTTCCGGTTCGGCGGCCGCGGCCGCGACGTCTGCCGCGGCCGGCGGCTTCGCCGCGGCGGCGGGCTCTGCCGCCGCCGCTGTCGCCGTCGTGGCGCCAACGGCGGCCTGCGCGCCGGGTTCCTCGGGCGCCGGCCCGCCGCCGGTGGCGCAGGCCGCTAGCAGCACCGGCAGGGCCAGACCGATCAACGAGGAGTAGCGAGCCTGCACGGCAGGCGGTTCGTTGGTGTTGGGCGGTTCGCTCGTGGTGGTCAGGGCGTTGCTCCTCGACGGTCAGGGCCCGCCGATGCCCAGCGCGCGGATCGCTTCCGGCGAGGACACGGTGGGGAAGGGTTCGATGCGGAAGATGCCATAACGCGCGGCCAGGCGCGCGAGAGTGCCGTCGCGGCGGAGGTCTTCGAGAACCCGCGTCACATCGTCGCCGAGGACGTCGCCGGCGCGCACGGCGGCGTGTTCGTTGAAGCGGAGTCCGGGCGGCGGCTCGAAGCCGCTCACCGGGTCCCTGCCCAGGCTGGCCAGGGCGGGGCCGAAGATCAGGGCAGCGGCCGCCCGGCCGTCGTCCACGGCGCCGACGACATCGGCCGCGCTCGGTTGCGAGGTCCAGTCCAGACCCGCCGCCTGGGCGGCGAAGTGGCCGAGAGACTGCAGCCGCACCGCCACCTTGCGGTTCGCCACCGCTTCCGGCAGACCGGCCCAGTCCAGGCTCTCGGCGGCCGGCATGTAGATCTCGAAGGCGGCCGCGTAGTAGGGCGGGCTGAGATCGACCGCTCCGGCCAGCCGCCCGAGGGCGAGCTGGCCCGGCACGGAGGGCGCGAGATCACACTCGCGTTCCAGGAGTGCCTCGAACGGCAGATCCGTGTCGTCGATCTCGGAGTAGGGCGGAGCCTTCGGCCGCCAGACCGGAACGAAGTCGCGGCCGAGGCGCTCCGCGGCTTCCCGGAACAGGTCGTGGTCGAAGCCGGTACCTTCCGCGCGGTCGGCGCGCGGCAGGTCGTCCTCGACCAGACAGACCCGCAACTCCTCGGCCGGCGCGGGAACGACCGCCAGGAAGAGGGCGAGCGCTCCGGCCGCGGGCATCGGCCGCCTCGCTGCCGACGCCACAGCCATCACGAATCGAGTTCGAAGACGAGCAGCATGCTGCCTTCGGGCAGCGAGGGCGCGGTGCCGACCGCGGTCTGGACCACGCCGCCGCCGCCGGAACCGACTGCCATGAAGGTCCGGCCCTCGTACTGGTACGCGATCGGGTGGCTGCGGATGCCGGAGCCGGTTTGGTAGCGCCACACCTCCTCGCCGGTCTCCGCGTTGAAGCCGAGGAGGTGGCCGGAGGCGTTGCCCGTGACGACGAGGCCGCCGGCCGTGCTGAGCACGCCCGCGAGCATCGGCACCGGATCGCGGTAGCTCCACCTCGTCTCGCCGGTGCTGACGTCGATCGCCGACAGGTGCCCGTACGACTTCCCTTCGGCGGTGTCGGTCGGGATCGGCTCGCCTCCGAAGAACGGGATGCCCTCGACGAAGACGACGACGCCCTTGCGGAACATCATGCAGCTCTCGATCGTCGGCACGTAGGCGAGACCGGTCTCGGGGCTGTAGGCGCCGGCGTAGGCGGCGTTGTTGCCGCCGGCGAGACCGGGGCAGACGCGCTGGGTCGGTTCGTCCGCCGGCTTCATCACCGGGTCGACGACCGGCCGGCCGTCCTCGTCCAGCGTCGCCCAGTTCAACTGGTGGACGTACTGGCTGGCGTGCAGGAAGCCGCCGTCGCGGCGGTCGAGAACGTAGAAGTAGCCGTTCCGGTTCGCCTGGACCAGGGCGGGAACGGTCTGCTCGTTGACCTGGACGTCGACCAGCCAGACCTCGGAGTTGCCGTCGTAGTCCCAGACGTCGTGGGGCGTGAACTGGAAGTACCACTTGCGCTCGCCGGTCTTGATGTCGACGGCCAGCACGCTGTCGCTATAGAGGTTGTCGCCGAGGCGGGTGTCGCCGTTCCAGTCGGGCGACGGGTTGCCGGTGGTCCAGAACAAGGTCTGCGTCGCCGGGTCGTAACTGCCGGTCGCCCAGGTGGCGGCGCCCCCGGTCTTGTACGACTCGCCCAGCCAGGTCTCGACACCGGGCTCGCCCGCTTCCGGCACGGTGTAGTGGCGCCAGAGTTGTTCGCCGGTCTCCAGGTCGTAGCCGTCGAAGAAGCCCCGGACACCGTACTCGCCGCCGCCGATGCCGATGACGACAACGCCCTCGGCGATGAGCGGCGCCGAGGTGATCGAGAAGCCCTTGGCGTACGGGATCACTTCGGTGTCCCAGGCGAGTTCGCCGGTCTTGCGATCGAAGGCGAGCAAGCGGGCGTCGAGGGTTCCCATGACGACGAGGTCCCCGCCGATGCCGACGCCGCGGTTCACCGGCCCGCAGCAGATGCGCAGATCGGAGGGATTCTGGTGGTCGTAGCGCCAGAGCAGGGTGCCGTCCGCGGCGTCGTAGGCGAGCAGCCGGTTCATCGACGAGGTCAGGTAGAGCACGCCGTCGTAGACCACGGGCGAGGATTCGAGCTGACTCGGGACGCCGGTCTGGGCGACCCAGGCGACGCGCAGGTCGGAGGCGCTCTCGGGCGTCAGCTCGGTGATCGGCGAGTGGCGCCAGCTCGCGTAGCTGCCGCCGTAGTGGAGCCAGGATTCGCGCGTCGGCGCCGCCTCGAGCATCGACTGGTCGACCGGGCCCGCGCCGTCGCCGACCGCGGTCGCCGCCGGCCAGTGGTGCTGGGGCCCTTCGGTGGCGCCCCCCTTTTGGGCTGCGACCGGAAGAGTCAGAAACAGCAGAGCGAGAGCACCGGTCGTGACCTGGAGAACCGGCTTCCTGGCGGCTTGGCGGGTGGCTGGCATAGACAATCTTCTCCTGAGACGTTCAGGTGTCGCGAGGACCCCCTGGACGAGGCTGTTCGTGCGGGCGGCGATGATACCGTGCGGCCCGTTTCGTGTGCTTGAGAAGACCCGCGCACCCAGTGAGGAGAAGCCCGAGATGACGGACGACGACAGCGGCACGCAGTCACTCTATGGCCGGCTCGACCCGGAACAGGTCGGCGCCTTCGCTCTGAAGGTGTGGCAGTTCAAGCAGGGCGAGCTCGTCTCCCTGATGATTCACCTCGGCGACCGGCTGGGCATCTATCGCACCCTTCAGGGCCTGGGTCCGGTGAGCCCGGCGGAACTGGCCGAAGCCAGCGGGC
Source organism: Holophagales bacterium (assembly GCA_009845425.1). Classification (GTDB taxonomy): domain Bacteria; phylum Acidobacteriota; class Thermoanaerobaculia; order Multivoradales; family Multivoraceae; genus Multivorans. The sequence continues at coordinate 286,071 of VXZQ01000006.1, forward strand.
TGAAGGAGCGCTGGTTGCGCGAGTGGCTGCACGGCCAGGCGGCCGCCGGGCTGCTCGACTACCACGGAGCCGAGAACGGCGGCGAGCCGCGCTTCGAGCTCAACGGCGTCGCCGCGGCGGTGCTCGCGGACGAGGAGAACTCCGTGGCCTTCGCCGCCGGCGCCTTCGGCTATCCGCCCGACCACGACGTGATCGACGGTACTGCGGAGGCGTTCAGGACCGGAATCGGCCTGTCCTACCAGCAGCTCGGGCCCTGCGCCGCGCATCGCACCGAGCGCATGCTCGGCCCCTGGACCCGGCAGGCGCTGGTGCCGCGGATCGTGCCCGCGCTCGACGGCGTCGAGGATCGGCTGCGGGCCGGAATCGACGTCATCGACGTCGGCTGTGGCGGCGGCGTGGCGCTCCTGTCCCTGGCCCGGGCCTTCCCGGAGTCGCGTTTCACCGGGTACGACCCGTCCGCGCACGCGATCGACATCGCCCGTGAGCGCACCCGGGAAGCAGGCGTCGCGAACGTCGACTGGCAGATCGCTCGCGGCGAGGACCTGCCGCGGGAGCCGAGCTTCGACCTGGTCGTGACCTTCGACTGCATCCACGACATGACGCGGCCGGACCTCGTCATCAAGGCCATCCGCGGCGCCATCCGGGACGACGGCACCTGGTTGATCAAGGACATCCGCAGCAGCCCGCGGTTCGAGGACAACATGCGCAATCCGGTGCTGGCGCTCCTCTACGGGTTCTCGGTTTCGGCCTGCATGTCGTCGGCCCTGTCCGAGCCGGACGGCATGGGCCTGGGAACGCTGGGTTTCAATCCGGTCGTGGCGGAGCGGATGGTACGGGAAGCCGGCTTCACCCGCTTCCGGATGCACGACTTCGACGACCCGGCGAACCTCTACTACGAAGTCCGGCCCTGACCGCCGGCCTGTAACCGCGGGTCTTCTGACCCGCGGAGAACAACGCGCCGCGTAGCGGCGACCGCGCTAACGCCAGCGCAGGTCGACGCGGTCGATCGCCAAGCCGTTCGCCGGCATGGCGTTGCCGCGTGGGACCTCGAGGACGAGTTGAGCGCCTGCCGGCCACGGCGCCGGCGCCACCGCCCGGGTCTGCCAGTCGTCATCGCTACCTGCGGCGAAGGTCAGGCGACCGAGTTCCTGGCCGCCGGCACGAGCGACAAGGGTCACGGGCGCCGCACGGTTCCGGATCACGCGGAGAACGACGGCGATCTCCACCCGGTCGCCACCCGGGATCACGGCCGCTTCGGCGCGGCTCCCTTCTGGAAGCACCCACGCTTCGGGATAGCGCGTGCGGTCAAGCGTCCAGCGCTCCGGTTCCTGGTTTCCCCCGGTTCGATGCACCGCCGCGCTTTCGATCTCCAGGCGTCGCGTAGGCAGCGAATCCGCGAGCACCGGCAGCGCAGCCAGGAACAGGAGCGGGAGGCCGGCGCAGGCCGCCGCCACGCTCCTCCGGCGCACTCGCGGCGCAAGGATGGCCACGGCGACCGCGAGCACAGGCAGGAGCCACGTCGCTGTCCGGGCCCGGGTGGCCGACGGCAGCAGGCGGGCCAGGTCGAGACCGGTCCGCGCCTCCAGGTGATGAAGGAAGTGGTGACGCCCGTCGGCCAGGTTGTAGGTCCATCCCGGTTCCACGACGAACAGGACCGTCAAGGCGCCCGAGAGAAGCGCCAGCACCAGGGCGAGGGCGACGATGCCGGCCGCGGGCGAACGGACCACTGAACCCTCGCCGCCCTGGCGTCCGAGGTCGGGCCTCCGCTCGAACAGGGGCACCAGGAGCAGGGCGAGGAACGGAAGAACGACGAGGCCGTAGCGGAACGGTGGCGACCAGCCGCCGTACCACTCGCGGCGAGAGGCGACCAGGAGCAGCGTGGGTACGGCGATGAGCGCGACTTCGAACAGGAGCCGCCGGTTGCGCCGGAAGCTGGCCACGGCGCCGGGGAACAGGAGCAACCAGATCGGCGCGCAGGCGACGAGTCCGTAGGCGAGGTCGAAGAACAGCCCGTTGAGGCCGAGCGCGAGCTTCGAGGCCGGCTGCCGGTAGACCTCGAGTTCGCCCCACGAGTGCATACCGAGCACGGTGCCGAACACGGCGCGGTTCGACCACAGGACGAGGAGAGCGGACGGTACGCCGACGGCCGCCAGCACCAGGAGTCCGCGGCGCCGCCGGGCCGGGGCGAGTCGCAGCACGAGGATCAGCGCGAGCGCGACGCTGATCAGGGCCAGCCGGAGCTTGATCGCGGGAAGGAGCGCCAGCGACAGGGCGAGGAGAGCCCACATCGTCCATTCGGCACCTTCCGTTTCGGTCGTCGGGCTCTCCTTGCCGCCGGTGAGACGGTCGATCCACCGGAACGCGGCCACAGCGAGGACGACGGCGGCGACTTCCGCCCAGATCTGCTGGCTGTAGATCAGAAACGGTGCGGAGAAACTGAAGATCGCGTAGGCGGCGAGGCGCGCGCGAGCGTCCTGGCTGAACGCGGTGAGATCGAGCAGCAGCCAGGCGCCCAGGGCGGCCAGTGCGGCGATGACGACCATCGCGCCCGCCCGGCCGCCAAGACGGTACGCGGGGGCCATGACCGCCTGCAGTACGGCGCCATGGCGCGAGCGGATGGTGCCGTCGTCGGTCTCGGGATCGCCGGGCTGCGGTTCGATCGCGCGCGGCATGAACGCAAGCGAGTCCTGATTCCGGTAGTTGTTCGCGACATCGACGTCGAAGTCGTACGCGATGCTATGGGTCGTGAGGAGAAACCAGGGTTCATCGCCGTCGGGGGCGCGCTCGTGGATCGACCAGGGGATCAGGGCCAGGTAGAGGCCGAAGGGAAGCAGCAGGAAAACGAGCGGAGGCCGACCGGCGCCGGCCGCGCGTTCAAGCAGAGGCTCGAGGGCCAGAACCCGGCAGGTGACATAGAGCAGGCCCGCGGCCACCGCTCCCGCCATCGCGGCGGGTTGCCAGGCGGCGACGCCCACGAGTGGCGAGGCGAGCGTGATCGCCCCGAGAACGACGGCGGCCCCCAGCGCCCAGGCATCGATTCCGCGGCGGACCATCTCCGCCGCATTCTAGGAGCTTGCGCCGCGAAACGCGGCGCAGCAAGTTCGCGGCGGAAGCTCCTGGGAGCGGACGGGATGGGCCGAAACACGGCGCTTGCGACGGGTTTCGGGGCGCTAGCGGCGGCCGCCTCTGCTCTACTGGCCGCCGTTCAGCGCCTGAAGCACTCTCGGCGGTGTCATCGGCAGCTCCGTCGGCCGCGCACCGCAGGCGTCGGCGATGGCGTTGGCCACGGCGGCCGCCGTGGGGACGACCGGGGGCTCTCCGACGCCACGGGCGCCGAAGGGCCCGTGGTCGGACGGCACCTCGACCAGGACCGTTTCGAGCTCGGTCGGACTCTGGGCGGAGTGAGGCAGGGCGTAGTCGTTCAGGGTTGCCGTCAGGAGCTGACCGTCCTCGCTGTACGCCATCTCCTCGTAGAGCGCCCAGCCGATGCCCTGCAGGGCGCCGCCCATCATCTGGCCCTCGACCGCGGCCGGATTGATTGCCCGGCCGCAGTCCTGGATGACGACGACCCGGTCGACGTCGACCCGTCCGGTCTCCCGGTCCACCCGCACCTCCGCGAGTTGGGCGCAGAAGCCCGGCGCCTGGCTGGTCTGGGCGTGCCGGCCGTGGCCGAAGACCGGCGCCTGCCGGCCGCCGAACCGCATCGTCCGCTGGGCGATCTTCTTGAGTGGAATCGCCTTGTCGGGCGAGCCCTTCACCTGCACGGCGCCGTCGACGATCTCGAGGTCCTCGGGATCCGCTTCGAAGGTCTGGGCCGCGAGTTCCAGGGTCTGTTGGCGCGCCTCGCGGGCCGCCTGAATGACGGGCGGGCCGACCGTGTAGATCGTCTTGCTGCCGCCCGAGGCCCCGGCGTACGGCCCCGACGACGTGTCGCCCGTGGCGATCGTGACCTTGTCCGGGTCCAGGCCGAAGGCTTCGGCCGCCATAAGCGCCATGCTCGTGTTCGTGCCGTTGATGTCGGCCGTGCTGATGTGGACCTTGAGCGTGCCGTCGGTCTGCAACGCGCAGGCGGCGGACGCCGGCTCCGTGCCGCCGGGCCAGGCGCCCAGCGCGATGCCGACGCCCCGTCCCTCTGCCCGTGCCTGCTCGCGGTTCTGCCAGGCCGGGTGATCGCGGAGAGCTTCCAGGACCTGCCGCTGGCCCATCCCGGCCCAGGGCATTCCGGACGCCATCGGGGTGCCCTTCTCCGAGGCGTTCTGCAGCCGGAACTCGACCGGGTCGAGGTCGAGTTCGCGAGCGAGCTGGTCGAGGACCGTTTCGACGACGAACGCCGCCTGGGGAGCGAGCGGCGCGCGATAGGCCCCGACCGACGGCTTGTTCGTCGTGACCTCGAAGCCGCCCACGGCCTGGTTCGGGGTCTGGTAGGAGCTCCCCAGCAGGGTCCCGGCAAGGGCGGTCATCGAGGAGGGGAAACAGCCGCAGTCGATCGCCAGGTCCGCCTCGAGCGCGGTGAGTTCTCCGCTGCGCTTCGCTCCAGCCCGAATCGTGATCCGGGTCGAAGGAGCCGGAGTCGCCGCCAGCATCTCCTCGGTCCGGGTCATCACCAGGCGGACGGGGCGCTGGTGCTGGACCGCGGCGAGCGCGAGGAGGGGCTCGTACAACACGAACTTGGCGCCGAAACCGCCGCCGACCGGAGTGCCGATGACCCTGACCTGGTCCTGCGGCATGCCGAGCACGCCGGCGATCGCGTCCCGGATGAAGAACGGCGCCTGGGTCGAGCAGTAGACGGTCATCCCGTCCCCCATCGGATCCGGGTCGATCAGGGAGGCGTGGGGCTCGATGTAGGACTGGTGGACGGACGCGGTGCGGAAGACGCGTTCGACGACCGCGTCCGCCTCGGCGTAGCCGCGCTCGAGATCGCCGCGCTCGAACCGCATCCTGTTCGTCACGTTGGGCGACGAGGCGACCGCCTCTTCTCCCTCCGATACGTCGCCGGCTCCGTGCGCTGCCGCCTCCTCCGACTGGCCGGGAAGGCCGTCAGGCCAGACCGCCTGGGCGTCGAGCGCCTCCGCCTGCTCGATCGTCACGATGGCATCGAGCGGCCGGTAGTCGACCGCGACGGCATCCGCGGCGTCCGCGGCCACCGCCTCGTTCTCCGCGAGAACGAGCGCGACCGGGTGGCCGACGAAGATCGCCCGTTCGCGCGCCAGAAGCAGGGTCGCCCGGTTACTCGGCGGCAGCGGGGGAAGGTCGGCGGCGGTGATGACCGCGGCCACCCCCGGCATCGCCTCGGCGGCGGCGGTGTCGATGCTCAGCACTTCGGCGTGGGCATGAGGGCTCGTGACCAGGCGGGCGTGGAGGAGCCCGGGCCGGTCGAGGTCGCCGCAGAAACGGAGCGAGCCCTTGATCTTGGGCGCGCCCTCGAGGAGCTTGGTGGGGGTGCCGATCGCTGTCATCTGCTGTCTCCGCCTGTTGGGAAGGTGAGTCGGGGGCCAGTATCGGAGTGAGCGATTGTTACGGAACTGGGCCGCGAGGGGAAGGGGCGGGACCCGAGAAAGAGAAGAGCCCCGAGGGCTGGTGCGCCTCGGGGCTCCGGTGACGCTCTCGGACCGCGGGTTCCGCGGCTCGGCTGAGCGTTGTAGGCCGATGGGATGGCGTGGGATTGTTCCCGGAGGAGATGCCCTACGCCTGGTAGGGGTTTCCTAGGGAGCCGCCACCTCCATCAAGCCGCATCTGCAGTACTCCACTAGACCACCTCCTTTCCGGGCTAATCCACTAATCGGCGGGTCCCACCCCGCCCGGCCACGGGATCGCCCCGACTGACCCCGGGACCGCCGCCACGCCTCATGACGCTGCGGAACGACATGGCTCCGATGCTGCTTGATTCTGGAGGCGGTTGTCAAACCTCCTTGTTTTCAGCAGCTTAGGACGCGCTGTGCGGCGTCGGACCGCCTAGGTGCTGCCCGTCTCGGTGGGCTGGGACTCGCCGCCGCCCCCCTCAGCGGTCCGGGACCGTCGTGGCCGCCGGCGGCGCCGTCGCCGTCTGGCTGGCTTGGCGGCGCCGTTACCGCTCGACGCCGCGTCGGCCGCGTCCGCGCCGGGAGAGTCGATGCCCGGCACCTTGATCGCCTCGGTTCCCGCGCCGTCCGCCTTGGCGCCGGCGCCGTTGCCGGCGGCAGCCTGGCGGCTCCTGGGCGCCTGTCCCTTTGCCTTCGCCTTGCGAGCGGCCTTCGACCGGCGTCTCCGTCCGCCTCTGCGCCGGCGCTTCTTCGGCGCTCCCTCCGGGGCGGCTTCTTCGACCGCGACCGGTTCGTCTTCCGGTTCTTCCTCCGTATCGCCGATCGACGGAGTGGCCAGCATCTCCTGCTCGAGCTTCTTCTCCTTCGCCTCTTCCCGTTCGCGTTTCTTGACGTCGGCCAGGTCGCGGGCGAGCCAACTGATCTCCGGCTCCTGGCCGTGAAGATGAGGCTGCCCCGAGATCTCGATCTCGAGTTCGAACTCCTGCCCCAGCTTGACCAGCGCTTCGCGATGCCGGTTCTGGAGGAAGTCCGCGAGTTCCGGCTGCATCGCGATGCTTACGCCCCTCATGTAGCCGGCGGCGCCGTGGGACTCGATGTTGCGCAGCAGACGCAGCGCGATCAGGTCCGGACTGGCGACCCGGCCGGTGCCTCCACAGTTGGGACAGTCGCCGTGGGTGCGCATCTGCAGGGCCTGGTGGATGCGCTGGCGGTTGATCTCGAGCAACCCGTTGGCGCTGATCCGGCTGACCGTGAAGCGGGCCTTGTCCGGCTTCATCGCGTCCTTCATCGCCTTCTCGACCTTGCGGCGGTTGCGGGGACTGCGCATGTCGATGAAGTCGACGACGATCAGGCCGCCGATGTCGCGGAGCCGGAGCTGCCGGCCGACTTCCGCGGCGGCCTCGACGTTCGTGCCGACCGCGGTTTCCTCCTGGCTCGCTCCCTTCTTCGAGCGCCCCGAGTTCACGTCGATCGCGGTCAGGGCCTCGGTGGGATCGATCACGATGGAGCCGCCCGAAGGCAGATCGGCCCGGCGCTCGAAGATGTTCTGGATCTGGGGCTCGAGGTCGTACACCGAGAACAGGGGCCTGCGACCCGTGTAGCGATTGAGGACCGTCTTGCTGCGCGGCATGAAGGCCCGCATGTACTGCTCGGCACGCCCGTGGGCGGTGTCCTCGTCCACCAGGACTTCCTGGATCGAACTGTCGAGATAGTCGCGCAGTCCCTGCAGGACGATGTCCTGGTCGCTGTAGAGAAGTTTGGTGCCCTTGGAGTCGCGCGCGTCGCGGGAGATGCGCTTCCATAGCCGGAGCAGCGCGTTCATGTCGCGGTTCAGCGCGGTCTTGGTCTGCCCGAGGGCGTTCGTGCGGACGATGACGCCGCCGCCGTCGGGGACCGGCAGCGACTCGGCCATCGCCTTCAGTTTCAGGCGGACCTCCTCCGTGTCGACTTTCCGGGAAACGCCGCAGGTCTTGTCGAACGGCGAGAGCACGAGGTAGCGCCCGGCCAGGCTGAGGTTCGTCGTCAGGGCCGCGCCCTTGTTGCCTTCCGGCTCGCGGGTCACCTGCACGACGATGGGGCGCCCGCGGACGAGCACGTCCTCGATCTTCGGCCGTTTGGACTTCGGAGCCGCCTGGTAGTAGGCGTCCGGCACGACGTCCTGGATGGCAAGAAAGCCGTGCTTCGGAGCGCCGTAGTCGATGAAGGCGGCGTTCAGGCTCGGCTCAATGTTCGCGATCTTGCCGTAGTAGATGTTTCCGCGGGTCAGCCCCCGCTCGGCGATGTCGACCTTCAGGTCTTCGAGCACCGAGTCGTTGGCGATGGCGATGCGGAGTTCGGTGGAACTCCGCGCGTTGATGAGCATTCTTCGGGTCACAAAGTCTCCGGGGGACGGCGGTGGCGCCGTCGGTTGAATCGGTGGGGACGACTCCGGCCACGCGGGCGCCAGGGTGCGGCGCGACTCCCCGAGGGGAGCCTGCGGGCCGGCAGATCTCGGTTCGCAGCAGATGGGACTGTGCGACCGGGCGCTCGAGCCGGGTCGTCGTCGGAGGCGGCGGGTGTAGCCTAGAGTTCACCACGGGCTGTTGGAGCGGCCCTCGGGCGACGCGAGTCGTCTCACGCGAGTTTCCTCAGAGTGGACGAACTGTCGGAAGGAGAAAGGCTGAAGCCAAGCGCTGACTCGTACGATCGAGTTGCGCGGCGCAAGCCTGTGGAGGCCAGAGCCGCCGCCGTGGCTAAGGATAGCAGTTTCCGGCACTTGGGGCTTCGAACCGAGCCCGGCCGCCGATGAGACCGATCCACGGCGATGTCCGCGGCTTGCGAGCCGCGCAGCGAGGAGCGCTCGAACGCACCTACCGGCGGAAGGTGAGCCCGGACCAGGTTGTCTCGACGGAGCTGGCGCGTCACCTGTGCACGCTCTCACGGGAGATCGGCCGGCAGGTAGGCGTGCTGCTGACCCGCGACGGCGCGGTCAGCAAGGTCATCGTCGGCGACGCGCGTCAGCTCGAGATCCCCGACATCGGCCGCCTGCGCGGCGGTCCCGGACGCTTCCGGCGACTGCGCCTGGTGCATACGCACCTGCGGGGAGAAGGGCTCTCGACCGACGACCTGAACGACCTCGCGCTGCTCCGGCTCGACCTGGTCGCCGTGGTGCAGGCCGAGGCGGACGGCTCCGCCGGCGCGATCGAGGTCGCGTACCTGGCGCCCTCGGCGGCGGGTGCGGCGGCGCCGGAGGCCGCTGGCGACGATGGAGCAGGGGCCGACGCACCCTTCCTGCGCGTCGAGGCGCGCCGGGTCTACGAACTGGACCTGGACTTCGCGGCCACCATCCGCGAAGTCGAGCGCGAGTTCGGCCGCTATCGCAGCGGCCGCGAAGCGACGAAGGAACGGGCGCTGGTGATCGGCGTGAGGCCGGAGGACGACCACTTCGCCGAGACGGTCGAACTGGTCCGTTCGGCGGGCGTCGAGGTCGCGGGGAAGCTCAGGCAGCGCCGCTCGCGCGTGCATCCGAGGACGGTCGTCGGGAAGGGCAAGCTGACCGACATCGTTCTCCAGAGCATGCGCGCCGGCGCGGAGGTGGCGATTTTCGACATCGACCTGAAGCCGGCCCAGGCCAGGGCCTTCGAGGACGCTACCGGCCTCAAGGCGATCGACCGCACCCAGCTCATCCTGGACGTGTTCGCGCAGCGAGCGCGTTCCCGCGACGGCAAGCTCCAGGTCGAGCTGGCGCAGTTGCGCTATTCGCTGCCGCGGCTGACCGAGAAGGACGCGGGCCTGTCGCGACTGACGGGCGGCATTGGTGGCCGAGGTCCCGGCGAGACGGTCCTCGAGGTGGGACGGCGGCGGATCCGCGACCGGATCCGCAACCTGGAGCGGCAGGTCGAGAAGCTGTCCAGGCAACGCGACGTGGCCCGCAGCCGCCGGCGCGACCGCCGGGTGCCCGTCCTCTCGCTGATCGGCTACACGAACGCGGGCAAGAGCACGCTGCTCAATGCCCTGACGCGGAGCGAGGTCGAGACGGCCGGCAAGCTCTTCGTCACTCTCGACCCGACAAGTCGGCGGATCCGCTTCCCGCGTGAGGGCGAAGTCGTCATCACGGACACGGTCGGCTTCATCGCGGAGTTGCCGCCCGATCTCGTGCGGGCGTTCCGCGCCACCCTGGAGGAACTCGGGGACGCGGATCTGCTGCTCCATGTCGTCGACGCCGCCGATCGGGGATGGCGGACGAAGGTCGAGGCGGTGGAACGGCTGATCGAGGAACTCTCGCTCAACTCGAAGCCGCTCCTCGTCGTGCTGAACAAGTGCGACCTGGTGACGGACGAGCACGCGCGACAGATGGCTGACCAGCTCGAAGCGGTCGCGGTCAGCGCACGCACGCGGGCCGGTTTCGGCCGACTCATCGACCGTGCCGAGGAGGCGATGGGGCGGGCCGCGCCGCTCCTTCCGGGGGCCCGGGTGGGCCGCGGAGCGGCCGCCGCGCGCTGATACGATCGGACACGCCATGAAGTGCTGTCCCGGGCTTCAGAGGATCGGTTGGGGAGCGCTCGCGATGCTCCTCCTGGCCGGCATGGCGGCGCTGCTCGCGCATTCCCTCGCGGCGCCGGCGGCGGCTGCCGACTCGCCGTCGGGTCGGCCCGACTTCGAGGGCTGGTACGAAGGGGCCACCGGACTGGCCGAGGCGCTCGAGGTCCAGCAGCGTGACCGCCTGCCGCTGTTCCTGTACATCTACACGGACTGGTGCCCCTACTGCCGTCAGTTCGAGCGTGAGCTGCTGACCGACGATGAAGTCGACGGCTACCTGGACGCGGTGCTCGCGGTGCGAATGAACCCCGAGTCCGGGGGACAGGAGAGCCAGTTGGCCCGGAGGTTCGGCGTGCGTGGCTATCCGACCCTGGTCATGTACAGCGCCGACGGCGAGACGGCCTCGTACGTCGAGCGGATGGAGATCGTCGACGGCGAACCCCGCCTGATGAACGGCAGGGCCTTTCTGCGGGTGCTGGACGAGGCGGCCAACAGGTAGGCCCGTTGCCGGATGGACGAGCGCCGCGAACGCCGGCCGCCGAGGGCCATCGTTTACTACGACGGCGACTGTGCGCTCTGCAATTGGTCGGTGGCGCGGTGCCTTTCCCGGGGCGTACCACCCGGCGTCCGCTTCGCGCCCCAGGACGGTGAATCGTTCGAGCGGCTGACCGCTGCCCGGCCCGATCTGGCGGAGCTGGACAGCATGGTGCTGCAGATTCTGCCGGCGACGCACGCGGGCGCTGCTTCGAATTCGCCCCCATCAGGCGAGATCAAGGTCCGCAGCGAAGCGGTGCTCTGGTTGGCGGCGCGGTTGGACGGCCCGGAGCGTTGGCTCTCCCTGCTTTCGAGGATCGTGCCGCGAGCCGTGCTCGACTGGGGCTACCGGGTCCTGGCGCGGAACCGGCAACAGGTGGGCCGACGGCTGGCCGAGTGTCCCGTGCCGACGCCGGAGCAGCGGCGCTACTTCCTGGCGTGAGCACGGCCCGGGGAGTGCCCCCGAGCCTGGCGGACAGCCTTCCCCGCGACATCAGCGTCGCCGCGCACGCAATCGGCCCGCTGGACGAGTTGGTCGAGGAAGCTCGACAACTCGACTTCAGCCTGCCTTCCGGCCTCGAAAGCGCCATCGACAAGCGACGGCGGGAGTACCTTGCCGGCCGGATCAGCGCCGGTCACGCGCTGAGGCAGTTGCTGGGGCCCGCCGCTTTGGAGGGCGAGATCGTCGGCGACGACGACGATGTTCCCCGGTGGCCGGAGGGCGTGGTCGGCTCGATCTCCCACGGCGCGGGCTTCGGCTTCGCCGCCGTTGCGTCGACCGACCGGTATCGTGGGCTCGGCGTCGATGTGGAGCGCGTCGTGTCGTCGCGGCAGGCCGGCCGGCTCGGCGCGCGAGTGCTGAACGAGCACGAGATGAGTCTTCGTCAGGGCAGTGGCGGCCTGAGCGAGGCGGAGATGTTCACGCTCGTGTTCTCGGCCAAGGAAAGCGCGTACAAGGCCCTGTTTCCCCGCTACCGGCAGGTGCTCGGGTTCTCGGATGTCGAGCTGGAACGGCGGGAGGCGGGCGACGGCGACGCTGGCTGCGGCGAGCTGCGGCTTCGGACGAGGGTCGCGAGAGAGGGCGGGGCAGTCCGGCGCCTCGTCGGCTGGTACGCGTTGACGGGCGACCAGGCTGACGACTCCGCGGGCGGCGCGTCGCGAGTCTGGGTCGTCGTCGCGATTCCGTCCCGTGACTACCGGGGGCGGGCGTTCCCGGAGTTCTCTGCGCGAAGAGGTCCTTGACAGGCGTCAAATGACCGCCGTATCTTCGTCGAATGACGAGAGGCGATGCCGCTGCCGTACTTGCGGGCTACGCGAACCGGGCCGAGTTGCCGACGACCGAGGCTGCCCGTCTGGGGGATCTGCTCGGGATCGAGGATGCCGCCGTCCTGAGTGACCTTGAGCTCGCGCGCCGAGTCGGCGGCGGCCTGCATCCCGACGCGGCGACCGTGCTGATGGAGATTCTCGGCCGTGCGAACGTCGTCGGACCTGTGATCCCCGAGGCCACGCTGCGACGGGCTCGCAACGCGGGCAAGCCGCTGTCGAGAGAGATGAGCGAGCGGCTCTACGAGCTCAGCCGCATCGTCGAGGCCCTCAGCCGCTCGTACAGGGGGGACCGGGAGGGAATCATGGCCTACCTCACGGCACGCCATCCTCTCCTGGAAGGCCAGCGAGCGCTCGACGTCGCGTGCTCCAGCTCCGCCGGCGCGCGCCATGTGCTCGAGCTGATTCACCGCGCCCAGTACGGCTTGCCCGTGTGAACGCTCGGGTGCTCGCGTCGCCGATGCGCGCCTATCGCATCGGCGATGTCGACGGTCGGTTTCCGGTGTGGAGCGCGGAAGGGGCGCGCCGTTGCAACGGCCGATGGCATGAGTACGGCGCCGAGGTGATTCACGCTTCCCGGAACTACTCGACGGCGATGCTGGAGACGCTGGTCAACTGGCCGTCGCCCGTACCCTCGAACCAGCACTTCGTCGAAGCGGTCATTCCCGCCGGAACCAGCTACGAGGTCGTCACTGGCGACGTTCTGCCCGGCTGGGAACGGCCGGACTTTGCAGCGTCGCAGTCGTTCGGCCGGACCTGGTATCTGGAACGCCGGAGCGTGCTGCTCTTCGTGCCGTCGGTCGTCGCGCGCCCGGAAAGCAACGTTCTCATCAACACCCGCCATCCCGAGTACGAGAGCCTGCCCATCGAGGTCGGCCTGGAGACGCCCGTGTGGTGGGATCAGCGGCTGTTCGCCTGATCGGTGCACGTGCATCGCCGCGACTGAACGCGACGCCGACCGCTGCTACGATCCTGGCTTCCGCGAACGACGACTGGGTTGAATGAGGAGTCCGACGATGGCGCGTCACGCCCTTTTGACCCTCGTTCTCGCCGGGACTTCCGTGGCTCTCGGTCAGCCGCCGGCGGACACCGATTGGTCCGTCGTGACCGGTAACGACGCGAGTCAGCGATACGCGCCGCTTGGACAGATCGATCGGGACAACTTCGGAGAGCTCGAAGTCGCCTGGCGATGGTCGTCGCCGGACAACGAGTTGATGACCAGGGATGGCGAGACGACGGGCCGGCGCATGGTGCCGCGGAATCACGAGGCGATTCCGATCAAGATCGGCGACCGGCTCTACGTCACGACCGGCTACGGGCAGATCGCGGCCATCGACATCGAGCAGGGGACGAGTCTGTGGACCTATGACCCACGGGCCTACGCTCACGGCCGGCCAACGAACCTCGGCTTCACGCACCGGGGCGCCGCGTACTGGAAGGACCCGGACCTGCCCGGCGAGGGAGGCCGGCTGGTTTGGGCGGGCGGCGACTCCTTCCTGCGCGCGGTGGACACGCTGAGCGGCGAACCGATCGCCACGTTCGGCGACGGCGGCGCCGTCGACCTCACCCTCGGCCTGCGCCGCGAGGTCTCACGCCGGGTCTACAGCGTCAGTTCGCCCGTCACCCTGTGCCGCGACGTCGCGATCGTCGGTTCTTCCATCTCGGACGGTCCGCGCGCGCCGGAAGCGGCTCCGGGCGACGTCCGCGGATTCGACGTCCGCACCGGCGAGCAGCTCTGGACGTTCCATTCGATTCCGCAGCAGGGCGAACCCGGGCGCGACACCTGGGAGAACGGGTCGTGGAAGTACAGCGGCAACACGAACGTCTGGACGCTGATGAGTGCCGACCCGGAACTCGGCCTCGCCTACCTGCCGTTCGGCACGCCGACCAACGACTGGTACGGCGGACACCGCCTCGGCGACAACCTCTACGCCGAGTCGCTGGTCGCCGTCGACTGTGAGACCGGGGAGCGGCGCTGGCACTTCCAGACGGTCCACCACGGCCTGTGGGACTACGACTTGCCCACGTCAGCGATCATCGGCGACATCGAGGTCGAGGGCCGCGTCATCAGGACGGCGATGCAGCTCTCCAAGCAGGGCTTTCTCTACGTCTTCGACGCCGGCACCGGCGAACCGGTGTGGCCGATCCTGGAGCGCGAAGTGCCGCAGACGGGCATCGTCGGCGAGCGGACGTCGCCGACGCAGCCCTTCCCCACCAGGCCGCCGGCCTTCGAACGTCAGGGAATCGGTCCGGACGATCTGATCGACTTCACCCCGGAACTCCGCAGCGAAGCGATGGCCATCCTTGGCCGTTACCAGTACGGGCCGATCTTCACGCCGCCCACGGAGCGCGGCACGTTTCTGATGCCAGGCTACGGCGGCGGAGCGAGCTGGCCCGGCGGCGCCTTCGACCCGGAGACCGGCATGCTCTACGTGCCGTCCTTCACCTGGCCGGTGGTGAACACGCTCCGCAAGCCGGACGCGAGTCGTTCGTCCTTCGACTACGTGGGCCGCATCACGAGCGACGTCCGCGGCCCCCGCGATCTGCCGCTGGTCCAGCCGCCCTACTCCCGGATCACCGCCTACGACATGAACCGCGGCGAGATCGCCTGGACCGCGCCCCTGGGCTACGGCCCGCGGCGCCATCCCGCGCTCGCCGGGCTCGACCTGCCTGCCCTCGGCTCGGGCGCCCGCGGCCACGTCGTGGCGACGAAGACACTGCTGTTCGTGACCTCCGGTCGATCACTCGCCTTTCGCGGGATCGACCGGGAGGCGATGGCGGAGGGCGCGGGACGCGACGACTGGCGGATCGAGACGCCGGCGCTGCGCACGTTCGACAAGGCGACCGGCGAACTCGTCGGCGAACTCGAGTTGCCCGCACACACCGACGGCAGTCCCATCACGTTCCTGCATCGAGGCCGGCAGTACCTCGTGTTCGCGCTCGGCGGGCGCGGCGCGCCGTTTGAACTGATCGCCTACCGGCTGCCCATCTAGGAGTACCCCATGAAGCCGAAGACTGGATTCCTGACGCCTTGTACCGTCCCGCTCCTCGCCGCGGCGCTCGCCTGCGCGCCGGCCGGCGGCGACCTTCCGGCCGGCGGCGAGCACGCCGGCTTCGGGGCCTACACGCGGGAAGCGACCTACGATGGCGCCAACCGGTACTCCGTCTACGTGCCGATGCCCGACGGCGTGCGCGTCTCGGTCGACTACTTCATCCCGACAATCGAAGACGTCGAGGCGTCGGAGCCGCTGCCGACCATCCTCCACTACACGCGCTACACGCGGGCCTTCCAGGTCGAAGACGACGACGGCAACGTCCGGATCCTCTCGCAGGCCGAACGCGATCCGGTGCTCCAGCACATGCTGCACCGGGGCTACACAGTCGCGGTCGCCGACGCCCGCGGCACCGGCGCTTCCTTCGGCGTCCACAACGGCGCCTTCTCGATCGAGGAAACCGCCGACTCGTACCACATCGTCGAGTGGATCGCCGCGCAGTCGTGGAGTGACGGCAACGTCGGCATGCAGGGCCGCTCGTACCCCGGCATGACCCAATACCAGGCCGCCACGCAGAGGCCGCCGGCGCTCAAGGCGATCTTCGCCGAGATGGCGGGCCCCACGCCCTACGACTTCGTCTTCCGGGGCGGCACCTACAAGAACGAGTTCATCGGCACCTGGGGCGCCGGCACGAAGTCGGCGGATCTCTCGACCCGGGCCGCGCCCGTGGACGCCGACCCGGAAGGCGCTCTCCGTGACGCCGCGGTGGCGGAGCACGCCGGCAACCTGTGGGCGCACGAGATGCTGGCGGAAGCCGGCGCCGGCCTCCGGGACTGGCAACTCGACATCGAGGACGGCGACCACGTGTCCTGGGACACGACCGGCACCAGCGACGACTGGGCCGCGATGGACGAGTCCGGCATCGGGATCTACCATCTCGCCGGCTGGCTCGACATCTACGCCACGCAGCAGCCGATGGCCTTCGCCAACCTGCCGAACGCGTCGCAGAAGATGATGGTCGGCCCCTGGATCCACAGCGGCGGCTACGGCGGCGCCGTGCACAAGGCCGAGTTCCTGCGCTGGTACGACCACTGGCTCAAAGGAGTCGACAACGGCGTGATGGACGAAGCCCCGGTCCACTACTACGTCATGCAGGGCAGCCACACGCTCCCGGACGACCCGGAAGCAGCCCTGAGCCTCGACGAGGAGCGGGCCGAAGACCCCGTAACCTGGACCGCGGCCGATTCCTGGCCCCCCGCGGGCCTCTCGAACCGGCGCTTCGCTCTCGCCGGCGAGGGAACTCTGAGTTCCGCTTCAGACGGAGACGCCGGCCGGGACGAGTACACGGTCGACTACTCCTCCTCCGTAGGCTCGTTCTCCCGCTGGATGAACGGCCACGGCGCCAGCCGCCAGGACCGGCAAGGTACGACCTTCTTCGACGAGCGCTCCACCGAGAACGCCAAGGCCCTCACTTACACCACCGGACCGATGGCCGAAGCAATGACCATCGTTGGCCACCCCGTCGTCCATCTGTCCGTCACTTCTACCCACGACGACGGCGACTTCTTCGTCTACCTGGAGGAGGTCGATGCGGACGGCCGCTCTCACTACGTCACCGAGGGCGCGCTGCGGGCTTCCTACCGAGCCGTCGGCGACGCGCCCTGGGACGACCTCGGTCTGCCCTTCCACCGCGGCCACACCGAGGATCTCCAACCCCTGCCGGACGAACCCGTCACCCTCGCCATCGACCTGATGGCAACCGCGGTCACGATCGACGAAGGGCATCGCCTGCGACTGACGATCGCCGGCGCCGACGCCGCCAACCACGCGCTCTACCCGGATCCGGAAGGCGTCGACGTGCCGACCGTCACGGTCCATCGCGGCGGCGACGACAGCTCCTGGCTGGACGTGCCGGTCGACGGCGGCGGCTGAGGCTTCATCATGAAGAAGACGAGCGCGCGGCGGCTGACCGTTGCGAGGCCGCGGTGCCTGGGATGGCGTCGCAGCGAGCCGTTCGCCGTCAGCCGCTGAGACGGCCGCCGCCGGCCGCCGTCTCCCGCAGCAGCGGCGCGGCCTGCCACTGTTCGGCGTGGAAGCGGGCGGCGTAGTCGTCGAGGATGTCGACGATGCGGTCGAGGCCGAACTCGTCGGCCCAGAACATCGGGCCGCCGCGGTAGACCGGCCAGCCGTAGCCGTTGATCCAGATGACGTCGATGTCGCTGGCGCGCAGCGCGATGCCCTCCTCGAGGATCTTCGCTCCCTCGTTGACGGAGGAAAGCAGGCAGCGGTTCAGGATCTCTTCATCGCCGATCTCGCGCTGCTCGATGCCCAGCCGGCTTGCCAGATCGCGCGCCAGGTCCATGACCTCCGGGTCAGGCGCGGCGGCTCGTGTTGCCGGGTCGTAGACGTAGTAGCCGCGGCCCGTCTTCTGGCCCCGGCGGTTACGCTCGCAGAGCATCTCGCGCAGGGTGCTGGACGAGGATGTCTCCGCGTTCCAGCCGACGTCCAGGCCGGCCAGGTCGCTCATGCGGAAGGGACCCATCGGCATGCCGAAGTCGTAGAGCACGCGGTCGATGTCCCAGGGGAGCGCGCCTTCGAGCACCAGCCGGTCGGCCTGCAGACGGCGCTGGAAGAGCATTCGGTTGCCGACGAAACCGTGACAGACGCTGACCAGGACGGGCACCTTGGCGATGGCGCGGGAGATCGACATCGCCGTGGCGATCGCGTCGGGCGCGGACTTCTCGCCGCGCACGACCTCGACCAGCTTCATGATGTTGGCGGGGCTGAAGAAGTGCATGCCGACGACGTCCTCCGGCCGGCCGGTGACGGCGCCGATCTCGTTGACGTCGAGGTAGGACGTGTTCGTGGCCAGCAGCGCGCCGGGCCTGGCGATCCGGTCGAGCTGGCCGAAGACGCGCTTCTTCAGTTCCATGTCCTCGAACACCGCCTCGACGACGAGGTCGCACTCGGCGAGCGCCTCCTGGTCGGTGCCGCCACAGAGAAGCGCCATCCGCTCCTCGACCTGTTCGGCCGTGAAGCGTCCTCGCGCCGCGCTGCGCTCGTAGTTGCTCCGCACCGTGGCCAGGCCGCGGTCGAGGGCGTCGCGGTTCTGCTCGACGATCGAGACCGGGAACCCGGCGTTGGCGAACGCCATTGAGATGCCGCCGCCCATCGTGCCGGCGCCGAGCACGCCGACCTTGGCGATCTGGCGGACTGGGGTGTCGGCCGGGACGTCGGGGATCTTGCGCGCCGCGCGCTCGGCGAAGAAGTAGTAGCGCTGGGCCCGCGACTGCGGGTCGGCGTGAAGCGTCCGCGACAACTCGGCCTCGCGGGCGAGCCCCTCGTCGAACGGTAGCTCGACCGCCGCCTCGATGCACTGAATGCAGACCTCCGGGGCGTTGAAGCCCCTTGTTCTGCGCGCGATCCGGCGCCGGAAGTCGCTGAAGATCGTCGGGTTCTCGCGCAGCACGTCGCGGTGACTCTCGATGTCCCGGACCCGCGGGAGGCCGCGCCCCTCAGCCACGGCGCATAGGGCGAAGCGGATCGCGCCGGCTTCGAGACCGCCTTCCTCTTCGCTGTCGACCACGGCGTCGATCAGTCCCAGGTCGAGCGCCTCCGCGGCGGTGATGTGCTCGCCGCTCGTGATCATCTCGAGCGACCGCGGCACGCCGACCAGGCGGGGCAGCCGCTGGGTGCCGCCGCCGCCCGGCAGGATGCCGAGCTTGACTTCGGGCAGGCCCAGCCGCGCGTTGCGGTCGGCTACCCGGAAGTGGCACGCCATCGCCATCTCGAGCCCGCCGCCCAGCGCGGTGCCGTGAATCGCCGCGACGAAGGGCTTGGGCGACCTCTCGATCATCCGCCTGACCTCGTTCGTGTCCGGCGGCAGGCGCGGCTTGCCGAACTCGCGGATGTCGGCGCCGGCGATGAATGTGCGGCCGCGGCAGACCAGGACGGCCGCCTGCATCTCGGGGTCGTCGGCTACTGCTGGCACGGCGGCCGCGAGCCCCTCGCGTACGTGCTGGCTCAGCGCGTTGACCGGGGGGTTGTCGATCCAGATCGCGCCGGCGACTCCGAGTCCCGGCTCCTGGTGACGTTCGACAGCCACGGATTGGCTCAACTGCATCGCTTGTTCTCCATGGGGACAGGCGCGGGGAGGATACCCGGCGGCTCGTATACTCCTGTCTCAGCCGATCCAGGAGATAGAACGATGCCGAGATGCTGTCCGGGCCGTGTTCTGATGCCGACGTTCCTGCTCTTGCTCCTCATCGCGGGAGCGGCTTTGGCCGAGGAGTGGACTGCTCCGCGCACGGCCGACGGCCACCCCGACTTCCAGGGGATCTGGGCCAACAACAGCGCGACGCCGCTCGAGCGGCCGGAGGCCTTCGGCGAGAAGGCGACGCTGACCGACGAGGAGCTCGCCGATCTGAAGCGCCGACTCGAAGAGATCAGGGAAGGTTCCCAGGCCGGCGACCTCCTGGGCGACTACCTGATCCAGCGGGTGCTGGAGGATCCGGAGTTCCGCGGTTTCGACCAGGTGACCGGCAACTACAACTCGTTCTGGCTTGTCGACCGGCAACTGAACAATCGCACCTCGCTGGTGATCGACCCGCCGGACGGCCGGATTCCGGCCCTGACCGAGCAGGCGATGGAGCGCATGCGTGCGGCGGTGGCCTACGGCGACGAGGTGCCGGACGGCCCCGAGGACATGACTCTCGGCGTGCGCTGCATCACCTTCGGCGTGCCGAACACCCTGGCTGGGTACAACAGCTACTTCCAGTTCTTCCAGACTTCGGACCACGTTGCGATCCTGCAGGAGCTGATCCACGACGTGCGAATCGTCCCGCTCAGGGACCCTGCAGCGCTCCCCGAGGATCTACGACTCTGGCACGGCAACTCGCGCGGCTGGTTCGAGGGCGATTCCCTGGTGGTCGAGACGAAGAACTACTCCGCCGCCGGCGGCTCCAGCGGCAGGGCGACGGACGGCCTGAAGGTCGTCGAACGGTTCACGCGCACCGGCCCGGACACGATGGAGTGGGAGATCACATACGAAGATGAAGCGACCTGGGTCCGACCCTGGACAATGATGATCGACCTCGCTCGCACGGAGGACCCGATCTTCGAGTACGCCTGTCACGAGGGGAACTACGGCCTGACGAACATTCTGTCGGGCGCCCGCGCCCAGGAGCGGGAAGCGGCGGCGACTGGCGGCGGTCAGTAGTACCGACTCTTCGCCGGCGGCGTGCGCTTGGCTACTCGATCGCCTCGAGCGGGACCGCGCTCGCGAGTTTGATGCCCCGGCGGGTTACGCGGATCTCGCGCTCGATCGCCGCGTCCTGAGCATGGTCGGTGTAGTAAGTCAGGACGTGCTGGTGCCGCAGGTCCTCCTGGATCTGGTCGAAGACCCTCTGGAACCGCTCGGCGATGGGTGGGCCACCTGTCCGGAGTTCGACGGTGAAGACCCGTCCGCCTGTCCGCTGACTGACCCGCTTGAGGCGGTTGCGGGCTCGGCGTTGTGCACGCGTTGTGCTCGATCGGAAGTGCGTGCGACCTGCGGAGTCCCTGACCCCGGTCGTTCTGGTAGACCGATCCAGTTGGATGAAGTAGATCGGAATGCCGCGGCGCTCGGCCAGCGCGGCCGGCTGGTTTCGCTCGGACCGGCTGTGTTCGTCGACGCCGTCGGTCACGACGACCAGTGCCCGGCGGCCCGGCTCGCTCCGATACTGGAGTAGGGAGAAGAGGATGCCGTCATTCAGCGCCGTGCCCAACCTGGGCACGAGCGATCGAACTCGGCTCAGGAGGAGGCGTTTGTGTTCGGTCAACTCGCAGGCCAGACGAACCGTGCCGGCGAAGTCGACAACGAAGGCCCTGTCTCCCCTTGACAGGGCAGACTCCAGGAACCCGGATGACACGTCTCTCAGCTGGTGCCAGATCGGTCTGACGCTGTTCGATGTATCGATGGCAAGGCCAAGAACCAGGGGTACGTCGTAAGCGGTGTGCAGGGCCACCGCGGGCCGCCTTCGGCCGTTCTCGCGGATCTCGAAGTCGTCGGGGGAGAGTCCACTCACCGGTTTGCCCTCGTTGTCCGTTGCAAGCAACTGGAACTGGACCAGTTCAACGTCGATCTCGCTCTGGTAGTCCGCGCCCTCGATGAGTTGAGCGTCTTCCGACTCGCGGCCGTTGGCGAGCGTTGCCACAACGCGGACGAAGTCGTCTCTGGACGCGTACTCCATCAGGGCATCGACCGGGATCGTGCGGGGATCGCCCGGCGCCGCGTCTTCCCCGAAGCTGGACACGGTCTCGACCAGGTGTTCGCCGCGATAGAACGCGACCTGTTCGAGTTCCGCTGAACGCGGCACGGAGACGTCCGTCTCGATCCGCACTGCGTCGTACTCGGACTGCTGCAGGCGGCGCGTCGTCCTGATGCGGACGCCGAATGGTGTGTCGGGTTGGTTGAGGATCATCCGGTCACTGCCGAGGACCTCGCCCAGTGCGTCGTAGCCACGGACTTCGAGGGTCTGTTTCCGGGGCGGTCGGGCCAGTTCGACGTGGCCGGTGAACGGTTTCTTCCTGACTCTCCTCTCCAGCTCGCCGTCGAGGAGGAAGTCGACCGCGTTGATCTGCGGATGGATGATCAGGGTCTGGATCTCGACCCGGCCGCTGAACGGCTTAAGGTAACCGCGGCTCGGCGGCACGATGTGGATCATCTTCCGCTCCGCGCCCGTCCCGAAGTTGGGGAGTGCGTCCTGGGCTAGGGTCGGCGGCTGGCTGTACGGCATCGGCGCCAGTACGACCACGGCCGCGAGGGCCAAGCCCGGGCAGAACGGCGCCGAAGTCCGCACGCGCTTCCCCATCCTCCTAGTCGATGCCCGGCAGCGGTACCGCGCTGCGCAGCCTCAAGCCGCGCCGGGTGACCCGGATCTCCGGTTCAATGCGGGTGCCCTCTGGTCGATCGCTGTAGTACGTCAGAACCTGCTGATGCCGGAGCTCCTCTTCGATCTGGTCAAACGCCTGTTCGATCCGCTCGACCCAGGGCGGATCGTCGTCGAGAAGTCGGACGGGAAAGACACGCCCGCCGGTCTGCCGGCTGATCCGCCTGAGCCGGCCGCTCGCCTCCCGTTCCACCCTCCTTGCCCCCCACGCGAACGGGTCATGAACGGTGTACGTCTCTTCGGATTGGGCCAGCTCGATGAAGTAGATCGGGAGCCCCAGGCGCTGCGCGTAGTCGGCGGACTGTCCGGGTCGCGTGCGGCTGTGGATGTCGAGGCCGTCCGTGATCACGACGAGCGCGCGGCGGCCGGGTTCGCGACCGTACTGCAGGAGCGAGAACAGGAGCCCGTCGTTCACGGCGGTGCCACCCCACGGGGTCAGTCGACCCAGAGCGCGGGACAGAAGTTCCTTTTCTTGGCTGAGTGGCTGGAGGAGCCTCACCACGTCGTCGAAGTCCACGATGAATGCCCGGTCTTCCGGCGCCAGGATGGTCTCGAGGAAGTTCGCGGCAATGGCGTGTAGCTCTCGCCAGATCGGCAGCACGCTGTCCGACGAATCGATTGCCAGACCCAGCACCAGCGGGACGTCGCGGGCAGTGTGCACTTTCTCCACGGGACGCGGTTGGCCGTTCTCGCGGACCTCGAAGTCGCTGGGCGCCAAGCCGCTGACCGGATTGCCCCGGCGATCCGTCACCAGGACCTGGATCTGGGTCAGTTGAACGTCGATCTCACTCTGGTAGTCGGCGCCCTGGAGGAGTTCCGCGTCCTCCCGTTCGCGACCGTCGGCCAGCTGTGCGTTGACGCGGACGAAATCGTTGGCGTCAATGTCCGCGATCAGCGCCCCGATGTGGGCCGTACCCGTGGCGCGGAGCGCTGCCTCTTCAGCGAAGTCATCCAATGTGGAGACGAGTTCGTCACTGCGGTAGAAGTCGATCCGCTCCAACACCGCGTCGCGCGGCAGCGAGACGGCTGCCTCAACCCGGATCGGGGCGTTCTCGCCGGAATGGTCGGGGCGAATCTTCGTGATTCGGGCGCTAAACGGCCTGTGGAGCCGGTTCAGGACGACCGTGTCACTTGCGATGAACTCGCCGACGGGCCCCCAGGCTCGGACTTCAAGTCTCTGCTCGCGGGGCGGATTGGCCAGTTTGAGATGCGTCGCGAAGGGTCGCTTCTTCACCTGCCCGACAAGCTGTCCGTCGATGAAGAAGTCAACCGTTGCGATCTGCGGATCGATGACGAGAGTCTGGAGTTCGAGCCTGCCGCTCAGCAGCTCGCCGTATCGGCCCAGGGGCGGGACGATCCGCAAGGCCACCGGCCTGGCGAGGGGCTCCGGCCCGCGGATGTCGGCGGGATTCGATCCGAAGACGCGCTCCGGACGCTCGTACACGGTGCGGAACTTCACGCCTGCCGTCGTGCGGCCACGAAACTCGGCCACTCGCACCAGTCGGTCGCCGTCACGGCGAAGCGTCTCGACCCGCCGCCACTCCGAGTCCGAGGTTTCGATCTCTGGCGACTCGTCGAGGTCGAGGATGCGGCCCTCGATCTTTTTGGGATGACTGTGGTACTTCCCGACGTCGAGCGGATACCAACGGAGGGAGCCCCGGCCGTCGAGGATCGCGAGCGACCCGTCCTTGACCCGGATCAGGAAGGTGTCGAACCGATCGTCAGCGTCCTCGGCCAACCTCCGAAAAAGCCGCGCGGCGTAGTTGTTCCCCGGGTACAGGCTCGCGGTCTTTTGAACCGGATCCTCGCTGAGTCCTTCGTTCCGTATCCAGGGGCCGAGCAGAGGGGTCAGTGAAACTCCGTCGTGGGTTGCCTCGCCGAAGGGGGCGGCCTGGTTGCTGGCCGGTGCGGGCTGTGGCCACCCGGCCTGCACGGTCGGCAACCAGATTGCAAATGCGAGCGTGAGGTGGCCTACTGCCCCTGCTTGAATCCGTTCCTGCACCGTTAGTCGATCCCCGGCAGTCGCACGGCGCTGCGCAGCGTCAGCCCACGCCGGGTGACCCGGATCTCCGGTTCGACCGGCGCTCCGTGAGGCTGGTCGGTGTAGTACGTCAGGACCTGCTGGTGTCGCAGGTCCTCTTCGATCTGGCCGAAGACCTGCTCGATCGGTTCGCCCCACCAGCGCGTGTCGCCATGGAGTTCCAGGTGGAACAGGCGTCCGCCTGTCTCCTCGGCGATGCGCTGGAGTCGCTCGCGGTTGCGGCGAAGAACAGCAACGCCGGGGTCCCCGGCGCGGGAGTTGTCGAGTTCGATGAAGTAGATCGGCAGACCCAGCCGCTCCGCGAACTCACTGGACTGCTCTGGGCGCGAACGGCTGTGTTGATCGGCGCCATCGGTGATCACGACCAGCGCCCGCCGGCCCGGCTCGCCGCGGTACTGGAGGAGGGAGAAGAGGAGTCCATCGTTCAGGGCCGTGCCGCCCATCGGGATCAGGTAGTCGAGTCGGTCGGACAGCAGCGGTTCGTCTTCCGTCAGTGACTGGACGAGGCGCACGGTGTGATCGAAGTCGACGAGGAAGGCCCGGTCCCCGGGCGTCACCGCGGTTTCCAGGAAGCTCCGCGCGATGAACTTAAGGCGACTCCAGGTGGGCAGCATGCTGTCCGACGAATCGACCGCGAGCCCCAGGACGAGAGGCACGTCGTAGGCGGTGTGGAGGTCTACTGCAGGGCGGCTTCGGCCGTTCTCGCGTATCTCGAAGTCCCCGGGCGAGAGTCCGCTCACCGGATTGCCGTCGCGGTCGGTCACCAGCACCTGGAACTGGACCAGTTGGATGTCGATCTCGCTCTGGAACTCGGAGCCCTGGAGGAGTTGCGCGTCTTCACGCTCACGGCCGTCGGTGAGCTTCGCGACGACGCGGATGAAGTCGTCGGGCAGGGCGCCGTCGATCAGCGCCTCGACCTGAATGGTGCGCGCGCCGCCGGCGGCCGCCTCTCGCCCAAAGTGACGCACAGCCTCGACGAGAAGGTTGCTCCGGTAGAACTCGACCCGCTCGAGCGTCGCGCCGCGGGGTAGCGAAAGCGAGGCAGCTACTCGGATCGCGGCGTTTCCGCCTACCGGAACGCTCCTTATGGCCGCGATGCGGGCGGCGAAAGGTCGGTCCACCTGGTTGAGGAGGAAATCGTCGCGGCCGAGGTACTCTCCGTTCCTGTCGTAAGCGAGGACTCCGAGCTCCTGCTGGCGAGGTGGGTCTGCCAGGCGGATGCGAGTCCTGAAGGGCCGTTTCCGGACCCGTCTAACTCGTTCGCCGTCGAGAGAGAACTCGACTTCGACGATTCGCGGGTCGATGATCAGAGTCTGGATCTCGACGCGTCCGCTGAGTAGTTCGCCGTAACCGCGTTCGGGCGGCAGGATGCGGATGGCGGCCGGAGGGTCGGTCACCGGGGACTCCAGGTCGAGCGGTCCCGGCCTCTCGTAGACCGTGTCGACCTGGAACGGGGGCAGGCCGCGGGGTTCGAGGTCGGTCCACCGTACGAGCCACTCGCGCTCCCGGAAGAAGGTGTCGGTCTGACGTCCGTAGGGCTCAACGATCTCGATCGTCAGTGTCTCGCCGGCTTCGAGAATGCGCCCCTTGACGCCACGACCGAGGTGGCGCCGCCTTCCGTTGTACGGGAGAACGCGCGTGCCGCCGCGGCCGTCGAGGAGCGCGACGTCGCGTTCGAGAGTGCGGATCATGAGCGTCTCGAAACTGTCGGCGACTCCTTGCGCGATCTCGCGCAGTCTTGACAGGTCCTGTTCCGACTCGAGGTCGAGACTCTCGACCTTGTGGACAGGGTGTTCGCTGAACGCGTCGTTTCTGATCCACGGTCCGAGGACGCTGGAGGAGCGGAGTTCCTCGCTGATGTCGAGGAAGCCGAACGTTTGATTGCCTGGGGGTTGTCCCGCGCTCGGTGCCGGCAGAAGACCCGTGAGGGCCAGTACCGACGCTGCCGCCAACCTCACGGGCCGCTCCCACCTTCGACCTGGGCTCATCATCGGCGAACTGCCGCCGTGGCTACTCGATCGTCTCGAGCGGCAACGCGCTTCGCACCCGGAGGCCTCTTTGGATCATCCGCACTTCCGGCTCCACGGCCGAGCCGAACGGACGCTCGCTGTAGTACGTCAGGACGTACTGGCGCCGCAACTCTTCCTCGATGTGGTCGAACACGCTGGCCATCTGGTCGATCGACTCGATCTGGAACAGGCGGCCGCCGGTCGGCCCGGTGATCAGCCGCATGCTGTTGCGGAGGTTCGCGTCGTCCATCGTCGTCGGGCCGAAGCCGAGGGAGCGCATGGCGACGACGTAGACGGGCACTCCCAGCCGCTTGCCGAAATCGATCGCGCGGGTTGGGTCGGAGCGGCTGTTCGAGTCGAAACCGTCGGTGACGACGACCAGGGCACGCCGGCCTGGTGTCTCTCCGTACTGCAGGAGGGAGAACAGGATCGCGTCGTAGAGGGCGGTCTGGCCCTGAGGGAAGAGGCGTTCCAGTCCCCGCGCCAGCAGTGGTTTGCTGTCGGTGAGCGGCTGCACGAGGCGGAGCGTCGAGTCGAAGTCGACCAGAAAGGCCTGGTCGCGCCAGGTCAGGGCGCCGTTCAGGAAGGCCTCGGCGATCGCGTTCGTCCGGCGCCAGATCGGCTCCATGCTGCCGGAGGAGTCGATCGCCAGCCCCAGGGACAGGGGGATGTCGTTCGAGACGTAGAGATTCTCGACCTGGCGCCGCTGGCCGTTCTCGCGGACCTCGAAGTCCTCCGGCGTGAGATCGCCGACCGGGTTGCCGCTTCGGTCGACGACGAGCACCTGGAGCTGGACGAGCTGGACGTCGATCTCGGCCTGGAACTGGGCGCCCTGGAGCAGTTCGACATCTTCGAGTTCCCGGCCGTCTCCCAGACGCGCCACGACCCGGACGAAGTCCTGAGGCGTGACGCCGGAGGTCGGGACGTCGGCCGTGACCGAGCGCACGCCGCTGGGCCCGGCCTCACCCTCGAAGTCATCGAACGACGCGACGAGCCGTTCCGTGCGGTAGAACTCGACGCGCTCCAGCGTCTCTGCGCGCGGCACGGAGATGCCGGCCTCCACGCGGACCGTCGTCTGGCCGTCGGCTTCACCGGCACTGATGCCGGCGATGCGCACCGCGAACGGGGGATCGAGGCGGTTCAGAACGATCCTGTCGGTTCCCGCGTGGGCGCCCCGGGCGCTGGTCGCGCGAACCTCGATCGTTTGCTCGCGAGGCGGATCGGCGAGCCTGATCCGCGCCTCGAACGGCGGTGTGGTGACGCGGGCCGCCGGCTCGCCGTCGAGAAGGAACTCGACGACGGCGATCTGTGGGTCGATGGTGAGGGTCTGAATCACGATCCGGCCGGTGAGCAACTCGCGGTAGCCGCGCTCGGGCGGCAGAATGCGGATCGTCGCCGGCCGCGCGCTGCGTGCGCTGTCCGCGCGCTCCGGCCGCCTCCCGCCGCGACCGCTCTCGACCGGCGGCAGGAAGTCCGCCTTGCTGAAGCCGTCCTCGTCCGGTTCGGCGGCAGCCTCGCTGGTGCGCGGCGTGGACGCCGGAACCGGGACCGCGGGCGCGTCGCCGGAGCGCTCGTAGACCGTGCGGAACGAGAGATCGGCGAAGCGTCCTCCCTGGAGGTCGGTTACGAGAACGAGCCGATCGCCCTCCAGGTAGAAGGTCTCGATCCGCTGGCGCCCCTGGGAGGCAGTCTCGACCTCGAGCGAGTCACCGAGAAGGCGGGCGCGGCTGCGGCCGCCGAAGCCGTCGGCGATGTCGCGCCCGTCGAGGTAGAGGATGCGGTCCTCGCGCTTCGCGTTGCGGATTAGAAGCTGGGGGTCGTCGATGCGAATCAGCAGGACGTCGAGCCGCTCCGCGAGCTCCCGCGCCATCTCGCGCATTCCCGACGGGCCGTCCTGTGTGGCGCCCGGCTGTCGGCCGGCGCGGCCGCCGCCGAATCCGCCACGGCCTGAACCGCCCTGGCCGCCGCGGCCGAAGCCGCCGGTGCGTCCGCTGCCGGGGTTCGCGCCGGGCGACCGGCCCGGGCCTCCGCCGAAGGTCTGCCCGTAGGTCTCCTCGAGCTTCTCGATCGGGTCTTCGCTCAGCCTTTCGTCCCGGACCCAGATGCCCGGGATGGCGGCGACCGCGTCGTCGACCACGGTGGCGGCCGACATCTGCTGTGGAGCGGCCTCCTGAGCGAGGGCCGGGGCTGTGGAGGGCGCGATGAGCAGGCTCAAGACGCTCGCTGTCAGCCACGTGCTTGCGGAGCGGAGGGAGCGAAGCCGGTTTCGCCCGTTTTCGTCGTTCCTCGTCATCTTGACCGCCTCTATGTCCCATGCAGGATACAGGCCAGCGGCTTGCGTTCCGCCAGGAGCTCGTTAGGTCGCCAGAAAGTCCCGCACCCCCTTCAACACGCACACGGCCCCCAGCGCCAGGATCACCGGCCCGGTGACCCGCCGGAACTGACGGTCGTCGAACCGGTCGAGAAGGCGCGTCCCGATCCGCGCGCCGGCCACCGCGAGCGTCATGCCGCCTGCGATCAGCCACGGGGAGAGCCGGTCGTCGGGCGGCTCCGGCAGAACCGTGCGGGACACCCAGACGTAGTAGCCGATCTTGAGCAGATGTCCGACGGTCTGGGTGAACGCCTTGGTGGCGACGATCGTGCGCCGGTCGACCTTCGTTTCCAGGTAGAACGCATCGAGCAGGGGACCGGACGCGCCGGCGAGAAGCTGGGCGCCGGTGACGGTCAGGCCGCAGAGCGCGGCCGTGCGCCGGTCGCGGACATCGAGTCCGCGCAGAGCCGGCAGCAGCCGGGCAACCCAGGGGAAGCTGCCGACGACGATCAGGACCAGCGCCGGGTCGGGCACGAAGGCGATCACCACGAATAGCAGCACGGCCAGCGATGCGCCGGCGCCGTACCACGGCAGCACGGACCACATCATGCGGTCGCGGAGGAAGAGGAATCTGGCGCCGTTCGATGTCGCTTGCACGGCGCCGTGCAGGATCATCGCTCCGGTGACCGGCAGCACGCTCGCCAGCACGGCCATCAGGATCAGACCGCCGGCCATGCCGAGCACGCCGGAAATGACGGCGGTCAGGAGAACGGTCGCGAGAATCGCTGCCGGGAGCATCCGGGAGAACTGGCCGGTGACTGGGGTGCGACGCGCTCCGCCGCGGCGGCAGACTAGTCGACCCTGTCGAGGGGCAGGACGCTCTTGACCGTGAGCCCGTCGCGCAACACCTGGACGCCTGGCTCGATCGCGGCGCCTACCGGGCGGTTGGAGTAGTAGGCCAGCACGTGCTGGCGACGGAGATCCTCCCTGATCTGGTCGAACACCTGCCGAACTTCGTCGAGGAAGTCCGGAGGCGGGAGCTCCGGGTCGATCCCGAACAAACGTCCACCGCTCTGTTGGGCCTGCTGCTGCATGCGAAGGACATGGTCACCGGATCGGGCGGTTCGCATGAGGGACGTCCCGGCACCCTCTCCGTCCGGAGTGTTTCCGTTGGCGAGGGCGATCCGATCCCTACCGAGGTCGATGAAGTAGATCGGGATGCCCGTTCGCTCCGCGAAGCCCGCGGCCTGTTCCGGTTCGGATCGACTGTCGATGTCCATGCCGTCCGTTACGACGATCAGAGCCCGCCTACCGGGTTCGTTCTCGTACTGGACCAGGGAGAACAGGATGCCGTCGTTCAGGGCGGTGCCGCCGTTTGGTATCAGCCGTTCGAGACGGGATTTCAGCGTCGGTGTACTACCGGTGAGAGGCTGAAGGAGCCGGATGCTCTCGTCGAAGTCGACCAGGAAGGCTCGATCGTCGGCTGTCAGCGAGGTTTCGAGGAATGTCCCTGCCACCGATCTGAGCTGGTTCCATACCGGCTTCATGCTGGCCGAGGAGTCGATCGCCATGCCCAGGAGGAGTGGCCAGGAAGAACTCCACGCTGCCGATGGTCCGGTCGATGATCAGGGTTTCGACCTCCACGCGCCCCGTGAGCAGTTCGTGGTGGCCACGCCGGGGAGGAACGATGCGTATCGCCGCAGGCCGTGCAAACCTGCTGGTGTCGTCGGCCGGAAGAGTCGCCATCGGAGGCGCGGCGCCACTGCGCTCGTACACGGTGAGAAACCTCAGGTTGGGGAACCTCTCACTCTGAATCTCGATGACGCGGTGCAGTTGACCGGCTTGCAGGTAGATGGTCTCGATCAGGAGCCAGCCCGGTCTCGCCGTTTCGATCTCGAGAGTGCCCGGAAGGACACTTGCGCCATGCCGGTTTCCGTACTGGTCGGCGACTTCTGAGCCATCTTCCGGCAGCTCAAGTTCAACCTCTACCTACTCGAGCCCCTGAAGCGGGAGGATGCTCCTTAGCGCAACGTCCCTTCTCAGGCTTCGGACCTCCGGCTCGACTGCCTCGCCCGGGGCGAGCTTGCTGTAGTAGGTCAGGACGTACTGATGCCGGAGATCCTCGTTGATCCGGTCGAACACTCGTTCCATTTCCGTGGCCACTTCGGACCGGGGCAGGCCCGGGTGGATTCGAAACAGCCGACCGCCCGTGCGCCGGGTGAGCTTCCGGACCAGGATGGGCGGTGGTGCGCTCCAGCCCACGGCGATGAAGTAGATGGGGACGCCCACCGATTCGGCGAAGGCGCTGACCTGGGCCGCCTTGGACCGGCTGTCTGCGTCGATGCCGTCGGTCACCACGACCAGGGCCCGCCGCCCGGGTTCGCGACCGAAGTGGAGGAGCGAGAACAGCAGGCCGTCGTTGAGCGCCGTGCCGCCGCCAACCAGCAGGCGGTTGAGTCGGGCGCTGAGCAGGGGCTTGCTGTCGGTCAGCGGTTGCAGGAACCGGACGGTGTCGTCGAAGTCGACCAGGAACGCGCGATCGTCTGCGGCCAGGGCGGCTGCCATGAACGTTCTGACGACCGTCTGCAGGCGTTGCCAGACCTTTGTCATGCTCCCCGAGGAGTCGATCGCGATGCCGAGCAGGAGAGGAACGTCGCTTGAGGCGTGCAGGTTCTCGACCGGGCGTCTTTCACCGTTCTCGTGGATCTCGAAGTCCGCGGGCTGGAGATCACCCACCGGTTCGCCGTCCCGGTCGACCGCCAGTATCTGGAGTTGGACCAGGTGCACGTCGACCTCGCCGCTGTACTCCGCTTCCTGGAGGAGTGCGGCATCTTCCTGTTCCCGTCCGTCCGCGAGTCTTGCCACCACCCGGACGAAGTCGCCGGGTTCGACGTCCTCGACCGACGCTTCGACACGGATGGTGCTGGATTCCCGCTGGTTCTCCTTCCAGTCCGGGTCCTCGAACGTCGCGACCCGACGCTCACTGAGGTAGAGCTCGACGTGGGCCAGGTTCGCCGAGCGCGGCACCGAGACCCGGGCCGCAACGCCGACGGCCGAAGCGCCTTCCGCCACGAGAGGACGGAGAGCCGTGATCCGAACCGCGAAGGGCGAGTGAAGCCGATTCAGCACGATCCGGTCGGTGCCGACGTGGGCTCTGCCGTCGCTGTAGCCGCGGACTTCGAGCGTCTCTTCGCGAGGCGGATGGCTGAGCCGGACGCGGGCCTTGAACGGCCGCTTGCGCGCCTGGTTCACCAGCTCTCCGTCGAGCAGGAAATCGACCGTCTCGATGAGCGGATCGATGACGAGGGCCTGAGCCTCGACGGGACCGGAGAGGAACTCCCGATAGCTGCCGCGAGGCGGCACGATGCGGATGGCGGGCGGCTCGTCGGATCGGATGCGTTCGATGTCGACCGGGCCGGCAGGGGGTGGCCTGGCTTCCGCGTGGTCATAGACGGTGGTGAAGTTCAGGTCCGGAACCGTGAGGTTCCGCAGCTCGGTTACGTGCATCAGCCGGTCGCCTGACCGGTAGTACGTCTCGAGCCATTGCCAGGGGAAGTCCGTTCCGGAGGTCGTGACTTCCAGCACGCCAGCCCCGAAGTAGGCGGCGCTTGTCCGGTCGGCGGAGTAGCGGCGCGGCAGGCCGTCGACGGGGAGGTGGATGTTCTCGCGTGTACCGTTCTCGATCAGGATCCGGTCGCTTTCCGCCTCGATTCTCACGCTGCGCCGCCGCTCGGAGAGCCTCTCGGCAATCTCCAGGGACGGCCTGGGTACACGGCTGCGTCTTCCCAAGCCTGTCGTCAGTTGGTCGATCGGGTCTTCGCTGAGTTCGTCGTTTCGAATCCAGGCGCCGTTCAATGCGGCGATGGAGGCCGCATCGGAGTCGGTCCCGGCCGTGCGCTGAGCTGACCCTGCCTGGGGGTGAACGGCCGCCCCGGCTGCCGTCCAGGCAGCGACAACCAGCAGAGCCGCGCCTGTAGCTGTTTGTGGACGCATCGGTGGCACCGGCCTGTATTCTCTGACACTTCCCATGAAGACATACATCCTGCGTCGGTTGCTGGCAATGGTGCCGACGCTGTTCTTCGCCAGCCTGATCGTTTTCGTGTCGATGCGGGTGATCCCGGGTGACGTGATCGACCTGATGCTGGCGCAGAACGACGTCTCGACCAGCCTGGACCGGGAAACGCTGGAGGCGGCGATGGGCCTCGACCAGCCGATGGTCTCCCAGTACGTGCGCTGGGCGGGCAACGCGCTGAGCGGCGACCTGGGTCAGTCTCTCTGGCGGAGCACCCCGGTGCTTGAGCAGATTCTGGAACGGCTGCCTGTCACGTTCGAGCTGGGATTGCTGGCGCTGGTCATCGCGCTGTCCGTCGCGGTGCCGGTCGGCATCCTCTCGGCGACGCGTCAGGACTCGGTCGTCGACTACGCGGCGCGGTCGTTTTCCCTCCTGATGCTGGCGATTCCCGGCTTCTGGCTCGGCACCCTGGTCATGGTGTTCCCGTCGGTGTGGTGGCGCTGGGCGCCGGAACTCGAGTACACGCCGTTCTTCGTCGATCCGATCGCGAACCTCACGCACCTCATCGTCCCGGCGATCCTGCTCGGCCTTTCCCTGTCCGCGGTGACGATGCGGATGACCCGGACGATGATGCTGGAGGTGATGCGCCAGGACTACGTGCGCACGGCCCGCGCCAAGGGGCTTCGCGAGCGGGCGGTCGTCGTCCGGCACGCGTTGAAGAACGGTCTGATCCCGGTCGTCACCCTGATCGGACTGCAGGCGCCGCTGCTGATCGGCGGCGCCGTCGTGATGGAGCAGATCTTCGTCATTCCGGGCATGGGACTGTTGCTGCTCGAGGGCGTCTACGAGCGGGACTACCCGGTGATCTCCGGCGTCTTCCTGGTCGTTGGCGTCGCGGTTCTGCTGATCAACCTGCTCGTCGACCTGAGCTACGGCTGGCTCGACCCCAAGGTGCGCTACGGATGAGCATGTCGTGACCACCGTCGCCGCAGCCGCTCCGGACGCCCTGACGGTCCGCGACCAACCGCGCTGGTGGCGCTTCACGGTGCGTCTGTTCCGGACCAAGCCGCTGGGTGCGGCGGGCGCGGTGGTCTTCGCGATCTTCCTGTTCTCCGGCATTTTCGCCGACGTGCTCGCTCCCTACGGCATCAACGAGACCGACCTGGCGCATCGCCTCGAGCCGCCGTCCCGGCAGTTCCTGCTCGGTACCGACCACCTCGGCCGCGACCTGTTCTCGCGGGTCCTGATGGGCGCCCGCCTGTCGATGATCGTGGGTTTCTGCGCGGCCGCCCTGGCGACGGTCGTGTCGATCGTGATCGGCGTGCTCTCGGGCTACCTCGGCGGCTGGTTCGACATGGTCACTCAGCGCCTGGTCGACGCCTGGATGACCTTCCCCGACCTGGTGCTCCTGATCGTCATCGTGTCGGTGGTGGGGCCGGGGATCACCCAGATCGTGATCATCCTCGGTCTGCTCTACGGCATCGCCGGCTCCCGCATCGTGCGCGGCGCGGTGACCTCGGTGCGCGAGCACGTCTACACCCACGCCGCGCAGTCGGTCGGCGCCGGGACGTTCCACATCCTGCGCCGGCACATCCTGCCGAACGTGATGCCGGTCGTCATCGTCCTGTTCACGACCCGCGTCGGCGCCGTCATCCTGTCGGAGGCGGCGCTTTCGTTTCTGGGTCTCGGCGTGCCGCCGCCGGCGCCGACCTGGGGCGGGATGCTCTCCGGCGACGGCCGCACCTACCTGTACCTTGGTCCGTGGCTGGCGCTGGCGCCCGGCATATGCCTGACCGTCGTGGTCTACGCCGCGAACGTCTTCGGCGACGCGTTGCGCGACCTGCTCGATCCGCGGATGAGAGGAACCTGACGTCATGCGAGAACGCCTATTCCTGGTCGGTCCGGTTGCGCTCACCCTCCTCCTCGGCGGGTGCGCCGACGCGCCCCCCGCCCGCTCCCCGTCGCCCGCCGGCGGCACCGACATGGGAGCCGACCTGTCCTTCGAGCCCGGGCCGGCGCCGGTGGAGCCGCCCCGCTACGGCGGTGAACTGAACGTTGGCACGGTCTACGTCACCCTGTCGGCGCTGTCCTGGGACACGGCGGACTGGAACTGGAAGCAGAACCACGACACGGGCATGCTCTACGAGCAGCTCTTCGTCGCCGACCTGGAGCAGGCTGCGGTCAGGGGCGGCGATCAGCGCTTCGTCTCCGAGGCCTACCTGTCTCAGCAGACGATCCGCGGCGAAGTGGCCGCGAGCTGGGAATGGGAAGACCCGCTGACCCTGGTCATCGAGGTGCGGCGCGGCATGATGTTCCCGGCCAAGCCCGGAGTGATGGGGGCGCGGGAGCTCGACGCCCACGACGTCGTGTTCAGTTTCGAGCGCCTGCGCGACAGCCCGAAGGCGATCCCGACCTACTTCGACCACATCGACCGCGTCGTGGCCAGGGACGACCGCACGGTCGTCTTCGAGTTCGGCGAGTTCAACGCCGAGTGGGACTACCGGTTCGGCTACGGCTACTTCTCGGGCATCGGGCCGCGGGAACTCGCCGACGTCGACCCCAAGGACTGGCGAAACGTCACCGGCACCGGTCCGTTTTCGCTGGAGCGGTTCATCCCCGGCAACTCGCAGACCTACGCCCGCAGGCCGGACTACTGGGACCGGACCACGATCGGCGGCCAGACCTACGAGATCCCCTTCATCGACAAGCTCACGTACCGCACGATCAAGGACGAGGCGACCTACCTGACCGCGATTCGCACGGGCAAGCTGGACATCCTCGAGTACATCCGCTGGATCGCCGTCGACCACCTGAAGAAGACGACCCCCGAACTGCGCTGGTCGCGCTGGCTGTCGACGGGCGGCACGTTCATGGTCATGCGGGTCGACCAGGAGCCTTTCGACGATGTGAAAGTGCGGCGGGCGATCAACCTCGCGGTGAACCAGCGGGAGATCGTCGAGCTGTTCTTCGGCGGCAACGCGGAGCTGTTCGCCTACCCTCAGCATCCCTCGTGGGAGGGGTACTTCGAGCCGCTCGAGGCGATGCCGCCGTCCGTGCAGGAACTGTTCGAGTACAAGCCCGACAAGGCGCGGCGCCTGCTGGCCGAGGCGGGTTACCCCGACGGCTTCACCTTCAGGATGCAGGTGTCGGCCAACAACCCGATGCGGATGGAGTTGGCGCCGCTGCTCGCGAGCTACCTGGACCGGGTCGGCGTGACGATGGAGATCGAGGTCGTGGAGTACGCGGCCTACCTGTCGATGATGACCACCCGCACCCACGGCCCCGGCTACCTGATGGCCAGCGGCCACGTGAATCCGACCACCACGCTGCGCAAGAACTTCGTTACCGGTCAGACCTGGAACCCGTCGATGTGGTCGGACCCGGAACTCGACCGCCGCATCCACGAGATGTTCCTGACCCGCGACGAGGCCGAGCGGCAGCGGATCGTCAAGCAGATCACGAAGGAGATGCTGGACGAGGCGCCCTACCTCTGGCTTCCGGTGCCGTACATCTATACGGCCTGGTGGCCGTGGGTGAAGAACTATGGCGGCGAGCTGCGGGCCGGTGCCGTGCGCCCTGGTCCGATCTACGCCCGGCTCTGGATCGACCAGGAGATGAAGCGGGAGATGGGCTTCTGAGCGCCGGAGCGCCGCCGCTGCTGAGGGTCGAGGACCTCGACGTCGCCTTCCGCTCGGGCTTCGGCGGTCGGCCGCCGGTGCGCGCCGTGAACTCGGTCTCGCTCGAGGTCGCGGCCGGCGAAACGCTGGCGATCGTGGGGGAGAGCGGTTCCGGGAAGAGCGTCACCGCGCTCTCGATCCTGCGCCTGATCCCCGACCCGGGGCGGATCGAGAACGGTCGCATCCTGTTCGAGGGCCGCGACCTGCTGGCTCTCGACCAGACCGGCATCCGGGCGGTGCGGGGCAACCGGATCGCGATGATCTTCCAGGAGCCGATGTCCTCGCTCAATCCGGTGCTCACGATCGGCCACCAGGTTGCCGAGCCGCTGCGCCTGCACCGGCGGCTCAAGCGGCGCGTGGCCCTCGAGCAGGCGGTGGAGCTGCTCAGATCGGTGGCGATTCCGGACGCGGAGAAGCGGCTCGGCGACTACCCGCACCAGTTCTCGGGCGGCATGCGCCAGCGGGTGATGATCGCGATGGCTCTGGCGTGTCACCCGCGACTCCTGATCGCCGACGAACCGACCACCGCGCTCGACGTCACGGTTCAGGCCCAGATCCTCGAGTTGCTCAAGGAACGTACCCGGGAGACCGACTCGGCGCTCATCCTGATCACGCACGATCTCGGTGTGGTTGCCCGCTACGCCGACCGG
Source organism: Holophagales bacterium (assembly GCA_009845425.1). Classification (GTDB taxonomy): domain Bacteria; phylum Acidobacteriota; class Thermoanaerobaculia; order Multivoradales; family Multivoraceae; genus Multivorans. The sequence continues at coordinate 322,587 of VXZQ01000006.1, forward strand.
GTGGCGGTCATGTACGGCGGTCGGATCGTCGAGAGCGGACCGGCCACGGCGCTCTACGCGGATGCGCGGCATCCCTACACCCAGGGACTCCTGCGCTCGGTGCCCCGGCTCGAGGGCGACACCGGCGGTCGCCTCGAGTCGATCGAAGGCCAGCCGCCGGATCTGTCGGCGCTGCCCGCCGGCTGCGCCTTCGCGCCGCGTTGCCCCCACACTCATGAGCGCTGTCTGGGGGCGCCGCCGCCGCTCCTGGCGCACGGTCCCGCCCGGGCGTGGGCCTGCTACGGAGCCGAAGAGGAGCCGGCGGCCTGATGCTGCTGCGGGTCGAGGACCTGAAGGTCCACTTTCCGGTCACGGAGGGAGTGCTCATGCGGCGCCGCGTCGGCTCCGTCAGGGCGGTCGACGGCGTGTCCTTCGAACTCCGGCGCGGCGAGACGTTCGGTCTGGTGGGGGAGAGCGGCTGCGGCAAGTCGACGACCGCGCTCGCGATCCTCCGCATGCTCGAACCGACCGCCGGCCGGATCGTGTTCGGCGGCGAGGACGTGACCGACTATAGCCAGAAGCAGTTGCGAGGAGTCAGGCGGCGGATGCAGATGGTGTTCCAGGACCCGTTCGGCTCGCTCAACCCGCGCATGCGGGTGGGAGAGATCGTCGGCGAGCCGCTCAAGGTCCACGGCCTGGCGGGCAACCGCCGGCGCTACCGGGCGCGGGTGGCGGAGCTGCTCGACCTGGTGGGTCTGCTGCCGGCGATGGCGAACCGCTACCCGCACCAGTTCTCGGGCGGGCAGCGACAGCGCATCGGCATCGCCCGCGCCCTTGCGCTCGAGCCCGATCTGGTCATCTGTGACGAGGCGGTGTCCGCGCTCGACGTCTCGATCCAGGCGCAGGTGCTCAATCTCCTGATGGACCTCCAGGAGCAGCTCGGCCTGACCTATCTGTTCATCGCCCACGACCTGTCTGTCGTGCGCCACATCAGCGACCGGATCGGCGTGATGTACCTGGGGAAGATCGTTGAGATCACGACTCGGGACGAACTGTTCGAGCAGCCTCGCCACCCGTACACGGAGGCGCTGCTCGCGTCGGTACCGACGCCGGACCCCGTGATCGAGGCGGCGCGACAGCACCGGCTGATCGCCGGTGAGGTGCCTAGCGTCCGCAAGCCGCCGCCGGGCTGCGCCTTCCATCCGCGCTGCCCGAAGGCGCTCGGCCACTGCGATCGCTTGGAGCCACTGCTCGAAGCGGTTGGCCCGGCGCGGGTCGCCTGTCACCTGTACGCCGATGCGTCGCCGCCCCCGGCGGTGCCGACCAGGCCCGGGGAGCTGGCGACTTGACCGTTTCGTCCGGAACCCGACGGAAGTTCTACGGCTGGCCGATGGTCGCCGTGGGTTTCGTCACCTACGGCCTGGGTATCGCTCCGGCGTACTACGGCCTGGGCATCTTCGCGTCTTCGTTGATCGCCGATCTGGAGCTGACCCGCCAGCAGATCGGCGAGATGTTTGGGGCGTTCACGTTCACGTACGGTCTCGTCAGTCCGGTCGCGGCGGCGGTCATCCGTCGTTGGGGCATTCGGGCCACGGTGACAGCGGGCGCGCTGTGCGCCGCCAGCGGCTTCTGGCTGGTGAGCGAAGCTTCGAGCGCGACCGAGCTCTACCTCGGCTACTCGCTCGTCGGCGGTATCGGGATCGGTTTCTCGACTCTCCTGCCCGCCCAGTCGATGCCGGTCTTCTGGTTCCGCAGGTACCGGGCGCGTGCGACGGCGATCATCCTGACGGGCGCGGCGGTCGTCGGCTTCCTGTGGCAACCGGCGGCGGGGCTCGTGCTGGAGTCGTGGGACTGGCGCGTCGGCTGGCGGATCGTCGCCGGGCTCTCCCTGCTCGTCGCGGCCATCGCGGTGCTCTTCATCCGGAACAAGCCGAGCGACATCGGTCAGCGTCGTGACGGCCTGCCGCCGGCCGAGGCTGACGATCCGACGCCGGTCGGGCCGGGGCGCCGGGCGGAGTCACGGCAGGCGGAAAGCAGCGCCGAAGCGGCCGGCGAGTCGGCGCCGAAGGGCGCCCTGATGTGGGCTCTGCGTACGCCTCAGTTCTGGATCGCCACCTTCGCGACGGCGGCGAACACCGTGCCGTGGCGCGTCGTGTCCGCCCACGGCGGCATTCACCTGGAAGACCTCGGATTCACGACGCTCGCCGCGTCGGCCATCCTGGGCGTGCGGGTGGGCGCCAGCCTGTTCGGCCGGCTGACCGGCTCGCTGGGCGACTTCATGTCGCCGATGCGGCTCCTCGCGCTGGCCCTGCTGGTCAACGCGGTCGCCCTTTCGGTCTTCGTCTCGGCGAACTCCGCGGTCGTGGCGTATCCCTGTGTTTTCGCGATCGGCGTGGCGTACGGCACCGCCTACACGAGCGAAGTGGTCGTGTTCGGCCTGTTCTTCGGACGGGCGGCGTTCGTCGGCTCGACCGGCGTCCGGCTCTTCCTGATCGGCGTCATCGGCGCCATCGGACCGGTCCTGGCCGGCGCGGCGGCTGATCGAACGGGTTCCTATGCCGGCACGCTCTGGACCCTCGCCGCGCTGGCCGTCCTGGGCGCGGCGTCGATCTGGTTCTGCCGGCCGCCGGACCGGTCCGTGCTGACAGGCGAGTCGAAGGCGGAGCGGTAGACTGCAGTGACACCCTAAGGAGGAGATCGCATGGGCAAGCGGAAGGCGCCGATCGCAGCATTCGCCATCGTCGTGCTGGCCGGGACGCCCCTCGCCGCGCAGCAGGGCGCGCCGGAGCTGGAGCGCACGCCCTGGGGAGCGCCCGACCTGCGCGGGATCTGGGACTTCCGGACGATCACGCCGCTGGAGCGGCCGGAGGAGCTCGGCGAGCAGGAACGGTTCGGCAGTGCGGAGGCGGCCGCCGAGTTCGAGCAGCGGACGCTGGCGCGGCGGGACAAGGACCGCCGCACGTCCGACGGCCCTTCGGCCCAGGCCGACGTCGCGAACGCCTACAACCAGTTCTGGTGGGACTACGGGGACAAGCTGACCGAGGACCGGCGGACGTCGCTCATCGTCGATCCTCCCGACGGCCGGATTCCCGAGCTGACTGACGCGGCGAAACAACGGGTCGCGCAGCGCCTCGCGGCGCGTCGCCGGCCGGCGCACGGCCCCGAGGACCGCGGCGTCGCCGAACGATGCATCCTGGGCTTCAACGCCGGACCGCCGATGAGTCCGAGCGCCTACAACAACAACGTCCAGATCTTCCAGACCGAGGACACGGTCGTGCTCCTGGTCGAGATGGTCCACGACTCGCGGGTCGTGCCGCTCGACGGCCGGCCGACCCTGGCGGAGGACGTGCGGCAGTGGCGGGGTGACTCGCGGGGGCACTGGGAGGGCGACACCCTGGTCGTCGTGACGACGAACTTCACCGACCAGACCAGTTTCCGGGGTTCGGGCCCGAGCATGCGTCTCACCGAGAGGTTCACCCGGGTGGGGGAGGACCGGCTCGTGTACGAGTACACGATCGATGACCCGGAATCCTTCGCGGGTCCCTGGACGGCGGTCATTCCGATGAGCAGGAATCCGTTGCCGATGTTCGAGTACGCCTGCCACGAGGGGAACTACGGCATGTTGAACCTGTTGCGCGGCGCCCGCGCGGAGGACGCGGAAGCCGAGGCGGCCGCCAGGGCGGAAACCTCGGGCGGTTGACCCCGGCCCTCGGTCCGCTCACGTTGCCTTGACGATCGCCACTGTCGGCCTGCTCCATCCAGGAGCGATGGGCGTCACCGTCGGCGCGGCGGTGCGCGAGTCCGTGCGAGTCGTGTGTGCGTCCGGGGGACGGAGCCGGGAGACGCGTGCCCGCGCCGCGGGTGCCGGTTTCGAGGATCTGGGCACGCTCGAAGCCGTGACCGCCGCGGCCGACGCCGTGCTCTCGGTCTGCCCTCCCCACGGCGCCCTGGCGCTTGCCGAGGCTGTCGCAGCGACCGGATTCGACGGCCTTTATCTCGATGCGAACGCGGTGTCGCCCGCCACGGCGCTCGAGCTCGCGGGAGCCGCGGCGACGGGCGGAGCGCGGTTCGTGGACGGCGGCATCGTCGGGCCGCCGGCGGTCCGGCCCGGGACCACGCGGCTCTATCTCTCGGGAGACGCCGCGGCGGAACTGGTGGCCCTGTTCGAGGATTCGGCCCTCGAGGCGATCGATCTCGACGCGGAGGTCGGCGCCGCCTCCGCGCTCAAGATGTGCTACGCCGGCTTCACGAAGGGGAGCGCGGCTTTGCTGCTCTCGCTGCGGGCCGCCGCCAGTGCCTACGGCGTCGAGGACGGTCTGCTCGGGGAATGGGCCAGATCGCAGCCGGGTCTGCAGAAGAGGAGCGTGCGTGCCGCGGCCACGGCGGCTCCGAAGGCATGGCGCTTCGCCGGCGAGATGGAGGAGATCGCCTCGACCCTGGAGGCGGCGGGGCTGCCGGATGGGTTCCACCGGGCCGCGGCGGAGGCTTACGTGCGGCTCGCCGGCTTTCGTGGCGAGCCGGAGGGTGTGGCGGTCGAGGAGGTCGTCGCGGCCTTGCTGCACCCTGCCGAATGAAAAAGGGCGGCCCCGAAAGGCCGCCCTCGTTCCGCAGGCTTGCGACCTGAAAGGTCGGTCGCCTACATCATGCCGCCCATGCCGCCCATGTCGGGAGCGGGCGGGGCGTCCGGCTTCTCTTCCTTGATCTCGGAGACGAGAGCCTCCGTGGTCAGCATGAGGCCGGCGATCGACGCGGCGTTCTGCAGCGCCGTCGTGGTGACCTTGGCCGGGTCGATGACGCCGGCGGCGATCAGGTCCTCCATCTCGCCGTTGGCCGCGTTGTAGCCGACCGAACCGGTCTGCGCCTTCGCGTCGCGGACGATGACCGAGCCCTCGACTCCCGCGTTCTCCGCGATCTGCCTGGTCGGCTCCTCGAGCGCGCGCTTGACGATCGAGATGCCGATGCCCACGTCGCCGTTCTCGGTCAGCCCGGCGACCGCCTCGATCGCGCGCAGCAGGGCTACGCCGCCGCCCGGCACGACGCCTTCCTCGACGGCGGCCTTGGTCGCGTGCATCGCGTCCTCGACCCGAGCCTTCTTCTCCTTCATCTCGGTCTCGGTCGCGGCGCCCACCCGAATCACGGCAACACCGCCGACCAGCTTCGCCAGCCGCTCCTGGAGCTTCTCGCGGTCGTAGTCGGAGGTCGTCTCCTCGATCTGGTTGCGGATCTGCTTGACCCGGCCGGCGATCGCGGCCTGGCGGCCGGTGTCGCCGGACTCGGTGACGATCGTCGTGTCGTCCTTGGAGAGAACGACCTTCTTCGCCTCGCCGAGGTCCTGCCACTGGACGTTCTCCAGCTTGATGCCGAGATCCTCGGTGATCACCCGGCCGCCGGTGAGGATCGCGATGTCCTCGAGCATCGCCTTGCGGCGATCGCCGAAGCCCGGCGCCTTGACCGCGGCCGCCTGCAGCGTGCCGCGCAGCTTGTTGACGACCAGGGTGGCCAGCGCCTCGCCCTCGACGTCCTCGGCGACGATCAGCATCGGCTTGCCCTGCTTGGCGACCTGCTCGAGGACCGGAAGCAGGTCCTTCATCGAGCTGATCTTCTTCTCGTGCAGGAGCACGACGCAGTTCTCGAGCACGCACTCCATGCGGTCCGCGTCGCTCACGAAGTACGGCGACAGGTAACCGCGGTCGAACTGCATGCCCTCGACGACCTCGAGCTCGGTCGCCAGGCCCTTGGCCTCCTCGACCGTGATCACGCCGTCCTTGCCGACCTTATCCATCGCCTCGGCGATGATCTGGCCGATCTCGGCGTCGTTGTTCGCGGAAATCGTGCCGACGTTCGCGATCTCCTCGCTGTCCTTCACGTCCTTGGCGAGGGCGTGAATGGCGTCGACGGCCGCGCCCACCGCGAACTCGATGCCGCGCTTCAGTTCCATCGGGTTGGCGCCGGCGGTCACGTTCTTCGCGCCCTCGCGCAGGATCGCCTGCGCCAGGACGGTGGCGGTTGTGGTGCCGTCACCGGCAACGTCGGAGGTCTTCGAGGCCACCTCGCGCACCATCTGCGCGCCCATGTTCTCGAGGCCGTCCTTCAGTTCGATCTCCTTGGCGACGGTCACGCCGTCCTTGGTGATCGTGGGGGAGCCGAACGACTTCTCGAGGACGACGTTGCGGCCCTTGGGGCCGAGCGTCACCTTGACCGCGTCGGCGAGCTTGTTGACTCCGCGCAGGACCGCGCCGCGCGCGTCCTCGGAGTAGACGATCTGCTTTGCCATGAATCTGCTCTCCAGTTCCGGCCTATCCCACGACCGCGAGGATCTCGTCCTCGCGCAGGATGACCATGTCTTCGTCGTCGATCTTGATGTCGCTGCCGGAGTACTTTCCGATCAGCACGCGGTCACCAACGCTGACGTCGAGCGCGGAGCGCTCGCCGTTCTCCTGCAGCTTGCCGGGGCCGACGGCGACGACCTGGGCCTCCTGCGGCTTCTCCTTCGCAGCGTCCGGGATGATGATTCCTCCCCGGATCTGCTCCTCCTCCTCGAGCCTCTTGACGAGTACCCGGTCATGAAGCGGACGTACACTCACCAGCGATTTCCTCCTCTTGGGTTGGTGTCGGTGGATGTGGTCGTTGTGGCCGGGCGAGGTGACTGTTAGCACTCGCCCAGCGCGAGTGCTAACAATAGAGACACGGCGGCTCGCATGTCAACCGTCCAGGACACTTTCCGCGCGGCCGGCCCGGGGCGCAGGCGGTAGAGTCTGCCGGTCCCGCTGACACGGTCTCCGGTGCAGGGGACCGGAAAGGAGACTCGCCTGTGATCTGGCCTCAACGACGAAGGAGCGGCGCGGGGGTGATGTGGATCGCTCTGCTCGGCCTGCTGGCGGCGGTGCTCGCCTGGCCGGCCGGCGGCGCGGCCCAGAGCGCGCCGACCGCGGCCGCCGTGCCGGTCGAGGAGTTCGAACTCGACAACGGCATGCGCTTCCTGCTCGTGAGCCGTCCGGAACTGACGACGGTGGCCGCGGCGTGGGTGGCTCACGTGGGTTCCGCCGACGAACGGCCGGGGATCACCGGCCTCGCCCACTTCTTCGAGCACATGATGTTCAAGGGGACGCACACGATCGGCACGAAGGACATCGAACGCGACCTCGAGATCATCGCGGAGCAGGAGGCGGTCCAGGAGCAGATACGCGCCGAACTTCGCGAGCAACGCCGCCGCTACAGGCTGGGCGAGATCGACGATCCCTACGATCCCGCCCACCGCACCGACACCCTGAACGCCCTGCGCGCGGAGTTCCAGCAGCTCGTGGAAGAGCAGCGGGAGCTGATGGTCAAGGACGAGCTGGACAAGGTCTACACGGACGGCGGCGGCACGAGCCTGAACGCGTTCACCAGCAACGACTTCACGGTCTACATCAACCAGTTGCCGGCGAACCGGCTGGAACTCTGGTTCTGGCTCGAATCGGATCGCCTGCTGAATCCCGTGTTCCGTGAGTTCTACGCCGAGCGGGACGTCGTCTACGAGGAACGGCGCCTGCGCACCGAGTCGACACCGACCGGACGCTACGACGAGCAGGCGGAAGCCATGTTCTGGCAGTCCCATCCGTACAGTTGGCCGGTCATCGGCTGGGCGTCCGACCTGGAGGTGATCAGCAAGTCCCAGGCCGACGAGTTCTTCGGCACGTATTACGCGCCGAACAACCTGAGCGCGGTGCTGGTCGGGAACTTCGATTCGGCCGAAGTGCGGGAACTGGCGGAGCGGTACTTCGGCCGCCTCGCCCGGGCCGAGCGACCCGCGCCGGATGTCGTCACTCTCGAGGCCGAGCAACTGGCCGAGAAGCGGATGACTGCCGAGTGCGACTGCCAGCCTCAGCTTCAGGTGCGCTACCACGCGGTGCCGTTCGGCCACGGCGACGGCTACGCCCTCGATGTCGTCGCGGGCGTGCTGAACGGCCGCACCGGGCGTCTCTACGAGCAGATCGTGGAGGGCGCGGAGCTGGCCTCCAGTGCCGCTGCCTTCTACGAGGCGAGGAAGTACGCCGGCGTCTTCAACCTGCGCGCGGAGACGAAGGGTGACGCCACGCCCGAGCAGCTCCTCGCCGCCTGGGACGGGATCGTCGCGGAGCTGATCGCCGAACCGGTGCCGGAGGACGAACTCGCCAAGGTGAAGAACCGGGTCTCGGCCGACACCTACCGGCAGCTCCGGGATCCGTTCTTCCTGATGATCCAGTTGGCGATCATGGACGCGCTGGGCGACTGGCGCTATCTGAATACCGTCGCGGAGCGAACGAACGAAGTCACAGCGGAGGATGTGCAGCGCGTGGCGGCGAAGTACTTCGAACCTTCGAAGCGTCTGGTCAGCCTGTACTACCGCAAGGAAGGGACCGAAGCGACGGAGACGCCGGCCGAACTCGAGGCCCTGCCGCCGGAGATGCGGACGGCTCTCATGTCCCAGGCCGAGGCCATCGCCCAGATCGAGGATCCGGCCCAACTGGAGATGGTCCTCCAGCAGATGGAGGCCCAGTCGGCCCAGGTACCGGAAGAGATGCGTCCGGCGCTCGACTGGATGCGTGGCGTGATCGAGGGGCGGCTGGCCGAGCTGCAGCAACAGGCTGACGAGGGAGGTGAGCAGTGAGCGGACGCGTGCTTGTGAGACTTGCGATTCCCGTCGTTCTCTGCCTCGGCCCGGCAGCGTCCGCCGGCGCCCAGGGCAGTGTCGAGATCGTCGCGCACCCGAGTGAGCTGACCTACGGTCCGCTGGACTTCGAGCTGCCGGAAGCGGACGGTTTTCGCCGCGAGCTGGCGGGGGGCGTTCCCGCCTACCTGGTGCCGGACCGTTCGCTGCCGCTGGTCGACGTCACGGTGCGGTTCCGCATCGGCTCCTGGCTGGAGCCTGTCGAGCAGACCGGGCTGGCCTCCCTGACCGGCGAACTGATGCGGACGGGCGGCGCCGGCGAACTGGAGGCGAAGGCCTTCGACGAGGCGGTCGAGGCGGTTGCGGGCAACTTCTCGGCGTTCATCGGCAGCACCAGTGCCGGGATGTCGATGAACTGCCTGTCGACGGTGCTCGACGAGTGCCTCGACCTGTTCTTCTCCATGCTCACCGAGCCACGGTTCGACGGCGACCGGCTGGACCTGGCGAAGGAGAACGAACTGGAGGGGCTCAAGCAGCGCAACGACGATCCGGTCGATGTCGCCGGCCGCGAAGGCCAGTGGCTGCTCTACGGGCGGGACCACGTGGAATCGCGGTTCGTCACCGCGGCGTCGCTGGACGCGGTAGCTCGCGATGACCTGGTGGCGTTTCACCGGCGCTACGTGCATCCCGGCCACATGGTCGTGGCGGCCGCCGGGGACTTCGACAGCGACGAACTCGCGGCAAAGCTCTCGGCACTGCTCGACCGCTTCGGGAAAGAGGGCCGCGACCAGGCGCCTTGGCCGCCCCGGGCGGCGGCGTACGATCCCGCGCCCGGCGTCTACGTGGCGCAGCAGGACATTCCGCAGGGGCGCGTGCACATCGGCCACCGCACCTTTCAGCGCGAGGACTGGGGGCATCCCGACCACTTCGCGCTATCGATGATGGACGGGGTGCTCGGCAACGGCGGCTTCACCACCCGGCTGATGAAGCGGATCCGCTCGGACGAGGGGCTGGCCTACGGCGCCTACTCCAACTTCCGCATCGGCAGCTACTGGCCGAGCAACCTGAGCATCACCTTCCAGTCCAAGAGCGAGACGGTCGCCTTCGCGGCGAAGATCGCGCTGGAGGAGGTCGACCGGATACGAACGGAACTCGTCCCCGAGGACGAGCTCCAGACGGTCAAGGCGGCGGCGATCGAGACCTTCCCGAGCAACTTCGAGTCGGCCGTGGCCATCGCTTCCATCTTCGCCCAGGACGAGTTTCTGGGACGCCCCCACGACTACTGGCGGACCTACCGGGCGAACGTCGAGGCGGTGACGCCGGCCGACGTCAAGCGCGTGGCCGAACGGCATCTCCTGCCCGACAGGCTGGTCATGCTGATCGTCGGCAACTGGGAGGAGATCGAGCCGGGCGACGCCGACGGCCGCGCCACGATGGCCGAGGTGGCAGGGAAGATCGGCGGCGGGGTCACCAAGCTGCCGGGACGGGATCCGGTGAGTCTGGAAACGGTGGACCAGTGAAGCCTGGCGCAGCGGCCGGGGCGGCCTGACCCCGATGCTGGCCTCGCTCGACCGGTTCCTGGAAGTCGCCGTCGGCTACGCCTGGGGCATGCCCCTGGTCGTCCTTCTGATCGGCTCGGGCGCGTTCTTCTGCCTCTACGTCCGCCTGCGGCCGCTGCTCCACATGGGGCACGCCACCGCGGTGACGCTCGGGAAGTACGACTCGCCCGACGATCCCGGGCACATCAGCCACTTCCAGGCCCTGTCGACGGCGCTGGCGGCCACGATCGGGGTCGGCAACATCGGCGGCGTCGCGATCGCAGTCACGCAGGGGGGCGCCGGCGCGGTGTTCTGGATGTGGGTGGCGGCCGTCGTCGGTATGGGCACGAAGTTCTTCTCCTGCACGCTGTCCCAGATCTACCGCGGCCGCGACGAACGGGGCGCGCTCCTCGGCGGCACGATGTACACGATCGAACTCGGCCTGGGGAAGAAGTTCCGGCCGCTGGCGATCATGTTCTGCACCTTCGGCCTGTTCGGCTGCCTGCCGATGTTCCAGAGCAACCAGGTGGCGGAGCTCCTGAACGCCCAATTCGGACTCGATCCGATCCTGACCGGAGTGGGTTGCGTGGCCCTGGTCGCGCTGGTCGCGTTCGGCGGCGTCGAACGCATCGGAGCGGTGACGGGACGCTTCGTGCCGGTCATGTGCGTCCTGTACCTGGGCATGGCGCTCTGCGTCCTGTTCGTGCGCTCTGACATCGCGGTGGAGGTGTTCGGCCGCATCTTCCGCGAAGCCTTCACCGGTACCGCCGCGGCGGGCGGCGCGATGGGTATCGGCTTTCAGCAGGCGATGATGATCGGTGTCCGCCGAGCCGCTTTCTCGAACGAGGCGGGTCTCGGCACGGCGCCGCTCGCGCACGGCGCGGCGAGGACGAACGAACCCGTGCGCGAGGGCCTGGTGGCGATGCTCGGCCCCTTCATCGACACGATCGTCGTCTGCTCCCTCACCGCCTTCGTCATCCTTTCGAGCGGCCTCGAAACCGTCGGCGACATCACCGGTGTGTCCCTGACCGCGGACGCGGTCGAGAGCGCCCTGGGTGCGCCGGGTCGCGCCCTGCTGGTGCTGATCGTGATGATGTTCGCGATCTCCACGATGGTCAGCTACTCGTACTACGGCAAGCGCTGTTTCGCCTACCTGTTCGGAGCGCAGCGGGACGGGCTCTACACCTGGCTCTACCTCCTGGGCATCTTCGTCGGCGCGATCTTCGCTGCCAGCACGGTGGTCAATCTGATCGACACCGCCCTGGCCCTGATGGCGGTGCCGAACCTGATCGCGACGCTGCTCCTCGCGCCGAAGGTAAAGGCGGCGGCGACCGACTACTTCGACCGGCTGCGGGCGGAGCGCAAACCCAGCGATTGATACCCCTCAAATGGTGGTGTTGAGAGTGGTGGCGGCTTGCTAGCCTGCCCCCGTCGGCCCACAGGTTCGGACTGGTTGAACCGTCAGTTGTGCGGGTGAGGAGAGACGGATGAGCGAGATCGAAGTGTGGGTCGCGGTCGCGGCCTCCCTTGCCGTGCTCGTCAGGACCGTCGTCTGGCTGCTGGGGAAACGCCGTGGTGGCGGCCCTCGATACGCGAAACAGAAGGTGGAGCTGCAAGGCGGCGGCACCGTCATACAGGTTCAGGGCGACGACAGCGAAGTACAGCGCTAGCAATGAGTGCCCGCCGTGTCCAGGTGAACCTGCATTCTGATCTGGCTTTCCGAACGTGAGCGCAATGCGCGCGTCCGTTTCGACGTGGCTCGACTGGGCCCGCAGCCTGTTCCGTGGTCAGTTGGCAACTGCGGGTTCCGGTGCAGTGATCATTCAGGTACAGGGCTTTTGGAACCGGGTCTATCTGCGCGATCGACCGCATCTGCAGTTGACCCAGTACGGAGGTCTCTATCGGAGAATTGAGGACGATCCGGAGACTGGTGGTCCCAGGGAGATCGATGTAGTCCAGCCGTTCACTCGCGCGATCGAGCTTGTCGGCCGGGACGCGGAGCTTGGTGCTCTGTGGGACTGGTTGCAGAGCGATTCACGGATCTCGGTGCGCGTGCTAACCGGCGATAGCGGGCTCGGCAAGACCAGGTTGGCGCTTGAGTTGGTCGATCGGCTCAAGGAGAAGGGCTGGCGTGCCGGTTTCCTGGAGCCCGAGGAACTGGACCGGTTTCTCAGGCAGGAGGACATTGCCGCCTGGGGTTGGAACAAGCCCGTTTTCATCGTCGCTGACGACGCCTCGGCGATGGTGGGTGGTCTCAATCGCCTCCTGGAGCGGCTCGCAGGCCATGGCGTCTGGGACGAAAAGGAAGAAAAGGCCGCTGGGAGTCAGCCGCTACGCGTGTTGCTGCTGGAGCGCCACGCTACGCCCGGAAAGGGCTGGTGGGCCGCAACGTTCGAGGGTGCGGAGGCGGTGAAACGCATGCTCGATCCACCGGAACCCGTGACCTTGCAGCCGCTCGCCGAGCCGGTCCACCGGCGACACGTGCTGGAGCTGGCGCGGACCCGGCTCGGCCGCGATGCTGCGCGGTTGGAGCCGCGCGAACTCGAGCGCATCCTGGCGACGACGGGCTGGGGTGGGGTTCCACTCCTTGTCATGATGGCGGGCGCCGCGATGACTGGTGGCAACTTCGGCGCCGTGCTTGCTTTGGGGGCCCGCGAACTGGTCGTCGCCGTTGCCGAGAGGGAGCTGAGGCGGATCCGCAACGTGGTGGGTGTGGACGCCGATCTTGAGCCGTTCGTCGACCACATGGTGGCCGTCGCGACGCTGCGGAGGGGCTTGACCGAGAAGGAGGCGCTCGCGGCCATTGAGGCAGAAGCGGCCGAGCTCCGCTACGAACTTCCGATGGGTGCGGCGGCGCTTTTGAACGCGCTTGCCCGGGCCCTGCCTGGCGACCGAGAGGGCGTCGGTGCCGTTGGGCCGGACATGATCGGGGAGGCTCTGGTGCTCGCGGTCTGGAGCGGGAACGACCGCGGTTCGACGGCCATACGCCGGGCCTACCGCAGCGATCCCGCAGCGGTTGTAGATACCGTGGTCAGGGCCTGTCAGGACTATCGGGGCGTCGATCGCACGGCCCCGCACGAGCCGTTTGAGGCGACTCCTCTGGAGTGGCTTGAGACGATCGTAGACGCCTGCGACGACAGGGATGAGTTGATGCAGTTGGCCTCGGCGATACCTGAGCAGACGGTGCAACTCCGCGAATCTGCTGTTGGCGTCTGGCGTTCCATCGTGGATCTGATCGAGCCTCTGGCGCGGGAGACGGAGCGAGCGCAAATGCGGGGCACCTTCGCCAGTTGCCTGGGCAATCTGTCGATCCGTCTATCCGCTGTCGGTCGTGAGCGGGAGGCGCTCGCGGCCGTTGAAGAAGCGGTGGCGCTGCACCGGAGCGTGGCAGCCTCCGACGATGCCTTTCTGCCCGACTTGGCCACGTCTCTGAACAACTTGGCCAGTTGCCTGTCCAGGGTCGGTCGACATGCCGAAGGGCTCCGTGCGGCCCAGCAAAACCACGCGATCGTACGCGATTTGGCGTCTTCCAGTGGCGGGGGACGGTCCGACTTGGCCTTTTCCTTGAACAACCTGTCCTTTCATCTGGGGAACGCAAATCGGCCTTTGGACGCGCTTGCCGCTGCCGAGGAGTCGGTGTCGTTGTATCGCGAGTTGCTGACGGAAGATCCCGGGGCACACCGCCTGGGCCTGGCCAGGTCCCTGGACCGCATCTCGTTGAACCTGTCGAGCCTTGATCGACACGAGGAGGCGTACGAGACACGGGAGGAGTCGGTGTCGATCCTCCGTCAACTGACGTCTGAAGATCCTGGCGCGTTTCGGCCTGACTTGGCAAGGTCGCTAAACAACCTGTCGTGGAGCTTGTCGAGGCGCGATCGGAACGAAGAGGCGTTGGTGGCAAGCGAGGAGGCGGTGGAGCTCTTTCGAAATCTGCTGCGCGCGGCGCCTGGCGCGTTTGCGCACAGCTTGGCGACGGCTCTCAGGGCTCTCTCGGCCAGGCTCTCTTCTGTTGGTCGACACGACGATGCGCTATCGGCAATTGAGGAGGCGGTGTCGATCGCTCGTGGTCTTTTCGTGGCCGATCCTGAGCTGCGAGGGCCCGACCTGGCAGCGTCGCTGCACGAACTGCAGCGTCATCTCTCACGAGCTGGTCGGCACGAGGAGGCGTTGACCGTTAACGAGAAGGCGGTGGCCATTCGGCGCGATCTGACCTCGTCCAACCCGGGAATTCACGGGCGCGACCTCGCGTTGTCGCTCCAGGACCTCGTAGTTCGCCTGTCCCGTGCCGGTCGGCACGAGGAGGCGTTGGCGGCTGGCGAGGAGGCGGTGGCCATTTGTCGCGATCTGGTCCAAACCGATTCAGCGACTCACCGGTCCGACCTGGCCTCGTCGCTGCGTCAGGTGCAGCCTTGCCTCTCGCGAATTGGTCGGCACGAGGAGGCGTTGGCGGCTATCGCGGAGGCGGTGGCCATTTATCGCGATCTGGTCCAAGCCGATTCAGAGACTCACCTGCCCGACCTAGCCACGTCGCTGTATCAACTGCAGCCTTGCCTCTCGCAAGCCGGTCGCCATGAGGAGGCCTTGGCGGTCAACGTGGAATCGGTGTCTATCTGGCGCGGTCTGGCGGTGGCCGCTCCGGAGCGGTACCGGCCCGGTCTGGCGTCGTCGCTCCAGGACTTCGGAGTTGACCTGTCGCAAGCGGGTCGGCACGAGGAGGCGTTGGCGGCTGTCGCGGAGTCGGTGTCTATCTGGCGCGA
>VXZQ01000006.1:337589-397509 GCA_009845425.1 Holophagales bacterium
GTCGGCACGAGGAGGCGTTGGCGGCTGTCGCGGAGTCGGTGTCTATCTGGCGCGATCTGGCGGTGGCCGCTCCAGAGCGGCACCTGCCCGATCTGGCCTCGTCGCTGGACGTGATGCAGTTCGTGCTGTCTCATGCCGATCGGTACGAGGAGGCGTTGGCGGCTGTCGCGGAGTCGGTGTCTATCTGGCGCGACCTGGTGGTGCCTCTTCCGGAGGAGCACTGGCCGAAGTTGGCGCAGTCGCTTCAGGACCTGTCAGATGGGCTGTGGCGTGCGGGTCGGCGTGAGGAAGCGCTCGCGGCGCGGGAAGAGTCAGTGGCCTTGTATCGCGATCTGGCTCAAGCCGATCCGCAAGAGTACCGGGCATCCCTGGCCGGGGCACTCGTCGTCTTGGCGAACAAACAGATTGAACTCCGCCCTAGCTGGGAATCGGTTGCGACTGCTTCGGAATCGGTTGCGTTGCATCGTGAGCTTGCTCTAGCTGACCCAGGCACTTTCCTGCCCGATCTGGCGTCATCCCTGCTCTACCTGGCAATCGGTCTGGCGAGGGCTGATCGAGTCGAGGAAGCGCTCGCAGCCCTTGAGGAGTCGGTGGGGTTGAAGCGCGGTCTACTGTCCCAGGATCCAGTCGAGGTCGCGCCCGAATTGGCATACGCACTTGCCGAACGGGCGCTACTACTCCGGTCCGTGGGGCGTGGTGATGACGCGCTCGAGGCGGTGGAGGAGGCAGTAGCGCTGACCCAGATATCCCCGTCCGCGGATGGTCTGGAGTGTTCGCCTAGCCGGAGCCTCGTGTTGGAGCGCTGGGCCCTGCTGCTGAGGGACGCGGGTCGTGATGAGGAAGCACTGACCGCGATAGACGAAGCAGTCGCGTCGTGGCGTGATCTGGCGTGCGCGGCCCCCTCGTTTCAGTTCAATCTAGTGAATGGACTGATCTCGAAAACAATGTACTTGGTGAGAGTCGGCCGTCTTGAGGAATCGCTACGGGTGGCTGATGAGTCCGTGGCATTGAGTCGGGACTTGGGGACTTCTCTGGCCTTCAAGGTGGTGTTGGCGAGCGCCTTGACCAATCAGTCCGCCACGTTGCTAGAGGTTGATCGCGAGGAGGAAGCGCTCAGGGCTGCCGAAGAGTCCGTAGCGTTGTGGCGTGACCTGGTCTCCGTGGACCCTAACGCGCACTTACCTGGGCTGGCCCGCTCCCTCATCAACCTGTCCGGATCGCTGGCGTTCCTCGGGCATGGAGTGGCGCTTGCTGTCGCGGAGGAAACCGTGGTGCACTTCCGGAGTCTCAGCAAGAGCCGTCCCGAGGAGTTTCGCCCCGACCTGGCCCGTTCGCTTGTCCCCTTGTCGGGGTGCTTGAGGTTGGCGGGCCGGTGGGAAGAGGCTCTCCTCTGCAGCGGGGAGAGCGTGGAGATCTTTCGGGACCTTGCGCCTTCTCCACCTGTCGTTCCCCTTTTGGCGATAGCTCTTGAGGAGGTTTCCCGCTGCATGCATGCGGTGGGGCGCCATGAAGACGCATTGGATGCGGCCGAGGAGGCCGCCGTTCTGCTGCGGAAGCCGTTCCTGTTGGTGCCGGCGAGGTTCGCGTCGAAGATGGCCAACATCCGCGATCTCTACGTCGAACTCTGCGCAGCGGCTGGCCGCGGTCCCGACAACGCTGTCCTGGAGCCGATTGTCCAGACGTTCGCTGCCCTAGAGAACGAGCTGGCTGGACAGGAGAGGCAGGGGTGAGAAGGAGCTAGGGAGACATGAGGTGGGAAGGTGTTCCGGACGCAGTCTCAGCCGGGTAGTTCCGTGGATTCTCTTCCAGGGCGTAGAGTCCGTCGGCATGGGACGAGCGGCTGGCGGCGTCACGCTTTGTCTGGTGCTGGCCGTCTTTCCGGCGCTGGCGGTCGACCCGTGTGACATGGACTTTGGGCCGGCTGCTCAGGAGCGTTTGATCGGAAACACTTTGACCTGGAATCTGCCTGCGGCTGGGAAGTGGCAGGTAGTGAGGAAGGATGCGGGCAGGCGCATCAGCGAGGGTTGTGGTGTCGGTGTCATCGAGGCTCCGTTGGCCAACGTGCGCGCGGTAGTCGACGCGGCGGCGGACTTCGACGAGTTCATGCCGCGCGTCCTCGAGTCCGACGTCGAGTCGGTCTCGACGGGGGTCTACCTGAACCGGCAGGTCCTGGACATGCCGTTCCCGGTCGAGGATCGGCGGTACACGGTTCGAGTGGAAACGGGAGCCGTCGAGACGGGAGCCGGTACCGGATGGCAAGCCCGGTGGACGTACGTCGAGGGCTCCGGGAACGTGCGGGAAAGCAGGGGCTCCTGGACCTTGATTCCGCTTGACGCCGAACGGACGGTTGTCGTGTACAGACTGCTGACCGACCCCGGCGGACGTCTTCCGGCGTGGATCGTCGACTACACGGCGCCCCGCGCGCTGCGGCGCGTGCTGGCGTCGGTACGGGAGAGAGTGCTCGGCCGGAAGTAGCTCGGCCTCTCAGCCCTCGCCGAGGACGAGGACGACGTTCTGGCCGCCGAAGCCGAAGGCGTTCACGAGCGCCACGCGGGTGGGATGAGCCCGGGCGCGGTTCGGGACGTAGTCCAGGTCGCACTCCGGGTCCGGACGGTCGAGGTTGATCGTCGGCGAGATCGTCCCCTCCTCGATCGTCTTGACCGCCGCCAGGGCCGACACCGCTCCGGCCGCGCCGAGCATGTGGCCGACCTGGGACTTGGTGGCGGTGACCGCGACTTCCGGGGCCCGGTCGGCGAGCGCCTTCTTGATCGCCAGCGTCTCCGCCACGTCGCCGAGCGGCGTGGCGGTGCCGTGGGCGAAGACGGCGTCGACCTCGCCGGGGTCGGTGCGGCTCGATTCGAGGGCCCTGCTCATCGCGGCCGCCGCGCCGGACCCGTCGGGACGAGGGGCGGTCAGGTGGTGGGCGTCGGCGGTGACGGCGCCGCCCCGGACCTCGGCGTAGACCCTGGCGCCCCGTTGCTGCGCGTGGCGCTCGGTCTCGACGACGAAGGCGACACCGCCCTCGCCGAACACGAAACCGTCACGATCGGCGTCGAACGGCCGACTCGCCGCCTTCGGGTCGTCGTTGCGGGTCGAGAGGGCCTGCAGGCGCGAGAAGGTGGCGATGATCAGCGGTGTGATACCCGCCTCGGTGCCACCGGCGATGACGGCGTCGACTTCGCCGGAGCGCAGGAGGCGGTAGGCCTCGAGCAGCGCGTAGTTCCCGCTGGCGCAGGCGAGGGTGGAGGTCGTGGTCGGCCCGGTCAGCCCGAGCTCGATCGAGATCAGGCAGGACACGGCGTTCGGCATCACGTCGGTGACCAGGAAGGGATTCGCCTGCTGCGGTCCCCGCGCGACCAGCCGACGAGTGCCGGTCTCCATGCTTCCCAGACCTCCGCCGCCGGTGTTGAAGGTGATGCCGCAGCGGTGCGCCGTGGCGGGTTCGATGGCGAGTTCCGCGTCGGCGACTGCCTGCTTGGCGGAAGCCACGGCGAAGTGGGTGGCGCGGGCGAGGCGTCGAGCCGCCTTGCCCTCCAGCCACTGCCTGGGCTCGAAGTCGCGCACCTCGCAGGCGATCTTCACCTTGAAGCCGTCGGTGTCGAACGCGGTGATCGGTCCGGCGCCCGAGTCGCCGGCCTTCATCCGGCGCCAGAAGGTGTCGACATCGTTGCCGACAGGGGTCACGGCGCCGAGTCCGGTGATCACGATCCGGCCGTTGTCCGTCGCGGGCATCGCGCGAGGATAGCGCCGCTCCCTGCGCTACGCTCGCCGTTCGCCATTCAGGAGCCCTGATCAGGGAGTCGAGCATGAGTCGAGAGCCAGTCGTTCGGTTCGCCGCGGCGGTCGTGGCGCTACTTGCCGCGATGGTCCCGTTCGGGTACGCCCAGGCCGGCGAAGACTTCGTCCCCGTCAGCGACGCGATGCTCGAGGATCCCGCGCCTGGCGACTGGCTGCACTGGC
The DNA here is from genome assembly GCA_009845425.1 of Holophagales bacterium. Taxonomy (GTDB): domain Bacteria; phylum Acidobacteriota; class Thermoanaerobaculia; order Multivoradales; family Multivoraceae; genus Multivorans. The sequence goes on from VXZQ01000006.1 coordinate 341,550, forward strand.
GCCGCACCCAGAACGGCTGGGCCTACAGCCCTCTCGACCAGATCGACCGGGAGAACGTGGGCGAACTCACGCTGGCCTGGTCGCGCGGACTGGAGGAGGGCAGCCAGCAGGGGACGCCGATCGTCTATGACGGCGTCATGTACTACCCGAATCCGAGCAGCGTCACCCAGGCGATCGACGCGGCCACCGGCGACCTCCTCTGGGAGTACAGGCGGCCGATCCCGAGGGACATCGCCACCTACGTGGGCGGGCTGGAGACGGTGAACCGGAGCCTCGCGATCTACGGCGGTCTGATCATCGACACCGCGAACGACGGCTACGTCTACGCGCTGGACGCGGTGACCGGCGAACTGGCCTGGGAGACGCAGATCGTCGACTACGAGGAGGACCCGGCGAGACATTCGACCGGGCCGATCATCGCCGCCGGCCGCGTGATCTCAGGGCGAAGCTGCCGTCCGCACCGGGGTCCCGAGGCGTGCTTCATCGCCGCCCACGACGCGACGACGGGCGAGGAGCTCTGGCGTCGACCCTTGATCCCCGGACCGGGTGAGCCGGGTAACGAGACGTGGGGCGACCTGCCGTTCGAGAACCGGCACCACGTCGGGTCCTGGATGGCGCCGAGCTACGACCCCGAACTCGAATTGCTGATCGCCGGCACGTCGGTCACGTCGCCGGCGCCGAAGTTCCTGCTTGGCGGCCACGAGAAGCGGCACCTGTACCACAACTCGACCCTGGCACTCGAGATAGCGACGGGTGAGGTGCGCTGGTACTACCAGCACCTGAACGACCACTGGGACCTGGACCATCCCTTCGAGCGGCTGCTGGTCGAGACGGCCGTCGCGCCCGACGCGGAGGCCGTCGCATGGCGCAATCCCCGGATCGAGGCAGGGGAGATGCGCAAGGTCGTGACCGGCGTCCCGGGCAAGACCGGCCTGGTCTACACCCTCGACCGCGAAACGGGAGAGTTCCTGTGGGCGCGGCCGACGGTGCCCCAGAACGTGATCGAGCGGATCGATGGCGAGACCGGCCTCGTGGTCGAGAACCCGGAAGTGGTGTTCACCGAACTGGAGCAGCAGCGCCTGATCTGCCCGTCCCTCCTCGGCGGCAAGGACTGGGAGGCCGGTGCCTACAGCCCGCTGACGAACACGATGTACTACCCGCTCCGGAACCTCTGCTCCCAGATGACGACCCGCGTCGGCCGCGGTGCCATGCACTACGCGCTCGTCAACGAGACGCAGTTCGCGCCCGGAAAGGAGACGCTCGGTACCGTCTACGCGATCTCCGCCGAAACGGGCGAGACGCTATGGCTCCACGAACGCCTGCCGGTAACGATGTCGCTCGCCGCGACCGGGGGAGGCCTCGTCTTCGGCGGCGACGTGGGCGGCCGGTTCTGGGCGCTTGACCAGGAAACCGGCGAGGTGCTCTGGGAAATCAACCTCGGCTCCTCGGTGACCGGATTCCCGGTCAGCTACGAGGTTGACGGTCGCCAGTATGTGGCCGTCGGCACCGGCGCAGAGGGCGGGTCGACCTCGACCTACCGGAGGCTGACGTCGGAGTTCCGTCCGAGTTCGAACAACACGCTGTTCGTGTTCGCGCTGCCCTGACGCCGGTGAGGGGTGCGCTACGCTCGTCCCGTCCACCAACAGCGCGTCTCAGGAGGTCGAGAATGAAGACCCGAGCCCTCTCCCTGTGTGCAGCCGCGAGCCTGCTGCTCGTGCCGTGCCTCGCCGGCGAGGAGATACCGCGCACGCCGAGCGGCAGACCGGACTTCTCGGGCAACTACGACGTCTCCTTCCTGACACCGCTGGAGCGCGACCCCAGGTTCGGCGACCGGCAGTACTTCACCGAAGAGGAGGCGAACGCGATCGCCGACGGCACGGCGGCCGCCAACGCCCGTGACCTGGAAGTCCGTGACCCGAACCGTGGCCTGATCGCCGGCCTGTCCGAGGATGGTTTTCGGGGCGTGGGCGGCTACAACCTGTTCTGGCTCGATCGCGGCACGGCGGCCTTCAAGGTCGACGGCAAGTACCGGACCTCGGTGCTCACCGACCCACCGAACGGCCGCCTTCCGCCCAGGACCGAGGCGGGGCAGGCGCGCTTCGACACGCTGCCTCCCTTCGGCTACGAGAACACCGGCACTGCCTGGTGGCTCGAGGACGGCGACGACCCCTACGACGGGCCGGAATCACTCACGCTCGGCAACCGGTGCGTCTTCCACCAGGGGTCGACGATGCCGATCGGTCCCAGGGCGTACAACAACCTGAAGACGATCGTCCAGACGGAAACTCATGTCGTCATCATGATCGAGTGGATGCACTGGGCCCGGATCATCCGTCTGGACGGCGAGCACCCGCCGGAGGACTACCGCTCCTACGCAGGGGACTCGGTCGGCCGGTGGGAAGACGACACCCTCGTCATCGAGACGGCGAACCTCCTGGGCGACTGGGGCTTCCACCGGGAGGGCGCCCGCGTCGTCGAGCGGCTGAGCTTCCTCGACGAGGACAACCTGTTCTACGAGTTCACGGTCCATGACCCGGAGTTCACGGCGCCCTACAGCGGATCGCTGCCGTGGCCGCGGACCGACGCCCAGCTCTACGAGTTCGCCTGCCACGAGGGGAACTACTCGATGGGCAACACGCTCCGCGGCGCCCGCTACCTGGAGCAGGAGTACGGCAAACAGCACGGGCGGTAGCGGGGCCGCGTCAGCCTTGGGAGAGGCCCGGAATCCGTGCCCGTTTCGGGGTTGACCCCATCCGCCTAAGGTGACAGGGTTCGCCCATTCGCTCAGACAACTCGGCGCTTCGCCGAAGAGGAGTATGACCAGCGTCATGAAACTCGGAACCAGCGTGTCCTCTCGCATCGCCGTGGCCGGAGCCGCGGTCCTCGCCGTGGCGGTCGCCCCGCTTGCGGCCCAAGACTTCGAGCCGAACCGGCTGTCCGACGGCAAGCCGGACCTGAACGGCATCTGGCAGGCCCTGAACGAGGCGAACTACGACCTCGAGTTGCACATGGCGCGCGCCGCCATGCAGTTACGCGAGGGCCCGCACGGTCCGCTGCCCGCGGCCGAGGTTCTGAACTTCGGTGCGGTCGGCTCGGTGCCGCCTGGCATGGGCGTGATCAAGGGCGGCGGGAAGATCCCGTACACGGACGCGGCCCGGGCGCTGAAGATGGAGAACATGGCGAACTGGTCCACGCGGGATCAGGAGGTCTTCTGCTACCTGCCGGGCGTGCCGCGGGCGACCTACATGCCGCAGCCCTTCCAGATCTTCCACAGCGAGAACGCGATCTTCATCGCCTACCAGTACGCCGGCGCGGTCCGGGACGTCTACCTGGAGGATCCGAAGCCGGCGCAGATCGACAGCTGGATGGGCATGTCGTACGGCCGCTGGGACGGGGACACACTGGTCGTCGAGGTCAACGGCCTGCTGGCCAAGGACTGTGCCGAGCGCCCGGAAGACATGCCGGGCTGCGGCGGTTGGCTCGACCGCTCGGGCAACCACTACAGCAACCAGTTGACGGTGGTCGAACGGTACACGCTGTCCGGTCCCAACCACATCCACTACGAGGCCACTCTGACGGACCCGCAGACGTACACCGAGCCGTGGACGATCGAGATGCCGCTCTACCGGCGGATGGAGCCGAACGCCCGGCTGATGGACTTCCGCTGCGTCGAGTTCGTGGAAGAGCTGATGTACGGCGAGTACCGGCGGAACCCGCTGCCGCGGATGAGGCTGGTCGACTAGGGAGAGTAAGGGAGAGAGCATGCGCGCATCCGGACTCAAGGTTGTTGTAACCCTGGCTGCGCTGGTCGGATTCGTCGTGCCCGCGCTGGCGGCCGGCGACGAGGACATTCCGCGCACGGCCTCGGGTCGGCCCGACTTCACCGGGCACTACGATGTCGCCACGTTGACGCCGTTGGCACGGCCCCCGGCGTTCGGTGACAACCTCTTCCTCACCAGGGAAGAAGCGGAGAAGAGGGTGCGGCAGGCCGCGCTCCTGCGGGCCGCGAGCTCGCGGGACAGTGACCCGGACCGCGAGGCGCCGCCGGACGGCGGCGATGGCTCGCCGGGCGCCGCGGGCAACGTCGGCGGCTACAACTCGTTCTGGATCGACAACGGCACCGACGTGTTCGAGATCGACGGCAAGTTCCGGACCTCGATCATCACCCATCCGAAGAACGGCCGGCACCCGGCGCTGACCGAAGCCGCCAGGGAGCGCAGTGCCGCCCGTCGCGGCTTCTGGCGCGCCAACACGGGCGAGGCCTGGTGGCTCGAACGCGGTGGCGTCGGACCGTACGACGATCCGGAACTGCGACCGCTGGCGGAGCGTTGCCTGCTGGGCTTCAGTTCGACCGCCGGGCCGCCGATGCTGCCGGCGCTCTACAACAACGTGAAGCGCATCGTCCAGACCGAGGACCACGTGATGATCCTGGTCGAGATGGTTCACGACGCGCGCGTCGTCCGTATCGGCGGTGAGCACTCGCCGGCCGGGGAGCGTCGCTGGCTTGGCGACTCGATCGGCTGGTGGGAGGAGGACACCCTGGTCATCGAGACGACGAACTTCGGTGACCGAACGGGTCTCCGCGGTGGCACGCGGGACATGCGTACGGTGGAGCGGTTCTCGGTAAACGACAGGGACAGCCTCCTGTACCGGTTCACGGTCGAGGACCCGAACACCTGGACCGAATCGTGGAGCGGCGAGTACGTCTGGCCACGCACGGACGCACTGCTCTACGAGTACGCCTGCCACGAGGGCAACTACGCCCTCGGCAACATCATGCGCGGCGCCCGCCTGCTGGAGGAGGACGCCCTGGCGGCGACGGGCGCGACAGATTCCGGAGAGTGACTACCAGCCGATCCTGCTAGAGTCGGCTTCCCCCACTTACACCACAACCGAGGAGTGAGAGACACCCATGAGTAAGCGAGCCATGATCATCACGGGGATCAGCCTCGTCGTCGCTGCAATCGCGGTGGCAGTGCCCCTGGCGGCGCACCATGCGTTCGGCGCCGAGTTCGATCCCAACCGTCCGCTGCTGCTGAAGGGCCCGGTCGTCAAGGTCGAGTGGGTCAATCCGCACACCTGGATTCACATGGAACACACCGAGGAAGACGGCACGAAGCACGTCTGGATGGTCGAGGGCGGCACGCCGAACACCCTCCTGCGCCGCGGCCTCTCCCGGGATGACCTGACGGCCGGGACGGTCATCATCGTTGATGGCTACCAGAGCAAGGACCGCTCACGGCGCGCGAACGGCCGTGACGTGACCTTCGAGGACGGCAGCAAGATCTTCATGGGTTCCTCGGGCACCGGCGCGCCGCGCGACGGCCGCGACCCGACCGAGCCGCCTCGGTAGGTCACTGGTGCGCGGGTCGTTGCGCGGGCCCTCTGGCCCGCGTCCGGCCTCGTATCAGTCCGCCTGACGCCTCAGGCGCGCCGCGTGCCGCCTGAGGCGTTTTGCCGCCGGGACGAGTGAAGAGGCGGAGGAGAACAGCCCGCCCAGCAGCAGGACGACCACGACGATGTCCCAAAGGGGACGCCGGTGGTAGAAGCCCGGGAAGTCGAGCCGGTGCAGGCCCCTGTAGAGCCAGCGGTCGAGCCGGCTCCGGCGCTGTTCGCGGTGGACGATGCGACCCAGCGCCGGGTCGAGGTAGAGCCATGTCCGGTCCGGATTGTCGAAGCGAACCCGCAGGACCGGCAGGGGCAGGAGGCGGTGCCTGCGATCGTCGTAGTAGGCATCGTACTCCTGGAGTACCGTCGCGTCGATGACGTTCGACTCGGGGACTGCGGCCGCCGCGGCCGCCAGCAGCTCAGGCTGGTCGAACCGCCGCGGAGTCCCGTCTTCGAGTGAGACGAGGCGCTTCTCGAAGGGCTGAACGGCCGCGAGGAAGGCGAGGGGACCGCTCGCGTAGGAGTCCGCATAGGAACGCTCGTCGCCGGGAGGCCGGTACGCCAGGGCGAGAGGTTCGCCGGCGAACTGGAGCAGGTCGAGCTCGCGAGGCGGGAACGACTCCGAGATCGACCCGGCCGCGGTGCGAATCGAGTGCGGCTCGAGGCGGTGAAGTGGAACCGCTCCACCGGCCACGGCGGCCTGCTGAGCGGGACTCGTCGTCCTCCCGGCCTGCCAGCCGAAAGGGTCCATCGACAGGGCGCCGCTCAGCACCCAGGTGAAGGCGGTGGCGCCGAACGCCAGTCCGCTGTAGTGGTGCCAGCGCAGCATGCCCCGGTACGGTGAGCGCTTCCGCCTGATCCGCATCAGCCCTATGGCCAGCCCGGAGAGGGTCAGCGCGCAGCCCAGGCTCGCCGTCCAGACGATCAACTGGTACCAGAACGCGCTGTGGGTCCTGAGGGGAGTGAAGTAGAGCCAGTGGAAGACGGCGCCCGCGGTGCCCCAGAAGCGGGATCCGGGCGTCGTGGCCATGACTACCTCGGCGGTGCGGTCCGAGACGTAGAGCACGTCGTTGGCCGCGCGGACACGGTGTAGCGGCAGCAGAGCCCGTATCTGCAGGGACCACTGGTCGGGACGGGTCAGGTACGCGTCGTACGTGAGGGTGGCTGCCGCCGGCGGCGCCGTGACGTCGTTTCCGGCGAGGTAGGAGGAGGCGATTCCGAGCGCCTGCCCTTCTGACACCTGGAGCAGCGGGCTGCCCGAGTCCGCGTACACGGCGGTCCAGCCGCGCGCCGTGCGGAGCCGGTAGACCGGCCGCTCGCCGGCCATGCCGAGCCGGACCTGGACCGCGGAGAAACCGTCGGCGTCCAGACGCGCCGCGGCCACGGCCTGTGCCGGGCCGACCTGCACGGCGTCGAGATCGAGAGGCGGCAGCCGGTTCAGGCGTTCGCCGGGATCGAGCGCCGGCATCCGCGCGTACATCATGACCAGCGCCGAGGCGAACCAGACCACGAACAGCAGGTTGCCGGCGATGCCAAGCCAGCGGTGGAGCAGTGTGAGGGCGCGCCGCAACGCGGTCGGGCCTACTGCCGGAACTGGTTCGGGTCGTTGGCCCAGTACTGTGCGTGACACCCGGCGCAGGCGAAGTAGACCTGCTCGCCAGTGTCGAAAACGCCCTGGACGTCGCGCGCGTCGGCCGCTTGCATCGCGGCGTCGCCAGCGTCGATCAGGTCTCGGCACCAGGCGATCCAGTCCTCGTCGTCCACCTTGCGCCTGTGCATCATCAGGAGGTTGCCCGACTCCGCGACCGTGACCGCGGCGTTGCGAACGAGGAACCACTCCTCGTCCGTCCGAGGCTGGATTCTCTCTTCGCCCTCGGCGCTGATGATCCAGCCGACCGAGGCCCAGAGGTGGTCGGCGGCCGGTTCCATGACCGACGCCATCAACAGCCTCGTGCCGGCGACCTCGCGGAACGGCGGTCCGGCGTCCTCGGCAGCGCAGGATGCGAGCGTCACCGTCGCGAGGGCGACAGTCAGGGCCGGGAGCTTGCGGGCGCCACTCATGACGGGCGGGGAGTGTACCGGACGCCCCTCCCTCAAACGGCAGTCCTCCACACGTCGCCGTGGGCGGTGATCTGCACCGCGGTCGGAGACGCCCAGTGAGTACCGACGACCGTGATGCCGGTGTCGCTGAAGCGCTCGCAGAAGCTGCGCCGGGCCGCGATCGCGGCATCGCGGTCGATGTCGGCGATGGAGCACCACTCCGGGTGCGCGCACTGGCAGGGGTGGTGCATCACGTCACCCGAGATCACGCCCTCCTCGCTGCCGGAGGAGACGGCGATGCTGCAGTGGCCCGGGGTGTGGCCGGGAGTGGGGAAGAACTGGAGATCGGGGTTGATCTGGTGGGAGCAAGGGACGAGGTCGACCAGGCCGGCCTCGAACACGGGCGCCACGGAGTCCCCGAAGACGTCGCCCCAGTTGGCCTCCCCTTCATCCCTCCAGTACTCGAACTCGGGCCGAGCCATGACGTAGCGGGCGTTGGGGAAGGTGGGTACCCACTCGCCGTCGACCTTCATCGTGTTCCAGCCCACGTGGTCGATGTGCAGGTGGGTGCAGACGACGAGGTCGACCTGCTCGCGGGGGAAGCCGGCGTCGCGGATCTCCTGGAGGAACGGTCCGTCGAGCTCGTTCCAGGCTGGAAGCGCGCGCTTCTTGTCGTTGCCGACGCAGGTGTCGACGACGATCTTGAGTCCCCTGGACTCGACCAGGAAGGCCTGGATGATCATCTTGAGCCGCTCGCCGCCCGGCGTCACGAAGTGCGGTTCGAGCCAGTCGAGGTCGGGCGCCAGGTTCTCGGGCGTCGCGTCCGGTAGCAGGAAGGAAGCCGGCACCGGGTAGTCGATCTCGATGATCGGGGTGATCGAGACGTCGCCGATCTTGATGCCCATGCGCTGTCCTCTCCCTGGCCCTCAGCGGGTAAGCCAGGCGAACTTCTGCGGCTTGCGCTGCGCCTTCGGATCGATCAGCACGTTGACCAGCGCCGGCCGGTCGGAGGCGAGTGCCTTGTCGAGTGTCGGCCCGAGGTCGGCGACCTTCTCGACGCAGTAGCCCACGCCGCCGAAAGCCTCGATGACGCGCTCGTACCTGGCGCCCAGTGTGTACGTCGACGGGGGCAGAGGCTTGCCCGGGATGTACTCGCTGACGCCGCCGCCGATGCCGTTGTTGTTGATGACGACGAAAGTGATCGGCATTTCGTACCGGCAGGCGACCTCGACCTCCATGCCGGAGAAACCGAACGCGGAGTCGCCCTGAACGCAGATCGTGCGCCGGCCCGGATGGACCACGGCCGCCGCGATCGCAAGTCCGGTGCCGACGCCCATCGTGCCGAAGGTGCCGGCGTCAAGCCGCTTGCGCGGCTCCATGTTCGGCAGCACGGTGCGCGAGATGTCCATCGTGTTCGCGCCTTCGGCGACCAGCATGTCCTGCGGCTCCAGGCGGTCGGCGATTTCGCGCAAGGCGCGGTAGTAGCCCATCGGCTCGCTGTTGTCCTCGAGCATCGCCTGGACCGCCGCCTGGTTCTGGCTCGCGCTCTCGCGCAGGTTCGCCAGCCACTCGTTGTCGGCCGACAGCGTGAAGGGCTCGGCGTCGAGCGCCTCGTTCAACTGCGCGGTCACCGCCCGCGCGTCGCCGACCATGCCGACCTCGGTCGGCACGTTCGTGCCGATCTCCTCCGCGTTGAGGTCGATCTGGAGCACCCGGACGCCCTTCTTGAACCGCGGCGGCATCCCGAAGTGAAGGATCCAGTTGAGACGGGCGCCGATCAGGAGGATGACGTCCGCGTTCTGGAGCGCGAAGGAGCGCGCCGGCGAGATCAGGTGCGGATCATCGTCAGAGACGACGCCCTTGCCCATCGGCGTCGGCAGCACGGGGAGGTTCGTGCGCTGGACGAAGCGGCGCACTTCCTGCTCCGCGCGGGCGTAGGCCGCGCCCTTGCCCACGATGACCAACGGGTTCTTCGCTTCGCGCAGAACCGCCACGGCACGCTCGACGTCCCTCGGATCGGCGAGTGACGTCGGCGGCTCCGGGCAGCGAGGGGGTTGCTCGACGTCTTCCTCGTCGACCTGGGCGGTCAGGACATCGTTGGTGAGGTTCAGGTAGGAGGCGCCGGGCCGGCCGTAGATCGATGTGCGGACCGCCTGCTCCACGTAGAACGGCGCCCGGTGAGCGGCGTCGATCTCGGCCGAGTACTTCGAGAAGGGTCGTGCCGCCTCGACCTGGGGGCACTCCTGGAAGGCGCCCTGGCCGTTCTGGTAACGGTCGTTGGCGCCGCCTAGCAACACCATCGGCCAGCAGTTCTTCTCCGCGTTGGCGAGGCCGGCGATGCCGTGCACCATGCCCGGCCCGGACACGGCGAGACAGGCCCCGGGCCGCCCGGTCAGGTAGCCGACCGCCCCCGCCGCGTAGCTGGCCGCCTGCTCGTTGCGGAAGCCGTAGTACTGGATTCCCGCCTGCTGGGCGGCGTGGGCGACCCCGTAGACGGGGAAGCCGACAATGCCGAACATGTAGTCGACGCCCTGCTGCTTCAGGCTTTGGGCGATCAGGGCGGCGCCGGTCGTCGTTGTCATCTCGTAGCGGTCTCCTGGCCGTCGGCGCCGGGGCTGGGCACTGCGCCCAGCACACCGTCCGCGCGCAGCCGGTCGATTTCGGGTTGGGAGAGGTTCAGTTCGTCGGCCAGGACGCCGTCCGTGTGGCGGCCCAGAAGCGGCGCCGCCTTGATTTCGACCTCGCTATCGCTGAGGTTCATCGGGGAGCCGAGGACGCGGACCGGCCCCCTGATCTCGTGCTCGACCGTGCGGACGAAGCCGCGCTCTGTTAGGTGGGGGTCGGAGAAGAGGTCGAGCGTGTCGAGCACCGCACTCGCCGGCACCCCGGCGGCGCCGAGGACGGCCATCGCTTCGTGCTTCGTGCGGCGGCGGGTCCACTCGGCGATCGCTTCGAACAGCTCGTCGGCGTTCTCGTGACGCAGCCTGGGCGTGGCGTAGCGCTCGTCGTGGGCCAGGTCCTGGCGATCGATTGCTTCACAGAGCGCCTGCCACATCCGGTCGTTGACCACGAGCATGTAGACGTAGTCGTTCGGGCCGAACGGCTTGCAGGGGTACATGTTCATCATCGCGCCGCGGCCGGAGCCGCTGCGCGGGGCCGCCTTTTCACCGAACTCGCCGCCCATCGCGATCGCCGTGCGCATGAACCAGGTCACCCCTTCCTGCATCGACATCTCGACCAGTTGGCCCTTGCCGGTGCGCAGCTTGTTGGCGTGCGCCGCGCACAGCGCCAGGGCCATCAGCACACCGGTGCCGCAGTCGCCGATCGTCGTGCCGGGGCGAAGCGGCGGCCCGTCCGGGTCGCCGGTGATCGACATCGCGCCTCCGGCGGCCTGGGCGACCGGGTCGAAGCACTTGTAGTCGCTGTAGGGCCCGCTGTTGCCGAACCCCTTGATCCGGCCGTAGATCACCTCGGGGTGGACCTCACGCACCGAGTCGTAGTCGAGGCGCAGCTTCTCGACCACGCCGGGACCGAAGTTCTCTACCAGGATGTCGAACCGGGGTGCGAGCTTCAGCAGCAGTCCGCGGCCGTCGTCCGTGGCGAGATTGATCGCGATGCTGCGCTTGTTGCTGTTCCAGTTGAGGAAGTACTCGGAGTCGTCCGTGCTGCGGCCGCCGGCCAGGCCGCGCCCCGGGTCGCCGGTGCCGGGGCGTTCCACCTTGACCACGTCGGCGCCCAGCCAGGCCAGGGCCTGGGTACAGGACGTACCGGCTTCGTACTGCGTCAGATCGAGAATGCGCAGACCGTCGAGTGCTGGCATGGTTGTCTCCTGGCTGTGCGTTGCGCGCGCAACGATAACCCGAAGGGGCGAACCCGGAACATCCGTAGTTGCGGGCTGTTGACCGGTGGGTGAACGCCTACCCATCGGCCGCGACGCAGGAGCGGAGCAGCGAGGCAAATGTGGGCGCCGAAGCGAGAGATCGCGAAAATATCGTTAAGAGGATCCCGTTCGGGACTGAAAGATCACACGAAACGACTATCGTCGCCTTCATGACCCGCTTTGATTCCGTCATTGTGGGAAGCGGTTTCGGCGGCGCGGTCGCCGCGTGCCGGTTGGCACAGGCCGGCGAACGGGTGCTGGTCCTGGAGCGCGGCCGTCGGTGGGACGAGAGGACCTACCCCAGCGTGACGGGCCGGAACTGGACGTTCGATGTCGACGAGCCGGAGCGCCAGAACGGCTGGATGGACATCCGGTGGTTCAAGGACATGGCGGTCGTGCAGGGGGCGGGCGTCGGCGGCGGCTCCCTGATCTACGCCAACGTGAGCGTGGCGCCTCCGCCGGCGACATTCGAGCGGGGCTGGCCCCGGGCCATCGACTGGAACGAACTCGCGCCCTTCGTCGACCGAGTCGGCGAGATGCTGGAGGTGGCCACGATTCCGGAAGCGCAGCGCACCACGCGATGGGAGTTCGTGGAGCGAGGCGCGCGGAAGCTCGGCCACTCGGATCGATTCAGTTCCCTGCCGCTCGCGGTGCGGTTCGACGCCGACTACGATCCCCGCCGCCTGGACGACCCGCAGGACGAGCGCCACGCGGTCACCCGCGTGAACGTGGCCGGTGTGGAGCAGAGGACCTGCGTTCACCTCGGTGAATGCGACATGGGTTGCCGCGTGAAGGCCAAGAACACTCTCGACCTCAACTATCTTGCAATTGCGACGGCGAACGGCGCGGAGATCCGGCCGCTGCACCTCGTTTCGCGCGTCGAACCGTCCGGCGCGGGTTGGCGCGTCCTGTACGACGAGATCGGCGGCGGGTCCCGCAGGTCCGGTTCGGTCGAGGCGAAGCGGGTCGTCCTGGCGGCCGGCTCGCTCGGTTCGACCGAGATCATGCTTCGGTCCCGCCTGGCCGGCGTGAGTGCGAAGCTGGGCCACGGCTGGTCCGCGAACGGGGACTTCCTGACGCCGGCGCTCTCGGAGGAGGACGCGGATCCCACGGTCGGGCCGACGATCAGTGCCTGCATCGATCACACGGACGGCGCGGAGTACGGCGAGCACATCTTCATCCAGGACGGCGGCATGCCGAATCTCCTTCGCACCAGCGTCGGGAGCTGGCATAGCCGCCTGCCGAAACGATGGCAGAGGCGGATCCAGCCGCTCAAGGACTGGGCGGACGACACGGAGCCGCTGGACAACTTCATGCCGTGGTTCGCGCAGGGCATCGACGCTTCCGACGGGAGACTGCACATGCGACGACGGTGGTTGGGGCTGTTCGGTCCTCAGCGTCTGACGCTCGACTGGGACATCGCCCACTCCGAGTCGACGATCGAAGCGATCGTCAAGGCGCACAGCGAACTGGCGAAGGCCACGGACGGCCAGCCGCTCGTGGCGCCGACCTGGACCTTCTTCCGCGACCTGATCACGCCGCATCCCCTCGGCGGTTGCAACATGGCGGACGACCAGGACCGCGGCGTGGTGGACCATGCCGGGCGGGTGTTCGGCGCGAAGGGCCTTTGCGTCGCCGACGGCTCGATCGTTCCCCGGGCGATCGGCCGCAACCCGTCACGCACGATCGCGGCGCTGGCCGAACGCGCCGTGGAGCACTGGCTGGCGGACTGAGGAGCGTCATGCGAGCGTTGATCATGGCCGGCGGCGGCATGAAGGTGGGCTTCCAGGCTGGCGTCCTGCAGGTCTGGCTGGACGAGGCGGACATCGCCTTCGACCACGCGGACGGCGCCAGCGGCGGGTGCTTCAATCTCGCCATGTACTGCGAGGGGCGCAGCGGAACCGAGATCGCGGATGCCTGGCGCGACATCGAACCACTCGGTTCGGTCGACGTCGACATGGGCGACTTGCTGACCGGTCAGGCGCTGATGAGCATGGACGCGTTCCGCGACAACGTGCTGCGCGAGGGGTGGAGCCTGAACTGGGACGCGATTCGCGGATCGTCCCGACTGGGCACGTTCAATCTCTGCAACTTCAGCCGCCAACGCCTTGAGGTCGTCGAGCAGTCGGAGATGGACGAGGACCGGCTTGTGTCGGCTGTCTCGCTACCGATGTGGTTCCCGCCAGTGGAGATCGACGGCGACGACTACGTCGACGCCGTGTACCTGACCGACGGCAACCTGGAAGAGGCGATTCGCCGCGGAGCGGACGAGATCTGGGCGATCTGGACCGTGAGCCGGGCCGCCATGTGGCGCGGGGGATTCGTGAACCAGTACTTCCAGATCGTCGAGATAGCCGCCAACGGCAGGTTCTTCGACACCTGGAACCGCATCACGGAGAACAACCAGGCCATTGCCGAGGGCGACGAGGGCGAGTTCGGCCGGCACATCGAGCAGAAGCTCTTGCAGGCGGAAGTGCCGGTCCACTACCTGCTCAACGTCTCGGCCGACCGCATGGCGGAGTCGGTCAACGCCGGCGTCCTGACGGCCCGGGAGTGGTGCCGGGAACACGGCGTGCCTCTTCGCGACGGTGCGCCCGTCGTCGCGCCGACGCCGGTGGAGGAACGAAGTGGCATTTCGTTCACCGAGACGATGAAGGGCCACCTTGCCCGGGTAGAGACGGACCCGGTTCTAGGCGAGCAGTCGCAACGCCGGGAGGCGGCGAGTTTCGAACTGACGATCACAGTGGACGACATCGACGTGTTCGTCCGGCACCCGGACCATGGCGCCCGGGCCACTGGGTGGGTGGAGGTCCCCTCCCTGGGCGGTCGGCGGCCCGTGGAGCACGGGACATTCCAGCTCTTCGTGGACGATGCCGACCCGGAGGCCAAGCGGATGCTCTACCGGCTGTGGTTCCTCGATGCATTCGGCGCCGAGTTCACGCTCCTGGGGGAGAAGATCGTCCGGGACGATCCTGGTTTCGATCTCTGGGACGACACCACGACGCTCTACGTGAGGATCGTGGAAGGTCAGGTCGATGGGAGCGGCGAGGCCGAAGGCCATATGTGGGGCGCGGGCGTGCTGCACATCCGCACGGTCGACTTTCTCAGGCAGTTGTCGACCATGCGCGCCACCGGTCCTGATCTGAAGGCCCAGACCAGCGCCATGGTCAGGTTTGGAAGACTCTTCCTCGGGAAGCTCTGGGACAGCTACGGCAGCCGCATCCTGCCGTTCGGCCCGGCGTAGCGGCGGTTCCCGGAGCAAGCGTGGAACGCTCGGAGACTCCGGCGTGAGCAAGGCCCGTATCGCAACGTTCTGGCTGCCCTTGGTCGGTCTCTTCCCCTCCTTCCTGGCACTCGCCGTGATCGAGAGCCATGTTCACCCCCGAATGGTCGAGTACTGGGTAGGAGACCTGGTCCGGGACCTCGGCTCGAACGCCCGGTTCGCGCAGGGACTCTTCGTGACTTCCACCGTGGTGGCCTGCTACATCGCCGTTTGCTGCGCGCTCCTTGCGTACTTCTGCCTCGGCATTACGCGCAGTTCCCTGCCGCGGGCGAGGAAGAAGGAACTGGCCTGGACGGCGGTCGTACTCTGGATTGGTTTCCACGGCCTGCTCTACGGCCTGACGTTTCTCGACCTGCAACTCTTCGACATCGCCTACGGGGCGCTCGTGCAGGTCTACGGGGCAGCGGGTTCTCCCGTCACGGAATCCATGACGGGGCCGATGGTGATTCCGTTTCTGTCCCGCCATCTCCTGTCGGTCCTCATCCCAACGGCGATGGCGGTGGCGGCGGTGTGCGCCGGGTCATGTCATGCGGTCGCCATCGTGGAATCGGCGGGGCCAGACGAGGGTGACGCCGGCAAGGCGACGACCAGCCTCCTTCACAGCCTGATGGCCATGAGCGGCCTTCTCGTCGCCAGTTCGGTGCTCATCACGGTGTACTTCCACTTGCCCGCCAAGCTGTACGCGTCCAGCGAGGCCGCCTCCGCGTATCGGGATTTCGCCGGCGCGGTCAGTGCCTTCTGGGGCGCAATCCTCACCTTGACGCTCGTGGCCGTCTACGTTCCGCCCGCGGTCGGTCTGCGATCGCTTGCCGGCGTCCCGCTCTCACAACTGCTGAACACAGGGCTGGACCGCACATCGGTGTTCCTCGGTTCGCTGAAGAAGTCCGAAGCGGTTGTCGCGGCGCTCGCCCCCTTCCTGGCATCGCTCGTGGCGAACATTCTCTGACGTGGAGGAGGATCGTTGCCGCGGCAGTTTCCGCCGAGCGCCGGTCGGTAGAATCGCCCCCGATGGCCGAGCCCGCCCATGCAGCGCGAATGACGGCGCTTGAGGAACCGCGCGACCGCGGGTAGCCGGAGGCTCTCGGATGCAGGTCGCAGGACGTTTCGTCCTCGGGGTTCAGATTGCGGCTTCGGTCGCCCTCCTGGCGACCCTGGCGTCGCCGGGAAGCGCGCAGGACGCGAAGGCAATGGTGGAGTGGCCCGCGTTCGGCAGCGGCCCGGACAACACGAAGTACTCGGTGCTCGACCAGATCGACCGGTCGAACTTCCACGAACTCCAGGTGGCCTGGGAGTGGGAGTCCCCTTCGACTACCGTCGCCGAGGCGAACCCGGCGGTCAGGCCCGGGCAGTTCAAGCCGATTCCGATCATGCTGGACGGCGTGCTCTACGTAGCCACCGAGGTCTCCCAGGCCGCGGCCATCGATGCGGCCAGCGGCGAGACTCTCTGGTCCTACGATCCCGAGTCCTGGCGCGCCGGCCGGCCGGCGAACATTGGCTTCCAGCATCGCGGCGTGGCCGCGTGGCGCGGTCCGGTCGAGCAGGATGGCCGCAGTCGTGACGAGATCCGGGTCTTCCTGCCCACCCACGACCGCCGGCTGATCGCGCTCGACGGCGTAACCGGGGAGCCGGTCGGCGGCTTCGGGGCGGACGGACAGGTCGACCTGCTGGCAGAGCGGGGCATGGTGGACTTCGGACGCCGGGTCAACCCGCGCGCCATCACCCACAGTTCGCCCCCGGCCGTGGTTGGCGACACGGTCGTCGTCGGCTCGGTGGTCAGCGACGGACCCTTGCGCCAGGCCGCGCCACCGGGTCACGTCCGCGGCTACGACGTGCGCACCGGCGAGCTGAAGTGGATCTTCCACACCATCCCGCAGGAGGGCGAGGTCGGAGTCGACACCTGGGAGAACGGCTCCTGGAAGTACAGCGGCAACACCAACGTCTGGAACATGATGACGGTCGACGAAGAGCTGGGCTACATCTACCTGCCGGTGTCGACGCCGACCAACGACTTCTACGGCGGCCACCGGCTGGGCGACAACCTCTTCGCCGAGAGCATCGTCTGCCTGGACGCCGCCACCGGCGAGCGGGTCTGGCACTTCCAGGCCGTTCACCACGGGCTCTGGGACTACGACTTCCCGACGCCGCCGCAGCTCGTCGACATCACGGTGGACGGCCGCGAGATCAAGGCTCTCGCGCAAGTCTCCAAGCAGGCGTTCACCTACGTGTTCGACCGGGTGACCGGGGAAGAAGTGTGGCCGATCGAGGAACGGCCGGTGCCGGAGTCCGACGTCCCGGGCGAACGCGCGTCGCCGACTCAGCCGTTTCCGACGAAGCCGCCGGCCTTCGACCGGCAGGGGGTCGGCGAGGACGACCTGATCGACCTGACGCCGGAGCTGTTCGCCGAGGCGAAGAGAATCGCGTCCGGCTTCCGCATGGGGCCGCTCTTCACGCCGCCGAGCACGGGCAGCGGCGTTCTCATGCTGCCTAGCGCGGGCGGCGGGGCGAACTGGCCGGGCGCGGCGGTCGATCCGGAAACCGGTGTGCTCTACGTTCCGTCGTCGACGTCGATCAGCGTCCATCCACTGAGCAAGCCCGATCCCGCGCGCTCGAACCTGAACTACGTCGGCTCCTTCTTCGCCCCCACCGGTAGCCCGGGAGGATTGCCGCTGGTCAAACCGCCCTGGGGCAGGGTGACCGCGATCGATCTGAACACCGGCGAGCACATCTGGATGACGCCGAACGGCCACGGCCCGAAGGAGCACCCGGCTCTCGCCGGCCTCGACCTGCCGCTGCTCGGCGGAGGCAGCGGAGCGCCGCTGCTCACGAAGTCGCTGCTCTTCGTCACCCAGCGGCGGGGACGGGGCGAAGACAACTCGCCACGCCTCAACGTCTTCGACAAGGGGACGGGGGAGCTACTCGGCCATGTGCCGCTGCCGGATACGCCGCACGCGAACCCCATCACCTACATGGTGGAGGGCAGGCAGTACATCGTCGTCGCGGTGGGAGGCGGTTCGTTCTTCGCCGATCTCGGCGAGATCGCGGACGATCCCGGCCTGAACTTCAGCGAGGAGCAGATCGCGGCGCTGGCGGCTCAGAAGACGACGCCGAAGCTGGTCGCGCTGGCGCTGCCGTGACCCTTCTCTCGCAGCCATGATCGACGCCGACGTCCACATCCCGAACCCCCGCCTGAAGGACCTGTACCCGCTGCTGCCGGAGCACTGGGTCGAGCACTTCGACAACACGATGGACAAGGGCGCCTCCCAGGAGTACTACCCGCCAAAGTCGCCCGTCAGCGGTCGCCGCGCTGGCCTTGAGGAGCTGCGCGAGGCCGTCTTTGAACGGGGCGGCGCGGAGGTGGCGATCTCGAGTTGCCTCTACGCGGTCGACAGCATCCACAACCCGGACGTGGCCGCGGTGCTGGCGACGGCGACGAACGACTGGCAGGCAGCGGAGTGGCTGGAGCGCGAACCCCGACTGCGGGGCTCCGTCGTCGTGCCGATCGGGCTGCCGGCCGCCGCGGTCGAGGAAGTCGAGCGCTGCGCCGGCAGGCCCGGCTTCGTCCAGGTCCTGATTCCGGTGCGCACCGAGCACTCGCTCGGAAGCCGTCACTACCACGCCCTGTGGAAGGCGATCGAGCAGAGTGGCCTGGTCGCGGCGATCCACTTCGGCGGCGCGCCCGTCATGCCGCCGACGCCGACCGGCTGGCCGTCGTTCTTCCTGGAGGAGTACACGGCGATGGCGCAGGTGTTCGCGACCCAGCTCACGAGCATGATCGTCGAAGGCGTGTTCGACGCCTGTCCGGCTCTGCGGGTCGTGTTTCTGGAGTCCGGTTTCACCTGGATCCCGTCCCACCTCTGGCGCATGGACAAGGAGTGGCGGAATCTGCGGCGGCTGGTGCCCTGGGTGCGTCGTCCGCCTTCAGACTACTTCCGCGAGCACGTCCGGGTCGGCATCCAGCCGCTCGATGCGCCGCCCGACCCGGCGCACCTGTGTGAGATCGTCGATCAGTTGGGATCGGACGACGTGCTCCTCTACGCCAGCGACTATCCCCACGTCCACGCCTGCGACGCCGGGGATCTGCTGCTGCGCCTGCTGCCGGAGTCACTTGGGCGTAAGATCAGGTCCGAGAACGCGCGCAGCTTCTACCGTCTATCGGAAGGAGGGTAGCCATGACAGTCACCCTGCTCGATCCGTCGACCGAACCCTCGGTGCTCAGGGCCGGGACGGAGCCCGAACGGCCGCCGATCATCGATTGCGATTTCCACAACGAGCTCGACTCGATCAAGGATCTGTACCCGTATCTCTCCAAGCGCTGGCGCGACCACCTCGAGACGTTCGGTATCCGCCATCCGAACAGCGGCTACTACCCGCGCTTCATGGACCACCGGGAGGAAGCGCGGCCGCCTTCGGGGCGCACCCCCGGTTCGGAAGTCGGCTTCGCGGCGGAGGACTTTCTCGATCCCTACAACGTGGAGTACGCCATCCTGAACCCGCTGTCTCCGGTGAGTTCGGCGCTCGACCTGGACCTCGGCGCGGCTCTCGCCACTGCCGCCAACGACTGGCAGATCGCCGAGTGGCTCGATCCGGAGCCGCGGTTGCGGGCCTCAGCCGTCGTCACACCGCAGGATCCGGTTGCCGCGGCCGCGGAGATCAGGCGCTGCGGCGCCGACGGGCGCTTCGCCCAGGTGCTGTTCATGGGCCGGATGCAGGAACCGATGGGCCGTCGGAGGTACTGGCCGATCTACGAGGCCTGCGTCGAGACGGGGATGCACGTCGCGTCCCACGCCTTCGGCGCCTACGGCCATCCGATCACCGGCGGCGGCCACGCCTCCTACTACATCGAGGATCACACGAGCCCGCCCCAGGCTGTCCAGGCGAACATCACGAGCATGGTCACGGAAGGTGTGTTCGACCGCTTTCCGAGCCTGCGGATGATCTCGGTCGAGAACGGCTTCGCCTGGCTGCCGCCGCTGATGTGGCGTCTCGACGCCGCCTGGAGCCTGTTGCGCGACGAGGCGCCGCACCTCAAGCGGCTGCCGTCCGAGGTGATCTCCGAGCATGTCTACGTGACCACCCAGCCGATCGAGGAGCCGCCGAGGCGCCGGGACTTCCTGGCCCTGATGGAGCACTTCGGCGACCTTCGGAGCCACATCCTGCTGGCCAGCGACTATCCGCACTGGGACGGCGACAATCCCGATGTCGTCCTGCCCTCGGGCCTCGACGAGGAACTCGTCAAGGGCATCCAGTGCGAGAACGCCCGGGCCCTCTACGGGCTTTAGGGCGTCCGCGGCGGGTCGTGTCGGCTCCCGCGGCCTCCGCATGAGGTACGTCGTCGCCGAGGCGTCCGAGATCGAATCGGGCGGCCGAAAGATCGTCACCGTCGCCGGCCGTTCGATCGGCGTGTTCAACCTCGACGGCGAGTTCTTCGCGCTCCGAAACCGCTGTCCGCACCAGGGCGGGAAGCTCTGCGAGGGCAAGCTCTGGGGTGTCATCCGCTCCGACGGACCCGGTGAGTTCGAGTACCGCCCGAGCCGCGAGATCCTCTGTTGCCCCTGGCACGGCTGGGAGTTCCACGTTCGTACCGGCCAGTCCTGGTGCGCGCCCGAGCGGCTCAGAGTGCGCCGCTACGAAGTCGAGACCGTCGCCGGCGAGGAGATCGCCGAGGCTGCCGACGCCGAGGCGGCACCGGCGGACGACCCCGAGGCTCCAGCACCGGGCATGGTCAAGGGCCCGTACACGGCCGAGACCTACCCGGTCACCCGCGAGGGCGAGTACCTGGTGGTCGAGATTCCGGGCTAGCGGCTGGGAAGGGCGATAGCCCGCCCATTGTGTGCGTCGTAGGCTAGGACGACACACGGCAAGAGAAGGAGGTGGGTGTGGGCGATGAGTGAAGCGAGGCCCGGAAGTGACTCGGTACGCGAGACCATCCTGCGAGGAGTAGTGAGCTGGTCCTGCGCCGGACTGTTCATGCTCTACGGGTTTGCGAAGGTGACTGGTTCGCAGTTCACCGTTCTTGACTCCCGGCTTGCGACACCCCTCGAGGACGTCTCTGGATTCTGGCTGACGTGGTACTTCTTCGGCTACTCCGATCTGTACAAGGGCTTCGTCGCGTTGGTGGAGATCGTCGGCGGCGGCTTGCTCGTGTTCCGGCGCACGGCACTCGCAGGAGCTCTGGTTCTGCTGCCGGCGACTGTGAACATCGTGCTGGTCAATATCGCCTTCGGCGTCGACCTCGGTGCAACGGTGGTGGCGATCGTTCTGGCCTTCGGGCTTCTCTATCTGATTGGTCCCCATGCCCGGCAGTTGCTCGCGGTTGTGTTCGTGGACCACGGGTCGACGAGAACGGCGCGCCTGGCCACTGTTTGTGGCGTCGTACTGGTAGGAGTATTGACGTTCTCGTACACATACTGGGTTGCCAACTTCAACAATCGGTCGCCGACCGAGATCGACGGCACGTGGGAAGTGGTCGGTGAAGCGACGGAAGGCATCAGTCAGGTCTTCTTCGAACGAAACCGCGCCTTTTGGGTGGCCTTCATGGACGAAGACGGTGCCTTGCGGGACCACCATTTCGAGATCGACGGCGGACGGATACGAATCTGGCAGGAGTGGCTGTCCAAGGGAGACCTGGTCGCGGAGGGTGAGTCGACTGGTCCGGAAGCGATCGAGTTGCGCTTCGCGAATGGCGCTCGGGCGACACTGCGGCGACTGTCCGGGCCCCGGTCGTGACGGCCTGGTCCTGAGTCCAGCGGGTGAAGCGGACAAGTTCCAGCGGCTGAAACGGCTGGCGTCTTTCGCCAGCGGGCCGGCTCGCTAGGCCGCTACGTCTGCGGTCTTAGGTCGAACGCCACGGCCTCGCGGTCGTTGCGCACCAGCAGGACGCCCTCGGCGATCGCCGGGTTGTTCCAGGTGCGTCCCGAGACGGCAGGCAGCGCGGCGACTTCCTGGTGGCTTTCGGGCGTGGCGCGCACCAGGACGAGCTGACCCCGTTCCGTGGTAATCAGCAGGTGGCCTGAGGCGAGCAGGAGCTGGCCGTGGCCGTAGCGGCCGCCCTTCCACATGCGGTCGCCGGTGTCGGCGTCGACGCAGGCGAGGATGCCGTTGTCCAGCCCGTAGACGTAGCCGTCGTGGAAGACGGAGGTCGAGAACGTGTTCTTCATCCGGTTGTTGAACCAGATCTCGCTCACCGACGCGGTGTTCGCTTCGAGATCGGCGTCGACTTCGAGCACCGCGGCACCGTGACCGTAGCCGGACGACACGAAGATGCGGTTCGGCGCCACCTGGAGCGGCTGCGCGGCGTTGATGCCGTTCATCGTCGCCCAGGGCCTGCTCCAGTAGGTCCCACTGCCGTCGGTGGCAATCCCTGTGACCTGATCGGCGCCGATCAGGACGATTTGGGAAAGGCCGTCCAGCGTGAAGACCGTTGGCGCGGTGTACGCGCCCTGGGCGTCGAGAGCCCGCCAGCGAATCGCGCCGGTCTCCAGTTCGTAGGCGATCACGGCTCCGTTCGGGCCACCGGGTGCGGTGAGGACCGCTCCATCCAGAATCGCCGGTGATGCCGCCATGCCCCAGGTCAGGTTCGCGGCGCCCGAGTCCTCGAGAACGTTCGTGCGCCAGATCGACGCTCCGGTCGCGGCGTCGAGCGCCCGGAGTTCGCCGGTGGCGCCGAGTGCGACCAGGGTGCCCTCATACAGGGCCGGCGTGGCGCGTGGGCCGTCGCCGCCCATGCTCTCCTGGAACCGCGCGTCCCAGCTTGCGCTCCAGCGTTCCACGCCGGTCAGGAGGTCATACGCGGCGACGACCTCCTGTTCCCGCCGCTGCTCGATCGTGTAGGCGAGGCCGTCTCCGACCACGAAGGAGGCGTAGCCGCCGCCGACCGGGATGCGCCAGAGCTCCGGTGGGCCTTCGTTCGGCCAGTCCGTGTTGATCGGCTGGGGATAGCGGCCGTCCATGTGGACGCCGCGGTAGTAGGGCCAGGAGCCCGGTGACGGAGTTGCGGGGTCCAGGCCGGATTCAGGCGCCTCGGTCTGTTCGGCTTCGAGAACGGCTTCGTCGGGTTCATCGGCCACCGACTCGGGCGGCGCGGGGCTGGCAACTGGCGCGATATCCGGGCTCTGTTCACGGTGCGTCTCGATCGCCCGGTAGTGGCGGTCCTCGTGGTGAAAGTCGAGTTGCGGCATCAGACCGCCCGTGATCTGGAGGTGCATCCCCGTCGTCAGGTTCAGCACCAGCGCCAGACCGGCGAGCGCGGCCACCGAGATACCGGTCCACTTCAGGAAGGCGAGAAAGCGGCTTCGTCTTCTGGTCTTGGTCATCGCTGGCATCCTATTCCCTGGCGGTTCGGAGGTCGCTGCTACTCTGCCGTCCCTCTGTGAAGGCCCCCACGGTCCATCTCCGCTTCTCGCCCGCGGTCGTGCCGGAAGCGGCCGACAACCTCCGATCCGAGGTTCGGGAGCTACTCGAAGAGACGCGCGCCGAGGGCGTCTGGTTACCGGACGGACTCTCCTGGTGGGGCCGCAACCCGGCGCTCAGCCGCGCGCTCGGCGACGCAGGCTTCATTGGCATGACCTGGCCGCGCGAGTACGGCGGCTCGGAGCGGAGTTACCTGGAGCGCTACGTCGTGACCGAGGAACTGCTGGCGGCCTGTGCGCCGACCGCCTTCCACTGGTTCGCCGACCGCCAGATCGGCCCGAGCATCCTGCGTTACGGCACCGAGGAGCAGAAGCAGCGCTTCCTGCCGCCGATCGCCCGTGGCGAGCTCTCGTTCGCGGTCGGCATGAGCGAGCCCGACTCCGGTTCCGACCTGGCCTCGATCCGCACCCGCGCCGAGCGCACGAACGGCGGCTGGCGTCTCAACGGCTCGAAGATCTGGACCTCCTACGCGCACGACGCGGAGTACTGCGTCGCCCTGGTGCGCACGGAGCCGAAGTCGGACAAGCGGCACGCTGGCATGAGCCAGGTCATCATCGATCTGAAGAACTCGGACGGGATCACAGTGCGGCCGATCATCGACCTCCCGGGCCGCCACGACTTCAACGAAGTCTTCTTCGAGGACGCCTTCGTGCCGGACGACTGTCTGCTCGGCAATCCCGGGGACGGTTGGGCCCAGGTGACGTCCGAGCTGGCCTACGAACGGAGCGGTCCGGAGCGCTTCCTGACGAACTTCCATCTGCTGGGCGCGCTGGTCGACGTGCTGGATGGGAACACGTCGCCGGCGGCGCGTCGCGAAGTCGGGCTGCTCGTCAGCCGGCTCTGGGCGCTGCGCGCCGCCTCGGTTTCGGTTGCCGCGGCGCTCGAGGCCGGCGAGACGCCCAACGTCGAGTCGGCCCTGGTCAAGGACCTGGGCACCAACTTCCAGCAGGAGGTGCCGGAGATCGTCCGCCGCGTTGTGGCCGATGAAGGCGTGTCCGACCAGGGGGTCCTCGACATCCTGCGCCAGGTCATCCTGGCCGCGCCCTCCTACACGATCCAGGGCGGCGCGACCGAGATCCTCCGCGGCATCGTCGCCCGCGGACTGAGGCTGCGATGAGCGAGATGCGGCAGCTTCTCCTGGATACGGCCGTGCGCCTGTTCGAGGAGGCGTCGGAGGACGAGGTCTTCGAGGCGGTCGAGGAAGGTCGCTTCCCGGAGGACCACTGGCGGGCGATCGAGGAGAACGGCCTGGTCGACATGCTCCTGCGCGAAGAAGACGGTGGCGCCGGCGTCGCCTTCGGCGACGCGATGGCGGTAGCGCGGACGGCCGGCGCCTTCGCTCTGCCGATGCCCCTGGTCGAGACGATGATCGGCCGGTGGCTGCTCTCGGGAGCCGGCCTTGAGGCGCCTGCGGGTCCATTGGGAGTGGTGACCGCCGCCGGCCGACTCGAGGTGGCCTGGCCGGACGAGATTTCGGCGCTAGTCGTGTCTGACGCCGCGGACCGCGTCGGCTGGGTCGCCGCCGGCGAGTTCGAGTTCGAGCACGGCACGAACGGTGCCGGTGAACCGGTGGGGCGGTTGCGCGAGCCACCGCCGATCCCGCCGGGACAGTCGGGCGGCCTCGACTCGGAGCGGTCTCCCTCCACCCTGATGGCCGTCGCCCGTGCCGCCATGATCGCCGGCGCCATGGAGCGCGTCCTGGATCTGACGATCGAGCACGTTCAGGGACGGGTCCAGTTCGGGCGGCCGCTGGCCCGCTTCCAGGCCGTGCAGCAACTGGTCGCGGTGATGGCGAGCCACGCCGCCGTGGTCGGCGTCGCGGCGGACACTGCGATCGCGGCCGTCGAAACGGTGCTCGACCGTGACGGCGGCGACGCCACATTCATGGCGGCGTGCGCCAAGGCGCGCGCCAGCGAGGCCTGCTACGAGGTCACGCGCATCGCGCACCAGCTCCACGGTGCGATCGGCTACACGCGCGAGCACGATCTGCACCGGTTCACGCGGAGACTGTGGATCTGGCGTGACGCCGACGGGGATGAGGGCTACTGGCAGCAGCGGGTCGGCGAGATGGCGATTCGCTCCGGTGGGGCGGGCCTGTGGCCGCTGCTGGTCGAGACGCGTCCTGCAGCCTTGGAACGATAGGCTCAGCCTTTCTCGGGCGAAGCCGAAGCGGGGAGAAGAGGATGGACCGGCCGAACGGCAACGGGCCGTACGTTGGAAAGCGGCTGAGCAGCGGGAGCTTCGTCGTTGACGACGCCGTGCTCGCGGACTACTACGGCGGCCTGGAACTCGAACCGCCGAGCAGCGGCCTGTTGCCGTCCACGATCGCGAGCGGCCCGGACGGCGACTACTTCAGCGAGATCGCATTCGCCAACCAGACCGGCCATCTCTGGATGCGCGAGGAATGGGCGCTCTCGGCGCCGATGAAGGCTGGCGCCGCGTACAGCGTCGAGGGCGACATCTGCGACATCTACGACCGGCGCAACCGGGTCGTCGTCGACTACCGGGTCAGGCTCAGGGACGGCGACGGCTGGCTGGTCCTGGAGACCCACCATCACCAGAGCTTCCTCCGTGACCAGGAGTACACCGGGGACGTCGACCTGCGCGATCCGCGAAAGAAGCCGGGAGCGCGACGCTTCGACGTACCGCGGGGTGAACGGTTCGGCGGTCTGGAGCGCACGATCTCACTCGAGATGTGCGGCCAGTTCTTTCACGGCAATGCCAACTACCACACCGACAGGGAAGCGTCCCGCGAACTCGGCTTCCAGGACGTCGTGGTCGGCGGCCGGATGACGATGGGCTACGTCGGCCACATTCTCGAAGAGCGTTTCGGCGAGGCATGGTGGCGGAGTGGCTCCTTCGACCTCAAGTTCACGAACCCGGTCTGGCCCGGGGACACGATTACCGTCAACGGTGTCGTGACCGGTCCGGATCCGGACGATCCCGAACGCACCGCGGCCTTCGTCTGGATCGCCAAGGCGGACGGCACGGTGGCGCTCATCGCCCGTGCCGGCGTTGCGGCCTGATCTTCGACACCTCTTCCCGGAGAAGCACGACATGACGATCCGATTCCTTGCCCTCGCTCTGCTGCTCCTCCTGGTTGTCGCGGCTCCGCTTGCCGCCAACGACACCGGCCGCGACTGCCGTGGCCTGGTCGCCCTGACCGACCTCGACCACGCGATCGAGCCCGGGATGCGGGTTGCGGCCTCGGAACGGGCGCCGGCGCACTGCCGTGTGCGCGGCGTCGTCAACCGGGCGATCCGCTTCGAGGTCACGCTGCCCGACGACTGGAACGGCCGGATGATGTTCAGCACGGTCGGCGGCGCCGCGGGGTTCATCGGCGACACGACGAGCCTGCTCGGCCGCGGTTTCGCGATGGCCTCGACGGACACCGGCCACGAGGGTCGGGACCGCGACTACGTGAGGCAGCCAGAGGCCCTGCTCGACTACGCCTACCGTGGCGTGCATCTCGCGACCGCGGCCGCCAAGCGGGTGATCCAGCGCTACTACGGCCGCGAGATCGACTACTCCTACGTCAAGGGCTGCTCGAACGGCGGGCGTGCCGCGATGCTCGAAGCGACCCGCTTTCCCGGCGACTATGACGGCGTTCTGGCCGGGGCGCCGGCCTTCCGGTTCCAGGAGTTCGTGCCGTGGATGATCGGCGGCGCGCGCCTGCAGGCGAGGCACCCTCTGACCGCGGAGTCGTTCCAGTTGCTCGGCAAGGCCTCCCGCGAAGCCTGCGACGCGCTGGACGGCGTCGAGGACGGCGTGATCGACGATCCGATGAAGTGCACCGCCGACGTCTTCGATCTGAACGCCCTGCAGTGCCCGCCGGACTCGACTGAGAACTGCCTCACCGCGGGCCAGCTCCAGACCGCTCGCTACATGTACGCGGACGTCGTCGACGCGGACGGCAACGTCCTCTCACCCGGTGTGCCGCCGGGCGCCGAGGACGCCGGCGACTGGGCGACGTGGATGCTGCCGACCGCCCGGCGCGGGGCTCCGGACCAGTCGCTGATCGACGGCATGGACGTGCTGCTCGAGGCCCTGATGCGCTTCGAGCCGGACTTCAACGTCGAGGAGTTCGACCCGGTCGCCGACCGCGATCTGCTCACGGCCGCCACCGCGCCCCTCGACGTGCTTACGGCGGACCTCTCGGCGTTCCGGGCCCGCGGCGGCAAGCTGCTGATGTACCAGGGCTGGAACGACTACCCCCTGCGCCCGCAGCGAGCGATCGACTACCTGCACGACGTGGAGAGGGAGAGCGGCGGGGCGGACGAGGCCGGCGGGTTCTTCCGCCTGTTCATGGTGCCCGGCATGATCCACTGCTCCCGCGGCCCCGGTGCCTGGGTCGCCGACTATGTCGACCCGCTGGTCGCCTGGACCGAGAAGGGCGTCGCGCCCGAGCGGATCGAGGCAAGCCGTCCGGGGCCGGAGCCGGCGTTCACGCGGCCGCTTTGCGCGTGGCCGGAGACGGCGAAGTACGGCGGCGAGGGCGACGTGAACGACGCCGCGAACTGGAGTTGCCGCTAGCGGGACGCGCCGCGGAGCGCGTCGATGACATCCTCGCGCTTGGCCTTGTCTGCCGCGTAGCGGAGAGGGGTCGCGTCTTCGTGGTTTAGCGCTCCGACGTCTGCCCCGGCCGCGATCAAGGCCTTGATGGGGTCGGCGTCGGCAGCCTCCCAGGCGGCGTAGTGGAGGGGAGTGTTGCCCTCGTCGTCCCGTGCGTTCACCATCACGCCGGCCGCGAGCAGGGTGGAGAGAGGCGCGAAAGATGAGCGTGTGCTGCACCCCTTAAGCGTGTAGACGCGCATGACTCCGATGGACTGGGCGGCCAGGTGCAGGGGAGTCCGGCCGGCGCCATCTTGCGCTTCCCTGTCGGCTCCGGCCGCGACCAGGGCCTCGATGATGCCGCGATTCGCCAATCTGTGCAGTGGCGTCCTGCCGCCCCGGTCCCTTGCTTCGAGGTCGGCTCCGGCCGCAATCAACGCCTTCAGGACATCGACTCTCGCGGCCAGATGAAGTGGGGTCGACCCTTCGAGGTCTGTTGCGTCGACAGCGAAACCGGCGCTAATCAGGCTCTCCACCACCTCGACGCTGGGCTCCCTGGCTCCCACCGCCAGGTGCAGGAGGGTGCGTCCTTCCGCATCTCTGATGTCGGCGGCGGCTCCGGCGGCGATCAAGGCTTCCACGGTTGCTAGGTTGTTGTTCAGCCGAACGGCGTACTGGAGTGCCGTAGAGCCGTTCCTGTCTCTAGCGTGAACGTCGGCACCGGCGTCGACGAGAGACCGAACTGATTCCGGATGGACAGCCAGGTGCAGCGGCGTCAGGCCGCCCTCCGTCGACAGGTTCACGTCATCAATGCCGGCGGCTATCAGTGCGCTCAGCACGTCGGTCCCGGCACGTGTTGCGGCCGTGTGGAGGGGCGTGAAGCCCGATTCGTCTGCGGCCATCACGTCGAGACCCTCGCGGATCAGACGGAGAGCGGGCTTGGAGCTCTCGAACCTGAGGCTCGCGAAGTGGAGAAGCGTCTGGCCGTGCTGGTCTTTCGCGTCGATGCTGGCGCCGGCGTCGAGCAGCATCGTCAGCACCGAAGGATCGCGATTGAACTCGGCGGCTTCCAGGACGGGAGTGCGTCCCTGATCGTCGGCGGCGTCGACGACGGCGCCTGCCTTTAGCAGTTCCTCGACGATTCGCGAATCCTTGCTCCAGGCCGCTGCTTCGTGCAGGGGGGTGTCCCCATACCGGCCACGGCCGTTGACAGGTGCGCCCGCCCGGATCAGGAGGCGGAGAGCTTCGAGCCCGGCGCCCGGGCGGTGCAGAACTGTCTCTCCATTGCGGTTCCTCGCGGAGGCATCCGCACCATGGGCGAGCAGCAGGCGGACCATCGGCGCCACATTGCCGGCGTCGTTTGTCCAGTAGTCCGCTCTCACCGCCGCGTGGAGAGGGGTGTTGCCGAAGCCGCTCACCGCGTCGAGCCGGGCGCCGGCCGCGAGAAGGGCTTCGGCTACGGCCGGGTTCCCGTTCGCTATCGCCACGCTGTGAAGCGGAGTCCGGTTTGCCGGGTCCAGGGCGTCGACTCTGGCGCCGGCATCGATCAGGAGGCGGACGACAGCGGGATCCAATGTCTTCCCGGTCGCCAGGTGGAGGGGCGTGCGGCCCTCGTCGTCGACGGCGTGCACATCGGCGCCGGCGGCGAGCAGGGCGCGAACCGCCTGCGGTTCCACGCTCTTCTCGATCGCGTGGTGTAGACGACTCATGCCCCTTTCGGTGTCTTCGACTGCGGCCCAGGCGGGGGCGGCAGCAACCAGACAGGCGGCGACGAGTCCCAGGGTGCGGATCGGCATGACGGTACCTCCTCGGTGACTTGAGAAAGGCAACGCGGCGAGATCGCAGGAACATTCCGGGCGTCTCCGCCGCTCGGTGTCGAAGCCCGCCCGAACCCGGTCGGCTTGGGAAGCCGCTAGCATTCGACGCCAACCAGGACGCAGACACGGTGCGGGTCAGATACGTCGGGATTCATAGGGAGCGGAAGATCAAGACGCAGCTGCGTAGCGCTATCGCGCCGGCGATCGTGGTCGGCCTGGTTGCAGCCGGTTGCGCGCCGGACTCGGACGCGCCCCAGGATGCGGCGCCCGCGCCGCCTCCTCCGAACGTCATCGTCGTCCTCGCCGACGACCTCGGCTATGGCGACATCGGTGCCAACGGATCGACCGTCATCTCGACGCCGCACATCGACGAGCTGGCGGCGAACGGGGTGCGGCTGACCGATGGGTACGTGTCTGCAGCGGTCTGCAGTCCGATGCGGGCGGGGCTCTTCACGGGCCGCTACCAGAACCGGTTCGGCTATGAGTACAACCCGACGGCGAACTACGAGCGGAACGCCGATGCGGAGCTGGGACTGCCCGAGGACGAAACGACGCTCGGCGACATGATGCGGGAGGCCGGCTACGCGACCGGCCTGGTGGGGAAGTGGCACCTGGGTTTCCGCGAGCAGTATCACCCGCTGAAGCGAGGTTTCGACGAGTTCTTCGGCCATCTGGGCGGCGGCACGAGCTACCTCGACCCCAACGACCCTGACGGACATAGCTGGCCGCGGAGGCAGCCCGCCACGACGGAGCCGAACGCGATAAGGCCGGCGCCGGTCGTTGGCGACCGGGGCGACGGTCCGCGCGCGATCCTGGACGGCTACGAGGTCGTGGAGGTGGATGAGTACCTGACCGACGTGTTCGCGGACCGCGCCGTCTCATTCATCGAGCGCCACGCGGGCGAGCCGTTCTTCCTGATGCTGGCGCCGAACGCGCCTCACACGCCGATTCAGGCCACGACCAAGTACGTCGCCCGCTACGCGCACATCGAGGAAGCGGGGGCGCGCATCTACGCCGCCATGGTGTCGTCCGTCGATGACATGGTGGGCCGGGTCACGGCGACGCTCAGGGAGCACGGACTGGAAGAGAACACGCTCGTCGTGTTCATCTCCGACAACGGCTGCATCAACTACATGCCGGCGGTCATCTGTACGAACTCGCCGCTCTCCGGCGGCAAGCGCTATCACCTGGACGGCGGCATCCGGGTGCCGTACCTGGTCAAGTGGCCGGCGGGCCTGCCGCGGGGCCAGGTCTACAGCCGGCCAGCGAGCGTGCTCGACCTCTACGCGACGTTCGCCGCGGCGGCCGGGTCGGACGCGGGTACCGAGGACAGCGTGAACCTCCTGCCGTACCTGCGCGGCGAGATCGAGGAGCCGCCCCACGAGTACCTCTTCTGGCGGTCCCTGCCGAACGCGGCCGTTCGCTCGGGCAAGTGGAAGCTGTGGCGGATCGACCTGACAAACCAGGACCCGGCTTCCGTGCTCGGTCTCGGCGGTCGCCTGCTGCCGGAGGAGGACTATCCGCCGGTGTCGGCGTACGGCCAGATCACCGTGCTGCACGACCTCGAGGCGGACGTCGGCGAGCGAGTGAACGTGGCCGACCAGCACCCAGAGGTCGTTGAGCGCCTCGAAGCGGCGCTGGCGGCCTGGGAAGCGGAACTCGCGGAACCAATGTGGATCAGCAAGCGGTCGACGCTAGCCGACCTGCACGGTGAGGCGATCCAGCTCTACTTCTGAGGAGGGGCGACCGGTGAACGAAGTAGCACCCGCACTCCACCCGCCAGAACTGTCTGCAGAACAGAAACGGCGGTTCTACCGCGACGGCTTCATCGTGCTGAAGAACGCGGTGGAGCCGGAGTTGACCTACCGGGCGAAGCGGCGGATCAACGTCATCGCGGGGCGTCCCGGCCGGTTGTTCGACTACTACGGCGAGCTGTCCGGTTCGCCGGAGTTTCCGGCGCTCGTCAACGAGTCCTGCCTGGGCGAAGTCCTGCGCAACACGATGGGACCGTACGATCCGCCGCAGCGGGCGATGCCGATGGTGCTCTATCCGAGCGATCCGTCACCCGAGATCG
The DNA here is from genome assembly GCA_009845425.1 of Holophagales bacterium. Classification (GTDB taxonomy): domain Bacteria; phylum Acidobacteriota; class Thermoanaerobaculia; order Multivoradales; family Multivoraceae; genus Multivorans. The sequence continues at coordinate 372,992 of VXZQ01000006.1, forward strand.
GCCACCACGGCCTGCCGGACAACCAGCTTCCGAACTACGGCTTCTTCCCCCATCTCGACGGGCTTTGGACCGGCGCGATTCCGAAGTCGCAGGGCGAGGTCGACGACTGGAGCGCGCCACGCACCGAGCACTTCGGCGCCGGCGACGCGACGGTTATCGGCCGCAACATGACGCCGCTGTTCCAGGACCCGGACTGCCGTCTGTCGATCGGCAGCTTCACGGCCTTCGTCGGCGTTGCGCTCAACGACCAGACCGAGTTCGGGCGGGGCAACCTGGCGGTGCTTCGCGGCGCCCACCATGCGGTCCAGGTGTTCTTTCGCTGGCAACGGGAGCAGGGCGGTCCGATCGGCCCGGAAGGCCCGGGTTGGCCCCGCCTGGTGCCGATGGGCGACGACGGCGTGGGTATGAACTACCTGCCCCAGGCGGTGCGCGATCAGTACAGAGAGGGCGCCGAGTACACGCCGGACGGGGCGATGTGGCCGCGGCCGACACCGGTTCTGCTCGACGAGGGCGACGCCGTCCTGACCCTCCACGCGATACCCCACTGCGGCACCCGGAACTACGAGGGCTCCGAGCCGCGGATGAACGTCTACTTCCGGCTGCGGCGGGAGCGGCCAGGCGGGGCCCGAGTGCTTGGCGACAGCGATCATCCGGACCGCGGCTGGAAGGGGAACTTCCTCGACTATCCGCAAGGGTACGACCCGTGGCAGGTGGCGATCGACGCGCTCTGCGACCACTGGAGCGAGTGGGACGGGATGACGGATATCGTCGCCGGCGAGCGCGCCGCCGAGTCCCAGAACTGAGACCCTGACAAGAGGACAGACCATGCACGACCTCGCAATCCGTAACGGTCGCATCATCGACGGCACCGGCGCTCCGGAGTTCCAGGGCGACATCGCCATCGACGGTGCGACCATCACCAGCGTCAACGGGGGCGTGGGCAACGCGCGCCGGGAGATCGACGCCGAGGGCAAGCTGGTCGTCCCCGGCTGGATCGACATCCACACCCACTTCGACGCCCAGGTGTCCTGGGACCCGTACCTCACGCCTTCCTGCTGGAACGGCGTGACGACGATCGTCATGGGCAACTGCGGCGTCGGCTTCGCGCCGGTCAAGCCGAAGGACCGCGACTGGCTGCTCGACCTGATGGACGCGGTCGAGGACATCCCGGCGATCGCGATGTCGGCGGGCATGGAGTGGAAGTGGGAGACCTTCCCCGAGTACCTCGACGCGATCGACGGCAAGCCGCGGATCATGGACGTGATCACCCAGATACCGCACTGCGCGCTTCGCACCTACGTCATGGGGGAGCGCGGTGCGGAGGACATCCAGCCGACGGATGACGAACTGGCCGAGATGGAGCGCCTCGTGCGCGAGAGTATCCGGGCGGGCGCCTTCGGCGTCTCGTCGAACCGGCTGCTGGCGCATCGCACGAAGGAGGGCGAGATGATCCCCGGGACGTTCGCCCGCTATCCAGAGCTCGAGGCGATCGCCAACGGCATGAGTGAGGCCGGCGGCGGCGTGTTCCAGTTCGTCGGCCCGTTCGAGCGCGAGTGGTTGCTTGGCCTCGGCCGCAAGGACGGGATCACGGTGACCTATCTCTCGGGCGAAGCGGCGCAGGAAGGGTTGACAGCGCTCGAGGAGCGTCGCTACCAGGGGATCCGGGTGTTCCCGCAGATCCGTGGTCGCGGTACGACGGTGCTGATGAACCTGGAGGGGTCGCTTCACCCGTACGTCCTGAACTACGCCTACCGCGAACTGGTCGGGCACTTGCCGATGCCAGAGAGGCTCGAACGGATGCGAGACCCTGAGGTGCGCGCCAAGATCCTCGCGAGCGACTGGGACATGACGAACGACGCCAGGCGCAACAGCCCCGAGGACGTGGATCACCCGTTCCTGGTCGACGCGACGCCGGGCAGCCTGCTGCCAGGACTGCTGGAATTGATGCACTCCCAGCCGGAGGCCGTCTACGTGCTCGGCGATCCGCCGAACTACGAGCCGGACCAGGAGGCCAGCGTCGCGAACCATGCGAAGCGGCACGGCTTGACCGGGCCGGAAGCGTTCTACGACCTTCTGACCGAAGGCGCCGGCAGCACACTGCTGCTGTTCTACTTGGACGGCTACTCGAAGCGGAACTTCGACTACATGGCGGGCCTGATGCGACATCCGCTGACCTGCAACGGCCTGAGCGACGCCGGCGCCCACGTCGGCGCGGTCAGCGACGCGCACATGCCAAGCTGGAACCTTGCCTTCTGGGGACGCGACCGCACCCGTGGCGAACGAGTCGAGGTCGAGACGATCGTCCACAAGCAGACCGGCGCCAACGCGGCCCTCTACGGCCTGTCCGACCGGGGCGTTCTGGAGCCGGGCAAGCGCGCCGACATCAGCGTGATCGACTTCGACCGCCTGTCGTCCGAGGCCCCGTACCTCGTCTACGACCTGCCCGAGAACGCGAAGCGCTACATGCAGCGCCCGCAGGGCTACGACGCGACGATCTGCGCCGGCGAAGTCGTCCTCGAGAACGACGAGGTCACCGGCGCCCTGCCGGGCCGGCTCGTACGCAGCCGGCCGGCCGCAGCGTAGCCGCGTGTCGGTGCGCCGGCCTTCTGGCCGGCATCCGGCGAGCCGCGAAGCGGCGACGTCGGCCTTAAGGTTTCTCGGTGTACCTTTCTCCAGCCTCCACGGCGACGGGCAGGCGGTTGCGGGGTGTCGCCAGCGGGCAGGTCGCGAACTCGGTGAACACACACGGCGGGTTGTAGGCCTTGTTGAAGTCCAGGATGGTCGTGCCGTCGTCGCCGGGCAGGGCCGCGGCCAGGTAGCGGCCGGCGGGGTAGGTCGTGTCGCCGGTCGTTTCATCGGCGAAGACGATCATGAACCCGTCGTCGGATCGGTACGCCTCGAGCGACAGTGAATGTCCCTGGACCTCGAACTCCAGGGTGCCGGGGACGGTCGGTTCCCAGCCGAGACCTTCGACGATGGTCGGCACTCTGATCGTCCGCGGTTCCGGGTAGGGCTCGAAGCGGGCCTCGAGGCGCCAGCTCGGGTCTGCATCGAAGGACTCGATGCCGGCGAAGGCGCCAATGGCCGGATGGTCGTAGTCCCGCAGCCGCACTCCGAGCCGGTCCATTCGCCGGATCACGGTCCAGGCCAGGGGGCCGGACGTGAGGAGAGTGGCCCGTTTCTCCTGATCGTCGGCGAGGACCATCTCGGTGACGGGCGTTTCGTCGTGGAGGACGTCGGCTCCGGGCGCTGCCTGGAAGGTGACTGTGCCGTTCTCCACCACGAAATCGCCGAGCTTCCGCGGCGACGATCCTTCAGGCGTCACTAAGTCGTTGTCGTCCGCGGCGCCGAAGCTGTTGGCGCCTTCCTTCAGCCAGTAGAGACCCGCGAGATTGAGCCAACCGGTCGGGCCCTTGAGATCCGCCACCCGATCGGCTCGCCATTCGGCAAGGGCGCTCTCGTATCGGGCGGGTTCCGACTCCTCGCTCGTTGCCGGCTGAGCGAGGATGACCGCGGCCACCAGCAGCGCCCGGATTCGATGGTCGATTCCTGTCACTGCCTGAGATCCTAGGACAGGAAGCCAGGAAGTACGGTTCCTTGAACTGACCGCGAGGGCGGCGTCAGACCGCGACGCGCACATCCAGCGACGGCGCCGACTGTTAGACTGCCGTTCGCGTTCCTGTAGCCAGTTCAGGTCTTCAGCCCGGGAGTTGGAGATTGCGTGACCCACGACCCATTCGGTGTTGTCGCCCGCGGGCGATTCATGCGGCTGCGGTGTGTCTCGTTCTCTTCTTTGCGCTGGCTGGAGCGACCGCCGCGGCCGGGCCGCCCGCGGCCCCGCCGGCAGCCCCGGCCTTCGACGCCGACGCGCCGCACCGCGCCCTGATCTCGCGCCACTGCCTGGGTTGCCACAACGCTCGGCTGAAGACGGCTGGACTCGAACTCGATGCGCTCGTCGAGCAGCACGAGAATCTCGACCGTGCCACCTGGGAGAAGGTGGCTCGCAAGCTGCGCGCGCGGCAGATGCCGCCGCCGGGACGTCGCCGTCCGGACGAGAGTGCATACCGAGACGCCTTGGCCTCGCTCGAGGGCGAGCTTGACCGGATCGCCGCCGACCAGCCCGATCCGGGCCGCACGGAGACCTTCCGTCGGCTGAACCGCACCGAGTACCACAACGCGGTGCGCGATCTGCTGGCGCTGGAGGTCGACGTCGCCTCGCTGCTGCCGGCGGACTCGGCGAGCTTCGGATTCGACAACGTGACGGTCGGCGACCTCTCGCCGACCCTGCTGGAGCGCTACGTCGGCGCGGCGGAGAAGATCAGCCGGCTGGCAGTCGGCCGCTCGTACGCGGAACCGGTCGGCATCACGTTCCGCACGGAGCCCGACCAGACCCAGGAGAAACACGTCGAAGGCCTCCCGGTCGGCACCCGGGGCGGCATCCTCGCGACCTGGAACTTCCCGGCCGACGGTGTCTACGAGTTCTCGATCCGGCTCGCCCGCGACCGCAACGAACACGTCGAGGGCCTGAGAGAGCCGCACGACCTGGAACTCCTGATCGACCGGGAGCACATCGAGTCCTTCACCGTCGCTCCGCCGGACCTGATGAGCGACGTGGCGCTGAACTACCAGCCGTCGCAGGACGACGTCGACGATCACCTGGTCGTGCGTGTGCCGGTTACCGCTGGACCGCACGATGTCGGCGTCACCTTCCCGGCCCGGCCCTGGGTGCTGCTCGAGACGGCGCGGCAGCCCTACGAGTCGCACTTCAACTACTACCGCCACCCCCGGGTGCAGCCGGCGATCTTCTCGGTCTCGATCGTCGGGCCGTACCTGCCGCTCGGCGCCGGCGACACGCCGAGCCGCCAGCGGATCTTCGTCTGCCAGCCGCAGAACGTCGCCGAGGAGGACCCCTGCGCGCGGGAGATCCTGGCCAACGTGATGCGCCGGGCCTACCGGCGGCCGGTGACCGGCGAGGACGTGCGCGGACCGTTCGCGCTCTACGAGCAGGCCGGGGCCGAGCACGGGTTCGAGGCGGGCATCGAAATGGGATTGGCGGCGGTCCTGGTCAGCCCGGAGTTCCTGTTCCGCATCGAGCGGGATCCGGCTGGCGTGGAGGCCGGGGCGCCGTACCGCGTGAGCGAGGTGGAGCTCGCGTCACGGCTCGCCTTCTTCCTGTGGAGCAGCATCCCGGATGACGAGCTACTGGAGATCGCGTCGGCCGGCCGACTGGGCGAGCCGGACGTGCTCGAGCAGCAGGTCGAGCGCATGCTCGCCGACCCGCGAGCCGGAAACCTGGTCACGAACTTCGCCGCCCAATGGCTCCATCTGCGCAATCTGGACGGAGTCACCCCCGACAAGCGCCTGTTCCCTGACTTCGACGACAACCTCCGGCAGGCCATGCGCCGCGAGACGGAACTGTTCGTCGGCAGCATCCTGCGGGAGGACCGCAGCGCCCTCGATCTCGTGCGCGCGGACTACACGTTCCTCAACGAGCGGCTGGCCAAGCACTACGGCGTTCCGCACGTCTATGGCAGCCGTTTCCGCCGGGTGGACCTCGACGACGACAGCGTACGCGGCGGCCTGCTGCGCCACGGCAGCATCCTGACCGTGACTTCGTTCGCCACCCGTACCTCGCCGGTGGTGCGCGGCAACTGGGTGCTGGGCAACCTGCTCGGGGTGCCACCGCCGCCACCACCGCCAGACGTGCCCGATCTGCCGGAAGCAAAGATCGTCGCCAAGGAACTGCCGATGCGCGAGCGGCTGTCGGCGCATCGCGACAACCCGGCCTGCTCCGGCTGCCACCGGCTGATGGACCCGGTCGGCTTCGCGCTCGAGAACTACGACGCGATCGGCCGCTGGCGGACGGTCGACGCGGGCTTCCCGATCGACGCTTCCGGCGAGCTGTGGGACGGTACCGCCCTGGGCGGCGTCAGGGAACTCGAGTCGGCGATGCTGGCGCGGCCCGAGCTGTTCCTGACCACCCTGACCGAGAAGCTGCTCGTGTTCGGCACCGGCCGCGGCGTGACCGCGACCGACGCCCCCGCGGTGCGCGCGATCCTGCGCCGTGCGGAAACCGACGACTACCGCCTGTCGTCCCTGATTCAGGCAGTCGTCGCCAGCGATCCCTTCCAGATGAGGAGAGCATCGTCATGATCCTGACCAAGAAGTCGTTACCGCGCCGGACCTTCCTGCGCGGCATGGGCGCGGCGATCGCCCTGCCCCTGCTCGACGCGATGGTGCCGTCGATGACCGCCTGGGCCAAGACGGCGGCCAAGCCGGTGCGGCGCCTGGGCTTCGTCTACATCCCGATGGGCTCCGACATCACCCGCTGGCGTCCGGCCGGCGGCAGCGGGGCGCTCGGTGAACTCTCACCGTCGCTCAGTCCGCTGGAGGGCTTCAGGAAGCAGATCTCGGTGATCAGCAACCTGGAACTGAAGAATGCCTATCCCGGGACCCACGCAACCTCGAATGCGGCCTTCCTGAGCGCGGCGAAGGCGAAGTGGACGGAGAGCACGGACTACTACCTCGGCACGACGGTCGATCAGATCGCCGCCCAGCAGATGGGCCAGGAGACCCAGTTGCCGTCGCTCGAACTGGCGATGGACCTGATGGACATGGTCGGCCAGTGCGACAACGGCTACGCCTGCGTGTACCAGAACAATCTCTCCTGGTCGTCGCCGACGACGCCGCTGCCGGCCGAGGCCCATCCGCGGATCGTGTTCGAGCGGCTGTTCGGCGAGGGCGGCACGGCGGACGAGCGGCGCGAGGGGCTTCAGCGCAAGGCAAGCCTGCTCGACTGGGTGCACGAGGACATCACCCGGCTCCAGGGCATGCTCGGTCCCGGCGACCGGGTCAAGGTCAGCGAGTACCTCGACTCCGTGCGCGAGGTCGAGCGTCGCATCCAGAAGGCGGAGGCTCAGGCCGACGAGGGCGCGCTTCCCGACGTCGACCGCCCGGCCGGCGTGCCCGCGGCCTACGCCGACCACGCCCGCCTGATGTTCGACCTCCAGGTGCTGGCGCTGCAGGCCGACGTGACCCGGGTCATCACCTTCCAGCTCGCCCGCGAGTCGAGCAACCGGACCTACCCCGAGATCGGCGTGCCGGACCCGCACCATCCGACCTCCCACCACGGCAACGATCCCGAGAAGGTGGCGAAGCTGGCGAAGATCAACCAGTTCCACGTCTCGCTGTTCGCCTACTTCCTCGAGAAGCTCGCGGCGGTGCCGGAAGGAGACGGCAACCTGCTCGACAACTCGCTCTACCTCTACGGCAGCGGCATGGGCAACCCGAACGTCCACGACCACGTGAACCTGCCGATCGTCGTTGCCGGCGGCGGAGGAGGCACCGTCCGCGGCGGCCAGCACATCGTCTACGACCAGCCGGCGCCGATGGCCAACCTGCACCTGACCCTGCTCGACAGCGTCGGCGTGCGGCTCGACTCCTTCGCCGACAGCACCGGCCGAATCGACACCCTGGCCGAGCCGGTCCACCTGGCGGGCTGAGGGCGAGTGGTGGCAAAGCTCATGCAGTCGTCCCATTGTCGGTGCGCCGGCCTTCTGGCCGGCATTCTGATCGGCGTCGTGCCGGCAATCGCCACCACCAACACACCCCTAGCCGACGCGGCCGAACACCTCGACACCGCCACCATCGAGCGCCTCCTCGCCGCGTCTCCTCGCCCCGACGAGATCAACGCCGCCCAGGTCGACGGCATGACGGCCCTCCACTGGGCCGTCTACCACGACCGCGGCAACCTCGTCCGCCGCCTGCTAGACGCCGGCGCCGATGCCTCCGCTACGAACCGCTACGGCGTCATCCCGCTGTCCCTGGCCTGCGCCAACGGCAACTTCGAGATCGTCGAAGCGCTACTGGCCGCGGGAGCCGACCCCAACGCGGTGCTCGCGGGCGGTGAGACGGTGTTCATGACCGCGGCGCGGACCGGCCGGATCGAGGTCGTCGAAGCGCTCTACGAGGCCGGTGCCGACGTCCACTTCCGCGAACCGAAACGGGGCCAAACGGCGCTCATGTGGGCGGCCGCCGAGGGTAACCTGGAAGTCGTCGAACTGCTGCTCGAGGTCGGCGCGGACCCCAACGCGACCCTGGACTCCGGCTTCACGCCGCTCCTGTTCGCGGTCCGCGAAGGACGAATCGGCGTGATGGAGGCGCTGCTCCGGGCGGGTGTCGACGTGAACGCGCCGACGCCGGGCAAGGCGGTGAAGCGGGACCGTCCGCTGCCGGGCGGCCGCTCCGTTCGCCCTGGATCGACGCCGCTGCTGGTCGCGGTCACCAACGGCCACTTCGAGCTGGCGGCACGGCTCCTCGACGCGGGTGCCGACCCGAACGTGGCCCACACCGGGTACACCGCGCTCCACATGCTGGCACGGGTACGCAAGCCGGGCGCCGGCGACAACAACCCGCGGCCCGATGGCTCGGGATCGATGGACGGCCTGGACTTCGTCCGCGACATGGTGGAGCACGGCGCCGATCTCGAGGCCCGGATGACGACCAGGGCCAGGCTGAACAACACGAGCCTGAACGAGCTGGGGGCGACGCCGTTCGTCCTGGCGGCGTTGGTCGCCGACGCGGCCCTGATGCGGACCCTGGCCGACCTCGGCGCCGATCCGCTGACCCGGACGGAAGACGGCTCGACGGCCCTGATGGCCGCGGCCGGCCTCGGCACGCGCTCGCCCGGCGAGGACGCCGGCACCGAAGAGGAGGTGCTCGAGGCCGTGCGGACGGCGCTGGAGCTGGGCGCCGACATCGATGCGGTGAACGCCAACGGCGAAACCCCGATGCATGGCGCCGCCTACAAGAACCTGCCGCGGGTCGTCCACCTCCTGGCCGACAGCGGCGCCGACATCGAGGTCTGGAACCAGCGCAACAAGTACGGCTGGACCCCGCTGACGATCGCGCGCGGCTACCGCTTCGGCAACTTCAAACCGTCCCCGGTCACCGTCGCCGCGATCGAGGCGATCATGCTCGGCGAAGGCGTGCGTCCGCCGACCGAGGAGGAAGAGGACGCCAAGGCGGTCGACATCTACGCCAAGCCGGCGCCGAAACCACCGGAGCCCGAGGCCAAGAAAGACGAAACGAAGAAGCCTCCGGCGAACTGAGCGGTCTTCGTTGCGACTGACCGCACTCCCGCTCGCCTGCGCCGCCACCCTCGTCTGCGCGGTCGCCCTCCCGGCCCAGGAGACTCCGCGGCCGGTTCGCAACGACATAGCCCGCGCCGGCGAGGAGTTCCTCGTCCTCCGCCACCAGAAGCTCCAAAAGGGGACCCACGCGCGCTTCTTCGAGCTGAGCCGCGACGGTGTCTGGCCGATCTTCGAGAAGATCGGCAGCCGCGTCGTAGGCCAGTGGCAGGTGGTCCACCCGGATGGCGGCGGCAGCGACGAGTTCGACGAGGGCTACCGGTTGGCTCGCTACCGCAGCTACAACCACTGGGCCGCCACCCGGGCCGCGGACCGGCTGGGCGGTAACGGCGAGGACTGGCAGGCCTTCCGCGAGGCGCTTGCCGCCAGACGCCAGTTGGAGCTGGGGTCGGACGGTCCGATCTATCTCGTCGGGGACATGGCGAGCGGCGGGCCGTACTACATGCCCGGTCTCGACGAGGAGTACGAGCTCGTCGAGTCGGCGGAAGCGGCCGGCGGTGCCGAGCTCCCGGTGCGGAGCGCCCGAGCCCGCCGGGGCGAGGAGATCATCACGCTGCGTTACTTCCGCATCCGCAAGGGGACCTTCGAGGAGTTCAGTCGGTTGAGCCGCGAAGGCGTCTGGCCATACTTCGAGAAGAACGGCGCGCGGATCGTCGGGCAATGGCGCAGGGTCTATCCGACGCCGGAGGAGCTCGATCGCCGTGGAACCGAAGTCGGCGCAACGGAAAGCACCGACTTCGACGAGGTCTACATGATGGCTCGCTACGCCAGCCACGAGCACTGGCAGGCGACGAGGCCCGCCGTCATGGCGCGTCTGGGCGGCAACGGCCCGGACTACGAGGCGTGCGTCGAGGCGCTGGAGCGCCGGCGCGACCTCACGCTCGACACCTCGGTGCGCTTCCTGCGCGGATACTTCTACGGCAGCCCGCCGGTCTACCTGCCGCCGCTTGACGAAACGTACCGCCGCGTCCGGTAGCGAGGAGAATCCGAGTCGAGAGCAAGAATCGAGGTGCAATGCTGCGCCGGTCATACGAGGATTCTCCCTATGGCACGTAGCCGCCCGAACGAACGGCCTCTCGCTGAACGGCATGCGGAGGTCGTGGCAGCGGCCTGCCGCGCGATCGAGGAGGCGGTGGAGCCCCCGGACCTCGACGCGCTGGCGCAGGCGGCGGGCATGAGCCGGTTCCATTTCCACCGGGTCTTCAAGAGAGTCACGGGCGTCACGCCGCGTGCGTACGTCGCCGGCCATCGAGGCGATCGGGTCCGCGAGGCGCTGCGGACCTCCCGCACCGTGACTGACGCGATCTACGACGCCGGCTTCAACTCGAGTGGCCGTTTCTACGCGGCGTCGTCCGACCTGCTGGGCATGGCACCCTCGACGTTCCGGCGCGGCGGAAGCGGAGAGACGATCCGGTTCGCGGTCGGCGAGTGCTCCCTGGGCTCGATTCTCGTTGCGGCGACGGAGAAGGGAATCTGCACGATCCTGCTCGGCGACGAGCCTGGCAGCCTGGTCCGAGACTTAGAGGATCGTTTCCCGAAGGCGGAACTTGCCGGGGGCGAGCCGGAGTTCGAGTCGTTGGTGGCGCGGGTCGTCGGTCTGGTCGAAGCGCCGGCCCTCGGCCACGACCTGCCGCTCGACATCCGCGGGACGGCGTACCAGCAGCGGGTCTGGCAGGCGCTCCGGGAGCTACCGGCAGGCGAGACCGCCAGTTACGGCGGGATCGCCGCCGCCATCGGATCGCCGAAGGCATCTCGGGCAGTCGCGAGCGCCTGCGCCGCCAACCCGCTCGCCGTGGCGATTCCCTGCCACCGGGTGGTTCGGAGCGACGGCAAGCCCGGCGGTTACCGCTGGGGAGTGGAGCGAAAGCAGGCCCTGCTTGCCCGCGAGGCCTCAGGCGGTGTAGTTGAATGAACCGGCGGTGGCCTGACAAAGAGCGAAGGCTCGAGCGTTCTTTCCGATGACCAAGATGAACACCGATCCGAGCGGTTCGCTGTTTCCCGACCATGATTCCCTGACGGAAGCAGACCACAGGCTCACCGAGCGCCTTGGCGCGGCGCGACGTCTCATGCCGTCGCGCGACGTAGTTCCCGACGGCCCGTCCGGCAAGTGGCTCCGAGAACTGCGAAGCATGGGATTCGACCAACCTAAAGAGTTGGCGGGGTTAGTGGAATGGGTGATCGAGGGGCTCGAAACCGGCACGGTACAGGTGACGCATCCGGGCTATCTTGGCCTGTTCAACCCTGCGCCGACGTTTGCCGCCGAGTGCGCCGACCGCATTGCTTCTGTATTCAACCCCCAGATCTGCGTCCATTCGCATGCGCCGGCGGCGGTCGAGATCGAACTGCACGTGATCCGGGAAGTAGCACGCAGGGCCGGCATGCCGGATGGCTCGGGGGGACACTTCACAAGCGGTGGATCGGAAGCGAACTTCACGGGAATGCTCTGCGCTCTGCAAGCAGGATCCCCGGCGTACGGTGATGATGGCTTGTGTGCATTCGCCCGTCCGCCGTGCATCTTCGTGTCGGAGGAGAGCCATTTGGCATGGCTGAAGATCGCTCACGCCGCGGGCGTCGGGCGCAACGCGGTCCGGCTGATTCAGACCGATGGGCGCGGACGCATGGATCCCGAGGCGTTGACCGAAACGATCGAAACTGACGTCCGCAGTGGCAACGTGCCGGTGATGATAGCGGCGACGGCTGGCACCACCAACGCGGGAATGGTCGATCCGTTGACCCGCTGCGGCGAAATAGCCAGAAAGCACGGCATGTGGTTCCACGTCGACGCGGCATGGGGTGGTGCGCTGATTGCCAGAGATACCGGCGCTCTCAAGGGCATCGAAGAAGCGGACTCGATCACGATTGACGCCCACAAGTGGTTTGCAACGACCATGGGGGCGGGCATGTTCCTGACCTCCAGACCGGATCTCGTCGCTCAGGTCTTCCGCATAGATGCGAGCTACATGCCCAGGAGCGACACGGCCAAGGACTTCTATGTCAATTCCAACCAGTGGTCGCGACGTTTCGTCGGACTGCGGATGTTTCTTGCACTCGGAACAGCCGGATGGATGGGATACGCGGACCATGTGGAGCGCGCAATTCGATTGGCGGACAGACTCGCATTTCTGTTGCAGCGCGAAGGTTGGTCGCTTGTGAACGATTCTCCTATGGCCGTTGCATGCCTCGTGCCACCCGAAGGCCATGAAGCCGTTCGAAACTACGTCGATGCTGTTCGCAGCGACGGCCGGTTCTGGGTGTCAACTGCAATCTTCGAAGGCAAGCCGGTGCTGCGAGCCTGCATAACCAACGGGCGAACGAACGAAGGCGATATCGATGCACTCGTCGAAGTCCTGGCCTCCGTCCGGGTTGATCACGACACCAGCGCCCGTTTCGATAGGGCCCGCAGAGTCCTGGAGTCCGGGAACTCCCAAGCTAGGAGGAGAAGCTCGTGAACGTCAGTGAACGTCTTGCCGAAGACCGCTGGTCAGGCGGGCTCGCACTCACTGTCGAGTCCCGAGAACGGGACTTGGTGGTGGCAACAATGACTGTGACCGATGCGGCAAGGAACGCATTCGGAACGGTTCACGCCGGAGCATTGATCTGGTTGGCCGATATCGCAGCGACGCTTTGTGCGGTCGGCGATCCGGAGAGCGTGCAGGAAGACGGTGGAGGCTTCCCCTTGGCTGTGGACCTGCACACGGTCTTGCTGGGCAATGAACGCGACGGCAAGCTGACCGCCCGGTCGACGGTAGTCAAGCGTGGAAGGAAGCTCATTGTTGTGCGGACGCTCGTAACGGGTCCAAGAGACCGACTGCTGATTGACATGACGACGACGCACCTGCGAGCAGATTGAAGTCACTGGAGATAGATAACCCGAAGACTCGCTCACTCATTCGCTCGGCCTCGCGGAGTTGATCCGGGATAGAGTAGGGTTGACTGGAACGGCGTCTTAGGGGCGCCCTAGGCGCCTCGGGGCAAGAACTGGCTAGAGTCGTCCCTTTTGAAGCGGTCTATGTGCCGGAGCCCGAAGAGAACGGTTCCCGTCGGCCTGACGATCCTTCTCGTCGCGACGGCGGGCGCTGCCGGCGGCACGGATCTCCCGAACGTCATCTTCATCCTGGCGGACGACCTGGGATATGGAGACCTCGGTTCGTACGGGCAGCAGGTCATCCGGACGCCCAGCCTGGACCGGATGGCTGCCGAGGGGATCCGTTTCACGCAGTTCTACGCGGGAGCGACGGTCTGCGCGCCGTCCCGCAGCGTCCTGATGACCGGGCAGCACACGGGGCGCACCCATGTGCGGGGCAACGCCAGGGGAACCGCTCAGTCGCTGCGAGACGAGGACGTCACGGTCGCGGAGGTGCTCCGGTCCGCCGGCTACGTGACCGGCCTGTTCGGCAAGTGGGGACTGGGCGAGGTCGGCATGGAGGGCCATCCGCTCAGCCAGGGCTTCGACGAGTTCTTCGGCTACCTCAACCAAGTGCACGCCCACAACTACTATCCCGAGTTCCTGTGGCGGGATTTGGAGAAAGTGCCGCTTCGGAACAGGGTCGAGAGGACGCCGCGCCCCTATGGCGGTTTCGAGGGCGGCTGGGCCACGGAACGGTACGAGTACTCCCACGACCTGATCGTGCAAGAGGCGCTGGCATGGGTCGACGAACAGAAGGATGCCCCCTTCTTCCTCTACCTTGCCTTGACGATTCCGCACGCCAACAACGAAGCTACGCGGGCCGTCGGCGACGGGGCGGAGGTACCGGAGTACGGCGTCTACGAGTCAGAGGACTGGCCGAATCCCGACAAGGGTCAGGCGGCGATGATCACTCGCATGGACCGGGACGTGGGCAGGCTGCTCAGGCGGCTCGGGGAGCTGGGGATCGCCGAGAAGACGCTCGTTATGTTCTCGTCGGACAACGGACCGCACAACGAGTCGAACCATGACCTGCTCCGGTTCAAACCGTCCGGCAACCTGCGGGGCATCAAGAGGGACCTGTACGATGGCGGCATCCGCGTGCCTTTTCTCGCGTGGTGGCCGGGGACGATCGAACCAGGCCAGGTATCGGACCACATCGGCTACTTCGGCGACCTGATGGCGACCGTCGCCGACCTTTCGGGCGTCAACACGCCGCCGGGCACGGCTTCGATCAGCTTCGCGCCGACGTTGCGGGGACGCGCCAGCGAGCAGCGGGCACACGATTACCTGTACTGGGAGTTCTACGAAGCGGGCTCGGCGCAGGCGGTGCGGATGGGTCAGTGGAAGGGCGTCCGCAAGCCGATGCGGACCGGCCGCCTCGAACTCTACGACGTCCTGAGGGACGAGGGGGAGCGGTACGACGTGGCCCGGAACTACCCGGAGGTGGTCAAGAAGATCGAGCGGATCATGGAAGAGGCCCATGTGCCGCATCCGAACTGGCAGCCGCCGTCGAACCGCTAGTCGGCGCCATCCGCCGGTGTCCTGAGCGGCCGATGCAGGTGCTAGTTTCCGTGGGCCGATGAAGTACACCCGAATCGCCGCCGCCTGTGTCGCGTTGGTGGCGCCCGCTGCGCTGAGCGCCCAGGAGAGGAAGCCCGTGGACGTCTCGACACTCGGACCGCAAGTGGGGGAGAGGGTTCCCGACTTCGCCCTTCCCGACCAGCACGGACAGATCCGGACGCTCCACTCGATCATGGGCGAGAAGGGGGCGATGATCCTCTTCCACCGCTCGGCCGACTGGTGACCGTACTGCAAGGCGCAGCTCGTGGAGCTGCAGGAACGGTTCGAGGAGTTGCAGGCAGAAGGGCTGGGCGCCGCGGCCATCAGCTACGACTCGGAGGAGGTGCTGGCCGCCTTCGCGGAGCGCCACGGCATCCGGGACGTGCCGCTGCTGTCCGATGGCGACTCCGCGGCGATTCGGGCGTTCGGCATCTACAACCACGTTGCGGAGGAAGGCCTCGGTCCAAACGCTGAAGACCCGGGGGTGAAGGCCGACGTGCTGCGATACGTCGCAGTGTTCGGCGCGCTGCCGATCGCCGTCGGCACGCCGTTTCCCGGGACGTTCGTCGTCGACCGGCAGGGGCGGGTGACGGCACGCTTCTTCGAGGAGTTCTACCGCGAGCGCAACACCGCCGCGAACATCATGCTGAAGCTCGGCACGCCGATTTCCGGCATCGCCGGCTCCAGGGGCGAGACGGCGCATCTCGAGATCAACGCCACCCAGAGCGATCCCGCCATCACGGTCGGCAGCCGCTTCCACCTGGCGCTCGACGTCATACCCCGGCCCGGCATGCACGTCTACGCGCCGGGGGCCGACGATGGCGGGTACCGGGTCATCGGCTTGACGCTTGAGGTGCCCAGCTTCCTGCGGCTTCTGCCGACCGATTATCCGCAGTCGGAGATCTACTACTTCGAGCCACTCGACGAGCGGGTACCCGTCTACCAGGAGCCGTTCCGCCTGGTGCAGGAAGTCGTGGTGGAAGGCGACCAGGAATCCTCGGCCCAGCTAGCCGAGATCGACGCGTTGACCCTGACCGGGCGCCTGGACTATCAGGCATGTGACGACAGGATCTGCTACGACCCTGCATCGGTGCCGTTGACCTGGACGCTGACCGTGTCGCCGCTCGACCGGCAGCGGGCGCTCGCGGCGAGCCAGTAGATGGCCGGCGGCGGCATGTTGTTAGAGTAGTTGGCCTTAGAGGCGGGCGAGTTGACTGGGAGGTCGACCCTGGTGCCCTGACCGCCGGTGCGTGTCATTCCGAAGAGGAACACTGGCCCCATGATCTCGAAGCCGGATCGACCTCCACTGAGTCCCCACAATGAACTGCCGCCTTTCCCCGAGGGCTGGTACCTCGTAGCCAGCCGCGAGTCGATTCAGCGCGAGAAGCTGATCGAGAAGACCTGGTTGGGGGAGGAGATCGTCGCCTGGTGCGACGATGAGGGCCGGATCTGCGTGGCCGATGCCTTCTGCCCGCATCTGGGCTCCCACATGGGGCCGACGGTGGGCGGCGTCGTGCGTGACGGTTGTCTCGTCTGTCCATTCCACGGCTTCACCTTCGATTCGACCGGCCGGTGCGTCGCCACGCCGAACGCTCCGGCGCCGAGCGCCGCCAAGCTGAAGGTCTACGCAACCAGGGAGGTCCTGGGCATGGTCTTCGCCTGGTGGGGATACGCGGGCAGGCCCGCGCACTGGCATCTGCCAGAGGACCCGCTCGCCGGGCCGAAGTGGAGCGAACTGCGTTCCTCCGTCCTGCGCTTCCGGGGCCATCCCCAGGAAACGACCGAGAACTCCGTGGACATAGAGCATCTTGGCTACACGCATGGCTATAGCGATGTGCGCCCGGTGGGGTCGACCCTGGTCCAGGGCGCCTACCTGAGGAGTTGCTTCGATTTCAAGGCGGTGCGAAGAGTCGCGGGCCTCGTGGACGTGGTCTCGGAGGTTTCAGCGGTGACACATGTCCATGGCCTGGGTTACTCCTTCGTCGAGTTCCACGAGAAGACGATCGGCATGAAGTCGAGATTGTGGGTGCTCGCGACGCCCGTCGACGGCACGGTCGTGGATGTGACCCTGGTCAGCCAGGTACGGGAGATCCGGAAGCCGGGACGGTTCTTCGTGGGCTTCGGATTCCTGCCGGTGAGCCTGCGCCACCGGCTGATGAATCGCCTTGTCCTGCGCGAGGAGAGGCGGTTCGTCCAGCAGGACGTTGTGATCTGGGAGAGGAAGCGGTACCAGGCTCCGCCCCGGCTAAGCCAGGCCGACGGCCCTGTCGGCAAGTACCGTCAGTACTCCCGGCAGTTCTATCCGGAACTCGAATCCCAGCGCAGGCCGGCCCTGAGCGTCGTCTGAGGCGACGAGAGCGCTTCCGGCATCAGGCTCTCGCCTTCCGGAACCTCCAGCCGTGGAGGATGCGGCCGTAGTGGTTGAAGGCCCGCCGGGCGCCCGGATCGTCGAACGGGTAGTCCGCGCCGAGTTGCCTGGCGGCGGCCAGACCGGTCACGAAGCAGGTCTCCTGGCTGTTGACCAGGGTGTGCGCTCCGCAGTGCCAGGTCCGCCTCCGGCCCTGAATGAACTGGAACAGAGGGACGAGAAGGGCGATGTGCCGCACGTCGTGAACGACGTGCTGGAACCACTGCCGGTGGACGATCCTGCCCTCGTCGATCTTGCTGATCGGGTTGTAAGTCACCAGACAGGGCTTGTCCGATCCGTGGGCCCACGGCTGCTGGTTGTGCATGATGTAGGTGATCTCGTAGTTGTCCGGCCGGACGCCGTATTGCTCGATGTGGTTGCTCCGCGTCTCGAGCGGCCTGACCTCGTTGTCGGGAAGAACCGAGGAGTCGCTGTGGACGATCGTGTGATTGTGCAGTTCGCTCTCGTAGCGAATTGACGACAGGAGGTAGCGCTCCAGCATCGTCGGGCGGTCGAGCATCATCAGCGTCTGGTTCGCGTTGCAGGCGAAGATGACGTCGTCGAACGTCTCCCGGACCCCGTCCTGGTCCTCGACCACAACGCCATTCGACTGCCGGTACACCTTGCGCACCGGACGTCCGAGACAGACCCGGTCCCGGAAGCCCGCCGACAGCGCCTCGTAGATCCGCCGGGTCCCCTGATCCCAGGTCCTCATGGGCGTGGCGCGCTCGATGTCGAAGAACTCGAGATAACGGGCGAACAGCGCGGCCGGCATGTCGAAGACGTTCGTCGCCATCAGGAAGTTGACGAACATCGGTTTCAGAACCTTGTACCGGAAGTCGCCGGACAGGCCGTGCAGATTCAGCACCGTGCCCATGCTGATGTAGTTGTAAGGGTTGAGGGCGTTCAGGACTCTGGACCGCGCCCTGGTCAGAAAGGCGAACCGCTTGATTCTCTTCAAGATGCGCTGGAACTTCTCGATCTCGTCCTGAAGCTCCCGTCGTATGTCCGAATCGAAGTCGTGGGCATAGACGCCGTCGCCGTACCGGACGCTGTAACTGAAACGCGTCTCGAGCAGTTCGATGCCGAACTGCTCGAGAAGCAGCACCACGTGGTCGTAGACCGAGGGGATGCACGCCGTGACGGAGATGTCGAAGGGGATGGAGCTGCCGTCGTCCTGCGGCATGTCGGCGGTTACCGCGTTGCCGCCGAGCCGGTCCTGCGCCTCGTACAGGAGGACGTCGAAGCGCTCGGGATTCTGGTTCAGGGCCCAGGCGGCGCCGAGGCCGGACATGCCTCCGCCGACGATGGCGATGCGTCGCGCCGCTGCCGCCGGGCGAGACGAGGGCGTCAGGCGGGTACTTCCCGAAGTTGCTCGACGATCCGGAACTTCAGCTTCGCGCGAGGCTTCATGTTCGGGATGGGACTGAACTGAAGCCTGTAGTCCTTGGGAACGACTTCGAATCTGAAGTGGCGGGCGATCATCAGGACGTTGACCGCCAGTTGCAGCTCCGTCTGCCGGAAGCCGAGACACCTGTGGGTGCCCAGGCCGTAGGGCGCGTAACCGGGGCTGCGGTGCTCCGCCCGATCCGGCAGGTAGCGGTCGATGTCGAAGGAGTGAGGATCCGGGAAGACCTCCTCCATGTAGTGCGGCGCGGTCGAGGCGATGAAGAGCCTTGAACCGACCGGGATCTCGTAGCCCTCGATCACGCACGCGTTCATCACGTTCCGGATGGCCATTGGGACGACCGGGTACATCCTGAGCGTTTCCATGAGGAACCGGTGCGTGACGTCGATCGTGGAGGGGTTGATCGCCTCACCGTCCGGGTCGCCGTTCTCGAAGAGTGCGTCGGCTTCGGCGCGGATCCGCTCCCGCAGGTCCGGCTGCGTCGCCATGCCGTAGAGCGCGAAGCTGACGGCGTCGCCCACGTAGACGCTGGCAACCAGCGCCGCGGAGAGCTGGAAGCGCAGCATGGTCTCCGGCACGAACTGCGGGTCGCTCGCGTGGAGCCCGAGCCAGTCGTCCGCGAGATCGCGCGGCTGGTCGATCCGCTGGGCCGGAGTATGTGAAGTCTGGATGCGTTCCAGGAGCCTGTCGACGGTCCTGGCCTTGCGCTTCATGCCGGGCGTCTTCATCATCATCTTGGGCAGGGCCCGCATGATGTGAACGGCCAGGGCGCGCTCCTTGTAGGAGACGAGGTCGTCGATGAGATCCTGCGAATCCACTCCGACGAAGAGGGGGGAGAGGTGTGCGTTGATCAGGAGACGGCACGACCGGGCCGGTATGAGATCACCAACCTCCCAGTTCGCAAGATACGTTCGGATATAGCCGTAGAGTTGATCGAGTTGTCCGGCGAGCCTGCCGCGGGAGAATCCGGGCGACATGGCCTTGCGGAGTCGGAAATGATCCGCGCCGTCCAGGGAAGGCAGGACACCGGACGCGCCGTAGATCTTCTCGAAGTCGTTGAAGTAGTCCTTCGTTCTCAGGTACGTGCGCCCGCGCTTGTTGACCCACTGATTCACCTCGGTTCCCGCCAGGCAGATCATGCGCTCGCCGATGGGTGGGCGGAGCTCGAAGACAGGCCCGAACTCCTGGGCAAGACTGGCGAAGAGGGCGGGAACGTTGCCGTTGCGGGCGTACGGGTTGCGCAGCAGCTTCCGGAATGGGATGCTCGGCATCTTCTTCGTCAGAGCGGAGTGCCTGCGGATCGGCTCCGCGATGTTCTGGGCGACCGCCTCGGCGATGGAACGCCCGATCAGGTCCATCTTGCAGACCAGCTCGATCCGTTCCTCGACCTCTTCGTCGATCTGGAAGATGAAGCGCAGAACGTCGCAGGCGTTGACGATGGAGAGGACGATGATGTCTCGCGGATCGGGGATTTCGTCGTTGAAGATGACGTCGGCGATCCGGTCCCGAATGAACTGGCTCACCGTGCCTTCTTCGGATTGGCCGTGCGCGTCCGCCTGCCAGCCGGTTCGCGGAAGGGTCCAGAAGTCGCCGTCGTGGTGCTGGAGGATGTTCCGCTCCACCAGGCGGTCGAGGGTGAGGTCGATAACGGCTTCGGCCTGTGGCGCGAGCCGTTCGATCCAGTAGCGGGCCGTCCGCTGGTCCGGCGCCTGGGCCAGCTCCCCGAGAATCGGATCGAGAGCCGGGTCCCCGGTCTCCGTCGCGTCGACGAGATAGAGAGCTTCCGGGTCCGTGTCGATGCGCGACTGCAGGGAGAGCTCGGCAAGGACGGCGCCGGCAACGGCGCAGTGCAAGTGCCATCCGGGGACCTGATGGAAGTAGCCGTTCTCCTCGTTGAGGAGCATCAGGATCAACTCGTCCGTGAGAGTCAGCCCCTGGCTCGCCGAAGTTACGGGGGTGGGAGTCATGAGTGCATCTTACCGGGCCTTGATTCTCAGGTCCGAAGGGGTTTGCGGGCCAGGAAACAGTACAGCGGCGTGAAGACGCCGGTCTTGCCGCCCGCGACGTAAGCCTCCGCGGTTCGATCAAGGAGCCGAACCACCTCCGACGAGCCGTTCGGAAGGAGCCGCAGTACCTCGGCCAACTTCGACCCCGCGATGAACGCCTTGCGGCCCCAGGGAAGCCTGCGCACCGCGTTCCCCAACGTCCCGTGGCGACTCTCCATGGGCTGATACCAGGGTGTGGAGGGTCCTTCCCGGACGTCCCAATCGCTCCCCTCGATGACCTGGAATCCCGCCCTTTCGAGAGCGTCATTCACTTCCCCGAACGTGGCGATATCGTGGAGCGCAATACCTTGCATGAGGTTCCGCTTGATGGTCCGGTGCCGGCCGTTCCGCGGATCGAACCGGTCCGTGAGGCACATTTCCTGACCCCAGAACATGGCGCCCGGCTTCAGCACGCGGAATATCTCCGCAAAAGCGCGTTGCTTGTTCTGCGCGTGGCACGTTGACTCTATGGCGTAACCCCCGTCGAAGCTGTCGGCCTCGATGGCGCTCATGTCCTCGAAGCTGCACTTCCTGAAGTCGGCCATTTGCTCCAGCCCCGCCTCGGCGTTCAACCTCTTCGCTTCCGCCAGCTGGATCTCATTGATGTTGATTCCCACGACCCTGACGCCTGCTTCACGGACGACGCGGCGCATGGGGCCGCCGATTCCGCAACCGACGTCGACCACCTTCATGCCCTGTTGCAAGTCCAACCTGGAGATCATGGCCCGCTGGTGCCGGACCTTGGACTCCTCCAGGCTTTCGTCAGGCGTGAGGGGCGCAAAGTGCAGGGATTCGCCCCAGCCAAACACCATGAAGCCATTGCAAAGCTCGTAGTAGTCCCTTACCGTTTCCGTGTGGTCGTAGGCGCCCGCGCCCGGAGTCTCCGGTGCAGCGCGGTCAAGCCAGCCGTTGAAGCGACGGACCCGATGCGCGACGCCCAATCCCGCGTGCGCATCTCTCAGCGCTTTCGACAGTCTTCCCAGTCGCATTAGCGCGCGTTCATCGGCTATCGCGTTGCCGCAGCCGGCGCGCCCTGTCCGGCGCCCGCAAGTGAAGGATGCCGCGTCGGCGCGAAGCGCGGATGCAACGTACATAGCGCCGGAACGACCATCATGAGGATGGCCGTGAGAAAGAGAATGCCGCAACCGAGGGACGCGGCAAACGGAATCAGGAACTGGGCTTGAATGGCGCGCTCCAGGATCAGCGGCGTGAAGCCCAGGAACGTGGTCAGGGATGTGAGCATGATCGGACGGAAACGCCCCTTGGCGCCTTCGACTATCGCGGTTCTCAGCGGGTTGCCTTCCCGGAGTTTCTGATCGATGAAGTCGATCATGACCAGGGAGTCGTTCACCACGACCCCGCTTAGACCGAAGATCCCCATGAAAGACACGGCACTCAGGGCTACTCCCAGGATCCAGTGGCCCAGGATCACGCCGATGAACCCGAAGGGGATGACGGCCATGATGATGAAAGGCCTGGTGTATGAACGGAGTGGGATGGCGAGGAGCGCAAAGATCATGATCAGGGCGACCGCGAACCCCCGGTAAAGGGCGTCGATGGACTCGAGTTGTTGCTGCTGTTCTCCACCAAACGTGTAGGTCAGATCCGGATGCGCCGCGGTCAGGTCCGCGAGGATCGAATTGGCCAGGATCTCGTTGGCTTCGTTGCCGGAGATCACCGAGGCATCCACGTCGGCGGTGACGGTGACGACGCGCTGGCCGTCCCTGCGCCGGAGGGCGGACGGCGAGACGCCCATGCCCAGCGAGGCCACACTCATGATCGGCACCTCGTCCCCGCCGGGAGTACGGAGCAGGTAGCCCTCGATATCGGTAAGCGAACTTCGCTGTTCCGGGGGCAGCCGGACAAGAACTCGTACCTCTTCCCGGCCGCGCTGCACCCGGACGGCGTCCGCGCCGAAGAACGCGGCTCTCGCCTGTCCGGCCAACTCTTGCACGGTGAGACCGAGGGTCCGCGCCTCGGGCCGCAACTCCAGCCGAACTTCCGGGATGCCCGGGGCGTGATCCGACCGTATGTCGTAGACGCCTCCCACGCCGCGGAGTCCCTCGACCACCGAGTCGGCGATCCGGGCGAGGCGCTCCGGGTCCGGATGGGACAGTACGGCCTCGACCGGGTTCCCCAGGGTGAAGATCTCGCCGCTGAAGGTGAGGCCGCGCACGTGGGGCAGCACACCCACTTCCTCCCGCCACGCCTGCACGACTTCTCCGGTGGAGATCCGTCTCTGCTGCGCGCCGAGAAGTTTGAACTCGATGGTGGCGATGTTGGCCTGTGGATTGACGGTGGGCTGCGGGTTGAGCCCGCCCTCGACTCTCGATCCCAGTCCGACGGTCACCGTGACGCCACTCAGCAGCGGTGGCGCGTCCGCAGGCCGGCTGCTCGAGAGTCGTTCGATGGCCCGGCGGCCTGCGGCCTCCAGCTCCCGCGCCACTTCGTACGTTCTCGGAGCCGTGGTCCCATCGGGCATCTCCAGCCCGACCGTCGCGAAATCACCCTCCACGTCGTCGGCCAGCGTGGTGGGGACGATTCCGGCGGGAACCAGGGAGATGCTCAGCACGAGCATTCCAACGGCCCCCGACATCGTCACGCCGGGCCGGTTCGTGGCAAACCGGAGGGCCCGGTCCAGGGGCCCCTGGACGAACCGCTGCAACTGGACGTCGACACGACTCTGGAGTCCCGAGAAGAACCGGTCGAAGGCATTGCGCGGCACCCACTCCGGACCGGGCAGGTGGGACAGGTGGTTGGGCAGGACGAACAGCGATTCCACCAGCGATATCAGCAGCATGGCGATGATGATGATCGGCAGGGCCTGCCATACGTCACCGATGCCCCCCGGGATGAACAGCAACGGGACGAAGGCCACCGCCGAGGTCAGGACCGCGAAGGTCAAGGGCGCCTTGATCCGCCGGACCCCGCGTATGGCGGCCGCCATCCCGGGGGTTCCCCGATTGCGTTCGGACTGAATGCACTCGGCCACCACGATGGCGTCGTCAACGACGATCCCGATAGCGAGGACGAAGGAGAAGAGGCTGATCGTGTTGATCGCCACGTCGAGCGCCATCATGACGGCGAGGGCGCCCACACCCGAAACGACGAGGCCCACGGCAACCCATAGGGCGAGCCGAACCTGGAGAAACAGGCTGAGTGCGACGATCACCAGCAACAAACCCAGAATCCCGTTCTTCAGAAGAAGATCGGCACGTTCCTCGTAGGCCTGGGATTCGTCGTTCCAGATGGTGATGCCCACACCGTCCGGCAAAGCGGGGATCACCTCGTTCGCCAGGTGCTCGCGGACCGTCGTGGCCACATCCATCACCTGCTCGCCACCGGCCCGATAGACCTCCACGAAGGCGGCGGGCCGGTTCTGGTAGCGGACAATGAGGTCTGTTTCTTCGAACCCGTCGCGGACCTCGGCGATGTCGCCGAGTCGCACGAGCGTGCCGTCGCGGCCGCTGAGAAGGACGATCTCCTCGAAGTCCTGCTGGTTGTAGTTCTGCCCGAGGGTCCTGACTCGAACCTGGGTTTCCCGGGTATTGATGCTGCCGGCCGACAAGTCGAGCGAACTGCGGCGGATCGCGCCGGCAACGTCGTCAAGCGTGAGTCCCAGGGCACTCAGCCGGTGAAGCGGCACCTCGATGGAGATCTCGTAGTCCCGGACCCCGCTGACCTCGACCTGGGAGACGGAGGGCAGGGTCGTGAGATCGTCCTCCACCCGGTGCGCCAGTTCCTTCAGCGAGCGCTCGGAGACATCGCCATGGACGATGAGCCGAATCATGCTGAAGCGGTTGTCCATCTCCCGGAAAGTGGGGCGTTCGGCGCCGGCCGGGAAGGAATGGATGCGATTGACGGCGGATTCCATATCGTCCAGGGCCCGATTCATGTCCGTACCGGAGTCCATCTGGACCCGCACCGAGGCGATGCCCGGAGCCGCCAGGGATTTGACCGCCTTCACGTCATCGAGCCCGCTGACCTGGTCCTCGATCTTGACGACGATCGACTCCTCGATCTCCTCCGGCGTGGCGCCGGG
>VXZQ01000009.1:0-141630 GCA_009845425.1 Holophagales bacterium
GGGGTGGATGGGGAGGTGGCGGATGGGAGGTTCGGGCTCGCCGCTGGGGGGAGGTTCGGGCTCGCCGCTTCGCGGCATCGCGCCTTCTGCCGGCCAGAAGGCCGGCGCACCGGCACTGGCACTCGAGGTGACGATGTCGACTTGCTTTGCGAAGCCGGCGTTGAGGAGATGCTCGGCCCAGGCTTCGTCGCCGATGAGGAGCACGCGATCATGGGGTTCGGCGGGAGCATGCTCCGTGATCCAGGCGGCAGGACTGGGAAGCCCGCTGGGTGCTCCGGGTGTCGGTGCTTCCGGTGTCGGTGCCTCCGGTGTCGGTGCCTCCGGTGTCGGTGCGCCGGCCTTCTGGCCGGCCCCCGCCGCAGGCGGCGACAAATCGCCGGCCGCAGGCCGACCGCTTTTCTGCAACCCCTCAGCCACACCCCCACTACCCGGCCCCGCCCCAAGCTGCTCCAGCCGCTCGCCCGCCTGCTGCCGCCACTGCAGCCGGAAGTAGAGCGCATGCTTCCGCTCCGAGCACGTACGGCACGTCCCACACGGATTGCCGCTCTTCAGGCCGTCGACGATCTCGAGCAGAAGCGGCGCCCGTTCGACTTCCTCGAGCGAAGTCTCCGGGTACAAACCGATCGGCTGCTCCTCCCAGAAGATGCAGGGCGAGACCGCGCCGTTGGGCCGAACCACCACGGTATGACCCGGCCAGGCGCAGCCGGCGACCGCGGTGCGGAAGCGGCCGCGCAGACGTTGCCGGTCGTAGAGGCCCGCCCGCCAGCGCATCAGGTGGCCGCGGAGGCCGATGGGCCCGCCGTCGTCGAAGTCGGGGTACGAAACGAGACGAAGCCCCCGGGCGGCCGCGTCCTCCGCCGCGGCGGCGAGCTCGGCGCGCAGCGCGCCGGGGTCCTCGTCGTCGAGCAGTTCGTCCTCGGCGCTCACGTGAGCGGTCGGCGCCACGAAGCGGACGTCGAGCTCGCTCGCGCCGACTTCCCCGGCGAAGCGCGGCAGGTCGGCGAGATCGCCGCGGTTCGTCCGCATCCACACGAAGATCAGCCGCAGCCCGGTGCCGGTCCCGCGCCGGACCTTGTTCAAGAGGTCCAGCGAACGCATCAGGCGGTCGAACTTGCCGCCGACGCGGATCGCCTCGTAGGTCTCGGCGCTGGTGCCGTCCATCGACACGCCGACCGTGTTCACGCCGGCCTCGCAGATCGCCTCGGCCTTGGCCGGCGTCAGCGGCAGCAGGTTGGTGGGGAACCAGAGATCGGGAACGTCGTAGCTGCCGGCTTCGCGAACGATGTCGATGAACTTCGGGTGCACCAGGGGCTCGGCCGCGCAACCCAGGGCGACCTTGCGGGCGCGGGGGAAGAGGTCGGCCGCGACCCGGGAGAAGGTCTCGAGCGGCATCATGCCGTTGCTCGACAACTGGCGGTCGAAGGGCAGGAACTGCAGCCGGTCGACCGCCGAGAAGTAGCACATCTTGCACTTCAGGTTGCAGCGCTCGGTGGTGTCGAGAATGATCTCGAGGGGACGGCGGCGGAGCGGAAGCGCCGGACTCCAGAGACGCGGGCCAGAAGGCCCGCGCAACGGCCGGCGCACCGACACCGACTCGGGGCGCACCGGCACTGCGGGTGAAGAGGTCATGCGGGGAGGGCCTCCAGCATCGTCTGGCAGACGCCGCGGCCGGAACTCCTCCGGCGCCATACCGCGGCGATGCTAGCCGGGTCGCGTTCGCCGCGCCGCCAGGCCGCCTGTTCCTCCGCGATCGCCGCGGCCAGCGGTCCGGCGCGGTGCGCGGAGGCGACCCGGCCGTAGGCGCCGCCCTCGGACCAGCTCCGCAGGCTCGGAATCGGCGTTCCCACGACGGTCGCCCCCATCGAGAGCGCCTCGCAGCCGGCGTGCGGCGCGCCTTCCCACCGGGACGAGAACAGGATGAAGCGGCTGCCGGCCAGCGCGTCGGCGAGGACTTCCGGATACCGCGGTCCTTCGTAGACGACGTTCGGAAAGCGCCGGCCGAGGGCGCCGAAGCGGTCCTCCCCGCCGGGGCCGAAGATCCGGACCGGATCGCCGCGCTCCTCGCCGCGGGCCTGGCCGAGGTAGCGGGAGAGCGCCCGGACCATCAGCGGAGCGTTCTTCTGGGGATCGTCCCAGCGGCCGATCGCCACCATGCCCCGCCGCTCCCGCCCGAGGTCCGACGACTCGCAGTAGACCCGGTGGATGGCGAGCGGAGAGACGTGAACCCGGTCTTCGAGACCGTTCGCGCCGGCCGTGCGCAGGAAGCGGCGGAAGTGGGACTTCGCCTCCTCGCAGCCGAGGATGAGCACGTCGGACGAACCGGCGCTGCGGACGAACTCGGCGTCCTGCGGGTCGGTGCGGCGGAAGGAGAGCAGGTAGCGCCGGGCGAGGAAGCGGAGTTGCCGGAGCTGGTGGCCGCGGTCGGACGAGCCCGAGAAGACCTTCCGGCGCAGCGTGGCCAGGGGATAAGCGCGAAGACCCATCTGGCCGTCGGAGTCGCCCATCGCGATCGTGCGCACGCCGGCGCCGCGGATCAGCTCCAGGAGATTCGACATCTGGTGGAAGGACGGCACGATCGCCACGTCGGCCTCGAGGCTCCCCCAGAAGTCGGCGTCTTCCAGGCCGCCGCCCCCGGGCGGCGAGACGATCGGCACGGGAAAACCGTCGTTCGAAGACTCGGGACACGCGACGAACGCCTCGTGGCCGAGCGCCTCGAGTCCGCGAACGTACTCCTCGAAACGGAAGCTGCACTGCCTGAGCGGCGTGCCGTAGTTCCAGACGACCGCGACCCGCATGATGCACGACGCTACCGGAAGGGGGTGTGACGGTGGGATGCCCAGTGGCTGACCGTCCAGTAAGGAGCCGGATGCCGGTGCGCCGGCCTTCTGGCCGGCTTCTGCTGACCAGCGTCGGTCAGTTACAAGGGAAGGCGAAGTTGTCGCTTCTGCTTGCCGCCGTCTCGCCCTGCCGGTTGTGGTGGCTCCAGTTGCTGCCGCCGGCGCTCTGCACGTAGAGGTTGAAGGCGAGGTCGGTGACCGGAGCCACGTAGACCCAGCGGTTGCCGTTCAGGCGGCAGCCGTCGAGCACCTTGACCAGGACTTCCGCGTTGTCCCGATTGAAGAACCACAACAGGCCCGATTCGCCCGAGGCCCAGATGCCGGCCTTGCCTTCGCCGACTTCGCCGCTCGCCGTCTCGTAGCACACGGCGACCTTGAAGCCGTCCGCGAAGACGAGCGCAGCCGCCTCCGGCCGGCAGTCGGTGTAGCCGGGCGCCTGAGGGGGTTCCGGCAGGGGAACGGGATACAGGAAACGGACCGCGGCCCGGTCGTCGCTGTTGAGCCGTGCGCCGCGGCCGTCGCCGTGGGCCTGGGCGCGCATGATCGCCTCCCGCGTCACCGCGTCGCAGGAGCCGCTCCTGGCGTCGCCGCAGGAGTGGCCGATGCCGATCGCGTGGCCCAGTTCGTGAGCCATGATCTCCTCGTGGTTCTCGCGAGGAACCGGGGTTAGCGCCAGCCAGTCCCCGAACCCGTCCTGGGTGGTGACGTTCGACTCGATGAGCTCGAGCGCCTCGACCGAGCGGTTGCCCGGAATCGGGTGAGGGTCCTCGGAGGCGTCGCAGTAGAAGAAAGCACTGGTGATCGCGAGGACGCCCCCCTCGTTCGGACGGAACGTCCCCTCGATCTCGTCGAACGGATCCTCGTAGGTGATCGAGTTCACGCCGTCGACCGTGTCGATCTCGAAGTCCCGGTTCGAGGTGCCGTGAAGAACCAGGTTGGCACGGCTGTCGGAAACGTCGTTCCAGGCCCGCATCGCGGTGCGAACCTGGGACAGGCCGCCTCCCGGGACCCCGGGCTGACCGCCGGCCTGGACGGTGAAGCCCGCGCTCCCGCCGCTGTCGAACTCCCGCCAGCGAAGCGGCAGGCCGTCGTGGAAGCACTCATCCGGGCTTCGCGTCGCCGTGAACGGCGATCTGACCGCGATGGGGCCATCGGGCGGCTCGACGACGAAGTAGTCGGCGGAGCGCTCGACGCCGGCCGCCCGGTCCGCGATCCAGCGCCGGAAGTCCGAGGAATCGCGCGGCAGCCGGGCGCGGGCGCGTTCCGCGGCCGCGGGGTCGCCCGGCAGGGTCACTTCGCCGCCAAGCGACGGTTCCCGGACCAGCAGCGGGCCCCGGGCGGTCCGGACCTCGAAGAAGATGCCGAGGGCGAGCTCGACCGGGCCGTAAGCGTCGGCCAGCGGGTCGAGGAAGAGCAGTACGCGGTCTCCTTCCGCCAGCATCGGGAGGCCCTGGATCCGCGTCGCGATGCCGCCGGGCAGGGGCCCGCCGGGCTGGCGCACGACGATCGTGCCGCCGGGCACGAGGCCCTTTAGGACTTCTTCGACTTCGAAGGCGTAGTCCGTGAACGCCGAGCCTTCCCGGAGGCTGGGGGACGCGGAGAGGACTTCGCCGTAGACGATCGTCCCGGAACGCTCGACCATGGAGTCGTCGGTGGGGAGAACGTAGACGATGGCGGCGGCCGGGGTGGTCAGGAGGACGGCGGCCAGTAGGGAGCCGGCCTGGCGGCCGGCGCACCGACAGAGGCCGCCTAGTTGTTGCAAGGAAAGGCCTCGTTGTCGCTCCTGGTGGACGCGGTGTCGCCCTGCCGGTTGTGGTGGGACCAGGTGCGGCCCTGGCTGTCGACCACGTAGAGGTTGAACGCGAGGTCGGTCACCGGCGCCACGTACACCCAGCGGTGGTTGTTGATGTGGCAGCCGTTCAGCACCTTGACCAGGACTTCCGCGTTGTCCCGGTTGAAGAACCAGAGCAGGCCGGACTCGCCGGAGGCCCAGATGCCGGCCTTCGCCTCGCCGACGGTGCCGCCGCCGGTCTCGTAGCACATGCGGACGTTGTAGCCGTCGAAGACGAGAGGTGACGTCTCGGGGACACAGTCGGTGTAACCCTCTCCGGTCGGCGGGCCGGCATCGGGGTCCGGCTCGGGGCCCGGATCCGGGGTCGGGTCGGGCGTGGGATCGGGGTCGGGTTCCGGCTCGGGCTCGGGATCCGGGTGGTTCACCGCCAGGGCGATGCCGTAGACACCCGGGTCCGTGTCGACCTGCCAGCGTTCCCACTCGTCGTCTTCGTCGTCGCGAGCGCGAAACGCCCGCCGTCCGCCCGAGCCGTCCTCGTCGACGGCGAGGAGCTTCGTGTTCGTGGACGGGGTGCCGCGCGTCCACGAAACAGCGACCCAGACCTGACCGGCGTTCAGCTCCAGTTGCGTCACGGCGCCCCCGATCTCGAAGCAGAGGTAGGTCGCGGCGTCCGGGAGCCGCGCCGGGACGTCGAAAGCGCCGAGAAGTGTCACGGGCACGTTGCCGGAGCCCGAGTAGAAGCTCAACGTGAAAGCCGCGTCGGCACTCGTGTCGTCGCGCGCCCTGGCCATGCACGCCACCGCGTACTCGACCGTCCCCGCTTCCGGCAGCCGGAACCGCTGGGCGAACTCCATCTCGTAGAGGAAGTCGTTCGTGACGTTGTCGACGAGGCGATAGAAGCCCTCGAAGACGTTGTCGTCGTACTGGTAGACCTCCGTGGCCGGTTGGCGCACGCCCGCGACCGCCGGGTCGACGGACGCCAGGCCGCGGTCGAGCGCCGCGACGCGCACCGCGTCCCCGCGCTCGACGAGGCTCAGGCGCTCAGCCTCGACCGCCGCCCTCGGCTCGGGCTGCAGCAGGTCTCGGCCCGTCTGGGCGGCGACCGGCGCGAAGGCAAGAAGCGAAGCGAGGACGACGAGGCTGGCGGAGAGACTTCTTGACGGCATGGGTTTCCTCCCGAGAGTACGTGACGGACCTCCGTTCACCTGCACGGAGGTTCGCAAACCGCATGCCAACCTTCCCACACCTACAAAGAAACGGGGCGCCGGGTGAGTACCCGACGCCCCGCATCCGCTAGCTGGTTGGTCTTAGTTGTTACACGCGAAGGCCATGGCGTCCCGGATCGACGCTCCTCCGCGGGCACTGAACCACTTGAGTGCGTCGGTCGTCGTGTCCCGGACGGCGATGCTGTAGTCCGCGTCCGACACGGCGCCGGCGTGCAGGCCGAAGTAGCCGCTGCCGCTGCAGTCGTCGACGACCCGCACGAGCAGCGCCGGGGCATCGCCACCGAAGGTGAAGAGGCCAGCGGCGCCAGCCAGGCCCGCGGCGATCGTGCCGGCCGACTCGGCCGACATGCCCGCCATCCGGTACCGCACCCTCACCCTGAAGCGATCGTCCTCCAGCAGGCAGAGTCCGTCGTCGCAGGCGGAATCGGGCGCGGGTCCTGGACCGGGGGTGGGATCCGGTCCGGGATCGGGGGTGGGATCCGGCTCGGGCGCGTGCGTCCTTTCGACCACCAGGCTGACGCCGATGGCCTTGAGGCCGTGGTCGATCTGGGTGCGGTCGCCCATACGCGGATCGGCCCAGCCGTCATAGGGCAGTTCTTCCTCGACCGGCACGCTTCGCCATCTCACCTGCGTCACATGGTCGGCGTTGCCGTTCCTGTCCAGTTCCGCCTCGTCTTCAGGCGTGTAGTGGTCTCCGCCCAGACGCTTCTGCGTCGCCGTGTTCCACTCGATACCGATCCAGTGAGTGCCTCTCCTGAGCACCTTGCCGACGAGGGCACCTCTCAGGGTAACGCAGCGGAAGGTGTCGGCGCGCCTGATATCCGACTCGATGTTGTAGAGCAGCCCGCTGCCGCGACCCGGGTTGCTGATCCGGTCCTCGACCGTGTTGCTGTAGAAGCGGAGCCGGAAGTCCAACGACCTGCTCAGGTCGAGCTCAGGCCGTTGAAAACAGACCCTGGCGCTGACCACGGCGCTGTCGGCCGGCACCACGAAGCGCTGCGCCCACTCCACCGTGCCGCCCGTCAGAGTCGGGTCCAGGAGGTCGGCGCCGTCTTCAAAGTTCTCGAACATCCCGTCGTCGTACTGAAGCGTGTCCCTCTCGTGGGTGGCCTGTCGGAGACCCGTGGGGCCCTCGTCCAGGGTGGCCCGGACCGTCACCACTCCGCCCGCCTCCCCAGGCAACTCGGTGGCTCGCAGCACCTGCTCCGGGTCCAGCAGGTCGATTCCCGTCTGGGCCAGGAGCGGCGTCGCAACGAACGCCAGCAGGCTCGTCAGGCAGATGAGATGTCGTGTCGTACGGCGGCTCAGTCTCATGGTCTTCCCTTTCCGGCGGAGCACCCCCGGTGTTGAGTGGGAAATCTATACGTCCCAGTAGATTACGCCCAAGTTATAGAAGAATGCAAATCGGTACTGCGTCAGCGCGGTGCTGACGGAGGCAGAGGCCGGCCAGCACCCTGGTGGCGCGTCCCCGCGCAACCAGCGTCGCAGTCTGTGCGCCCGGCATCGGGCGCACAGATGCCAGGCCGGCGCACCGACAGGGCGGCGCAACCGACCGTGGCGCACCGACCGTGGCGCACCGGCAGGTTGGCTAGGGCGCCGAGCAGGAAAACGCCTCCTTGTCCTGCACGGGCAGGAAGCGTGTGCCGACCGGGTTCTCGTAGACCTGCTCCTTGCCGGTCTCGGTGTCGGTGACGGTCATCGTCACGCCCACATCCGTCAGGCCGCCGGCGAACACCCAGCGGTGGCCGTTGAAGTCGCAGCCGTCGAGCACCTTGAGGACCATCTCGACGTTGCTCTCCTGGAAGAACCAGTAGAGGCCGGTGTCGCCGGTGAGGGCCCAGGCGGTAGCGTCGCCCGTCTCGCCGTCCCGCTTCTCCCAGGTGGCGCGGACCGCGTAGCGGCCGTTCTCAAGGCAGAGGGTCTGTTCATCGGATACGCAACTGCCGTCGTGCTGCGCGAGTTCGGCTGCCGACCAGAAGGCCGGCGCAGCGACCTCCGGAGGCGCACCGGCACTACCGCCGCGCAGCGCCTCCATTTCGTCGTCCCCAAGCAGGTAACGGCTCTCGCCGTAGAGGTTGGCGCCCTGGGGACAGACGGCGAAGGTCTCCTGGTCCTGGACCTGCTGGAAGGCCGTGCCCGGCGGGTTGTAGTAGGTGGCCGCGACGCCGGTCTCCGAATCGATCACCTTCATGATGACCTTGACGTCGGTCAGTCCGCCGGCGAACACCCAGTAACGCTGGTTGAAGGAGCAGCCGTCGAGGACCTTGACCACGACTTCGATGTTGTCCGCGTTGAAGAACCACGAGTACCCCGTGTCGTTCGTCAGCGGCTCGACGGCGCCCGCGCCGTCGTCCTGCGCCGACTCCCACTGGAGCTCCACGCGGAAACGCCCCTGGTTCAGGCAGATGGTGTCGCCGTCGGGCTCGCACTCAGCGACTTCGGCGAGGGTCGTGGCGCCTACCTCTGCCGTCGGGCTCGAACTCCCGCGGTTGTTCGTGGCGACGACCTGGTACGCACGGAAGGTGGCGGGCGGGATGTTCTCGACAACGAGTGACGTGGTGTTGGGCGGCAGGGTCGCGATGCGCATGAACTCGCTGTCCACCATCCGCTCGTGAACCTCGAAGCCGGTCTCGTCGCCGGAGCGGTCCTGCCAGCGGAGTTCCAGCACCGTCTGGCTGATCGCGGTAACGGTCAGGCCGGCGGGCGCTGCCGGCCCCACCGGGCCGACCGGTCCGGTCAGCGGGTAGAGAAAGCGCACCGCGTTCCGGTCGTCGCGGTTGAGGGCTCCACCGCGGCCGTCGCCGTGGGCGAGCGCGCGCATGATCGCCTCGTCGGTCAACTCGTTGCAGGAGCCGCTGGACTCGTCGCCGCAGGAGTGGCCGATACCCAGGGCATGACCCAACTCGTGGGTCATGATCTCGTCGTGGGCCCGGCGCGGGTTCGGGTTGCGGGCCAGCCACTCGCGGTAGCCGTCCTGGGTGGCGATGTTGGCCTCGATGATCTCGTAGGCCTCCGCGCGCCCGCCTCGCGGCACCGGGTGCGGCGGGTCGGACGCGCCACAGTAGAAGTACGCGGCAGTGATCGCGAGGATGCCGCCGATCTCCGGATGGAACGACCCCAGAATCTGTTCCTGCGGGTCCTCGAAGCCGATCGAGTTTTCGCCGTTCGGCGCCAGCGTGAACTCTTCGTTCGTGAAGCCACTCTGGACCAAGTGTGCCCGGCTTCGGGGATCCCCGTTCCAGGCCCGCATGCCGGCCAACACCGAGGAGCGGCCCCCGCCCGGAGCGCCCGGCTGACCGCTCTCCTGAACCACCATGTCGACGCTTTCGCCCCGGTCGAAACTGCGCCAGCGCAGCCGGGTTCCGGGCCGCTCGCAACCGGCCGGAGCGCGCGTCAGGTTGTAGGGAGACGCGACCGCCACGGGTCCCTCGGCCAGGTCGTCCGCGAAGTAGTCCGCCGGCTGCTCCCGGCCGCCGACGTGGTCAGCGATCCAGCGCCGGAAAGGCTCCGCGTGGCGCGGCAAGCGCGCCCGAACCCGCTCCTTCGCCTGAGAGTCGTCGGATAGCGGCGCCAGCTGCTGCAGAGACGGCTCGCGCATGAGCAGGGTCCGACCGCCTGCCTGCACCTCGAAGAACATGCCGAGCGCAAGTTCAGCGGTGCGGTAGACGCCCTCGATCGGGTCGAGGAACAGCAGCATCCGGTCCCCCTCGACGAGATCGGGGAGCCCCATGATCCGCGCCGCCATGCCACCGGCGCCGATCCCCCCCGGCTGGCGCACGACGATCGTGCCGCCGGGGACGAAGCCCTTCAGCACCTCCTCGACCTGGAACATGTAGTCGGTCGACGGGATGCCTTCCACAGGCGCCGATTCGGCGGCGATGACTTCGCCGAAGACGATGACGGGGGAACGCTCGACCATTGCCTCGTCGGTGGGCATGACGTAGACGAGGGCCTGGGTGGCGGAGGCGAGGAGGAGAATGCCGGCCAGAAGGCCGGCGCACCGACACCGGCGCCGGTAGAGAGGAATGTCGATTTGACGATGGGTGGGCATAGTAGAGCCCGTCGCCCGAAGTGGACGGGCGAGGGAAAAGCGCGCGGATTCTAGCATCCTCAAGGGTTTCGCGGTGTTTCCAACCCGTTCCGGAACGGCAGGATTCCCGCTCAGGAGAGCAGTTGGCCGGCTCTCGCCGTCAACTCGTCGAGCCTGGCGCCGAGTTCCAGCCGCGCCTCCTCGCGCTCCGCGGCCGTCGCCTTGCGCTCGAGCACCATCGGCTCCCCGACCACGACCGCCACGCGGGTGAAGGGGGCGCCGATCCTCATGCGGTCCCAGCTTCGCAGTCTGAACCCGCGGGCGGCGGCGATGCCGGCGGGCACGATCGGCGCGCCCGACGTCGCCGCCAGCACGATGCCGCCGGGCTTGGCCTCGCGGGCCGGCCCGCGCGGACCGTCAGGCATGAGGAGCAGGGTCGACCGGTGCCTGCGGAGCTCGCCGTAGAGGTGGAGCGCCGCCTCGCGGCCGCCCCGCGAGGTCGAGCCGCGGGTGACGCGGATGCCCCAGGCTCGGCCGATCCGCGCCGACAGCTCACCGTCGGCGGAGTGGCTGGCGAGGATGGACACCGGTCCGCCGGCGGGCAGCAGGAACCGGCGCACCAACAGCAGGGAGAGCGCCGTCTGCTCGTGCCAGCAGGCGAGCATGGCCGGAGGCTGGAGCGCCCGCTCCAGGTGCTCGCCGCCCTCGAAGTGGCGGAGGCGCCAGGTGGCGGTCACGGCCTGCGAGAGGAACCGCAACGCCACGGCGGCGGGCGCCAGGGCGGCGCCGCGGACCTTCATGGGCGGTACGACCGGGCGTTGCGGAGCTCGGGCTCGCCGCTTCGCGGCCCTGCTTCCCCGCGGGTCAGAAGACCCGCGGCACCGGCCGGCCAGAAGGCCGGCGCACCGACAAGGCTACCCATGGAACTGCAGGTCGTAGAGGCGCTTGTAGGCGCCGCCCAGTTCCAGCAGTTGTTCGTGGGTGCCTTCCTCGACGATCGAGCCGCGGTCCAGGACGACGATCCGGTCGGCGCGCACGACCGTCGACAGGCGGTGGGCGATGACCAGGGCCGTACGGCCCTCCATCAGGTTGTAGATCGCCCGCTGCACGACGACTTCGGACTCCGTGTCGAGATGGGAGGTCGCCTCGTCGAGGATCAGGATGGGAGCGTTCTTGAGCAGCGCCCGCGCGATCGCGAGCCGCTGGCGCTGGCCCCCGGACAGGTTCTGGCCGCCCTCGCCGATCACCGTGTCGTAGCCCTCGGGCATCGCCATGATGAAGTCGTCGGCGTAGGCGGCGGCCGACGCCATCCGCACCTCCTCGAGCGGCAGGTCGTCGCGCCCGTAGGCGATGTTGTTCCGCACCGAGTCGTTGAACAGCACCGTCTCCTGCGTGACGATGCCGATCAGCGAGCGCAGGTTCTGGAGCGGCAGGGCGCGGATGTCGACGTCGTCGATCAGGACCTGGCCCGAGACCGGGTCGAAGAAGCGCGGCAGCAGGTTGACCAGGGTCGACTTGCCGGCGCCCGAGGCGCCGACCAGGGCCACGACCTCGCCGCGATGCAGGTCGAGCCGGATGCCGGAGAGCACCCCCTTGCCGTGTCCGGTGTCCTCGTAGTCGAAGGAGACGTCGTCGAAGCGGATGCCCTGCTCGAGGCCGGAGATCGGGGGTGCGGTTGGGCGGTCGATGATGTCGCTCTTGATCTGCATGACGTCGTGGACGCGCTTGCTGCAGGCGATGGCCTCCTGGAGGACGAGGTTGACCTTGTTCAGCTTCCGGATCGGGTCGTACATCATCAGCAGCACGAGCAGGAACTGGAAGAACGTCCCGAAGGTCAGCCGGCCGTCACGGATCATCAGACCGGCGGAGATGACCAGGACGGCGCCGCCGACCGCGGCCGTCGACTCGATCACCGGGCTCGAGAGGGTCGACAGGAACTGAGCGCGGAGATTGGCGAGCAGGTGGCCCCGGGTGGCCCGCTCGAAGCGCCGGCATTCGAACTCCTCCATGCCGAACGCCTTGACCACGCGGTTACCGCGGATGCCTTCCGTGAGGAGCGCCGAAAGGTCCGCCATCCGCTCCTGGCTGCGATGGGTGACGTTCCGCATTCCCTTGCCGAAACGCGCCAGCAGAAACCCGAAGAGCGGCACCGCGAACAGGGAAACGACCGCCAGGGTGACGTGAAGCGTGAGCAGGATCCCGCCGTAGACGAAGAGCATGGTCACCGACATGAAGATGTCGAAGAGCCGCGCCGCCACGGCGTTCTGGAGCTTCGAGACGTCGCTCACCACCCGGCTGTAGAGCTCGCCCGACGTGTGCCGCTGGTGAAAGCGGCTCGACTGATGGATGATGTGGCGGTAGAGGTCGTTGCGGATGTCGGTGGTTACGCCCAGGCCGGCGCGCTGGAAGGAGTAGCCGGAAACGAACGCCATGAGGCTCCGCAGAAGCACGACGAGAACCAGCAGGGTCGGGGCGAAGAAGACTTCACGCCGTCCCTCGATCCCGAACTGTTCCTTGGCGTCCGCGTAGACGTCGGCCGCCGCGGACCTGAGACTCTGGGTGAAGCCCTCGAGCGGCCCGAAGAGACCTGTCCCGGAGTCCTCGTCCGGGTCGTCGCTGACTCCCCCCAGGCCGCCGACCGGGACGCCCTCGAGCTCTTCCTCGCTGGCGAGAAGCACCTCCTCGAACATCGGATTGATCAGGCCTACGAAGGCCGTTGTCGCGATGCCGTAGACCGCGATCGCAACCAGAGCGAGCAGCCCCCAGTGCACGTAGCGGCGCGCGTATCGGAGAAAGAACGCGAGAAGTTCCATGCTCGGGCAGCATACTTTGTGCCGGGTGCGCGGCCGGCGGTGCGGGTGTGTGTCGGTGCCGTGTCGGTGCGCCGGCCTTCTGGCCGGCCCGGCGGGCGGAGCCGCGGAGCGGCGCAGCCCGGACAACAAGGCCGCCGGCCTTTGGCCGGCGACGATTTCAACGCCGCCTGCGGCGGCAGCGGGTCAGAAGACCCGCGCACCCAGCAGAGGCTACGGCAGAATGTCGCCGATGGCGGAGTCACCCCAGGACCGGGCCGCGTTCCTGCGCGAGGAGCTCCAGCGGCACGAGCGGCTGTACTACGGCGAAGCGAAGCCCGAGATCAGCGACCGCGACTTCGACCGCCTGATGGCGGAACTGGCGACGATCGAGGAGGAGCACCCGGAACTCCGCACCGCCGACAGTCCGACCCGGCGGGTAGGCGGCGAGCCGACCGAGGGCTTCGAGCAGGTCGAGCACGAGCCGCCGATGCTGTCGCTCGACAACACGTACGACCAAGAGGAACTCGAGGAGTGGGTCGAGCGGCTGACGCGTCTTCTTCCCGACACCGGGTTCGAGTTCATCTGCGAACTCAAGGTCGACGGTGTGTCGCTGTCCCTTCTCTACGAGGACGGCGTCCTGACCCAGGCCGCGACCCGAGGCAACGGCCGGGTCGGGGACCTGGTGACGGCGAACGCGCGGACCATCCGGACGCTGCCGCTCAGGTTGCCCGCGGCGGCGCCCGCCCGGCTGCTGGTGCGGGCCGAGACCTACATGCGCCGGAGTGCGTTCGCCGCCCTGAACGAGCAGCGCGCCGCGGCCGGCCAGGAGCTGTACGCGAACCCCCGCAACACGACCGCCGGCACGGTCCGCCAGCTAGACAGCCGGGACGTCGCGCAAAGGCGGCTGGACGTAGCCTGCTACGAGTGGGTTCAACCCGCCGGCGACGACGACAAAGAGCGTCCGTCGCATGGCGAGAGCCTCGCTTCCCTGGCCGATCTCGGTCTGCCGGTCAACGATTCATGGCGCCGCTGCAAGGGCCTCGGCGAGGTCGTCGCCTACTGCGACGAGTGGCAGGAGAAGCGCGGCGAACTGGACTTCGAGATCGACGGCGTGGTCGTCAAGGTGGACGATCCCGAACTCCGCGACCGCCTCGGCGCCACCGCCAAGGCGCCGCGCTGGGCGGTGGCGTTCAAGTTCGAAGCCGAACAGGCAGAGACGGTGGTGCGAGCGATCAACGCCCAGGTCGGCCGCACCGGCGCCGTGACGCCGGTGGCCGAACTCGAACCGGTGCTGGTCGCCGGCACGACGGTCAAGCGCGCGACGCTCCACAACTACGAGGATCTGGCGCGCAAGGACGTCCGGGTCGGCGACGCGGTCGTGATCGAGAAGGGCGGCGACATCATCCCCAAGGTGGTGTCGGTGTTCGAGGACCGGCGGGGCCCGGAATCAAAGCCGTTCGCGCCGCCCACGGAGTGCCCGGTCTGCGGCGAGAAGCTGTACCAGCCGGAGGAGGAGGCGCTGCTCCGCTGCGTCAACGCGGCGTGCCCGGCGGTCGTCCGCGAGGCGATCCGCCACTTCGCATCCCGCAACGCGATGGACATCGAGGGCATGGGCGACTGGCTGGTCGGCGAACTCGTCGGCGGCGGCCTGGTCCGCGACCCCGCGGACCTCTACGGCCTGACGGTGGAGCAGCTCGCCGATCTCAAGAAGACGAACGACGCCCGGCTGGGCGAGAAGGCTGCGGCGCGCACCGTCGCCAGCCTGGCGGAGTCGAAGAAGGAGCGCTCCCTCAGCCGCCTGATCTACGCGCTCGGCATCCGCTTCGTCGGCGACAGCACGGCGTCGCTCCTGGCCCGCCGCTTCCGGACCGTCGACGGCCTGGCGGCCGCGTCGCCAGAGGAGCTCGAGGAGGTCGACGAGATCGGCGCGCGGATCGCGGAATCGGTCCGCGCCTTCTTCGACTCCGAGCGCAACCAGGACCTCCTCCGCCGCCTGAAGGAAGCGGGTCTCGAGTTCGAGGAGGAGGCTGCTGGGGACGAAGGCGTCGACCAGCCATTGGAAGGCAGGGTCTTCGTCCTGACCGGCACGCTCGAAGGCATGACCCGCAACGAAGCCGGCGCCCGGATCAAGGCACTCGGCGGCAAGGTCACCGGTTCAGTGAGCAGCCGGACGGACTTCCTGGTCGCCGGCGAGAAGGCGGGCTCGAAGCTGCGGAAGGCGGAGCAGTTGGGCGTCGACGTGCTGGACGAGGCCGGGCTCGAGGAGCTGCTGGGCGGGGCTGGTTCCTGACTCGCGCACGCCGCTCCGCGGCGGCGCCCGGATGCCGGCCAGAAGGCCGGCGCACCCAGTTCCTGCCGCGCAGGTCTAACTCAGAAAGCGAACGGCAGCCAGAAGCGTCACGTCCGGCCGGCCCTCGAAGACCGCCCGCCACCCGGTCAGGTCCGGCCTTCCGCCGAACAGGACAATCGTCTGGCCGTCCCGTTCAGCGCCCGGTTGCAGACCCGCGTCAACACGCCATCCTCCGGCCGCGCCCGGCATCAGCGCCGCTGACCGCGCCATGAGGCCTGAAGACCCGGCCGACCGGTGGCGTCGCGCCTCCTCCCGGCACGCGGAGTACGACCCGGCATCGCCCGTCAGGGTTTCCGCGGGCAACTCGGCGCTGGCCAGGTGTTCCGACCCGATGTCGACCGCCCATAGCGACCGACGTACATAGGACAACTCTTCGGGATCGCGAATGTCCTCGTGTCGCAGAAACTCGGCCCACGCGCCGTCGGGCGTATCGCTCAGGTACTGCACCGGCCCTTCACCTTCCGCGTGCCACCGGGCGGCCGGCTGTGAGCCCACGCCCTCCTCCCACAGGAATGGGTAGCGGGAGTCCGCGTTGCGCCAGGCGATCACGTGGCAGGCGACCAGACCAGGGCCCCGGCCAGGTCGCGGACCCGCCGCGGACCCGGATCCTCCGGCTTCCACTCGGCCTCCAGCAGTTCCGCCGGGCTCCGGCCGTCGAGCAGCGTGCGCGGTCGATCGAACCAGCGCCGTACGCCGATGTCGTTGTAGGCCCCTGCAAGATCGCCCGCGACCAGCGCCAGAAAATGCAAGCGCGCGGCAACCGCGTCAGGCACCGCCCTTTCGCCCGCCAGGTAGCGTCGCAGGCTCACGGCCGAAACCTGCAACAGTCTCGCAAGGAGTTCACGCCCCAGCAGGCTGTCGAGCCGAGGTCCCTCCGCCACCGGAACCGGCGAAGCCTCCAGTGCGTCGCTCAGTTGCTGAAGTTGACGGACGAATCGCTCACGCTCGCCCTCGCTCTGCGGGACGATTGCCGGCAGGTGGCGTCCCACACCGGCACGCCGTAGCCGGGCCAGCACGTTCTCCCAAACCGACGCGTCCAGCCTGTCGATGGCGCCCTTGCCCAGGATGCCCATCGCTTCTGCCCGGGTCAGCACCTGGATTCCCAGGGGCAAAGACTGGCGGTCATCGAACGGATCGCCAACGGATCGGATACGGATATCACTCATTGATCCGAACCGTATCCGAATCGGCGCCAGCGCGCCAACGAATCGTGGGGCCAGACCCGGCTAACGCCCCGAAACCGCCTCGCAGGCTCGGTGTTTCGGCCCATCCCGTCCTCTCCCAGGAGCTTGCGCCGAAAACTCACCCGTAGCGTTCTACGGCGCAAGCTCCTAGGATCCGCGCCATGGCCACAGCCCCCTGGGTCATCGTCATCGACGACGAGGCCGGTTCCCGCCAGTCCATGGCGATCGCCCTGGAGCGGGCGGGACTCCGTGTGCGCGTGTTCGACGACGCGGAACCGGCGCTCGGCTTCGTCGAACGGGAGCCGAAGGTGCGCCTGGCGGTCTGCGATCTGCGCATGCCGGGCATGGACGGCCTGGCGTTCCTGAACCGGGTG
This sequence comes from Holophagales bacterium, assembly GCA_009845425.1. GTDB lineage: Bacteria > Acidobacteriota > Thermoanaerobaculia > Multivoradales > Multivoraceae > Multivorans. Next base: position 16,586 of record VXZQ01000009.1, read on the forward strand.
CGGGCCCAGGAGCTCGACCTGGCAGTGATCCTGGTGACCGGCTTCGGCACGATCGAGTCGGCGGTCGAGGCGATGCGGGTCGGCGCCGACGACTACCTGACCAAGCCGGTCGACCTCTACGAGCTGCGGAGCCGCGTTCTCAAGCTGATCGAGAACTGGCAGTTGCGGGACGAGGTCACGAACCTGCGCGAGATGCTCGACGAGCGTTTCGGCTTCGACGCCATCGTGGGACAGTCGTCGGCGATGGAGCACCTGTTCCAGCAGATGCACCAGGTCGCGCCGAGCCGGGCCTCGGTGCTGATCCTGGGCGAGAGCGGCACCGGCAAGGAGCTGGTGGCGAAGGCCCTGCACCAGGCAAGCTCCCGGCGGCAGGAGAGGTTCCTGGCGCTCAACTGCGGCGCGATCCCGAACGAGATCCTGGAGAGCGAGCTGTTCGGGCACGAGAAGGGGTCCTTCACCGGCGCGGTCGGGCGCAAGATCGGCAAGTTCGAGCTCGCCGCGCGCGGGACACTGTTCCTGGACGAGATCAGCGAGCTGATCCCCGAACTCCAGGTCAAGCTGCTGCGGGTGCTCGAAGAGCGGCAGATCATGCGGGTCGGCGGCAGCCGGATGCTCGACGTCGACTTCCGGCTGCTCGCCGCGACGAACCGCAACCTGGAGGAGGCGGTCGACCAGGGCGCCTTCCGGGAGGACCTCTACTACCGGCTCAAGGTGGTGACGCTGCGGATTCCGCCGCTGCGGGATCGCCTCGACGACCTGCCGTTGCTGGCGGACCACTTCCTGAGAGAGTTCGCGGCTCGTGAGGGCAAGCCGGAGATGCAGCTATCGGGCAGAGCCCTTTCGTGCCTCGCCCAGAACCGCTGGCAGGGGAACGTGCGGGAGCTGCGCAACGTGCTCGAGACGGTCGCGGTCTTCCACGGCGGCGGCCGGATCGAGGTCGGCGACCTGCCCGAAGAAATCCGCCAGGCAGCCGAAGCGCCGGCCGAAGCCGCCGTCCAGACCGCCTTCGGAGAACCGCGGACGATGGCCGAGATCGAGCGTCACGCGATCCTGCAGACGCTGGACCGCACCGGCGGCAAGCGGGCGGAGGCGGCGCGGCTGCTGGGGATCGGTGTGCGGACGCTGCAGCGGAAGCTGAAGGACTATCGGGAGCGGGGGTTGGTGGGGGGATGAGACCGTGACCCACCTCTCCGTCAACGTCGACCACGTCGCCACGCTGCGGCAGGCGCGACTTGCCGGCTATCCAAGCCCCCTGGAGGCCGCCCGGCTCGCCGAGGAAGCCGGCGCCTTCGGCGTAACCGTGCATCTCCGCCAGGACCGCCGGCACATTCAGGACCAGGATGTCGTCGACCTCCGCGAGGCGGTCGAGGGCCGGCTCAACCTGGAGATCGCGGCCGAGGAGCCGATGCTTCACTTCGCGGAGCGGGTGCGGCCCGATCAGGTAACGCTCGTGCCGGAGCGACCGGACGAGGTGACGACGGAGGGCGGGCTCGATCTGATCGGACGCGGTGAGCAGGTGCGCCGCGCCGCCAGCCGCCTGGTCGAGGCTGGCATCCGCGTGGCCGTCTTCGTCGACCCCGACCTGACGCAGCTAGCGGCTCTCGACGATCAGGACGATGTGAGCGGCTTCGAGCTGAACACCGACGCCTACACGCGCGTCTCGGGCGCCGACGCGGACGCCGAGTTCACGAAGATCGAGGCGGCCGCCGAGCGCGGCCTCGCGGCGGGCCGGGAGGCGTACGCCGGACACGGCCTGACCATCGCCAACGTCGGCCGGGTCGCGGCGCTCGCCGGCGTCAGCGAGCTGAACATCGGCCACTCGATCGTGTCGCGTGCGGTGCTGATCGGAATGCCGGCGGCAGTGGCCGAGATGCTGGAGGCGATGCGCGTCTAGGCGCCGAGTTCGGCTTCGAGGACGCTGGTGATGCTGCTGCAGAGTTCTTCGATGCGGGCCTGGTCGGGGCCTTCGATCATCACTCGCGCCAGGGCTTCGGTGCCGCTGTAGCGGAGCAGGACGCGGCCGGAGGTTCCGAGCTCGCGCTCCACGGAGGCGACGGCTTCGCTGAGGCCGGGGACGCTCTCGAGCGGCTGCTTCTCGCGTACCTTGACGTTGCGCAGGGTCTGCGGGAAGCGGCGGAAACCGGCGGCCAGGTAGGCGAGCGAACGGCCGGACGCGGCGACGATTGCCGCGACGGCGGCGGCGGTGAGCAGGCCGTCGCCGGTCGTGCCGAGTTCGAGGTCGACCAGGTGGCCGGATTGTTCGCCGCCGAGACGGATGTCTTGGCGCCGCATGACGTCGACCACTTCGCGGTCGCCGACGCCGCAACGAACGACGTCGACGTTCCCGGCTTCGAGCGCCTTCTCCAGGCCCATGTTCGACATCGTCGTGGCCACGATGCGGCGGCCGGGAAGATCGTCCCGCGCCGCGAGGTAGGTGGCCCAGACGTAGAGCAGGATGTCGCCGTCGCAGATGCGTCCCCGGTGATCGCAGAGCAACGCGCGGTCGGCGTCGCCGTCGAGGGCGACGCCGAGGTCGCTGCCGGTGGCGCGGGTGAAGGCCGCGACGCGCTCGGTGCAGGTGGAGCCGCAGTCGAGGTTGATGTTCCGGCCGTCCGGCTGATCGCAGGTGACGGCGCAGTCGGCGCCCAGGCCGGTGAAGAGCCGCTCGGCGTACGGAGCGCCGGCGCCGTTCGCGGCGTCGACGGCGATCCGCAGGCCGGCCAGGGGCCGGTCCGGCGGCAGCGAGGCCGCCAGGTGGTCCAGGTAGCGATCGGCGAGTTCGGGTTCGTCGTCGGGTTGGTCGCCGGCTTCGCCGGCGGCGATTCTGTCCGCCGCCTGCGGCGGCAGCGGGTCGGAAGACCCGCGCACCCAGTCTTCGAGCCGGTCTTCGATCGCCTGCTCGACGGAGGGATCGACCTTGAAGCCGTCCGCCCCGATCAGCTTGACGCCGTTGTCGGTGTACGGGTTGTGGCTGGCCGAGACGACGATACCTCCGGCGGCGCCCAGCTCGGTGACCAGGTACGCCACTGCCGGCGTGGGCACGACACCGGCCGAGCGCACCTCGCAGCCCGCGGCGCGGATGGCAGCGGCGAGCCAGCCGGCGATCTCGGTGCGGCTGGAGCGGGTGTCGCCGCCGAGGATCAGGAGTGGAGCCGGCCTGCGGCCGCCGCAGAGCCGGGCGAACCAGTAGCCGACGGCCTGGACGGTGGACCGGTCGAGCGGCGGCGTGCCGAAGACGGCGCGCATGCCGTCCGTGCCGAACAGTCGTCGCGTCAACTGCCCGCGCCGGACGACTGGGGCTGCCTGGAGACCATCGGCACGAACACGTCGACGATGGTCGGGAACTCGACCTGGACGTGTTCGCTGTTGAAACGCACCCGCACCTGCGCCGCCGTGAAGTCGACTCCGCGCCCGGTGATGTCGACCGGGCCGGCTACCGCGACCTCCAGCTTGTTGATCTCCGAGCGCGATCCGCGCACCGTGACCCGCGGCGGCTCGATCCGGACGTTGTCGTAGTCCACGCTGACGCCGCCGATCGGCTCACCGATCGTGTCGACCTGAACCGGTACCGAGACCAGGATCTCCTCGTCGACGCCGAGGGTCAGGCGATCCGGGATGACCGACACGACCTCGACCTCCTCGTCGGGCAGCAGGACATCCTCCGGGGCGAGGTCGATCTCGACGACGCGAGGCCCGCTGTAGGCGCCGCCCACGAACACGTCGTCCGGTAGCGGCACCTGCACGCGGATCTGATCGAGGTCCAGGGAAGCGATCCGCTCGTCGCTGCCGCGAATCCGGACGTCGACCCCGGCGGGCTCGAAGCTCAGCACCGTCAGCCGCTCGTGATCGGGGATCGTCAGCCGGGCCTGGACGTTCTCCTCGCTCGGCGGCGTCGTCATCTCGCGCAGGCGCGGGCAGAACGACGCCGGCAGCCAGATGCCGATCGCGATCACGACCGCGAGGGCCCGGAACGTCCAGCGATTCCCGTTCGCGCTCACACCGAAGACCTCCTCGTGCCGGGCGCCAGCAACAGTTCGAAGAGCTGGTTGCGCAACTCGCGCAGCGTGAGGTCGCCGGTCAGCCGACCCTCCTGCGCGATCGAGATCTTACCGGTCTCCTCCGAGACGACGACCACCACCGCGTCCGTCTCCTCCGTGATGCCGATCGCGGCGCGGTGCCGCGTGCCGTGCTCGATGGAAACCCCCGCGCTGGTCGTCAGCGGCAGAAAGCACGCCGCCGCCGCGATGCGGTCCTTCTGGACGATCACGGCGCCGTCGTGGAGCGGCGTGTCGCGGGAAAAGACCGTCAGCAGCAGGTCGTGGGAAACCGCGGCGTCGAGGACGATGCCGTTCTCCGCGTAGTCCCGCAGACCGTCGATCCGCTCGACCACGATCAGCGCGCCCAGCTTCCGGACCGACAGGGCCTGCGCCGCGATCACGATCTCCTCGACCCCGGACTCGTCCGTCTGGTCCGTCGTCAGGCGCAGCAGTGGATTGCGGCCGACGCGGGCGAGCGCTCTCCGGATCTGGTTCTGGAACAGGACGACGATGACGATCGGCAGGGCCGGCAACAGGTAGTTCAGCGAGGCCTGCAGCGTGTCCAGGCGAAGCAGCGCCGCGATCCACGCCGCCCCGGCCAGCACCAGGATGCCGACCAGGATGCGGACGCCCCCGGTGCCGCGGATCAGAAGCAGAAGGTTGTAGACGACGAGGCCGACCACCAGGAGGTCGACCAGATCCCTCCAACCCAGAAGTCCGAGCGGTTGCGCCAGGTCCGCCGTCTCTAACGCTCCGGCTTGGGCATGGGCAGGGGAACCGGGTCGGGTTCCTGCCGCTCCGCGATCGTTGCGGGTTCGGGCGTGCCGGCCACGTCGGGCGCCGGCGCTTCATCCGCGGCGGGGGCCTCCTGACCGTCGTCCGGCGGCTCCAGGTCGGGGATCGGGGTCGTCGGGCGCGCCGGCGTCAGATCCTGGCCGGTCGCCTCGAGGATCAACTGGTAGACCCGGTCGCCCTCGAGCGATTCGAACTCGAGCAGTTCCCTGGCCAGCGACTCCAGCAACTCGCGGTACTCGGAGAGAATGTCGCGGGCCTTGTCGTAGCCGCGCTGGACGATGGCCTGGATCTCGGTGTCGATCGACTGGGCGGTGCTGTCCGAGTAGTCGGACCGCTGGCTGAAGTCGCGGCCCAGGAAGACCGGCTCGCTCTTCTCGCCGAAGTTGAGCGGCCCGAGGTCCGACATGCCCCACTCGCAGACCATCTGCCTGGCCATGTCCGTGGCGCGCTCGATGTCGTTGCCCGCGCCGGTGGTGATGTCGTCCTGCGTCAGTTCCTCGGCGACCCGCCCGCCCATCAGGATCGCGATCTGGGCGTCGACGTACTTGCGGCGATAGGTGTGCTTGTCCTCGGTCGGAAGCTGCATCGTCAACCCTAGGGCGCGGCCCCGCGGGATGATCGTGATCTTGTGCAGGGGATCGGCCTCGGGCATGAACGCGGCGACCAGGGCGTGGCCGGCCTCGTGGTAGGCGGTGACCTCCTTCTCCTGCTCGGTGAGCACCATGGTCTTGCGCTCGGCGCCCATGATCACCTTGTCCTTGGCGAACTCGAAGGAGGCCATGTCGACCTTCTTGTGGTTGCGCCGCGCCGCGATCAGCGCCGCCTCGTTGACGAGGTTGGCGAGATCGGCGCCGGAGAAGCCGGGCGTGCCGCGGGCCAGCACCTGGAGATCGACGTCGGGGTCGAGCGGGATGTTGCGGCTGTGAACCTGGAGGATGCCGAGGCGGCCGGCGATGTCGGGCCGGTCGACGACCACGCGCCGGTCGAAACGGCCCGGCCGCAGCAGCGCCGGGTCGAGGACGTCCGGCCGGTTGGTGGCCGCGATCAGGATGACGCCCTCGTTCGTCTCGAAGCCGTCCATCTCGACCAGCAACTGGTTCAGGGTCTGCTCGCGTTCGTCGTGACCGCCGCCGAGGCCCGCGCCTCGATGACGGCCGACGGCGTCGATCTCGTCGATGAAGATGATGCAGGGCGCGTTCTTCTTGCCCTGCTCGAACAGGTCGCGGACCCGGCTGGCGCCGACGCCGACGAACATCTCGACGAAGTCGGACCCCGAGATCGAGAAGAAGGGAACGCTGGCCTCACCGGCGATCGCCCGCGCCAGCAGGGTCTTGCCGGTACCGGGCGGGCCCATCAGCAGCACGCCCTTGGGAATGCGGCCGCCGAGCTTCTGGAACTTCTGCGGCTCCTTCAGGAACTCGACGATCTCGGAGAGTTCCTCCTTCGCCTCCTCGACCCCGGCCACGTCCTTGAACGTGACTTTCTTGCCGCTCGCGTTCAGCAGCTTTGCCTTGCTCTTGCCGAAGGAGAGGGCGCGGTTGCCGCCGCTCTGCATCTGGCGCATGAAGAAGATCCAGAGCCCCACGATCAGCAACAGCGGACCCCAGGTCATCAGGACCATCGTCAGCGTGTTCTGCTTGACCTCCTCGACCTCGATCCGCACACCCTGCTCACGGAGCAGGGCCATGAGCACCGGGGAATCCTCCGGCAGCACCTGGGTCGTGAAGCTGCCGTCGCCGACGCCGTCGCGCGGCCGGGTCTTGTAGGTGCCGCTGACCCTGCCGTCCGTGTCGATCTTGACCTCTTCCACGCGGCCCTTCCCGACATCGTCGAAGAAGTCGCTGTAGACGATCGCGCCGCGCCGCGCCGCGCCCTGGTTGAACAGGTTGAAGATGAGGATCACCATCACGAAGATGGCGGCCCACAGGAGGAGGTTCTTGAGCGTTGCGTTCATTTTTCTGAGCCAGGCCTCACCCGCGGGGGACAACGGTCCCTAAGCCCGCAGGATTCCGTAACCACTGTACGAGCGGGTGCCCGGAAGGTTGTCATTCCAGCCCCCTGACTTCAAGGGATCCAATCCCTTGATTCTCCCGGGGAGGGGGGCGCAGCACCCGGAGCCGGTCGCGACTCTGCTCCCAGCGCCAGCCGCCGCCGCAGTCACAGCCGACGGACCGTCCCCGCGACCTCCGCCGGTCGAGCTGCCGCGCCAGCTCCCGCCGGGCGTTCCGCGTGGGCGGATAGGCCGCGCCCGCCAGGCGGTGCAACCGGGCCAGCGCCGCCGGCCACAGTGACGCGGGCAGCCGCGTGAGCGACTCGACGTCCACGTCGCAGGACTGGTCACCGGAACGGGGCGCCAGCGCCTCGTCGAGCAGCCGGCGCACCGTGGGCTCGGCCCTGCGGGCGGCCCGGGCCAGGCGGACGAGGCGGTCTCCCAGGTCGGGGGTCTCCGCCGCGAGGACCGGGAACAGACGGCGGCGGACGAAGTTGCGCCGCGGACCGGAGTCGCGGTTGGTCGGATCGTCGACTGGCTCGATGCCACCCAGGGCGGCGTAGGCCCGCAGACTGCCAGGTTCCAGGTCCAGCAGGGGCCGGAGCAGCGGCAGTCCGAGCCGGTTCGAAACCGGCCGCATCGCTCCGAGGCCGGCGGTGCCGCTGCCGAAGAGGATGCGGAGAAGAACCGTCTCGGCCTGGTCGAGACGGTGGTGAGCGGTCAGGACCGCCTCTGCCTCAAGCGAGCGGGCGACGGCGGCGAGCAGCCGGTAGCGCTCGGCGCGGGCCCATTCCTCCAGGCTCGGGCCCGGCGGCAGGGAGCGCGCGACGTGGACCTGGAAGGGGACCCCGAGGCGCTCGGCGATCCGTCCGGCCGCCCGGGCCCGCTGGACGGAGCCGTCGTCCAGCCTGTGGTCGACGTGAACGGCCACGGGTTTCCAGCCGAACCGGGGCGCGCCGACCCGCAGGGCGCGCAGCAGCGCCGTCGAGTCGGGGCCGCCCGAGAAGGCGACGGCCAACGGAGCGTCGCGGACCGCTCGGGCGAGTTCCGGGCGCCGGGAGAAGAAACCGGCGACCGCGGCGTCGACCGGTTGAATGGTCATCGTCGCGCCTCGGCAGCCCGTGGGAGGGTGAAGTGGTGGCGGTGGAGGGACTCGAACCCCCGACACAGCGGATATGAGCCGCTTGCTCTAACCGGCTGAGCTACACCGCCGGATCGACGCGGAACCCTACCGCTCAGGGGCCGGGTTTGCGCAGCGAGTCCTGACAGCTCCGGAATTGACCGAAGAAGCTGCGCATCGACTCGGACAACGCCTCGTCGTTCAACCGGTAGATCACGTTCTGGCCGCGCCTCTGGTCGATCACCAGGTCGGCTTCCTTGAGCACGGACAGATGGCGGGAGATGGTCGGCTGGGAGAGGTCGAACTCGCCAACGATGTCGCCGACGCAGCGTTGCTCGTCTTCCAGCAGCCGGAGTATGTTCTGCCGGGTCGAATCGGACAGCGCCTTGAAGACTTTCGTCATGTGACGGGAGCGCCGGTCGCGAGGCTCGAGGCCGCTCAGCGAGCCGCCCAGGCGTACAGGCCGATGTTCTGTCTTCTGGTCCACGATCAGGTATCTCCAGGGAATGAAGAGAGTTAGCCATTATGGCATAACTTGAGCCCGAAGTGGGACTTCAGGCGCCCGAAGTGAGCCGCGCCGGCATGAGAAGGCCCCTGCGACGGAGCTCCCGGCGCATTCGGCTGAGCACCGTCGCCACGGTCGCCGGCGCCAGTTGGACCACGCGCGCCGCCTCGCGGGAGTTCCACCCGTCGACCACCATGCGCTCGGTGATCCAGGTGTCGCGCCAGGCGGTGCCGCCGGGTCTGGCGACACACCCGCACTCGCGCCGGAACCGGCGGCGGAGTTCCTGCGCGTAGATGAGGTCGAGAGGACTGGAGGCCCGGCTCGGAACGTCGAAACCGTCCATGTTCTCGGCGAGCGCATCCAGGGCATCGATGCTGAGTTCGATGGCCGGACCGCGCTTGAGCGCCCGGCGGGCGCGCAACCAGTCGATCAGGGTGCTCCGGGCGACCCGGCGCAGGTAGGACCGGATGGTCGTTTCGGATCGTCCGCGGCAGCCGCGCAGCACCCTGCGATCGTTCTGAAGCAGGCGGACGTAGGTCTCCTGGATCACCTCGTCGAGGAGATCCCGGTTCAGGTACACGCCGTAGCTCCGTCCGAGGCCGGCGAGGGTGGTCCGCAACATCGGGTCGACACGCCGAACGAGGGACGTCCAATCCGCATCCCGTGCGACGCACTGGCGCCAGAGCACGGGGAAGTCGCGCGACTCCCTGCTCTGCTGGTGGCAAGTCTGTGGGGTCATCTTCCGCTCCATGCAAGTGGAGCGGAGGCGCCCGGGGCCTACTCAGGGTTTGGCGAGGGCGGCGAAGAGTAACACCCTCCGCGGCTCAAATTGGAGACTCGCGAGGCGCAACTCGCAAGAACTCGGGCTCGCCGCTTCGCGGCGTCGCGCCTGGTGCCGGCCAGAAGGCCGGCGCACCCAGTGGTTTACCGCATCTTCTCTTCGACGAACTCGACGTGGCGGCGGATCTTCGGGTCGTACTTCTTCAGCTTCAGCTTCTCCTGGCTGAGCTTCTTGTTCTTCGTCGTCGTGTAGAAGTACCCGGTACCGGCACTCGATACGAGCTTGATCTTGTCTCTCACGTCGTCACCTCAACATGCGGTCCGGCGGCTTCGAGGGCTGGGAGCGGAATGGCGGGGCCGACGGGACTCGAACCCGCGACCTCCGGCGTGACAGGCCGGCATTCTAACCAGCTGAACTACGACCCCGTACGTCCGTCCTCGTCGTGTATCCCTCTAGATGCTACGTCCTGTTCGCTAGTCGCGCGTACTCCGGAACCTCCGTGGTGGGAGGTGTGGGATTCGAACCCGCGACCCCCTGCGTGTAAAGCAGGTGCTCTACCCCTGAGCTAACCTCCCCGGCGGCGACCCTTCGGTCGTCCGGCGGACATCGCAGGCCGCGGGATCTTAGGGCAGGCGGAGGGCGTCGTCAACGAACGCCCAGGCAGCCTCACTCGTGGCACAATCGCGGCGGCAGAACCACCTTCCCCTGAGGAGCACTCACTCATGCACGAAGTTCCCGATCTGGCCTACCCGTTCGACGCTCTCGAGCCCCACATCGACGCGCGGACGATGGAGATACACCACGACAAGCACCACGCGGCCTACGTCGCCAACCTGAACGGGGCGCTCGAAGGCCGCGACGACCTCGCGGCGAGGAGCGTCGAGAACCTGCTCAGCAACTTCCACGAGGTGCCGGACTCCATCAAGGGCGCCGTGCGTAACCACGGCGGGGGCCACGCCAACCACTCCCTGTTCTGGTCCGTCATGAGCCCGAACGGCGGCGGCGCGCCGAGCGGCGACCTGGCCACCGCCATCGACATTCGGTTCGGCAGCTTCGACCAGTTGAAGGAGCGCTTCGTCAGCGCCGCCATGGGTCAGTTCGGCAGCGGCTGGGGCTGGCTGGTGAGCGGCGACGACGGCCTGGCCGTGATCGCACGGCCCAACCAGGACTCACCGCTGATGGAGGGCCTGACGCCTCTGCTCGGAGTCGACGTGTGGGAGCACGCCTACTACCTGAACTACCAGAACCGGCGCCTGGACTACCTGAACGCCTTCTGGAACGTGGTGGACTGGGAGGCGGTGGCGGCGCGGTTCCGGGGGTAGGACTGGCTCGCCGCTGAACTGGCTCGCCGCTTTGCGGCTCGCGCTTGATGCCGGCCAGAAGGCCGGCGCACCGGCGCCGTTAGTTGGCAACCAGGCCGGAGCTGCGGTTGCCGCCGCGGGTCCGGCGGTCCTGCTCCATGCGGCGCTCAAGTAGCTCTTCCGCTTCGTCGAGGAGTTCGAGCGCCCGCGCGAGCTGGTTGTCGAGTTGCCGCTCGGCCTTGAAGCCCTCGGTCAGGCCGAAGGCGGTGTTGAAGATCTCGTAGCGGAGCCGCACCCGGGCGTGGCGCTCGACGGCGGGCTCCTCCAGCGCCTCGTCCAGCTCTTCGGCGGAGACGAGGTCCTCCTCGACGATCCAGTCCCAGAAGCGCTCGAGGTAGTCGTCGGGCACCCGCCAGTCGGTGGAATCGACCCCCTCGGGCACTCCCTGCTCGAAGGGAAAGCGGTGGAAGCCGCTCTGGATCCGCAGGCGGGTAATGACGGGCGGATCGTCTTCCAGTTCGACCACGTAGTCGGGGGTCACGCCGCCGCCGCCGTAGACCTTGCGGCCGAGATCGGTGTAGAAGACGGGGCGTTCCTCCTTGTCCGGCGGATCGAGTAGCGGCGCCGGCGCCGCCGGCCCAGGCCCTTCCTCGTCTTCGTCGCCGTTGTCGCCGTTCGCGTCGTACCCGGTGTAGTAGTCCCAGTACGAGGAGTAGTCGCGCTGGATCAGCCGCCCCGCCGGCGTGTAGTAGCGGGCCGTCGTCAGGGCCAGCCCGGCGCCGTAGGACAGCTCGTAGACCGTCTGCACCAGACCCTTGCCCCAGGTCGACTCCCCGACGACCAGGCCCACATCGTGATCCTGGATGGCCCCCGAGACGATCTCGGAAGCGGAGGCGGAACTGCCGTTCACGAGCACGACGATCGGCAGGCCGAGCGGCTCGTGGCGGCCCGTGGAACGGTAAGACTGGTGGGAACTGTCGATCCGGCCGCGGGTCTGGACGATCGTCGTACCGGGAGGCACGAACTGGTCGGAGACCGCGATCGCCTGGTCGAGCAGGCCGCCGCCGTTGAACCGGAGGTCGAGAATCAACCGCTTCATGCCCTGTTCCCTGAGTTCGGCCAGGGCCCGCGCGACTTCTCCACCGGTCGAACGGGAGAAGTCGGTGATCCAGAGGAAGCCGGTTTCCGGCGTCAGCATGTGGGCGTGGCGGACCGTCTCCTGCGGGATCTCGGCCCGCGTCACCGTGACCTCCAGCGGTTCGTCCAGGCCGGGGCGAAGCAGCGTCACCGTGACGTCCGTTCCCTTCGGCCCCTTGAGCTTCCGGATCGCCTCGTTCGGGTTCATCTCCTCGGTCGGCTCGCCGTTGATCAGGTGGATGATGTCGCCGGCCCGGATGCCCTTCTCGTAGCCCGGCGTGCCCTCGATCGGCGAGATGACGGTCAGACGGTTGTTGCGCGTTCCGACGTAGATGCCCAGGCCGTAGAAGGAACTCTGCTGGCGCTCCCGCATCGTGTCGTAGGCCACGGGCGGCAGGAAGCTCGTGTGCGGATCGAGGTTGCGCAGCATGCCCCCGATCGAGGCGTAGACGAGATCCCGATGGGTGACGTCGTCGACCGCGTAGTTCGCGTGGGCCGTCTCGATCAACTCCGTGAAGAAGCGGACGTGGGCCACGTCTTCCGCTTCGAGGATCGCCAGCAGATTGCCGCCCGCGAGCCCGCCGAGGACCACGGCCGCGGCGAAGAGAAGAAGTGCCAGATTGCGCCAGGGTTGCTTCACGAGAAGCCGGGAGTGTAGCAGCGAGCGCGCGCCGCGAAGCGGCCTGCGCGAGTCAATCCCCCTCCTCCTCGATCCGCTTGCGGCGCCGCTGCACCAGCGCCGAGGCGCCGACGCCGACGAGGTAGAGCAGCACAGTGGGTCCCGCCACGATCGTCATGTTCACCGCGTCCGGCGTCGGCGTGATCACCGCGGAGACGACGATGATGATGAGCACCGCCCAGCGGAAGTGCCGCATCAGGAACCGCGGCGTCACCACGCCGAGCTGCGACAACATGAAGATCACGACGGGGAGCTGGAACATGACCGCCAGCCCGAGCAGCACGTTGACCGCGAAGCTGAAGTAGCGCTCGATCCGGATGTCGGCATCCCAGTTGGCGTTGAGGCCCATGTTGACCAGGAACTCGGTCGCAAAGGGCAGGGCGACGAGGTAGCCGAACGCGCCGCCGCCGATGAAGAAGAGGGAACCGAAGAAGATGAAGGGAATCGCGTAGCGCTTCTCGCGGCGGTAGAGCCCCGGTGCAACGAAACCCCAGAGCTGGGCGACGAGATAGGGCGAGGTGACGAAGATGGAGGCCAGCAGCGCCACCTTCACCTGCACGATGAACGGATCCGCGACGCCGTCGAAGACGAGCTGATCGACGTGGGGCTCGATCGGTCTCGCCAGCAGGTTGTAGATCTCCTCGGCGAACGCGAAGCAGCCGAAGAACGCGACCACGACGACGATCAGCGTGCGCAGGATGCGGCGGCGCAGCTCGTCGAGGTGCTCGAGCAGCGTCATCCGCGGGAGTTCTTCTTCCTCCGCCTCCTCGGACCTCCGCTTGCCCAGCCTCGTCTCGGGCAACCGCTCCGGTTCCGCCGCTTCGGGCGGCTTGACCGGAGCGTCGTCCTCAGACTGCGGGGTCACTCGGGGCCCCGGCGCCCGATTCGCGCGGTTTCTTCGAACTGTCGCGCGGTTTCTTCGAACTGGCCGGGTCCGACACGCTCGCGCTTCTCTTGGGAGTTTCGATCCGGCGCGCCGGCGCCGGCCGCTTCTCCTCGTCGAGTTCGACGTCGATCGACCGCTTCAGGTCGCTCGTGGCGCGCCGGAACTCCGCCATGCCGCGGCCGAGCGTGCGGCCGAGCTCGGGCAGCTTCCTGGGACCGAAGATGAGGAGAGCCGCCGCCATGATCAACAACATCTCCTGCATGCCGATCGGGCCGAACATGGCCCGGCATGATACGCCAACCCGCGCCGCAGGCGGATCGAGAAGGAGGACGAAGACCGACTCGCGCATGCCGCTTCGCGGCTGCGCTTGATGCCGGCCAGAAGGCCGGCGCACCGACACCCAGAGGTCAGGAGACGGGGCCGAGGGCTTCGATGATGCGGTCGACCAGCTCGCGGGCGGCGCCGCGGCCGCCGCGGGCATCGAGCACGAGGTCGACGTTGTCGCGAACTTCCTGCACGGCGTCGGCCGGGGCAGCGGACAGGCCCGCGGCGCGGAGCACCGGCAGGTCGACCAGGTCGTCGCCGACGTAGGCGACCTCGGACGCTTCGAGTCCGCGGCGCTCCAGCAGGTCGGCGAAGGCCGCGGCCTTGTCGCGGCAGCCCAGCAGGACCTCGTCGAAGCCGAGGTGGGCGGCGCGGCGCTCGACGGCGGGGGAATCCCTCCTGGCGCTCAGAAGACCGATTCCGAGGCCGGCCTCGCGGGCGCGTCGCACGGCCAGGCCGTCGCGAGTGTCGAAGGCCACCGCCACCTCGTCGCCGACGTAGTAGAGCCGGCCGTCGGTGAGAACGCCGTCGACGTCGAATAGCAGGAAGCGCAGACGCAGGACAACGGAGGTGAGCATGGAAGGACTCCGCGGGAGCTACTTGCGGCGCAGGCCCCAGAGGTCATGAATATGCACCAGGCCCTCGAGACGGCCGCCGGCGTGAGAGGTGAACAGGGACGTGATGCGGTGCCGCTCCATCGCCTCCTGGGCGACCGTGACCAGCGCCTCCGCGGGGATCGTCTTCGGATCGGGCGTCATGTAGTGGCGCACCGAGCGGTCGAGGAAGGCGCCGCCGCCCGCGCTCGCCGCCGGATCCGTGTTCAGCAACCGCCGGAGGTCGCCGTCGGAGATCACGCCGCAAAGGACGCCGCCGTCGTCGACGACCGCCGTGATGCCGAACGACTTCTGGGTCATCTCGAACAGCGCCTCGCGCAGAGACGCGTCGAGCCCCACCCGGGGCACGGCGTCGCCGCGGTGCATGACCTGCTCCACGGTCATCAGTCGGCGGCCGAGCGCGCCGCCCGGATGGAGCGTCGCGAAGTCCTCCAGCGTGAAGCCGCGGGCCTCGAGCAGCGCCATTGCGAGCGCGTCGCCCAGGGCCAGGGTGGCGGTGGTCGAGGCGGTCGGGGCCAGGTTCAGGGGGCAGGCCTCCTGGTCGATCGCGGCGGAGAGGTGCAGATCGGCCCGCTCGGCGATCGTGCTCCGGGCGGCGCCGGTGATCGCGATCAGGGGAACGCCGCGGCGATGCAGCACGTCGATCATCTTGAGCAGCTCTTCCGTGCCGCCCGACGACGACGCGGCCAGGACGACGTCGCCCGGCACGATCATGCCGAGGTCGCCGTGGATCGCCTCTGCGGGATGGATGAAGAGGGCGGGGGTGCCGGTCGAGGACAGGGTCGCCGCCACTTTCTTCATCACGTGGCCGCTCTTGCCCATGCCGGTGCAGACCACGCGCCCGTGGCAGTCGCGCATCCGCCGCACCGCCTCGGCGAAGTCGCCGCCGAGCTGATCGATGAGACCCTGAATCGCCGCCGCCTCGATCTCCAGCACCTTGCGGGCGATCTCCAGGCTGCGGTCGCCGGAGGCAGCCGCCGCCGCGATCCGTTCGGCCACCTTCGACTCGCTCACACCCAGGGCCCCTCGGCGTTTCGCGAACGGTGGATCTCGAGCGCGGACAGGAGCAGGTTCTCGGCCCGCTGGAGCGGCAACTGCGTCTCCCGGTCGCAGCGCGCGCTTTCCGGATCGGGGTGCACCTCCAGGTAGAGGCCGGCAGCGCCGGCGGCGATGGCGGCCCGGGTCAGGGGTTCGGCGAAGCGGCGGTCGCCGCCGCTCTCCTTCTCCCGCGCCCCGGGAAGCTGCAGCGAGTGGGTCACGTCATAGAGGACGGCGATCCCGTGCTCGGCCAGGATCCGGAAGCTCCGCATGTCGACGACCAGGTTGTGGTAGCCGAACGAGCTGCCGCGCTCGGTGACGGCGACCCGCGCATTGCCGGTCGCCCGCGCCTTGTCGACCGTTCTCGCCATGTCGGCGGGCGCCATGAACTGGCCCTTCTTGATCAGGAGCGCTCTGCCGGTCGCGGCGGCCTCGACCACCAGGTCGGTCTGCCGGCAGAGGAAGGCCGGGATCTGGAGCACGTCGCACACTTCGGCGGCGGCGCCGCAGTGCCCCGGCTCGTGGACGTCGGTCAGCACGGAGAGGCCGGTGACCGCCTTGACTTCCTCGAGAGCCTTGAGCCCCTCGCTGAGTCCGGGACCGCGGAAGCTGTCGCCCGAGCTGCGGTTCGCCTTGTCGAAGGAGGACTTGAAGATCAGCGGCAGACCCAGACGATGGCTCATCGCCTGGAGTTCCTGGCCGAAGCCGACCAGCCAGTCGCGGCCCTCGATCACGCAGGGACCGGCGATCACCGGCAGCGCGCCGCCGCCGAGAGCTACCCCCGGCGCGAGCTCGAAGCCGTCTGCCAAGACGTCCTCAGTTCGCCTCGGCGCTGTCGGCAGGCAACTCGTCGCCGGCGCTCGCCGAGGCGGCCGCGCTCCGCTCCCTCTGTTCCACCGCGGCGCGAATGTAGGACACGAAGAGCGGGTGCGGGTCGGTCGGCCGCGAACGGTACTCGGGGTGGAACTGGCAGCCGAGGAACCAGGGATGGTCCGGCAGCTCGACGATCTCGACGAACTTGCCGTCCGGGCTCCGGCCGGAAACGACCACGCCGGCTTCCTGGAGCGCGCCCAGGTACTTCTGGTTGACCTCGTAGCGGTGGCGGTGGCGTTCCTGGATCAGCATCCGGCCCTCCGCCTCCTCGGCCGTCCCGGCAAAGACCTCGGCCGCCAGGGTGCCCTCCTCGACCAGGCAGGGATAGGCGCCGAGCCGCATCGTGCCGCCCATCTCCTCGACTCCGAGAAGATCGCGCAGCTTGTAGATCACCGGATCGGCGGCCGCTTCGTCGAACTCCGTCGAGTGGGCGCCCGTCAGGCCGCAGGCGTTGCGGGACATCTCGATCACCATGCACTGCATCCCCAGGCAGATGCCGAACATCGGCACCTGCTTCTCGCGGGCGTAGCGGATCGCCCGGATCTTGCCCTCCACGCCGCGGGGGCCGAAGCCGATCGGAACCAGCAGGCCGTCGACCTCGAACAGTTCCTGCGGCCAGGACTCGGCCTCGAGGTCCTCCGCGTTGATGTAGACCAACTGGACCTCGACGTCGTTGGCGATGCCGCCGTGCATCAGGGCCTCGTTCAGGCTCTTGTAGGCGTCGGGCAGTTCGACGTACTTGCCGACGATGCCGATCCGCACCCGGCCGCGCGGGTTGCGGATGCGGTCGACCATCCGTTCCCAGCCGGCCAGGTTGCGCGGCGAACCCGGCAGGTTCAGGAGGTCGAGGAGCGACTCGTCCAGGCCCTCGCGACAGAACATCAGGGGCACTTCGTAGATCGTGTCGACGTCACGGGCGGCGACCACGTTGCGCGCGTCGACGTTGCAGAACAGGGCGATCTTCGCCTTCGTCTCCGCCGGCAGGTCGCGGTCCACCCGGCAGAGCAGGATGTCCGGCGAGATGCCGATCGCCCGCAGTTCCCGCACCGAGTGCTGGGTGGGCTTCGTCTTCTGCTCGTCGGAAGCGGCGATGTAGGGAACCAGGGTGAGATGGAGGTTGACCGCGTTGTTGCGTCCGAGTTCCTGGCGGAACTGGCGGATGGCCTCCAGGAAGGGCAGGGACTCGATGTCGCCCACCGTGCCGCCGATCTCGACCAGGACGACGTCGGCGTCGCCGGCCACCCTCCGCATCCCTGCCTTGATCTCGTCCGTCACGTGGGGAATCACCTGGACCGTGTTGCCCAGGTAGTCCCCGCGCCGCTCCTTGTTGATCACGGCTTCGTAGATCTTGCCGGTCGTGTAGTTGTGCTTCTTGCTCGTGCTGCAGGTCGTGAAGCGCTCGTAGTGCCCGAGGTCGAGATCCGCCTCGGCGCCGTCGTCGGTCACGAAGACCTCGCCGTGCTGGTAGGGCGACATCGTGCCCGGATCCACATTGACGTACGGGTCGAGCTTCATCAGTTCGACCGAGAAACCGCGCGCCTCGAGGATCGCGCCGACCGACGACGCGGCGACGCCCTTGCCCAGAGATGACACGACGCCGCCGGTGATGAAGATGTACTTGGCCATGGCGTTGAACCTCGTCTTTTCTGTCAGCCACTCACTTCGGCGAGCATCCGGCGCTCGGCCAGCGCCAGGTCCATCGGCGTGTCGACCCCCAGGGGCGCCTCGTCGACCGGCAGCACGCGGATGCGGATGCCGTTCTCCAGGGCGCGAAGCTGCTCCAGGCCTTCACAGCGCTCGAGCGGGGTCTGCTCCAGGGCGGCGAGCCGCAGGAGCACCCTCCGCCGGTAGCCGTAGACGCCCACGTGCAACCGGACCGGCGCGGCCGGTTCTCCTTCGTCCGCCAGTTGCCGGCGGAAGGGAATCCCCGCGCGGCTGAAGTACAGGGCATAGCCGTCGCCCCCGCAGACGACCTTGACCTGGTTCGGATCCCGCAGCGCATCCTCGTCGACCTCGGCGGCCAGCGTCGCCATGTCCTCTCCGGGATGAGCGCGAAGGTGCGAGGCGAGCTCGCTGATCGCCGCGGGATCGAGCAGAGGCTCGTCGCCCTGCACGTTGATCACGGCGTCGGCACGCCACCGGCGAGCCGCCCAGGCGATGCGGTCGGTACCGCTCCTGCAGTCCTCCGGCGTCATCTCGCAGTGACCGCCGAAGCCTTCCACCGTGCGGCGGATCTCTTCGTGGTCCGTCAGCACGACGACGGCGTCGAGGCCCGCGGCCTCGCTCGCTCGCCGGTAGACGTGCTCGATCATCGGTCGGCCGCAGATCGGTAGCAGAGCCTTTCTGGGCAGTCGGATCGAGTCATAGCGAGCAGGAATGGCACAGACGACGCCGACCGCGTCTGCTACGAGTCCAGCACTCGACACGGACGACCCTACCCGCGTGATGCGCCGGGGGTCAAACCAGCCGGCTGTAGGCTCGCTGTAGCCTAGAGTTCTTGAACGAGCGTGGTCCTCTACAGCCGCCCGGCAAGGGTTCGGGCTCGCCGCTTCGCGGCCCTGTCGGTGCGCGGGTCTTCTGACCCGCTGCCGCCGAAGGCGGCCAGGAAGCGCGCCGGCCGTCAGGCCGGCTCCGCTCTGGCGTTGCTGGCCATGGGATTGGCGCAACCGGGCTGCGTCAGCGCGCCGCCGCCAACCGGCGCCGCGGAGTGGATCTGGGCCGACGGCGGCGGCGCGGAGCCGGGCGGGCCGGCGTCCTACGTGTTGCTGCGCGACTTCGAGCTGCCGGCGGCGCCCGAGGCGGCGGCGCGCCTGTTCGTCGTCGCCGATCGCGAGTACGCGGTGCACCTGAACGGACACCAGATGGCCCGGGGCGCGTACCGCCGGGCCGAACCCATCGACGAGTTCCAGGTCGCCCACCTGCTGCGCGAGGGTTCGAACCGCCTGACGATCGAAGCACGGGCGCCCCACGGCGACGGCGGCGTCCTCGCCGGCGTCGAGCTCGACGACGGCTCGATGCCGGTGGTGACGGACGGCGAGTGGCGGTTCACCGAAGCCTGGGATCCCCGCCTGGTCAAGGGAGAGATCGCGCTCGCGGACGCGGCCCCGACGCTCCGACCGGTCCGGGTCTGGGGTCGGCCGCCGGTCGGCCGCTGGGGCAGGGTGAGCCGCGGCGAACTGCGGAAACCCGACCAGATCTGGCGCTCCGCCGTAGCCTGGCGCATCGTTCGCGTGACGGCGTCGCCGGGCCTCGAGATCGAGCCCGGGATGCGGTCCTCGCACCGCGTCGACTTCGGCCGGGAGGTCGCCGGCGTGCTCGAACTCGACTTTCGACCGTCCGCGACCAAAGGCCACCGGGAGCTGCGCATCTGCCTGGCCGGCGACTGCGAGCGACGGCCCCTGGTGCTGACTCCCGGCAGGCCCGCCTGGCGCGATGCGGACCCGCGCAGCTTCGACACGGTGATCGTCAGCGGCGTGCCCGGACTGCGGGCGGTCCGGGCGCGACGGTAGGCACCCAGCTACGGCGGGCAGGCGAAAGCGCGGTTGTCGCGAACAGCCACGAAGGGACCCCGACCGGTCTCGTAGTCCCTTCCGCGGACCTCGCCTTCGGCTTCCGGCTGGTGTTCGACCTTCACCCGGACCGCCAGGTCCGTCGCGCCACCCATGTACACCCAGTAGCGCCCATTCGTCGCACATGCGTCGAGCACCTTCAGGAAGATTTCGACGTTGCCCGGCTGGAGAAACGTGTAGTAGCCCGTGTCTCGCGTCAATGAGTTCGCGGCCGCGGGCTTCCATTCCGCTGTCCTGGGATCCTGATACTCGGCTGTGGCGCTGAACCTGCCGTCGTGCAGACAGACCTTCGAAGAGTCCGGGAAGCGGCAGGCGCCCGCCTCAGGGCGCCCCACCGGGATCACCTCGACACCGGACCGGACACCCACGGGCGGGCCCGGATACCTCCCGTCGCCATCAGCGGCCGCCACGTCGACCTCGACATCCACCGCCCCTGGCTCGCGGATCCCCTCCGAGCAGCCGAAAGCCCTCAGGTCCGTAATCGCCCTGAACGGACGACCGCCGCCGGTTTCGTACCCGGCGCTTCGCTCCGTCGCGTTGTCCAGCACCGTCAGCCGGATGCCGAGGTCCGTGGCGCCGCCGGCGAACACCCAGCGGTGGCGGTTGACCCCGCAGGCGTCGAGTACCTTCACCATGACTTCGACGTTGGTCTCGTCGAAGAACGTGAAGAACCCGGTGTCGCGGCTGAACGGCCTGGGACGCGCCGAGGCCCATCCCTGACGCTTCGGATCGAAGAAGCCGACGGTCACGGCGAACCGGTCGTCGCCCAGGCAGAGTTCGAGCGGGTCTTCAGACGCGCAGACGTTGGCTCGAGAGTCATCCTCCGAGAGCACTTCAACGCCCAGACTCGCCGTGAGCGCTTCGCCGACCGGCATTCCCCCGTCGTCGACGAAGGCGGCAGTCGCCGTGATCGTGTTCCAGCCCGGGTGCTGGAAGGACCATCGCAACGTCGCCGAATCGTTGTCGACCACCTCTCCCGCAACGGTCCAGGTGTAGCGATCGGCGTCGGCATCCGTCAGTGCGCGGAAGGTCACCGTCCGACCTCTGACGACGATGTCCTGGTCGACCGTCAACGTCAGGCGGGGCACCACCACCCCGCAGGTGGGGATCGCGTCGGTCTCACCGGCCAGGGCCCCATACCACCCCAGCAGGGAAGCCGGCAGGCACACGCGATTCGTCCCCCGCGCTCTGAAGTCCGTCAGGCTGGCAAGCCGGCTGAAGCCGGCCGGCACCTCGCCGGTGAGATCGTTGTCCTCGAGGTAGAGCCGCTCCAGATTGGCGAGAGCTCCGAGTTCCGCGGGAATGCTCCCCGTGAGGCGGTTGGACTGCAGCGCGAGGATGGAGAGGTCGCCGAGATCGCCGAGCTCCGGAGGGATGTTCCCGCTCAGGCGGTTGGAATCCAGGGCAAGGATGAAGAGGTCGGACAGATCTCCGAGTTGCCGGGGGATGTTCCCGGCCAGGCGGTTGGAATGCAGACCAAGGAGTGTGAGGCTGGACAGATCTCCTATCTCCGAGGGAATCGTCCCATCCAGACCGTTGGACGACAGGTCGAGGAGCTGGAGATCGGAGAGCCCGCCCAGCTCGACCGGAATGCTCCCCGTCAGCTCGTTGGACGACAGATAGAGCTGCTGGAGATTCGAGAGCGCTGCCAGCTCGACGGGAATGCTCCCCGTCAGCTCGTTGGATGACAGATTGAGGAGCCGGAGGTTGCTGAGCGCTCCCAGTTCCCGAGGGATTCTCCCACCAAGACGGTTGGACTCCAGGGAAAGGCCCTCCAGGTCTGCAAGATCCCCGAGCGCCGCGGGAACACTCCCGGTCAGGTCGTTGTACGCCAAGCCCAGCCCCACGAGGTGGGAGAGCTCTCCCAGTGAGCCAGGAATGGTGCCCGTCAGGCCGTTGAATGACAGTTCCAGACTCAGGAGGTTGGTAAGGGCTCCCAGCTCCGGAGGGATGCTCCCGGTCAGGTCGTTCAACGACAGAAAGAGCTGCAGGAGGCTGGGGAGCTCTCCCAACGAGGGAGGAATGTTCCCCGTGAGGCCGTTGGACGACAGAACGAGCGAAATCACGCGGCCACTTCGGTCGACCTCGACGCCGAACCACTCGCCGATAGCCGTGGAGTCGTCCTTCCAGTTCGTGTTGTTCGTCCAGTTGTCGCCGCCGGTGCCGTCGTAGAACGCCTCCAGAACGGCTCTCTCGTCGACCTGCGCGGCCGCCGGCGTGGATAGGCCCGCCAGAGCCAGGGTGACCAACGCGGCTACGGTTCTTCCCATTGGATGCCCGCGGGCGGCTGGAAGCGGCCGGGCGGCGCGCCGGACCGGTAGTCGCCGACCAGGAAGCGGTTCTCGTTGCGCTGGGCGTCGTAGTAGGTCAGTTCCCGCAAGCGCTGGTCCCCGGCGTCGATGACGACCTGTACCTCCACGACGTCCTCACTCGGTTCGAGCGGCCGCAGAACGAGACGCAGCCGGTTTCCTTCGGCCGCGTCCAGCTCCGCCTCGTAGCGGTTTCGGAGGTCGCTGGTCGTGAGCAGAAAGAAGTCGAGGCCGGGCGCGGGCTGTTCCGAGAGGTCGTAACGCTGCCCGACCGGCTCGCCGGGGTTCCAGTGGTGGACGGTGCGCCCGCAGAGCAGGAACGCCTTCTCGAACGGCGGGGAGTAGTCCCAGCGCAGGCAGCCCGGCAAGTCGATGGCGAGGCTGCCGCGCTCGGTCTCGCCGTCCTCGGGCGCGAAGCCGAAGGGGACGAAGGTCTGCACGAAGCCCGCCGACAGCGGCCCCGAACTCTCGAGCCCTCGCCGGAAGTCGTCGAGCACCTGCCACGGGTCGTCGGCGGCCTGCGCCGGCGCCGCGGCGAAGCCGAACGCCGAGGCGACGGCGGTCGCCAGCGCCGCCGCGCGGACGGCTGACATCAGTGCTTGAAGTGACGCCGGCCGGTGAGCACCATCGCGATGCCGTGCTCGTCGGCGGCGGCGACGATCTCGTCGTCGCGCACCGAGCCGCCCGGCTGGGCGATCGCGGTCACGCCGGCGGCAGCCAGGGTGTCGACACCGTCGCGGAAGGGGAAAAAGGCGTCGGAGGCCGCCACCGTCCCGGCGAGGTCCAGTTGCGCCTTGTCCAGGGCGATCCGGCAGGAGTCGACCCGGCTCATCTGGCCGGCGCCGATGCCCACCGTCTGGTGCTCGTTCGTGACGACGATCGCGTTCGACTTCGTCGCCCGGCAGACCTTCCACGCGAAGTCGAGAGCGCGAAGTTGGGCCGCGTCCGGCTGGGCCCGGGTCGGACAGGACCAGCCGGCCGGGTCCTCCGGCGCGGCGTCGATCTGCTGGCCGAGAAAGCCGCCCTCGATCGCCCGCAGCTCCCACTGGCCGGGGACGGGCGAGAAGGCCGGACACTCGAGGAGCCGCAGGTTCTTCTTGCGGCCCAGCCGCTCGAGTGCGGCCGGCTCGTAGGCGGGCGCCGTCACGACCTCGACGAAGAGCTTCGCCATCGCTTCCGCGAGGGCGCCGTCGACCGGCCGGTTGACGGCGATGATCGAACCGAACGCCGACACCGGATCGCAGGCCAGCGCCCGTTCGTAGGCCTCGACCAGCGTGCCGCCGCGACCGACGCCGCAGGGGTTGTTGTGCTTGACGATGACCACGGTCGGGTCTTCGTCCGGACCGTCGAACAGCGCCGACAGCTTGCGCGCCGCGTCGGCGTCCAGGAGGTTGTTCCACGAGAGTTCCTTGCCCTGAAGCTGGCGGAAGCCGCCGAACACCCCGCCGCCGCCGACCTGCCGGTAGACCGCGGCCGCCTGGTGCGGGTTCTCGCCATAGCGCGGCTGGAGCACCCGCTCGAGTTCGAGCCGCGCCGTACCCGGAAGCGCGTCGGGCGCCGGGGCCGCGCCGTTGGCCAGCCAGTCGGCGATCGCCGTGTCGTAGCTCCGCGTGTGCCGGAAGGCCTTCAGCGCCAGCCCGCGGCGGACCTCATCGGACAGGCCGCCCTCGCTCTCGAGGGCCGCCAGGACGACCGCGTAATCGGACGGGTCGACCACGACGGCGACGTTGGCGAAGTTCTTCGCAGCCGCCCGGACCATGCTGGGTCCGCCGATGTCGATCATCTCCACCGTGTCGTCCACCGACGCGTCCGGCGCCGCGGCGGCGTCCGCGAACGGGTAGAGATTCACCGCCACCAGGTCGATCGGCGGTATCTCGTGCTCCTCGAGTTCGTCGCGGTGTTCCGAACGCCGCCGGTCGGCGAGGATGCCGCCGAAGATCCGTGGATGCAGGCTCTTGACCCGGCCGTGGAGAATCTCCGGGTGGCCGGTGATCTCGGACACCGCGGTCACCGGCACGCCGCCTTCCGCGAGCTGCCGTGCCGTGCCGCCGGTGGAGATGATCTCGACACCCAGCTTCGCCAGACCCGACCCGAGATCCTCCAGCCCCGTCTTGTCGAAGACCGAAACCAGTGCGCGGCGAACGGGGAGCATCGGCGTCGGCGCAGCGTAGCACGCAGGAGTCGTTGCGTTGACGGGCCTGGTACCTCTTGGTAGAACACCCTGCTCTACCGTGCGACGCCTCACGCGCGACTCTGCCCAGGTAGCTCAGTTGGTAGAGCACCTGACTGAAAATCAGGGTGTCGGTGGTTCGAATCCGCCCCTGGGCACCATCCACGCGAGCCCGGCGACCGCCCCTTCCGGGCCGCCGGCGCCGCGGATTCCGAGAATCCGCAGCAATTCCGCAGCGGGCTCCAGAGCTTCCCAACCGGAGCCTGAGAGCTGCAACTGACGGCAACGAAAACAGTTACGGCCGAACTGCGAGGCTCGTCCCGATCCGGGCGAGAAACGCCGTCTTGACACACCCTTCATGCGGCCTGTACGTTGTTTCGCGGATAGGGACTGTGACCAAGAATCGCATCCTGATCCACCGGTCCTGAGACGCGACCTTCGGATCGGAGCCTGAGAAGGGCGAAAGTCACGTTCGCGTGGTGGGCGCCCCTTGAAGGCGAAGGTTGGAGGGTCACGACTCGGAAGCCGGGCTCGGCGGCAGGGGCCGCTGGGAGTTCGGGGAACCGGAGGCGCAAGCCAAAGGGAAACCAGATTTCGAAAAGCCCCAGTCACTGAGTGGCTCCCGTGGCCGAAAGTCTTCCCGGGAGCGGCGCCGAAGGGCGAAAGCCGGACGGAGGCGAAACTGGGGAGGCGGCTTCAGGGAAGCGGATGGCCGGAAGTTGCCCGGCAGCAACGAAAAGCCAACCGGTAACTGAAGTGCTTCGGTCGGCAGGCCCTACGGGGGCTTCGTCGTGAGACCCGACCAGTCGAGCGACGGAGTGCCCCGCAGGCGTCAGGTCGGCAGAAGCCAGGCTTCGGAAAGTCGCCCGGCAGGTGGCGCGCTCGCGCTCCAGGATCCATGCCCGCCAAGCTGTGGAGGTCCAGGAGATGCGAAACGCGGGGGTGAGAGGCTGAGGTCGATTCGGGTGAAAATCCTGAAGCGGTCCCTATCCTCCTTTTTGGCCCGGCGGAAACCTAGCACGGAACGCGTGTAAGTGCAACTCCGCCAATAACTTACGGCGCTGCGCCGGCTCCGTCAGGGCCAGCCGTACAAACCAGCCGCCGTCAGCCGGACTCCCGCCGTCCGAGAGCCGTCCCTCGGCCCGGACCCGCACGTCCACGGTCAGAAACTGGTCAGCCAAGCGTCACGCATCGTCTGGAATGCTCGGGGCGTAGTGTCCTTTAGAGTTATCGAAAACTCGGAGCAGGGAACCTCCGCCCCACGTAGCGGTCAAGAAACCAGCCCATGCAGCGCGGTAACGGCACGTCGCAAGAGGCAGCGCCCAGGCGCGGCAAGGGCCGGACAACCGCCCGCGGTCAGTCCCGCCGCCTGCGTTTCGGCAACTTCGAGTTGGACCCCGAGACGCTCGAGCTGCACAGCGACAAAGAGACGATTCGGCTGCAGCCCCAGCCGGCCAGACTGCTTCATCTGCTGATCGCCAGCCGCGGCGCCGTCGTGACGCGCGACGCCGTCCGGCGTCACCTCTGGCCGGACGAGATCCACGTCGAGTTCGACCAGAGCATGAACTCCTGCGTCAAACGCATACGAGTGGCGCTCGGGGACAGCGCGGAGGCCCCCCGCTACATCGAGACGCTTCCGCGGATCGGCTATCGATTCCTGCAGCCCGTGATGGAAGTCCGGGACGGTGACCCGCCGCTCGCGACCGCGCGGGCCGCGCGGGCCGCGCCGATCGTCCCGAAGCCCAGCCGGCGTTCGCGCCGGGTAGCGGCCGCGACGCTGGCAGCGGTGGGCGCGGCCGCCGGCATCGTCGTCACGGTCCTGGTCTGGAACGCTCTGAACTCGCGGCCCGGCACCGCCAACGAGCCGCCACGCCACGTCCTGGCGGTTCTGCCCTTCGGCGCCCTCGAGAACTGGACCGGGGCCGAGCCCTTCCGTCAGGCCCTGGCCCAGGAGCTCATCACGTCACTCGCCCGTCAGGGCTCGCAGAACCTGGCGGTCGTGGCCCAGGACGCCGGCCCCGACGAGGAAGTCGGCGCGTCGGTGCCCGGGGTCAACGCCGACTTCGTGCTCGACGGCCGCGTTCAGCGCGAGGAGGGCAGACTCCGGGTGTGGGCGCGCCTCCTGCTCGCGAAGGACGGCACCGTGCTGTGGACCGAGGCGTACGACGGCGCGGAGGACGAGATCCTCGTCTTCCAGACGGAGGTGAGCGCGCAGATCGGTGACGCCGTCCTGGGCCGGTTGGCGCAACTCGCAAGCTCCTAACGCCACGAACCGGGTCGCCCAGGCAAGTCGACGGCAGCGGTCAGTTCACTCAGGAAACGCGTCCGCGTGACCTCCTCGGCGCCAAAGCGCAGAAGGTGCTCGGTGACCTGCTGGCAGTCGATGAACGCGAAACCCCAGCTCCGCAGACGGTCGACAAGGTGAACCAGGGCGACCTTCGACGCGTTCGAACGCCGCGCGAACATCGACTCGCCGAAGAACGCGCCGCCGACGGCAACCCCGTAGAGGCCGCCTGCCAACTCGCCATCCGCGAAGCACTCGACCGAGTGAGCGAAGCCCCGGCGGTGCAGGCGGTCGAAGGCATCGATCAGAGGGTGGGTGATCCAGGTGCCCGGCCTGCCCGGACGGTCTTCGGCGCAGGCGGTCATGACTTCCCGGAAGCGCGCGTCGACCGTGACCTCGAAGCGGCCGTGCCGCAGCTCCTTGCGGAGGCTCCGCGAGACCCGGAACCGGTCCGGATACAGCACCAGCCGCGGGTCGGGCGAGAACCAGAGCATGGGTCCGCCGACGCCCAGCAGCGGCCAGGGGAAGATGCCCGCGCGGTACGCGGCCAGCACGCGCTCGGGTTCGAGGTCGCCGCCCACCGCCAGCAAGCCGCTCGGATCCGCGAACTCCGGAGACGGGAAATCCAGGCTGCGCTCGTCGAGCAGGAAGGGGCCTCGCCGGTTCATTGCCCGTAGCTCACACGTTGAACCGGAAGTGAACGACCTCGCCGTCGCGCACCGGGTATCCCCGGCCCTCCAGACGCAACGTTCCGCGGTCCCGGCAGGCCGCCATCGAGCCGGCGTCGATCAGTTCCCGCCAGTCGACGACTTCGGCGCGGATGAAGCCGCGCTCGATGTCCGAGTGAACGGCCCCCGCCGCGATTCCCGCCGTGTCGCCGCGGCGGATGGTCCAGGCACGCACCTCGTCCTCGCCGACAGTGAAGAAGGAGATCAGCCCCAGGAGACGGTAGCCCGCCCTCACGACGCGCACCGCGCTGGGCTCGTCCAGGCCCGCTTCGGCCAGAAAGTCGCCGCGGTCCTCCGCATCGAGGCGCGAGATCTCCTCTTCGAGGGCGGCACTGACGGCCAGCACGTCGGCGCCGGGCGGAAGCTCGAGGCCGGCGACCGCATCCCGGTCGCCCGCGGCCTTCTCGTCGACGTTCAGCACGACCAGCATCGGTTTCAGGGACAGCAGTCCGTAGCCCCGGATCTGCTTCTCTTCGTCGGCGCCGAACTCCAGCGACCGCAGCGACGTCTCCGCTTCGAGCGCGGGAAGAACACCGTCCGACAGCAGTGCGTGTTCGCGCTTCTCCTGGTCGGTGAGGCCCCGCTTCCGGGCCTGGACCAGGCGCTCGAGCCGGCGCTCGACCAGCTCGTAGTCCGCGAGGATCAGTTCCAGGTCGACCGCGGCGATATCCCGCGCCGGGTCGACGCCACCGGCCGGATGGACGAGTTCCGGGTCTTCGAACGCGCGCACGACGTGAACGAGAGCGTCCATCATCCGCAACTCGGCCAGGTCGAGGGTCTCGCCCCGGCCGCGGTCGATGCCCGGGACGTCGACGCACCGCACCTGCGCCGGTACGTAGCGCCGCGGCCTGTAGAGCTCGTGGAGCCGCTCGAGGCGCGGGTCGTCGACGTAGGCGACCCCGAGGTTCGTCGTCCTGGACGCCTTGAACCTGGCGGTCTCCTGGCGCGAAGCCGTCAGCGCATTGAAGAGGGCCGTCTTGCCCGCCTTCGGCAGGCCGAGGATGCCGAGCTGCATCCGCCGCGCCTTTCAGACGCCGGCGCCGAAGTTGGCGGCGAGGATGGCCAGGTCCTCGCCGTCGACCTGGCCGCTGCCGTCGACATCGGCGTCGGCGTCGTAGCGCCGAGACCTGGCTCCGGCGCCGAACGCCAGGCCGAGGCGGACCAGATCCGCACCGGTGACCCGTCCGTCACGGTCCACGTCGCCCGGCGGAATGACCGCGCCGTAGACCTGGAAGCGGCCGAGCAGCCGGTTGTAGACGTTCCCGTGCAGGTCCCACGCGCGAAGGGTCATCGTGACCACCCCGCTCAAGGGGACGGGCGGCTTGTAGCTCCAGGACAGACCTCGTCCATCGTCGTCCAGGACCGGGGCCGGCGCGGGCGCGCCGCCGACCACGAGCCTTGCCGACCCCTCCACGATGTCGCTGCCGAAGTCCCTCATCTTCACTGCCACCGTGGCTTCGGCCGGCACTTCATTCGCGCCGTGCGCCGGCGAGAGTCGGGTCGGCACGGGGGGCACGGTATCCGTCCCGAGGAGCGCGTCGGCGAAGACCGTCGCCAGCAGGTCGTAGCCCGGTCCGTTCGGGTGACCCACAGGGTCCTCCTCGCCCGCGTAGTAGTACTCCCGGAAGAGCCGCGCCCGGGTGCTGAGCACCTCGAACGGATCGATCAGGCCACGGCCCTGCTCCGCGGCCAGCAACCGGATCGCCTGCACGAGGTCCTGGTTCTCCACGTTGTTCGGATCGAAACGGGCATTCGGCAGGCGTGGAATCAGCGTCGCGTGGTAGGGCGTTCGGCCGGCCTCCGCCGCCCGCGAGGCCATCAGGTCCAGGTTGAACAGGGTCGTCTCCGGCGAGATGCCCCGGCTGATGTCGTTCGTGCCTTCCATCAACAGCAGGCAGTCGCCGGGTTCCGCGAGCACCTCGTCGATGCGCGCCAGCCCTTCCGGCGTCCGCTCGGCGCCCACTCCGCGGTTGTCGACGACAAGGCCGGGAACCAGTTCCTCCAGGCGCGGCGGGTAGCCTGGCGCCTCCCGCTCCGGATCGTCCCCCACCCCGGCCGTGATGCTGTCGCCGAATGCCTTGCAGCGAGCGGGCGTCTGGGCCGTGGCGGCGGCGCAGAATCCGATGCCGCCGACGAGGATCGCGACGGCGAGCCGGAGGGCCCGCGGGGCGATGCCAGGGGGCCCGATGAGGTAGCTACCGGCCAATGGGCGGCCATCCTACAAAGAGCCGGGTTCCGACCGTCCGCCGGGTTCCTTCCTTCTGGCTTATGTGGTATTGTGCATGTTTGCACATCCTGTGAGTCTTCCTTGTACTCGGGCCCACTACGCCCTTTGAGGAGAAGAACGGAATGATGAGGCAAACCTGTGGCCTGGTGCTGACAGCGGTACTCGGGATTCCGGCCGTTCTTTCGGCACAGGGCACGTCGTACGTTCTGATCGGCGACACCGACGAAGCCCGGGAGGTTCTGCTCAGCGTCCACAACCCGACCGACGAGGGCCAGAGCTTCGAGATTCTCCCGATCGCGGCGGGAACCAACGGCGTCAACCGCTCGACCCCGTCCATGCGGATCGACGTTCCGGCCGGACGCACGATGGTCTACTCCGATCTCGCCCACGACGGTCCCGCGATGGTCGAGCTGACGGCCCACGGGCAACTCACGTTCCAGGCCTACACGATGCCCAGGGACTCGAGCGGCAAGCGGATCGGCCTGCGAGAGCAGGTTCCGATCGTCGACTCGAAGAACCTCGTCTCCGGCGGAACCTGGGGCTTCGTGAGCGGGATACGGAGAGACAGCCGCGACCGCTCGGACTACGCGATCCTCAACCTGTCGCACACCAGCAGCACCTGCGAACACCGGGTGCGCGGCCACGACGGCAACTGGGCCGAGGAGTCCCGAGTTCTCAACCACCTGCCGCTGTCGCTGACCTACGTCGCCGACGTGCTCAAGGTGGTCGGCGTCGAGGTTGGCGATCAGTACACGATCTCCACGAACTGCGCCGACAACTTCTACGTCGCCGGGCTGGTCGCCGATGACGACGCGGACCGGCTGACCATCCTGCAACCCTCACAGAGCGGCGTCTCGACGCTGCGCCGTCCCGGGGACGTTCCGCCGGAACCGGAGCCCCCGAAAGATCCTCCGGCCGACGGCTCCTGTCTCTCGAACTGGAGGTGCATCGGCCTGGAAGGCATCTTCCATCGCGCCACGACGGCCCGACCGAGCTTCGAGACCAGGCTCAACACGCCCGTGGGCGTCTACCAGCGGGCCGTCTTCCGCTTCAAGGTCCGCCACGGCGGCTGGAACCGCGTGTCTTCCCGCAACCAGAACCTGTTCTGGCTGGCTCGCGAGAAACACGTCGACCTGTTCGGTTTCGGAGTCGCCAAGGGCCCCGGCGGGCCCGCGCAGGTCTTCTACCGCACGGACTGGGGCATCAATCACGTGAACAAGCAGCGGGTGATCAAGCACTACCTGATGCGGGCCGGAGAGACGTACGACGTCATGTACGACTTCGACGCCGGCGGCGATCGCATCGTGCTGACTCTGACCGACTCGAACGGCAACGAGGTCATGAGGTCCGAGGGCCGGCCGAACATCTCCCAGATCCCCTTCGCGGAGGGACAGCGGATCGCTGTCGGCTTCGGCTTCCGAGGCGAACACCCAAACGAGCCGGCCCAGCCCGGCTGGCGCTGGTCCGACCTCCACATCGCACTGCTGCCCCAGTAGCCGCGCCGCCGCCATAAGGTTGCCGGCATGAGGCGACGTCCGGCCGGAAACCGACTCGCGGCGGCGATCCTCGCCGTGGCCGTGTGGACGGGCTGCGCCGAGGCGCCGCCGGTCCACCGCGGACCCATCGTGCTGATCACGATCGACGCGCTGCGCGCCGACCTGGTCGGCACCGGCCTGCTACCGAACCTGGATGCTCTCGCGGAGGAAGCGAACTGGGCCGGTGAGGCGATCACGACCTCGAGCTGGACGGTGCCGTCCATGGCGTCCCTGTTCACGGGCCAGCAGCCCTGGCGTCACGGCAGTTGGCACAGCGCCCGCGCCCACCTGCGCGACGACGTGCCGACCCTGCCCGAGATCCTCCGTGAACTGGGCTACGAGAACGCAGCCTTTCGCTCGAACAGTTGGCTCACCCAGACCTTCGGCTACGTCCGCGGTTTCGACCGCTTCGGCCCGGTGAGCCGGATGGAACGGGTCACGGAGGTCCTGGCGGCGCTCGACGGCGGACAGCAATTCGTGTGGATGCACCTGCTGCCGCCACACGCGCCCTACCGCCGGCACGCCCGCTATCTCGACCGCCTGGACGCGCCGCGCGACGACCTGCCGGAGCGAATCACTCCGCTCGACATGCGCCCGTTCGCGGACCCGGAGAGGCCCCTCGATCCGGATCAGCGGGAAAGGGCCTGGCAGCTGTACCAACTGACCGCCGCTCACGCGGACAGCCAGGTCGGCCGGATGCTGGACGCGCTGCGCGACAGCGGGCACTTCGACGAAGCCCTGATCGCCGTGACCTCCGACCACGGCGAGGAGTTCGGCGAGAACGGCCAGGTTCTGCACGGCAATAACCTGCACCGGGTGCTGATCGAGGTGCCGCTGATCGTCAAGCTGCCGGCGGACTGGCCCCGTGCGATCGACCCCGGCGCGACGGTGGCCAACCACCGCCTGTTCTCCACGCTGATCGAAGCCGCCGGCGGCACGCCGCCGCCCGGCAGTCCGCCCAGCCTGTTCGAGCCCAGCGCGGACGGCGCCCTGTCCGAGCTCTACCTGGGCAACGGCGTGAACCGGATGTCCCTGGTCGAGGGCGACCGCCAGCTCATGTGGACCAGCCGCTTCGCGCCCGCTGAGGAGCGCTACTTCGACGCGATGCTGGCGCTAGCCGGCGCCGAGCCTCCGTCGCCGCTCCCGGAGCCGCCGGAGGAGCTGACGGCACGCCTCGAACGAGAGTTCGAAAACGCGCCGCCGCTCATGGGGGCGCCCGGAACCCGTCCCGGGCTCCAGGCCTTCGAGTGGGGCGCCGGCGGCGCGGTCGAGCCGGGCGCCGCGGAAGACGACTTCGCGCGCCGGTTGCAGGACCGCTGGCAGGCGGAGAACGGTTCCGACCTGGCCGCGAGGCTCGCCGAGCGCGGCGAGCCCGAGATCAGTCCGGAAGAGATGGAACGGCTGCGCGCGCTGGGCTACGTCGTGACGTCGCGCAAGCCGGCGCCGCCCGAGGAGTAGGGCGCCACAGCCTGCCGTCCTGTCGGTGCGCGGGTCTTCTGACCCGCTGCCGCCAGAGGCGGCCAGAAGAGCGGGCCGCGAAGCGGCCACGACTCTCCGCTACAGCCGCGGCTTGCTGGCCGGCCGGATCCGCAGGTCGTAGACCTCGGCCGACGGCGGCAGCGCGGCGGCGTCGACGATCGCGGTCGCCACGTCCGCCGGGTCGAGGAAGCGCTCGGCGTCGTAGCGCTGGCCGAGACCGCGGCAGACCTCCCGCTGCATCCGGCCGCGGGTCCTCCCGGGGTAGACGCTCAGCACCCGGACGCCGTCGGCGTTCACTTCGGCGCGCAGACCGTCGGCGACCGCCCGCAGCGCGTGCTTGCTCGCGGCGTAGGCGACGCTGCCGGCGCCCGCTCCGAGGCCCGCGGTCGAGTTGACGAACACGACCAGACCACGGCGGGCGCGGAGCCCCGGCAACAGTCGCCGGGTCAGAACGTATGGAGCGCGGACATTGACGGCGAACTGGAGGTCGAGGTCCGCGATCGGCGCCGATTCGACCGCTCCCGCGCGAAAAGCGCCGGCGGCGTGGACGAGCAGGTCCACGCCGTCGCCCAACGACTCCGCGGCCGCGCCGGCCTCCCCGACCGCCGCCTGCCCGGTGAGGTCGCCGGCGACGGTCCGAACGGCGCCGCTTCCCGCCTCGAGTTCCGCGCCCATCTCCCGCAGCCGCGCCTCGTCCCGGCCCAGGAGCACCAGGGACGCCCCTTCGGCGGCGAGCGCCCGGGCGACCGCCCCGCCGATCGCGCCGGTGGCCCCGGCCACCACCGCTGTTCGATCGGCAAACCTCGACACGCGCGGAGCTTACCGGCCGGTAAGCTGCGGCTGATGCCGAGGTCGCTTCGCCTGACGCTGACGATCCTCGCCTTGGCCGGCGCGTCTCCTGGGGAGATCGCCGCCGACGGGCTGACCGCCTACCGCGGATCGGCCTGGGCGCACCTCCAGGTGACCTCCGAACCGCCCGTCCTGTGGCTGGGAACCGAACGCTCCGTCGAGTTGCCCGCGGCCGGCGCGGCGTACGCCGCCCGCTACGACGACCTGGTTCTGATCGAGCCCCAACCCGGCGGAAGGGCGGAGTGGGCCGTCGCGGGCGTCGCCCGCGGCGCGGACGGGCAGCGCTTCCTGCTGTACACCGGGCGCGGCGGGGAAGTGACCGCTCTGCCGGCGCCGGACCGGGCGCGACCGGAGAACCGGCTCGCCTCGGCCCGGTGGCTCGGGTCGGGCGGACCAGAGCCCCTGCACGGCCTTGCCTGGCTCGAAGCGAGCCGTCC
Source organism: Holophagales bacterium (assembly GCA_009845425.1). GTDB lineage: Bacteria > Acidobacteriota > Thermoanaerobaculia > Multivoradales > Multivoraceae > Multivorans. The sequence goes on from VXZQ01000009.1 coordinate 50,253, forward strand.
CCGCGGCCAGGAAGTCTGGCTGGCGCGCTGGGGCGAGGGCTACTTCGAACCTCCCTTCCGCCTGGTCGCGGATGGCCCCGGTTCCCAGACCGCCCTGGACGCGGCGGTGCTCGCCGACGGTTCCTGGCTGCTCGTCTGGTGCGCCTTCGACGGCGAGGACGACGAGCTCGTCTGGCGGCGGCGGCAAGCGGACGGAAGCTGGGTCGGCGGCCGGGTCTCGGCCGACAACGGCGTGCCCGACATCACGCCGCGGCTCCGGGTCACCCGGGACGGCGCCGCGGTCGCCTGGAGCCGCTACGACGGCCGCGTCTACCGGGTGCGAACGGCGCGCTTCGAAGACGGCCGCTGGAGCGGCGAAGACTGGGCAGGTCCCGCCGATTCGCTCTACCCCGAGTGGGCCGGCGGCGACGGCACGCTGCTCTACTTCGAAGGCGCGAACCGGACCTGGACCGCGGCCGGACCGGCGTCGACGCTGCGCTTCGAGACGGCGACGCCGACGGCGCCCGTGCTCGACCGCGACTCCACGTCGGGTCTCCTGCGCGCGCTCTGGCCCGCGAGGTCCGGCTGGCGCGCCGAACCCGGACGGTCCGCCGGGGTACGACCGTGAGGAGCGCCGTCCGGGCACTGGCCGCGCGTTTCCGGGCCCCGCTCCAGGACCGCGAAGGACTGTTCGCGAGCCGCACCGCGACCGTGACGCTGGCGGCCCTGAGCTGTTTCCTGCTGGCGGTGCCGCTGACTACGGCCAAGCCCGGCCAACCGGCGACGCTCAAGGCGGACGAGCCTGCCTACTACCTGATGGCGCTCAGCCTCGCCCGCGACCTCGACCTGAGCTACGAGCCGGCGGACGGCGACCGCCTGCTCGAGGAGTTCCCGTTCAGTTCGACCGGCAACCTGATCCTGATGACCTCGGACGGCTGGCAAACCGTGCACTACGGCAAGCCGCTGGCCTACCCGCTGTTCGGAGCGCCTTTCGCCGCGCTCTGGGGCGCGAACGGGCTGCTGTTCCTCAACATGGCGCTCTTCGTCGCCATGCTGTGGCTGGCGGCGATGTTCCTGGCGCGTCGCGCCTCGCCCGCCGTCGCCGCCACCTTCGCCTGCGGCCTGCTCCTGCTCTCGGCCTGCTCGCGCTACGTGTTCTGGATCCAGCCGGAGGTGTTCAACATGTTCGGCGTCTTCGGCGCCCTCTACTGGGGCTTCGAGAACCGCCGGCGCGCATGGTGGCTGACGGTCCTCTCCGGCGTCCTGCTGGCGCTGCCGGTCTACAACAAGCCGATGTTCGCCGCCATCGCGCTGCCGCTGGCCGGCGCCTTCCTGCTGCGGCGGCAGTGGCGGACGGCCGCTCTCTGGATCGCCGGCTTCGCGGCCACGCTGGCGCTGCTCTCGGCGATGTCGCTCGGGTGGACCGGCCAGTTGCTGCCCTACCTGGGCTCCGACGTGCGGGCGGCGGTGCGCGTGTGCGAGCCGGGCGGCTGGCCGCCCGAGATCGTCGAGGCCCGCCGCATCGCCGCCGGAGCCGCTCCGACGACGGGCGAAGCGGCCGCCGCGGTGACCATCCCGGAGTCGCCCACGGGCAACACCTTCTCCTGGCTCTTCCGCGTTCCGCGCCAGTCGTTCGGCGAGGTCGTCGAGAACGTCGGCTACTTCCTGATCGGCCGCCATGCCGGTCTCATGCCCTACCACCCGTTCGCGGTCATCGCCTTCGGCCTGTTCCTGTTCAGCGGCCGCCGCGACCGGGACCGCTGGCTGCTGGTCCTGGCTCTGGCCGTGATCGCGGGCTACTTCCTGCTCTTCATCGGCTGGAACTGGCAGGGCGGCGGCGGCTTCATCGGCAACCGCTACTTCGTCAGCGTGATGCCGGCGTTTCTCTTCCTCGTGCCGGGCCGGATCCCCCCGTGGACGCTGCCGGCCGGCTTCCTGGCCGCCGGCCTGTTCGTCGGCGCGATGGTGCTTGCGCCCTTCGGGGTCACCGTGCCCGCGCCGACGCTGCAGGCGCACACCCGCAACGCGCCGCTGCGCTACCTGCCGTTCGAGTTCTCTCTGCGCAACGTGCCCGGCTACGAGCGGAGAAGCATCGCCGGCATGACGATCCTGGGCCGGGCGGACCGAGTGCTGGAACGGGGCGGTTCCTGGTGGGTTGCCGCCCGCGGACCGAGCGAGCTGTTCATCGAGTCCCGGCACCGGTTCGACAGCCTGACGCTCTTCGTCACTTCGCCCGTGGCGCCGAATCGCCTGCGGCTGAGGCTCGACGGCGGTCCGGCGGTCGACGTGGAGTTCGCGGAGGCCGGCCGGCGCCAGCGGGTGACTCTCGCTTCGTCCAGGCCGCACAAGACGCGAAGGCGCGACGGCCACCGCAGCTACGTCCATCGCCTGCGCGTCGAGACCACCCGTGGCGCGCCGACCATCTGGACCAGGGTGCGGCCGCCGGCCCCGTGCGCCGCCTACGCCTGGAACCGCGAAACGGACGAGACCTTCTACCTCGGCGCCGAACTGCGCTTCCTCGGCAGCGAGGAGCACATGAACGCGGAGGTCTTCGCGGCGCGAATCGGCACCGTCGGCCTGATGCCGGCCACGCTTCCGGCCGGGGCGGAGGTGGAACTCCCGGTCGGCGTGACGAACGAGTCCCAAGTCACCTGGCGGCGCCAGGGCTACGTCGGAGTGAACCTCGCGTCCCGCTGGCGACAGGGCATCGCCGGGCCCGAAGACGACGGCGCGGAACCCGGCCCCCGGGTCGGCCCGGAAGGCCGCCGCAGCCTGCTGCCGGACCTGGCTCCGGGCGGCTTCGAAACGGTGATGCTGCCGGTCCGCGCACCGGACGAACCAGGCGACTACACCCTGGAGATCGACCTCGTCTACGAGCACGTCGCCTGGTTCGAGCAACGCGGCGTCGTACCGCTGCGGCTGCCGATCCGGGTGGAGGCGCCCGGCGCGCCGGAGTGAGGCGAGCTCAGGCCAGTTCTTCCAGCAGACCGGCGTCGCGCAGCGCGTCGGCGGCCTCGCCGACGACGCCCGGCGGCAAGCCGGAGCGCTGCGCGATGTCGTCCAGCGAGTGCTCGCCGTCGCTCTGGTTGAGCACCCAGAGCATCGCGATCTCGAAGTCCTTGCGGCCGGCGCCGCCGAGGCCGCCGTAGAGGCCGCGGCGGCCGAGCTGGGGTTCGCCGAAGGGCTCGAGGTTGCGATAGCGGCGGCCGCTGGCGCGCTTCCGACCGCCTTCGGCGGCGGCCGGCCGGGACGCCGGCGCACCCGGTCCTTCCTCCAGCGCGGCGGCGGTCGCCAGGTACGCCGCGAGCGAGCCGGCGAGGGCTCCCGCGCCGATGAAGGACAGATCGTCGGCGGAGGTGTGGTACTCGGGGTAGCGGCCCCAGGGCGTGCGGGTCAGGACCCCGACCGGCAGGTCGAAGCCGGGGGAGCAGTACTGGCGTTCGTCGTAGCCGAAGGGGAAGAAGTCCTCGGTGACGAGGTCCTCGCCGAGGCCGGCCAGGGCGGCGACCACGGCGCGGTCGATCTCCCGGTCGCCGCGGCGGCTCTTCTTGTAGTGGAAGGCGCCCCCGTCACCCAGGTTGGCTGCGATCAGGCCGTGGCGAAAGCTGTCCAGGCGGTCGCGGTTCCGGGCCAGCCAGGCGATCGCGCCGATGCCGCCCGGGGCGAACAGGAAGCGGTAGCCGTAGCGGCGCTCGGGGACTCGGGCGAGGGCCTCGGCGAGATGGACGGCAACCGCGATTCCCGAGAGGTTGTCGTTGGCGAGCTGCGGGTGGCAGACGTGGCTGGAGATGAGGACCTCTTCGGAGCTCGACCCGGGCAGCAGGCATTCCCCCCAGGTCATCGAGCCGTCCTCGAGCGAGGCGTCGATGAGCACCTCGTACTCGCCTTCGCGCAGGGATGCGAGGAGTCGGTGGGCCAGGCAGAAGCCCCAGGTTTCGTCGTAGTAGGAGGTGCGGTACGGGATCAGGTCCGGCTGTTCCGGCAGGCTGTGGAGGTGCGGCCGGAGTTCGTTCAGGGGAAGCCGCCGATGGACGGGGACGCTGTAGCCGACCAGGTGAAGGTTGTGATCGGCGAAGTCGACCACGCGGCGGCCCGAGGGATCGCGGATCCACGCCTCGCGCGGGTTCCACTCCCGCGGCACGGTCCAGTCGAGGACCGGCGTGCCGGTGGGGAGTTCGTGGACCTGCAGCGGGATCCGGCGGGCGATCCGTTCGAGCGTCGCGCGGACACCGTCGCCGGTGAGGCTGCGGCGGATGGGGTAGAGCTCGGCGGCGAGGTCCATCATCGACCGACCGGCCGCTTCGCGGTCGAGGGCGGCCAGGGCCTGCCGGACGGTGGACATGGGTCTATTCTGCGCGAAGCCTCGCAGTATGGTCGCCGGCTTCGCCGGCGGCAGTGTCGGTGCACCGGCCTTCTGGCCGGCTCACGGGCGAAGCCGCGTAGCGGCGCAGCCCGAACAGAGCAGCCGCCGGCTGGAAGCCGGCGACGTTTCTCCGGCCGCCTGCGGCGGCAAGCCGGCCAGAAGGCCGGCGCACCGACACCCACACCACCGCCACGGCGACCGCTAGAGGTACCCCATCGCCTTCAGGCGCTCGATCTCCTGCCGCGTCCGCTCGACGTCCGTGCCGCCCACCGTGTCGACCGGCTGCCACGCGTCGCGGTAGGTCGCCACGCGCCCGGACGAACCCACATCGAGCGGCGCCTCGAACGCCTCGCTCAGCACCCTGCCCTCCGCATCGTCCGGCAGCGGCAAACCCAGCAGCGCCAGCATGGTCGGGAAGACGTCGAGCACGTGACTGCTCTCCAGCCGGTGGCCGCGGCGGATGCCGGGGCCGTACATCAGCAGGACGCCGTCCGGGCCGTGCCGGTGCTGGGTGTACAGCCGGTGGACGAAGGTCGGCGACTGGCCGTGGTCCGAGGCGACGACGAAGACCGTCTCCGGACCCAGGGCCCGGCGCAACTCGCCGACCAGGCCGTCGATCCGCCGGTAGACGTCGGCCACCGCTTCCCCGTGCTCCTCGATGCCCGCCCGAGAGACGAACGGGAAGAACTCCGGCTCGGCCCAGCGCCAGCGCTGGTGCGAGACGGTGTCCGGTTCATGGGTGTAGAGGTTGAGGAAGCGCGGCGGCGGCTCGCCCTGCGCGGAGCGGTGCTCCAGCAGGGCGATCACGGCCCGGTGCTGCCAGTCGAGGTCCGGCCGGCCGGCGGCCGCGTCCAGGACCTGCTGCGGCACATCCCGCGGCTGGGCAAACCACTCGAGCGTCGTGTCCGCCCCGCCGGCAGCCGCCAGCGTGTCGTTCAGGCCGTAGCCGAGAAGCCGACTCGACGGGTCGAACATCCGCTGAGCCGGGAACGAGTAGAAGTAGCCGTCGACGACGACGGTCGGCAGCCCGGCGCGATCCGCGATCTCCCAGATCGGCGGCGACGCCAGGTCGAGCCGGTTGACGAAGCGCCGCGAGATCCCGGGTACCCGGGCCACCAGGTCGATCAGCTCCTTGAAGCTCGTGCGGTGAACCGGAAACAGGCCGGCTCCCGAACCGGGAAAGCGAATCCGGTAGAAGTCGTGGACGCCGTGCCGCCGGGGCGTCTCGCCGGTGTAGATCGACGCCCAGATCACCGCGGAGTTGGCGTCGCTGATCGTCCCGAGCCGGCTCGACGTGCCCTCGCGGACGAACTCGGCCAGGTTCGGCAGCTCGCCGTCGTCGATCAGGTCCTGGAGCATGTCGGGGTCCACCCCGTCGAAGCCCAGCAGGGCCACCGGCGGCCCGTCGCCGGCGATCAGCGCCGTCGGATCGAAGGACGCCGTCCTTTCCTCCGGAGCGAGCCGGAAGGCGATCGGCAGCACCACGTGGGCCGCGACCAGGGCGAGCGCGAGCGCGCCCGTGAGCCGCGGCAGTCGGCCGGAGGCGGCGAGACGGGCCGCCCGAGCCGCAAGCGCCCAGGTGACGATCCAGATGACGGCGCCTGCCAGAACGCCCGCCACGGCAAGAAACAGCGCCATGCTCCGGAAGCCGGCGGGCGTGAACCAGGGGACCTGGCCGTAGGTCAGGCCGTAGAAGAGAACGAGTTCGAGGAAGACGAGGTTGAAGAGGCAGGCGGCGAGGACGACCGGATTGCCCGCGGGCCGGCGGCGCAGTCGGGCGAGCGTCCGCAGCAGCAACCCCAGACCGCCAAAGGCGGCGCCCGCCCAGACCCCGTAGAGCAACGCGAACAGCGGGAGCGCGGCGACTCCGGCCACGGCGCTGTCCGTCCGGTTGTGCACCAGGTGCAACAGCGAGATCGGGCCGCCGAACAGCAGCGCGCCGAACAGCACTCCGGCGCTCAGGTCGCGGCCGCAGGCGACCAGCGACTCGCGAACGAAGGAAGCGGCGCCAGCACGTTCGGCCACGGGCCGGGATGATACGGCAGCGGTGGCCCGTCGCTGCTAGGGTCGCGCTCCCCGCGTCGGTGCGATGCGGGCCGAACCGCGAGTTGCCTGAGGGAACCGGACATGGCGAACGTAGCCGTCGTCGGCATGCAGTGGGGCGACGAGGGCAAGGGGAAGATCATCGATCTTCTCTGCCCCGCCTTCGATGCCGTGGTGCGCTTCCAGGGCGGCAACAACGCCGGCCATACGGTGAAATTCGGCAGCGGTGAGGGCGATGAGCACTTCGCCCTGCATCTGATCCCCTCCGGCATCCTGCACGAGGGGGTGGCCTGCTACCTCGGCAACGGCATGGTGATCAACCCGGACGCCTTTCTCGCCGAGGTCGCCCAACTGGAGCAACGCGGCATCGAAACGGCCGGCCGGCTGCGGCTTTCCGACCGGGCGCACGCCCTGACGCCGGTCCACGTGGCCCTCGACATCGTCCGCGAGGAGGCGCGGGGGGCGGACCGCATCGGCACCACCGCCAAGGGCATCGGCCCGGCCTACGAGAGCAAGATCGGCCGCACCGGCATCCGCCTGGCCGAACTCGTCGCCGGCGGCGAGGCGATGATGAACCGGCAGATCGTGCGGGTGGCGGACTTCGAGCGGCCGGCCGCCGAAGGCGCCGAACTGGACCCCGAGGCCGCCGCCGAGGACTTCACCCGCTGGGCCGAACGCCTGTCTCCCTACCTCTGCGACCTGTCGGTCGAGCTCGACGGTCTGATCCGGAACGGGCGCACCGTCCTCTTCGAGGGCGCGCAGGGCGCCTTGCTCGACGTCGACCACGGGACCTACCCCTACGTGACGAGCTCGAACTCGACGACAGGCGGCGCGGCGACCGGCAGCGGCGTGCCGCCGACGGCGATCGACGGCGCGATCGGCGTCGTCAAGGCGTACACGACCCGGGTCGGCGAGGGGCCGATGCCGACCGAGCTGTTCGACGACGTAGGAGGCCACCTGCGGGACCGCGGACACGAGTTCGGCACGACGACCGGGCGGCCGCGGCGTTGCGGCTGGCTCGATCTGGTCGTCCTGCGCCACGCGAGCCGGGTCAACGGGGCGCGCTGCCTGGCGCTGACGAAGATCGACGTGCTCGACGAACTGGACGAACTCCAGGTCTGCGTCGCCTACCGCATCGGCGGCGAGGTGGTGCGCAACCTGCCGGCGGTGACCGACCGGCTGGAGGCCGCCGAGCCCGTCTACCGGAGCTTCCCCGGCTGGAAGCAGGACACGCGCGGCGTGCTCGACCGGCGCGACCTGCCGCGGGCCGCCCTCGACTACATCGACTTCCTGGAGCAGGAACTCGAGGCCAGCGCGGATCTGATCTCGTCCGGCCCGAGGCGCGAGGAAACCGTGGTCAGTGGTGATGGAACTCTCGAGGCGTGGTTGGGGGAGCGTTTCGGGGCAGTGCAGGCGGCGGTCGGCGGCTAGCCGGATTCCGCCTACGGCGGATGCCGGCCAGAGGGCCGGCGCACCGACAGCGCGGTCGTATACTGCGCCGGGCCGTTAGCTCAGTTGGTAGAGCAGTGGACTTTTAATCCAAGGGTCGGGGGTTCGATCCCCTCACGGCCCACCAGAGCGAACGCTCATCGGGACGCGTAGTACCAGATCGGCGACGACCAGGCCCGCTCCTGGATCGTCGCCGCGACGCCGCCGCGCGGCTCGACGCCCGCCCGCAGCGCGTCCCACGTGGTCCAGCGGCAGGTCGGGTTCTCAAGCACCCGCACGTAGTAGACGGCGTCGGTGCCCGGGTCGAAGGCCGGGTCTTCCCAGACCGCGGCCATTTCGCCGGCGCCCAGGTCTTCGCTGAAGGAGCAGTTCGTGAGATCGACTGTCGCCCCGTTGTCGGGACAGCGGTGGGTTTCCGGATCGACCGTTCCGCCATCCGAGCAGGCCACGTCGTAGACCTGCTCCCGCGTCTCCTTGCGGTAGCCGCTGTCGTACCAGCCCTTGACGACCTGGATCCGCTGCAGCGGGGCACTGTGCTTGTCCTGCTGGGCCCAGACCAGGAAGCGGGGCGCCGCGTCGCTGTCGGCGACCAGGTCGCCGCCCATCGGCACGCCGCCGGCGTAGGCCTGCTCGATCAGGTCCGGGCTGGCCGGATCGAGGCCGTCGTAGTCGAAGCCGCCGAAGAAGCGGAGCCGGATGCGGGTGCCGGAGGTGGCGTAGGTCTCCTTGCGGCGCATCCCCTGGAAGATGGAGTCGCGAGTGTTCTCCTCCGCCCACACGGCGGCCAGCCCGGAGGCCGAGAACTGCGCGCTCCGCATGCCGAAGTAGGGACCGAGTTCGTCGTCGACGACGGTGCCGCGGGCTCGCGCGGCGGGCGGCAGGCCGGCGATGTAGTCCAGCCGTTCCCGGGAGACCGGCACCGCGCCCCGGTTCTCGGGGCTTACCGAGGTCGGCGCCGAGCCGAAGTAGTTCGACTCGTCGAAGGAGGGCGCGCCGTTGTGCGTGTCGCTGGAGCCGACGAAACCGATCTTGAACGGGTTGCCGCGTCCCTCCTGCTCGAGCGCGAGACCGTTCACCAGAGCCTCCCGCGCGTAGCTGCCGCCCGGATCGCTGTAGGCGGTGATCTTGCCCTTGCGGGTGTTCAGGATCTCGAAGTCGGCCCATTCGTCGTCGGGCGAGAGCCGAGGGTGGGTCTCCGACGTGCCCTTGACCTGGGTCAGTTCGACCAGCGGCTCGTTGCGCATCCGCTGTTCGGCGAAGGCCCGGTCGATCCCCCGGCCGTCGGAGTACTTCAGCCGGAACACCTGGCCGTGGGACTGGTTCGAGTTGTGCGGGATCGCCAGGCTGTCGACGCCCTGCTCCCGCAGCCGGTCCATCCAGTTCCAGAGCTGCTCCGGCTCGTGCGAATCGATGCGCGTGAAGGGCCGCGCCGGCGCCTCGGACGACGCGAAGATGACGTTGCGGTGATACGCCGCCGACTCCGGCGCGGGCGTGGACGAGGTCCACTCGTAGGCGATGAAGGTGGTGAAGTTGCCGGGGTCGTTGTGGCGCTCGGCGGCGAGGATCGAGTCCTCCCAGGCCGAACGGTGCGCCTGATCGTCGAAGGACGCGTACTGAATCTGCGGGTGGTTCGCCATCCGGGCCCGCTGCCGCCGCAGGAAGCCGCCGTCGGTTCGCATCTGGCGGCCGAAGCGCTCGCGGAACAGAACCGAGCGCATCTGCACCGAGTACGGGTTCAGGTTGTCGCCCTCGTTGACGCCGTGGAACGCCTGCGCGCCGGGAAGCTGTCCCACCCGGGTCGACGGGTCTGCCCACTGCGGCACCATGCCCAGGAAGAACCCGTGGTCCGAGACGGCGAAGAAGTCGAGCGGCTCACGGAGCTTCATCTCGTTGCCGAAGGAGCTTTCGATCGCCTCGCCCCTGGCGAACCGGTAGCTCTCGTCGGGCGTGACCTCGGTGCCGAGGAGGTAGGCGTCGAAGGAGTAGCGGGTATGGACGTGGACGTCGCCGAAGTAGACGTTGCGCTGCTCGTTGTAGCCCTCGGTCGGCGACGCGGGCGCGGGCGCTTCGGCGTAGTCGTCGACCGACAGCGACGTGTCCGTGCAGGCCAGGACGCTGAGGCCCAGACCTGCCGCCAGGACCGGCACGGCCCGGGACCGGCCGCCGTCAGGGAGCTTCGGGGAGGCTGTTCGATGCTTCGATAGGGGCATCTCCACAGGGTAGCGCGCCATAGGATCGAGTCCATGCGAATCCCATCGATGGCCCGGTTCATCCTCCTCGCCACGTTGGCGGCCACGCTCGCTCCGGCGGTCGGCGCCGACGACCGCGGCGCCCTGCTCGAACGAATCGACGAACTGGCCTCCGAGTCGATGGAGGCCACGCAAACGCCCGGCATCTCCGTCGCCGTGCGGCACCGCGGCGAGCTGATCCTGGCCCGCGGCTACGGCCTCGCCGACGTCGAGAACCGGGTGCCCGCGACCGAGCACACCGTCTACCGCATCGGTTCCGTCACCAAGCAGTTCACGGCGGCGGCCGTGATGAAGCTGGTCGAGCAGGGGAAGGTCGCCCTCGACGACCCGATGACGAAGCACTTCCCCGACTACCCGGTCGGCGAGTTCCACATCGCGACAGGCCAGTTGCTCGATCACACCAGCGGCATCAAGGGCTACACCGAGATGCCGGCGTTCTGGGAGCAGGGCCGGCTCGACCTCACGCACGAGCAGATGATCGAGCTGTTCTCGACCGTGCCGTACGAGTTCGAACCGGGCGACCGCTACCAGTACAACAACTCCGGCTACTACCTGGCGGGCCTCCTGATCGAGAAGGCGAGCGGCAAGAGCTACGCCGAGTACCTCGAGGAGACCTTCTTCCGTCCGCTCGGCATGCGCGAGTCGCACTATCTCTACAACGACCCGATCGTGGCGAACCGCGCCGAGGGCTACCGGGTCGAGGACAGCGTCCTCCTGAACGACGAACCGCTCTCCATGCACCTGCCGTTCGCCGCCGGAGCGCTCGGCTCCAGCGTCCTCGACCTGGTCCGCTGGATCGTGGCGCTCGGCGCCGGCGACGTGGTCGGGCCGGACGGTCTCGAGGCGATGACGACCCGGCGAAGGCTGCCCGGCGGCGACGAGATCGGTTACGGCCTCGGCCTGTTCGTCGGGGAGATGGCAGGCCGCCCCAAGATCGAGCACGGCGGCGGCATCAACGGGTTCCTGAGCCAGCTCTCCTGGTATCCCGACGACGACCTGATCGTCACGGTTCTCGCCAACTGCACTTGCGCCGAACCCGGCCCGCTGGAGGCCCGCATCGCGAGGGCCGTGCTCGGCGTGGCGGAGCCGGACCATCCCGCCGTGGACCTGGACGAGGACGAGTTGAAGCGCTACGCCGGCATCTACGATTTCGGACGGAGTCCGCTACCCGTCGCCGTGAAAGACGGTGTCCTGCTGATCGCCGGGCGAGAAACCGTGCCGATCGGCGAGCACCGCTTCGGCGGCACACGGGACCAGGAGCAGATCGCGATCTTCGAGATGGACGATGCGACGGGGCGGGCCAGCCACCTCCGCCTCGAGCGCTGGGGTCAGGTGCAGCGCGGCAAGCGTGCCGGCGCGGAGCCGTAGCTGCCTCAGATGTGCCACTCGATCGTGTCGCCGTTGTAGGTCGTCGTCGCGCGCCGCGACGGAGGCGAGACGCGGCCGTCCTCCATCTCCTCGCTCCAGCGGGCGAAGGCCTCCTTCAGCTTCGCCACCACGTCCGGGTTGCCGGCGGACAGGTCCTCGGACTCGGAGGGATCCTGGTCGACGTCATAGAGCCGCACACGATCCCCGGCCATCAGCAGCTTCCACGAGCCGTGACGAACGGCCGCGTTGGGCCCGGAGCGCCAGAACAGATACTCGTGCGGCGCGCCCTCCGTCTCCCCTGACAGGTACGGGATGAGGTCGACTCCGTCGAGACCGTAGCTCTCCACGTTCGGGACGCCCGCCAGGCTCGCAGACGTGGCGAAGAGGTCGAGCGAGCTGATCGGGTGCTCGTAGACGGTGCCGGCTGGGATGCGGCCGGGGAAGCGCATCAGGAAGGGAACGCGGATGCCGCCCTCGTACAGGTTCCGCTTGTGGCCGATCAGGGGGCTGTTGTGGATGCGCTCCGTGTCCTGCGTGGACATGGCCCCATTGTCGGAGGTGAAGATGACGAGCGTGTTGTCGGTCAGACCGTGTTCCTCGAGCTTCGCCAGCACCATGCCGACCGCGTCGTCCAACGCGCTGACCATGCCGGCGTAGACGCGCCGGTACGGGTCGTCGAAGTCCGGGAAGCGCTGGTAGTGCTCGTCCATCACCTGCATCGGGGCGTGGACCGCGTAGAAGGCGAGGTAGAGGAAGAAGGGCTTGTCCCTGTTGCGATCGATGAACTCGATCCCCTCGCGGGCGAGTTGCGTGGTCTGGTACTCCTTCAGCACGTCCTCCTCGCGGCCCTTGAACATGGCGACGATGCGGTCCGGGTTCCCGCGGGTCACCGGCTTCATCTCCAGCGCGTGCGCGCCCGGCCAGCTCGGGTCGACGTAGTTCATGCCGGACGGCATGCCGTAGAAGGTGTCGAAGCCGCGGTCGAGGGGATGCAGGAGCCGCCGCATGCCGAGCTGCCACTTGCCGATCGCCGCGTTGGTGTAGCCGGCGGTCTTCAGCGCGTCGGCGATCGTGCGGTGGTGAATGCCGAGCGTGCCCCGGGCGGCGCCGATCGGCGGCACTGTCTGCGAGTTCAGCTCCTTGCCCCAGCGCTGTTGGTAGCGGCCCGTGATCAGTCCGTTGCGCGACGGGTTGCAGACCGGCGCGGTCATGTAACCCGAGACGAAGCGGACTCCCTGCTCACCGATCGAGTCGATGTGCGGGGTCGGGATGCTGGCGCCGCCGTAGGCCGAGACGGCGCCGTAGCCGAGGTCGTCGGCGAACAGGAGGACGATGTTCGGTGGATCCTCGGCGCCTGCAACCGCCGCCGGCAGAAACGTCAGGAGGACGGGTGCCAGTCTCTTCATGGCCGCGCAGCCTTTCTACGGTCGGAGTTGCTCCCCGCAAGGATAGCGGCGGTCAGCGGGTACGATTCCGCGCCATGCGACCTACCCGACGACCCCTGGTTTCCCTGACCGGGGCACTGGCGGCGGCACTGCTGGCCGCGGCCTGCGGACCCACCGACGAAGACTGGCCCGTCTACCTCGGCGACTCCGGGCGGCAGCACTACAGCCCGCTGACCGAGATCGACCGGGACAACGTGAGCCGACTCGAGGTCGCGTGGGTCTACGACGCGGGAGAACCGCGGGGCCCCGGCGCCACGATGTACACGAGCCCCCTCGTCATCGACGGGGTGCTCTACGCGCTGTCGCCGAAGCTCGACGCGTTCGCCCTGAACGCCGCGACGGGCGAGGAACTCTGGCGCTCCGACCTGGAGCTTCCCGGAAACGCCCAGCGTGGACTCATGTGGTGGGAGGACGGCGCCGACCGCCGCCTCTTCTACACCCACGGCAAGGACCTGATCGCGCTCGACGCCGCCGACGGCAGCCTGGTCGACGGCTTCGGCGACGGCGGCCTGGTCGACCTGACGCCGGACGTCGACCGCGCCGGCGTCATCTTCGTTACCGTGCCGGGCGTCGTCTTCGAAGACAAGCTGATCCTGGGTTTCTCGACGAACGAGGACGCGAACGCGTTCCCGGGTTCGATCCGGGCGTTCAGCGCGGTGGACGGCAGCCTGGTCTGGCAGTTCGACACGATTCCCAAGCCGGGCGACACCGGCTCCGGGACCTGGGCCGAAGGTTCGCTCGAACGGGCCGGCGGCGCCAACGTCTGGACCGGGATGGCGCTGGACGAGGAGCGCGGCATCCTGTTCGCACCGACCGGGTCGGCGACTCCCGACTTCTACGGCGCGAGCCGCCTCGGCGACAACCTGTTCTCCGACGCGCTGGTCGCCGTGGACGCGCGCACGGGCGAACTCAGGTGGCACTTCCAGGTCGTCCGCCATGACCTGTGGGACAAGGACAACCCGTCGCCACCGACCCTGGTCCGGCTCGAGCGCGACGGACGCACGATCGACGCGGTCGCGATCACGACGAAGACGGGGCAGCTCTACGTCTTCGACCGGGAGACCGGCGAGTCGATGTACCCGATCCACGAGATCGAGACGCCGATTCCGAGCACCCTGCCGGGCGAGGTGACGTCGCCGACGCAGCCGATGTCGGCTGTTGTGATCAGCCGGCAGGACTTCGAGATCACGAACCGCACGCCGGAGGCACGCGCCTTCGTCGAGGAGCGGATCAAGAACTGGGACCTCCGGCCCTGGGCGCCGCCGAAGGTCGGTACCGTCCTCTTCATGCCGTGGTACGACGGCGGCGGCGAGTGGGGCGGCTCGGCGTTCGATCCGGGCAGCAACCACCTGATCGTCAACGCGAACGACGTCGCCGGCATCCTCGAACTGACCGAAGTGCCGGTCGGCTTCAGCCGCTACGGCACCTATGCGTTTCACTGCGGCCGTTGCCACGGGCTGAAGCTCGAGGGCACCGACATGGGCGGCCCCCTGCTCGGCGTCGGCGACCGTCTGTCGCGCGGCGAGATGCGCCGGATCATCCGCGAAGGCAGCGGCCGCATGGAGGGTTTCGCGCACCTCAACCGGATCGAGCTGGGCGCGATCGAGGCCTACATCCTGTCGCCCGAGCCCGAGGAAGACGAGCCAAGGGGGGAACTCGCCTATGCCCTCGGCGGTTACGTCTATCTCCGCGACCACGAGAACCTGCCCGGCAACTCGCCACCCTGGGGGACGCTCAACTCGATCGACCTGGCGACCGGCGAGATCGCCTGGAAGGTCCCCTTCGGCGACTACCCCACGCACCCCGGCCTCGGCTTCGGCGCGGTGAACTACGGCGGACCGGTGGTGACCGCGTCGGGCCTCATCTTCATCGGAGCGACGCCGGACGAGATGTTCCGCGCCTACGACACGCGGAACGGCGAGATTCTCTGGGAGACGAAGCTGTCAGCCGCGGGCTACGCGACGCCGGCCGTCTACAGCGTGGACGGCAAGCAGTACGTCGTGATCGCCGCCGGCGGTGGCCGGACGGGCGGCCCTTCCGGCGGCGAGTACATCGCCTTCAGCCTGCCGGAGTGATCGCCGCCAGACGGTGCGCCGGCACCTCTGGCCACTTTCCTCGGCAGAAACCTATTGCATCCGGGGAAAAATGCGGCTATTTTACCCGCATGTACGACCGACTGCTGGCTCCGGTTCTGCGCTCATCGCAGCGCAGCGCCCTTGTTCTCGGCCCCCGCCAGGTTGGCAAGTCGACCCTGCTGGCCACGCTCGAGCCGGACCTGGTCGTGAACCTGGCCGACCCGGGAGCATTTCGCGACTACGTAGCCCGGCCCGAGCGCCTCTCTCGGGAACTCGCCTCTGCGCCTGAGGACACGAAGACGGTGTTCCTGGACGAGGTGCAGCGCGTCCCGGCTTTGCTCGATGCCGTCCAGGTGCTGCTCGACCAGAAGCCGCCACGTTTCCGGTTCCTCCTGTCCGGATCGAGCGCCCGCAGGCTACGCCGCGGACAGGCCAACCTGCTGCCGGGCCGGATCCACGTTCACTACATGCATCCGTTGCTTGTCACGGAACTCGGTTCAGACTTCGACCTGGACCGCGTGCTGGCCCACGGCAGTCTGCCGGGCATCTACTCGGAGACGGACGACGCGACCCGCGCGCTCGATCTCCGGAGCTATGTGGACACCTACCTGCGCGCCGAGATCCAGGCCGAGGCCCTGGTGCGCGACGTCGGCGGTTTCGCCCGCCTGCTTGACCTGGCGGCGGCCGCTTCGGGCCGCATCCTGAACCTGAACTCGCTGTGCAAGGACGCCGGCATCTCCTACGAGACCGCGAGGCGATATCTGGATGTCCTCGAGGACACTCTGGTCGCCTTCCGCGTCCCGGCCTGGAGCGGCTCGGACCGATCGTCGCTGGTGCGCCATGGCAAGCTCTTCCTGTTCGACCTCGGCGTGCGGAATGCCCTGCTCCGCCGGCCGCTCGATCGTCCGCTCGACGACGAGCGCGGCCTGCTGCTCGAGCACCTGGTGGCCTACGAGCTCCGCCGGCGCCTCGGAACCCTCTGGCCGGAAGCGGCGCTCTACCACTACCGCACCCGCCACGGCGCCGAGGTCGACTTCGTGCTGGAGGTGGGCAGGGAGCTGTGGGGAATCGAGGTCAAGGCCAGCCGGCGCGCGGACCGTTCCGTGCTTCGCGGTTTCCGCTCGCTGGCGCAGCGGACCGACCGCCTGAAACGCCGGATCGTCGTCTATCTGGGGGACAGACCGCAACAGATCGACGGCGTGGAGGTCTTGCCGTTCGAGGAGTTCGCGGCAAGGCTTCCGGCGTAGCGACGGACGCCACAAGCACTGATCAAGATCAGGCCTTTCGCCTGGAGAACTCGCCAAGCCACTCGATCAGTGTCTGAAGATCTCGCTCCAGCACATCGGCTGTCACCGCAAGAACAGGTGCCTCCTCCGGCTGAGAATGCTCAGGAAACGAGTACTTCGTCATCATCTGGTCAATGAGATTGCAGTCCTCGATCCCCACTCTCGCCACAAGACGCAGCTTTCCTTTCGTGTTTATAGCCCTTCGACACCGCTTCACGACGTCCCCCAAGAGCACTTTCTCCACGATGTTCTCAAGTGTTATCCTGAGGTCTCGGCACAACTCTGCAGTTCGTGACCTCACGTCCTCGAGATTCCTAGCCGCCTCGGCCTTCCTGATGGCCGCTAGCCGCTCGTCCATCAGTTGATTCAGGGCCCGGTCGGGGCGCTGCGCCTCCAAGGGCGAGCCGCTCGGCACGCCGGCTCCCCACGAGGTTCGTTCCAAAGCACATACGTGCGGCGTGACACCGTTCGCGGATGCCGACTCGCTCAACGCCATCATGAACGGAAGACGGTGCGTGAACACGATGACTTGTCGAGTAGCAGCGAGCTCAACCAGTCGATCAGCAACTTTCTCTTCATGCTCCTGGTCCAGCGAGGACATGGGGTCGTCGAATACAAAGGGTACATTCCGATCCTCGGCCAGGAAGTCCGCGAAGCACGCGGCAAGCGACACGATTCGCTTCTCGCCGTCGCTCAGTACTGCCGCGGTCTTGTGTAAAGAGTCGGTCTTCAGAACGAGCTCGTGTAGAACTCGACCCTTGGTAGCCCGACTCTTGACCATCTCGACGCGAAGGTAGTCGGCGCCGAAGCGCGCAAGCTCGGACCTGAAACGGTCTCCGAAGGCCTGGGTCACGAGCTTCTCTGACAGCTTCGCCGCCTGCAGGGACAACCCAGTCGTACGAGTGAGTTTCCTGGCATCGTCCAAACTTGCGATGGCACGAAGGCGCTCGACTTCCTCAACGACCGCCGGTTGTTGCTGCGCAAGCCATTGCCGCATCGCCAGTTCGGCCCTCTCGCGTGCCAGTTCCTCAAAGTCCACACCTTGTGCGTCCCGGTCAAACGCCTGGAGTTGGCGCTCTGCCTCGACCAGGGAACGCTCCAGTGCCCTGATGACGGTTCCGTCCCTCTTCAGGGAGGCGAACTCCGCGGAAGCGTCCCGGAAGGCTCTCAACCTCGGTCGGAGGGCTTCCGCGTACTCGAGGACCCTCTCACGGAGTCTCTCGTCACCGACTCCGGCCCGGTCCAAGCACTCTTCGACTTCCTCTGCGGACGGGAGTATCGGGAGCGCCTCGACGATCCTCTGAACGTCTCCCTCGGCACCGCAAGCCACCGCTTCCAGGTCCCCTCTGACGACCCCATCAAAGGAGGTCAACCGTTCGGCTGCTTCGGCATCAAGACGCTGCTGGCATAGGGGACAATGAGCATTCGCATCAACGACTGGAAACGCGACGCCTGGATACGCCTCCATCTCAGAGTACTCCCGCGCTACCGTCCAGAGCCGCCGCCAGTACTCAGAGCCAACGCCCTTAAGGGGGGCTCCCTTTGAGACCCTGCTTGCCCGGTCAACGGCCTCCTGTCGACTCGTGGCGGCCTTCTTGCGTGCCCCCTCCAGCAGTCGATACGAAGCCTCTGAAAGGCCCTCACTCGCGTCCTCCAGAAGGCACTTCAACGCTTGAAGCGCCCGTACCGTCCCGCGTTGTGCCGCGACTCTCTGCTTCGGATCCACCCCCGAGAGGCGGAGATTCAGGCGCTCTAAACGCCTCTCGTCCTCCGGTTTCCAGGCACAGTGCCGGTCCACCTCCTCGGGGGTTGTAGATGACTGCAGTTCCCCCAGCCACTGCCCGGTTGCTGTCTCACCGTACGCTGGCGGAATCCTCGGGAGTCTGGAGGGGATGGATCGCTGTTCAGCGGCCAGGGCTTCACGAACAAGGTCGCACACTTCAACCAAGCGCCGCAGCAACGCCAGCTGCGGCGGCTCGTAGACGGTTTCGTGTTCACGGTTGATGTAAACACGCTCACAGGCCTGGTCGAAGACCGCGACTGGCTTCAGTTCGGCGATAGGTCCATCGTCAGGCGACCATTCGACCTGTCTGCGTTCCCCGTTCTCGTCGAAGCTGACTTTGCAGCTTTGACTCTCGGACCGCGCCTCAAAGACATGCGGAAGCAGCTCTCTGCGGGCTCCCGCGTCGCACACATGCTTCAGCAACCTCATGTAACCGGATTTTCCGGCACCGTTCCTGCCGTACACGATCGACAGTGGCTTCGAGCCAAACGTCAGTTTGTTGCCGGACACTAGAGCATTGATGCCCACCACATTCTCGATCGATCTCAACTGCAGAGAAGCGGAGGCGCTCGACGTGGTCCCGCTGACAAGAGCCTCCCGTTCTTCGAGCGTCGGCGCAAGTGTCCCCTTCGCCTCTCGCTTGCATAGTTCAACCAGCGCCTCACGGTCGCGGTCCGAAAGCTCATCAGCCGCGTGTAACCGGCGAGCAGCCTCCTGCAGCCATCGAGGCTGTTTACTCAGCCATGCGTTCAGTTCAACCATCAACGTCCTCCGTACCGCGATCGAGCCGAAGCCCCTGAGGAGCGACTCTACCTAGCTTCGTGCTAGCGCAGCTCCGCCGGCGCGGACGCAACAACTCTCCGGCGGTCCGCTCGCCAGCGGTCGCTAGGGAGTTGATTGACGGCCGCAGTAGCCCCGGTCACCACGCCATGCCGTGGCGGCGCAGGAAATCGAGCAGCAGCTCGACGGTCGCATCGCCTTCCTTCGCCATGTTCGGGAGGATCGAGTTGTGGGTGCGGTCAACGAGCCACTCGAACTCGACTTCGGCGCCCGCGGCCTCCATCGCCTCGAACATCTCGACGTTCTGCGTACGGCGCGTCTCGGTGTCGCCGTCGGCGACGGTGATCAGCATCGGCGGCAAGCCGGACTCGACGTAGCGGATCGGCGAGGCTTCCCGGACGAGTTCCGGGTCGGCACGCCAGGTCAGGAGGTGACGCTCGCGGCCGGCGCGCTCGGCGTTCATCAGGCCCGTGATCGGCAGCGATGCGCGGATGTGGCGCAGGCCAAGGCCGCGCGCTTCGAGGTAGCGGCCGTCGACGGACAGGAGGGCGGCGATGTGGCCTCCGGCGGAGCCGCCCGAGACAGCGATCCGTTCCGGGTCGCCGCCGTAGTCACGGATGTGGTCCCACGCCCAGCGGAAGGCGAGGGCGGCGTCTTCGACGTAGGCGGGGTAGGCGTACTCGGGCGACAGCCGGTAGTTCGGCGCCGCGACCAGGTAACCGAGCGAAGCGAACCGCGGCCCCAGTTCGGTCAGCGTCGCCTTGTCGCCGTTGTAGAGCCCGCCGCCGTGGAAGAAGAGGATGACGGGGTGCGGACCGTCGCCGGACGGAATGTAGACGTCGAGCTTGCCACGGCCGCCCGCGTACTCGGGGCCGTCGGCGTACTCGAGGTTCCGGACGATCCGGATTCCGTTCGTGGTGTCCTCGGCGAAGTCCCAATTGTCGGGGCCGCGCCGGGTCTTCCGGCCGCGGCCGGCGCCGCCCTTCCCGATCGCGTCGAGTTCCTCGGCTGAGAGGATGCCGTCGTCGTCGGCGTCGAGCGCGAAGAGGAGGACGCGCCTGGCCTGGGAGGGGAGTTCGGATGACGTCAGAGCGCCGTCGGCGTCGGAGTCCAGGGCGGCGACGAGCGGTGACGGGGTATCGGTCTGCGCCGGGCTCGGCGCCGGCAGGAGGGCCAAGGTCAGAACGGAGGTGAACGCACGGATCATCCGAGCTTCGATGGTAACGCGGCCAAGAGGAGCCGGCCTAGCGGCCGGCGCGTGGATCTGGCCGCCTACGGCGGCGGCGGGTCAGAAGACCCGCGCACCCAGAGAGCCGCACCGACAGTGGGCGACGATCAGCCGGCGAGCAGGCGACGGGCGCGTTCGGCAATCGCCGCGGCGTTGATGCCGAGGTTCTCGACCAGGTCCCCGTACGGCGCGGAGGCGCCGAAGCGGTCGAGGCCGAGGACGTCGCCTTCCGAGCCGGTCCAGCGCTCCCAGCCCAGGGTCGCCGCGGCTTCGACGGCCAGCCGGCGGCGGACGTTCGGCGGCAGCACCTGGTCGCGGTACGCCTCCGACTGCGCCGCAAAGGCCTCCCAGGAGGGCATGCTGACGACGCGGACGGCGTGGCCTTCGGCGGTGAGCTCGGACGCCGCGTCGAGAGCGGGAGCGACCTCGGAGCCTGTGGCGATCAGGATCAGGTCGGGATCACCGGCGCTGTCGCTCACGATGTAGGCGCCGCGGGCGACGCCCTCGAGCGCTCCGTCTACCGTCGACTCCAGCACCGGCAGCTTCTGGCGGGTGAGGACGAGAGCGCAGGGGCCCGGCGTGTCGAGCGCCAGCGCCCAGGCGGCGGCGGTCTCGTTCGCGTCCGCGGGCCGAACGACGACCAGGCCCGGCACCGCGCGCAGGTGCGCGAGATGCTCGATCGGCTGGTGGGTCGGCCCGTCCTCGCCGAGGAACACGGAGTCGTGGGTGAAGACGTAGATCGCCCGGAGCTCCATCAGCGCGGCCAGCCGCAGGCTCGGCTTGAGATAGTCGAGGAAGCAGAGGAAGGTGCCCCCGTAGGGACGGAACAGGCCGGACAGGGCCAGGCCGTTCATCGCCGCGGCCATCGCGTGCTCGCGCACGCCGAAACGGAAGTGCCGCGTCGGCGCGCCGGCTGCGTAGTCGCCCTCGCCCTCGAGCAGTGTGTTGTTCGAGCCGGTCAGATCGGCCGAGCCGCCGGCGAGTTCGGGGACCAGGTCCTTCAGCGCGTTCAGGGTGACCCCGGACGCGGAACGGGTGGCGACCGGGCCGGCCGCCGGGTCGAAGCGGGGCAGTGCGTCGCGCCAGCCGTCCGGCAGGCCGACGGCCAGACGGCGGTCCAGCTCGGCCGCAGCCTCCGGGTACTCGCGGCGGTAGGACTCGAGCAACCGGGCCCACTCGGCCGCCGCCTCGGACCCGAAGTCCGCGGCCGGCGCGAACGCCGCGCGGGCCGCGTCGGGCACCAGGAACTCGGGCTCGAGCGGCCAGCCCAGGGCTTCCTTGGTCGCCACCACCTCGTCACCGCCGAGTGGCGCTCCGTGCGAGGCGGCGCTGTCCTGCTTGTTCGGGCTGCCGTAGCCGATGTGGGTGCGAACCTGGATCAGGCTCGGGCGGTCGGTTTCCGCGAGCGCCGCCTCGAACGCGGCATCCAGAGCTTCGATGTCGTTGCCGTCCGTAACAGACAGGGTGTGCCAGCCGTACGCCTTGTAGCGACCGAGCACGTCCTCGCTGAAGCTCAGGTCCGTCGGACCGTCGATCGTGATCCGGTTCGCGTCGTAGAGCACGTTCAGCTTGCCGAGACCGAGGTGGCCAGCCATCGAGCAGGCCTCGGAGGCGACGCCTTCCATCAGGTCGCCGTCGCTGGCCAGCACCCAGGTGCGGTGATTGAACAGCACGTGGCCCGGGCGGTTGAAGCGCGCCGCGAGCAGTTGCTCGGCGATCGCCATGCCGACGGCCGCCGAGATGCCCTGGCCGAGCGGGCCGGTCGTCACTTCGACGCCCGGCGTCAGACCATGTTCCGGGTGGCCCGGAGTGAGCGAACCGTACTGCCGGAAGTTCCGGATCTCGTCCAGGCTCAGGTCGTAGCCGGCAAGATGCAGGAGCCCGTAGATCAGCGCCGAGGCGTGGCCGCAGGAGAGCACGAAGCGGTCCCGGTTCGGCCAAAGCGGGTCTTTCGGCGCGAAGCGCAGGTACTTCGTCCACAGCAGCGCCGCCATCGCCGCCTGGCCCATCGGCGCGCCGGGATGGCCGCTGTTCGCCCGCTCGACCATGTCGACGGCGAGGAAGCGCAGCGTGTCCGTCGCCACATCCAGCGGCTGACGCTGGGGAGGCCCACCGGTATCGGGCGTTCCGGCGGCCTCGACCTGACTCATCGACGCGTGGTTCCTGTGGGTCGTGGGCGCGGCGGAAGAGGGCGTGGCGAAGGGCCGGTCAAGCGACGCCAAGCATACATGTCGCTGCTCAGGGCTCCTGCAAGGCGGCAAAGCTACGGGAGCACGGGTTCTCCAGGTCGAACTGGGCGAGCTCCACCGCGCGAGCCACGGCTTCCTTCAGTGCTTCGGGGGTGCCGGGGTCGTTGGCATCGAACCCCATGAGGTCTCGCAAATCGATACCCATCGTTTCGATGTGCAGGCTGAACAGGGCTTCCCCGCGCAGGATGCGCTGCAGGCCCACGTTCACATCCGTGATCGCCCCGACCAGGCGCGGGTACGCCTCCAGGTGGGGGAGCAGATTGCCGTCGTCATCGTAGTAGCGACGGTCGCCGTCCCGCTCCATCGGCGCCAGAATCGTGGTCATGAACACGTTCAGGCGGTCGACGTACTGTCCCAGCGACAGGAGCAGGACTCTGCCCCTCACGACGGCCTGCACCAGAATGCTGTCCAGGGACTCGAAGTTCTGGCTGTCGAAAGCGGCCTGGAGGACCCGATCGTCGTAGAGGTAGTAGAACTCGCCCAACGGAATGTCCGGTTCCAGGCCCTCCTCGATCTGCTGGACGACCTGTCTGTGCGGCCGCATGTCCTCCAGTTGGTCGTGCAGGAACGAGACGAGTATCTCGAAGTCGCAGATCAGGACCTCGCGGTACTTCAGCGCGACGTCCTGTTCGCGCTCGGCCGCCTGGCGATTGCCCAGCAGAAAGGCCAGGTAGACGCCGACGAAGACGACGACCAGTTCGATGGCGAAGAACGGCAGGTTCCTGCGCAGCGAGGCGCCGAGGCCGGGAAGAGCCGGCGGTGTTCGCCTTTCAGCCATCTCTTCTTCCTGGGCGCGTCGCAACCGGTTCCAGAGCATCGCTTAAGTGAATACAGCCCGTCAAAGACCTGAGATCGCTCCGGATGCCGGCCAGAACCCTGGTGGCGCGTCCGCGCGCCACCAGCGTCACAGTCCGAGCGCCCGTCAGCGGGCGGTCGGATGTCAGCCCGGCGCACCGGCACTTCGCTTCCTCAGGGCCTCGAATCAAGATAGCGGTCGACCGCCTTCTCGAGCGCGGCGCTTCGCAACCCGTTCTCCTTCGCGCGGGTGCGCGCCTCTTCCCGGTCCACATCCTTCCCCGCGACGAGGTAGGCGTAGTACAAAGCACCGACCCGGTTGCCCGAGGCGCAGTGGACGAGCACCGGGCCGTCGACCTTGTCCATCGCTTCGATGAAGCGCTCGAAGGTCTCGGGTAGCGCCAGCCGATCCGCGTCCACCGGTACGTTCAGGTAGGGAACGTCCAGGGTCCGGAGCGCCGCGGGCTCGTCGAAGCCGCGGTCTTCACTCTCCGCGCGCAGGTCCAGGACGAAGGACAGGCCGTCGGCGGCCATCGCCTTGAGCTGGTCCTCGGTCGGCTGGCCGCCGAAGAGAACGCCGGGCTCGGGGTGCTTCGCGCCGCGCAGGCCGTGGTCCTTCTGTTCGGCGAAGGCGATGGAAGCAATGAGAATCAGAACCAACGTCGAAAAGGCAGTCGCAAAGGAAGCGCTACGCATCAGAATCTCCGCCGGATGCCGGCCAGAAGGCCGGCGCACCCAGTGTTTGCATCAGAAGAACCCCAGTTCGAGTTTCGCGGCCTCGCTCATCATCGCCGGGTTCCACGTCGGATCCCAGACCACCTCGACTTCGGCGTCTTCGACGCCCTCGACGTCGCGAACCGTCCGCTCCACATCGCCGGGGAGCGACTCGGCGACCGGGCAGTGCGGCGAAGTCAGGGTCATCTGCAGCCTGACGTGGGCGTCCTGGTCGATCCGCACGTCGTAGATCAGGCCGAGTTCGTAGATGTCGACCGGGATCTCCGGGTCGTAGACCGTCTTGAGCGCCTCAACGATGCGGGCCTCGAGGGCCGCCGTGTCCACCCGGACTCCGCTCGCGGCGATGTCGTCCATTGTCAGTTTCCTCCCGTCCGACGGTACAGCCTACTCGGTGGACACCGTCTCCGAGTCCCCGCCCTCGAGCGCCGCCCGGAGAGCGTGCCACGCCAACGTCGCGCATTTGATCCGCACCGGGTAGTCCTTGACGCCGCTCAGGACCTCCAGCTTGCCGAGGTCGACGCCGGCCGCCCCGTTGCCGTCGCCGGTCATCAACTTCAGGAAGGAAGCGATCAGCGCCTCCGCCTGCGGCCGTTCGAGACCACGGACAGCCTCCGTCATCAGGGAGGCGGAGGCGGTCGAGATCGCGCAGCCGACACCCTCGAAGGTCACGGCGTCGACAACTTCGCCGTCGGTGCGCAGGTAGACCTTGACCTGGTCGCCGCAGAGCGGGTTGTAGCCCTCGGCGCAGGCCGACATCGGCTCGAGCGAGCCGAAGTTCCGGGGCGCGCGGTAGTGGTCGAGGATGACCTGCTGGTAGAGATCGCGGAGATCGGACATGGCTGCCGGTGGCCTACCCTACGCCCATCAGCCGAAGATCCGCCGCACTTCGTGCAGGCTCGAGACGAGCAGGCCGACTTCCTCGTGGGTGTTGTACAGCCCGAACGAGGCCCGCACCGTGGCGGGGACGCCCAGCCGTTGCATCAGCGGCTGCGCGCAATGGTGGCCGGCGCGGATCGCCACCCCCTGCTCGTCGAGGATCGTTGCCACATCGTGGGGGTGGGCCCCGTCGATCACCAGAGACACAACGGCGGCCCGGGGCGAAGCGCCTTCTGTGCCCTGCCCCAGCACGCGAACCCAGGGGAGATCGTTCAGTACTTCCACAGTATGGGAGAGCAACTCCTGCTCGTGCCGCTCGATCCGATCCAGACCGATCGACTCCAGGAACTCGACCGCGACACCCAGGCCGATCGCCGGCGCGATCGCAGGCGTTCCCGCTTCGAACCGCTGCGGCGGCGCCGCGTACTCGCTGCGCTCGAGGGTGACCCGCGTGATCATCGCGCCGCCGCCGTGGTACGGAGGCATGGCCGTGAGCAGCTCGCGCCGGCCCCAGAGCACGCCGATGCCGCCGGGGCCGTACATCTTGTGGCCCGAGAAGGCGTAGAAGTCGCAGCCGAGCGCGGCGACGTCGACAGTCATGTGCGGCACCGCCTGCGCGCCGTCGACGACCACGGCCGCATCCGAGCGGGCACGGGTCAGTTCGACCACGGCCGGGATGTCGTTGACCGTGCCGAGCGCGTTCGAGACGTGGGTCACAGCGACCACCCGGGTGCGCTCGTTGAGCATGCCGGCGAACGCCTCCAGATCGAGTTCACCGTCGTCGGTGATCGGCGCGGCGCGCACCCGGGCGCCGGTCTGCTCGCAGACGAGCTGCCAGGGGACGATGTTCGAGTGGTGCTCCATCTCGGTCAGCAGCACTTCGTCGCCGGGCGCAAGAAGCGGCCGGCCGTAGCTCTGGGCAACCAGGTTCAGGCTCTCGGTCGTGCCGCGCGTGAAGACGACCTCATGGCTGTCCGGAGCGCCGATGAAGCGCGCGACCTTGCCGCGCGCCGCTTCGTACGCGTCGGTCGACTGCTCGGACAGCGCGTGGACGCCACGGTGGGCGTTGGCGTAGTAGGTGCGGTAGCAGTCGTTGACCGCGTCGATCACGACCTCCGGCCGCTGCGCGCTGGCGGCGTTGTCGAGGTAGACCAGCCGGTGGCCGTGCACCTCCCGCGCGAGGATCGGAAACGAGGCGCGCAGCCGCTCGACATCGAGAGCACCGGCCGCCGGTGGCCGCTCCCCGTCTGCCAAGGGCGCCGGAGCCGTCATCTGCCTACCGCGGTCCGCCGCCGTTGAGGCTCGCGAGCAACCGGCTCTCCAGGTCCTGCCGGAGCGGCTCGTGGGACGCTTTCTCGACCAGCTCCCGGGCGAAGGCGTAGACCAGCATCGAGTGGGCCTGCTCGCGCTCGATGCCGCGAGAGCGCAGGTAGAAGAGCGCTTCCTCGTCCAGCCGGCCGATCGTCGAGCCGTGCGTGCAGCGTACGTCGTCGGCGAAGATCTCAAGTTGCGGATTGCTGTTGGCCAGCGCCGACTTCGACAGGAGCAGGTTGCGGTTCGTCTGCTTGGCGTCCGTCTTCTGCGCCGCCTGATGCACGTAGATGCGGCCGTTGAACACCGAACGCGCCCGGCCGTCGAGGACGCCCTTGTAGAGCTGGTGACTGGTCGTGTGCGGCTGCCGGTGCTCGACCCGCATGTGGTTGTCCACGAACTGGGAACCGTCGATGACGTAGAGGCCGTCGAGCGTGCAGTGGGAGCCCTCGCCGTCGAGCAGCCCCACCGTGTCGTTCCGCACCAGGCCGCCTCCGAACGCCAGGGACGAGGAGTCGAAGGACGCGGAGCGCTCGAGCTGCGCGTGCTGAAAGCCGAGGTGGAACGCGTCGGTCGCGTCGGCCTGAAGCCGGGTGTGGTGGAGCACCGAGCCCGCGCCGCAGACGAACTCCGACACCGGGCAGACGAAGTAGCCGCCGGCCTTCGGGTCGACAGCGGCGAAGGTCTCGATCACCGAAGCCTGGCTGTTCTCGCCGGCGATCACGAGCAGGCGCGGAAAGCTGACCTCGACGGCGGGCGTTCCGTCGCCGGACTCCGCGGCGGGCGCCGCGGGAGCGTTGAGCCAGAGCACCTGCAACGGCTGCTCGACGACGGCTCCATCCGGAATCACGATCGCCGCGCCGTCCTCGAACAGGCCGGTGTTGAGGGCCGCGAACGGATGCACGCCCGCGTCGGCGCTGCACGAGGCGCGGCCGGAGGCGTAGGCGCCGAGATGCTCAAGGACCGGTTCCGTGTCGCCGCCGGCGCCGGGTTCCGCCAGAGCCACCGCGGTGACCTGCCTCGGCGGCGACGAGACCTCCGGCGCGTAGCGGCC
This sequence comes from Holophagales bacterium, assembly GCA_009845425.1. Classification (GTDB taxonomy): domain Bacteria; phylum Acidobacteriota; class Thermoanaerobaculia; order Multivoradales; family Multivoraceae; genus Multivorans. Next base: position 77,321 of record VXZQ01000009.1, read on the forward strand.
GTTCATGAACACCATCCGGGGACAGTCCGGGTAGAGAAAGCGGGCGGCCTCGCCGCCCTGGAGCGGGCGCCGCGAAGCCGCTGCCGGCGCCGCGCGCAGCAGCGAACCGAGGTTCGTCTGCCGCCACTCCTCGTCGCGACCGGTCGGGAAGCCGGCGGCCTCGAAGCGCTCGATCGCCTCCTGGCGCCGCGCACGCAGAACCTCCGGCTCGGCGCCGCGGCGAGCGTAGAGATCGAGATATGGAGCCGTGGAGCGGCCGCTGACGACGGTCACTGGCTCAGACTCCGGACGAACCGTTGGTCAGGCCGGTGTAGCCCTTCTCCTCGAGTTCGAGCGCCAGCTCGCTGCCGCCGGAGCGGACGATCCGCCCATCCAGGAGCACATGGACGTGGTCGGGCACGATGTAGTTCAGCAGTCGCTGGTAGTGGGTGATGACGACGAACGCCCGGTCCTCGCTCCTTAGCGCGTTGACCCCGGCCGCCACCGTCTTCAGCGCGTCGATGTCCAGCCCGGAGTCCGTCTCGTCGAGGACGGCGAGCCGGGGTTCGAGCACCGCCATCTGGAGGATCTCGTTCCGCTTCTTCTCGCCGCCCGAGAAGCCCTCGTTGACGGGGCGCCGCAACAGCGCCTCGTCCACGTCGACCAGTTCCGCGCGCTTGCGCAGCAACTGGAGAAAGTCCATGGCGTCGAGTTCGTCCTCGCCCCTGGCCTTCCGGATCGCGTTGAGCGCGGCCTTGAGGAAGTAGCTGTTGCCGACGCCCGGGATCTCGACCGGGTACTGGAAGGCGAGGAAGAGGCCGGCATGGGCTCGCTCTTCCGGGGCCATCTCCTGCAGGTCGTCGCCATCCAGTTCCAGCGAGCCGGCCGTGACGTCGTAGTCCTCCCGGCCCGCGAGCACCTGGGCCAGCGTGCTCTTGCCCGAGCCGTTAGGCCCCATCACCGCGTGGACCTCGCCGGCGTTCACCTCGAGATCCACACCCTTCAGGATTTCCTGTTCTTCGACCTTCGCGTGAAGGTCACTCACCCTCAGCATTGCTGTATCTCTCCGTGCGGCGTCTTTCCGGCCGCTTGCGGTCCTGGCCAACGCCGGCCCCCCGAAGGGTCAGCCGACGCTGCCCTCGAGGCTGACCTCGAGCAGCTTCTGTGCCTCCACGGCGAACTCCATCGGGAGTTCGCGGAACACTTCCTTGCAGAACCCGTTGACGATCATGGAAACGGCATCCTCGGTGTCGATGCCGCGCTGGTTGCAGTAGAAGATCTGGTCTTCGCCGATCTTCGACGTCGACGCCTCGTGCTCCATCTGGGCGCTCGGATTGGCGACGTCGATGTAGGGGAACGTGTGGGCCCCGCAGCGGTCGCCGATCAGCATCGAGTCGCACTGCGAGAAGTTCCGGGCGTCCTCGGCCGAACGGAGGATCCGCACCGACCCGCGGTAGGTGTTCTGGCCTTCGCCGGCCGAGATCCCCTTCGAGATGATCGTGCTCGAGGTGCGCTTGCCGACGTGGATCATCTTGGTCCCGGTGTCGGCCTGCTGGCGGTTGTTCGACACGGCGACCGAGTAGAACTCGCCCACCGAATCGTCGCCCCTGAGAATGCAGCTCGGGTACTTCCAGGTCACCGCCGAACCGGTCTCGACCTGGGTCCAGGAGATCTTGCTGCGCCGGCCTTCGCACAGGCCGCGCTTGGTCACGAAGTTGTAGATGCCGCCCACGCCTTCCTTGTCGCCCGGGTACCAGTTCTGCACCGTGGAGTACTTGATCTGGGCATCCTCGTGGGCGATCAGCTCGACCACGGCCGCGTGCAGCTGGTTCTCGTCGCGCATCGGCGCGGTGCAGCCTTCCAGGTAGCTGACGTAGCTGCCTTCTTCCGCGATGATCAGGGTGCGTTCGAACTGGCCCGTGTTCATCGCGTTGATCCGGAAATACGTCGAGAGTTCCATCGGGCAACGGACGCCCTTCGGGATGTAGACGAAGGAGCCGTCCGAGAACACGGCCGAGTTCAGGGCGGCGAAGAAGTTGTCCCGGCGCGGCACGACCGTGCCCAGGTACTTGCGTACGAGTTCCGGGTGATCCTGGACCGCCTCGGAGAAGGAGCAGAAGATGACGCCGAGTTCCGCCAGCTTCTCGCGGAAGGTCGTGGCGACGGAGACGCTGTCGAACACCGCGTCGACCGCCACGCCCGCCAGCATCTCCTGCTCCCTGAGCGGGATGCCGAGCTTCTCGTAGGTAGCCAGGATCTCGGGATCGATCTCGTCGAGGCTCTTGGGCCGGTCGTCGTCGCTCTTCGGCGCCGCGTAGTAGCAGATCGACTGGTAGTCGATCGGCTCGTAGCGCACGTTCGCCCACGTCGGCTCGACCATCTTGAGCCAGCCCCGGTAGGCCTGGAGCCGCCAGTCGAGCAACCACTGCGGCTCGTTCTTCTTCGCCGAAATGAAGGCGATGATCTCCTCGCTCAGACCCGGCGGCGCCGTGTCCTGCTCGACGTCGGTGACGAATCCGTACTCGTAGTCGCGCTCGGCGAGGGCTCCGATCGTGTCGGTCGCGGTCGGCATCAGGAGTTACTCCCCAGCGGAATCAGCGCGGAGGCGGCGGGCCGGCCGGCGAGAAAGTCGGAGCGCGCCATGTCCTCGATCGTGACCCCTTCGAGAGCCCTGCGAACGGCCCGGTCGATCCGCTGCCAGTTCTCCCGCACGCGGCAGAACGCCTCGTAGGAACACTCGTCGTCAGAGTGCTCGCTGCACTGGGTCAGGGCGATCGGGCCCTCGAGCGCGAAGATCACGTGCGCGACGCTGATCTTCGCCGCCGGACGCGCGAGTTCGTAGCCGCCGTGGACGCCGCGGTGAGAAACCAGCAAGCCGGCCCTCGCGAGCATCTTGAGGATCTTGCTCACCATCGCGGGCGGCAGGTGCGTCTGCAGCGCCAGCTCAGCCGCCGCAGTCTGCCCGGTCAGGGCCAGTTGGCTCATCAGGACGATCCCGTAGTCGGCTTGCTTGGTCAGTCGGATCATGGCGGCGAAACGGGGACCCGAATAGTCCCGATTCGGAGAGTAGCAGCTTGCGCCTTGGAGCGCTACCGTGTGAGTCGCCGTGACGAGTTCGGCCATTCCCGTCTACTTCGACGTCTTCGGCGCCGTCGTCATGATCTGGTGCGGGCTTACCGTGCCGGTTCTGGTCTACGGCCTGGTGGGCAAGGACCGGACAGGCCGGGTAGGCGGCCGTGCCTGGGGACCGAACGTCGACCCGCGCTGGGGTTGGCTCCTCATGGAGCTCTCGGCCCTGGTTGTCTTCCCCGTCGTCTACTTCGCGGCCGGGGAGCGCCACCGGGTCGGCGACCTCCTGATCGGCCTCTGGCTTGCCCACTACGTGCACCGCACCCTCGTGTGGCCGTGGATCGTCCAGCGCCAGGCGCGTCCGTTCCCCGCCGTCACGGCCGCCTCGGGTTTCGCCTTCAACCTCGTCAACGGCGTGCTCCTGGGCTGGTTCATGGCCCGGATCGCCGACTATCCGGTGGACTGGTTCTCCGACCCGCGCTTCCGGGCCGGCGCCGCGCTCTTCGTCTTCGGGGCGATTCTCAACATCTCCTCCGACTACCGCCTGTCATCGCTGCGGGCCAGGGCCTCGGGCGGCGCTGTCCTGCCTCGCGGCGGCGCGTTCGACTCCGTCTCCTGCCCCAACCTGGCCGGCGAGATCGTCGAGTGGATCGGCTTCGCCCTGATGAGCTGGTCGCTGCCGGGCCTGGCGTTCGCGCTGTGGACCGCCGCCAACCTGATTCCGCGGGCGCTCTGGCGGCACCGCTGGTACCGGGAGAAGTTCCCCGACTACCCTTCAAACCGCCGGGCGCTTATCCCCGGGCTGCTGTAGGGCCGGGTCTCAGCCCTCCGTCTCTCCGCCCGACGCCGGCGCCAGACGTTCCGCCTCCCGGCTGTCGCCGAGCAGCACGGCCACCCAGCGGAACTCCTCCGTGTTCTCGAGCAGGATCTTGACCACCATCGTCAGCGGCACCGACAGCAGCATGCCGACCGGTCCCCACACCCAGCCCCAGAAGACGAGGGAGAGCACGACCACCAGGGTCGAAAGGCCGAGCCGCCGTCCCAGAAGCGGCGGCTCGATGAAGTTACCGATCACCATGTTGACGACCAGATAGCCCAGGGCGACGAGCAACGCGCGGCCGACGCCGATCTGGACCATGGCCAGGAGCGTCGTCGGCACCGCCGCGATGATCGACCCGAGGTTCGGGATGAAGTTGAGGACGAAGGCCACCAGCCCCCAGAAGACCGCGAACTCGACGCCCAGCACGCCGACCCAGATGCCGATCAACAGGCCCGTGGCCAGGCTGATCACCGTCTTGATCCCCATGTAGTGCTGGATATCGTGCATGGCGCGGGCGAAGCGCGCCTCGGCGCCGGCGCTGCCGAAGGCCGCGCGCACCTTGGGGCCGAAGGTCGCCGCCTCGAAGAGGGTGAAGATGACGATCAGCGAGATGACGAGGAACGAAGACAGAGCGGCCGTCGTCGCGCGCAGGGTCCGGTTCACGAAGTCGACCAGGAAGCCTGGCTCGAAACGCGAGAACAACGCAAGCGGCAGGGAGTCGTCGCCCGCCAGCCCACTGGCGACGGGCACTCCCCGCTCCTCCAGCCACTCGCCGCCGTCTTCGATCCACATCGTCAGGGTGGACTGGATCTCGCCCATTTCGCCCGCGACCTGGTTCGCGGTGGAACCGACCAGATAGCCGACCAGGGCGAGCACCAGCAGGTCCATCAGGATCGTGCCGAGAACGGCGACGATCATCGGCAGGCGCTGCTGCAGCCAGGTCAGGACGGGCAGGCTGATCGCCGCGATGAAGACCGCGACCAGGAACGGGATCATGATCGACGACGCGGCCCGCAGGCCGGCGACCAGGACGACGACGCAGGCCGCGACCAGCAGCAGGCGCATCGGCGTGCCGATGTCTCTTCGCTGGTCGTCCTGGGTCATCGGTTCAACTCGTGGCGGCGCGGTGGTCCTCGACCAGGCCGTCGACGACGGCCGGTTCGGCCAGGGTCGTCACGTCACCGAGATCCTCGTACTCGCCGGCGGCGATCTTGCGCAGCACGCGGCGCATGATCTTGCCGGACCGGGTCTTCGGCAGGCCGCCGGCGACGTGGATGTGGTCCGGGGTGGCGATCGGTCCGATCACCGTGCGCACCTGCTGGCGCAGTTCGGCCACCAGTTCCGTCCGCTCCCGGCTCTCCGCCTCCGGCGTGATCAGCACGTAGGCGTAGATGCCGACGCCCTTGATCTCGTGCGGGCAGCCGACGACCGCGGCCTCGGCCACGGCGTCGTGCGCCACCAGGGCGCTCTCGATCTCGGCCGTGCCGAGGCGGTGCCCCGACACGTTGAGCACGTCGTCCACGCGGCCGGTGATCCAGTAGTAGCCGTTCCCGTCCCGGCGGCAGCCATCCCCGGTGAAGTACATGCCCCGATAGGTGCTGAAGTACGTCTCGACGAAGCGCTGGTGGTCGCCGTAGATCGTCCGCGCCTGCCCGGGCCACGAGCGCTTGAGGCACAGGTTGCCGCTCCGGTCGTTGCCTTCGAGTTCGTTGCCTTCGGCGTCCACCAGCACCGGTTCGACGCCGAAGAAGGGAAGCGTCGCGGAGCCCGGGACCAGCGGCGTGGCGCCCGGCAGCGGAGTGATCAGGATTCCGCCCGTCTCCGTCTGCCACCACGTGTCGACGACCGGACACTGGCCGTTCCCGACGACGTCGTGGTACCAGTTCCAGACTTCGGGGTTGATCGGTTCGCCGACCGAACCGAGAACCCGCAGCGAACCGCGGTCGTACGCCGTGACCCACTGGTCGCCCTCGCGAGCGATCGCCCGCAGCGCGGTCGGCGCGGTGTAGAAGAGGGTCACCCCCAGGTCGTCCACGACCTGCCAGTAGCGGCCCGGATCGGGGTAGGTCGGCACCGACTCGAACATGACGCTGGTCGCGCCGTTCGCGAGCGGGCCGTAGACGATGTAGCTGTGTCCCGTGACCCAGCCGATGTCGGCGGCGCAGAAGTGGATGTCGTCGTCGTGGTGATCGAAGATCAACCGGTGCGTCATCGAGGCGTAGAGCAGGTAGCCGCCGGTGGTGTGGAGCACGCCCTTCGGTTTGCCGGTCGAGCCGCTGGTGTAGAGCACGAAGAGCGGCGCCTCGGCGTCGAGCCGCGCCACCGGCGCCGTCGCCCGCTGCTTCGCCGTCTCCTCGTGAAGCCAGAGGTCGCGCCCGGGGGCCATCGGGACCTCGGTGTCCGTGCGCCGCGCGACCAGCATGTGCTCGACCAGGTCCAGTCCCTCGACCGCCTGGTCGCACGTCGCCTTCAGCGGAATCGTGCGGCCGCCGCGCAGACCTTCGTTCGCGGTCACCAGCAGCCGGCAACCGGCGTCGACGATGCGCTCGCGCAGGCTCTCGGCGGAGAAGCCGGCGAAGACGACCGAATGCACCGCGCCGATCCGGGCGCAGGCGAGCATCGTGTAGGCCAGTTCCGGGATCATGGGCAGGTAGATGCAGACCCGGTCGCCCTCGCCGATCCCGAGCGAGGTCAGCACGTTGGCGATCCGGCAGACGTTCCGCATGAGCTCCCGGTAGCTGATCCGGTGGTAGCGGCCCGGTTCGTCCTCGACCCAGATCAGGGCGGTCTTGTCGGGCCGCGTGGCGGCGTGACGGTCGACGCAGTTGGCGCAGGCGTTCAGCACGCCGTCCTCGAACCAGGCGAAGTCGACGGCCTCGAAGTCCCAGCGCCCCGCCGACCGCGGCTCGGTGAACCAGTCCAGGGAACGGGTCTGTTCGAGCCAGAAGCCGTCCGGATCCTCGATCGACTGCCGGTACAGCTTCCTGTACGCGTCCATGCCGTCGACGTGGGCGCGGCCGCTGGAAGAGATCGCACTCTTGACGGGAATCATCCGACTCTCCCTGCCGGCCCTAAACCGCGACGCGCGGCGCCGCCGCCTGCACGGCCGCCGAGGCGCTGCAGCCCAGACCTTCGAAATTGTCGGTGAACATCCGGGCCAGCCGGCGCGCGTACTGATCGTACGCCTGGGGATCGCTCCAGCCCTGTCGCGGGTCGAGCACGTCGCCCGGCACGCCGTCGATGGCCGTGGGATAGGCCAGACCGAAGACGGGATGGGTGCGCACGGGCGTGTCGGTCAGGCTGCCGTCGAGCGCCGCGTGGATCATCCTCCGCGTGTACGCCAGCTTGATCCGGCTGCCCTGGCCGTAGGGCCCCCGGGTCCATCCCGTGTTGACGAGCCAGACGTCGACGCCGTGGCGCCGCACCTTCTCGCCCAGCAGGTCCGCGTAGGTCGACGCCGGAAGCGGCATGAACGGGGCGCCGAAACAGGCGCTGAACGTCGCGGACGGCTCGGTCACGCCGCGCTCGGTACCGGCGACCTTCGCCGTGTAGCCCGAGAGGAAGTGGTACATCGCCTGCGACTCGTCGAGGCGGCTGATCGGCGGCAGGACGCCGAACGCGTCGCAGGTCAGGAAGATGACCGACGTCGGGTGCCCCGCGTTGCCGCCGACGTCGACGTGCTCCAGATGGCTGAGGGGATAGCTGGCCCGGGTGTTCTCGGTGCGGGAGTCGTCGTCGAGGTCCAGTTCCCGCGTCTCGGGATCGAACACGACATTCTCGAGCACGGTCCCGAAGCGCCGGGTGGTGGCGTAGATCTCCGGTTCGCCCAACGGATCGAGCCGGATGACCTTGGCGTAGCAGCCGCCCTCGATGTTGAAGATGCCGCGGTCGGACCAGCCGTGCTCGTCGTCGCCGATCAGGGTGCGCTCCGGATCGGCCGAGAGGGTCGTCTTGCCGGTGCCCGAGAGGCCGAAGAACAGGGCGCAGTCCGAACGGTCGGCCCCGTAGTTCGCACTGCAGTGCATGCTCAGCACCCCGCGTTGCGGCATCAGGAAGTTCATCACGCTGAACATCGACTTCTTCATCTCGCCGGCGTACTCGCTGCCCCCGATCAGGGTCAGGTGCCGCTCCAGGTCGAGAGCGATGAAGGTCGTGCTGTTCGTGCCGTCGCTCTCCGGGTCGGCCAGAACGCTCGGGATGTCGACGACGGTGTAGTCCGGCTTGAAGTCCTCGAGCTCCGCGTCGTTCGCCGCGCGCAGGAACATGTTGCGGACGAACAGGCTGTGCCAGGCGCGCTCGCTGATCACCCGCACGTTCAGGCGGCAGGCCGGATCCGCGCCGGCGAAACCGTCGAACACGAACAGGTCGCGGTCCGCGGCCGCGGCCAGCATCTTGCGGTGAAGGCGGTTGAAGTGCTCCGGCGCGAGGGGCTTGTTCACCGGCCCCCAGTCCACCAGATCCGCCGACGGCGCGCGGCGCACGACGAACCGGTCGTTCGGCGACCGCCCCGTGTGCTCCCCGGTCGACGCGACGAGCGGACCCTCGGCGGCGATCGCGGCCTCGCCGCGCCGAACCGCTTCCTCGTAGAGCCTGGCCACGCTCAGGCGCCGGTGAACGACGCGCCGATTGGCTGACAGAAACTCCTCCGAAACCTCGACCATCTTCAACTACCTCGTCACGGTCGAGAGCGAGAAGCGGTCCCGCCTCACCGTCCAGGCCACAAGCAGTGGCTCCTCGGGAGGGATTCGAACCCCCAACATTTCGGTTAACAGCCGAACGCTCTACCGTTGAGCTACCGAGGAAGAATCCGCCTCAAGGCAAACAGCGGCGGGCGACACGGAGTTCATCTTAGGGAGGCTTGAAGCCGGCTGTCAAACCCCGCAGGGGCGGCCGCTACAGGCGGTTGCGGTAGGGGCTCAGTTGCCCCGAGCGACTCGGATGACGCAGCTTGCGGAGCGCCTTCGATTCGATCTGACGGATCCGCTCGCGCGTCACGTTGAAGGAACGCCCCACGTCCTCCAGCGTCGACTCGGCGCCGTCACCGACCCCGAAGCGCATCCGGAGCACGAGCTCCTCCCGCGGGCTGAGCGTCTGCAGGACCGCCGCGGTCTGCTCGCTGAGGTTCTTCAGGAGCAGCGTGTCGAGCGGCGAGACGGCGCTCGCGTCCTCGATGAAGTCGCCAAGGGAGGAGTCCGCCTCTTCGCCGATCGGTGTCTCGAGCGAGATCGGTTCCTGCGCGATCTTCATGATCTCGCGGACGTGCGACACCTCCATGTCCATCTGCTCGGCGATTTCGGCGACAGTGGGCTCCCGGCCCAGTTCCTGGACCATCGCGCGGCTGGTCCGGGTGAGCTTGTTGATCGTGTCGATCATGTGGACCGGGATGCGAATGGTCCTTGCCTGGTCGGCGATCGCCCGCGTGATCGCCTGACGGATCCACCAGGTCGCGTACGTCGAGAACTTGTAGCCGCGGCGGTACTCGAACTTCTCCACCGCGCGAATGAGCCCGATGTTGCCGTCCTGAATCAGGTCGAGGAGCTGCAGTCCGCGGTTCGTGTACTTCTTCGCGATGGACACGACCAGGCGAAGGTTCGCCAGGATCATCTCGGAGCGCGCCTGCTCGCAGATCGCCTCGCCTCGCCGCACCTTGCTCAGCGTCGCGGTCACCTGCGCGAGGGTCGTGCCATAGCGCTCCTCCGACGCCCGGAGGCGCGCGCGGTACTTCTCGATCCGGCGCCGCTGCAGGGCGCCGAGTTCCGTGTCGCGCTCCCGGTCGAGCGCGATCTGCGCCCGGCGGATGTCCCGGTCGTGGCGCGAAATCTCCGCGTAGAGCTGCTTGAGGATCTCGACCAGGCGGCTGCGCGTCTGCGCCGTCAACTCGATCGAGCGGATCTGCTCGGTGATCTTGCCCGCCGTGCGATCGACCTCCCGTTCGATTTCCGCGAAGCGATCGCTGCCCGGCCGGCAGCGATCGCTCTGCCGGCGCAGACGGCGCACCTGCCGGTCGAGCGTCTCGATCGCCCGGAAGATCCGGAGGTTCTTCTCGATCCGGTCCCTGGCGCTCTGGTCGAGGTGGGCGCCGCCATCGGCCAGGAGCTCCCGCATCAGGCGCCGGTCGCGACGCGCCAGCTCGTTGATCCGCAACAGCTCCCGCAGCACGACCGGGTTGTCGCACAGCGCCTCGAACACGATCCACTCGCCGCGCTCGATCCGTTTGGCGATCTCCACTTCGCCTTCCCGATCGAGCAGATCGACTCGCCCCATCTCCCGCAGGTAGACCCGCACCGGATCCGTCGTCCGGTCGTGGTGCGTGAGAACGGCGGGTTCCGGCTCGCCCCGTTCGACGCCGCCGATCGCCGGCAGCGGATCGGAGTCGGTGACGTTGACGAATGCCGGCGGCCGCCGGATCACTCCCGTGCCCATCGACACCAGACGTGATCGGATCGCGTCCATGTCCCGCGGCTCGGCGAGCAGTTCCTCGGGTAACCGGGTCTCGAGCTCGTCCTGAAGCAGGTAGCCCTTCTCGCGGCCCAGGTTGAAGATGCCGCGGACCGAGCTGTGGCGCTGCTCGATCGGCTCGATCTCCTCGGCGCGGACGGCCGCCGTGTTCAGGGCCACGACATCTCCTCAGCGCCCCGACTGCCGGTAGAGCTGGCGGCTGAGCTGCTGCTTCTCCTCGATCATCCGGTGCAGGGTCTCCATGTCACCTTCACGCTGTGCGCGATTGATCTCCCGGGCAAGCAGATTGAGCCGCTGTCTGGCGAAACGTCGACCCAACTCGGCGAGACTGAGTCGAAGTTCCGATTCATCCGATTCAGAGAAGGCAGACGACCGTTGTAACAAAAGCCCGGCGATCCGGTCAACAGGTCGATCGGTCTCATTGTCCGTGCCGCGCCGGCGTCCCAGGACGTCCACGAGAGCGCCGGAATCGATCCGCTCCGCCCCCGCTTGAGCCTGCTCGCGCATGGCCTCGTAGATGGCGCGCAGGGCGGGATCGAAGAAGGCATCCGGCGCCGGCCATTCGATGCCGCGCAGGTCCGGGGCGGCGGCAGTCAGACGCAGCACCTGCTCCTCGATCGACGAAGTCACCGGAGGACGCGATCGCGCAGCGGGTTCGGGCGAATCCGGCGCGGCCGGCTTCTCCGCGGCGGCTGCGGACTCACGCAGGAGCACGTCGACCTTGACCCCGAGGCGCTCGGCGGCCGTCTCGAAGTAGCCCCTTCTCGCGATCGGGTCACCGACCCGGTCGATCAGCGTCCGCACTCGCGCGGCCTCGCGGGCGCGCAGCCGGGGGTCGAGCTCGCCGCGGCTGGGCAGATCGTCGATCTCGATCGCCACCGCATCCCGGGCCTCGGCAACCGTGGCGCGTACCGCCTCGGGTCCCTCGTCGAGCCGCAGCGAGTCCGGATCCTGGCCCGCCGGAAAGAGCGCGCGGCGGACGTTGAGCCCGGTCTCGAGCATGAGTCCCGCCGCCTTGCGGGCCGCCTCGATGCCGGCGCGGTCACCGTCGTAACCGAGAACCACCTCGTCGGTGTAGCGGGACAGCAGCCGCACCTGGTGCCCGGTGAGCGCCGTCCCCATGCTCGCGACCGCCCAGTCGATGCCGGACGCCGCGGCGCCCAGCACGTCGAAGTAGCCCTCGACCAGGAGCGCCCGGCCCTGTTCCCGGATGCCGCGGCGGGCGGCGTCGAGACCGTAGAGCAGGGTGCCCTTCCGGAAGTGGTCCGTCTCGTTCGTGTTGACGTACTTGGCCTGGTCGTCGCCGAGGGTGCGTCCGCCGAACGCCAGCAGGCGGCCGGCGGGGGACCGGATGGGGAACATCAGCCGGTTGCGGAACCGGTCGTAGGGACGGTCGGGCGCCTTCGGGCTGCGGGCGATCAGCCCGGCGGATTCGAGATCGGGGACCGGGATGCGTCGGCCCAGATCCTCGATCATCGTCCGCCAGTCGTCGGGTGCGTAGCCGACGCCGAACCGGGTGATCAGCTCCGACGGCACCTTGCGCCGCTGGAGGTACTGCTGGGGCACGGCCTCCGTCCTGAGCTTCGCCCGGAAGAAGTCCCAGGCGGCGTCGAGCGCGGCCTGGATGCGTTCGGAGCGGTCGGGCCGGCCGTCCGCCCCCGGCCCGGTAGCCCGCTGCAGGGGAATCCCGTAGCGCCGGGCCAGGTGCTCGATCGTGGTGGCAAAGGTGTCGCCCGTGAGTTCCATGTGGAACCGCAGGGCGTCGCCGCCGGCGCCGCAGCCGAAGCAGTAGTAGAGCTTGCGCTCGGGGTCGAGCGACAGCGAAGGCGTCTTCTCCTTGTGGAAGGGGCAGAGCGCCACGAAGCGCTGGCCCCGGCGCTCCACCTTCGTGTGCTCGCTGACGAGGTCGATGATGTCGACCGCCTCGCGCACCGCGTCCACCGCCTCATCGGTGAGCCTGGAGCGCCCCTGCACGACCGCTCATGCTAACCGTCTTGGGTCAGAAGGGTCCGCTCCCAGGTGACGCGCGCGTGGCGGTGCTAACGGAGGACGACTTCGGTCGCGCCGTCGCCGCCGGCGGAGGGGGGCGCGGGATCGGAACCGGCGACGGCCGGATGGTCCCGGAGATGCGCGCGAACGGCTCGGCGCAGCCGGCCGCTGCCGTGGCCGTGGACCACCCGGACCCGCTCGCGGCCGGCCGCCAAGGCGCGGTCCAGGTAGGCGTCGAGGGATTCCAGGGCCGGTTCGACCTGTTGGCCGATGAGCAGCAGTTCCGCCTCCACCGGGTCGGCCTGCGACCGCTGGACCCGGACCCGGCCGGGCGCCGGGGGTTCTCCGCCGGCTACCGCCGCAAGGTCGGCGCTCGGCGCTCGGACCCGCTTGCCGCGGACCAGCACGGTCGCCTGATCGCCGCGAAGCTCCACGAGTTCACCCAGCCAGCCCAGCGAGCCGTGGCGGACGCGGGCGCCAAGGGTCAGGGGACGCTGCTCATCCGGCCGCGGCGGCTCCTCCGGTTCCCGATCCGGCGGCGCGTCGACGTCGCCGGCCGCGAGGGAAGCGCGATCGGCCGCCGCCGACAGGTCCCGGTCGAGTTCTCCGTGCAGGGATGAAGCCGCTCGGGCGAACGCCCGCTTGCCCGGTCCCCGAGGCGTCGACGACAACTCCGCCAGCGCCTCATCCAGCCGGCGGCGATTCGCCCGGCGCAGCGCGTCGACTTCACGTCCGAGGGCCTGTTCCAGCCGCTGCCTGGCCGCCCGCAACGACTCCTGCCGGGTCTCGAAGCGGGCGCGGGCCGTCTCCGCCTCGGCGCTCAGCCGGGCGAGCTCCGCCTCCCGCTCCAGCAGCCGCTCGCGGAGGCGTTCGTTGCGCTCCAGCACGCGGCGCAGCTTCTGGTGCTCGGAGCCCAGGAAGTGCTCGGCCCGCTCGAGCCAGGCCGGCGGAAGGCCGAGCCGGCGCGCCAGCGCCAGCGCCTGACTGCCTCCGGGCGGACCGACGACCAACCGGTAGGTGGGGAGGCCGTTCTCCGGGTCGAAACCCATCGCGGCGCAGGAGGCCGCCTGCGACTCGAGTGCGGCGGCGGCGAGCTGGGTGAGATGCGTCGTCAGAATGCCGAGCGAGCCGCGCTCGACCAGCCCCTCGAGCAGGGCGATACCGAGTGCGGCGCCTTCCTCCGGATTCGTGCCGGCGCCGACCTCGTCGAGCAGGACCAGGGTCGAGGGCCCGGCCCGGCGCCACACTTCCCGCAGGCGCAGCAGCCGGGCGCTGAACGTCGACTGCTCGTCGAGGACGCTCTGCTCGTCGCCAACCACCGCCACGATGTGGTCGAGGATCGGCAGGCGGCTTTCCCGCGCGGCGGGAACCGGCAGGCCTGCCTGGTTCATCAGGCACAACAGCCCCACCGTCTTCAGGGCGACCGTCTTGCCGCCGGCGTTCGGACCGGTCAGGACCAGCGTACGGTGGTCGTCGAGCTTCAGGTCGAGCGGCACGACGACCCCCCGGTTGCCGGCCGCCCCCAGCGCCGACTCCCTGCGGTCGGCGAGCCGTGGGTCGAGCAGCGGGTGGCGAGCGCCCCGGAGTTCGAGCAGCGGCGCCCTGCCGGCCGGATCGTCCGAGGCGACCGTGGCGAGCACGGCGTCGACATCGCCCGCGAAGCGCACCGCCGCCTGCGTCGCGTCGATGGCAGCCAGGAAGTCGAGGCGCGCGACGATCGCCGGCACGAGAACTTGCACCTGAGCCACCAGCTCGGCCAGGATGCGGGTGCGCTCGATGTCCCGGTCGGAGGCGATCCGCTCCAGTTCGTCGTTGCCCTCGACCACCTCCGACGGTTCGAAGTAGAAGCTCCTGCCCGAGGCGGAACGGCCCCTGACCAGACCGGCGAGGCGTCCGCGGCTGCCGGAGGGCAGAAGCACCGAGAGCCGGCCGCCCCGCATGGGAGTGGAGTCGTCCGCCAGGGCGTTGGCGTGCTCCCGCACATAGACCTGAAGCGAAGCCTCGACCGAGGCCTGGGTGCGCCGGGCGTCCCGGACGAGCGTCCGCAGGCGCGGCGTCGCGTCGTCCCGCACCTCGCCACGCCGGTCCAGCATGCGACGAAGGCGGCTTGCCAGCCCGGCGCAGCCCGCCCCCTGCTGGCCCGGCGTGGCGGCTTCCGCCGCGCCGGCCTCCATCAGTCGCAGCGTCTCGACCTCGGCGGCACACTGGGGCGTGGCCTCGAAGTTCTCGAGCCGTTCCAGAACCTCTTCGCTGACCTCGATCGCCGCCGCCAGGTCGAGCAGCGCCGGCCCGCCCAGGCCCCGACCGTCCCCGTCGAGATGATCGCGGAGATCGAGCAGCCCATCGAGCGACGGCACCAGGACGCCGCTCTGTTCGATATCGCGGGCGATCTCCGCATAGCGAACCCGGCGCCGTTCGATCTCGCCGCGGTCGTTCGCCGGCTCGATCGCCCGCACCGACTGACTGCCGGCGTCCGTCGAGGTGAAACCCGCCAGCACGGCCAGCAGCGACGGAAACTCGAGTGCCTCGGACGTAGCGCCGCTGCAGCAACTCATTTTCAGCTCGGCACCGAATCGCCAAGCTCGGCGCAGCGACCTCGCTGCGCGGACTCCCTAGGCGAGGCCGGCGCGGCGCTCTTCAGCCAGGCGCCGCAGCATCTTCTTGCGCGCCTGCATGACCTTGCGCTTCCGCTTGACCGACGGCTTCTCGAAGTGCTGGCGCTTCTTGAGCTCGGTCAGAATGCCTTCCTTCTCGCACTTCCGCTTGAAGCGGCGGAGCGCGTTCTCGAAGCTCTCGTCTTCGCGTACCTGCACAACCGGCATGAAGTGATCTCGTTCCCGTGGTTTGCGGGCTCGCGCCCGGATAGCCCGCAGCGGACGACGCACGCCAGCCCGCGAGCGTTGCGGATTCTGCACGAGCCCGCCCGCCCCGTCAAGGGCGGCGGGCCGCCTACTCTTCTTCTTCCCGGCCCTCGACGGCGTTGGCGTCGGTGCGGTAGACCTTCCTGTCGCCCTCGCGGAAGAACACGCCGGCAGCAGCACCGTCACCGTGTTCTTCGGGATTCTTCGGGTAGAACCAGGCGAAGACGTTCTCCGCGTCGAACTCTCGAACATTGCGGTGGAAGACCTTGCCGAGAAGCGCTTCGACCTCGGCCTCGGTCATGCCCCGATTGACCTGCGCCAACCGTTCGGCGGTGATGTAGCGCGCTTCCTGGTAATCCGCCAGCCGCGCCTGGAGATCGGCGTTGTCGGGGTCGACGCCGAGGGCCCGCTCGAGGATCTCGACCGCCCTGCGGTAGTCGCCGCCCTTGACCACGTACTCCTCCGCCAGGTACATGTCCTCGGCACTCTTCATCGCGAAGGCGTTGCGCTGCTCCTCGGTCATTTCGCCGCCGAGTTCCCACTCCGCCTCGTTGATGTAGTTGACCAGCTTGGTCGAAAACGCCTCGCCGTCGCTGCCGACCTCGTTGTCGAGCGCTTCGACCTCCGCGTTCAGGGCCTCGACATCGTCTTCCTCGCCCGGCGCGGCAACTCGCGCGCGGAGCCCCGCCAGTTCGTCGCGTTTGGCGTTCAGGGCCGCCTGATCCTCCTGCAGTTCGGCCCACGCATCGGCGCGCGCGACGGCGACCCGCTCCTCCTCCGAGGGGCCGCATGCGACCAGAGCGGCGAACAGAACGATGACCGAAGCGCCGGCGGCAAAACCCGCCCGGCCCGGCCGCCCGATTGGAGTGGATCTCGACATTCTGGCGCCTCCTTGGACCGCTTGTTGCGTGTCGCGGACTATACCCCAAGCCGGGCCAGGATCGGGCGCCCATGAAGCTCCATCCTGGGGCTATACTGCGGCACTGCGCTCGGGGGCCCTGAGGGTCCATAGCTCAGCGGTTAGAGCATCCGGCTCATAACCGGCAGGTCCCTGGTTCGAATCCAGGTGGACCCACACCGCGACCTGCGGAGCCTGCGAACGCTAACTGACTGGAAGCTCTGACAATCGGCGCATGGAAAGAGTCCTCGACACGATCGTAGATCTGCAGCAGGCGAGCGTGGAACTCACTCACAGCCGCGCCCTGCTGGAGGGGGTTCCCGAATCGATGCAGGAACTCCATGACCAGTACGAGCATCAACGGAGCGAGATCGAACGGCTCGAGCAGGAGTGGCAGCAGGCAGAACTCGAGCGCCGCGCCGCGGAAACGGAGGCGGCGACGGGCAAGGAGAGCATCGAGCGCTACCAGGAACAGATCGCCCGCGTGACAACACAGCGCGAGTACGGCGCCCTTCTGAGCGAGATCGACACCGTGCGCGCCAGGATGCGGGAAGCGGACGACGAGGCGCTCCAGGCCATCGAACGCCAGGAGGAGGCGTCGACGCAACTCGACGAGATCCGTGGCGCGTTCGAGACCCTGAACGAGCAGTACCAGGCGCAGCTCGCCGTGTGGGAAGAGCAGAAGCCCGAGATGCGAAAGCGGGTCGAAGCGCTCGAGGGGCAGATCGAGGTGTTTCGCGAACGCCTGCCGCCCGCCGCCCTGCTCCAGTACGAGCGCCTGTTCGATCGCCACGGCGGCGCGCCCCTGGCGGCCATCGGAGTCGTGGAGAGCACCGGTGCTCCCATCCGGCACTGCTCGTTCTGCAACTACCGGATCAGGCCCCAGGTCGTGGTGCAGATTCAGACCCAGGGCGCGCTCGTACCCTGCGACTCCTGCCAGCGGATCCTGTACCTGGACGACGGAGAGGCCGGCTGAACGAGGCCCCGGGGAGGACCGCGGCCGAACGCCACGCGGAGATAGTGGACCGGCTGGCGGAGGCCTGCCGGCAGGCGGGCAGACAGCCGGAAGAGGTCGCCCTGGTCGGCGCCTGCAAGCGCCAGCCGCTCGAACGGATCGCAGAGGCGGTGGACGCCGGTCTCCGCATCCTCGGTGAAAACCAGGTCCAGGAAGGCGAGGCGCACCGCGCGGCGCTGCTCGAAGCCGGCTACGGCGACGGGGTCGCCTGGCATCTGATCGGACCGCTGCAGACGAACAAGGCGGCCCGCGCCTGCGACGCCTTCGACGTGTTCGAAGCGGTCGACCGGCCGAAGATCGCGGGACGGCTGGACCGCGTGCTCGGCAGCCGGGGGCTCGGCGTCCGCGGCTGCCTGCTGGAAGTGAACATCGGCCGCGAACCCAGCAAGCACGGGTTCCTGCCCGAGGACACGGACGCGATGCTGCGCATGGGCGACCTCGACCATCTGCGGGTTCGCGGCCTGATGGCGATTCCCCCGCAGCGCGCCGATGCGCGCGAGTCCCGCTCCGACTTCGCGGCGCTCAGGAGCCTGCGCGACCGGCTGGCCCGGGACGGCCTGTTCGGAAACCAGGAAGGGTGGCTGTCGATGGGCATGAGCGCCGACTTCGAGGTCGCCGTCCTTGAGGGCGCCACCCACGTGCGAATCGGTTCCGCGTTGTTCGGTCCCCGACCGCGGTAAGGACGCCGGCCAAGGCCGGCGACGCTACCTGGCCGCCTTCGGCGGCAGCGGGTCAGAAGACCCGCGCACCGAGCACGGTGTTACCGTTTCAGTCCTTGGAGACCCTGTCCGATCTGCTCCGGGTCGTCGCGGAACGCTACGGCGCTCGCGAGGACCTGCTGACCATCCGGCGCCATCGCCGGACGGATTCGCTGTCCGCCCGCGAGTTCGTCGACGCCGTCTGCCGGACCGCGAAGGCGCTCGAGTCGCGCGGGGTGGCCAAGGGCGACCGCGTAGCGCTGTTCGCCACCAACCGGCCGGAGTGGCACATCGTCGACTTCGCCTGCCACCTGGTGGGCGCCGTGTCCGTGCCGATCTATCCGACCCTCAACGCGCCCCAGGTCGCCTACATCCTGCTCGACAGCGGCGCCGGCTGGGTCTTCTACGACAACAAGGCGAAACGGGACCTGCTCTCGGGCATCGTTCCGCACGGCGCCGGCGAGGACGACGGAGACGGCAACGAGCAGCGGGGGCTGCGGATGGTGGCGCTGGACGCCGACGCAGCCGTCGAGGGCGGCACCGATCTCGAAGCCCTGATCGCCGGCGCGCCGCCGTCCACCGACGCCGACCTCGCGGCCTTCAGCGGGCGGGTCGGCCAGGACGACACGGCGAGCATCATCTACACCTCCGGCACCACCGGCGACCCCAAGGGCGTCGTCCTCTCGCACCGGAACTTCGTCTCGAACATCCTCGCCTGCCAGGAGCTCTACCCTCTGGGAGAGGAGGACCAGGCGCTCTCCTTCCTGCCGCTCTCCCACGTCTTCGAGCGCACGGTCGACTACCTCTTCTTCTACCGCGGGGTGTCGATCCACTACTCCCCTGCGATCGAGCGGGTCGCCGGCCTGATGCCGGACGTGCGGCCCACCGTCCTGTGTTCGGTGCCCAGGCTCTACGAGAGCGCCTACCTGCGCATCCAGAACCTGTTCGCGAGCCAGCCGCCGGCCCGCCGCCGGTTGATCGGCTGGGCGCTGAAGGTCGGCAAGCGGCGGGCGGAGCGGGGCGGAGCGGCGCTCCAGGGCCTGATCGCCGACCGCCTGGTGTTCCGCAAGATCAAGCAGCGCTTCGGAGGCCGCCTGCGGTTCGCGATCTCCGGCGGCGCCGCGATCGCCAACGAAGTCGCCGAGTTCTTCGACGCGATCGGCATTCGCCTCTACCAGGGCTACGGACTGACCGAGACTGCGCCGGTTCTGGCCGTGGAGTACCCCGGCGCTTCCCGCCGCGGCTCGGTCGGCAAAGCCGCTCCCGGGGTCGAGCTGCGCATCGCGGACGACGGCGAGATCCTCGCCCGCACCGAGGGCCTGATGCAGGGCTACTGGAAGAAGCCCCAGGACACCGCCGAGGCGATCGACCTGGACGGCTGGTTCCACACCGGCGACATCGGCCGCCTCGACGACGACGGCTACCTCTACATCACGGACCGCAAGAAGGACCTGCTGGTGACGAGCGGCGGCAAGAACGTCGCGCCCCAGCCGATCGAGCAGATGCTGATCACGCACCCCGCGATCGCGCAGGTGGTCGTGGTCGGCGACGGCTACCCCTACCTCAACGCCCTGATCGTGCCCAACTACGCGGAGCCGCCGGCGCCGTTCACCGGCATGGACCCCTCGGAGCTCCGGCAGGACCCGCGTCTCCAGGAGCTCGTCCAGGGCGTGCTCGACCGCGCGAACGAGCGGCTGCCGGCCCACGAGCGCGTGCGCCGTTTCCGGCTGCTCGAGCGCGAACTGACGCTCGAGGAGGGCGAGATCACGCCCACGCTGAAGGTGCGCAGGAAGATCGTCAACGAGCGCTACCGGGACGTGATCGCCTCGATGTACCTCAAGAGCCAGCGAGTCAGTTGACGCGGCCGGACACGTCCGTCGGGTCGGGCGCCTCCTCGATCACGCCGTGGACCTCTTCATAGCGCCGCAGGTTCGTGCCCAGGGCCCGGATGATCCGCTTGAGATGCCCGGGGCTGGTCACGATCCGGGCGCTGACGATGCCCTGAGGCGGAACCACGTTGATGAAGTCGAGGATGAACTCCTCGCGGGTGTGGGTGATGCGCAGCAGGTTGGAGTAGGCGCCCTTGAGTTCGGCGTCGCCGATCTTGACGTTGATCGACGAGGACGGATCCTGGTCGCCCGGTACTTCCTTGGGTTGGTCGCTCATTCGATTCTCCGTTGGTCTTCGGCCTGGCGGCCGGGCGAGAGCCAGTCGATGTCGGTCCGCGCGCCCATCGTCTCCACCTGCCACTCATGGTCGGGCAGGTAGAGGCCGATGCTCCTGAGCTGTGTGCTCTCCGCCACCGTGAACCGGAGCGCCCGGCGGCGGTAATCGTACGCCCTGCCGTCGCGGGCGTGAACCGCGACATCCACCGTGTACTCGCCCGGCGCCAACCGCAGCTCCGGACAGACGAGCCGGACCCGCACCGGCCCAGCGAGAGAGCGCGGCTCGTAGCCGGCCAGATCGGTGTTCGTGCCCCAGCAGTCGACGCCCCGCGGGGTCTTGACGCCGACGCCGAAGACGAAGTCGGACAGGTCCTCCTTCGGCTCGACGTCGAGTTCGAAGGCCACCGCTTCCCCGCAGTGGACGTGGTAGCGCTCCTGCCGCTCCTCGCCGGCCAGCAGACGCACCGCCACGATTTCGGCCTCGCCCGAGCCCCAGCGCGCGGTCTCTTCGGCAGCGTCCGCGGACGCCGTCGGATCCTGCCCGCCTTCATCCGCCAGGCGGCGACGGTCGTGGGCCTCGCCCTCGCGCGCCGCCACCGACTCCAGGTAGGCGTCGATGACCCGTCGCGTCGACCCCAGGCCGCGGATCCGCCCGCCGTCCAGCCACATCGCCCGGTCGCAGATCTCGTCGATCAGGGTCATCGTGTGGCTGACCACGAGCAGGGTGCCGCCGCCGGCCAGGTGCTCCTCGATCCGCGCCAGGCAACGGTGGACGAACTCTTCGTCGCCGACCGCGAGGACCTCGTCGACCAGGAGGACTTCCGGGTCGGTGTGAATGGCGACCGAGAAGCCGAGCCTGACGTACATGCCGGAGGAGTAGTACTTGATCGGCTCTTCGATGAAGTCGCCGAGGCCCGCGAACTCCACGATGTCGTCGTAGCGCTGCTCGATCCGGCGCCGGCTCAGTCCGAGCAGCGCCCCGTTGATGAAGATGTTCTCGCGGCCGGAGATCTCGGGATGAAAGCCCGCGCCGAGTTCGATCAGGGCCGCGACCCGGCCGTTCACCGAGAGTTCCCCGGAGGTCGGCGGCAGCAGGCCGGCCACCAGCTTGATCAGCGTCGACTTGCCCGAACCGTTGCCGCCGATGATCCCCACGGCCTCCCCGGCGGCGACCTCGAAACTGACGTCGGTCAGGGCCTCGACGAC
Source organism: Holophagales bacterium (assembly GCA_009845425.1). GTDB lineage: Bacteria > Acidobacteriota > Thermoanaerobaculia > Multivoradales > Multivoraceae > Multivorans. The sequence continues at coordinate 98,480 of VXZQ01000009.1, forward strand.
TTCGCCCGACTCGAGTCCACCAGTCAGGCTGCCCTCGAGCAGTGCGCTCTTCAGCGTCCGCAGCCGGTAGCCGCCGGCGGCGCGCCGGTAGCGCTTGCACAGGCCGCTCGCCGCGACTGCCGGCGGACTCAACTCAGACCGCCTCGGCCAGGGTGTCTGAGAGGCGCGAGAAGAGGCCGGCGCCGACCACCCATGACACGGCGGCGATCGCGGCCATGATCGCCCACACATGGAGTTCGGGCAGGCGGCCGAAGAACAGAAGGTCCTGGGTCGCGGTGGTGAACGAAGTCATCGGGTTCAGTTGCACCACCCTCGCGAACTGCGGCGGCAGGTCGCTCAGCGTGTAGATGATCGGCGCCAGGAAGAACGCCAGGACGAGCAGATTGCCGAGGAGATCCCGCACGTCCTTGAAGTGAACGCAGAGAGCCGCCAGCGCGAAGGCGAGACCGGCGACCATGACCAGCTCGATCGCCAGCACGGCCGGCAGCAGGACGGCCGTCCAGCCGGAGATCGGATAGCCGAGCAGGCGGCCGGCGACCAGCGCGACTCCGACGATCGGCAGCGCCAGGAGGAAGTGCACGAGGTTCGCCGTCACCGCCACCGCCGGCAGCACCTCGACCGGAAACACCGCCTTCCGGATCAGGCCGCCGTTGGCCGTGAGGGACGTGCAGCCCTCGAGCAACGAGGTGGAGACCCAGATCCAGGGGAAGAGACCGGTCACGAGAAACACGCCGTAGGGCTCGACGGCCACGAGGTCCGAGCGCTTCAGAATCATGCCGAACACGAAGGAGTAGACGGCGAGCAGCAGGAGCGGATTGAGCAGGGACCACAGGAAGCCCAGAACGCTTCCCCGGTAGCGCGCGCGCAGCTCCCGCATGACCAGGGTCCAGAGCAGGCTGCGGTAGCGGACCAGCGATCGGGCCACTTCGACCATTGCCGCGAGCATCTTACGTGGGTGCGGGAGCCCCGCACTCGAGGTACACCGGGGCGCCGCCAAGCACCGCGGGAACCCGCTGAAGCTCGCGGCCGTCCCGGTCGCGCGCAGCGCGCACCTCCCCCGGAGGCGTGTAGGAGCGGCCGCGGCCGCCCGGAGCCCACACGATCCGGATCTCGCGCCCCTCCCGAAGCGCCCGGTAGCCGCGCAGCCCCGACGGCATCCGCAGGCGCAGGACCTCCGCGCCGGCCAGCTCGCGCTGGAGTTGACGCAGCGCGAGATAAGCCGGGCGCTGCCGGAGGCCATCGCCCCTGGGGTCGAGCAGACCGTAGCCCGCGGCCGCCAACTGCCACCAGTAGACGCGCTCCGCCAGACCGCTGCCCAGGGCCTCCAGCGCGTAGCGGACCAGGTAGCTGGCCTGGGCGTCCTCGTCCACCGCGACATCGCGGCCCGCGGGAGCGTGGGGACCCTCGGCGAGCGGCCAGTTGAACTCGGTGACCCAGCTCCGGCCCGACCCGCAGTCCGGGGCTCTGCGAGCAAGGGAACGCAGGACCGCCAGCTTGCCGGCGAGGTCGAAGCCGAGCTGGCGGTTCTCGGGCGCGCCCCGCCGGTCGACGTAGAGCTGGCTCGCCAGAATGTCGAAGTGGCGCTCCGGCAATCCGGAGTGAATCAGTCCGGCGGTCGCGTGGGGCTCGAAGTCGATCACCGCGGGAGCGAGGACGCAGGCGTCGGGACACTGAGCCCGTACCGCCGCGGCGCCGGCCGCCAGCAGGCTCCAGTAGTCCCCGGGCCGCCAAGCCCCCCACTTGCTGCGATTGGGCGCCTGACCGATCAGGAAGCGGCGCCCGCAGGGCGCGAGCGCGGCCACCGCTTCCTCGACCCGCCGCCGCCACAGCGCGGCGTCCCGCACCAGCGACCGGTCCTGGCAGAACTGGAACACCAGGTCGACCGGCCGCTCGCCATGGCGGAGGGTTCGCGCCAGTTGCTCCAGCTCGGGGTCCACGCCCTGCCAGAGGTGGAAGCGCAGGAGTACGGTGTCGACTCCGAGATCGTCGATCGCTCCGGCCAGGGAAGCGACCGGAGCGGAACCGGGACCGACCGCGACACCAAGGCCGCCGAACCGAACCGGCGCCGGCACGCGGTCCAGCGCACGCCGTACTCGACGCGCCTCCGCGACCGACAGGAGCAGCGGCACGGCCGATCGAAGCAGCGGCCGCGCGTGGTGGCCGGCGTCGCGCAAGCGCACGCCGAGGCGCTGGCCGCGAGTGGCCTGCTGGTGCGGCTGATCGGTCAGAGGATCCCAGACCGTGCGCTCGGTGGCACTTGTCCCCCGTTCCGCCTCGGGGACGTGGGGGTGGGCGCGGCGACGCGGCAGCAGAAGATCGGACAGACGGCGCAGACCCCGGCGAGCGCCCCGCTTCGATCCCAGCTTGAATCGGAAGCCGCGGTGGTAGATCTCGAACCAGATCCGTTGAAGCCACGGCAGGCCGCCCGGCCGGTAGCCGGCAAGGTACTCGGCCCGGTCCGCCTGCCGCAGCACCGGCATCCGGCTGAGGTCCCGCAGCCGCTGACTGGTCGACAGCCGTCGCCGGAAACGGGCGCGGTTCAGGTCGACCAGGAACAGCTCGGCGTCGGTCGTCGGCTCCGACAGGAGGACGTTGCCGGAGGTCAGATCCCTGAACCAGACGCCGTGGCGGTGCAACTCCGCCGCCAGCGCGCCGACGCGCCGCAACAGGGTCGGAGCGTGGATTCCGGGAAACTGCTCGGGTGCCGTTCCGGCGTTCAGGGCCCGGAGGACGTAGCGCAACTCCAGCGCCTCGGGCACCAGACGGCAGACGTACCAGGCGGGACCGCCGATGGAGTTCGATTCCGCATAGAGGAGCGGCTCCGGCGTCGGGATGCCGAGGCGACGGAGCCGGCGCGCGGCCCTGAAGCTCAGACGAGCCCGGCTGCCGCGCCGGCGCCGGCGGAGCCGCGCGCGCAGATCGTCGTGCCGGAACTGCTTGACGACCACGGCCGTCTCGGCCGCCTGCGCGGCGAGCCGCCAGCGGGCTTCGTAGAGGTAGCTGCGGCCCCAGTGCAGGCTGCGCCGGCCGCTTCCGGGGTCCAGCAGCCGGCGCACGGTCTCCCTGAAACCGGCGTCCGGGTCCGCGTCCACCGCTGTCGGGGCGACCGCGCCTGTGAGGTCGTCGAACTCGAACCGGCGTTCCGGTCCTTCGGCCTCGCCGGTCAAGACCCTTCGATCTCGGTGACGACGAAGTGCTCGCGATGCAGGTCCGGATCCGCCCGCAGCAGGATGGGCACCTCGAACGCTCCCTGCATACCGTCCAGCACGTCCGACTCTGAACCGTTCAGCCCGTCCAGCACCGCCGGGTGAACCCGCACCGCTAGCTGGCGGCAGCCGCGACCGGCATGCGCCAGACAGGTCCGCCGCAACTCCAGGCAGATCGTGGCGACCGACTTGATCCGGCCCCTGCCCCGGCAGGTCGGGCAGGGTCCCGTGAGCGCCCGCTCCAGGTTCTCGCGACGCCGCTGCCGGGTGAGCTGAACCAGGCCGAACTCGGAGATCTCGAGCACCCGTTTCCGGGCGCGGTCCTTCCGCAACTCCGTCTCGAGGCGCGCGAACACAGTGCGACGATCCTCTTCGCGCTCCATGTCGATCAGGTCGATGACGAGGATGCCCGACAGGTCCCGCAGCCGGATCTGGCGGACGGCCTCCGCGACCGCCTCGAGGTTGGTTCGGAGCACCGTGTCGCGGAAACTCCCGATGCCCCCGACGGCGCCGGCGCCGACGTCGCGGCCGGAGTTCACGTCGATGGCGACCAGTGCCTCGGTCTGGTTGATGACCAGGTGGCCGCCCGACGGCAGCGGCGCCTTCGGCTCCAGCGCGGCGTCGACGCCGGCGTCGATGCGGTAACGATCGAACAGGCCGCGGCGGCTCCGCTCGAGCCTGGTCAGGAGTTCCGGCTGGACCCGCCCGAGGTACTCGCGGATGACCCGGTAGGCATCGGCGCCGTCGACCAGGAGGGCGCCGAAGTCCTCACCGAAATGGTCGCGGATCACCCGTACCGCGAGTTCCTCTTCCTGGTGAACCAGCGCCGGGGCCGCGGACGCGGACGCCCGCCCCTCGATCTCCCGCCAGACTTCGGCGAGGAATTCGTACTCCCTCGCGAGGGCGTCCGCCGGCGCTCCCGCCGCGGCCGTACGCACGATGCATCCCGTCTCTTCGAGCAGATCGCCCCAGTGGTCCACGGCCATCGTCTCCAGGCGCGTCCGTTCGTCAGGATCTTCGATCCTCCTGGAGATCCCCAACCGGCCGGCAAGAGGCGTCAGCACCAGGTAGCGGCCGGGAAGAGTGATCTCGGTGGTTATCCGCGGCCCCTTGTCCGCCAATCCCTCCCTGGCGATCTGAACGACGACTTCCTCGCCCCGGCGCGGAATGCCGCCGCGGCTCGGCCCGCCGTCTTCCCCGGAAGCTCCCGACTCGTCGCCCGCCATCTCCCCGAGGTACAGGTAGGCGTCCCGCTCCAGCCCCAGGTCGACGAAGGCCGCCCTCATGCCGGGAAGAACCCGCCGCACCTTCCCCTTGTAGATGTTGCCGGCGAGACCGCGGCCCCGATGCCGCTCGACGAAGAACTCCACCAGCCGGCCGGCCTCCAGGACGGCGAGGCGGGTCTGGTGCGGGTCGCCTTCGACCAGAAGCTCCCTGTTCATTGCGCTGCCGGCGGAAAGCCCCGGACGGCTCAGATGTTGACGAACCGCCGTATGTCGAGGCCGATCATCAACCCGGTGGCCGCACAACAGAAAAGCATGAAGGAGCCGCCGTAGCTGAGGAAGGGCAGCGGGATGCCGGTGATCGGAAGCAGGCCGACCACCATCGCCGTATTGTAGAGAACGTGGCCCGCCATGAAGGCGAGCAGGCCGACGACGAGCAGCAGGCCGGCCGGGTCTCGCGCCGCCAGGGCCACGCGCACGCCGTTCCCCAGGTAGAGCAGGAGCAGCCCCAGCACGACGGTGACGCCCATGAAGCCGTACTCCTCGCCCAGCACGGCGAACACGAAGTCGGTGTGAGGCGTCGGCAGGAACTGCAGATTCGACTGCGTGCCCTCTCCGTATCCCTTGCCCACCATCTGACCCGACCCGATGGCGATGCGGCTCTGGCGCACCTGGTATCCCGACCCGAGCGGATCCGCGTGGGGCCTGAAGAAGCTCGACAGCCGGTCCTTCTGGTAGTCCTGCAGGGCGAAGATCCAGATGGCGCCCGCGACCAGCGCCGCCACTCCCAGCGCGATCAGGGCGGGACGGAGCCTGACGCCGGCGACGACAGCCATCGCGGCGAGCATCGGCATGAACATCAGGGCGCCGCCCATGTCCGGCTGCAGCGCGATCAGCAGGACGGGCACGACGACGAACGCCGAGGCCGCCCAAAGCCAGCCGCGAGGCGCCACCGGCGCCTGCGCTTCCGCCATGTGGCGGGCCAGCAGCAGGACGGTCGCGATCTTGCAGAAGTCCGACGGCTGACCGCCGAAACCGCCGATGCCGATCCAGCTCCGGGCCCCGCCCGCTTCGTGGCCGAAGAAGGTCACCGCCGCGAGCACCGCGACCGCCGCCAGGTAGATCCAGAACGCGTAGCGGAGCAGGAACGAATAGTCGACCGCAGCAGCAGCAGTCATGACCAGCAAACCCAGGGCGATCCACGCCGACTGGCGCACCTCGTAGTCGGTACTCATGTCGGCCGAAGCACTGGAAATGACGACCAGGCCGATCGCCGACAGCGCCAGCGCCGATCCACCGAGCAGCCAGGAGACGGACCGGACCCGGCGTACCAGGGTCCACCGATCAGGTTTTGTCGGCAGCACGGAAGTAGCCCTCGTGAATCTCTCTCGCCAGCGGCGCCGCCGCCTCCGAGCCTCTGCCTCCGTTCTCGACGAACACGACGACGACCAGTTCCGGCGCCTCCACCGGAGCGTAGGAGGTAAACCAGGCGTGGTCGGCCTGCTCGGGCGGGAGGTCCTCGGAGCGGATCCAGGTCGCCTGCGCGACGACCTGGGCGGTGCCCGTCTTGCCCGCGACGGTCACGACCGGCGTCCTGGCACTGCGTCCCGTTCCGTTCTCGACGACATTGGCGAGCGCTTCGGCGACGAAGGAAACCACCTCGCCGTCCAGACCGAGCGGCTCCGGAGGTTCCCCGCCGCCGGCGATCAGATGCGGGCGCACCCGGAGCCCACCGTTCGCCACCGCCGCAGTCATCACCGCCACCTGCAGCGGCGAAGTCAGCAGCGGCCCCTGGCCAATCGCCACCGAGACCGTCTCGCCCGGGTACCACGGGTAGCCCCGCCGATTCCTGCTCCATTCGGGATCGGGCACCAGCCCCTCGCTCTCGCCGGGGAGTTCGACTCCCGTCCGGTCGCCCAGCCCGAGCCGTCGGGCATAGGCGGCAATCGTCTCGATTCCGATCTTGATGCCCTGCCGGTAGAAGTAGATGTCGCAGGAGTGCTGCAGGGCCTCGCGCAGATTGACGAACCCGTGTCCCCTCGACTGCCAGCAGCGCCAGCGCCGGTCGTAGAGCCGGGTCGCACCGTTGCAGTAGACCCGTTCCTCCGGGCGAAGCAGGCCCTCCGCCAGGCCCGCCACCACCATCGCGATCTTGAACACCGAGCCCGGCGGGTAGGTGTTCTGGATCGCGCGGTTCTGGAGCGGCTTACCCGGCCCGTCGACGATCCGGTTCCAGTCCTGCTGGCTGAGCCTGCCGCCGAAGCGATTCGGGTCGAAGGAAGGAGACGAGACCATCGCCCGGACCGCGCCGTCACGCGGGTCGAGCGCCACGATCGCGCCGACCTTGTCCGCCAGCAGGTTCTCGGCCAACTGCTGCAGCGGCAGATCGATCGTCAGGGTGACGGACTCGCCGGGCTCCGCGTCCGTCCGCTGCACGTCCTCGCCCATCAGCCGGCCACGGCTGTCGACGACGACGATCCGCTCCCCGTGGTTTCCCCGCAGACGCCGATCCCGCAGCAGTTCCACGCCGCTGCGACCGACCAGGTCCCCGGACGCCAGGGAGTCGTCCCGGTCGTGTTCGGCGGGAGTCGGTTCACCGAGATAACCCACGACATGGGCAGTCTGGAAACTGTGCCGGTACAGGCGGCGCCTCGAGGTGGAGATCTCGAACTCCGGGTGCTCGGGTACCGAGACCTCGAACCGGGCGACCTGGGTCAACTCCAGGTCCTCGGCGAGCAGTACGGGCACCTCACGGGCCACGCCCCGGTGACGCTCCAGCGCGGCCCTGAGTTCCCGCTCCTCCCGGCCGAGGATCTCGGCCGCGAAGGCCAGGCTGGCGCCAGGATCCGTGCTCCTGCTACGGTCGATCATCAAGCGAAACGTGGGCGTGTTCTCGACCAGAATCCGCCCCGATCGGTCATAGATCAGGCCCCTCGGCGCGTCCAGGCGCAGCACGCGCAACCGGTTGTTCTCGGCCAGCCGTTCGTAGTGCTCCGCCCGAATGATCTGGTGATACCAGTAGGCGCCGAGCACGACCGCCAGGCACAGGCCAAGCGCGCCGCACAGCCACTTGAGGCGGGCCGCCATGTTCAGCAGGACCCAGTCCGAGCTGTGCTCCCGGGTGGGGTTCTGGAGACTCATCATGTGGCCTTCGCGGTCACCGCAACCGCGCCCTTCCCTCCTTCAGTGTACGCCGTTCATCCGCCCAGGCCTGGGCCCGGTTGAACAACCACAGGCCCGGCACGCCGATGGCGGTCGTCGCGACCACGCGCAGCGGAACGGCGCCGCCACTGGGCTCGCCAACCTCCAGAACCATCAGCAGGCCGAGGACGATCGCCTGATGAACGAGCGTACCGACGGCGACCAGGAGCGACGCCACCAGCCGCTGGCTGGTCACGATGCGCTGCGACAGCCGGGCGACTCCGTAGCCCACGACGCAGCAGGCGAGAGCGTGAAGGCCGAAAGGCGAGGCGCTCAGCGTGTCCTGGACGAGGCCGGCGGCCAGGCCGCCAATCACGCCCTGGAGCGAGTTGCCGGCCAGACTGCTCAGAATGACCAGGAGCACGAACAGGTCGATCGTCCGGCCGGCCGCCGGCAGCACTTCGGCCAGGAGCAGCTCGAGCAGCGACACCAGGGCCAGACTGGCGCCGAACCTAGCGGCCCACGGCATCCGCGCCGTCCATGACCGCCTCGGGCACCGGGTCGCGGCGCCACACGAACGCATGGCTGAGCGAACCGAGATCCACACGCGGGGCGACCTTGATCTCGTGGAAGTGATCGCCGCTGGACTCGACGGAGGTGACCGTGCCGATCGGGATGCCGCGCGGGAAGACGCCGTCGATGCCCGCCGTGACGACACGATCTCCCGGCCGGACATCGACCTGCACGGGTACGTACGCGAGCGAGAGCACGCCGGCCTCCTCCGTGCCCCGAACGATGCCCTGGCGGCGCGTGCGCTCGATCATTGCTCCCACCGAAGAGTCGAGATCCGTGACCAGCAGCACGCGGGCATAGTCGCCCTCGACGGAAACGACGCGACCCAGCAAGCCATCGACCGTGGTCACGGGTCGCCGCTCCCACTCCTCCTTCGCGTTTCCGCGAGGCAACCGCACGATGGCGCTGCGACGCCACGAGTGGTAGTCGACGTAGACGACGTCCGCCAGCAACAACTCGCTCTCGGGCGGCCGCGCGTATCCGAGCGGCTCCGAAAGCAGGTCCACCTCCAGTTCGGCGCCAAGAGCCGCGGCGTGGGCCGCTTCGAGCTCTCGCAGCCGGCTTCGCAGTTCGTCGTTCTCGCGTTCCAGCCGAGCCCTCGTCCGCCACCCCTGCCTCACCCTGTCCGCGACATCCGCGGCCGCGGCGACGAGTCCTTTCGCCGGGGCCTCCACCCACAGTGCGACGTCGGCCGCGCGCTCCGGCGACTGCGCGGTCAGGGACGCGACGAGAAGGGTCACCGCGACGACGAACAGGATGGCGATCCGACGCTCGCTCATCTCGGTGAACGCCCCTTAACGAACCGAAACCCTGCGCAGCAGATCGATGTCCCGCAGCATCCGGCCGGCGCCAAGCACGACGGAAGCAAGCGGATCCTCCGCGGCGAAGACCGGCAGTCCGGTCTCCTCGCGCAGCCGCTGGTCCAGCGAGTGAAGCAGCGCTCCGCCACCCGACAGCACGATGCCCTTGTCCATCACGTCGGCCGAGAGTTCCGGCGGCATCCGTTCGAGGGCCTGCAGCACGGAGTTCACGATCTGCTGCACGGGTTCCTCGAGCGCTTCCCGGATCTCGCTGTCGGAGATCCTGAGGCTGCGAGGCACGCCGCGCACGAGATCGCGCCCCTTGATGTCCATGTAGAGGGCTTTCTGGAGCGGAAAGGCGGAGCCGATCTCGACCTTGATCCTCTCAGCGGTCCGCTCGCCGACCAGCATGTTGTGCTTGCGCTTCAGGTGCTGGGCGATCGCGTCGTCCATCGCGTTACCGGCCACCCGCAGCGAACGGCTGTAGACCGTCCCGGAGAGCGAGATGACGGCAACGTCGCTGGTGCCGCCGCCGATGTCGACGATCATGTTGCCCGTCGGCTCCGTGATCGGCAGGCCGGCGCCGATGGCCGCCATCATCGCCTGCTCGACCAGGAAGACCTCCGAGGCGCCGGCGCTCATGGCCGACTCCCGCACTGCCCGTTTCTCTACCGGCGTGATCTCGGAAGGCACGCCGATCACGATCCGCGGGCGGGCCAGGCGGCGGCCGTGATGCGCCTTGCGGATGAAGTGCTTGAGCATGTGCTCGGTCATCTCGAAGTCGGCGATCACGCCGTCCTTCATCGGCCGCACGAGGAACAGGATGCCCGGCGTGCGTCCGAGCATCTCCTTGGCCTCGGTGCCGACCGCCTCGATGCGGTTGCTCTGGCTGTTGACGACGACGACCGACGGCTCGCGCACGACGATGCCGTTCGCCTGAGTGAAGACCAGAGTGTTGGCCGTCCCCAGGTCGATGGCCAGGTCGCTAGAGAACCACTGCAGGAAACGCATTCGGGATGGACCTCACACCGCGATCATAACCGCCGCGAGATCGCCCGATCCTGTTACCATGCAAGCTCTTCTGCGCCCTGCCGGGCGCCGGGGTCAAGATCATGCTGAACGTCATTCGCAAGAACATCAAGAGCTTCTATCCGCTGGCCATCGGCCTCGCCGGAGTATTCGTGCTCCTCGTCTTCACCGACTTCCGGTCGCTCGAAGGCACCCGCGTCAACCCGGACGCCGCCCTCCTGGGCGGCGACAGCATCACCTTTGCCGAGTTCGAACGCAGCTACCGGAATGCCGAGAACCGCTACCGGGAGATCTACGGCGACGCATTCAACGCGGATCTCGCGGACCAGCTCCAGTTGCCGGTTCAGGCCCTCGAAGCCCTGATCAACGACCGCCTTCTCATCATGGAGGCGGAGCGGATGGGGCTGACCGTCAGCGACGAAGAGCTCCAGGAAGAGATCCTCTCCGTGCCCGCCCTGACCGACGGGGCCGGCAACTTCATCGGCGCGCAGCGGTACCAGGAGGTCCTGCGCGCCAACCGGCTGACGGTGGACGGGTTCGAGAACGACCTGCGCAGTTCCGTGCTCGTGCGGAAGCTGCAAGCGGCGCTGACCGAGGTCGCCCACGTTTCCGACGCTGAGGTGGAACTGCGCGCCCGCGAGGCAGCCGAACGCGCCGCGATCCGCTACTTCCAGGTGCCGGCCAGCCGTTTCGCCGCCGAGGCCGAGCCTTCGAGCGAGGAGGCCGCTGCCTACTTCGAGGAGCACCGCGACGAGTTCAAGCTCCCCGAGCGGCGGCGCGTGGGCTATCTCCTGGTCAGCACGAACACGGTCCGGGCCGAACTCGAGGTGACCGACGACGAGGTACAGAGTTACTACGAGGACAACTCGGCCCAGTTCGAGATCCCTGAGCAGGTTCGGGCCAGCCACATTCTCCTGCTCGAGAACAGCGAAAGGGACGCGGAGCAGGCGCGCAGCCTGCTGAACCGGCTGCGCGGTCGCATCGAGGCCGGAGAGGACTTCGCGGCGCTGGCCCGGGAGTACTCGGACGACGAGGCGACGAAGGAGGCCGGCGGCGATCTCGGCTACTTCGGCCGCGGCGCGATGACGCAGGCCTTCGAAGACGCCGCGTTCGGCGCCGCCAGCGGCGACCTGGTGGGACCGGTCGAGAACCAGCTCGGTCCGCGCGCGGCCCATCACCTGATCCAGGTCCACGAGCGCCGCGAAGGCGGACGCCAGACCCTCGAGGAGGTCAGCAACCTGATCCGTGTCCAACTCCTCGCTACCCGCGCCGAAGAGGAAGCGAAGAGCCGGATCGACGCCCTGCACGAGCGGCTGGCCGACGAGTCGTTCGCGGGCGAGGACGAAGCCCGGGAACTGGCCGCCGCCGAAGCGCTGGTCTATGCCAGCACGGAGCCCTTCGGCGAAGACGACCCCGTGGCCGGCATCGGCCGGAACTTCAACTTCAGTTCCGCGGCGTTCGGTCTCGAGACCGGCGCCTGGTCCGAGCCGGTCCGCATCGCGGCCGGCTGGGCTCTCCTGTCCGTGCTCGAGGTCCTGCCGCCTCGCGACTCGGAGTTCGCCGAAGTCGAAGTGGACGTCCGGGAGGTTGTCCGCGGCCAGAAGGAGAGCGAACTCCTGGCGGCGGCGCTCACCGAGGCCCGGGGGCGCGTCGAGAACGGGTTGAGCATGGACGACGCGGCCGAGGAGTTCGATGCAGTGATCGAGGAGAGCGGGAGCTTCGGGCTGCGTGAGCCGATCGGCACACTGGGCGCAATGCCCGAGCTGTCGCGCGCGGCGTTCGCACTCTCCGCCGGTGAAACAGGCGGCCCGGTCGACACTCCGTTCGGCGCCGTCCTGTTCGAGGTCACCGAGCGCGAGTCCTTCGATCCGGTGCTGTTCGACCCGGAAACGACCCGGAACGAGCTGCTCGCCGAGCGCAACCTGACGATGCTCCAGTCCCTGCTGCAGCAGCTTCGCGAGGAGGTCGGCGTCCGCTACACCCAGGACTTCATCGAGAACTTCGGTCTGGCCGAGACCGAGGCGGCCGGCACCTGACCGCGGCGCGGCGCTCCATAGCGGCTTGATCGGCTATCTGCGCGGGCGCCGCCTGGCCCTCGAGCCCGAACGCCTGGTGCTCGACACCAACGGCGTCGGCTACGCCGTGCGGATCCCCCTGTCGACGTACTTCGAGCTGGACAAGCTCGACCCGGCCGCCGAGATCGGCCTGTTCATCCACACCCACGTCCGCGCCGACGCGATCGAGCTCTTCGGCTTCTGGACCGAGGCCGAACGGACCGTTTTCGAGCACTGTCTCGCCGTCAGCGGCGTCGGTCCCCGGCTCGCCCAGGTCGTCCTGTCGGGCGGTTCCACGACGGACCTGCTGAACGCCATCGGCGGCGGCAACGTGGCGGCCCTGACCCGGATCCCGGGCATCGGCCGCAAGACGGCCGAGCGGATGGTCCTGGAGCTCCGGGAAAAGGCGAAGACGCTGCTGGCCGAGGCCGGCGCCGAACCGCCGCCGGCCGAGCCCGAAGCCGGCCGCGAGGACGAGCAGGAACAGGCCGTCAGCGCCCTGGTCAACCTCGGCTACCGAGCGTCCGAGGCGCAACGCGCCGTCTCACGGGTGCTCGCGGAAGATCCCGAGATGGACTTCCAGGAACTCCTGCGCCGGAGCCTGCGCCGGCTGTCGCGGCTCTGACGACCGGAAAGGCGTCGGAGAGGCCTCGGACGCACCCGCCCGTCCTGGGGCACGAGGGGTCAGCTCCCAGGGTGACGCGGGCGCTTGAGAGGAGATGGAAAGGGTTGCGCCCGCTCCGCTTCACTCGCTCCGGTTGGCTTCGGATCCTGTGCGGTCGTTGGCCGTCGCTCGTTCAGAGGCACCTGGGAGCTGACCCCTCGTGCCCCAGGACGGGCTGGCGGTCGTTGCCGTCTGGCGGGCTCTTCGGGTAGAGCACCCCCTCTCTCTGGGTGCGCGGACCGCGGCGGACACTGCCTGGAGGGCGCGATACCATCCACCCATGGTCGGAACCGGCGGCACCGACGGTGAAGAGAGCGTTCTTTCAGCCGCCCGGGACGCGGAGGACCGTCGCCTCGAACCGTCGCTCCGGCCGCAGCGGCTGAACGAGTACCTGGGCCAGGAGAAGATCGTCGAGCTGCTCGACATCTACATGCAGGCGGCGCGCCGGCGGGGCGAAGCTCTGGACCACGTGCTGCTGTTCGGGCCCCCCGGGCTCGGCAAGACGACCCTGGCGCACATCATCGCCAGGGAGATGGGCTCGGCGTTGCGGTCCACCTCCGGTCCGGTCCTGGAACGACCGGGCGATCTTGCCGCCATTCTGACCAATCTCGAACCCGGAGATGTCCTCTTCATCGACGAGATCCACCGGCTCGGTCCGACGGTGGAGGAGATCCTCTACCCGGCGCTCGAGGACTTCCAGCTCGATCTGGTGATCGGTGCCGGGCCGATGGCCAAGACGGTGCGCATCGATCTGCCCCGATTCACGCTGGTTGGCGCCACCACGCGCGCCGGTCTGATCACGCCGCCGCTGCAGGGTCGCTTCGGCATCGTCCACCGGCTCGACTTCTACGGTCCGGATGTCCTCAGCGTGATCATCCAGCGCTCGGCCGAGCTGCTCGAGGTGCCCGTTGATCTGGGCGGCGCGGACGAGATCGCCCGGCGCAGCCGCGGTACGCCCAGGATCGCGAACCGGCTGCTGCGCCGCGTGCGCGACTACGCGCAGATCGAAGCGGACGGACGGATCGACCGCGACATCGCCAACCGGGCTCTCCTTCAGCAGGAAGTCGACGAGCAGGGCCTGGACAAGATCGACCGCAGGATCATGAGACGGCTGATCGAACAGTACGAGGGCGGCCCGGCCGGCCTCAAGGCCCTCGCGGCGTCGGTCGGCGAAGACGAGGGCACAATCGAGGACTTCTACGAGCCGTACCTTGTCCAGAAGGGATTCCTCCAGCGCACCCGCCGCGGCCGGGTGGCCACCAGGCGGGCGTACGAACACCTGGACCTGGAAGTGCGGGGCACCCTTTTCTGAAGGCACACCAGGGCCGGCAACGACCGCCAGCCCGTCCTGGGGCACGCCCCGCCGTGGCGCCGACTGTCGCTCGGGTGTACGCTATTGCGCCTTTCGCGCCCTCCGACGACGACGTGACTTCCAACGCATCCGATCATGAAGGTACTCAAGTTCGGCGGCTCTTCCGTGGCCGACGCCAGCCGCCTGCAGGCGGCGGCGCGGATCGTCGAACGGCAACTCGACGGTTGCCCGGGGGACGGTGCGGTGGTGGTCTCCGCCCTTGGCGGAGTCACGGACCGCCTGCTGGCACTGGCGGCGGGCGCTGTCGAGGGCAACGGGGGCGCTGAAGCGGCGCGCGAGGCCGCCGCGCTTCGCGACCACCACCTGAAGATCGCGGCCGAGGTCGCCGCCGGGGCCGACCTTCCCGGCCTCAGGGCAACCCTCGACGAACTGTGCGACGGCCTGGTCCGGGAACTCGGCGACTGCGAACGGACCGGGGTCACCGCGGAGCGGCCGCGGGAAGCCTGGATCGACCGGATCGTCTGCCACGGCGAGCTCCTGTCGACCCAGCTCCTGGCCGCCGCCCTCCGCGCCCGGGGCCTGGCGGCCGAGGCCCGCGACGCCCGCCCGCTGGTGCGGACCGACGGTTCCTTCCAGGCGGCGCTCGTCGAACTCGAACCGACGATGAACGCGATCGCCGCCCACTTCGCCGGCCTCGGCGAGGACGGCCCGTTGCAGGTGGTCACCGGCTTCCTCGGCAGCACGCCGGAGGGTGAGACCACGACCCTGGGCCGCAGCGGTTCCGACCTGACGGCTTCTCTCGTTGGCGCCGCGCTCGACGCCGAGCGGATCGAGATCTGGACGGATGTCCCGGGCGTGATGACGGCCGACCCGCGGCGCGTCGAAGACGCCCTGCCGATCCCGCGGTTGAGCTACGAGGAGATGCTCGAGCTCTCCCACTTCGGCGCCAAGGTGGTCTACCCGCCGACGGTCACCCCGGCCCGGCGCAAGGCCATTCCCCTGTTCGTTCGCAGCACCCTCGACCCCGAGCACCCCGGGACCCTGGTCGACGGCGGCAGAGACCGGCAGCGGGCTCGCGGCACGGCGGTCACCGGCATCTCCTCGATCGACGACGTCCACCTGATGCTGCTGGTCGGAGACAACCTGGTCGGCACCCCGGGAGTCGCCGCGCGGCTCTTCGACGCCCTGGCGGCGAGCGGAGCCAGCGCGATCCTGATCTCGCAGGCGTCGAGTGAGCACTCGATCTGCTTCGCGGTCGAGCCCGGAGTCTCCGAAGCGGCCCGCGAGGCGGTCGAGGCCGAGTTCCGGTCGGAGATCGAGTCCGGATCGGTCCGGCCCCTGATCGTCGAGCGCGACCAGTCGATCGTCGCGGTGGTCGGCGACGGCATGCGGGAGCGTCCGGGCATCGCCGGCCGGGTGTTCGGGATCCTCGGCCGGCGGGCCGTCAACGTGCGGGCCGTGGCCCAGGGTTCGTCCGAGCGGAACATCTCGATGGTCGTCGCCAGGGCCGACCAGGGGCGCGCGGTGCGCTGGATCCACCGGGAGTTCTTCCGGGGCTCCGCCTCCGGCCGGCTCGCGCTCTACGTACTCGGCGTCGGCGGCGTCGGATCGGCGCTGCTGCGGCAGCTCGCCACCGAGCGGGACGCCCTCGAGCAGCGGGGAATCGACCTGCAGTTGCGGGGACTGGCGAGTTCGCGCTTCATGGAGCTCGCGGTGCGCAGGGGCGGCGGGCGCCTGGACCCCGGCGCCGGAGGAGACCCGGACGGCTGGCGGAGCGCCCTGAAGCAGGGCGGCGAGACGGCTGACCTCGACCGGCTGCTCGAGCACCTCGGTGAAACCGCCGCCGGCGGGGGCCGGACGATTCTGGTCGACGTCACGGCGAGCGGCGCGATGAGCGCCGTCTACCACCGCGCGCTCGCGGCCGGCGCCGCGGTGGTCAGCGCCAACAAGCTACCGTTCGCGGGGCCGATCGCGGACTTCCGCGCGTTCCGCGCCGACGGCGGGGCGAACGTCTTTCACGAGGCGACCGTGGGCGCCGGCCTGCCGGTACTCCACACCGTCGACCTGCTGCTGGGCGCGGGCGATCCGATCGAGTCCGTCTCGGGCGTCTTCTCCGGAACGCTCGCCTACCTCACCGGCGAGTTGAGCGCGCGGCAGGTGTGGAGCGACTCCGTGCGCCGGGCCCACCGGCTGGGCTACACGGAGCCGGATCCGCGCGACGATCTCGGCGGACTGGACGTGGCCCGCAAGCTGCTCATCCTGGCCCGGCTCTGCGGCGCCGATCTCGAAATGGACGACGTCGAGGTGGCGCCCATGCTCGACCGGCCCGACCTCGCCGACCTGCCGCTCGAGGACTGGTGGCAGCGTCTCGCCTCGGCGGACGAAGAAATGGCGGCCCGCTTCGCCGAGGCCAGGTCCGCCGCTCTCGAACTCGCCTATCTCGCCGAACTCGAGACGGGCGGCGAGGGGGCGACGGCCCGGGTCGGGCTCCAGGCCGTTCCGTCCGACCATCCGGTGGCCGGAATGCCGGCATCGGACAACATGTTCGTCTTCCGCAGCCAGCGCTACAACGAACGGCCGCTGATCGTCCAGGGACCCGGCGCCGGGACCGAACTCACCGCGGGCGGCGTGTTCGGCGACATCCTGCGCGCCTGGGCCGAGCGGGGAGCCTCACCATGACCATCCGGAACGAACCCTTCCGCGCCGCCGTCCTCGGTGCGACCGGCACCGTGGGCCAGCGCTTCGTCACCCTGCTGGCGGAGCACCCGTGGTTCGAGTTGACGGCCCTGGCCGCTTCCGAGCGCTCGGCCGGGAAGGCCTACCGCGACGCGGTGACCTGGATTCAGACCCGGCCGATCGACGACGCGGTGGCGGCCATGCCCGTTCAGACGATCGACGAACTGATGGACGGCGCCGAACTGCCCGGCGGCGAACTGGACATCGTCTTCTCGGCCCTGGACGCCGGCGTCGCGAGAGACATCGAGCCCCGGTTCGCACGGCGCTGCCTGGTCGTCACCAACGCGAGCGCCCACCGCATGGACGCGGACGTCCCGCTGATCGTTCCCGAAGTGAACCCGGACCACCTCTCGCTGCTGTCTCCGCCCGAGGGCGGCCAGGCACTTCCGGCCGGCATCGTCGCCAACCCGAACTGCTCCACGATCGGCCTGGTGCTGGCGCTCAAGCCTCTCGCCGACGCCTTCGGCTTCGAGCGGATCTCCGTCGTGACGCTGCAGGCGGTGTCCGGCGCCGGGCTGCCCGGCATCTCGAGCTACCAGATCCTGGACAACGTGATCCCCTGGATCTCCAGCGAAGAGGAGAAGCTCGAGATCGAGACCGGCAAGATCCTGGGCCGGGTCCACGGCGGAACGATCGAACCGGCCGAGGTCGCCGTCTCGGCCCAGTGCAACCGCGTTCCCGTGGTCGACGGACACACGCTCTGCGTATCGGTCGACCTCAAGGGCGAGCCGGCGATGGAGGACGTCCGGGAAGCCTGGCGGAGCTTCCGAGCCGAGCCGCAGGAACGCGGGCTGCCGTCGGCGCCGGCGCAGCCGACCGTCTACCTCGGCGACGACGAGCCGCCCCAGACGCGCGTCCACCGGGACCTCGGCCAGGGCATGACGACCTCCATCGGCAGACTGCGGGAGTGTCCGATCCTCGGCTACCGGTTCGTCGCCCTGTCGCACAACACCCTGCGGGGCGCCGCCGGCGGGGCGCTGCTCGCCGCCGAGCTCGCCGTCGCCCGCTGCGGGCGACGGGCCGCCGGATGACGAAGTCGGTGAGGGCGTTCGCCCCGGCCTCGGTCTCCAACATTGCCTGCGGATTCGACATCCTGGGCTTCGCCCTGCAATCGGAGGGCGACGGCCGCCTGGGCCCGGGAGACGTCGTCACCGCCCGCGAGCGCGAGCCGACCGCCAGCGGGCAGGGCCCGGTCCGCATCACGGCGATCGCCGGCGACGAAGGCCGTCTGCCCCTCGAGGCGCAGCGCAACACGGCCGCCGTCGCCGCGAAGGCGCTGGTCGACGACGAGGCGCCCGGCGCGGCCGTCGATCTCGAGATCGAGAAGCGCATGCCGCTCGAGAGCGGTCTGGGCTCGAGCGCGGCGAGCGCCGTGGCGGCGGTGGTCTCGGTCGATGCGCTGCTCCGTCTGGAACTGCCGGCCGCTGCCCTGCTGCGCTACGCCGTCGCCGGCGAGGTCCTGGCGAGCGGGGGCGCGCACGCGGACAACCTGGCCCCTTCCCTGCTTGGCGGACTCGTGCTGGTCCGCTCGCTCGATCCCGAGCCGGACGTGATCGACCTGCCGGTGCCCGAAGGCCTGACCTGCGCTCTCGTGCGGCCCCACGCCGAGGTGAACACGAAGGAGTCCCGGGCCCGCCTGGATCGCCTCCTGCCGCTCGAACGCGCCGTGACCCAGTGGGGCAACGCCGCCGCACTGGTGGCGGCGCTCTATCGTTCCGACCTGGAACTCCTGTCCCGTGCCCTGGTCGACGTCGTCGCCGAGCCCGTCCGCGCGCCGGCCGTGCCCGGCTTCCACGCCGCCAAGGCGGCCGCGATCGAGGCCGGCGCACTGGGTTGCAGCCTCTCGGGCAGCGGCCCCGCGCTCTTCGCCCTGTGCGACGGCCCTGCCGGCGCCAGGCAGGTCGCAGCGGCCATGGCAGGCGCGTTCGAGTCCTCCGCGGGCGTCGACTGCGACCGGCTCGTGGCACCGCTGCCGGCGCCGGGCGCGCGCGTCATCGACGGCGAGGCGTAACGTGCGCTTCGTCAGCACGGCGGGAAGGACCTCGCCGGTCACCCTCGCCGAGGCACTGCTCGAAGGGCCGGCCTCCGACGGAGGGCTGTTCGTTCCCGAGCGCCTGGAGCCGCTGGGCGCCGGGGACCTCGCTCTCCTGCGGTCGCAGCCGCTGACCGGCATCTCAGCCATCCTCGGCCGCCGCCTCTACGGCTCGGAGGTGCCCGAAGACGAACTCGCGGAGCTGCTCGGGGACGCCCTCGACTTCCCGATCCCGCTCACCCCGATCGAGTCCGGCATCCACTGCCTGGAGCTGTTCCACGGGCCGACGCTCGCCTTCAAGGACGTCGCCTCGCGGGTCATGGCCCGCCTGATGGCGCGGTTCGCGACGGTTGCCGCCGACGCCGAAACCACCGTGATCGTGGCGACCAGCGGCGACACCGGCAGCGCCGTGGCCCACGCCTTCAGCGGCGTCGCCGGCTTCCGGGTCTGCGTGCTGTACCCGGACGGGCTCGTCACCGAAGCGCAGCGGCGCCTGTTCACGACCTTGGGCGGCAACGTGACCGCAGTCGCGGTCGAGGGCACCTTCGACGATTGCCAGAGCCTGGCCCGGGAGGCCTTCGCCGACGGCGAGCTGCGCCGGCAACGCCCTCTCGCCTCGGCCAACTCGATCAACATCGGCCGGCTGCTTCCCCAGGTCTTCTACTACTTCCATGCCTGGGCGCAGCTCCCCTCGCCGCCGCTCGACGACGCCGGCGAGCCGCTCGTGTTCTCGACGCCGAGCGGCAACTTCGGCAACCTGACCGCCGGCCTGATCGCGAAGCGGATCGGCCTGCCCGTCTCCCGGTTCGTGGCGGCGACCAACGTGAACGACGTCGTGCCGGCCTACCTCCGGAGCGGCGACTACGCGCCGCGCGGTTCGGTCGCCACGATCTCGAACGCGATGGATGTCGGCAATCCGAGCAACTTCGCCCGCATCGTCCATCTCTACTCCAGCGCTGGCGAGCCGCTCGAGCACATCCGCCGCGACCTGGCGGGCCACTCCTTCGACGACCAGGCGACCCGACGCGCCATGCGCGACGTCCACGACCGCACCGGCTACCTGCTAGACCCCCACACCGCCGTCGGCTACCTGGGCCTCAAGGCGGAACTCGAAGCCCGGGGCGGCGGCACCGGCGTCGTCCTCGCCACCGCCCACCCCGCCAAGTTCGCCGAAACCGTTCAAGCCACCATCGGCATCGAGCCGCCCGCACCGCCCGCCCTCCAACGCTCCGCCCACCTCCCCGAACGCATCATCGAGATCCCGGCCGACTACGCGGCCTTGCGCGACGTGCTGCTTGGCGGCGGCTGAGGCGCGCCGGCCGTAAGGCCGGCACCGACTCGGGCGGTCAGGCTAGAGGGGCGTGAAAACCAGTCCGTCCCGTTCCCTGCTGCCGGCACCCAGGCCCCAATCCACCGGCGTCACGAGCTGCTCATCAATCCGGACGAACTCGGAGACACCAACTCCCGGCGCGAGGATCGTCTCCCGAATCCGGGCGCCCGGGCCGATCCGGGCGCCGGGCATTACCAGGCTCCGTTCGACGACCGCGCCCTCGCCGACGTGGCTGCCGGGCTCGAGGACGCTGTGCTCGACGACGGCGCCGGGGGCTACCGAGACCCCCGGGGCGATGAAGCGGCGGCGGCGTCTGCGGCCGCCGGCGGTGCGGCCCCAGTCCAGGGCCCCCTCGAGGTAGCGGCGGGGGGTTCCCAGGTCGTGCCAGGGACGGCGGCTTCGGAAACCGGCGATCCGGGCGCCGGCGCGGAGGAGCGGCTGGTAGAGGCCCTCGACGATGTCGTTCGACGACGGGCGAGTGGAAATCTGCTCGACGACCCGGCGGGAGAGGACGTGGAGGCCCTGGAAGGTCCGTTTCCGGCCACGGACCGTGCCGACCTGGAGGTCGCGGAGCCCGACCACCAGGCCGCGGGGATCGACTTCCACGCCGCCGCCGACGCGGTCGTCCCAGCCGACCTGGAGGGTGACGTCGGCGCCGCTGCGGCGGTGGCGGTCGAGGGCCTGGCGGATCGGCCAGCGGCAGAGCGAGTCGCCGTTGACCAGCACGACCTCGTCGGCGTCGGCGAGGAAGTCCCGCAGGTTGACGACCGCGCCCAGCGTGCCGAGCAGGTCCGGTTCGACTTCGAAGCGGAGTTCGAGCCCGCGGCCGACGGCCTCGCTCTCAAGCCCGCGGCGCACCGCGTCTCCGAGGTGGCACAGGTTGACCGCGATCTCGCAGCCGGCGCGGTGAAGAAGGTCGATCGTGCGCATGGCGACGGCGCGGCCGGCCACCGGCAGCAGGGGCTTGGGTACGGCGCCGGTCAGCGGCCGCAGCCGTTCTCCCCGGCCGGCGCAGAGCACGAGGGCCCTCACTCCGTAAACACCATGTCCCGGGGCAGTCCCTCGTGCCGCGCCCGGTGATCGCGGTAGATCGCGAGATAGTCCCGCGGATCGGCCTGCTCCGGATCGATGCCGCAGCGGCGGCAGACGCCTTCGATCCCGCCCTCAGCCAGGTCCGGGGCGACCTGCTCGACCTCCACGAAGTCGCCGATCGGCGTCCGGTCGAGGGCAACTTCGCAGCCGAGAAGCAGCCAGCGCTCGCGGACCTTCTCGTAGCGCGCCGTGACCTCGAAGCCGAGCGACTCGAGGAACAGCCGCGCCGCCGCCGGGTCGTCGACGGAGAACTCGTGTTCCGCCCGCTCCTTCACGCCACCTCGAACCTCGGGCGCGGACTTCCAGGTCAGCCGGCAGCCGGCGCCGTCGGTGCGCAGACGGAGCAACTCGCGGCGGGTGCGCAGCCGCTCGGAGGGCGCGGCGTCCCGGCGGTCGAAGACCCAGTTCGACTCCCTGGCGGCGGCTCGTTCGAGCTTGCCGCCGGCGGCGCGGACCCGCTCCCGGACCCCGTCCAGGTCGGCGACCGCGACCTTGATCTCGCGCTCGCGCCCGGGTGCGGTCAAGCGGCGGCGCAGCCTCCGAGGCGGTCGAGCACGCGGACCACCGTGCGAATGCCCTGGTAGAAGTTCGCGAGGTCCATCTTCTCGTTCGGGGCGTGCAGGCGGTCGTCCGACAGGCCGAAGCCGATCAGCAGCACGGGCGCGCCCAGCACCTCGGACAGGGTGGAAACGATGGGAATCGAACCGCCCTCCCGGACCCGGACCGGTTCGCGGCCCCAGGCTTCGCGCACGCCCTCGAGGGCGGCGTCGACGAGCGGGCCGTCGAGGTCGACGAGCACCGGCGGCGCCCCGTTCAGGTTCTCGACCTCGACGTCGATGCCCGGAGGCGCCAGCGAGCGCATGTAGGCCGCGAAGGAACGGAAGAGTCGCTCCGGGTCCTGGTCCGGCACCAGCCGCATCGACACCTTGGCGCCGGCCCGGTTGGCGATCACCGTCTTGGCGCCGGGGCCCTGGTAGCCGCCCCACAGGCCGTTCACGTCGCAGGTCGGCCGCGCCCATACCCGTTCCAGGGTCGTGTAGCCGGCCTCTCCCCACAAGGCGGACGCGCCGATCTCGTCGCCGTACTTCGCCTCGTCGAACGGCAGCGCGGCGAACGCGGCCCGTTCCTCCGCGCCCAGCGGCCGCACGTCGTCGTAGAAGCCCGGAATCAGGATCCGGCCATCCCGCGGGTCGCGAAGCGCCGCCAGCATGGTGCCCAGGACGTTCAGGGGGTTCGCCACGGCGCCCCCGAAGGTGCCGGAGTGCAGGTCGCGCCCCGCGCCGCGCACCCTGACCTCGGTGTACAGCAGGCCCTTCAGGCCGTAGAGCACGGAAGGCTGGCCCGGCCCGTACATCGAGGTGTCGGAAACCAGCGCCAGGTCGCAAGCCAAACGCCGGGACTCAGGGCTTCGAACGTAGGCCTCGATCGCCTCGCCGCCGCACTCCTCCTCGCCCTCGATCAGGAACTTGACGTTGACCGGCAGGGCGCCGGTCTCGGCCATGATCGCCTCCACCGCCTTGATGTGGGTGAAGGACTGGCCCTTGTCGTCGGTGGCGCCGCGGGCGACGATCTGCTCCCCGCGTTCGCCCGTCTCGATCGTCGGCTCGAACGGGTCGTTCCGCCACTCGCCCAGCGGGTCGACCGGCTGTACATCGTAGTGGCCGTAGAAAAGGACGGTCGGGCGGCCGGGAGCGCCGAGCCACTCGCCGTACACGAGTGGATGGCCCGCGGTTTCGATGATCTCCGCCTCGAGCCCCGCGGCCTCGAGCCGCTCCTTGACGAAGCCGGCGCAACGGCGGACCTCGGCGGCGTACTCCGGATCGGTCGAGACGGACGGGATCCGCAGATACTCCTTCAACTGATCCAGGCTGGCGCCGGTTTCGCGGTCCACCCGCTCGAGAACGGCGTCGACGCTCATCGGACCCGCACGTAGCGGTCAGTCATCGAAGCTCTTGCCCGTGGCCCGCCAGTCGGAGAGGAAGCTCTCCAGGCCGATGTCCGTCAACGGATGGCGATAGAGCTGGCTCAGCGTCTTGAAGGGAAGGGTCGCGACATCGGCCCCCATCTCCGCCGACAGCACGACGTGAACCGGGTGGCGCACCGAGGCAACGAGAACTTCCGTGTCGAAGTCGTAGTGGGAGTAGATCGAGATCACCTGGCGGATCAGGTCCATGCCGTCCTGGGCGATGTCGTCGAGGCGGCCGACGAAGGGCGAGATGTAGGCGGCGCCCGCCTTCGCCGCCAGCAGCGCCTGGGACGGCGAGAAGCAGAGGGTCACGTTGCACCGAATCCCGTCCTCGGCCAGGCGGCGCACGGCGGTCAGCCCCGGCGGCCCGAGCGGCACCTTGACGACCACGTTGTCCGCCAGGCCGGCGAGCCGCCGGCCCTCCTCGAGCATGCCGTCGAGGTCCGTCGCGAGGACTTCGCCGCTGACGGGGCCCGGCACCAGCTCCGCGATCTCCTTGACGGTCGGCAGGTAGCGCTTGCCCTGCTTGGCGATCAGGCTCGGGTTCGTGGTGACGCCGTCGACCATGCCCCATTCAAGGCCGGTCTCGATCTCCCCCACGTCCGCGGTGTCCAGAAAGAACTTCATCGTGGCGCTCCCCGGCTGCTAGTTGACTGGCTCCGTCTCGGCCGCTTCGGCGTCCCCCTCCTCGCCGTCCTCATCTTCCTCGCCGCGATCCGGGATCCGGGCCAGGGCGACGATGCGGTCGCCGTCGTCGAGGTCCATCACCTTGACGCCCTGGGTGGCGCGGCCGATCAGCGACACGCTGCCGGCAGTGATGCGGATGATCTTCCCCTCGTGGGTGATCAGCATCAGTCCGGTGTCCTCGCTGACCTGCCGGACGCCGACCACGTCGCCGGTGCGATCGGACACCTTCAGGTTGATGATCCCCAGACCGCCCCTTGACTGCAGGCGGTACTCCTCGATCGCGGTCCGTTTGCCGAAGCCGCTCTCACTCACGGTCAGAAGGGTCGTCTCCGGAGCCTGCGCCTGCACGGACTCCTCCCGCGGCAGCAGACACTCCATCGACACGACCCGATCGCCCGGGCGCAGGCTGATCCCGCGCACGCCGCGAGTCGCCCGGCCCAGGGAACGCAGGTCGCTCTCGCGGAAGCGGATCGCATAGCCCTTCTGTGTGGCCAGTACCAGTTCGCTGCCGGTGTCGGTCACCTTGACCGACAGGAGGCGGTCGTCCTCGTCGATCCGCAACGCGATGATGCCGTTGTTGCGCGGCCGCGAGTACTCGGACAAGGCCGTCTTCTTGACCACGCCCGCCTCGGTGGCGAAGGTCAGGAACCGATCCTCCGGGAACTCCCGCACCGCGGCGGTGGCCGCGACGCCCTCGCCGCTGTCGAGCCGCAGGAGGTTGACGATCGCCTTGCCGCGGGCGGCCGGGCCGAGTTCGGGGATCTGGTGCACCTTCAGCCAGTAGCAGTAGCCGCGATCGGTGAACACCATGATGTAGCTGTGGGCGGAGGCGACGTAGAGCTGCTCGACGAAGTCGCCGTCGCGTGTGGCCATGCCGGTCCGGCCCTTGCCGCCGCGGTGCTGGGCGCGGTAGAGGCTGAGTGGCGACCGCTTGATGTAGCCGGACCGGGTGACCGTGATCACCATGTCCTCGTCGGCGATCATGTCCTCGATCGTGATGTCCGAGGAGTGGGCCACGATCTCGGTGCGCCGCGGGTCGCTGAAGCGCTTCTCGATCTCGTCGAGCTCGGTCCGGATCTCCCGGAGCAGCAGCGCGTCGGAACCGAGGATGGCGCGCAGCCGCTCGATCTCTGCGATCAGCTCGCGGTGCTCCTGCTCGATCTTCTCCCGCTCCAGGCCGGTCAACCGCTGCAGACGCATGTCCAGGATCGCCTGCGCCTGGGGCTCGCTCAGCGTGAAGCCCTCGATCAGGCGCTCCCTGGCTTCGGGCGGCGTGCGGCTCGCGCGGATCGTGGCGATCACGGCGTCCAGGTGGTCGAGCGCGATGAGGAGCCCCTCGAGGACGTGGGCGCGCTTCTCGGCACGGGCCAGGTCGTAGCGGCAGCGCCGGATGACGACCGTGCGGCGATGGTCGAGGAAGTGGCGCAGCAGGGCGCGCAGGGTCAGCACCTGGGGCTGACTGTCGACGATCGCCAGCATGTTCATGCCGTAGCTGACCTGGAGCTTGGTCATCTTGTAGAGGGTGTTCAGGACGATCTCGGCCATCTCGCCGCGCTTCAGGTCGATCACGACCCGGATGCCGTCGCGATCGGACTCGTCGCGCAGGTCGCGGATGCCTTCGAGCTTCTTCTCGCGCACCAGCTCGGCGATCCGCTCGATCAGGCGGGCCTTGTTCACCTGGAAGGGAAGCTCGGTCACGATGATCGACTGGCTGTCCTGGCCTGCGTCCTCGATCTCGGCGCGGGCCCTGACCTGGATCGAGCCACGGCCGGTGGCGTAGGCGTCGTGGATTCCCGCTCGGCCATGGATGAAGCCACCGGTCGGGAAGTCCGGCCCGGGCAGCAGCTCCATCAGTTCTTCCAGGGTCGCCTGGGGCCGGTCGATCAGCAGCTTGACCGCCGCGATCGCCTCGCCCAGGTTGTGCGGCGGGATGTTCGTCGCCATGCCGACGGCGATGCCGGCCGACCCGTTGACCAGCAGGTTCGGAATCCGGGCTGGAAGCGGCGCCGGCTCCTGCTCGGAACCGTCGTAGTTCGGCACCCACTCGACGGTGTCCTTCTCGATGTCCTCGCGAAGCAACTCCTCGGCGATCCGGGTCAGGCGGACCTCCGTGTACCGCATCGCGGCCGGGTTGTCGCCGTCGATCGAGCCGAAGTTGCCCTGGCCGTCCACCAGCGGGTAGCGCATGGAGAAGTCCTGCGCCATGCGCACCACCGTGTCGTAGATCGGTCCGTCGCCGTGCGGGTGGTACTTGCCCATCACGTCGCCGACGATGCGCGCCGACTTCTTGTAGGCGCGGCCGGCCGTGTTGCCGGCTTCCCACATGCCGTAGAGAACCCGCCGGTGGACCGGCTTGAGGCCGTCCCGCACATCGGGCAGAGCACGGCCGATGATCACGCTCATCGCGTAATCGAGATAGCTGCGGCGCATCTCGCGCTCGAGCTGCACCGGCACGGTGTCGCGGCCGGACGGCGGCGGCTGGATGGGGTTCTCGCCCTTGCTCACGGTCAGTCGATCAGATGTCGAGGTTGGTCGCGTTCAGGGCGTTCTTCTCGATGAACTCACGCCGCGGCTCCACCTTTTCGCCCATCAGGGTCGTGAAGATGCCGTCCGTCTCGTCATAGCGGTCGTCGTCTATCTCGACCAGGAGCATCCGGCGCCGCTCGGGATCCATCGTGGTCTCCCAGAGCTGCGACGGGTTCATCTCGCCCAGTCCCTTGTAGCGCTGGATCGACAGTCCCTTCTTCGCGGCTTCGAAGAGGGCGTCCAGCGCTTCGTCGACGGACTCGGCCTCGACGTCGTCGGTCGCTGTGCTGCCGTTGACCCGGCGCAGCCGGATCGAGGGCGATCGCCATGCCTCCAGACCCTGCTCGTTGGCGGTCAGGGAACGGAAATCGGCGCCGGTCACCAGCGCCTCGTCGATCGTCACCTGGCGGTCCACGCCGTCCCGGCGCGAACGGAACTCGATCCTGTACAACCCGGTGAGGCCTTCCTCGACAGACACGTCGTGAAAGCCGGAGGCCTCGATGACCTGGGCCGTCAGCTCGACCCGCTCCCGGTCGGCCAGGCTGTCGCGATCCCTGATGCCGCCGGCGATCGCCGCCCGCAGCGCGTCGCGCGGAATGCCGCGGGCGCTCAGGGACTCAAGGGATCGCCTGAAGGAGGCGAGACGGTCGAGCAGGACGCGCAGGCGGTCGCCCTCGAACACCGTCGGATCGTCGACGTCGCCGTTCGGGAGGGCAACCTGCCAGCTCCTGCGGATCCGCTCCACCAGGTAGTCGTGGTACTCCTCGTCGTCCTTCAGGTAGCTGGAACGACGCCCCTCCGTGACCTTGTAGAGCGGAGGCTGGGCGATGAAGAGGTGGCCGCGGTCGATGAGCTCCTTCATCTGGCGGTAGAAGAAGGTCAGGATGAGGGTGCGGATGTGACTGCCGTCGACGTCCGCGTCGCACATGATGATCAGCTTGTGGTAGCGCAGGCGGTCGGCGTCGAAGTCCTCGGTGCCGATGCCGGTCCCCAGGGCCTGGATCAGCGTCCTGATCTCCTCGGACGAGAGCATCTTGTCGAGGCGCGCCCGCTCGACGTTCAGGATCTTCCCCTTGAGCGGCAGCACGGCCTGGAAGCGCCGGTCGCGGCCCTGCTTGGCCGAGCCGCCGGCCGAGTCCCCCTCCACCAGGAACAGCTCGGCATGGGCCGGGTCCCGCTCGCTGCAGTCCGCCAGCTTGCCCGGCAGGTTCGAGCTGTCGAGGGCGCCCTTGCGCCTGGTCAGTTCCCGCGCCTTGCGCGCCGCCTCCCGCGCCCTGGCCGCTTCGACGACCTTCTCCACGATCCGCTTCGCATCGCGCGGGTTCTCCTCCAGGAACGCGGAGAGCTGTTCGCCTACCGTCGACTCGACCCAGCCGCGCACCTCCGAGGAGACGAGCTTCTCCTTGGTCTGGCTGGAGAACTTCGGATCCCGCACCTTCACCGAGACGATCGCCACCAGGCCCTCGCGGATGTCCTCGCCCGAGAGCTTCTCCTTCAGGTTCTTGCCCAGACCTGATGAGGCCACGTAGGCGTTCACGGTGCGGGTCAGCGCCGAACGGAGGCCCGAGAGATGGGTGCCTCCGTCCCGGTTGTTGATCGTGTTCGTGAAGCAGTAGATCCGTTCCTGGTAGCTGTCGTTCCACTGCAAGGCGACCTCGACCGACTCGCTGGAGCCGGCCTCGCCCACCTCGCTGCGGAGGTAGACCGGATCCGGGTGCAGCGCCGTCTTGTTCCTGCCGAGGTGAGAGACGAAGCTGGCGATTCCTCCCTCGTACTCGAACTTCGCGCCCTTGCCCGTCCGTTCGTCGAAGAGGCTGATCGCGATGCCGCGGTTGAGGAAGGAGAGTTCCCGCAAGCGCTGCGCGAGCACGTTGTAGTCGAAGGCGAGCCGGGTGAACACCTCCGGGTCCGGCCTGAACCGGATTCCCGTGCCGGTGTCCTCGGGATTCTCGAGCTCGGCAACCGATTCGATCGGTGCTTCCGGCACGCCGCGGCTGTAGGTCTGGCGCCAGGAGTGGCCGTCGCGGTCGATCTCCAGGTCGAGCTGGACCGAGAGGGCGTTGACCACGGATAGACCGACGCCATGCAGCCCTCCCGACACCTTGTAGGCGTTCTGGTCGAACTTCCCGCCCGAGTGCAACTCGGTCATGATGACTTCGGCCGCGGACCGCCCCTCGCCCTCGTGCAGGGCTACCGGAATGCCACGGCCGTCATCCCGTACGGAGACGCTGCCGTCGCCGTGGATGACCACCCTGACCAGTTCGCAGAAACCGGCCTGGGCCTCGTCGATCGCGTTGTCGACGAGCTCGAACACCATGTGGTGCAGGCCCGATCCGTCATCGGTGTCGCCGATGTACATCCCGGGCCGTTTCCGGACCGCCTCGAGGCCCTTGAGGACCTTGATGTGCTCGGCCGAGTACCCGGCTTCGGCCACCGCCTGAACATCCGTTGTTCCGGCCGCCGTCATGTGCGGAAAACTATCACATAGCGGCCATTTTGGCCGCTGCCGGGGCCGACTTCAGCCCTGCTTGCAACTATCTGAAAACAGGAGGTTTATCCGGCCGCCCAAAGACCCTCAGATGCGCATCGGCGCGATCAGGCACAGGTAGCGGAAATCCTGCCCCCCGACGGGCTCCCCGAGGCACTGGCTGTTCTCGTCCTTGAGCGCGAATTCGACCTGCTCGGTGTCGACCGCGGACAGGAAATCCCGTACGTAGACCGGGTTCAGGCCGATGTCCAGTTTCTCCGCCTCGTAGTCGCAGGCGAGGCTCTCCTCGGCCTCCCCCAGATCCGGATTCGAGGACGACACGCGCAGCGACTTCTCCTCGAAACCGAACCTGACCATGGGGGCGCGGTCACCCGTCAGCAGGGAGACCCGATGCACCACCTCAGAGAGAGCGCCGCGATCGAACGTCGCCTTCCGGTCGTTGTCCGTGGAGATCACCTTCTCGTAGTCGGGGAAGGTGCCCTCGAGGATGCGGCACGTGAGCTCGCGACGCCCGATCACGAAGCCGAGATGGTGCTCGCCGCGGCGGAACCGGATCGTCTCATCGCCGTCGAAGCGCATCAACTCGAGCAGCGCCTTGCGCGGCGCCAGAACGCCGTCCGCTTCCGCGACGCCCGACATCTCGGCCTCGATCAGGGCGAGCCGGTGGCCGTCGGTCGCGACCATCTCGACCTTGCCGTCCTTCAGCTTGAGCAGGGCCCCGTTCAACTGGAAGCGCGACTCCTCCGCCGACACGGCGAAGATGATCTTGCCGATCATCCGCTTGAAATCGGGGAAGGGCGCCTCAAAGGACGAGGACGACGAATCCTGGTCGACAGTGGCCAGAGTCGGGAAGTCCTCGGCCGAGAGGCCGTTGATCCGGAACCTGGAAGAGCCGGCGTCGATGTGGAGCGAGTTGGAATCGCCGGTCGACAGATCGATCGGGGAGTCACCAAGGGCCCGGACGATCTCGAGGAACTTGCGGGCCTGCACCGCGGTCGCGCCATTCTCGCAGCTTCCCTCCTCCGCGCCGCACCAGGAGGTCAGGGAAACGTCCAGGTCGGTGGCCGCGAGCTCCAGGCGGTCGTCGCGGACCGTCAGCAGGAGATGGGAGAGGACCGGAATAGTCGACCTGCTTTCAACGATGCCGCGCATCGCCACGAGTTCGGTCAGCAGCTCTCGTCGTTCGACTCGGGTCTTCATCTATCCTCTCCTCGATAAGCAATATACACCAAGAAAGCAACCGTAGAAGGGGCCGGTTCCAGACGCGGAATAGAGTTGTAAACTATTTATAATCAGTTACTTAGGGTAGCCGTGCGGTATCGGTAACGGGCGGACGGGGCAGCGGAGCGATTGTGCATTCTGTGGACTTCGGCCGCCCGGTCGCACGGAGCACGGATTCCCTCCGCAGCAGGGCCGCAGAACAACCGGAACTGGCGGCCGGACAATCCGCTGCCGGTGCGCAGATCCCTTGTTGGCCGATCCGCCGCGATTCCGCAGGATGTTCCTCGCTCAGCCGAGCTGCCGGGTGAAGCGCTCCAGCTGGGCGGCCAGACGCTCGTCGTCGGCGCGGCGACGCTCGATCTGCTCGACGGAGTACATGACCGTCGAGTGATGCTTGCCGTTGAACACTCTCCCGATCTCCGGATAGGACATCTCGGTCAGCCGCTTGCAGAGGTACATCGCGATCTGGCGGGGATAGGTGATCTGCCGGGAGTTGCTCTTGCTCTTGATCTCGCGGACCTTGAGGCCGTAGTGGTGGGCCACCATCTTGATGATCTGCGCCGACGACACCGGGCGGTCCTGTTCCGGAAGCACGTCGCGGAGCGCTTCCTTGGCGAACTCGAGGTCGAGCGGTACGCCCGACAAGGAGGCGAAGGCGGTGACCCGGTTGAGCAGGCCTTCGAGCTCGCGCACGTTCGAGTGCACTTGCCGGGCGATGAACATGGCGACGTCCGTGTCCAGGTCGAGACCCTGAAGTTGCCGGGCCTTGCGCTGGAGAATGGCGACCTTGGTCTCCAGATCGGGGGGCTGGATGTCGGCGAGAAGACCTGAGCCGAAGCGGCTTCGCAGACGCTCTTCGATGTCCGCCATGTCGCGCGGCTGGGCGTCCGAGGTCACGATGATCTGCTTCTGCCGGGTGTAGAGCACATTGAAGGTGTGGAAGAACTCCTCCTGGGACCTCTCCTTCTTGGCCAGGAACTGGATGTCGTCCACCAGGAGGACGTCAATGGTCCGGTAGCGCTCGCGGAAGGCGGGCATTCGCTCGAACCGGATCGAGGTGATCAGGTCGTTCACGAAGTCCTCGGCGGCGAGGTACACGACCCGTGTGCCGGGGGCCGCGCGCTTGAGACGGTTTCCGATCGCGTGCAGGAGATGGGTCTTGCCCAGACCCACGCCGCCGTAGAGGAAGAGTGGGTTGTACGCGATGCCGGGCTTCTCGGCGACGGCCTGGGACGCGGCGCTGGCGAACCTGTTCGAGTTACCGACCACGAACGAGTCGAACCGGTACTGGGGATTGAGCGAACTGCTTGGCGCCCCCTCCGACTCGGGGCTCCCGACGGATTTCTTCCGCGATGACTTTCCAGGCGTTTCGACTCTGGTCCGGGTCTCGCCACTCCTGAACAGGACCTGGTACGTCGGACCCTTGAGATCGGCGATCGCCCAGTCGACGATCGGGCGGAAGCCCTCCTCGAGCGCCTCGACGAAGCGCGAGTTCGGCGCTTCGAGGACGAGGTGCTCGGCGTCCTCCGACGCGACCCTCAGGGGATGAAACCAGGTGCGGAAGTCCTCGGCCGGAAGATCCGCTCGCAACTGCCGGCGTAGAGTCGGCCAGACGGAGCTAGGCATGCTCCCCCTTTTCGCTCGCACCGACCAAGGCCATGGTGACCCAATGCCCGGCAGAACCGCTTCTGCCTGCTTCCTCCGCTGCTACTCCGAACCGACGCACTTCTCCCCCACGTTCGAGCGCACACGACCACCAGTTCCCGGTGCCGGGCAGGGAATTGTCGCTCTGCAGAGCTACGTTCCGCAGCTTTTCCGCACAGTGTGGAAAAACCTTGGACGACCGGCGAAGAGACTCGGGGCAGATAGTTCCAGGGGGCTACCTGTTGGTCCCACGCCGAGTGGCCTCCGTTGCGCGAGAAGCGCAGGATAGCAGCGGGATCCGGCTTCAACAAGGGGTGTCTGAGCACTTTCTTCACGTTTTCTTCGTCGCGAGCGCGGCGCGGCCGGTCCCGCGGACGCCTAGGTCCTGAACTGTGTTGCAGTTAGTCGAGCCGGAGGAACTCCGGGGCGCTCTGCTGGCCTGGTTCGATCGCTGCCGGCGCGATCTGCCCTGGCGGCGAACCGAGGATCCGTACGAGATTCTCGTCGCGGAAATCATGCTCCAGCAGACCCGGAGCGAGGTCGTCGCGACGCGGTACGAGGGATTCCTGGAGCGGTTCCCGGGTGTCGACGCGCTGGCGGAAGCGCCGGTCGAGTCGGTCGAGTCGGCCTGGTCCGGCCTCGGCTACTACCGCCGGGCCCGGAACCTCCACCGGACGGCCCGGATCCTGGCGGAGCGGGGCGCGTTGCCCGCGAGCGCCGCGGAGTGGGCGGAGTTGCCGGGAATCGGCGCGTACACCTCGGCGCTGCTCGCGAGCCGCTGCTCCGGTGAGTCGGCGCCGGTGCTGGACGGCAACGTCGAGCGTGTGCTGAGCCGGTTCCTGGCGTCCACGGAGCCTCCTCGGCGCGCCGCGGCCAGGCGCAGGCTGCTGGCGACCGCCGCCCGTCTGCTGGACCCGAGTCGTCCCGGGGACTCCAACCAGGCGCTGATGGAGGTCGGTTCGCTGGTCTGCCGTCGAGGCAGGCCGGATTGCGGCGTCTGTCCGCTCGCTCCAGGTTGCCGGGCCTTCCGTTCGCCGGGTCTCGATCCACGTGCCCTTCCCGTTGCCGCACCGCGGCGACCCCGGGAGGTTCGCCACTGCTTCACGGCGGTGGTCCACCGCGGCGACGAACTGCTGCTTCATCGCCGGCCCGGGGACGCCGACTGGCTGGCAGGCCGCTGGCACCTGCCGACGGTGGAGCTCGCGAACGGCGAGGAGTCGGCCCGCGCGGCGGAAGTCCTGGCTCGGGAGTACGGCGGTTCGTGGGAGTGTGACGAACGCGCGGTCCTGGTGCGGCACGCCGTGACGTACAGGGACTTCCTCGTCCGAGCCGCGGTCGCCCGCTGGCGCCCGGGCCGGACCACGGCGGGGCGATCCTCCCTGGCCTGGTTCGGTCACGGGGAGATCGACGGGTTGCCGACTTCGTCTCTGCTGAGCAAGACGCTCGACTCCGTCGGCGTCAACCGCGCCGATCCGCCAATACACTCCGGGCCATGACGCCGACGGAACCTCCGCCGAGGATCCCCTTTGTCGACCTGGCCGCCCAGTCGAGGCGACTCCGGCCGGAGATCGACCGCCGGATAGGCGAGGTCCTCGACCATGGTCGCTACGTCATGGGCCCCGAGGTCGAGGAGCTGGAGATCGAGCTGGGCCGATGGGGCGGCGGCGCGTCCGCGGTAGCGGTCTCGAGCGGCTCTGATGCCCTGCTGATCGCCCTGCTTGCGCTCGGCGTCGGTGGTGGCGGGAACCGGCGCGACGCGGTCTTCGTCCCGACCTTCACCTTCACGGCGACCGCGGAGGTCGTCCTGCTCGCGGGTGCCGTGCCCATCTTCGTCGACATCCGGGAAGAGGACTTTCTGATCGACCTCGAGTCGCTCGACCGGGAGTACGAAGCCGTTCGGGCCGCGGGCGTCGCCGCGCCGAAGGCGGTGATTCCGGTGGACCTGTTCGGCCTCCCGGTGGCCGAGCAACCGCTGGCGGCGTGGGCGGCCGCCAGAGGGCTCGAAGTGGTCTCCGACGCGGCCCAGAGTTTCGGCGCGCGCCGCGACGGCAGTGCGGTCGGTTCACTGGCTCCGATCACGACGACCAGCTTCTACCCGGCCAAGCCGCTTGGCTGCTACGGCGACGGCGGCGCGGTCCTCTGTGTGGAAGCGGAGACCGCGGAGATCGTCCGCTCCATCCGCGAGCACGGCCAGAGCGCCGACCGCTACGACATCGTTCGGCTCGGTGTGAACGGCCGCCTGGACAGTCTCCAGGCCGCGGTGCTGCTGGCGAAGCTGACCGTCTTCGAGCAGGAGCTGGCTGCGCGGCGGGCCGTCGCGGCCGGCTACAGCGAGCGGTTGCGAGCCGCCTCGTCCTCGACGGCCACGCCCTGGCGGGTGTCGACGCCGGAGTGCGGCCCGAGTGTCGAGTCGAGCTGGGCCCAGTACACGCTCCGCGTCGACGACGCGGCCGGCCGGCCGTCGGCCGCCACGAGGGACGCCTTGCGGGTCCATCTCGACCGCGCCGGCATTCCCACCGCCGTCTACTACCCGCGGCCGATGCACCTGCAGCCCGCCTACGAGAGCTACGGCCGCGGCGCCGGCTCACTGCCGATCAGCGAGAGCCTGGCCGACCGCGTGGTCAGCCTGCCGATGCACCCGTACCTCGACCAGGGCGCGCTGGACCGCATCTGCGAGCGGATCGCGAACCCCTGAGACGGTGGGCTCGCCCGGGCTCGAGAGCGGCCGCCTGCTGCCGGAGATTCTGATCCGGCCGCCGGGGCCCCGGGCCCGGGCCATGGCCGGGCGCCTGGAGACGTCCGAGGCTCCGGGCATCAACACCCTCGTGGCCGGAACGACGGCGATGCTCTGGGCCGAGGCCCGGGGCAGCAACGTGGTCGACGTCGACGGCAACCGCTACGTCGACCTCACCGCCGGTTTCGGCGTCGCGGCCGTCGGCCACCGCCACCCGGCCGTAGTCGCGGCCGTCAGGGAGCAGGCGGAACAGCTCGTCCACGGCCTGGGCGACGTCTACGCCCACCCTGCCCGCCTCGAGCTGGCCGAGCGCCTGTGCGCGCTCGCGCCGCTCCCTGCCCCCCGGGTCTACTTCGCCGTGTCCGGCGCCGACGCGGTGGAGATCGCCCTCAAGACAAGCCGCCTGCACAGCGGCCGCCCGGGCGTGCTTGCGTTCGACCCGGCATACCACGGGACCACCCTCGGTGCGCTCGCGGCTACCTCGCGGCCGGCTTTCCGCGAACCCTTCACCGAGCCGCTCGAAGGACTCGTTCACCGGCTGCCGTACGGCGCGCCATCGGAGCAGATTCAGGAGATTCTCGAGCGGCAACCGGACATCGGGACCTGCCTGGTCGAGCCGGTCATCGGCCGCGAGGCGACCCGCTGGCCGCCGCCCGGCTGGCTGGCAGCTCTCGGCGAGCTATGCCGCCGTCACGAAGTTGTCCTGGCGGTGGACGAGATCTTCACTGGCTTCGGCCGCTGCGGCGCCTGGTTCGTGTGCCGCGAAGCCGGCCTCGAGCCGGACCTCATCTGCTGCGGCAAAGCCCTGGGCGGCGGCCTGCCGATAGCCGCCGTCCTCGGCAGGAAGGAAGTCATGGACGCCTGGCGAAGCGACGGCGAAGCCCGCCACACCGCCACCTTCGTCGCCCACCCCCTAGCCTGCGCCGCGGCCCTCGCCACTCTGGAAGTGATCGAAACCGAAGACCTCCTAGACCGCGCCCGCACTCTGGGCCACCGTTTCGGCCAGGCCCTCGAACCCCTCAGAAACAACCCCGGAGTCACCGACATCCGCGGCCAGGGCCTCCTCCGGGCCATCGAACTCGACGCCCCCACCCGCGCCCGCACCCTCAGCACCGACCTCCTCCACCGAGGCCTAGTCGCCCTGGCCGGCGGCGCCTCCGGCACCGTCCTCCAACTCTGCCCACCCCTCGTGATCACGGAGGAGCAACTCGACCACGCCGCCGCAGTCCTGCACGACGTCCTCGCCGACTAACTCTGGATCCCGGTAGTTCCCTACGCCGCTCATCCCGGAAGCCCCGGCTCCACGGCGCCCGCCACCGAGATAGTCCAGCCTGTGGAGGTCCCGGGGGAAGGGTCCCCAGCGGGCTGGAGGCAAGCGTCTCCCGAGATCGTCACCTCAACCGACGACCTCCCGCAGCGCAGCCGACCGAAGCGAGCGCTGACCTCTCATCCACCTAGAGAGCGTGAGCGTCCGCTGGGGACCCTTCCCCCGGGACCTCCGCGGGCGGCCGAGTTCAGAGATCGCGGCGGCCCGCCAGCGAACGGGCGAGCGTGACCTGGTCGGCGTAGTCGATGTCGCCGCCGACGGGGAGGCCGAAGGCGAGGCGGGTTACGCGGACGCCTCGGCGGTTGAGGAGGTTGGCGAGGTAGAGGGCGGTGGCTTCGCCTTCGACGTTGGGATTCATGGCGAGGATGGCCTCTTCGACTCCTTCGAGGCGGTCCAGCAGGGAGGCGACGGTGAGTTCGTCCGGGCCGACGCCGCGTTGCGGGGAGAGGGAGCCCAGCAGGGCGTGGTAGAGGCCGTGGAACTCGCCGGTGCGTTCGATCGGCTCGATGTTGAAGGGCTCCTCGACGACGCAGAGCTTGGTCTTGTCACGTTGCGGATCGCTGCAGATGGAGCACGGATCCACCGCCGTGATCTGGTGACAGGTGGAGCAGTGGATCATGCGTTCCTTGACGTCGATGACCGCCTGCGCAAGCGCTTCGGCGCGGGACCGGTCGGCGCGGAGGAGATGGTGGGCCAGCCGTCGCGCGGTCTTCGGACCGATGCCGGGGAGACGCGAGAGCTCCTCGACCAGGTTCGACAGCGGGTCGGCCGGCATCAGGTGAGGCCGGGAATGCCGCCGGCCATGTTGCCGATCCGTTGCCCCACGTACTCGTTCACCTTGCGTCCCGCTTCGTTCACAGCGGCCTGGACGAGGTCCTGGACCATGGCCGGATCCTCCGGGTCGAGGACCTCGGCGTCGATCCGCACCGCCAGGACCTCCTTCTCGCCGTTCATCCGCACCTCGACCATGCCGCCGCCGACGCTGGCGGTGAACTCGGCGGTGGCCAGGTCGCGCCGCATCTGCTCCTGCATCTGCTGGGCCTGCCGCATCAGCTTCTGGATGTTCATTCGTCTCTGTTCCTGTGCTCGGTGGGTGGGTCTTCAAGGGGTCTTGGGCCGGACGTCGAGTACGCGCCCGCCGAAGACGTCGAGGACGGCGCGGACGCCAGGATCGGCCTCGGCGGCCCTTCGCGCTTCGTTGCCGGGGCCCGCGGCGCGCCGCGCGGGCTTGCGGTCGGCGGCCTGCGGGACCGGTTCGCGGCGAGTCGCCGTGCCTTGGGGAGGCGCCGCGCTTCGGGGGGGCGGTGCCGCGGCAGCCGGCGATGGCGCGGCCGTTCCTCCCGGAACCGCCGGCGTCACCTTCCAGCCGGCGTCGGGTCCGACGACGAAGCGCACGGCGTCGTCGAGTTGGGCGGTGCGGGTCTCGTCCTGGAGCGCACGCTTGAGCTCGGGACCGGCCTCGATGACGAGGGTGTTGCCGCGCAACTCGAGGCGCGCGTGGTGGAAGTCGAGCAGGCCCGCCAGCAGCGGGCTCTCGCTCTCGAGTCGTTTGACGACCGGAGCGGCGTCGCCCGGGGGTGATGCCTCGGCAGGGGCCTCGGCCGGATCGCTGCGTGGTGCCGGGGCTTCGGTGCGGGCGCCCGGCGGCCCAGCGCCCTGGGGTTCCGCGTCCGCCGGGAGGCCTGCCGCCAGGCGCTCGATTCGTACGAGTCTCGGGAGTTCCGCCGCGCGCAGGAGAGCGACTTCCAGGGCGAGACCGGGAGCGTCGGCGCGCCGGACAACCGTCTCGCTGCTGAGGAGCAGATGCAGGAGTCTGAGCAGGTTCTCGTAGCCGGCGGCTGCCGCGGTCTCCTGGAGGTCGGCCGCCGCTTCGGCGGGCAGGTCTAGCAGCTCCGGGTCGAGACCCTGAGCCAGATGCAGTGCGCTGCGCAGGTAGCCGAGGAAGTGGGTGAACACCTGCCTTGGGTCGCTGCCCCCGTCCTCGACCTCGCGGATCGTCGTCGACACGCGAGCGCCGTCGCCGGCGAGGATCGCTTCGAGCAGGGCGGAGAGCAACGCCGCGTCGATGCCGCCGAGGAGACGTCCGACATCCTCGTCGTCCAGCCGGCCGTTGCCGAACGTGGCGAGCTGATCGAGCAGGGCGACCGCGTCCCGGACGCTGCCCTCGGAGGCGCGGGCGATCAGGCGAAGGGCGGGGCCGCCGGCTTCGAAGTCCTCGGCGTCGCAGATACGTCGCAGGTGGGCGACCATCGGCTCGGGGGGCACGCGGCGGAAGTGGAACTCCTGGCAGCGGGAGAGGACGGTCGCGGGCACCTTCTCGATCTCGGTCGTCGCGAAGATGAAGGTCAGGTGCGGCGGCGGCTCCTCGACGATCTTGAGCAGTGCGTCGAAGGCCGAGGCGGAGAGCCGGTGGACCTCGTCCAGGACGACGACCTTGTAGCGGTCGCGGGCGGGTCCGTACCTCAGGCTCTCGGTCAGGTCGCGAACCTGCTCCACCTTCGAGTAGGTGGCGGCGTCGATCTCGATCACGTCGAGATCGCCGGCATCCCGGATCTCGGTGCAGACCAGGCAAGTGTCGCACGGTTCGGACACCGGCCCCTTGGCGGAGCCGTCGGCGCCGAGGCAGTTCAGGGCCTTGGCGAGGACCCGCGCGGCCGTCGTCTTGCCGACGCCGCGGATGCCGGAAAAGAGGTAGGCCTGCGCGATGCGGCCGTCCCGCAGTGCGTTGCGCAGGGCGGTGACGATCGCCTCCTGGCCGACCAGGTCGGCGAACGTCTGAGGCCGCCACTTGCGGGCCAGCGCCTGGTAGGTCATGGCCTGAACAGGGCGCCTGGTTGAGAAGTCACTGAAGGGTTCCGGCTGAACTGCGCCCTCGAAACGAACACCCTATCGCTGCTCCCTTCCGGGCCTGACGAGGTTCGGGGCCGTTCGATTCACAGGGCCCGAACCCTTCGGTCACTTCTCGATCCCGAGCCTGTTCCCCGCCGCGGGAACCACAGGGGATGGTACCAGCGAATCATCCCGTCCCGGGGACTGTTAGCGTGAGCCGCTTGGACGATCGGACCGCCATGGAGCTGGCTCTCGACGAGGCCCGGCTGGCCGCGAGCGCCGGAGAGGTTCCTGTGGGAGCCGTGGTGGTGCGCGACGGCGTCGTCGTGGGGCGCGGCCACAACCGAAGGGAGAGCTGGGGAGACCCGCTGGCGCACGCCGAGATGATCGCCCTGGCGGAGGCTTCGGCCGGGCAGGAGGGCTGGCGGCTGAACGGCTGCTCGGTGTACGTGACTCTCGAGCCCTGCGCCATGTGCGCCGGGGCGATGGTCAACGCCCGGGTTGACCGGCTCGTGTTCGGGGCAGCGGATCCGAAGGGTGGCTTCTGCGGCTCGCTCGGGAACGTCGTTCGCGAACCAGGACTGAATCACCAAATCGCGGTATGCTCCGGCGTCCTGGCGGAGGAGAGCTCAGCTTTGTTGCGCGCGTTCTTCCGGCGTCTACGGTCGAGCGGGCTTTCGATTGAGGAGAGGTGACCGAGTGGTCGAAGGTGCATGCCTGGAAAGCATGTGTAGGGGCAACTCTACCGTGGGTTCGAATCCCACCCTCTCCGCCATGGCCAGGGCGGGAGAGGACGATGTGCGCCGGGCTGCCCGCAACGGGGAGAGGTGCCAGAGTGGTCGAATGGGGCGGTCTCGAAAACCGTTGACCGTTTACGCGGTCCGTGGGTTCGAATCCCACCCTCTCCGCCATTCCACTGCGGCCGCCGGGCGGTCTCTCCGCCAAGTGCTCTAGGGAAGGAAGGAACGTGAAGAGGACATACCAGCCGAACAATCGGCGTCGCAAGAAGAAGCACGGTTTCCGTCTGCGGATGAGGACCAGGCACGGTCGCGCGATCCTGTCGCGCCGCCGCCGCAAGGGCCGCAAGCGGCTGACGGTCTGACGTTGAACCGATCGGGGAACCCCGCTCGCACCTCCGGCTTCGAGCAGGGGGCCGGGCGGATACGGTCGAGTAGTGACTACCGGCGGATCTACCGCCGGGGGCGGCGGCTGCACGGCCAGTTCGCCGTGTTCCATGTGCGCCGCAACGACGCAGGCCACGCGCGATTGGGACTCACCGCTGGTCGGCGGGTGGGCGGCGCGGTCGCGCGCAACCGGCTCCGCCGGCGCGTGCGCGAGCACTACCGGCAGGTCGTGGGGCGGGAGCGGCTTCCGGCGGTGGACGTGGTCGTGCATCTGAAGCCGGCCGCGGCTGCCGCGAACCGCCGGGCGTTCTACCGTGAACTGGACCGTCTGTTCGAGACGGTGGCGAGGCAGGGCGGTGCCGGCGACAGGTCTCGCGACCGCGGAAGGTCGCGGCGATGAACCCGCTGGTGAAGCTCGCCGTGGCGATGCTCCGGGCGTACAAGCGTTGGCTTTCGCCGCTGCTCCCGCGGGCTTGCCGCTTCAGTCCGACCTGTTCCGAGTACGGCCAGCTCGCGCTCAGAAGCCACGGTCTGATCGCGGGAACGTGGTTGACGCTTGGCAGGCTTCTGCGCTGCCAGCCCCTGGGGCGCGGCGGGATCGATCCACCGCCGCCAGCGGCGCGGGACCTGGAACCCGGGGCCGCCGAGGCCTAGCAGAGACCGATGGACAATCGCAGACTCCTCCTGGCGGCGCTGCTGTCGCTCGGCGTTCTCCTGCTCTGGTCGACCTTGGTGGCTCCGCCACCGCCGCCGGTGGAACGGACTCCGGTCGTCGTCGGAGAGGGAGCGCCGCCAACACAGCCGGAGACGACGGCGCCGGCTCCGGTGAGACCGGCCGAGAGCGCAGCGGCACCGGTGTCGGTCTTCGAACGGGTGGAAGCCTCCCTGGAGGAGAGGGTGGTCATCGAGTCGGGCAACGCCAGACTCGAGTTCACGAACCGTGGCGCCCAGTTGCTGTCCTTCGAGCTGCTGCGCCCGGACGGCGCCGAGCCCGTCGAACTCGTACGCCGGCGCGAGCCGGGCCAGCCGTATCCGTTCGGTCTGTCGGGGCCGCAGCGGGACTCCCCGCTCAACGATGCCCTGTTCGTCGTGGAGCGTTCCAGGGAGAACGGTGACGAGCGGGTCGTTTTCCGCTATAGCGGAGACCGGGGCTCGGCGACGAAGACGTTCCGCTTTCCGACGGTGAACCCCCAGGGCGGCGGCCTGACCTTCCTTTACGAGGTCGAGTCGCCGGGCGACGCCTGGGGCCTGGTGCTCGGTCCCGGCATCCGGAACCCGAGCGTGGACGAACTCCAGAGCCGGCTGTCGAGCCAGCAGCGGCGGGCTGCGACGTGGTTCGCGGGCGGCGAGATGGACTCCCTCGAGCCGCGCCGCGCGGACGATCCGCAGCAACTCGGCGAGGGCGCGCGCTGGGTGGCGCTCGAAGACCGCTACTTCATCACCGCCGTCATTCCGTCGGGGGCGCGAGGCGCCGTACAGGCGCTACCCGTGGCCAACCTGGACGAGAGCGACGGCAGTCTGCGCGGCTTCACTCTCTTCGAGGCCGGCGACGTCACGACGGAAGACCTGACCCGCGACCTGATGCTGGTGCTCGAAGCCTCTGGAGGCCAGCTCGCCGGACGAGCGTACTTCGGCGACAAGCAGTACGACGCGCTGGCTGGCATGCGTGTGCGACTCGAGAAGACGGTTCGCTACGGCTTCTTCGGCGTGATCTCGCGTCCTCTCCAGTTTGGTTTACGCTGGATTTACGACAACATCGTGGCGAACTACGGGTGGAGCATCGTCCTGATGACGGTGCTGATCCGGCTCGTTCTGTTCCCGCTGACCCACAAGAGTCAGGTTTCCATGCAGCGGATTCAGAAGCTGAATCCGCGGATGGAGGCGATCCGTGCGAAGTACCGGCCCAAGCTCAAGGACGGCAAGGGCCGGCCCCGCATGGACCAGCAGCGCAAGATGAACGAGGAGATTCAGGGGCTGTTCCGGGAGGAAGGCGTGAACCCGGCCAGCGGCTGCCTGCCAATCCTGTTCCAGATGCCTGTCTTCTTCGGCTTCTTCCGTCTCCTGAGCGAGGCGGTCGAGCTCTGGGATGCAGCCTGGCTCGGGTGGATCGGGAACCTGGCCCTGCCGGATCCGATCTACGTGTTGCCCCTCGTCATGGGAGCTTCCCAGTTCCTCCAGCAGCGGATGTTGCCGCCGCCGGCGAACAAGACCCAGAAGCTGATCATCAACACGATGCCGATCTGGTTCACGATCTTCTCGTTCAGCTTCCCCAGCGGTCTGGTTCTCTACTGGCTGACGAACAACGTGCTGGGAATCGTGCAGACCGGCGTCTACAACAAGCTGAAGAAGAGGGGTTACCTGGGCGGCGAACCGGCCGCGCAGACGACCGAGACCAAGAAGAAGTGAGGGCAAGGCAGCAGCGATGAATGCGATGAACAGCATGTTCTTCTCGGGAGAGACCGAGTCCCGGGCCATCCTGGCGGCGGCGAACCACTTCGGCGTGTCGCCGGAGCAGATCGTGTTCGACCGGGTGGAGAAACGGCACGGCTTCGTGAAGCACCGGCGGGTGGTGATTCGCGTCGACCCGGCCAGCGTCGGCCCGGGCGTTGAGGGCGGTGCCGTCGAGAGCGAGAGCCCCGCCGAAGTGGTGACCGAGCCTGTCGTCGAAGCGGCGGCTCCCCCCGTCGAGGAGCCGGTGCCAGCGTCAGAGCCAGCGTCGCCGCCGGAGCAGGATGCGACGGAGGCCGTTGAGGCGGAGCCACCCGAACAGGCCTCCGAGGAGGTCCTCTCGATCGCGCATGCGGCTTTGGAGCAACTGCTGGAACTGGCCGATCTCGAGGTCTCGGCGGAGATCGTTCTGACCGATGAGAGGTTGGAGGTCGAGATCGAGGGCGTGGACGAGGAGTTGCTCGTCGAGGACGAAGGCCAGGTACTGCTGGCGATCCAGCACCTTCTGCCGCGGGTCATGTACGGACAACTCGGACGGATCGTCCCGTGCCGTCTGGACAGCCGCGGCTACCAGCGCAAGAAGGAAGAACGCTTGCGAGGCCTCGCTCGCCGCGTAGCGGAAGAGGTCGTCAGCCGCGGCGGCACGCGCACCCTGCGCCCCATGAACCCGGCGGACCGCCGCATCGTCCACCTGACCCTGGCCGACGACCCGGACGTCGAAACCGAAAGCCAGGGCAACGGCTACTTCAAACGCGTCAGCATCCGCCTGCAGTAGCGGCCGTCGCGCGGCGGGGCGTGCACCCGTCTGCCGCGGAGGCCCGAGGGGGAGGGTCCCCAGCGGACGCTCACGCTCTCTTGGTAGGTGGGGGTCAGCGCTCGCTTCGGTCGGCTGCGCTGCGGTAGGTCGTTGGTGGAGGTGACGATCACGGGAGACGCTTGCCTCCAGCCCGCTGGGGACCCTCCCC
>VXZQ01000009.1:141640-291713 GCA_009845425.1 Holophagales bacterium
GTGGAGGTGACGATCACGGGAGACGCTTGCCTCCAGCCCGCTGGGGACCCTCCCCTCCGGACCCCACTCCTGACTGGAGTATGTCGGCTTGCGCCCGTCTGCCGCGGAGACCGGAGGGCTTGCACCCGTCTGCCACGGAGGCCCGAGGGGGAGGGTCCCCATCGGCCGCTCACGCTTTCTTGGTGGATGGGAGGGCAGCGCTCGCTTCGGTCGGCTGCGCTGCGGTAGGTCGTTGGTGGAGGTGACGATCACGGGAGACGCTTGCCTCCAGCCCGCTGGGGACCCTCCCCCTCGGGCCTCCGCGGCAGACTGGAGGCCGTGCCAGACAAGCTGGGCACGGCGCTCCACACTGGGTGCGCCGGCGTCCTCGCCGGCCTTTGGGCAGATCGCGCGAGGCGCCAGCCTCGCTCCTTGTACGGGAAGGTAGCCTCGCCGGACTCGTGCGGTGGGAATGGTCAGCGGCGGGCGTACGGTTCGTGATGTTTCACGTGAAACACCCAGGCCAACGACCTCGCAGGTGTTTCACGTGAAACACCGCCACCTGTTTCAGCGGGAGTTCGGTGCCG
The DNA here is from genome assembly GCA_009845425.1 of Holophagales bacterium. Taxonomy (GTDB): domain Bacteria; phylum Acidobacteriota; class Thermoanaerobaculia; order Multivoradales; family Multivoraceae; genus Multivorans. The sequence continues at coordinate 142,207 of VXZQ01000009.1, forward strand.
GGTTGTCGCCGGAAGCGGTCGACCGGCTGGCGCGACATGCCGAGCTCCTGGAGCGTTGGAACCGGGTGGTGCGGCTGGTTGGCGAAGCGGAGCCTGGGGAATGGATTCGTCGTCACTACGCGGAATCGGTTGCGGCCAGGGGGTACTGGCGAGCTTCGACGGGAGAAGGCGGCGGCGAGCCCGGGCTTCTCGACATCGGCAGCGGCGCGGGGTTCCCCGGGCTGGTGCTCGCGGCGCTTTATCCTGAGCGGCCGGTGACTCTCGTCGAGGCGCGTGAGCGGAAGGCCGCGTTTCTGGCGGAGGCGGCGCGAGAGCTCGATCTGCCCAACGTGCGGGTCGTCAGGGAGCGGTTCGATGGCGACCTCGCCGTGCAGCTCGCGGGAGCGGTAGAGTGCGCGACGATTCGTGGCCTTCGGCTCCCGGAGCCCACGATGGCTCGTCTGGTGGAAGCGTTGCCGGAGGAGGGGCGCCTCGTGGTGTGGGCGGGCCGGCGCCTTGCGAGCGGTCTGTTGGATACCTGTGCTGTGGAACAAGAGATGGACCTTCCTGACAGCCCGCATCGGCGGATTCTCTGCCTCCGGCCGCTTCGCCGTGGCTGACGTTCTGGCGGTCGCCAATCAGAAGGGCGGCGTCGGCAAGACGACGTCGGCGATCAACCTGGCGGCGGCGTTCGGCGCAATGGAGCGCAAGGTGCTGCTGGTGGACAGCGACCCGCAGGGCAATGCGAGCCGCGGCGTGGGCTGGTCGGGCCGGCCGCCGACGCTTTTCGATGTGCTGTCCGGCGAGGCGAGCGCCGGGGAGGTGATCGTCGCCAGCGGTTTCCCGTATCTCGACCTGCTGCCGGCCAACCGGGACCTGGTGGGGGCCGAGTTCGGCCTGCAGCATGACCAGCACTGGATCCGACGGCTCCTGTCGGCACTTGAGGAGCTGGATGGCGGGTACGAACGGATCTTCGTCGACTGTCCTCCCGCGCTGGGCCGGTTGACCCTGAACGCGCTGTTCGCCGCCGATGCGGTCATCGTGCCGCTCCAGTGCGAGTACTTCGCGCTCGAGGGGATCAGCGAGCTGCTGGCGACCGTGCAGCGCGTGCGGGAGTTGGGGCGGCCCGAGCTGGAAATCGCAGGCGTCGTCCTGACCATGTACGACGATCGCACGAACCTGTCGCGGGATGTGGCGCAGGAGGTGCGAAAGCACTTTGGATCGATCGTCTGCGATACGATCGTCCCGCGCAACGTTCGCCTCGCGGAAGCCCCAAGCTACGGTATGCCGGTCCTGCAGTACGACATCAAGAGCAAGGGTTCACAGGCCTACCTGGGTCTGGCGCACGAACTGGCGGGCCGCCGTCCCTGATGAGCGGCCGGCGCCCGGGACTGGGCCGTGGACTGGATGCGCTCTTCGCCGATAGTGGCGCTCTTCCGCCGACTGCTCCGCGCGCTGTCCGGGAGTTGCCCGTCGCTCAGCTCGAGCCGAACAGTCGCCAGCCGCGCGACCGGTTCGACGATGCCGAGCTGGGGGATCTCGCCGGTTCCATCGCGAAACGGGGAGTGCTCCAGCCGCTGGTCGTCACGGGAGATCCCGACCGGGGCGGTGCCTATCGCATCGTCGCGGGGGAGCGCCGCTGGCGCGCGGCCCGCAAGGCCGGCCTGGAGACGGTCCCCGTCGTCTTCCGCGAAGTGGGGAGCGACCGCGAACTCCTCGAACTCGCGCTGGTGGAGAACCTGCAGCGCGCCGATCTGAACGCACTGGAAGAGGCCGAGGCGTTCCGGGCTTTGAGCGAGGAGTTCGGACTCTCGCAGCAGGAGATCGCGGACCGCGTTGGCCGCAGCAGGGCCGCGGTCGCGAATTCTCTTCGTCTGTTGCGCCTGCCCGACGCCGTCAAGGAGCGGATCCGGTCGGGCGCGCTGACCGCGGGCCAGGCCCGCCCGCTGCTGTCACTCGGAGACGAGCAGAGTCAGGTCGAGCTGGCGGCGCGGGCCCAACGGGAGTCGCTGAGCGCGCGGGAGTTGGAGCGGATCGTCTCCGCTGGGCCGGGGAAGAAACCCGCTGCGAGGGCCAAGACTGGCGGGGGCGACCCCGACACCGCGCACGCGGTCGAACGATTGACGCGTAGACTGCAGACCCGCGTCGAAATCAGCCGCCGCGCACGTGGCGGCGGCGTACTCAAGATTCACTTCCACTCCGAGCCGGAGCTGATGCGGTTGTACGAACGGCTGTCGGCGGAGTGACCAACGTCGGAGCGTGCTGAGCTATGTCCAAGACCCTGAGAACCGGATCTTCCGGAGAACTGAACGGCTTTCTTGATGCCGGCTGCGAGGTCCACGGGGAACTCCGATTCGAGAACACTTTCAGGGTGCATGGCCGGTTCAAGGGCACCGTCGAGTCGGAAGGCCAGTTGATCATCGGCGAGGGTGGCGTCGTGGAAGGCGTCGTCGCCGTCGGCGAACTTCATGTATCGGGCCGCCTCGAGGGGCGGGTCGAGACCACGCGACGGACCGAGATCGGCGCCAAGGGCCGGGTCGAGGGAGAGATCAACGCTCCGGTTCTCGTCATCGAGAGCGGCGCCTTCTTCCAGGGCCAGTGCACGATGCAGTCGAAGCCCTCCCGGCCCCCCGCCAGCGCGGAATCCGCGATGGTCGAGGCGGCTCAGGGCGAGAGCAAGCCGGAGACCGACGAGCACGTCGCACACTAAGCGCCTGCGAACCAGCCGCAGAATCGTCAGCGCTGGCCGGCGTCGTCCGGGCTTGTTTCATATGATGGGACGAACGCGATCGGGCGGCGAGCGAGAGTGGCGAGCTCGAACGACTCGGTCATGACGCGGCCGTCGATGTCCCTGGCTACCGGCAGGTTCAGGGCGTACAGCAGCGTTGGCGCCACGTCCTGAATTCCCAGCCCGGTCAGCAGGAAGTCCTCCTTGATGCCCTGGCCGCGAAGCAGGAGGAGGCCGTCCGGGGTCTGGAAACGGCCTCCAGGGATCGCCGGCGCTTCGTTCCAGCGGCCGAGAAGGCGACGGATGGGTCCGGATCTTTCGAATCCGTAGGCGCTCGCCACGGCCAGCATGCGCGGACGCGGAAGCTCTTCCCAGGCCTCGGCGACCAGACCGTCGAGGAACGCGTAGTAGGCGGACAGCCACCGTGCGCGGTCCAGACGAACCTGCGCCTGGTCGCCGTCGAACTGAACCGCTTCGTATGAGTCGTAGTAGAGCCGCGAGACGTCCGCCAGGCCGTCCATCAACGCGAAGACAACCAGCCGCGAGCCCTCTTCGGAGAGCGCCCCGAGCGTCGTCAACAGCTGGCTCTGGGTCTCGAGATCGCGCAGCGCCGCCGTGTACAGAGCCGACGGCGGGCCGTCTCCGAGACGGGCGAGGCGCTCGTCGACCATCGCCGATCCGAGAGCCGCGGCGCGCGCGCCCGAGATGTCGGTGAGGCCGACACCGAAGTCGAGAACGACCGAATCGAGCCCGAAGCTCCCGGCGATCTGCCACAGGGGCGGCGCCGAGGCCTGGATCACCGGTCCGCCATCGCTTGCGCCGCGGTCGCCCCAGATGCCGAAGGCGATGGCGTCCGGGGTCAGGTGGAAGCGCTCGCCTGGCAGAGAGGGAACTCCGCGGGTCTGCTCCGCCACGACGCCGTGGCGGAAGGGGTACTTCCCGGTGACGACGGTCGTCCACAGCGAGAGCCGGACCGCCGGTTCGATCGACTCCGCCCGGCCGTAGCTTCCGGCGCGCATGGTCTCGGAGAAGAAGGGCAGCAGGCCCTGTTCAGAGAGGGGCAGAATGGCGTCGAGCGAGGCGCCGTCGAGACCCACGATCAACAGGTTCGGGGGCGGCACGGAGTCGATCGCCGCGGCGCGCGGCGTCGCAGGCGGCGGCGGGTCGAAGGCTTCGCGCCGCTCGAACACGGAGTAGACGGTCAGTACCGCCAGGCCGGCGATGCCGAAGCGGGAACGGGCGCCGTAGGGGCGCTTCCGCCGGTAGGTGTGCAGGAACGCGGTGTAGGCGGTGATCAGGGACGCGAGGGCGAGCCAGAGGCCGGCCTTGATCAGCCGGTCGTGGATGCCGGGCGGCAGAAAGTGCTCGTAGCGGGCCGCGTGAGCGAGGTCGAGCACCGAGGCCGCCGCGAACACCGTTGCCATCGACCACGGCAGGAGCCGCAGGGCGCCCTCGGGCCGGCGCCAGGACACGGCGAGGAGCAGTACGCAGGCGGCGAGAGCTCCCAGAACCCCGTAGTACGCGCTGGTCCGGATGACGGGCCATGGATGGAACGGCAGGTGGGGGTTGAGAAAGAAGAGAAGTCCGGTGAGGTGGATCCCGGCAAGGAGGCCGGGCACCGCGCAGGCGGCGCCGGCGAGCAGGCGTTCCCGATTCACTGAGGGGACTCTAACGGGCCGGCCTCCGGACGGTGTTACCCTCGCCGCGCCATGGCGGCAGTGGACTCGAGGGGAGAGGTGCTCGATGTCCAGGCGTTGCCTTTGCCCTACTTCCTGCTGCGGGCACGGGTCGCGGGCATGGATCCCGCGGAACCCGGCCAGTTCGTCATGGTTGCGGGCGCCAACCGCCCCGAGCCGTACCTTCGGCGGGCGTTCTCGGTCTACGATCAGGAGCCCGCGTCCGACGGCTCGCTGGTCATCTCCTTGCTCGGGAAGGTCATCGGACGCGGCACGGAGGCTCTTGCCGAATGTGTCCCCGGCGAACGGATCCCGGTTCTCGGTCCTCTGGGCACCGGATTTCATAGTGTGGCAGACGGTGCTTCCACGTCCGGTCGGGCGGCGCTGGTCGCGGGCGGGATCGGGTCGGCCGGTCTGGGCCTGCTGGCGCACGCGCTGGAGCGGGCCGGCCGGTCTTTCGACTTCTTCTATGGGGGCCGCAGCGCGGAGGACCTGGTCGAGGCGGAGACGTTTCGGCGTCTCAGCGAGCAGACCGGCGGTCGGCTGGTGAGGACGACCGAGGACGGCAGCGCCGGGGAGCGCGGCCTGATCACGACGCCGCTGGAGGAGGGCCTGCGCGCCGGCACGGGCTACACGACGGTCTTCACCTGCGGACCGCACGGCTTGATGGCGGCGGTGGCGCGGATCGCGGCCGCCGCCGGAATCGCCGGCGAAGCCGCGACCGAGACGCCGATGGGTTGCGGCTACGGCGCCTGTCTGGGCTGCGCTGTGACGCTGAAGAACGGGGGCTACGCGCTCTGCTGCCGCCAGGGGCCCGTCTTCCGGCTGGAGGAGGTGGCGTGGTGAGCGCCGGAGCGTCCAGCCTCGCTTCGCCGGATCTGTCGACCCGGGTCGGCCCGCTGCGGCTGCAGAACCCGATCCTCACCGCGAGCGGCACGTTCGGCTACGGCCTGGAGTTCGCCGAGCGCGCCGACCTTCATCGCCTGGGCGGCCTGGTGACCAAGGGCCTGTCGCTCGAGCCCCTGGCCGGCAATCCGCCGGTCCGGATCGCCGAGACCCGTGGTGGAATGTTGAACTCGATCGGACTGCAGAACATCGGCGTCGACCGGTTCCTGAGCGACGTGCTGCCGGGCTTGAAGGACCTGCCGCCCAAGGTGATCGTCAACCTGTTCGGCTACGCCCAGGACGAGTACGTGCGGCTCGCCGAGCGGGTCGACCCGTATGAGGGCGTGGCCGCGGTCGAGCTGAACGTCTCCTGCCCGAACGTGAGCAAGGGCGGCATCGAGTTCGGACACGACCCGGACGTCCTCTCCGGTCTGGTCCGACGGGTGCGGTCGGCGACCGGCAAGCCGATCGTCGTCAAGCTGTCGCCCAACGTGACCTCGCCGCAGGCCCTCGGCCGGGCGGCGCAGGAAGGCGGCGCCGACATCCTGTCGGCGGTGAACACGTTCGTCGGCATGGCGATCGACACCGCGACCAAGCGCCCGGTCCTGTCGACGATCCGAGGCGGTCTGTCCGGGCCGGCGATCAAGCCGCTGGCGCTGCGCATCGTCTTCGACGTCGCGCGCGAGGTGGACCTGCCGGTCATCGGGATCGGAGGCATCGAGACGGTCGACGACGTGATGGAGTTCCTGCTGGCCGGCGCTTCGGCCGTACAGGTTGGAACGGCCCTGTTCCGCGATCCCCGTACCGCGGAGCGACTGGTCGACGGACTGCGGGCGCGCTTGCGGGCCGAAGGCGTCCCCTCGGTCGATTCCCTGATCGGGGCGGCGGCGAGACCGGGATGACCGAAACGAGGCTGGAGCGCATCGCGGTCGCGCTCGACACCGACGACCGCGACACCTACAGCCGTTGGTGCGGCCTGTTCGGGCCGCGCGTGGGCGTGCTGAAAGTGGGGCCGCGCGTTGTCCTGCGATGGGGCCGGGATGCGGTGCGGGAGGCCGCCGCCACAGGCGCCGACGTCTTCCTCGACATGAAGTTCCACGACATCCCGAGCACCGTCGCGGGTGCGGTCGGTGCGGCGAAGGAACTGGGCGTGACGTACCTGACGGTGCATGCGGGCGGCGGGCGGCGGATGCTGGAGGCGGCGGCGGAGGAGGCCGGAGACGACGTGCGTGTGCTGGGGATCACGGTGCTCACCCATTTGGGGGCCGACGATCTCCAGGACCTCGACCTTCCCGGCGCGGCTGGGGACCGTGTTCTTTCCTGGGCCAGATCGGCGAAGGCTGCGGGCTGCGCCGGCGTGGTCTGCTCGCCTCTCGAGTTGGCGACTCTCCGTGCCCGACTCGGCCCGGAGCTGCTGCTCGTGAGCCCCGGTATCCGCTTCGAACCGTCGGCCGCCGCCGACGATCAACGCCGGGTCGCGTCGCCGTCGGCGGCGCTGCGGGCTGGAGCGGACCTGCTCGTGATCGGCCGTCCGCTGACGCGGGCGTCCGATCCGGAGGCCGCGCTGGCGGCGCTGGCTGAAGCCTGCGGGTAGGTTCAGCGCGGAACGTGCAGGGTACGCCGCCAGCGGAAGCGCCAGCGGCCCGCTTCCCGGTCCCGCGACCAGTAGACAAGCAGCGGTCGGCCTCGCACGAGATCCATTCCGACCGAGCCGAAGAAGCGTGAGTCCCGCGAGATGTCCCGGTTGTCTCCGAGGCAGAACAGACTCCGCTCGGGCACCCGCTCGGGGCCGAACGAGTCCCGGCGCCAGACCGTTTCGTGGAGGAAGTCGGAACGCGGATAGACGAGTTCGTCGGAGTGGATCGTGTACGCCGACTCGTCGACGGCCGCCCCGCCCAGGCGGAGTTGCTTCGCGTTGATCTCGACTTCGTCACCGGCGGTCGCCACGCAGCGCTTCAGTAGTTCGTGGGACGGGTCCTCGATGCCCTGAAACGTGACCAGGTCGCCTCGCCGGACTTCGCGTTGAGGCACCAGGGGCCCCCAGCGGCCCGCCCCGGCGCCGAAGATGAACTTGTTGATCAGGAGGTGGTCGCCGACCAGGAGCGCCGGCTCCATCGACTCGGACGGGATGCGGTAGGCCTGCACCAGGAACGCCCTGGTGAAGAGGGCGAACACAGCGGCGACGAGCAGCGCCGCCGCGACTTCGACGGGTATCCTGCGGCGCCACGAGACGTTCGGCGTCACCTGCCTCAGCGTCCTACTGGATGAGCTTGAACGTCCGCTCCCAGCGGGTCTTCGTCAGGAATCCGAGGGCCGTGTTCATGAGCTGCTTCAGGCGGTGGCCGAAGCCGTGCCAGGTGCCGTCCGACGTTTCGCCACCGTATGACCAGTAGACCATGACCGCGCGGCCCTTGATGAGCTTGAGCGGCACCGTCCCCCACGCTCGGGAGTCGTGGGACTCGTCGCGGTTGTCGCCCATGCAGAAGAGGTGATCGTCGGGGACGATGATCGGTCCCCAGTTGTCCCGGCTCTTGCTGTATTGACCGTACGTCGCCGGGTAGACCTGCTCATCGCGGTGGATCACGTAGGCGTCGTCGTCGACCGGCTTGCCATTCACGAAGAGCTGCTTGTTGACCATGTTCAGCTTGTCGCCGGCCAGACCGATGCACCGTTTGACCAGGTCGAGCTTCGGCGTCTCGGGTGACCGGAAGATGACGATGTCACCTCTCTGGACCTCGCGGCCGGGGAGCAGCATCTGTTCCAGCATCGTGGGGCGTGGTCCGAAGATGTAGCGGTTCACGAACAGGTGATCGCCGATGAGCAGCGTGTTCTCCATCGAGCCGCTGGGGATGTAGAAGGTCTTCAGCACGAAGTTGTTCGTGAACCCGAGGAACACGGCGGCCACGATCAGAGCCTCGACGTACTCGCGGATCACCGACGTGCGGCGGGCGCCGGGGTGCTCCGGCGCTTTCTTGTGGTCGCGTGCCATCGGCCGGCTAATCTACAACGAGCCGGCAGGGTCCGGGGCGTCCGTCTCCTCACGCGGTCGCCAGGAGTCAGACGACCTGGAGTCCGTCCAGTTCTCTTGACCCGGGACCGGACCGCCGCTCCGCCCAGCGAACCAGGGAGTTCGGGCCGTTCGAGGGGAGGGGCGAGTCAAGCTGCATTGACGAATCCGTTCGGTCCACCGCCGTCCCCTGCGTTGCCAACCCCTTTTGTTTGCCGTACTTGGACTGGTGGCCCGAGGTTGGCCGGGAACTTGAAAGAGGCGAGCGGCACCTACGGACTCGGAGCTAGGAGGTGCCCAAGGGTTAACCGAAAAGCGAAATTGGCAAGGGATCAGGGGGGCACTGTGGTGCCCCCCTAACTCCCCCGGGCTCGCTCCTGAACCGGGATCGCCGTCGGAGAAACCAACAACACCCGAATACTGGGGGACAAACGGAGATGCACATGAAAAGACGAACGAGGACCGCACTACTGGCAGTGACGCTGCTGAGCCTGCTGGCCGCGCTGCCCGCCGGAGCGGCGGACGGTGTGGTCAACATCAACACGGCCGATGCTGCCGCGCTCTCCCTGCTGCCGGGGGTCGGGCCCTCGACGGCGGGGCGGATCGTGGAGTTCCGCACCGAGAACGGCGAGTTCGAGGCGCCGACCGATCTGCTGCTCGTGCGCGGCATCGGCGAGCGCTCGTTCGAGCGCATGCGACCCTACGTGGCTATCGAGGGCGAGACGACGTTGACGGAGAAGGTGCGGATCCCCCGGGAAGAGTCAGCACCGACCGGCGGCTCGGGGTCGGATGGCCCCTCCGACGGTCCCTGACGGGAGGCGGGCCCTCGGCGGCATGGAGGCGGACGGGCGAGCGTCCGTCTCCATGCTCCCCGGCTTTACGCTGATCGAACTCCTGATCGCGACCGCGGTGCTCGCGCTGCTTGCGACCCTGGTGGCGCCCCCCTTGCGCCACCAGATCTCCCAACACCGGGTGCGCCTTGCGGCATCCGAAGTCGCGGCAGCCTTCTGGACCGCTCGGGCCGGTGCGGTCCGCCACGGAGTCGCGATCGCGGTTCGGTTCGAGGTCGACGAAGCTGCACCGGACGGTGTGCCTTCCGTCTTCTCGCTCTACGCGGACGGTGACGGCGACGGTGTGCGCACAGCGGACGTGAGAACCGGTACCGACCCGCGGATTCGACGACCGGCGCGCCTGCTCCACGTTGGCAGCGGTGTTCGTTTCGGCTTCCCGGAGGACCTCGAGCCCCGCGGCTTCACCGGTTCGGAGCGGCTGGACCGGCTGGATGACCCGGTGCGGTTCGGCCGCAGCGACCTTGCCTCGTTCGGGCCGCTCGGCACGGCGAGTCCAGGCACCGTCTTCGTCACGGACGGCTACCACCTGTTCGCGGTTCGGGTCTACAACCGCACCGGCAAGATCCAGATTCTCCGCTACGTGCGTGAGCGGGAGGAATGGAAGGCTGTCTGAGGCGGCGCGCGCTAGGCTTCCGTGATGGCCGACGGCTTCTCGCCGATCCGGTGGAGCGACGGTGAGCTGCTGCTGCTGGACCAGACCCTGCTTCCGGAGCAGGAGACATGGCTCCACTGCCGCCGGCCCGAAGACGTAGCCGGAGCGATTCGCCGTCTCTCGGTGCGCGGTGCGCCGGCGATCGGTGTCGCAGCGGCCTACGGCCTGGTTCTCGGCGCCGACGAGTTCGACGCCGCCTACGAGCTGCTGCTCGCAACGCGACCGACCGCGGTGAACCTGCGCTGGGCTCTGGACCAAGGTCGGGCACTCCATGAACGCTCCGTCGAGGCTGGGGAACGCGAGGAGTTGCGTGAGCGGCTACTCGAGTGGGCCCGTGACCTGCACCGTGAGGACATCGCCGCCAACCGCCGGATCGGGATGTTCGGCAGGGAACTGTTCGAGCAGGGCGACCGCGTCCTGACCCACTGCAACGCAGGCGCCCTCGCGACCGCCGGCTACGGCACGGCGATCGGCGTGGTCGAGGCGGCGTGGTCGGCCGGGCGTCTCGCCAGCGTCTGGGTCGACGAGACGCGGCCGCTGCTCCAGGGTTCCCGGCTGACGACCTGGGAACTCGGCCGGCTCGAGATCCCGCATCGGTTGATCACGGACAACAGTGCCGGGGCGATCATCGCGCGCGGCTGGGCTCAGAAGATTGTCGTCGGCGCCGATCGGATCGCCGCCAACGGTGACGTCGCGAACAAGGTCGGCACGTACACCGTCGCCGTGCTCGCGGCGCGGCACGGCGTTCCTTTCTACGTCGCGGCGCCGCTGTCCACGATCGACCGCGGCACGTCGTCGGGCGCCGACATCCCGATCGAGGAGCGCGACGCCGACGAGGTGATCCACGCCTTCGGCAAGCGGATCGCGCCTCAGGACACCGAGGCACTCAACCTGGCGTTCGACGTCACGCCAGCGGAGCTGGTGGCCGCGTTGATCACCGACGCCGGCGTGCTCCGTCCGCCCTACCGGGAGTCGATCGCTTCAGCGTTCGACCAGCAGCCTGCCTTACCAGATTCGTGAGACCTCGTCGTCGTATCCGGTCATTTCCCACCGAATGAGCGACCAGGGAATCTGGCCCATAGCGTAGACCTCGTCCAGGAACTCGCGCAGATTGAAGTCGTCGCCGAGTTGATTGGCGCGGTCTCGCATCACTTTCATGAACTGGACCTTTCCCAGGACCATGAGCATGTGGTGCCCCACGCCGCGCAGCGTCGTATCCAGTTCGAACCACAGGTGGTGGCTGCCGTCCAGCAGTTCGCCGTGCGGCGCGTTAGCGACACAGAATCGCATCGCTTCTTCCAGACTCCAGTCGCCGTTGTGCATGTAGATGTCGGAGAGCGCGCGGACGGTGCGGAAGGCCGCCTGTTCATAGGTGATCTCCCTGCCGTGGGGATTGCGGCCGTCCAGATAGCCCGCATGCATCAACAGTTCCTCGAGGGCAAACGCGAGCCCCTCGTCGCGAGCCGTCGAGATCTTGTAGGGCCGCTCGCCGCCACGGATCGGGTGACTGTCGCGCTCTGCTCTGAGCATGTCGAAGTGATGGCCGACCAGTTCATGGGTGTTCTCCATCACCGCCTCGCGGTGAGAGAAGTTGAAGAAGTAGTCGTGCTTCTCCGGCCAGGGATCCTCCAGGGAGTACCCCTTTCCGTAGAGCCGCGAGTCGAAGTAGTCATCCGGCACGAGAAAGTCGTGCACGGTGAAGATCTCCTCGTTGCGGAGGAAGCTCATGATGTGATCGACGGCTTCTTCGATGCCTTCCCTGTACTCGACCTGTGACCCGACCGGTACGATCGGCGGAACAGCGCGGTTCCGGTTCTCCTCCAGTCGTTGAAAGGTGATCACGCGGTTGTCTTCGAGTTCGACGATCGTTCGAATGTCGTCCCAGGTATAGGGAAGCAGATAGACGTTCCTGAGCAGCCAGTTGTAGTTCTCCCTGCCCACACCGATCGTGCCCGTCATCCGACCCTCGTTGGACCGTATCCAGTCCTCATAGTCGTCGATCGCGATCAGTGCCGAGTCCACGTCGGCCACGAGTTCCGGATGATGGATCCTCAAGCCCTGTGCGAGCGATTGGTAGTCCGATCTGGTATCTCCGATGGAGAGAATCGCCAGAGTGGCCAAGTCGGCGGCGATCAGGGAGAAGTCGGTGAGGTTCGCTTTCGCCTGTTGCACCAGATCGGGTACCGACCGGAGCCTTGATTGCAGAACTGCGACCTCGTTGCCCTGCAGAGGCGGTTCGGCTACCCAGGCGAACGTGGCGATCACGTCGTTGTAGAACCCGGGATCCCTGGACCATGGGCTGAGAACCCGGTGCTGGAACTCGTAACCGTGCAGCTCCGCCCGGACGAGCTGGTAATCAACCTGTTGCGAGATTGTCCAACCCGTGGGGTCGATGGACTCCAGCCGCGTCTGAAACGCTCCCAGCTCACCGTATTGTTCTGCCATTGCAGCGGCGGAGAAATCGGGCGCGGCGTCCAGGTTCGACAGGATCCAGCCGCTCTGCGAATAGGACTGGATGCTGCCGGAGTCGCCTTGTTGGAACGAACGAAACTCTCCGAAGAGGGAGACCAGGTCGGCGTAGTCGGTGCTCGCGACCGCCCGAGTTGTCCCGGTTTCCGCCGGATCGCCTCCCGGTTCACTCGGCAGCAATAGATACAGGACGAAGCCCGCGAGGAGGAGCGCCAGTACGACCAGAAGATTGCGGGTAGCTATCATGTGTCCCCCGGAGTGCTGCTTGTCGTTGTATTGCCATCATATGGGTAGCGCCGCCGGGTTGCGTGCGCCGCGGCAAGCCGACCGAGGCGTCGCCGGCCGTTGAGCGGGTATCCGGACCTCAGCGCCGCCTTTGAGCAGTTCGCGCGGGTCGAAGCGCCGGACCTCGACTCGCCGACCTACGCGGCACTCGCCGCGGGCGTGGCGGGAGACGGCGAACTGCTGGCACTCGCGGCGGGGCGGCAACGAGGTCAACCGGCGCCGAACATGCTCTTCGGGGCAGTGCAGTACCTGCTCCTGCAGGGAGTCGAACATCCGCTGGCTGCGCACTACCCGATTCTCTCGGGCCCGGAACCGCCGCCGGGCGAAGCCTTCCCGCTCTTCCGGTCGTTCTGCCTCGAACACCGCGAGGCGGTCGCGGACCTGATCGCCACTCGTCGGACCCAAACCCAGGTCGTACGGCGCTGCACCTGTCTGCTGCCCGCATTCGGCCTGGTCCACCGCGAGGCCAGAGCGCCGCTCGCGCTGATCGATGTCGGCGCCAGCGCCGGCCTGAACCTGAACTTCGACCGCTACGCCTACCGGTATCTGCGAGCCGGAAGCGAGGTTCTGCGCTGGGGAAGCGAGGCGGCTCGGGTTGAACTCGAAGCCGATCTGCGGGGCCCCGGCACACTGCCGGCGCCGGCACGGGACATCCCGGTGGCGAGCCGCGACGGAATCGATCTGAACCCGATCGACCTCGCCGAGGCGGATGAGTTGCTCTGGCTGCGTGCGTTGATCTGGCCCGAGCACGTGGAGCGCCACGCCCAGCTCATGGACGCCGCGGCCGAACTGAAGCACAGCCCGATCGGCCTCCATCGTGGCGACGCTTCCAGGGACCTGCCGCACCTGCTCGAGCGTGTCCCGGACGAAACGGCGCTGGTCGTCTACTCCACGATCGCTCTCTACCAGGTTCCCCGTGAGGGCCGGCGGCGCATCACGGAAGGGCTGGAGGTCCGGAGCCGGGAGCGGCCCGTTTGGCGGGTGGCCCTCGAAGGCGCCCATCGGCCGAGCCTGACGCTGACCAGGTACCGGAGCGGTTCCGGCGAAACGGAGTTGCTCGCCCGGGCCTCGCCCCACGGCTGGTGGATCGAATGGCGGAACCCTTAGGCCCGGCGCCGTCGGGTCAGAACGAGAAGGTGACGGTCATCGAAACGGACCGCGACGCCCCGAGCCAGGCCGCGTTTTCAGTGATTGCCGAGAGGTAGGCCTCGTCGAACAGGTTGTTGGCCACCAGCTCGAACGTCGTCGAGCGGAGGAGGTCGCTCAGCACCTCGCCCGAGAACGTGACGTAGGCGTCCATCAACCAGTAGTCGTCCGTGTACCAGTCCGCGACCAGGCTGACCCGTCGCGGCGACGTGTACTTGGCGCTGATCCCCGCGCTCAAAGGGCCGGACCGGTCGAGTGAGACGACCCAAAGACGATCCGGCACCCCGGTGACGTCCGTCCCGGGCATGATGTTCTGGTTTGCGTCGACCAGGGCGTCGCCGCTGCCGACGTACTCGGAGTTGTTCAGCGTGTAGGCGGTGTAGAGGGAGAGCCGGTGGGGCATTTGCACCGTCGCCGAGAGTTCGACGCCGTTCGTTTCGATGCCGCCCGCGTTGAAGTAGGCGCCGCCCCCTGGAATGAGGTAGTTGGGGCCGGCCGGCGTCTGCGGCCCGAGGTAGAAGATCCGGTTGTCGAAGTCGATGACGTAGCCGGTGGCGCTCAGCGCCAGCCGGTCGGCCGCGTACTGGAGCCCGATGTCGATGTTCGAGGCGGTTTCGGGCTCGAGCGCGGCGAGACTGCGCCCCGGCACCTCGAGCAGCGTGCTGCCGATCGCCCGGAAGTTCTCCGCGTAACCGGCAAAGAGGTCCAGGCCCTCGACCGGCGTTTCGTAGGTGACGCCGCCCGAGAGGAGCAGACTCGAATCCGAATCGACCGTCAGGTTCGGGTCGACGTGGAATTGGTCCTCGCGCGACACGTCGACCAGGTACTTCTTGAGGCCGCCGGTCAGGGTGAAACGGCCGGCGTAGAGGGTCTCCTCCGCGTACAGCATCGTGACGCTCTGCGGGAACTCCCACTGGTACTGGTGCCAGTAGGGTGTCGCGTGCCACTGGAAGTTGATCACCGGATCGAGGATCTGGTGCCAGTCCCGTCCGAGGTCGCGCTTCGAGTCCTCGTACCAGATGCCGGCGCGCAGCTTGCTGCCGGTGTTGCCGATCGTCGTGAGCCACTCCTGGTCGAGCGTGACGCCGACGCGGTCCTTGCCGTAGTGGCTGTGGCGGTACGACTGCACCGCCGTGGCGCCCGGATGACACGCCGGATCGACTTCGGGGCCGCCCGGGCCGTAGTAGTTGAAGAGGAACGACGAGGTACAACCCGGCACAGGCCCCACGGCGGCGCCGTCGGGGCCGACGAAGCGGATGAGCCCGAGCTGCGATCCGCCCCGCACCGTGGGGCCGCCGAGCAGCTCCGATTCGGCGCCGCCCGCGTCGTCGGTGATGTCGACGATGTAGGGCGGCAGCCAGTCGCCGCGGCCCCGGTTGCGATGAAAGTAGCCGGCCAG
This sequence comes from Holophagales bacterium, assembly GCA_009845425.1. Lineage (GTDB taxonomy): Bacteria > Acidobacteriota > Thermoanaerobaculia > Multivoradales > Multivoraceae > Multivorans. The sequence continues at coordinate 157,284 of VXZQ01000009.1, forward strand.
GCTTAGCGAGAGCTCCTCGCCGAACGACCAGTCAGCTTTCAGGTAGCCGAACGTGTTGCTCCGCCGGGTCTGCCAGCCGCGCCGGTAGAACTGGTTCAGGTACGGCACGCCGGGCCAGTCGCCGATCAGGCGGTCCCAGCGCGGGTTTGCCCGGAAGTCGCTCTCGCTGTAGAGGCGCTGGTAGACGTCCTCGTGGATGTTGTCGTAGGAGATGTAGCTCGTCAGGTCGACGCGGCCCTGGGACGATACGAGTTTCATCGCGACGTGCTCGCGCTCGTTGAGCGCCGAACCCTCCATCCAGTCGGTCGCTCCCTGGCGTGTCGCGGCGATCCAGGCGCGCGTGTTGCCGCCGAAGATCGGCCCGGTGTCGACCCGCATGAAGAAGCGCTGGCCCTGGTACTCGCCCAGCGTCATCGACGCCGTGTAGGCGCGCTCGTCCGCCGGATCGTCCGTCAGGTAGTTGAACGTGCCACCCAGCGCCTCGACGGACCGCGAGGCGATGTCGGCCGTCCCCTGCGACACCTCCACTCCGCCGAGGTTCATCGGATCGACGAACCGGTTCGCCTTGGCGCCGCTCCAGTAGTCCGACGTGCCGTTCGGGAACCCGTCGATCGTGGTGCCGATCTGCACGTCGTTGATCGTCACCTGGAAGCCCCGCATGGCGACGTTGGCCGACCAGTCGTCGAAGCCGTAGGAGTCTCCCTCCTGGACGGAGACTCCCGGCAGGTTGTCCACCACCGACGTCACGTTGGTGATCTTCGACTGCTGGAGCAGCATCGGCTGGGAGACGATGTTCCGCGCGAACGTCCGGGGTTCCTCGGCCACCACGGTCACGGTCTCGAGCAGTCTGACGAGGTGGAGGACGAGTCGGACGTTCTCGGTGGCGCCCGCGCCGAGCGAAACCGGACTCTCGGCTGTTTCGAAGCCCAGCAGAGTCGCCGTGACTAGGTAGTCGCCTGCCGCCAGACCGGCGCTCGCGTAGGCGCCGTCGCTCTGGGTGATCCGCTCCTGGCGCACGCCCGGGCCGGTCACGGTCACCGTGACGCCGGGTAGCGGAGTGCCGTCCGCGTCGACGACGACACCCTCGACGGTTCCTGTTGTCTGAGCTGTCGCGGCCGCCGCGGCGGCAGCCAGCAGCACGGCGGCGAGGGCCAGTCGTCGTGGTCCAGGGTGTGAGGCGTCCATCGGGTAAGTACCTCCCAAGGGCAAGGTGTTCCGGGCATTATGGCCCGACCGATGGAGCGGGGATGGTGGAGGCGGTGGGAATCGAACCCACGTCCGCGAGACTCGGCGCGAGGGATCTACGTGCGTAGCCTTCACTCGATCAGTCGCCGCCGGCTTGGGTAGAAGGCCACCACGGCCCGCGGTCTAGCTCCGAAGTGATCCGGCCTGAGTTCGGAGCAGCGCTCAGACGTTTGATCCACTTTGAGTGTCGCTCCTGACGGCGCCGCGAATCAAGGCTCCGGCAGGACCGTGACGGCTCTTAAGCCGCCAGTGCCAATTCGTCGTTGGCGAGTATCAAAATCCGGTTAACGAGTCGGACTCGGCACGCAACCCCCGAACCGCATGATCTCCCGTCGAAGCCATGCGCCCCCAGGGACCCGCGATTCTACCGCATTGCTGCAGTCGAGCGGTCAACCGTCCACCGGAACCGGCGCGGGCCGCGCGCCGCGCGGCAGCCAGGCGGGCCCCTTTTGTCGAGGATGGTTGACTTCGATGATCCCGTTGCCGAAGGGCTGCCGGCGGATGCGCTCACGCACCCTCGCCGGGGGTGCGAACTCGCCTGCCTTCTCCCATGCCCGTTCGGCCCTGGTGTACCGCTGCTGCTGCCAGTAGACATTGCCGAGCCAACTCCAGACCACCTTTCGGTCTGAGCCGGCGACAAGCCGCAGGGCTGTCTTGAACTCCTTCTTGGCGGCCCGGTACCGGCCCTGGCGGGTGAGGACCTCACCCAGGGCGCAGTGTGCTTGCCACCCCGGGTCGGCGGAGATGGCGCTCCGGATCGCCTGCTCGGAGGCGGCGATCGCTTCCGTGGTCTGGCCGCTGCTCTCCTCGTAGTCGCCGGCCTCGAGGGCGGCAAGGCTCTCCTCGCAGTCGGCGACGGTCGCCGTAGCGACAAGAGCCGCGCAGATGGAAAGCACGAAGTGGCGGCCGACCTTCACGCTCGCCAGCGTAGCAGGGCCCGCCGGCGGCGAGGCCGTTCAAGAGGGATCCTGGGCGTCCCTAGAAGTCGCCCGGCCGATACGCCCGCACCGTGTTGGCCTCCACGTCCTCCCAGTGGATCCACGCCGGCTTGAACCGTCGTTCCGAAAGCAGCCGGGCCTGGTCGAAGAAGTGCGGCGACTCGGGGCGGTGGCTCTGGCCGTAGTGGAGGTAGCTCGCTCCGCGGGTCTTCTCGCCGAACTCGTAGACGGCCATGTAGGAGGCGCCGGTCGCGGCGTAGCGGAGCTTCCGCTCTTCGCCGTTCTCCAGGGTGGTGGGCGGCGAGTGGTACAGGGTAAAGGCGACGCCGAGGGGCCCGCGGACGCCGGCGAGCGGCAGGCTCGGCTCGTCGTCCGAGAAGGGGACGGCCCCGGCGGACGGCTGGTTCGCGTGGCGCTGGATGCGGTGGATGTCGCCGTAGGGCACCTTCCAGTCGCCGTAAAGCTCGGTCAGCTTCTCGGCGGCCCGCTCCAGGGCGACGAACCGCGCGGGCATGTCGTTCACGTACTCGGGTTTCAGGGTCTCGACCGGATAGCCGCGGCCGTAGAGCTCCTCGTACCAGCCGACGGCCAGCGTCGCCTGCGTGGAGGTGAGCGAACTCCTGTAGTCCCAGTCCAGCAGATGCTCCAGGTAGGGGCGCACGCGGTCGGCGAGGTCCGGATCGGTGCGCTCGAGCTGCTCGAGGCGGCGGGCGTAGACGGGGATCTCGGTCATCGGCCAGTAGAGGGTCGTGTCGTAGGCGAGGTCCTGGAAGTCCTCGAAGGTGAGATCACGGGCGTTGCGCAGCAGGTAGCGGGCCACCTTGGCCCGGCGCTTGTCGTCGTGCTTGTCCTCGACCATGTAGGGCGGGAAGTCGAGCAGCGAGGGGTTGCCGTCGTCGGTCGTCGTGAAGGGCGTCGAGTTGCAGTTCTGGACGAAGCCGGACGGCGGGTTGAGGACCTGCGGCAGTTCCTCGAGGGGGTGGAACGGCCCCCACTCGTTGTTCGGGTCGGCGCCGTCGACGGGCTTCGTCCAGTCGACGGACGGGTCGCGGCGGGCGAACGTTCCGTTGTAGAGGTAGAAGATGTTCCCGTCGGCGTCGGCGTAGGTCGTGTTGAAGGTCTGCAGCAGTTGCATGGACACCGCGGCGTACCACTCCTCGAAGGACCGCGCCTTGGCCTGCGCCAGCGCCTGGACCATGCGGCTGCCCTCGTAGAGGCGCGGCACGCGGACGGCCAGGTAGTGGTTCTCGTCCTCCCTGGCGATGATCGGGCCGTAGTGCGAGCGGCGGAGCGCGACCTCGCGCGGTTCGAGATGGCCGTCGTCGCCAAGCACGTGGATCGTGGCGCGCCACTCCTCTGCCTGCCGGTAGCCGTCGCCGTAGCGGTACTTGAGCGGGTCGGTCGGGTGGTCGAAGGTCAGGCGGTAGGTGTCCGAGATATCGGCGGCGTTGACCGTGTACGCCCAGCCGAGCCGCTCGTTGAAGCCGGCGGTCGGCAGCGGGCCGCCCGGGTACATGGCGCCCGAGAAGTTGAGCCCCTCGTCGCTCACCACGTGCATCTCCGTGAACATCCCCGAGCCGTACCAGGGCTGGTGGGGATTGATGAACAGCATCGCGTTGCCGTCACGCGTTTTCGACGGGGCGACGGCCCACTGGTTCGAGCCCAGCGACGCGGCCAGCTCTTCCGCCAGCCGGGGTAGCCGGCCCCGTGGAGCGTGGGCGGCGCCCAGCAGCCGGCCGAGGATCATGTAGCGCTCGAAGGCGAGGACGTGGAAGGGCTCCATGCGGGTCAGCAGGCGCGGCTTCTCCTCGGGGTGCTTCTCCAGGTAGTAGTTGTAGCCGGCCGCGAAGGCCTCGGCGATGCGCCGGATGTTCTCGGGCAGGTTGGGGAAGTCGCGGCGGGAGGTGCCTACCAGGTCGAAGAGGGCGACCTCGAGGTCGCTGCGGAACCCGGACTCGCCGACGACCTCCGCGTACCGGCCGAGCGCCTTGATGTAGGTGTCTTCGAGCTGGAAGAAGTGGTCCTCGCACTGGGCCCAGGCCGAACCGAAGGCGACCGCGGCGTCGGTGGATGCCTTGATGTGCGGTACGCCCCACTCGTCGCGGTGGATGACGACGTCGGCGGCCCAGCCGGGTGCGTCATGGGTGCTGCTAGCGCCTGCCTGCGGGTCTTGCCCGGTTTCCGGCTCGGCCGCGCAGCCGATGGCGGCCAGTGCGAGGACCGCCGTAGCGAGCCGGCTCATCCAGGAGTGACTCAAGCGCATCGGGCCGGCGAGTATCGCACGCGCGGCTTGGCTCTTGCTCTCAGTCGGTGGCTCTGAGCCGCTGAATCTGGCCGGGCCAGTCGAGTAACTGCCGGTCGGCGGTCACCAGACGGTGGCCATTCAGCGCGGTGGCAACGATGATCCGGTCGGCTGGATCGCCGGGAAGCTCGGTGAGGAGGATTGAACGCACCCCGACCTCTCCGTCCACTGGGAGCTCCTTGAGACCGTGATCGAGCAAGTACCGCCTTAGTGCTTCTGCTTCCCAAGGCAATCTGATGCGGCGCTTCTGTACGAGCAACGCGATCTCCCAGAACGAAATCGCCGACACTGCGGCGTCGCCCGCGACGAGCGCTTCATCAGTGGCACGGCGGGCAGCGGGACCAAAGCGCCGGTCGCCGAAGGTCATCCACAGGAGAATGTGCGTATCGAGTAGTAGCAGGGGACGCTCCTACTCAGTCGGGATCCTCGCCCAGGATCAGGGCGACCTTCCGCTCTTCGTCCCACTTGGCCCACTCCTCGTCCAGAGGAGACATGATGTCGCCCGTGATCTCCATCTGACACCGGAGGCAGCCGAAGAGGCTTTTCGGCTTCTCCCGGTACGGCACGAGCCGCGACACCGGCTCGCCGTTCTTCGTGATGACGACCTCGTCGCCGGTCTCGGCGACCTCGTCCATCAGCTTCAGACAGGTGGCCTTGAACTCGGAGGCCTTGATCGTCCGTTCCATGGCGCCGCCGACCGTATCAGATCTGCGGGCCATGGTCATGACCATGGTCATCAGGGCCGCGGAGCGAAGGGACCCTTCGGGGTTTCACCGGGCCGCGGCCCGAGGCTGGCCAGGAAATCCGCGGCGCTCCTGTGCCTCAGCCTCGACCCGACGACGAGCCAGGCCAGCAGGATCAGGATGAAGCCACTGCCGGCCAGGTTCGGGGACGTTCCGGGCAGCAGGGGCCAGGCCAGCATGGCCAGAACACCCAGCGCGCCCAGGGCAAGGATGAGGACCGCGCCGGCGTTCGTGGCGTACTCCGCGCGCTCCACGTGGTAGGTCACGCGGACTCCTTCGCCACGGGGCTGGACGGAGACCTCGCCGTGCAGGACGCCATGGCGGATGCCGGCCGCCACCGGCAGCGTCAACTGGCCGCCGCCGCCGTGTCGGTGCCAGGTGCCATTCCAGGCATCGGCGCCGTCCGAGAGCGCTTCGAGCGCCTCGTCAGGCGTCAGCTCAAGCTCGACTTCGACCGGTCGATCCACGGGGGGGCGGCGCGCGTGGCGCCCTAGGCGGCCAGCTCGTCGAGCTGCTGGTCGAAGAAGGCTTCGACCGCGACCAGGAACTTTTCCACCGTGTCGAGTTGCTGGATCTGCTGTCGCAGACGTTTGCCGTTGGGTAGTCCGTAGGTGTACCAGCCGGTGAATTTCCGCAGCTTGTGCAAGGCGAAGCGGTTGGCTTCCCGTTCTGCCACCATGTGGAAATGGCCCAGGATCAGGTCGCGCCGGTCGATCAGGGTGGGCGCAGGTGCCTCCGTGCCGAGCAGGTGACTCCGGATCTGATGGAAGATCCACGGGTTGCGGGTCGCGCCGCGGCCGACCATGACGCCGTCGCAGCCGGTCTGCCGGAGCAGTCGCTCGGCGTCCTCGGGGGTGGTGATGTCGCCGTTGCCGATCACCGGGATGGTGAGGGCCTCCTTGAGCCGGGCCAGGTGGGTCCAGTCCGCTTCCCCCCGGAACATCTGCTTCGCGGTCCGCGCGTGCATCGTGACGGCGTCCACGCCGAGGTCTTCGCACAGGCGTCCCAGTTCCAGGTAGTTGGTCTCGCCGTGGTTGAGACCGAGCCGGAACTTGACGGTCAGCGGAATCCGGATCCGGCTCCGCACCTCCCGGATGATGCTGCCGGCCAGGTCGAGGTCGCCCATCAGGGCCGCGCCGGCGCAACCCTTCAGCACCTTGTTGGCCGGACAGCCCATATTGATGTCGCAGACGTCGGGTCCGAGCTCTTCGACGACCTCGGCCGCTTCGGCCATCGTCTCCGCGTCCGAGCCGTAGATCTGGATCGCCAGCGGCCGCTCTTCCTCGGCGAAGTACATGAGATCCCGCGTGCGCTGGTTGCCGTCGACGATCGCCCGCGAGGAGATGAACTCCATCGACACGAGGCCGACGCCGCCGATCCGGCGGACGATCAACCGAAAGTCCCGGTCCGTCACGCCGGCCATCGGCGCCAGGAACAGGGGCGGGTCGATCGTCACGGCGCGGTCGCCCCGGCCGACGACCATCGGCTCGAGCGGCGGCATCGCTGGCGAAGACGCAGTCACGTGCCGATTCTACGTCTCCGCCGTGAAGCCGGAGACGTTCGCCGGACGCCTGTAGGATCTGCCGCCGTGTCGAATCGCCCGCCCAGCGCCGCCTCCAGCGGTCCCGACCTCTGCGCCTGCGGGCTGCTCGGCGATCTGCCGCGACGCTTCCTGGACGGCCGGGACCTCGACCTGCTCGAGCCGCTGCGGTTCGTGCTGCCCGGTGATGAGGACCAGCTAAGGGCGCCCGAGGATCCGGCGACCGGCCGAGGGACCGTCGCCGCGGCCCTTGCCGAGACCAACGCCCGCTACGGCCACCCGGGCGCCGCCGCTCTCGCCGAGGCCCTTGCCGACCCGGCGACACTGGTCGTGATCACGGGTCAGCAGTGCGGCCTGGGGGCGGGGCCGCTGTTCACCCTGACCAAGGCCGCGGCCTGCGTCCGGTGGGCCGAGGCGCTGACGCGCCGCGGCCGGCGCGCCGTGCCGCTGTTCTGGATGGCGTCCGAGGACCACGACTACGCCGAGGTGGCCCGCGCCTTCTTTCCGCCCGCGGGCCCGGAGCCTCTCACGCTGGGCGAGGACCCGGAGCCTCTCGTGCCGGTCGGCGGCCGCCATCTCGGTCCGGAGGCCGCGGCTCTGCTGGCCAGGGTCCGGGACGCGGCGCCGAACGACGACTACCGTCGCCGCCTGGACGACTGCCGGAACGACCTGGAACCGGATCGCTGCTTCGCGGAGTCCTTCGCGCGGCTCATGGTGCGGTTCCTCGGCGATCGCTGCCCGCTGCTCGTCGACTCGCAGCTTCCGGCGCTGAAAGAGGCGTCGGTTCCGGTGCTGCGCCGGCTGATCGAACGCCGCCGCGAGGTCGATGGGTCTCTCGGGTCGGCGGCGGCCGAGCTGGAGCGGCGCGCAGTCCGGCTGCAGGTCCGGTCGCGGCAGGGCGAAGCGCCCCTGTTCCTGATCGACGATGCCGGCGAGCGGCGGCGGGTGGTGTGGACGGGAAACGGCGGTTACCGGTTGCGCGGCGGCGGCGCCGGCGAGGTCGGCGCGCTGCTCGAAGGCCTCGACCGGCAGCCCCGGTCCTTCAGTCCGGGCGTGCTGGCACGTCCCGTGGTTCAGGACGCGGTGTTCGGCACGGCGCTCCAGATCCTCGGCCCGGGCGAACTCGCCTACATGACCCAGGCACGCGTTCTCTATCGCGAACTCGACGTGCGGCCCCCGGCGATCGTCCTTCGTCCGCAGGTCGTTCTGCTCGGCGCCCGCGAGCGCCGCTGGCTGGACGGACTGGAGGCGGAGGGAATCGACCTGGCGGCCGTGCTCTCCCGGCCCGATGAGCTTGACGAGCTCCTCGCCTCCCGCCTCGATCTCGACTTCCTCGGCGCCGCTGGCGAGAAGCTGGAAGCGGCAATCGACGATCTGGCGGCGGGGCAGACCTCGGTGGATGAGTCCCTCGGAACCGCGTTGCAGAAGACCGGGGCGAACCTGAAAAGGACCTTCGCGCTCTTTGAACGGCGCGTCGTCGCCGCGGCCGCGCGCCGCGACGAGGTGCTGCGCGGGCGGGTCATGAGACTGCGCGCGCACTGCCTGCCGAACGGCAAACTCCAGGAGCGAGAGTTCACGTCCCTTCACTGCCTGGCGTCGTACGGTCGCGCGCTGGTTCGGGAACTCGCTTCGATCGACAGGGATCCGCGGCATCTGCAACCCCTGTCGCTGGACCGCGGCCGCGCGGCCGCCGACGAAACCGCGGCCGACAACGAAACCGGGATTCGTCCGCCCGCGTAGAAGAGGATCCGATGCGGATTGGAATCTGCTGCTTTCCGAGCTTCGGCGGCTCCGGCGTGGTCGCCTCGGAGCTGGCCCTCGCGCTGGCCGAGGGAGGCGACGTCGTCCATGTCGTCAGTTCGGACAGACCCCCGCGTTTGAGCGAACGGGCGAACGTTCACTTCCACCGCGTCGACGGATCGGAGATCGAGGAGTACGGCCTGTTCGATCGGCCGCTGCAGACCCTGGCCCTTGCCAACCGGCTGGCCGAGGTTGCCGCGTCCGCCCGCCTCGACGTTCTGCACGCCCACTACGCCGCGCCCCATGCCGTGGCCGCGCTGCTCGCCAGGCGGCTGCTCGCGGAAGGCGCGGGCGATCAGCCGCCCTGCCCGATCGTCACGACGGTCCACGGCACCGACGTGACGCTGGTGGGCGCGCGCCGCAGCTACCGCGACGTCGTCGGCTGGGCGTTGCGGAGCAGCGATCGCGTCACGGCGCCGTCCGAGGCCCTGGCGCGCGAGGCGACGGAGCGTTTCTCCCTCGACGAACCGGTGGACGTGATTCCCAACTTCGTGCCGCCGGCGGCCGCCGGCCATCGGGCGGGGCCCACGGCGGACGCTGCCGAGTCCGGGCTGGTCGTCCACGTGTCGAACTTCCGCCCGGTCAAGCGGGCCGCGGACGTCGTCGCGGCGTTCGCGCTGGTGCGGCGGGAGGTGCCGGCGCGGCTGTGCATGGTGGGAGATGGTCCGGAGCGGGCCCGTGCCGAGCGCCAGTGCCGCGAACTGGGGATCGCCGACCACGTGACCTTCCTCGGCAACCAGACCCACGTGGAACCGATCCTGGAGCAGGGCGACCTGTTCCTCTCGGCCTCGGAGAGCGAGAGCTTCGGCCTGGCGTCGCTCGAGGCCCTGGCTCTCGGCGTGCCGGTTGTGGCGACCCGCACCGGCGGCGTGCCCGAGGTGGTCTGCGAGAAGCGCAACGGACTGCTCTGCCCGGTCGGCGACGTGGAGGCGCTGGCGGCGAGCTGCGTGGCCCTTCTGAGCGACTCCTCACGACGGCAGGCTTTCGGGGCGCACGGCCGGAAGTGGGCGCGTTCGCGCTTCGACCGCGGCCGGATCGTCGCCCGGTACCGGGAGTTGTACCGCGCTACACTGACTATCGGCGGAGCGGCCGCATCCGAGGACCGTCCGCTCCTCGAGAAGGTAGAGGCATGACAGAACCGGAAACGCAGCAACCCTCATCCTCAGAGCCGCCCGCACCGCCTGAGCCGCCCGGTTCGGACGGCGCCTCCTCGAACCGGAACCTGATGGTGGTCCTTGCCTATCTCTGGGTCCTCGTCCTGGTGCCGCTGCTCATCGAGGAACGGGACGAAGAGGTCCGCTGGCACGCCAAGCACGGGCTGGTCCTGATGGGCGCGGAGTTCATGTTGTGGGTCGTCCTCCAGATCGCCCTGTTCGCGACCGGCGGCATCGGCTGCTTCCTGGCGCCGTTCATCTTCATGCTGTTCGTCGCCTTCGTCCTGGTGCGGATCGCCTGCATCGTGCGGGGGATCAACGGCGGGCGCCTGCAGATACCGGTGCTGACGCCGCTGGTCGAGCGCTTCTGACTCGAGCGCGCCTGGGAGTCCTGCTCGTTGGTCTGCTCCTGGTTGCGGCCGGGGCGCTCGACATGGCGCGGCCGCCGGAGAACCAGCTCTCGGCGCGCGCTGCCGACGCACTGATCGGCCTCTACCAGGCGGCGGTTGCGCCCCTTCTCACCCGCGTCGGTGTCCGCTGCCGCTTCCAACCGACCTGCAGCGAGTACACGCGTGCGACGATCCGGGATCGCGGACTGGCAGCGGGCAGTCTGCGAGGTCTGGCCCGGCTTGTCCGCTGCGGCCCCTGGACGCCGGCCGGCACGGTAGATCTGCCGACCGTGGCAGCGGCTGCCGGTGCGCCGGCCTTCTGACCATGACGACCTGGCCTACCGAAGTCCGCCGGGACCACGAGGCGCGCCTGCTGCGCGTGCTCTGGCAGGACGGCCACCGGAGCGACTACGAGTACGACGTCCTGCGCGGCTACTGCCCCTGCGCCATGTGCCAGGGCCACAACGCCGGCCCGCTGCGGTTTCAGCCGCCCCCGCGGCCGGTGACGGCGCAGACCGTTTCCCAGGTCGGCAACTACGCGCTCAGCATCGCCTGGTCGGACGGGCACTGGACCGGCATCTACCGCTTCGACTTCCTGCGGAACCTCTGCCCCTGCGAGGAGTGCCGCGAGCGGCGATCAGCCGCCGGCGCGCCGGCTGTGCCGGGCTGACTCCCGCTCGACCAGCCCGCGGGCCCGCTCCCAATCGGCGGCCGTGTTCACGTTCAGCAGGACGTCTTCGGGGTCTCCGAACCGGCCCGCGTCGACCGGCTCGACGCGCAGGCCGGCGCATCGGGTGAGAGGGTAGAGACGGTTGTCGCCCTCTTCGATCCGCGCCGCCAGCCGTTCGAGGGCCGGCGGCGCCCAGAGCGCGCAGGTCGGGTTCATGGATCGTGGGTCGCCGGGGTCGGTCGTTGCGGGCGCCAGTTCGGCGTCCGAGGCGGCGAGATCGTCGAGCAGGGCGACCGGGACCAGCGGCAGGTCGCAGGCCAGGACGAGCAGGTGGTGGCTCGGCCGGGATCGGGCCGCCCCCAACACTCCGGCGGCGGGCCCCGAGCCGGGCCCGTCCGGCGCCAGCGAGACGCGGAGACCGCGGTCCACCGGACCGACTTCGGCGCCGAAGTCGCCGGCGGCGACGACAATCTCCTCGACCCCGGCGACGGCGGCAAGCCGGGTGACCGCCCAGTCCACGAGCGTCGGTCCCGGTTCCCCGGATCGCGAGCCGGGGAGACGGAGGACTGCCTTGCTGCCGCCCAACCGGCGTCCAGCGCCGCCGGCCAGGACGACGCCGGCAATGGGCCCGCGCGGGCTGCTAGGCTCCCCGCGCTTCGCGCCCGCGGCATCCGGCCCGGGCGGCTTCATCTCTGGAGATCGACCAGATGCACAGTTCACAAACCGGACCCTGGAGTCGTTTCTTGATCTACGCCGCTTCCACCGTCTTGCTGGCCGCGCCGAGCTTCGGCCAGGACACGCCCCCGAGGGTAGCCCTCGAAACGAGCCACGGCACGATCGTGCTGGAGCTGAACCCGGAGAAGGCGCCGATCACGGTCGAGAACTTCCTCGACTACGTGGACCGCGGATGGTACGACGGGACGATCTTCCACCGTGTGATTGACGGATTCATGATCCAGGGCGGCGGCTTCACCTCGGATCTTCAGCGGAAGATCACGCGCCCGGAGATCGAGAACGAGTCGAAGAACGGTCTGTCGAACAAGCGCGGCACGATCTCGATGGCGCGGCTCCCCCAGCCCCACACGGCGACCGCCCAGTTCTTCATCAACTCGGTGGACAACGAGGGTCTGGACGCTTCCGGCGGCGACTTCGGCTACGCCGTGTTCGGCGAGGTGGTTGAGGGCATGGACGTCGTCGACGCGATCTCGAAGGTCGAGACGGGCGTGAAGAGCGGCATGCGGGACGTGCCCGACGAGACCGTCGCCATCAAGAGCGCCAAGCGCCAGTAGGTCGGCCGACACGGCCGGCCGTGGAGGTCACGCGGCGGCGCGTGTTCCGGAGGGTGGTGCCGAAGGCCGGACTCGAACCGGCACGGGTTGCCCCACACGGCCCTCAACCGTGCGCGTCTACCAATTCCGCCACTTCGGCTCTGGCCACGTCGTCCGCTTTATCTAGCCCTGGTCGTTGCTTCCGGTTCCGGTTCCGCCTTCGGTCGAGTCGCCGTCGGCTTCTGCCGGCGCGCCCTCGGCCTCCTGGACCGGCGCCGTCGCAGCCGGCGCTTCTGCCGGCTCGGTGGCCTGGACTTCGTCCATCACGGAGCCGACGCCGCTCATGACCGATGAGGTGTCCCGCTTCTGCCAGAAGCCGATCGTGAGGGTCGTCACGATGAAGAGCACGAAGCACCCGACGGTCAGCTTGTGCAGAAGCGTGGCCGCGCCGCGGGCGCCGAAGGCGGCTTGAGACGCACCGCCGCCGAACACGGACAGGTCGGCCCCCTTGCCCTGCTGCAGCAGGACGACGAGGACCAGAAACAGCGAAACCGTCACGTGGACGGCATACAGCACGAAGATCAAGTCAATCTCCCCTCTGGAGTATCCGCAGCGCGAGCACGGCTCCCTTCGTCAGGGCTCAGGAGCCGCCGGCGGAACCCGTGGAAAGACGAATGATACGCAGGAACGAGGAAGGATCAAGACTTGCGCCGCCAATGAGAAAGCCGTCGATGTCGGCTCGGCCGATCAGATCGCGGCAGTTTTCGGCGTTCACCGAGCCGCCGTAGAGGATCCGGGTCGAGTCGCCGAGTCCGGCCTGGTGGCCGTTCAGCCGGGCCCGCAGGTGGCCGTGAACGGAGGCGGCGATCTCGGGCGAGGCGCTGAGGCCGGTGCCGATCGCCCACACCGGTTCGTAGGCGACCACGGCGCCGGCTCCGGCGCCGTCGGCCGCTGCCAGCACCTCGAGGACGGCCCCCAACTGGGCGTCGAGGACCGTTTCGGTCTCGTCCCGCTTCCTCTGTTCCAGGGTTTCGCCCACGCAGACGACCGGAATCAGGCCGGCGCCGAGAGTTCGCCGGGCCTTGCGCGCCACGTCGTCGTTCGATTCGCCGTGGTATTGGCGCCGTTCGGAGTGGCCGGCCAGCGCCCACGAAGCGCCGGCATCGACGATCTGCGCGGCGGCGACGTCGCCGGTATAGGCGCCGCTTTCCTCGGCGTGGACGTCCTGGGCGCCGACGGCGGTCCAGTCGGGCATGGCCGTCGCCGCGAGGCCCAGGTAGACGGGCGTCGGGAACAGGACGACGTCGACCGGCGCGTCGGGCGGACCGGCGGCCGCCATAGCCTCGGCGTAGGCCGCGACGTCCGCGCGGAGCAGGTTCATCTTCCAGTTGCCGGCGATGATCGGTGTGCGCGTCATGCTTCCTCCCTGCCGCCGGCGTGGAGTGCCTCGACGGCCGGCAGTTTCTCGCCGGCCAGCAGCGCCAGGGAAGCGCCGCCGCCGGTCGAGACGTGATCGATTCTCACGGACAGGTCCTCCTGCCTGACCGCCGCCACCGTCTCCCCGCCGCCGATCACTGTGAACCCTTCGCAGGCGGCGACGGCCCGGGCCACGGCGAGGCTGCCGGCATCGAAAGGCGGTGTCTCGAAGACGCCCATCGGACCGTTCCAGAACAGGGTGGCGGCGCCGGCGATCGCGGCTTCGAATGCGGCCCGGGTTTCCGGCCCGATGTCGACCGCGAGCCAACCGGGCGGCACGCCGTCCTCCACCGGCACCGTGCGGACCCGCCGTTCCGGTGGTGTTGCTTCGAGCGAGTCCGTGACCACGACGTCGAGCGGCAGGAGCAGCTCGGCGCCGCCTGCCGCGGTCTCGGTCTCGATCTCACGCGCCAGGTCGAGGCTCTCCGACTCGACCAGCGAGGAACCGAGCTCGGCGCCGCGGGCTGCCAGGAACGTGTTCGACATGCCTCCGCCGACCAGCACGCGGTCGACCAGCGGCAGCAGGCGTCGCAGCGCGCCGATCTTGCCCCGGATCTTCGCGCCCCCGGTGACGAGCACGAAGGGTCGCGGCGGTTCGTCGAGCAGCCGGCCGAGCTGCCGCAGTTCGCGGTCGAGCAGCAGCCCGCTGAAGGCCTGCCCGACCAGGCGGCAGATGGCCGCGGTGGAGGCATGGGCGCGGTGGGCGGTGCCGAACGCGTCGTTGACATAGACCTCGCCGAGGGCGGCCAGCTCGGCGGCGAAGGCCGGATCGTTCGCTTCCTCGCCGGCGTGGAAGCGGAGGTTCTCGCAGAGCAGCACGTCCCCGTCGCCGAGCGCGGCGGCGGCGTTCCGGGCGGCCGTCCCGACACAGTCCGCGGCGAAGGCGACGGGCCGTTCGAGGATGGAGGACAGTGCGCCGGCGACCGGCCGCAGGCTGAGTCCCGGGTCGGCCACGCCCCGCGGCCTGCCGCGGTGGGACAGCAGGACGACGCGGGCGCCCGCGTCGCGGAGAGTCTCGATCGTGGGCGCCGCTTCCCGCAGGCGCGTCGCGTCGAGCACCCGTTCGCCGGCCATCGGTACGTTGAAGTCGACGCGGACGATGACGCGCCGGCCTCGCAGGGCGAGTGAGCCGTCACGGAAGCTCGGTGGGAAGATCAAGATCGCGATCTCGGTGGGCCGCCGCGCCGGCCGGCGTCGGTGGAGGGGAGGATAACGTCGCCGGCATGTCCACGGCCAACGAAGGGGCCGGCCCGTTCGGGGGCTTCGTCCTCGGCATCGAAACCTCCTGCGACGACACCGCCTGCGCGGTGCTCGACGCGGAGGGCCGCGTGCTCTCTTCCGTGGTATCGAGCCAGTTGGACGTGCACCGCCCGTTCGGCGGCGTGGTGCCGGAGGCGGCGTCGCGGGAGCACCTCCGCAACTGGCCCGCGGTGTCGGCGGCGGCGCTTCAGGAGGCGGGCGTGGACTGGTCCGACGTCGGCGCGGTGGCGGCGACCCGTGGACCCGGCCTCGTGGGATCGCTTCTCGTCGGACTCTCTCTCGGCAAGGCGATCAGCTACTCGCTCGGCGTGCCCTTCCTTGCCGTGCATCACCTGGAGGGCCACCTCTTCTCGCCCCTGCTCCGGACCGACGGCGCGAGCCGGTCCGTACCCGAGTCGATGGTCGGCCTGGTCGTCTCCGGCGGCCACACCAGCCTGCTCGCCGTCGACGGTCCGTCCGGCGCCGTGACCAGCCTGGCCGAGACCCGGGACGACGCGATCGGCGAGGCCTTCGACAAGATCGGTCACCGCGTCGGCCTGCCCTTCCCGGCCGGCGCCGAGGTCGACCGGCTGGCCGAGCTCGGCGATCCGGCGGCCCAGCCGTTCCGGGTGGCCCGGATCAAGTCCGACGAACTGGCGTTCTCGTACTCGGGACTGAAGAGCCAGGCGCTGCGCGCGCTCGGCGAGATCGAGGCGGGGAACGGTCATGCCGCGGAAGCGCCGGCCGACGCCTCCGGCGACGACGGGTCCTGGCCGCAGGACGTGCTCGACCTCCTCGCGGGTTTCCGGCGCGCCGCGGTCGCGCAGCTGATCGACCGCCTGGACCGGCTCAGCGACGAGATCCCGGTGGAGCGGCTCTCCGTCTCGGGCGGCGTGGCGGCGAACCGCCTGCTGCGGCGCGAAGTCGCTCTCTGGGGCGAGCGTCGAGGCGCGGACGTGCTGCTCGTGCCACTTCGCTACTGCGGAGACAACGCGGCGATGATCGCCCACGCCGGCCTTCTGCGCCTCCGCCGTGGCGACACCGACGACCCCCGCTCGGCCGACGCCGAAAGCCGAATCCCTTTCACCGCGTCAGGAAGAATCCCCTAGTGACCCGGGTCTTCTGACCCGGGCCACACACACACGCGTCAGCTAAGAAGCCTCCCCAATCACGCCCTCCGCGGGCGACGACGCCGTCGCGTACAGCTTCTTCGGGATGCGGCCTGCGTTGGCCGCCAGCCAGCCGGCCTCGACCGCCAGCTTCATCGCGCGGGCCATCCGTACCGGATCCTGGGCGCCGGCGACACCGGTGTTCATCAGCACGCCGTCCGCTCCCAGCTCCATCGCCAGGGCGGCGTCACTCGCGGTGCCGACGCCGGCGTCCACGATGACCGGGACGTTCGCCTGCTCGACGATGATCCGCAGGTTCGCCGGATTGCGGATGCCCATCCCCGAGCCGATCGGCGCCGCGAGCGGCATCACCGCGGCCGCGCCGAGGTCCTCGAGCTTGCGGCAGGTGATCGGATCGTCCGTCGTGTAGGGAAGCACGATGAAGTCGTCGGCGACCAGTTCCCGGGTTGCCGCGAGCAGTTCCTCGTTGTCGGGGAAGAGCGTCTTCTCGTCGCCGATCACCTCCAGCTTGACCCAGTTCCAGCCGCCGAGTTCGCGAGCCAGCCGCGCCGTCCGCACCGCCTCGTCGGCGGTGTAGCAGGCGGCGGTGTTGGGCAGCAGCAGGTAGCGGTCCTGGTCGATGTGGTCGATCAGCGAGCCCTTGCCCAGGTCGTCGAGGTTGACGCGCCGCAGGGCCACCGTGACCATCTCGGTGCCGGAGGCGTCGAAGGCCTCGACCATCACCTGTTCGTCGCTGTACTTGCCGGTGCCGAGAATGAGACGCGAGTGGAACTCGCGGCCGGCGATGACGAGAGGCTCTGGAGTGGTCATGGCATAGGTCTCAGGCGCTGCGCGCGGGCACGAAGTACTCGGTGCCGCGGATCTGCCGCGAAATGTGGTGGAGCAGTTCCTCGAAGTCGGTCGGTTTGTGCTCGAAGTCCAGGTTGCGGCTGTCGACGACGAGCAGGGGCGACCCATCGTAGTGGTAGTAGTGGTCGTTGTAGGCCTCGATCAGCTCGCCCAGGTAGTCGGCCGAGATGTTCTGCTCGATGGCGCGGCGGCGCTTGTGAATCCGCGCCATGCAGGTGTCGATGTCGGCGGTCAGGAAGATGAGCAGGTCCGGTTGGCTCAGCTGGGGTTCGAGCAGGTCGTAGAGCTTCTCGAACAGCATCAGGTCGCCGTCCGTGAGGTTCAGGTAGGCGAACAGCCTGCTCTTGGCGAACGTGTAGTCGGCGAGGCGGATGGGATCGAACAGCTCTTCCTGGGCCAGGTCGAGCTGCTGCTTGTAGCGCGTCAGCAGGAAGTAGAGCTCGGTCTGGAAGGCGGTGCCGGGCCGGTCGCGGTAGAAGGCTTCGAGGAACGGATTGTCCACGTCCTCAAGGATCTTCACGCCCTCGAAGCGTTGCGCGAGCATCTCGACGAGGGTCGTCTTGCCTACGCCGATCGGTCCGTCGACGGCCAGGTACCGATACGGGAGCGCGTCTACGGGCACTGCCCGGACTATACAATCCCCCGACGGCTTCGAGCATGGTGGCGGCGCCGGTTTCAGCTGGCGTTGGAGCACCCCGAAAAGGACTTCCGATAGGAGGGGAAGAGAGAGTGGATCCCTGGTGGCGGAGACGCGCGGCGGACGAGAAGACCGAGTCGGTGGGGCCGGAAGCGGCCCGCCCCGAAGCTGAGGACGAGCCGCGGGTCGAGACGCCGGCCGAAACCGAGCCGGCAGCCGACGACGCTCCCGCGGAGGAGGCCGCCGAACCTCCCGTGTCCCCGGCTCTCGAGGCCGCGACGGAACCGGCCGAGCCGGCCCGGCCGGCCACCGGCGAGGCCGGGGAAGCCGCGCCGGCCAAGCGTCGCCGTCGTCGTCGCCGTCGCTCGCGTCGGGGCCGTGGCGGCGGTGGTTCCCAGCAACAGGGCGACGCCGGCCAGGACGCTGAAGCGCGGAGCTCGACCGGCGGGCCGCGGAGAAAGAGGTCGGACGGACCAGGCCGCGCCGCGGTGCTTCTCGACCTGGGCGGCCTGGAGCGCAGCCTGGACGGCGGCTCGGCGCTCGATCCGGAGGGCCTGCTTGCCCGGCTGGACGGAGAGTTGGGCAAGCTCGTCCTGCGTCGCGTCTATGCCGACGCGAGCGACGGGAAACTGGACCGCGGCGCTCTCCACGGCGGAGGCGCCGAGGTCGTCGACGTGCCCTCGGGCACGGAGGTGCGCGGCTGCTCCGCCGCCGTGCGGATCGTGGTGGATGCGCTGGAACTCTGCTACACGAAACGCGGCGTCGACACGGTCGTGCTGGTGGCGACGTCGGTGCAGATGTTGCCCCTGGTCGCCAAGCTTCAGCAGAACGGCGTGACGGTCGTCGGTCTCGGAGGATCGGAGGGCGACGCGCAGGTGCGAGCCCAGTGCGACCGCTTCATCGATCTCTCCACCTAGGGCGGCGTTCCCCTAACCCCCGGCAAGCTGCTAGGGTTCCGCACTCGCTCGGTGCGGCGGCCCGAAATGCACCCTTAGCTCAACTGGATAGAGCGTTGGACTACGGATCCAAAGGTTGGGGGTTCGACTCCTCCAGGGTGCACCATTCCCTCTCATGAACGACACGCAGTACACCCCGCCCAAGGTCTGGAGGTGGGACACCGAAAGCGGTGGCCGCTTCGCCAAGATCAACCGTCCGATCGCCGGCCCCACGTACGAGGCGGAGCTGCCGGTAGGGAAACATCCGCTCCAGCTCTACTCGCTCGCCACCCCGAACGGGGTGAAGGTGACGGTGATGCTCGAGGAGTTGCTGGAGCTTGGCCGCGACGCGGAGTACGACGCCTACCTGATCAACATCGGCGACGGGAACCAGTTTTCGAGCGGCTTCGTCGCGGCGAATCCGAACTCCAAGATCCCCGCGCTCGTCGACCACGGCACGGAGCCGCCCACCCGCGTCTTCGAATCGGGCGCCATCCTGCTCTATCTGGCCGAGAAGTTCGGTGACTTCCTGCCGCGGGAACATGGCCCCCGAACCGAGTGCCTCTCCTGGCTGTTCTGGCAGATGGGAAGCGCTCCCTACCTGGGCGGCGGTTTCGGTCACTTCTACGCCTACGCGCCGGAGAAGATTGAGTACGCGATCGACCGGTTCACGATGGAAGTGAAGCGTCAGCTCGACGTGCTCGACCGTCACCTGGCGGACGCCCGCTACATGGCGGGGGACGAGTACTCCATCGCCGACATGGCGATCTGGCCCTGGTACGGCGCGCTGGCCGCCGGCCATCTCTACGAGGCCGGCGAGTTCATCGAGGGACAGAGTTACGAGAACGTGAACCGGTGGGGCCGCGAGATCGCCAAGCGTCCGGCGGTGAAGCGCGGCCGGATGGTGAACCGCGCGTGGGGACCGCCGGAAACCCAGCTACGCGAGCGTCACGGCGCGGCCGACTTCGAGACGAAGACCCAGGACAAGCTCGAACCGGAAGCGGACTGAAGCCGGCCGCCGGTGGCGGCGCCGTCGACTCAGGCTGACAGTCGGTCCTCGACGCTCGCGCGGAGATCCTCGATGGCCGCGACGAGATCGATCTTCTCCGGGTCGAGCAGCCAGAGGAGCGTCGTACCTCTGACCGAAGCGAGAATCTCGAACGCCGTCCCGGTCGGATCGACATCGGTCCGGATCTCGCGGGCTTCCTGCCCTTCGCGAACGGCGCGTTCGATGGCGGCGGCGAAGCGGTCGTTGCCGGCGCGGAACAGGTCGATCTTCGCGTTCAGCGGCCCGAGTGAATCAGCCATCAGCATGAACAGCGCGCGCATCCAGTGTTCGGCGTCGCGGAGCAGTTCCGAGTAGCCGGTGAAGATGCGGTTCAGAGCCGCCATGCCGGTCACGCCCTGTTCCGGTTCGAAGACATCGTCGCTCGCCCTGGTCTGCGAGCGATCGACGATCGCCTCGACGATCCCCTCCTTGGAGCCATACCGGAGCGACACGAGCGCGCTCGAGTACCCGGCTTCCTTGCCGATCTGCTCCAGCGTCGTTGCGATGTAGCCCTGGCGGCCGAACAGCGTCGCGGCCGCGCGCAGGATCTCGCGTTCCGACTCGGCCCGCCGTTCGGCCTGGGTACGGCGTGGTCGCCTCCCGGCCTGGCCGTCGGTTCTCGAATTCAAGGGGCTGGACTCTGTCATGCCTGGCCTGGCGCGAGTAAAGTGGTGGCTGGTCACTCAGTAGATGCTGGCTCCGGGGCCATCGCGACTCTATCCCCCTCGGGTACGCTGCGGACCCAGGCTGATGCGTGGCGACAGGAGGTAGCGTGCAGACGGAGTTCTCGAAGGAGCAGAACCTTCTCCGCGACGTCGTGTCCCGCGCCTTGCGCGACAAGTCGCCGGCGACGGCCGTCCGCGAGCAGATGGCCTCGGATCGGGGCTACGACGAGGCGGTCTGGCAGGAACTCTGCGGCGACGCCGGGCTGGCCGGCGTCCACGTTCCCGAGGCCTACGATGGCGCCGGCGGCGGCGCGGTCGAGCTCGGCATCGTCGCCGAGGAGATGGGACGCACGCTGTTCTGCGGCCCCTGGTTCGCTTCAGCGGTGATGGCCGGGTCCGCGCTGCTTGAGGCGGCGAACGAGCCGGAGCGGCAGGCGCTGCTGCCGGGCATCGCCGACGGCTCGACGATCGCGACCCTGGTGCTGGACGACCTGAACGGTCCGGCCGGCGTTGGCGGGTCGATCCGCGCGGCAGGGGACGGGAAGCTGTCCGGAACGGCCGCGATGGCCGTCGATGCGCATGTCGCGGACCTGCTCCTGGTAGCGGCGAGTGGCGACACCGGCGGGCTGGGGCTCCACGCGGTCGAAGGCGGCGCGCCAGGCCTTGGGGTCGAGCCGCTCCAGGTCGTCGATCCGACGCGCAAGCTGTCCCGGGTCGCGTTCGCCGATGTTCCGGCCCGCCACGTCGGCGACGTGACCCGCGAGGCCCTTAGCCGGATCTGGGACCGGATCTGCTCCGCTCTCGCCCACGAGATGATCGGCGGCGCGCAGCATCTCTTCGAGACCACCGTGAACTACACGAAGGAGCGTTACCAGTTCGGCCGGCCGATCGGCTCCTTCCAGGCGCTCAAGCACCGCTGCGCCGACCTGTTGCTCGAGATCGAGATCGCCCGGGCGCTCACCCACCACTCGGCGCGCTGCCTCGACGCCGGGGAGGGCGAGCCCTACGTCGCCAGCATGGCGAAGGCGGCCGCCGCCGACGCCTGCATGAGCGCGGCGAGAGCCGGCATCCAGTTGCGCGGCGGGATTGGCTTCACCTGGGAGAACGACACTCACCTCTGGTTCAAGCGGGCCAAGGGTTCCGAGGTCCTGTTCGGCACGCCGGCGATCCATCGGGAACGGATGATGACGATGCTGGAGGGCGCGGCATGACTCCGGAAGGGATCCGGCGTGAGGTTTCGGCCTGGCTCGACGAGAAGTGGCGCGTCGACCGTCCGCTGATCGAGTGGCGGGAGATCCTGCTCGAAGGCGGCTGGGCGGCGCCGCACTGGCCCGAGGAGTGGTACGGACGCGGCTTCACGCTCGACCAGACGGCGGTCGTCGCCGAGGTCTTCAGGGAGAGGGACGTGGTGCCGGCGGCTCAGGTCGGTCCGCGGGGACTGGCCTCGGAGACGATCCTGGCCTGCGGATCGGACGACCAGAAGGGGCGCTTCCTGCGGCCCATCCTGACCGGCGAGCACACCTGGTGCCAGCTCTTCAGCGAGCCGGGCAGCGGCTCCGACCTGGCGGGCCTCAGCACCCGGGCCGAGTTCAAGGACGGCAAGTGGATCGTCAACGGCCAGAAGGTCTGGAACACGAGCGCGCACCACGCGGACTTCGGCCTGCTCGTGGCGCGCACCGACTGGGACGTGCCGAAGCACCAGGGGATCAGCTACTTCCTGCTCGACATGCGGCAGCCGGGGGTCGAGGCGCGGCCGCTGAGGCAGATGAACGGGCACCAGTCGTTCAACGAGGTCTTCATGACGAACGCCGAGGTGCCGCCCGAAGACCTGATCGGCGGCGAGGGCAACGGCTGGCACGTGGCGAAGACCACCCTCTCCTTCGAACGGCGCGGCTTCAGCCGGCGAGTACGCGGGTCCTCGCTCGACGGCCCGAAGCAGGGGCCCATCTACGCCGAGTACGACGAGGAACTCCGGATCGCCACCGAGCCCTATACCTGGTATCCACAACGCGAGGGCCGGGTGGATCTCGTCCTGCCGCGGGCCCGGGAGACCGGAGCGATCCACGATCCGGCGACGCGGCAGGAGATCGCCAAGCTCATCTGTCTGTACACCGGGGCGAAGCTCGCCTCCGACGGCGCCGAGGCCAGGCGCAAGGCCGGCACGACGGAGATCATTCCGGCCGGGTCGATCGGCAAGCTCGCCGCGAGCGTCATCGCGCGCCAGGCTTCGCACGTCCACACGATGATCTCGGGCGCCGACGCCATGCTGAGCGGTCCCGACTCCGCCGCGGACGGGATCATCGCGGAGGTCCTCGTCTCGGTGCCGGCGATCTCGATCGCCGGCGGCACGGACGAGATCCAGCGCAACATCATCTCCGAACGCGTGCTGGGGATGCCGAAGGGGTTCCGCGCCGACCAGGGCCCGTTCCGGGACATCAAGCGCAACGCGTGAACGCCCGGTGGCGGCTGGCAGCGGCGGCCGGCCTCCTGGCTGGCGCCTGCGGCAATCCGCTTCCCGTGGTCGAAACCGGCGGCGACTACGATCCGCTGGCCGATCCCCTGGTCGATCCGCCGTCGTTGCACGAGCTGTACCCGGTCGCCGAGCCGCAGCGGGCCGACACCGCGACGACGATCGTCCGGCACGACTTCTCCCAGCCGGCGACGCTCAATCCGCTCTTCCCGTCCGGCGCGGCATCCGCCTGGACGATGTTCGGGATGCTCTTCGAGTGGCTGGTCATCCGCCACGGCAATCCGTCGGACTACGACTGGAACGCGAACGTGGTCCTCGACGTGCGACCGTCGGACGATTTGCGCTCCGTCACCCTGGAGTTGAATCCCGAGTTGCGCTGGCACGACGGCGAGCCCTGGACCGCGCACGACGTCGTGTTCTCGCTCGAAGCCCTGCGCGACGAACGGGTTCCGGTGAGCTTCTGGCCGACACCGCGAGACCTCGTCGCCGGAGCCGCGGCGGAGAGCGAGCACCGGGTGCGGTTCGACTTTGCCGGACTCCTGGCGCCGCAGCTCCGCCTGGAGGCGCTCGCCTTTCCCATCATGCCGCTCCACATTGTGGGCGATGCCGCCGAGCGGGCGGCCGATCCGACGCTCCGGTCCTCGCCTTACTACAACCGCTACGGCCGCGAGGCCGTGATCGGCAGCGGCCCGTTCCGCTTCGTGGAATGGCGGAACAACGACCGGGTGGTTCTCGAACGCTGGGAAGACCACTACCTCTTCGACCGCGCGCCGCCTTCCGCGAAGACGATGATCTTCAAGTTCCAGCCGGACCGGAACCTCGCCTTCCTGCAATTCCTGGGGGGCGAGTACGACCAGGTTTACGTCGACGCGAACATCTTCGCCCGGCAGGCGAAGGGGGAACTGTTCGAGGAGAGAGGCGTGAAAGGCCGCCACGCGTCGGCGTTGCTGCTCAGCCTCCTCTGGAACATGGACGGCAGCAATCCCTTCTTCACCGACCCGCTGGTGCGGCGGGCGCTCGCCCACGCTTACGACGCGGAGACCGTGCTGCGCCGGGTCGGCCACGGCCTGTACCGGCGTTCCTACGGCTTCATGGTGGAGGAACGCGGCTGGGACTACGAGCCGGCGATCCTCGAGGAGGCGCTCGACTACGACCTGGAGCGAGCCGCCGAACTCCTCGACCAGGCTGGCTGGCTCGCCGACCCCGACACCGGTTGGCGCTACAAGGAGATCGACGGCGAGCGGGTCCGCTTCAGCTTCGAGCTTTCGTACACCGCCGGCCTGACCTACGTGCCGCCGACGCTCGACATCCTGCGCGAGGATTTTCGCCGCCTCGGGGTCGAGATGGTGACCCGCGCCTACGAGAGCGCTTCGCTCAACGAGAGGCGGCTCGCCCACGAGTTCCAGGCGCTCGGGACCATCGTCGGCACGACCCAGGATCCGAACGCCCTCCGCAACCAGCTAGCCACCGACGCCTACGACGGCGGCCGCAACAGCGGCGGCTACTCGAACCCCAGGGTCGACGAACTCTTCGAGCTGGGCAAGCGGGAGCAGGACAGCGAGAGGCGCGCCGCGATCTACCGCGAGATCCACCGCGAGGTGTACAAGGACCAGCCGGTCCTGTTCCTGTTCCATGTCAGCTTCCTCTGGGTGTTCAACGACGACATCCGGGGTGTCGAACTCGGTCCGATGGGCACCATCCTCCTGTGGCCGACCCCGCCCGAGGGCTGGCCGTCGCGGGTCGGTCCGGGCTGGTGGCGTGAGCGGCAGGCGGCCGAGTGACTCCGGCGCCGTTCATTCCCACCGCCGGGGAAGTGAGCGCGGAGTGGCTCACGGAGCAGCTCCGCGCCGCGGGGCACGAGGTCGTGGTGCTCGGCTTCGAGGCCTCCGACATCGGCACCGGGCAGCTCGGACGCTGCATTCGCTACCGCCTGGAGTACGGCGAAGGTCCCGCGGATGCGCCCGGCACCCTGGTCGGGAAGTTCCCGTCCGACGATCCGGCTAGCCGGGCGACCGGCGTCGTGCTGCGCAACTACCTGAAGGAAGTGCGCTTCTACCAGGAACTCCAGCCGCAGCTCTCGATCTCGGCGCCGCGCTGCTACTTCGCCGGGATAGAAGGCGAAGGCCCGCACTTCGCCGTGCTGATGAGCGACGAGGCGCCGGCGGAGCAGGGCGACCAGATCGCGGGTTGCGACGAGGAGGTGGCGCTGGCGGCCGTGCTGGAACTGGCCGGACTGCACGCCCCGGCCTGGAACGACGCCTCCCTGTTGCCGGCGGAGTGGCTGGGCCGGCCCAGCCCCGAACTCTCGGCGGCCACCCACGATCGCTACCGGACGCTGCTGCCGGGGTTCTTCGACCGCTACGGCGACCGGCTCGATCAGGACTCGCGCGAGATCCTCAGCGTCTTCGGCGAGGCCGACTCAGCCTGGACGGGCGACGTGCCCGATCCGTTCGCCCTCGTCCACATCGACTACCGGCTCGACAACCTGCTGATCGACCTGCGGACGTCGCCGCCCGCGATCACGGCGGTCGACTGGCAGAGCATCACGATCGGGCGTCCGCTGGGCGACGTCGCCTACTTCCTGGGCGGCAGCCTGGACCCGGCCCTGCGCCGGCGCTGCGAGGAGGAGATCGTCAGCGCCTACCACCAGCGGCTGATCGCCGCCGGCATCGACGGCTACTCCCGGGATGCCTGCTGGAACGACTACCGGCTCGGCGCCTTCGCCGGCTTCGGCGTCTGCGTGATCGCCTCGATGATGGTCCGCGAAACCGAGCGCGGCAACGAGATGTTCGTCGCCATGACCAGGCGGCACACCCGCCACGCCCTCGACCTGAACTCTGCCGAACTGTTGTAGGAAGTCGGCACGGGGTCGCACACTGGGTGCGCCGGCGTCCCCGCCGGCTACCGCCGCAGGCGGCCATGGAAGGATCGCCGCGATGCAACGGATGAACGAACTCGCCTTCTACACCCTGGCCGGCCAGCCCGAGTCCCCGGCCGAACTGTTCGGGGAAGTGCGCGCCGGCGAAGGGATGGGCTTCGGCTCCGTCTTCATCTCGGAGCGCTTCAACATCAAGGAGGCGGCCACCCTCTCCGGCGCCGCCGCGGCCTGTTCGACGGAACTCGGCATCGCCACCGCCGCGACGAACCAGAACACCCGGCACCCGTTGATCACCGCTTCCTACGCGCTGACGATGCACCGCTTGACCGGCGGCCGCTTCTCGCTAGGCCTGGGCCGCGGCATCGCCCGCGTCTTCGACGCGCTCGGCCTGCCCCGGATCACCACCGCGCAGATGGAGGACTTCGTCGGGCTGATGCGGCGGATGTGGCGGGGCGAGGTCATCGTCGGCCACGATGGGCCGGCGGGCCGCTTCCCCGTGTTGCGCCTCGGTGCCGAGGCGCACGACGAGATCCCGATGACCCTGACCGCCTTCGGCCCGAACTCGCTGGCGCTCGGCGGCCGGGCCTTCGACGCGGTGGTGCTCCACACCTTCTTCACCGACGAAACGCTGGCCCGCTGCGTGCGCACCGTGAAGCGGACGGCGGAACAGGCCGGCCGCGACCCGGCCTCGGTCCGGGTGTGGTCCTGCTTCGCCACGATCGGCGATCACCTACCCGAGCCGGTACGCCTCAAGAAGACGGTCGGCCGGATGGCGACCTACCTGCAGGCCTACGGCGACCTGATGGTCGAGACGAACCGCTGGGACCCGAAAGTGCTGGAGCGCTTTCGCGCCGACCCTCTGGTCGCCGGCTTCCGCGGCGCGATCGACAGCCTGGCTACTACCGAGGAGCTGGAACGGATCGGCCCGCTCATTCCTGAAGACTGGCTCGCCCCCGCTGCCACCGGCTCACCCGCCCGCTGCGTCGAGAAAATCCGCGGCCAGTTCGACCTCGGTGCCGACGGCGTCATCCTCCACGGCGCCAGCCCGAGCGACCTCGAGCCGATCGTCGACTGCTACCGCGAAAGCCGCGACGCGGGCCGGTTCGCGCACCTGGCGCCCAATCCTGGTGGCCTGCGGAGGCCGACTTGCCAAACTTTGCCAACTGGCGGTAGCGTCAAGGCATGACCACGATGAACATCTCCCTACCCGAGGCGCTCAAGTCCTTCGTCAGCGACCAGGTCAGCACCCGCGGCTACAGCACATCGAGCGAGTATGTCCGCGAGTTGATCCGAAAGGACTATGACCGGCAGCGACTACGGGACCGGCTTCTGGCAGGTGCCGCGTCGCCTCGCGCTGGCTTGGCCGACGCGGACTACTTCGACCGCCTTCGCGGTGAGGTTCGCGAAGCCGGCCGGTGAGCAGCAAGCCGGTCGTTCTGCGCGAGCGGGCGCGGCGCGACATCGATAGAGCGGTCGAGCACTACCTGGCCGAGGCGAGCCCGGCGGTTGCCATGGCCTTCCTCGATGCGGTGGAGGAGGCGCATCGACTGATCGGGGAACAGCCGGCGGCCGGCTCGCCCCGCTACGCGCACGAACTGGATCTTCCTGGCCTGCGTACGCGGTTGGTGAGGAAGTTCCCCTATCTGATCTTCTACGTCGAGCAGGCGACCGAAGTCGATGTCTGGCGCGTGCTGCACGGCGCGCGGGAAGTTCCGGCCTGGCTACAGGAGCCGCTGGACGATTGAGCTGCAGTGCGCTCCGCTGGCGGGCTATCCGGCTCGCTGCGCCCGGATCCGCGCGATCGCCTTGGCCACGTCGTACCTGTCGTCCCCCTCATACCGCGGCGCCTGCTCGGCGAACGCGGCCTCGACGTCGTTCCACCGGGTTTGCGCGTACTCGATGACGTGGGGATGGGTCAGCAGGTAGAAGCGGCCTTCGCGGATCTGCTGTAGCACCATGTCGGCTGCTTCGTCCGCGGACATGGCGTTCTCCGCGCTGAGCTTGCCCGCGGCGGGATTGGCCTCCTGGGGTCCGCCGAGGTGCTCGGGCCGGCGCTCGGAGGAACGCCAGATGCTCGTCGCCACCCAGCCCGGGCAGAAGACGCTGACGCCGACGTGCTCCGGCAGTTCCGCGCGCAGCACGTCGGAGATGGCGAGCACCGCGTGCTTCGAGGCGGTGTAGACGGCGGAGCCGGGGAAGGGGATCCCCAGGCTGTGCTCGGAGCCCGTGTTCACGATGCGGGATTCCCGGCCGCCCTCGATGAAACGGGGCGCGAACACGCGGATGCCGTTCAGCACGCCCTCGACGTTCACGCTCAGGATCCAGCGCACGTCGTCGGCGCTGAACCCGTAGGCCGGCGCCCGGCCCGCGCCGACGCCGGCGTTGTTGAACAGCAGCTCCACGGACCCGAAGGCCGACCAGGCGTCGTCGGCCAGGCGCTCGAGATCCTCTTCCCGCGCCACGTCGACGCGCGCCGCCAGCGCCTTGGCGCCGAGGGCTTCCGCCTCACGCGCGACGTTCTCCGCGGCGTCCTGCTCCAGGTCGGCGACCGCGACGTTCGCGCCGTCCCGCGCCAGGGCAAGGGCGATGGCGCGGCCGATGCCGTTGCCGCCGCCGGTGATGACTGCCGACGTGCCGGCCAGCTCCATGTTCCGTTCCTCCTATCCCCGCAGCCGCGGCAGGACGTCTTCGGTGAACCGCCCCGCGGCCTCCCGGCCAGGAGCGCTCGGCGCCAGGAAGTTCGGCCCGGCAACCGCGAACTTCTCGATGCCGAGGTCGAGCAGCGCCTCGAGCCTGGCCGCGCAGTGCTCCGGGCCGCCGACGATCGCATAGCCGTCGATGAACTCGTCCGTGAGCGCGGTCGTCTGCTGCCCGCCTTCCCGGCCATGGGCGGTCATGTCGTAGCGGTCGTGGATGTTGCGGAACACCTCCGTCTGCTGCTCGTCGGCCGGGCCGGAGATCTCGCCGTACATGACGGAGAAGCGGGCGAAGAGGCCGGTGGAGGCACGGCCGAGTTCCCGGCCGACCTCCGGATCGTCGCAGCAGACGACGTTCACGTAGACGCCGAACCTGAGCGAGTCCGGATCGCGACCGGTTTCGGCCGCGGCCTGGCGCGCCGTCTCGATTCCCCAGGCGATACGCTTCGGGTCGGCGCCGACGGCGAGCATGACCCGGTCGGCCTGACGGGCGGCGATTCCGATCACCTTGGGCCCGGTGGCCGCGACCTCGACCGGGACCTTCGGACCGTCGCCGATCCAGCGGATGCTGCTCGCGGAGGGCCCGTGCGCCAGTCCCAGCTTCTCCGCGAGCGGCGCCGCCTCGTCCGGAACACCCGTGTTCTCGAAGTCCACCTCCTCGCCGCGCAGGTAGGTCTGCAGGACGACGAGATAGTCCTCGAACCAGCCGAGGCGGGCGGGCGCTCGGCCCAGGTGCGCCAGCGCGCTGTCGCCGCGGCCGATCCCCAGCACCATGCGACCCCGCGACACCCGCTGGACCGAGAGCGCCGAGGACGCCGTCGTTGCCGGGTGGCGGGTGACCGGATTCGTCACCGATGTCGCCACGCGCAGCTTCTCCGTCGCGGTGGCGCCGAGCGCGAGGCAAACGTAGGGATCGCCGGAGAGGTTTTGCGAGTCGACGACGTTCATGCCGTCCCAGCCCCTGGCCTCCGCCTGACGGGCGAACTCGGCACTCCGGGTCGGCGCGGCGACGGTTGCGGTCCAGAACTCCATGGGGCGTCTCCCTTCCTTCTCAGTCCCCTGAGCGCGCACGTTAGCGGCCGGTCAGTATAATGCTGGCCGGCCAGCCAGTAAATCTGAGGAGCGGTCATGGCGCATATGTTCAGCAGGGGTACACAGGTGTTGGTTGCGGCCGTGTTCGCCGCCGGATTCGCGACGGCAGCGCACGCCGACGACTGGCTGCAGTGGCGCGGGCCGGACCGCGCCGGGATCTCCACCGAAACCGGCCTGCTCGACGAGTGGCCGCCAGAGGGCCCCGCCGTCAACTGGCAGATCGAGACGCTCGGCCAGGGCTACGGGACGGTCGCCGTCGAGGGCGATGCGATCTACGTTCAGGGCACCCGGGACGGCCAGAGCGCGGTCTTCCGCCTGCGTGCGAGCGACGGCGGCGAGGTGTGGGTACGAGCGCTGGGCCCCCTGTACGACCACACGGACCGAGGCGACGGTCCGCGCTCGGTGCCGACGATCCAGGGCGACTCGCTCTTCGTCCTGAACGGCATGGGCGAAGTGGCGAAGATCGCGAAGGACTCGGGCGAGGTGGTCTGGCAGTTCAACATGCTGGACCGTTTCGGCAGTCCGAACACCCGCTGGGGCATCAGCGAGTCGCCGCTCGTCGTACGCGACCGAATCTTCGTCATGCCGGGCGGCCGGGCCGGGGCGATAGCCGCCCTCTCGACGGCTGACGGCAGCACGATCTGGCGTTCGGCCGAGCTGGGCGACGTGGCCTCCTACTCCTCGCTCATCCTGCGCGAGATCGCGGGGACCGAGGTGTTGATCGGCTTCACCGGCGAGGCCGGCGTAGGCGTTCGCGCCGAGGACGGCGCCCTGCTGTGGCGCTACGAGCGGCCGTCCACCGTGAACGCGATCAACATCGCCACGCCGGTCCTCGAAGGCGACCTCGTCTTCTACTCGGCGTCCTACGGCATCGGCGGGGGTGCGGTCAGGGTCAGCGTCGAGGACGAGGGCGGTTCCTTCTTCAGCGAGCAGGCGTACTTCGAGACCCGACTCCAGAATCACCACGGCGGCGTCGTTGCCCACGAGGGGACGCTCTACAGCTTCTTCGGCCCCGCGCTGACCAGCGTCGACATCGAGACGGGCCAAGTCCACTGGCGCGCCCGCAGCGTCGGGAAGGGTTCCCTGGTGATGGCCGACGGCAAGCTCTTCCTTCTCAGCGAGCGGAACAAGGTGGGCCTCGCGGTCGCCACGCCCGAGGGCTACGACGAGCGGGGACGCTTCGAGATCGAGTACCGCGGCGACTTCACCTGGGCGCATCCGGTGGTCGCCAACGGCGCGTTCTACATCCGGGACCAGGAGTCGCTGACCTCCTACGATGTCGCCAAGTAGCGGCGGCGTGCGATAGAACCGGCCGATGACTCCCCTGGCCCGCCGCTTCACGTTCGCCTCGGCCGCGCTCTTCCTCGTTGCGTCGGTGGCTTCTGCCCAGTTCGGGCCGGTCAAGCTGACCACGAGCGGCTACGTGATGGGCTTCGTCGGCGAACACGAGCCCGACCTCCACACCTATCTCGGCATTCCCTACGCCGCACCGCCGCTCGGCGACCTCCGTTTCCGGCCGCCGCGGCCCGTGACCCCGGGCAGAACGCCCATCGACGCGATCGTCGAGCCGCCGTCCTGCATGCAGGCGCCGTACCCCGAGGGCGGCTTCTACGCCCAGCCCCTGGTCGAAGTGAGCGAGGACTGCCTGTACCTCAACCTCTGGACCGCGGGCGACGAGGGCGATCGCCGGCCGGTGATGGTCTGGATCCACGGCGGGGCGCTCACTCGCGGGTCGGGCTCGCTGCCCCTCTACGACGGCACGGCGCTGGCGCGGAAGGGTGTCGTCGTGGTGACGGTGAACTACCGGCTGGGCGCGTTCGGCTATCTCGCCCACCCGGCCCTGTCGGCCGAGTCCGACCAGGGGGTTTCCGGCAACTACGGCGTTCTGGACCAGATCTTCGCCCTGCAGTGGGTGCGGGACAACATCGCGACCTTCGGCGGCGACCCGGACCGGGTGACGATCTTCGGCGAATCGGCCGGCGCCTGGAGCGTCAACGTGTTGCAGGCTTCGCCGCTGGCGCGCGGCCTGTTCCACCGGGCGATCGGGCAGAGCGGAGGCTTCTTCGACGGCCTGCCGGTGCTTCGCTCCTCCGAGGACGGCTCGGCCGAGAGCGCCGGCGAGGCCTTCGCCAGGCGGCTCGGCATCGACGGCGGCGACGCGGCCGCCCGCCTGCGCGAACTGGACGCCAAGGCGATCCTCGCCGAGGCCTCGAAGCAGGGCGCCTTCGCGACGAGGCCGAACGTCGACGGCTGGGTGCTGCCGAAGCAGATTGCCAAGATCTACCGGTCCGGCGAACAGGCCGACGTGCCGGTGCTGGTCGGATCGAACCGCGACGAGGCGACCAGCCTGATGGGCCGCATGCTCCCGTCGAACAAGTCCGGGGTCGAGTTCCTGGTCAAGAGCCAGTTCCCCGACGTGGCCGACGAGTTCTTCGAGGTCTATCCGGTGCCGGATGACGCGGCGGCAAGGCGCGCCTTCATCGACGCGTTCTCCGACCGCGTGTTCGCCTGGCACATGAAGACCTGGGCGATGCTCTCGGAGACCGTGCCCTCACCGGCCTGGCTCTACTTCTTCACCCACGCCCCGCCGCACCCCGAGAGGGACTTCTACGGCGCCTACCACGCGGCCGAGATCGCCTACGCGTTCGACAACCTGGACAAGCTGGACTTCGAGTACGCGGAGGAGGACCACGAACTCGCCGAGGCGATGTCCGGCTACTGGGTCGCCTTCGCCTCCACCGGGGACCCGAACCCGCCGGGCGGCCCGGACCTGCCGGCGTGGCGGGAGTTCAAGCCGGACACGGCCCGGCACCTCGAGTTCGGTTCGACGATCGAGGCCGGCAGCCACCTCCATCGGGACCGCATGGCACTATGGGATCGTTTCTTCGAGGAGACCCAGCCATGAATCGACGCGCCCTTCTTGCGATCAGCATCGTCTTCGTGTTCTCTCTCGCCGTCGGGGCGCAACAGCAAGGCGACGAGCCGCCGCCGCTGAACATCATCGGCCTGACCGGCCTTTCGTTCGGCGCCTGGGTCGAGCCCGACACGCAGATGGAGGCTTGGGTCCAGATGGCCAGGTTCGTCTGCCAGGCCGAGGAGTTCTGCAAGATCAACGTCTTCGACGGCCCGGAACTCGCCACCCACGTCGACCCGGTACCCGAAGAGAACCGCAAGGCCCTGAAGTACGTCTTCACGTACCAGCAGGGCGAGACCCCGCCGATCGTCGTCCGCGAGGCTCAGCCCGAAGAGGGCAAGGAGCCCCGGGAGTGGACCTTCGACTAACGGTTCCGCGGGAAGCCCAGATCTACCTGGCTCTCTGCCGGGTCCGGCCAGCGCGCCGTCACCACCTTCGCCTTCGTGTAGAAGTGGACGCCCTCCGGGCCGTACATGTGGGTGTCGCCGAAGAGGGACTGCTTCCAGCCGCCGAAGGAGTGGTAGCCGACCGGCACCGGAATCGGCACGTTGACGCCGACCATGCCGGCGTCGGCGTCCTCCTGGAACTGACGGGCGGCGCCGCCGTCGCGGGTGAAGATCGCGGTGCCGTTGCCCCAGGGGTTCTGCTCGACGAGCTCGACAGCCTCCCGGTAGCTGTCGGCGCGGACGACGCATAGGACCGGGCCGAAGATCTCGTCGCGATACACCGTCATGTCGGGCGTCACGTTGTCGAGCAGCGACACGCCGAGGAAGAAGCCGTCGCCGTCGAACTCAGCCTGGCGGCCGTCGACGACCAGGGTGGCGCCCTCTTCGGCGCCGGCGCCGACGTAGCCGGCCACGCGGTCGCGGTGCTCGCGGGTGATCAGCGGGCCCATCTCCGACTTCCCGTCTATGCCGGGGCCGATGGAGAGCTTCCCCATCCGCTCCTGGATCGCGCCGACCAGAGGATCGCCGACGCCGCCGACCGCCACGACGACGGAAACCGCCATGCAGCGCTCGCCGGCCGAGCCGTAGGCTGCCGAGACCGCGGCGTCGGCTGCCAGGTCGACGTCGGCATCGGGGAGCACGACCATGTGGTTCTTCGCTCCGCCCAGTGCCTGCACCCGCTTGCCGGCGCCGGTCCCCGTCTCGTAGACGTAGCGGGCGATCGGCGTCGAGCCGACGAAGCTCACCGCCGCGATGTCGGGGTGGGTCAGCAGACGGTCGACCGCCACCTTGTCGCCGTTGACGACGTTGAACACGCCGGGCGGGAAGCCCGCCTGGTCGAACAGGTTCGCCAGCAGCAGCGGCGCCGACGGGTCACGCTCCGATGGCTTGAGCACGAACGTGTTGCCGCAGGCGACCGCATTGGGGAACATCCACAACGGCACCATGGCCGGGAAGTTGAACGGCGTGATGCCGGCCACGACGCCCAGCGGCTCGCGCACCGAATAGACGTCGACGCCGGTCGAGGCCTGGGAGTTGTAGCTTCCCTTCAGCAGGTCGGCGAGGCCGCAGGCGTACTCGATGTTCTCGATCCCCCGGGCCACCTCGCCGGCGGCGTCGGCCAGCACCTTGCCATGCTCGGCGGTCAGCAGCCGGGCGAGCTCGTCCGTGTGCGCCTCGACCAGGTTCCGGAAGGCGTACATCAGCTTCGTCCGCACGGCGAGCGACGTGCGCCGCCAGTCGCTGAAGGCGTCGCGGGCCGCGGCGACTGCGGCGTCGACTTCGGCCGTGCTGGCCAGACCTACCGCTGCCGTCTGTTCGCCCGTGGCCGGGTTGAAGACCGGGTGAGTCCTGCCCGAACAGGCCGGGTGGGTGTTGCCGTTGACGTGGTGCTCAATCGTCTTCATGTCCATGTCTCCTGCAGCTCAGCCTACTAGTCCGAACGCGCCCAGTAGAGGGGCGGTTGACGTGGGCTCGTTCCTGCGTTACGTTCCTACGAGGAGTTCCCATGCAGTCAGTGAACGTCAGGCAGCTCAAGAACAATCCCTCCGAGGCTCTGCGTAGCGCCGCGGAAGCGCCCGTGCTCGTGCTCAAGGGCGATCACCCGGAGGCGCTGCTGCTTCACCTCGATCTGGAACGGCTGCCCGAAAAGCCGGACGTTCTGCTGGCACTGGCGGCGGCGTTGTTCCAGAGCGGCTCTGTCTCCCTGGGTCGCGCGGCCCGCGTGGCGAGCGTCTCCGTAGGGGACATGATCAGCCATCTTTCCCGGCTGGGTGTCGCCGTGGTTCAGGGTGACGGCGAGGATGTCGGGACGGACCTCGAGACTCTCGAGGAATGGCTCTCCTCGTCCTGACCGACGCCAGCCCTCTCGTCGGACTCTCCCGGATCGGGGGAGTGGACTGGCTGAGAGAGCTCTTCGGCACGGTCGAGTTGACTTCGGCCGTCCGGGAGGAAGTCGAACGAGGACAGGTTGAACCAGCGATCGCCGCAGCCCTGGATCAGGGCTGGCTTCGAACGCGGCCTGGTGAGCCACTCGGCGATCGCCCGTCTCACCTGGGCCTTGGCGAGTGGTCCACGATCGTCGCGGCGCGTGAGCACACGGGTCCGGTTCTCGTGCTGCTGGATGATCGTCTGGCCCGGCGGGAGGCCCGGGCAGCGGGCCTCAACGTGGCGGGCACGGCGGCCATCGTCGGCCTGGCTCGCCGACGCGGTCTGATCGAGTCCGCTCGCGATGTGTTCGAACGGCTGCTCCACTCCGACTTTCGGATCGCGCCGGAGATAGTCCGTGCCGTCCTGGAGGACGGCTAACTTCCGGACACGGTCTGGCCTGGATCTGCTAGGCCTCGCGACCGGTCAGAAACGCTACTCGTCGCAGTCGTCGTAGCGCCAGTGCCACGGCTCCCAGTCGAAGCCGCCGGCGTTGCCCAGCGGGTAGCTCTCGGTGAAGCAGAAGTCGGCGGCGTGGCGCTTCAGCCACTGGTACGCCGGTGTGTCCTTGAAGTCGGCGTCGCTGGGCACGAAGTCGAGGGCGCGGCCGGTGACGTGCTCGGAGTAGCCCGGCGGCGCGGTCCAGCGGACGGCGTTGAGGAACGGCCGGCCGTCCGCGAGGAGACCCTCCAGCACCCTCTTCTGAAAACCGTCGCTGCGAAAGCCGGAGTCCACCTGGAGCGCGACGCCATCGGCTCCGGCGGCCGCCGCCATCGCGACGACGGCGTCGCGCGTTTCCGGGGTGACGTAGATGCCGAACTCTCCCGTCAGCTCGCTCGGCACCCTGGCCAGCCTGGCCGGGTCGGCGGCCTCCTCGATGCGGTTGCCCAGCCACGGCGGCGGCACGTCGTAGACGACGCCGTTCAGCTCGACTTGCTCGGGCCCTGGGTCCGTCGGCTGGGCTGTAACAGGGACCGTTGTGAGCAGAAGGCAGAGGCTGACCGGTGCTAGGATTCCAGTCCCTTCAGGCATCGGTCCATTCTCTCCCGAACAAGGACTCAACCCATGCGCAAGCTCACCCTCGCCTCGCTCGCCCTGTTCCTCGTCGGCCTCCCGGCGCTCGCCGCGGAGGGAGACGGCATCAAGCGGATGCCGAACGGCAAGCCCGACCTGTCGGGCGTCTACGACGCAGGCACGATCACGCCCGTCGATCGCCCGCCGCAGTACGGCGACAACCTGTACCTGACGCCGGAGGAGGCGCAGGAGATGGAGGAGGAAAGGGACAGGCTCTGGCGGTCCCTCGAAGAGGATCGGAAGGGTGGCGGCGCCGATCGGACCGCACCCAAGAAGGGCGGGGACGGCGAGAACCGCTTCGGCGGCGGCGGCGTAGGCGGCTACAACGCGTTCTGGATCGACCCCGGTTCCGAGGCGGTGATCGTGGACGGCAAGTTCCGCACCTCGATCATCTACGAGCCGAAGAACGGCCGGCGGCCCGCGATGACCCCTGCGGCCATGCGCCGGATGGCGACGAACTTCGCGTCATTCATCCACAACAACGACGGCACCGCCTCCTGGCTCGACCAGGACGGCCCCGGTCCGTTCGACGGTCCCGAGACCCTGGCGCTGGCAGAGCGCTGTCTGCTCGGCTTCGTCGGCGGACCGCCGCTGCTGCCCAGCCTGTACAACAACTACGCGCGGATCATGCAGACCGAGAACCACGTCGTCATCATGGCGGAGATGGTCCATGACGCGCGGATCATCCCCATCGACGGCGAGCACGGCCCCGACGGGATCAACTGGTGGCTCGGCGACGGCGTCGGCCACTGGGACGGCGACACCCTGGTCGTGACCACGCGCAACTTCCGCAACCAGACCGGCCTGCCCGGGGGCAGTGAGACGATGGTGGTGGAGGAGCGGTTCAGCCGGACCGAGGACGGGAACCTGCTCTACCACTTCCGCGTCGACGACCCGAACTCCTGGACGGCGCCCTGGGCGGGCGAGTACACGTGGCAGGCGAAGGACAGCCTGGTCTACGAGTACGCCTGCCACGAAGGCAACTACGCGATGGGCAACGTCCTGCGCGGCGCCCGCTTGCTCGAATCGGAGTACGACCAGCCGCAGAGCTCCGGCGGAGAGTAGCGCCTCACTCCCATCGAAACGCCCACACGGCGAGCCCGAAGCAGAGGACGGCCCACGCGGCCAGCCCGAGGATCGAGCCGCCCTGGCTGAGCAGCGATTCACCGCTGTTCACCATCGCTCGCATCGCGTCGGCCAGGAAGGTCAGCGGCAGCCACTTGGCGAACGCGAGGAGCCAGTCCGGCAGCGCGGTCTGCGGGAAGAACACGCCGGACAGGAACATCAGCGGCAGCGACACGATGTTCGCGAGCGGCGCCGCCGTGTTCTCCGTCTTGGCGATGCCGGAGATCGCCAGGCCCAGTGAGGCGAACACGAGGCCGCCGAGGAAGATGAGCGGGACGACCTCCAGCCAGAACAGCGGATAGCCCGGGGCCACCTCGACGCGGGACACGAGGATGCCGACGAGCAGGAGCACGTTCGTCTGCATCACCAGCAGCAGGAGCCTGGTCGTGAGCGAGCCGACCAGGAAGTGGTTCGGACCGATCGGCGTGGCGTAGAGGCGCTTCAACACCCCCTGGTTGCGCAGCCGCACCAGCGTGAAGACGACGCCGAAGAGCGCGCTCTGCATGATAGCCAGCGAGACGATGCCCGGCACGATGAACCCCTTGTAGCCCTGGCCGCGGCCCGCGACTTCGGTGGGGGAAATGGTCGCCCAGTTCTCGACCCGGTACTCCGCCGGAATGTTGGCGACGGACTTGAACACGCCCTCGAGCACCTGCTCGAGGATGGATCGGGCCGCCTGCGCCTCCTGCGCTTTCCGGCCGTCGAACGTGAGGTCGATCGTCGAAGAAGCGCCGAGCTCGCCGAAGCCCTCCGGGATCACGAGGAACGCCGTGATGTGGCCGGCCAGGACCTCCGACCGCAGGTAGTCGGCGTCGTCGGACTCCGGGACGTTGAACAGCGGTTCGCCGCCGAGGTCGCCCTTCAGCACGGACACCAGCAGGGTCGACGCCTGGTTCTTCGCCTGGTCGACGATGCCCACCTGCGGCGGGGCGAAGCTGCCGAAGTCGAAGAGGCCGAAGACGACCATCATGACGGTCGGGAAGGCCAGCGACCAGAAGAGCGCCGCCCGGTCGCGGAAGAACATCTTCAGCTCGGCGCCGATGAACGCCAGGTAGATCTTCACCGCGGGGTTCCTAGTCGACGAGGTGATGCCCGGTCAGATCGAGGAAGACGTCTTCCAGCGTCAGGGCGCCGTCCCGGCGGACCGACCGGCCGCCGCGGTTCGCCAACTGCTCGATCAGCGTCTGCGGGGCGTCTACCGCGACGATCGAGCCGCGGTCGATGACCGCCACGCGATCGCAGAGAACCTCCGCCTCCTCCATGTAGTGGGTGGTCAGCATGATCGCCATCCCGTCGGAGCGCAGGCCGTCGATCAGCTTCCACATCCTGCGGCGGGCCTGGGGGTCGAGCCCCGTCGTCGGTTCGTCCAGGAACATCGCGACCGGCTCGTTGACCATGGCGACCGCGATGGAGAACCGCTGCCGTTGGCCCCCGGAGAGATGCTTGTAGCGGGACTTCGCCCGCTCCGCCAGGTCGACTCTGGCCAGCATGTCGTCCGGCGAGGCGTCCGAACCGTAGAGCGTCGCGAACAACTGGACCGTTTCGTGGAGCGTCAGGTTGTCGAAGAAGGCGTTCTGCTGGAGCTGGACGCCGATCATGCTCTTGACCCGCCGCCGGTTCTTCTTCACGCCGACGCCGTCGATGAACGCCTCGCCGCCGTCCGCTTGGCGGAGTCCCTCCAGGATCTCGACCGTGGTCGTCTTGCCGGCCCCGTTCGGGCCCAGCATGCCGAAGATCTCGCCGCGATGGACCTGGAACGAGACCCCGTCGACGGCTACGAGCTCCCCGTAGCTCTTGCGCAGGTCCCGGACGTCGATGACGACGTCGTTGGCCATCGCCGCGGCCGCGGTCTCAGTCGTCGAGACTGGCCCAGACGTAGCCGATCCAGACCGGCTCCGGCGACAGCGGGCCGTTGCCGTAGGGCGCGTACTTCTCGGGCAGGCCGTCCTTCTGGACGTCCTGGAGCGACTTGCCGGCGCTCTTCTGCCTGTCGATGTAGTCGATCGTCTCCGCGACGTAGTCGTGGTACTTCTGCAGGTCGGCCTTCGTCGCCAGCGGCCCGTGGCCGGGAATGATCTTCGTTTCGTCGTCGACGATCTCGAGCAGTTGGGCCATGTTGTCGCGCAAACCGAGGGCGCTGCCGCCGACGTCCCGGTCGATGTACGGGTAGCCGCCGAGGTTCGGGAACTGGTCGCCGGCGTGGACCACGTTCGAGTCGCGGAAGAAGATCGCCGCGTCGCCGTCCGTGTGGGCCGGGTTGCCGAAGTGGATCACATCGATCGCCTCGCCGTTCCAGTGCAGGGTGACGCTCTCGTTGAAGGTCACGATCGGCAGCGCCTCCGACGGGAACGGCGTCGCCGAGAAGTTGGCGCCGGCGTGCCGGTTCTCCAGCAGGCGCTTGCGCACGTTCGCGTGGGCGACGATCGCGGAGTCGGCCCCGAAACCCGCGTTGCCGCCCGCGTGATCGAAGTGGTAGTGCGAGTTGACGACGAAGTCGATTCTGCCTTCCTGAATCTTCGCCACCGCCGCCTTGATCTTCGGCACCACCGGCATCATCGCGTCGTCGACGATCAGGATGCCGTCGTCGCCCGCGGAGACCGCCAGGTTCCCGGCCAGTCCCGGCTCAGGCAGCAGCAGGTAGAGCGTGTCGCTCAACTGCGTCTGGTGCCAGACGATCTGCTCGCCGGCCCGCTTGGCCCAGTCGTCGATGTCGAGCTGGGCGGCAGCCGGCGCTGAGGCCACGAGGCTCAGGGCCGCGATGGCGAGGTAAAGGCGGGCCAGACGAGTGCGGTTCTTCGGGCCGTCTTCAATCATCGTGTGTCTCCGCGTTCAGGGTCTAGACGGCCAAACCTACCGGATGACTGTCGGTGCGCCGGCCTTCTGGCCGGCATCCGATCTCTCAACGCCGCGAAGACGGCTGCAACCTCCGGCTCTCCTCCGTCGCAGCCAACACGACCGGCCCCTTCGCCCCCTCGATCACGACGCTCATCCCCGGCTCTCCCTCCGACACCTCGACATCCAGCCCAAGACCCGCCAGCACCGCCCCGAGATCCCCCGCATCGGGCGTCGAGATCCCGAACGACACCAGCTCACCCCCCACCGGTGTCGTCGTCGCCGGGTGCGGTGACTCCCGCCAATCGATGAAGAAGGGCATCCCGTAGCCACCCCCCTGCGGAAACAGCAGATCCCACACGAGTAGACCCCCGTCCGCCGTGCGCCGCCGTGTCTCCACGGGGCCAACCGAAGAGATCCCGGCCTCCTCGAGCAACCCCTTCGTGACGACGAGATCGCCCTGCGCCGCCCAGGTTACGAGCCCCCCGGCGCTCATCGTCGCCATGCCCGTGACCATCTGGCTCTCGACCGACTGCGCCGGATCCGGCGCAATGATCTCGAGGTACATGTCGCCCAGGCTCAGCAGCGCGTTACGCGTGCCGAGCCCCTCGTGCGAGCCGCCGAACGCCGGCGCCACGCCGAAGACCTCCTCGGCCCATGCCATTCCCTCGTCGAGATTGGCAACTGCGTACATGAAATGGTCGATCTTCATCCGGCTGCTCCCTGAATAGTCCTCCGGCAGGACGCCTGCGTCGCCGCCGCATCCCCGGCCGAACAGCAACAAAACGACGACGATGGTCGTCCTTGTCATCAAAGCAGTTTACGAGCCGTCCGACTCAGTTGAGGAGCCCCCCATGAAACCGTCCATCCTGATCGCCGCCGCCTTCGTCCTGGCTCTCGCACCCGCTGCGCTGGCCGCCGACAACGCCCCCGTCCTCGGCAAGTGGGAGTCGACGACCGAGACGCCCCAGGGCACCTTCGAAGTCGTATACGAGTTCACGGAGGTCGACGGAGAGCTCAAGGGCACCTGGACCAACCCGCGCCGGAACGGTGATCTGAAGAACGTGTCCTGGGACGGCGAGACGCTCAAGTTCGGCCGGGAGCTCGGAAGGGGTGGCCAGACCTTCAACCTGAACTTCGAGGCGACGGTCGACGGCGACTCCATGACCGGCAAGATGATCACTCCCCGCGGCGAGCGCGCCTTCACCGCGACGCGCAGCTCGTAGACGTCGCACACTGGGTGCACCTGTCGGTGCGCCGGCCTGACATCCGACCGCCCGAAGGCGGGCGCTCGGACTGTGACGCGGCTGGCGCGAGGACGCGCCACCCGGGTTCTGGCCGGCATCCGGCGCTCCGCGCCGGCCTACTCCAGGTGCTTCTTGAAGAAGGCGCTGACCTCCTGGAACACGTCCTGCGACTCCGGCGACGCCGGGAAGATCAGGTAGTCGGCGTGCGCGACACCCTCGTAGACGTGTAGGTCCGCAACCACGCCGGCCGCGCGCAACTTGCGGTGGGTCCGCGCCGTGTCGCTCAGGAACATGTCGCGCGTGCCGGTGATCAGGTACGTCGGCGGGAATCCCTCGAAGTCGCCGTAGACGGGCGACATCAGCGGGTCCTTCAGGTCGTGGCCATCGGCGTAGAGCCGCGCCGCCGCGCCCAGGAAGCCGTCGTAGGTGACCAGCACGCGGTCCAGCCCCTCGTTCGTGAACAGGCTGTCGCTTGTCTTCGTCAGGTCGGCCCAGGGCGTTCCCGCGTAGATCGCTCCGGGCACGTCGAGGCCTAGGGCGATGAAGCGGTGCACCGCGGCCAGCGACAGCCCGCCGCCCGCGGACGTACCACCGATGGCGATCGACTTCGCGGACCGGCTCTCCAGCAGGTGCCTGTAGACCGAGACCACGTCCTCGACCGCGGCCGGGAACGGGTGCTCCGGCGGCATGCGGTAGTCGACGGAGAGGGCCGGGATTCCCGCGCTGGCCGCGACGATGGCCGCCTCGGTGACGGAGGCGTCGCCGCCGTTCAGGACGTAGCCGCCGCCGTGTATGTGCAGGAACAGGTGGTCCGCATGCCGGGGATGAACCTTCTCGGGCACCACCCGGTAGACCGTCACGCCCTCGACCTCGGCCTTCTCGATCGAAACGCCGAATCCACTCGCGATCTGGTCGAGGTTGGCGTTGGCCGTCGCCTTCTGCATCACCAGCCACTGTTCGTCGCTCTGCGGCGTCTGCTGCTTCGACGCGGCGACGCTGGGGGCGGGCGTCGCGGCGAGGGCGGATCGGAGGACGTCGCTCGCACCGGCGGGCGCCGGCACGACCCGCTCGCCGATCGTCCAGGAGCCGGACTCCTGGGCTGTTGCGGCCGGCGTACCGGCAACGGTGAACACGAGGGCCAGGCTCGAAGCCAGTGCGACGGCCGGCAGGGCTTGGGGGATCGATCTCTTCA
This sequence comes from Holophagales bacterium, assembly GCA_009845425.1. GTDB lineage: Bacteria > Acidobacteriota > Thermoanaerobaculia > Multivoradales > Multivoraceae > Multivorans. The sequence goes on from VXZQ01000009.1 coordinate 199,204, forward strand.
CTGGGACTCTCCTTGAGTGCGGCGGAAATGCAGTGTGTCGCGGACGATACCCTCTGCCCGATGGCCCGACTCCCCTACCTGGACGTAGACGATCTCGACCCAGAGGACCAGAGGCTCCTCGATCCGCCGCTCAACATCTTCAGGGTCCTCGCCTACTGCCCTGACGGCGCCCGTGCGTTCGGCCGCCTGGGCCTCTGGATTCGCTTCAAGACCAGGCTCGATCCGCGCCTGCGCCAGATGGCGATCCTCCGGGTCGGCGCCATAACGGGTACCGACTACGAGTACAGCCACCACATCGAGCTGGGCCGGCAGTTCGGCCTGTCCGACGACGACATCCGGGCCGTCGTCGCCGGGCCGGACGATGAGTCGCTGACGGAGGTCGAACTGCTCGTCCTCACCGCGGCCGACGAGATGACGAACGGCGTCGGCATCGGCGCCGAGACCTTCGAGGCATTGCAGGGTCACCTCGACGAGGGAATGATGGTCGAGTTGACGATGACCCTGTCCTACTACAACGGCGTCGTCCGGATCCTGAACTCGCTGGACATCGACGTCGAGCCCGACTACGAGCGCTACCTGGAGGAGTTCCCGCTGGATCGATGAACACGCGTTTGGAGCAGGTTCCCTCCGCGGGAGATCGAATCGACTTCAGCGGCCGGACCGCCGTCGTGACGGGCGGCGGAGCGAGAGACGACGGGATCGGCAACGGCAGGGCCGCCGCGATCCTCCTGGCGCGCGCGGGCGCCGAAGTCGTCGTCGTGGACCTCAACGAGGGAGCCGCCCGCGGCACCGTCGAGATGATCGGGAACGAGGGCGGCGCCGCCCGGCTCTTCGTCGGCGACGTGACGAGCGACGAGGACTGCGCGGCCCTGGCCGCCTTCGCGCGGGAAGGCTCCGCGCCACCCACCGTGCTGATCAACAACGTCGGCATCGGAGCGCCCGGCACCGTCCTAGACACCGAGCCGGAACTCTGGGACCGGGTGATGAAGGTCAACGTCCGGTCGATGGTCCAGGCGTCCCGCGCCCTGATTCCATTGATGGAGGAGGCCGGCGGCGGCTCGATCGTCAACATCAGTTCCATCTCCGCGATCCGGCCCAAGGGTCTCACCCCGTACTCGGCGTCGAAGGGCGCGGTCATCTCGTTGACGCGGGCGATGGCCGTCGACCACGCCGGCGCCGGCATTCGGGTGAACGCCGTGCTCCCGGGCCCGGTCTGGACGCCGATGGTCCAGCGCCCGACGATGACGCCCGAGGTCCGCGAGCGGCGCAAGAACGCCTCGGCGTTGCGGATCGAAGGCACCGGCTGGGACGTCGGCCGGGCGGTCGTGTTCCTGGCGTCCGAACACGCGCGCTACATCACGGGTCAGGCGCTGGTCGTCGACGGCGGCGTGACGGTACTCTCTCCCGTCCGCTGACCGGCGCTGACTGGCGCCGCCGACGCCGACCCGCAAGAGAGGATCGCGATGGCTCGACTCCCCTACCTCGACGTGGACGATCTCGCTCCCGAAGACCAGGAGCTGCTCGACCGGCCGATCAACCTGGCGCGGATGCTCGCGCACAGTCCCGCGGGGACCCGCGCCTTCCGCCACACGGGCGCGTGGATCAGCCACAAGGCACGTTTGGATACTCGGCTGCGCGAGATGGCCATCCTGCGGATCGGTGTCATCACCCGCACCGACTACGAGTACAGCCACCACATTGAACTCGGCCGCCAGTTCGGTATGTCCGACGACGACATCCGCGCCGTCATCGCGGGACCGGACGCCGGGGAGCTCCCGGAACTCGAACGGCTCGTTCTCACCGCCGCCGACGAGGTGACCGAGGACCTGAGCATCAGCACCGAGACCTTCGACGGCCTAAGGCGTCACCTGGACGCCGAGCTCCTCGTCGAACTGACGATCATCGTCTCCTACTACAACGCCGTCGTGCGGATGCTCCGATCCCTGGAGATCGACGTCGAGCCCGGCTACGAGCGCTACATGGAGGAGTTCCCGCTGCCGTAACCGCTGCCTTCCCACACTGGGTGCGCCCGGCGTCCCCGCCGGCTGCCGCCCCAGGCGGACACCGGCGTTGTCGCCCGCAAGTGGTTCTACCCTAGGTGCCACCGTTGTCGTGGCAAGCTCTGTTGGAATTGCTACAATCTGCGCTCATTTCCTCAACGCCAGGCCCTTGGCAAACTGAATGAACGTCTCCATTCTTCACATCTCTGACCTACATTGGGGTCGGAACGGCTCGATCAGGCACGATGTCCTGCCCGATTCGCTCGTGAACGACTGCCGCCACTTCTCGGCCGAGGAGGAACCGAGGGTCCGCGCGCCGGACGTGATTGTTGTGAGCGGCGACATCATTCACGGGATCGACTTCGATGTCGACGAGCCGGAGGAGTCCTTACGAGCTCAGTATGGCGGAGCTTCCGCCTTTCTGGCTGGTCTCGCTGACCGGTTTGTGAGCGGTGACCGCCAGCGTGTAGTAGTCGTACCCGGAAACCACGACGTTAGTTCTTACCATTTGGCGAAGAGCCTGGAGCTCATCGACGTTCCATCCGACCGCCAAATCCCTCTCAGTGATCAGCTATTCTCCTTGGAGTCGCCATTCCGTTGGTCATGGAAGGAGCTGGAACTCTACAGGATCTGTGACACCAGCATGTATCGGAAGCGCATGTCGGCGTTCGCCGAGTTCTACGCTGATTTCTACGACGGTCAACGCCACTTCGATCTAGATCCTGCCGATCAAGTAGAAGTCTTCGACTACCCGGAACTCGGTCTTACTATTGTGGGCTTCTCGAGCTGCTACAACAATGATCGCCTCAAGAAGCAGGGAGCGATCCACCCAGCCTGCATAGCCGAGGTGGGAACTCGCCTGCGCGAGAGGGCATTTGCTAGCCGCCTACGCGTGGCCGCTTGGCATCACAATGTCGAAGGGTCACCCTATCGCGTTGACTACATGGATCCTGATCTCTTGCAGAATCTCATTGACCGGGGCTTCAGCCTTGGCCTACACGGGCACCAGCACCGGCCCCAGTACTTGAGCACGAGATTCCGTCATGAGGTTGACCGCAAGATGACGGTGATCAGCGCCGGGACCCTCTGCGGCGGTCCCGGGCTTGGCCATGCGCGCTCATACAACGTCATCGAGCTTTGTACCGCCGCAAGAGCTGGGCGGCTACATGTTCGGGAGATGCAGAATGCTGACGGCGACTTGCCGATTTGGGGGCGCCGGGTTCTCCCAACGGTAGGCCAGCGCTACCTGGAGTTTGACTACGATCCGCCTCCGCCACCGGTGGCGAGCACGGGCGGCGCGACCCCTGTTCTTATGGAGGCGCAGACCCTACATCTGAGAGGCGCGTATCGGAACGCGGCCGATCTTCTGACGGGCGTTCTGCAACGGGACAGTCTTTCCCGACCGCTGCTGCTGGATTGCCTAGTGAGGCTCAAAGACGCGGAGTCCATCGTCGACCTCTTCGACCCTCCGGTAAGTGAAGCAGAAGCGGTCCACCTGATGGACGCGCTCTGGGAGACAGGGCGGCGTGACCGTCTCTCGGAGCTCCTTGCGCAACCGCTAGTTGCGGACTCGGATGATCCGTCGGTTGCCGAAATGCGTGAAAAGTATCGAGCGAGGGCGAGATGACCGAAGTCGACGAAGCGGGAATCGTCTTTGACGTGGAGACGGAGCGAGTCCTGCAGATTCTCTCGTCCGAAATCTACGACTCGCCGAAGGCGTTCTTGCGCGAAAACGTCCAGAACGCCTACGACGCTATTCTCATGCGCTGTACCGTCCAAGGCTTACCGGTTTCGGCCGCCGAGATCAAGATCGATGTGGATGGACGCCGATTGATGGTCGAAGACGATGGCATCGGTATGACAGAGGACGTGTTGAGAAAGAACTTCTGGCGGGCCGGGTCAAGCGGTAAGAGGTCTGATCTCGCCACGCGATCGGGCGTTATCGGGACATTCGGGATCGGCGCAATGGCGAACTTCGGCGTGTGCAGTGCGTTACGGGTGGAGTCCCGGAGCGTCGACTCGGACACAACGTTGATTAGTGGCGCGAAGCGGGCGAATCTGCGTATAGCCAAGGACTGCATCGAGCTAGCGCGGATAGAGAATGGCCGCGGTCCCGGTACGACCATTACAGCGGAACTGGATCCGGCGTTCTCGATGACTCAGGACGAGGCTTCGGCCTATCTCAAACAGTATGTCCGGTTTCTCCGGGTTCCGGTCCGACTAAATGGCGATTTGATTAGTCAAGAGCGGTTCGACGATGCACTACGTAGTCGCGTCGGCGGATTCGAAGAGATCGCGGCACGAGAAGTATCGAATGGCGGCCTTTCGGCCCTACTTCGCACGTCGGTTGATCCCCAGGCGCGCGTTTTCGTTCGGATCACGGATGTTGAATGGAGGGGAAGTCCCATAGCAGGCGAGGCGGCCTTAGCGCAGGGGGTAGGCCAGGCTTTCGGCTACCGGAATCGCTTCGGACTTGCGCCGATTCCGATTTCGGGGTTCTACGGTCTTGGCGGTGTCGTGGACCTGGGAATCCTCAAGCCGACAGCTGGTCGGGAAGCTCTCAGTCGCGAGAGTATCCAGTTTGTTGCCGAGCTCGTTGCGCTGGTAGAGGCCGAGGCGTCAAGAGACATCGCGCGGACGGACTGGGCGGACCGGAACCAGCAGTTCCAGCAGTATGTGGTCTCTCAGGGCCCTTTGTCGCTCGCGGAGAGAGTCAGGATCAGCGTACTTCCCGGCCGACAGCGTGAGGTGGCCCTCGGCTCCGTGGCGGAGTTTGAACCGGAAAAGTCCCGGTTCTTTTACTCAGGCCGTGACGGAACGGTCTTGCGGCGGTTCGCCAGCGAGGACTCAAACCTATTTCACGTCAGCCAAGGGAATCCACGCCGACGGCTTCAGTTGCGTTTTCTGCGGCAGTCATCGAACGTAGAGGAAGTGCCGGACGAAGTCCACGTCGAACGGATTCCGCAGACGCAACTGACACTGGAGGAGGCGATGTTCTTGGTCCGCCTCCGGGGCGTACTTCTTGACGACTACTTTCTGGCCGATGTCGATGCAGGTCTCGCCACGATCAGCCATGGTGTGTCTCTGCAGGTCGAGAGACAGGACGGCACGCTTCGCATAGCCCTAGCTAGGGATATGTCCTCGGTGCGGATGGTCGTCGAGGCGTACCGATCGGCGCCGGAGGTGTTCCAGGGGTTTGTGGTGGACTTCGTGAGGCAGCACGTCTACCCGCAGATTCGTCAATATGTGCCCTCCTCTACTAGACAGGGTAGGGAGGCGCTCTATAGGCGACTCAAAGAGAACGAGGAGCTCTTTAGGTACGATGAGAGCGATTTAGGTGAGGCCGAGGTTCTCTTGGCCGACTATCTCTCAGGAAAGGCCGATCTTGAGCAGGTCTTCAGATCGGCTGCTGGCCGAGGGGCGGGCCTTCGACAGGAGGTGCGCGTGGACCAAGTTGGCAGCGTCGAGGAAGAGTTGCCGGACGTCTTGGAAGAGGCGGAGAGCGGCGCTCCGGGAAGCGTGCTGGAGGCGGCACCGCCAATTCTGCGGGCTGGGTTAAGGAGCGAGATGAAGGTCCTGACCGTCGGGGCTCGGTACGCGAAGCTGAATGGTTTTCAAATGTTCCTTTCCGTCGCGGAGCGACTAGCCTTAAGGGAGGGTGAGTTCCTCCGCCAGCCCCATACGACGAAGCTCATGTGGGGCTCGCATCGGGTCATCTACGTATTCACGGACAGTTCGGGTGGATTGAGTTTGTACTACGACCTGAAACTCAAGGAGCCACTCGAGACGGAGGCGACGGGCGGAGCGATGTTTCCGACAACTACGATCGTCACCAAGGACAGGATCTTTGTGCCTGTTCCGGAGGAGCTAGAACCAGCGTTCCGTATTTCGAATGGTGCGAAGGAGTTCTTTGTGCGTTTCGACACGATCCCCTGATGGCAGTGGCGCGCAAGCGGACGTAGGGGGCGTGCATGACGCGCTTGCACAAAGGGCGCTCCGGCGGGTCTCGGAGGCCATTCGGCGAGCTGGATTCCTCGAGGTCGAGCACCGGAACTGCCGCTGCGTCGAGAACTCGGTGTGGCCGGCTGGTCGCCGGCGTTCCGCATCGGGAGCAGGTCCCGGTCGCTCGTTGGGCATAGAGTGCGGAAAGGCTGAACCGTCGGGTTGGGGGGCAGGGGCCGGCGGAGGTTGGATTCGTCAGCGGTGAGGTCCAACATGTGCTTGCTGCGTCTCGATGTCGTTGGGCAGCGCACTGCTTCCGAGAACACGCAGGAGCAGCAGCGAGGGTACCGTTGTGCCTACTGACGGGCTCCTGGCCGCTAACAGGAAGCAGCCATCCGGCACGCCGCCGACCTGCTCACGCAGGGCATCGTGTATCAGGATGTGCGCTTCGTCGAAATCCATCCGAATCAAGTCGCCGACTAGGGACTTCTCATCGAGTAGCTCCCCAATCTCGGCCGTTGCCGCCTCGGCGCGGCTGGCTGACTCCTGTCGTTCAATGTCGGGCGCAAGCCGACCGACGAGACCCGGACCCTCCGTGAATCGTAGGAAGAACTCATGCTTGCGACGATACAAGGCAATGCTGAGGATTGCCAATGGCACTCATCTGCGAGGCGAATCGGGCGGAATGGCCTCCACCGGGGCGGTTCTCGCTAGCCTCTACGGAACTGGCTACAGAGGGCGCAAAGTCTATTCGGGTGGACTGCTAGGCGTTGCTCCGGCAGCTCGGCCCGCGTGCCGGGAGACGCTTGGATCAATCGCCTCGGGCGGAAGATCGATGAGCGGTCGGGCAAAGCGGGGGTCACCGCACTCGGCGCTCCCAGGGAAGAAGCTGAACATCCCGTCTCCGGGATCATCGGGTGTTGCTTCGCGGAATCCAACGCAAGGTCGAGCCAGCACGAGCGCTATCGTCACGCCTACGGGCCACGGGCCGTCGCGTTGCCAGCCGGCGCTGGACCTGCTAGAAGAGCAGCCTTCTCCCAGACGACGCCGTGCCCCTGTGATGCTCCTCGGTCCCTCGGAGCGACGTTTCGCGACTACACACCCTGCTTGGGATCTTCACGCTTGGGGGTGGCAGACCGCGATGATCGAGTCGAAGCCGAAGCGCCACGGCAAACCAGAAAGGCCCAACTTATGCCGCCCCGCCCCATCGAACGAAAGATCTACTTCTTCCGAGCCAATGTTGGCGTGGACGAGGGTGGCAGACCGCTACCGTTTCGTCCCACGCCCGCCCTTCGGCACATTGACGGGCTGCGTTTCGACCCGGCGGGTCGCTACCTAGACGACGGCGAGATACGTCTCTGCTGCTGGATCGATCAGCTCGGGCCGCGCCAGCGTTTCCGTTTAGGTCAGATTCGGCGGTCAGGCCTACCCCTGGTCGAACGCGAAGGCACGCTAACCGATCTTGCGATTCCGGAAGAATCCGGTCTGTTCGAGGGTATTCACATTGTGGTCTTCGAGAACAACATAATCGGTATGGACTTCAACTTCTACGGACCGAGGATCTCCCGATTGCCTCGGTACTTCCGTGCCAAGGCGGGAGGCTACTCCGCGGATGTTGCGTTCGAGCAGCTCGTGAGACAGGACGTGGCAGCGGATCTTGCGCGCCTTCGAGAGATCCGGACCTTCCACCTGAAGATCCGTGCCTCATATGCGGACGTCGTATCAGATGCGGACGAGGACCTTGGATCAGCGTTCAAGGCTGCGGAGCGCGTGAGTGAAGCCCAGGAGTTAGAGCTCATCTTGCGGCCCCAGAAGTACTCGCGGAATCCCCTCGCTGGGCGACTACTGATGGCTGCAAGACAGCTAGTGGGTAGGCGGGATCTGCGAGAGGAGACGTCCAAGTTCGAAGTGAAGGGTGTGCGGGAGGACACCGGCGCGCTCGAAGTAGTCGATCTTCTGCGTGACCAGCTCGTGGCCCGCGAGGGGATCATGAGGCAGAGCGAGAGAGGGCGCGCACTAGACAAGTCGTCTGCCTATAGCGCGATAGAGAAGGCGTACTCTGAGTTAGAGAGTGAACTCCTGTTGGCGGCAGGGGTGAAGCTGTGAGGATTCTCCCCCGATGGTGGCAAAGGAACTTCTTACACGTCGAACTCGGTGTGGCCGTGATGGGAGCGGCAGTGTTTGTCGGATGGGCCGAAGGACTCGATGGGCTGGCCCAGGTCGACTGCCTGCTGGCGGATAGTCGGCTCGCAGTTTATGGAACCCTGGCGTCGATTTTCGGATCGCTCCTTGGTTTCACAATCACGGCCACCTCCGTGGTGCTGGGGTTTTCCTCGTCGAAGCGACTCCGTGTAGTTCGAGAGAGCTGTCACTACTCAACGCTGTGGAAGGTGTTTCTCTCGACGATCAGAACGCTCGGATGTGCGACGGTCATGTCGCTTTCGGCCCTAGTACTGGACCGTGACGCCATGCCGCGGCCTTGGGTCTTCTATCTAGTGCTGCTGGCGTTCTTGGTGTGCTGTTTGAGGATCGTTCGGGTCGTTTGGGTTCTGGAAGCTGTGGTCCGTTTGCTTACAAAACGTCGCTCCGACACTCGGGCGTAGGCCTCGCTCTTGGTGGATCGGCGTCCGCAGGCCGGAGGTGGGCGGCTGGGTTGCTCTCGTAGGCAAGGTCCAAGAGGAGGGTGAGCGATGAGCAAGAAGCGAAACCACCGCGACAAGCGTCCCGTTGCCGTAGCGACTGACACGCCGGGCGTGCTGGAGTTCGTCGACGGGAAGAATGTTCGTGGGCGCAACACCATCCGCGGAATCGAGTTGACTGGCCGTGTCAGAGAGGACCGAACCGCTTCCGTGAAGTTGACGTATCCCGTAGTCACCGACAGCCGAGGCTTTGTTGGCGACCGCAACCTCCGGCATCAACAGGACCGCATGAGCCACCACCGAAAGGAGACCCCCTGAAGCACCTGATCTCGGCCTTGCTGCTGGCGGGCAGGGAGAGGGTTGTCGGAGGAAACATGATGTCGGGCGCGGTCGGGAAAAGAGCGTGGTGGTCGAGAAGCTGGAGTTGCTGAGGACGAGGGCGGCGATACGCTCGGTTGACGTGGCGAACATGCTGGGCACGACTCCAAGGACGGTTTCCCGGTGGAACCAGGGGCACGCGAACCCCAGGCCAGGCAAGGAGATCCTCCTGGCGGACCTGGAGTACATCGTGGAACGTCTGGCGGAGTTCTACTCGGACCCGATGACCGCGCGCGCATGGTTGTACTCCAGACACAGGTACTTCGATGGCGTTCGACCGGCGGACTTGGTCCGGGAGGGGCGGGCCCAGGAAGTTCTGGAGGCGATCCACGCGATGGCCGACCCCGGCTACACCTGAGGGCTGTTTGGCTGGATGACGAGCGCGATGCGTCGAGACGGTCGCAGGGAAGGAGCGTTATGCAGAACTTCGACACCGCCTCCAGAGCGATGTCGAACTTCTGCATAACTCTGCATTTCGGTCCCGCGGTCAGTCACCCGATGGCGTCTCGGGCGCCGTCAAACGCGTCTGCGTCAGCAGAAACGCGGCCTCCGCGGCCACGAACTCGATCCGCTCCGACATCGGCAGGCCCCGGCTCGCGGCGTGGCCCGCGTACGGGTGGTAGCGCATGATCACCGGTAGTCCGGATGAGGTCGCCGTCTGCAGCCGGGCGGCGACCTTGCGGGCCTGCAGTGGCGGCACCCGCGTGTCCAGGTCGCCCTGGGTCAGCATGACTGCAGGGTAGGCCACGTCGTCGCGGATCGCCTGGTAGGGCGAGAAGCCGCGCAGCGACTCGAACTGGTCGGGGATCTCGCCGTCGCCGTACTCGAGCAGCGCCGGCATGTTGTTCGTCTCGGTGAAGGTGTAGAAGCGGATCAGGTCGAGCTCGGGGAAACCGCAGAGGACGGCGCGGTAGAGGTCGGGGCGCTGAGTGAGGGAAGCGCCCACCAGCAGTCCGCCGTTGCTGGCGCCGTGGATCGCCAGGCGGTCCGGGTCGCTGTAGCCCTCCGCGACCAGCCATTCGCCGGCCGAGATGAAGTCGTCGAAGACGGTCTGCTTGTTGTGGAGCATTCCGGCCTGGTGCCACTCCTCGCCGTACTCGCTGCCGCCGCGGAGCGTGGCGACGGCGTAGACGCCGCCGGCCTCGAGCCACAGAGCCGCCAGCGGGTTGAACCGCGGGGTCAGGGAGACGTTGAAGCCGCCGTAGCCGTTGAGCAGGGCGGGGGTCGTGCCGTCGGGCTCGAAGTCCTCCCGGTGGGCGATGTACATCGGCGCGGAGGTGCCGTCCTTCGAGGTGTAGCGCACTTGCTTCAGGACATAGCCGTCGCCGGAGAAGGGCGCCTGAGCTTCCCGGAAGACCTCGCGCGTGCCCGCCTCGAGGTCGAGCAGCCAGGTCACGGGCGGCTGCAGGTAGGAGACGAGCGACAGGAGCGCCTTGCCTTCGCCGGCCCCCCGGATGCTGGCGTTGTGGTGCTCGGGCACCTCGATCTCCCCGGCCGGCGTGCCGTCGAGTTCGAAGACGCGGATCCGGCTCGCGACGTGGTGCAGGTAGGTCAGGTAGAGCTTGCCTTCGATCACCGACACGCCCTGGAGGACGTCTTCGGCTTCCGGCACGACCTCCCGCCAGCTTCCGAGATCCGGCCGGTCGAGATCGACTTCCATCAGCCGGTTGAGCGGCGCGTCCAGGTTCGTGCGCACGAACAAGCGGCCATTGCTGTGGTGGGTGTTGAAGCGGGCCTCCATGCCTTCGACGATCGGCGTGACCCGCCAGGTGCCGACCTCGACCAGGTACACGTCGCTACGCGCCCATCCGTGCTGGACTCCGACGAGCAACTTCGTGTCGTCGAGCTGCTCGGCGCGAACGAAGGCCCGCGGCCCGATCCCCTCGCCGAACACAAGGGCGTCCTCCGCCCGATCGGTGCCGAACCGGTGGAAGCGGATACGCGGACCTTCGACACGGTCGCGGACGGTGTAGTAGATGCCACTGCCGTCCTTCGCGAAGAACGCCTGGTCGTTCAACGCCCGGGGCATCTCGAAGTCGAGGTCGACGTTCTGTTCGAGGTCCCGCAGGCGGACGGTCGTCTCGTCCGCGCCGCCGATGCGGACGTTGTAGAGCAGGAGTTTCCCGTCGGGCGAAACGGAGACGATGCCGAGGTGCGCGTACTCGCCGCCGGCTTCCGCCGGGTCGATCACGACCTCGTACTCACTGGCCGGGTCGATCTTCGCGGGCCCGGCCTCGGCATCCTCCGGCGCCGGTCGCCGCACGATGGACGCCAGCTCCTCGCCCGTCCGCCGCAGGGTGAAGAGCTCGTACTCGCCTGCCTTGTTCGGCGAGCCGACGGAAGGCGTGTCGATCAGCTCACTCAACCGCCGCCGCGCCCAGTCCCGTCCCGGCGGCTCACCGACGATGAGCTCGGCGTACTCGTTCTGCCGGTCGATGAATGCGCGGGTCTCCGGGCTGTCCTGATCCTCCAGCCACCGGTAGGGATCCTCGAACTCGACTCCGTGGAGCGTCTCCGTGAAGAGAATCTGCTCCGTCTCGGGCGGTGGCGGGTAGTCCCCGCCGCAGGCGACGAAGCACAGGGGGAGGCCAGCGCAGATCGAGGTAAGCAGCTTCGTCATGGCGGACAACTCCTTGCTACGGCAGTCGGAACTCGGCGGCGTCGCTTGGCGCTCTACGACCTGAGGCGGCGGGCCCGGCGCTCGTCTCGCAGCGCCTTCCACGTGTCCATGACGAGCTTGCCTGTGAGCACGTACAGGTATGCGAACACGAGCAGCGACACGATCGCCAGGACCACGAACCCTCTGGTGACCTCTGCCGGGCTCGCCAGCATCTCGAAGAAGCTTCTCAGCACGTCCATGTCGCTCTCCCCGCCAGTTTCTTCAGAATGTCGCAGGCGACTTCGCCCATCAACGAGGCTCAGGATCCTAGCGGGCTCGGAAGGCCCGCTTCGTTGACCAACCGCGGCGCGTCTGGCACAGTGACCAGAGTGAGCACTCCGCTCAAGCGTGTCGTCGCGGTCGCCGTCCTGCTCGGATGCCAGACGCCGGGTGCCTTCGCGCTCACTGCCGGGCTGGACCTGGCGGCTCATCTCTTCGCGTCTGAGCACGAGCACGACACCGCTGCCCTTGCGAGGTCGGCGACGCACGGGCACCACCACGACGACGAGGTCGTGCCCGACCACGACCACGACGCCACGCTGGACGCGGAGGCCGGCCTGCTGTGGCCCGCCCCGTCGTCGTGGGATGTGCTTGCCGCGCCGCTTTCGTCGTCGGTGACGGTCGCCGAGGGATCGCCCTACGAGGCGGCCTCCCGACGCGGACCGCCGGCGCCTCTCTTCCGGTCTCACTGCGCACTGCTGCTCTGATCCGCGGCCTTAGGCCCGGGTGCGATTCGCGCCCGGAACCTGGACGTGGAAAGGAGTCAGCATGCATCGTTCCATCCTGATCGGCCTCTTTGGAGGCTTCTTCGCCGTCGCCGGAGCGGCACAGGACCGGCCTGTCGTCACCGAGGCCGAGTTCCTCTCGGTCCTCGACGAGACGCACCCCGCCGTTCGCGAGAGCGCCGAGGCCGTGGGGCTCGCGGAGGCCCGTTTGGTGGCGGCCCGGACGTTCGACAATCCCGTCGTCGAGGCGGTGCGGGAGGATCCCGCCGGTCCGATCGGCCAGACGGACGTTCTCGTTTCCTGGAAGATGCCGGACGCCGCGCGCGCGCCGGAGATCGAGGCCCGCGAAGGCGAGATAGGGGCTGCCCGTCGCGGGCTGGCGTACGAACTGCTGGGCTACCGCCTGGCGATGAGGGAGGCCTATGCCGGCTGGGCGGTGGCCGCCGCGCGCCGGCAACGACTGACGCTCCAGGCTGAGCGGGTCGGGTCGCTTGCGCAACGTGAGGCCGTTCGCGCGGAGAGGGGGGAAGCGTCCGGACTCGAAGCCCGCCGGCTGGGTTTGGCCGCCGCCACGCTGCGGTCCCGCGTCGCGCTCGCCGCCGGGGCGAGCGAACGGGCTAGAGCCGAAGCGGCAGCCTGGCATCCCGGTTTGCCGGCGAACGCGCGGCCGGTTCTGCCCGAACTGCCGGCTGCGCCGTCGCTGGATGGTGCGGACGTCCGCGTGCGTGCCGCGGAGGCGGATCTGGCGGCGGCCGAGCTGGCCCAGCTTGCGACCCGACCGATCGTGGCCTCGCCGGAGGTCACAGTGGGCTGGCGCCGGCAGGATCTGACTCCCGGCGCCATCGACGGGCCGATCTTCGGTGTCGCCTGGTCCGTTCCGCTCTTCGACCGGCGGCAGGCGGCGCGGCAGAGCGCCGGCGCTAGCCTGGAGGCCGCTCGGGCGCGGCTCGAACTCGCGGAGCGCGAATCGACTGCGGCGCGGAACGCGGCAAGAAGCAACTTCGCACGACTCGCCGCCGCCCTCGCCGAGGCCCGCGAGGAACTCGGCGCCACCGAACGGATGCTGGACAGCGCGGAGGCGGCCTTTCGCCAGGGTGAGGCCGGGCTCACCGATCTGCTCGAGACGCACCGCTCGGTGACCGAGGCGGAGCTGGCGGTGCTCGATCTGCATGAGGCGGCGCTGGCGGCGCACCGGGAGCTGGAACGGCTGGCGACGAGCCGGGAAGGAGGGTCGGGGTCATGAGGTGGGGTGAAGGAGAATCCGGAAGCCGGCCAGAGGGCCGGCGCACCCAGTGTGTGTCGAGTCTGCCGACCGTGGCGCTGCTGTTGCTCGTTGCGTGTGTCGGTACACCGCCCGCCGAAGAGCACGATCATTCCCACGAAAGCTGGTCGGTCACGGCTCTCGGGGAGCGGTTCGAGGTCTTCCCCGAGATCGACGCGCTGGCGGCAGGTCACACGGCGACGGCCCACACCCACGTCACGCGCCTGGCCGATTTCGCACCGCTGTTACGGGGAACGGCCGAGATCGTCCTTGTCGACGGGTCCGGCGAGCAGATCTTCCGCGCTGACCAGCCCGCCGCTCCTGGGGTTTTCGACATCGAGCTGACGCCCCAACGTGCCGGCGAGGCGGACCTGCTCTTCCGGATCGACGACGGGAACGGCATCGAGGAGATCCGTGGCGGCCGGATCCGCGTCGGCACGGCGGACCACGCGGAAGGCCTCCTGAAGGTACGGTCGCTCCCCGCCGGGTCCGACGGCGGCGAGCCCGTTTCCTTCCTGAAGGAACAGCAGTGGCAGGGCGGCTTCGCGGCCGCCTGGGTGCGGCAGGGCCGCCTCGCCCGGAGCGTCGCCGGCGTCGCCTCCTTCCGCCCGCCGGCCGGCGGCGAGAGCACGATCACCGCGCAGGTGGACGGGGTCGTCCAGCCACCAGCGGGAGCCCGCTCCTGGCCGTTCGTCGGCCGCCGCGTCGACCGGAACGATGCCCTGTTCCGGGTGGTTCCGCTGGTCGCCTCCGAGCGGAGTCTGGCGACCCTGGAAGGCGAACTCGAGGCGCTGGCGACGGAGTTGGAAAGCGCGCGGTCGCGCAGCTCGCGGCTCCGGGAGCTCCTGGTCCTCGAAGCGGTCAGCGAGCGGGAGGTCGAGGAAGCAGGCGTCCGCGCCCGCATGCTCGAGGCGCGGCACCGGGCCGCGGAACGGGACCTCGAATCGGCACGTGCCTCGCGCGAAGGTGGAGCGGACAGCGCCGGCATCTCGCCACGGGCGCCGTTCTCCGGCCGGATCGCCGCCGTCACCACGACACCCGGGGCGACGGTCTCCGCCGGGGACGCCCTCGCCCGGCTCGTGCGGACGGATGTCGTGTGGATCGAGGTTGCCCTACCCCCGCAGGATGCACGGCGGCTCATGGACGCGGGCCTGCGCGGCCTGGTGCTCGACGATCCGGAGAGCGGGCCAGTGCGGGTCGAAGGCGACCTCTCCCTCGTCTCGATCTCGCCGGAGCTCTCGCCGCGCACCGGTACCGTCACCGTCCTGATCGAGGCCCCGGGCATCGCGGGCACCGGCTTCGCCCTGGGATCGACCGTCGCGGCGCAGGTGCTGATGGCCGGCGAGGAGAGCGGCATCGTCGTGCCCGCCTCGGCCCTGGTCGACGACGGCGGCGTGCCAGTCGTCTTCCTGCAACTGTCGGGCGAGGACTTCCAGCGGCAGACGGTGACCGTTCTCGGCCGGCAGGGGGACCAGGTGCTGGTGGCCGGCCTGGCTCCCGGTCAGCGTCTCGTGACCCGCGGCGGGGACGGGATCCGCCGTTCGTCCCTCATGGCGAGCGGCGAAGCCCACGGCCACGTTCACTGAAGGCAGCCGAGTGGGACCCCTCGAGCGACTGCTTCGATTCTCCCTGCGCCACCGCCTGCTGGTGGTCGCGGGGGCGTTGCTCCTCACCGTGGTCGGGTCGGCCTGGATCCTGAACCTGCCGGTCGACATCTTCCCCGACCTCTCGGCCCCCACCGTGACCGTGATCACGGAGGCCCCGGGAAAGGCCGCGGAGGAGGTCGAGCTCCTCGTGACCTACGCGGTGGAGTCCGCGATCAACGGCTCGCCGGGCGTGCGGCGGCTGCGTTCGATCTCCGCGGACGGGATCTCGGTGGCCTGGGTCGAGTTCGACTGGGGCACCGACATCTACCGCGCCCGCCAGGTCGTCAGCGAGCGGCTGCAGCGCGTCGATCTCCCGGCCCAGGCGGAGAGGCCCCAACTCGGTCCGATCTCCTCGATCATGGGCGAGATCACGTTCATCGCGATGACTTCCGCACCGGTGGAGGAAGGCGGCGTCAGCGGCATGGAACTCCGCCGCGTCGCCGAAACGGTCGTGCGCCGCAACCTCCTGTCGCTTCCGGGCGTCTCCCACGTGGTCCCCATCGGCGGCGAACGGCGGCAGCTTCAGGTCACGGTGCGGCCGACTGCCCTGGCCCAGAACGGCTTGCCCCTCGCCGACGTCGTCGACGCCGTGGCGAAGTCCAGCCGCAGCCTGGCCGCGGGCTTTCATGTGGAGGCCGGCGAGGAGCACATCGTCCGCGTGCGCAGCCGGGCACGCACTCCGGACGAGGTTGCTGCGGCCGTCGTGCGGGTCGACGGCGGGATCCCGCTACGGGTCGGCGACGTGGCAAGCGTCGAGTGGGGGCCTGCGCCGGCGCGCGGGACCGGTTCGTACCGCAACCGGCCGGCGGTCATCCTGTCCGTGCAGAAGCAGCCGGGCGCGAACACGCTGGATCTGACCCGCGCCATCGATGACACGCTCGCCCGGCTGCAGCCGGTTCTACCTGAGGGCGTCGTGCTCGAAAGCGAGAACTTCCGCCAGGCGGACTTCATCGAGGTGGCGATCGGCAACGTCGCCGAGGCGCTTCGTGACGGGGCGATCCTCGTCATCGTCATCCTTGCGCTGTTCCTCGGCAGCGTCCGCACGACGTTCATCTCGGCGTTCGCCATCCCGCTCTCCCTGGTCGCCGGGATCCTGGTGATCGCGGCCTTCGGCCTGCAGATCGACACGATGACGCTCGGCGGCCTGTCGATCGCGATCGGGCTGCTGGTGGACGACGCGATCATCGCGATCGAGAACATCTTCCGTCGGGTGCGGGACGAGCAACGCCTGCCGGAGGACGAGCGCCGTCCGGCCGAGGAGGTCGTCGCGGCCGCGACCCGGGAGGTCCTGAGCCCGATCCTCCTGGCCACCCTGATCGTCGTCCTGGTCTTCGTGCCGATCTTCTTCCTGCCGGGGCTGGAGGGTCGCCTGCTGCGACCGCTCGGCCTCGCCTTCATCGCCGCGCTCGCCGCCTCTCTGGTGGTGGCGCTGACGGTGACGCCGGTGCTGGCCGTGCTGTTCCTGGGCCGGGCGCGGGCGCTCAGGTCGCGCCCGCCGTGGCTGCTGCGCGGCTTCCAGTGGGCCTACTCGCCGACTCTCGACTGGTGCTTCTCGCATCGCTGGGCGGTGCTGTCTTCGGCGGCCCTCCTGGTGGTCGTCGCGGCGGCGCTCCTGCCCGGGCTGGGCCGCAGCTTCCTGCCGGCCTTCAACGAGGGCTCGCTCACCGTGTCGGTGGTCAGCCCGCCCGGCATCCCGCTCGCCGAGAGTGACAGGCTGGGCAGCCGGGTCGAGGAGGCGCTGCTCGCCTTCCCGGAGGTCGTCTCGACGAGCCGGCGGACGGGCCGCGCCGAGAAGGACGAGCACGTCCAGGGAGTCAACGCCTCCGAGATGGAGGTCGTGCTGGCGCCGCTCGAAGACGGCCGCTCGAAGGACGAACTGGTTGCCGGGATGCGCCGCGCGGTTGCCGGGATACCGGCGGTGACCGTCTCTTTCGGGCAGCCGATCAGCCACCGGATCGACCACATGATCTCTGGCTCGCGGACCAACCTGGCGGTGAAGGTCGAAGGATCCGATCTGGCGGTGCTGCGCACGCTGGCCGCGCGGATCGAACAGATCCTGGCGACGGTGCCCGGCATCGTCGACCTGTCGAACCAGGAGCAGTCGCCGGTGCCCCAGATGGTCGTCGACTTCGATCGGACGGCGATGGCCCGGTACGGCCTGAGCCTCGCGGACGTCGGCGGGGCCGTGGAGGCGCTGTTTCAGGGCGTCGTCGTCGGTGAGATCGTGGAGGAGGGCCTGGCGTCCGACGTCGCCGTCCGGTTGCCGCCGGGCCTGCGGGCCGAACCGGACCGGGTCGCGGCCCTGCCGGTCTCGACGCCGGCCGGGGATCTGATCCGCCTGGGCGCGGTCGCCGAGGTGCGGCACGCCCTCGGCCCGTCGCTCATCCGCAGGGAGAACGCGCAGCGGGTGGCGATGGTGACCGCCAACGTCACCGGCGCCGATCTCGTCGGCACGGTCGAGCGCGCCCAGGCCGCGGTCGAGGCCGAAGTCGACCTGCCGGCCGGCTACCTGGTGACGTTCGGCGGGCAGTTCGAGGAGGCCGGTCGCCGCGTCTACACGATGGGCCTGCTGGTCGTGCTCATCCTGGTCGGGATGTACGGCCTGCTCTACCTCGAGTTCGGCAGCCACCGCGACACCCTGGCGATGCTCGTCAACGTGCCGCTGGCCCTGGTCGGCGGCGTCGTCGCGGTGGCGCTGGGAGGCGGCGTCCTGTCGCTGGCGACGGTGGTCGGCTTCGTCACCCTGTTCGGGATTGCGACCCGCAACGGGGTCCTGCTGGTCAGCAACTACCGGCGGCTGCTCGGCGAGGGGCTGTCGCTTCAGGAAGCCGTCCGGCGGGGCTCGGAAGAGCGGATGCCGCCGATCCTGATGACCGCGCTGACGGCGGGACTGGCCCTCGTGCCGCTGGTGCTGGGCGCGGGCGAGCCGGGCAACGAGATCCTGAGTCCGATGGCCCAGGTGATCCTCGGCGGCCTGTTGACGTCGACGTTCCTGAACCTGGTGGTGGTACCGGTGCTGTATGTACGATCGCTGAAGCCATGACGACAACATCCCGCGTCACAGGTGTGTACCGACTGTCGGTGCGCCGGCCTTCTGGCCGGCATCCGGCGAACCATGGCGTAGCCGTCGCCCTGACGTTCATCGCGGCGTTGGCGGCTTGCGGCCCGCAGCCCGCGGACGAGCAGTCCGACGCGGACCTCATCGCCGCCGCCGGCGACGAGTACCTCGACTTCGTCGCCGCCCGCGACCCGTACCTCAAGTTCCGGCGCGGGGAGAAGGTCGAGGACTTCCCGGACTGGACGCTCGAAGCCGCCGAGGCGGACGCGGCCTTCGCCCGGGACCTGCTGGACCGGCTGGCCGGCGTCGACGAGGAGGCGGTCGAACACGAGGACTGGATCTCGCTCCGGCTGCTGCGCTGGAACCTCGGCATGCTGGTCGAGGCGCCGAAGCACTACTGGGCGGACTTCAACATCACGCCCTACGCGGCCGGCGGCTTCAGCCTGAACATCCTCCACCAGGTGCTCGGCGCCGCTCCGGTCGAAGCCGACGAGGAACGCGCCCACTACTTCCATCTGCTCGACGAGTACGCCCAGGGGATCGGGCAACTCGCCGACAAGGTGTCCGGGCAGAAGGACCGCGGCATCTACCTGCCGAAGGCCCAGGTCCCGGCCGTGGTCGGGATGTTCGAGGGCTACCGGGGTCGTCTCGAGGAGCTCTTCGTGCCGGCCGCCGAGCGCGCCGGCGACGGGGCCGGCGACTTCCTGGACCAGGTCCGCGAGGCGGTCGGGACGGGAATTGACGCACAGTTCGCCCGCCTGGTCGCCGAGCTCGGCGACGACTACCTGGAGGCGGCGCCGGAGCAGGTCGGGCTCGGCACGGTGCCCGGCGGCCGCGACCTCTACGTCCACCGGGTGCGGATGCACACGACGACGGACCTCACGCCCGAAGAGATCCACCAGCTCGGCCTGGAGCAGGTGGCGCAGATCGAAGCGGAACTGGCGGCGCTGCGCGAGGAGATCGGCTTCGAGGCCACGTCCGAAGAGACCGCGATGAAGGAGTTCCTGGACCAGGTCCGCGCCGACCCGCGCTTCATCGCGGCGTCGCCCGAGGAAGTCGAGGAGCGCTACATGGGCTACATCGAGAAGATCGAGCCCCACATCGCCGACTACTTCGACGTGTTGCCGGAGGCGCCCTACGGCGTGCGTCGCCTCGACCCGACGTCGGAAGCGACGATGACCTTCGGCGTCTACCAGCTTCCGACGTCCGTCAACCCGCGCGGCGAGTACCGCTACAACGGTTCCGACCTCGAGAACCGCTCCCTGTTCTCGGCCCAGGGGCTGATCTACCACGAGCTGATCCCCGGCCATCACTTCCAGCTCGCGCTGGCCAACGAGCGTGAGGACCTGCCCCGCTTCCGCCGCGAGACGATCGGCTACGGCGCCTTCACGGAAGGCTGGGCCGAGTACGCCGCCAACCTCGGCAAGGAGATGGGCGTCTACGAGGACGCCTACGACCTGTACGGCCGCCTGGTCATGGAGATGTTCATCTCCTGCCGCCTGGTGCTGGACACCGGCATGAACCATTTCGGGTGGGACCTGGAGCGCGCCCGCGAGTACATGAGCGCGCGGGTCGTCTACTCCGACGTGGAGGTCGCCACGGAACTCCTGCGCTACTCAGCCGACATCCACGGCCAGGCGCTGGCCTACCGGATCGGCAACCTGGAGATCCTCCGCCTGCGCCGGAAGGCCGAGGACGCGCTCGGCGACCGCTTCAACATCAAGGCCTTCCACGCCGCCGTGATCGGCAGCGGCGCCATGCCGATGGTGGTGCTGGAAGAGCACATCGACTGGTGGATCGAGCAGCAGGGGTAGAGCCGCGGTCGGGGTCAATCCGCGCCGTCTTCCGCCACGTGCCGGATCGAGTCCGTCAGGTAGGGGTGCTCTCGCACCTTCTCGAGGAAACGCGAGTCGGCGGTGGTGACGGGATGCTGTTCATGAAGTGCGAGAGCGAGGTAGAAGCAGTCGTAGGTCGGGTGGTCCAGATCGACGCTCAGTCGCGCGGCAGCGCTGGCGAGTTGGCGCATGGGCACGGGTGTGGCCACAGGGGCTTTCCGCAAGAGAGCGACGGCGTCTGCCAAGGCGTCTCGGTCAATGTCGCCGCGCCGGCACATGGCCCAGAGGGCGTTGGTCACTTCCGCGAACAGGAGCTCTGGCGCCAGCAGTGTCGTGCCGCCGGAGAGAAGGTCCGATGCTTCTTTCGAGTACTTCTCGTCCACCAGCCACTTCACGGCGACGCTGGCATCGACGACGCAGCCCTTCACAGGCTGCTATCCCGGTCGCGTTCTTCGCGAATCGTGTCGGTGCTATCGACGCTTGAGCGGAGGCGCCGTCGCATCGCTGCGGCGCGGGCGCCGAAATCGCTGCCGTCAGCCAGGAGTGCGCGCTGCAGGATGTCCCTGTGTTCGGCCTCGGCGGACCGACCGCGCGCAGCCGCCTGAGTCTTGAGTGCGGCGACCACTTGCGCCGGCACGTTGCGTACGGTGAGTTGTGGCATGACGGCGGTTCCTTCTCTCCGCGCTTTCGCGGTGTGCTGTCAATGACAGCAATCGTAGAGCGCGCGTTCAACGCTGTCAATCCAGAGTTGATCCGGCGTCGTAGGCTCGCCGCGACGCATGACGCCGAAGCTCCATCCCCTCAACCGGGACTTTCGCTGGGAGCCCGGAGGCGGCCCCTACCGGTGCATCTCGTCCGCGCAGGCCCGCCAGTGGAGCGAGCAGGGTTTCTTCGTGCTCGAGGATGCCATCGAGTCCTTCACGCTCGAGCGCCTGATCGCCGAGATCGACCCCTGGGAGGCCAGGACCGAAGCGGCGCTGCGCGAACTGCCGCAGGGGCGTCGTTTCATCAATCGCGCCGACGAGATCACCTTCACCGTTCACCTGGTGCTGCGCTCGACTTTCTTGCGCGACTTCTGTGCCGGGCCGCTCTTTCAGGATCTCGCCTGGGACCTGGTGGGCCCCGACGTTCGGCTCTACTGGGACCAGGCGGTCTACAAGAAACCGAGCGTTCCGGCGCCCTTTCCCTGGCACCAGGACAACGGCTACGGCTTCCTCGACCCGCAGGCCTATCTCACCTGCTGGATCGCACTGACCGACGCCACCACCAGCAATGGCTGCCCCCGTGTGCTCCCGGGGCTGCATCGCCACGGCACCCTGGAGCACTGGACCACCGACCTCGGCTACTGCTGCGCGGACGAAGATGCCGAAGGGCTCGCCGCGCCGGCAAGAGCGGGCAGCATCGTCGTCTTCTCCTCGCTCACGCCGCATGCGACCGGGCCGAATCTCACCTCCGAGGTCCGCAAGGCCTACATCGTGCAGCTCGCCCCCGACGGGGCCAAGCGTATGGAGCCCGACGGGAACGCCGGCGGCTACCGGCCCGTTCTCCAGAACGACCCGGATCGACAGTTCTCCATTCTGGTTTCCGGCCGACCGCCTGCCTAGAAGCGGACGCCGACCTTGAGGCGGAACTCCCGCGTCAACTGGTAGGTCGAGAGGCTGGTTTGGGGCCGCCCGTTCCTCGTGTTGATCAGAACCAGAGCCTGCTCGTTGGTGACGTTTGCAACCTCGCCGCCGATGATGCCTTGCACTCCACCCCGGATCGGGAACTGGTAGGTGGCGTTCACGTTGAGCGTGAAGAAGTCGTCGAGCTTGTTCGTGCCCCTCGTCTCGCGGAGGGTCGTCGTGGTGATGGTCTGGCCGGACACCGGGTGCCTGACCTGGGTGGCGGGCTGCAATCCCCACGGCTCACCGTCTGCCAGGTGCGCGCTGGCACTGGTCATCAGGTCATGGCTGCCGAACCTCCACCGCTTCATGCCAATGACGTTGACGATGTAGTCCCGCTGGTAGCTGATCGGTCCGAACCAGTTGGGGCCACTGGTGGGATTGAGAATCCCGGTCGAAACCTCAATGCCGCCGAAGCCTTCCAGGTGGTCGTCGTTGTCGTTGCGGGACTCGTTGTTGCCTTCGTTCCAGTCCCTCGCGTAGTTCATCTGCAGCGACCAGTCGTTGCGAAACGCCCGGTTGAGCTGGAGCAGGATGCCCTCGTACTGGCGTCTGTTCTGCGGCCAGTTTCTCAGGTCGCGAACGACCGCGCCCTGGTCGTCGAACTGCAGGGTGCTGTGGAACATGTTCTCCATCTCCCACGAGGTCACGCGCGACTTGAAGACCCAGTTGTTCGAGAACTGCCAGTCGAAGCCAACCGAGATCTCGTCCTTGTAGTAGGGCTCGACGGAGGAAGCCAGGGGGTCACGGGGCTCGACGCGGCGCTGGAAGACGTCGTAGAGCCCCGTCCCCGGATTCCACCCGTACTGCGTGTAGGCGTTCTCACCATTGGCGCCGGCCGTGAACTCCGTGAAGACGACACCGAGGCCGATGTAGTCGTAGTAGCGGCCGGCGGATGCCTTGACCAGCATCCTGCCGTCGGCGTTGAGGTCGTAGACCGCCGACAGGCGCGGCGCCACCTTCTGGTAGTCCATGACTTCCTGGTCGAGGTTGTTGTGGATGTCCTGGGTGTCCTGGCGCAGGCCGAGGCTGACGGTGAGGTGGTCACCGACCGTGATCCGGTCCTGGATGTAGGCAGCACCTATGCCGCTGGTGAAAGTGGTGTTGCAAGGAACGGGGCAGTCGAAGACCCGCTTGTTGACCGGGGTCGCGTAGCCGCCCGGCAGCGAACGGCTGTAGCCGCGGCCGCGGTACTCCGTGCCGATACTCGTGATCGTCGCAAAGGTGACGTCCTGGACGTCGATGCCGGCCTTGAACTCGTGCTTGTCCCTGAAGAAGGTCAGCGAGGCATTCGCCTGATCGCGCGGGAAGTCGTTTCCTCCAGCGCCCAGGCGCTGCACGGGAGCGTTGTAGCGCAGACCGTCGGCAAGGTCGCGGTAGCGAAAGTCGTTGCCGTCGGGATCGTCGGGAAGCGCGTCGGGAAGGATCGGGGCCGGCGGGGAACCGATGCGCGCCGTCGTAAGCTCGCGGTTGGCGGCCTTGACCTCGAGGAATGCCGAGCCGGTCAGGGCGAAGCTCCAGGTCAGGGTCTGGATTCTGTTGTTCCAACTGTTCCTGGTGACCGAATAGATGTCGGCCGCTGTGCCGGGCGGGTTGAGGCGGCCTGACGGGGAGTCGATCCAGGTCAACGCAAGCTGGTGGCGGTCGTTGGGCTGGGTGTTGACCTTGCCGACGAGCGGCTTCGCCTCGCGGTTGACGTCGACCAGATCGCCTTCGCGAGTCCGGTCGAGCTGGTTGTCATTCATCTCGCTGAGCGATCCGTAGAACCAGGCCTTGTTCCGGAAGAGCGGCCCGCCGAGGCCTGTCTCGTAGCTGCTGATCATGGAGTCCGGCCGTTCGATCTCGAGCCAGTTCGCGGCGCGCCACGCCGGGTTCTGGCCGATGTAGAGAAGATCGCCGTGGAGTTCATTCGTGCCGGTCTTGATCGTCGTGTTCATCACCCCGCTGACCCCCCGGCCGTACTCGGCGCTGAACCCGGCTGACTCCATGCGGTTCTCAGTGATCACGGTCGACGGCATGTAGAAGCTCATTTCGCCGCCGCGCCGATTGTGGGAAATGTCGACGCCGTCGATGAAGACGACGTTCTCCTGGGCGATGCCGCCGTTGACCCCGGGTGCCTGATCGAATTCCTGCTTGTAAGACACGACACCGGCCATCAGCTTCATGTTCGACCAGTAGTTCCGCGTGGCTTGGGGGATGTGCTCGAGCGCCTCTTCCCCGAGGGCGGTGACGGCGCCGGTGTCGTACTTCGTGACCAGCGCCGCCTCGGAGGTGACGGTGATCTCCTCCGCCGTGGCGCCCAGAGTGAGGTCGACATCCTCTCTCTTCCCCAGTTCGAGGACGACGGCGCGCTCGACCGAGCCCAGGCCCTCGAGGTCGGCGGTGACCGTGTAGTTCCCCGACTGGAGAAGGGCGAAGCGATAGTCGCCATTGGCGTCGGTGATCTCGGTCCTCGTGTTCTGAGGGCCGGTCAGGGTCACGGTGACGCCCGGCAGAGCGTCACCCTGCGCGTCCGTTATCGTGCCGTCGATGGTTGATGTCTGTGGGCCGTCCGCCAGAAGCGGAAGCGCACAGATGGCGAGGGCGAAGGTCCAGATGGATGACCTGATGGCGGTGGCTCTCACGGTATCTCTCCTCCAGAGTCTGCGACCCGTCGAGTCGGCGTTTCCTGTTGAGGGCCGCCACCGGGCCGCGTGATGGAAACTGCTAAACGAACATGCGCTCTCGCCGTGACCGGGAGCAGAGGCACGGAAACCCTGTTGGAAGTCTGGAACACCGTACCACAAAGAAACCGCGTCGGATAATGTGCCTTTGGTCCGCTTTCCATAAATCGATTTAGGAAGAAACAATGCATGGACTTCGTTCGTGTCCGCTCGCCGGTCTCCTGGTCGCCCTGATGAGCGCACCCGCTGCCTTCGGCCAGGCGACGGAGGCAGCCGAGCCGTTCAAGGTCGGGACCTTCGATATCGACGGCGTGCCGCGCGTCAGCCTCGTCCTGCGGGACAGCCTGGTGATCGACATCGCGGAGGCGAACCGCGCACTGGAGGCGGATCCCGCCTATCCGAAGATGCCGATGCCGGAGGACATGCTCGAGCTGATCGGCCGCTACGAGTACGGCCTCAAGTACCGGCTGTACGAGATCGTGAACCACCTCGTCCAGAACGAGCTCCTCGGGAGCGGGGCGCCAGGGTACGTCCACGCGGTCGGCGAACTCCGAATCCGGCCGCCGATCATGTATCCGGGGAAGATCCTGAACGCCGCCGTCAACTTCTACAGTCACGTCAACGAGTCGGGAACCGAGGAGGAGCGGGCCGCGGCCCGGCGTCAGCGCCGGGAGAACCGGGGCGTCCCGTATCTCTTTCTCAAGCCGTCGCGAGGCGCGGTCGTCGGCAGCGGCGACGAGATCGTGATCCCCTACGGTCGCGATCGCACGGACTGGGAAGTCGAGCTGGGCGCGGTCATCGGACGGACGGCGAGGTACGTCTCCGCCGCGGACGCCCAGGACCATGTCTTCGGCTACATGGTCTCCATCGACGTCTCCGACCGCGGCGGGCGGCCGCCCGGAGGCAATCCCATCCGTAGCGACTGGTTCGTCGGCAAGGGACACGACACCTTCGCGCCGCAGGGCCCGTGGATCGTGCCGCGCGAGTTCTACGGCGATCCGATGGAGAACCTCCGCCAGACCCTGAGCGTCGACGGCACCCTGCTCCAGGAGGCGCGCGCCGGCGACATGATCCACTCCCTGTGGGAGTTGATCGAGTACGGCTCGTCGATCATCACGCTCTACCCGGGCGACGTGATCAACAACGGCACCTCGGGCGGCACGGCGGCCGGTGCCGCCGCGACCCGCGGCCCGGAGGATCGCTTCCTCAAGCCGGGCGAAGTCGTCGAGGCGTCGATCGACGGCATCGGCACGCTGCGGCTCCCGGTCGTCGCCGGCGAGAAGCCGCCGGGCGAGACGGGAGCCCGGCTGCCGCCGGTCAAGTCGTATCGCTGACGGGAGCCGGGAGCAGCGTGGGCGTGCGCTCCGGGTAGGATCGTCTTGAGAAGCCTGGACCCCAGTCCTTCCGAACGCTTTCGGAGAGTGCTTGAAGCCCCAAGTTACCCGCGTGACTCGCGTCGCGGCGGCCGCGGCCGCCATTCTCGTTCTGGTGCCGGCCGTCGCTGCCGGGCAGGACCTCGATCAGCCCACCTTCGTCGACGACGTGGCGCCGATCCTCCACGCCAACTGCGTCTCCTGCCACCAGCCCGATGAGATCGGGCCGATGTCACTGCGCACCTACCGCGAAGTTCGGCCGTGGGCTCGCTCCATCGCCCGCGCGGTCGAGAACCGGGACATGCCGCCCTGGGACGCCGACCCGGGCTACGGGCCGTGGTCGAACGACATCAGCCTGAACGACGACGAGATCGCCGCGATCACCCGCTGGGCGGCGAACGGCGCGCCCCGCGGCGAAGGCGACGAGCCGGTCCATGTGCGGCCGGCGGCCGCGGGGGAGTGGGCATTCGGCGAACCGGACTGGGTACTCGAGTTCGATCCGTACGAGGTGACGGCGGAGGGAGAGGACGAGTTTCTCATCGTGCCGATCACGACCGGATTCGAGGAGGATCGCTGGATCCGAGCGATCGAGGTTCAGCCGGGAAACCGCAGGGTGCTCCATCACTTCATTCTCTGGCGAGCCGCCGACGGTGCTGACTACCAGGAAGACTGGATGGCGGCCTGGACCGCGGGCGCCAAGCCCTACCGGTTCCCGGCGGGATCCGCCCGCCTGCTGCAGAAAGGCCGCAAGATGGTCGGCGACTTCCACTACCACCCGAAGGGCGAGGCGGCGACCGACAGGACCCGCATCGGTCTCTGGTTCGCCGAACCCGAGGAAGTCGAGAAGGAACTGGTCACGCTCCCGATCTGGAACGCGGGCATCAACATCCCGGCGGGCGACCCGAACTACGAAGCAGAGGCGAACCGTGTCCTCGAGGAAGACGTCCTGGTTCACGCGTTCACGCCGCACATGCACTACCGCGGAAAGTCCATGTTCTTCAGCGCGGAGCTTCCTGACGGCAGCGCCAGGGACCTGCTGAGGGTCAGCCACTACGACTTCCACTGGCAGACGACCTACCAGTTGTCCGAGCCGATCCGGCTGCCGGCCGGGACGCGAGTCCGTGTGAAGGCCTCCTTCGACAACTCGGCCGACAACCCCGAGAACCCCGACCCGACGGTCGACGTCAGGTGGGGCCTGGAGTCCACCGCCGAGATGCTGAACGGCCTCGTCGACTACGTCGCGGCGGACGGCTAGCGCCGCTAGATCGCCAGATCGTTCAGGTTGTAGTCGCGGATAACCCGCTCGAACGTCTCGTCGTTGAAGCGGAAGTCGTCCTCGAGACCGGCGAAGGGCTCGTAGACGAACGACTGCTCCCCTGGCCGGTGCTGCCGCCGTGCGTCGATCGCCACGGCGATCACCGACGAGCGATCGAAGATGCGGCGGGCGTCGTAGACCACCTCGTCGGCCTCGACGCCGAGCGCGCCCTTCTGCCCCTCCACCGACTTGCGGCGGTGGAAGCCGAAGGTGAGCGAGATGCGCAGGTCGGACGAGGTGTTGGCGAACGAGGCGTGGAGCATCTGGCGGTTGACGATCGTGACGTCGCCGGCCTCGCAGACGAGCGGCACGGCCCCGGGGAGCTGCTCGCTTCCTCCGTTCGCCTCGACCCGCGCCTTGATGTCGATCTTCCCGAGCTTGTGGGTGCCGGGCACGACCCAGAGACAGCTCGCCGGAGTCGTGGGGTAGAGCTGCACCTGGAAGTTGAAGCCGTGGATGCCCTCGTCCCAGTTCGGAGAACCCCAGTGGGTGACGCCGTCCTGGTGCCACGACACCGAACCTCCGAGACCCGGCTGCTTGACGAAGATCGCGTCGTTGAAGGGCACGAAGTCGTCGCCGTTGATCGCCGCGGCGATCTCGAGGAGGTGCGGGTGGCCGTAGAGCCGCAGCCCGGAGGGCATCGCCTGGCACATGGAACTCATGAGGAAGACGATGTCCGCGGGCGCGTCCTCTTCGGGCAACGGCTGCGTCATCTGCGTCGGGTGACGTCCGCTGAGAAGCCCGGTGCCGCCCCAGGGATCGGCCAGGGGCTTGGCGAAGAGATACGGCCGGCGGGCGTAGTCGAGCCCCAGCGCCGGGCGGCCTTGCGCGTCCACTTCCGCGTCCGGACCCACCGGCGCGCGCTCCAGCATCTCGTTGGCGTCGCAGCGCAGCTCGGCCACCTCGTCGCCGTCGATGAGGCCTTCGAAGACGTAGAAGCCGTGCTGCCAGTACGCGGCCAGGATGTCTGGATGGAGTCGGCCGCCGTCGGTCAGCCGAATCGGCCCCCGGTTGCCGATCTCGGCGGCGAGGCGCAGGCCCGCTTCCTGGTACGCCGCCATGCCGGCCGCGTGCTCCGCCCGAGTGGGCACCGTCACCGGGTCGTTAGCGCTCTGCGTGTCGTTCATGGCAGAAGGCGATTCTAGCGGCGGCCCGGCTGACCACCCGTCAGGCGACGGTTCGCAGGGTGGACCGGATCCCTCGGGCTAGACAGTCTCCGATGCGCAGCCGTACAAGTCCGTGTGACCCAGTGTTCCTAGCGCTTGCCCTGGAAAGGAGCGAACCAACGTCCGACCACCGCCGCTCAATCGGCTTTCTCCTGATCGGTGTCCTCATTGCCCGGATTGGAGTGGGCCTCAGCGCCGCCGTTCTGGCGGACGAGGGTGACGCACGACCGGAACTTTCAGTCTGTGCGCCCCTGGCTGCCTACGCGGCCGACCTCCTCGCGATCCGCGGCGAGGCGATTCTGGGCGGCGCTACCCGGCAGGAACTCCTCGCTACCCATCGCGCCGTCGCCGACTGCATCGACGCCCAGGGTCTCAAGCGCTCCACACCGTAATCCGTCAGCTTCTCTGCGCGTCTGCTCCTCGCAACCGGTCGCCCGTTCTTCAATGAAACCGAGCGCCTGGCAGGGCCTGCTGCTGACAGTGCGGCTTAGGAGGCGAGATTGCGAACACAAATGTCCGTACTGTACGGTTGAGTGCTGAACGGCCGCAGTTCATCGGGCGCGTTCGCAGGTGGGCGAGGGATCGGAACCTGACAGTCCGCTTCGTCGCGTCCGAGGGGGCCGGCTCCCATGGAACGCTCTACGCCGGGCGCCGCAGGACCACCGGCAAAGACCGGAAGACGGAGATCGGCCAGGGCCTGCCCAAGAAGATGCTCGCCGATCTTGGGATCGACAGGGAGGGCTTCTAGGAGAGCCGATGCCAGACGGTTACAACTATCCCGCCGACATCCAACATGACGTTTCCCGATTTCGGATGGGGCGCCACAGGCGGTGCGACGAGAGAGGAAGCCCTGGGAGAAGCCAGGGATCTGCTGCGGGAGTTGATCGCCACGGCGATACGCGAAGGCGGCGATCTGCCGGAACCGTCGTCGACCGACGAGCAGCGGTCCGTGGTGGTCCCGCCAGCGCAGATCGCCCTGAAGGCGGCCCTGTACGACGCTTGGCGGCAGGCCGGGATCTCGCGGCGTCAGTTCGCCCGCGATCTCGATGTCGCCGAAAGTGAGGTACGGCGAATGCTGAATCCCGATCACGCCACCAAGGCAGCTACGATCGACCGCGCTACGCCGCCTGGGCAAGCGACTCAGCGTTTCTGTCAGCGAGGCCGCCTGCGTCGGGTTCAGGCGCTTGCCAGAGGGCGGCGCGTGGCCTTTTCGTAAACGACCGCGGCGAGGCAGGTCAGCAGCAACGCGGACAAGGCTCCCACGAGGGCCCACCCGGTTCCACGATTCCAGATGGCGACCTGCTGCGCGACCGCCATCGCGCCCATCACCGCGAGAACCCCGACCAGGAGGCGCAGGGACGAAGTCTGCTGAGCGGGCGTGAGCTGACTTCCAGCCCAGAAGCAGATGGCCGACAAACCGATTGCGGCTACTGCGAACATGCGAATGAACCTTTGACATCGCTTCCTCCCTCTAGATCGCCAGATCATTCAGGTTGTAGTCGCGGATCACTCGCTCGAACGTCTCGTCGTTGAAGCGGAAGTCGGCCTCCAGACCGGCGAAGGGTCCGTAGGACGAACGAGGCCTTCCCTGGTCGGTGCTGCCGGCGGGCGTCGATCGCCACGACGATCACCGACGAGCGATCGAAGATGCGCCGGGCGTCGCAAACGACCTCGTCGGCTTCGACGCCCAGCGCGCCCTTCTGTCCCTCCACCGACTTGCGGCGGTGGAAGCCGAAGGTGAGCGCGCTGTAGAACACCGGGCAGTCGCCGACAAAACACCGTTCGCCGCGTCTCTCGCGCGCGGTACTGTGTCATACTCCATTGACATGAACACTGGGCTCCCCGCGAACGCTAAGTCCTCCACACTCCCCAGTTGCCGCGGCGTCCTTTGAGTCAGTATAGTCTCTCTTCATAATGCCTATGGACAGCGGAGCGTGACCCGCCATGCCACTTCTCAAGACATATGACATCTTCCTCAGCCATGCTTGGGCTTACCACAGTGACTACTACAGCGTGCAACGCTTCCTGAACGATGCGCCCTCTTTTCGCTGGAGGAACTACTCGGTTCCTGAGCACGATCCACTTCAGCCGCACTCTCCTTTCGCGCTGAGAGAACAACTGAAGAGGCAGATTCGCCCCGTCAATGTCGTGCTGATACTGTCGGGAATGTACGTTGCTCACAGCAGCTGGATTCAGTTCGAGATCGACTTCGCCAACGCCCTCAGTAAGCCCATGATCGGCGTTCGTCCATGGGGACAACAGCGTGTACCGTTAGCCGTGAAGCACTCAGTAAAGGAAATGGTTGGATGGCAAACCGAGTCAATCGTGAGCGCAGTACGCAGATGGGCGATCTGAGCCATGACGTCGTCTGCATTTCAGCAGTACCTCGAAGACCGATATCAGAATCAAGTGCGGTGGTACCGTGCGAGCGCTGCGAGGAGCAAGAGGTGGCATCGCAGATACCAAGTTGGGATCGTCGCGCTGTCCGCTGTCGTTACCGTAACGGTGGCACTAGGCCTGAATGGTGGGAGCGGTACACCTTGGCACGTCGTGTCGTTGACGACGTCGGCTTTGGTGACCGTTTTGGCCACTCTTCAGAGGACCTTGCGCTTCCACGAGAATTGGGTCGAGTACCGGACGACAGCCGAGGCTCTCCAGAAAGAACACTACTATCATCAGTTCCTTTGTGGTGAGTACGGTACCGCAGAGTCGCCAAATCAGCTGTTTGTCGAGCGAGTGGAAGAACTGATTTCCGAGCAGAATACGCTGTGGAAGGCCGGAGCGATGATGGCAGGCCCTGCTAGTGGTCTCGACGGTAGAGCCAGGTCGGCCACGGGGCCTGGCCGAGAAGAGCAATAGGCTCATCGCATTTGGTGAAGGGCGCTTAGCGCAACTTCTGCAGGACAAGTCGAGGCCGGCTTCGGCCAGGGAGCGATCTCACTGCCCGCCGGCTTCCAGCTTGGGCCAAATCGGGTCAGCTGGAGACTGAAGCGAAGTCCGAGTCAGGCGGAGAGATGTCCGTCCGACTATCAGCCTGCCCGGTGCCGGAGGATCTCGTTCACCTTTGCCTCCGCTGGCCCGATGACCTTCTCCTCGAGAGAGGCGACCAGTGCTTCCAAGGACTCATAGCGGTGTAGTGGTAGGACCCAAGGGTAAGCCCTGAGATCCGCGAACATGCCCCACTCGCTCTCTGAAGAGTGGATGATCGGCTGAACTGGCAACGAAGGATGGTGCGGGACGATTGCCTGTAGTTCCTGGGGGACACTCCTGGGGCTGGTGATGTCTGCGATAACAAACCTCGCCAAGTGTGCCAGTGTCGACACCGTCTCGGTCAGATTGCGGGCGCGAGGCTTCTTGAAGTCAAATAGCAGGGGAATGTAGCCAAGGCGGCGCAAGCCACTCCGCACCTCGTCGAGAATCTGTTTCCGTTCGGCCGTAAAACGTCCAAGCAAAAGGACTGCTCTAGATGTTATCGTATCGAGCGTTGCCCGGATCTCTTCGTTGTTGAGGATTAGGTAGAAGAACTGCGCCACTTGGAGCTTGTCGACTATGATATCGACCTCGTCTTCAGGGGTTATCACGAGATTCTCCTGCCGCGTGTCCTGCAGATCAGTCTTCCACACGGAGGTCCCGAAGACCCGGCTGCCATCAAGAGTCGTGCCTTGCAGCTTCGCTCTGACTAGACTCGCGCCGGTGAGGTTGGAGGCGGTCATGTTGGCGTCAGTGAAGTCTGCATCCATAAGCAACGCATCGCTGAGGTCGGCTTCGGCGAGAATCGACCCAGCAAAGGAGCCGTCGCGAGCGTCCGCTGAACTTAAGCTCGCTCTGCGGAGGTTTGTGCCGCTACAGGCAACCAGGAGCAGGTTGGAACCGCTTAGATCCGCTAGCCGTAGGTCCGCACCGCCGAGATGGGCCAGGTTGAAGTCGCAGTCGTGCAAGAAGGCTCCTTGGAGGTTGGCGTTCTCTAAGTGGGCCCCAGGGAACTTGGCCCTGACCGCATAGACGGCGGAGAGATTTGCGCGCTGAAGGCGAACTCGCGCAAGGTTCGCA
Source organism: Holophagales bacterium (assembly GCA_009845425.1). GTDB lineage: Bacteria > Acidobacteriota > Thermoanaerobaculia > Multivoradales > Multivoraceae > Multivorans. The sequence continues at coordinate 231,578 of VXZQ01000009.1, forward strand.
TCCGACAGGTTAGCGTCTGCCAGGTTGACGCCATCCAGGGAGAGATCCCTGCCGAAGAGGGACACTCCTCGAAGATCGATGTATTCACCAGGGTTTTCCGCTCTCCAGGCGTTCCAGTACTCTCCGCCGCGTTCAAGAATGCTCAGCAGTCTTTCGACACGCGACGTATCGAGCGGTGGGTGGGATTTCGTGGCGAGGTTAATCTTCGTCACTGGGCCAACCCGGATCGTCCGTGATCGTGACATGCGTGATATCCGGAGCGTCGTGACCTTGTTGGTTCTTGAGGGATTTGATTGCACCGCAGAACTTGACTACAAAAGCCACGTTGTCGAAAGGCGGTACGATAGGTGCCACTTCGGCTCGGTCGCCGACGACACCTGAAGAGAGCAGGACGAAACGGTCGGAGGAGTTGAACTCCTTGGATAGCATGACGATTCGTTCTAGCAAAGTCGCGAGCTTCTGGTCGCCTCCACCGGGAATTCCGGTGCGGAGGAACTGGAGTATTCTCTCCATGGGGATCTCGAGATCCTCGGACAGAGCGAATATCAGTTCGGCCAAGTGTAGGGAGTCGAACTCGACGTCGTGAGTGAGGGATTTCTTCTCGAATACAGGATCGGGGTCTTCCCCAGCCCATACGCGCTTCACGTACTCTAGGATAGGCCGATGCGCTTCAGGATCTGAGGATGGTTCGGGGGGCGGTTGTGGTTCCGGATCTGGCGCTCGACTACTGGAGAGCCAGCCGGAGAGCCGGTCAAAGATCCTCATGATGCGGGGCTCCTTGTTGGAGATTGGTGCCGGAGTCCCGTGAGTATAGGCCGACCTGCGGCGGCGTGTCGCTTGATTTCCCGTATAGGGCTCCGTGGAGGTTCGGCGCAGCTTTAGGGGGCGCAAGGCGGGTTTCCGAGATGGCCAGATCGTCCAGCTGCTTGTTCGGCACAGGTTGGTCGTGAACTGACCTTCAGCCCAGAAGGAAATGGCCGAGAAACAGATTGCGGTTTCAGCGAGCAAGCGGATGGTACGAAGCGGCCGGCAGAACGCCATGGCTACCGGATCGGCCCCACCGCTTTCGGGGCCTCCGACTCCTAGTGATAAGCTCACGTTGCGAGCAGCCGGTCCGAGGAGCGCCAAGCCGGCTGGTAGGAGCTCGCCACGCGAATCAGGATCGCCTTTGACCTCGCTTCCTCCCCCAAGTCGCCAGATCGTCAGGTTGTAGTCGCGGATCGAGGTGCCAGAGGAGAGCATCAGCCGGTAGCTTGAGGCCGAGGGCTGACCGTCGCGGACGCCGCCGCCCGACTCGGTGTTGCGCGGAACACACCCTCTCGGCTTGTCAATCGCCGAGCACGTGTTTCGGCGCGGATGGCGTTAGCCTTGCAACGGCTCGGTTGGGGCGGCCGCGGGACACTCAGTACCCATGCAAGGTGCCTAGGATCTGGCAAGAGCCGGGCAAGCCGAGACGGAGGCCTGAACCGAACACCGACATAGCGGAGCTTGCGCCGCGGCCGTCTTGCCGGCCGGGCCAGGGCCAGCAGTCACGGTCGGCAGTAGTGAGGCCGCGCCCAGCCAGGCTAGCGGTGGATCGGTTGCCGCACTTCTGAGCCCTTGATCGGGTCGACCTTTGTCCTTGATTCGAGCAGCGATGCCGCCTGTGGGAAGGCGTCTTCTTCTCGTGGGCACAGTCATGTACCGTTGGGCGATCGTGGCTCCCTTCTTCTCGACACATGGCACGCGTCGACTGTATGGGAGCGCGGTTGCCTTGATCGTTGTGGTGGGCCTTGCGGCGGCCCAGCAACCTCGGCTGTTGGAAAGCAGGCAGCCGGACCTGGTCTTGCGGGGTGCTCTCGCGGCGAACGGAGCCTGCGAGCCGGACGCCGAGACTCTCTGCCTGAATGACGGTCGATACGAGCTGCAGGCGGACTGGCAGACCGGCGACGGCAACAGCGGCCCAGCGAAGGTGGTGCCAAAGGCGACTAGGGATTCCGGCCTGTTCCGATTCTTCGATGCCGACAACTGGGAAGTTCTGATCAAGGTGCTGGACGGCTGCGCGGTCAACGGCCATCACTGGGTGTACGGGGCCTCCACGACGGACCTGGGCTACGAGATCCGCGTCAGAGACACAGCGACGGGCACGACTAGGGTGTATCAGAACGAGCCTGGGCGGCCAGCCCCGGCGATCACGGACGATAAGGCGTTCCCCGGCGTCTGCGAGGCCAGCGTGTCGTCGCCGATCCGTTCTCCCGACGGGAGGCTTCAGGTCACACCGGGCGAGGAACTCGCACCTGTTTCGCTGGTCGGCGCATCGGAGTCGGGCTGCGTGACGAACGGCACCTCGCTGTGCTTGGCGGACGGTCGCTTCGAGGTGAAGGTCGATTGGTCCATAGCCGGCGGAGGCGAGGGCGCCGCCAGCACGGTTCCAGGCGGTACGAACAACTCGGGCCTCTTCTACTTCTTCGAGCCGAACAACTGGGAGATGCTGATCAAGGTGCTGGACGGCTGCGCGATCAACGGCCACTACTGGGTGTACTCCGCAGCCGCCACGGACCTGGGACTGGAGATCGCCGTGACGGACACGGCAACGGGCGCCACCTGGAGGAATGAGAAGCCGCCGGGGCCGCCGGCGCCGGCCATCACGGAGGCCGAGGCGTTCCCCAACAGTTGCGAAGTGAGGCCGCTACCGGAACTGGTGTCGCCCGGGTCGATTGCCGTCGAGCGGGGCGTGTGGGAGGCCGACGTCACGCACGACGATGTCGTCTTTCTTCGATTCGCGGCCGACTTCGACGGCGACGGTGACGATGATGTGCTCCTTGGCCCCTCGGACAACATACTCGAGCCGGCGGAGGGCGTCATTCTGATCAACAACGGGGACTTCACGTTCGAGGTCGCCGGCGGGGACCGGCCGAGGGGGGTCGTTCAACGCGAGGTTCTGATGGCGGACTTCAACGGTGACGGCAGGAACGACTTCTTCATCGCCGACCACGGCTACGATGTGGATCCGTTTCCCGGGTGGTACAACCAACTGCTGCTTTGGACGGCGAACGGCTACCTGGACGCGACCGACCGGCTCCCGTCGGATCCGGACGGCTTCACGCACAACGCCGCGGCCGGCGACATCGACGGCGACGGCGATGTCGACATCCTTGTAGCCAACGCCTTGTACAAATCCCGGTATCCGCCGCCGTACTTCCTGATGAACGATGGTGCTGCCAACTTCGTCCTGGACGAGAGCAGGCTGCCGGGAACCTGGGCACACTCCGAATCTCCGCCGCACTGGGCTCTTTGGCCCTGGGCGGTCGAGTTGGCGGACCTCGACGCGGACGGCCATCTGGATCTGCTCGCGGGCGCCAGAGGCGAAGACGGGGGCGACCAGTCCTACGTGTACTGGGGTTCGGCGGCGGGGCGGTATCGGGAAGACGACGTGACGGTGCTGCCGACGCCGGGCTTCTTCATTGCCTATGGTGGCGGGCAGGTGGTTTCCACCTCGGTTCATGACTTCGACGGCGATGGCCGGCCTGACGTTCTGCTCGGCGGTTACGACGACGGGTGGTTCCAGGAAGAACGCGGGCCGTGGAGGGGAGTCCAATTGCTGGTGAACCGCGGCGGACGGGTGTTCGTTGACGAGACCTCACGCCGGCTCGGCCCGAGCGCCTGGTCTGCGGGGGAAGGCTGGCACTGGCAACATCTTTTCTTCGATTTCAATGGTGACGGAACGGTGGACATCGTTCCTCAGGACTTCGATGTGGACCATGGCACGAACGTGCTGGCATGGCTGAACGACGGAACGGGGCACTACACGGTTCTGAGTACGACCGAGTTCGATGACATCGAGGCTCTACGCCGATTTGCCTACGGAGTGATAGTCCGCGCCGGAGGGAGCTTCAAGCACCTCGACTTTCAGGGCGACGGCACGCGCCTGACGGCGCTTGCGGGAGTTGTGGTCGAGGGTGCCGTGATTCGGCCGCCTCAGTACTGATCTGAAGACAAGTCGAAGAACTCGAACACGGACGACGCAACTCGGGCCGAGAAAGCCGCCTGATCTATGGTTGAGGAGGAGGTTTCCACGATCTCGAGGAACAGGAGCCGGCACTCGGCAGAGTGGCGGCAGCAAATGGTGGATCTGGTCCGGTACGGGGCGCAGCCCGGACCGACGCGCTCGTGCGTCCGAGCCGTCAGGGCGGACGATCCGGAAATGGGTCGCGCAGGCGGGTCGGCACAATGGCCACCGCAGCCAGCCGCCTCTCAATCGACGGATGGCGAATCGTCGTTTCCTTTACTTGATTCACCCAACAGGTTCTCAACGTCGGCCACGAGTTCACTCAACAGTTCGTCGTCGGTCCAGTAGCGCCCGTGGCTGAACGGATTCCAGTTGGTAACCAAGCCGCCCGCGTTCACTCGTTTGTCGAAGTAAACGGCGTTGTTGTAGGCGTTGCTCAAGGGCTTTAGTGGCCAGCCCAGTACGTCGTCGTCGTCGAAGAAGTTCTTCCATCTGAAGTCGTAGCCGTACTGATCCGTCGCGATCGGAACAATCTTTGGCTCGGGGAAGGAGGCGACGAAGATAGGGATGTTGCAGCCGGTTGTGTAGAGGAAGCGCAGCTTTCTGAGTCGGAGAAACGCGTCGACGGAATTCGCGTCGGCGTTCTCCGCCCTTGCCGCGTCAGCGCCACCATCGGCCTCGCTCGTCGACCCGTCAGCGGCCCACACGCCACGGGTACATCTCACGGCGTCCCGTCTGTACACGCTCTGGGCGTCCCAGATGTAGTTGGAGATTACGTGGCCACCTAGCGACTGGGCAATGACAACAACCGGGAGGTTGGGATTCTCTGTCTCGTCGTAGATCGCCTGCAGTTCCGCTTGGATGATCTGCTGCACCCTTGCGTAGGGACTACCCTCGCGGTGTGCGTTCCGCTCGATGCCGGCGGCATCGGAGAAACCAAAGAGAACGAACCTCCGAAGCCTGGTCCAATCCAGGCTCCTCTTCTGCATGCTCTCCCAGACTCGATCCTGGTTGTCCTGAAGCACCTTCTGGTAGTGGACTGGTCGGAAGAGGACCTTCTCCCAGCTCTTGCCGAGGCGGCGCTGGATGGCCTTCTTGAGCTTGTCGGCGAACTTACTGTTGACGGGCCCCATGCCGTGTATCGGTAGCAGGGCGACCTTCTGCGAAGAGTTGATGGTCATGACATCTCGTTTCTTGGGCATTCAGTACGGTCGGCTGAAGCGGGCCTGAGCGACTCTCCTCACAACGCGTGCTCGTAGCAGTGCGGGCTGGCGGTTTGCGCTGTGATCGACCGACGACGTTGTGCGCTCGCGGCCTGGGGACATTCTACGGAGCCAAGCCCAGAGCGGCCGGTTGCCGATGACAACCGGCTATCAGCACCACGGCGTAGGAGGCGAGGTTTCGAGTACAGATGCTCGCTTGTAGGCCGAGCGTCTAGCGGCCGGCAGTTGGATGGGCGCGTTGGGTGAGGGACCGGATGCCTGCCGATCTCGGGCCGACAAGACCGACTGCTAGGTGAATCCGATGTCAGACCGCTGCAGCTATGCCGACGATATCCAACGCGACGAGGACGGCCGGCATGTCGTCGTGTTTCCGGACTTCAGTTGGGGAGCCACAGACGGTGCGACCAGAGGAGGCGCTTGCCGAAGCCAAGGATCTGCTGCGGGAGTTGATCGCCACGACGCTACGCGAAGGCGGCGAACTGCCCGGGCCGTCGCCGACCGGCGAGGACCGGCCCCTCGTCGTTGCAACCTGGGCAAGCGACTCGCCTTGGCCGCCAGCGAGGCAGCCTGAGTGGGTTCCCTGCTGGCGAATGACGCCTGGACGGCTAACGGCCTGACGCCGACTCGTCAGCCGGACGCTTGAAAGGCCCATAGCGCGCTTCGGGTTCGGATGTACATTGTCGTCCCGTCGATCGCCGGCGTCGCCGTGGCCAGGTCGTCGAGGTCGGAGACGGCTAGCGGCTCCAGAGAGCCGTCGCTCGGCAGCACGACGAGCTTGCCAGATCTCGAGAGCAGGTAGAACTTGTCGTCAGCCACGATCGGTGAGGCGTAGAAGCTGTCGATGGCTCCCTTCAGCCGGCTCTGCTCGATCAGCTTTCCCGTCGCCGCATGGAGCGTCGTCGTGATACCGCCGTCGTCGACCATGAGGAGCACTCCGTCGTCGACGATCGGCGACGGGAGCTGCGGGATCTTGCGGTGGTAGGTCCACCGTACGTGACTGGCCGTGAAATCCCCTCGCAGGCCAGCCTTCGGTAGCTCGACGGCGAGGATTCCGTTGCGGCTGTCGAGCGCCGCCTGGAAGTACGTCCAGTCGTCTTCGTCGAGGCGGCCGTCGCTCGCCAGATCGAAGAAGGAGAGGGAGCTGCGAACCAGGCCCTCCGGCGCCTCCTCCTTGGAGATCATCCCGTCCCCGTCGCCGTCGTGCGCGGCGACGACGTCCGGGAAGGGCTCGAGTTGGACGTGACGGCCTTCTTCGTTCAGGGGCATGGCGTAGCCGTTGATGAAGAGGACACCGTCCTCGATCGCCGGCGTCGACTTCATCTCGAACGAGAGACCGCGCACCCACCAGAGCCGCTCGCCCGTCTCGGCCGAATAGCTGGTGAGAAAGAACGAACCCGGCACGACGACCTGGAGTTCGCCGCCGTCGGGATGGTGGAGGACGGGCGTCGAATGGCCGCTTGTGGCGGCAGGCCGCTCGGTGCGCCATGCCAGTTCGCCGGACCCGGCGTTCACGGCCAGGACGTGGGAGCCCTGCTGCTGGTCGACCACGAGAACCACGTTGCCCGCGGCGAGGATCGGCGAGGCGCCCATGCCGTAGATGTTGTCGAAGGGGCCGAGCGGGTGGCGCCAGAGTTCTTCGCCGTCGACGGAGTAGCAGAGAAGACCGAAGTCGCCGAAGAAGACCCAGACGCGCTCGCCGTCGGTGACGGCGGACGGCGACGCCGGTCCGTTGCGGTTGTCGAGGGTCTCGATCCGCGGCCTCGGAGCCTTGCGCCGCCAGACTTCCGAGCCCGTCTCGCGATCGAGGGCGATGGTGTAGAGGGCGTCGCCTTCCGAGGCCGTCAGAAAGATCCGGTCCGCGCTCAGGACCGGCGACGAGTCGCCGGCCGGGAGCTCGGTCCGCCAGAGGAGGTTGCGGTCGGGTCCCACCTCGACCGGCAGGGCGCCCGCCTCGATGGCGCCGCCGCCGTTCGGCCCCCGGAATCGCGACCACTCGGCGGTCTCGGCCGTGGCGAGTGAGGACAATGCAAGGCCGCTGAGGAGCGTTAGCGCGGCAGACACTCCAGAAGCCGGCGCTCTGCGCCGGATGCCGGCCAGAAGGCCGGCGCACCGACAGACGCACCCAGTCTCTGGCGTTAGTCGCTTCAAAGCAGATCGCCGCCGCACGCGGAAGCACAGGTGCCGTGCGCCTCGAACGCCTGCACGACGTTCTTGCCGGTGCGCCAGCGATGGACCTCGTCCGGCCCGTCGACCAGACGCTGCGCGCGGACGGCGCGATACCAGCCGGCCAGCGGCGTGTCCATGCTGTAGCCCAGGGCGCCGTGGAGCTGGAGCGCTGTGTCGACCACCTGATGCACCATGTTGGCGAGGAAGACCTTGGCGATGCCGTTCTCGTTGCGCAGGTCCATGCCGTTCTCCGCCTTGTAGGCGATGTGGAGCAGCATGAGCCGGGCCTTGTAGAGCTCGGCGGCGCAGTCGGCGAGCATCCAGCGAACCCCCTGGCGGTCAGCGAGCCGCTTGCCGAAGGTCACCCGTTTCACGGCGTGCCCGACGGCGAGGTCGAGTGCGCGCTGCGCCCTCGCCACGTTGTGCATGCCGTGGCGCAGCCGCCCGTAGGCGAGGCGGTGCTGACCCATCGCGAAGCCCTGGCCGCGGCCGCCGAGCAGGTTCTCCTTCGGGACGATCAGGTTCTCGATACGGATCTCCGAGTGCGAGCCTCCGAGTTTCAGGCCGAGTTCGGTGTGCGGCTGCATCGTCTCGATGTCGCGGATGATCCGGTAGCCGGGGTTCGGCAGTTCGACGAGGAATGTCGAGAACTGCCGGTGGCGGGCCACGTCGGGATCGGTCTTCGCCATGACCAGGGCGACGTCGGCGACGCTCGCGGAGGAGCTGAACCACTTCTCACCGTTCAGCACGTAGTTGTCGCCGTCGAGAACGGCAGAGGTCTGCATGCCGGTGGCGTCGGCGCCGGCGGCCCTCTCGGTCATCGAGTAGCAGATGCGCTTCTCCCCCGCCAGCAGCGGCTTCAGGAAGCGTTCCTTCTGGTCCTCGGTGCCATTCTCGAGCAGCGTCAGCATGGTCGCGTCGTCGGGACCCTGGGTGTTGAGGGAGAGCGCTCCGAGGAAGCTCTCGCCGAGTTCCATCTGGACCAGCGCGTTGGCCAGCGGCTTCAGACCCATGCCGCCGTGTTCCTCCGGAATGAACGGGCACCACAGCCCCTGCGACCTCGCCTTCTTGCGGAGCCCGGCCAGCACCTCGTCGAAGTTCTCCGGAGTGCATCCCTCTTCGGCCGGGATGCACTCGTTCTGAACGAAATCGCGCACCTTGGCGCGCACCGCCTTGGTTTCTGCCGGAATCTCGAAATCGATCATCGTCTCTCCTTCAGGTAGTACTCAGAAAATCGCCAGTGCGTTGATCGGCGAGCCGGTTCCGGTGTCCACGGCCAGCGGCCCCGCCACGAGCAGAAACTCCCAGCGACCCAGCTCGGCCGCCGTTTCGGCGACGGCCTCCAGGTCCTGGTTGTCGAAGATGTCGATGCCCATGGCGACGATCGTGAGGGTGTGAACCGGAAGATCGACGCCCTCCACCTGCGACGGAACGACATCGAGCGCCGCATCGGAGCCGATGAACGAGATGTCGCGCGAGCGGACCCAGGGCATCGTCGAGGCGTGGAGGCCGGCCGCGTTCCGCGACACCGCCCAGGGTCCGAGTTCGGCGCGCCGCGCCCAGCGGCCGGTGCGGATGAAGACGGCATCGCCCGGGCGGACCCGGAGCCCGGCCATCTCCTCGAAGGCCTCGAGATCCTCGGTGTAGATGGGCGTGCCCGGCTCGAGGTACGGCACGCCCTTCAGGCGGGGAATGTCGAACACGATGCCCCTCGTGACGATGCCGCCGCGGAGGTTGAAGATCGAAGACCGCGTGCAGCCTTCCTCGGTGACCGTGTCCTGCGAGTAGCCGTTGTACATCTTCCCCTTGTGGAGGATGTGACACAGGGCGTCGATGTGGCTGTGCGAGTAGCCGTGGTAGCTGATCTCGTAGCGATCGCTGACGCCGCCGCGAAACGCGGGCTCCTCGTCGGGATCGGGAAGAGCCAGAATCGCGCGCTCGAACGGCAGCGGCACGTCGACGGCCTCCTCGATGATCAGCGGATGGGCGAGCGAGACGGAGATGCCCTCCGTCGCCAGGGCCAGCGCTTCCAGGCGCTTCTCCCGCGTGATCAGGTTGGCCGCGCCGAGCTGGTCGTCGTCGCCCCAGCGGCCCCAGTTGGAGAGTTCCTCCATCAGGCGCTCGATGTCCGCCTGGGCCAGGTCGCGCGATTCGGGCGAGTAGCTCGGGGCGGGTTCGGGCGCCGGCTCCGTCTCGCCTTCTGGAGCGGCCGCGCAAGCTCCAGTCAAACCGATCAGCAGTATGCATGCGATGCCGAGCCTCAGATTCGTGGCCTTCATGTTCTCGCCTCCCTGTTGCGGACTTCAGTCTGATTCTGCCGCATCGGGGCAACCGCAACGTAGCTCTCGCACTTTGCCGTGGTACAACTCAAGGACATGCATACCACCAGGCGGTGGGTGAGGCTCGTGGCTCTGTCGCTGGTGTCGCTCGCGGCCCTGCCAGCGAACGGCCAGACGCAGGAACCGAAGACGGTCCGGATCGACACCTTGAGCGTGATGGACACGCTCTACCACCTCTCGGGCGGCGGCGCCAACTCGCTGGCGCTCATCGACGAGATCAACGGCGGCGTCGTGTTGATCGACACGAAGCCACCGGGGTGGGGCCAGCCGGTGCGGGAAGCTCTCGATGGGGTGACCGATCTCCCGGTGACGACGATCATCAACACCCACGCGCATCCCGATCATGCCGGCAGCAACGGCGAGTTCGGGGCCGCCGCCTTGATCGTGGCGCACGAGAACACCAGGGCGAACATGGCTCGGATGGACCTCTACTCGAGTGCGGACGCGGCGGGGTTGCCCACGAAGACGTTCACCGACCGGTTCTCGCTGCTCGAGGACATCGATCGCATCGAGCTTTACCACTTCGGCCCGGCCCACACCGATGGCGACGTCATCGTCGTTTTCCCCGCCAAGGGGGTGGCGTACATGGGAGGGCTGTTCCCCTCGAAAGCGACGCCGGTCATCGACACGCGGAACGGCGGGAGCGGCGTGGCCTTTCCCGACACGCTGGCGAAGGCGGTTGCCGGGATCCAGGACGTGAGGCTTGTCGTCACCGGCCACGGCGAGCCACCCGTGACGTACGCCGGACGGGGTCGCCGGGAAACCGGGGCGAACCGCCCCTGGACGGGGTTCATGACGTGGGAAGACCTCAAGGAGTACGCCGACTTCAATCGCGACTTTCTGGCGGCCGCGGAGAGGGCCTTTCGAGCCGGCCTGAGCGTCGAGGAAGCGGCGTCGGCGCTCGAGTTGCCCGAGCGCTACAGGGACTACGGCATGGAACACGCGAGAGCGAACATCGAAGCGATCTATGACGAGTTGGCGAACAGGTAGGGGGCTCCACATGACGAGCAGATTCATGGTGCCTCTCGTGTGCGTCGCATCCATCCTCGTGGGTGCGACGGAGCTGCGTGCAGACGACTGGCCGGAGTTTCGAGGCAAGGGCCGCCTCGGCGTCTGGCACGAGACGGGAATCCTCGAGAAGTTCCCCGCCGAGGGCCTGAAGGCGCTCTGGCGGACCCCGATCAAGGCAGGGTTCGCGGGCCCCGCCGTGGCCGACGGCCGCGTCTTCATCACCGATTTCGAAGCCACGCACGGCATGCGCGGAACCGAGCGGGCGCTCGCGCTCGATGAGGCGACCGGTCGCATCCTGTGGAGTCAAGCATGGGAGGCCGACTACGCCGGGATCCAATGGGAAACAGGCCCCGGCGCGACGCCGACGGTCGATGGAGACCGCGTCTACACCCTGGGGCGCACGGGCGTCCTGTCGGCCTTCGACGTAGAGACCGGCGCCCTCCTTTGGCGAAAGCGCTACGCCGAGGACTACGGCGTCGACCGGTTGCAGTGGGGCTTCGACTGGGGCTTCGCCAGCGCGCCGCTGGTCGATGGCCCGCGGCTCATCTGCTTCGTCGGCGGCCCGGAGAACGCGCGGGTCGTGGCGTTCGACAAGATGACGGGTGAGGAACTCTGGCGCGCGCTGGACAGCGAAGCGGACCTGGGCGTCGCACAGCCGATCATCATCGAGGCCGGCGGCGCGCGTCAGCTCATCGTCTGGAACCCGGAAGAAGTCGTCTCACTCGATCCGGAGAACGGCGAGTTCTACTGGCGGCAGCCCTACACGGTCGGCGGCGCGATGACCGTCGCGACGCCGGTGCAGGTCGGATCGCAACTGTTCTTCACGACGTTCTACGACGGCCCCCTGATGCTGACGCTCAACCAGGACCGGCCCGGGGCCACCGTCGCCTGGAAGGGCTCGAGCAACAGCGAGATTCAGACCGACGGGCTGCACGCGGTGCTGGCGACGCCGATCATCGAGGGCGGGACCATCTACGGCATCTGCAGCTACGGCCAGTTGCGTGGCCTGAACGCCGAGACCGGCGAGCGTCTCTGGGAAACGCAGGAAGCGACCGGAGAACGACGGCGCTGGGTCTCCGGGTTCCTCGTCCAGAACGGCGAGCGTGTCTTCATCAACAACGACCGCGGCGATCTGATCATCGCCAGACTGAGTCCCTCCGGCTACGAAGAGATCAGCCGGACGCAGCTCATCACCCCCACGTCGAGACCCGGCAACCGGCGGGAACTGCGCTACGTGAGCTGGGTTCACCCGGCCTACGCCAACAAGCACGTTTACATCAGAAACGACGAGGAGATGATCTCCGTGTCGTTGAACCAGGCAGACTACGAGTGACATCCGGAGGTCGCTGGAACGGGAGCTACGCCCGCAGCCACCTAGCTGGAGAATCGCAGTGGCAGAGGTGCCTACGGGATGGATGAGTGCGCCACAGTAGCTAGCTTCGTCCGATACCTTGGTCGTTGCCGGGGCAATCCAGGGTTAGTTGTGGATAGGTGGCCGGACAAAGCAAACCGAACCGCACCTGAGATCGATGCAGTTGCTGGCGACTTCGCAATCGAGCACACGAGCATAGACAGCGTGGCCGACCAGCGGGAGCGTGATGCTTCGTTCCTACGCGTCATAGGTGGCCTCGAGCCGTTGATCGAGGAACACGTTGGTTGTGGGTTCATAGTCGCTTTGGAGTTTGACGCTATCGGGAAAGGAATGGACTGGAGCCGCGCACGCGCCTCTCTCAAGAAGTGGATAGAGGAAGAAGCGCCGCTTCTCCAAGACGGGATCCATACGGTCTCTTTGCCAACATCGGCTTCCACTGAGGTCCCCATCGTTATGCACATCCGGAAAGGACCGGTACCTCGTAGTACCGGTTTCCTCCGGTTCGAGCCGAAAGACGACAGTTTGTCGACGCGTATCAGGGCGCTCGTGGATAGGAAGGCGAAGAAGCTAAGCAAGTACAAAGGGCCTTCCTATACGACTGTTTTGTTGATCGAGAACGACGATATCGCCCTCATGAACGAGGGCAAGATGCTCGAAGGAATCCAAGAGGCCTATCCTGAAGGGTGCCCTCCAGGAGTGGATGAGATCTGGTTCGCCGACACGTCCGTCCCGGACAACCCCCGGTTCTACGACTTCACGACGAGAATCGTGGAGGAGTGAGTCAGTGGCCGCTACCGGTCGTGGTCGTCCGGGCGGCGTGTGCGGGCGGGCGCGGATTGCAAGGCCGGTTGCGGAGTAGACTCAGAACCTGAGAGCTTGAAGACGATGTCCACGACGAACACAGAGTTACTCGCTCGAATTACGGCGCGTCCGGATGTGTTCGGCGGCAAGCCAATCATCCGTGACATGCGGATCTCCGTGGAGCTGATCCTCAGTCTTCTGGCCCAAGGCGTGACTCCCGAGGCCATCCTGGATGACTATCCGGAGCTGGAAGCAGACGACATTCGGGCTTGCACGGCCTATGCCCACGCAGTCATCGCGCGAGACACACTGTCCGCGGTGTCGGTCGCGAAGTAGTGCGGTTCCTAGTAGACCGATGCGCCGGCCGGCGGCTGGCCGAGTGGCTACGTGAACACGGACACGATGCCGTTGAATCGCTCGAACTCGGCCCCGATCCGGGCGACAGAGCGCTACTCCATCGGGCGGCCGAGGACGACCGAATCCTGGTCACAATAGACACCGATTTCGGCGAACTCATCTTCGGACAAGCGGCAGCCCATGCGGGCCTGGTGCGGCTTCCCGATGTCCCCGCGGAGCGCCGAATCGCGTTGATGAATGAGCTGTTGGCGCGCCATCGGCGGGAGTTGGAGGCGCGAGCGGTGATCACGATACGAGGTGAGCGAGTCCGGGTCTCGCGGCAACCTTCCTGACTCCTCGTAGGCCTTTAGTGCGCGAGACAATCTGAATCGGAGCCCACCATGCGATCACCCCGACTCCTTCTGCCGGCGATCCTGGGGATCGTCCCGGCGGTCGCGCCGCTCTCGCCTGCCGCAGGGGAGGAGCGCTCGGCGTTCTTCGGCGACCTGCATGTGCACACCGCCTACTCGTTCGATGCCTTCTCGTTCGCCACGCGGACGACGCCCGACGACGCGTACCGTTTCGCTGCCGGAGGGGCGATCAGGCATCCGTCGGGAAACGAGATCCAGCTCGACCGGCCCCTCGACTTCTACGCCGTGACGGACCACGCGGCGTACCTGGGGGTCCTGCGCGCTCTCGCCGACCCCGGCCACCCGCTCGCCGACGATCCCGAGGTCAGGCGCTACGTCGACGCGACGACGGTCAAGGCGCGGGGAGGCTACCTGGCGGGCGCCTCGGAGTTCGTTGCCCGGCACGATGATCCGGAACTGCTCCGGACGGCGTGGCGGGAGATCGTCGACGCCGCGGAACGCCACTACCGGCCGGGCACCCTGACGACGTTCATCGGTTACGAGTACACGCCGTCGCGGGACGGCGGCAACCTGCACCGGAACGTGATCTTCAGGGGCGGAGCGCCCCAGGTACCGTTCAGCCGACTCGATTCGGCGAATCCCGAGGACCTCTGGAGCTGGATGGATCGCCTCCGCGACGAGGGCATCGAGGTGCTGGCGATCCCGCACAACTCGAACGGCTCGGACGGCTGGATGTTCCAGACCGAGACGTTCGCTGGCGGCCCGCTCGACGCCGACTACGCGACGAAGCGGATGCGCAACGAGCCGGTCGTCGAGATCACGCAGGTCAAGGGCACCTCCGAGACCCATCCCTTTCTGTCGCCCAACGACGAGTGGGCCGACTTCGAGATCTTCCCTTTCCGCGTCGGCATGTGGGCCAAGAGCCGACCCAGAGGCAGCTACGTCCGCCAGGCACTGCTGGACGGCATCGCGTTCCAGAGCCAGGAGGGCTTCAACCCCTATCAACTGGGGTTCGTCGGCGCCAGCGACACCCACAACTCGGGTTTCGTGTTCGACGAGGAGAAGCACACCGGCAAGGTCGGCGTGCACGACTTCGACCCGGTCAGCAGGGGCTCGGTCCCGGCCGACGTCGTCGACGGCGTGCCGACGTATCGTGAGGTTTTCCGCCGCTATTACAGCAACTCGGGCCTGACCGGTGTCTGGGCCGAGGAGAACACCCGGGAGGCCGTCTACGCGGCGCTGCGTCGGAAGGAGACCTTCGCCACCTCGGGCACGCGCATCCGCGTGCGGATGTTCGCCGGCCATGGCCTGCCCGATGACCTCCACACCCGTGACGACATGGCGGCCGTGGGCTACGAGCGCGGCGTCGCCATGGGAGGCGACATCGACGCCGATCGAGGTGGCAGTCCGGCGTTCGCGGTCCGCGCGCTGCGCGACCCGTCCGGCGCCCCGCTCCAGCGCCTCCAGATCGTGAAGGGCTGGGTCGAGGGCGGCGACCGGCACGAGCAGGTCTTCGACGTCGCCTGCTCCGACGGGCTGCAGCCGGATCCCGGGACCCACCGATGTCCGGACAACGGCGCCTCCGTCGACCTGTCCAGCTGCGCGATCAGCCAGGACGCCGGGGACGCCGAGCTGGGAGCGACCTGGCGCGACCCCGACTTCGACCCCGGGCATCACGCGTTCTACTACGTTCGCGTCCTGGAGAACCCGACGTGCCGCTGGTCGACGTGGGATGCCGTGAAAGCCGGCGTCGCGCCGCGCGTCTCCCTGCCGGCGACGATCCAGGAACGCGCCTGGTCGTCGCCGATCTGGGTTTCTCCCGGCAGCTAGCGCGGCAGGAGTCCAGAAGCCGGCGCTTCGCGCCGGGTGCCGGCGGGGACGCCGGCGCACCCAGGTCCTGCCGCGCTAGTAGGGCGGGGCCGGATCGAGCCCGACGTCGTTCGCCGCGCCGGCCCGGTGGGAGCGGCCCGGCAGGAGCTCGGTGAGGCGGCGCGCCTCCTCGGGCAGATCGGAGACCTGCAGCACCTCCTTGCGCGAAGGGTTCCGCGGCAGCATGGCCCGGAGCCGCTGCTTCGTCTCGGCGTGCTCTGGGAGGCTCGCCACGTTGCGCCACTCGTTCGGGTCGTCGTCGTGGTCGTAGAGCTCTTCGCCGTCGGGATAGGTGGTGTAGCGCCAACGCTCGGTGCGGATCGAGCTTCGGTCCGGCGCGTCGGAGGTGATCGCGGGGTGATCCCACTCGGCCTCGGGGTCTTCGAGCAGCGGCCGCAGGCTCTCGCCGTCGAGGTCCTCGCGCCCGGGGAGCCCGGCGAGGTCCGCCAGGGTGGGGTAGATGTCGAGCAGCTCGGCGGTCCGGTCGCAGAATTCTCCCTTCGCCTCGATCCCGGGGCCGGCGAAGATGATCGGCACGCGGCAGGAGCGCTCCCAGAGCGTGTACTTGCGCCACTGGTTCTTCTCGCCGAGTTGCCAGCCGTGGTCGGTCCACAGGACGATGACCGTGTTCTCGGCGTGGGGCCCTTCGTCGAGTGCTTTCAGCACTCGCCCCACGTTCGCATCGGTGAAGTTGATGCACGCCAGATAGGCCGCGACGGCACGCCGCCACTGCCCCGTCGCCGTCACCAGCTCGTGGTCTTCCAGACCGCGCTCCGTGGGCGCGGACTCCGGCACGTCGTCGAGGTCGTTCGCGAGGTAAGGCGGCAGCTCGACCTCGGCCTCGGGGAACTTGTCGAAGTACTTCCTCGGGGCGTAGAACGGCAGGTGCGGGCGATAGAAGCCGCAGGCGAGGAAGAATGGCCCCGAGTGGTCTCTCGACAGGTACTCAGCCGCCCAGTTGGCGAGCTGGGTGTCGGTCGTGTCTTCGTCGTCGATGTCGAGGGAGCCCCAGTCGAAGCCGCCGCGGTCGAGCTGGTTCAAGGGGTAGTCGGGGGGCCACAGGAAGCCGCGAAAGCTGTGGTAGTAGTGCCACGACGCGGCCTCGTTCTGGCTCTGGTGAAACGTCTTGCCGCCGCCGAGCGCTTCATAGCCG
Source organism: Holophagales bacterium (assembly GCA_009845425.1). GTDB lineage: Bacteria > Acidobacteriota > Thermoanaerobaculia > Multivoradales > Multivoraceae > Multivorans. The sequence goes on from VXZQ01000009.1 coordinate 248,207, forward strand.
TGCTGCATGAAGTGCTGCGGAAGGGTGACGGCCAGCGGCATGGCGTCGCGCCAGACGTCCCCGTTGCCGTAGCAGCCCGAGGTGGTCGGGCGCCGGCCGGTCATCAGGCTCGCCCGGGAGGGGTTGCAGGCGGGCGTCTGGCAGTAGGCCCGCCGGAACGTGACGCCGCGCCCGGCGAGCGCGTCGATGTTCGGCGTGAGCGTCTGCGGGTGACCGTCGAGGACGCCGATCCAGTCGTTCAGATCGTCGATCGAGATCATCAGGACGTTCGGGCCGGCGGCGCGCGGCTCTCGACTGCCCGCGCAGGCCGCGGCCAGGGCGCCGAGCCCCAGGCCCCCGAGCAGTTCGCGTCGCGAAAGCGTTTCGCTCACAGGGCTATAGTGCCCCAGATGGCAGGTAAAGACGACAAGGCGCGCGAGCGGGTGCTGGCAAGCATCGCGGAGCTCGGTCTCAACGAGAACCTGCTCGAGCTCGAGACCAAGGGGTACACGGTTCTCCCTGGCGTGCTGTCCGAAGACCGGATCGAGCGCGCCAAGGCGGCCATCCTGCGGCGCGTTGAAAGGACAACGGGCAAGAGAATCGATCCCGACACGGCCACCTCCGACGACTTCAGCGGCATGGCGTATCAGCACTACCTGATCTTCGAGGATCCGGTCTTCCCCGAGATCCTGCTCGAGCCGAAACCGCTCGCGATGATCACGTATCTGCTTGGCGAGAGTTGTGTGTTGTCTTCCATGGGCAGTCACTTTCGTGGGCCCGGCGGCATGCCCTTGTCGGTGCACGCCGATGGGGTTCGAGTCGGCATGACCGAGACCTCCCTGGTCGCCAACTGCAACTACGCTCTGACGCCTTACAGCCGGGAAGCGGGTGCGCTGGTGCTCTTTCCGGGCAGCCATCGGAAGCAGCGCCAACCCACGGCCCACGAGAACTGGATGGCAGGCCATGAAACCGTTCCGCAGATCATGGCGAAGAAGCTCGATCCGGAAGAACTGGACGCCCTCGAGTGGACGGTGCCGCGAGGCGCCGTGACCATGGACCTCACTCCAGGAGATGCCGCGATCTGGCATGGCAACTCGTGGCACGGCGGTTGGCGACGGGAGTTGCCGGGCGCGCGGATCAATCTCGCAGCCTATTTCTGCCGGCCGCATCTCTCGACACAGGAGCGACGCGGCGACACCCGGTATCCCGATGTGTTCGAGCGCTATGCCGACGAGCCCCGGTTCGCCCGTCTGATGGGAGAGAAGATCTTCAACGGCTGGCGTGAAGAAGGGCCGGATTTCACGGGCGCGAAGACTTCGCCCAGCGGCCTGTTCGACTGAGCTCCTAGTTGCCCTCGGCCGCCCAGCGCTTCATCAGGGCGATGTTGCGGCTCAGGATGGCCGCGGATTCGGGGTTCGCGCTCACGCGCCTGGAGTACGCGGCCATTTCGCTGTCGTACATGGCTTCTGATTCCGCGCCATGGTCGTTCGTGCGCTCGATCCAATCGTCCATGCGCTTCCTGAGTTTCTTCAGTTGCGCCTCGTGCTTCGGATCGCCGGCCAGGTTCCGGACTTCGAACGGGTCGTCCGACAGGTCATAGAGCTCCTCCGCGGGACGAGTGGGAGCGAACAGAAGCTGCTGCGTCTCGTTCAACGTTCCGGCAGCATGAGCCTCCCGCAGCGCGATGACAATGCTCTTTCCGTCCTTGTAGAGGTTGGGTTGCAGATGGGGGCGGTTGGGCAGGAAGTTGCGGATGTACTTGAAGCGCGTCGTCCGTAGCGCTCGGATGTAGTCGACCGTCTCGTCACAGCGGTCGCGCGCGGCAAAGATCGCTGTCCGCTCCTCGTAGTCCTCGCCGAGGATGTCGCGAGAGTGCATGTGCTCGGGAATCTCGATTCCGGCGAGTGCGAGCGAAAGGGCCGCGATGTCGATGTGCTCCACGAGGTCGTCGCGAACCTGCCCGGGCTCGATCGTCGGTCCGGCGATGACCAGGGGCACGTGCAGCCCTTCGTCGTAGAGAAACTGCTTCCCCCTGGCATGGCTGATTCCGTGGTCGGTCATGAAGAGAACGACCGTGTCCTCGAGGTCGCCCTCGTCTTCGAGCCGTTCGATGACGTCGCCGACGAACTTGTCGGTTAGCCGCACCGAGTCGAGGTAGGCCGCCCAATCCGCCAGCAGGACCGGATCGTTCGGGTAGTAGGGAGGGAGCTTCACGCTGGATGGTTCTGTCCTGCTTCCCAACAGCTTCTCGACGCGGTCGCCGATCTGCCGGAACGACTCGAGCGATCGGCCGCGGTGCTTTCCGCCGGGGAGGTGGACCTGCGCGAAGAAGGGCTGGCCGGGTCGACGCTGACTCCAGTCGGGGCCGTCGTACATGGCCGGGTCCCATTCGAAGTTGTAGTGCGTCTTCCCGATGGTGGCTCGGTCCGTGTTGGGCCACCCGGTGATCGCGGTGTAGTAGCCGGCTTCCTGGAACAGCTCGGGGATCGGCCGGATGCCGGGAGGCAGATGGATCTTCAGCTCTCCCTGGCTGCTGTTGTGGTGATGAGCGCCGATGGAGGTCTGGTACATCCCGGTGATGAAGGCCGAGCGGTTGGGTGAGCAGACCGGCGCCGTGACGTACGCGTTGGTGAATCGCACTCCACGGCTCGCCAGGCGATCGAGATGCGGCGTCTCGATCACGGTTTCTCCGTAGGAGGAGAGATTGGCCGACATGTCGTCGACGATGATCCAGAGGATGTTCGGCGGCTCGGCCGCCTGCAGGGGAAGCGAGGTCAGCGCTACCAGCGCGACAGCGAGAACGGCGATCCGGAAGCGGTGCGTCGTCATGGCCCGTTTCTCCATCTGCGTTAGGATTCCGACCATCATCATCACACGACGACAGGCAGTCAAGAGCGTCGCCGCAGCGTCGGTGGGGTCGGCCCTGGGCGCCGCCTTCAGCTTCGCGAAGACGAACCGCGCGAATCTGCTGTTCCTGTGCTCTGATCAACATCAGACCGCCGCGGCCGGCTGCTACGGCAGCAACGAGGCCCGGACGCCCCACATCGACGAGATCGCCGCCGACGGCGTCCGCTTCGACCGCGCCTACTGCAACGCGCCCGTCTGCGTCCCCTCCCGCGGCTCGATCATCACCGGCCTCCACCCTTGCAGGCACGGGGCGAGGATCCTGCGAGACCCGCTGCCCAACGAAGCCCGCACGGTCGCTCACTACTTCAAGGATCACGGCTACGTCACCGGCGCGATCGGCAAGATGCACTTCGTCGACGAGACCCGGCGGCACGGCTTCGACCACAGGCTCTATCGAGCCGATCACGACAAACGGCTCACCCGGGCCGAGCAGCAGGCGTTTCGGGACGATCAGTACGCGGCCTACCCCGCGGACGGCGGGTACGCGACCGGCCTCAGCGGCTCCGCCTCGACCCTGCCGGAGAGGTACTTCCAGGACACCTTCTACGCCGAGGAGTCGGTCGCCTTCCTGCGCGAGAACAAGGACCGCCCCTTCTGCCTCTGGTCGTCGTTCTACATGCCGCATACGCCGCTGGTGCCGGCGAAGCAGTACTGGGACATGTACGACGGAGTGACTCTCAGTCTGCCCGAGCGTTCCGATCGGGAGCTGCAGGACGGTTTCGAGGGGCACCTGATTCGCGCCAGGCAGCGCGGCTGGTACGACCAGAAGGACGACGATCTGCGCGACGCGATCCGCGGCTACTACGGCAACATCTCCCAGATGGACGCGAACGTCGGGCGGGTGTTCGACACGTTGCGCGAGCTGGGGCTCGACAGGAACACGGTGGTCGTCTACACCTCGGACCACGGTGAGATGGCCGGCGCGCACCGCACGTGGACCAAGCACAACATGTACGAGCAGAGCGTCAGCGTGCCGCTGATCGTGCGCATGCCGGACCGGATGGAAGCCGGGACCGCCCGCACGCAGCTCATCGAGCACACCGATCTGCTCCCGACCCTGACCGAGCTGTGCGGGCTGGGCAGTCCCTCCTCCGGGATCGACGGCCGGAGCTTCGCGCCCCTGGTCCAGGGCGGGGCGTACACGCCGCGCGAGCACGCCTACTCGGAGTACTACTTCTGCCATCGCAGCTTCACGGTGGACGACCGCTACGTCGGCAAGCCGCCCATCCTGATGGTGCGCACCGGCAAGTGGAAGCTCAACTACCTGAGCTGGGCGCGGTCGGAGCTGTACGACCTCGAGGCCGATCCGGGAGAGTTCCACAACGTGATCGACGACACCGGCAACTCCGGCATCGTCAGGGAGCTGACCGCCGTCGCCGAGCGCCTCTACGCTGGTTGAGGGAGCTCCGAATCGTGCGGGCGCCATGACCTGCTGCGCTCCCTCGCGTGATCCCGATCGGCCGGCCGGCGGCGCGGCGCCGGCTGCCGCGGTGCCGGCCGCGGCCTCGGGAGCCAACGGCCGCAACATGGTCCGTCTCGACGGCGGCCGGTTCCTCATGGGCACCGACTCGGCCGACGCCATACCGGGCGACGGCGAGACCCCGGTCCGCGAGATCTTCGTCGATCCGTTCCGCATCGATGCCTGCGCCGTCTCCAACGCCGACTTCGCCGCCTTCGTCGACGCCACCGGCTACCGGACCGACAGCGAGCGGCTGGGCTGGTCCTTCGTCTTCGAGGGTCGCCTGTCGCGCAGGCTCCGGCGCACGGCGATCGAGGACCGTCTGCCGGAAGCCCGCTGGTGGTGCAAGATCAGCGGCGCCGACTGGCGTCATCCCGAGGGACCGGGATCGTCGATCGCCCGGCGCCAGGACCATCCCGTCGTCCAGGTGTCGCATCACGACGCCGTGGCCTACTGTGCGTGGGCGGGATGCCGGCTCCCGACCGAGGCGGAGTGGGAGTTCGCGGCGCGGGGAGGGGTGGAGCAGACGGCGCAGCCCTGGGGCGACGAACTCGAGCCCGATGGCGAGCATCGCTGCAACGTCTGGCAGGGCAGCTTTCCCGATCGCGATCTCGGGCTCGACGGCTATCGCGGCACCTGCCCGGTCGATGCCTTCGAGCCCAACGGCTTCGGCCTCTACAACGTCTGCGGCAACGTCTGGGACTGGTGTGCCGACTGGTGGAGCCCCGGTCCCGCCGCGCCGGGCAGTCGCAATCCGCGAGGTCCCGCCAGCGGCACGGCGCGCGTCACCCGCGGCGGGTCGTACCTCTGCCACGTCTCCTACTGCAGTCGTTACCGCCTGTCGGCCCGCACCCACAACACGCCCGACAGCGCGGCGGGACACATGGGCTTTCGCTGCGCCGCCGAGTGAAGATTCTCGTCATCGCCGACGTCCACGGGAACGCCGAGGCGCTCTCCGCCGTGCTCGCGGCGGAGCCCGACGTCGACGCGACGATCTTCCTCGGCGACACCGTGCTTTCAGGCCCGCAGCCGAACGAGACGATGGCTCTGCTCGCGGGCCTCGACGGGGTGTTGATCGAGGGCAACCACGATGTCGAGATGCGGGAGCCGGAACGGTTCGACGTCTGGCCGGCTCCGTGGCGTGCCTACACGCGGTGGATCCTCGGCACGCTGGAGGCGTCGGGCTGGAAACTGCTCCGAAGCCTTCAGCCGGAGGGGGAGTACGAGGTCGGCGACCAGCGTGTCTTTCTGCACCACGGCGTGCTGCCCGACGAGCCGCGGCAGGCGCTTCCGGACACGGCGGACGATCGGTTGGCCGCGCTGGCGGGCGGCACGGACTGCCCCCTGGTGCTCTTCGGCCACTCGCACATCCAGTTCCGCCGGACGATCGACGGCCAGGAGTTCATCAACCCCGGCAGCGTCGGCCAGCCGCGCTGCGGCCGGCGGGTCGCCTGCTACGGGTTGATCGAGGACGGTGTCTTCCGTCACTGCCAGGTGGAGTACGACCCGGGCCCCTGGCTCGAGGCGCTCGATGGTGTCGGGCCGCTCGACGGGTTTCCGGAGTTCCGGGAGTGGCTGAAGAAGGCGTTGCTTAGTGGGTACGGGATCGGTGAGCGGGAGCCGTGGACGCGGTTTGCGCGAGAGGGGTACGTGTAGCGCACCCAGTGTCAGAGCTCCTCGACCGCGATCGCCCGGACCCAGGTCGCTTCCAGCCGTTCCACGTTGAGCGGCATGCCGATGTAGAAGGCGCGGTCCTTCTTCAGCTTCTCGATGTTCACGAGGGGGTAGCAGACCGGGATGTTGTTGCCCAGCATGTTCCGGTGCGTCGGCGAGTTCCGGGGCTGCGGCGCCTGGAAGTCCGACTCGAAGCGAACGCCGGGGTAGCCGACGGCCAGCAGTTTGATTCCCGTGTCGGCGAGCCACTTGCTCGTTTCCGCCGGCAGGGTCGGCTGCTCATTGTCGCGGAACGGGCTGCCGAGGATGACGATGTCGCCCCTGCGGACGTTGGAGAGGTGCTCGGGGAGGATCGGTTGGCCCACCTTGACGAGTTCGCCTTCGTCGTTCTCCTGCTCGACGGGTTCGAGCTGGTCGAGGTAGCAGACCGCCGCCGGGCCGAAGAACGTGTCGAGGGGCATCTCCCACAGGCCGAGGATGCCGTCCGGCAGACCCTCCCAGTGGTCCATGTGGCCCTTGCCGCCCTCGGTGTGCGATCCGCCGCAGTGGCCGCTGACCCGTCCGGGCGGCCAGTAGGCGTCGCCCTCCTTGCCGCCGATCAGGGTGTAGAGGGTGTCGTCGTAGGGGACGCGCCCTTCTTCGAGGATCCACGGAAGCCCGAAGACGTCCTTGTTCCCCTCCTCGACCGTGCCGTCGAGTCGGGTGATGCGTCCGACCATGCGCGGGCTGAGGTCCACTACGTGGTGTCCTGCAAAGTCAATCATCGTCGCTGTTCTCCTGATCCACGGACCACTCGCCCAGAGTGGCCAGTCCGTTCATGCGCGCGCGGTGGCGGAGCGCCGTCTGTCCGCTCGACTCGTCCGTCCTGCCGTCCCAGGCCTCGACCGGGGCGCGCCCGATGGCGCGGCCGAACGAAAAGCTGAGCGCCCAGGGCTGCGGGTCGAGCCGGTTCATCGCATCGAGGTGGGCGGTCGCGTCCAGGTCCGACTGGCCGCCGGACAGGAACCCGATCCCGGGCAGGGCGGGCGGTACGACCCGGCGCAGGCAGCGCAGCGTCTCCCGCGCCACGGTGTCGACGCCGGCCTGTTTGGCGCACTCGCTCCCCGATACGACCATGTTCGTTTTCAGGACGATCTCCTCGGGCGCGACGCCGTGCTCGTACAGGGCTTCGAAGGTGCGGTGCAGGAAGCGCTCGGTGATCTCGAACTGGCGTTCGATCGGGTGGTCGCCCTTCATCTCGACCTCGGGCTCGACGATCGGCACGAGGTCGAACTGGTGCGCGAGCGCCGCGACCTCCGCGACGCTGCGGGCGTTGGAGACCAGCGCACGCTCGGTGGGAAGCTCGGGCCGCACGCGCGCGGCCACGCGCCATTTGATGAACGCCACGCCGCGTTCGCGCCAGCCTTCGAGCCGCTTCGCCAGACCGTCGAGACCGCGGGGCACGTACTCGTGCTCGGAGCCTCCGAGGAACTGCCAGCCGGTGGTCGGCGTGATGCCGAGAAGCAGCCCGCGCTCGGCGATGAGTTCGACCAGCGGCGTGCCGTCGCCGGCCCGCCGATCGAGCACATCGGGGAAGACGATGATGCTGGACAGGTGCTCGCCGAGCCCGGGGGTGCGGCAGATCATCTCCTGGAAGTCGGCCGCCGCGTCCTCGGTTCGCGCGTGGGTCGACTCGCCCCACCAGCCCCGCACGAGGCCCTTGAGCGGCACGTCGGCCGCGAAGATGCCCTTGCCGGGGGCGACCATCCGTTGTGCCGTCGCGGCCAGGGTCGATTCGCCTGTCACGCGCCGCCTCCTGCGGCGCCGCTTCCGGTCGCCGCCAGTTTGCCGCGGTAGAACTCGAGCCCCTCGCGCGCCGCTTCGTCGAGGTCGCGGTCGCGCGTCATGTCGCGCCACACCGCGAGCAGGTTGCCGACGCCGCCGCCCATGTGGACGATCGGTTCCATCACGGTGTCGCGGTCGTAGTCGATCTCGTGCAGCGCGGCGACCACCTCGTCCCAGGGGATGTGACCCTGGCCGGGCGGCCGGCGGTTGTTCTCGCCGATGTGGAAGGTGCCGAGCTGGTCGCCGGCGCGAACGATCGCGTCTCCCAGCGAGTCCTCCTCGATGTTCATGTGGTACGTGTCGAGCATCATCTTCAGGTTCGGGCTGCCGACTTCGTCGAGGAAGCGGAGCGCCTCGTCGCAGGTGTTGACGAGGAAGTGCTCGAAGCGGTTCAGGACCTCGATGTGAAAGGTCACGTCGAGGTCCTCGGCGGTCTTCATCGCCTCCCGCATGGCGGCGACGGCGTGCGCCCAGCAACGCTCCTTGTCGCGGCCGTCGAGGCCCTGTCGCATGACGCCGGTGATCGCTCCGCCGACGTCGGCGCCGCCGCCCCCCCCCGCCATCTGCTGCATCTCGCTCGCCTTCTCGGCGAGGGCGCGCAGGTGCGCGATGCCGCGGCCGCGGTCCTCTTCCGAGTCGGAGTTGATGTCCTGCTTCGGGCCGAGCCCCGCCATGTAATTGATCCTGACTCCGTGTTCCGCCGCCGAGGCGACGAAGCGCTTCTTCTGCTCCGGCGTGTACAGGAAGAGCACGTCCTGCGAGAAGGACATGAGGTCGAAGCCGATCGCCGCGGCGCGGGCCATCCTGCGCTCGTACTCCTCGATGTCCTCCATCCACTCGTTGCCCCAGTAGTTGAAGGTGATTCCGATGCGTCCCATGCTCTTTCCTCTCCCGAGCCGCTACGAAGTGGAGGCCATGGCCGTTTGTTTCCTGGCCGGCTGCGCGGCCATCAGGGCCTCGGCCTGGTCCATCGACGGAATGCCCTTGCGGTTCCCCAGCACGGTGCAGTGCAGGGCCGCGACGGCCGACGAGAACGCAGCGCAGCGCTCGAGACTCCAGCCCCTGGCGAGCCCCACCAGGTAGGCGCCGTGAAAGGTGTCGCCGGCGCCCGTCGTGTCGACGACGTCGACCTCGAACGCGGGCGTGTGGAACTCCGCGTCGCGGGACACCGTGTAGCTGCCCCGCGGCCCCTCGGTCTGCACCACGACCCGCGGTCCAAGGTCGAGGGCCGCGCGGCCAGCCCGCCACACGTCTTTCTCGCCCGTGAGGTTCGGCGCGAAGCCCGAGCCGCAGATCAGGACGTCGGTCTCGGCTACGAGAGCCCGGGCCGGTTCGAGGACCTTGTGGCTGGTGGCGGCCGCGTCGAGGACGACCGTGCCCCCCGACTCCTTCATCCAGCGGGCCGCGGCGAGCGCCGCGGCGCCATGGCTGCCGTCGAGGTGGAGAATCCGAGCCGACTCGATGTACGGGCGGTCGAGGTCGTCGACGGTGAGGGGCCGGGAGAGGAAGCCACGCCGGAACGAGAACACGCGTTCGCCGGTCGCGGCGTCCACGTAGACGACGACCACGTGGTCTTCCGGACCCTCCCGGGGTACGAGGCGGCTTGTATCTACGCCGGCCCGCCCCAGTGACCGCCGCCGGTGCTCGCCGAGATCGTCGTCGCCCACGGTGTCCACGAAGCCGGTGCGAAGCCCGAACGTCGAGGCGACGAAGCAGGCAGTGCCCGCCGGCCCGCCATCGGCGACTGTGAAGTCGAGGAGTCCCCTCGGATCCTCCCACTTCGGCATCCGGTCGACCCGCAGCACGACATCGACGATGGCGAGGCCCAGGCCTACGACGTCGAGGCGGGTTTCCAAGCTGCGCTCGCGGGGGAACCGCTACCCGGTGCGCTTGGGGCGCGCTTCGACCGAGGGGAACTTGCGTTCGAGGCGCCGTAGTTCCTTCTCGATGCGGGGGCGAGTGTCGGGAGCGGCAAAGGCGAGCAGGCCGACGTAGAAGCCGCACAGGCTCTTCAGCCGGTAGACCTCGTCGTCGAGGATGCCGAAGGCCCACTGGTCGAGGGCGAGTTCCCAGCCGACGTAGAGCTGTGTCTCCAGGAACGGCTGACCGACCGAAGTCTGCAGTTGACCGCTGGCGAGAGCGTCGCCAACCGCCGCGTGAATCAATGCCTTGAGCGAGCTGAGGCGCTTGCCCTCGTCCTGCTGGACCAGCCGTGCCCAGTGGCCGGTGCTGAAGTCGGCCACGATGAGCGGCCGCAGCAGGTCGCCGTTGTCGATCATGTAGCTGAGCAGGCCCTCCATGGCCCTCGCCGCGCGCCGCAACGGATCGCGGGCGGTGCGGGCGTCGGGCGCCGGCTCATCGAGACGCTGCACGGAATCGCGGATCAGCGCCTGGAGGATCTCCTCGCGGGAGCCGAGCAGGTTGTACAGCGTGGTGACGCTCAACCCCGCGCCCCGGGCCAGTTTACGCATCGAGAGTCCTTCGGGACCCGATTCCTTCAGCAGGGTGCGGGCCGACTCGAGAATGCGCTGCCGGCGCGCCGCCACGTTCGCCTCGCGCCGGCTCATCGGTTCATCGGCCTTGAGGCTCTTGGTTTCGGCGTTCGTCATGGGTTCGCGCATGATGCCTGAGATGATACGCGTGTCCTGGTGGCTGTTCTAAAGATGTTACATTGTTCCAAGTTTGACCAGGTGCGCTGGCGTCCTCGCCGGCCGACACATCGCAGTTGACCGAGCAGACACGGGAGAACGAGAGTGGCCGATATCAACGTAGCCGAACTGGAACCGGTCGGAGAGTTCGGCTCGAAGGCGTGGTGCGAGGCGTGCGCCGAGTACGGCGTGCAGATGCTCGAAGACGGCGATCTACCGGCGGACACCGCGTGGGGATTCACCGAGATCTACACCCACCCGCCGGCGCGGCTGCTCGAGGGCGGACGCGAGAGGTCCGCGTACTACCTCATGGTCAAGGACGGCCGGATCACCGGCGGCGACGGCGCCCCCGACGAATGCAAGGCGCTGCCCGGCTTCCACATCGTGATGCCCTGGGCGTCGATCTGCAACCAGTCGCGCACCAAGTACGGCCGCGAGGGTCAGATGCGGCGGTCGGCTCAGGAGAAGGTCATGTTCCAGCAGATCGAGGAGTACGTGGGGCGGGCGAATCCTCTCGGGCTGGGCGGCGGTCCCAAGCATGTGTGGCCCCGCGAAGTCGGCATGGCGCTGGGCAAGGGCATGGAGGAGGGCGGCGGCCTGCACAACATCGCCGCGAGCCTTCAGACGTCCTCACCCGAGTTCGCGGACCTGCCCACGACCGACATGGCCGTCCCGGACTTCGAGGCGATGAGCGAGGAGCAGAAGCAGCGCTTCCTAGCGCTCCTCGGCATCTAGGGCGAAGCGCACCGCGGTCCTGTACGTAGCCCCCACGGGTTCACCGTTCTCCATCGCCGGCCGGAAGACGGCCCGTCTCATCGCCGCGACGGCGTTCTCGGTCAGGCCGTGGGGCAACCGTTCGAGCACCTCGACACCGACGACGCAACCTTCCTCGTCGATGGTGACGCCGAGGCCGACGACGCCCTCGACGCCGGCTTGTATCGCTTCGTCGGTGTACTCGTGGGCGACCTGGTAGATCATCTCGCCCGGCCTGCGGTCCGGGTTGGCGACGGCGTCTGCCGCGCCCCGGGAGTGGCAGACCAGGATCCTCGCCCGGTCGGGGATCGGCCCTTCCGGCGAGATTGCCAGGATGCTTCTGGCCTCGGCGACGCCCTCATCGGGCCTGCCCGAGTCGGCCAGCAGCCTGGCAAGGCTGTACCGCGGCGCCTGGGACGCCTCGTCGTCCATGACGGCGATCACGCGGCGGAACGCCTCCTCGGCCTCGACCACGTCCTGCTCCGTGCGATCGGGTTTGTCGAAGAGCGCCACGCCGAGGGCATTCCAGGCCCGCGTTCGTAAACGGATGTCGTCCGTCAACTCCAGCGCCCGGCGGGCGGCGTCGGCCATCGCTTCGAGTTCGGAGCGCTGGTAGTGGGTCGCCGCCTCGGCTAGCCACCACTCGGGCGTGTCGGACGGGGGCGGCGCTTCGGTGACCACGGCGGGGGCATCGACCGCAGCCGGGGCGTTGCCGGCGTCCAGGTCGAAGGTGACGACGGAGGTCGTGGCGGCGAGATCGTCGCGCACGCCGACCGCGACGCGATGCGGCCCGGGCGCGGTCACCACGTCGACCGCGAACGGCCACGAAAGTTCCCGGGCGTCCTCGATCTCGCCCTCCTTCACCAGGACGGGAACGGGATGCTCCGTCACCTCGGAAACGCGCCCCTCCCCGTCGATCACCTGGACCCACAGGCGGACCCTCGCCTCGTGACCGTCGGCGACCGGGGCCAGGGTCAGCGGGCCGATCGGGATCGCGACCAGCATCCTCGACTGGATGTCGCCGCTCTCGAGTTCGGCCTCGCTGCCCGCGCCGCGGACCGGCGCGATCCGGACCGCCATCGGGTTGGCGGCCTCTTCCATCGAAAGAGCCGCCAGCGTCAGGTCCGCCATCTCGGCCGAGACCGACTTGTCGATGTAGCTGTCGCGGTGGCGGATCGACAGGCGTCCGCGGTGGCGCCGCTTTGCCTCATCGGTCAGTTCGACCTCGATCCGGTGGGTGCTTCCCCGCTCGATGTGCGTCGCCGAGTAGCCGAGCGAGTAACGGTTCTGAAGGTCGCTCGCGATGCGGTCGAAGCCGCCCGCGAAGTTCCGCGTGTTGACGATCGCCCGGCCGCCGGTGCGGTCGGCCAGGCGGAGCAGCGGCTCCTCGAGGTTGTTGGCGCGGGTGAACTCGATGCTGGTGGAGAAGCGGAGGTCCGCGGCGTTCATGCCGCTGACGCGCGCGCCGGCGGCGGCGACGCTGTGGAAGGTCACGCCGTTCGCGTTGGCGAGCGAGGCGAGCTCGTCGAATCGCCGTGACAGGTCGTACTGGTAGGCCTCGAGGGAGGCGGCCTCCGTGTCGATGCTCCTTGGTGTGCTGCCGAGCCTTGCGTCGGGGAAGGGCCCCCGGGGGGTGCCGCGCCACCGCCCGCGCCGATCCTGGAACCTCTCCTCGAGCGCCCGGAACAGATCCTCCGCCGGCCGCATGGGCAGCCCGTTGCTGATGTACAGAATGGCCTTGCGCCCCGGCAGGCCCGCCATCGTCCGGATCGCGTTCTCCAGGTTCACGATCGAGCCGTCGACCTCGTTCCTGATCATTGCGGCGAAGTCGCGAATGAGCTCCATCACCGCGTTGATGCGCGCCTCGACCCAGTCGTCGTCGAGCTCGCGCAGGATGTCGAGACGCTGCGACTCGATGCGGTCGCGGCTGCCGACGACCCTCGCGACCTGGTGGGTCGCCTCCGCGACGCGCCAGGCCTCGGTGGTGAACGGGAGCGCGACTTCGTATCTGCCCGAATCGTAGACGGCGAGCATCGCGCGGTCGTACGGGCTGAGCTGAGCGCTGAGGAAGTTGCGCAGGAAGGGCAGCAGCCGGTTGCGGTCCGTCGGCGTCAAGTTGTTGTTGTCGATGTAGACCATCAGGCTCAGCCGGTGCTCCGGCGGCGGCGGCTCGGCCGGGACGAACCGGTCCAGGTCGGTCTGCCGGGGTTGGCGGTCCCGGAAAGAGGATGCCGCCCGGTCCCGCGCGGTCGCGTCCAGGCCGTCCGTGAACTCGAAGAAGTTCGACAGCTCCACCGGGCGGCCGTCCTCCCGCACCTCGAAGTCGCCGGCCGTCAGGCCCGTCACCGGATTGCCGTCGCGGTCGGTGACCCAGACGTCGACGTTGACGACGCGGACGTCGATCGTCTCGCCGAAGGTCTCGGGCGCGGGCTGCGCGCTGACGCTAGTCGAGCACAGCAGGAAGAGCGTTGCGACGGTGGCAGGACGTTTCATCCTGGGCAAAGCGTATCTCTGGGTCGTCGGTGCGCCGGCCTTCTGGCCGGCTGCCGCCGGAGGCGGCCCAGGTAGCGCGCCGGCCGGAGGCCGGCTCCGCGTTGTGGCGTTGCTGCCGAAACTCGCGCACGCCGCTTCGCGGCAGCGCGCCTGATGCCGGCCAGAAGGCCGGCGCACCCAGTGGTTCAGTCGTGAAGCGTCACGACTCCCGCGTCGCCGTCGACGCTGATCTCCTGCCCCGGCGTCACGCGCTGAGTGATCGTGCCCGTGCCGACGACCGCGGGAATGCCGTATTCGCGGGCGACGATCGAGCCGTGGCCGAGGATGCCGCCGATGTCGGTCACGAGACCCGAGGCGTGGGCGAACAGCGGCGTCCAGGCGGGGTTCGTCATCGGGCAGACGAGAATGGAGCCGGACCGCATCCGGTCGAACTCCGGCGGCGACTTGATCAGGCTCGCGGGCGCGGTGACGGTGCCGGGACTCACGGGGACGCCGCGCAGCGTGGGGCTGTTCGGATCATTCCGGGCCTGGGTCTCCTTGAAGGCGATCGACGGATGCTCGCTCGCCTCCGGCGGCACGGTGCCCGGCGGGTGGAGACGCTTGCGCGCTTCCCGAAGCTCGCGGCGTTCGGCGGCGAGCGCTGCGAGATCGGGCCTCGCCTCGCCGCGCGCGCGGGCCTCGATCGCCTCGTGGATCTCGTCCGTGACGCAGAAGTAGATGTCGTCCGGCCGCGTGAATGTACCGGCCTCGACCAGGCGCCGCCCCAGCTCCGCCGCCAGCGGGCGCAGCACGGGCCAGGCGCTGCCTAGGTAGAACATCGTCTCCTCGCGGATCGGGTAGAAGAGGTAGGTGAACCACAGACGGAAGCGGAACTGCCAGTACTCGAGGCCGTCGAGCAGCTCTTCGATTTCGGCAAGCGCCGTTTCCTTCTTGCGGCGCGCGTCGATGTCGTGCTGCTCGGGGCTGTAGTCGCGGTTGGCGACCATCGTCTTCAGCGTCGCGAAGAACGCGGTCGGATCCTCGCTCTGCGGCGGTTCGACGAAGTCGAGCGTGTAGCCCTGGTGCCCGAAGGTCCGGAGGTAGTCGTCGATCGCCTCGAGCGTCGGGCCGCTCGCCGGGTGCTCCTCGAGCGCGGCCATGAGCCGTGAGGCCGGGGTCACCATCACCAGTTCCCAGAGCGACTCGTCGGCCCGGATGCGCCTGGCGACCTCGTAGATCGCGTCGTTCGCTTCCATCGTCTTCGACTTGAAGCCGCTCAGGAACTGGCCGCTCGTGAAGTTGTGGTCGGGCAGCGTCTCGCGCAGGAAGCACTGGAGCTGGTCGTCGGTCGACTTGGCGACGCCGAAGGTGTGGCCGGTGTCGTTCGACCAGTAGTCGCCCTCCGCGATGCCCAGGTCATGGATGCCCTTGAGCAGGGTCTCGTCTGACGCCGCGGCGGGATCGACTTCGCGCCATTCGCCGGTGATCCGGACCAGGCGCGGCATCGTCTCCTCCCTCCACTTCCTGAGCACGCCGTCGTTCCACTGGGTGCGATTGAAGGCGATGAAGGTCGGGTTCCTGCTCTCGGGCATCGTCACCCGCTGCGCCAGCGACTCGCCGAGCTTCGCCGAGGCCGCCCAGGCGTCGAAGGCGCGGCTGTCCTCGTCGCCGAGCGCATTCCGGAACAGCTTCAGGTCGTGCTCCGCCATCTCCAGGTTCTCCGCGGGGGAGTCCTTGCGCCGCTCGGCCATGGCGCGTTCGGCGGCCTCCAGCTCGTCCTCGGTCGGCTTCCTGATCTCCGTGTTGTCGCCGTCCGGGAAGAGCATTTGCCAGTCCCCGCGCTGGTAGGCGAATCCGTGCATCGTGACGAACACCGGACCGCCGCCCACCATCATGCTCTTGCCGCCGCGGGCCTTCTCGAGACCCACGGTCAGGTAGAGCTCCTCGAACAGCGGACAGATCGGGTCCGGCATGTTCTCGACGATCTGGCGGCGCGTCAGGATGCGGGCCGGAGGAGTCGGCACCCACTCGACATCGAGCGGCTGCGGCGGCAGATTCGTGATCGGCCGCGACTGCAGCAGGTAGAGCTTGCCGGCGGAGATCGCCCACTCGATGTCCTGGGGCACGCCGTCGAACTGCGCCTCGACCTCACCGCCCAGTTCGACGAGCTCGCGGAGGCCCTCCGGCGACAGGGACGAACTCTCCCGGTCGGCCTCGTCGATCTCTTCGAGCCGCGTGCCCTGGTCGCCGTCCTGGACGATCCGCTGCTCCTTCGTGCCGATGATCGTCTCGGTGGCTTCGCCGGTCGCGCGGTCGACCACGTAGGTGTCGGGCGTCACCTGGCCGCCGACGACCGCTTCGCCGAGGCCGAAGCTGGCGTTGACGATCGCCTCGGAGCGCTCGCCCGTGGCCGGATTGGCCGTGAACAGGATGCCCGAGACCTCGGACGGCACCATGATCTGCACGACGACGGCCATCGCGACCTTGCCCTGGTCGATGCCCATCTGGTGCCGGTAGGCGATCGCGCGGGGCGTCCACAGGGAAGCCCAGCAGTCGCGCACCGCCTGGACGACGGCGTCCTCGCCGCGGACGTTCAGGTAGGTGTCCTGCTGGCCGGCGAACGAAGCCTCCGGCAGGTCCTCGGCGTTGGCGGAGGAGCGCACCGCGACCGGCGGGTTCGCGGGCTCGAGGCCCCGGTAAGCGGCGGCGATCTCTGCGGCCGCCAGGTCGGCGAGAGCCGGTGCGGCCAGGAGATCCTGGATCGCCGCCGACGCCCGGTCGAACGAGACGGCGCCGTTCAAGAGTTCCGGTCTGGCCAGCTCGACGATCCGCTGCTGCAGACCGTGCGCCGCGACGAAGGACCGGTAGGCGGTCGTCGTGACCTGGAAGCCGCCCGGCACCGCGAAGCCGGCGTTCGCCGCCCGCGCCAGCGAGCGGCCCTTGCCGCCCAGGAGGTCGAGGTCGTCGTCGCGGGTGTCGAGCGGCCGGACGAAGGATGCGGCCGTGGCGGAGATCTGGTCCATCGAACTCAGTTCCAGAAGCGGTCCAGCCGCGTCCAGGACCGGATCGGGATCACCTCGCCGGTGAGCAGGTCCGAGGCGGGCGAGGCCAGGAAGAGGCAGAGGTCGGCGACGTCTTCGGGGTCGGGCGGCCGCTCGAGGCGGGGCACGGGCGTGCCGTCCTCCTTCTCGGCCGGCTGGATGACGCCCCACTTCACCATCGCGGGCGTGGCAATCAGCCCGGGCGCCACGCAGTTGACGCGGATGTTGTGCTTCGCCCACTGGAAGGCCAGGTTGTTGCTCAGGCTGATCACGCCCGCCTTGGCCGCCGAGTAGTGGAGCATGCCGGGGTGGCCCTTGGTGCCCGCCACCGACGAGATGTTGATGATGTTGCCGCTCTGCTGCTCGATCATCTGCTTGCCCGCGGCGATGCAGCAGAGCCAGGTGCCGGTCAGGTTCAGGTCGACGATCCGCTGCCACTCGTCGTAGGGCGTGTCCTCGGGCATGCGCGGCGTCGCGCCGCCGCCGGCGTTGTTGACCATGACGTCGAGCCGCCCGAAGGCGCCGACGGTCTCGGCGATCAGCCCATTCACGTCGTCGGGGACGGTGATGTCGCAGCCGACGGCCATGGCGGTGCCGCCGTTCGACTCGATCTCGCCGACGACGCCGTCCAGGTTCTCCTTCTTGCGCGATGCGACGACGACCCTGGCGCCGGCCTCGGCGTAGGTCTTCGCGATGCAGGTGCCGATGCCGCCGGCGCCGCCGGTGACGATGGCCACGCGATCGGTCAGGTCGAGCTTGCTCATTCCTTCACACGCCCAGTCGTGATGCCGCCACCCGCGCCGTCCCCAGGCGTTCCGGGAACGATGCGCGCCTCGCAGCCGCCGCCGGGCGGGATCAGCCAGTCGCAACCCGGCGTGTTCCCCGCGCCGTCGTCGTGGCAGGCGAGCAGCGCCGCGTAGTCGTCCTTCAGGCTCCCCGGCCGGCGCGGCGGCATGAAGCCGTTCACATGGACCTGGCCGGCCTCCAGCAGCCGGGCCGTCCTGGTCGGCGCCCGGTGGCAGTCGAGACAGGCGTTGCCCTCGATGTACGGAGTTCTCATGTCCCAGTGCGTTCCGCCGACCACCCAGTAGGGCGCTTCCGGATCCACCCATCCCGGAAGGACGGGCTCGTCGGGATTGGACGGCAGCCTGGCGCCGTCGATCCAGGGGTCGTGCAGGAACGCGTTGTTCTGGTGGCACTGGACACACTGGACGTTCGGCGGCGGCGGGATGAAGGCCTTGTCGAAGTCGTCGTGGTCCGGACCGGGCAGCTTCCCGGCCAGCAGGCCCCGTTCGTCCATGTGAAGGTACTCCCTGGCCTGAATCAGGTCGCCCTTCCCGTCGGGCGATTCGAAGAAGCAGGTGGCGCCGGTCGTCTTGTTGTGGCCGATCATCTGGACGGAGGAGATGCCCCGCTCGAAGAGTTCCCGGCCCGCCGAGCGGCAGAACCAGACCCAGACGACGTCCTCCAGGGGGCTGCCGTCCGCTGCCTTGCCCTGCACCCTGGCGATCCTCGAGCCGACGTTGCAGTTGCCTTTGAAGTCCGGCGTGTCGCACTGGCGGGGGCCCGGACTCTCGAAGACCTCCACGCCGTCGACGTGGATCGGGATGCGCACGCCTGCGCCGCAGTCGACGGTCGGCGGCACGCCGACGTGCGGCAGGCACATCGCGGCGTACTCGGACGCCGTCTCCGGCATCGTCTGCGCCTTGCCGCCGGGGATGCAGGCGTCCTCGGCTGCCGCCGCTCCGGGCTGCGCCGCGACCGCGAGAAGCGCGGCCGCGCCGGCCAACCGTGAGATCGCTCGTAGCTCCATCCGGTCCTCCCTCGTTCCGGCCGCGAGTGTAGCGAACTTGTAACAGTGTCTCAACTTGGACGACCTTGCCGCGAAGGTGCAACGCTGTATCATGTTTTGCGTACCCTTCAAGAATGTCCGAGGAGGCAAGCATGGATTCCAAGCACCCCGATGGCCGAAGGACCCGGAGGCTCATCCTGCTGGCGTTTCTCGCCATAGCGGTACTCGCCCTGCCCGCAGCGGCCCAGGACGGCAGCGTTTCCGGAACGGTCTACGATCGCGAGGGCGGCGCCTTGCCGGGTGTCACCGTCAGTCTCCAGGACGCCGACGGCGAGGACACCGGGAAGAGCACGCAGACCGACGCTTCCGGTGCTTTCCGCATCGACGGCGTAGCGGACGGCGCCTACACGGCGACGGCGTCGCTCCAGGGATTCCGGTCGTTGATCGCAACGGTCGAGGTGTCGGGAGGAACTGGCTCCGTCGAGTTCGCGCTCGGCCTCTCCGTCGTCGAGCAGATCGTCGTCCAGGGCGAGATCGGCGAAGAGAACGTCCTGCGGCGGCCGATGACGGTCACCGGCTTCAACGAAGGCATGGTCGTCGAACTCGGGATGAACAACAACAACGACCTCGAGGCGCTGACGCCGGGCCTGCAGATCGGCCACCAGTCGCCCGATTCGGGTCACGGCAACCACCTCTACCTGCGCGGCATCGGCTCGCAGCGCAACCAGGAGTTCTTCCAGGCCACCGCGGTCGCCACCTACGTCGACGGCATCTACACCGACGAGCTCTACGCGCTCGAGCCCGGCAACCTGTTCGACGTCGAGAGCATGAACGTGGCGCGCGGCCCGCAGGGAACCACCGGCGGCCGCGCCGCCATCGCCGGCGCGATCAGCTTCAACACGATCAAGCCGACCGCCCAGTTCGACGTCAATGCCCTGGCCGAGTACACCGATCAGGCATCGCAGCGCGGCGACCTCGCCATCGGCGGGCCGATCGGCGACAGCCGGGTGAGCTGGCGGCTGACGGCCGGAAGCTGGCAGGGCGAGGGCGCGCAGCCCAACATCGGCCCCGGGGGCGACTACGACGAACCGGACAACGTCCACTGGGCGCCGCAGCTCCGCTACCTCGGCGAGACGGTGGACTTCAACGTCCGCTACGCCGGGCGCGAGGACAGCGGCGCGCCCCGCACGTCGGTCGAGCTGACAGGCCGCGACGTGACCACGGAATGCCTCCTGAGCGGCACCGACCCGGAAGGCAACCCGACCTGCCTGTTCCCCAATCCCTTCCTCGGCGCGGCGAACCAGGCGCCGTCGGTGAAGGACTGCGATCTCAGTAATCCGAACCAGCTCATCTGTCCGGGCGACGACCTGCGGAACGTCGTCGACTACAACACGCCCGGCAACGAGGACTCCGAACTGCAGATGGCCGTGGCCGACCTGAACATCCGGCCCAGCCGCGGGATCAGCCTGTCCTACAAGGGCGGCTACCGCGAGTCGACGGAGAACGCGCAGACCGACACCGACGGCACTTCGCGCGTCGGCGGTCCCGACAATCCGTTCCTCGACGCGAACGGCTACCCGTTCGCCGACACGATGGTGAACTACTTCCGTTACTCGGAGCAGACCTCCCACGAGCTGCGTCTGGCCTCGAGCTTCGCCGGCGACTTCCAGTTCGTGCTGGGCGCCTTCCAGCGCGACGGGGACGAGCCCTACGACGCGCGCTTCTTCGACTTCGCCAATCCCGCGTTCAACACGAACACCCTGGCGACCTGTCAGGCGGCGCTGCCGTTCTTCGGGCTGCCACTGCTCAGCGAGCACGGCACCACCTCCCGCCAGTCGGGCCAGGGGGGTGTCTGGGCCTGCCCGGGCGAGCTTCTCGACTGGTCGAACGCGGGCGCCATCGGCGCCTTCTCCGACGGCAACATGAACGGCCACTGGCTCGACTTCTACGGCCACTCCCGGTTCGAGACCCTGGCCTACTACGGGAACCTCGAGTACCAGGTCGGCGACAGGTGGACGCTGTTCGGCGGCATCCGCCACGACCAGGACATCAAGACCCACGTCCAGAACGACGTCCGGATCGGCATCAACTTCGGTTTCGCCGTCGACCTCTGGATCTTCCGCAACGCGGCGGTCGAGGGCTTCGAGGGCAAGAACGACGCGGAGTGGAACCAGACGACCTGGAACGCCGGCTTCCAGTACTCGGCCAACCCGGCCAGCATGTGGTATGGCCGCGTCTCCAAGGGCGGCCGTCCCGGCGGCTTCGTCGGCTTCGGCAACATGAACGAAGTGACCTTCGACTCGGAGGAGCTGATCAACTACGAGGGCGGCTGGAAGGGCCTGCTTGCCGACAACCGCCTGCAACTGGAGGCCTCGGTCTTCTACAACGACTACCAGGGCTACTGGGTCAACTCCACCCGTTTGCTGCCGGTCGAGCAGCGGATCCCCGGAGAGAGCATCTTCGAGGGCGAGATGAACACGATCGACGGCAGTCGGATCTCGGGCCTGGAGCTCAACGCGGCCTTCCGGGCCACGGACAACTTCACGATCCGCGGCTGGTACAACTACCTCGACTCGGCGATCGGGGACTACGAGACCATCTACTGCTGCGACCCCGCGGCGCCGACCGAGACGATCGAGTTTCAGGACCGCGAGGGCAACACCTTCACGCAGGAGATCTCCGGCCTGACCAACTTCGGCGGCAACCGCATGCCGTTGCAGCCAAGGCACAAGTTCTCCGTGACGGCGATCTACGATCTCGGGGACCTGCGTCTCCTGGGCACGCTGGGCCACACGGCCGAGAAGAACACCGACATCAGCAACCTGCCGAAGTACAAGATCCCCGAGTACACCCGCATCGACCTGCGGGCGATCTGGTTCACGCAGATCGAGGGCCTGCAGGTCCACCTGTTCGCCAAGAACCTGCTCGACGAGATCGCCGTGCAGCAGTGGCGGCCGAACGAAGGCTACGGCTTCGGCACCGGCGTGATCCGCGGCTCGCTCACCGACAAGCGCGAGGTCGGCGTCATGGCGAGCTTCCGGCTCGGCGGCCGCAAGACGCTCTACGGCCTCGGCGGAGGGATGGGACCGTCGGCCGGCGGCAAGTAACGATCCGTGCCGGCCAGGGCTCTGCGCGGTAGAAGACTGGGTGCGCGGGTCTGCCATCCGCGCGCCCGATGACGGGCCCACGGACTGGGACGCTGGTGGCGCGGTGACGCGCCACCAGGGTGCTGACCCGCTGCCGCCAAAGGCGGCCAGAAGACTGCGCCGGCCGAAGGCCGGCTCCGCTGTGCGACGCATCCTCCTGCTGGCGTGGCTTCTCGCCACACCCCTGGCGGCCCAACCCGCCGAGCTGATCGCCCGAATCGAGGCACCGCGCGAGGCGAGATCGAGCGACGACTCCGGCAAGAGCCTCGCCGAGTTGCTGGAGACGCACGGCATCGCGGCGCTGAGCGTCGCCGTCGTCCAGGACTACCGACTCCACTGGGCGAAGGCCTGGGGCGTCGCTGACGAGTCGACCGGAGCCCTCGCCAACACGGCGACCCTCTTCCAGGCCGCATCGATCAGCAAGCCGGTGTCGGCGATGGCGGTGCTCCGGGCGGTGCAGGACGGACTCTTCGAGCTCGACGACGACATCAACTCGATCCTCCGTTCCTGGCGACTGGAGGACGACGCCGAGCTGCTAACCGAGACCCCGGTGACGCCGCGGATGCTGCTGAGCATGACGGCCGGCACGACGGTTTCGGGATTCCCCGGCTACAAGCCCGACGCCGAGCTGCCAACCGTCCGCGATGTCCTGGGACGGAAGGACGAGGAAATGCCAGCCAACACCGACCCGGTAGTCGTCGGCTGGCAGCCCGGCACCCGCTACGAGTACTCGGGAGGCGGCTCGACCATCCTGCAGCTCGCCCTGAGCGACGCGAGGGCCGCGCCGTTCGAGGAGATCCTCCAGGAGACCGTCCTGGACCCGCTCGGCATGAACCGCAGTTGCTTCTGCCAGCCCCTGCCGCCGGCACTTCACGGCAACGCGGCGCGGGCCGGCGGATCGGCGACTAAACCCGACGAGGACGATGCGGAGACCCGTGCGCCCTGGCACGTCTACCCGGAGCTCTACGCCGCGGGCCTGTGGACGACCCCGACGGACCTGGCGAAGTTCCTGGTCGAGGTCCAGCTTTCCCTGGAGGGGCGCTCGAACCGGATCCTCACGCCCGAGTCCACCCGCAGGATGGTGACACCCGGAGGCGTGGGCCACTACGCTCTCGGCTTCACCACCGGCGCCGACACTCCACACCGCCCCGCGCCGCCCGGAGAAGCGGACCGTTTCTTCGGCCACACCGGTGGCAACTGGGGCTTCCGCGGGAACCTCGTCGGATCGCTCGAAGGAGGCAACGGCTATGTCATCCTGGCCAACAGCAGCGAAGCCAACCCGGTCATCTTCGTCGAGCTGCCGATCAGAATCCGCGCCGCCTACGGGTGGAACTAACGCCAATAGCACCGGTGCCCGCTGGGTGCGCGGGTCTTCCGACCCGCTGCCGCCGGAGGCGGCCTTCAGACTGCGCCGGCCGTCAGGCCGGCTCCTCTTTCCGGCCGCGGCCCTCCTGGCCTTCGCCTGCGCCGCGCCACCGGCCCCGGACGTGACCTCCGAAACCGAGCAGCTCTTCCAGGCGCGCCTCGACGAACTCCGCGCCGAATTCGACTTCATCGGCGCGACCGCCGCCTTCGTCCTCCCGGACGGCAGCGGAGGCGTCGCCGCGACCGGCTTCGCCGACCCGGAGAACGACCTGCCGATGAGGCCCGAGAACCGGATGCCGGCCGGCAGCATCGGCAAGACGATCGCCGCGACGACCGCGCTCAGCATGGTGAACGAGGGCCTGCTCGGCCTCGACGACCTGGCCTCGCGCTGGCTCGGCGACGAACCGTGGTGGACCCGCCTTCCCAACCACGAGACGATGACCCTCCGCCACCTGCTGAGCCACTCGAGCGGGCTGACCGACCACGTCTACGACGAAGCCTGGCGCCGCGAGGCCCGGTCGCGCCGCGGCCCGGCCGGCGACCCCGACGCCTGGTTCGAGCCGCGGGAACTGGTCCAGTACGTCCTCGACAAGGAGCCCCTGTTCCCGGCCGGCGAGGGGTACGCCTACACCGACACCGGCTACCTCGTCGCGGGCCTGATGTTGGAGGCCGCCTCCGGCGGCGCGTACTACGACGAGGCCAGGCGCCGCGTGCTCGACCGTCACGACCTCCCCCGCACGGTGGAGCAGATCGGCCGCACGTTCCCCGATCTCGCCCCGGGCCACGTCGGCGAGGACAACCCCTTCTCACTTCCGGCCAGGACCGCCGAGGGCGACGTCATGGCCTTCAGCCCGCAGACCGAGTGGACCGGCGGTGGCTACGTTTCCAACTCACGCGACCTGGCGCGCTGGGCCAAGATCCTCTACGAGGAACGCGCCATCGACGGACCGTACCTGGAGGAGATGCTGAACTCCGGCTACCGCGGCGAAGACGCCGGCGCGACCTACGGTCTCGGCGTCTACCGCGCCGACAGCCCGCACGGCGAACTCATTGGCCACGGCGGCTGGTTCCCGGGCTGGCGCTCCACGATGTACTACCACCGCGACTCCGGCATCGCCGTCGCCGTCCAGTTCAACCAGAACGAACTCGACTTCCGCAATGAAGTGCGTGACGCTCTGCTAGCGCTCCTGCTGGAACAGCATTGAGAGGCTTCCGCTGGGTGCGCGGGTCTTCTGACCCGCCCCGGGCGGAGCCGCGAAGCGGCGCAGCCCGAACAAAGTAGCCGCCGGCCTCCGGCCGGCGACGATACTGTCCGCCGCCTACGGCGGCAGCGGGTCAGAAGACCCGCGCACCGACCCGCGCACCCAGTGGGCGGCGCCGTCGGCGGCTTCGAGAAAACGGTCGATCTCCGCGTCGCCCATCGGGGTCGAAAGCGCGCCGAACAGGCCGCGGGCGCCCATCAGCATGCCGCGGTTCAGCATCTCCAGGGCGATCTTCTGGATCTGCGGCGCCGCGGAGCGGGCGGTGAAGACGGCCCGGAAGTCCCTCGGCGGTTCGTTCCCCGGTACGACGGCGAACAACGAGCCGCGGCCGGTCGCGACCGCCTCGATGCCGTGCCGGCGAAGGACCTGCTGGAGCCCCGCGCGGACCCGGTCGCCCAGCCGGTCGAACTCGGCGAAGACCTCCGGCGTCAGCCGCTTCATCGTCTCGTAGCCGGCGACCATCGTCACCGGATTGCCGTTGTAGGTGCCGCCGTGGTGGACGAGTTCGCCGTCGCGGTGGTCGAAGACCTTCATCACGTCCGCCTTGCCGGCCACCGCGCCGACGGGGAAGCCGCCGCCGATGATCTTGCCGAGCGACACGAGGTCCGGCTCGATGCCGAAGCGGTGACAGGCGCCGCGGTAGTCGATGCGGAAGGAGAGCACCTCGTCCGCGATCAGCAGGGCGCCGCACTCCCTCGTCTTGGCCCGGATCGCCGCCACGAAGTCCGCCCTCGGCGGGATCAGCCCGAGCGCGGCGGGCAGCGGATCCATGAGCACCGCCGCGAGATCGTCGCGGTGCTCGTCGATCAGCGCGTTGCAGACCTCGATGTCGTTGAGCGGCAGCGTGACGACCTCGGTCTCGAGGCTCTTGGCCATGCTCGGTTCGAGCGTCGTCGCCGGCCGTTCCGACTCGCCCCAGTTCTTTGGCCGCGAGCTGTCCGAAGCCTGCGCGTAGTCGTAGATGCCGTGGTAACAGCCCTCGAACTTCGCGATCTTGCTGCGGCCGGTCGCCGCCCGCGCGGCCCGGATCGCCAGCAACACGCCCTCGCTGCCGGAGTTCGCGAACCGGACCTGGTCGATGTAGGGAATGCGCTCCACCAGCAGCTCGGCGAGCCGGATGTCGGTCTCGGTCGGCAGCGAGAACGCCGTGCCGCTCCCGATCACCCGGGCGACCGCTTCCGTCACCGCGGGGTGCGAGTGCCCGAGGATCAGCGACGTGTAGTTGTTGACGAAGTCGATGCGCTCCTGGCCTTCGACGTCCGTGACGATGCAGCCATGCCCTGAGGCCGCGTAGATCGGGTACGGGTCCATGACCAGGGTGTGGCGGCTGTTGCCGCCGGGCATGACGTCAAGCGCGCGCTCGTAGAGCGACCGTGAGGCCGAGTGCTCGCCGAGGTAGCGGTCGGTGCTCCGGGGGGCGGCCGTCGCGGCCACGGATCTCGAGACGTCGTTCACAGGGGCGACGAGTGTACTGCCCGGCTCCGCTATCGTGGCGAGCCGTGAATGCGTTGACGGTCCTCGCTGCCCTGGGCTGCCTGAGCACGGCGGCCGTGCTTCCGGCCCAGGAGGGCCCGACCCACGCGATCGCCTACTTCGGCGAACCGAAGTACGTCGCCGACGTTCCCCACTTCGACTACGTCAATCCGGACGCGCCGAAGGGCGGCGAGATTCGCACGTGGCTGCCGGGGACGTTCAACAACATCCACCCCTACGCGGACATGGGGCGCACACCGAGCTGGGCGAACTGGCGGGTCACGGTGATCACCTCCGATCGCTTGATGATGGGGTCGGAGGACGAGCTGTCGACCCTCTACTGCCTGCTCTGCGAGACGGTCGAGGTCGCCGGCGACTACAGTTGGGTTGCCTACACCCTGCGGCCCGAGGCGCGGTGGCATGACGGTGTGCCGGTCACCGTGGACGATGTCGTGTGGACGTTCGAGACGCTGAAAGTCGACGGTCCGGTGGGTTTCAAGGCGACCTGGCGCCACGTCGAGGGCATCGAGCGCCTCGGGGAGCGCTCCTTCCGCTTCCTCCTCGGCGCCGAGGGGAGAAGCCGCAGGGCGGTGATGGAGGCGTCCGCCTTCCTGCCGATGGCGAAGCACTACTGGCGCGACCGAGACTTCACGGCGACCAGCCTGGAGGGTCCGCTCGGCAACGGCGCCTACCGCGTCAAGGAAGTCGACCCCGGCCGGCGCCTCGTCTTCGAGCGCGTTCCGGACTACTGGGCGAAGGACCTCAACGTCAAGCGCGGCTACCACAACTTCGACCGCATCTCCGTCCTCTACTTCCGTGACATGAAGGCCGGCATCCAGGCGCTCAAGGCCCGCGTCGTCGACTACTACCGCGACCAGGACGAGCGGGAGGTCGCCACCGCCTACGATTTCCCGGAAGTCGGCATGGGGCTCTTCAACAAGGAGACCTACCGGATGAGGATGACCTACGGGATGCACTGGTCGGTCGTCTTCAACACCCGCCGGCCTCTGTTCGAGGACATCCGCGTCCGCGAGGCGCTGACCCTGGCCTACAACTTCGACTGGGGCAACCGCGCCCTCCAGTACGGCGCGCTGCGGCGGAACACGACCTTCTTCCTGGGCTCGGAGATGGCGGCGCGAGGCCTGCCGTCGGCTGCCGAACTGGCGCTGCTCGAGCCGCTGCGGGAGCACGTTCCCGAGCGTGTCTTCACGCACGAGTTCCGGTTGCCCGAAAACGACGGCTACGGCCGCAACCGGAAGGCGCTGCTGCGGGCGGGGGAGCTGCTCGACGAGGCCGGCTGGGTCCTCCGCGACATGAGGCGCGTCGACGAGGCGACGGGGGAGCCGCTCCGGTTCGAGATCATGGTCATGCTCAGGGAACACGAACGGATGATGGTGCCGTTCGTCGAGAACCTGACGCGCCTCGGCATCGACGCGACCGTCCGCCGGGTGGAGTCGAACATCTTCACGAACCGGGCGCGCCGGTACGACTTCGAGATGACGATGCAGAAGATCTACACCCACCCCATCCCGCAGCCGGGCGGCATGCGCAACTACCTGCACTCCCGGAGCGTCGATCCCCCGAACCTGTTGAACTACGCGGGGATCAGGAACCCGGCGGTCGACGTCCTGATCGAGAAGGTGATCGCGGCCGAGACCGAAGAGGAGATGAACATCGCCGGCCGGGCGCTCGATCGGGTGCTGTTGTGGGGCTTCTACGTCATCCCCGAGGGCGCCCCCAAAGGACGCCATCTCCTGTACTGGGACCGCTTCGGCCATCCGCCGCTGGGGCACGAGCACCTGAACTGGACCGGCTTCCCGCAGCTCTGGTGGTTCGACGCCGAGAAGAGCGCCCGGGTCGACGCCGCCCTGGGCGAGACGCGGTAGAGAGTGCTCCTCTACGTCCTGCGCCGCATCCTCCTCATGGTGCCGACGCTGGTCGGCGTGCTGCTGGTCAACTTCGTGATCATCCAGGCGGCGCCCGGCGGCCCGGTGGACCAGGCGATCGCCCGGCTGCAGGGCACCGGTCTCGACGCGGGAGTGGGCCTGCTTGGCGGCGGCGCGGGCGCGACCCTGGAGGCCGAGCTCACCGCCACCGGCGGCATCGACCCGGCGCTGATCGAAGAGCTGGAGCGTCAGTTCGGCTTCGACAAGCCGGCCCACGTCCGCTTCGGGATCATGCTGCGCGACTACCTGCGCTTCGACCTGGGCGAGAGCTTCTACCAGGACGTCCCTGTCATCGACCTCGTCCTGGACCGGCTCCCGGTGTCGATGTCCCTGGGCCTCTGGACGCTGCTCATCGTCTATTCGGTGTCGATCCCGCTCGGCATCCGCAAGGCGACCGCCGACGGTTCCCCGTTCGACATCTGGACGAGCGTCGTCATTCTCGTCGGCTACGCGATCCCCGCCTTCATCCTCGCCGTGCTGCTGATCGTGCTCTTCGCGCGTGGCGGGATGATCGAGTACTTCCCGCTGCGGGGCCTCGTGTCCGACGACTTCGCCGACCTGGGGACGTGGGCCCAGGTGAAGGATTACTTCTGGCACCTGGTGCTGCCGATCTCGGCCCTGGTGGCCGGCAGCTTCGCGACGCTCACGATGCTGACCAAGAACTCGTTCCTGGACGAGATCCACAAGCAGTACGTGCTGACGGCCAAGGCGAAGGGTCTGCGGACGCGGCGCGTGCTCTACGGCCACGTGTTCCGCAACGCGATGCTGATCGTCATCGCCGGCTTCCCGAGGGCCCTGGTCGGAGCGCTCTTCACCGGCGTGCTGCTGGCCGAGATCATCTTCTCGCTCGACGGCCTCGGGCTGCTTGGCTTCGAGGCGATCGTCACCCGGGACTACCCGATCATCTTCGGCACGCTCTACATCTCGACCCTGCTGGCGCTGGTGCTGCAGCTCCTGACCGACATCACGTACACGCTGACCGATCCACGGATCGACTTCGAGAGGCGGGACGTGTGAGTAGCCTCGCGCAGAGGAGATGGGCCGCCTTCAAGGCCAACCGGCGGGGCTACTGGTCGCTGCGGATCTTCCTCGTCATCTTCGGCGCCACCCTGTTCGCCGAGGTGCTCGCCAACGACAAGCCCCTGATGGTTCGTCACGAGGGCCGGTTCTACTTTCCGATCGTCGCGACATACGCGGAGACCGTGTTCGGCGGTGTGTTCGAGACGGAAGCCGACTATCGGGAAGCGTTCGTCAAGGATCTCATCCGCGACGGCGGCGGCTGGATGATCTGGCCGCCGATTCCCTACGCCCACGACACGATCGACTACGAGCTTCCGGGGCCGGCGCCCTACCCGCCGTCGGCCCGGCACTGGCTGGGCACCGACGACGTCGGCAAGGACGTGCTGGCGGGCCTCATCTACGGCATCCGGCTCTCCTTCCTGTTCGGCCTGGTGCTGACGGCCCTGAGCTCGATCATCGGCGTGCTGGCGGGCGCCGTCCAGGGCTACCTGGGAGGCAAGGTCGATCTGTTCGGCCAGCGACTGATCGAGATCTGGGCCGGGCTGCCGATCCTCTTCGTGCTGATCATCCTCTCCAGCATCGTGGAGTCCAACGTCTTCTGGCTGCTCGGCATCCTGGTCGCGTTCAGTTGGATGGCGCTGGTGGGCGTGGTGCGGGCCGAGGTGCTGCGCGCCCGCAACTTCCAGTACGTGACGGCCGCGCGGGCCCTGGGAGCCGGGGACCGGCGGATCGTCCGACGGCACGTCCTGCCCAACGCGATGGTCGCGACGTTCACCTTCCTGCCCTTCATCCTCACCGGGTCGATCACGCTGCTGACGTCGCTCGACTTCCTCGGCTTCGGCCTGCCCGCCGACGCGCCTTCGCTCGGCCGGCTGCTCGCCCAGGGCCGCGCCAACCTGCACGCCCCGTGGCTGGGCGTCATGTCCTTCTTCACGCTGGCCACGCTCCTGACGCTGGTCATCTTCATCGGCGAAGCCCTGCGCGACGCCTTCGACCCGCGCCGGACCGGGATGCAGTCGTGACGGCGCCTCCGTTTCTCGAGATCGCCGATCTCTCCGTCGCCTTCGACGGCGTTCGGGTGGTCCACGGGCTCGACCTGCGCCTCGACCGGGGCGAGTCCGTTGCCCTGGTCGGCGAGTCCGGCTCGGGCAAGTCGGTCACGGCGCTGTCGGTCCTTCAACTGCTTTCGTATCCCCGCGCCTCGCATCCGACCGGTTCGATCCTCGTGGACGGCGAAGAAGTCGTCGGCGCCGGCGAGCAGGAGATGCGCGCCATCCGCGGCAGCCGGATCTCGATGGTCTTCCAGGAGCCGATGACCTCGCTCAATCCGCTCCACACGATCAGGAAGCAGGTCGAGGAGGTGCTGGCGGTGCATGGCGGTCTGAGCGGAGCCGCCGCCCGCGAGCGGACCGTGGAACTGCTCGAACTCGTCGGCCTCCAGGAGGCGCGCGAGCGGCTCGACTCCTACCCGCACCAGCTCTCCGGCGGGCAACGCCAGCGGGTGATGATCGCGATGGCGATCGCCAACGAACCCGACCTGCTGATCGCCGACGAGCCGACGACGGCCCTCGACGTCACCGTCCAGGCCCAGATCCTCGCGCTGATCAAGGAGCTGCAGGTGCGGCTCGGTATGGCGATGCTGCTGATCACCCACGATCTCGGCATCGTCCGCGCGATGGCCGACCGCGTCTACGTCATGGAGCAGGGGCACGTCGTCGAGGAGGGCGAGACGGCCGAGGTCTTCGTGCGGCCGGCGCATCCCTACACGCGCAAGCTGATCGACGCCGAGCCGCGGGGTACCTGCCCGATCCCGGAAGACGAAGCGCCGCCGCTGGTCGAAACGAAGGACGTGACCGTGGAGTTCCCGCTTCGAGGCTGGCCGCGGAAGCGCTCGCTGGTCGCCGTCGACGACGTCTCGCTCCGCGTCCGCCAGGGACACAGCCTCGGCGTCGTCGGCGAATCGGGCAGCGGCAAGACGACGCTGGCGATGGCGATCGTCCGCCTGCTCCAGAGCCGTGGCGAGATCGTCTTCGACGGCCGGTCGATCGACGGCCTGGGCTTCAGGCAGCTCAAGCCGCTGCGCAGGTCGATGCAGATCGTCTTCCAGGACCCGTACGGCAGCCTGTCGCCGCGCCTGACCGTCGAGGAGATCGTCTCCGAGGGGCTGGTCATCCACGAACCGGCCATGAGCGCGGGCGAACGCCGCGACCGGGTCGCCGAAGTCCTGACCGAAGTCGGCCTCGAACCGGAGATCGCGCGCCGCTATCCGCACGAGTTCTCCGGCGGCCAGCGCCAGCGCATCGCTGTCGCCCGCGCGATGATCCTCCGCCCCCGCTTCGTCGTCCTCGACGAGCCGACGTCTTCGCTCGACATGACGGTCCAGGCGCAGATCGTGGAGCTGTTGCTCGACCTCCAGCAACGCCACGGGCTCACCTACCTCTTCATCAGCCACGACCTGAAGGTCGTCCGCGCCCTCTGCGACGAGATCGCGGTGATGAAGGACGGCCGGATCGTCGAGCAGGGGCCGGCGGGCCAACTCTTCGACGCGCCGCGCGAGTCCTACACGCGTGCCCTCATGAACGCAGCGCTTTGATGGAACCACCCAAGATGAAGGCCGCACCCTCGATCCTGATCGCCGCCGTCACCGTCGTCGGCGCAGGCGCCACCACGTTCGGGCAATCCGCCGCGCCGCCCTCGCCCGACCCCGCGCGCCAGTGGAACCAGTTCCGGGGTCCCACCGGTGACGGCCGCACCCCCGCGATCGACGTGCCGATCGTCTTCGGTGAAGGCCAACTCGTGCGCTGGAAGACGCCCATCCACGACGAGGGCTGGTCCTCTCCCGTGGTTTGGGGCGAGCAGGTCTGGGTGACGACCGCTCGCGAGGACGGCACCGAGTTGTTCGCGGTCGCGGTCGACCTGGAGAGCGGAGAGATCGTGCACGACATCAAGGTCTTCGACGTCGCCAACCCCCAGGTCGCCTGGGACGGCCACAACACCCACGCGACGCCGACGCCGGTGATCGAGGAAGGCCGCATCTACGTCCACTTCGGCAGCTATGGCACGGCGGCGCTCGACACGCGGACCGGCGAGAAGTTGTGGGAGAGGCGGGATCTGAACACCGACCACCGGGTGCGGCCGGCTTCGTCGCCCGTGCTCTCGGGCGACTCGCTGTTCCTCGCCTACGACGGTGTGGACCGGCAGTTCGCCGCGGCACTCGACACGCGCACCGGCGAGACCCTCTGGCTCCGGAACCGCGAGGTCGCGACCGACTTCGGGGAGAAGCTCCGCGCGCAGGGGATCACGGATATCGAGAGCGTGCTGGCCGCGAAGCCGAACGACAACCGCAAGGCGTACGCCACATCGACGTTGATCGAACACGAAGGCCAGCGGCAGCTCATCAGCCCGGCCTCGGAGGTCACGTTCGCCTACGACCCCGAAACCGGCGACGAGCTGTGGCGCGTGGTCCACGAGGGCTGGGGTTGGAACCTGGCCTGTCGGCCCGTGTACGCGCATGGGCTCGTCTACTTCACCCAGGGGGTCTCCCGTTTACTCGTGGCGGTGGACCCCGGCGGTTCCGGCGATATCACCGACACGCACGTCGCCTGGAGCGAGTCGCGCGGCACTCCGGAGATCCCCTCGCCGATCATCGTGGACGACCTGCTCTACATGGTCTCCGACACGGGCGGCGTGGTGACGGCTCTGGACGCGACGACGGGGGAGCGTGTGTGGCGGGCACGCCTCCCCTCCGGAGGCGACCACTGGGCCTCGCCCGTGGCCGCCGAGGGCCGGATCTACCTCACGAGCCGCGACGGCACGGTGTCGGTGATCTCGGCGTCGCGGGAGTTCGAGCTTCTGGCGGAGAACGAGTTCGACGAGAGTCTCACCGCGTCGCCCGCCGTCGTCGATGGCGCGATCATCCTGCGCTCCGAAGGACATCTGTACCGGATCTCGGGCTAGCGGGAACGTGGGAGCCCGGCGAACCGTGTCGGGTGGCCACGGCTCCCTATAATCGGCGCGCAACCATGACCTGGACGACGAGACACCTGTTCCCGGCCGCTGCCGCGGCCACCGCCATTGTCCTGCTCATGCCGGCCGCCGGAGCGGCCCAGGAAGAGGACCACGATCACGAGGCCGAGGCCGCTGAGGAGGCCGAGGAGCACGCACACTTCGACGAGCAGATCGTCGTCCTCGGCAGCCGCGCGCACGCCCGTTCGGTGACCGAATCCCAGGTTCCCATCGACGCGATCCCGGTCGAGGACATCACGCGCCAGGGCGCGACGACGCTCGACTACCAGTTGCGGAACCTGATTCCGTCCTTCAACGTCGCGACCCATCCGATCAGCGACGCGGCGACGCTGGTGCGGCCGGCCAGCCTGCGGAACCTGGCCCACGACCACACGCTGATCCTGGTCAACGGCAAGCGGCGCCACCGGTCGTCGGTCGTCGCCTGGTTCGGCGGCGTCACGGACGGGGCCCAGGGGCCCGACATCTCGACCATCCCGGCGAGCGCCCTCCAGAGGGTCGAGGTGCTGCGCGACGGCGCGTCGGCCCAGTACGGCTCGGACGCGATCGCCGGCGTCATCAACTTCCTGCTCAAGGACGACGCCTCGGGCGGCGGCATCGAGCTGAACAGCGGCAGCTACATCGCCGGCGACGGCGCGGGTTACAGCGTGGCCGGGAACTTCGGCCTGCCCATGGGTGAGAACGGCTTCGCCAACCTGAGCTTCGAGGTCGGCGGCGCCGATCCGACGAGCCGCAGCGTCCAGCGCCAGGACGCGGCGGCGCTGATCGCCGCCGGCAACCACGACGTCCGGCAGCCGGTGCAGATCTGGGGCAACCCAAGGGTCGAGGACGATGTGAAGCTGTTCGCCAACCTCGGCCACCGCTCCGGCGGCGGCCTGGAGTTCTACGGCTTCGCCAACTACGCCGAGAAGAAGATGACCGAGGGCTTCTTCTTCCGCAACCCGAACTCGCGGCAGAGCATCTACAGCCTCGACGGCGGCGAGACGCTGCTGATCGGCGACGTCCTGCGGGCGAACGGCATGGGCTCGGCGAACTGCCCCGTGGTCACGGTGACGAACAACGTGCCCGATCCGGTCGCGCTGGCTCAGGTGTTCGACGACCCGAACTGCTTCTCCTTCCAGGAGATCGCGCCGGGGGGCTTCACCCCGCAGTTCGGCGGCTGGATCACCGACGGTTCGATCGTCGCGGGCTTCCGGAAGGAGCTGGACAACGGCCTCACCTGGGACCTGTCCGCCAGCCTCGGCTCACACGAGTCCGACTTCTTCTTCATGAACACCGTCAACGCGTCGCTCGGCCCGGACACGCCGCGCGACTTCGACCCCGGCCTCTACGAGCAGGAAGACGTCAACCTGAACTTCGACATCTCCTACTCCGTGTCCCACCGCTGGAGCGTCGCCGCCGGCGCCGAGTGGCGCGACGAGAGCTTCACCGCCGGCGCCGGGGGGAGGCCGTCCTGGGAGGTCGGCCCCTACGCGGCCCAGGGCTTCATCCCCGCCTCGAACGGCTTCCCCGGGTTCCCCGACTACACGGCCGGGACCTGGAGCCGCGAGAACGTGGCCGTCTACGGCGACGTCGAGTGGCACGGCGAGGACGACCGGTGGGGCCTGGGCGCCGCCCTAAGAGTCGAGGACTACGATGTCTTCGGCAACACGACGAACGGCAAGCTGTCGTTCCGCCGCGAGCTGAGCGAGACCGCCGCCATCCGCGGCGGCGTCAGCACCGGCTTCCGGGCGCCGACGCCGGGGCAGCAGAACGCGCTCAACGTGCAGACGACGATCGATCCGGTGACCCTGGAACTCGTCGACAGCGCCACCGTGCCGTCCACCTTCATCGCGGCGGAACTGCGGGGAGGCAAGCCGCTCGAGCCCGAGGAGTCGGTCCACGCGACCGCCGGCCTGGTGATCGACAACGGACCGTTCACGCTGACCGCCGACCTGTTCAACGTCGACATCGACGACCGGCTGTCGCTGTCGCAGGTGATCACGCTCACCGAGGACGAGCGCGAGCTGCTGCTCTCGCAGGGCATCACCTCGGCCCGGAACCTGTCCTTCTTCCGCTTCTTCATCAACGACTTCTCCACCCGCACGCAGGGCGTCGACCTCGTCTCGACCTGGATTCCGGTCGCCCTCGGCGGCGACACCGAGTTCAGCTTCACCCTGAACTACACGGACACCGAGGTCACGAAGGACTCCGACCTTCTGAGCCCCGCCGACATCGTCTCCATCGAGCGCGGCGTGCCGCGCCTGCGCTGGAACGTCGCGGTCGGTCAGCAGGTGGGTCCGGTCGGCCTGCTGGGACGGTTGAGTTACTACGGCTCCTGGATCGACTACTACTACACGCGCCTATGGGTGGACGCGGCGCCGCCGGTGCAGGACTCGGCCTTCATCTTCGACTTCGAGGCCACGATCCCGATCGCCGCGGACACGACGGTTTCCATCGGCGCGCAGAACATGTTCGACGTCCTGGCGTCCGCGCCGACGCCGCTCGCCGAAGTGCTCGGTTCGCGGTACAGCCCGGTGACGCCGTGGGGGCTGAGTGGCGGGTACTACTACGCCCGGTTGAACTACCGCTGGTGAGAGAGTAGAGAAGAGGAACGTTCACGCTGACGCCGTAGCTCTGGGTGCGCGGGTCTTCTGACCCGCCTGTCGGTGCGCCGGCCTTCTGGCCGGCATCAGGCGCGACGCCGCGGAGCGGCGAGCGCGAGCCTTCACTACTCGCGGCGAAGCGCCAACCGCCGATACTCATCCTCCAAAACCCACAACCGATCCTGCCCCCACGTGGCCACCGACCCCACCCGAAACGACGGCACACCCCAAAGCCCGAGATCGAACAACTCCTCCCGGTTCCGCTCCGCCTCCTCCCGCCAGGCCGGATCGTCCAGGTAGCCACGACCCTCGCCCCAGTCCAGCCCGGCCTCCTCAACGATCCGCCGCAGCCCCCGGTCCGACCCCGCATCCACCGCCTGCGAGAACACCAGCGTCATGAACGAGCGGAAGTACTCGATGCCCCGCCCCTGCTCGATCGCCCAAGGCAACAGCGAGTAGCCGCACTCGACCGGCTTGCCGACCGGGTCCGAGATGGGCCCGAACTGAACGCCGTTCCGCCGCGCCTCGCGCGCCGCGTCGAGCAGGATGTAGACGCGCTTCGACCGCTTCACCGGCAGACCGCGCATGACCATCGGCAGGACGAACCGGATCCGCAGGTTGACCCCGAACGCCTCGGCGAGCCGGATCACACGCTCGGTCGAGATCCACGTGTACGGGCTCCGAAACGACGCAAAGAAGTGGAGGTCGGGAAGGTCCGCCGCTTCGAGAGCGTCGGCCGGAACCGGCTCCTCCAGCAGCCGCGGCTGCGCGTAGATCAACGTCGGTGCGCCGGCCCTCTGGCCGGCATCCGCCGCAGGCGGAATCTCCGCCCCCAGATCAGCCAGCCGCTCCTCCAGATACGCAAGCCGATCAATTCCCCAGGTCCACTCACCACCATAGAAGCAGGTACCGCCCAGATAGTGGCCAAGATCGGCGCGCCGTTCTGTCCCGGCCCGAAGAGCGACCTCGAGGGCGGCGTCGGTCCCCCTGTCATCGCCCGCTGCGACCGGCTCGCCACTCCACAGAACCTTGCCCAACGTGACAGCCGCCTCCAGAGTCGCCGTCGACCCCGGTTCCTCCGGCGCCTCCAACGTCGCCGTCAGTTGCCGCTGCACGCTGAGTACCAGCTCCGCGTCCGGCGGCTCCGCCGACGTCGCATGGAACCCGGCCTTCTCCGCCAGCCGCCGCGCATCGACCAGCGAGTACGACTCCAACAACGCCCGCGCCGGCGCCGCCCAGTCTTCCGGCGGCTCGACCAGCCAGGTCACCACCTCAACCTCGTAGCGCGCCTGAAGCTCCACCAGCGCCTGAGCCAGAAGATGCGAGTACGGATCGTCGACCTGGTTGAAGAACTCGATCCGGTGCGGCTCCCCCTTGCGCCGGCGTTCCCGCTCCGCGCGGGCCCGCGCCTTGTCGCGCCTCCGCTCGTCGAGGAGGTGGGTCGAGAACTGCTTCGAGGCGAAGGACTTGATGGACATGAAACCTCGTGGGGTGTGGTGCGCGGGCCGGTGCGGTTCGGGAATGGTCATGGGCAGTCTGCCGGAGTTCCGTCACAGTCACAATCTGCACCCGGGCGCTGGTCTGTTGGGGCACGGAACGCTGTCGCAGCGTCAGCATAGGCTTGCCTCATGTCGAGCGCTGCGCGACCAGTCGATCAGAAGCCATCGCTTGCGGAGGTCCTCTCCCGTCTCGCGCCGCTTGAAGAAGACTTCCCGACGATCGAGGATCCTGCGGTCGAGCCAGAGGAGATCTTCTGCCCCGATGGAACCGAGGCCTCCGGTGGCTCAATGGAAGAAGAGTCTCCATGAGCGCATCGGAGAAAGCAGAGAGTCCGGCGGTCCACGGTGATGAGAGCGCCGCCTCTCGCCGCGGCGAAAGACTGAGCCCCGGTTTCAGGCGGTTCATCTTCTGGTGTGTCGTCCTGTACTACGCGTTCTATGCGGTCGGCGTGTTCTTGATCTCTAACGAACGATCGTCTCTCGAGCAGTCGCTTCTGGTTCTGGGCTTTGCTCTGTTGACCGGCGCCTATGCCGGTGTGGGCATCGCGGCTTGGGGCCTGCCTGGTTCAGGCTCTGCGCGTCACCTGACCCTGCTCGATCGGTTGGATCGAGTGCCCGACTGGCTGGCGTACTCCGTCTTGTTTCTTGGGGGTGCGCTGTTCTTACTCGCCTTCATCGCTGGCATGCCGCGAGTGGGGATGGGGGAGTTCTTTGGACCGGCCCTTCCTACTGCTCTCGGCCTCTTTTGGTTGGGGGTCGTCTGTGGACCGCGGCCGCTCGTGGGCCGTCGCCGCTAGGGCGGCACCTCAAGACACGCTCGGCAGCGGCCCTAAGCGGAGGAGCATGCGGTCCCCAGTTCTCTGTCCGAAGCTCAGCCTTCTGTTCTTCCTCGCGGCATCGATCGCCGGCTTCGCCACCACACCAGCCCAGGCCCAACGAGACCCCGGCACCACCTTCCGCGACTGCGACGTCTGCCCCGAGATGGTCGTCGTACCGGCCGGCTCCTTCGTCATGGGCTCGCCGACGGACGAACCGGGCCGCTACGACGACGAGGGCCCGGCGCACGAGGTGACGATCGCCGAGCCCTTCGCCATCGGCGTCCGCGAGGTGACCTTCGAAGAATGGGACGCCTGCGTGGCGGCCGGCGGCTGCGAGGGCTACGACGCGGGCGACGAGGGCCGCGGGCGCGGCAGCCGGCCCGTGCTCAACGCGAACTGGGACAACGCCCGGGCCTACGTCTTCTGGCTGACCGCCGTCACCGGCGAGGCCTACCGCCTGCCCAGCGAGGCCGAGTGGGAGTACGCCGCACGCGGCGGGACCTCGACCCGCTATAGCTGGGGCGACGAACCGAGCGCCGCGCACGCGAACGGCGAGCAGGATCACGGCTGGCCGGACGACGGCCACCGCTACACCGCGCCGACCGGGTCGTTCGCGCCGAACCCGTTCGGGCTGTACGACGCGCACGGCAACGTCTGGGAGTGGACCGCCGACTGCTGGAACGACAGCTACGACGGCGCCCAGACGGACGGCAGCGCCTGGCTCGACGGCGACTGCGTGGGCCGCGTCACCCGCGGCGGCGCCTACAACGGCGGCCCCGCCTACCTGCGCTCCGCGATGCGGCTCAAGATCTACTCCCAGTTCCGCAGCTACTTCATCGGCTTCCGCGTCGCGCGATCGCTCGCTCCCTGACTGTGCTACTTTGTTGAAACAGCGTTAGACGTTGCGGCGTCCTGACAGGTAGCGCCCCTCTCTCTGCCGATTCGCGCCCCCGCTTCCAAGCGTGCGGGTGAGTGTTCTTTTCACCATCTCGGAGGGAGATTGCGCCATGAGACAGAGATCCACGGTTCGCTTGACGTACACCGGTGTCGCGGCCCTGGCTGTCCTCGTCTGCGCCGGGGCCGCCTGGGCGCAGAACGGACCGTCCGTCCAGGGGACGATCACCGAGAAGGAATCCGGAGCCCTGCTCCCCGGCGCTGAGGTGTCGCTCCGAGACACTCCCCACCGCACCCTGTCGGGCAGTGACGGCCGCTACCGGCTCGACGGCGTGCCGGCCGGCGACTACACGCTCGACGTGAACTACGTCGGCTTCGAGGACTTCGAGGCCGGCGTCACGGTCGCGGCCGGGGAGACGGTCTCCCTGGCGATCGAGCTGGACGCCCGCTACGAGTTCGCCGAGGAGATCGTCGTTCAGGCGGTCCGCTTCGGGCAGAGCAAGGCGCTCAACGAGCAGAAGCAGGCGATCAACATCAAGACCGTTCTGTCCGAAGAGCAGATCCAGAGCTTCCCGGACCTGAACACGGCGGAAGTCCTGCAGCGCGTCAGCGGCGTCGCCATTCAGCGGGACAACGGCGAGGGCCGTTTCGTCTCCATGCGCGGCACCCCGTCGGCGATGACGAACATCACGATCAACGGCCAGCAGGTGGCGTACTCGAACAGTGCGAATCGCATGGTCGAGCTCGACGTCATCTCGGCCGCTCAGTTGACCGGTATCGAGGTGACCAAGGTCCTGACACCGGACATGGACGCCGACTCGGTCGGCGGAGCGGTCAACCTGAAGACGCGGAGCGCGTTCGACCAACCGGACGGCGTGACGAACTTCACGTTGGGCTTCGGCGACAACTCGATCGCCGACGGCACGCACTCGCGCTCGGCGTTCAACTACTCGACCGTGGGGGGCGCGAACGACAACCTCGGGTTCTCGATCGGCGTCAACTTCGCGCGCACCGCGGCCGAACGCCACAACAACGAGCACAAGTGGGGGAGCGAGGACACCGTCGGCGGCGTCGAGATCCCCTACGCGCTGACCAACACG
This sequence comes from Holophagales bacterium, assembly GCA_009845425.1. Taxonomy (GTDB): domain Bacteria; phylum Acidobacteriota; class Thermoanaerobaculia; order Multivoradales; family Multivoraceae; genus Multivorans. The sequence continues at coordinate 287,887 of VXZQ01000009.1, forward strand.
GAGGCGCAGTTCTCGGCCAACGACCGCGACCGCTACGGCGCCAACGCGCGCCTCGAGGTGCGGATCAACGACAACCACAAGCTCGACTTCGCCGTGGTCCAGAACTACCGCGAAGACGACCAGGACCGGCAGATCACGCGGATTCGCTGGGACAAGGGCAAGTACCTCAGCCCGACGGAGGTCGAGGGCCTGCGGCTGGTGAAATCCCTGCACGATCGGCTCGAGGAGCAGGAGATCACGGCCTACAGCGTCAGCGGGGAGCACCGGTTGGGACTGTCCGTGCTCGACTTCAGCCTGTCCACGAGTTCCGCCTTCACCAAGAAGCCGGAAGGGCAACTCAAGCCGGAGTTCCAGGCCCGCGGGTTCGACCTGAACGTGACCGACATCGGTAGCAAGGCGCCGGGTTGGGATTCGACCAGGCAGGACATTCACAACAGCGGCATCTTCGAGTTCGACGCCGTGGACGAGAAGTTCGAGAACACGACCAGCACGATCGACACCGCCAAGGTGGACCTCACCCGGCCGATGCAGTGGGGCAGCGATACCGGTGAGTTCAAGCTGGGCGTGAAGGTCCGCGCGCTGCAGAAGGATCGCGCCGACCTCCGCTCGAAGTGGAAGTGGAAGGGCGACAACCTGTTCCTCGACCAGTTCGAGGCCGGGGGTACGAACATGACCGAGGGCGGCTACAACCTCGGCCAGCAGTACAACCGCTCGGGTTTCCGCTCCTTCTTCTACGGCAACCAGGGCCCGAACGGGTTCGTCGAGGAAGTGCGCAACGACGTCAACCTGGGCGAGCCGTACAACGCCGAGGAGGACATCAACAGCGTCTACGCGATGACCACCCAGGAGTACGGAAAGCTGACGATGCTGCTGGGTGTGCGGGCCGAGTTCAACGACCTGGACTACTCGGCCGCCAACCTCGTGGTCAACGACGACGACGTGCTCAGGAACACGCAGGAAAGCGTGTCGCGGTCCTACGACTTCGTCTATCCCAACCTGCAGTTCCGCTACGCCGTGTCGGACGAAACCCTCGTGCGAGCCGCGTTCACGCGCAGCATGGCGCGGCCCAACTTCTGGGATTCGATGCCGTTCTCGTACACCCACACGGACGACGAGGAGATCATCCGCGGCAATCCGTATCTCGATCCGGCGCTAGCCAACAACGTCGACTTCCTGGTCGAGCGGTTCCTGGACAACGTCGGCATCATCTCGGGCGGCGTGTTCTTCAAGAGCGTCGACGACTTCAACTTCGTCACCGCGACGACGCAGCGCGGCGGGGAGTTCGACGGTTTCGACGTGGAGGAACCGGTCAACGGCGGCAACGCGGACCTGATGGGCATCGAGGTCGCCTGGCAGCAGCACTGGGATTCGGGTTTCGGCATCTACGCGAACTACACGTACACCGACGTGATGAGCATCGACCTGGGCGAGCAGACCGACCGGGACGACATCAACGTGCTGCCGGAACAGAGGGAGAACGTGGGCAACCTGGCGCTCATCTACGAGAAGAACCGGATCCTGACGCGGCTCGCCCTCAACATGAGCGACCGGTGGCTGAGCGAGGTGGGCGACGAGGCCGGCACCGACGAGTGGGCCGACTCGGCGATGTACCTCGACTACTCCTTCACCTATCTCTTCGAGAACGGTCTCGAGCTGTTCCTGCAGGCCAACAACCTGACGGAAGAGATCGTCTATCTCTACCGGGGTATCGCGAGCCGGGCTTCCCAGCAGGACATCACCGGCCGGACCTTCAACGCCGGCATGCGCTGGTCGTTCTAGGAGGGGCCACACACTGGGTGCGCCGGCCTTCTGGCCGGCATCAGGCGCGACGCCGCGGAGCGGCGAGCGCGAGTTCTTTCGGCCGCCTGATCCATGAACCCCCCCTCCCTCCACTTCGTCGACTACCTGATCATCGGGGCGAGCCTCGTCCTGTCGGTCGGGGTCGGCGTCCGCTTCGCGAAGGCCCAGTCGACGACGTCGAAGTACTTCGCCGCCGGCCGCAACGTGCCGGTGTGGGCGATCGGTCTGTCGATCTTCGCGACGCTGATCAGCAGCATCACCTTCCTCGCCTACCCGGGCGACGGCTTCGCCGGCAACTGGGTGCGCCTCGTGCAGGGCCTGATGGTGCCGATCGTCGTGCTGCTCGGCATCGGCTTCATCGTGCCGATGTACCGCAAGGTCATCGGGCTCAGCGCCTACGAGTACTTCGAGCGCCGTTTCGGCTACCTGGCCCGGCTCTACGCCTCGCTGGCGTTCGTGCTGGCCCAGTTCGCCGGCATGGGCTCGGTGTTCTTCCTGCTGGCGCTGGCGGTCTCGAGCATGACCGGCATCGGCGTCGTCACGGTGGTCCTGGTGCTCGGCCTGGTGGTGACCGTCGTCACCCTCCTGGGCGGGATGGAGGCGGTCATCTGGCTCGACGTGATCCAGGGGCTGCTGCTCATCCTGGGCGGGCTCGTCACCCTGCTCGTCATCGCGGTCAAGCTCGACGGCGGCTTGGGCCAGGTGTTCACCGTCGCGGCGGCCGAGAACAAGGTGAGCTTGGGTTCCTTCGACTGGAACCTGGTCGAGCTGACCTTCTGGGTGATGGCGATCAACGGCATCTTCTACGCCGTCCAGAAGTACGGCACCGACCAGACGATGGTGCAGCGCTACCTGACCGCCCGGTCGGACCGGGAGGCGATCCGGGCCTCGATCGGCGGCGTGCTGATGGTGGTGCCGGTGTGGGTGCTGTTCATGTTCATCGGCACCGCGCTCTACGCCTTCTACCAGGGCAGCCAGGCCACCGCGTCGCTGCCCGACGGCCTGCGCGCCGACGCCGTCTTCCCACACTTCATCCTGAACGAGATGCCGGTCGGCGTCATCGGGCTGATCATCGCGGCGCTGCTGGCCGCCGCCATCTCCTCGCTCGACTCGGACCTCAACTGCCTGGCGGCGGTCGCCGTCGACGACTACTACAAGAAGCTCCGGCCCCGGAGCACCGAGCTGCAGCGAGTGCGCGTCGGGAAGATCGTCGTCACGCTGTCGGGAGTCGGCTCGATCGTCGTCGCGCTGATCTACGTCGCCGCCGGCGACGCGGGCGTCCTGGCGACGGTGTTCGCGCTCTACGCGATCTTCTCGGGCGGCATCGCCGGGATGTTCCTGCTCGGCATCTTCGTGCCGCGCGTCAACAAGGAGGGCCTCTACGTCGGCATCGGCGTCTGCGTGCTGTTCACCGCCGCGGCCCTGCTGACGTCGACCGAGTTCAGCCTCGGCGGCGAACCGCGCATCTGGCTGGATTTGGGCCCGCTCAACTACACGCAACACAACTACATGCTCGGCGTGTACAGCCACATCGTCCTGTTCGGCGTCGCCTGGGCGGCGAGTTACTTCTTCCCCGCGCGGGACGTGGACAGGAACCTGACCTATGCTGGTTGGAAGGACCGGAAGCGAAGCGCGGGGTAAGGAGGCGAACAGACGATGACCTTTGAGTTGCGTAGAGAAGCGAGCCGCCTGCACCGCCCGTTCTCTAGGTGCGCGGACCTTCTGGTCCGCTCGGGGGCGAAGCCGCGGAGCGGCGTAGCCCGAAGAATGCGGTCGCCGGCTTCGCCGGCGGCGATTCTGACGTCGCCTTCGGCGGCAAGCGGACCAGAAGGTCCGCGCACCCAGAGAACGGGCGTCGACGTAGCCCGTTTCTCTACTGCAGTCGTAGCAGCCCTCGCCCTGGCAGCCTGCGGCACCGCCCCCGAATCGCAACCCACCACCGCCACCGACGCCCCCCCCGCCACCCCCGGGTACAGTGGCAGATACACAAGACCGCCCCCCCCAGACCAAAGAAGGAGGGGTAAAGC
>VXZQ01000008.1 GCA_009845425.1 Holophagales bacterium
GGTCCTCGATCTTGACGACGATCGACTCCTCGATCTCCTCCGGCGTGGCGCCGGGATAGGCCATCGAGATTTCGACGTGGTAGAAGGGGGTGATAGGCCAAGCTTCCCGTTCGAGGCCGGTCAGGGACACGAGTCCGGCCGCAACGATGCCCATCATCAGGAGATTGGCCGCGATGCCATTGCTCGCCATGTAGGCGAGGGGGCCGCGCCGTTCGCCGTGGCTGCCGTCGTTGGAAGTCACTTGTGTTCCATGAGTTTACCGCGACGGCGGTGGCTCGGCCGGCACTAGCTGAACGCGGCCGTCCAGAACGCCATCATGTCCTCGCGGAACGCTCGCGCCTGGTCGCCGGCGGTGCCGATTCGGGCACCCCGGCGGCCGTAGGGCGACTTGACCTGGTAGATCATCGCGTCGCGCTCGGTGAAGCCGGGATCGGCCTTGCCGGTCACCGGATGCACGAGGGCGCCATCTTCGCGGATGTAGATCGTCGGAGCTCCCGGACTGACGGATGCGTCGGGGACCAGTTCCACCGGCGTGTCGCGGTCGAAGCTGTGGTGCGTGTCCGGGAAGAGCCGGAAGCTGGCGTCGCATCCGCAAAGGGTCATTGCGTGCATGTGGGCCTGGACCTGGAGCGGCAGGCACCACTCGTCCAGGTCGCCGATGACGGAGCGCACGACGGTGCGGCCGACGTCCGGCCTCAGGAACTGGAAGCCGGACCAGGGGTAGGCGGCGTACATGGCGGCGAGTCCGGGCGCACGATCGGGACCGACCAGCGGCGCGATGCAGGCCGCGGACAGCACCGCCGACCCGCCACGGCTGTGGCCCTGGGCGCCGATGCGCGCGGCGTCGATGTCGTCTCTCCGGGCCAGCACCTCGGCGGTGGCGAGCACATCCCAGGCGCTGGCGGCGAACGAGTACTGCGCCTGGTTGGCGACGGTGGACGTCACGCCGCGCGTGCCGAACGGGTCGATCACGCAGCAGGCGATCCCCGCGTCCGTGAGCAGGTCCGCCTTGGCGACGTGTGACGGCGCGACCCCCAGGCTCCCGGGCACGACGATCACGACGGGCCACGGACCCTCTCCGGGCGGCAGGAACAGGCTGCCGAGGATCTCCGTCGCCGGCATGGCGCCGGGCTCGGAGATCGCCTGGTGGAAACCCGTCGGATCGGCGGTGGGGATGGGGAGCGCCTCGCCGGAGATGCCGTTCCCGAGAACCACCGGCCCGTCCGTCAGGCTGACCGTCGCACTGCTGCTGCTTGCTGGCACTTGACCACCTCCCTCGCCACCCTGGCGGCTGAGGCCAGCGAGCTTACGTTCTCGCCTGGACGCGAGGCATCCCGGCGTCTTCTTGTGACAGCGTTGTAAGATCGCGCCACCCAACGGGAGACAGGCCACGCACCAGGGAAGACCAGCGCTGATCGCGTTGCTGGCGCTGCTGATCTCGGGCTTCGTCCCGGGCGGCGCTGGCGCCGGTGCGTTCGAGGCGGATGTCGCGCCGCTGTTCGAGGCGTCGTGTCTGAAGTGCCACGTCGGCACGGAGACGACGCCACTCGACCTGACCGCCCTCGGCCACGATCTGGCCGACCGGGAGACCTTCCGCCTGTGGGAGCGGATCTTCGACCGCGTCACCGAAGGCGAGATGCCGCCCTCCGGCGCGCGCAGGCCGGCGCAGCGCATCGTCGACTCGGCGCTCGACTCCCTGAGAAGGGCGCTGCTGGACGCGAACCGGGCCGAGCGCGCCGGGCAGCGGACGCCGCTTCGCCGCCTCACCAGGCTGGAGTACGAGTACACGATTCAGGACCTGCTGGGGATCGATCCCGACGTGGCCGCGAGCCTGGCCAACGACCTGCCGGAGGAGACGGACACCGGCGGTTTCGATGTCGTGGCCGAGAATCAGGGCATCTCGCCGCTCCACGTCCGCAGCTACTTGACGGCCGCGGCCGGCGCGCTCGACGAGGCGCTCAGGACCGGCCCGCGGCCCGAGACGCGAACCGTCGAGATCGACTACAAGAAGTCGCCCTATCTCAACCGGAACTCGGTCGGCGAGTACCTCGGCGCCGGCATCGTCAAGATTGTCGACGACGCAGCGGTCATGTTCTTCGAGGGCGGTTCGACTTACACCTTCCACAGCATGACCGAGGGCTTCCTCGTCGACACGCCTGGCCGCTACCGGGTGACGATCGACGCGTACCCCTACCAGGCGACGTCGCCGATCACGCTGACCCTCTTCCACGGCAACCAGCAGGGAGTCGCGACCGCGGCGCTGAACAGCCTGATCGGCTCGTTCGACCTGGTGGAGCCCGAGGGCCATGTCGTCGAAGTCACTCCCTACCTCCGGCCCCGTGATCTGGTCGCTCCCTCGCTGGCCGACGCCTACCGGCCGCCGGACGACAAGGTGTCGTACTTCGCGGCGGACCGGAACGTCCGGGACTATCCGTGGGAGGGCATCGCGTTCCGGACGATGACGATCGAGGGGCCGCTCCTAGACGACTGGCCGCCGCGCAGCGTGCGGGAACTTCTCGCCGGGATCGAGTTCGACGAGGCCGGCGAACCCATACTCACCAAGGACCCTTGGGAGCACGTCGCCGATGTCGTGGCGCGCTTCGGGCCGCGCGCCTTCCGGCGGCCGCTCACTGAGAGCGAACTCGAAACCTACGTGGGGTTGGCGAAACCCGCCCTCGAAGACGGCCTGCCGTTCCTCGAGGCGGTCCGCGAGCCGCTACGGGCAATCCTGATCGCTCCAGCGTTCGTGTACCACGTGGGGAGCCAGGGAGAGCTGGACGACTTCCAGGTCGCGACGCGGCTCTCCTATCTGCTCTGGCGTTCGATGCCGGACCAGGAACTCCTCGATCTGGCGGCCGCCGGCAGGTTGTCGGACGACGACGTACTGGCGCGCCAGGTCGACCGGATGCTCGACGATCCGAAGAGCGAACGGTTCATCGACGACTTCGCCGGCCAGGCGTTCCGGCTCTACGAGATGAACGCGACGACGCCCGACAAGGCGCTCTATCCCGAGTACGACAGCCGGCTGGGACAGGCGATGACTCGCGAGACGCAGCTCTTCCTGGCCGAGCTCCTCGCGGAGAACCTGAGCGTCGGCAACCTGATCGACTCCGACTTCACGTTCGTCAATCGCCGCCTCGCCGAGCACTACGGCATCGAGGGCGTCACCGGCCAGCAGATGCGCAAGGTGGCCATCCCCGACGACAGTCCCCGTGGCGGCTTGCTGACCCAAGCGAGCATTCACAAGATCACCGTCAACGGCACGACGACCTCGCCGGTGCCGCGCGGCAACTTCGTGCTCGCGAATCTGCTCGGTCAGCCGGCGCCGCCGCCTCCCGCGGGTATCGAGGGCCTGGAGCCGGACACGCGTGGCGCGACGACGATCCGCGAGCAACTCGACAAGCACCGCACGGACACGGTCTGCAACAGTTGCCACCGCAACATCGACCCGCCGGGCTTCGCGCTCGAGTCCTTCGACCCGATCGGCGGTTTCCGCGAGGCGTACCGCATTCCGGGCGAGGAGGGCGCCGGCGGCTATCGCAAGGGGCTTCCGGTGGACGTCACCGGCGTCACCCCGCAGGGGCAGGTCTTCGTCGGTATCGAGGAGTACAAGAAGCTGCTCTACGGCAACGAGCTCGACCAGGTGGCGCGCCACATCGCGTCCCAGTTGATCGCCTTCGCCACCGGCGCCCCGGTCGAGTTCGCGGACCGTGACGCGGTGGAGGACATCCTCAGCGCGCTCGCCGACGACGGTTATCCCCTGCGCAGCATGATTCGGGAGGTCGTGAAGAGCGATCTCTTCGACAACCTGTAGGACCTCAGACATGTACAGAACCATCGACAGACGCACCTTCCTGCGCGCTTCGGGCGTGGCGCTCGCCTTGCCGCTACTCGAGACGATGCAACCGTCGCTGCTGAGCGCCTCGACCACGGGGGCGCCGCGCCGGATGGTCAACATCTGCAACACCCTGGGGATCTACCCGGAAGCTTGGCTGCCGAAACAAACGGGCGCCGCTTACGAGACGACGGAGTACCTGCGGATCATCGAAAAGCACCGCGAGCACTACTCGCTCTTCTCGAACTTCTCCCACGAGGACCAGACCGGTCGCCAACCCCACAACTCCGAGGTCACGTTCCTCACGGCGGCCCGCGGCCCCGGGCGGGACGGCTTCAAGAACACGATCTCGATCGATCAGGCGGCGGCCAACCACCTCGGCTATGTGACGCGCTTCCCGTCGGTCACCCTGGGCACCGCGAGCGGGCAAAGCCAGTCCTATACGGCGAACGGCGTGATGATCCCGGCGGAGATCAGCCCGGCCAGGCTGTTCAAGAAGATGTTCCTCGCCGGCGAGCCGGAGGATGTCGAGCGCGAGTCGCGCAATCTGGCGAGCGGCGGCAGCATTCTCGACCGCGTCAAGGCCGAGGCCTCGGCGCTCCGCCAGCGCGTGAGTTCAGCCGACCAGGTGCGGCTCGACGCCTACTACGCCGCAGTGCGCACGGCCGAGCAGGAACTGAACGAGGCCGGCGCCTGGCTCAAGCGGCCGAAGCCGGTGGTCGTCGAGGATCAACCCACGGACATCCCGGACAAGGCGGACCTGATCGGCCGCATCCGGTTGCTCTTCAACATGGTTCCCCTGATCCTGGAGACGGATTCGTCCCGCGTGATCAGCATCATGATCCAGGATCACGGCGTCGTGCCTCAGGTCCAGGGTGTTTCCGGTTCCCATCACAACCTGTCCCACCACGGTCAGGACGAGGCGAAGATCGACCAGCTCAAGAAGATCGAGGCCCGGATCATCGGTCAGTTGGACGGTCTGCTGACGGAGCTCCGGGAGCGCGGCGACAGCCACGGCCCGCTGCTCGATTCGACCACCGTCCTGTTCGGTTCCAACCTCGGCAACGCGAACTCCCACGAGCCGAAGCACCTGCCGATCCTGGTCGCCGGCGGTGGCCTCAGTCACGGCAAGCACCACCGGCACGAGGGCGAACACGACGCGCCGCTCAGCAATCTGTTCGTGACCCTGCTGCAGGCGATGGGCGTGGAGACGGACCGGTTCGGCCAGAGCACCGGCTCGTTGACCTGGTCCTAGTCGCTCCGGACCCTGCTGGACGGTCGTTTGGAGCAGCGCCCGCCGCTTCACGGCGTCCGCGTTCTTGAACTGGCCGACGGCGTCGCCGCGGCTTACTGTGCGCGGCAGTTCGCGCTCTGGGGCGCCGACGTCGTCGTGCTGGAGCGTGAAGGCGGCTCGCGGCTGCGACGGATGGGACCGCATGGCGGGGAAGGTGCCGCCAGGGAATCGCTTCTCTGGCAGTTCGTCGCCGCGACCAAGCGGGCGATGTCGCTGTCCTCCGCGTGTCCCGACGCGGACGCGCTGCTCGAAGTGCTGCGGCGAGCCGATGTTCTCGTAACCGACTGGGCCGACGCCGATCTGGAGCGCTGGGGCCTTACGCTGGATGGTCTCCGAGAACGGCTCCCGGGACTGGTTCTCGTGTCCGTCTCGCCGTTCGGCCTGGACGGGCCGTACGCCGGCCTTGCCGGGTCGGAGCTGGTGGTTCAGGCGCTGTCGGGTTATGCCGGACTGAACGGCGAGAAGCGCCGAGCTCCGCTCAAGGCGCCCGGCCAAATCCTCGGCTACACCTGCGGGGTCTGCGCCTTCGTCGCGGCTGCCGCGGCCCTGATCGCGCGCCTTGGCAGCGGGAGAGGCAGCTTTGTCGAGGTGTCCGAGATGGAGACGCTGACCGCCATCCTGCCGCTGCTCCGGATCGAGTACACGGGCGTGCATCCCGAGCGCGACAGCGGACCCTCGACCGGCGTGCGGGCCCATCGCTGCCGCGACGGATGGGTGACGTTCGTCCCGCCGCCCGCTAACCAGCTCGGCGACTACGGCGCGGCGCTGGGCGTCGACGACGGGGAGTGGCCGCGGTCTGTGGACGGCGAGGACCCGGTCGCGCGTGTCCGGCGGTTGCTTCCGTTCCTGGCGGGCCGCGTCCGCGAGAAGACGATGGACGAGGTGTTCCACGGTCTCCTGGAGCGGAAGATCGTCTGCGGCAAAGTGGTGAAGCCGGTCGACCTGCTTGCCGAGGAGCATCTCGCTGCTCGCGGTTTCTTCCAGACCCTTCACCATCCGCGGCTTGGAGAGCTGCCATTCGCCGGCCCGGGGGCCAGGCTCGGTCTGACGGACGCGGTGCCGCCGGCGCAGGCGCCGGTGGTCCGTGAACAGATGGAGCCGTCGTCCCTCGATTGGCAGCCGGTCGAGCCGCCGGCCGGGCCAGGGGAGAAAGGCGAGTCGTTGCCGTTGGCCGACGTCGAGATCGTCGACCTGACCCAGGCCTGGATCGGCCCCTTCGCCACCATGCTCCTGGCCGACCTCGGCGCCAGCGTGATCAAGATCGAGTCGCACCAGCGCCCGGACGTCTGGCGGCGATGGCTGGCGAGTCCGGTACCGATGGCGAACGCGCCTCCGGGCCTCGTGAACTCGAGCCCGAACTACAACAGCGTCAACCGGAACAAGCGGTCCCTCTGCCTGGACCTCAAGACCGAAGAGGGCAAGGATCTGCTCCGACGGCTGGCCGCCGGCGCCGACATGGTGATGGAGAACTTCACGCCGCGCGTCATGGAGCGTTTCGGACTCGAGTGGCCGGAGCTCTCGGCGGAGAATCCGGGGCTGGTCATGACCCACTGGTCCGGCTTCGGCAAGACCGGACCGCTGAGTGACTACAAGGCGAACGGAACCTCGATCGAGGCGCTCGCCGGCTGGGACTGGCTCCACCGCTATGCCGGCGGCGATCCGATGGTCATGGGCTTCTACCAGGCCGACGCGATCACCGGCATGCAGATGGCGGCGACCACGCTGGTCGCGCTCTTCCACAGCCGGCGCACGGGCGAGGGGCAGTCGATCGACGGCAGCATGATCGAGGCGGCGGTCGGTTACCTCGGCGAAGTGCTCCTCGACGCCGCCCTGGGCGGCGAGCAGACGCCGCCGGGCAACGGCGACCTGGATCTCGCGCCGCACGGCGTCTACCCGTGCGCCGGGGACGACCGCTGGATCGCCGTGGCGGTCGAGTCCGATGAGATGTGGTGTCGGCTCGTGGCGATCTCGGGTTCCGCGACCCTTGCGGATCCGGCATTCGACCGGCACGCGGACCGCATTGCCAACGCGGAGAAGCTCGACGAGGCGATTGCCGAGTGGACGCGCACCCGGCAGGCGGAGCACCTGATGGAACGTCTGCAAGCCGCCGGCATAGCCGCCGGCGTCGTGCGCACGACCGCCGAACTCATGGAGTGCTCTCATCTGAGAGAGCGGCGCTGGTTCCGCAGAATCGAGCACGCGGACGTCGGCGAGCACCGCTACGCCGGCCATCCCTGGCGGATCGACGGCCTGCTGGAACGCTCCGACCTGCCGCCGCCCCGGCTCGGCGAGCACAGTCGCGAACTGCTGCGAGAGCGCCTCGGTCTCTCGGATGCTGAGATCGACGACCTCTTCGACCGCGGTGTTACCGGAGCCGTGCTGAGCTAGCGCTGGGTGTGTCGGTGGGCCGGCTCTCTGGCCGGCATCCGTCGCGAAGCACCGTGCGAACTCGCCACGAGGAGATCGTGCGGGGATCTCGAAAAGGTCACACAACCGTCACACAAATCCGTTAGCTTGCCGCGATATGAAGCGGATAGACCTTCTCGGGTTCTTGCTGCTGGTCGCGTTGCCGGCGATTCAGGTCGCTGCGCAACCCGCCGGACTTCCCCCGCTGCCCGAGTGGTGCGACGGAACCTGCGTCATCGACATCGCCTTCTTCTACGCCCCCGAGGCAATCGGACAGACCGATGCCGATGTGCAGGGTCCTGACGCCAGGAACCCCGGCGACCCCTACGGTCCGCAGACGGTCGGCGAACTCCGCGCCGATGTCCTAGGTGCCGTCGTCAGGACGAACATTCTGTTTCGTCACGCGGGACTGGACGCGGAACTCCGGTTTGTTGGCCTGGAGCGCGATCCTGGGCTGGCCGGCCTGAGTGCCGGAGCAGCGCTGGACCATGTCCGCCGCGAGCGCCTCCCTGACGCGCGATCCCGGTACGGCGCCGATCTCGTGTCCGCCATCACAGCGGACTTCGAGGCGAGCTGTACAGCCTACGCCCGCTCCGCGGGGGTCAGCCGAGAGTGGGCACGGTCCCACGCCGCCAGCGTGCTCAAGACCTCGTGTCTGGGAGACTACGTCCTCGCGCACCAGGTGGGCTACAACCTGGGTCTGCTTCGCCAGCCGGGGCAAGCAGGAAACCAGGGGAACGCTCCCTTCGTGCCCTTCGGCCATGGCTACGAGGGGCAAGGCAAGTTCGGAATGAAGGCGTACGGGTCGGTCATGGCTGTCAACGTCCGCGAGGTTGACAGGTTCTCGACTGTCGAGCCCGTGTACGGCCGCGTCCTGGGGGATGCCAACGTGAGTGATGCCGTCCGGGCGCTGCGCTACACGATCCCCGAGGCGGCCCGCTACACGCCGACCGTGATCCCCGAAAGGGTCGAAGATCCTCGCGGCTACGGCTGCCGGCCCTCGGCGAGCCGGGCGTGCCTCAATGAGCGGCGCTTCGACGTCGGCGCGCGCTACTCCACGGATACTGCTGCGTTGGCCTCGGCGAAGCGGCTCGATATCTACGGCCTCGGCGATTCGGCGGCGCTCTTCTACTTCTTCGAGCCCGACAACCCGGAAATGTTGCTCAAGGTGGTCGACGGCTGCTGGTTGAACGACCATTGGTGGGTGTTCGGCTCCGCCGCCACCGATCTCGCTTACGAGGTCGCCATCGAGGACCTTGCGGACGGAGGCGGGACGGTCGAGTACCGGCACAACGGCGGCGGCGTGATCGTCGCCGACAACGGGTACTCGACCTCCGCGGGCGTGATCACCGACACGTCGGCGTTCCCGTGTGGGCAATCCGCGGCGAAGTCCGGCGAGCGCCGCTGGACTGCCGGCGGGCCGACTGTCCACACAACCCTCTCGCACGAACAACACACGGCTTCCGGGATCGTCGCCGCACGGGACGCCGCCGGCACGCGCGACTACGGCTGTTCCGGTGGCGCTGGCGACTGTCTGAACAACTGGCGCTTCAGCGTAAGCGCCACTCCGCCCTACGGCGGGGTTCCCTGGGGGCCCGCTGAGCTTGTCCCGGTCCATGGCCTTGGCAACGGGGCGGCGCTGCTCTACTTCTTCGAGCCGGACAATCCGGAGATGCTGCTCAAGGTAGTCGACGGCTGCCAGATCAATGGACATTGGTGGGTGTTCGGGTCGGCGGCAACGGACCTGCCCTACCAACTCTCGGTCCGTGATTGGGCAACCGCCAAGCCGGTCACCGGGGGTGTGAGGTTCCGGCGCCGGAACCTGTACGAGCACCACGGCCAAGGGCGGATCACCCGTACCATCCTCGACTTCGGGTTCCTCAAGCCACCCCACGACGGTGGTTACTCGACACGGGCGGGCGTGATCAATGACACGACCGCGTTCCCGTGTGACGACTGACGGAGCAGTACGAGATGAAACGGATGCGATTGGGTCTGTTCCTCATGCTGGTCGGGTTGTCGCCGATTCAGGTCGCCGCGCAGATCGCCGGACCCGCCGAACCGCTTCTCGGCGTCGAACGCCCGAATCCCGTCCCATCGTTCCCCGACCTGCCGCCCGGCGAGCTGGGGGCGATCGCCAGCGCCTCCGGCGAACTTCCCCCGCTGCCGGACTGGTGCGACGGCACCTGCGTCATCGACATCGCCTTCTTCTACGCCCCCGAAGCGATCGGGCAGACGAACGGCAGTGCGTTTCCCGACATTGACACCGGGGAGCCCGACAGGCCGTGGGGTGTTCAGACCGTCGGCGAGCTTCGCGACGACATCCTCCAGTCGATCGCCATCGCGAACGTCGTGTTCCGCCGCGCGAAACTTGACGCGGAGCTGCGGTTCGTCGGGTTGGAGCTTGATCCGGCGCTGACCGGTCTGCAGACCCGAGTCGCTCTGGATCACGTCCGTAGGGAGCGCCTCGGCAAGGCGCGATCAAAGTACGGCGCGGACCTCGTTTACGCCATCACGGCGGACTGGACGGCTAGACCTTCTTGCATTGCGGAGGCCCGCACTGCGGGAGTGAGCCGAGAGGTCGCAGCGTCGTTCGCCGTCGGCGCAGTGAGGACCGGTTGTCTGCTGGATGGAGGTCAGACTCTCATCACCTTGGTCGGCTACAACCTGGGCCTGCTTCGCGAGGCAGGGAATTCAGGGAACCAAGGGCACGCTCCCTTCGTGCCGTTCGGCCACGGTTACGTGGGGAAGAACGGGTTCGGGCAACGGTATGGCACGCTCATGGCCCACAACGGGTACGTTCCCTACTTCTCGACGACGGAGGTGGTCTACGGTCGAGTCCTGGGGGATGCCGAGGTGAGCGATGCCGTCAGGGCGCTGCGCTACACGATCCCCGAAGCAGCACGCTATTCGCCGACCGTGGTCCCCGAGAGGGTCGAAGATCCCCACGGCTACGGCTGCCTGCCCTCGGCGAGCCGGGCCTGCCTCAACGAACGGCGGTTCGGGGTTTCCGCGCGCTACTCCACGCAGACGGTCGCCCGGGCTTCGGCGACAGGGCTCGACGCCTATGGCTTCGGCGACTCGGGGGCGTTGTTCTACTTCTTCGGGCCGGACAACCCCGAGATGCTGCTGAAGGTGGTCGACGGCTGCTGGCTGAACGGCCACTGGTGGGTGTTCGGCTCCGCCGCCACCGACCTGGTCTACGACGTCGCCATCGAGGACCTTGCGGACGGGGGCGGGACGGTCGAGTACCGACACAACGGCGGCGGCGTGATCGTCAGCGACAACGGGTACTCGACCGCAGCAGGCGTGATCAATGACACGTCGGCGTTCCCCTGCGGGCGGTCGGCGGCGCAAGCCGGAAAACGCCGCCAGTCCGGCGGCGGGCCGGCTGTCGACGTCGCTTTAGGGCAAGACCGACACCCGGTTTCCGGGATCGGCGCGGCAGATGCCGCCGTTACACGCGACTACGGCTGCATAGGAGAGGCGTGCCTGAACAACTGGCGGTTCTGGGTAAGTGCCAGCTTCGATGACCGGGAGGAGTGCGACGACTGCATCACGGGCGCTGGGGAAGTCCCGGCCTACGGCCTGGGCGACTCGGGAATGCTGATTTCCTTCTTCGAGCCGGACAATCCCGAATTGCTGCTCAAGGTCGTCGACGGCTGCGCCGTCAACGGCCACTGGTGGGTGTTCGGGTCGGCCGCCACGGACCTCGGATACGGCGTCACGATCGAGGACTACGCGACCGCGTACCGAAACGCCAGGGGGCACTTGCTCTTTGAGCGCAGCAACTCCTACGACCACCACGGCGGCGGCTGGATCACCGGCAGCAACGGCTACTCGACGCGGACGGGTGTGATCAGCGACACGACTGCGTTCCCGTGCGACGCCTGACGGAGGAGTACGAGATGAAACGCAGACGCTTTGGCCTGTTCCTCCTTCTGTTCGCGTTGCCGGCGACTCAGAGCGCTGCACAGCTCGTCACACTCCCTCCGCTGCCGGACTGGTGCGACGGAACCTGCGTCATCGACATCGCCTTCTTCTACGCCCCCGACGCGATAGGGCAGACCGATGCCGACAAGTGGCCTGCAACCGGGGACCCCGACGAGCCCTACGGTCCGCAGACGGTCGGCGAACTTCGCGCCGCTGCCCTCGACTCGATGGTCATGGCGAACATCCTGTTCCGTCGCGCCGGACTGGACGCGGAACTCCGGTTCGTTGGCCTGGAGCTCGACCCGGGGCTGGCCGGCCTGAAGGACCTGCCCGCACTCGAGCACGTCCGTCGGGAGCGCCTCGCCTACGCGCGATCGAAGTACGGCGCCGACCTCGTCTACGCCGTCACAGCGGACTTTGAGGCAGCATGCGGGGGTTACCACCGCTCAGCGGGGACGAGCCTGGAGACCGCGCGGTCCCACGCCGTCGGCGTGGTCAAGACCGGGTGTCTGACAGGGAAACCCAGCCTCGTCAGGCAGGTGGGTTACAACCTGGGCCTGCTCGGTCAGCCGGGGCATGAATGGAACGGAGAGCGCGTTCCCTTCGTGCCGTTCGGCCATGGCTACGCGGGGCAAGGCAAGTATGGCGTGTACGGGTCGCTGATGGCTACCGATGTCGACAACGTCGAGTGGCTCTCGACTGTCGAGCCGGTGTACGGCCGCGTCCTGGGGGATGCAGACGTGAGCGATGCCGTCAGGGCTCTGCGGTACACGATTCCCGACGCGGCCCGCTATTCGCCGACCGTCGTCCCCGAACGGGTCGAAGACCCTCACGGCTACGGTTGCCGGCCGTCGGCGAGCCGGGCCTGCCTCAACGAACGGCGCTTCGACGCTTCCGCGCGCTACTCCACGCAGACCGTCTCGCGGGCGCCTGCGAAGCGGCTCGACGTCTACGGCATCGGCGACTCGGGGTCGGTGTTCTACTTCTTCGAGCCCGACAACCCCGAGATGCTGGTCAAGGTGGTCAACGGCTGCTGGTTGAACGACCACTGGTGGGTGTTCGGCTCCGCCGCCACCGACCTGGCGTACGAACTCGCCATCGAAGACCTTGCGGACGGAGGCGGGACGGTCGAGTATCGGCACAACGGCGGCGGCGTGATCGTGAGCGACAACGGGTTCTCGACCGCTTCGGGCGTGATCAACGACACCTCGGCATTCCCCTGCGACGCGGTCGGCGGCGCAAGCCGGCGACCGCCGTTGGACCCAGGCGGGCCGATTGTCGAGGTCGCACGCGAGTATGAACAGCCCACGGTCTCCGGGATTGCCGCACAGGCTGCCGCCGACACGCGGGACTACGGGTGTTGGAACCGGGACTGCCTGAACAACTGGCGCTTCAGCGTAAGTGCCACTGCGCCCTACGGCGGTGTTTCCTGGGGGTCCGCTTGGCCTCTCCCGGTCCACGGCCTGGGCAACGGAGCGGCACTGCTCTCCTTCTTTGAGCGGGACAATCCGGAGATGCTGGTCAAGGTGGTCGACGGCTGCGCGATCAACGGACACTGGTGGGTCTTCGGGTCGGCGGCAACGGACCTGCCCTACCAACTTAGGGTCGACGACTGGGCGACTGCCAAGCGTGTCTCCGGGGGTGTGGGCTTCCGGCGCTGGAACCTGTACGAGCACCACGGCGAAGGGCGAATCACGCGTTTCATCGCCGACCTTGGCCGGATCATTCCTCCCCACGACGGCGGTTACTCGACCCAGGCGGGCGTGATCAATGACACGACTGCGTTCCCGTGTGACGAGTGACGGAAGCGCGGCCTGCGGCGGCGGGACCTTGAGCTAGCCTCGTGAGCCTCGTCTTGTGCGCCTCATTGTGTGAGGATCCGCACGTGGCGACGAACCTCTCGATCGATTCCGAACTCCTGGAGAGAGCCGTCAAAGTCAGCGGCGAGAAGACGAAGACGGCTGCCGTGACCGCGGCCCTCCGGGAGTTCCTCGTCCGGAGAGAGCAGGCCGGCATTCTCGATCTGTTCGGAACCCTGGAGTGGGACGAAACCTACGACTACCAGCAGGAACGCTCTAGAGGGTTGAGGTCGCCCGGGACGGCTCGCTACGGCCGGTAGCTCGGCCCCGTCGCGGGCCCGAGCAATTCCGCCGCTACCACCCGCCGCGCGTCGCGGATGAAGTCCACTAGCAGCGGCCGCGTATCGCGTGGGTCGACGATCTCCTCGACGCCGAAGGCGTGGGCATTGCGGAAGGGCGAAGAGATGGCAAACAGACGCGCTTCGATCTCGGCGCGCTTCGCCTCCGGGTCCTCGGCTGCCTCGATCTCGCGCTTGTAGGCGATCGCGGTGCCGCCCTGGATGTGCATCGAGCCGCCGTGGGCCGACGGCCAGGCGTAGCGGCGGTAGAAGCCCTGTCCGCGCCAGTGGAGGCCGCCGGCGACGCCGTAGAGCTGACGCACGACGAAGCAGATGTACGGCGTCCGGCTCGAGTTGAGCGCGGTCACGACGCGGGCGCCGGCCCTGACGATGCCCAACCGCTCCTGCGCGGGACCGACCGAGAACCCGGGCTCGTCGGCGAAGTAGACGAGCGGCAGGTGGAAGGTCTCGCAGAGTTCCAGCAGCCGGAGCATCTTCTCGCCGGCCGCGATGTCCATCGAACCGCCGTTGAACCGGGGGTCGTTGCTCATGACCCCGCAGGGAATGCCGTCGACGCGGGCGAGGCCGGTGACCCGGGCCTGGCCGTAGAGCGGTCCGATCTCGAAGAAACTGCCTTCGTCGACGATGGCCTCGATGACCGCGTGCGGATCGTAGGTCCGGCGCCGGTCCTGCGGCACGACGGACAGGAGCGACTCGTCACGCCGGTCCGGATCGTCGTCTGGCGTCCGCTCCGGCGGTGCTCCCCAGACGCTCGACGGCAGGTACGAGAGGAACCGGCGCACCTGGGCGATCGCGTCGGCCTCGTCGTCGGCGAGGTTCATGACGACGCCGTTCCTGATCTGGATGCGCTCGTCGCCCAGTTCTTCCTTCGTGATCCGCTGCCCGGTCGCCTGCTCGACCACCTTCGGACCGCCGACGAACACCTGGCTCGTGCCCTTGACCATGACGCTGAAGTGACACAGGCACGCCTGCACGGCCGGCAGACCGGCGACCGAGCCCAGGACGGCCGAGACCACCGGAACGGCCTGCAGGAGATGGGTCGACACGTCGGTGCCGGCACCGCCGGGCAGGTACGTCCTGCCGATCTGCTCGAAGGTCTTCACGCTGCCGCCGGTCGCATCGAGTAGCCGGACGAAGGGGAGCCGGCTGCGCAGCGCGAACTGCTCGGCGAAGCGGCTCTTGTTGCCGATGTTCGCGTCCGAGGCGCCGCCGCGGATCGTGAAGTCGCCGCCGGAGAAGGCGACCTTGCGGCCGTCAACGCGCACGGTGCCGATGACCATGTTGGATGGCTTGAGCGCCGCGACCGAACCGTCTTCCCAGGTCGCCGTGCCGGCTAGTGCACCGATCTCATGAAAGCTGCCAGGGTCGGCGAGGAGATCGACGCGCTCGCGGACCGTCAGCTTGCCGCGGCCGTGCTGGAACGCGACGCTGTCGGCGCCGCCCATCTGCTCGGCCATGCGGCGCTGCCGTTCGATCTCGTTGATGTCGTCGCGCCAGCTCATCGGATGCTCCGTGCAGATTGGCGGGATTCTCTCATTCCGGGTGCGGGTCGGGACGTCTAGCCTGAGTGTTGAATTTTCAGCACTGGTCGGCTATGGTGTCTTCAGGACGGCGAGATGGAGTCACCAGGACAGCGCATCGGATAGGCGTGTGAATCGTGAACGAGCTGCCCCAACTCAGCAGGCGAGAGCGTGAGGTGATGGACATCGTCCATGAGGCGGGAACCGCAACGGCGGCGCAGATTCACGAACGCATGGCCGAACCGCCAACTTACTCGGCCGTGCGTTCGGTGCTACGTATCCTCCTCAACAAGGGGCACCTCGTTAGTGAGCAGGACGGCGCCCGCTACCTGTACTCCCCCACGGTCCCGGCTTCGAGGGCACGGCGTTCGGCCATGCGACACGTACTCAGGACGTTCTTCGGCGGCTCGGTGGAGGGCGCGGTAGCCACGCTTCTGGAGCTTGATGAGCGGAAGCTCACCCCGGAAGAGCGAGCGCGCATTCAGGCGCTCATCGACGAGGCGTCGAGGGAGGGCCGGTGACGGACCTCCTCGCCACTAGCGGATCGTTCCTAGTCGAGCTCGCGGTCCGAGCGACGCTCGTGCTTCTTGGGGCCCTAGCTCTGCAGTGGCTGACGCGCAAGGGGGCCGCTGCGACTCGCCACCACTTGTGGACGTTGACCTTCGCGCTCTTACTCGCGCTGCCGCTACTGGCGCTCGCAGCGCCGTCCTGGGACGTGGCGTTGCTCCCGTCCCCCGACCCGCCCGGAGAGGAAGAGTTCCTCGCACCGGTGGTTAGCTTGGGGCCGGCCGAGTTTACTGAAGCCTCTTCGGGCCCACTCGATGTCACCCCTTCTGCGAGTGTTGCGGCGAAGTCGTCCTGGCGTTTGTTCCCCCTTCCTCTTCTGATTTGGGCAGTTGGATTCGGAATGGCCATCGTCTCCGTGGGGGTCGGAGTCCGCAGGTTTCGGAAGCTCGTTCACTCCGCGGAACCCGTGGTGGACCTCGGCTGGCAACGACAGTTGGATGCGGTCCACGACGAGCTGGGGTTCCGCAGTCACGTGCGGCTCCTTCTTGGCGGGGAAGGCGTGACTCCGATGACGGGTGGCTTGTGGCACCCAATCATCCTCCTTCCGGCGTCGGCGGTGGATTGGTCTCACGCACGACGCCGGATGGTCCTGGCGCATGAACTTGTTCACGTGCGCAGACGCGACGCCCTCAGGCAGCTTTCGAGTCGCGTGGTACTCGCCTTCTACTGGTTCCACCCTCTGAGTTGGGTGGCGTCTCGCCTAGCCGCGGCGAGAAGGGAGGAAGCTTGCGACGAGGAGGTGTTGGCTGTCGGCACACGCCCGTCGGAGTACGCCGGGCACCTCCTGTCGCTAGCTGGAAGCAGGGCAAGCAGTCGGGCGGTCTTGTCACTGCCACTGGTACGGCGAGCGCAGTTGGAGCGGAGAATCAGGGCGATTCTCAGACCCAATCGAGCGCGCCCACGGGCGAGTTCCAGCGCGGCTACCTTGGCGGTCGCTGCGGTTGCGGCAGTACCGGTTTCAGTGGCCAACCCGGTTTCCTCAAGCGGTGCGTCGAACGTCACGGTTGTCGAAGACTCCGTGTTGGACTGCTTGAGCGCGTCGGATCTGAGTCGACTCTCAGGTGGGGAGGAACTCGATGACCTCCTCCCTTGCCTACTTGAGACAGGGACCACAAGTAGCCGAGTGCCGTCCAACGACGCTGCCGAGTGGACTCTGCTGGAATCCGAGATCCGGAAGCAGCTTAGGTGGCACCTAGTCCGCGCAGAACAGAGTGATCGTAACGCGAAACACACGGACCGGAACGAGAGTGGTGGCGCGCGGTCGAGGCAGCGCGACCCGTAGGAGCGCAAGGCGACGCGGGTCGCACTCCGAGTTCCCGTTGACCCCCTGGACTACCGTCACTCTTCCCGAATGTCAGCCAGACCTCCAAGCCCCACGCACGCAGCTGCTTCGTCGGCAGCCCGACTCCGCAGCACGTTGGACCGACTAGTCGATGGGGGGGCTCGGTCTCAGGGCCTCGGTGAGGCCAAAGGCCTTGTGGCGGCTCTTGTGGACGGTCGTCAGGTGGGCGTGATCGGCGTCGACAACAAAGGTGCAGTTCTTGAGGCAAACGATCGCGGCCGCGAAGTCCTCCATCTGGAGGGCGGCCTCCGGGAGAGAAACGGACTGCTTCGCGCTGATCGACCCAAGGATGGCGAAGCGCTGGAGGACGTTCTTGGCCAGGTGCTCCGCGGTGAGACCAAGGTCGGTGTAGGTGGTGTGACGACGGTCGGCGGCTGGCCGGATCAACGGCCTCTGACGGTGTACGTGAACAAGGTGGACGGTAGCTGCTTGGGCGTTGCTGCCGTGGTGGTCGTGGTAGACCCTTGGCGCCGAATGGACTTGCGCCCTAGACAGGTGGCCAAGTCCCTCGGACTGACACCGGCGGAGAGCGGCGTTGCTGTGGCCCTGGCGGAAGGCATGACGGCAGGTGAGATCGCGAAGGCTACGAATCGGAAGGTGCCCACCGTTCGCTGGCTCGTCCAGCAGGCCCTTTCGAGGACCTGGTGCTCAAGACAGACAGATCTTGTCAGGCTGGTCCTCGCTAGTTCGCACTTGCCCGTAGTGCAGTCGGAGTAGACGCTCCGGTTCGTCGACGTTCGTCCGGCGTTAGCGAGCAGGACGGTGCCGGGCCTCGCAGCGGAGGCCTGAGATCTCGGCCCGGTGATCGCCGTACCTTTTGTCTCCCGACCGCACTCAACCCCGGTGGCGATCTTCCATTCGGGTTGGTCACAGCTTCATCCCCTCCGGTTCCCCATTGATGTCACCCGTTAGTTTGAAGGGTGTCAACACACAAGGCTGCGCTGTATGGTCACGGCTCCGTTAACCGTTAGGAGGGGCATCTGAAGCGATGCTCGTCCAGAGAGGAGAAGAGACTGTGAGGAATCGGAAGCGGCTCTGCGTTCGTCGGTGGATTGGACTACTTTGTGTGTTCGTCGCCACATCACTGTTCCTGACACCAGCGGCAGAGGCTCAAGACATGGTCATTCTCTGCTGGGGTCCCTACGATGGGATTCAGGTAGGCCTTGGGTGTGCTGGGACTGGTGCAGGTTGTTACGATTGTGTGGTCATCGTCTACTCGCAGGAGGAGTGCGATGGAGATCCGTTGTGCGAACCGCCTGTCCGGCCGGGGGAGTCGAGCAAGATTGCCGACGACCTTAGAAGTCTCACTGGAGCCGGGGAGCTTGGTTCGCGATCGCGGTCCGACATGTCGTGCAGCAACAGTCTCTTTGAGCTGGTTGATCAGCGAGGATTGCCGGGCGTGCGCCGGAAAGAGGTTGTTCCCGAGTGGGAGTCGACGGCACCGTGACCTGGCGGCCTCCAAGCCGTGTGAAGCCGTCTGGGGGCGTTGTGCGCGCGTGGCTCGCCGGATTCTCTTTAGTCGTGAGCGTGATGCCGTTGGCCGCGGTCCAGCTCGGTGGGCAGCCGATGCTGGAGCGACTTGAGCCGCTTCGGTTGCCTCAAGAGGTGGGCTTGGCCAGCGACGTCCGGTGGTCTTCAGAGGACGAGCTTCTCCTGGGCGTTACTGGCAGTGGCGTCTACGCTTGGCAGCTGGGCGCGCAAAACGCGAACCTACAGGCCACGTTGGCAGGAACTGAATTGGCTCGTTTGGGCCGTCCTCAGGACTACAGCCGTGTTGGCGGGGCATCCTCGGGTGGCGTCGCGTTTGCTGGCCTCCTGTTCGGTGCCTATCTCCAGGGGGAGGTTGGAATCCAGCGTCTTCACCCAGCGGAGTTCGTCCTCGATCTCGACCGCAAAGGCGATCTGACTGTTGCTGTCGGTTTGAACCGGGATCACGAGGGCGCATGGGAGACCCGCGTCGCGTGGTTCATCCGCGATGGGGAGCCTCGGCCACGCGGACTCCTGCCTAGTCGTGGCGATTCACAAGGGATGGAACGGTGCGCATTGGCAGAGCTTGCCGTCAGCCGGTTCATTTCAAGGGACCGAATCGTGATCGTTCCCGGGGCCGAACAAGGCGTTTTCGTCTTTGATCTAGAAGGCGAACTCCGGGACAGCTTAGAGGCGTCGACCTTCCTTGCCGACCAGGAGTGCGGCCTTGAGAGCGGGCAGAATCACCTACTCATCGACCCTGCCTATCGGGCGGCGTGGTTGAGCCGGCGTCGGGTGATAGATGATGTCGTCGCTGACGAGGTGGGCAACGTCTTCTTCTTCGTGCGTCACGTATCAAACGAGATTCCGTTGCCATCGCCGTCCGCAGCGGGGCCAAGTATCGGGATACATGGTTTACCGGGCGGTCAGCGCGTAGTGAGGGGTGAGTCAGCGGAGAGGTTTATCTGGAAGCTGGGTGCTTCCGAACGGGAGAGCCGTTCTCCAATGGCCAACGGACCCGACCCGTCGGCGGGTGCCGATCCGTCAGGAGAACCCATAAGGCTGAGTGCCGCTGCCGCCGTGGAGTTGTTGAGGACAGCGACACCGTCGGCGCCAGTGTCCTCCGAGTCGACTTGGAACGCGGCGCCGAGTGGCACTAGGGTTTGCTGGGACCTTGTCCATGCTCCCGTTCGGAATCTCCGCGACGTGACGATTCAGAAGTGCGCGATCAGCTCGGAGTTGATCGATCAGCGGCTGAGAGCGGATCTGCGCGGCGCTAGGCTCGTTGTACTGCTTCGTGGCGGCGACCTTACGTCTGCGCTCCGCGGCGGAGACGGCGGTCTTTCCCAGGCCTTCGGGTCACGCCTGACGGCCCCGCGTAAGGAAGAACGTTGACCACCCGGCGGCTCGCGGTCTGGGTCCTCTTGGGTCTATGCCTGTTCCACAAGGGTGTGGCGAGCGGACAGGGGAGTGAGGTTGGTGGCGTTAGCGTCCGCTTGGTGTGCCTTGACACTGCCCGGCGCGTTGTGGAGCCGGCACTTCCGTCGTCTGACAATACTGCGCATCTCTGGCGTCAACTCGAAGAGCAGTCAGGGGCATGGGCAGTCAGCCATTGCTGGGTGTGGAGCGAGACCTGCCCAGCTCAGCTTCTGTTTCCGGGCGATAGTCCCGCGGCGGTCTGCTCATCCGTTGGCGAGGGGACCGGTGCTTTCCTGGATGTGGGCGTCAGCGGCTTCAGAACAGAAGTGCCTAGCGTTCCGGAGAACACGTCTCATCCAAAGGAAGCCGAGGAAGTGGAGATTCTCGCGGCGCCGGTTCAGATGTGGCAGGACGTTCCTCAGAGCTTGTTGCCCAGAAAGCGCGGTCGTGGCTCGGTTCGGATCTTCCGAACGAATGACGAGCTCTGGCGAGTTCGGGCGATTCGCGATCGGCTCGTCTCAGCTTGGCATGACGTGCGCTCCGATGAGGCGTCGGTTCGCCTCTCGCTACTCCCGCAGGTCAGCTACTCCGTAGGCGTCCGAGGTGACGGCAAGGCCTTGGCCGGCGCCCGCGTTTCCTTGGTCGAGCGCAGCATGTCCGGGCCGCTCGTTGCGGCGAAACTGCTGGCGTTCGAGGTGGTTGATAACGAGGGAAGGCTGGAACTGGTGCTGCCCGCAGGCGCGTCTCCGGGTGTCATCGTTTCTAGTTTCGGGCGGATGGCGGCGGCGTATTCGACAGTCGACGCATTGCCGACGACCGTCCAGCTCCCGCCAGGCCTAACTGTTACGGGCCGAGTCTTGACCGAGGAAGATGATCCTGCGGAAGGGATCCGATTCAGAGGCGATTCTTGGGTCGAGGACGGCTTCGGCTTGATGCAGCGCCACACTGGCTTGTCGGATCGAGAGGGCCGGTTTGTGGTATCTGGATTCTCGCCAGGTCCTGCGGCGCTTCGAACGGTCGACCGGGAGTTCGGATTCGGCATGACGTTCGATCTGCAGGCTTCGGTCGACTTGGGCGATGTAGTACTCAGCGGGCCGGAGAGTGCTTGGTTACGGATTCGGAACGCCGTGAGTGGGGTGCCAGTTCCCGGTGCCCGTGTGCGCAACGCTGCCGGCGAATGGAGAGAAACAGACGAAACGGGTTTGCTCCGGGTATCGCTCGTGTTCGGACGCGATGTGCTAGTGGTCGCGGACGGTTACGTGCTGACGCAGTTCGACCTTCCGGAGCGGGGTGGTCTCACTTCTGCCGAGGCTCTTCGGGTGGCACTGGAGCCGGCCTTCGTGGTCGCGGGTTCGTTCGTCGCGGCGGATGGGCACACCCCCGCCGAGGATGGTCGAGCAATGATCCGCGATCAAGAGGAGGCCGTGACTAGGCAAGAGCTGATTGGCCACGATGGTTCCTTTACTTTCGATCTCCACGCTGGGTCCTACGCGATTGAACTCTCGGCTGCAAATGCAGGGCTTCGGCGCTTGACGGTCAGCGGATCGGCCGGGGAGATCGCGGATCTTGGGGTAGTGGCCGCCCCGGCGGCCGGTTGGGTGTCGGGGAAGGTCGTCGATCCGGTGTTCAGTCCAGTGCCAGGTGCCTCGGTTTCCTACACGCCTCCCTCCGAGGCGGGGCCGATACTGGCGTGGGCACTCGGGAGGACGATTGCCGCGACCACCGACCGTGAGGGGTACTTCGAACTCCATGGTTTGGCAGCAGGCAGGGCGACGATTCGCGTCGACGCGAGGGGGTACGCGCCAGCAGAATTCGAGGCGACAGTGGATTCCACAGAGTGGGTCGATGCCGGTTTCGTGGAGCTTTCCCGGGGCCGGCGCGTAACGGTGCGTTCCGATGTCGGTAGCGGGATCGTCGAACTCGATGTCGGCGGTCGGCGGCATCCGCGTGACTTGGTTACGGCGCCACTCGTTGACGGGATGGCGCAGCTCGATGGTGTTCCGCACGATCCGTTCTATCTACGTGTTCTGGCAGACGGGACGGCAGTGTGCGAGAGGCGGGAGGCCGAGGGCCGTAACGACGAGGTTGTGGTTTGCAACGACTCGTCGGTGGCCGTTGACGGGCGCGTCACGATGGCTGGCGAGCCGGGAGATGGCATGCTTCTGTGGCAGCAGCGGGACCGCGACGGTCAGCGTACTCCCGAGGGCGTTATCCGATCCGGCGCTGGTCCTTTGCAGCGTACCGAGGTCGTCTCCTCTAGGAAGCAGGAGTTGCAGGCGATGCTAGACGCGGGAGGCCGCTACCACTTGAGTACCGTGCTGCCTGGCGATTGGGATGTGATCTGGGTGCCCCTCAGGGGCGGCCCGAGGGAAGCCAGGCAGATCGAGATCTCGGACAGTGCGCGCCGGGCTACCGTGGACATACAGTTTGACGGCGTGTCGGTCGAAGGTGTGGTGCTGGACTCGCAGTACCAGCCAGCGTCGTTGGCTACGGTTGACGTGTACCCAGTTGGTTCGTCAGTGGTGACGGATCAGGATGGGCGTTTTCAGGTTCTGGGCCTCGATCCCGGCGTGTACCAGTTGCGGGCGCGGCTGAGGCAATGGCGGTCCCCTTTAGTCGAGACCGAGTTACGGCAGATTGGCGACAGCGAATCGGTCGAGTTGGTTCTGCAGGACGACCCGCCAGAGGACGAACTTCGCATCAGCATTCGTGGAGCCTCGTCGGGATTCTGTTTCGTGGAGGGCAACTCGCTCTCCTTGAAGGTCAGGGAGATTGATGCTGGTACCGCCGTCGTGAATCTCTCGCCTCCGCATCCCGAGAGGCTGCGTATCGCGTGCCGAGCGGATGGCCACTGGATTCTGGACAGTTGGCGCAGTGCACAGGCAGCGATGGAGCGAGGTGTTGAACTCGATGCGTCTCGGTCGCAGTCAGGAATCGCCCTGGTGGGCGAAACGGCACCCGTCGCCATCCGGATCATCGGCCCAGGCGGCTGGGATCTCGGTCTTCTCCGCCAGTGGTTTGGCGGCGACTCCCGGTTCCGTGTGGGTGAATCAGTCGGCAGGCTCCCCTCGGGGGAGTACCGAGTTCGCTGGCGTGACCGAGCGCAGAACGTGCTGATACCGCATAGGCGAACGCTGGAAGTGGAGGTCACTGACGGTTGGTGACGCTTGCGTGCAGGCCGAGGTGTTACAAACGCCGGAAGCACCAGCGCTCGCAGACCCCGAGCATAGGCGGACGTCTCGGCATGTATGCTGAGACAGAGCGCCAGCGACAACGTGTTGGTGGGCTTCAATGGCGGCAACGGCCGCGGCCTTCGCTGACGCCCTTCTGGTGGCCACTCCACCGGGGGTTGGGGTGCCGGTTGGTGACGAAGTTCAGTCCCGCCTCGTTGGGGCCGCTGGCACTGCTCGCGCCGTTCCGGACGGCGTGAACCTGAGTAGCGCCCGGTTCGACCGGGTTGAGTTGGAGCGGATTGCCGCCTGGACGGAAACAGCCGGCGATCTCGCAGCCCTGACGAACCCGGAGC
Source organism: Holophagales bacterium (assembly GCA_009845425.1). Lineage (GTDB taxonomy): Bacteria > Acidobacteriota > Thermoanaerobaculia > Multivoradales > Multivoraceae > Multivorans. The sequence goes on from VXZQ01000008.1 coordinate 23,468, forward strand.
GACTGCGGGCGTTGGGCCCGTGCGGCTCCGGCGGTCCGCACGAGGGTTCGATCTAACTTCGGAGCCGCCTCTCTGTCAAGGCGTGCCTCGATTGGTTGCCGTGTATTTTTAGGGGTTCGTATGCGAGTTGCGTCCATCGATTTGAGTCATTCAAGATGCTGCTCTGTATCGGAGTGCGAAACCGATCCGACATCGTTGCCTCAGTTGTCAGGATGTGGCCCCACGCGGCGCATGCGGCCCTGTCTCGGCTGGGCACTGAAAGAGAGGAACCTGTAGTGAGGACCGCAGAGTGCACGAAAAGCCGCTGAGAGGGCCACGTGTTCCCAGGCTGACCGTCCTTGTTCTGACGGGCGCTTTGCTGAGCGCTCCCGTGCTTCCCCACGGTGGCGGGCTGAACAGCGCTGGGTGTCATAACGACTATGTGAATGGCGGCTATCACTGCCACCGGGGCGGTGATGACGAGGCCTCGATCGACAGCGATGTTGTGCTCGCGGTCCTGCTCGCCAGTGGCATCGTCTACTTCGTTCACAAGCTCAAGAAGAACAAGAAGAAGCGGCGGGATCCGGAGCGGTCGTTTCAAACCCTAGGCCTGACCCGAAGCGTGGAGGTTCCCGGGCGGGACCCAGTTGCACTTGGCCTCGTGCCCGTAACGAACAGTCGGGGACGGGTTGACGGCGTCGGGTTCCAGTTCCGGTTCAGATTCTAGGAGCCGGTAGGTGAGTGACTTTGCTGTCGTCTGAACCGCATAGCAGCTCGTATCCCCCAACGAGGAAGCCCATGCTTCAACGCCGAACGATCATCGCGGGCGCCGTGTTAGCTCTAGGGGCCGCTGCCTGCGTCGAATCGCCAACACCGGCGCCAGGGCCGGAGAATCAGGAGGAGACCTTGATTGGGCGTGCGGTTGACCCCGCGGCCGCTCTCGGCTCGATTGTCAGTCTCATGAACTGGGCTGGCGACAAGAGGACTGCGAACCAACACCGGCGCGCTGATGTTCTCACGATGTTCTGCAATGGAGAGACAGTGGGGGAGATTCTCGTGAGGTGTGGCTACACGCCAAAGAACATACGGAAGATCATCGAGCAGTTCGTCGATATCGCCTGTGGCCTCTCTGATCCAGACAATCCACCGCCGAAGCCGGCCAGACAGCCAGAGGTAGCTTCTTGCGGTAGGCGCAACGTGTCGTGAGTGTGCGCGAAGTCATCTCCCAAACCGAAGCCGGGCGAGCTAGAGGATGGCTTCGCCTGAGCGCCGAGCCGCAGAGGAACCTGGCGAACCCGCCACGCGAGCAACTGACTGCCGTCGAGCGGTGGCCTTGGAGGACCCTGTGCCGATAGAGAAGGAAGAGTTGCTCCGTCGTATCGCCCCCCACGTGAGAGCCATCTTCGAGGTCTTTGTAGAGGACTGCGCGGAAGGTCGGGCGGACGACGAACTGCGAGTGAAGATGGCGAAGGCCATCGAAACCGGGATCATCGGTACTCATGGTGCCTGTGATGTGTTGACGCAGGCTCACGGAAAGGGCCCTGTCGAGGCTGAGGTCATCGGCGATGCACCGAGAGTGACGCCATTGATCCTGCTTGATGCGGGACTCGCGGCGCCTAAACCCGCCTGCACCTCCAACCTAGAGACTTGGGAGACCACGATGACGAAGCGCGAAAAGCACGAGGCGTTGATGACGTTCTACCGAGGACTCATCGGCGTAAGCAACCGGATCGACACGGACATCCTGATTGAGGCGAAGAATGTCGATGGAGTGCCGACCCACGGCCCAGGATCGCTCGAGGGTCCCGGCGTTCGAGTGAGCTTCACGGTGCCCTACGACTTCATCGGGAAGATGAGAGACCGGGAGGCCCACGATGCATTGGAAGAACTCCTCGGCGACTCGGAAGACGAGGACCAGGCCACGCTGGCGGACTGACAGGCCGCGGATGGCTGCTTAACACGCTCCGGTTCGGAGGCTACTAACCCCCAGCGGCCCTGTAGCGATTGAGGAAGCAGCCGAGACGCTCGGTGGCCTTCTTTGCGAGAGCGGCTGGTAGCCTGCGCGCACCATGCCAAGACACGCTGCTGTCCCAGTTCTCGCCCTCTTGGCGGTCGCCCTCCTCGCGGCGTGCGGCGCTGATACCGAACCGGTAGAACCCGCCGACCTGGCTATCGTCGGCGCCCGGCTCATCGACGGCACCGGCGGCGACCCCGTCGCCGACGCCGTCATCCTGATCGACGACGGCCGCGTCAGGGCAGCCGGCCCGAGCGACGCCGTCGAGGTGCCCGACGGCACGGAAGTCGTCGACGCCGCCGGCAAGACGGTCATCCCCGGCCTCGTCGACCTTCACGCCCACTACGGCGGCCCGGTGGAAGCCACGGAGCAGGCGCTGCGGTCGCAGCTCTACTACGGCGTCACGACGACCCGCAGTATTGGCTCGGACACCCCCGCGAAGGTGGCCCTGATGCTGGAGGCACACGCCGGACGGCCGGATCTGCCGCGCGCGTTCACTGCCGGCCTGGGCTTCTCCTACCCGGGCGGCTTCAACTCGGGTTTCACGAACACCCCGACGACGGAGGAAGACGCGCGCGCGATGGTCCGCGAGCAGGCGGCCCTCGGTGTCCACTACACGAAGATGTGGATCAACGAGGTCGCGGAGCCGGGCCTGAAGATCCCGCCGGAGATCCGGGCCGCGATCGTCGACGAGTCGTACCAGAACGGGCTCATCCCGGTCGCCCACATCAACGAGGAGGCGGACGGCGTCCAGCTCCTGGAGGTCGGTCTGAACGAGTTCATGCACACCACGGTGCGGACGTTCGGACCCGGCGGCGGCGTGCCGATGGAGGACCCGGTGCCAAGCCAGGCGTTCCTCGACCTGTGCCTGGAGAAGAGCTGCGGCTTCGCGCCGACACTGTCGATCGTTCAGAACAACTGGCATTTCGCCGAGCACCCCGAACTCCTGGACGATCCGGAGCTGCGGGCGGTGATGAACCCGCGTGTGCTCGAGCGGTGGAGCGACGAGGAGACGCGCGCCGCCGTTCTCGCGGCCGACGGCTTCGAGGGGCGCAAGATGTCTTTCCGGCACATGCAGGACTTCGTCAAGACGCTCCACGACCACGGCATCCAGGTGGCGCTCGGTACCGACAGCGGCACGCCGAACGTGCCGATGGGATGGGGCACTCACCACGAGCTCGAGCTCTACGTCGAGGCCGGCCTGACGCCGATGGAGACTCTCGTTGCAGCCACGGCGACCGGTGCGGGGCGCGTGCCGCCGGTGGGTGAAGCGGACTTCGGAACGCTCACCGCCGGCATGAGCGCGGACCTGATCGTGCTGAACGCCGATCCGTTGGCTGACATCCGGAACACCCTGCAGATCGACCGCGTGATGCTGCGGGGCGAGTGGGTGGACCGAGACGCGCTGTTGCCGTCAGAGTAGGGCGGCGCTGCTCTGCGGCTCGCTGGCGCTCCTCTCCCCGTTCTCGTCCGGCGTCGCCGCTGGTCAGGACGAGTCGAGCAGGCCGACCCGGACGGCGGTCGTCACGGTCGTGACGGAGCCAATCGTCCTCGACGGCGCCCTGGACGAACCGGCGTGGGAGTCGTCGCCGCGGATCGGCAACCTGGTGCAACGCATCCCGGCGGAGGGCGCCGTGCCGAGCGAGCGCACGGAGGTCACCCTGCTGCGCGACGCGGATCACCTCTACATCGGCGTGATGTGCCACGACTCCGAACCGGACCGGGTCCTCGCGTCGCAGATGGCACGTGACGCCTCGCTCAGGCCGGACGACTACGTTCAGTTCCTGCTCGACACGTTTCGCGATCAGAGCAACGCCTACTACTTCTCGACGAACCCGAACGGCGCCCTGGTCGACGGCCTCGTGTTCGCGAACGGCGAGACGAACGAGGACTGGGACGCGATCTGGAACGTCGCGACGCGGCGCTCGGACCGGGGCTGGAGCGCGGAGTTCGCCATCCCCTTCAAGAGCCTGAACTTCCCGCCGGACGGCACGGTCTGGGGGTTCAACTTCAGCCGGAACATCCAGCGGAAGTTCGAGGAGGCGCGCTGGGCGGGCGCCCGTTTCGACGCGCAGTTCTTCCAGGTCTCGGAGGCGGGGGAGGTCTCCGGTCTCGGCGGCCTGGAACAGGGCCTCAGCCTGGACATCCGGCCCTTCGTCGCGGGCCGCTGGGATCGCAGCGGCGCAAGCGGCGACGACAGTCTGCGCGGCAAGCCCGGGCTCGATCTGTTCTACAACGCGACGCCCAACCTGAAGCTGACGGCCACCTTCAACACCGACTTCGGCGAAACGGAAGTCGACGCGCGTCAGATCAATCTGACCCGTTTCTCGATCTTCTTCCCTGAGAAGCGGTCCTTCTTCCTGCAGGACGCCGGCGTCTTCAACTTCGCGACCACGGGGGTCAGCCAGCCCGGGGGCATTCCGAGCACGGGCGCGGAGATCTTCCCGTTCTTCAGCCGCCGGATCGGCCTGCTAGGCGGTCGCGAGGTGCCACTCGACTACGGGGTGAAGCTGACCGGCAGGGTTGGCCGGACCGAAGTCGGCGTGCTCAACGTCGGCACCCGCGACACCTCGTTCGTGGACGACCAGAGCCTGTTCGTCGGCCGGGTCCGGCAGAACTTCTGGCAGCAGTCCTACGTCGGCGCGCTCGTCACCAGCGGCAACCAGGCCCTGGCGACGGACGCCACCACGATGGGTGTGGACCTCCGCCTGGCCACCTCCGACATCCTGGGCAGCGGCCGGAACTTCGTCTTCAACGCCTGGGGACTCGAGAGCGACAACGAGGGCCCTGCCGGTGAGGGCACTGCGGACAACGATGCGTCCTTCGGCTTCGCGGCCGCGTTCCCGAACGACCGGTACGACGCCCAGGTGCAGTGGCGCGAGATCCAGGAGAACTTCGATCCCGCGCTCGGATTCGTACAGCGCAGCAACGTGCGCATGCTGCGGCTCGGCGCCAGCTTCAATCCGCGGCCGAAGAACCAGTGGCTGGGAATCCAGCAGATGTACCACGACGTCTTCTACACGGAGTTCAAGCGACTGGACAACGGCCTCGTCGAGAGCCGGGACTTCTACTTCACCCTCGTCGACTGGCATTTCCAGTCGGGCGACTCGCTGCACAGTCTGTTCGACGTGAACCCGACCTACGAACGGCTGTTCGAGCCGTTCGAGATCTCCCCCGGCGTGGTCCTGCCGCCGGGCGAGTACGACTTCACGCCGCTCCGGATCTTCTTCACCTCGGCGCAGAAGCGCAGGCTCCAGGGGAGCTTCGGAGTCACCTTCGGCAGCTTCTGGTCGGGAGACGCCGAGAGGGTCAGCGTGAGCCTTAGGTACTCCGCGCCGCCACGGTTGACGATCAGCGTGAACACGAACCAGACCTTCGCGCGGCTGCCGCAGGGCGACTTCGTCGCCAGAATCCACCGGGCCGAGTTCAACTACGCCCTCTCGCCCAGGCTGTCCTTCGCGAACGTGCTGCAGTTCGACAACCGTTCGGGGAATCTCGGCTTCCAGGGCCGGGTGCGCTGGACCCTCGAGCCGGGGAACGACCTGTTCTTCATCTTCGGTCAGGGCTGGGTGCAGGAAGTGGGCGAGCGGGGAACCGACTTCCGGCGGCAGGACTCGAGGCTGGCGGTGAAGGCGCAGTACACCTTCCGCCTGTGACAGCATCGCCCTCATGAGTATTCTGACGATCATCATTCTGGCGGGCCTGGTCCTCCTCGCCGTCATCTTCGGCGCGTCGCTGATCGGGACCTTCAACAAGCTGGTCACGCTGAAGAACCGTTACCAGAACGCCTTCGCGCAAATCGAGGTCCAGCTCAAGCGGCGCTACGATCTGATCCCGAACATGGTCGAGGTGGCGAAGGGCTACATGAGTCACGAGCGGGAAACCCTCGAGGCGGTGATCCAGGCAAGGAACATGGCGGCCGGCGGACTGGAGCAAGCGGCGGCGAACCCGGGCGACGCCGCCGCGATCCAGGGTCTGGCCTCGGCGGAAGGCGTCCTCACGGGCACGCTCGGTCGCCTGTTCGCGCTGGCTGAGGCCTACCCGGACCTGAAGGCGAACCAGAACATGATGCAGGTCAGCGAGGAACTGCGCTCGACCGAGAACAAGGTCGCGTTCGCGCGTCAGGCCTTCAACGACGCGGTGACCACGTACAACACCTTCAAGCAGAGGTTCCCGGCCGTCATGGTCGCCGGGATGTTCGGCCACGGCCAGGACGCGACGCTGCTCGAGTTCGACAGCGAGGCGATCGCCGAAGCGCCGCAGATTTCATTCGAGTAGCTCGGATTCGCGGGTCAAGGGCGGCGGCGCGATGGCCACCGACTTCTTTCGGCAGCAGGACGTAGCCCGGCGGGGCACCACCCGCCTCGTCGTGCTGTTCTCGCTGGCCGTGCTCGCGATCGTGGTTTCGGTCGAGGTACTGCTGGCCGCCACGATGGGGTACTTCGGCCGCGATCCCGACACGGGCGCGATCGACTGGACGGCCGTCGGCGATCCGCGGCTGCTGATTCTGGCGACGCTAGGCACCCTGTTGTTGGTCGGCGGGGGGAGCCTCTACAAGATCGCCCAGTTGCGTGGCGGCGGTCGCGTGATTGCCGAGGAACTGGGCGGCCGGCTCGTGGATGGGAGCACGTCGGACCCGGTCGAGCGGAGACTGCTCAACGTCGTCGAAGAGATGGCGATCGCCTCGGGAACGTCGGCGCCGCCGGTCTACGTGATGGACGGCGAAGCGGGCATCAACGCGTTCGCGGCCGGCTTCGCTCCGCAGGACGCGGTCATCGGCGTCACGCGGGGAGCGGCGACGACCCTCGACCGTGACGAGCTCCAGGGCGTGATCGCCCACGAGTTCAGCCACATCCTGAACGGGGACATGCGGCTGAACATCCGCCTGATCGGCCTGCTCCACGGCATCTTCCTGATCGGGATGATCGGCTACTTCATCCTCAGGATGTCGTTCTATACGGGAGGCGGACGGTCGAGAGACAACAAGGGCGCGCTGCCGATCCTCGCTCTCGGCGCCGGCCTCGCGATCGTCGGCTTCGCGGGCACTTTCTTCGGCAACATGATCAAGGCCGCGGTCAGCCGGCAGCGCGAGTTCCTGGCCGACTCCTCGGCTGTGCAGTTCACCCGCCACCCCGGGGGTATCGCCGGTGCGCTGAAGAAGATCGGCGGCTTCGTGACCGGTTCGAAGGTGGAGAACCCGAACGCGCCGCAGGCCAGTCACATGTTCTTCGGCCGGGCGACCTCGGGTTTCAGCGCGATGTTCTCGACCCATCCGCCCCTCGGGGAGCGGATCAGACGGATCGAGCCATCCTGGGACGGCGAGTTCCCGGAGCTGCCCGAGGGCGGCGACGGTGCGCCCGGCCTGGCTGGCCCCCCAGGCGCCGCGGGCTTTGCCGGCGCCGAGCCCGGACGGGCACCCAGTCCGAACCTCGCAGACGCGGTCAGCCAGGTCGGCCAGCCGACGCCTGCACACGTCGAGTACGCGGCGGAGTTGCTAGACCACCTGCCGGAACGGGTCGTCGCGGCCGCACACGAGCCCTACGGCGCCCGCGCCCTCGTCTACGCGCTTCTGCTCGACCGCGATCCTGAACCGAGACGGTTGCAGCTTGCCCACCTGGAGGCGGCGGCAGACGACGGTGTCTACGAAGAGACCGTGCGGCTGGCTCCGGTCGCCGAGCGGCTCGATCCGAGAGTGCGCTTACCCGTGCTCGAGATCGCTTTACCCGCGCTCCGCAGCCTCACGTCGCGGCAGGTCAAGCGGTTCCAGGAGAACGTCGTGGCGCTTGTCGAGGCGGACGAGGTCATCGACCTGTTCGAGTGGTCGCTCCAGCGCATCCTGTTGCGCGACATGCGGGCGTCCTTCGGCAGGTCGGGGCCGACGCGGGTGCGCCATCGTTCGGCCGGCGCGGTGCGATCTCAGCTGGCCGTGCTTCTGTCGGTGCTTGCTTACGTTGGCAATCGGGATCCCCGTGCGGCCGAACGGGCATTCGCGGAAGGGTGGCGAGCCCTTTCGCTTCCCGAGCACCGGTTGCTCCCTCACCGGGCGTGTGGCTTCACCGCGCTTGATGCGGCACTCGTGGAACTCGACCAGGCAGCGCCGCAAGTGAAGAAGCGCGTCCTCGAAGCGGCAGTCGCCTGCATCACGGCTGACCGGGAGGTCACGGTGGAGGAGGGCGAACTCCTGCGCGTCGTGGCGACCTGGATCAACTGCCCGATGCCGCCGCTCATCGGGTAGGGCGTTCCCGCGCTGCGATGGCCACAGACTTCTTTCGGCAGCAGGACATAGCAAGGCGGAACACCGGCCGCCTGGTGTTGCTCTTCGTGTCGGCGGTCCTCGCGATCGTCGTTTCGGTTCTGGCGTTCGCAGCCGCGCTGATCGCCTTGTTCAGCCGCGATCCCGCAACGAACGCGCCGGATTGGGTGGCCGCGACCGACCCGCAGCGATTGATCCTGATCCTTGTCGCGACCCTGGTCGTCGTGGTTGGAGGCAGCCTGGTCCGGATCGCCGAACTGCGTGCAGGCGGCCGGCTGGTCGCCGAGGAGCTGGGCGGGCGGCTGTTGAGCCCGAACACGTCGGAGCCCGCCGAACGGCGGCTGCTCAACGTCGTCGAGGAGATGGCCATCGCCTCCGGCATTTCGGCGCCGCCCGTCTATCTGATGGACGGTGAAGCGGGCATCAACGCGTTTGCGGCCGGACTCACGCCTGAGGACGCGGTTGTCGGGATCACGCGCGGGGCGGCGACCGCGCTCGACCGGGACGAGCTCCAGGGGGTGATAGCTCATGAGTTCAGCCACATCCTGAACGGCGACATGCGGCTGAATCTCCGTTTGATGGGTATGCTGCATGGGATCTTCCTGATCGGGGCGATCGGCTACGTCCTTCTGAGGGTCCGTGTCACGACCCTTGTGGTGATCGGCGCCAGCCTTAGTGTGCTCGGCTTCTCCGGCACGTTCTTCGGCAACCTGATCAAGGCCGCAGTCAGCCGGCAGCGCGAGTTCCTGGCCGACGCGTCGGCCGTCCAGTTCACTCGCCAGCCTGGAGGCATCGCCGGCGCGCTCAAGAAGATCGGCGGTCTCGCCACGGGTTCGCGGGTAGAGAGTCCGAACGCCCCTCAGGCGAGTCACATGTTCTTCGGCCGCGCGACCTCCGGCCTGAACGCGGTCTTCTCGACACACCCGCCGCTGGAGGAGCGGATCACGCGGATCGAACCGTCCTGGGACGGCGAGTTTCCTGAACTGCCGGCCGAAGTCATTGAAGCCCTGACGGCGGCGAGTCCTGTGAGCACCGCCGAAGGAGAGGCCCGCGCCGTGGCCGGCGGTGATGTCGCGACCGCGGTGAGCCGGGTCGGGCAGCCGACCTTCGCGCACCTCCAGTACGCTGCCGAGCTCATCGACGGCTTGCCCGAACCGGTCGTCCAGGCCGCCCGCGAGCCCTACGGTGCCCGCGCCGCGGTCTACGCGCTCCTGCTCGATCCCGCTCCCGAGCCAAGACGCTCGCAGCTACGCCGGCTCGAAGCTGCGGCCGACCAGGGCGTCTACGAGGAGACCCTGAGGCTCGCTCCCTGTATCGAGCAGCTCGGCCGCAGAATGCGTCTGCCGCTGCTGGAGATTGCGTTGCCGGCACTGCGTGTCCTTTCTTCGTGGCAGTACCGGCGATTCCAGGAGAACCTGGTGGACCTCGTCGAAGCTGACGACGTCATCGACCTCTTCGAGTGGTCGCTTCAGCGCATCCTGTTACGAGACATGCAGGCCTCTTTCGGGAGACTCGGACCACGGCGCGTGCGGCACGCCTCGGTGCGTTCGGTGGCTTCTTCGCTGGCGGTGCTGATGTCCGTGCTGGCGTACGTCGGGGATCGGAACCCGCAAGCGGCGGAAAGGGCGTTCGCGGCAGGGTGGCGGGTCCTTTCGCTTCCGGAGTGGCGGCTGCTACCGCACGAAGCCTGCGGTTTCACCGAGCTGGATGCGGCCCTGGTTGAACTGGACCGGTCCCTGCCTCAGGTGAAGAAACGCACCCTGAAGGCGGCTGCCGCGTGCATCACGGCCGACCGGCAGGTCACCGTGGACGAAACCGAACTCCTGCGGGCCGTGTCCGCGTCGATGAGCTGCCCGATGCCGCCGATTCTGCGGAGCTCTTGACTCCCGTGCTCTGCTACGCCTCCCGGATCCAGCGCAGTAGTTCCCGCGGGCTGGGCCGGCTGCCCTGACTGAGGATGCCGACCTTGTAGATCCTGCCCGCCACCCAGGCCGAGCCCCAGACGGTCAGCGCCATCAGCACGATCGAGACGGCGACCATCCAGGCGGGTACATCCCCCATCACGGCTCGGGGGTACATCATGATCGGGCTGAAGAAGGGAAACAGGGCCACCCAGTTCATCCACTGCATGTTGTTTCCCTGGAACGTCATCATCTGCAGCATGAACGGAATGATGATCAGGAAGATGAGGGGCGCCTGGGTCTGGCCCGCTTCCTGGAGGTTCCTGCACATCGCGCCGACCGCGGCGAACAGGCTCGAGTAGAGGAAGTAGCCGAGCAGGAAGAAGACGACGAGCAGCAGAACGGCGCCGGGGCCCGGCAGGTACTGCCGGAACTGAGCCAGTTCTTCGAAATCCGAGGCGGCGGCGATCAAGGTCGGCAACGCAAGGCTGGCCAGCAGGGCCACGCAGCCGATCCAGATCGCCACCTGGGTGAGCCCGACGGCTCCGACCCCCACGATCTTGCCCAGCATGAGCTGCCACGGTCGCAGCGACGAGATCACCAGTTCGACGACCCGGCTCTGCTTCTCCTCGAGGACGGACTGCAGCGTCTGGGCGCCGTAGGCGAGCATCATGATGTAGAGGATGATGCCGCCTGCGATGCCGGTGATCATTCCGGTGATCCGTTCGGCCTCGGCTTCTTCCGCTTCCTCCTCGTCTAGGCCCACCGGTTCGTACTCCAGCGAGCCGCCCTGGAACAGCCGCCGCACCGATTCGCCGTCCTCCATCTCGCCGAGACGCAGGTCGACGACCTCCTCGACGATGGCCGCGCGCATCAACTGGCTGCGCACTCCGCCCGGCGGTTCCTTCGACCGGTAGGCGAAGACGGCTTCGCTGGCCGTCGTGTCGTCGAGCAGGATGTAGGCCTCGAGTTCCTCGTCCAGTACCTGCTGGTCCAGGTCCTCGGTGTCGGTCCCGGGCGCGGCCAGTTCCACGTCGTATCCGGCCCGATCCAGCGCTTGCTGCACGCGTTCGCCAAGTTGTCCGTTCAGGTCGATCAGGGCGATCTGTCGCTCCGACTGCTCGGAGAGGACCGCCACGAAGCCGACGACCGCCATGATGCCGATGATGAGCAGCGGCATGCCCAGCGTCGACAGGATGAACGCCCTCGTCTTGACGCGCTCCACGTACTCCCGGCGGATCACCGACCAGACCTGCTTCATGACGCACCTCCCGTCTGTGGAGGGGCATTGTCTTCGGCTGGTTCTCCGGCATGGCGGACGAAGATCTCGTGCAGCCGCGGTTCGAGCAGCTCGAACCTGCGGAGGCTGGCTCCCTCCGCCGCGACCTTGGCGAGAAGCTCGTCGGTCGGCACACCATCTCGCAGCGTCAGGTGGAGCGCGTCGCCGGCCTCTTCGACCTCCGAAACGCCGGGCCAGGTGGCAACCGGGGGAGCCTCGCCTTCGAACTCCACCGCCACGACGCCCGTGCGCTCGCGGCGCTTCAACTCCTTCAGGTCGTCGTCGAGCACCTTGCGCGCTCGCGAGATGAGGCAGACCCGCTCGCAGAGCCGCTCGGCCTGCTCCATGAGATGGGTGGAGAAGAGGATCGTCTTGCCGCGCTCCCTCTCCTCGAGGACGATCTCCTCCAGTACATCCTGGTTGATGGGATCGAGGCCGCTGAAGGGCTCGTCCAGGATCAGCAGCTCCGGATCATGGAGCACCGTGGAGATGAACTGCACCTTCTGCTGCATCCCCTTCGACAGCGCCTGCACCTTCTTGGACGTCCATTCGCTGAGCCCCAGACGCTCCAGCCATTCCTCGGCCCGGGTGCGGGCGAGGGGTCGCGCGACGCCGCGGATCTCGCCGAAGAAGACGAGCTGGTCGAGGACCTTCATTTTCTCGTAGACCCCGCGCTCCTCGGGCAGGTAGCCGACCCGGCTGCGGCGGGCGAAGTCGGGAGCGCCGCCGAAGAGCTCCACCGAGCCGCCGTCGGGCAGGAGGATGCCCATCATCATGCGGATGGTCGTCGTCTTGCCCGAGCCGTTGGGTCCCAGCAGGCCGTAGATGGTCCCGGGCTCGATGGCGAGATCGAAGTCATCGACCGCGGTGTGGGCGCCGAACGTCTTGCGGACGCCGGAGAGGCGTACAACGGTTCCGTTCTGAGTCATCTGGAACTACTCCGTTCGCGGGGGCGGAGAGAGGATAGTCGATCGGTCTCCTGGCCGCCGGTTAGGCTACGTCGACATTCTCAAGGCCCGGGGACGACAGAACGGAGGACGCGAGATGAAGAGATCACGGAGAAACCTCGTTGCGACGGCGAGCCTGGTCGCCATCGCTTTGACCTTCGCGACGATGGCGACACCCGCCCTGGCCGAGGAGATTCGCCCGGGCGTGTACCGCACGCCCGACGCCCGCTTCGAGAATCTGCCCGGCTTCGACTTCGAGCCGCACTACCAGGAGATCGACGGTTACCGCGTCCACTACCTCGACGAGGGGCCGGCCGACGGCGAAGTGATTCTGCTGATCCACGGCGAGCCGACCTGGGCGTACCTGTTCCGGAAGATGATCCCAGTTCTCGTCGAAGCGGGCCATCGCTGCATCGTGCCCGACCTCATCGGCTTCGGGCGTTCGGACAAGCCGGCGAGCATGGACACCCACACCTACAAGTTCCACGTCGACGCGATGACCAAGCTGGTCGAGGCGCTCGACGTGCGGCAGGCGACCTTCTTCGGCCAGGACTGGGGCAGCCTGATCGGCCTGCGGGTCGTGGCGGAGAACGAGGAGCGCTTCGCGCGGGTCGTCCTCTCAAACGCCGGTCTGCCGGTCGGCAGGGCGGCCGGTCCGGAGGACTTTCCGGAGAACAGCGCCTTCATTCGCTGGAAGCGCCGGAACCAGGCGATGATCGACGCTGGCGACATTCCCACGGGCCGCTTGCTCGCGACCAACACGGGCGACCCGTCGATCGCGACCGCCTACGACGCGCCGTTCCCCGAGCCTGCCTACAAGGCCGGGGCGCTGATCATGCCGCAGCGGGTGCCGGTCTTTGCCGACGATCCGGCCAACGAGGCGAACCGCAAGGCCTGGGAGGTGTTCGAGAGCTGGGAGAAGCCCTTCCTGACGGCCTACGGCGACAGCGACCCGATCACGCGCGGCGGCGAGGTGCCGTTCCAGCGACGGGTGCCCGGCGCCCAGGGCCAGGCCCATGTGAAGGTCGAAGGCGCGGGCCACTTCATCCAGGAGACCCACGGCGAGGAGCTGGCGGGGATCATCAACGAGTTCATCGCCGCGAATCCGGTGGAGTAGGGGCGGCCGAGGACCGTCGCCCGGCGAACCGGATGGCGGAGAACGCTCACGTTGCCCTGCTGCGGGGCATCAACGTCGGCGGCAAGAACAGGCTGCTCATGAGCGACCTCTCTGCGATGTTCGTGGACGCGGGCTGCGCCGATGTCCGGACGTACATCCAGAGCGGCAACGTCGTCTTCCGGGCAGATCCGGAGTTGGCGCGCCTCGTGCCCGACGTCATCGGTGCGGCGATCGCGGAGCGCTTCGGGTATCGGGTGCCGGTGCTGACCCGAACGGCCGGCCAACTTGCCGCGATCGTGCGGGAGAACCCGTTCTTGCGGGGCGGAGCCGACACCGGGAAGCTGCACCTCGGGTTCCTGGCGGAGCCGCCGGAAGCTGTGGCCATCGACTCACTCGATCGCGACCGCTCGCCTCCGGACGAGTTCGCCGTGCTGGGCCGGGAGGTCTACTTCCACTGTCCCTTGGGGCTCGCGCGCACGAAGTTCACGACCCCGTACTTCGAATCGAAGCTGTCGACGATCATGACCGTGCGGAACTGGAGAACCGTGTTGAGGCTCCGTGAGATGACTGCCGGCCTTGGCGGTTGCAGGTGACTGAGGGATCCTGTCGCGAGTCCCCTCGCGTCGACCGGTCCGGCTTGCAGCGTACGGTTGTCATCGGTACGACCGGCTCAGGCAAGACCACCGTGGCAGTACGGCTCGCAACCACTCTCGGAGCGCCGTATGTGGAGTTGGACGCCATCAACTGGCAACCCAACTGGGTGGGGCTGATGGACACGGATGTCTCCCTGTTCCGGTCGCGAGTGGCGGAAGCAGTAAGGAGCGACACCTGGGTCGTTGACGGCAACTACAGCGCCGTCCGGGATCTGATCTGGCCGAGAGCAACCGCCATCGTGTGGCTGGACTACTCCTTCAGCTTGATCCTTTGGCGGCTACTCCGTCGGACGCTTCAAAGGACGTTGGGCGGTAGGACGCTCTGGGCGGGCAACCGGGAAACGGTGTGGCGCGCATTCAGCCACGATTCGATTCTTCTGTGGGCGTTCAAGTCCCACTGGCGGCGCCGGCGTTCGCTATGCCGGCTCTTCAAGGAACCGGAGCAGGCCCACTTCGTAGTGATCCGAATGAAGCGTTCGGCCGATACCGAACGGTGGCTTCGCGGCTTGCCTGGCTAGAAGCGCGTCTGGAGCGTAGTCCCGGGCGCTACGGTCCCCGCCACCAACGTTCCGGTCTTAGTCGGGTGCGGCTTTTCTAGGTTGAGTAGTCGAGATCGGCCGGGTGGCAGTTTCGGTGGTCGGGTTCCGGATCGACCGGGAAGCGTTTCGCGGCGATCGTCGTGCGGCCCTGGACGAGCGCCTTGGCCACGCGGTGCATCCCGTCCATCACCCGGCCGTCCATGCCCAGGATGATCGGGTGCGCGAGGTCCGTCGCCTCGATCAGCGCCATGTGTTCGACGACGGACCGGACAGTCGGCCGGAAGTGGTCGCGATCGAACCAGTAGACCTGGTCGATCTCGGCGATGTCGGCCAGGGACACCTCTTCGACGGGCAGGTCGGCGCTCAGTTCGATGAGGCGCTGGACGTCCCAGGCCTTCTGGCCGCCCTCGTCGGGCATGAAGTGGTACTGGCGCCGCATTCCCGCAGGCTATCGGTCGATAGGCCGCCAACCGGGCGCGGTATGCTCGCCGGCCTCTGTTGACAGTGAGTTCGATGCTCAGAAGGGAGCTTGGGATGTCGAAGTGGACCGTTCGGGCCTTGGTGTTTGCAGTGTTGTTGTGCGTGTGCGTCCCGGTGATGGCGGGAGACGAGAAGTCCGACGCTTCGTTGGGGCTGGTGGCCATCAACGTGGCGGACCTCGAGCGGTCCGAGAAGTACTACGCCGAGGTGCTGGGCTTCACTCGTGCCTGGCAGTACCCGCCGGACTCGGACGATCCGATCGAGATCGGCCTGGTGGCGCCCGGCGGTGGAGCAGGCCTCGCTCTGGCCCATCTCAATGACGATCCGCTCCCGGAGGGCAGGGGCAGCTATGGCCGGATCATCGTCAACACGGCGAACGCCAAGGCTCTGGCGAAGAAGGCCGAGGCGGCTGGTTCCACGCTCCGGTGGGTCACCATTCCCGGTGACAACCCGCCGACGATCGTGTTCTTCCGCGATCCGGACGGCTACGAGATCGAGCTGTACCAGGCTGCGTCGCAGTAGCGGCGGCGCGTCCCGCTACTGGCCTCAGCGCAAAGCGGCGATCAGAGCGATCGTCAGCGCCAGCAGGGCCTCGAACACGACGAACGCCAGGAACCCCAGAGCAAGAGCGACGAAGCGCACGATCAGCCCTGCCCAACCGCCGCCGTACACGCGGCGCATCGCCGCCACCAGGTAGAGGAGCAAAGCGATCGTCACCACGACCATCGCGATCGAACGCGCAATCCCCGTCATCAGCAGTGGCAGGAGCGTGACTACGACGAGGAAGGTCCCATAGTGGCAGCCGAAGGCGAGATGCTCCTGCACGTATCGCCTCCAGTAGAGAAGCTTGAGCAGCACCATGATCGCAAGTGGGCTGAGCAGGTTCAGGATCGGGAAGGTCGTGTCCAGGCTTCGATTGAAGCGCGCCTGGAAGAGCGGGTCGTGTAGATCGGCTACTCCCTCCAGGGCCTCTTCCAGCGCCGCGACGTTCTCTTCGGCTGCGCCAGCCAGCATCGTCTCGATATCCGAGATGCCGAGCAGGTTCATCGCAGCGAGGACGACGGCACTCGCTGCGACGTAGAGCCGGATCGGCGAGGTGTACGCCAGCCGCCGCCCGGCCACGTACTCGGCGGTCAGGCGTCCCGGCGAGGAGAACAGCCGCGGCAGCGTCCGCAGCAGCCGGATGTCGAGGACGGCCACCTGGCGGCCGAGGTCGGTCAGCCAGTGATGGAGGGGCCGCAGCGGGGGGCGGTTCTTCGCGCCGCACCGGGAGCAGAACTTCCCGGCGAGAGGCTCTCCGCACTCAAGGCAGAGTGCCTGCAGCAGGTCGCCGGACTGTTCTCGTGTCTCCGCCACTTTCCCGCACGATCATGCCAGACGGCGACGGCGATCGCGGGATTCCCGGCGGCTGCCACGCTCCCGGTTTCTGATCAACAGTCAGGCCCGCAGTTCCCTGCCGATCTCCAGAACGCGGTCCAGGATCTGCATGACGTCGTCCTCGGTGGTGCGGGTGTTCAGCACGCAGAACCGCAGTGAGAACCGGTCGCCGAGCCGTGTGGAGGCGATCATCGCGAATCCCGACTGGACAATGCGGTCCTGGATCTGGCGGTTCAGCTCGTCGAGCCGTTCATCGGAAACGGGTGGCTCCGTGGTAGGGTCCCGGTAACGAAAACAGACCACGCCCAGGCTCGGCGGCGCCCGAAGCTCCAGTTCGTCCTCGCGTGCGATCCGATCCGCTGCGCTCGCGGCGATGCTCATGGCCGCGGCGATGGCGTGCCGGTGCGCGGCCAGACCGTAGCGCTGGACCGACAGCCATACGCGCAGGGCACGAAACGCGCGGGTGAGCTGGAGCCCGCGGTTGCAGAAGTTCACCTGCCGGGTGCCGAGATCGGTGTCCTGCATGTAGTCGGGCAGAATGCGAAAGGCTGACTCCAGGCGGGTGACGTCGCGGGCCATGAGGCAGCCCGTCTCGTAGGGCTGCATGAGCCACTTGTGCGGGTCGAGCGTCACGCTATCGGCCAGTTCGAGGCCCTGGAGCAGAGGTCGGACTTCCGGATCGAGGACGGCAAAGCCGCCGTACGCGGCGTCTATGTGGTTCCAGAGCCCTTCCGCTCGAGCGATCTCCGCCAGCTCCACCAGGGGATCGATGGCGCCGGTGTTCGTTGTGCCGGCGTTCGACACGAGGCAGAACGGTTCCAGGCCCGCCTGGCGGTCTCGACGTACGGCTTCCAGCAGGGCAGCCGGAACGATCCGAAACTCCTCGTCGGTGGCCAGGACCCGTATCCGGGACGGATCGACACCGGCAATCCGCGCGGCGCGCCCCACCGAGCCGTGTGCCTGGTCGGAGATGTAGACCACGCCGCGCCGGGGGTTTCCGGCGGCTTCGCGCGCCGCCACGACGGCGAGCAGATTGGCGGCCGATCCGCCGCTCGTGAACAGGCCGCCCGCGCCTTCCGGGTAGCCCAGCCAGTCTCGGAACCAGTCGGTGACCGTGAGTTCGATCTGGGAAGGTCCCGCGGACGCCAGCCAGGTTCCCTGGAAGACGTTGTACCCGCTGATCAGGAAGCTGGCCAGCACGGAGGCCCAGGAGGGACTGGCGGGCACGAAGGCGAGAAAGCGCGGGTGGTCGATCCGCGCCGCGAGCGGCATCATGTCGCGAACAACGGTGTCGAGCAGTGGTTCCAGATCCTGCCCCTCCTCGGGAGGAGGTCCGTCGAGCAACGCCTCGGTGGCATCCCGCGGCGCCGTCTGGAACGCCTTGTCGTCCCCGAGTTCACTCAGGCGCTCGACGATCGCGTCGACCACCCGGTAACCGGACCGGCGCATCTCCTCGCGATCTTCGAGGATGGACATGTGTTGGTGGTAGCGGAGGTCCTCAGCGCGGAGCGGGTCTGACCCCGCCGGCCGCGATCAGGTCTCCTGCTGCGACGTCAGCTCGATCTGCTTGTAGCCGCCTGCCCGCCGGAAGTGGAGGATCAGGTAGAGGAACCCGAGCGCCATGAACACGGGTATCGCCGCGGTGATCCGCAAAGCGGTCTGGCCGCCGTGGAACGACGCGTCGCGCACCGCCTGCTCGTCGGGCGGCAGGGTGATGCTGAAGTCCTTCGCCTTCTCCATGACCGGACCGGCCTTCGTGCCGTCTAGGCCCTGGACGGGGGCGAAGAACAGGAAGCTGTTCGTGCCCTGGGCCTTGTACTCCTCGTAGACGGCGGGGGCGTTCGCCTGCAGGTCCTGCGAGGCGTGCCGGTCCTGGAGGTAGCCGATGCCGGGACCGCCCAGCAGTCCCGCCGAGAGCATGCCGACGCCGCCGACGGCGCCGAGCGTCAGGGCGCCGCCGCGCGGGAAGCGCTCCGAGACGACGGCCAGCATGGTCGGCCAGAAAAAGGCCTTGCCGGCGCCGTAGATCGTGGCGGCGATCATGACGGTCACCGCGCCGGCCAGTGAACCGAGCGAGTAGAGGCCGATGGCGGCGACGACGGCGCTCACGAAGAGTAGCCCGAGCGGATTGATCCGGTGAACGATCGGGCCGGCGAAGAAGCGCAGCACGAACATCAGGATGGAGGTGTAGAGGAGGATGAACAGCCCCTTGCCGCCGAGGACGGTATCCATGATGTTGACGATCCAGCTGTCCGTGCCGAGCTCGACGTAGCCGATGCAGACGTGGAGCACGAGCAGGAAGAGCAGCATGGGCGCCGCGAACTCCTTGACCATGTCCATGAACTTGACGCCGGCGGCCGCCGCCTCGGACGTGGGGAACTTCTCCTTGACCATCATCAGGACATAGATGAGGGTCGGAACGAGATAGAGCGCGAGAACGATCTCCCAGCGCACGCGGCCGATCAGGCCGATACCCAGGAGAGAGCCGCAGATCAGGCCGGCGGGCCAGCCGGCGTGCAGGATGTTCAGGTAGTGGGTCTTCTCTTTGCGGTACAGGGTTGCGACCAGCGGGTTGATGACCGCTTCGCAGATGCCGTTCGCGACCGCGAAGATGAAGACGCCCCAGAACAGGCAGAAGTAGGCCCCGGCGCGAGCGAAGTCCGGGTCTGTTTCGATCGATCCGTTGTAGACGAAAGTGGCCGCGACGGCCACGAGGACTGACAGCACGTGCAGGACGCCCGCGCCCAGCAGGAACGGCTTGTAGCCGTAGCGGTCGAGGAAGGCGCTGGCCACCAGGATGACGAGTCCGAAGCCGACGAAGCCGCCTCCGGTGATCTGTCCGAGTTCCGTCTGCGTGAAGCCGAACGCCGTGCCCCACTCCAGGAGGAGGCCGCCCCGGACAGCCGTGCCAAGTCCGGCAACCAGGATGGTGAGGAAGCTCGCGATCAGTAGTTTCGTCTTGTTCATTGGCCCTCCTGAAGGCGGTCTAGGGTGTGGGTTCGGAAGTCGTTACGTCCCTAACGTGAAGTCGGGTAGCCGGACGATCTCGCCGCCCTGGAGCGCCGATTCGTGGGCGCAGATGCCGACGCAGGTCCAGTTGGCGCTGGTGACCGCGTTCGGCCAGGGATCGCGGTCGTCGTTGAGCGCGCTCAGGAACTCGTGAACGAGGTGGGGGTGGGAGCCGCCGTGGCCGCCGCCCTGGATGAAGGAGAGGTGCTCGGCGTCGTGGATCTCCTGCGGCAGGGTGAAGTGCCGGATCGGCTCCGGCAGGAGACGCGCGTAGTCCGGGACCTCGATCTTCTCCGGGATCTCCGGCTCGGGCTTTTTCGCCGTGTGCAGGACGTGCGGCTCGTCCTCGATCAGGGTCCACTCGAAGCTCTTCTTCATGCCGTAGACGTCGAAGCTCTCGCGGTACTGCCGCGCGACGTCGTAGAGGAAGCGCCAGATGTGGGCGACCAGGTCGCTGTCCTTGACCTTGATGTGGCAGGTCTCGACGGCGAAGCGGTTGCCGGACTTCCCGGCGATGTCGTCGCGCACCGTGCCGGAGCCGAAGCAGCTCACGTACTCGGCCAGCCCGTCCACCAGCCCCAGGCAGGGGCTGACGACGTGGGTCGCGTAGTGCATCGGGATCATCCGCTCCCAGTAGGACGGCCAGCCGTCCATGTCCTGCGGGTGCGAGGCGGCGAGATGCTGGATGTCGCCGAGTTCGCCCTTGTCGTACAGCTCCTTGATGAACAGGAACTCGCGGCTGTAGACGACCGTCTCGGCCATCATGTACCTGAGGCCCGTTTCCTGGACCTTCTCGACGATCCTGCGGCAGTCGTCAACGGTCGTCGCCATCGGCACAGTGCACATGACGTGCTTGCCGGCATCGAGCGCGGCCAGGGACATCCAGGCGTGGTCGGGGATCGGCGTGTTGATGTGGACGTAGTCGACGTCCGGATCGGCGAGGACGTCGTCGTAGTCCGTGTAGCGCCGCTCGATGCCGAACTGGTCGCCGACCTTGTTCAGTTCCGCTTCGTCGCGGCGGCAGATCGCGTGGACGTTGGCGCCGGGGTAGGCCTGGTAGATGGGGATGAACTCGGCGCCGAAGCCGAGGCCGATCATAGCGACGTTCGTCATGTCCGCGTCCTCGGAGGCTCTCAGGGGCCCTGAGGGCTCGTCGCTTCCTGCGCGGTCATCAGGTACGCGACGAGGTTCGTCACCTCATCGTCGGAGTAGGGATCGAGCAGTCCCTCCGGCATCATCGAGAGCGGGAAGTAGTCGAACGACTGGATGTCCGACTGGGCGATGACGACTTCGTCCTGGCCGACGACGCGCAGGGTCATGGAGCGGGGGCTCTTCGTGGCGACGGTGCCGGAGTAGGTGCGGCCGTCCCGTGTGGTCACCATCAGGGTCTGGTAGACGTCCTGGATGTCGCCGCTCGGGTCGAGGATGTTCGTCAGCAGGTAGTCAAGTTCCGTGCGGTTGGAACCGGTGAGGTCGGGACCGATGAGGCCGCCTTCGCCGAACATCTGGTGGCACACGGCGCAAAGCTCGGTGAACATCTGCTCGCCGTGAGCGGTGTCGGCCGCCGCGATCGCGTCGTCGCTCAGGATCGTCGTGTACTTCGCGATGGCCGCGGCTTTCTCGCTGGAGACCCGCGTGATCGGTCCCCAGACCTCGAGAAAGCCGCTGCCGACGACGCGGTGGAGCTGGCGGGCGACGTAGGCCGGCACGTCGCGCCGCGGGACGCTTCCCTCCTTGATCGCGCCCATCAGCACGCGCCCGTAGATGGGGCGGGAGGCGAGCGTCTGGACGGCGGCGAGCTTCTCGTCCGCGTTGAAGGAGTCGTAGCGCCCGAGCAGCAGGAAGCCCGACTCCCAGCGGCCGTCGAACGCGGCGTAGGCGCGGAGCGCGGCGATCCGCACTTCGGGTTCGTCCAGCAGAGCCGGGAGCCGCTCGAAGAGGGCCTGGTGCTGCTGGTCGGCGAGGCCCTGGATGGCCCGCCGCCGATCTTCGGGCGGAGCGCTTTCGTCGTCGAGCGTCGCGAGGAACTGGCGCGCGACCTCGACGCCGCCAAACTGCTGCTCCACCTCGAGGGCGATGTCGGCGACGTTGCGGTCGCGCTTCAGCCGGGCGTAGACCCGTTCCCAGTTGTCCGGGGGCTCGGCGTAGACCTGACCCTCGAGTCCGGCCAGCATGCCCCGGAGCAGAGCCGGCCGGGCCTCGGACCGGTCGTCGAGCGAGGTGACGAGGAACCCGAGCTCGTCCGCGTCGACCGCGCGGCGCGCGATGTTCTCCGTGAGCATCGGGATCTGGGAGGTCCTGGCCAGCCGCAACGCGCGCTTCGGGTCCTCCGGAACCAGGGGCTCGATGCCGAACCAGATCATCTTCGGGATGTTGTGGTCGTCCGCGTCGTCGCCCTTCATCACGAGGTGCTCGGCGATCGACCAGCGCACGTCGTGGTCGACGCGCTGGAGGGCCGCCGCGAGGTAGAGGCGGACGATCGGCGAAGCGTCCCGGTCCGCCAACTCGACGAACTTCTCCGTCGCGGTAGCCGGCGCGTCGTGGTCTTCGGTCAGGAGCTGGATCGCCCAGGCCCGGACGTGCTGGTCCTCGTCGTCCAGCGCTGTCATCAGCTCGTCGGACGTGAAGCCGTCGGTGACGTGGAGCGCCCACATCGCCCGCAGGCGCAGGTCGCCGTCAGGATTCGATGCGAACATCTCGCGCAGCGCGTCGTGAACCGGGGCGTCGACTTCGCCCCTGGCCGCGCGGCCCTGCAGGACGACCCGTGCCCGCCGAGCGTGCCAGGAGCTCTTCGAGAGCTGCAGCTCGACGAGTTGCTCGTTCGACATCGTCTTGACGTCGTCGTAGCGGCCCTCCCAGTCCTCCGCCAGGGACTGTTCGGGCGTGATGCGGAAGATCCGTCCGGTCTCCTTGTGCTGGACGTCGTTGCCGCAGATGTCCGCGTCGTGCCAGTCGAGGACGTAGACGTCGCCGCCCGGCCCGATCTCCATGCTGAAGCCGACCCACTGCTTGTTGTTGGCCAGCAGGAAGTCCTCGCCGTGGTGCGCGACGAAGCCGGAGCCCTTCGGCTCGAGTTCGTCGGAGAGCACGGCGTGCTCGTGGATGTTCGCCATGAAGAGCCGGCCGTAGTGCTCCTCGGGGAAGGCGTCCGACAGGTAGACGCGGGCGCCGCCGTGCGCGGAGCGGTGCCGGTGATTGACGATCGTGCGGATGTCGCCGTAGACGTACGGGTTGAAGTGCGAGCCGCCCTGGCGGTGGTAGATGCCGCCGGGGACGACGTGGAACAGGTGGGGGATGACGCAGGCGGTGATGAAGATCTGGCCCTTCGCGTCGTAGTCGATGCCCCAGGGGTTGCTGAAGCCGTGGGCCACGACCTCGAAGCGGTCCTTCGTCGGGTGGTAGCGCCAGACGCCGCCGTTGATGTCGACTCCGTCGTACTCGAAGAGGTCATCGGGGAAGGGGTCGTTGTGGCCGTAGATCGTCTCGTCGGGTCCCGGCTTGCGGATCCTGGAGGGCGTCGCGAACCCTTCCAGGCCGTAGAGCCAGCCGTCGGGCCCCCAGTGGAAGCTGTTGATCGTCTCGTGACGGTCGCGGATGCCCCAGCCGGTCAGCAGGATCTCGGCGTCGTCCATGTCCGCTACGTCGTCGCCGTCGCGGTCGGGGAGAAACAGCAGGTGGGGCGGGGCGCCGACGAAGACGCCGTCGAAGCCGACCGCAAGCGCCGCCGGGAACGGGATGCCCTCCGCGAAGACCTTCTTGCTGTCCGCGGCGCCGTCGCGGTCCGTGTCCTCCAGGATCAGGATGCGGCTATCGCCCGAGCCGGAGAAACCGCGGCCGCGGGTCTCGTAGTCGCGGTTCTCGGCGATCCACATGCGGCCGCGGTCGTCCCAGGCGAAGGCCATGGGCTGGGTGATCATGGGCTCCGAGGCCCAGGCGTTCACCTTGAATCCCTCGCGCACGGTCATCGCATCGACCGCCTCTTCCGGGGTCAGGAACTTCTCCTGCTTCGCTTCCCGCTGGGCGATGCCCCATAGCGACGACGTCGAGTAGGAGCCCTCGGCAGCCCCGGTGTACTCCTCCCAGTCCTCCGTCAGTTCGAGGTCGTTCAGCTCGCCGGTGTAGACGATGAGGCGGTGGCGGATGACCTCGGTCGTGCCCTCGGGGATGTGCCAGTCGCCCATCCGGGCGCGTGTGGGTCCGACACCGAGCTGGCCGTCGACGCGCCAGGTCTGCGGGAAACCGGCGTTCATCGGGTGGTCGAAGATGGCGACGTGCAGGAGATCGTCGCGGCCCTCGACCTGCATGCCGACGTCGACCCACATTGCTCGCTGGCCCTCCGCCTGGCGGTTGCGTTGGCGTGCCGCGTTGACGGCTTCTCCCGGGATGCCCTGCTTCCAGGGCATGCGGAGGAACATGCCGCCGTAGGACATCTCGTTGATCGAGACCTCGGTGTGCGCTTCGCCGGCCCACTCGAGATCCAGGATGAAGCGGTCCTCCTCAGCGCGCAGGGACCAGTTCTGGGTCTCGGTCATGAAGGCCTTGCCTTCGGCGTCCAGCATGCCGTAGACCGTCTGCCACTGGACCTCGGTCCCGGCCTCCGTCACCACGGTGGCCGAATCGCGGCGCCAGTAGTCACCGCCGGGGTTGTGGAAGTAGTCACGGCCCACGGCCTTGGCGATGTCCTCCGGCTTGTCGCGACGGTAGAACCACTGGCGCAGCGTGTCCGCGTCCATCGGCTCGCCGTTGACCCGGGTGAAGCCCCAGTAGAGGCCCGTCTGGTGGGGGTGGTGGCCCGGGCTGTACTCCGTCGCCAGACCCTTGCCGTCCGGAGCGACGATCGGGTGCAGGAAGGGCCGGTGCTCGGCGCCGGCGTTCTGGGTGACGATCGGTTCCTCTTCGCCCTCCCGGTAGATCGAGATCGAGCCGGTTTCTTCGTCCTGAACTGCTCGCAGCGGCACGGCTTGCGCCGCTTCCTCCGCTGCGGCCTCGCCGGCTCCGGTGCCCTGGGTGCAGCCGGCGGCGAGAGCCGCGAGTGCCAGTAGAACGATCGGTACCCATGCCGGCGCGGCCGGAACTCTCATCCGCCTTCCTCCCTCGATCCCTGAAGCCTGTCGTGGAGACAAGGGCGCATCCTATCGTCCCGCCAGGAGGTGGCGCGGCGCGAAGCGCAGTGGAGGCAATTCGCAAGATCGGTCAGGTCCTGCCGCAGCTTTGGTCAGGCGCGGACGCTCCTTCAGCTTCAGACTTCAATTGTGGAGACGACACGCGACCGGACCGGGATCCGGCGCGGCGGAAACTGGGTGCGCCGGCGTCCGCGCCGGCATCCGGCGCGAAGCGCCGGCTTCTGGACCTTCCGCCGGGACGGGCCGGTCATCCGGCTCTTGCAGCATCGGCAGTTACCGATTGCCGTGGGACTACTGGCCGCTGTCCTGTTACTGCCCGCGCTCTGGGGTGGCTTCCAGCTTGACGACCACCTCCAGCGCTTCCGGCTCCTGGGGCTCGGCGACCCTTCGATCCAGCTCTTCGTCTTCTACGACGGCGATGTAGCGGCTAATCGAGCCCAGATGGAAGAGGGCACGCTGCCGTGGTGGGCCAGCCCGGATCTGCGGCACGCCAACTTCCGGTATCTGAGTGTGCTCTCGATGCAGCTCGACTACTTGCTGTGGCCGGACTCGCCGGCGCTCATGCACCTGCACAACCTCGTGTGGCTGGGGCTCTGCGTGGGAGTCGCGGCTGCGCTGTATCGGCGCCTGTTCGGGCGTGAGACCGTCGGAGCGATGTGGACGGCCGGCCTGGCCGCCCTTCTCTATGCACTGGACGACGCCCACTCCCTGCCGGCGGCTTACCTCGCCAACCGGAACGCTCTGCTGGCTACGTTCTTCGGTCTCCTGTGCCTGGAGTGCCATGCGAGATGGCGGGACGATGGGTGGCGGGCCGGCGGTGTGCTGGCCACGTTCTGTCTTGCTCTCTCGCTGCTTTCAGCCGAGCTCGGTGTGTCGACGCTGGCGCTTCTCGGCGCATGGGTACTGGTCCTCGACCGTGGCTCGTGGGGGGAACGGCTCGTGTCCCTGCTTCCGCATGCCGGCGTGGCGTTCGGCTGGTTCCTCGCCTACCGAATCGGCGGGTTCGGCGCGCAGGGATCGGGCGTCTACGTCGATCCTCTCGGCGATCCGGCTGGCTTCGTCGCTCTTCTGGCCGGTCGGACCTCGGCGCTGATTCTGGGGCAGTGGACTCCCTTCCCCGCGGATTGGGCTTTTGTCATGGACTCGGGGACGAGTGCAGCGTGGGGCCTCCGTTTCGCGGCGCTGATCCTGCTCGGTCTGCTCGCCTGGCTTTTCTTCCAGGTTCTGCGCCGGAGCCCCCTTGCTCGCTTCTTCCTGCTCGGGGCAGTCCTCTCGCTGGTCCCGATCAGCGCGGTTGGGCCTCAGAACCGGCTCCTGTTCTTCGTCGGCTTCTGTTCGATGGGGCTTCTGGGCTGCCTTGCCGCTGGTCCTCTCGACGCGTCGCGGCGCCTGGCGCTCGGCGGGCTCCTGGTGTTCCATCTTGTGGCGGCGCCGTTGGCGGCCTACGTGTTTCTGGACGTCCAGAATCGGGCGGCGAGGCGGATGGAGGCCGCTTCGGGGAGTGTGCCGGACGACACCGGACTGGAGCGCCGCGACCTGATCCTGGTCAATCCGACCGATTCCGTGTACCTCACAACCTCGATCGTCACGATGCGCTGGGCCGATGGGCGCGCTGCGCCGCGGCGTGTCCGGGTGCTGTCGAACGGCTTGACCGATGTGCGGGTCGTGCGGATCGGGGAGTCGGAGCTTCTAGTCGAACCGGCCACCGGTCTGTTTCCCGATGCCTTCAGCCGCTATCACCGGTCGAGGGAGAGGCCTTTCCGGGCAGGAGATATGGAGGAACTGAGCGACCTCCGCGTAGAAGTCCTCGAAGTGGATCCGGGAGGCGGAGGGCCGACATCGATCAGGTACGACTTCGCCGAGCCGCTGGAGGCCGAGCGCTACCTGTGGATGTTCTGGAACGGAAGCCGCTACGAGGAATGGGCGCCGCCAGCCATCGGCAAGGAGGCGATACTACCTGCGCGTCCGGGTATCTTCGAGTGACACCGAGATGAGAGCCTCGACGGACAGCCGACATCGTCTCTTTGTACAAGCGGCGATCGACTACATGGCGGATCACCTGGCCGAGACGGTTCGGCTCGAGGACCTGGCCCGCTACATTGGCCTGTCGCCTACCTACCTGCAGAGGATCTTTCGCGCGCAGGTGGGGGAGTCGCCTGCGGAGTACGCGCGGCGCTTGCGGCTCGAACGGGCGGCGTGGCTCTTGCGTCGACCAGGAGCGACCGTCACGGAGGTGGCGCTCGAATCGGGCTACGGAGCGCCGGAAGCGTTCACTCGAGCCTTTCGCTCGCGGTTCGGAGTCTCGCCCAGCGCGTATCGACAGAGCTTGAGAGTTCGGCGGCGCGAGATCACCGAGGCCTTTGAGGTGGTGCGTCGACCCCCCTCCCGCGTTGCCTGCGTCCGCGTCGTGGGGCACTACGACGAAGCGGACGACGCCTACGACGATCTCCGGCACTGGGCTGAGCCGCTTGGCCTTCTCGAGCGCGGGAACTTCCTGGGCATCTACTGGGACGACCAGACGATCACCGATTCCGGGAACACGCGGTGGGAGGCGGCGATCGAAATGCCGGACGAACTCGGGCGTGTGGTCGGCCCGGGCATCCAGGAGCGCCACCTTCCCGGCGGCGCCTACGCCGTGGTGCACCACCGCGGCCCGGCCTCGGTGCGCGAAACCTACGAGGCCCACTTTCGCGACTGGTTTCCGCGCTACGGCTGGAAGCCGGATTCCCGACCGATGATCGTCGAGTTCAGCCGCGCGGGAGATTGGTCGGAAGCGTCGCTCTACGTCGCCGTGACCCGGTAGGCGTCGTTCGCAACCTGGGGGTTCTAAGAGCCCTCGCCCGGGAAGTAGTACTTCATCTCGTCGAAGTCGATCGTCCACGACCCCTTGGGCCAGAGGTACTGGTGCGAGATCAGGACGTCCGCCATGAAGCCGAACCGCCAGAAAAAGTCACTGTCTACGAAGACGTTACCGAGCGCCTGGGCCGGCCCGCTGGGCAGACCGTCCAGGCCGTGGGACTCGATCGGCGACCAGTAGTAAGGCGTTCCTTCGATCTCGGTCTTCTCGAGTTCGAGGAACTCGATGGTCTCCTCGACGATGACCAGGGGCATGCTCGCGGCCAGGCCGGAATCCAGGAAGTAGTTCATTCCCGGGTGGCCGTTCAGGCTGCCTCTCGCGAACATGAGGTGGGTGCTGGTCATGTAGAAGGGCGACTCGACAGGCGGCGTGTCGCCGAAGGTCTCCATCACGTCGGCAAGGGCCTCGGCGCTTCGCTCGCGGAAGGTGATGCGCCGGTTGTCGTAGTCGACCGTCGTCAGGAACTGCTTGAGGAGCTGCGTGGTCAGCACGCCGTCGGAGGTCTGGCCGAGAGCCTTCCAGGTCGCGCCGATGACCGGCACGTTCGAGAGCGTCACGTCGCCCATCGTGACGGTCGCGGCGACCCCCAGCGGTTCCTCGACCGTCTCGCCCCCTGTGTAGGCGTAACGGGCTTCGCGGTTGGCGAGGATCGGCAGGCCGAGGCGCTCGTAGATGCCCTGGTCGAGATAGAGACGGTCGCCGCCGGTGTCGAGGATCAGGCTGACCGCCTCGCCGTTGATCTCCAGGGTCACAAGGGGCAGGGCGCCGGGCTGGGCGATGTCGTTCGTCATCGGCAGGTGGGCGATTCGGTCCTCGCCGGTCCATTCGATGCCGTAGGGCTCGCCCTCGAACGCCTGCATGAAGGTGAGCAAGCTGGCCGAACCTCCTGCCGTGTCCGGTGCCGGGAGTGCCCGGGCGCTCGCGAAGTCGCCGGTCTGGTAGTGGGCCAGCGTCAGCCCGCGGAGGGCCTGGGCATGGACGTCAGAGCCGTCGTCGGCGAGTTCCAGAAGCCGTTCGTTCAGGGCGACGGCCCGGGCGTAGTCGCCCAGCAGGTACGCCGTCCTGGCCGCGAGCCGCAGGTCACCCGCGTGGCATGCATCGGTCGCGGCCAAAGGTGCGGTGACCTCGTCGGCCTCCCAGATGTTCCCCAGCTTGAACAGGACTTCGGCGTAGGCGCGGCGGACTTCGTCGTTGTCGGGGTCTGCCTCAAAGGCCTCCTGGCGAGAGGGAAGAGCGGCTTCGACGTCGCCCCGGAGCCTTGGACTCCACTCCTCCACGTCGGTGCCGGACAGTTCGCCGCAGGGAAGGGGGTCGCCTTGACAGCTCCAGGTCGTCAACGCCGTTGCCAGCGCGACCGTCGTGACAATGGGCCGCGCAACGTTCTTCATGAGCTACATTCTCCGGGTCGGTTTCGTCCCGATTCTACGAACCGTCCCAACACCGGGAGCCGCTCATGACCGATGTCGCCATAGCCGATCCGGACCTGCACACGGGCGAGGAGCCGATCCTCCGCGAGGCGACCTTCAACCCGAAGGTGCGCACCTACTGGTTGCTGACGGGCGCGTTCGTACTGACCGTCAGCATCGTCGGGATCCCCCTGCTCATCTTCTGGTTCCCCATCGGCTACGCCCTGACGGGCCGCTACCTGGAGCGCGTTCGCTGTGTGCTGACGGAGAAGAACCTCCACGTGGCACGGGGCGTGCTCGTGCGGCAGGAGAAGACGGTTCCGCTGGACAAGATCACCGACCTGGCCATGTCCCACGGTCCGATCATGCGGCAGCTCGGCCTGCGCGGCCTGTCGGTGGAGACGGCGGGCCAGTCCGGCCCCGGCAGTCTGATCAAGCTGGTCGGCATCGAGGGGACGGAGGAGTTCCGGGCGGCCGTGCTGGCCCAGCGCGAGCGGGTCGGGGGAGCGGGCGGCGGATTGTCCGGTGCGTCTGCGGCCCCGGCCGCGGAGGGCGATGCGAGCGCCGAATCGACGGAGCTGCTGAGCGAGATCAGGGACTCGCTGCTGCGGATAGAGAAGCGGTTGGGCGGCGGCGGCGGAGGATAGGGTGCCGCGACCGGCGGGAGGCCGGTGAACAGCCCACGATCCCCGGAGCCAGCCAATGACCGAGAACCGCCAGATCATCATCGACTCGTTGCCGACGGACCGGCTCGAGCCCGGCAACTATGCGCTCCGGACCGTCGAGGCGCCGGCGCCGGGCGACGGGGAGGTGCTGTGCCGCACGCTGGCAATCACGATCGGAGCAGGCCAGCGGGCAGGCCTCCAGGGCAGTGCGAGCTACGCAGGGGCGCCGCGTGCCGGCATCGTGATGAGCGGTACGGCGGTGGCCCGCGTCGAGGCGTCGAACGACGACGCGGTTCCGGTCGGCTCGCTCGTCGTTTGTCCGGCCGGCTGGCAGGACTACTCGGTCCACGCGGCGGCGAAGGTGCGCGTCGTCGATGAAGGCAGCGGAGGCGGTGATCCGGCGCACCATCTTGGCGTCTACGGCACGAACGGGTTGACGGCCTACTTCGGGCTTTTCGACGTCGGCGAGCCGAAGGAAGGGCAAACCGTGCTCGTTTCGGCGGCCGCCGGTTCGGTCGGCCACCTGGTGGGCCAGATGGCGAAGATCACCCGTTGCCGCGTCGTCGGCGTCGCCGGCGGCGAGGAGAAGTGCCGGCTGCTCACGGAGGAACTCGGCTTCGACGCCGCCGTCGACTACAAGAGCCCGAGCTTCCGGAGCGACTTCAAGGAGGCGACGCCCGATCGCATCGACATCTACTTCGACAACACGGGCGGCGAAGTCCTGGGCAGCGCGCTGCGGCGGATGAAGGTCGGTGGCCGCATCGTCTGCTGCGGCGTCGTCTCCCAGTACGACACGTCAAAGCCCGCGCCGGGGCCGTTCGGCGTCCCGGGTCTTCTGATCAACTTCCGCGTTCGCATGGAGGGCTTCCTCGTCTTCGACTACGCGAAGCGCTATCCGGAGGCCTGGACCCGGATGCGCGGGTGGGTTGAGGCCGGTGAACTGGTCCCGAGGCAGGACGTCTTCGAAGGCCTGGAGAAGGCGCCGGAGGCGTTCGTCGACCTGCTGGCCGGCGGCAACGTGGGGACGCGGATCGTCCGGGTTGCCTCGTGAACTGGAGGGAGGGAGCGATGAACCGGGCTACAAGCTGGACTTTGGCGCTCGGCGCCGTATTGACCTTCGGATGCGCGGGTGGCCCGGCGAGCGAGAGCGTCGCGGACGGCGCCCCGTCGCCCGAGGCCCTCCTGGAACAGGCCCGCGCCATCCATGACCGTGTGCTGGTGCTCGACGCTCACGCGGACACCGAGCTTCCGGACGCGCCGTCTCCCTACGTCGGCGACGATGGACTGTCTCAGGTCGATCCGGCCAAGCTCCACGCGGGCGGCATCGACGCGGTCGTGATGTCGGTCGCGGTCGGCTCCGGGCCGCGGACGCCCGAAGGTTACGCCGCGGCGCGATCGAGAGCGGACCAGGAGGTCGCGGCGGTGCTCGAACTGGCGGCGGACCCGGCGAACAACGCGGTGGTCGCGCGGTCGGCCGACGAGATCGTCGCCGCGCACGAACAGGGCAAGGCGGCGCTCATCCTAGGCTTCCAGAACGCCATGATCCTGGGCACGGACGTCTCGGCTCTGGACGGCTTCTACGATGCCGGCGCTCGCGTGTTTGCGCTCACCCACCTGGGGAACAATGACTTCGCCGACTCGTCGCGCCCGGTCTTCGACGCGGCCACCGGGACCCACGAAGCGGCCGAGCACGGCGGGCTGTCCGACCTTGGAGTTGCGGCCATCGAACGGATCAATGCTCTCGGCGGGGTCGTCGACGTGTCCCAGTTGTCGCGGGAAGCCGCCCTCCAGGTCCTCGAAGTCTCGACGGCGCCGGTCATCGCCAGTCACTCCAACGCCAGGCAGCTCACCGACGTCAGTCGCAACCTGAGCGACGAGGAGATCGACGGAATCGGCGAGATCGGCGGTGTGGTCCACGTCTGCCCTTTCCGGGGCTACCTCTACGACTCGAGTGATGCCTCGCTCGACGAGGCGATTCGCGAGGCCCGGCGTGCCGCCGGCGTGCTCGAGGACTATCTCTATCCCTTCGAGCTGTACTGGGAGATCGACGATCCCGCCGCCAGGTCCGCTTTCACGCAGTCGATCAGCGACCTCCTCGGGCCGGGCAGCGTGGACGCGATGCTCGACCACCTCGAATACATCGTGGGCCGGATCGGCGTGGACCACGTCGGCATCGGATCCGACTTCAACCACGGCGGCGGAGTCGAAGGCTTCGCCGACGCCAGCGAGGCCCTGGGCGTGACCGTGGGCCTGCTCGAACGCGGCTACGACGAGGCCGACATCGAGAAGATCTGGGGCGGCAACTTCCTGCGGGTGATGCGGGCGGCGGAGGCCGCGAAGACCCCGGTGGAGTAGTGGCCGTTCAGCCAGTAGTGGCGTACACTAGAGACATCGATCTCATCCTGAATCGGAGGTCCTGAGAATGAAGCGCACCGCGAGCTTGCTGTCGGCAGCCGTCCTCCTTCTCGTCCTTGTCCCGGCCCTTGCGGCCCAGGACGACGGGATTCCACGAACGGCCAGCGGCCGGCCCGATCTGAACGGAACCTACGACGCCGCTACGTTGACGCCGCTCGAGCGACCGGTGCATCTCGGCGAGCGGGCGTACCTGACGCCGGAGGAAGCCGCCGAGATCGCCGAGGAGGAGCGGCTGATCCAGGAGGGCGCGGTCCAGCGCTCGGACGCGAACCGCGAGGCACCGCCCGAGGGTGGCGCCAAGGTGGTCGGTCTGGAACACACCGCCGGGGGCGGCAACGAGTTCGGCGCCGGCAACGTAGGCGGCTACAACCTGTTCTGGATCGACCGGGGAACCGACACCTACCTGGTCGACGGCCAGATCCCGACCTCGATCATCATCGATCCGCCGAACGGCCGGATGCCGCCGATGACGGATGCGGCGCAGGCGCAGTTGAGGGCTGCTCTAGCCGGCTTCATCCGGCCCAACGACGGCACCGCCTGGTGGGTCGAGCACGACGGACCGGGTCCCTACGATGGCCCCGAGTCGCTGCCGACCAGCGAGCGCTGCCTTGCGGGCTTTACCGGCGCGGCACCGACGCTCCCGAGCCTGTACAACAACTACAAGCGGATCGCGCAGACCGAGACGCACGTCGTCATCCTTCTCGAGATGATCCACGACGCCCGCATCGTCCGCCTCGACTCCGAGCATCCGGGTCCCGAGGTCACCAAGTGGCTGGGCGACTCGATCGGCTGGTGGGAAGGCGACACCCTCGTCGTCGACACGACGAACTTCCGTGTCGGCGGCCGCGGGTTCCGCGGCGGCTCAGAGAACACCCACGTTGTCGAACGCTTCTCCGTTCAGCACGATGGCAACGTGATTTACAACTTCACCGTCGAGGACGACACGGTCTGGACCGCCCCGTGGACAGGGGAGTACCTGTGGAAGGCCGCTGACGGCCTCGTCTATGAGTACGCCTGCCACGAAGGCAACTACTCGATGGGCGGCACCCTCCGCGGCGCCCGCCTACTCGAGTCGGAGGCCCTGAGCGGCGCCAGCACCGGCGCCGAGTAGGCTTCTAAGTCCGCCTCCGCGGTGCCTGAGCCGGCGGGCCGGCGCGGCCGAAGAAACGGCGCCAGCTCATCGCGAGACCGGTCCAGACCAGGACAGCGACGCCGAGGGACACGACGCCGGCGATCGTTTGCCCGACCACGCCATACACCTCTCCGGTGTGGACAAATCGCAACCAACGGCGAATCTTGAAGCCGCGCGTGAAGGTCGGATAGCCGGCGCGCCCGACCAGTTCGCCGGTCGCCCGGTCGAACAGCAGGTCCTCGCGCTTGGACGGCTGGCGGCCCGTCCCGCGGTCGACCGTGACCACGACGGGATCGTGAATCGACTCGGGAAGGTCGATCGTGAGCGTCCGCCATCCGGGCGTCTCTGCGCCGGCTTTCGCGGCCAGTGCCTGCAGCTCGACAAACGCTGACCTGCCCCTGATCGAACCGAGCTCCCGCGCGAACACCCCGGGCGTAGCCGGGGACGAGGTCGCCGGGTCCGGCGTGACGGATGGGGTCTCCAGCACGTCCGACTGGGGCGGCCGCGGCGACTGCTGAAACGGTGGCGTATCGCCCGCCACCCGATGGACGAGGTCGGCGGCCCATTGATACGAGATGGTGGCCCCGCTGAAGACGATGACGACGAGCGGAACAGCCGACCAGAAGCCGATCACCTTGTGCCAGTTGTAGTCGCGCGCCCGTCCCCTTAGGCGGGGGCGAAACCACAGGCCGTGTTTCCAGGCGGCGCGGCTACGGGTCGACGGCCACCAGAGATAGATCCCGCTGACGAGCAGAAACAGGAACCCGAGGTTGGCGATTGCCACCACCGTTCGACCGATGATGCGGTACTCCCCGTCGAGGGCGAACCACCGGTGCCAGTACATGACGCTCTGGAGGAAGCGTCGCGTCCGCGTGTCGCCGTTGCCCAGCCGCTCGCCGGTGAAGCGGTCGACATAGACGGTGGCTCCATCGTCGAGCCCGACGACCGCTGGCTCTCGCGGATCCCTGTGCAACGCGGCGGAAGTAACGAGACCGTCGGGCGTCCCGCCGGGGACGCGCGCGATCAAGTCGTCGAGCCCAAGCGGCGCGACGACTGCGGAGGGTGGGTCGGCGCGATAGTCGCGCAGCGCCCACTGGTTGAGCTGCGCCTCGTAGGTGAGGATCACGCCGGTCACCGCCAGCATGAGGATGACGACGGCGGCGGCGACGCCGACCGCCAGATGGATCCAGAAGATTGCCCTGCGCAGGGACATGGCCCGGGCAGCGCCGCGAGCGCTCCTACTGCTGGCTGTCGGAATCGGTCGCCTGATCGGAATCGGTCGCCTGATCGGAATCGGTCGCCTGGTCGGAGT
>VXZQ01000002.1 GCA_009845425.1 Holophagales bacterium
GGCATGACGGCGCAGACCAGGGCCGATACCGCGGCTTTCCCCTGCCGCGAGTAGCGGCGAGGGCCGACGAGGCTCCACCGGCGGTGCACGATGCGCCGGGCCACGAACTGACTAGGCGACCACTCTTCGCGAGCGGGGAAGACACCGCGGCGGTGATGACGAGAGCCGGCGGCCAGGGTGTCTGGACCTCATTCGGGGACGCGGCATAGAATTTGCTGGTTGGAGTCGGTGGGAGGAGCACCCATGAGCCTGATGTCAAGCATCCCCGCCCTGTTGCTACTCGTGACCGCCGCTCCAATCGACAAGGACTCCGCGGCTCAGGGCGAAACCACCCTGGTCCGCGTCCTGTCTGACCTCGAAACAGCCGGCGGAGCGGACTGGACCGGCGAGTGTCTGGACGCGAAGTCCCGCAGCCGCTGGACCGCCCGGCTCAGCGACGGCAGCGTCATCAAGGGACGCTGCCGGAACGGCAAGCGCCACGGCCGCTGGTCCGTCCGCCTCACCGACGGCAACCGCGTCATCGGTCGGTTCGAGGACGACAGTGTCCACGGCAGGTGGCGGATCCGCGACCACGTCGGTCACGTCCTCGAAGAAGCTACCTACGTCCGGGGCGAACTCCAGGACGAGCGACGCATCCCCCGCGATCCGTGGTCCAAGCGAGGAGCGCTCCCAGCTCCCCCGGGCGACGCACCAGGCCACAACTGACGGGCGGCGGCGCCCGCCGACGCCGGCTACACCGCCGGCAGTAGCCGGCTGACGCGATAGCCGTCCAGGTCCTTCTCGAAGCCGCAGGCGTCGAGGATCGCGGTCCACGGAGACTCGCGGGCCGGGCGGCCGTCGATGCGCAGGAGCCTGAGGGTCCGCCGCCGGCGGCGGCCGGCGAGGTCACGGAGCGCGGCCCAGGCCTCCCCTGGTTCCGGGTCGCCGCCGAGGGCGGCGAAGGTCCAGACGCCCTGGCCGCCGGCTTCGAGGAAGAGACAGGGAGAGCCGGCCCGGAGGACGACCCAGGCGCCGGGTACGCGGCGTGGGCCGCGCCTTCGTGGATCGATCTCGGTTCCGAGCCGGGGCCAGGGCAGCACGGCACCCCACGGATTCGCCGGGTCGACGGCGGGCAGGATCCCGATCGGCCCGCGCTTCGCCGGTCCCCGCCGCTCCCGCCGCAGGCGCTCGACCGCGGCCGGCAGGGCGAACTGGCGGCCGGCCAGGCCGTGAACGAAGTAGCCGCGGCGGATGTGGCCGGCCTCCTCCATCTCGCGCAGCACCGGATAGAGCGCCTCGAACCCGCCCGGCACGCTCTCGTTGCGGGCCGTCTCGGCGGCGACCACGCCGTAGCGGTCGAGCAGCAGGGTTGCCGTGGCGTGAGCCCACTCCGTGTCGCTTGCCGGCCCGGCCGGCGCGGCCAGATCGCTCACCAGCGACCACCGCCCGCCAGCCAGCATCCCGGCCAGGCCGCGGCGGGCGCCCGCCACACCGGCCCGCATGGCAGCCGGCGCGGTCCCGGCCCGCGGCACGCGACGCCAGCCGCGAGGAAGTCCGCGGGGAGAACGACCGGCGGGCGATCGCCGGCGCCTGCCGAGCGACGCGAGCGGCAGGAACGTGTCGTTCGTGACGCGGCCAGTCCACACGAGGTCCCAGATCGCTGCTTCGACTTCCGTTTCGCCCCAGTCGCCGTCGCCGACCACACCGCCGACGAGGTCGAAGGTGAAGCAGGCGCCGCGCGTCCTGAGGCGATCGAGGATCGCGCCGTGCGGCGTATCAACCCGCTGCCCGTCCGGTTGTTCGGACGGCTCGCTCCCGCGCGCCAGAACCTGGAACCGCTCCCGACGGTAGACCGTTACCCGGCCGTCTCTCGAGCCGAGCCTGCCGTCGCCCACCCAGAGAAGCTCCCCGGCCGCCGCGAGTCCATCCAGCATCTCGAGACGAAAGCCCGGCACGCGGGCAGGAAGGACGTGGTCGATCAGGGTCCGCCAGGAAAGCGGCACCCCTTCGAGCTGCGCCACGGATTCCCGGAGGCGAACCAGGGCGCGATCCGACGACGCAGGCATCCCTGCCCGCCCGCGACCCGGCGACGCCGGGAGAGTCGGCGCCGCTGTGCCCGTGTCGACGCCCTGCCAGCGACCCAGGAACCGCGCCAGAGCCGCTCCGTCGACCGGCTCGGCTTCGCGGCGCAGCCTGGCCAGTGTCCGGCGCTTGATCCGGCGGAGCACCTCCGAGTCGCACCATTCGACACCGCCGCCTTCCCTACGAAACTCGCCCCGGACGAGCCGGCCGGCATCTTCGAGACTCGTCAGCAGGGGTTCGATCGCCCCCTCCGGCAGGCCGAGGCGGGCCGCCGCGTCAGCGGCTGTGAACGGACCCCGGCTCCGGGCGTAGCGTCTCAACAGATTCTCGAGCGGCTCCGGCCGTGGCGCCAGCAGTTCGCCCGGCAGGCCTTCGGGCAACGTCGCGTCCAGGCCGTCGCGGTAGAGCGCCACGTCCTCCGCGGCCGTCCACACCCGCTCGCCGTCCTTGAACTCGATTTCGACGGCCCTCTTCTGCCGCTCCAAGTCCGCGAGCCACTCACCCGCCTCGCCCGGAGCCCGCGCCTCGATCTCCGCCCGGGTCAGACCGCCGGTCCGCCTCAGCAGATCGTAGAGATCGTCCTCGTGCCGCGCGCGGCGGTCCGGCGAAAGCCCCTGAAACTCCTCTTCGACCGCCTGGATCACGTCCGGATCGAGCAACTCCCGCAGACTGGCCGTGCCCAGCAGTTCCCGCAGGAGCTCCTGGTCGAGAGTCAGCGCCTGGGCCCGGCGCTCGGCCGCGGGGGCGTCCTGGTCGTAGAGGAAGCGCTCTTCGTAGGCGAAGACGAGGGAGCGGGCGAACGGAGAAGGCGCCAGGGTCTCCACGTCGTCGACCCGGACCTCTCCTTCCGCGACCTGCGCCATCAGGTCGACCAGGCCGGAGAGATCGAAGAGGTCGCTCAGACACTCGCGGTACGTCTCGAGCAGGATCGGAAAGTCGGGGTAGCGGCGGACGACGGAGAGCAGGTTCTTCGACCGCTGGCGCTGCTGCCAGAGCGGCGTCCGCTTGCCGGGCCGGTTGCGCGGCAGCAGCAGCGCGCGGGCCGCGTTCTCGCGAAAGCGGCTCGCGAACATCGGCGAGGAAGCGACCTGCTCGACGACCAGATCCTCGACCTCGTCGGGCTCGAGCAGGAACTCCCGCGCCGCCGGCAACTCGTCGGTGTCGGCGAAGCGGAGGGCCAGCCCGTCGTCGGTCCACAGCGTCTGGACCTCGAAACCGAAACGCCGGCCGATCCGGCGCTCCAGCGCCATCGCCCAGGGCGCGTGGATGCGGGCCCCGAACGGGGTCAGGATGCACACGCGCCAGTCGCCGATCTCGTCCCGGAACCGCTCCAGAGTCACCGCGCGGTCGGTGGGCAGCGCGCCGGTGCGGTCTCGCTGCTCCTCGACGTAGGCGCAGAGGTTCGAGACGGCATGCGGATCGAGCGGCGCTTCGCGTTGGAGCCAGCGTCTGGCGGCGGCGCCCTGCCTCCGACCCAGTTCGCGCACGAAGGCGCCAAGGGCCCGACCCAGCTCCAGCGGCCGGCCAGGGCCATCGCCGTGCCAGAAGGGCATCCGCCCCGGTTCGCCCGGCGCCGGCCGGACGATGACCCGGTCGCGGGTGATCTCGGTCACCCGCCAGGCGGAAGCCCCGAGCAGGAAGGTGTCGCCGGCGCGGGACTCGTACACCATCTCCTCGTCGAGTTCGCCGACCCGCGGCCCCTCCGGCCCCAGGTGCACCGTGAACAGGCCGCGATCCGGAATCGTGCCGGCGTTCATCCGCACCAGGAAGTCCGCGCCGCGCCGGGCGGTCAGCACGTCGCGGCCGCGGTCCCACGACAACCGGGGCCGCAGGTCGGCGAACTCCTCCGAGGGAAAGCGGCCGACCAGCATATCCAGCACCGCACCGAGCAGATTGCGGCTCAGGCCCCGGTAGGGCCGGGCGCGCCGCGCCAGGGCCAGGATCCCGTCGACGGTCCATTCCCGGCCGCAGCACATCGCAACGATCTGCTGCGCCAGCACGTCGAGCGGGTTCTCCGGCAGCCGCATCGACTCGATCGCGCCGCGCTGCATCTGGATCGCGGTCACCGTGCACTCCAGGAGATCGCCCCGGAACTTGGGGAAGATCAGACCGCGGCTCCGTTCGCCGACGGCGTGCCCCGATCGGCCGACCCGCTGCAGTCCGCTGGCCGTCGAACCCGGCGCCTCCACCAGGAGCACCAGGTCGACGCTGCCCATGTCGATCCCCAGTTCGAGCGAGCTGGTGGCCACGATGCAGCGCAGACGGCCCGCCTTGAGCGCACTCTCGATCTCCCGCCGCTGCTCATGGGAGATGCTGCCGTGGTGGGCTCGGGCCAGCGGCTCACGATCATCGCCTTCTTCCTCGTCCGCGGCGGCACGGGTCCGGTCGTCCAGCTCGTTCAGATGCTGCGCCAGCCGTTCACAGAGGGAACGGCTGTTGACGAAGACAATCGTCGAGCGGTGGCGCCGGACCGCGTCGAGGATGCGCGGAAAGACGGACGGCCACAGACCCGACGTTTCCCAGCCGCGGGGCCAGTCGCCGCCGTCGGCCAGCGTCTCGGGCGCCGGCGGCGGCGCCTCCATGTCGGGCACCGACACGACGACCTTGAGGTCGATGTTCGGCGGCTCGGAGGCGTCGACGACCTCGACCTGCCGGTCGCCGCCGAGAAACCCGGCCGCCAGGTCCATTGGCCGCACCGTCGCCGACAGGCCGATCCGCTGCGGATCCTGAGCCCCCGCCAACTCCGCGAGCCGCTCGAGCGACAGCGCCAGGTGGGCGCCGCGCTTGGTCGCCGCCATCGCATGAACCTCGTCGACGATCACCGTCTCGACCGTGCGCAGGTTGGCCGCCGCCCGCGACCCGAGAACCAGGAACAGCGACTCGGGCGTCGTGACCAGGATCTCGCCGGGCTTCCGTAGCTGGCGGCGCCTGTCGGCCGGCGGGGTGTCCCCGGTGCGCACGTCGACACTGACCGGCCGCACCGGAGCGCCGAGCTTGCGGGCCTTCTCGACGACGCCCTCAAGGGGCGCCTGCAGGTTGCGTTCGATGTCGTAGGCGAGGGCCTTGAGCGGCGAAACGTAGACGACACGCACGCCGGGCGTATCGGGTTCGTCGCCAAGGCTGAGCCGGTCGATGGCCCAGAGAAACGCCGCGAGCGTCTTGCCGCTGCCGGTGGGCGCCACCAGCAGCGCGTTTCCGCCGCGGGTCAGCACCGGCCAGCCAAGTTCCTGCACCCAGGTCGGACCGGGGAACGAGTCGTCGAACCACCGGCGCACCGGTTCCGAGAACGAGTCCACGGGTCATCCTACGCGCCGCGCGCGACCCCGTGGAGCCCGAGTCCGGCTGCTAACCTCGCCGCCCAGCGATGGCGCACCACGACCACGGCAAGCACGGCGGCAAGAGCTACTGGCTCGACAGGAAAGGAAACGTAGCCAAGGTCTTCTACGCCCTGATCGCCGTCGACGTCCTGTGGCTGGCGGCGGACTTCTTCCACAAGAAGAAGGCGGAGTTCGACGCCTGGGGTGGTTGGGCCGACGGCGGATTCGGGTTCTACCCGGTCTACGGCTTCGTCGGCGCCTTCCTGCTGGTGCTGGCCGCGAAGCAGATGCGGCGCGTGCTGATGCGGTCCGAGGACTACTACGAGCGACGCCGCGACGGCGGAGCCTCCTGAGTTCCGGATGGCGGAGTTCCTGCTGTCGCCGCCGATGCTGCTCATGCTCGGCAGCGTGGTCCTGGCCGCGGCGCCGCGCAACGTGCTGCCGCGCACCGTGCTGCGCGCGCTGCTCCTGGCCCTGCCGGTCTACTCCCTCTGGCGCTTCTGGGGCCTCGACCTCGGCGACTACGCCCAGTTCGAGCTCTTCGGCCAGACCCTGACGCTCGTCCGGATCGATCCGCTGAGCCGGATCTTCGTCGTCATCTTCCACCTCGCGGCGCTCATCGGCAGCGTCTACTCGTTCTACGTCAGGGACAACTTCCAGCCGCTCGTCGGCGTGTTCTACGCGGGATCGGCTCTCGGCGTGGTGCTGGCCGGCGACCTCTGGACGCTGTTCCTGTTCTGGGAAGTGGCCGCCGTTTCGTCGGCGCTGCTGGTCTGGGTCAGAAGGAGCGGCAGGGCGGCCGGCGCCGGCCTCCGCTACCTGGGGATGCAGATGGTCTCGGGCGTCCTGCTGCTCGCCGGCATCGTGCTGTTCCGTCACGAAGTCGGCGCGGCCCCGGGCTGGGCCGAGTTCCGCAACCTGACGGGCTTTCTCGAGAACGGCGGGCTCGGCTTCTCGAACCTTGCAGCGACCCTCATCTTCCTAGCCTTCGGTCTCAAGGCGGCATTCCCGCTGCTGCACAGTTGGCTGATCGACGCGTATCCCGAGTCGACCCCGGCCGGCGCCGTGTTCCTGTCGGCGTTCACGACCAAGTTCGCGATCTACGCCCTCGCCCGGGCCTTCCCCGGCCAGTCCGAACTGATCTGGATCGGCGCGCTGATGACCGCGTTCCCGATCTTCTTCGCCGTGATCGAGAACGACCTGCGCCGGGTGCTCGCCTACAGCATGACGAACCAGCTCGGCTTCATGGTCGTCGGCATCGGCATCGGCACCGAACTGGCGATCAACGGCGCCGTCGCCCATGCGTTCGCCGACATCCTGTTCAAGGGCCTTCTCTTCATGGCGATGGGGGCGGTGCTCTACCGTGTCGGCCACGTGAACGGCTCGGACCTGGGCGGCCTCTACAAGTCGATGCCGATCACGACCGGACTGTGCATCGTCGGCGCCGCATCCATCTCCGCCTTCCCGCTGTTCTCGGCCTTCGCTACGAAGTCGCTGATCATGAGCGCGGCCGTGTACAAGGAGTACTTCTGGCTGTGGCTGGTGCTCCTGTTCGCCTCCGCCGGCGTCTTCCACCACGCCGGAATCAAGATCCCGTTCTTCGCCTTCTTCCACCACGACTCCGGGATCCGTTGCAAGGAGGCGCCGCGTTCGATGATCGTCGCAATGGTGCTGGCGGCCGCCGCGAGCATGGCGATCGGCCTGTTTCCGCTGGCCGAGATGTGGTTCGGCGTCGCGAATCCCTTCTACGCGCTGCTGCCCTACCCGGTCGACTACGACGTGTACACGACGACCCACGTCATCACCCAGAGCCAGCTCCTCTTCTTCTCGGCACTGGCCTTCGCGACGCTCATGCGCACCGGCCTCTATCCCCCCGAGTTGCGCTCGGTGAACCTGGACGCCGACTGGCTCTACCGCCGGGTCGGTCTTCGCATCTGGGATGGGGTTGCGACAGCTTTCGTCACGATTCACCGCGCCGGGTACGCCGCTGCCGAGCGGCTCGCCGGCGCGGCTCTTGAGACGGCACAGCGCCACCTGGGGCCGCAGGGGTTCCTCGGGCGCTCGTGGCTGACGGCGTCGATGGCGTTGTGGGTCGCCGTGCTGCTCGCGGCGTATCTCGTCGTGTTCTACTGGCGGCTGGCGTAGACGGCCCTAACATCAGCTTCTCTAATGCTCCGGGCTTGCTCCATGAGATCAGCCTAATGTAAGATCCGGCCCTTACGATGCAAGGGCTCAGGATCTTCTGCGATGTCGCGGACTTGCGCAGCTTCAGCCGCGCAGCCGAGCTTCACGGGATCACCCAGTCGGCGGTTAGCCAGCGCATCCAGCACCTCGAGGAGCTCTTCGGAACGCGGCTCCTCGACCGCTCCAAGCGGCCCTTCGTGCTGACTCCCGCCGGCGAGCTCGTGTCCCGCGAGGGGCGCGAACTCGTCGCTCGCTACGACGCCCTGGCGCGCAGTGTCTCCCGTCTCGATCCGGAGCGGGGCGGAACGGTCCGGGTCCACGCGATCTACTCCGCCGGCATCGCGCTGCTCAACCAGTTGCGTGCCGAGTTCCAGCTCCAGCGACCGGAACTCGACGTGCAGATCGAGTACGAACCACCGGCCGCGGTGGCCGAGGCGGCGC
This sequence comes from Holophagales bacterium, assembly GCA_009845425.1. Taxonomy (GTDB): domain Bacteria; phylum Acidobacteriota; class Thermoanaerobaculia; order Multivoradales; family Multivoraceae; genus Multivorans. Next base: position 8,004 of record VXZQ01000002.1, read on the forward strand.
GAACCGGCCGCTGCGACTTCGGCATCGTCTCCTACCCGGAGCAGTGGCCCGGCCTGCAATCGCGCCCGCTGCGGGAGGAGCGGATGTGCCTGGCCTGCGGCGTGAACCACGAACTGGCCGGCGCCAAGCGCGTGCTGGCCGCCGACCTCGACGGCCGCGAGTTGATCCACTTCACCCACGAACTCCCCGCCGCGCGCCACATTCGCAGCTACCTGGTCGGGAACGGGGCCGAGGCCGTGTTCGCCCAGCGGCTCGACAACATCGACACGTTCAAGAGCATGCTGCAGGCGACCGACTACGCCGCGATCCTGCCGCTCAGGACGTTTCTCGCCGAGGTGCGCGCGGGACTGCTCGCCGCGGTGCCGCTCGAACCGCCCCTCGAGCGGCCGGTGGGAATCGTCTACGCCCGCGGCCGCCTCCGTCAGGCCGCCGAGGAGTTCGCCGCGTTCCTGACCGAGAACGCCGGGCCGATGCCCGCGGACGACGAGGCAATAGCAGAGCGCGGAGAGGCGGCATGAAGCTCCGTCCCGGCAAGATCGGACTGTACGACCCGGCCTACGAGCACGACGCCTGCGGCGTCGGCTTCATCGCCCACGTCCGCGGCGAACGCAGCCACCGGCTGATGCAGCAGGCCGCCCACATGTTGACGCAGATGGACCATCGGGGCGCCTGCGGCTGCGAGCCGAACACCGGAGACGGCGCTGGCATGCTGACCGCACTGCCGCACACCCTGCTCCGGCGCGTCGCCGCCGACGAGTTCGGCGCCGAACTCGGAGCGCCCGGCACCTTCTCCGCCGGCGTCTTCTTCCTGCCCCAGGACGACGGTGAACGCGAGCTGTGCCGGCGAGTCGTGGAGGAGATCGTCGCGGACCGTGGCCAACAGCTCATCGGCTGGCGCAAGGTGCCGACCCGCCCCGAGGTCGCGGACATCGGCGCCACGGCAATCGACTCGATGCCGGTCATCGAGCAGCTCTTCGTCCGGGCGGCCGACGGGCTCGACCAGGACGCCTTCGAACGCGAGCTCTACCTGATCCGCAAGCAGGCGACGATCCGCCTGCGCGGCAACGACGCGCTGGACGAAGCGCAGATGTTCTACGTCTGCTCGCTGTCGACGCGGGTGATCATCTACAAGGGCATGCTGACCTCAGGCCAGCTCGTGCCGTTCTTCCCGGATCTGGCGGCGCCGGACTACGAATCGCACCTGGCGATGGTCCACTCCCGCTTCGCGACGAACACGTTCCCCTCCTGGGACCGCGCCCAGCCGAACCGCTTCATGAGCCACAACGGCGAGATCAACACGCTGCGCGGCAACATGAACTGGATGCACGCTCGCGAAGGCGTGCTTGAGAGCGACCTGTTCGGCCACGACCTCCCCCTCGCCTTCCCGGTCGTCGAGCCCGACTGCTCCGACTCCGGCAGCTTCGACAACGTGCTCGAGTTCCTGCTGCTCACGGGCCGCACCCTCCAGGAAGCGGTCATGATGATGATCCCGGAGGCGTGGCAGAACGACCCGCACATGGACGCCGCGAAGAAGGCGTTCTACGACTACCACTCCTGCCTGATGGAGCCCTGGGACGGCCCGGCGTCGATCGCCTTCACCGACGGCCGGTACATCGGCGCGGTGCTCGACCGCAACGGCCTGCGTCCGAGCCGCTACTACGTCACCGACGACGACCTGGTCATCATGGCGTCCGAGGCCGGCGTCGTCCCGGTCGAGCCGGAGCGGGTGCTGCGCAAGGGGAGGCTCAAGCCCGGCCGGATGTTCCTGGTCGACTTCGACCTCGGCCGCATCGTCGCCGACGAAGAGCTGAAGAGCACGTTCGCCGGCAAGCGGCCCTACGCGGAGTGGCTGGAGAACCGCACCGATCTCGCCGACCTGGTGGCCCACGCCCAAAGCAACGGCAACGCGCCCGCGAACCAGGCGGCGATGGACGACGACACGCTGACCCGCAGCCTCCAGGCCTTCGGCTACACCGGCGAGACGATGCGCTTCATGCTGCGCCCCCTGATCGAGGAGCAGCGCGATCCGATCGGATCGATGGGCAACGACACTGCCCTCGCTTTCCTCTCCGACCAGGATCGCCCGGTCTACGACTACTTCAAGCAACTCTTCGCGCAGGTCACGAACCCGGCGATCGACTCGATCCGTGAAGAAGTCGTCATGTCGGTCGACTGCACGATCGGCCCCGAGCTCAATCTGCTGGAGACCACGGCCGACCACTGCCGGCGGCTCCGCCTGCCCCATCCGATTCTCAGCAACCGGGAGTTCGCGGCGCTCGCCGACGCGGGCGACGCCGGTTTCTCCTGCCGCACGCTCGACGCCACCTGGCCCCTCGAAGAGGGCGCCTCGGGCCTCGGCGACGCTCTCGACCGCCTGTGCGCGGAGGCCGAGCGGGCGGTCGACGACGGTTGCAGTTTCGTCGCCCTGTCCGACGGGGCCGCCGGCCCCGACCGCGTCCCGGTGCCCACCCTGCTCGCCTGCGGCGCCGTCCATCACCACCTGCTGCGGACGATCAAGCGCACCCGGGTCGGCCTGCTGCTCGAGACCGGCGAGGCGCGCGAAGTCCACCATCACTGCCTGCTGGTCGGCTACGGCGCCGACGCGATCAACCCCTACCTGACCTTCGAGGCGCTCTGGCAGGCGCGGCGCCAGGGCCGGCTGCCGGCCGCGGCCGACGACCAGGCGGTCGTCGACCGCTACCGCAAGGGGGTCCGGAAGGGGATGCTCAAGGTGATGGCCAAGATGGGCATCTCCACGCTGCAGAGCTACAAGGGCGCCCAGATCTTCGAGGCGGTCGGGCTGTCCACCGAAGTGATCGACCGCTGCTTCGCCGGCACCGCCAGCCGGATCGAGGGCGCGGGCCTCGAACGGCTGGCGAAGGACGCGCTGCGCCGGCACGCCCGCGGCTTCCCCGCGGACGAGCGCGACCGCGTGGCCGAACTGGGGAACCCAGGCGACTATCACTGGCGCGCCGGCGGCGAGCGCCACATGTGGAACCCGCAGATGATCTCGCGGCTCCAGAACGCCGCCCGCACCAACAGCACGGAGGCCTACGAGAGCTTCGCCCGCCTCGCCAACGAGGACACGACCCGGAAGTGCTCGCTGCGCGGCCTGCTCCAGTTCCGCACGGACCTCGAACCGCTGCCGCTCGACGACGTCGAGCCGGCGAGCGAGATCGTCAAGCGCTTCTGCACGGGCGCGATGAGCTTCGGCTCGATCTCGGCCGAAAGCCACGAGACGCTCGCCATCGCGATGAACCGCCTCGGCGGCAAGAGCAACACCGGCGAGGGAGGGGAGGACCCGTCGCGCTTCACGCCGGACCCCAACGGCGACCTTCGCCGCTCGGCGATCAAGCAGGTCGCCTCCGGCCGCTTCGGCGTCACCTCCTGGTACCTGACCAACTCGGACGAACTGCAGATCAAGATCGCCCAGGGCGCCAAGCCGGGCGAGGGCGGCGAACTGCCCGGCCACAAGGTCGACGAGGTCATCGCGCGGACCCGCTACTCCACGCCCGGCGTCGGCCTCATCTCGCCGCCGCCCCACCACGACATCTACTCGATCGAGGACCTGAAGCAGCTCATCCACGATCTGAAGAACTCGAACCCGGGTTCCCGGATCAGCGTGAAGCTGGTTTCCGAGGTCGGCGTCGGCACGGTGGCCGCCGGCGTCGCCAAGGCGCACGCCGACCACATCCTGATCTCGGGCCACGACGGCGGCACCGGCGCTTCGCCGCTGACCAGCATCAAGCACGCCGGCCTGCCCTGGGAACTCGGCATCGCCGAGACCCACCAGACCCTGGTGCTGAGCGACCTGCGCTCGCGGGTGATCCTCCAGACCGACGGCCAGCTCAAGACCGGGCGCGACGTGGTCGTGGCCTGCATGCTGGGCGCCGAGGAGTTCGGCTTCTCCACCGCGCCCCTGATCACGATCGGCTGCATCATGATGCGCAAGTGCCACCTGAACACGTGCCCGGTGGGGATCGCCACCCAGGATCCGGAGCTGCGCGCCAAGTTCGAGGGCACGCCGGAGGAAGTCGTGAACTACCTCTTCCTCGTCGCCGAGGAAACGCGGCGGCTCATGGCGAGCCTCGGCGTGGCGACGATGCGGGAGCTGGTCGGCCGGACGGACCTGTTCCTGCCCGAACTCGCGGTCCGCAACGAGAAGACCGAGGGCCTCGACCTCTCCGCCGTGCTGCAACCCGCGGTGCGCAGGCACGAAGGCGTCGAGGTCGTGCAGACGATCGAGCAGGACCACGCGCTCGAGTACGCGCTCGACAACGAGTTGATCGAGCGCGCCCGGCCGTCGCTGGAACGCGGTTCCCGCGTGCGGATCGACCTGCCCATCGAGAACACCCAACGCACCGTCGGCACGATGCTCAGCCACGAGCTGATGAAGGCGCGCGGCGAGCACGGCCTGTCCGACGACACGATCCACATCTCGCTCACCGGCAGCGCCGGCCAGAGCCTCGGCGCCTTCCTCGCGCCCGGCATCACGATCGAACTCGAGGGCGACGGCAACGACTACGTCGGCAAGGGGCTGTCGGGCGGAAGGCTCATCCTCTACCCACCGCGCCGGTCCCGATTCGTCGCCGAAGAGAACGTCCTGATCGGCAACGTCGCGCTCTACGGCGCCACCGGCGGCGAAGCGTTCTTCCGCGGCCGCGCGGCGGAGCGCTTCTGCGTCCGTAACTCGGGCGCCCAGGCGGTCATCGAGGGAATCGGCGACCACGGCTGCGAGTACATGACCGGCGGCCGCGCGGTGATCCTGGGACCGACCGGGCGCAACTTCGCGGCCGGCATGAGCGGCGGCATCGCCTGGGTCTTCGATCCGGACAAGGAACTGGCCCACAACTGCAACTTCGAGATGGTGGGCCTCGAGCCCGTCGGTGGCGAGTACCGGAGCGAACTCCGGCAACTCGTCGCTCGGCACGCCCGCTTCACCGGCTCGACGGTAGCGCGCCGGCTGCTCGAGCGATGGAGCGAAGCCGTGGGTCAGTTCACCCAGGTCATGCCCCATGACTACCGGCGCGTCCTCCTGGCCGAGAGCGAGGCCGAGGATCGGACGCCGGAAAGCCAGACGATCCCGAAGGCCGAAGCCGCGGCCTGAGGTCGGCGGACCGACGCGGGCAGGCGGGGCATGGGCAAGGACACCGGCTTCAAGGAGTACGCGCGGGCCGCGGTTCCCTACCAGGATCCGTTGATCCGGCTGAGTCACTACGGCGAGTTCCTGCAGCCGGTGCCGGAGGAGCATCTCGCCACCCAGGGCGCCCGCTGCATGGACTGCGGCGTCCCCTTCTGCCAGTCCAGCGACGGCTGCCCGATCGACAACCTGATCCCGGAGTGGAACGACCTCGTCTACCAGGGCCGCTGGCGGGAGGCGCTCCGGCGACTCGAGCAGACGAACAACTTCCCGGAGTTCACCGGTCGCGTCTGCCCGGCGCCCTGCGAAGGCGCGTGCGTGCTCGGAATCACCGACCCGGCGGTGACGATCAAGAACATCGAGAACGCGATCGTCGACCGCGGCTTCGAGGAGGGCTGGATCGTTCCCCGCCCACCGGCGAAGCGAACCGGCAGGAAGGTGGCGGTCGTCGGGTCGGGACCCGCGGGACTCGCCGCGGCGGCGCAGTTGAACAGTGTCGGCCATTCGGTGACCGTCTTCGAACGCGAAGACCGTATCGGCGGCCTCCTGATGTACGGCATCCCGAACATGAAGCTCGACAAGCGGCTGGTCGTCGACCGGCGGATCGGCCTGATGCGGGCTGAGGGAATCGAGTTCAAGACAGGCGCCCACGTCGGCGTGAACCTCGATGTCGGCGATCTGCGGCGCAACCACGACGCGATCCTGCTCGCCTGCGGCGCCACCGAGCCCCGCGATCTGCCCATCCCGGGCCGCGAGCTCTCGGGCATCCACTTCGCGATGGACTTCCTGACCGAGCACACCCGCGCGCTCCTCGATGCTGGCCTTCCGGGCGATGGTGCCCATCCCGTCGAAGCACCGATTCACGCCGAAGGCAGGAATGTCATCGTGATCGGCGGCGGCGACACCGGTGCCGACTGCATCGCGACCGCGGTCCGGCACCGCTGCGCTTCGCTGGTCAACTTCGAACTGCTGGACCGGCCGCCGGACGACCGGGCGCCCGACAACCCCTGGCCGGAATGGCCGCGCATCTTCCGCGTCGAGTACGCGCACGCGGAAGCCACGGCCAGGTTCGGCGCTGATCCGCGGGTGTTCTCCGTGCTCTCCAAGCGCTTCGTCGACGACGGCGCCGGCGGCGTCGCCGGCATCGAGACGATTCGCGTCGCCTGGCAGCGGGACAGCGCCGGCCGTTTCGCGATGGAAGAGGTGCCGGGCACCGAGGAGACCTTCGAGGCCGAACTCGTGCTGCTGGCGATGGGCTTTCTGGGTCCCGAGGTCACGCTCGGAGAGCAGTTGGGTCTGGCGACGGACGAGCGCACCAACTTTGCCGCCGATCCCGGCCGGTACGCGACCTCGGTCGAGGGCGTATTCGCCGCCGGCGACTGCCGCCGCGGCCAGAGCCTGATCGTCTGGGCGATTAACGAGGGCCGCGGCGCGGCTGCCCGGATCGACGAGTACCTGACCGGGGCCACCGAGTTGCCCCTGCCGTCCGATTCAACATCTTGAAGCGGGGCCACTGTCCTTTGACGGAGGGCGAAGCGATCTCTATAGTCATACCCGGTCCGTGGCATTGCGCGCGAGCGCCCCACCACCGCCACCCACCCGGACAATCGAGAAACCTTCCACGCGTGAATCGCACGCCGGTGAATTCGTGTTGAGTTCGACGGCGCCTACTCAGACACAGAGGAGAAACCCAACCATGCAGTCGACCCGCCCGCGGGCACGTCTTCTTGCAATCCTCCTGGCAATGACCTTCGCCTTCCTCATCGGCGGCGCCGGTTTCGGCCAGACCATCACCGGCACCGTCCAGGGCTACATCTCGGATGTCGAGGGCGGCGCCATTCCCGGCGCCACGGTGACCGTCACCAACCAGGACACCGGCATCGCCCGCGCCGTGATCTCGGACGCCAACGGCTTCTACAGCGCGAAGGCGCTCCAGGTCGGCACCTACACGGTGAACGCGGAACTCTCCGGCATGCAGACCACACAGCAAGCCGATGTTTCCGTGCTTGTCGGCCAGATCAAGGACGTCAACCTGACGCTCGAGATCGAGTCGACCTCCGAGGTGATCACAGTCACCTCCGAAGCGCCGATCATCGAGGTCAGCCGCTCCGGCGCCGCGAACTACATCGACGAGGTGGCGATCGAGAGCCTGCCCACCGTGGGCCGCGATTTCACGGACTTCGCGATTCTCACTCCCGGCGTGCAGCGCGACCGCTCCCGCGGCTTCCTGACGATGGCCGGCCAGCGCGGCATGTACAGCGGCCTCTCGGTCGACGGCGCGGACAACAAGAGCACCTTCTTCGGTTACGGCCGCGGCGGCGAGGCGACGGAGAACGACGGCCTGATCGTCGCTCAGGACACGGTCCGCCAGTTCCAGGTCATCACCAACGGCTTTTCGGCCGAGTACGGCCGGCACGGCGGCGCCTTCGTCAACGTCGTCACCAAGTCCGGCACGAACGAAGTGAAGGGGTCGGCCTTCTACTTCTTCCGCGACGACAGCCTGGCCGAGGACCTGCCGTCCGATCCGCTGGACGACTACTTCGGCAACGACGGTTCGAGGCCGGTGGATACGTTCGATACCCAGAACTACGGCTTCTCCATCGGCGGACCGTTCAAGCAGGACCGCACCCACTACTACTTCGGCATCGACCAGCGTGACCAGGACATTCCCTTCACCCGCTCGCTTCGTACACGCGGGAACAGGGACCTGTGCAGCGCCAGCATGCCCGGTGAATGCGGAACGTACGACCTGATCATGCTTCGAGCGCAGACCGAGCCGGCCTTCGCCGCCCTGGTCGATGGCTTCGACGTGAACCCGGACGGTTCCGCCACCGGCCTGTTTACGCGCTCCGTGAGCAACCAGATCCTGTTCGGCAAGCTGGACCACCAGATCAGCGACGCGAACCTGATCACCCTGCGCGCGAACTGGACCGACTACGAACGCGCGAGCGACTTCCTGGACGAGGAATCGCTCAAGACCGAGGACACGCTGTCGATCATCGCATCGATGACCTCGGTCGTCGGCAGCCGCGGCGTGAACGAGTTCAGGTTCCAGTCCGCCACGGACAACCTGGACCGCCTGTCGCTGCGGGTCGGTACCCCGATCGAGGCGCAGGTCCGGTTCCGGTTCGGCTCCCGCGACAGCGTCGGCAAGTTCGACTTCCTCCCGATCTTCGTCGAGGAAGAGCAGCTCCAAGTCAAGAACGACTTCTCCTACCTGTTCGGCGCCCACGACATGAAGTTCGGCGTCGACTACTCGAAGGACGATCTGGCGCAGCTCTTCGCCGGGAGCCGGGACGGCCGCTACGACTTCCAGTCCGCGGAGGACTTCCTGGCCAACAACGCCAGCAACGCTCGCATCTGGTTCGGCGACTCGACGTACCCGAACTACGACGAGACCCAGGCGGCGCTGGCGTTCTACGGCCAGGACAGCCTGAAGCGGGACAACATGACGATCAGCTACGGCCTCCGGTACACGTCGACGGACAACCCGGACGGCCTCGATCATCTGCATCCCGACGGCCGCCAGATTCCGGACACCGAGAACCTGGCGCCGCGCTTCGGCTTCGCCCTGGCGCAGGACGAGGGTCGTTCCGTCCTCCGCGGCGGCATCGGGTTCTTCTTCGGCCGGACGCCCACCCTCCTGTTCGCCAACCAGGTGCAGGCCAACGGCGTGCCGCCGAACTACGGCCGCATCAACGTGAGAGCCGGAGAAAACGGGTACGTACCGCTCGGGACGCCGATCGACAACGAGAACCCGCCGCCGGGCATCATCCCCGCCATCTCCTACGTCGACCCCGAGTTCGACGACGCCCAGACGATTCGCGCCAGCGTCGGCTGGGAGCGGGAACTCGGCGGCGGCTGGAGCGCCGGCATCGATGCCGTGTACGCCGAGGCGACAGGCCTGCAGCGCAACACGGACTTCAACCGGGTCTTCGCCGGCTATGACGAGTACGGTCGTCCGATGTGGGACGGCCGCAACGAAGGCTGCCCGGGCGTCCCGGGCGCCGAGTGCGCCGAGATCCTCGTGAGGCAGTCGCGCGGCGACTCCGAGTACCAGGCGATCACGATCAAGGCGAACAGGCGCTTCACCGGCCGCTACCAGTTCGGCGCCCACTACACCTGGGGCAAGGATCGCGACACGGACTCGAACGAGCGTTCGGCAACCGGCGTCACGATCTCCGACACCGGCAACCTGGACTATGACTGGGGTCTCTCGAACCGTGACATCGAGCATCGGCTGGTGGTCACGGGCATGATCCAGTTGCCGGCCGACTTCCAGATCTCGGGCATCCTGAACTACCAGTCGGGCTACCCGTACACGCTGGTCGACTCCGGTGTCGACTTCGCCTACTGCAGCTCGGTCGGCTGGAACTGCCCCGACTACCGGGCCGTCATGGGCGGTCTCGTCGTCGGCCGGAACACGGAACGGAACGAGTCGATCCAGACAATCGACCTGCGGGTCGGCAAGTTCTTCCGCTTCGGCGACGGCATGCGGCTCGATGTCTTCGTCGAGGCGTTCAACCTGTTCGACGAGAACAGCTTCGGCGTCGGTTTCGGTCAGCGGAACATCCGAAACGGCGTCGTGCCCGACACTCTCGGGATCCCTTCGTTCCTGACGACGAGGCCGCGGCAGTTGCAGATCGGAGGCCGGTTCAGCTTCTAGGCTGAGCTTCCTCCAGAAGAAGCCACGGCGCCTGAGGCCGTGGTCGAAGACTCAGGGCCTCCCCGGCAACGGGGAGGCCCTTCTTCTTTGTCCCGCGCCGGCTAGGCGGCCACGTAGGGAATCGTCTGCGGACCCTCCGGCAGCACACAGATGCGCGCGTCGGGCCGGGCCGCCACGCACTCGGCGAGCGCGGCATCGAGGTTGGGCGCCGGCTCGAAGTGAGCGGCGGCAAGCTGGTCCCCGCTCAGCCCGTCCGCCTTGACCAGCACGCGGGCGCGACGCTGGATCAACGCCTGGACCTGGACCTGCCACTGGTCCGGCTCGGCTTCCTTCCGGGCCTCGATCTGCTGGAGCAGCTCCTCGGGCGAGCCGCCGCGACCGAGCAGTTCGGCGTAGCGGCCGTGGTCCGGAATGCCGTCGCTGCACTCGGCCGCGCAGAGGATCGTTCCACCGTCGGCCACCACCTGCGCGGCCGCCGACATCCCCTTGACCGCCTGGTAGAGGTTCTGGTCGAGCGGGTAGCCGGAGTTCGTCGTCACGACGACCTCGAACCGGTGGCTGGTCTCCCGCATGGCGATCGGCTTCGCGGTTGCGCAGGCCCGCCGGTGCATCTCGAAGAGCGCGCCCGCGAAGACGTGCGTGATCCTCTGCTGCCGGTCGAGCAGAACGTCCATGCTGAAGTGCGGCCGAGCTTCGGGCCGCGCCGCGATCGCCCGGATGTCCGTGTGCATCGGGTTGTCGTCGATGATTCCCCAGGTCGATCGCGGATCGCCGACGCGGGCGGCGTCGTGCAGGGTGAGCACCGTGTCGAGCCCTGCGAGCCCCGGGGCGACCATCTTCGGGCCGCCCGAGAACCCCGCGAAGAAATGGGGTTCGACGAAACCGGTCGTGATCCGGAGGTCCGCCTCCAACCAGTGGCGGCAGAGCCGGGTCGGGACGCCGTTGCCGGTCTCACCGAGGTCGACGAGCCAGGAATCGTCCCGAGCGTCGTGATTGATCACGCGGCACGAGCCAAGGATGTCGTCGCCCAGCATCGCCTGGAGTTCGGCCGGCGTGTTCGCGCGGTGAGTTCCGGTGGCGATGAGGATCGCCACGTCCTCCGGCCGGATGAGACCGTCCAGCTCGTCCAGAACCGCGCCCACCATCTCGCGGCGCGGCTGTGCCCTGGTGACGTCGCACACCGAGATCGCGACGGTCTGTCCCTGCTTCGCCAGTTCCCGCAACGGCCGCCCCGCGACCGGTCGGCGCAGCGCCGCGGTCAGAGCCGCGGCCGCATCGTCCAGCGCCGGCGCCTGCACCGGCTCGATGACCGTCGTTCGCTCCCGCGGGACGTCGATCGTGAGACCGCCGCGACCGTAGGCAAGACGCACCCGCATCGTCCGAATCCTACGCGCCGGCGGGGCGCGGTGTCCGCGTGTCCTCCTCGCCTACCCGCCGCCGAAGCCGGCAGGCCGCCGCGCCCTACTCCGAGCCGTCGAGGCGGCGCACCTTGATGCTGCGGAACGCAACCTCGTCGCCATGGTCCTGCAACAGGATCCTTCCCCCGGGCCACTTTCCGAACCCGTCCCGGCCGGCGAACTTACTCAGGGCGATCGCCTCGTCGAGTTCCGCCGAGTTCCGGTCGAACGCCAGGACCAACTGGTGGTTCAGCCAGTGCTCCACGGTGCCGTCGGCGCGGACGACGATCCGCGCGTGGTTGTAGCGGCCCGGTCCGTGGACGAAGCGCCCTGTCTTGGTGGCCGGCAGCAGATCGTAGAGCGAGGCGAGCGTCCGGTTGCCGTCGCGTCCAGCTTCCGCATCGGCATGACGCATGTCGTCGAGGATCTGGTACTCGAACGCTATCGCCGTACCGGGAGCCGAGTCGTAGCCCTCGGTGACCAGGTACTTGATGCCGCTGTTCGCGCCCTCCGTCATCCGGAACTCCAACTGGAGCTCGAACGCGGAGAACGTCTCCCGGGTCACGATCCCGCCGCCTCGTGGTCCGTCGGGTTCCGAGGCGAGTACCGTCAGCTCTCCGTCGCGCACTTCCCAGCCGGTCGCGGGAAACTCCTGGCGGTAGGCGCCGCGCCAGGCGTCCGTGCTCTCGCCGTCGAAGAGCAGCTCCCAGCCCAGGGCCGCTTCGGCCTGCGAGAGCTCGTTCGGCCGCGTGTCGACGACGTAGGGAAACGACCGACCGCTTGGCGTCAGGTCTTCGGTGCGCAACAGGACATTCCGGTAACGGACCTCCAGTCCGCCCTGCTCCGGTCCGACCGAGTGGACCTGCAGGGCGATGAAGCCGCTCGGCGTCATCTCGTCGATCAAGTAGGTGGCCGGCACGTCGTTCAGCCAGGTGCGGATCTCCGAGCCGATCGCCTCAACGTAGACGTGGTTCCAGTCTCCCTGGCGAAAGGCCTGGCTCGCCGCCGGGTTCAGGGTCAGCGGAAACAGCCAGCCGCGCCGCGCTTCGTCGTAGATGCCCCCGCTCCAGGCGCGTTCACTGGAATCGATCTCCACCTGGTAGCCGTGCACGATGCCGTTCCAGTAGTCCGGGTCGCTGTGGCTGCGGATCTGGATGCCCGCGTTCAGCCCTTCATCGACCTTGAACTCCAACTGCAGAGCGAAGTCCCCGTACTCCTCCGTCGTGGCGAGAAAGGAGTTCGGCGTCTCGATCACCGCGGTGCCGACGATCGTGTCGCCGTCGAGGACGTACTCCGCCGCTCCGCCCAGTTGCCGCCACCCCTGCTCGAGGCCGCCGGCGGTCAGGTCGACCCAACCCGAATCAGCCGCCGGCTGGGCGAACCCCGGCATCGCCATACAGGCCAGGAGGAACGGGATGAACCGGTACCACGATGACGAGGAGGATGAGGCTTGAAGCATGGTGCGCAGCTTACCGCCCCCGAAAGCGGCGGGGTGAGCCCGCTAGGATCGCCGCTTCCGACCCTACGGTGAGAAGGAGCGACCTTGGAACCGATCGACATTCGCCCGCAGGCGTTGCGAGACGTAGCGACAACGATCCTGGAGGCGAGCGGCAGCAACGGCGACGAAGCGCGCATCGTTGCCGACCACCTCGTGCTGGCGAACCTCTCGGGCCACGACAGCCACGGCGTCGGCATGCTCCCCGCCTACGAGCGGAGCCTCAGCAACGGAACCCTGAATCCGAACCAGGACGTCGAGCTGGTCCGCGACGACGGCGCCATCATGATGTTCGACGGCGGCATGGGCTACGGCCAGGTCGTCGGCCGCCAGGCGACGGCGGCGGCGATCGAACGCTGCCGGAGCACCGGCGTCGTCCTGGCGCCGGTCCGCTATTGCCACCACCTGGGCCGGATCGGCACCTACGGCGAGCAGGTGGCCGACGCCGGTCTCGCCTCGCTCCACTTCGTCAACGTGGTCGGCCACCAGGCCCTCGTAGCCCCCTACCGGGGTACCGACGCCCGCTACTCGACGAATCCGATCTGCCTCTCGCTGCCCGGCAGCGAGAGGCAGCCGCCGGTTCTTCTCGACATGGCGACCAGCCGGATCGCCCACGGCAAGGCGCGGGTGGCCCACAACACGGGCGAGGAGGCGCCGGAGGGCTCCCTGATCGACCATCGGGGCCACAAGACCCGCGACCCGGGCGTGCTCTTCCGGCAGCCTGCCGGCGCGCTGACCTCCTTCGGCGACCACAAAGGCTACGGCCTCGCAGTCTTCTGCGAACTCCTCGGCGGCATGATGAGCGGCGGCCGCACCGCCCAGCCCGAGCACGAGATGGAGGGCACGATCTGCAACAACATGTTCATGATCGTGTTCGATCCGGACCGGTTGATCCCTCGTTCAGCGATGGAGCACGAACTCGCCGCCCTGGTCGCCCACGTCAAGGCGTCGCCTGCCGCCGACCCGAACGAGCCGGTGCTCGTACCCGGCGACCCGGAGCGGGCCAGCCGGATCGAACGCGCCGAAGCGATCCCGGTCGACGCCGAGTCCTGGCGCCAGATCGTCGCCGCCGGCGAGCGGCTGGGAGTCGAGCCCGGCCGCCTGGAGGCGATTGCGGCTTAGCGCTCCGCCTCCCTGAAGAAGTCCCAAAGCAGTTCGCCACCGAAGTTGCCGGCGTCGTCGCGCGGCCAGAGGTGGGCGCCGTCCCAGGAGCAACTGCGGACGGCTCGGCCGCCGGCGCAGCCGGGATACTCGACGCAGCTCAGCTCTCGCCGGCCGTCCCAAGGCGTCTCCACCGCGACCGGGTCGGCGGAGCAGGACTGCGACTCGGCCCATTTCTGCGCCACGCCGCGCTGCGACGTGTAGATGTAGCCGTCGCTGGCGTACGAGCCGTCGATCGGCACCGTACGGTCGGTCGTGCCGCCGATCAGCAGCATCGACGGGCCGGGCGCTTCAGCCGCGCAGTTGAAGCCGCGGGCCAGGTAGCCGTGCATCGGGGCGACCGCGGCCAGGCGGTCGCCCAGGGCGCAGCCGAGACGATGCACGAACATGCCGCCGTTGCTGTAGCCGGAGGCGAAGACGCGGTCCGCGTCGATGCAGAGTTCGGCCGCGAGGTGGTCGATCAGCGCCGCGATGTAGCCGACATCGTCGTGGCACGAGCACCAGTTGCACGGCCCGCAGGTCCCGCACTCCGGCGGGCAGGGATACGGGTCCGCGTCGTCGCGGCAGGCCGGCGCTTCCGGCTGGAGCGGCGCGCTGCAGGCCAGGTCGTTCCACGACGTGATCGTGGCCCTCCGGCCCCTCGCCGCGTCACCGAGCGATGCCTCGAACGACGTTCCCTGGGGGAACACGAGTACGAAACCCTCGCGGTCCGAGAGCTCGGAGAGCCCCGTCCAGCCGTCGCTGTGTCGGGCGCTGCCTGTGTAGCCGTGTACGTGCAGCCAGAGCGGCGCCGGGGAGGCCCCGTCATAGCGGGAGGGCAAGTGGAGGCGATAGCCGCGGACCAGGCCATCGTGGGCGAGCTCCAGGTCGATGCTGGTGCCCGGCGTAGCGGTCGATGCGAGGCCGGCGCTAGAGGAGCAGCCCGGGCTGTCGGCCGCGGCAAGCGGGCCGGTCGGGGCTAGTAGCGCCGCGGCGGTTGCGAGAGAGAGCAGTCGCAGGGGGAGCATTCCCCGGCATCGTAACGTGGCCGGAGGCTTGCTTCTCTACTGCAACCGCGCGGGAAGTACCTGGAAGTAGCCCTCCCGCTCGACCAACTGCACGGGGACCTCGAACAACTCGGAGAGTGTCTCACTCGCCAGGACTTCGTCCTTCGGTCCGTCCGCGAACACGCGACCGGCCTTGAGCAGCACGACCCGCTCGACTTCAGGCGGGATCTGGTCCACGTGGTGGGTGACGATGATCAACGTCGTTCCCCCGGCAGCCAAGGCCCGTAGCCGCCGCATCAGTCCGAAGGCCGCTTGCAGATCGAGGCCGGTCGCCGGCTCGTCGAGCAGCAGGGTGTGCGGCTCGTGGACCAGCGCCCGCGCCAGTAGCAGGCGACGCTGCTCACCGGATGACAGCGTGTCGAAGCGCCGCTCCAGCAGGTCGCCGGCGCCCTGGCTCCCTGCCGCCGCTTCGGCCCTGCGCCGCTGCGCGTCCGTCAACCCCTGGTGCCGGTAGACGCCGACGCTGGCGAAGAAGCCGGAACACACCACGTCCAGACCCGAGAGCCAGCCATGATGCGTCGCCTGTAGCTCGTGCGACACGACCCCGAGCTGCCGGCGCACGTCGAACACGTTCCAGCGATCCCGGCCCAGCAGCCGCATTCGCACGCCGGGCCGGCGAAGCGGAAAGAACTCGCCGTTCAACATCCGCAACAGAGTCGACTTGCCGGCGCCGTTCGGACCGAGAACGGCCGTGTTCCGCCCGCGCGGGATGGTCAGCGTCACGCCGTCGAGCGCCCGCCGGTCGCCGCGCAGGACGGTGACGCCGGCGAGTTCGAGCAGCGGCGCCGTCACCGCCCCCGGAACCGCGGCGACCGCTTCTCGAGGAAGGCCTTCCGACCCTCGACGTAGTCCTCGGAGCGGAAGCAGGCCTCGACGAGCTGCTTGACCCGGTCCAGGTCGCGGCGTTCCGGGTCCTTCGTGGCCTGCTTGATCGCGAACTTGGCGGCGCGGAGCGTCAGCGGAGCATTGGCCGCCATCCTGCCGGCCAGATCGCGGACGGTGTCCTCCAGGTCATCGACGGCAGTTGCCCGGTCGATCAACCCCATGTGGAGCGCCTCGGCTGCGTTGAACCGGCGCGCCGTCAGCAGGATCTCGCTGGTTCGGGACGGCCCGACGAGATCGACCAGCACCTTGATCCCGGCGAAGCCATAGCCCACACCCAGCCGGCCGGCCGGGATCCCGAACAGCGAATCCTCCGAGGCGATGCGGAGGTCCGCGTTGAGCGCCGTTGCCAGACCGCCGCCGAGGCAGTAACCGCGGATCATCGCGATCAGCGGTTTCTCCAGCGCGGCGAACGCCCGGCCGGTCTCGCGGCCGGCCTGGTCGTAGCGCTCGCGCGCCTCGACCGTCGTCCGCAGCTTCTCGAACTCGGAGATGTCGGCACCGGAGACGAACGCCCGGTCGCCCGCTCCACGCAGCACGACGACCCGCACCGCGTCGTCTTCGTGGAACCGGCGCAGGACCTCCGCCTGCGCGACCTGCATCTCGAACGAGAGCGCGTTGCGCCGCTCCGGGTTGTTGTAGGTGAGCCAGCCGACGCCGTCCTCGATCCTCGCCCTGATCTTCGTCGTCGGCAGTTCGATCGCGTTCACGTGATGACCCCCGCGGCCCGTAGGGCCTCGATCTCGGTGTTCTTCAGCCCCGCCTCGGCGAGGATCTCGTCGCTGTGCTCGCCCAGACCGGGCGCCCGTCTCCTCAGCTCGAAAGGCGTCCGCCGGAGCTGGACCGGCTGGCCCACGAGCCGCACCGGACCGAGCTCCGGGTGCTCCAGCGGCACGGCGATACCGGAGTGCTGGACCTGGGGGTCGGCGAAGGTCTGGCCCAGGTCGTAGACCGGGCCGCACGGCAGGCCGGCGTCGTTCAGGCGCTGGACGATCTCCTCCACCTCGAAGCGCCGGGTCAGCTCCGCGACCTCCTCCTCGAGCCGCGCACGGTGGGCGACGCGGCAGGCGGAGTCCCCGTACTCCGCCCGCTCGAGCAGCTCCTCGCCGCCGAGGGCCTGGCACATGCCGCGGAAGTGCTTGTCACTCGTCGCTGCGATGTTGACCCAGCCGTCAGCCGCCGGGAAGGCCCCCATGGGCGCGATCGTCGGGTGGTGGTTGCCCTGCTGACCGGGGACTTCGCCCTCCACCAGGTAGCGCGCGGCCTGAAAGTCGAGCATGCCGATCATCGCCTCGAGCAGCGAGGTCGTGACCCACTGCCCTTCGCCCGAGCGCTCGCGCTCGCGGAGGGCGGCCATGATGCCGAAGGCGAGATAGAGCCCGGCCGCCAGGTCCGAGATCGCCGTGCCGACCCTCACCGGGCCCTGACCGGGCAGCCCCGTGACCGACATCAGCCCGCCCAGGCCCTGGGCGATCTGGTCGACGCCGCCCCGCTCCCGGTACGGACCCGTCTGGCCGAAGCCGGACACGCTGGCGTACACGATCCGCGGGTTGACCGCCCGCACCGTCTCGTAGTCGAAGCCGAGCCGGTGCTTCACGTCGGCGCGGTAGTTCTCGACCAGCACGTCCGCGTCGCGGGCCAGGCGAAGCAACACCTCGCGGCCTTCGTCCTTCTTCAGGTCCAGCGTCAGGCAGCGCTTGTTGCGGTGGAGGTTCTGGTAGTCGTGGCCGAGCCGGCGGGAGATGCCGATGTCCTTGCCGGGAGCCGGCGGGCGTTCGATCCGCACCACGTCGGCGCCCCAGTCCGCGAGTTGCCGCACCGCGGTCGGCCCGGCGCGGGCAATCGTCAGGTCGAGGACCCGCAGATCCGCCAGTGGGAGCGACATGAGCCGGAATCAGACCTCGGGTACCGCTGCGTTGACCGACTGCGCATCGGGCGGTCGCTCCAGGTCCCGAAGGAGCCAGGAAAGGGCTTTCTCGACCTCCCGTTTCGCACCGTGCTCGACGATCTCCCCGTGGCAGGGAACGAGGCGGTCGAACGGACAACAGAGCACCCGGAGGCAGCTCGCCGCGGCCGCGGGCCGGTCCCGCACCGCCAGCCGGAGGACCCGGCTCTGCGCCACCCGGCCGTAGCCGCCGGTGAGCCGCAAGTAGGTCATGACAGCCGGCCCCAGCCGCCGCCTGAGATTGAAGAGGAGATCCGCGACCAGCAGCGAACCGCTCGGACGGTGGACGAAAACGACCTCCCTGAACGTCGGCATGCCCTCGATGGGGATCGGTTGAAGTTCGTCGCCCCAGGGCGCGGCGACCCCCAGCGTCCCGGCGAACGTCACGTCCGGGCGCTTTCTTTCGAGTCCCGGCGCCGCGTGAACCTCCGCCTCCGGGAAGCGTTCGACCGCCGCCGGAAGGTGCAGGTGATGGAACAGGTTCGGCGCAACGAGGTACTCCACGCGACCCAGCTCGCCGATCTCGGCCGCCCGCGCGTCGTCCATTGGCCCCGGCGAGTGAATCCACAGCCCTCCGGAGGCCAGCCGCACGACGGTCATCCGGCACGGCACCACGAAGCCCAACCCGAACTTCTGGCGATGCTCGGCGGACCAGACGCCGGAGCAGATCTGCTGAAGACCCATCCGCGCAAGTATAGGAGTCGGATGGAACCGGCCGCACTGGGTGCGCGGGTCCTGTGACCCGCTGCCGCCGAAGGCACGTAGAATCCCCCGGCCATGCAGCCGATGCCCAGTCGTCCCCGGCGCAACCGCCGCTCGGCGGCGATCCGATCACTGATCCGCGAGACCGACCTCGGACCGGATCGGCTGATCTACCCGCTGTTCGTCATGGAGGGCAGCGACGAGGCCGAACCGATCGACTCGATGCCGGGTCAGGCGCGGCTGAGCATCGACCGTCTGGTCGCCGAGAGCCGTGCCGCGCACGCGCTCGGCGTGCCGGCCGTGGCGCTGTTCCCGGCCGTGGACGACGAACTGAAGGATCGCACGGCCAGCGGCGCCCTGGACCCGGACGGGCTGGTCCAGCGCGCCGTTCGCGAGCTGAAGTCGGCGCTCCCCGAGATGCTGGTGATCACCGACGTGGCGATGGATCCGTACTCGAGCGACGGCCACGACGGCCTGGTCGAGGACGGCGAGATCGTGAACGACCTGACGCTCGAGATCCTCGCGGCCACCGCGGTTTCCCAGGCCGACGCCGGCGCCGACGTCATCGCCCCCTCCGACATGATGGACGGCCGGGTGCGCGCGATCCGCACCGCCCTCGACGCCGCCGGCCACGACCAGGTCGGGATCCTCAGCTACACCTCCAAGTACGCCTCGCACTTCTACGGCCCGTTCCGCGACGCCCTCGACTCGGCGCCCCGCGCGGGCGACAAGAAGACGTACCAGATGGACCCCGCGAACGTCCGCGAGGCGGTGCGCGAGGCGCGGCTGGACGTCGAGGAAGGCGCCGACATCGTCATGGTGAAGCCCGCCCTCGCCTACCTCGACGTGATCCGCGCCGTCCGCCAAGCGGTCGACCTGCCGGTCGCCGCCTATCAGGTGAGCGGCGAGTACGCGATGATCCAGGCGGTCGCCGCGAACCGCTGGATGGACGGCGACGCCCTGATGCTGGAAACGCTGACTGCCATCCGGCGCGCGGGGGCGGACATGATCCTGACCTACTTCGCGCGACGCTGCGCCGAGGTCCTGGACAACCTGTGACGCGCCGCCCGCTCGCCGCGTGCCTCGTCGCGCTAGGCGTTGCGGCGACGCTGGGAGCTTGCGCGGCGGAACCGGATGCTCCGGCGTCCTCGACGGAAGCCGTGGCCGCAGCGGAGCGACCGCCCAACATCGTCTTCTTCCTGGTCGACGACATGGGCTGGCGCGACGTAGGCGTCTTCGGCAGCACGTTCTACGAGACGCCGCACATCGACGCCCTCGCCGAGCAGGGCGTGCGCTTCACCAATGCGTATGCGGCGACGCACGTCTGTTCGCCTACGCGCGCCTCCCTCCTGACCGGCAAGTACCCGGCAAGACTGCGCCTGACGGACTGGTTGCCGGGCCGAAGGGAGCACGCCTTTGAACGGCTGCTGAGCGCCGAGAAGCTGGCGGCCCTGCCGCTGGACGAAGTCACGCTCGCCGAAGCGTTCAGGGAACACGGCTACAGCACCGCGATCTTCGGCAAGTGGCACCTCGGCGGCGGCGAGGCAGGCCCGCTCAACCAGGGCTTCGATGTACAGAAGCCCGACTTCCCCGGCTCGACCCCTCGCGGCGGGTACTTCCCGCCGTACCTGATGGCCGGCCTGGTCGCCGAAGGCGAGGAAGACGAGTACCTCACCGACCGCCTGACCGACTTCGCCGTCGAGTTCATCGAAGAGAGCCAGGACGGCCCCTTCTTCCTCTACCTGTCGCACTTCGCCGTGCACGACCCGATCGAGGGACGCCCGGACCTGGTCCTGGGGTACCGCGAGAAGGCGGCGCGCACGGAGCCTCCGGCCGGACCGGACTTTCTCCTGGAAGGCAATCCCGACGATCCCGAGCCGCTTTCGCGCGCTCAACTGAACGCCCTGCTGGAACAGCCCTCGCATCAGGAGCACGGCGTACTGCCCCAGGACACCGTCAAGATCAAGCAGCACCAGGACAACGTCGAGTTCGCGGCGATGGTCACCGCCGTCGACGACAGCCTGGGGCGGGTGCAGAGCACCCTCGATCGGCTGGGGCTGACCGGGAACACGATCGTCGTCTTCTACTCGGACAACGGAGGGATGTCCGCGGCAAACTTCGGCAATCCCGCGAGGAAGGTGCCCCCCGACCTGCTGGACGTCGCCTACTCCACGTCGAACCTGCCACTCCGCGGCGCCAAGGGCTGGCTGTACGAAGGCGGGATCCGGGTGCCCCTGATCGTGCGATGGCCGGGCGCGGGCCAGACCGGCGCGGTCCACGACGAGCCCGTGATCAGTCCCGACTTCTATCCCACGCTGCTGGAGATGGCCGGCCTGCCGCCCCGGCCCGACCAGCATGTCGACGGCATGAGCTTCGCCGCGGCGGTCAAGGGCGAGGACTTCGAGCGCGGACCGATCTACTGGCACTTCCCCCACTACAGCAATCACGGGATGCAGAGCCCCGGCGGCGCGATACGCGACGGCGCGTGGAAGTTGCTGGAGTACTTCGAGAACGGCACGGTGCAACTCTTCGACCTGGAGAACGATGCGGGCGAGCAGCGTGACCTCGCGACCGAGCAGTCCGCGAGGGCCGCCGAACTGCGTGACCGGCTCCACGCCTGGCGCGAGTCCGTGTCGGCGGCGATGCCGAGGAGCCGTTGAGCCCTAGCGGGCGGCGCGGAACAGGAACAGATGCTGGGTCGGCAGCGAGTCGATCCGTTCGACCAGATCGTAGCCGGCCGGGATCCACTCCTTCATCACCTGCTCGATCGACATCCGGTGGTCGAGCTTGATGTGGGCCGCGCTGCGGCCCTCCAGGCGGAACTCGACGAGGGCGATGACGCCGTCGGGCGCGAGCGCCTCCCGCATCGCATGGAGCATCGGTTCGGGCTGGGAGAACTCGTGGTACACGTCGACGATGAGCATCAGGTCGACTTCGCCCTCCGGCAGGTTCGGATCGTCTTCGGTGCCGAGCACCGTGCTGATGTTCGTGATGCCCTCGCGGGCCGCTAGCTCCGATGCGATCCGCAGCATCTGCGGCTGAATGTCGTTGCACAGCACCGTGCCCTCGGGGCCGACCGCCGCCGCCAGCCGGCGCGCGTGGTAGCCCGAGCCGCAGCCGATGTCTACGACCAGCATCCCCTTCTCGATCGGCAGGGCGGCGATCAGCGCGTCGGGGTTCTCCTCTTCGATGCGCGTCGCCCGCTCAAGCCAGCCGGCGCCGCGGAACGACATGACATCGGCGATCTTCCGGCCCTTGTAGGTGCCCGGCTCGTCGACGGTCTGGGCCGCTGCCGGCGGCAGCGAAACCGCCAACACGGCCAGCAGGACGACCGCGACGGTCGCTCCCTGCGGTCCGCAAGTCCCGGGCTGCGTCACGGTTCGAGCCAGCGTGCGAGCCATCCCAGCACCTCTTCGTGCCATTGAACGCTGTTCGCCGGATTGAGCACCCAGTGGTTCTCGTCCGGGAAGTAGAGCAATCGGGCGGGCACGCCGCGGCGCTTGAGCGCCGTGAAGGCCGCCAACCCCTGGGTCTCGGGAACGCGGAAGTCGAGCGCGCCGTGGATCACCAGCATCGGAGTCTGCCAGCGGTCGACCAGCATGGCCGGGTTGTGGCGTTCGTAGCCGTCCGTGTTGGCGAAGTAGCTCCCGAGGTGATCCCACTCGACGAACCACAGTTCCTCCGTCGTGTAGTACATCGAGCGCAGGTCGAACACGCCGTCGTGGTTGACCAGACAGCGGAAGCGGTCCGGCCAGGCCCCGGCGATCCAGTTCACCATGTAGCCGCCGTACGACGCGCCGAGCGCGCACACCCGGTCGCCGTCGAGGAACGGGTAGCGGTCGAGCGCCGCGGCGAGTCCCTTCTGCAGGTCCTCGAGCGGCTTGCCGCCCCAGTCGCCGCGGATCGAATCGGTGAAGTCCTGCCCGTACCCGACCGAGCCGTGGAAGTCGATCATCACCGCCGCGTAGCCGGCACCGGCATAGGCCTGCGGGTTCCAGCGGTAGTGGAAGCTGTTGCCGAAGGAACCCTGCGGCCCGCCGTGGATCAGGAAAGCGACCGGATAGCGGCGGTCGGGGTCGAAGTCGACCGGCCGCACCAGGTAGCCGTGCACCGTCTCGCCGTTCCAGCCGGCGAAGGCGAACTGCTCGTAGCTGCCCACCCGAGCCGCAGCCCGTTGCTCCGCGTTGACCGCGGTGAGCGGTTTCCGGCCGCTGCCGTCCGGTGCGCTCACGTAGAGCTCCGACGGGCCGGCCAGGTCGTTGTGAAGGGTCACGAGCCGGTCCCCCGACACCGCCAGACCGGCGATCGAGCCCTCGCCGTGCAGCCGCGTCACCCCACCGCCGGCCACGTCGACGGCGAACAGGCTCCGCTGGCCGACGTCGGCCGCGGTGACGTAGAGCGTCCCGCCGTCGGCCGAGAAGACGAGGCCCGACACGGAGCGGTCCCATTCGGCGGTCAGCGCCCGCTCGTCCTCGAGCCGGGCACCGTTGACGCGAGCCAGCCGGACATGGAACCGGTCGGACTCGTAGCCTGGCCGCTCCATCGCAAGCCAGGCCAGGGTGTCGCCGTCCGGCGCCAGCACGGGGTGGCTGTCCCAGGCCGGATTGGAGGCGGTGAGATTGACCGGAGGAGCGCTCCTGTCCGCGGGAGCCAGATAGAGATCGAAGTTCGTCGACCAGGCTTCCCCGGTACCGCCGAGCCGCGAGGCGAAGATGACCGCGTCGCCGCCATGCCCGAAGGCGATCTCCTCCGCGCCGCCGAAGGGCTTCGGCGGCGCGTCCTGGTCGAGCCCCCGCATCAGGTCGACCGGCTCTCCGGCAGCAGCGCCCGAATCGTCGAGTTCCAGGACGAAGACGTGCGACCGCCGACCGTCCTTCCAGACATCCCAATGGCGCACGAATAGGTCGTCGTAGACCACGCCTGTGGTCTTCCCGGCCGCACGCTCCTCGAGTCGTGCCGCCGTGCAGTCCAGCGTTTCGCACTCAACGAACACATCCATCGTGAGGGCGATCCTGCGGCCGTCCGGCGATACGACCAGATTGCCCGCGTCGAGCGGCAGGTCGGTCACCTGGTGCGGTTCGCCGCCGGACACGGGCAGGCGCCACACCTGGGAGCTGCCGGAGCGGGTCGACAGGAAGAACAGGCCACCGCCATCCGGCGCCCACCGGGGATGAAAGTCGGCCGCCTCGTTCGTGGTGAGCCGGCGGGGTTCCGAGCCGTCCAGGGGCGCGATCCAGATGTCCGTCCGCCCGCGATTCGCCTCGAGATCCGTTGTCCGGACCGTGAAGGCAACCGCCGAGCCGTCCGGCGACATCTGCGGGTCGGAGAGCCGCTCCATCGCCAGCATGTCGTGGACCGAGAACGGGTGTGTCTCCTGTGCCGGAACCGCCCCGGCAGCAAGGAAGACCGGGACGACCAGAGCGGCAGGCGAGAAGCGGCGCATGGCTGAGGCGCACGCTATCGCACGGATCCCAGGGCAGGCGGGTGCTAGAGTGCCTTCTGGTAACACCCATCATGAGAGTTCTCATCCTCCTTGTCTCAGCGCTCCTGAGTTCGGCCGTCGCGGCCCAGCCGAACCGACTCACAACGGCCCGGCTGGACGGCGATGTACTGCGACTGGACGTTTCCGCTAACCCGCAGGCAGTGCGGCACTTCCCCTTGGCCAGCCCACCGCGCGTGGTGATCGACCTCTTCGGAATCGACCGATCCGCCGCCGAGTTGCCGAAACCGCCACAGGCCAGTTCGGCGTTCGAGGTGCGTACCGGCGAGCACGCCGACTTCCTGCGCGTGGTCGTCGACCTGCGGTCGGCCCTGCCGTCCTACCAGGTACGCCAGTCGGAAGGGCTCATCGAGGTCGGTCTCGGCTCCGGCACCCTGCCGCCATCGGCGACCGGCGTTCTGATCGGTGAGTCGCCCGTTCCGGGATCACCGTCAGCGCCTCGCCCGGTTGCCGCTCCGGTGGTCGACGTCGCCGTCGAAGCCGCGCCAGCCGTACCACCGGCTGCGGCGACCTCCCCTGTATCGCCAGCTCCAACCGGTAGCGAACTGCAGAACCTCGACGACCTGACGACCGACGAACTGCTGGCCCTGATCGACGCGGAACTCGCCGCGGCGGGGCTCGATCAGCAGCAAACCGCGGAAGAGTTGATCGAGCAGGTCGAGGCCGAGCTCGCCGCCCGGCCCGGCATCCCGGCCGTCTCAGAGGCGCCGGCCGAACCGGAAGAGCGGGCGCCCGTCGAGGAAGGCGACCCCGCGGATCGGCCGCCGTTCCGCTTCATCGACGAGCCGCCCGACTAGCACCAGAAGCACCAGTGGTAGGGCGGCCGGAAGTAGGTGATCAGTCGGCCGCAGACGATGACGCCGATCCAGCAGGCCAGTGAGATCGCCGCCGCGGTGCGGGCGCTCACGGGCGCCGGCGACCCGGCCGCGGCCGCCCGCACGGGCCGGAACGCGAACCGGTAGAAGACGAGGATGTTCAGGCCGGCGATCGCCATCAACGACAGCTTGACCTGGAACGCCGGGTTGTAGAGATACTGGTTCGGAGCGCTGACCACGAACAGGAAGCCGGTGCACAGGTTGAGGGCGTAGCCGCCCACGCCCCAGGGCACGAGGCGGTGCAGCGCGTCCATCGGCACGCCCCGGGCGACCCCGAGCAGGCGGAGGTCCCACAGCCCGATGCAGCCGATCAGCAGGGAGAGACCCAGGAAGTGGAGAGACTCCACCGTCGGCCAGCCCCAGGAGGTGTGCATGAAGTTGTAGATGCCGCTCTCCTGGCCGATCGAGTACAGCAGGTCTTCCATGGCCTTTGCCCGTTCCCGTCTCAGTACAGCAGGTGCGAGGCCAGCATGACCTTCGCGGTGTAGGCGAGAAAGCGGCCGGAAGTGATGACGGAGACCCAGAGCACGAGCGATACCGCCGCCAGCACCTTCTCCTTTCGCGGCGCCGGCAACGGGTCGTGGCGTGAGTCCCCCAGCACGCCGCGCATCACCGCTCTCATGATCCAGAGCGCCGCGGCGATCGCCGCCAGTTTGAAGTAGAAGACCGGGTTGGTCAGCGCCTTGGCGGGGTACGCCAGGAGCAGCGCGAGTCCGGACAACGTGACCACCAGGAGGCTCGCCCACAGCACCGGCAGGTAGCGCCGCATGAGTGACCGGGGCACGCCCGGCGCGACGCCCAGGATGCGGAGGTCCGTCACCACGTGGATACCGGCCACGAAGGCCATCCCGATCGAGTGGAAGACGAGGCTCGAGAAGAACGCCCCACCCGACTCCCGCATCCAGGTCGACGGGCGGGTCTCTTCGAGCCAGATCAGAAAGTCGATCACCCTCGCGGCCCGGACGCGGCTACTGACGCTGCTCTTCGATCCAGTCGGAGATCAGCTCTTCGAGAATGTCCAGCGGCACCGAACCATTGGCCAGCACGGCGTCGTGGAAGTGGCGCACATCGAAGTCGCTGCCCAGGGCCTCCTCGGCCCGCCCGCGCAGTTCCCGGATCTTCAGTTCGCCCATCTTGTAGGCCAGCGCCTGGCCCGGCCAACTGATGTAGCGGTCGGTCTCGGTCGTGACCTCGTGCAGCGAGAGCGCCGTGTTCTCGGCCAGGTAGTCGAGCATCTGCTGGCGCGTCCAGCCGAAGGCGTGCACGCCGGTGTCGACCACGAGCCGGCAGGCTCGCCAGATCTCGTAGGTCAGGCGGCCGAAGTTGCTGTACGGATCCTCGTAGATGCCCGCCTCGAGCCCGAGGTACTCGGCGTACAGGCCCCAGCCCTCGCCGAAGGCCGAGAGGTAGTCGTGGCGGCGGAACTCCGGCCCGGCGTCGATCTCGGCCGCGATCGCGTTCTGGAGGTGATGACCCGGCACCGCCTCGTGCAGGGTAAGCGCCGCCAGCGCGTAGAGGGGCCGACTCGGAAGGTTGTACGTGTTGACCCAGTAGATGCCGGGCTGGGTGCTGTTGTAGGGGGCGGACACGTAGCGGCCAGCGGTGTATTTCGGCGCCATGTGGTCCGGGACCGGCTCAACCGTGTAGGGGACGCGCGGCAAGGTGGCGAACAGGGACGGCAGCTTGCCGTCCATCGTCTTTGCGATCCAAGCGGCGCGCTCCAGCAACTCCTGCGCGGTCTTCGGGTAGAAGCGCGGGTCGGTGCGCAGGAAGTCGAGGAACTCGGCGTAGGACCCCTCGAAGCCGATCTCCCGGATCACCTCGGCCATCTCGGCCCGGATCCGCGCGACCTCGCTGAGGCCGATCTCGTGGACCTCCTGCGGCGTCACGTCGAGCGTGGTGAACCAGCGCACCTGCTCCCCGTAGTACGCCTGGCCGCCCGGCAGGTCGGAGGCGCCGACGGTCTCCCGGGCGCCCGGCAGGTACTCGCCGACGAAGAAGTCGTAGAACCCCTGGTACGCAGGCACGACCGCCTCCGTAATCGCCGCCTCGGCAGCCGTCAGGATGCGCTCGCGGTCCATCTCTCCGAGCGACGCCGGCACCTCCTCGAAGGGCACCCAGAAGGCGCTGTCCTGCGGGTCATCGACGATGTGGGCAGAGATCGTGTCCTCGTAGCCCTCGAGGGTCACCCGGGGCAGAGTGAAGCCACGCTCGATCCCCGCGCGCATGTGGCCCTGCTGCTGCTCGAAGTATGCCGGGATCGCCCTCATCCGAGCGATGTAGTCGTCGTAGTGGTCCACCGTCTGGAAGGGCATCGGGCGGTACATGCGGGCGAACCCCATGTGGAAGCCGGAGTCCGCGTTGAGTGGCATCTCGTAGCCGCCGAACTCGAAGCCCTGCACGCTGCTCCGGAGCTGGCGCTCGAACATCCGTGCGCTGATCCGGTCCGCCGCGCTAAGTCCCGAGACGTCGATCGCCTCGAAACGCCGAAGCAGGTCGCGGCGCCGTTCGACCCGGCGCTCGATCGCCGGAAGCGTCATGTCGGCCAGTTCGTCGTTGCGGCTGTGATCCCCGACGCTGGTCGCGAACTGCGGGCTCTCTGTGAGCCTCGCCGCCCAGTCCTCGTCGAACAGAGCATAGAGCTGTTCCCGGGCATCCTGGGGCGGCGCACAGGCGACGAACGCCGTCAGCACCAGCAGAGTGGAGACCACCCTGACCGCTATTGAAGTGCTCATCGAGGGGCGACCCTATCGCGTAGGATCCCCCCTCGCGCGTGAAGAACCTGACCGCTCTCCTGCTCCTCGTCGTTTCGGCCGCCGCTCCCGCGGCTTCCACCCTGGAACTGCGGTCCGGCGACCGGATCTGTCTGGTGGGCAACACCTTCGCGGAGAGATTCCAGCTCTTCGGCTACTTCGAGAGCGGGCTGCTCGCCGCCTTTCCCGACCTGGAGCTGTCGGTGCGCAACCTCGCCTGGTCGGCAGACGAGACGGCGCTGCGGCCGCGACCGCTGGACTTCGGCGCGGTCGACCGCCATCTCGAGGCGCAGGGCGCCGATGTCGTCCTGCTGTTCTACGGCGCCAATGAGTCGTTCGCCGGCGACGAGGGTCTGCCCGGGTTCAGGAACAACCTCGGCAGGCTGCTCCGCCACGTCTCGAAGCAGCACTACAACGGCTCCGAACCGGCGCGTATCGCTCTCGTTTCGCCGATACCGCAGCAGGCGCTGCCCTCCGGCCACGGGCTCGGCGCGGCGGCGGTCGAACGCCGCAACGTCGACCTCCGGGCTTACGCCGAGGCGGCCGAAGCTGTCGCGGCCGAGAACGGTGTGCCCTTCCTCGACATCTTCGACGGCGTGGCCGCCGCGTTCGCGGGCGAACCGGCGCCGTTGACGATCAACGGCGTGCATCTGAACGAGGCCGGCTACTGGCACGCCGCCCGGGTGCTTCTCGGAGCGCTCGGCGCTTCGGCGCCGGATACGGTCGTCACCTCGGCCGAAGGCGGCGGCGAACTGGAGATCCGCCCGCCCGTTCTGCCGCCGGGGCCCAACGGGAGTCCGGACCGCCTCCGGATCAGCGTCCGCGACCTGGCTCCCGGCTACTACGCCCTGCGGCGCGGCGATCAGACCCTGGCCTCCGCCAGCGACGGAGACTGGGCGAAGGGACTCGACATTCAGGCGACGCCGGCCATCACAGCGCTGGTGGAGGCCGGCGACGGCCTGCGCCGCGTGGTGCTGCGCAAGAGCCGGCTGTTCTTCGACCGCTACCGCGCCGTGAACGGCTACTACATCTACGGCGGGCGCAAGGAGCCCTTCGGCGTTCACTCCTTCCCGCCCGAGATGGTCCGCTTCGACGAACTGGTCGGTGAACTCGACGACGAGGCCCGCGACCTTGCGCACTCGGGCGAAACCTGGCGATTGGAGCGCGTCGACCGATGAACCGCGTCCCACTCGTCGTCCTTCTTGCCGCGGCTCACCTTTCCGGTCCGGCGATCTCCCAGAACGTCACCAACGAGGAACCGAACCTCGGCGGCGAGCCGCGGTACGAAGCCCGTGATCCGGCGTACGCGCTGGAACACCTTCACCCTGCCGACGGGTACGAGGTTTCGCTGTTCGCCTCCGAGCAGGACTTCCCGATCGGCAACCCGGTCGCCCTGGCCTTCGACGCCCGCGGCCGGCTGTGGGTGGCGACGATGCCCTCCTACCCCCAGCGACTCCCGGATGAGGGACCCGACGACAAGATCGTGATTCTCGAAGACCGCGACGGTGACGGCCGTGCCGATCATCACACCGTCTTCGCCCGCGGCCTGCACGTGCCGACCGGTTTCGAACTCGGCGACGGCGGCGTCTACGTCGCCCAGCAACCGAACCTGATGTTCATCGAAGACACCGACGGCGACGACGTGGCCGACCGCTACGAGGTCATCCTCCACGGCTTCGGCACCGAAGACAGTCACCACTCGATCTCCGCGTTCACCTGGGGACCCGGCGGCGCGCTCTACTTCCAGGAGGGCGTGTTCCATCACAGCCAGGTCGAGACGCCGTACGGGCCGGTTCGGCTGGTGGACGCCGGCGTCTTCCGCTACAAGCCGCGGCGCTTCCACCTGGAAGTGTTCGTCTCCTACCCCTTCGCCAATCCCTGGGGCCACGTCTTCGACCGCTGGGGACAGAACTTCATCGCGGACGCCTCGGGCGGCTCGAACTACTTCGGCGCCCCGATCACCGGCAACGCGCCCTACCCGACGAAGCGCCGGCGGATGAAGGTGTTCACCTCGATCGTCCGGCCGACCTCCGGCTGCGAGATCGTCAGTTCGCGCCACTTCCCGGACGAGGCGCAGGGCAACTTCCTGATCAACAACACGATCGGCTTCCAGGGCATCAAGCAGCACCGGGTGATCGAGGAGGACTCGGGCTTCACCTCCGAGGAGGTCGAGCCCCTCCTCTACTCGACCGACATCAACTTCCGACCCGTCGACCTGCAGTTCGGACCCGACGGCTCGCTCTACGTCGTCGACTGGTTCAACCCGCTGATCGGCCACATGCAGTACTCGCTCCGGGACGAGCGCCGCGACCACGACCACGGCCGGATCTGGCGCGTGCGGCACGGCTCGCGGCCGCTGCTCGAGCCCCCCGAGATCGCGGGCGCGTCAACGCCGGCGCTCGTCCGGCTGCTGGAGAGCTACGAGGACCGCACCCGCTACCGCGTCCGCCGCGAACTACGGGAGCGCCCGCGCGACGAGGTGCTGGCCGCGGTCGAGGCCTGGCTGGACGACGTCGACGCCCGCGAGCTGGACACCCGCGAGTTGGGCGACGTCGACGACGCGAACGTCTCCGATCTGGAACACCACCGCCTGGAAGCCCTGTGGCTCCACCAGAACCTGAACGTCGTCGAGCCCGAGTTGCTCGGCCGGATGCTCGGCTCGCCCGAGCCGCGGGCGCGCGCGGCGGCGACCCGGGTCGCCCGCTTCTGGCGGCGCGAACTGGACGACCCCCTGGCCATCCTGGCCGCCCGCACCGAGGATTCCTTCCCACGAACCCGCCTGGAAGCGCTGCTCGGTCTGAGCTACCTGGAATCGGAACCGGCGGCTCTGGCGGCCCTCAAGGCGCTGGATCAGCCGACCGACTACTACCTCGACTACGTCCTCGGCGAGACGGTCGACACCCTGGAGGACTTCTGGCTGCCGGCGCTCGAGTCGGACCGCGAACCGCCGCTGCTCGACACCCTGGCGCCGCCTTTTGCCGGCTACCTGCTGAGCCGGCTGGCGACCCGCAAGCTGGAGCGCCTTCCGGCCCACCCGCTCACCGACCGCGCCGTGCTGCGTCGTGCCGACGCCAGCGTCGAGCGGCAGCGCCAGGCGCTCACCAGCCTGACCAGCGGCGAGCGAGGCAGCCGTTTCGTCCGGGAAACGCCGGCGCTGCTCCTGGCCGGGGAGCTGGCGGAACTGGACCAGGCTGGGTCCGCCGACCCGGAGCGCTTCGACCGCATCGCCCTGCACCTGGTGGAACAGGATGCGCCCTCCCTGCTCACCGCCCGCGACGAGTTCGAGGCACTGGCCGAGAGCGGCGCCCGGCAGGGCACACGAAGCGCCGCCATCGCCGCCCTCATCGCCGCTACCGGCGATCCCTCCCCGGGCAACGTGCTGCCTCGCCGGCGCACCGACGATCGACTGATCGACTGGCTGAACGCCGTCGACGCCTTGCCGCCGGCGCTCCGGACGGAGGCGTACCCTGCAGTCTCTTCCCTGTTCGACGACCGCCGCGGGCGCGACCGGAGCGTCCTCGACGCGGCGGTGCGGACGCTCGCAGGCATTACCCGGGACGCCGGCCGCAGTTTCCGGAGACTGGCCGATCTCGTCTCCGATCCCACGATCGGCCTGGCGGCGCTCGAAGGCCTCGGGCAACTCACCGCCGAAGCTCCCGACGCCTGGCCCGCCGGCGGCGGCGAGGACGCGCTGACCGATCCGATCCTGACCGCGCTCCGCGACGCGCCGCCGCGCGAACTGACCTCGCCGCGCTACCGACGCATCCACGACCTGGGCCTGCGCATCGCCGACCGGCGGATCGGTCGCACTGGCGGCGAGCGCGGCGCCGATCTCCGCGAAGAGATCGTCAACCTGGGCGCCGCGATCGTCACGCTCCGACCCGTTCCCCACCAGATGCTGTTCGACCTCGAGGAGTTCACGGTCCGCGCAGGCGGACCCGTCGAGATCACCTTCGAGAACATCGACGTGATGCCCCACAACGTCGTCGTCACGAGGCCCGGGGCGCTCGAGGAGGTCGGCCGCGCCGCCGACGCGGAGGCGGAACGCAACCCGGCCGGGGCCGAGGCATCCGGCTACGTCCCGAAGACGCCTCTGGTCCTGTTCCGAACCGGCCTCGTCCAGCCGGGCGAAACGGAGGTCATGAACTTCAACGCCCCGAGGGAACCGGGCCTTTATCCCTTCGTCTGCACCTTCCCGGGACACTGGATCCTGATGAAGGGCACGATGCGGGTAGTCGAGCGGCTCGACGGCTCGGCGGTCACCCGCTACGCCGCTCCCCGGCTAGCCCCGGACGTTCCCCAGCGCGCCTTCGTCGCCGACTGGAGCTACGAGATGCTGGAGACCGACGTCGCTCCGCTGGAAGCCGCTCCGCCCGCAAGCGACGAGGAACTCGAGAACGGCCGGCGGCTCTTCCTCGAGGCCGGCTGCGCCACCTGCCACCAGCTCGGCGGCGCCGGCGGCGAGATCGGCCCGGCCCTCGACGACGTGCGAGAGCGTCTCGGAGCTCTGGACACGCTGCGGCACATCCTGGAGCCCTCGGACGAGGTGGCCGACGACTACCGCACCACACTGGTCGAGACCAACGACGGCCGCTTCTACTCCGGTCTGCTGGTTGAATCGAACGACGAAGCCGTGCGTATCCGCTCGAACCCGCTCGAACCCAACCATGTCGAGACGATCCCCCGCGAGGAGATCGAGAGTCTCGACGAGTCCTCCCTCTCGCCCATGCCGAGCGGCCTGCTCAGCACCCTTCAGCCGTCCGAGGTCCAGGATCTGATCCGCTACGTTCTCCACTCGCCGTGACCTCGCGGTCTGCGGCCGCCGTTCTACTCGCCGCTGCGGCGACCGTGGCTCCGGCGGCCGGACAGCACGGCGCGATCGGAGGCGAGTGGCGCGAGTACGGCGGCGACGCCGGCGGCACGAAGTACGCGCCGCTCGGCCAGATCCACCCTGGCAACCTCGGCGATCTGGCGATCCGCTGGCGCTGGGATTCGCCGGACAACGCGATCGCGGACCCCGACGCCGGTCTCGAGATCGTCGCCTTCGAAGCGACACCGCTGATGAAGGGCGGAGTCCTCTACACCAGCACGTCGTTCAGCCAGGCGGCCGCCATCGACGCCGCGACCGGCAGGCAGCTCTGGGTCTACGACCCGAAGAGCTACGAGTCGGGACGCCCTCCGAACAACGGCTTCCTCCACCGCGGGCTCGCCTGGTGGACGGACGGCGAGACGGAGAACCTGTACCTGGCGACCGGCGACGCGCGTCTGATCGCGCTCGACCCGGCGACCGGAACGCCCCGGCGGGAGTTCGGCAACCGCGGGACCGTGGACCTCACAGCCGGCATCCGCTCCCTGAGCGGCCGGTCCGACCAGTACGGCCACACCTCACCGCCTACGGTGGTCGGCGACGTTGTGGTCGTGGGTTCCTCGGTCATGGACTGGGCGCCGCAGCCGGAGTGGCCGCCCGGCGACGTCCGCGGCTACCACGCCCGCACCGGCCGGCTGCTGTGGACCTTCCACACCGTGCCGCGCCCCGGCCAGTTCGGCTACTCGACCTGGGAGAACGGCTCCGCCGAACGGGTCGGCGGCGCCAACGTCTGGCCGCCGATGACCGCGGACCTGGAGCTCGGGTACGTCTACCTGCCCGTCAGCGCCCCGTCGAACCACTTCTACGGCGGCCACCGCCGCGGCGACAACCTGTTCGCGAACAGCATCGTCTGCCTCGACGCGCGGACCGGCCGCCGCGTCTGGCACTACCAGATCGTCCATCACGACATCTGGGACTTCGACTTGCCTTCGCCGCCCAACCTGGTCGACATCACGGTCGGCGGGCGCGAGATCCCCGCGGTCGCGCAGGTCACGAAGCAGGGCTGGGTGTTCGTGTTCGACCGCCGCAACGGCAGGCCGGTGTGGCCGATCCACGAGGTTCCGGTCCCGCAATCGACCGTGCCCGGCGAGCGCACCGCGCTGACCCAGCCGCGGCCGACGAAACCGCCGCCCTTCGACCGCCTGGGCATCGCGCGCGACGATCTGGGCGACGGCGCCGAGGAAGTGCTCGCCGACCTCGACTGGGGGCCGATCTACACGCCGCTATCCACGCGCGGCGCCGTCATCTATCCGGGTCTCGGCGGCGGCGCGAACTGGGGCGGCGCCGCCTTCGATCCCGTCCGATCGAGGCTGTACGTTCCGGTCCAGGGCGTCGTCCCCTTCTGGATCCGCCTCTACCGGACCGCCATCTCCGGCTACTACCTGTACGAATCGGGCATCCTGTGGGCCTCCGGCAACCGCTATCTGCTGAAGCCGCCCTGGGGACACGTAGCCGCCTACGACCTCGACCGCGGCGAGGTCCTCTGGCAGCGGCCAAATGACGGCGTAAACGGCTACGCCGGCACGCCGTCCGTGCTCGCCACCCAGGACCTGCTCTTCTACGCCAACCGGTCCCGGTCCTCCCTGACCGTCCTCGACCCCGCGAACGGCGAAGTGCTCCGCACGATCCCGCTGCCTGCGCCAGCCTCGGGCGCCCCGATGAGCTACACCGCCGACGGCCGCCAGTATGTTGTCGTGGCGGTCGGCGCCGGGTCCTCCGACGCCGAACTCGTCGCCCTCTCCCTGGCGGGCGAGTTGCCGGAGCAGCATCCCGGCACCCTGGGCTTCTCGTCGCCGTCCGTGACGGCCAAGGAAGCAGACGGCGAGGTCACGTTGAGCGTCGGCCGTGCCGGCGGCAGCGACGGCGCGGTCGCCGTTTTCTTGCGGACCGCCGGGGGCTCCGCCACCGCGGGGACCGACTACGAACCGATCGCCCGCACGCTCGCCTGGGCTCACGGCGATTCGGCTGGCCGGACATTCACGCTCCGGCTGCTTGAGGACGGCGGCGGCGAAGGCACGGAGACGATCGAACTGGAACTCCATGACCCTCTGGGCGGCGCGGCCCTTGGCGAACGCCGGATGGTGATCACGGTCGAGGACGAGCCGGACGCTCCGACCGAGCCGATCGAAGAGTGCGTTCCGGACACGACCACCCTCTGTCTCAACGACGGCCGCTTCCGGGTCCGGGCCCGTTTCGCCACCGCCGCCGGCGAGGACCGCGCCGTGGCGACCGGCACCCACCTGACCGGGGACACCGGCTACTTCACGTTCTTCGATCCGGCGAACGTCGAGATCGTGCTGAAGGTCCTGAACGCCTGCGCGCTGAACGACCGGTACTGGCTCTACGCCACCGGTCTGACCGAGGTCGAGGTCGAGCTGGAAGTCGCCGACCCGGTCACCCAGCGGCGACGCGTCATCACGAGTCCGCTGGGGGAGGCCTTCCAGCCGATCGCCGACAACCAGGCGTTCGCCTGCGAGTAGCGCCGCCAAGGGCTACGGCGGCCCGACTGCTCGTAGGCGCTCGAACGCCTCCATCTGCGCCTTGGCCTCTTCACTGCGACCGAGGGCCTCGAGTACCCGGGCGTAGTTGAAACGGAGCGGCGCGTTGTTGTCGAGCCCGAGTTGGAGCGCCCGCTCCATCCGGTCGGCGGCTTCGGCGGAGCGGCCGGCCTCCGCGGCGATCATGCCGAGGAGGGCGTGGGCCTCGCCGAGACCGGGATCGAGTGCCAGGGCGCGCTCAAGCGCAGCGGCGGCGTCCTCGGCGCGCCCGCCTGTGTGCAGGAACACCCCCTCCAGATAGTGGTGCTCGATCCGCGTCGGCTCAAGCAGGCGGGCCTCGGTAACGCTGGCCACGGCTTCGGCGACCCGACCCATGGAGAACAGCACCTTGGCCCGCAGGGAGTGAACGTCCGCGGCCCGAAGATCTTCCGGACGTCCTGGCAGACCGGCCAGGCGCGCGAGCGCGGCTTCGAGATCTCCCTCCTCCGCCAACCGCTGCGCGTCAGACAGGGCCGACGCCGTCTGCGCGGACGCAAGACGCTCGGCCTCCGCCCCACGTTCCCGGGCTTCCTCCAGAGACCGGTAGCGATCGAGCGCCGCGCGGGCGGCTTCGCGGTCGCCGGCGGCGGCAAGGGTGCGTCCGAGCCGATAGACCACTTCCGGTTCTTCCGGCGCGGATTCGGCCGCGGTGCGAAGGTGGGCAAGCGCTTCCGGAAAGCGCCCTTCGGCAGCGAGGACGTCCGCCGCTTCCAGATGCACGACGACCGGATCACCCGCGCCGATGTCGAGAGCGCGCTGCAGGTAGCTCAGGGCCTCCACCCGGCGATCGGGATCGCGCGCCAGCGCCAGGCCGCGGGCGAGGTCGAGGCCCGGGCTTTCGAGGCTTTCGGCGGCGGCCGCGGAGGTAGCCGCCAGCGCCTGATCCGTCTGACCTTCCGCAAGTCGGAGCAGCGCGAGCTGCTCATAGACATCCGCGCTGCGGAGTCGCCGAGCCGCAGCTTCCTCGAGCAGCCAGATCGCGTCGCCAGTACGGTCGAGGTCACGCATCAGCAACGCAGGCGCGAGATAGGCCGACGCGACGACGTCGCCGCCAGCTCCGACCGGCGCGAGTTCGCGCGCGCGGGCGAACGCCGCAAGGGCATCACCGGTGCGCCCGAGGGTGGCGAGCGTCCGGGCCAGCGCCAACGCCGGCTCGAACCCGGAGGGCGACCGCTCGACAGCAGCGCGTGCCTCCGCCAGAGCCGCGACCGGATCGCCCGATGCCGGGTCGATCTGAGCTGGAGCAGTCCGACCCGGGACCAGCGCCGCTATCGCGGACAGCAGGAGAACAGCCACGCCGGACACGGGTGGTCAGCGTAGCAGTCCATCCGGCGCGACGTCACTCCGAAGCGAAGAGGACTCTCAGCGCCGCGTCGAGTGTCGATCCGCGGCCGTCGACTGCCACCAACCGTCCACGGCGGTCGAACAGCAGGGACCGTGGCGGATACTCCACCTGGAAGCGGCGGGCCACCGCCCCTGCAGCGCCCAGTCCGTCGAAGAGGACGGGCCACGTCATGGCCTGCCGGCGCCTGAAGCTCCGCAGATCGTCACGCCCCGAGCGGTCGAGGGAAATGGCGAGGATCACGAGGTCCTGCTCGTCGTGGCCGGCCCGCGCCCGTTCGAGATGGGGGAAGTCGGCGAGACAGGGAGCGCACCACGTCGCCCAGAACTCGAGCAGGACGACACGACCCTCGAAGTCGGCCGCGGTCCAGACCCTGCCGTCGAGATCCCGGACCGCCAGGTCCGCCCACAGGTCGGCAAGCCGGACGCCGTGATTCCCCGGAGCTTCCGGCACATCCGGGTTCGCCGGGACGGGTCCCCCACCCGGAGCGACCGCGGACGGCGCCACCAGGGCGAGCGTCAGGATCGCCGCCGGGACCGACCCTGGAGAGAACACGAGTCTCCGCACCGCTACAGGTCCACCTTGACGCCGACGACCACGCTGCGCGGGAACCTCGGTCCATAGACGTAACCGGCATCCCGCAGCGGCCCCCGATCCAGGTCCTGCTGGTACTCGTCGGTGAGGTTCTTCACCGCGACCGTGCCGACGATGCCGCGATCTCCGCCGAGCACGAACCTCCGGGACACGCCGACGTCAACGGCAAGAAAGCTCGGCGTGATCTCAAGGCGATCCTCGGCGATGTAGCCGGCGTAGTGCCGCGCCGCCATCTGTCCCGTGTAGCGAAGGCCCGCGAACAGATCGAGCCCGCCCGAGAGCGGCCATCGCACGCTCGCCGTGCCGTAGCGTTCGGGGGTTCGGAACATGCGGGTGCTGCCGAAGTCCGGTTCGGGATGGCCGAACGCCGCCCGCTGCCATCCGTAGCCCAAATCCACGGCCAGACGGCCGCGCCTCAGGCTCCAGCCAGCCTCCACGCCGGCGACCCGGGCATGGTTGAAGTTCGTGCGCAGAAACTCGAGTTCCGGGGTCGCCGGATCGTCCGCCTCGCGGTTGTGGAACAGATCGGCGATCCTCGTATCGAAGAAGGTGGAATCGAACGCCATGGCCGTGCGCTCGCCGACCATCGGCCTCCACTCGACGCTCAGCATGCGCGAGACGGACGTTTCCTCCCGCAGGCCGGGTTCGTCCCGCACGACCATCGCCTCGCCGCCGAGCAGAGCGATGTGGAGCTGCTCGTCGAACACCGCGGGGGGACGGAAGCCGGCGCTGTGGGAGACCCGCAGGGTCAGGTCGCTCCGCGGCGTCCACATCAGGGCCGCCCGCGGCGAGACGATCGATCCGTCGACCGCGCTGTGGCGGTCCACCCGCAGACCGTAGAGCAGGGTCACGCCGTCGGCGACCTTCCGGTCGTCCTGAACGAAGGCCGCGGTCGAGCGGTAGCCCTCGCGGATGATCCGTCCGTACGCCGGCTGGCGATCGTCGATGGCGTCGTCCGAGGCCTGCAGGCCGAAACTCAGCGTGCCCCGCTCGCCGCCGCGGTCGACGTGGGCGTCGAAGATCCAGAGCGGATTGCGGGTTGTCCCGAAGGCGCTTGAGTCGCCGCCCGCCCCGTAGTAACTGTCGCGCTCGGCGCGCGCGTGGGACACGGTTGCCCGCCAGTCCCATCGCGGTGTCACGGTCTGAAGCCAGGAAGCCGTGACGCCTTTCCTGTGGGAGTCCAGCTGCTCGGCAACCTGAGCGTGCTGCGGCGGCAGGTGCAGTTGATCGCCGCCGCGGCGAAACTCGCTCATGTGGCTCGCATCCACCGCGAACCGCGCCGCACCGTCGAACAGGAACTCGTGGTAGCGAGCTCCGAGAGCATCCAGATCGCGGATCGAGACGTCGGTGAAGCCGTCACCGTCGACATCGACCGGCGCCTCCCGGTCTGCCTGGCCGTAGAACGTCGCGGCCCGCGACGAACCCGGCATCAGGTCGGCGACCAGGCTGTACGAGGGGCTCCGCGTCGCGCCGCCGGCACCGCCCATCCGGCTCGAGCGTGCGCTCACCTCGACGTGGGTGTGGTCGGGATGGTGCGGAATCAGGTTGATCACGCCGGCCACCGCCCCCGCTCCGTAGGCCGGCGAACCGCCGCCCCGGACGACTTCGATCGAGTCGATCAGCCGCGCCGGCAACTGCTCGATGCCATAGACCATGGCGAGAGACGACACGGTCGGCTGGCCATCGACCAGAACCTGGGAGTACGGGCCCTCGAGACCGAGCAACCGGATCTGGGACGTGTTGCAACTCTGGCAGTTCGACTCCACACGCACGCCCCGAGTCCACTCCACGGCGTCGGCCAACGTGCGCGCGACGACGCCCTCGATCTGGGAGCGCCGCACCGTCTGCACGTGGAGCGGCACATCGGCGAGGCGCTTCCCCGTCCTCGTCGCACTGATCACCACCTCCTCGCCGAACGCGGCGCGGAGCCGAATCTCGACCCGGACCGCGCCCTGGTCCTCGACCAGGAAAACCTGCTCAGCGACGCCGTAGCCGTCCGCGAAGACGACCAGCCGGTGCTCGCCCGGTTCCAGCGGGAACAGGCAGAATCGCCCGTCCTCTCCGCTTGCGACGGTCCGCGAGGACGTGGTCAGCGTAACCGCGGCGTCGGCCACCGGCTTTCCGGAAAGGGCTCGCACCGTGCCGTGCAGGCCAGCATCCGCCGGACAGTCGGCGGCCCCAACCTGAGTCGCGGTCAGCGCCGCCACGATCGCCCACAGGCTAGTGGTTGCCGCGGTTGTTGCGCTTGGCCTCCCGCCCTCTCTCTTCGACGTTTCCATGGGCGCGAATCATATTTTTCGTCTCCACGAAAAGTCAACTGTGAGGGAAGGAAACCTCTCGGTCGCCTCAGCCCATGTTGAAGAAACAGAGCTTGTTGCCGTCGAGATCCCGAACGTAGCCGCCGTAGAACGTGGCCACGCGCGTTCCGGGCGCGCCCTCGTCCGTGCCGCCCAGTTCGAGCGCCCTGGCGTAAAGCTGGTCGACCTGCTCCTGCGAAGCCGCAGCGATCGCCACCATGTTCCCGTTCCCCGGCACCTGCGGCTCCTCGTTGTAGGGGATGCAGATGGCGAGCATCGGTTGTCCCGGTCCGACGCCGTAGCCCCTGATCCGACCCATGTCGAACATGGTCTTCGCGCCCAGCTCGCCGAGCAGCGAATCGTAGAAGGCCGTCGCCCGCTCCATGTCGTTCACGCCGATCGTGCAGTAACCAATCATCAATCAGTCTCCTCAGGTGTCTTCGTCGTCTTCGTCTTCGATCAGGTCGGTGCGCCGGAGGTCCAGCTTCTCGCCCGTGAAGCTGTCCAGCTTGTAGACCCAGGAGCCGTGGTACTCGTTGAACTCCTGCATCTCCTCCGCCCGGGTCAGGATGTCCGCCTTCTCCTGGAGTTCCTCCTCGGGAGTGTCGCGCTCGATCTCCACCTGCTGCACCGTGTGGTAGCCACCGATGCGGATGTAGCGATCGTCGTCTCGCGCGGCGACCGCGACGAGGTAGCCGGAACCGTCCACCAGCTCGTACCTGAACTCGTTGTCGAAGGAGAGATCGGCCACTTCCTCGGCGTCGGCGAGGTGGACCTCGGAGAATCGCAGCCGGGACAGGAAGTTCTTGACCCGACCGACCTCGCTCGTCTTCTCGCGGCGTCCGGACGGCACTCGCTCGAGCGCGAGCTCCGCTCCTTCTTCGCCATCCTTGCTGAACGTGAAGTCGGGACCCTCGATGCGCACCACGTCGCCAGAAGCGACGTCGACGATCTCCTTCAGCAGGAACTGGTCCGCGGCGCTGTCGATCAGCACGGTCGCCTCGGTCAGGTAGATGGGATCGTCCTCGCCATCGAGGCGTTGTACGTAGTTGCCGCTGCCATCGGCGAACCGGTCGCCTACCCGCAACCGCACCATGTCGCTGCCGGCCGCGTTCCTGAGGGCCACTTCGACCGTGTCCTCCCCTGGCGGCTCGATCCCGAGCTCAGCGGCCAGGCTCTCGCCGGAGCCGACCTCCTTGGCCAGTTCAATGTCGAGCAGGTTGCGCACCAGCCGGTTCACGCCCTCGTTCCTGGCCTGGTAGTCGTGAGTCTCCTCGACGACGTACCGGTCGCCGTCCCGGGTCAGCGTCACCTGCTCGCCGCCCTGGATCACAGCAACCTGCGCGATCTCGTCCGGGTTCAGGTTGGGCAGGAACTTCTGGCCGCTCTCGAAACGCTCCGCGCGCGACACGCTGTTCCAGTAGCTGAAGACGGAAAGGGCGAACAGCACCGCCGCGGCCACCGCCAGTCGCTGGTTCATCTGGTTCATGCCGGTTGACTCCCTTGGATCCTCAGCGCCGGCGGGCCCGGTACAGGCCGACCAGCAGCACGACGATCGGCATCCACCCGATCACCGCGAACCGCACCGCCGATTCTTCACGCTCCAGCGCCTCGCGCCGGCCCTTGCGGATGTCCCTGAGCTCCCGGTTCGCCTCCAGGATCCTCTCGTTCAACTCGTCGACCTCGTCCTGCAGCTTCCGCTCGAACAGAGCCGCGTTGCGCTGGGTGATCTCGCCCTGCTTCTCCCGCAGCTCCTCCTGGAAGCTCTCGATCTCTTCACGGATCTGCCGCTCGCGGTCGAGCGTGTCGAGTTCCGCCTGGGCTTCGATCTCGTCGAAACGGAGAAACGGCCGGCTCATGCCGCTCTTCGCTCGGACCGCCATCAGATCCTGGGAACCAAGCAGGTAGTCGATGCTGTTGAGGACTACCTTGTGGTTGTCGTTCTGGGCCTGGACGATCCCGAACGGGTTCTGCAAAAAGGCGATCTGGTCGTGGACGAAGTCCACGTCCGCGAACACGACCACCGCCGCCTCTTCCCGCTCCTCCTCGGGCAGCGGATCGCGGTGGATGATCTCTACGTCGTCGGGCGGCGGGACCTCGATCTCGGGCGGCAGGTTCGGCGGCCGCACCGCCTCCCTGTCGGGATAGTCCACGCCATCCGGGAAGGCGGTCGGGAGCTTGCCGCGCACGACGTACGCGAGGACCAGGGGCTCCTCGCCCGGCATGAACGCGTCGCGAAGCTTGGCCCCGTCGTTCAGGTCCGTGTAGGCCAGAGCATCGCCGCCGCCGAAGCCCGGCAGCACCTCGAGCGTGTTGCCGGCGGCCGTCGTCGAGATCAGGGGACGAAGCTCTACGCCCCCGGCTTCCTCGGCGACTTCCACCGCGTCCTCCCCTTCCCCGGCACCGACCTCCACGGCGGCTTCCTCATCGCTCTCGCGCAGCACTCCAGACAGGAAGAAGCGCAGTTCGGACAGGCCCCGCAGCATCGGACTCTCCGCGTCCAGCACGTCGTCGTGAAGCGTCGAATCGACCACCAGGTCGATGATCACCGACTCCGACGCGCCGAACTGGCTCATCGGCCGCCGGGCCGCCAGTTCAAAGTCGGCCGCGAACTCGTTGTCCAGAAGCTCCAGGCCCCAGGCATCGAGCAGCGGCGCGAGGTTCGAGGCCGGCTGGTACTGGAGCGCCGCCCACGGTTGCTGCGGGTTCTGCGGCGGCGTGTCACCCAGGGCATAGGGATCCAGGAAGAGCAGCGTGTTGCCTCCTCCGGCCACCCACTGGTCGATCGCGAAGACCGTCTTGTCCGGCAGCGCCTTGGGGTGAATCACGACGAGCAGGTCGTAGTCCTCGCGCGGGATCTCGTCGATGTCGGCCGGGACCTGGGAGACGTCGTAGAGCTCCTCAAGAACCTGGATCAGGATCCACTTCTGCGGGGGCGTCCGTCCCTGAGCGGCCAGCATCTGGGCCATGATCGGATCCTGGGCGCCGCCGAACACCTCGAGGCTCGAGAGGACCCCCACCCGCTGGCGCGTCGGCCAGAGCAGGCCGTGGATCTTCTTCGAGATCTCGTACTCGATGTTCTCCTGCTCCTGCGGCCACAGGAACTCGATCGTCTCCCGGCTACCGGTCTGGGTTTCGAAGGCAAGGCCGAAGTAGAAGAGGTCGCCGTTCTGGTTGATCAGCTTGCCGTCGAGGCCGTCCTCGGCGGCCCGGTCGGCAGCGTCGCTGTCCGGAATCGGGTCGATCCACTCGATCTGGATCTTCCCCGCCGCCGCTCTCTCGTACTCACCGAGCAGGCTGCGGAGGTAGCGCTCGTAGCCGATGAAGTCCTTGACGAACTTCGGCAGCGTCTTGCCCGTGGTTTCGGAGAAGTAGAGCCGGATATCGAGCGGCTTGACCCCCTCCTCCTGCATCCGGTCGAGGATGGCGTGGGATCCATCGGTCAGGGAGTAGAGATCGTCGCCGGTCAGGTCGACACGGAGGCCCTCGAACCACTCGTTCGCGACGTGGATCGAAAGGACGGTCATCAGCCCGATGAGGACCAGGGTCACCGTCCGGCCCTGCGCCACTGTCATCACGCGCGGGCCACTGGGTGCGCCGGCATCCGGGTTCAGCTTCGATTCGTCA
Organism: Holophagales bacterium; assembly: GCA_009845425.1. Taxonomy (GTDB): domain Bacteria; phylum Acidobacteriota; class Thermoanaerobaculia; order Multivoradales; family Multivoraceae; genus Multivorans. The sequence continues at coordinate 50,830 of VXZQ01000002.1, forward strand.
GTCATCTACCTAAACCTCTATCTGGCCTCAGTTCGTCTTCGTCTGGCCGAGCACCAGCATGCCGCAGACGAGCCAGCCGACGGTGAACAGGACGAAGAACAGCAACGAGTTCAACTGCAACAGGCCCCGGGTCAGCGCCTCGAAGTGATCGAGCAGGCTCAGCGAGGAAACGACCCGCTCGACGTAGCCGCCGAACCACTTGCCCACGAACTCCTGGGTCTGCGGCACGCCGATCAACAGGAAGCCGACGGAGGCCGCCACCGCCAGGATGAACGCGACGACCTGGTTCTTCGACAGCGCCGAGAACAGGAGGCCGATCGCCAGCAACACCGCCGCCGCCAGCAGCGTCGCCACGTAGCTGGCGAAGATCGCGCCCCAGTCCGGGTCGCCGAGCCGAGCCACCTGGAAGACGGCCGGCCAGGTCAGGAACACGGAAACGGCAAGGAAGGCCCAGCCGGCCAGGAACTTGCCGAGATAGGAACCTTCGAGCGTGATCGGCAGGGTGAGCAGCAACTCGACGGTGCCGGAACGCCTCTCCTCCGCCCACAGCCGCATCGCCACCGCCGGGACCAGAACGACAAAGATCCACGGCAGGTAGCTGAACAGTGCGTCGAGGTTCGCCTCGCGCAGCTCCAGGAAGCGGCCGAAGTCCCGCGACACCATGAGATAGCCGCTGGCAATGAGGAAGATGACGATGAAGATGTAGCCGAGCGGCGAAGCGAAGTAGCCGTGGAACTCCCGGCGGAGCACCGCTCGGAACCCGGTGAACCGGCGCGCAAGGCCGCTCATGCCGCCACCCCCCTGGTCACGTCGCGGAACAGTTCGTCGAGTCGGCCTTCCCGCACCCTGACGTCGGCGACGCGGTGCTCACCGACCGCGGCCAGCACGTCGTTCAGCCGGTTCTCGCCGTCCCTAGGCTCCACCTCGACCTCGCCGCCGGGCAGCACGCGAGCCGAAGCGCACCACTCGGCCTCGGCCAGTCTCGCCGCCACCTCCTCGGCATCTCCTTCGGTGACCCGGAAACGGACCGCGTTGTGGCCGGGCGCCTGACTTACGAGGTCCTCGGGCGTCGAGTCGACGAGGATTCGGCCCTCCGAGAGAATGACGGCCCGGTTGCAGACACGCTCGGCCTCGTCGAGGATGTGGGTCGAGAGCACGATGCAGCGGTCGGAGGACAGGCTGGAGATCAGGTCCTGGACCACCGCCTTCTGGTTCGGGTCGAGGCCGTCCGTCGGCTCGTCCAGGATCAGCACGTCCGGATCGTGGATCAGCGCCTGCGCCAGGCCGACACGGCGCTTGTAACCCTTGGACAGGGTCTCGATCGTCTGGCCTCGCACGCTCCGGAGGTGGGCGGTCTCCAGCACCGCCTCGATCGCCTGCTCCTCGGCCTCGAGCTCCCGTGCCTCGGCAATGAAGCGCAGGAACGCCTCGACGGTCATTTCGCCATAGGCGGGGGCGTCCTCCGGCAGGTAGCCGATCCGCCGGCTCACGGCGAGGCGATCCGCCGCGACATCGATGCCGGCGACCGCGATCGAACCGCGATCCGGCTCCAGGAAGCCCGTGATCATCTTCATCGCGGTGGTCTTGCCGGCGCCGTTGGGCCCAAGAAAGCCGAGCACGTCGCCGCGGCGCACTTCAAAGCTGATGCCGTCGACGGCGCGAATGGCTCCGTAGTGCTTGGTCAGGTCGGCAACGGAGATCAGGACCTCGCCCGGCGCGTCGGCCTCGGGCGGCACGGTCCCGGTCTCCGCCGCTGCTGCGGGCGGGACAGAGTCGGGGTGGTCGGTTTCGGTCACTCTCGACTTTCTCCGTGAACGGTTGACGATTGGCGGACTCGCGCACGCGGAAGGTGCGCCAAAGTGGCCTTAGCCCGGCAGTGACGCGACGATTCCGCGCGCCGGACCAGGGTCGGCCCGCGGGATCTCAGCACAGCGGCACAAGCGAACGCAAGATTCCCGCCAGGGCGGCGCTACTCCCACGTGTCCGGCGCCGAAGTCGAGTCGATCAGGCCGCTCAGGAAGATCGAGTTCAGGAACAGACGATTCGAGCCGTAGAAGTAGGCACGGAAGTTCGGGTTGTCGAGGAGCTGGATCACGACGCCGCGGCCCAACCGGCTGGCGATGACGGCCGGCTTGCCGGCCAGACGACGCTGGTTCTCCGGCGATATCCAGCCCGAGAGACGCGGCGGGTCCTGGTACAGGGCGACGTTTTCGAAGGGATCGGGACTGGCCGGCAGAACCCACTCGCCGGTTCGGATGACCGCCAGCTCCGGCCGTCTGTAGCCGTAAGCCAGGGGATGCGTCAGGTCCATCTCGACGCCGACGATCGTGCCGGCCATGAGCTGCTCGGCGCGCTGGTCACGGTAGTCGGCGTAACGGGGGCGCTCCGCGCCCGCGTCCTCGCCGTCGTCAGCTGCGTCGTCGCCCTCCCCTTCGCGGCCCAGGAGTTCGGCACTCGCCCAGCGGCTCGCCGCGCCGATGGCCACGACCGCGCCGCCGCCACGCACCCAGTCCTTGAGGCGATCCCGAATCGCCGCCGACGGCGACGTGCCCCCGAAGCGGCCGCCGCCCAGGGCCAGGACGACGTGCGTGTAGCGGTCCAGGTCCACACTGCCGAGAGCTCCGAGGTCGACCAGGGACGCCTCGACGCCGAAGCGTTCGTCGAGAACGTGCCAGGCCTCGCCGACCCGGTACGCAGGAACGCCCCGGCCGGTCACGAGCAGGGGACGCGGCGGAACCAATGGCCGCAGGCTCGGGCTGCCGAGGTCGATCCCGGCCGCGGCCTGCCCGCTGATCAGACGATCGACGTCGACACCGTCCGCGGCAGCCGCCTCCGCCAGGATCGCTTCCAGGTCGACCTCCGCGTTCGCGCCCGGCTCGCCCTCGCGGCCCACCGGCACGACGATCGATCCCGGTCCGAAAGCGCGGGGCCCGTCCGGTGTCTCCGCGATGAACGAACCCGTCGCGGCCCGCGCCCGCGCGCCCGCCCGCTGCAGGCGATTGAGGGTGCGGGCCGAGAAGTAGCCGTCCCAGGAGAAAGCGTAGGCGTAGGTCGGCGTGTTTCCGGGAGGGACGCCGAACGCCCCCGGCTCGATCGCCGCGTCGGTGACCGCCGTCCCGAGCAACTCGGGCCGGTACGCGCCGCCCTCGAGCAGGTCGTACTCCGCGCCGAAGGCGAGCGGCAGGGTCCACGCCGAGACGTCGTAGAACACGGAATCGTTGAACTCGGTCACGATCTCGAAGAAGGAGCGCACGAGCGTCGACTGGGGTTGCGCCAGCGGCACCAGCCATGACGTGCCCGGCGTGTAGACCCGGCCGGAGACCGCTATGGCCTCGGTCGTTCCGTAGACCTCGATCTCGTGCCTCACCAGCAGGTCGAGTATCCGGTGAGCGCGGCCGCGGTCGCCGTCCAGGTGGAACACGTAGGCCGCGGGTTCGGTCTCGGCCGCAGCCAGAGCGCGGCGGAAGAAGTCACGCTGGTGCTCGAGTAGCTCCAGGCGCTTGGCGACCCCGCCTTCGACCATCGACAGGGACGCCAGCAACTGGTTCTTGATCCCGAAGACGAACGCGAGTTCACCGTTCACCGTTTCGATCCGGTGCCCCTCCGCGCTCGCCTGCTCGAACAGAAAGCCAACCGCGCCGTGCGCGTCCGGGTAGGTCGATCCCTTGCCGAGGTAGAAGTCGTCGAAGCCCTCTTGCGTGTAGTAGAGCCGGCCCACGCCGTCGAACACGGCGGCGTGGTGGGCAGCGATCGCTTCGGTCAGTTCCACGTTGCGCTCGGGAATCAGCGGATTCCGCCGGCTCGGGACCCCGGGCTGAAAGAAGTACGTGGCGTTCGAACCCATCTCGTGGAAGTCGCCGACCAGGTTCGGCTGCCAGGCCTTCCAGGTCACCATGCGGTTCCGCGACTCGGGGTGCTGCAGCAGGAGCCAGTCCCGGTTCAGGTCGAACCAGTAGTGGTTCGTGCGGCCGCCCGGCCACGGTTCCCGATGTTCCCGGTGGCCGGGATCGGGATTCAGCACCTTGCCCCGGTTCGTGTTCGCCCAGTGCGCGAAGCGGCCGATCCCGTCCGGATTCAGGCTCGGGTCGACCAGGATGACCGCCTGCTCCAACTGCTCGGCGACCACATCGGAGAGCGACGCGGCCAGGTGGTAGGCAACCAGCATCGAGGCGTTCGCGCCGCTCGGCTCGTTGCCGTGGATGCTGTAGCCCAGCCAGATGACGACGGGCAGCTCCTCGAGCTCCGCCAGGGGCTGCCTGGGGTCGACCAGGCCCCGCCGGCTCTCGCGGATCTGGCCCAGCCGCGCGTGGTTCTCCGGCGAAGTGATGGTGAGCAGGGGCTGGGGACGCTGTTCATGGGTCCTCCCCTGCACCGAGATGCTCACCCGCGGCGAGGAGTCGGCCACGGCCCGCATGTAGGCATTGAGCTGATCGGGCCGAACGTGCCACTCGCCGACCTCGTAGCCCAACACCGCGGACGGCCGGGGCACGTCCGGATCGTAGGCTGAAGGACTCCCGGCGTCCGGCAGGTAGTACGTGAGTTCTTCGGCCGTTGCCGGTAGCGCCAACGAAGCGACCAGCAGGAGAACAAAGGGCAGTCTGCGCATGGCGGGCAGTGTAGCCCTAGGAACCCCTTACCGTCGCGTGAACGTCCTCGAACTCCGCCGCGGCGCCATCCGGCGGCTCCGTCCTCAGGCTGACGATCACCGTCGCCGCCGTCCCGGCGATGAGCCCCGGAATGAGTTCGTAGAGGTCGTAGTAGGACGCCTTGAACAGCACCACCCAGGCCACCGTCACCGCGAAGCCCGCCGCCATCCCGGCCAGCGCACCCGGCAACGTCGTCCGCTTCCAGAAGAGGGAACAGAGGATGACCGGAACGAAGGCGCCGCCCAGCCCCGACCAGGCGAACAGCATGAACCAGAACAGCAGCGGCGGTTCGAACAGGGCGAAGGGAATGGCCACCAGACCCACGAGCGCGGTGACGAACTTGCCGTAGCGCGACAAGCGACCGTCACCGCGCGCCGCGCCGAGAATCTTCTGCCCGAAGTCCCTGACAACGGCCGACGAGGCGAGGATCAACAGGGAATCGACGGTCGACATGATCGCGCCCAGGACGATGACGAGGAAGATGCCGGTGAAGAGGGCCGGAAACAGCTCCGCGCTCATGGTCGGCATCACGGTTTCGGAATCGTCCAGCAGCGGGAACAAGGCCCGACCGGCGATCCCGGTGAACACCGCGCCGATGTCGAACAGCACCATGCACACGACCGCCACCCGGCCGCCGCGCACCAGTTCGCGGCCCGAAGCCGCGGACATGAACCGGGTCAGGAGTTGCGGCACGCCCAGGAAGGCGAGCCCGATGCCGGCGAAGCTCGCTGCTGACAGCACGCCGGCCCAGGTCGCGCCGTGGCTGCCCATCGCGCGCAGCAGGTTGGGATCGGCCGTCTCGAGCGCCCCGATCACCTCGTTCCAGCCGCCAGCGGCCGCGATGCCGACGATCGGGAGCATGACGAGCCCGCCCACCATGAGCAGGCCCTGCACCAGGTCCGAGTAGGCCACCGCCTTGAAGCCGCCGACCGCCGTGTAGACGATCGTGACGCCCGCGCCCAGAAACACGCCGGTGACGTAGCTGAAGCCGAGGAAGGACGAGAACGCCTTGCCCGTCGCGACCAGTTGCGCGCAGCAGTAGACCGCGACCATCGACAGGATGATCGCGATGCTCAGCTTCCGCAGCAGTTGCCGGCGGTCGCGGAACCGTTCCTCCAGGTAGTCGGGAACGGTGATCGCCCGGTAACGGTCGGTGTACTCCTTGAACGGCCGCGAAACGAGGGTCCAGGCGATCGCGACGCCCATCACCTCGCCGAAGACGACCCAGAGCGCGTGGAATCCGACCGCGTAGCCCATGCCGGTCAGCCCGAGCAGCAGCCAGCCGCTCTCGCCGGTGGCGTTCGAACTGAAGGCGATGACCCAGGAGGGCAGTTTCTTGCCGGCGACGTAGTAGCCCTCCAGGCTCCCTCCCTCGCGCCGGCCCCACAGGCCAAGCCCGATCAGGACCAGCATGTAGAGGCCCAAGGGGACGAGGACCAGGGCGCTCGCCGTCATGCGGCACCGCTCCGCGCGGACCCACGAGCGCGGCGGCGCTGCTCAGACCACCACCGCAGCAGGACCAGAGCGGGCCCGGCACCGACCGACACCGCGAGCAACAACCAGGTCGAGATCGGCAAACCGCCCCACATCGGCCGGCAGGCTAGCACCGGGTGCCCAGTGCTAGCCTCGGCAGCCGCTCATGCAGACTCCCAACACCACACATCTGGCTGCCGTCTGGGCAGTCGCACTCCTGACGCTCCCGGCCGCACCGACGACTGTCCACGCCGAGGACGGCGCCCTCGACGAGAGCACCTTCCTGGAACGAACCCGGCGCCTGATCTACGAGGGCAAGCGCTCGGGCGAGGGCTACTTCTCCAGTGACGGCCGGCTCCTCGTGTTCCAGAGCGAGCGGCGGCCCGAGAATCCGTTCTACCAGATCTACCTGCTCGATCTGGCCACCGGCGACACCCGGGAAGTCTCGACCGGAATCGGCAAGACGACCTGCGCCTTCATTCGTCCGGACGGCTCGGAGATCCTGTTCGGGTCGACCCACCACGACCCGCGCTCCGCCGAACTCCAGCAGCAGGAGCTCGACTTCCGCGCCTCGGGCCAGGAACGCCGCTACGCCTGGGACTACGACCCGGAGATGGACATCTACACCGTGTCGATGGCCGGCGGCGAGCCGCGTCGCCTGACCGACGCGCGCGGCTACGACGCCGAAGGCGCCTACTCTCCGGACGGCGAGTGGATCGTCTTCGCCTCCACGCGAGACGCCTTCAACCGGGAACTCTCCGACCGCGAATCGAACCTGCTCGAAGTCGACCCCGCCTACTTCGGCGAGATCTACGTCATGCGCGCCGACGGCAGCGAGCAGACCCGGCTCACGAACGTGCCCGGATACGACGGCGGTCCGTTCTTCTTCGCCGACGGTTCCCGCATCGTCTGGCGACGCTTCAGCGAGGACGGCCTGATCGCCGACGTCTGGTCCATGAACCCCGACGGGTCAGACCAGCGACAGTTGACGGACTTCGGCGCGATGAGCTGGGCCCCGTACCAGCACCCCTCGGGCGACTACATCCTCTTCGCCTCGAACAAGCTCGGGTTCGAGAACTTCGAGGTCTTCATCATCGACACGGAAGGCACGAAAGAACCGGTCAGAGTCACCTACACGGACCGTTTCGACGGTCTGCCCGTACCGTCACCGGACGGCCGCCAGCTCGTCTGGACCTCCAGCCGCCACGGGGGCGACGGCGGCCAGCTCTACATCGCCGACTGGAACCATGAGGCTGCGCTCGCGGCTCTCGCCGCCTCGCCGGACCGCGAAGCCTCCGCCCCGCCGGCAGATCCGCGATCCGCGCTCGAAAGCCACGTGACCACTCTCGCGTCACCCGAGTTCGGCGGCCGGCTGACCGGCACGGAAGGCGAGCGACGAGCCGCCGCGTACCTGTCTGAGCAGCTCGTCGCGCTCGGCGCCGAGCCGCTTCCCGGCGAGGACGACCTGCTGCTCGACTTCGAGTTCACGTCCGGCACTCGGGACACGGGCTCGACGATCCGCATCGAGACGGAGGACGGCGCCGCCGCGTTCAGCGACCAGACACAGATCCAGGCCCTGGGCTTCTCCGACTCGACGGAGGTCAAGGGCGAGGCGGTGTTCGCCGGCTACGGCATTCGGGTGCCGGACTCCCAGGACTTCGGCTACGACAGCTACGCCACGCTCGACGTCAGCGGCAAGATCGCCGTCGTGCTGCGCTACGTTCCCGAGGATCTCGAAGGCGAGGCGCGGGCCATCCTCAACCGCTACTCGGGACTCCGCTACAAGGCACTGACCGCGCGTGAGGAGGGCGCCGTGGGGCTCCTCGTCCTGACCGGGCCGCGCTCGCCCAACGCCGGTGAGACGATCCCCATGGCATTCGACACCGCGGCGGCCGGCTCCGGCGTCGCCGCCGCCAGCATCGGCGGAGACGCAGCGAACGCGCTGTTCGCCGGCACGGGCCGCGAACTCGAGGAGATCCAGAAGAGCTTCGACGGCGGCAACCCGCACAACGCGGGTTTCGAGCTTCCCGGCGTCCGCGTCACCCTGAAGACGGAGATCGAGCGGGAGCGCAGCACGGCGCGGAACGTGGTCGCCGTCCTGCCCGGCGGCAAGGCGGAAAGCCTCGCCAGGCCGTGGGTCGTCGTCGGCGCCCACTACGACCACCTCGGCCGGGGCCGCGGCGGCAACTCGCTGGCGCGGCCGGACGAGAAGGACGCCATTCACCTCGGCGCCGACGACAACGCCTCGGGCACGGCGGCGGTGCTCGAAGCCGCGCGCCAGTTGGGCGAGCTGGGCCACGACCGGAACATCGCGCTCGCCTTCTGGTCTGGCGAGGAATTGGGGCTGCTGGGCTCGGCGGACTTCGTCGACGACGCCGTCATACCGGTCGATCAGATCGCCGCTTACGTCAACCTGGACATGGTCGGCCGGGTCCGCGACAACCGGCTGACCGTCCAGGCGGTCGGCTCGAGTCCCGACTGGACGGGGCTGGTCGAGGCCGCCAACGTCCCGGTGGGCTTCGATCTCGGCGTGCAGACCGACCCGTACCTGCCGACCGACACGTCGAGCTTCAACAATGCCGGCGTTCCAACCGTCAACCTGTTCAGCGGATCCCACGAGGACTACCACCGGCCCACCGACACGGCGGATCGCATCAACTACGACGACCTGGAGCGCGTGGCCCGCTTCGCCGCCCTGCTGACGCGCCGCGCCGCGAACCAGGCCGAGCCGCTCGAGTTCGTAAAGGTCGAGCGGACCCTCCAGCAGGGCGGAAGCCGCGACACCGTGCGCGCCTACACCGGAACGATTCCCGACTACGCGAGCGAAGTGGAAGGCCTGCTGCTGGGGGGCGTGATGGAGGGCGGTCCGGCCGCGGATGCCGGTCTTCAGGCCGGCGACGTCGTTGTCGAGTTCGCCGGCCAGACGATCGCCAACATCTACGACTACACCTACGCCCTCGATGCCGTGAAGATCGACGAACCGATCGAGGTCGTCTACGTGCGCGACGGCCAACGTCACACGACGACGCTGACGCCCAGAGCGAGACGATGACCAGCGCGCGACCCCAAACCACCAAGCAACCGAAGACCACCGCCACACTCTCAGGGAGGCGCCCCCATGAACCCCGACCAACGTGACCGTGTCCTGATGCTGTCCGCCGCCGCGTTCCTCCTCGGCGGCCTGTTCGCCGGCACCGCAGCGGCCGCCCCGCCGACCGCGGCGGCCGACCAGACGGCGGCATCTCCGCTGCCGATCGCCGCACCGGAGAGCGCCGGCATGTCGAGCGAGCGGCTCGAGCGCCTATCCCAGGCGATCGGCGCCTACATCGACCGCCGGCAGGTCGCCGGCACGGTGACCCTGGTCGCGCGACGCGGAAAGGTCGTCCACTTCAAGGCCCAGGGCGAACGCTGGTCCGAGGAAGGCGTCCCGATGACCCGGGACACGATCTTCCGGATCGCCTCTATGACGAAACCGATCGCTTCCGTCGCGCTGATGACCCTGTACGAAGAGGGCCGGTTCCAGCTTCGCGATCCGATCGCGAAGTACCTGCCCGAGTTCGCCGAAATGCAGGTCGCGACCGTGCCCGACGCCGACGAGTACCTGGGCGCCCCCTACAAGCTCATCCAGGCCGCGCGGCCGATCACGGTCCAGCACATCCTGACTCACACGGCCGGCTTCGCGAACAGCTACCGCGGGCTGCTCGGCGCCGAGTACGCGAAGCTGCGCAACGACCGGGACCCCGAGTGGACGGTCGGCGACTTTGTCACCGCCCTCGCCGAGCTGCCGCTCGAGTTCCACCCCGGCGACGCCTGGCAGTATGGCCCGTCGGTCGATGTCGTCGGGCGGATGGTCGAGGTGCTGTCCGGCCAGACCCTGGACGAGTACCTGAGGGAGCGCATCTTCGAGCCGCTGGGCATGGTCGACACGTACTTCTACCTGCCCGAGTCGAAGGTCGGCCGCTTCGCCGCGCTCTACCGGCCGGGCGAGGACGGCGGGATCGTCCTCACCGAGGCGCCGGACGTGAACGCCCGGCACGTGCGCGAGCCCCACAGGTACTTCAGCGGCTCCGGCGGCCTCGTCTCCACCGCGGCCGACTACTACCGCTTCCACCAGATGATGCTGAACGGCGGCGAGTTGGACGGCGCGCGCATCCTCGGCCGCAAGACGGTCGAACTGATGACGTCGAACCACACCGGCGATCACGGCCTCTGGCTGCGCGGTCCCGGCTACAGTTTCGGCCTCGGCTACAGCGTGGTGACCGACAAGGGCGCCTCGGCGATGCCGGCGTCGGTCGGCTCCTACTCCTGGGGCGGCGCGTTCTGCACCGTCTTCTGGGTCGATCCCGAAGAGGAACTGATCGGCATCCTGATGACCCAGGTCCGGCCCTACACCCACCTGAACATCCGGCAGGATCTTCAGAGCCTGACCTACCAGGCCATCGTCGACTAGCGCCGTCGGCGTTCAGGGAATCCGGTGGCGACCTGGGCGATCGGCGACGTCCACGGCTGCTTCCGGACGCTGCAGGCGCTGCTCGACCGGATGGAGTTCGACGTCCGAAGGGACCGCCTCTGGATGGTCGGCGATCTCGTCAACAGAGGGCCGCGTTCGCACGAGACGCTCCGATGGGCGCGAGCGTTGGATGCCGAGATGAGTGACCGCTTCCGGGTCGTGCTCGGCAACCACGACCTGCACCTGATCGCCCGCCACCTTGGGGTCGCCGGCGAAAGACCCCGAGACACACTCGCGAAGGTTCTGGAAGCGGCGGACGCACGCGAGCTGGTCGACTGGCTGCGCCGGCGGCCCTTCGTCCACTTCGAACGGATAGCCGGCCGCGACTACGTGCTGGTCCACGCGGGCCTGCGGCCGGGGTGGGCGCCGGAGGACGTCACCAAGGAGGGCAGGCGGCTCGAACGGAAGCTCCAGGGCCCGAAGGCGACGCGCCTGTTTCAACGCCGCAACAAGGGGTCGCTGGTGACTTTCACTCGCATGCGGATGCTCGACAGGAAGGGCGAGGCCCACGACTACAGCGGCCCGCCTGAGGACGCTCCCCCGGGACTCAGGCCCTGGTTCCGCGCCGGCCCCCGCAGTTGTCCTGAACACACGATCGTCTGCGGCCACTGGGCCGCCCTCGGACTGCAGCTCGAGCCCGATTTCATTGCCCTTGACACCGGCTGCGTCTGGGGCGGTCGGCTGACGGCAGTGCGCCTCGATGACCGCCGGGTCGTACAGGAAGTTCAGTCCGACAGCCGGCCAGTCCACTGGTAGCGGCCTGCCGCTAGAGTCGAACTCGAAACCCGGAAACCAACCGGGCTTCCCGTTCGTTGTAACCAATGAAGACTCCCGAACCGGATGGGGCGCCGGACCGGGAAGAGGCAACCAGGAAGATGAAGGACGCATACGCGATCTCCCGCATCCTGCTGGCGGATGTTTACGACGCGACCGCCGAGCCGGAGTCCGCCCCGGCGCCGCCGCGGCAGCGTCTGCGCCGGCTTGCCCTGACGCTGTCGACACTGCTGTTCGCGGCGGCTCACGCGTCGCCGGAGCGGCGCGGTGCGTCCGACGAGGCGCTCGACCGGTTGAACGAGATGACCTCGACGATCGAGGCCTGCCAGGACGGCGGCGTGCTGTCACCCGCCGAAGCGGAGCGCCTGCGCCAGATGAGCGAGGCGCTCGACCGCAGCCTCCGCGACGACGACGCCCCTGTCTGACGCCGCGGGGCGGCGGTCAGGACACCCCGAGGAGGCGCGGCAGCTCCACAGTCATCAGCTCGTCGACGTGGGAGCGGCTCGAGCCCAGCGCCACGACATCGAACTTGCCGAACTGCTTCAGCGGTCCCACGTTGTAGAGCAGGAACCGGCCAGCCTCCGAGCCCCGGTCAAGCACGGTGTCGCCGAACCGGGCCAGGAGCTGATGGAACGTAGTCCCTCTGAGTTCCGGGTGAACGAAGGCCTGCGCCTGGTACGGCGGGCGGGCGGCCGGGGAGAGGCGATCGACGAGGTTCATCGGGGTGCTGGTGCCGCCCCAACGTCCGTTGCACTCCGTGAACACGACCCGGCCGTCCGGCAGCACCAGGTGGTCGAACGAACAGCGGCCGACGTAGCCCAGGCGTTGCAGGGCGACCGCTAGCTGTCCTGACTGCGACACGATCCGCTCCTCCACCTCCGCTGTCAGGCTGCTCGGCCGGCTGCCGACGAAGACGCCCTCGTCCCCGGCCAGGATCTGCTCGTAGACGCCGCTGAGAATCGGCTCACCGCCACCGGGCGGCGGCAGCCACCACTGCGTCGAAGGCGACGATGTCGCCGCTTCCCAGCACACCGCGAGCACGTCCTCGTCGCCCTCCCAGCCGGTCCTCTCGAGGAAGCCCCGAACGATCTCCAGGACGCCCGGGAATCCGAAGCGACGGAGCGCCGCGGACTCGAACACCTCGTTGCCCATCGCCGAAGCGCAGCGCAACCGCTTGAGCGCCACGGACGGACCCGCTTCCGAGAGTTCGAGCAGCGCCCGGGCCAGCGCTTCCGCCGAGGCCGACCGGCGGCTCCCGGGCAGGAAGCCGGGACCGAGGACAGCGGTGACGAGGTCCTCGAAGTTCGCCTTGTCGTTGGCGATCCAGGTCACCGGCGGCGGCGGCGCCAGCACCCGCACCCGGGCGCCGGTCTCGGCGGCAACGGCCGCCGCGAGCTCCCAGATCGCCTCGGTACCGAGGAAGGGTTCGACGACGAGGCCGCCACGGCGGGCAAGCGCTCCCAGCCGGTCCAGAAGCGGGCGGTTCTCCATGCAGGCCCGGGCGATCGCAAGCCGGTCGCCGGCGGGGTCGACGGCCAGGAGTTCCACCGCCCCGAGGCCGAGGACTTCCCGGCAGTAGCGCTCGTAGCCGGCCGACGCGGGCGTCGAGGCGACATAGACGTCGCCTCCCCGCGCTCGCAGCCGGGCCCGGTGCTGGTAGTGCTCGACGCCGCTCACGCCGTCCAGGAACGGAATCGCCGCGAAGTCGTCCAGGTGAACGGCTCTGGTCCCCGCGTCGCTCGCCCGATAGCGAAGCGGCTCGAAGGGTCGGAGCCGCTGCTCGAGGTCGAGCCGGTCCCGGAACTCCGCCACCGCGGCGTCGACGGTCACCGTCCGGCCTCCCCCACCCGCGGGGTCGGTGACTCGATCAGGAGTCGAGCGCACGCAATGCGGTCCACCTTGCCCGAGGCGGCCACGGGTAGACGATCCACGACGCTCCAGCACCGCGGGCGCTTGAACCCGGCGAGACGTCCACCAAGGTGCCGCCCGAGTCCGGCCAGCCCGCCGAGCGCCTCGAACCCGGCGGCCGGAACCAGGACGGCACCCACCCGTTCGCCCCACTCCTCGTCCTCCAGACCGACGACGCAGGCCTCCGCCGCCCCGGGCCACTCCACGACGGCCGCTTCGACTTCCGCCGGATCGACGTTCTCGCCGCCGCTCACGATCCGGTCAGAGCGGCGACCCACGACCCGGAGTCGGCCGTCCTCGTCGATCGAGCCCAGGTCGCCCGTATCAAACCAGCCATCCGCCTCGAAGGGACGTTCAAGCGGCGCGCCCGGTTCCGCGCCCAGATAGCCGTCGAACAGCGCGTCGCCCCGCACCTGAATCGTGCCGGCCGACCCGTCCGGAGCCGCAACGCGAACCTCGACCCCGGGCAGCGGCTCACCCACGCCTCCCGGCGTCTCGTCCCACCGCTCCGTGGCGACCTGCGAACAGGCCTCCGTCAGCCCGTAGGTCGCGAACACCGGCCAGCCGCCTTCCCTTGCCCGCTCCATCAGCACCTCGGGAGCGCCGGCGCCCCCCACGAGCACGGCCCGAAGGCTCGGCGGCGGGCGCCTGGTCGTCTGAAGCAGGCGCGCGAGCATCGTCGGCACGACGGACAGGAGGGTCACCCGGTCGCGTTCGACGACCCGGAGGGTCTCGTCCGCGTCGAAGTTCCCGGACGCCCCACGCCCACCCACGACCACCGCCCGTCGCGCCTGGAGACAACGGATCACAACCATCAGGCCGCCGACGTGAGCCGTGGGCAGGCTCAGAAGCCAGCGGTCGTCGGCGCGCCAACCCATGGCCCGCCCGTGCGCGCGCGCCGATGCGCGCAGTGCCGCCCGGCTGAGCACGGCACCCCGCGGCTGACCCGTCGTGCCGGAAGTGAAGACGATGGCCGCGCCCGGCCCGACGCTCGGATTGCCAACCCCGGCGGCCGCCGGCGGCGCAGCCAAAGCTCCGCCACTCTCGACACAAACGCACGCCCCGGCCATCGCGATCGCCCGGTCGCGTTCGGCGCGGGTCCACCGCGGGTGGATCAGCACGAACGACACCCGGCCCTCCAGCACCGCGAGCAGCGTGACGACCGCCTCGGGCCCCGCGCCGCCGACGACGGCGACGACCGGCGCGGTCACGCCATCGAGCCGCGGCCGCAACGCGTCCCGCGTCCGATCCACGCGCTCGGCAAGCTCACCCCAACCGACCTCGCGGCCACCATCGACCAACGCCGGCCCGCGCGCTTCACGCTCCGCCGCTCGAACCGAGAGCGCGCCCTTCAGGACCGCGCCCCCAGGACGATGCCGATCGACAGGAGCACGCCGAACAGGAGGAGCAGGCGCGCGGTCGCCGCCAGGGTCCGGTTGAGGGCCGCCCCCTCGCCGCGCCATACGGACCGCAGCACGGCGACCGCGAACGGCAGGGCAAGCCACGACAGCATGGGCCACGGACCGAGGACCGCCACCATCGGCAGGACGGCGAGGAAGGCCACACTAAGGAAGGCCGCGTACTCGATGAGACCGAAGCGGCGGCCAAACCGCACGATCAGGGTGCGTTTCCCGGCTGCCGCGTCCGTTTCCTGATCGCGGAGGTTGTTCGTGACGAGAATCGCAACGGACAGCGAGCCCACGGCAAGGCCGGCCCACCAGGCCGAAGGCGGCGCGGAGAGCGCCTGTACCCACGTCGTCCCGACAACCGCCGCGAAACCGAAGAAGAGCAGCACGAACACGTCGCCCAGGCCGACGTAGGCGAGTGGCCAGGGACCGGCGGTGTAGAGCAGACCGGAGGCAATCGCGAGGCCGCCCACCGCGAGCACGGGCCAGCCGGCAACCGATGCCAGGTAGAGGCCGCAAAGCACGGCCGCTCCGAACGCACACCAGGCGCCGCCCCAGACCGCGCCGCGACTGAGCAGGCCGGACTGGACCGCTCGCCGTGGACCGACGCGCTTCTCCGTGTCGGCGCCGCGGTCGAAGTCGAGTACGTCGTTCGACAGGTTCGTGCCGATCTGAAGACCGAGCGCCGTCCCCAGCGCAGCCAGCGCCGGACCCAGGCGAGAACCGCCCACCGAAACGGCGCACGCGGTCCCCACGAGCACCGGCGTGACGCCGGCCCAGAGCGTCTTCGGTCGAACTGCCTCGAACCAGGCGGCCAGCTTGCCCGGCCGGTCATCTCCGGCGGCCGGGCAAGCCGGGCCCGGGACGCCCGGGCTCATGGGTAGCGCTGGAACTTCGAGAAGTCCGGCTTCCGCTTCTCCAGGAACGCCTGCCGGCCCTCCTGCCCTTCCTGCGTCATGTAGAAGAGCAGAGTCGCGTTCCCCGCCAGCTCCTGGAGGCCGGCCTGGCCGTCGCAGTCCGCGTTCATCGCCGCCTTCAGGCAGCGGAGCGCCATCGGGCTGTTGGCCAGCATCTCCCGGCACCACTGGAGGGTTTCCTGCTCGAGGCGCTCGAGAGGCACGACCGTGTTGACCAGACCCATGTCCAGCGCCTGCCGGGCGTTGTACTGGCGGCACAGGAACCAGATCTCCCGCGCCTTCTTCTGGCCCACGATCCGCGCCATGTACGAGGCACCGTAGCCGCCGTCGAAGCTGCCGACCCGCGGCCCGGTCTGGCCGAAGCGGGCGTTGTCGGCGGCGATCGTCAGGTCGCAGACCATGTGCAGCACGTGGCCGCCACCGATCGCGTAGCCGGCGACCATCGCCACGACCGGCTTCGGCAACGTGCGGATCTGACGTTGCAGGTCGAGGACGTTCAGGCGCGGCACGCCGTCGTCGCCGACGTAGCCGGCGTCGCCCCGGATGCGCTGATCGCCGCCCGAACAGAAGGCGCTTCGCCCTTCGCCGGTGAGGATCACCGCGCCGACCTCCCCGTCATCGCGGGCCACGTCCACGGCCGCGCTCATCTCCTGGACGGTCAGCGGCCGGAACGCGTTGCGCACCTCCGGCCGGTTGATCGTGATCTTGGCGATCCCCTCCGGCTCACCGTCGACATAGGACTTCTCGTAGCGGATGTCCGTGTAGTCACCGCCACGCCGCCATTCCTGGTGCGATTCTCCGCTCATCCCCCCACGCCTCCTTCGATCGGCGACACTACAACGGCCGCCATCACCGGAACGGGTTGTCACGGGCGCGCGTCAAGAGTAGTCGTCGAAGTCCTCGTCCATGCGGTGGATGAGGCGCCCGTCCCCTGGTTGTTGCGCGACGGTTCGTTCCAGGGATCTGTTCAGAAGCCGAGCCAAGCGGGCAGGCGCCTCCAGGGGAACGTTGTGGCCGACTCCGTCGACGATATGGACCGTGGCGGCCGGCAGGAGTCCGGCCATCTGGCGCGCCAGGGCACTGAACTTCGTATCCAAACTACCGGCGATCAGCTCGATCGGGCAGCAGATCGCGGACAGGAAAGGTCGGAAGTCCGGCATCGCGCCTAGACTGAGTGTCCTCATCGCCGAAGCGAGAGCGACCCGGCTGTGACCAAGGCGAATCCTCCTCTGCTCCTCAAGTGCCTCGGAGGCAAGCCGGGTCTGACTCGCGAACAGAGCCAGCCTCGACCACTCACGGTCGAACGCCGACAGGCCTCGTTCTTCGATCAGGCGCGCCCACGTCCCGTCCGCCTTGCGACGCTCGGCCCGCTCGCGGTCGTCGCCAATGCCCGGGTTGGCACCGATCAGGGCGGCGCCCGCGAACAGATCCGCATGCCGCACCAGCAGGCCCAACGCCAGGCGCCCGCCCAGGGAGTAGCCGGACAGATAGCGCGGAGCCGGCGCGGTCTCGGCGACCACCGACGCCAATCGATCCACCTCCGCATCGAAGGAGGTGCCAGCAGGTGCGACCGGAACCGTCGGACCTGCCCCACGATGGCCGTACACCACGGGCGCGCAGCTCGGCATGTGGAGCCGGGCACGGACACTGCGCCAGCTCTCCGAACTACCGGAGAATCCGTGGATCAGAACAGCCGTCGTCATCAGGAACCAGGGAACGCAGCCATCGCCCGACTCAGCGCTTTCTCGCCCTGAGCGAGCGCCCCCGGCACCGTCCGGGCAACAACAAGCGAGACACCGCGGCGGCCCAGCGCCGCCGCGAAGCCGCGTTCGAGCGCAGGCGCCGTGTCGACACGATCGCAAGGTAGGCCGAACGCCTGCGCCAGACCCGGGAAGTCGACCCGGTGGGGAGTGACCCAGTGCCGTCCCTCCGGGCTCCGGAACACCTCGGACGATGCAATGGGAAGCCGCTCGAAGATCCGACCGCCCCTGTTGTCGATCACGACGATCACCGCCGGCGGCCCGTCCCGGTACTCGGAGGCCGCCGTCAGACCGTCGAGATCGTGCAGGAGGCTGACATCGCCGACGACCAGCACTCCAGCCGGGAATTCACCGGTCGAAAGCGATCCCAGGAAGCCCGCAATCAGGCCGTCGATCCCACCCAGCCCACGCTGGCTGGCTACCCAGACGCGGTGCCCGAGCTGCCCCACCCAGGTCTCGACGAGACGGACGGGAAGACTGTTCCCCAGCATCAGGAGCGCGCCCGAGGGTGTCGCCAAGGCCGCGCGGCGAGTGACTTCACCGTCGTGGAATGCTCCCGGTCTGGACCCGGCAACCAGGTTCGCGACCGCTCCCTGGAAGCGACAGCAGAGGTCCAGCACATCCCGGCGCCAGGTAGCCACTCCCGCCGCAGGCGAAGCTGACTCCAGAGCGGAGCACAGTCCGGCGACAGTGCTCCCGACATCTCCCAACAGGAAAGCCGAACCAAGTCCGGCCGGATCGGTCCACGGTCCATCCGAGACCACGACCTGCGGCGCACCGCAGGCTTCCAGGAGGCGCTGCGTCCCGGCTGACACCGGCGACGCTCCTACCTGCAGGATGAGGTCCGGGACCGGCAGAGTGTTCCCACCGTCCGCCGTCCAGGCGGTACCCAGGCAATCGGCGAGACAGGATGCCTCGCCGGCAGCGCTCCCTTCCACGAAACGGCTCTGGCTGGTCGCCTCGGCGAGTAGCGGAAAGCCGGTCCTCCGAGCAAGCGCCGCGAGGCCGAAGGCGTCGGCGGCGGCCTCACGAGCCGGCGGCGGCGGCAGGGGCAAGGGACCGGCAACGATCAGGCCACGCGCCGCTTGCCGGCATAGCGCCGCCGCCCGGTCTAGCGCCGCCGGATCCGGCTGCGCCGCCGGTACAGCCGCCTCGATGGGCTCACGAAGCAGAGCGTCAACCGCCGCCGCGAGCGAACCGTCTCCGGCACCCGCCTCCGGCTCGAGCGGCTTGCGCGCCCGTACGTTCACGTGCACCGCGGCCGGCCGCGGCCAACGGGAACGGAAGACGGCCTGAGCGGCGGTTCGCCGGATCGCCCGCAGGCTCAGCGGATCGACCGGACCCGCGAGATCGACTTCCGCGAAGTGGTTCACGAACGAGCCGAAGAGCTTCGTCTGGTCCGTGGTCTGGGGCGCGGCGCAGTCCATCAACTCGATCGGCCGGTCGGCGGTCAGGGCGATCAGGGGAACACCGGCCTCGCGGGCTTCCATCATCGCCGGCAGGTAGTGCGCCGGCGCCGTCCCCGAGGTGCAGATCAGGACCGTCGGCATGCCCGTGGCCCGTGCCTGCCCGAGCGCGAAGAACCCGGCCGCCCGTTCGTCGATGATGCTGGCGACGTCCAGGCCGGCGGCCGCGGCGTCGAGCGCCGCCAGCACCAGCGGCGTCGAGCGGGAACCCGGGCTCGTGACCGCCCGCCGGACGCCGGCGCGCATCAGGGCGCCGACCAAGAGCCGCGCACGCTGAAACTGCGCCTCGCCCGCGGCGGCTCCCGCTAACCCCATGCTCCGAGGATCGCGTCCAGCTTGAGGTTCGTCTCAGCCAGCTCGCGCGCCGGATCGGAGTCGGCGACGATGCCGTTGCCCGAGTAGAGCAGACCTCGACGCCGGGTCGCGAGACAGGAACGGAGAGCGACCGAGAACTCGCCATCGCCCCTGCCATCGAACCACCCGACCGGACCCGCGTACCAGCCCCGATCCCGGTCTTCGCTGCGCCGGATCGCAGCCAGGGCGAGAGCCGTCGGTCTACCGGCGACCGCAGGGGTCGGGTGAAGCGCCCGGACCAGCCCCAGCACGTGCGGTGGCTCGACGGTCTCCGGCAGGGCGGCGCGAATCGGCGTCTCCAGGTGCATCACGTTCGGCAAGACCCGGACTTCCGGAGGGTCGGGGGGCGCCACCGCCCCGCAGCTCTGGTCGAGGCGCTCGACCAGGTAACGCACGACGACGTCGTGCTCCAGCCTGTCCTTCCGGCTCTCCAACAGACGCCGCTCCAACTTGCGGCGCCGCGCCGGTGACGGGTTGCTCGCAATCGAACCGGCCAGCGCCTGCGTCTCGATCCGGCGACCCCGGCGACGGACCAGCAGCTCCGGCGTCGCACCGAAGAAGATCGAGCCGCCGCGCAGAAAGGCGAAGAAAGTGCAGGTGGGCATGCTGTGCCGCAGGCGCCCGGCGATGCGGGCAAGGTCGTCGATGCCGAACGGCCGGTCGAGGTCGAGCTCGACGGCGCGCGCCGCGACGACCTTCTGCAGCCGTTCAGAGAGCACCTCCCCACGAAGCTCCTCCACCCGCTGGAGCCACTCCGAAGCGGCCGGGCGATCGAGGCTCCGCAGAATTCCCGGCAGGGCCTCCCGGGAGTTGACCGCCTCCGGCAGCTCTCCCAGGTGTCCGTTGCCGTTGGCGCCGCTCCCGAAGCCGCCCGTCAGGTCGAGGTCTTCGGCCAGGCGCCGCAGACGTCGCTGCCACTGCGGCGCTTCCGCGACCGCGGTCGCGTCGATGACCGCGTAGAGATGTCCGGCGTCCCCGTCGGCAACGTATCCCAGCCGCGGCAGGACGAAGCTACCGGAGCCGAACTCGTTCCAATCGGACGCCCCGGAGCCGGCGCCGTCCGGTCCGGGATCGAAGGCGAGGCCGCCGAAGAGCCGCAGCGGCAACTCGCCCCCGCCGGCCAGTCCGCGAAACAGATCGGACGCCCGTACCGCAATCTGGTCGAGCGTGACGCCGCCGGCGATCTCGAAACGCCGGGCCACGCCCCAGCCGGCGCACTGCATGCCGCCGGACGGCGACCACAGGTGGCCCACCGGACCGAGCTCGCGAAACCTCCGCGAAGCCCGCCGGAGGAACTCCTCGGGAGCTACGGCCGGCGCCTCGGCGGCAACGGTCAGGAGGCCGGGCCGCGGAGCCCGCGTCTCCCGACCCGAACGTGGCCTGACCGCCGGAGAAGTCACGAACCGGCACCTCCCGTGGCATTCCCGACAACCGGACTGGCCAGGAACAGGTTGCATACGCCAAACGTCAGAGGCCGCGTTTCGACCGGCTCCAGGCCGGCGGCGGCCATCGTCCGAGCGAACTCGTCCGGCGACGGGAAGGCGCGGATCGACCGTCGCAGATACCTGTACTCGGCGCTCCCGGCCAGAAGGGTCCCTATCAGTGGCACGAGGACACGGATGTGGAAGCGGGCGAGCACGGCCAGCGGGCCCGCAGTCGGCTCGCTCAGCTCGAGAACCGCGATACGGCCCCCCGAGCGGGTGACTCTCGCCATTTCGCGCAGGGCCCGGACCCGGTCGGGGACGTTGCGGATACCGAACGCGATCGCCGCCGCGTCGAAGGAGCGATCGGGAAAGCCAAGCTCCTGCGCGTCGCCGGATGTCAGTGTGACGCGCTCCGCGAGGCCGGCGCGCTCCACCTTCGCTCGTCCAATCATGGTCATCGCCGTCGACGTGTCGACACCCCTGACGACCGCCGACGGAAACCGCCGCGCGATCGCAATCGCCAGGTCTCCGGTTCCGGACGCAACATCCAGTACGCGCAGGGACCGGTCGGCGGCCGCGGCCGGCGCCAGGGCCTCCGCCGTGACCCGGCGCCACGCCCGATCGAGGCCCAGGGAGTTCAAGCGGTTCAGCAGGTCATAGCGGGCCGCGATCCGATCGAACATCGCGCCCGAACCGTCACCGCGGCCCGCCAGCGGCTCGGCCAGGGCAATCATCGTTCCCGCAACACGCTCGCCCGAGCGACAACCGTCAAGGCACGGCGCGCAGGGCCGTCGGGGACCTCGGCCAACTCTTCGATCCCGTCGTCTATGTAGCTCGCGGCCAGGTCGCGGCATGTCGCCTCGACGTTGTGCCGAACCATCGCCTCGAGGACGCGCTCACGCTCCCGGCCCGCCCCGTTCGCCCCACCCGGGTGTCCGTTCCCAGGACCGTCCCCGTTCGAGCCGGGGCTGGCGAGTCCATCGCCGCCCCACGAAGGAGCCGCCTCGGCCGCTATCGCACGGATCGTGTCAGCGAGCGCCGGTTCACGATTCAGCACGACGATCAACGGATACGTGATCTTCCCTTCCGAGAGGTCGCTGAACAGGGTCTTGCCGGTGTTGCTGTGGTGTCCCACCAGATCGAGCAGGTCGTCGATCAACTGGAACGCGACCCCGATCGACTCGCCATACGCCCGCAACGCCCGGCAGAGTTCGGGCGACGCGCCACCGCTCAAGGCGCCGGCGCCCAACGCCCAACTGAACAGCGCCGCCGACTTGCCCCGGGCAACCTGGAAGTAGAGATCCTCGGACGCGTCGAGAGAACCGCGGTTCTCGAGCTGAAGGGACTCGGCCCGGATCATCTCGGCGATCGTCCCGAGCAGGCCCTCCATCACGCCCGGCACCGCGGCCCGCTGCACCCTGTTCAAAGCCTCGATCAGAAGATAGTCGCCGGCGAAGATCGAGGCCGCGTTGCCGAGTTCGACCCGTGCCGTCGGCCGCCCGCGACGCCGGTCCGCGTGGTCGATGACATCGTCGTGCAGCAGCGTGGCGTTGTGAACGAGCTCGGCCGCCACCGCGATGTCGCGCACCGCTGAAGCCCGCGCGGACCCGACCCGCGACGCCAGGACGACGCACAGCGGACGCAGCCGTTTGCCGCCGAGGTGAACAAGGGAGGCCCCGGCCTCGCCGACCAGGGTGTCTCCTGTCGACAGCGTCGCCAGCCCTTCCTCCACCGCGGCGAGATCGTCGCGGACGAAACCGACCAGGTCGTCGATCGTCGCGGCAAGGTCGCGGAGCCCGCCGACGTCGCAGAGGTCGCGGAGGCGTCCGAGCACGTCGTCTTCCACGGCTGTGTTTCTCGACAGGGGTCCAGCCGGGCGATCCGTGAGCACGGTCAACTCTCCTGCTCCTCCGGGTCGAGGTCCGGCACCGGCTCCGCCGGCGGGGCGGACTTGCCCGAGAAGGACTGCGCCTCACGGCGGGCGAGATTGCCGAGCCGCGCGGCGACCGCTCCCGCTCCCAGCAGGGCCTTCAGCCCGAAGTCCGTCACCGTGCCGCCGTTGAGCAGAAACTCCGCGATCGAGTCGACTCGCTCCATGACCTGGTCGATCGCGCGCAGGCGCCTGAGAAACACCGCATTCTCTGGGGAGGCTGCTTTACCGGGAGAGGATGGGGCCTCCAGGGCCGGAATCCAGTCGCGCATGTTCTCACGGATCGGGTCCCATTCCCGCCGCTTGCGGATCTCGACGACGTTGCGGAGGACCCGCTCGAGGTCGGTCTCGGGCCGGTAGACCACCCGGCGTGCACCGGCGACGCGCTCCGGTGAGATGAGCTTCCATTCGCGCAGTTCCCGGCAGGCCATGGAGACCGCACCGCGACTGAGTTCCAGACCGGCCATGATCTCCTGGGCATCGGCGGGCTCGCTGCGGGACATCAGCCAGCCGAAGACCCGCGCGGTGGTCGGCGGCACACCCCAGAAGGTGCCCAGAGCGCCCCAGAGTTGCACGAACTCCTCGCGAACCCGATCCACACTCTCGGCGCCTTCAACGCTCACGATCGGCACCCTAACGCAACTTCACGTGACGCAGCCGGACCGTGACCCTCCCCGCGGGCGGAAGGCGACCGCTGATCGACACGGGCGCCTGGAGTTCTTTCGCGGCAACGATCTCGATCGCCCCCTCGAGCCCCAGCAGCTCGAAGTCCTCCGCGCTGCCCTCGGAGCCGTACACTTCCGGCGTCATCGCGAAGCGAACCAGCGTCAACTGCGCCGGCGCCTCGCCGCCGCCTACCGAGAACGGGGAGGGCGCCGTCACGGTTTCCGGGTCTCGCTCGATCCGCACCGCCAGCACCCTCCGGTTCGAGAACATCGGCACCGTCCACGACTTCTCCTCCCCTGCCCCGGACGGAAGCGCCGCCAGCCGCCCGACCAGATGCAGCAGCGCCGAAGGCTCCGACAACGGCGTCTCGAGGCCGGGCGGAACAGGGTGATGGAGGGGATAGCGATGCGTCCATTCCGCCACGGGCAGACCGGCTTCGCCCTGATTGGGAGTCGCGCGCTCCGCCTCCACGCTGCCGTGACAGAACGTGTACCGCTTGTAGCGGTTCCGGCTGCCCCGTTCTTCCTGGACGCGAAGATGGGCCTTCAGGCTGTCCGGATCAAACCACAGAGAGGACTCGGAACGACGGCCGAACATCGTGGACTCGATCCGGATCCGCGCGGCCGAGCCGGGCATGTGCGGCTTGCCTTCGCAGCGCTCGTCCGGCGGGAGCTGAGCCGCGGGATCGAACTCGACCGCGGCGTCCGCCGTCAGGAAGAGCTTCTTCGCCTGGAACTCGAGTCGCTGCCACGGCGGATCGGCGGCAGCGGCCGGCCATGCGAGGGCCAAAAGGAGCGCAGGCGCCACAAGGTTCGCCGGCTTTCGGGTTGTCGGCCGCGGTGTCACAGATCCCTAGCCGCTCCGCCACGCCGAGCAGGGCGGCTTCCGGTCGATCCACGGACGCTCCCGCTCGAGCTGGGCCGCCAGCCGGAGCAGCACTCCCTCGCCGCCCACCGGGGCCGCGATCTGAACGCCGATCGGCAGGCCGCCGTTCGCTCCGCCCCAGCCGAGCGGCACCGAAGCGGCGGGGTTGCCGCAGACGTTCATCAACTGGGTAAAGCCGATCGTCTGCAGCAACGCCGGCATGTAGTCGTCGCCCTGGTTCGAGAGCGACAGCACGCCGAGCTTCGCCGGCGGCGCCGCCATCGTCGGCGACAGCAGGACATCGAAGCCCTGGTCGAAGAACGCGGCCAACCGGCGGCCCACCGCGTGAACCGTGCGGGTCGCCCGCGCGTAGGCGGCGGCGTCGCTCTGCTCGCCGGTGGCGGCCGTCGCCCACGTCAGCGGCTCCAGTTCGTCGTCCCGGGCCTCGCGGCCAAGGGCCTCGCAGCGCTCGGCGATCGTGGCGCGCACGTTCGCGCCGACGATCAGCCGGGTCGCGAGGCCGAGAGCAGTCGCGTCGATCTCCGGCGCCGCATGGGCGACTTCGTGCCCGAGCCCCGCGCAGAGTGCGGCCGCGCCGCGGGCCGCGGCGACGCACGCCTCATCGACCGGGGCGCCGTTGAACGCTTCCAGAGCCAGCGCGATCCGCAGTCTGCCCGGCTCGCGGCCGGTTTCGTCCAGAAAGCTCCGTTCAGACGGCGGCGCGCAGTACGGATCTCCCGCGACCGGGCCGGCAACCGCGTCCAGAAGCGCGGCGCTGTCGCGAACGGTGCGACTCACGCAGTGCTGCACCGAGAAACCGGCCCAACCCTCGCCGGCGTCAGGCGCCAGCGAGACGCGGGCGCGGCTCGGCTTGAGTCCGAAGAGCCCGCAGCACGAGGCCGGGATGCGAATCGATCCGCCGCCGTCGCTGGCGTGGGCAGCCGGCACGATGCCAGCCGCCACCGCCGCCGCAGCACCGCCCGAGGAGCCGCCCGCGATGTGCTCCAGGTTCCAGGGGTTGCGCGTCTGCCCGAAGACCGCGGACTCGGTACTCGTCGTCAGCCCGAACTCGGGTGAAGCGGTACGTCCCGCGATCAGGAGCCCCGCCCGCCGGTAGCGGCTCACCATCTCCGAATCGTGGTTCGGCACGTTGCCGTCGAAGAGACGGCTGCCGTTCGTGAGCGGCAGGCCCGCCGCGTTGGCGTAGAGGTCCTTCAGCAGGTAGGGCACGCCCGCGAACGGCCCACCCGCCGCCACGGCCTCGGGCGCCGCGGCGGCAGCCCGCTCGAAGTCCGCGCAGACGACCGAGTTCAACTCCGGGTCGAGTTCGGAGGCGATCTCCGCCGCGCATTCCACGGCCTCGCCGGGCCCCAGCTCGCCGGTTCGCAGCAGTTCGGCCAGCGCCAACCCGTCGCTGGCCAGGTACGTCTCTCTCAGACTCAAAGCACCCTCCCGGGCCGGCAGGTCGTTTCGCCGGCAAGGGGCAAGCGTACCGCGTCCTTCCGGCATGCCCGCCCGCACGGCGGGGCCGTCTATGCACCATTGGCTATGATTGCTCCATGGACTCGTTCCGTTTCATCGTCGCCCTCGGCGCAACCGCCGTCCTCGCCGCCGCCGGCGCCAATCCCCTGGCTGCTCAGACCGCTGCTCCAGGAAGCCTCGTCCACTGGCCCGGCGAAGGCATCGAACGGTGCCTGGTCGGCGACCGGGCCTTCGCACCCACCGTGGTCGGCGGAGAACGCGGCTGCCTGGTGCCGGTCGGCCTGACCCGCACCGCCGACGTGATCGCGGAACGCGACCGGGATGGCCAGCGAGAAAGGCTCCACATTGGTCTCGGTGAGTACCCCTACTCGGTGCAGCGACTCGAGATCAAGGACCGGAGTCGGGTGGATCTGTCACCCGAGAACCTCGCTCGCGTACAGCGGGAAAACGCCCTCATCGGCAAGCTGTGGGGACGGCAGGGCACACCGAGGTTCTCCCTGCCCCTGGGCGCACCGCTCGAGAAGATGCCGGCCGGCGGCCGCTTCGGCGCGAAGCGGATCATCAACGGCGAACCGCGCTCGCCCCACACCGGCGCCGACTACGCCGTGCCCCAGGGCACGCCCGTCCTGGCCGTCGACGACGCGGTCGTCGCGCTGGCCGGGGAGTTCTTCTTCTCCGGCAACGCGGTCTTTCTCGACCACGGCAACGGCCTGATCAGCATGTACTTCCACCTGCACGAGGTGTTCGTCGAGCAGGGCGACGAGGTGTCCCGCGGGCGCCGGATCGGTACCGTCGGCTCGACCGGACGATCCACCGGCCCGCACCTGCACTTCGGCATCCGCTGGCAGGGCGAACGGGTCGACCCGGCGCTGTGGCTCGGCGAGCCGGCCTCCATCGCCACCGTTCGCTAGCCGTAGAGGCGCGCCGTGTTCTCTCTGACGGCCGCCGCCACCTCCGGTACCGGCAGGGCCTTGATCTCCGCGATGGCCCTGAGCGACACGACCGCGTTCGCCGGTTCGTTGCGCTGGTCTCGATCCGGCCCCAGCACGGGGCTGTCCGTCTCCAGCAGCAGGCAGGACAGCGGCAGACGCCGGACGAGTTTCTGCTTCTGCGGCGAACGCACCACGGAAGGCGGTACGGAGAAGAAGTAGCCCGCTTCCACCGCCCGCCCGGCCCGCGCGGCGCGGCCGTCGAAGGCGTGGAGTTGCACACGCGTCGCGCCGCGCTCCCGCAAGAGATCGATCGCATGGTGGCCGGCGGAGCGCGAGTGGACGTTGAGCGGCAGATCGAGTTCGACGGACAGGTCGATGAACAGGGCGAAGATCTCGCGCTGCACCACGAGGTCGCGCTCGTCGCGCACCTTCCAGCGGTCCAGGCCAACCTCGCCGATGGCGGCCAGACGCGGACGCTCCCGGCGGATCAGGTCAGCGACCTGTTCCGCCTCCGCCGGATCGAGATGGGTCGGGTACAGGCCGGCGGTCGGTCGCACGACTCCCGGGTAGGCCTCCGCCAACTCGAGGTTCCTCTCCGCGTCAGCGCGCGTCTCGCCGACCGCGACCACCGCCCCGACGCCGGCGTCGCCGGCCCGCGCGAGCACCTCGCCGAGGTCGCCCGCGAACGAGCCGTCGCAGAGGTGAGCGTGACAGTCGGTCAGCCCCGACGACTCGGACGCTACGCCCATCAGCCGGCCGGCTCCCCGGCGCTCCCGCCCAGGCGCTCCTCCAGCTCCTCGACCGTCTTCGGCCAGTCCTTCTTCAGCAGGCGCGAAAGCGCCCGGTCGGCGAGCAGCCGGCCGCCGGTCTGGCAGCGCGCGCAGTAGTTGCACTCGTTCTCCGCGTAGACGATGCGCTGGACCGGCGCACCGCAGCGCGGGCACGGTTCGCGGTAGCGGCCATGAACAGCCATCTCCGGGTGGAACGCCGTCACCTTGGCGGGGAACCGCCCCCCGGCCTGCGCCCTGAGACGATCCGTCCACTCCGTGAGCACATCCACCGCGGACCGATACAGCCGGTCGGCCTGCTCTTCGCTGAGCCGGGTGGTCCAGCGCATCGGCGACTGGCGCGCGCGATGCAGGATCTCGTCGGAGTACGCGTTGCCGATACCACTGAACAACCGCGGGTCGATCAGCGCCCGCTTCAGCGTGTGGTTCTCCGCCTTGAGCCGCGCCCTGAACGCCTCCGGACCGGCGCGCAGCACTTCCAGCCCGCCACGGTCCAGGGTAGCCAGCCCGTCTTCACCCGCGACCAGGTGCATCGCCGCCCTGCGCTTGCTCCCCGCCTCGGTGAGCAGCAGCGTGCCGTAGCCGAAGTCGAAGGCGGCCAGTCCCACGCGGCCCGGCACCTTCGCCGACGGTCCGGCCCAGCGGAACCGACCGGCGATCATCAGGTGGATGGCGAGGAACAGCTCCCCCTCCAGCCCGAAGACGATCCGCTTGCCGACCCGGCGCACGGAGACGACCGTCCGCCCCTCCACTTCGGAAAGCGGCGGGCGCACGGAACGCAGCAGGAACGGACTCCGCAGGCGGACGCGGACGAGTTCGCGGCCCGCGACCCGCTGCTCAAGCGCTTCGCAGTAGACCTCGACGTCGGGAAGCTCCGGCATGCCGGAAGTATGAGCCAACCGCGGCGCCCGGCCGCGGGGACGCCACTCCTACGGCGCCGAGTAACGCCTCATCCCTCGGCCCGGCCGACCGCCGCCCGTAGCTCGCGGCACTCGGCGAGCAGTTGGCTGGCAGCGGCCAGAACGGATTCGTCGGCCGCACCCGCATCGTCGTCGGGATCGCCCAGACCAGCGTCCCGGCTCTGCCGCAGCGACGCCAGCAGCAGGTTGCGCAATTCCTCGGCGTTGTCCAGGCCCTGCAACAGGCCCAGGCTCAGGCTGTCCTCGTCGTCGTCCGAATCGCCGCCGCTGGCGGTACGGATCTCCAGGTCGGCGATCCCGAACAGGCGCTGCAACGGCCCGCGTTTGACCGCCATGTTCTGGATGTTCACGACCGTCATCGTCTGCTCCCTGACGCTGTAGATGCCGTAGCGGATGCGAAGGGCCCGGTCGCTGACCATGTACCAGCGCATCTCGTAGCCCAGGCGCAACACGGCGAGAGACCCCACCAACTGGACGAAGAACAGGACGAACAGAAGCGGCCCCAACGCCCTGGTGAAGTCGGTCCACGGTCCGAACTCCAGGAACTCGAAGCCCTCGTCCGCCCAGAACGCGATCGGCAGGAAGCCGAGCGTTGAAACCACCAGGCCGAACAGCGCGCCCGCCTGTCCCAGGCCCCACTTGAGCATGCTGTACCAGAAGAACCGCGGCGAGGCGCGAAAGGTGCGCAGGGACTCCGGTGAGCCGGGCGGCGGCTCCGGGCGCTCGTCGACGCGAAACAGCCGGAGCAGCAGACGCTTCAGGCCCGGCGGCATCCGGCCGCTGGGCGCGCCCTCGCTGCTGCCGGTCGTCATCGCCCGCGCTCCAGTGCGCTCCGGATCGCCGCGACCTCGCGGGCGATCTCCCGGAGAGTCGAGGCGAGAGCGGCGGCATCGTCGCCGGCAGGGGGAGCGGGAAGCGCGCCGGCGGCGGCCGGCACGGCCGTCCGGGCGCCGCGCATCCGGCTGTACATGAAGTTGCGGACCGCTGACAGCTCGAGCAGGCCTTCGATCTTCATCTCGGCCTTCGCCGAACCGCTCGCGGTCTGAACCAGCAGGCGCGAGAGACCGAGCCAGCGCTCGACCGCGTTGCTCTGCACGTGGATGTCCTGGATGCGGCTGTAGGTGAGGCTGATCTCGCGCTTGAACACGGCGCCCCAGCTCATCGTCACGCCTTCGTCGTCGAAGCGATAGGACAGCGTGCGATAGCGCAGGAAGAGGATCGTGAAGACGACGGGGAACGCCGGCCCGGTGATCAGCGAGAAGAGAAAGTAGTACCGCAGCAGCTTCCGATGGGGCCGGCGGATCGCCCGCACCCGGTCGTCGGCGGTCTCGGGCCGAGGCGAGGCCGCGACCGGCGGCGGGCTCGCGGCCCCGGCCATCATGCCGTCAGCACTTTCTCGATGCGGTCCAGCGCCCAGTCCAGTTCCTCCCGTCCGATCACCAGCGGCGGCGCGAAGCGGATGACGTGGTCATGCGTCTCCTTGCACAGCAGTCCCTGCCTCGCCAGTTTCTCGCAATACGGACGGGCCCCGCCCGCGGATTCATGGAGTTCGATTCCGATCCACAGTCCGCGCCCACGGACCTCGCGCACCAGCGGTGAGCGGACGCCCCTCAGCCGCCCCAGGGCGTGCTCGCCGAGCCGGGCCGAGTTCTCGACCAATCCCTCGTCCTGCAGCACCGCCAGCGCGGCGCGCGCCACCGCCGCCCCCACGGGATTGCCGCCGTAAGTGGAACCGTGGTCGCCTGGCTGGAACACGTCCATGATCTCCGCGTCCGCCACGACCACCGACACGGGATACAGACCGCCGGAGAGCGCCTTGCCGAGCAGCATCACGTCCGGCCGGATGCCGTCGTGCTCGTGCGCGAACATCCGTCCCGTACGCCCCAGGCCGGACTGGATCTCATCAACGACCAGGAGCGCGTTGCGCTCGCTGCAGACCTCGCGCAGTTCGGCAAGGAAACCGTCCGGCGGCACGACGATGCCGCCCTCGCCCTGGATCGGCTCGACCAGCACGGCCGCCGTGTTCGGCCCCACCGCCGCCCTCGCCGCGGAGGCGTCGCCGAAAGGCAGCAGCTCGAAACCGGGCGTGAATGGACCGAAACCATCGCGATACTGCGCTTCGCTCGAAAAGCCCACGATCGTCGTCGTGCGACCGTGGAAGTTGTTGGCGAACGCCTGGATCTCGGCCTCGCCGGGAGGCACGCCCTTGCGCGTGTAGGCCCACTTTCTGGCCAGCTTGATCGCGGTTTCGACCGCCTCGGCGCCGGTGTTCATCGGCAAGGCCCTCTCGAAGCCGGTCAGTTCGCAGACATCCCGAAAGAACGCCCCGAGTTCGGCGTTGTGGAAGGCCCGCGAAGTGACCGCCACCTTCCGGCTCTGCCGGATCAGGGCCTCGACGATCCGCGGATGGCAGTGCCCCTGGTTGACCGCCGAGTAGGCGGCGAGGCAGTCGAGGTAGCGGCGACCGTCAATGTCCCAGACCCAAACGCCCTCGGCGCGGTCGATCACTATGTCCAGCGGCGCGTAGTTCCGGGCGCCGTATCTTTCTTCCAGTTCCGTCGGCTTCACGGCAGGTTCCCCGCTCGAACCCTGGTGGAAACCGTCAGAACTCGATCGAGATTCCAGCGCTCACGTACACCGGCGTCTTGCGCAGCTCGAAGGCGGGCGCGAGTGCCCCGTCCTCCCCGCGGATCTCCGCGCTCTTCGCCTTCATCGACGAATCGAACCAGAAGGCTCCGAGATACAGGCCGACCGGACAATCCGTCTTGAACGGGATCTTCAGCCCCATGTTGGCGCCGAGAACCGTCTCGCCGGGCCACTCGGGACGGTAGACCGCGTCCACCGACGCGCCGTCCATCCCGGTCGGCGCGAGGGTGGGAGAGCTGTAGTCGAGCTGGGCGATCACGGGACCGAGCCACCAGTCGACGCGGCTGCCGGGGCGGGTCAGGTGGAAGTTCAGCCCGAAGAAGAACTTCTTCATCTCGATGTCCGCACTGGCGTAACCGGTCCGGCCGCCCGGATGCAGCCACCAGTCGACCTCGCAGTTGATCGTGTTCGCCCCGAACGTGATCCCCACGGGATAGCTCAGCCGGTACTCGGCGTTAAGCCCGACACCGACTCCGTCCACGCAGGCCTTGAGCCTGTCGCGCGTATCCGGACCGAGCACCGAAATGTGCACGTCGTCTCCGCTCAGCGAACTGAGTGTCGGCATCAGGGTCCACCGCCGATCGACCTTCATCGTCGCGGAGGCCTCATTGCTGCCGCCGGCGTTCTCCACCATCGCCGTGTGGGTGAACTCGCCATCGGTCGCGTGAACGACCTCGCGCCGGTAGGGCTCCGCCAGCGGCTGGCCGTCCAGCGTGACCGTCACCGGCGCCCCGTTGCCGTTCTCCGGCGCTACCGAGACGACGGCCGTCTGGCGGACCAGCACGCGGTCCGGCTCGATCGACATCGTGACCGTCGGTGCGACCTTCATCCCGGTCGAACACTGGGCGCTCTGGCCGGTGCTGGTCTCGACGGTCACGGTATGGGTGAAGGCGTCGGCGCCGTCGTGGGCCATCTCCCGGGTGTACGGAGACGCGAGCGGCCGTCCGTCGAGCAGGACCCGTGATAACTCCGCGCCGTGGCCGGCGTTCGGCGCCACCGTCAACGTGGACGACTCGCCCAGGTCGACCTCGGCCGGCGCGGCGGTCACGCTACAGCTCGGGCAGCCGACGGCGATCGTGTTGCTGACCGAGTCCTCGAGCCGGTCGCCACGCGACGACATCGCGGAGCAGGTCGCGGTGACCGTGTAGTCGCCCTCGGCGGTGAACGGGAAGGACGCGCCGCCCGAGGCCGCCGAACGCTCGCCGCCGTCCGGCATCCGGACCGTTACGGCGCTCTCGCCGTCGGCGCAGGAACTCTGGAAGTCGAAGGTCCGGTCGCTGCAGGAGAGGCCGCCGATGTCCAGGTCGAGGGTCACCTTCGGCAGCGGCTGCTCGGCGAGGAGCGCCAGGTTGCCGCAGGACTCGGGAACGATCATCGAGTACCAGCGCCCGTTCGAGTTGAAGCGGACCTCCCAGGCCGCGAACGCCTCGTCACCGGCCCAGCAGAGGTTGGTACTCACGGTCGGCGTCTGACCGCCCTCGCGGAAGAACATCCACTCGACTCGCTGGCCGGGGTCGAAGGTGGTCGAAGTGACGCCCCGCCACGCGGCGACGGCGGCAAACAGATCGTCCGGGGTGCCCGACCAGTTCGCCTGCTCCAGCAGCGCGAGGATCTCCTCGCGGTGGTCGACGAACAGCGCTTGCAGCGACTCCTGGTCTTCGACCGGCGCCGAGAACCTGTTGGCGCCTCCCAGACGGGTGATTGACGACGCGCCCTCGCATAACTGGGCGACGGCCGGCGCGGCCAGGATCAGGCCGGCGAGGAGGAACAGGACGGAGGCCGACCGCGCCGAAGTGCGGACGGCGGCGTACTCAGCGAGCCAACGGCGATGGGACATGGCATTCTCCCCCAGAGTTTCCCCACCGCGGCCCGTTTGACCGAACGGGGCGGAGGGGCGTATGTCTAATCATGTCAACACTTAGCGCCGTTGACAACTGCCGCCGGCCGGCCCTGCCACGCTCTGGAACGGCACCGGTTGGTACGGCGCTATGATTCCCGACCGATCGACCACACCCGACACCGGAACGAAGACCGCGTCTGCCGGGCGCGGAGGCGAGGAACAAGTGCACGAGACCTCAGGAAGCTGGCCTCTCGGCAGCAGTGAACGACCGCTGCGGGTTGCCGTGATCGGCTCCGGTCCCAGCGGCTTCTACGCGATCGCCGCGCTGTTCAAGGCGGACGGTCTCGAGGCCGATGTCGATCTGTTCGATCGTCTGCCCACGCCCTTCGGCCTGGTGCGCGGCGGTGTCGCGCCCGATCATCAGAAGATCAAGAACGTCATCCGGGTCTACAACCGCACCGCGCAGCATGAGCGTTTCCGCTTCTTCGGCAACGTCGAACTCGGCCGCGATATTTCGGTCGAGGACCTCCGGCGGCACTACGACCACATCGTCTACGCGACGGGCAACGAGTCGGACCGGAAGATGGGGATCCCGGGCGAGGAACTTCCCGGCGTCCATTCGGCGACCGAGTTCGTCGGCTGGTACAACGGGCATCCCGACTTCCAGGATCGCAGCTTCGACCTGGCATCGGCCCGGCGCGTCGCCGTCGTCGGCAACGGCAACGTGGCGATGGACGTGACCCGGGTCCTGGCGCGTAGCCCGGACGAGCTCGCTCCCACTGACATCACCGCCGAATCGCTCGCCGTGCTCCGGGAAAGCAGGGTCGAGGAGGTCATCCTGCTCGGCCGCCGGGGGCCGGCGCAGGCGGCGTTCTCACCCCAGGAGATCAAGGAGATCGGATCGCTCGAAGGCGTCAGCCTGCTGGTGTCCGAAGCGGAGATGGACCTCGACGGGATCAGCAGCACTTGGCTCGAGGATAGCGCCGCGCCCAGTGCGCGCCGCAACGTGGCCTACCTGACCGAAGTCGCCGGCGCCGAAGCCGGCGACGAAGAGCGTCTCGTGACCTGCCGATTCCTCGTTTCGCCCATCGACCTTCAGGCGGGCGACGACGGCCGGGTGAGCCGGGTCGTGATCGAGAAGAACGAGCTCTACGCCGCCGACGACGGCACGCCACGGCCGCGAGGCACCGGCGAGACCGAAACCCTGGCAGTCGACCTGGTGTTCAAGGCCGTCGGCTATCGCGGCGTCCCCCTGCCGGGCGTGCCGTTCCACGAGCGCTGGGGCATCCTGCCCAACGACGAAGGCCGCCTGCAGACCGGGCCGGACGGCGAGATCGTGCCGGGCCAGTACGTCGTCGGCTGGGCAAAACGAGGCCCGACCGGCCTGATCGGCACGAACAGCCCCGACTCGACCGCCACCGTCAAGAAGATGATCGAGGACATCGACGGCATGACCGCCCCGGCCGACTCCGCCAGGGCCCCGGAGAGGATTGTCGAACTGCTCCACGAACGCGGCGTCGACTTCGTGAGCTTCGACGACTGGACCATGCTCGACGAGGACGAAGTTCGCCTCGGAGAGGCGCAGAGCAAGGTCCGCGAGAAGTACACCGACGTCGAGTCGATGATGGCTGCGGTGAACCGGCTGCGTTAGCCCATGTGCGGGTAGCGGTAGTCCGTCGGCGGAGCGGAAGAAGTCACTGCCTCCTTGACTGCCCGCGGGCAGTGGCCCGAGGGGTATCAGCCCATGTGCGGATACCGGTAGTCCGTCGGCGGCGCGAAGTTCTCCTTGACAGCCCGCTGGGAAGTCCAGCGCAGCAGGTTGGCCATGGAGCCCGCCTTGTCGTTGGTCCCCGACGCCCGCGCGCCGCCGAAGGGCTGCTGGCCGACGACGGCGCCGGTCGGCTTGTCGTTGATGTAGAAGTTCCCGGCGGCATGTCGCAGGCGATCGCCGACGCTGGCGACCGCCGCCCGGTCGCGCGCGAACACGGCGCCCGTCAACGCGTATGGGCTCGTCGTGTCGCAGAGTTCCAAGGCCTCGTCGAGTGTGTTGTCCGCGTAGACGTACAACGTGAGCACCGGCCCGAAGATCTCCTCGCTCATCAGGCGCGAGCGGGGATCCTCGCTGCGGACGACGGTCGGCTCCACGAAGTAGCCGGTCGAATCGTCGCGGCCACCGCCGGCAACGACCTCGTACGGAGCTCCGTTCTCCGCATCGGCGAGGTAGCCGGAGATGTTGTTGAAGGACGACTGGTCGATGACCGCGGCCATGAAGTTCGAGAAGTCGACCGGCGAGCCCATCCTCACGGTCGCCAGCTCGTCGCACATGCGCTCCCGCACCTCGCCCCAGAGCGAAGCGGGAACGTAGGCCCGCGAAGCCGCGGAGCACTTCTGCCCCTGGTACTCGAAGGCGCCGCGGATCAGTGCCGTGGTGAGCGCCGCGGGGTCGGCCGATGGATGCGCGAAGACGAAGTCCTTGCCGCCGGTCTCACCGACGATCCGCGGGTAGGTCTCGTAGTTCTCGATCTGGTCACCGATCGTCCGCCACATCCGCTGGAACACGGGCGTCGAACCGGTGAAGTGAATGCCCGCCAGGTGGCGGCTGGCCAGGACCGGATCGCCCACCGTGGCGCCCGGGCCGGGCACGAAGTTGATCACGCCCGGAGGCAGCCCGGCCTCTTCGAGCAGCTTCATCAGGTAGTAGCCCGAGAGCAGTGCCGTGGACGCGGGCTTCCACAGGACGGTGTTGCCCATGATCGCCGCCGAGGTCGGCAGGTTGCCGGCGATCGCGGTGAAGTTGAACGGCGTGACCGCGAACACGAAGCCCTCGAGCGCCCGGTACTCGACGTAGTTCCAGATTCCCGGCGACGAGACGGGCTGCTGGCCGTAGAGCTCCTCCGCGAACGCGACGTTGAAACGCAGGAAGTCGATCAACTCGCAGGCGGAGTCGATCTCGGCCTGGTAGCAGGTTTTCGACTGGTTCAGCATGGTGGCGGCGTTCACCGTCGACCGCCAGGAACCGGCCAGGAGCTCGGCCGCGCGCAGGAAGATCGCGGCCCGCTCCTCGAACGGCATCGCGGACCAGGCCGGCCAGGCCTCCTGGGAAGCGGCTACGGCAGCCTCGACTTCGGCGGCGCCGGCCTGATGGCACGTGCCAAGCGCATGACCGTGATCGTGCGGGCAGACGACGTCCTGTGTGCGGCCGGTGCGGATCTCCCGCCCGCCGGCAAGGACCGGAATCTCGACCTGCTCACCGAGCATCTGCTTCACCCGCGCCTCGAGACCGGCCCGCTCGGCGGAACCGGGCGCGTAGTCGAGGACGGGTTCGTTGCGGGGTGCGGGAACTTGCAAGGTGCCGTTCGGCATTTCAGTTGATCTCCTGGGATTTGAGGACCGCTTGGGCGCGGCCGGAGCCGCAGCATAAACCGCGTGCGACGGGGATCGCCAGAGCGGAGCCGGCCAGCACCCTGGTGGCGCGCCCCGCGCCACCAGCGTCGCAGTCTGTGCGCCCGTCATCGGGCGCACAGATGCCAGGCCGGCGCACCGACACCGGCGAACGAAGGGAACTGGGCTGGTGTTCCCTTGCCTCTCAGAAACCCGCCGGGGTCCCCTGACCTTCCAGCATCCTCCAGGCGAAAACCAGGATGCCGACGATCAGCAACGTGCCGCCGATCGGAGTGATCGCTCCCAGCCAGCGCGGTCCGCCGACGGCAATCACCGCGACGGTTCCGGAGAAGATCAGGGAGCCGACGAACAGCAGCCAGCCAGTGAGCCGCAGGTCGACGTTCGAGCCCCGGGCGGCGAGCCCGAGCAGCGCCACCACCACGCCGCCGTACATGAAGTAGCGGGCGGCCGTCTCCCACAGCGCCAGGTGCTCGGCGTCGAGCGCGGACCGCAGACCGTGCGCGCCAAAGGCCCCCGCCCCCACCGAGGCGGCACACATCAACAGTCCCACAAACAGCCAGTTCACTACGGTGGCCTCCTCCGGGCGTCGGCTATCGTAACAACCGGTACGCCCGCCATCGGGCGTGGGCACTGGACCCGTGGACGCGCAACTGACCGCACTGGAAGGACGGCTAGCCGAGCTGCTTCCGGTCTACGTGCACGAAACATGGGGCGCGTGGCTCCAGTTGCTGGCTATCGCGTTCGCCTCCGCGCTCAGCGCCTGGGTGGTCTGGTGGATCCTCAAGTTCGGCGCGACGAAGCTCGTCGGGAAGACCAAGACCGAAGTCGACGACCGATTGCTCGAGGCGGCGCACTGGCCGCTCTGGGTTTCCGTCTTCCTGATCGGCCTGCGGATGGGCGTTGCCCGATTGCAGCTCCTCGAGAACACCGAGCAGAGGATCGTCGACGCGCTGCAGACCGTGGCGCTGCTGTTCTGGGTCGTCGCGGCGCTGCGTGCCTCGGGAGTCCTGCTACGGGCCCTGGCGCGGCGCCGGAGCCAGGGGGCTCTCGTTTCCAAGCACACCGAGCCCCTGTTCGAGAACCTGGCCAAGGTCGCGATCGTGATCCTGGGGGCTTACCTGGTGATCAAGGCCTGGGGCGCCGACGTCTCGGGACTCCTCGCCGCCGGCGGCATCGCCGGCCTCGCGATCGGCTTCGCGGCCCGCGACACGCTGGCGAACCTCTTCGCCGGCATCTTCATCTTCGCGGACGGGCCTTACAAGATCGGCGACTTCATCACCCTCGACACCGGGGAACGCGGCATGGTCACCGAGATCGGCATCCGCAGCACCCGGCTGCTGACCCGCGACGACATCGAGGTGACGATCCCGAACGCGGTGATGGGGAACGCGAAGATCAACAACGAAAGCGGCGGGCCCCACGTCAAGTACCGGATCCGCGTCCGGGTCGGCGTGGCCTACACCAGCGACGTCGAGAAGGTCGAGGCCCTGCAGCTTCAGGTAGCCGACGACAACGTGAAGGTGTGCAAGGAGCCCACACCGCGCGTCCGGTTCCGCGGCTTCGGACCCTCCTCGATCGACTACGAGCTGCTGTGCTGGGTCGAGGAGCCGGTGCTTCGCGGCATCGTCACGCACGAGCTGGTGAAGGCGACGATCAAGGCGTTCGCAGAGGCGGGCATCGAGATCCCGTACAGCAAGCACGACATCTACATCAAGGAAGGGCGGCCCTCGCGGCAACCCCGGCTAACCGAGCCCGCTGCCGACTGACGAAGACCTCGACCGCGCTCGCCACGGCCGGTGCGGGAACCGGCGGCCAAGCCCACGCTGAATCTCACGCCACTTCCGCTGTTCGTCCGGGGTCACGAAGGTGACCGCCTCTCCGGAACGCCCCATGCGGCCAGTCCGCCCGACCCGGTGCGTGAAGAGTCGCTCCGAGTCCGGCAGGTCGTAGTTGATGACCTGGCCGATACCGTTCACGTCCAGCCCCCGGGCGGCCACGTTCGTCGCCACAAGGATCGGCGCGGCGCCGGAACGAAAGCCCCTCATCACCCGCTCGCGAGCGCCCTGACTGAGATTGCCCTGAAGCGCCCCAACCGGATATCCCAGTGCATCGAGCTTCTTCGCCAGCTTCCTGACGCCGTGCTTGGTGCGGCCGAAGACGAGAATCGGATCGCCGCCGCGGTCGTCCAGCAGGGTCTGGAGCGCTGCCATCTTGTCGTCCCTCTGGATCGAATAGACCAGATGCTCCACCGTTGGCTCCTGGAGGCCAGCGTCGATCTCGACCTTCACCGGGTTACGCAGGTACTGCTTCGCCGTCTTCGCCACCCAGCGCGGCATGGTGGCCGAGAACAGAGCCGTCTGCCGTGAAGCGGGCGTACGGCCGAGAATCGCCTCGACGTCGCGGGCAAAGCCCTGGTCCAGCATCTCATCCGCCTCGTCCAGGACCAGGAATCGTACGGCGTCCAGCTTGAGCGACCCCTGCCGCAGGTGGTCCAGCGTGCGGCCGGGAGTGCCGACGACAACGGCGGCTCCTCGCCTCAACGCCGCCTGCTCGCGCCGGATCGGCCGGCCGCCGACAAGTTGCGTCACGGACACGCTCCGCGATGAAGCCAGACCGGAGACGACTCCGGCGACCTGAAGGGCAAGCTCCCGTGTCGGCACCAGCACCAGCGCCTGAACCCGCCGGACCGACGGATCGCAGACTTCGGCGATGGGAACGGCGAAGGCCAGTGTCTTTCCCGATCCTGTTTGCGCCTGTCCAACCAGGTCCCGCCCGGCCAGCAGAGAGGGGATGGACCGCTCCTGAATCGGCGTCGGCTCCGAGATCGCCATCCGTGCGATCGCGGTTCTGGTCGCATGCGTGAGTTCAATGCCGCCGAAGACCGCGCCGGAGTGGGCGTCGTGTCCGCGGTCGGCGGCAGGTTCGACCCTGCGAGGGGCGCCGTTCGCGGCCCGATTGGCCGTAGCGGCCTTCGCCGGAGGGCCGGAGCCCTGACGACCGTTGGTGAAACAGGCGCGGCAGTACACCGGCCTGCCGGGGGCGGGGCGGAAGGGGACGGTTGTCGGGCTATCGCATGCAGAGCACACGGCATCGTGGCCCCGCCGCATCTTTCTGCCGGGCGGACGCCGGCCGGACGATCTTCGGGCGGGCGGGCGCCGGCCGTTTGCGTGAGGCTTACTGGGCATAAGGGAAACAGACTCCTCTGGTCGGGAGATGGTGATGAGGCGTTTGGGCGCGGGCGAGAAAGCAGGGGGCGGGACTTGCGTCCACCGCTGCATCAACCCTGGCGCGGCAATCGAGCGCTCGTGGTCGTCACGGCGACCAGGGGACTGCTAGCTGGACCCGGCGGAAGGCGCAACCTACACGACCCCGACTTCGGAGTCAAAGCGCCATCCTCCATCTCACTAGAATGCGTCTCGGAAACGACATGCCGCGCTCGAACCTGATCAAGGCGAACAAGTGAAGGTCGCGCGCACCACCGACGGAGGCAGTCTGGAGCTCGCGGAGGTGCCGGAGCCGCCGATCAAGACCGGCGAGGCGCTGATCGAGCTCATCTACTGCGGCCTCTGCGGAACCGATCTCTACAAGCTGGGCGACGCTGGCCGGACGCCGGGAGAGGTGCTCGGACACGAAGTCGTAGGCAGAGTCGTCGAGAGTCGGTCCACGTCGCTCCGGGCCGGCGACCGGGTCGTCGCCCCCCACCACGCACCATGCGGCGACTGCCGCCTGTGCCGTTCGGGCGCCGAGACGATGTGCCCGCGGTTCGCGGAGAACCTGCTGGATCCGGGTGGTTTCAGCGAGCGCCTGCGGCTCAAGGCCCGGGCGGTTCAACGCACCGTGCGAAAGCTCGACGCCGGACTCGCCGACGAAGCGGCCGCGTTCGTCGAACCGGCTGCGTGCGTGCTGCGGGGAATCGAGCGCGCCGGTCTCGTCGGGGACACGCCCGAGGTCGTCGTCATCGGTGCCGGCTCGATGGGTCTGCTCCACCTGCTGGTGCTGCGCGCCTCGCTTCCTGGCGCTCGCATCGTGATCGCCGAACCGGACGCCGGCCGACGGGCCACCGCAAGGCAGCTCGGCGCTGACGCCGCGGTATCGCCTGAGGCGACCGCCGACCTGGTGAACTCCGCGAGTCCTCAAACCGGCGCCGAAGCCGTCTTCGACACGGCCGGAGGCCAGAGGGCTTTCGACCTGGCGCTCGAGGTCACCCGGCCAGGCGGCCGGGTGGTGCTCTTCGCGCACGCGGCCGGGGATACCCGCGTCACCTTCGACATCAACGCCGTCTTCAAGTCCGAGCGCCAGGTGATCGGCGCCTACTCGGGCTCCCCCGCCGAGCAGACGAGGGTGCTCGAACTGCTCCACGACGGCGCGCTCGACCCGACGCCCCTGGTCACCCACCGCCTGCCCCTGGATCACGCTGCCGAAGCCGTCGAGCTGTGCCGGCGACGGGAGGCCCTGAAGGTACTGTTGCACCCCTGAAGGCATGATCCCGGAGCATCAGACCCAGGCCTTTCTCACCGGCCCCGGGAGCGTCGAGTTCCGGCGGCTGCCCATGCCCGAACCAGGCCCTGGCCAACTGCTGATCCGGGTCGACGCCGCGACCACCTGCGGTACCGATGTCAAGGTCTACCGCCGGGGCGGCCATCCGACCATGCTGGCCCTGCCATCGCCCTTCGGCCACGAGGTCACGGGCACCGTCGTCCGGGCAGCCGCCGAGGCCGCGCACACCGAGGGCGACGCCGTCGTCGTCGCCAACAGCGCCTCCTGCGGTGAGTGCCAGCCCTGCCGGCACAAACGCGAGAACCTCTGCCGAAACCTCGTCTACCTGAACGGTGCCTTCGCCGACTACCTGCTGATTCCCGAAGCCATCGCGAGGCGCAGCGTGCATCCGCGCCCGGACGGGCTCGACCCTGTGGTCGCCGCGATGGCGGAGCCTCTGGCCTGTGCCGTCCACTGCCTCGAACGCTGCCTCGGAGCCTGGAGCGGTCCGCCCACCGAGGCGCGGACTCTGGTCATCGGATGCGGACCGCTGGGACTCATGCTGATCGACCTGTTTCACAGCATGCGCACTCATGTCCGCGCCCTCGACCCACACAGCCACCGGCTCGAAGCGGCGCGCTGCTTCGGCGCCGCGGAGACTCGTCTCGGCCGCGCCGGCGACGGCAACACTCCAGCGGTCGAAGACTCGTTCGACTTCGCGATCGATGCCACCGGTACGCCCGCCGGCTGGGACCACGCCGTCAAGTCGCTCGCTCCCGGCGGTGTCGCCGCCCTGTTCGGCGGCTGCCGTCCGGGAACCGAGCTTGTGGTCGACGCGGAGCGGATCCACTACCAGGAACAGACACTGCTGGGCGTCTACCACCATCGGCCCTCGTCATTCCGCGCGGCGCTGGATCGGCTGGTCGGCGCGCCGGAGCGCTACGGCGCGCTGGTGGAACGCGAGCTGCCCCTCGATCGGCTGACGGAGGCACTCGACCTGATGATCGGCCGGCGCGCCCTGAAGGTCGCCATCCGGCCGCACTCCAACTGACTGTCAGGACAGGCCTTTACGCACGAGCGCCGTATACTGCGCCGGGCGGCCACCACAGGCCGCGAAAGTCGAGCACACGATGGCCGCTGCCGAGAATGACCTGTTGCCCGATCTCGAGGCAGTGCGCCAGGAACTGGAGCGCGTCGACGAAGAGCTGCTGAAGGGCTTCCGGCGCCGCGTCCAACTGTCGCGCGAGGTCGCGGGCGCCAAGATCGCCGCCGCCTTTCCGTTCCGCGACCAGTTGCGCGAGGAGCAACTGCTGACCCGGGTGCGGACCATCGCCGCCGAACTCGAGCTCGACCCTCACCAGACCGAGCGCATCTTCCGGCTGCTGATCGAGATGTCGATCGCGGCGCAGCAAGGCTACATCCGCGATCTCGACCGGGCGCCGCTGCGGGTCGCCTACCAGGGAGTCGAGGGTTCGTTCAGCCACCTGACCGCCCAGCGCCAGTACGCCGGACGGCCCGGAGGCGTCGTGCTCCAGGGCTACGAGCTGTTCCGGGGGGCCGCCGAGGGCGTCCGCGACGGCCGCCACGACATCGCCCTGCTGCCCATCGAGAACAGCACCGCGGGCAGCATCAACGAGACCTACGACCTGCTCGCCGAGGGCGGGCTCGTGATCACCGCCGAAGTCATCAGCAAGGTCGCGCACTGCCTGCTCGCACTGCCCGGCACCAGGATCGAGGATCTCCGGCTGGTGCTCTCCCACCCCCAGGCGCTCCGCCAGTGCGACCAGTTCTTCCACGACCACGACTGGCTGCGGCCGCAACCCGAATTCGACACGGCCGGCGCGGCCGCACGCGTCCGCGAAGGCAACGACCGGACGGTCGGCGCCATTGCCAGCGAGCCGGCAGCGCGGGTCTTCGGCCTGGAGATCCTCGCCCATGGCATCCAGAACCAGGCCGGGAACTTCACCCGGTTCGTGGAAGTTGCCGCGGAAGCGGCGCCCTGCCCGCCCGACGTGCCGTGCAAGACCTCGCTGCTTCTGGTCACCGGGCACCAGCCGGGCGACCTGGGCGAGGTGCTGCGGAGCTTCTCGCGGCGCGGCGTCAACCTGACCAAGATCGAGTCCAGGCCGATTCCGGCAACGCCCTGGCGCTACTGCTTCTACCTCGACATCGAGGGGCACGCCGCTTCGGTGCCGGTGACCGAGGCGCTCCAGGCGATCGAAGCGAAGACGAAGGAGCTCCGCATCCTCGGCACCTACCCGAGCGCGCCGCCGCCGACGCCCGCCGAGCGTCCAGGTGAAGACGCCGGCGCGAAGCGCGCCGCAGCGGACGGCGCCTGAGCCCGCCTTGCCCGAGCGCGCCGACGTCGTCTGCATCGGGGCCGGCATCATCGGTCTCGCCACGGCCCGGAGCCTCGCGCGCCGCTTCGAACAGATCGATATCCACGTGGTCGAGGCGGAGCCCCGACCCGCCGTTCACCAGACGGGCCACAACAGCGGCGTCATCCACTCCGGCCTCTACTACAAGCCCGGCTCGCTCAAGGCGCGCAACTGTGTCGGCGGCCGGAAGCGCCTGATCGACTACTGCGACCGGCA
This sequence comes from Holophagales bacterium, assembly GCA_009845425.1. Lineage (GTDB taxonomy): Bacteria > Acidobacteriota > Thermoanaerobaculia > Multivoradales > Multivoraceae > Multivorans. The sequence goes on from VXZQ01000002.1 coordinate 94,008, forward strand.
CGCAATTCCCTACGAGATCTGCGGCAAGCTCGTCATCGCGACCGATCCGGAGGAGATCCCCCGACTCGACGAACTGGAGCGCCGCGGCCGGGCGAACGGCCTCGCCGGCCTGGAGCGCCTGACGCCCGAGCGGATCCCCGAGTTTGAGCCGCACGCGACCGGCGTCGACGCTCTCTGGGTTCCCGAGACCGGCATCGTCGATTTCAAGGCCGTGGCCCGCGCCTACGCCGAAGAACTCAAGGCAGCCGGTGTCTCCCTCCACCTGCGGACGCGCGTCACCGGTCTCGCACCACGCCCTGACGGCGTCGTCGTGGAGACCACCGCCGGCGAGTTCGAGGCCGGCCACGCGATCAACTGCGCCGGCCTTCAGTCGGACCGGGTGGCGCGCATGGCGGGCCTCGATCCGGACGTGCGGATCGTTCCCTTCCGCGGCGAGTACTTCGACATCGCTCCGGAGCGCCGCCACCTGCTGCGCGGATTGATCTACCCCGTTCCCGATCCCCGCTTTCCCTTTCTCGGAGTCCACCTGACCCGGCGCGTCGACGGCTCGGTCGAGGCCGGCCCGAACGCGGTCCTGGCGCTCAAGCGCGAGGGCTACAACCGCGGCAGCTTCGACGCCCGCGATACCTGGAGCAGCCTGAGCTACCCCGGCTTCTGGAAGATGGCGCTGCGCTTCTGGAAGGTCGGCATCAGCGAGATGGCGCGTTCCGGCAGCCGCACCCGCTTCGCCCGCGACCTGCGCCGGTTCGTCCCCGATCTCAGGAACTCCGACCTGATGCCCGGCGGCTCGGGCGTCCGTGCCCAGGCCCTGGACCGCAAGGGCAATCTGGTCGACGACTTCGCCATCGAAACGAGTCCGCGGATGCTCCACGTCCTGAACGCCCCGTCGCCCGGGGCGACGGCGTCGCTGGCCATCGGCGACACGCTGGCCGACCGGGCGGCTGAGACGTTCCGGCTGTGACGCGGGCCAGCGAAACCAGCATCGCTGTCAGTGAGGACCGGCGGGTCAGCGCCCTGCTGCTCGAGCCCGAAGCGCCCCGTTGCCTGCTCGTCTTCGCCCACGGGGCCGGCGCCGGCATGCATCACGCGACGATCGAGACCTTCGCCCGAGGCGTGGCCGGATTCCGAATCGCCACGCTCCGATTTCAGTTTCCCTACACCGAAGCCGGCCGCCGCCGGCCGGACCCGCCGCTTGTCCTGCAGCGATCCGTTCGGGCCGCGGTGGCGCACGCCAGGGCCATGCGTCCTGAACTAGCGCTCCTTGCGGGCGGGCGGTCGATGGGAGGCCGCATGGCCTCCGGCGCCGACGCGGTCGACGACCTCGACATCGCCGGCTTCGTCTTTCACGCCTTCCCGCTGCATCCGCCGGGAAAGCCCGGAACGTCGCGCGCCGACCACCTGAGCCAGGTCGAGAAGCCGATGCTCTTCCTGAACGGCAGCCGTGACCGGCTCGCCGACCCGGAAAAACTCGCCGGCGTCTGCGGTCGGCTCGGCTCCCGCGCGACCCTCCACCTGGTCGATGGCGGCGACCACAGCCTGCAGGTCCTGAAGCGGTCAGGCCGCCGGCAGGAGGATGTGGACTACGAGGTCGCGGAGGCCGTCAGCGAGTGGTGCCGGGAGGTGCTAGGCCTCTGACAGGACACTTCGGTCAGCGGTGGAGCTTCAGCGCCGTGTGGCGAGCCAGAGTCTCGTAGTCCGAATCGTTGTGGAGAACTGGCACGTCCGCTCGAATCGCGACAGCCGCGATCAGGCAGTCGATCAGCTTGCGAACGGTCTCTCCGCGACGACGACACAAGCGGTACAGCGTCGCAGCGTGGTCGAAGTCGCCAGGCTCAATCGAGATCATCACCGCCCTCGCCAACAACCGGCGCAGGCCCTCCATGTGAGGCCCATCACGACCACCAGCAAGCACTTCCATGCGGATGGCCTCACAGATAGCGATCTCGCCAGCGAGCGCCTCGTCCACCCGGAGGCACGTCGGAGAGCCTGTGTCCCTCAGGAACTCGATCCATGCCGAGGTATCAACCAGAATCATGACGATCGAGTCGCCCTCATCTCCTCAAGGTCACCCGTCCAACCCGATCCGCGCATTCGCTTCGCCTCATCGAGGCTGAGCGGCTCAGCGGCAAGTGTCCGCAAAGCCAGATTCACAGCCTCGCGCTTCGTCTTGAGCCGGTAGCGGCGCATGACCTCGGCACAGGCGCCGTCGTCGATATCCAAGTTCGTGCGTGCCATACACCAACGATACACCACGTCGGGGAAGTTGACGCCCGAACGCTCCCAAGCCGGCGAAACCCGGTGATACGTTGCCGACATGCTCGGCTCAGGCTTCCTCGGCACGAGGGCCGACGCCTTCGTGGACTCCGCGATGGTCCTTCTCGTCGCGGCGCCGTTCCTGATGGCCTATGCGATTCGACTCGCACGGCAGCGCCGGTACCGACGGCACCGCAACTTCCAGGTGACGCTGCTCGTAGGGGGGATTGTCGCCGTCCTGCTGCTCGAGGGCAGCATCCGCTTCGGTAGCGCGCAGGAGGCCTTCGCACTGAGTTCCGCGACCGGACCGTGGCGCGCTTGGCTCTTCTACGGTCATCTCGTCGTCGCCTTCGCGACGGCCATCGCCTGGTTCACGCTGGTGGTCCTCTCCTGGCGACGCTTCACCCTCACTCTGCCTGGCTCGTTCGGTGGACCGCACCGGCGCACGGGAGCGCTGACCTTCGTCGGGCTGTTCCTGACCTCCGCCAGCGGCACCGCCCTCTACATCGTCAGTTTCGCGCTTTGAGGGTCGGACGGGAGCCGTAGCACCGGCCAGCGCCGCCTATAATCCGGCCCCATCATGAAACCCAATCTTCGCCGGCTTCTGCCGGCTCTCGTCCTACCCCTCTTGGCCTGTTCCTCCGACACCTTCGACCCCGGGCCGGTCGAGTATCCGGAGACCCGGACGGTCGACCAGGTCGACGACTACTTCGGCGTCCAGGTCTCAGACCCTTACCGCTGGCTGGAAGACCTCGACGGCGAGGAGACGGCGGCTTGGGTCGCTGCTCAAAACGAAGTCGCGGAGCCATTCCTGGCCGCGCTGCCCGGCCGCGAAGCGATCGAAGAGCGACTGCGCGCGATCTGGAACTACGAGCGCTGGAGCACGCCCGGCAAGCGCGGCGAGCGCTACTTCTACAACCACAACGACGGCCTCCAGGACCAGAGCGTCGTCTATGTGGCCGATTCCATGGACCAGGAGGGAGACGAGCCGCCCGGACACGTGCTGCTCGACCCGAACACCTGGAGCGACGACGCGACCGTGGCACTGGCCGGGTTCGCGCCCAGCCGGGACGGCCGCTACGTCGCGTACGCGCAGTCGGACGGCGGCTCGGACTGGCGGAAGTGGAAGGTCCGTGATGTCGAGAACGGCCAGGACACGGGCGACCTGATCGATTTCACGAAGTTCACGTCGATCTCCTGGATGCCGGACAACTCGGGCTTCTTCTACAGCCGCTATCCCCCACGCGAGGACGACCCGACCAGAGGCGACGGCTCCAAGGCGGTTTCCGTCTACTTCCATGCCCTGGGCACGGACCAGGCAGACGACCGGCTCGTGTTCAGCCAGCCCGAACACGCGCGCCGCAACCCCTACGCATCGGTCTCCGAGGACGGCGAGTACCTGCTGGTCAACCTCCAGGAGGGATACCTGGAGAACGCGGTCCACTACCGCAAGATCAGTGAGCCGGACTCGGCGATCCGCCCGCTACTCGACCAGTGGGACGCTCTCTACGGCTACATCGTCAACGTGGGCCCGGTGTTCCTGTTCGAGACGAACAAGGACGCGCCGCGCAACCGGATCGTCGCGGTCGACCTGACCGACGAATCGTCCGAAGGGAACCCCACGCTGCACGAGGTGGTCCCTGAAGCCGAGGACACCCTTTCGTACGCCTCCGCCGTCGGCGGCAAACTGGTTCTGAACTACCTGCACGATGCGCGCACCGTCGTCCGCCTGGCCGAGCCGAACGGCGCAAAACCAGCGACGCCGGCCGGCGAGGTCGACCTGCCGGGCATCGGCACCGCCGGCGGTTTCGGCGGACGCTGGGAGGACACGGAGACCTTCTACTCCTACTCCAGCTTCGGCACGCCGTCCCAGATCCACCGCTACGACGTGGCCAGCGGCGAGAGCACGCTGATCCGCCGCCCCGCGATCGACGCCGACCTCGACGGCTACGAGACCGAGCAGGTCTTCTACGAGAGCCGCGACGGCACCCGCATCCCGATGTTCATCACGCATCGTGCCGGGCTCGAGAAGAACGGCGACCATCCCACTCTCCTCTACGGCTATGGCGGCTTCAACATCTCGCTGACGCCCGGTTTCTCCTCCTCGCGCCTCGCCTGGCTCGAGATGGGCGGCGTCCTGGCGATTCCGAATCTTCGCGGAGGCGGCGAATACGGCCGTGAATGGCACCTCGCGGGGACCAAGCAGAACAAGCAGAACGTCTTCGACGACTTCATCGCCGCCGCGGAATGGCTGATCGCCGAGGGCTACACGAGCTCCAGGCGGATCGCGATCCAGGGCGGCAGCAATGGCGGCCTCCTCGTCGGCGCGACGCTCAACCAGCGGCCCGATCTGTTCGCGGCGGCCCTGCCGGCGGTCGGCGTCCTGGACATGCTGCGCTACCACCTGCCGAGCGCCAACGCCCGTAACTGGTCGACCGACTACGGCCTGTCCGAGAACGAGGACGAGTTCCGGGCCCAGTACGCCTACTCTCCGCTCCACAACGTGCAGGAAGGCGGGTGCTATCCGCCGACCCTGATCACCACCGCCGACCACGACGACCGCGTGGTGCCCTGGCACAGCTTCAAGTACGCGGCGGAGATGCAGCGAGGCCAGGGTTGCGACAACCCCGTCCTGATCCTGGTTGAGACCCGGGCCGGCCACGGCGCCGGCAAGCCGACCTGGATGCAGATCGAGGATGTCGCCAACCAGTGGGCCTTCGCCGCCTGGGCCTTGGGCTTCGAACCCGCCCTTTGAGCGGAGTGGGCTCGATGACCACGCCCTACCGGCACACGATCCGCATCCGCTACGGCGAGGTCGACAAGCAGGGCGTCGTCTTCAACGCCCACTACATGGCCTACATGGATGACGCGATGGAAACCTGGCTGCTGCCGATCCGCGAGCTCCGCAACAGGCTCGGCTGGGACATGATGCTCCGCCGCACGACGATCGACTTCCTCGGTTCGGTCACCGACGGCGACCTGCTGGACATCGACCTCGCGATCCGGCACTGGGGACGGACTTCCTGGATCCTCGGCTACCGGGGCACGCACGAAGGACGGCCCATCTTCACCGGCGAAGTCGTCTACGTCAGCGTGAAGGTGCCCGGCTACACGAAGCAGGAAACGCCTCCGGAGATCCGAGCTTACATGGGGCCCGAGACGGATCTGGAGGAGGTGCCCGTCTGAGCACCGGCTCCTTCCGCCTCTCGCTGCTCGCCCGCTCGTTCTACCGCCCCACGGCGCTCGATGTCGCGCCGCAACTTCTGAACAAAGTGCTCGTCCGCGGCCGCCGCGCCGCCCGGATCGTCGAAGTCGAGGCCTACGAGGGCGCGAACGATCCCTCCAGCCACGGCTACCGGGGCCCCACGAATCGCACCCGGACGATGTTCGGGCCGCCCGGACATCTGTACGTCTACTTCACCTACGGCATGCACCACTGCGCCAACGTCGTCTGCGGCGAAGACGGCGTCTGCTCCGCCGTCCTGCTGCGCGCCGCCGCACCGCTGGCAGGCGACGGCATCATGCGCCGGGCGCGCAACGCGGCCAGCCGCAGGCGTTCCACCGAGCCGTTCCGCACCGTCGATCTCTGTTCCGGCCCCGCCCGCCTGTGTCAGGCCTTCGGCCTCGACCGGCGCGACGACGGAACCGACCTGGTCGGCGCGTTCGAGCATCCCCGGCACCGCCTGCCCATCTTCATCGCCGACGACGGCATGCCGCCTCCCGGAAGCCCCGGCCGCAGCGGCCGCATCGGCGTCTCGAGAGCCTCGAACCGGCTCTGGCGCTTCTACGTCGCCGGGGAACCGAACGTGTCCTGACCGACGCCCGCACCATCTCCAAACCGGGAGATGGCGAACACGCTCCACCACTCACCTGTCCCGAAAACCGCGGACGAACACGGTGAAGGTTGTACTGGATCAATCCCGTTGCTGATTCATCGCGTTCTGCCCCAGCTTGATCGCCAGAAGATCTCTCGTCGGCGTCACACTATTGACGGTGACGATGAGGCGTACAGTGGTTTCTGAAGCAGGGCGTGCCCGGCCAGATCGCCCTGGTGCAACGGATTCTGACCGCGTACGCGTTCCCGCGGCACTGTTCGCGGTCTGGTGTGTCGCGGTGGGCGTGCCCGCGACGGTCATGGCCGACACGGACACGACGCCGCCCCAGCTTACGGGCCGTGGCCTGTTGGTGTCCGTTGGGTCCGAGACAACCGGGGGAGAATGGATCCTCTACATCACCGAGCCGCTCGACAAGGACTCGGTGCCTTCGACAGAGGCCTTCGAATTCCAGATTGGCGGCGTCGACCGGGACTCTGTTCTCACCGGCGTGGACGTCAAGTACAACGACCACCTTGTGTTGACGTTGGGTCCGCCGCCACTCTCATCGGCGGAGGTTTGCATGTCCTGGAGGCTGGTCTACACGCCGCCTTCAGAGAACCCGCTCCAGGATCTCGCGGACAACTTCATGGAGGCTTTCGACACTACCTGGAACACGGTGCCTCGTGACGAGAATGACAGGAGTTGCGACGGACCGCCGGAACCGCTACCGCCAGAACCGGAACCCGAACCGGAACCCGAACCGGAACCGGTGTGCGCGTCCCGCGTGGCGCCGTACTGGCACGGCACCGGCGGGTTCGCCGTCAGGCCCGCCGACGGCGAGTCGGCGACAGTCCGGATCGAGTGCGCCGGCAGGAGCTACACGAGCCACGAGCACACCGGCGAAGACGGCCTGATCGTGCGCACCGTCAACCAGCCGATGTGCATGGCCGACGACGGCCGGCCGATCGAGGGCGAGTTGACCTTCGAGGGCATCGACGGCGACGGCTGGTACTGGGTCAACGGCGACCGCAACGTTGCGGTCGCCCCCCTGGTTTGCGAGGAGTCACTGAATCCCGAACTGAGGCCCCCGGTCCCGAGCGGCGTCACGGCCCGCCCGAGCGGCGACCGCCGCTTCGTGCTGTCGTTGCGGGGCACGTGGCACGGCACGCTGATGGTCCATGACGAGACGGGGTTCATGGGCATCGTGCCGCACCTCGTGGACCTGGAGGGAGATGGCGCGCACGTAGCGCCGTACTGGAAAGGCGGCGGCGGGATCGTCGGCCGTCCGCTGGACGGTAGCCGGGCCACGGTGCGCCTGGCCTGCGGCGAGGCCGACGCGGAGAGTCAGGTGCTGGACGCGGGCGAGGACGGCCTGATCGTGGCGCTACTGCCCGGCTGCTTCGACGAGAACGGCGCCGCGGTGTCCGGCCATCTTGAAGCCGACGGACTGGAAGACGGCGCCTGGTACTGGCTGAACACGGGCACGGCGTCGGCCGCCGCCCCGTTGCTACGCCGGGGAGCGGACGTCGACCTGACGGTTCCGGTGCTGCCGGTCGGCGTGGACGCCGACGAGGGGCCGCTGGGGACATTGTTCTCTCGCGGCCCCTTGATGGGCGTGGTCCCGCGGGTCGAGCGAATCGAGGACCGCGAGCGCTAGGAGCCCGCCTCGCCCTCGCTCATCGCCCGCAGCCGCACCACCAGGCTCGACGTGTCCCAGCGCAAGCCGCCGAGCGCGGTGACCTCGCTGTAGAACTGGTCGACCAGCGCGGCCAGGGGCAGGTGCGCTCCGTTCCGGCGCGCCTCCTCCAGCGCGATGCCGAGGTCCTTGCGCATCCACTGGACCGCGAAGCCGTAGTCGAACTTGCCCTGGACCATCGTCTCGGCACGATTGTCCATCTGCCAGGACCCCGCGGCGCCGGTCGAGATGGCGCCGATCACCGCCAGCGGGTCGAGGCCGGCCTTCTCCGCGAAGTGGATGCCTTCCGACAGGCCCTGGACGATGCCGGCGATACAGAGCTGGTTGACCGCCTTGGTCAACTGGCCGCTGCCGGCGGGACCGAGCAGGGTGACCGCACGGCTGTAACAGCCGATGACCGCGTTCACCCGCTCGAAAACGTCCGGTTCGCCGCCACACATGACGGTCAGCGCGCCGTTCTCGGCGCCAGCCTGACCGCCCGAGACCGGCGCGTCGACGAAGCCGCAGTCCTTGTCCGTGCAGGCGCCGGCGAGTTCCCGGGCGAGCTGCGCCGACGCCGTCGTGTGGTCGACGAGGACGCTGCCCGCCGCCATCCCCTCCAGTGCACCACCGGTGCCCATGGTCACGGCCCGCACGTCATCGTCGTTGCCGACGCAGCAGAACACGAACTCGGCGCCTGCCGCGGCCTCGGCCGGCGTCGAGGCGCTCCTGCCGCCGTGCTCTCCGACCCACTGCTCCGCCTTGGCCGCCGTGCGGTTGTAAACGGTGACGCGATGTCCGGCTGCCGCCAGATGGCCAGCCATTGGATAGCCCATGACTCCGAGTCCGACGAACGCGACGTCTGCCATACAGCACCCCTCCCCAGGCGGCGAGCCGGGCCGCCTGAACTGATCGATGAGGCGCGATCCTAGCTGTCCCGAAACGAAAAGGGCGGGCGCCCGAAGGACGCCCGCCCGAGGAGCGGAGGCTTGTTGCCAGCGCGTTCAGTTCCGAGCGCGAGGACCGCGGCCGCCGGGACCGAAGAGCCCCCGGAAACCGCCGCGACCATTCTCCTGCAGAGCCTCCCAGCGAATCCGCTGGTCACGGTCGAGCAGCCGTGTCGCGTCCTCGTGCGCCTGGACTCGCGACTCTCTCAGTTGACGCGCAACCGCGCGGCGGTCGAGCTCCAACTGGCCGACGACGGCCGGATCGGGGTTCTCGAGGTTCGCCTCGGTCTCGAGACGCTCCGTGACGTTGCGCATCTGACGCATCAGAGGCCGCACGCTCGCTTCGTGCTCCTCGCGTAAACGGCGCCACTCTTCCTGCTGGTCCTCCGTCAACTGGAGCACGCGCGCCATGCGCTCGGCGTCGCGCTCCGCGAAGTCGCCACGGGCGCCTCGCCTGGACTGGCGGTCTCGGCCCTCCTCGGCTGCCGCGAGGGCGGTTGCAGCCACGACGAGCAGAGCGGGAAGCAGGGTGCGGGCGATTCGGATCGAACGGTTCAGGGATGTCTGCATGTCAAGCACCTCCTGTGTAGGTGTGTGGGATCAAACGTAGGAAGACAGTACGGGCGCTGGATCGGGCAGTCATCAAGCCGGTGCAAGATGTTTGTAACGCGTGTAAAGCCTCTCGCCGACGCGGTTTCAGCGGCCCTGGCTGTAGCTACACTGACTCCCGATGGCTGTTCGGCGCATCTCCGGCCGCGGGAAGGCCTCGAGCGACCGCTGGCTGCTCGTCATCGCTCTGCTCGCCGCCGTCCTCCTGGCGGGGCTCGCGGTCCTCCAGTACTACTGGACCGGTGAGCTCAGCGACGCCGCGAACCAGCGGATGCGGTCGAACCTCGAGGAATCGAGCCGCCTCCTCGCCAACGACATCGACGGCCAGCTCTCGGAACTCCAGTTGACCCTGCTGCGAGCGGCCACCTCCAGCAGTCCTCGGGCGGCGCGCGGTGAAGAACGATCAGCACTGCTCGCAAACACGCTCTCCCGGCTCCTCCAGGACTGGCGCGAGAGCGCCGACTTTCCGGCCATCCTCGACCGGACGCGTATCGTGTTCGCAGACCGCCGTTCGACGCGCTGGGTCTTTCGGTTGGACGAGGAGAGCGGCCAACTCCAGGCCGAGACCGATCCTGACGTCCTTGAAGAACTGGACCGTCTCCTGCGCCGACCTGGTAGCTCGGCGCCGACGCAGCGGACAGACCGGCTGGTCATGCCGATTCCGGCCCGCGGCCGGGGCGGGCCGCCTGGTCCGGCGGGCCTCATTGTGGCGACTCTCAGCACCACGGCCATCGAGGAAGAAATGCTGCCGGCGCTGATCGAGCGGCACTTCGGCGCAACCGCGGAGGGCGTCGCGCCCGTGTACCTCGTCACGGTGACCGACACGACGAGTTCCCCGCCCCGGCTCCTGTATCCGCTTTCCGGTAATCGAGCCGAGGACGGCGCGAGTGGGTCGGCGCGACCGGCCGACATTGAGTTCTCGGCGTTCCGCACGGTCGGGCGCGAGAGTCGCCGTCGCTTCGGGCCCGGCCGAAGCCGGGGCGAACGGGCAGAACGGTCCCAGCCGGCGCTCGGGCAAGCCGGTGGACCGTGGCTGGTGCGCATCACGCACCGCAGAGGGTCGCTTGAAGCCGCCACCAGCGCGGCACGCCGGCGCAACCTCTACCACAGCTCCGGCGCCCTGTTCCTGATCGGCGTCGCCTTCGCCCTGGTCCTGGTGTCCGCCCGCCGCGCCCGGGCCCTGGCCGCCCAGCAAGTCGACTTCGTCGCCGGCGTCTCCCACGAGCTGAACACGCCGCTCCAGGCGATCCGCTCGGCTGGCGAGAACCTGCGGAGTGGGATCGTCCACAGGTCCGATGATGTCCGCGGCTACGGCGAGCTCATCGAACGCGAAGAGCGCCGACTGTCGCGGCTGGTTCAGCAGGCGCTCCAGTGGGCCGGCATCGGGCGGAGTACCCCGCGGAAAGCCACGGCAGAGATCGACCTCGGCGAACTGCTGCGCACCGCAGTCGTCGAGTCGAAGTGGTTTCTGGAGGAGAACGGCGTCCAACTCGAGCTTGAAGGGCTGGACGATCTCCCCTTGCTCCCGGGCGACCGCGACGACCTGATCACCGTCTTCATGAACCTGCTGCACAACGCGGCCAAGTACGGCCGCGGCGCCGACGGTGCGGTGCGGGTGAGAATCGATGCAAGCCGCGACGCGGGCCGACGACGAGTCACCGTCTCCGTCACCGACGGAGGTCCCGGCATCCCGAAGGCCGAGCAGCGGCGCATCTTCGACCCCTTCGTCCGGGGCCTCGCCGCGACCGAGAGCGGTCTACCCGGCTCGGGCCTGGGCCTGAGCCTCGCGCGCAACACGATCGAGGAGCTCGGCGGCTCGATCACCGTGGACAGCGAGCCCGGGCGCACGACCTTCCGCGTCGTGCTGCCGGTGCACACGCCATGAGCGCACGTCTGCTCCTGGTCGAGGACGAACCCAGCCTCGCCCGCACCCTGAGCGACCGGTTGACCGCGGAAGGCTACGAAGTCGTCATCGCGCCCGACGGTCCGTCGGGCGAACACTCGGCCAGGGACGGCGGCTTCGACGTCGTTCTGCTCGACGTCAACCTGCCGGGCAAGAACGGCTTCGATGTCTGCCGGGACCTCCGTCGGGACGGCATCGCCAGTCCCATCCTGATGCTGACGGCCCGCAACGAACTCGTCGACCGTGTCCTCGGGCTGAAACTGGGCGCCGACGACTACCTCGCCAAACCGTTCGAGACGCTGGAGCTCCTCGCCCGGATCGAGGCGCTGATGCGACGAAGCCGGGACGGAGCGCAGGCGTCCCCATCGCAGCAGGAACCAACCCTCCACGGCTACCGCTTTGGCAACGTCCGCATCGACTTCGACCGCGCCCAGGTGTGGCGCGGCGACGACGGCGGCGCCGAGACCGAGATCGCCTGCTCGGCGCTCGAGTACCGCCTGCTCAGGTTCCTGATCGAGCACCGTGGCGAGGTCCACGACCGGGACCGCCTGCTCGATGAGGTCTGGGGCTACGACGCGACGCCGACCACACGCACCGTCGACGTGCACGTGTCGTCGCTGCGGCAGAAGATCGAGCTGAATCCGGGCCGGCCCCAGTTCATCGTCACGGTGCACGGCCTGGGCTACCGGTTCGACGGCTGACGGTGCGCAACCGGGCGCGATAACCTCCGCTGCTCCGCAGCAAGACGCCCGATCAAGCCGCCATGCCCGACGATTCCAGCGCCTCGAAACCCCTCGACTTCATCCGCGAACGGGTGCGCGCCGACGTCGCCGCCGGCAAGCACGGCGGCAAGGTCGTCACCCGATTCCCGCCGGAGCCGAACGGTTACCTGCACATCGGCCACGCCAAGGCGATCTGCCTCGACTTCGGGGTCGCCGCGGAGTACGGCGGCCACTGCAACCTCCGCTTCGACGACACGAACCCGACTGCGGAGGACACAGAGTACGTCGAGGCCATCGAGCGCGACGTGCGCTGGCTCGGCTTCGACTGGGGCGGCGAGGCGCTTTACGCGTCGGACTACTTCGATCAGCTCTACGAGTGGGCGCTGGAGTTGATCCGCAAGGGCAAGGCCTACGTCTGCAGCCTGAGTCCGGAGGAGGCGCGCGCCTACCGCGGGCGCTGGAACGAGCCGGGCCGCGAGAGTCCCTACCGCGACCGCACCGTGGAGGAGAACCTCGACCTCTTCGAGCGCATGAAGAACGGCGAGTTCGCGAACGGAGCGCACACGCTGCGCGCGAAGATCGACATGTCCTCGTCGAATATGAACCTGCGCGACCCCGTGCTCTACCGGATCCTGCACGCGGAGCACCACCGCACGGGCGCCACGTGGTGCATCTACCCCATGTACGACTGGGCCCACGGCCAGTCCGACGCGATCGAGGGCGTGACCCACTCGCTTTGCACCCTCGAGTTCGAGGACCACCGGCCTCTCTACGACTGGTTCCTCGACCACATCGACGGCATCCACCTGCCGCAGCAGATCGAGTTCGCCCGCCTCAACCTGACCTACACCCTGACCTCGAAGCGCAAGCTGAGGCGGTTGATCGACGAGGGCCTGGTCGACGGCTGGGACGATCCCCGCATGCCCACCCTGACCGCGCTCCGCCGCCGCGGCTGTCCGCCCGAAGCGATCCGCGACCTCTGCGCGCGCGTCGGCCTGACCAAGAACGACTCGGTCGTCGACCTCAGCCAGCTCGAGTTCGCGATTCGCAACGAACTGAACCGCACCGCGCCGCGGGCGATGGCCGTGCTGCGGCCGCTCAGGGTGGTAATCGAGAACTATCCCGAGGACCTAGTGGAGGAACTCGACGCGATCAACAACCCGGAGGACGCCTCGGCCGGCACCCGCAAGGTGCCCTTCTCTCGGGTGCTCTACATCGAGCGGGACGACTTCAGGCGCGACCCGCCGCGGAAGTTCTTCCGGCTCGCACCGGGCCGGGAAGTGCGGCTCCGCTACGCCTACTTCATCACCTGCACCGACGTGATCGAGGACGACGAGGGCAACGTCGTCGAGCTCCGCTGCACCTACGATCCGGCGACGCGCGGCGGCGACGCGCCGGACGGTCGCAAGGTCAAGGCGACCCTGCACTGGGTGTCGGCGGCGCACGCGATCCCGGCCGAAGTCCGGCTCTACGACCGGCTGTTCAACCACCCGAACCCGGGCGGCGCGCCGGGCGAGATCGAGGATCACCTGAACCCCGGCTCGCTGGAGGTGCTGAAGGAGTCCCGGCTGGAGCCCAGCCTCGCCGAAGCCGCGCCCGGCGACCGGGTCCAGTTCGAGCGGCTCGGCTACTTCTGCGTCGATCCGGACAGTGCGCCCGGCGCGCCGGTCTTCAACCGGACGGTGACGCTACGGGATACGTGGGCGAAGATCGAGCGGGCGCAGAAGGCGGCCGGCTAGGCCAAGTCCTCGAACCGCTTCTGCAGCTTCTTCATTCGCTTGCCGGAGATGCCGCCCAGCGCCTCGATGGCGCGGCGGATGCGGGCGCGCACCAGGTCCGGGCCGAGGATCTCCATCGACTGGAACAGCGGCAGCGACGCGGTCTCGCCCGACATGGCGACATAAAACGGCCGCGTCAAATCGCGCAAGCTGAGCCCGAGTGCTTCGGACAGGCGCCGGAAGTGGCCCTGGATGACGTCGGCAGTGAAGTCCTGTTCGCGTTCCAGTACCCACAGCATGAACTGAAGCGCTTCGGCGACCTGAGCCTCTTCGAGCCCCTTCACCGCCAGCTTCTCCCGCTCGATCTCCGGCGCGTCGACGAACAGGAAGTTCGTCAGCCGGCCCCAGTCGCCGAGCGTTTCCAGACGCGGCTGGGCGAGGGCGGCGATCGCGGCAAGCCGTTTCCGCCCCATCGACCATTCCCGCACGAGGGCCGCCAGACCGCCGGCATCGTAGTCCTCGCGCAGGTAGCGGGCGTTCAGCCAGCGCAGCTTGTCCAGGTCGAAGACGGGGCCGCCGAGCGAGATGTCCTCGAGGCGGAAACCGTCCACGAGCTGGTCGAGGCCGAACTTCTCCTCGCCCTCGGCCCGGCTCGACACCATGAGTCCCAGGAAGTTGAGCAGCGCATCGGACAGGAAGCCGGCGTCCCGGAACCAGGTGATCGACGTCGGGTTGCGGCGCTTGGAGAGCTTCGACCGGTTCGCGTCGTTGTTTCGCAGCAGCGGCAAGTGGCAGAAGACCGGCGGCTCGTAACCCAGCGCCTCGAACAGGCGAAGGTGCTTGGGCAGGGAGTTGATCCACTCCTCGCCCCGGATCACGTGGCTGATCCCCATCGCGTGGTCGTCAACGACGCACGCGAGGTGGTAGGTCGGGTAGCCGTCGGCCTTGAGGATCACCTGGTCGTCGATCAGTTCCCACTCGCGGCGGATCTCGCCGCGCAGGAGGTCCTGCATGACGCATTCGCCCTCCGTCGGCACCGCCAGGCGGACCGTGTGGGGCTCCCCGTCAGCGGCGCGGCGCGCGGACTCGGCCGCCGGCAGGTCCCGGCAACGGCGGTCGTAGCCGGGGAATCGCTGCCGGGCGCGGTTCTCCCGGCGCATCTCGTCGAGCCGCTCCCGGGTGCAGAAGCAGCGGTAGGCGCTGCCGTCCGCGAGCAGGCGGTCGACCTCCGCGCGGTACAGCTCCAGCCGCTCGCTCTGCCGGTACGGGCCCTCGTCCCAGTCCAGGCCAAGCCAGCGCAAGGCGTCGAGGATCGCCGCCTCCGACTCACGGCTGGAGCGAGCGCGATCCGTGTCTTCGATCCGCAGCACGAACACGCCGCCGCGGCTGCGCGCGAAGGCAAGGTTGACCAGTGCCTGGTACGCGGTGCCGACGTGGGGGTCGCCGGTCGGCGACGGCGCCACCCGGACCCGTACCGGCACGGCAGTCTCCCGACTGGACTCGCTCATCCGCGTGCCCTCTCGCGATACCGGGCAAGCCGGCGACGGTGCGGCTGCAGTTCGCCGTCGCCCGCGCCGGCCCGCTCCAGCGTCTCGATTACCTGCTCGATCCGCCGGCCGGCGTCATCGTAGAGGCCTGCGCCACCCAGGGCGTCGGCCAGCTCCAGCTGGAGCTGAATCATCAGTTCCCGCATCCGGGTATCAGGGGCACCGACCGCGGCCGCACGGTCGAGCCGCTCGAGAGCCCGCTCCACGTCGTTCTCCCGCATCGCCAGCATCGTCGTGACGAGCAGCATGTGGATGTCGGCCGGGTCTTCGGCAAGGACCCGCTCGGCTTCGGCGGCCGCCTGCCCGAACTGTCCGAGCTTGAACAGCGCGCCCGCCAGCACGGCCCGCCCGCCCGCCAGATCGGGATCGAGTTCGAGGGCGCGACGGGCGGCAGCGACCGCCGCCCGTGGGCGGTTCATCCGATCGTGGACGCCGGCCGCCGCGAAGTGCGCCTGAGCGTTGCCGGGTTCGAGTTCAATCAGCCGGCGGAGTTCCCCGAGGGAAGCCTGCAACTGCCCGGTCTCCCGGTAGGTCTTGCTCCGGCGCAGGAAGCTCTCCGAGTCCACCGCCAGCAGGTCGACCTCGGCGCGGCGCGGGTCGCGCTGGTGGAGCAACGGCGGCAGATCCCGCGCGGCCTGGGCGAGGCGCCTCGCCCCGTCGCGGTCGCCCGCCCGGTGCCGGGCGCGCGACAGCATGGCGACGACCGCCTGGGTTTCGGGGCTCAGCTCGTGGGCCCGTTCGAGGTGCCGCGTGGCCTGATCGACGTCCCCGCGCGCGAGGGCGAGCCGGCCGAGGCCGAGATGCGCCACCGCGTTGTCGGGCTCGAGACGCGCAGCCTGCTGGTAGTGGACGTCCGCGTCGGCGGCGAGGCCGATCTTCTCGAGGGCGGAGGCGAGCCGGATGCGGGCCGGCGCGTAGTTTGGGTCGAGCTCGACGGCCTGTCGGTAGAGCGCCGCCGCCGCGGCCGGATCGCTCGCCTCTTCGACGTTCGCTTGCAGGTAAGACCAGCGGAAGTCGCCGGGCGCCAGCCGCGAGGCTTCGCTGTAGGCGGCCGCGGCCTCGTCGTCGAACTGGTGGGCGTGAAGGGTCATGGCGAGGCGGCCCCAGGTGGAGGGCGAGTCGGGTTCGCGGGCTGCGGTGGCGAGTTCCTTCTCGATGGCGGCGCGTACGCGGGGTTCGACGGCGGTGAGGTCAGGGGACGGGAGTTCGGCGGCAGACGCAGCGGCGGCGATGAAGCCAAGAAGCGCGGCAAAGCTCCTCATCGGCCTTCTCCGCGGAGGAGGGTCACTTCGCTGCCGCTGGCGGCGCCTTCGAAGGTCTCAACCGCACCGCCGGGCCAGGTCACTTCGAAGCGCTCGACGGCGGTCGCGTCGCCGAGGCCGATGTGGAGCGGCGCTTCGCCGCCGGTCAGGTAGCCGCCGAGCTGCAGTACCAGGCGCCGGAGCGGTCGGCCGTCGACCCATGCGACGACCGAAGCGCCGAGGGCAGTGCGCCGCAGTTCCGGGTCGATCACCCGTAGCCGCACCCAGCCGGCGCCGGTGCCGGCCGCCGGCGCGGGGCCGGCGATCGTCTCGTTGCGGTAGATGCGCGCCGAACCCTCCAGGTTGCTGACCAACAGGTCCAGGTCGCCGTCGCCCTCCAGGTCGAAGGGCACCAGGCCTCGGCTCACGTCGAGCGCCGTCCCGAAGTCGCCCGAAGCGGCGCTCGCATCGGCGAAGACGCCGGCACCGTCGCCGAGCATCAGCAGGTTCGGCTCGGCGTAGCCGCGCCAGAACCAGTCGTCACGGTCCGAAAGCACCTCCGGGCGCCGCTTGACCGCGCCATTGACCACGGCGAGATCCAGGTCCCCGTCATTGTCGGCGTCGAAGAAGGCGGTGCCGAAGCCCGTGTACGGCGTGCTGGGCGCCGCCAGACCGGCTTCCGCGGCCCGGTCCTCGAAGCCATCGGTCGCCCCCGGTGTTCCACCCAGGTTCAGGTACAGCGTGTTCGTCTCCTCGATCAGGTGACTAAGGAACAGGTCGAGGTCCCGGTCGCCGTCGATGTCACCCAGTGCTATGCCCATTCCCGCCTCGCCTACACCGAACCGATTGTAGGCCGCACCGAGTAGTACGGCGTCGTCCTCGAACATCCCGTTGCCCCGGTTGATCCAGAGCTGATTCGGGTCGGCGTCGTTGGCAACGTAGACGTCGGCCAGTCCGTCGGCGTCGAGGTCGGCGGCGACGACGCCCAGGCCGGCGTCCTCGATCAGCGAAACGCCGGCCTCTCGGCTGCGGTCGACGAAGTGCCGGCCGCCGTCGTTCCGGTAGAAGACGTCGGCCTCGCCCTCGAACTGCTGTGGGCCGCAGTAGTCGACCCGGCCTCCCTGGACCTGGCACTCGCGCGCCTCGTGCCACTGGACGTAGTGCGCAACGTAGAGGTCCAGCCAGCCGTCGAGATCGGCGTCGAAGAACACCGCCGAGGTCGACCAGCCTGATGTCGCGACGCCGAACTCCTCCGTCACGCCGGCGAAGCGGCCGCCGCCCTCGTTCCTGTAGAGGACATCGGCGCCCAGGTTCGTCACGTAGAGATCGAGGTCGCCGTCGTTGTCGATGTCGCCAACCGCCGCGCCCATGCCGTAGCCCGGGTTGTCGAGCCCGGAACCCGCCGTCGCGTCGACGAAACGGCCGCGCGGTCGCTGCACGTAGAAACGGTTGCGGCCGGCCTCACCAGCGATCTCGCGGCCCGCGTTCGGAAAGTAGAGGTCGAGCAGGCCATCGCCGTTGGCATCGAATGCCGCGACGCCGCCGCCCATGATCGCCGGCATCGGGAACGTCCCCGCCGAACCGCTCGCGTGGACGAAGTCAAGGCCGGTCTCGGCGGTCACGTCCACGAACCGCACGCCGCTTACGGCCGAGACGTCGGCTGACGGCTGTGCCGGAACCTCGGAAGAGCCGTCTTCCGCCGCGCAGCCAAGGAGCGCGGCCGCGGCCGCCGCAAGGGCAAGCCCGCGCATTCAGTTCACCCCGACCGCCGCGTCCGCCTCCAGCCGACGCCGCCGGCGCGCGTAGCGCCGGATCATCCCCAGCATCGTCTCCTCGTCGTGGATCCCGCACAGCGGAAAAACGTCGAGCATCAGGGTCGGCACGCCCTCGACTCCGGCCGCTACCGCGCTCCGCGTGACTTCGGTCAACCGGCGTCCGGCGCCGAGGTCGTCGGCAGAACCGAGCGGGAAGGGAATGCGGCTTCCGAAGTGCCGAAGCAGGTCCTCGATCTCGCTCCGATGCTCGTAGTAGGCCGCGAACGCGGCTTCCCGCCATTCCCGCTCGATCGCCGGGTCAAGTCCGCGGTCGATTCGCTCGTCCAGGACCACCGCGACCTCCCCGGCAAGGCGCGAATCGGGCCACCGCGCGGGTGGATCGAAGTCGACGTCCAGTGCCTCCGCCACCCTCAGCAGGCTCTGGCGCCGTGCCGGGTCGAGGAGCCGGCCGCGCTGGAAGTTGCCCACGCCGGTCAGATCGATCGCCTTCCACCGCAAGTCGACGCGCTCCGCCGCGAGCGGCTCGTCGATCCGGGCCAGCACCCGGTGCGCCACGTAGCTCAGGCTGGAGGCGAAGTCGTAGTAGACGAACACCTCGAGCGGAGCGTCCCCGGCGGCCCGAGCGCCGTCTCCGCTCAACTCCCGAACCCCTCGGGGTTCGCGCTCTGCCAGCGCCAGGCGTCGACGCAGATGTCGTCGAGGCCGCGCTCCGCCGTCCAGGCGAGGTCGCGGCATGCCAGCGCCGGGTCCGCCCACACTTCCGTCGCGTCACCCTGCCGCCGCCCTTCGAGTACGGTCGGGATCTCCCGGTCGCTGGCCCGTCTCACGGCATCGAGCACCTCGAAGACCGTGACCCCGCGGCCGGTGCCGAGGTTGTACTCGGCGCAGCCGTCGACCGCGGGCACATGGTCCAGGGCCCGCAGGTGCCCCGTCGCCACGTCGACGACATGGAGATAGTCCCGAATCGCCGTGCCGTCACGGGTCGGATAGTCCGTACCGAACACCCGTAGCTGCGGCAACCTGCCCACGGCGACCTGCATGGCGCCAGGAAGCAGGTTCTCCGGCCGGCCCCGCGGATCCTCGCCGATCCGGCCGCTCGGGTGGGCGCCGGCCGGGTTGAAGTAGCGCAGCGACAGGATCCGCCAGCCCTCTTCCGATGCCGCGAGGTCCCGCAGCATCCGCTCGACGCAGAGCTTGGTGTAACCGTAGGGATTCGACGGCCTGAGCGGTGCGCTCTCCGCCAGCGGACAGGCGCCCGGACCCGGATCGCCGTAGACCGTCGCCGACGACGAGAAGACGAGCCGGCGTACATCGTGGCGACGCATCGTCCGCAGCAGGCTGAGCGTGCCGCCTACGTTCGTGCGGTAGTAGCCGAGGGGATCCGAGCAGGACTCCCCGACCGCTTTCCTCGCCGCGAAGTGAATCACTGCCGAGCAGCCGCCCTCGCCGAATGCCTGCTCAAGCGCCGCGTCGTCCAGCACGTCCCCTTCGACGAAGCGCAGACCGCGTCCCGCCAGTTCCTCGACCCGCCGCAGCGCCTCAGGCGAGCTGTTCGAGAGATCGTCGATGACCGTCACGTCCCAACCGGCGGCGAGCAACTCGACGCAAGTGTGGCTGCCGATGAAACCGGCTCCGCCGGTGACCAGGACGCGCTCCGCCATGGGCGGGAGTCTATTGGGGCTTCGGTCGGTGAACGTCCCGACGCTAGCGCTCTTCCGTCAGAGGCACGGCGAACGTTACTTCCAGGTCTCCGCCGCTCAAGTCGACGGCCGAGGAACCCACGACGAGTTCGGCCGAGAGGTTCCTGCCCGCGGGCCGAATCTCCAACCGGTACGGCGCCGCGTACAGGCCATCAATGACGAAGGAGCCGTCCTCCGCCGTGCGGCTGGTGGCCTGCCGGCGCACCGCCCTCGCCACATCGTTCTCCGCGGCGCTCCATGCAGGTACGGCGGAAACTCGCATCCCGGCGGCGGGCAGTCCCGTTTCGGTGTCGAGCAGCCGGCCGCGGACCGAGGCGCTGTAGGCCTCGAAGTCGACGCGGGAGGTCGTCTCGGCCACGCGCACCCGGCGTTGCTGGCCGACGGCCGCAATTGCTACTTCGTCACCCTTGCCCAGACCGTCGATCAGGAAGCCGCCTCGGTGATCCGTGTTCACGCTCCAGGCCAGGTTTCGCCGCTCGTTGGTCACGAACACGCGTTCGCCCGGAAGCGGCCGGCCGTCGAGGGTGACCGTTCCCTCCAGGAGACCCGGATCGTCGGCGAACGAAAGCTCCACCTCGGTGACCCCGACCGGCGCCATCCGCAATGGCGCCCGGCGGGAGCGACCGGTGGAGCGAACGGAAGCGATGACCGTCGTCGTGCCTTCCGGCTGCCGGAACGGCATCTCGAACACTGGCTCGGCTGCCGTTCCGCCCGTGGCCAGTCTCATCCCGCGACTCGACGTTCCTCCGGAGGAACGGATCGTCTCGACCATGAGAAGAACCTCGCCTTCCTCGGCGGAGACCAGTCCACGGACCACGACGCGCAGCAGGCCGGCTCCGGGCCCGGTCAACTCCACGTAGGGCGCGTCGCCCGCCACGACCTCCACTTCAACCTGTGGGCCCTCCATGTTGTTGGAGTTGGCGCTGACCACATAGGAACCAGGCTCGACGATCAACTCGAACTCGCCCTCCGGCCCCGTTCCTGCTCGCCGCGTATCGAACCAACCTCCATCGTCGCGCCGAGCCGAAACCGACGCGGCCGGCATCGGCAGACCGTCCGGTTCGATCACCCGACCGCGCAGAACGACCGGCGTGACGTCGATCGTGAGTTCGCCGAGGTTCGCGTCGACCTCGATCTGCCTCCTGATCAACTGGGAAGCACCCGGTACCCGGCACCTAAGGCTCGCCTGTCCCTGCGCCGACGTCACTGCGAAGCGGCCGGAGGCATCCGTCAGCGACACGACCGACTCGATCGACACCGACGCTCCCGCCACCGGTGCTCCTTCCCGGATGACCGTACCCGTGACTTCGATCTCCGGCTTCGGCCGGAGTACCAGTTCCAACGGTTCGCCCGGAGGTTCGCTCAGCGGACGTTCAAGAGCCTCGTAGCCGTCGGCAGACGCGCTCAGCACGCCGGCGCCAACTGGAAAGCCGCGCAGCAGGAACTCGCCCGCCCCGTCGGTTTCCGCCCACGCGGAGCCGCCGCGGACGGTCTGAGCGAAGCGCACACGGACTCCTTCGACGCCGCTGCCAGTGACCTCGTCCGTAGCTCGCCCGGGTAACTCCAGGGCCTCGCGGAGCCGGACCACCACTTCCTCAGCGCTGAGCGAAGCGTCCACTCTGACCAGGGGAATCGACTCCCTCACGAAGCCCGGCGCCGAGACACGCAGGGAGAGCTCATCTCCCATCGCCAAGCCGGCGATTCGGAACCGGCCGCCCGGTCCGGCGGTCAGCTTCCTGGCTGCAACGCGCATCGGGCCCCTTCGCATCGAATGAATGAAGGTCTCACCTTCACCCAGAACGATCGTGGCCGCTTCGACCGGCGACCCTTCACCGTTGACCACGCGACCCTGCAGGACGATCTCGGGTTCCAGCAGCACGTCTCCCACGTGCTGCTCTCCGGGCGAACGCTGATCCGATGTAGGCAGCATCGTGCGCACCGTGCCGTGGCCAGGGGCCGCCGCGACCAGCCAGACATCTCTCTCGCCAGCGGGATCGAGCGCGAACTCGCCGTCGTCCTCCGTCTCGACTACCTGCAGCAAGGCCGGGTTCTCGACCTTCCACAAGGCAGCGTCGCCGATGAAGTGCCCCGAATTCCACCACTCCGCCAGCCCCACCGTTCCTCGAACCCCGCCGCCGGTGGCGGATATGAGCCGACCCCGAATGACCCGGGAAGGGAGCAGTTCCAGGAGGATCCGCTGCCATCCGGCACCGATGACCTCGGTCAGGTCGCGACGCGCCTCACGGTAGCCGGTTGCCCGGGCGACGAGTTGCTTCCGACCCGGCAACTCGGCGACTTCCAGCGCGAACCGCCCCTCGCCGTCGGTCCAGGCGACGGGGCCCGCGCCGTATCCGTCGGTCGACACCCTGGCGCCGCCGACCCCTGAGCCAGTCGGATCTGCAGCGGTTCCCTCAAGGCGGAGCAGCGGCTCCAGCGACAGCGCCGCGGGCGGCACCGACCAGTCGATCGTGAGCGGTGTGAAACGTTCGGCCAGTACGGTCGTTCTTGCGACACCCGGCCGGGCGTTCACCCTCAGCGAGGCTCCGCTCAGCGTCCCTCGATTCACGGCGAGCACCGCACCGGCCGACGTCCAGTGAACCGCAGCCCATCCCGGCAAGTCATCGGTACTAGACGCACGTCTGAAGCCGACCACCCCAGGGGCCGGCCCTCTCGAGTCCAGTTCAGCCACACTCCCCACGACTTCGACCGCGTCGAGGCCACCATCTACGGTCAACACGTGGTACACGCCCACCGGTACGCGGAAACCCCCTTGCTCGTCCGTCGCGCCGACCGGCCAACCGTCTTCGTCGACCAGAATCGCACCAGCTTCCGGCACGCCGTTCCTTCTCATCACACTGTCGACGGACGGCGCCGTCGACCGCCTCAACTCAACCGCCAGATCGCCTCCCGCCTCGCACTCCACGACCTCCGGTTCGTAGCCGGGAGCGCCGATCGTCAGGGTCTCGAAGCGGCGCGACGAGACGATCCGACCACCTGCGAACTCGTAGCGATCGGGCCTGCCCGCCTCGATCCGACGGATCGGCGGCCATTCGGTCCAGTAGCGCGCGTAGCCGAAGTCGCGCAGAGTACCGCCACGCACGATCCAGGCACTCGCCGGCTCCTTCACAAACACCGTGCAGAAGGCGAGCTCCCTCAGGTTGTGGGACGGCAGAAGCGTGTTCGTCTCCGGCCCGACCAGGAGAAACGCCTGCTCCCCGGCGCCCCCACTTCGCACGAGGACCCAACGCACACCTGGTTCGTCCACTTCGAACACGAAACGGCCGTCCACGACCTCAGCCGTCGCTTCGACAGGGTAGAGGCCGCTCACGTCGTCGTTCAGCATGGCGCTGAACAGTTCGTGAAGCGGCGGCGCCGGCACCAGGTAGGCCTGGGCCGGACCGAAGTCGGCCGATCTTCCGATCGAGCCATGCACCTCTACTGAAGCCGAGGCTCCGGCGACCGTCAGCAATCCGACCGCCAAGGCAGTGGCGGCAAGCCGATTCCGAACGCCTTCGAACACGCGTCGCGGCATGACTCTCTCCCCGCGGACGGAGCTACGAGGTTACCGAACAACCCGTCCAACCTCTCCCCGCCGCCGATGCTTCCGAACCAGCACGCGCGCGAGCCCGCGGTGCTACGATCCCGCGCCGGATCGAGGAGGAAACCAGGCCATGCAAACACCCGTTCGAGTCGCCGTCACCGGAGCCGCCGGTCAGATCGGATACTCCCTGATTTTCCGTATCGCCGCCGGCGAGATGCTGGGGCCGGAGCAGCCGGTAAGCCTGCACCTGCTGGAGATTCCGCCGGCCATGGATGCGCTGGCGGGAGTGGTCATGGAACTGCGCGACTCGGCGTATCCGATGCTGCACGAGGTCGTCACGAGTTCGGACGCCGACGAGGCGTTCGACGGCGTGGACATCGCCATGCTGGTCGGCGCGCGACCGCGCGGACCGGGCATGGAGCGCAAGGACCTGCTGCAGGCGAACGCGGCGATCTTCTCCGTTCAGGGCAGGGCCCTCGACGACCACGCGAGCCGCGACGTGCGGGTGGTCGTGGTCGGCAACCCGGCGAACACGAACGCCCTGATCGCGGCCAGCAACGCGCCGGGCCTGGACCGGCGGCAGTTCACGGCGATGACCCGGCTCGACCACAACCGGGCGATCAGCCAGCTCGCCGAGAAGACGGGCGCTCACACGACCCGAGTGCGCCGCATGACGATCTGGGGCAACCACTCGGCAACCCAGTACCCGGACCTCAACCATGCCCTGGTCGACGGACGGCCGGCGCCGGAACTTGTCGAGGAGGCCTGGACCCGCGATGAGTTCATTCCGACGGTCCAGCAGCGCGGCGCGGCGATCATCAAGGCGCGCGGCGCCTCGTCGGCTGCCTCGGCGGCCGCCGCCGCGATCGATCACATCCGCACCTGGGTCCAGGGCACGGCGGACGGCGACTGGGTCAGCATGGCGATCCCGGCAGACGGCAGCTACGGCGCTCGCGATGGCGTCGTCTACTCGTTCCCGGTGACCACCAGCGACGGTGACTACTCGATCGTCCAGGGCCTCGATGTCGACGAGTTCAGCCAGGGGCGGATGCAGGCCACGCTCGACGAGTTGTTCGAAGAGCGCGCCGGCGTCGAAGAACTCCTGCCGTAGGCGAACCGGCGCCGACCGGCCCAGCTTCACCGGCTCTCCATCGGGCGGCGCTATGCTCGCGGCGTCCGCTTCCCATCGCAACCAATCGCCCGCCCCGGAGGACACGATGGACCAGACCCTCCACGACCGTTTGAACGCACACCTCGGACTCGAGTTCGAGGCCGCGCACCGCTACCTGTCCATGGCGCTCTGGCTCGAGCGCATCGACCTGCCCGGCTTCGGCGCCTGGCTGCGCGGCCAGTCCGCCGACGAACTCGGCCACGCCCACCGCATCATCGATCACCTCGCCGACCGCGATCTCCTCGTGAAGATCCCCGAGATCCCGGCGCAACCCACCGAGTGGGAGTCACCCGAGGCCGCGGTCGCGGCGATCCTGGAAAGCGAACAGCACGTTACGAAAGCGATCGAGGAACTCTACGATCTCTCCGAGAAGGTCCACGATCGTGCCGCCTCGATCATGCTCCAGTGGTTCATCAACGAGCAGGTCGAGGAGGAGAACGTCGCGCGCACCCTGCTTGGCCGGCTGCGCCTGGTGGGCGGCGACGGCGTCGGCATGCTGATGATCGATCAGGAACTGGCGAAGGGCACGGTTCCCGGCGCCATGGCGGAACCGGGAGCGGACGGAGCCGAATGACCACGGGAGTCGAATGACGTCAACAGACCAGGATCGCCAGACCCCGGCCCCGCAGGCGCCGAGCCGTCGCTACTCCAACTACGTCCTGGGCGTTCTCGTCCTGGTCTACGTCTTCAACTTCATCGACCGCCAGATCCTCTCGATCCTCGCAGAAGACATCCGAAACGATCTCGGCGTCAGCGACGCTCAACTCGGCTTTCTCTACGGCACCGCGTTCGCCGTTTTCTACGCCATCTTCGGGATCCCGCTCGGCCGTCTGGCCGACATGTGGACCCGCAAGAGTCTCATCTCGGTCGGTCTGGCCGCCTGGAGCCTGATGACCGCGCTGTCGGGCACCGCCCGCGGCTTCGTCTCGCTCGCCGCCTACCGGATCGGCGTCGGCATCGGCGAATCGAGCGCCGGGCCGGCGGCGTTCTCGATGCTCGGGGACTACTACCCGCCGCGCCTCCGGGCCACGGTGACCGCGATGTACTCGAGCGGCGTCTACATCGGCGCCGGCCTCGGCATCCTGATCGGCGGTCAGATCGTCGACAGGTGGAACAACGCGTACGCGGACGGCGGAGCGCCCTTCGGCCTCGTGGGTTGGCAGGTCGCGTTCTTCGCCGTGGGCCTGCCGGGCTTGCTGATGGCGATCTGGGTATGGACCCTGCGCGAGCCGATCCGCGGCCTGCAGGAAGGCATCGTCACCAAGGACCATCCCGCGCCGTTCAAGGAGTTGGGGAAGGAGACAGCCGCCATTCTGCCGCCGTTGACCCTGCTTTCCCTCCAGCGTGCCGGCGGCGCCCGGACAGTGGCCCGGAATCTGCTGATCGCGGTCGGGTGCGCCGTTGTCTCCTTCGGCCTGATCCAGATCTTCGGCAACCCGGTGCAGTGGATCGCCCTCGCGATCGGCGCCTATGCCTTCCTCTCCTGGGTCCAGGGGCTGCGGCTGAGGGACCGGCCCACGTTCGAGCTGGTCTACCGATCGCGCTCGATGATCTACGGCATGTTCGGCTTCGGCTGGATGGCGTTCGTCGGCTACGGCCTCGGCTTCTGGGCGCCGACCTACTTCCGGCGGGTACACGACCAGAGCGCCGGCGAAGCCGGCCTGATTCTCGGAATCACGGCCGCCGTCGCGGGCTGGATGGGAGTCGCCGGAGGCGGCTACTTCTCCGACTGGATGAAGCAGAAGACAGCGAAGGCCCGGCCGCTCTGCGGGCTCATCATCGCCCTGGCCTCGATCCCGTTGGGAGCCTTCTTCGTACTGACCGAGAGCGTGACCACGGCCTACGTGGTCAACTTCGTCTACACGGTCATCGGATCGGCATGGATCGGTTCGGCCGTCGCCCTGGCCAACGACCTGGTGCTGCCCAGGATGCGAGGAACCGCATCGGCGTTCTACATCCTGATGGTGACCTTCGTGGGTCTCGCCCTGGGACCCTTCCTCATGGGTTGGTTGAGCACCACGCTCGAGGCCGGCGGCGCCGACTCCGGTCGCTCCCTGCAACTGGCAATGGTGGCGAGCCTGGGCGCGTATGTCCTAGGCGGGATCTTCTTCTGGCTCGCCGGCCGTAGCGTGGCCACCGAGGAGAGCAGCCGGATCGAGCGTGCGCAGGCCGCGGGCGAGGTGATCGAAGCCGCCTGACCCGGCTACGGCCTCAGCCTCGCCATCACCGGTGCATGGTCGGAGGCGATGAGCCCTTCCTTCTTCTTCCGGTAGTCGCGGTCGGTTTCCACCTCCTCGACCCGCTTCCGGGCGGCTTCGGTCGCTAGCAGGAAATCGATCCGCAGGCCCAGGTTGCGGTGGAAGGCGCCGAACCGGTAGTCCCACCAGGAGAACTTGACCGTGTCCGGATGCAGTTCCCGGAACAGGTCCTGGAACCCGAGGTCGAGCAGCGCACGGAACCGTGCCCGCTCCGCCTCGGTGTGGTGAATCCCGCCCGCGAGGCGCTCTTCGTCGTGGGTGTCGAGGCGAGTCGGCGCGATGTTGAAGTCGCCGCAGAGAACCGCCGGCTCATCGGCGCCGAGGGAGCCGTCGAAGTAGTCCCGAAGCGAGTCGAACCAGGCCAGCTTGCGCGGATAGTCCAGGTGGTCGATGTCCTTGCCATTGGGGCAGTACACGGTCGTGAAGTCGAGGCCCGCGGTCTTGACCCGCAATAACCGCGCGCCGGCCTCCTCTTCGCCCGGCAGGCCGGACTGCACCTTCTCGATCGGCTCGCGCGAAAGGACCGCGACGCCGTTCCAGGCCTTCTGGCCGCAGACGACGGCGTGGTAGCCGAGCTCCGCGAGTGCCTCGACCGGGACGTTGTCGGCGGTCGCCTTGAGTTCCTGGAGACCGACGACATCGGGCCGCCGGGCCTTGAGCCAGTGGACGAGGAAGTCGAACCGCGCTCCCAGGCCGTTGATGTTCCAGGTGGCGATCAGCAAGCTGCTAGCTCCAGCCGCAGGAACGGCCGGCGTTCTTCTCCCGTAGCCAGTCGGCGAGCGGGGCGAAGTAGTCGAGGATCGCCGTCGCGTCCATCTCGCGGCTGCCGCCGATCGCCTCGAGCGCGTCCGGCCATGGCCGGCGGAGACCCATCGCCATCATGTCGCGCAGGCGGCTACCGGCCACTTCGTTGCCGTAGATCGAGCAACGGTGAAGCGGCCCCTCGTAGCTGATCGCCGCGCACAGGTCGCGGTGGAACTGGAACTGGAGGATGTGGGCCAGGAAGTAGCGAGTGTAGGGCGTGTTGCCCGGCACGTGGTACTTGGCACCGGGATCGAAGTCCTCCTCCGTTCGCGCCGATGGAGCGGTCACCCCCTGGTACTGCTCGCGCAACCGCCACCAGGCCGCGTTGTACTCCTCCGGCGGCGTGTCACCCGAGAACACGCCCCAGCGCCAGCGGTCGACGAGCAGTCCGAAGGGCAGGAAGGCGATCTTGTCCAGCGCCATCCGCATGAGGAGCGAGAGATCGGCCTCGGCCGGCGGCTCCTCGTCGAGCAAACCGATGTCGACGAGGTAACCCGGCGTGACGGACAGGGAGATCGTGTCGCCCAGCGCCTCGTGGAACCCGTCGTTCGCGCTGTCCCGGAACAGGGGCGGCAGCTCCCGGTAGCCGAGCTGGTAGTAGGTGTGACCGAGTTCGTGGTGGATCGTCGAGAAGTCCTCGGCGTTGATCTGGATGCACATCTTGATCCGGACATCCTCGTCCAGATCGAGCTGCCAGGCGCTGGCGTGACAGACGACGTCGCGGTCTCGCGGACGGAGGAACTGGGAGCGCTGCCAGAAGGTGTCGGGGAGTTGCTCCATCCCGAGCGAGGTGAAGAAGCCCTCGGCGATCTCGACCATCTCCCGCTCCGAGGTCTGGCGCTCCCGGAGGATCTCCGTCAGGTCGTATCCGGCATCGGCGGCCTCCGGCGCGACGAGGTCGAACACGTTGGACCACGACTGCGCCCACATGTTGCCCAGGACGTGGGCCGGAATCGCGCCCTCGGGGTCCACGACGTCCGGACCGTACTCCTCCGCGAGCTCGGCGCGAACGTGGCAGTGCAGGTCGTCATAGAGCGGCTTCACCTGCTCCCAGAGACGGTCCGTCTCCGCGGCGAAGTCGTCCGGCGCCATGTCGTAGCCCGAGCGCCACATCGCGCCCGTGTCGTCGTAACCGAGGCCCCGAGCGCCTTCGTTCGAGAGCTCGACGAAGCGCTGGTAGTCCGCCTTCATCGGCGGCGAGATCGTCCGCCAGCCCTCCCAGGCGTCGAGCAGCGCGCCGGCGTCCCGGCTGTTGTCGATCACGTCCTCCAGGTCGTCGAGGGTTCGGCATGTGTCGGTGTCCGGGCCGTCCGGACAGTGCCTGCCGGAGCCATAGGCGGCTTCCATCCTGGTCGTGATCTGACTCAGTTCCTCGATCTTCGCCTCGTCGGCCGGCGCGGCTACGGTCAGCCCTCCCCGCAGGAGGTTGAGCTTGCGCGCCACCTCGTCGGGCTCCGACGCCGCGTCGTAGGTCGCTGCCTCCTGCGCGAAGTCGATGGCGCGTGTCAGCGCCTCCGCTCCGGCACGGGCCGCCAGGGCGGTCGTGTCCTCGTTGATGTATGTCGACTGCACCCAGGCAGCGCGGCTGCCGTCGTAGTAATGCTCAAGAATCGTCTCTTCGGCAGCCGCCGTAAAGTCGGTCGCGGTCGGCCGTGCTTCGCCCGCGCAGCCGGCGAGCGAGACGGCCGCCGAGGCGGCCAGGGGCAGGTAGAAGGGGCGCAGGCGGGTTTGAAGCGAAGTCAGCGACACGGCGAGTCCTCCCCATCGGTTCCAGGCATCAAGCGGCTCCAGGCGGCTAGCAGCGGGACCGACCATCGACTCTATGTCAGGGGTTCCAGGCCGGCACGCCGCAGCACGGCTCCGTAGAATCCCGATCCGATGGCTCCGATCGTCATCGGCACCAGGGCGACGCCACTGGCGCGGATTCAGGCCGACCTGGTTGCCCGCCGGCTCGGTGCACTGGGCGTGGACACGGAGGTCCGAGCCATGTCATCCCAGGGCGACCGCAGCCTGGGGGGCAGCTTCGCCCAGGCCAAGGGCGTGTTCACCGGGGAGCTGGCCGCGGCGCTGCGCGACGGTTCGGTCGACATCGTCGTCCACTCGCTGAAGGACCTGCCGGTCGAGGACGAGGACGACCTGGTGATCGCGGCGGTGCCGGAGCGGGAGCGACCGTTCGATCTGCTGCTGTTCGCGCCGGATCTCAAGACTGCCGGAGAAGGAGAAACGAGCGAACCGACGGCGGAACTCGCGACCCTGCTCGACGCCCGCGAAGACGCTGCCGTCCGAAACGTGGCAGCGGCCGCCGACGCGTTCGCGCCGCTGCCCCCGGGCGCGCACCTGGGCACGTCGTCCCCACGCCGGCAAGCCGGCGCGCTGGCGGTCCGGCCCGACCTCGTCTGCTGCGCGGTCCGCGGCTCCGTCGGCCGCCGGCTCGAGTGGCTCCAGAGCGGTGCCATCGACGCCCTCCTGGCGGCGGAGGCGGGCGTCCTGCGCCTGGCGCGAAGCGGTCAACTCGAAGCTCCGGACGCCGCCATCCGTGGTTACCGCCTCGACCTCCGCTCCTGGCCCTGCGCTCCCGGGCAGGGCGCCCTGGCCGTACAGATCCTGCGTGGCGGCCGGCTGGACGGACACCCCGCAATGGCCGCGCTCGACCACGCCCCGAGCCGTGACGCGGCGTTCGCCGAGCGTTCCCTGCTCGGCCGGCTCGGCGGCGGCTGCCTGCGACCGTTCGGCGCCTGGGCGGACGCGCGCGCCGCCGGCGAGGAGAGGGCGGTGCTGAACGAGGTTCATGCGCTGATTGCGGCAGATGACTGGCGTGAGTCCGCGGGAGTCGGGGAGGCGCCCCGCGTCGTTCACGCCGCGGCTTCAGTAGCGGACGGCGCGGTCGATCTCGACGCCCTGGCTGGGCGGATCGAACGGGGTCTCGGAGAAGTGGCCCCCGACCCTGCGGCCGGTGCACCCAGTGTGGGGCTTCCTGATCTCATTGTGACTTCCGGTCCGGCGACCGTCCAGCGTCTGACCAGGCGGCTCGACCCGGCAATCCGGATCGCGGCCTTACCGGCGACCGCGGTCGAGGTCCTCGACACGCCCTGGCCGGCCGACCGCATCGACCTGAACCGCCCGCGCCGCCAGTGGCCCTGGCTGCTCGTCTCCTCGCCGACCGCCGCGCGGGTAACAGCAAAGCGGGCGCTCCGCGAACCCGCCTGGGGGCGGCTGCCGTGGTGCGCGCTCGGCGAAGGCACCGCCCGCGCGCTGCTTGCGGCCGGCGTGCCGCCGAACCTGGCCGCGCGGGCCTCCGGCGGCGGGGAGTTCGCTCGCTACGCGGCCCGGGTGCTAGACCCCCATTGCCCGCTGTTCGTGCCGCATTCCGCCCGCGGCGGAGGGTCGCTCGTTGAAGCGCTCGAGGCCGCGGGCCGCCAGGTAACAGCCTGGGAGACCTACACCGTGCATCCGAACGCCGAACTCGACTGGCCCCAAGGTTGGCAAGCGGCTCACGCCCGCGTACTCTTCACCGCTCCATCGGCGGTTTCCGCCTTCGTAGCGTCCGGCCTGGACTGGCCGGGAAGCTGCTGGGCGATCGGAGCCGCCACAGCCGCGGCGCTCCGCAGCGCCGGAGCCGGCAACGTGAAGTGCGCACAGGAACCGACCGCCGCCGGCATCGAACGCCTGTGGCTCGATGAAGTGGGCGCCCAGCCGAAAGCCAATCGCGACCCGAGGGAAAACGGATGAGCGCCGGACGAAGCAGCGAGGATCTCTGGGCGGAGGCGCAGCGCCACCTGGTCGGCGGCGTGAACAGCCCGGTGCGCGCCTACCGCGCGGTCGGCGGCACGCCGCCCTTCATCGCCGAGGCCGAGGGAGCGGTCATGCGCTCGGTCGACGGCACGACCTACGTCGACTTCGTCGGCTCCTTCGGGCCCCTGGTGCTGGGTCACAGCCACCCGTCCGTGGTCGAGGCCGTGCGCGAGGCGGCCGCCCGCGGCACGTCCTTCGCGGCGCCCCACGAGGGCGAGGTCGAGCTGGCGCGGATGGTCAAGGAACTCGTTCCGGTCATCGAGAAGATCCGCTTCGTCAACTCCGGCACCGAGGCGACCCAGTCGGCGATCCGGCTCGCCCGCGGCTGCACCGGCCGCGACCTGGTGCTCAAGTTCGAGGGCTGCTACCACGGTCACGTCGACGCACTGCTGGTCGAAGCCGGAAGCGGTCTCGCCACCTTCGGCATCGCCTCGAGCGCCGGCATCCCGGCGGCGACCGCCCGCGACACGATCGTCCTGCCGCTCGACGACGACGAGGCGCTCGAGGGAACCTTCCGGCGCCACGGCCCGAAGCTCGCGGCCGTGATCATCGAACCGCTGCCGGCGAACAACGGCCTGCTGGTCCAGCGGCCGGAGTACCTTCGACTCCTGCGCCGCCTGTGCACCGAGCACGGCGCTCTCCTGATCTTCGACGAAGTGCTGAGCGGGTTCCGCGTCCCCGGAGTCACGGTCGGCGCCCAACTCGGCATCGAGCCCGATCTCGTCACCCTCGGCAAGGTGATCGGCGGTGGGCTGCCGGTCGGCGCCTACGGCGGTCCGGCGCTGCTGATGGACAGGCTTTCGCCGCTAGGACCCGTCTACCAGGCCGGCACGCTGTCCGGGAATCCGCTCGCCGTCGCCGGCGGGCTCGCCACCCTGCGCGAACTGACAGCCGGCGACGGATGGCAGCGGATGGAAGACCTGGGCGCGCTGCTCGAAACCGGGCTCGGCCCCGTCCTCGAAGCGAGCGACCACCCCTACCGGCTCGTCCGCTGCGGCTCGATCTTCTGGCTCGCCTACGGCGACGGCCAACCGCCGCGCAGGGCCGACCGCTTCCACCCGAACACCGCCGAGGTCTTCGGCCTTCTCCACCGCGGGCTGCTCGCCCGCGGCTACATGCTCGCTCCGTCCGTCTTCGAGGTCGGCTTCCTGTCGCTCGCCCACGGTGAAGACGCGCTGGCCGGTTTCGCCGGCGCGGTCGGCGAGGCGCTGGCGGAGATCCCGGAACCGTGACGTCTCCGCCTCGGGTGGACCCGTCCGTCGCCGAGACGGTCGCTGCCTACTTCCGGGAGCTACAGGACCGGATCTGCGACGCCCTGATCGGGATCGACGGCGGCGCCTTCGACGCCCGCGAGCTGCGCGGCGAACGCGGCGGCGTCGCCCGGCCGCGGGTACTGACCGACGGCGACGTGATCGAGAAGGCGGCAGTCAACTTCAGCCACTCCCGCGGCGACTCGCTGCCCCTGGCGGCGACGGAACGTAGGCCGGAGCTCGCGGGCCGGAGCTTCGAGGCGACCTCGGTCTCCCTGATCGTCCATCCGCGCAATCCCTACGCCCCGACCAGCCACGCGAACATACGCTTCTTCATCGCCCATCCACCGCAGGGAGCCAGCGACGGAGGCGAGGAAGGCTGGTGGTTCGGCGGCGGCTTCGACCTGACCCCGTACTACGGCTTCGAGGAGGACGCGGTCCACTGGCATCGCACCGCGGCTCAAGCCTGTGCGCCGTTCGGCGACGACCTCTACGTGCGCTACAAGGCCGCCTGCGACGACTACTTCTACCTCCCCCACCGGCAGGAGATGCGCGGCGTCGGCGGCCTGTTCTTCGACGACCTGAACCGGCTGGAGCGGCCCGCCGAACTCGACCCGTTCGGACGCTGCTTCGCCTTCGGGCGCAGCATCGGGGACCACTTCCTGCCCGCCTATCTGCCGATCCTGGAGCGTCGCAAGGACTCGCGGTACGGCGACCGGGAACGCGGCTTCCAGCTCTACCGCCGGGGTCGCTACGTGGAGTTCAACCTCGTGTACGACCGCGGCACCCGCTACGGACTGCAGGCGCGGGCCCGCACGGAGTCCATCCTCGCGTCCCTGCCGCCGCTGGCGGCCTGGCGCTACGACTACACGCCCGAACCCGGATCCCCCGAAGCCCGCCTCGCCTCCGAGTTCCTGGTCCGTCGCGACTGGATCCGGCCAGAAGGCCCATGACTACCGGCACCTCTCTCTACGAACCGGAACCGCGCCCCGACGCCTCCGTGGATCGCCGGGCCATCGGCGTCCTGCTCGCCAACGTCGGCACGCCGGCGGCCCCGACCGCGAAGGCCCTGCGCCGCTACCTCCGGCAGTTCCTGAGCGATCTCCGGATCGCCGAGGTGCCTCGCTGGAAGTGGCTGCCGATCCTCTACCTGTTCGTGCTGACGACGCGGCCGCAGCGGGTGGCCGGGCTCTACCGGAAGATCTGGACGGACGAAGGTTCGCCGCTGCTCGCGATCGGCAGACGCCAGGTCGAGGGCATCGAACGCCGGCTGCGGGCGGCCAGCGCCGACGGCGCCCCACCCGTCCACGTCGCGCTTGGGATGCGCTACGGCGAACCGTCCATCGGGAGCGCGCTCGGCCAGCTCCGCGACCGGGGCTGCACCCGCCTGCTCTTCTTCCCTCTGTTCCCGCAGTACTCCGCCGCCACGACCGCCTCGACGATCGACATGCTGGCGAAGCAGATCCGCCGCTGGCGCTGGGTGCCCGAACTGCGGACGATCAACAGCTACTACGACGACGCCGGCTTCCTGCGCGCCCTCGCCGCCAGCATCCGCGAGACCTGGGCCGACGGCGAGCCCGACCGGCTCGTCCTCTCCTACCACGGCGTCCCCAAGCGCTACATCGACAACGGCGATCCCTACCAGTGCCAGTGCCTGGAGACGACGCGCCTGCTGGTCCAGGAACTCGGCATCGACGAGGAGCGCGTGATCAGCTCCTTCCAGTCCCAGTTCGGCCGCGAACTCTGGATCGGCCCGAAGACGGACGCGCTGATGCGCGAACTTCCTGAAGCCGGCCTCAGGAACGTCGACGTCGCCTGCCCCGGCTTCTCCGCCGACTGCATCGAGACCCTCGAGGAGATCGAAGTCGAGAACCGCGGCTACTTCGAGGAGTCCGGAGGGGAGCGCCTCCGCTACATCCCCTGTCTCAACGACCGCCCCGACCATCTCGACGCGCTCACCGATCTGATCCTCCGCAACACCCGCGAGTGGCAGACACAACCGTGACAATCCACGCCTCGCACTAGGTCAGAATCGCCCGATGGACAACTGTTGCGTCGTCGCGGCGACCTGGCGCTACGCCAGCGCGGAGGAAATCGCGCGGTACACGCTGCCGGACGAGCGGCGAACCGCGGAGATGCGGCGTCTGAAACAGCGGATCGGCGCTCAGGGGCTGATCTATCTCGCCACCTGCAATCGGGCCGCGTTCATCTTCTCGGCCGAGCCGGGAGCGACGCTCGCCTCGTGCCGGCGGGAGCTGCTGCGGCTGTTGGCCGGCGAGGGCGCGGCGCGGCGGGTGTTCCGGAGCTGGGAGGGCGAGGGCGCCGTAGAGCACCTGTACCTGGTCGCGGCCGGCCTCGACTCGGCCCAGCCGGGAGAGCGGGAGATCCGCGGGCAACTGCGCGACGCGCTGGAGGACGCGACCGCCTCCGGCACGGTCGACCCGGAGTTGCGACGCGTGGTCGAGTCGGCGCTCCGGGCCGGCAAGCGGGTCCATCGGGAAACCGGTGTCGGGGCCGGACGCACGTCGCTCTCGGAGATCGCGGCCGACCTGTTGACCGAGCGCGCCGCGGACAACCCGGGCCCGGTCGCACTCGTCGGCGTGGCGGCGATGACCGAGACGTGCACGGAGAGGCTGCGCTCTCGCGGCATCCCCCTGGTCCTCGTCAACCGGACCCGCTCGAAGGCCGAGGACCTCGCCGAAAGGACGGGCGGCACGGCCACGTCGAACGGACCCGCAAAGGCGGTCGAGACGATGAGCCTCGACCAGTTCCGGAGCGAGCCCGCGGCGGTCACCGCGGCCCTGTTCTCGACCGGCGCGCCCGGTCCCGTCGTCGATCGTCGCTCCCTCCTGGACCTCGCGGCGAAGAGCCGCGCCGGGTTCGGAGCGCCGCCGTTGGTGATCGACATGGCGATACCGGCCGATGTGGCCCCCGGCGACGCGGAGGCGGCCGGCCTGGAACGAATCGGCATGGACCGGATCAACGAACTGGCCCAACAGACCCTCCGCGACCGCCGCGAGCGCACTGCCGAGGCACGGGTGCTGATCGACGAGGAACTCAACGCCTACCGCGAGGCGATGGCAAGCCGGTCGGTGGCCGGCGCCATCCGGGCAATCGGCGCCAAGTACCAGGACTCGCTGGGCGCCAACCTGGACCGCCTGCTGCAGAGCGACCTGAAGGGCCTCTCGGAGGCGGAGCGCGAGGCGCTCCGGGAATGGACCGCCGTGATGGCGAAGCGCCTGAGCCACCTGCCCGTCGTGGGGTTGCGCGCGGTGGCGATCGAGATCGGCCAGGACGGCGTCGACGCCTTCCTCGCCGCCGCGGCGCCGGAGCTACTCGAACAGCGGCGCGCCGACAGGCCCTCCGAGCCTTCGACCCACGGGACAGCCGGCGAGTGAGCACCGCACCCACGACGGCGACCGGGCAGGCTGCTGGCCCGGCCCGAAGCGTAGACCCGCCGGCCGAGCCGCTGCTGCTGCGAACTCTCCGATTCGAGGACACGGCGCGGCGACCGCTGTGGATGATGCGCCAGGCCGGACGCATCCTGCCCGAGTACCGTGTGCTCAAGGAGCGTCACGGTTTCGCGGGTCTCGCGCGCGACCCGGAACTGGCGGCCGAAGTCACCCTGATGCCGCTCCGGCGCTTCCCGTTCGACGCCGCGATCACCTTCGCCGACATCATGTCGCCGCTGCCGGCGCTCGGCGTCGACTTCCGCTTCGACCCCGGCCCGGTGATCGCCGAGCCGATCCGGAGCGCGCGGGACGTCGCCGCCCTGCCCGATCCTGACGAACTCGAAGACGCCGCCATCGCTCCGGAGGTCACCGCCGCCCAGCGGATCGTGCGGTCCGAGCTCGGCCCGGAAACGGCGCTGCTCGGCTTCGCCGGCGCACCGTTGACCCTCGCCGCCTACCTCGTCGAAGGCCGCGGCGTTCGCGACTTTCCCCGGCTGCGGGCATTCGCCTATGAAGAGCCGACGGCCTTCGACGCGCTGCTCGACCGTCTCGGCCGGCTCTGCGCCCGCTATCTGTTGAGCCAGCATCACGCCGGAGCCGACGCGGTGCAGGTCTTCGACTCCTGGGCCGGCCTCTTCCCGCGCGCCGAATGGCGTCGGAGGGTTCGGCCGCACCTGGATCGGCTGCTGCGGCGGCTCGGCGACGCCGGCGTCCCCAGGATCCTCTTCCTCCACGCCGCGCCCCAGTTGGTAGACGACTACGCCGACCTGCCCTGTGAGGTGCTGGGCGTCGACTGGCGCACCGACCTCGGAGCGCTGCGCCGTCGGCGGCCGGACCTCTGCCTGCAGGGCAACCTGGACCCGGCGGTGCTGCTTGCCGGGGACGACGCCGTCCGGCGTGAGGCGGCGAGTCTCCTGCGGAGCCTGCCGAGACGTGGCCACATCGTGAATCTCGGCCACGGCGTGCTGCCTGAAACGCCGCTTCAGGCGGTGCAGACCCTGGTCGAGACCGTCCACGCCGAGGCGGAGGACGCTTGAGCGAACCGCCGGCGGCCGGCCGTCTGGTTGTCGTCGGCGGCGGGCCTTCCGGACTGGCTGCCGCCTGGAAGGCGTCAGTGGAGGCGAATCGAGCCGGCGCTTCCCTGGAGATCGTCGTGCTCGAGGCTGACGACCAGGCCGGTGGCAAGGCGCGCACGGAGCAGGCTGCGGACCTCCTGCTCGAGACGGGCCCGCAGGGCTTTCTCGACGATCAGCCCGTGCTGCGAGAGATGATCGACGCCTGCGGTCTCGAGGGCGAGGTGCTGGCGCCGGAACCGGCCGCGAACCGGCGTTACATCTACCGCGGCGGCAGGCTACGGGAGCTTTCGCGCAGCCCGCTGGCTTTCGCCAGGAGCGGCCTGCTGGGGCCGCTCGGTCTGGCCAGGCTGGCGATGGAGCCCCTGGTGCGGAGTCGCCAGGACGGCGACATGGAGGACAGCGCCGGTGAAGACGAATCGTTGTACGACTTCGCCGCCCGCCGCATGGGCCGGCAGGCGGCCCGGCGCCTGATCTCGCCCGTCGTCCTCGGCATCTTCGCCGGCGACGCGCGGAAGCTCTCGGCCGCCGCCGCCTTCCCGAGGCTGGTCGCGATGGAGCGAGCGTACGGATCGCTGTTCAAGGCGATGCGCGCCGGCCGCAAACGCGGCGCTCCGCCGCCCGGCCACCGGACGTTCCTTCAGGGCATCCAGAGCCTGCCCCGGGCGGCGGCCGCGCTGCCGGGAATCGAGGTTCGTTGCGGCCAACGCGTCACCGCGATCGAACGCGGCGGGGGAGGCTTCACCGTCACCTCCTCGGCCGGCGATCTTGCCGCCAATGCGGTCGTCGTCGCGGCGGACCTGCCCGCTACCGCCGACCTCGTCGAAGGCGTTTCGGCCACGGCTGCGGAGGAACTCAGGCAGATCGAGTCGCCGCCGATGGCGGTGGTCCACACAGCCTTCGACGCTGCCGCCGCCGCCCACATAGAGCCCGCCTACGGCTTCCTCGTCGCCCGCGGCGAGGGGATCCGCATGCTCGGCTGCCAGTACGAAACCGCGACCTTCCGCGGCCGCGGGCCGGCTGGCTCGTTCCTGACCCGTTCCCTGTTCGGCGGCAGCGTCGACCCGGAAGCTGCCTGCCTCGGCGACGCTCAGCTCGTTGAGCTGACCCTTCGCGAACTGCGCCGGACGGCCGGAATCGACGCGGACCCGACCTGGACGAGCGTCGCGCGCTGGCCGCATGCGATTCCGCAGTACGCGCCCGGCCACCCCCAGCGGGTTGCCAGGATCGAAGCCGCCCTGGACCCGATCGCAGGGTTCCACCTGGCCGGCAACGTTCTCCACGGCGTCGGCCTGAGCCGCGCCATCGCAGTCGGCGCCGACCGCGGAGAAAAAGCCGCGCGGCTACTGCTCAGCTAGCGCGGCTAAACCGGGTGCGGCGTCAAAGCGGGCTACACTCACCCGTCCTGACCGCACAACACCCTCGGAGACAGTCCCCATGAAGGAAGCGCTGCAGTTCTACATCAACGGTGAATGGGTCGACCCGGTGACCCCGAAGACGATGGACGTGATCGACCCGTCGACGGAAGAAGCGATCGGCCGGATCAGTCTCGGCAGCGCGGCCGACGTCGACAAGGCCGTGGCCGCGGCGCGGGCCGCCTTCGAGTCCTTCTCGCAAACCAGCCAGGAAGAGCGCGTCGAACTCCTGGGCCGGATCGTCGCGGGCTACCAGGCCCGGATCGGCGAGATGGCGGAGACGATCTCGATGGAGATGGGCGCCCCGGCCTGGCTCGCCAAGGCCGCGCAGGCTCCGTCCGGCCTCGGCCACTTCGCCGGCGCCCTGAACGTGCTGAAAGGCTACGACTTCACAGAAACCCGCGGCACGACGAACATCGTCAAGGAACCGGTCGGCGTCTGCGGCCTGATCACGCCCTGGAACTGGCCGATCAACCAGATCGCCTGCAAGGTCGCTCCGGCGCTCGCCGCGGGCTGCACGATGGTCCTGAAGCCGAGCGAGGTGGCGCCCCTCAACGCGATCCTCCTCGCAGAGATTCTCCACGACGCCGGCGTGCCGCCGGGCGTCTTCAACCTGATCAACGGCGAGGGCCCCGAGGTCGGCGCCGCGATGTCGGCCCACCCCGGCATCGACATGATGTCTTTCACCGGCTCCACCCGAGCCGGACGCGCCGTCGCCAAGGCCGCCGCCGACTCGATCAAGCGGGTCTCGCAGGAACTCGGTGGCAAGTCGCCCAACATCGTCCTCGAGGACGCCGACATCGACAAGGCGGTCAAGGCCGGTACCCGGCAGTGCTTCCTGAACAGTGGCCAGTCCTGCAACGCGCCGACGCGGATGCTGGTGCCGGCGGCATCGCACGCCCGCGCCCTCGAGGTAGCCAAAGCCGCGGCTGAAGCGACCGCCGTCGGCCCTCCGGGACAGGAAGGCGTCGCCATCGGCCCCGTCGTCAGCAAGGTCCAGTACGACAAGATCCAGGGCCTGATCGCCAAGGGCATCGAGGAGGGCGCCGAACTCGTCACCGGCGGCACCGACCGCCCCGAGGGCCTGGACAGCGGCTACTACGTCCGTCCCACCGTCTTCGGCGGCGTCAGCAACGACATGACGATCGCCCGCGAAGAGATCTTCGGCCCCGTGCTCTCCATCCTCCCCTACGAAACGGAGGAGGAAGCGATCCAGGTCGCCAACGACACCGTCTACGGCCTGTCGAGCTACGTCCAGTCCGGCGACCTCGACCACGCCCGCAGTGTGGCCTCCCGGATCCGCGCCGGCAACGTCCACATCAACGGCGCCCCCGCCGACTTCGGCGCCCCCTTCGGCGGCTACAAGCAGTCCGGCAACGGCCGCGAGTGGGGCGACTTCGGCTTCGAGGAGTTCCTGGAGGTCAAGGCCGTGATGGGAGCGCTGCCGAAGGCGAGCTGAGATTCGCCCTTCAAGAGGAAGAGACGCGAGAGATCGCGTCCGCGCGAGAGAGGCGAGTACCTTCGCCGGACTACGCCTACATCCTCGTCATCTACGCGCCGACCAGCCCGCTACCAGACCTTGAGTCGACTGGGATGGACCTCAAGCCTCGTCCCGAAAGCCGCCCAACTTTCAGAGTGCATTCACGTCCCATTGCGATAGTCCCGGCACCAAGAACACCTCGGAGCCGCCGACCATCGTTGCCACCACTGTGCGACCACCCTCGGCTTGCGCGAATCGCTCTTCGCCGCCCGAACCGCGTCGGACGTTCAGCACGCGCAACCGCTGCCCTAACTTCAACGCAAACGGCCAGTTTGTCCCTCGCAGCAAGACCCTGTCGCCAGATTCTAGGTCGCGACCCGACTCAATAGTCCCATCCCAGCTCCCTGGGCCATTACGGCCGGTAAGTCTGATCTGCAGGTCCACAAAATCGCCACCCACCTCATCCGTGTCCGCTACATTCTTCGAGTTCCATGCCCAGTAGTCCTCGCACAGTTGCCGCACCGGACAGTACGTGCAGTTCTCCTGGCTCGGCCGCGCCCCCGGGGGCTCTTCGGCCAAGCTGGCCATGGCCTCAGTGGTTCTCTCCCGAAGCGTCGCCTCCAACTCCTTTAGCTCCCCTCGGCTCGGGCTCGGAATCTCGCGATCCTCGCCCCCATATGAGACAATCAGCCTACTCGCTAATCGCTCATCTGGATTACGAACGCGATCCCTGAACCACAACAACGCGTACACGCGCAACTGCAGCCCGTGCCCGGCGGACGGCGAGCCTGTCTTAAAGTCACGGATTTCACATGTGTCCTTGTCAATCGTGATCAAATCCGCGACACCCCGCCAACCGAGTTCAGCCGACCTTAGCCCGACCTCCGAATAGACTCCTTCGCGGAGCCGCTTCCTTGAAGCAGGCTCACTCGACCCGGCGGGTCCTCTCCGCGCAGGCACGCGAGGCACAAGGTGAGTGCGCGCCACAAGCCTCTGGACACTTAGGCGCATGCTAGGAACACGGAACCCTAGCTGCTGCCGAACCGCGTTCATGGCCGATCGCGCCCGCGGGCTATCCTCGTATTCTCGCAGCACTTGTGTAGTGGCCGCGCCGACTACAGCAGTGTAGCCACCGAGCTCCCTTAGGGCGTCGACTGTGCTCTCGTCGGACAGCGAACGGCAGCCCCGTTCCGCTAGCGCCGAAACAACCCGCTGCACGCTCCGATGAACAACCGTTCCCTCAAGAGTCGGCCACTGTATCGCTCTTGGGTAGCCCTGACGACGCCACACGTCAGGGTACTCGCCGCGGCTCAGCGCCCACCGAGCAGGACAACGCTCCACCTCCAACAGGGTTGAGATCGACATCCAGTCCGGAGCGGCAGGCCAACTCGCCGGACCCGCCACCACCCAAAAGGACGACTCCTTCTTGCCTAACACTAGCTCTGCCTGATCCCCGCAAGAACGTATCTACTCGCAGCCGGTAGATTCCGCCGTATCGCCATCTCGTCAACAAGCATCACGGGAAGGGACGCACAGAACTCCCTAACCTCCCGCAGAGCCGGGTCGGATGGATAGTCAGGCGTCAGTGGGCCATGGGACGCAACGATCAGTCCCTCACCGCCTTGAGGCTCTACGTAGATCGGAGCCACAACCTCGCCAAGTCCAGGGAGGCGCAGAGTGTAACTCCGATGAACCCGTACGCCTTTCAGGTCGTGACGGCAGAGATCCTCGAACAGAAGCTCCTCAGACGCCGCGACCCGATCCGGATCTACCTCCACGTTCCCTCCCCGAAGGAGGGACCTCATGAGGCTAGCACCAACGTGCCTATCGAGGAGGTCATGTTCGAACTTGTTCTTGTAGCTGCGCAGACAAACGTAGCAGGACCGATCGCAGTCTTCCCGGCAATTCTCCAAGAGCCGCAAGGCATCCTCGAAGAGCACCAAACCCAGCTGGCCTACTTGTCTAGAGAAGCCAGCTCCGCCCGGCAAAGTGTCGTAGAGAAAGATCTCCGCCTCCCGGCCTTCGCGCCCAGCCGGCGTGAGAGCCGGTCTGTACTCAGCCTGCAGTTCGCTAGGTTCCAACTGTAGTCGCTCACACGCCGCCTTCCCCACCGCTTCACAAGCGCTGCGCAACGCCACATCTGTCGCAAGTAATCCCGGTATGAGCCTCAGAGGAGGGTCTACTCTAAGGGAGATAAGAAGCACGTCGCTGATGAAGTCGGTGCCCAAGACCATACCCTTCGTAGCTCTGCCACCTCGACAGGTCTGCGTTCTCAAGTCAGGGTAGGGCTTCTCGTGGGCCCCAGCAACTACGCCTCCAGGTATTGCGGTGGGCTCAATAAGGCCGCACCTAGTGCAGTAGGTGTAGCCTTCATGTCTCGGACCTCGATTCGTCACTAGGAGATGCTGCCGCGTAGCATGGACTCTGATGTTCTCACTGAGAACCATCCAATCATCCTGGCCGGCGGGAGTGGGCATCTTCAACTTGGCTCGCGTCGCGTAGCTTCGCGCCGGTTGGTCATCCGGCGACGTTCCTTCTTCTTTCTGGACGGGATGTGCAAATCCTGGCGGCCGAAGCCAGTTCCGGCTCGGACCTAGTGTTCCGAGCCCTCCGCAAGCATCACAGTCTTCAGTTTCTCCTCGCTCGCCTTCTTCAAGTGACTTCGTCATCGCGTACCGGCACTCGCTGCACTCGTAGTAGAGTCTCCGCTCCTGCCAAGCAAGATACAGATCCCTACGCATCGACGAGTAGATCGCGCCCGAGGTCCATAGCTTATTGGCGATCCAGACGTCCTTCCCGGGGGCGTATTGCGTTAGCGCTACGGAAAGCCCTTGAGACGACGTGAAGCGAAACGCCGGCCGGTAGTAGGAGGATTGATCCGGGTCGAAGACGTGGAAAGTCGCTACATCAGTCGGGAACGCGTACTTAGGTAGCACGCCCCTGTAGAAGAGCCGATCAAGGAGATTCTCCGAGGCGGGATCCTTCCCCGAATGCTCCTCTCCTTCCTCCGCTGGGAGTTCGAACTCTGGCTCCGGGGTTTCCTCTGCGGAGTGGGCAGGACCCTGATCCCTCTCGCCTTCGGTGCTGCAGCCTAGCGGGCGGTGCTCAATAGCGTCGTCGATCAGCCCTAACGTCGTCTCCACGAGCCCATCGAGAATCCCCCGCCGTTCCTTGGTATCGATCTCCTTCGGTAACCATTGGCTCACTTCCTCCCTGAGCAAAGCCTCGTTGGAGCGCAACCAGCGGTCGAGATCGTACCGGTTAAGGACCTCCTCTGGATTCTTGAACTGTGCAAGAGTGCCCAGAACCGAAAACACGTGCGGCTGAGCTTCAGGGTCAATCTCTGGCAACCTATCATGGTGATAGCGTTGCAGTAGGTAAGCAGTAACATGACGGCGGGCAATCTCGGCATTGTCTAGAGTCAGCTTAGGGTCATCGACCTCGCCTCGGACCATCTGATCCGGGGACGTGAAGTAGTGTTCGTCATGAGAATCAGCGTTACCAAATGCTGTGACTGTAGCTAGAGCACTCCCGCGTCTACCGGCCCGACCCGCTCGCTGCTGATAGTTGGCACGACTAGGGGGCATGTTGCGAAGCGACACGCCCGATAGGCTCCCTATGTCTATGCCGACTTCCATGGTCGTCGTACAAGACAGAACATCAATCGCCGGGCGCTCACGGCCCTTTTCGTCGGGCCCTAGCGCGACATCCTGAAAGAGGAGTTCATGCTCCTCAGCCTTGGAGAAGACTTCGCCAGCCTGAGCTGTGTTGAGTTGAGCCGTATGCTCGGCGGCTATGAGGGCCATCGGGGATGTGGGTGGGACACGCAGAGCCTCGATTGTGCTGGCACGGTAGTACCCCTTCCGTGCTACGAACACGGGGTCCGAGTCCGGGTCAACCTTCGAGACATCCTGACCGCAGTTGACACACGCTGAGCGGCCTGGGAACGGCCTCTGTGTAGACCGGCAGGACTGGCAATAGGCCCACTCTCCCCCAACCTTGAGTGATACTTCTGCGCCCTTCAGACGGTACCTTCCAGGCGCCATCCGTTCGGCAAACAGACGCAGAAGCCGAGG
The DNA here is from genome assembly GCA_009845425.1 of Holophagales bacterium. Lineage (GTDB taxonomy): Bacteria > Acidobacteriota > Thermoanaerobaculia > Multivoradales > Multivoraceae > Multivorans. The sequence continues at coordinate 138,225 of VXZQ01000002.1, forward strand.
TACCCACGTGCGATCGAACACCGACCTGGCCTTCCTTTCGGCCAAGAACCGGTGCATTTCGCCGAACTTCCCCGAGGCCGGGCGCACCACCCTCTGTCTCCACCAAGCCGGGGGCATGCCTGTGAGCCAGACGCCGTATCGGCTCCAACAACGAAGCCACAGGCGGACGAGAGCTAGTTTCTCCTCTTCTGTCTCAGCAAAGCCAGGTATGGGCTCTAGAGCCAATAGATCCGGCACATGCACTCTACGCTCCACGAGCGACGCTAGGGCCAGTGACTCCAAGCCATAGTAGCGATCGACAAGCGAGCTCAGAATCGCCCGAAGCAGGGACTCCGGTGGATCGGATGTTCTCAGGACCAATCCCAGTATTGCGGATTCGTGTCCCAGAGCTCCACTCTGGATTGCGTCCTCCACTCGTCTCTCGTCGTCAAAGCTCTCTCCCTCCTTCAACTCCGGGCGGAGGCGGACACCCATCGTCGCAGCCGCTATCAGCACTCCAAGGTACACATGGTCCAAGGAGAGTAAGTCCTCAATCGCTGAAACACCGGCGAGGCACTGGTGGCCTCCCACGATAAGAGGGCGAAGTGCATCCTGGTTGGAGTACTTCTGGATGTTCGGCGCGAGACGGGCGGCCATCTGCCGAGAATCAGAGAACATCAGGACCTTTCTGCCACGCAGCGGCGCCATCCTCGTGGCTTCCACCGGGTTCGGCGGCTGGACCTGAATCTGCTTCGCGATGAGCGCTTGGAATGGCTGGTCGCCCTTTGTCTGATGGTCCTGAACGGACGAACGGCCAAACCCGGACGTCTGACCGCACACTGCACAAGGCCGAAACTCCCCAGCCGACGAAGCTCCGTCGACCCCTTGCTCTGGTACCTCAAACCGATTGGCCGGCAAAAAAACCTGCCGGTTTCGCTCGCCCAGGACACTCGGATTCAGGCGACCAGTCACGAGGTCGTACTCAGCAAGCTCGACGCGCTCCCGGAACACAGGCTCTTCAAGAAGCAGGTCCAGCGGCGAAAGCTCCTCGAGTCGACCCGAGAGTGTCCGAAAGGCGCCACCCGGTTCCGACCAAAGAAAGTGGGGCTCTTCCACATCTGCGGTGTAGGCGCGGCCGTACGCAGTTCCGCAGTGTCGGCAGGTGTACAACTCCAGCACTCGCGCACCGCAATCGCACCTGTCTCGAGGCTGGCTGAACAGCCTTCCCCCCGGCCCACCCCGCTCCGCGCCTGCCAGGCTGCGGCATTGCGGATCCATACACAGCCAGAGTCCGGCCAGGCCCCGATAGAAGGCATGCACTCGACACGGGAGGAGGCCCGGCTCGTCTGGGGTCTTCCTCGCCAAGCTGCCGAGAGCAATGAGTTTCGTGACTGCCCGGTCCGCTATCGCGGCTTCCACGCCGTCAAAGAGCACGTCGCCTAGCGAGTCCACAGGCTGCGCTTCTCTCATCGACTCGTTGATGAGCTTCGCCATCGGCCCAAAACACTCAAGTGCTTCATACAGGCTCGCTTGAACACTCCGGCGAGCCTCAACTCCGCGGTACTTCAAGAATGGCGCAACATGCGACAGCTTCTGCTCTTCCATGTCCGCCTCATAGAACCGGTCCAAGTCGACTGCGTCGAGCGCCTTCGCATCCTCTACTGCCCCTCTAGCAGCGCCACTGCGGCGTAGAAGCTTCCCCCGTACGGCCCTAAACTCAGCCTCCTCCTTTCCCGTCAACCCGGCACCGAAGCTCACCGCGTCACATGGATCCTGGAAACTGGCGCTCGTACAGATAACCTGAAGTCGGTCAGCAGGGATCCCCAAGCGCATTCTCAAGCGCCGTATGAGTAGAGCCACTTCGGCACCCGCAGCACCCCTGTAGAGGTGTGCCTCGTCAACTACGAGCAAGAATCGCTCCTCGCGGTTACGCGCCAGCCACTCACGCGTCCGATCAAAAATGGGCCGCTCAAGAGGCCTCATGAGCATGTATTCAAGCATCGAGTAGTTCGTCACGAGTACATCGGGAGGGGCCTCCTGGACTTCATGCCGAGTGATCAACTCGGGATCCTCCGGGAGCGTTACGCAGCGCCTGAATGCCCCAGTCCTCGCGTCTCTCCACCGTGAGCCTTTACTCCCGTACCAAGCCAAGAGGTCGGGCTTCGCCGGCCACTTGCCCCGTCTCCGTAACTCCCTCACGAGCGTCGCTGCAGCTGCCTGATCGGTACCTGGCTCACCGCGGGACAGCGCCAGATTCTTCACATAGTACTTGCCTATCGCAGCCAGGCGTTCTTGGTCCTCTGCCACGCTCCGCACACCAGGATACAGCGTCCGGCTCGTGTATCTCGCGAATCTCGCGGGCCTCCCGGACCAGGCCATGAATCGATCAACGATACGGGGATCACCGAACAAGAGGCGCAGGCGTCCAAGCTGATCGTTCACGAGCGCGTTCATCGGATACAACACCATCGCGCGTACGGCCGGCGAAGTACCGAATCCCGTCCGTCGATGTTCCGCCTCGCGAGCGAGCTTGCCAAGTATGGGCAGGAGGAAGCACTCCGTCTTGCCCGACCCAGTACCAGTCATCACGACCAGACTCTTCTCATCCTCCAAAGCCAGCTTCGTAGAGAGTGCTTGATGCTGATACGGCGGATCGTGGATCAGAAGCGGCAACTCCTCCGTCGCCGTTGAGACAGCAGAGAACACCTCTAAGGCTGCCGGATGCAGTCCGATACGCTTCCAAGCTAGGGGCGACTCGTAGCGTGGCGTGCTCTCAAGGTACGGGCGTTGATGAATCACACCCAGCTCCGCTAGGAGGCGTTGACGCTGCTCTACGAGTACACTGTGACTCAGGTGATAGCTGGCCTCTATGTAGTCCTGTAGCGCCTGCCGGAGTTGCGCGATGGTCTGCCCGATGGTCAATGTCATTGGCTCGTCCTTCTCACTACTCTCGCCGAACCCCGAACTTGACTCAGCGTAGGTGCCGCGGTGCGGGAACGTCGTCGCACCTCCGCGCCGCTTCCCTTTCAAGGGCCGCCCAGTAGACGAGGTATAGCTGGAGTAGCTCTGTTGGGCGCATCACCCTCAGGCCCCAACGCCTCAGTCGGCCGCGGTGCTCCCAGAACGTCGCGCAGTCTGTGGTCAGCACTGCGGGGATGTTCGCCATCAACGCAGTGGCCGCAACTAATCGATCTCCCTGGTCCGGAAGAAAAGAGAGAGGGCCATGGGCCCCGTAGACTTCTTCGGGAGAACTCACATTCAGCGCTTGGAGAATCAACGGTGAAACACGGCCTGAATCCGAAGGGAACAGCAGTCCATGTGCTAGTCCCGCGTAGTACTCACGGCACCAATCCTCCTGGTGACCACGGAAGAACCCAATCAACTCCCTAAGGCGATGACCTAGCGGCCCGCTTGCTTGCGCCGCCTCTCTCTGGCTGGAGACGCAGACCAGCCAGGGATACGAGCCCCGATGCTCGAACGGCTTGTATAGAGTGCCGAGGTCCACGAGGTCGTTCGCATGCCTATCGCCGTATCTGTCTTTGAGCCGCGCAACAGCTGCAGCATCCCATACGGGAGGCGCCTCCGCCTCGATTCGCCGATCTACCCAGTCAAGGTTCTGGACCACACAAGTGCCCAGAAGCTGAGGTTCGGGCGGCCGCAGCCCGCACTCAACGAAGTTCAACCTGCGCAACGGGTCATTCTCATCCAGTTTCTCTTCCAAGTTCTTTGGTGCCATGGCAAGTCTCACTCTTCTTCTACCTATCGCTGAGCCAAAGCTCTTCACGAGCGAACCGTACTTCTTCGCGAACTTCAGCAACCGGCAGGCGGTAGGCAAAAAGGCACCCGGAGCGGGACACAGGCTCACCGACCGAACACCAGCGCCTCTGGGCCCACATAGGAACCGGCGAAAACAACTCGAGGATCTGAGCCCCTTGTGAACTCGGGACCACTCTAAAGCGCTGAGGTCGCCCACGTTCGGCGTCGATCGCCATCTGGAGGCGCCAGGCCTCATCGCAACCACGCCAGCGGCTTCCATGTCTTGGAAGGTCGAAAAGCCGTTCGGACGCCCCATTCTTCAGTTCCACATAGCACCACAAATCCGCTCCGTAGGCCTGCGGACGTCGGGCAACAAATCGTCCGGACCTCCCACCGGGATCGGTCCAACGTCTTGGGTAGAAGCCCACAGGCCGCACGGGATCTAGGACTAGTAGGCCAGGGACATCGCGTGACGGTCGCTCAACGCCTAGGAGGCGGTCCAATCGGGCCAAGTGACGCGCGGAAGACTCCGAAGACGGTGCCCTTAGCCACAGCTCAGAGGGCAACTCTAGTAGGCCAAGATCACGAAGCTCGGGACCCACGCGCTCGCCTTCGGCCACCGCGAGACGCCGCACGTGTCTCACATACTCGACCCGAGCCTGCAAGGCTGGGGGCAACGTCCAAGTCAGCCCCGTCGCCTCGCCCAACAGGAGCGCCGAACCACTTTCTCGCTCCACAAAGCTAGCAGGCGCAATATGTAGCAGCGGCGGCGACCCGTTCCCACCGGGCCCTCCCAGTTCGCCATGCTCAAGTAAGTCGCCATAGCCGATCACGGCCTCGAGCGTTTCCTCGACCAGCCCCCGGAAGGCTTCTCTATCGTCAGATAAGCCCACTAGGGGTCGCATGACGCCACGGACCAGAGTCGCGCCGGTAGAAGGGCCCGAGAACCATGCTAGTCGTCGAAGTGCAGCGGAAATCGCCTCTACGGACCTAAGGTCAAACAAGGCTGGATCGAGACCGAGTTCTGCCACCTTCCGGGCATGCAGCTCTCGGGCGGTCAGGCGTCTCATCCCCAGTCCCAACCTGAGTACTGAGACCTCACCGACAAACGCCCGTCCACGATGCGCTCGACCGAAAACACCAGCAGCCGCGCGACTCTCAAGAGTCCGGGCATGTCCATCAAGCCCCTAAGCCCTTCATCAAGATCCGATCCTGCCCATTCCCTTACCGTGGCGGGACTGCTTGCGACGCGTAGGGCGAGCTCCGACCACCAAGGCGCTTCCACGTTCCCACCTATCTTGGGAAAGACAAGGTGAGAATCACTCGCAACTGAGGAAACTCTCAGGCACCGATCAAGACACGTGCAATCGGCAAAGTCGGTGCAATCGCCCAGTATCGCCTCCGCCATGGCCTTCTCTCTTGGCCGCTGGCCGATAGCGTCCACTAACCTCACGCCGCTTTCTCCTTCTTTACTCGCTAGGCGCTCGGCCCTAGCCCACCTCTCACCGCAGATCAAACTAGCAATATGAGATGCCAAGCCATTAAGCACATCTCGCTTCCGCAGTACCGCGATGAACTCTCCCGGGAGCTTGGCCAGGGCCCACAACTCGGCAGTACGGAGTAAGCTCTCAATCGACTGTCGCGATCTCCTGACCACCTGAATGGTCGGTGTGCAGCGAAGCCCGTCAAGGCCCCGCATTGCGCCGTGCGGCGGCACGATTGCCGCAGCCACGATGTCGCCGAGCCGTGCAACGTACATCCCTCCAGAAACAGGACACTCATACCGGTTGGCCGAGCTGAGGTGCTCCTGAACTGTGGGCGTTTCGAAGCCCTGGAGACTTACCCTCGGACCCTCCTCACCTCCGAAATCATCGACCAAACACGCGTAGTACTTCTGGCCCCGCCGGAGAACCGACCAGCGAAGAGGAGTGAACTCCCGCTCGCACCGAATGGAGCACGCGCCAAGTTCGTCCGCGCTGAACTCGAGTTCGCATGCCCGGGAGTCATCGTATTCACGTTGCACCTTTCGCTCATCTCGAAAGTGTCTCTCGAAGACCGAGCGCCAGCGGCTCGGCGAAACTGGCAACTGCATCGGTGGAAGTCGCACGATCGTTGTGTGAGTCTCGCCGCTTCGGCCGTAGAGCACTACGCGGCAAGAGACCTGGCGTCCAACCGGACCCAAGACCCTCACCTCGGCCTGGCCCTCCCACAGCCGCTCCAGAGAAGGACTCGGGGGTTCAACTTCGACTTCGAACAGTCCCTGGGAGGTGAGCGCCGGCTGCGGCGCCGGAAGATCTCGCACCAACAAACTGAGGTCGCTCAGAACTCTAGACCCGTTGCCACTCGCTCGACACGAGACCCGAACTCCGTACCTACCCACCGGCAACTTCGGCAGTTCGACAAAGACCGTCTGCCCCGCACTAACTGACCCGAGGTCCAAACGCGACGGCTGTTCCCCCGAAAGGGAGACGCTGAGTTCGCCGATCGGATAATCGGCTCGAAGGCCCAGACACGGCTGTTCCGTAGCAAACCACTCACCGTACCCTTCTCCGTCCCAGGCCACTGGAGCGAGTCCGGCAGGCCAGACCTCGATCGTCTTGGTTTGTTCCAGCCCTAGACGATTCAGTGTCTCCTCGTAGGCCGGCGTCATGGCTCTAGGCAACTTCAGCACAGCTCCATCAAGGCCGTCACACCGCAACTCAACCCGCTCCAGGTTGCGGCACGCAGCGAGGCCGCCCTCCGTACTCGCTACGATGTAGCTACTACCGGCCCGAACGCGGTGAGTTCTTGACTCGTAGGCCAGACCATCGGACGCGATCCTGAACACACGAGACCTCCCGGGCCGCAGCAGACACTCCGTGCGCAGCAGAAACTCAAGCTGAGAATTCGTCTGTTCGAACTGAAGCAGCACCTCGTCCGACCGAGGCCACCGATCCAGCACTACTCGCTGCGCACCATAGAGAAGCCGTCCCCTAGCCAGCGGCCGCCCACTTCGGCCCGCCACGGCACATCGGCAGCCAGCCAGCACGTCCCTCGAATCTGGAAACCTCGCTAGGAGCCCAGACAGGTCTGGGATCTCCAGCGCCACAGCCCAGGTATGCCGATCCGGGTCCAGCGGCCGAAGGAAAGCACGAGGCTCAATACCGAGCCGCGCAACCGCAGCGCGCGCTTCGGAGAGGTCGTTTACACCGCCGCTACGACCCCCATGGGGCACGCCACGGAGGCCCCTTACCTGAACCCGCTCCCTAACCGAACGGCGAGCTCCCCGCAGCCACTCTCGCGCCCTTTGCTCCGCATTCAAGTCCGTACTGATCCTCTGAAGTGTCTCGTCGTGAATCAACCCTCCGGAGTCGGCGAACTGCGGCGCCAGCAAAGCAGACGCGATCCTACCGACAAGCTCTGTTTCCTGCACGAAGTGCTGAAAACGAGCGGTCGTGTTCCAGCTTCGCGCCTCGATCAATCGGCCCAAGACCGATGGTTCCTCGAAGACCGCAGCCGTAAACGAGTACCTCGCAGCATGCAGAACCCGGGCAAACTGCCTCTGAAGGTCTTTCGGTAAGACCGAGTGCGTGATAGGCCAACAGATGATCGAAAAGTGCTCGGCCCATCTACCTGAAGGCATAGCACCGTCGAACTCTCGGTGAAACCTGCGGTAGTAGTCTCGAATCCAAACTCTCTCGCCGCGTTCTGCCCAGCCCGGCGTCGCGGCCTCGAATGTCTGCCAGTACTCATCCCCTGCGTAGCGGTAGCCCAACTCCGCTGAGTAGACCACCCAAGCCAACCAGTGCCGCTCGGAGGGGCGCGCCACCTGAAGGCTCTCGCGCACCGCAACCGCGAAGGTCTGCACTTCCCGCTCAGTCAGCCCGTGCTCTAGGCCAAACACCGGCCCCGTCCGCTCGCCCTTTAGGGCACCGAAATGCCGCTCAAAGCGGGCCTGCCAAGAGCTGAGGCCGTCCTTCATTCGATCCCACTTCCTATCCGACCGTCTAGCAGGTCTCCAAGCACACCATTCCGAGTCACATCCCTGTAGCGCTCGTCCCAACTCGCCCGCGGCACCATCCAACGCCTCACGCAGAAGTCACCAATCTCCTCCGTCGGAAGAACCCGGAACTCGATTCCTTCACCGCTTCCCTTCAAAATCTCGCGGCAGTTTTCTACGAGCGGAATCGCGTACACCTCCCGCTCGATGCCATGCCTCAGCACTCCGTTCGCCCTTATCCCGATCGCCTCCAAGGCCGCCCTAGCAACACGAAGCCGCCAGTTGGGCCCCATACCGAATCTGTGACCTGACGCGTACGGATGCTCTACTGCCTGAAGGTACCGTCGCAGCAAGTCGAAAATCTCGCCAGAAAGCTGGAAATGGCCGAAACCTCTCGTTGCGCCTATCTTCTGAAACCTCGGGCCTCCGGGAATCGCCAACCGGTTGTAGATAGATGAACGACCAAGGGCCGATGTCGTAGTAAGGAGCGCGAGTCGCGCATGCCTCTTCTTCTTACTTATGACCGCCTCTCGGCCGTAGTACTTCCGGTCGTATGCGCTCTTCACTTCGGCGCTAGTCGCTAAGGCAGCAACGAGTTTTCCGCCTATGATGTGAGAGTACGGTGGAACCGCGCCAACCACATAGGCGTCCATCACGTGAACGAGACGCTCACGACGATCCTCCGACGTCCACCCAATCCAGCTGTCTCGAGCCGATAGATTGAAGACGGGATCACCGAGGGCGAAGAGGCCTATCAGTCTCCCGTTCTGTCGGTCACGCACGAGAAAGCGCAGTCTCCTTCCAAAGCCTCTCGACACAGGCACCGACCAAAGCAAACAAGCGAATCTAAACAGGCGGGATTCCAAGGAGTTTGCCTCGACCTCGACGAGTTCCGGTTCAATGGCCGCCGGATTAACCTCTCCACCGCTGGCGAAGTGCCTAGCCAAGTCCAGACCATACTCGGCCACGAAGGACTCGCTCTCCCTCAATCTCTCTAGACGCTGGTTTGCATGGAGTTCTCTGATCTTCTCTTTCGTCAACTCACCCTCTATGAAGTACCCGTCGCCGTTCCTGGCGAAGCCAAGACTCAAGAGGTGTAGATGGATAGTCCGCCTCAGCAACTCGACGGTCGGCGCCTCCCCTAGACCGTCAGCAGACACCGAGAAGTACTCCCGGTCTTGTAGCCGCCCACGCCGCGGGCGCCCCAAGTTCCTTCTCAGGCTTCCTGGCGGCGTGTAGCTCGGGTCGTGGTCCGGCCCTTAGGCCACCCATTTCTGTGGGACACCCGAATCTGAAGCGAACCTGCGTACTCACGGGGAAACTGCTACGCCTATCAGGACGCCTCCTGCCTTGTCAAAGGCTCCTGCCAGAACACGATTCGCTCGGTGCCGGCCCGAAGTCAAAGGTGCCGCCGAGTCCGATGTAGATTTGCTCTTGAATCACGTCACTCCAGCCGGCCGAACCGGCCGGCCGGGTCGAGGGCCTGCTCGACGCGGCGTAGCAGCTCGCCGCCGGTGCGGTAGCCGAGGATCGGCTGGTTCGCGGCCTCGGCCGGCGCGCGCAGCGCCAGGGCAGTCAGTTTCGCCTCGCTGAGAGCGCGGTCCAGGGCCGGCAGGTCGGCGACGCGTTCGGCGGGCCAGGCGACGAAAGCCTGCTGGATGCCGGCGCTGTAGACCCTGGCCACCTGGGATGCGTCGAGGTCGGCCAGGACCTGTTCCAGGGCGCCGGCCGTGGCCGGAGTCAGGGGGAGCTTGAGCACGGAGGCGTCCGTCGAAGCCCAGCCGAACTCACGGCGTGCTCGCCAGTGCCTCGCATCGGCGTCGCCGGAGAGAGTGGCCACGTCCGTGTCGAGCAGATCAGCGGCGCGCTTCAGGCGCGCGTCCAGGGCGAAGCTGCGGCCTCCGATCCGAATCTCCAGGTCCCAGCCGGCCAGACCGTGGACCAGGTCGAGGCACTCGATCTCGACGGCGCCGGCCCCGACGCGGCCGGCGGCCTCGATGGCCTCGTCGAGAGCCATGCCCGCTACGCGCAGGGTTGCGCAGTTCTCCGGATGCGGGAAGACCTTGAACGTGCACTCGGTGAGCACGCCGAGACGACCGAGGCTGCCGACCATGAGCTTCGGCAGGTCGAAGCCGGCGGCGTTTTTGACTACCTTGGCGCCGCCGCGGACGATCTCGCCGCGGCCGTCGACGAAGGTCACCGCGAGCAGAAAGTCGCGCAGCCCGCCGTAGCGGAGCCGGCCGGGGCCGTTGGCGCCAGCGGCGACCGCGCCGCCGACCGTGCTGCCGGCAGCGACCAGCAGCGGGTCGAACGGCAGGTACTGGCCTTCGGCTGCCAGCCGCGCCTCGACCTCGGCCAGCGGGGTGCCAGCCAGCGCGGTCACCGTGTACTCGCTCGGCAGGTACTCGGTGATGCCACTGAGCGCCGACACGTCGAGCACCTCGGCGCCCTCCGCCGACCACAGCGCCGGCTTCGTACCGCCGCCGCGCGGCAGGACCAACTCCGCACCGCGTACGGCTTCGGCAACCTCGGCCGCCGAAGCCGGCCGATGAACAACGCCGCTCACGAGTCTCCTGGCTTTCCGTTGTTGACCGCGCCGCCGCGCCTCATTCGCGCGAGATGACGCCAGCCACCTCTAGCGGATGCGGACCGTGGCTCAGCAGCGCCGGCGCCTCGGCGTCCGGGAACATCTTGCCCCGGTTCGCAAGTTCACCGGGATCGATCGCCAGGCGAATCCGGCGCATCGCGTCCAGGTCGGCCTCGTCGAACATCTCTCCCAGGTACTGCCGTTTCTCCATCCCCACGCCGTGCTCGCCGGTGATCGAACCGCCGAGGTCGATGCAGAGCCGGAGGATCTCGCCGGCCAGCTCTTCGGCCCTCTCCAGCTCGCCTTCTACCCGGCCGTCGAAGAGGATGAGCGGATGCAGGTTGCCGTCACCGGCGTGGAAGACGTTGGCCACCCGGATGCCGTGCTCCTCGCCCAGGTGCTGGATCTTCGTCAGCGCCTCGCCCAGGCGGGACCGCGGCACAACGCCGTCCTGCACGATGTAGTCAGGGCTCAGCCGCCCGACCGCCGAGAAGGCGCTCTTGCGGCCCTTCCAGATGCGCATCCGGTCGTCCGGGTCGCTGGCAATGTGCTCCAGGTAGGGCTTCGATCGCCTGACGACTTCCAGCAGCAACTCGCTTTCTGCGGCGACCTGCTGCTTCTCCCCTTCGAGTTCGACGATCAGCAGCCCCTCGGCATCGAGCGGATAGCCGGCGCCGACTGCGGCCTCGGCCGCTTCGATCGCCAGGTTGTCCATGATCTCCATGGCCCCGGGCAGCAGGCCCGAAGCGACGACCGCCGCCACCGCCTCGCCCGCCGCCGCCAGCGAATCGTAGGCCGCGAGCAGGGTGAAGTACGTCTCGGGCTTCGGCAGCAGGCGCAGCGTGATCCTCGTGGCGATCCCGAACAGCCCCTCGGAGCCGACGAACAGCCCGACCAGATCGGGGCCGACACTCTCCAGGCTGTCGCCGCCGATCTCGATCACGTCGCCGTCCGGCAGCACCACCTCGAGACCGAGTACATGGTTGCTGGTCATCCCGTACTTCAGACAGTGAGCGCCGCCGGAGTTGAACGCCAGATTGCCGCCGATCGTGCACACGGACTGGCTCGAAGGATCGGGCGAGTAGTACAGGCCGTAGGGCGCCGCAGCGTCGGACACGGCGAGGTTGACCACACCGGGCTCGACCACCGCCGTTCGCCGTACCGGATCGACTTCGAGGATCCGGTTCAGCCGGTTCATCGCGATGACGACGCCGTCGTGGACCGGCAGCGAACCGCCGGACAGGCTGGTGCCGCTGCCGCGCGCCAGGAAGGGCACGCTCGCGGCAGCGCAGAGCCGCACCACGTCGACGACTTCTTCCGCCGAATCGACCAGCACGACGGCCCGGGGCCGGGCCCGGAACGCGGTCAGGGCGTCGGACTCGTAGGCCGCCATGGGGGCGGCGCCGGTGAGGACACGGTCAGGGCCGAGGCGCTGCGTCAGAGCGTCGTGGAAGTTCGCTGCGCCGGTTGTCGTCATGAGTCGACGATCAGCCTACAACGTGACGCGGGCCTAGCCGCTTCGCGGCTTCGCCGGGATGCCGGCCGGGGGCGCCGGCGCACCCAGTGTGCAGTTCAGTCGCCGAGCGGCATCACGATCCAGAGCAGGATGTAGACGATGATCCCGGGGAAGGCGACCGAGAGGATGGAGATCAGGATGTAGAGCAGACGCACACCGGTCGGGTTCCAGCCCAGCCAGGCGGCGATGCCTCCGCAGACGCCGCCGATCAGGCGGTCGGACGCGGAACGATGAAGGGGGCGGGACTGGGTGGCTGTCGCGGTCACGGTCGGTTCCTCCTGGAGAGACTGCTCACGTTCAACTACGGATTCTGCACGACCTGGGTTCCAGGTCGCCCGCTTCGTCCGACTCATAGACGATTACGCATAGGATGAGTCCGATGGCCGAGCAAGAGCAGGCTCCCGAACGGCTCGGAACGCTGCGGAGTCTCGTACAGGCTGTCCGATCCTGGCGGACGCTGTCGGTCGTCCTGCTTTCCTTCTCTTCCGGCATGCCGCTGGGCCTGGTCTGGATCGCGATACCGGACTGGATGCGCGACTCCGGTGTCGACATCCGGATCGTCGGCCTGTTCACGCTGGCGCAGGTGCCCTGGACCTTCAACGTCGTCTGGGCGCCGCTGATGGATCGCTATCCGCCTCCGTTCCTGGGGCGCCGCCGGGGCTGGGCAGCGATCGCTCAGGTCGGCCTGCTCCTTGGCACCCTCGGCTTGGCCGATGTCGGCGCCCACCCGGACGCACCGTGGGTGGTTCTCGCCTTCACCTTCGCGGTGGCGCTGGCAGCGGCTTCCCAGGACATCGCAGTCGACGCTTACGCCGTGGACGTGCTGAAGAAGGAGGAGCAGGGCGCAGCCGTCGGCGCGCGCATCGCGCTCTACCGCGTGGGGATGTTCGCGGCCGGAGCCGCCGCCATCTCACTCGCCGGCCGCTCCTCATGGACGCTCGTGTGCGCAGGCCTCGCGGCGCTCTACCTGCCCATGCTTCTCGTCACGTTCTTCGCGCCGGAGCCGCGCAATCAGCCGCCGGAGCCGAAGACGGTTCGCGAAGCCGTCTGGCTTCCCTTCCTGGGCTTTCTCTCCCGACACCGCGCAGTAGAGATCCTCGCCTTCGTCATCCTGTTCAAGCTCGCCGACAACATGGCCAGCGCCCTCCTGCGACCGTTTCTCGTCGACATGGGTTACTCGAGCGACGACCGCGGCTTCGCCCTGGGGACGATCGGCCTGGTCGCGACGATCGGAGGCGCGATCATCGGCGGACTCGGCACGAACGTCCTTGGCCTCGGCAGAGCGCTCTGGATCTTCGGCTCGCTCCAGATCTTCTCCAATATTGGGTACGTGGTGCTTGCGAACGTACCCAGGAACTCGCTGCTCCTTTACGGCTCGATGGGGTTCGAGACGCTCTGTCAGGGTCTCGGTACCGGAGCGTTCTCCGTCCTGCTTCTGCGCATGACCCAGAAGCGCTTCTCGGCCACCCAGTACGCACTGTTCTCGACCCTCTTCGGCTTCGGGCGGATCTTCTCCGGGCCGGTAGCCGGTATCACTGTCGATGCGATCGGCTGGACCAACTTCTTCCTCGCCACCATGCCGCTCGGTATCCCCGGCCTCTACATGCTCTCACGCTTCGTCAAGCTCCGTGAACGCGAACCGGTCTTCGAGGTGCGGCGGTTGGAGCCGCTGCCGCCTCGTTCACGAGGGCGGCTGGCAGCGGACGGCGTGGCCTTCGGAGTCCTCGGCGCCGCCGGCGCCGGCATGCTGCTGACCGGCCTGGGAGCGCTCAAGGCGATGCGCGTGGGAGAGCCTTTCGACTTCCTGGCCGAGTTACTGGCGCTTGCCGCGCCAGCGAGCGCCGAGGGTTGGGTGGGATTCGTCGGCGTGCTGACGTTCGGCGCCGCCATGGGTCTCTTCGCCGCAGCGGTCCAGGCCGCGCGCCATGGGGCGGGAGCTGAGCTGGCAACCGGGGCAGCTGAAGAGCCGTAGGAACCGGGGCGGAGTAGAGCGGCGAACCTTCCGCCCCCATCCGCGCTCCCGTTGCGGCCTTTCCTCTTTACGTATAACGTAACAGCCACTATGGTCTCACGCCATGATTCGGAGCTTCAGGAACCGGCCGACACAGCGCTTTTTCGGGGGAAAACGCGTCGCCGCCTTCCAAGGCTTCGCCGACCAGGCAACGCGTCGTCTCACCCTGCTCGACAACGCAGAGTCGTTGCGGGATCTGGCCGCCTTACCCAGCAACAGGCTGGAGTCACTCAGAGGCGACCGGACCGGCGAGTTCAGCATCCGGATCAACCGACAGTGGCGAGTCTGCTTCCGGTGGGACGATGAGGGGCCGTACGATGTCGAGATCGTCGACTACTACTAGGAGGGACGGCGGAATGACGCCAAGAAACAGAATGAGGCCGGTCCATCCTGGTGAGATCCTGCGGGAGGAGCTCGATGAGCTTGGAATGTCGGCGAACGCTCTGTCGAAGGCGCTGGACGTGCCGGTGAATCGCGTCACGGCCATCCTCAACGGTCAGCGCGGCGTCACCGCAAACACCGCGTTGCGCCTGGCGCGCTACTTCGGCACGACGCCCCAACTCTGGCTGAACCTCCAGAAGACCTGGGAACTCCGTCGCGCGGAGATCGAGGCCGGTCGCCACATTGCCGAGAAGGTCAAGCCCCGGCAGACAGTGGCCTAGGCGCGAACGCCCTACCGAGCGACCTGGCCCGTCCGCAGCGCGCGCTGCATCGTCGTTGGCTCGTCGGGATAGAGCTTGGCGACGTACTCGCCATAGCCGTTGAAGATCGGCGTGTCGAACGGCTGGCTGTTGTGCAGCCAGTGCGACGTCGCCTGACTCCAGCGCGGGTGCGGGATGTTCGGGTTCACGTTCGAGAGGTACCCGTACTCGTGCGGCTGGATCTGCCAGAAGATCTTCGGCTCCTCGGCCACGAACTCGATCTTGACGATCGACTTCGCGCTCTTGTAACCGTACTTCCAGGGCACCGCGAGCCGGAGCGGCGCACCGTGCTGCTTGACCAGAGGCTCGCCGTAGATGCCGGTCGCCACGAAGGCGAGTTCGTTCATCGCCTCATCCAGCCTCAGGGCTTCGAAGTAAGGCCACTGGTACCAGTGGGCCTCCCGGACGCCCGGCATCTCGTCCCGCTTGAGAGCGGTGAAGAAACGCACATGCTTGGCCGACGACTTGGGCGCAGCCTTCTCGATCAGCTTGCTGAGCGGGAAGCCGCTCCAGGGCACGTTCATCGCCCAGCGCTCGACGCAGCGGAAGTGGTACAGACGCTCCTCGTGCTCGAAACCGAAGATGTCGTCCAGATCGAGCGTCATCGGGTTGTCGCACAGGCCCGTGACCTCGACCTTCCACGGCTCGACGGTGAACTTGCCGGCGAACTTCCACACCGGGCCGCCACGGCCGGGCAGGAACTCGTAGAAGTTGTTGTGGCTGCCGGCCGCCTCGCGCGGCGTCAGGTCGCCGCCGACGCTCTCGGGCGGACCCGCGAACTTCGTGTTGCGCTTGGGGCGCGCGCTGAGCTCGGCGCCGTAGATGTCGGGCCGCTCGAGGGCCGGCTTCAGCTTGTCCTCGATCGGAGGCGCCGGAGGCGGCGCCGGCACCTGCTGGCGGAGACGGAACTGGGCAGCCAGGGGCGACGCGCCGGCGATGCCGACGGCGGCCGCGGCCACGAACTTGCGCCGGTCCATGTAGACCTCCCGCGGCGTCGCCTCAAGGCTCGGAAGCGCGACACCGGAGTCGGAGGGGAGGTATCGGGCGCGGTCGTACTTTCTGATCCACATCGCATTGGATCCGAACGGGACGGGCAGAGTCGCTATTCCGCTCGGAGTTTCCTCCTGTTCTCCTGCGCTCCGCGGCCGGGCGCTACGTTCAAGCCTACCAGCCGGGCGCCGCCCCACCACGCGTTCGGCGTGACCCTCCGCCCGCGCCCGCTCAGGCGGTCGAGCCAGAGGGCGAGCCGGCGCAAGGGGGTGCCCGCCATCCACCGCCAGATCCGGCTGAGACGTTTGGAGTAGTCCCGGTTGTAGGGGCAGACCCGTACGCAGATGGAGCAGTCGGTGTTCTGGTTCGACCAGAACCGGAAGCACTTCTCGGCGTCCGTCGTCCACTTCCTGACGCCGCGGATGTTGGAGATGTTGTAGACGCGGTCCGACGGCGCGTCCATCGCGATGGCCTTCGGCGGGCACGCATCCGAACACGCGCGGCACACTTCGCAGGTTTCGAGCACTCCGAAGCGCCGCGGACGGTCGTGCGCCAGCGGCATGTCGGTGAAGATCTTTCCGAGCCGCACCCGGGGGCCGAACTCCCTGGTGATCAGCAGACCGTGACGGCCGTACTCGCCCAGCCCCGCCTTGATCGCGAGCGGAATCGCCAGGGCCGTGTCGTTCATCGTCGGCACCGCGGCGTAACCCATGTTCAGGATGTACTGGGCGATCGCGAGCAGCACCACGGTGTCGCTGCTGTAACCGACCCCCGTCGCCGTGCCGCTGAGGGCCGACGGCACGGTCTGCACCAGCTTCCGGTCCATCGCCTGCGCGATGACGACGACGTTCCCGAGATCGCCCGGGAGCTCCTGCGGCTTCTCCGTCTCCGTTTCTCTCGAGTACGCGTGCGTGTACACCCAGCGCTCGTCATACCCGGTGATGCCGATCAGGTCGGCGCCCAGCGCGCGGGCGGCCGTCTTGAGATCGACGGCGAGTCGAGCGGCGAGGATCTCCTCCGGTTCGTCGTTCTCGTCCGGCGGACCCGGACCGTCCCGGAGCACCGTGTAGGGGTCGAGGAAGCCTTCGCGACGGTCGGCGCCTTCCCTGAACTCGGCGAAGAGATCGGTGACGTGCCAGGAAGCGTTGCGAAGCGCGTAGTCGCGCCGCGTGAAGCCCTCGACCGGGCGCCACCGCAGCTCCGGCGTGCGGTACGTCTCATAAAACATGTCCGAGCGGGAGGTCCTCACCTCGGGGTCCCAGAACGAACGGCAGAAGACGTCGTCCTTCTGCGAGAAGCGCTCGAAACCCTCGCCTACCTCGAACCCCGCTTCGGCATCGCTGACGGGGCGTTCCATGCGCGTCAGTCCAGGGCCTCGATGAACTGCGCCGCCCACTCGTGGACGGAATGCCGGCGCACGACCTCGCGCATCGCCTTCATCCGTCGCGCCCCGTCCTCCGGGTCGAGGGTGATCGCCTGCTCGATCGTCGCGGCCATCGCGTTCACGTCGTGCGGGTTCACGAGTAGGGCGTCCGGCAGCTCGGCGGCCGCGCCCGCGAATTCGCTCAGCACGAGCACGCCGTCGTCCTCGAGCCGGGTGGCGACGTACTCCTTGGCAACCAGGTTCATCCCGTCGCAGAGCGGCGTCACCAGCATCACGTCCGCGACCAGGTAGAAGGCGATCAGTTCCTCGAACGGCAGGTTGCGCCGGAAGTACTGCACAGGCACGACGCCAAGTTCGCCGTACTCCCCATTGATCTGGCCGACGAGTTCCTCGACGTCGCGGCGCAGGATCTGGTACTCCGAGATGCGCTCCCGGCTCGGCACGGCGACCTGGACCATCACCGCATCGCGGATCGACCGGTCCTCGCGCCCCAGCCACTCGAGGAACGCCTTGAGCCGGAGGTCGATTCCCTTCGTGTAGTCCAAGCGGTCGACGGAGAGGATGATCTTGCGGCCGCGGCGAAGCTGCTGGAGTTGCTCGGCCCGCTCCCGGATCTCGGGCGACAGCGCCGCATTCGCGTAGCGGTCCGTGTCGATGGAGATCGGGAAAGCGCCGACGCGAATGTCGCGCCCCTGGTAGTGGATCGTCTCGCCCTGAGGCTCCGCCTCGATTAGTCGATCCGCGAGCCGCGTGAAGTTGTAGGCGCCGGCCGGGGTCTGGAAGCCGATCACGTCGGCGCCCAGCAGGCCCTCCAGTACCGCCCGCCGCCACGGCAGGCGCAGGAACAGTTCGATCGGCGGGAACGGAATGTGAAGGAAGAAGCCGGAGCTGACGTCCGGCCGCAGCTCGCGGAGCATCCGGGGCACGAGCTGCAGGTGGTAGTCCTGGATCCACACCCGGCCCCCGGGCGCGGTGCGGCGCGCGGCCTCCTCGGCGAAGCGCCGGTTGACCGCGACGTAGGGGTTCCACCAGTGGCGGTGGTACTCGGGCGGCCGCACGGCATCGTGGTACAGCGGCCACAGGGTCGAGTTGCACATCCCCTGGTACGAGCCGGCCACCTCGACCTCCGACAGCGGCACCGCCACGTTCAGGATGCCCTCGTGCCGGAACGGCTCCGGCGCGTCGTCGGCTCCACCGGTCCAACCGACCCAAGACCCGCCCGCCTCGCGGACGATCGGCGACAGGGCGCTGACGAGGCCGCCCGGGCTCTGCGCCCAGCCCAGTTCGCCATCGACTTCCTCGCGACGCACCGGGAGGGTGTTCGCGACGATCACAAGCTCCGACTGCTGAGCAGCCGGCACATTCTGGGAACCCATGGGTTCCAGTATCGTAAGGGATCTCGGAGGCTCTCCCGTGTGAACCAGAAAGCGCATCCTCCGAACGTCGCATGGGACCTCCTGAAAGCGGGTTCCGAGGTGCCCCCGCCGGCGTCGTGGGCGCTGTTCCTGGATGTCGACGGCACGCTGATCGAGATCGCGGACGCACCCGACGCGGTCCACGTCGACGAGCATGTCGGCGGCCTGCTGACGCGCCTTAGCGAAGGTCTCGACGGTGCGCTGGCGCTTGCCAGCGGACGCCCCCTGGACGTTCTCGACCGCTTCTTCGCGCCGCTGGAGCTGCCGGCGGCCGGGCTGCACGGCCTGGAACGCAGGTCCGCCGACGGCCACGTGAACCGGACGGACGGAGCCGCCGCGCTCGGCCCGGCCCGCCGCGAACTGGAGCGTTTCGCCGCCGCGCACCCCGGCACGCTGCTCGAGGACAAGTCGGCGACCCTGGCGCTCCACTACCGGCGTGCCGCCGACGCCGAGGCCGCCGCCCGCGAGGCGATGGCACATGTGCGCACCGCGCTCGGTTCCGGCTACCGGGTCCAGGAGGGCAAGATGGTGCTGGAGCTCAAGCCCCATCGCCCGAACAAGCGCACCGTGGTCGAGGACTTCATGACCGAAGCGCCGTTTCGCGGCCGGGTGCCGCTGTTCATCGGCGACGACATCACCGACGAGGAAGGATTCGAAGCCGCGCAGAGGGCCGGGGGCGCCGCGATCGTCGTCGGCCTGGACCAAGGGAGCGGCCGCACCAGCGCCGCGAGATACGGCCTCGGCGGCGTGCCCGAGCTACATCACTGGCTGGAAGCTCTGTGCAGACGTCTCGAAGTCCGATGACGGGCGGGGCGTCCAGGCCGCTCGACGGGGGGGTGATCGGGAATTGCGGCTTTGGCGCGCTGATCGATCCGCGCGGCCGCATCTGCTGGACCTGCCTGCCCCACTTCGACGGCGACCCTGTCTTCCACTCGCTTCTGGGCGGTGCGGACGAGCAGGACCCGGAGGCCGGCGGTTTCTTCGACGTGCTGCTCGAGGGGTTCCGGGAGAGCGAGCAGCAGTACATCGAGAACACGGCGATCCTGGTGACGACGCTCCGTGACGGCAACGGCGCCGCGGTCCGGATCACGGACTTCGCGCCCCGGTTCGAGCAGTTCGGTCGCTCCTTCCGGCCGACGATGATCATCCGCACGATCGAACGAGTCGCCGGCGAACCCCGCATCCGCATCCGGCTGCGGCCGCGCTTCGACCACGGCTCGCGCCGCCCCGAACTGACGCGTGGCAGCAACCACATCCGCTACGTCGGGCCGGATCTGACGCTCCGGTTGACCACCGACGCGCCGGTCTCGCTGATCACCGACGAGATCTCCTTCGTCCTGGAGCAGCCTCTCACCCTGCTGCTCGGGCCGGACGAGAGCCTGACCGAGCCCGTGGACTCCGTGGCGCGAGAGTTCCGGAGCCGGACGGAAACCTGGTGGCGCGAGTTCGTGCGTCACCTGGCCGTGCCCTTCGAATGGCAGGAGGCGGTGATCAGGGCCGCGATCACGCTTCAGCTCTGCAGCTTCGAGGAGACCGGGGCCGTACTCGCGGCGATGACGATGTCGATTCCCGAGGCGCCGGACAGCGGGCGCAACTGGGACTACCGCTTTTGCTGGCTGCGGGACTCCCACTTCGTCGTCCAGGCGCTCAACCGCCTGGGCGCCACCCGCACGATGGAAGGCTACCTCGGCTACATCACGAACCTCGCCGCGGCCGCCGAGGGCGGCGTGCTGCAGCCGGTCTACGGGATCAAGTTCGAGCGGGAACTCACCGAACGCACCGTCGACGGCCTGCCGGGCTACCGCGGCATGGGGCCGGTACGAGTCGGCAATGACGCCTGGCGCCAGCTCCAGAACGACAGCTACGGCAGCGCGATCCTCTCTGTCACCCAGAGCTTCTTCGACAGGCGGCTGGTCAAGCCCGGCAACCGGCGCGTCTTCGGCTGGCTCGAGCAGCTCGGCGACCAGGCGGCAGGCCTGTTCGACCAGCCCGATGCCGGCCTCTGGGAGTTCCGGCAACGGAGCGCCGTCCACACCTTCTCGAGCGTCATGTGCTGGGCCGCCTGCGACCGCCTGGCGCGCATCGCAAGGGTCCTCGGCCTCACCGACCGCGACACGCACTGGACGAACCGCGCCGTTTCCATCCGACGGCACATCCTCGAGAACGCCGAGACCGGAGGCCGCCTCGCCGCCACCCTCGACGGCGAAGGAATCGACGCCAGCCTGCTGCTTCTCCACGACCTCGGCTTCCTCGACGCCGAAGACCCACGCTTCGCGGCCACCGTCGAATCCCTCGAATCGCTCCGCTCAGGCCACAACTTCTTCCGCTACAGGGAGGACGACTTCGGCGCCCCGGCCACGTCCTTCGCCGTGTGCAGCTTCTGGTACATCGACGCGATCAACGCCCTCGGCCGCCGCGAGGAAGCTCACGAACTCTTCGAGCAGATGCTCGAACGGCGCAACCCGGTGGGACTCCTCTCCGAGGATCTCGATCCGGAGACCGGTGAACTCTGGGGCAACTTCCCCCAGACCTACTCCATGGTCGGGCTGATCAACTCGGCGCTACGGCTCAGCCGCCCCTGGAGCGAGGCGTTCTAGAGTCACCCCATGAACGTCGACCAACTCCACCTCCACGAAGAGCTCCTGCTCCTCGCCCTGCACGACACGAAGGGCACCCTGGGCGGCGCCCACACGAGCATCGGACTCGGCGGCGCCATAGCGGCCGAGTTGCTGCTCCAGGAGCGCATCCGCATCGACGAATCGCGCCGCTGGCGCAAGTTGGTCGAGGTCCGCGACAGCCGCCGCACCGACGACTCGATCCTCAACGAGTGCCTGAAGAGAATCCGGTCCGCCAAGCGGCGCGCCTCGATCCAGACCTGGATCACACGCTTCTCCTCCATGAGGAAGCTCCACCACCGGGTCGCCGAACAACTCTGCGCGCGGCGCATCCTGCGGGCGGACGAGCAGGAGATCCTGCTCATCTTCAAGCGGCGCGTCTTCCCGGAGATCGACCCGGGGCCGGAACGGGAGATCATCGAGCGCCTGCGCGCCGCGATCTTCAGCGACGAGCGGGAGGTCGAACCGCGGACCGTCGTCCTGGCCGCGCTCGCCCACGCGGTGGGTCTACTGAATCCGACCTTCGGCCGCGGAGAACTGAGGCCCCGCAAAGCTCGTCTGAAGAGCCTCGTGAAGGGCGACGTCATCGGCCGCGCCACCGCGGGTGCCGTCGAAGCGGCCCAGGCTGCCGTCATGGCGGCGGCCGTCATGCCCGCCATCATCGCCTCCTCGACCTCTTCGAACTCCGGCTGACCTTGCCCAAGCTCTACGCTGAAGTCGCGCCCTGGTGGCCGCTGATCTCGCCGCCCGAGGAGTACGAAGAGGAAGCCGGCATCTACTGCCGACACCTGCTCGAAGCGTGCGACGCCGCTCCCCGGACCGTCCTTGAACTCGGCAGCGGCGGCGGCCACAACGCCTCCCACCTCAAGGCGCACTTCGAGATGACCCTTGTCGACCTGTCGCCCGGCATGCTGGCGATGAGCCGGCAGCTCAACCCCGAGTGCCGGCACGTCGAGGGCGACATGCGGACAGTCCGGCTCGACCGGACGTTCGACTGCGTCTTCGTCCACGACGCGATCGACTACATGACGACGCTCGAGGACCTGCGCGCCGCCATCGAGACCGCCTGGGTCCACTGCCGGCCCGGCGGCGCCGCCCTCTTCGCGCCCGACCACCTGCGCGAGAACTTCCAGCCCAGCACCGACTGCGGCGGTTGCGACGGAGAGGACCGCAGCGCCCACTACCTCGAGAACACGTGGGACCCGGACCCCGGGGACACGATGATCACGACGGACTACGCCTTCGTGCTGCGCTCGAAGGACGGCAGCGTCGAGGTCGTGCACGACCGTCACGTCACGGGCCTCTTCCGCCGCTCCGACTGGCTCCGTCTGCTGACGGACGTGGGGTTCGAAGCCGAAGCCGTGCCGTGCGACCACTCGGAGATCGAGCCGGGCGAGTACGAGCTGCTCGTCTGCAAACGGAGGTAACCGTGCCACGGCTTCTCGTCCTTTCGCTCAACGTCTGCCTCCTCGGCGCCGCCGGAGCCGCAGGCGCCCAGCCGGACCGCGGCTTCTACCTCGGCTTCGAGGCCGGCCTCGTGGATGCCTCCACCCTGGAGGCCTCCATCTCGGGCGCCGACCATCCGACGAGGTGCGACGTGCTCCTCTACGCCGATCCGGCCCTAGCGCCGACCGGCGACCCCGCGTGCGGCGGACCGGGCTCGTCGCCCACCGTCACCAATGGCTTCGATTTGGGTTCCCGGTTCGCCGGCAGCCTCGGCATCGGATACGACCTGGGCAGACTGCGCGTAGAAGTGGGGCACACGGCGCGACACCACCGCGGCCGTACGATCTACTTTCTGTCGACGACCGGCGACCCGACCTTCGACAACAAGATGTCCGAGTGGAGCCCAGTCGATCCGCCCAGCGTGACCGTCTCGGACTTCGACTCCCGCGAGTACTTCGTCAACGCCTACTGGGACTTCGACAACTCCACGTCCTGGACCCCCTTCGTCGGCCTGGGGGTCGGCCAGGCCCGCGTCAGCCTCCGCTACAGCACCCGCCTCCTGCGCAAGACGCTCGTACAGGGCTACCAGGACATCGATCCGCCGCTCACCCTCGCCGACCGTCCAGCGGCGGCAGCCGGCACGATCAGCCTGTTCGACAGCGAGTTCAGCGAAACGCTCTCCGGCTACCAGGTCCTCGCCGGGCTGGAGCACCCCCTCGGCGACAGCGCGTCGTTCACGATCAAGGCGCGATGGGCCCGGTTCGAGGAGTTCAGCGGAAGCGACCTGTGGAAGGTGGTCCGGAGCCACGAACCCGTTCAGGCGGACGGCACGACGCCGTTCACGAGCGACCTGGGGTTCGACGGCCTCGGGTATGTGGGGGTGTCGGCGGGGTTGCGATACCGGTTCTGAGGCCAGAAACACATCGATCGTAGCTAGCCTGCAGGCCACTCCCTGACCTCGACCGCCGCCATCGGGTAGTCCCGCACGTTGGCCGTGGCCAGCGCGGCTCCGACCCCGACGGTGGCCGCGGCGATCAGGCAGTCCGCCTGGTGCAGGGTCACGCCTCTCTCGGCGAACTCCCGGCGCCAACGGCCGGCCATCATGCCTTGGGCCTTGCCCAGGGGAGCGAGACGAAGACCCCGGAACAGCCTCCTTGCCGCCAGCTCCTCGCCGCGTCGAATTCCGCGCCACACTTCGTCCACCGAGATGACACATACCCACGGCTCGGTGCCTTCGCGGCGCAGGGCCGCTGGCGGCGCACCCACTCCGCCGGATCGTCGTCCCAGTCGTGGCCGGTGTCGGAGATGCCGCCAAGCGCCGTTTCGATGTCGTCCCAGCGCCGTTCGTCGTCGAGTCCTCGTTGGATCAGTTCAGCGATGAAGGCGCTACGCTGCCTGGGGCCGGCACACCGGTCGAGTTCGGCCACGAGAAGCAGCACTGCAACGACAAGCTACTGTCAGCCGCCATGGGTGATCCGGGACAGATCGGCGACCGCTGGGTGACCTACGCGGGCTTCTGGGTGCGCGTGTTCGCGGCCATTGTCGACGGCCTCATCCTCTGGCCCTTCTTCATCGCATTCGACTACCTGACGTTCGGAGATCCATTCCCGCCCGAGCCGGAGGTGCCAACCGCCGACTATGTCGCGTCTACCGTTGTCGTCATTCTGCTCCACTGGCTGTACTCCGCACTGATGGAGTCGTCGAGCAGGCAGGCCACCCTCGGCAAGATGCTGCTCCGGCTCCAGGTCACGGACCTGGAAGGAAACCGGGTCAGCTTCGGTCGCGCAACTGGCCGTCACTTCACGGAGTATCTGTGCGTTCTGACTCTCAATCTCGGCTACCTCGTGAACCTGTTCTCGGACAAGCGGCAGTCGCTCCACGACAAGATCTCCCGAACGCTAGTGTTGGAACGCTGACCGTCGCTGACAGTCGCGCAGGTCGTTGCCGGAAACCCACATTCGTCCGTGACCGAACAGGGACAGGAAACGCAGAGCGGCCTCGGACTCGGTCTGATGGGAAGGGTCTTCCTGATCCTCTTCCTGTTCAACCGGGCTGCTCGGGAGGACTTGTTCTCGTTCACCGATCCTGGCCGCGCCCTGGTGACGACGACGTACCTGGCGTCCCTCCTCGTCATGGCGGGAGCGGTCGTCGCCTTCTGGAAGAACTCCGCGAACAGCGAGACACCAGCCCAGGCGCCCGCGAAAACACCCACGGCGAGGCGCATCCACAGCCTGTTCAGTGAGCCCTGGTACGAGGTTCCCGCTGTGCTCTGCATGGTCACCGCCGGCGACCAGTTCATCTCCAGCCTGCTTGCCCAGCCGCCCCAGTCGACCAAAGCGACGTGGTACCTGCTAGCGCTGATCTTCGCCGGCGTCATCGGAGCGATCGCATCGCTGCGGGACCCCAACCGTGGCGTCAGAAGCGGAGCCCTGAACCAGGGTGAGACACCTGAAGCCACATCGCCACGCACCGGCCCACTGTCCGATCCGGTGTTCCGGAGGTTCCTTTTCGCCTTCGTGCTGGTGTGGGTGGCGTCCGACGGAGTCGCCGTACTGGACCGAGACTCATCCTCAGTCCTGGCATGGGGTTTCCTCGTGCTTGGTTCCGTACTTGCCGGGATCGCCGCTGCCGCCCTGATCCAGAGCTTCCGCGTCAAACCGGACCCGACGACGTGAAACCAACCGCACACCAGTGCCCTGTACCATCAAACGCCCGCATGACCGTCGCCACCGCCTCGAACAAGTACGACGAATCCCGCCTGTCGGCCCGACTCGTGGTCTTCTGGGGCCTGTTGATGTCCGGGTTCGCCGAAGATCTCCTCTGGCCGGACGACCTCCGTACGTCGCTGGTGAGTGTGACCTATGCGGTCGCGCTCGCGGCGATGACTCTGGGCATGCTGAGGTTCGTGATCCGAGAAGGACGCAACTATCTGAACCCGGAGGAACCGGCGCCGCGTGCCGAGACCGGTCCGACGTGGCACGAGGCGAGGCTGTTCACCGACCCCTGGTACCAGATTCCCGCCATCTACTGCGTCTTCGTGCTCGCCGGGCAGCTCGTCCTGGAAGTCGTCGCGGATCCACCGTCGACACGTCAGGCCTTGTGGTATCTGGCGTTCGTCGGGCTGATGTCCGTCGTCGTGCCGATCAGCGTCAGAAGGCGCGAGAAGCTGGAGATCGCCGACCGGGCCGACAGCCACGCCGGCCACGGCGGCGCGAAACCGCCTGCCTCCGCCGCCTTCCGGGACCCGTGGTTCACCGTTCCGACCGCAGTCCTGGGAGCCGTCCACCTCACTCGGTACGGACTGGAGCTTCTTGAGGAGGACCCCTCTTCGACCGTGGCGATCCTCGTGTTTCTGGCGCCCCTGGCCGCGGTCGTGGTGGCTGTAGCGATGCCTTCGATCGACACGCTGCGGCGGCGGCGCAAGCTGCGAGATGCCGCCGGGACCGGGTCACTCGCAGTCTCGGTCGACGCAACGTCCGCAGCGTCGGAGTCGCCGTGACCCGGCCAGTACAAGCGGCCAGCGCAACTCCACGCGACAAGTGAACCAACAGGCGCGCTGGGAAGTACCGAAGCCCCTGGCGACGGCTGAGGCGCACATGGCCGATGGCAGCTGCATCGTCCTCAGGCGGCACGGCAACACCAGCGGTCCCAGGCTCGTCCTCAGTCACTGCAACGGGTTCGCCGCGGACGCCTACTACCCCTTCTGGTCGCTGCTCACGGACAGGTTCGACGTCGTCCTGTTCGACCTCCGCAACCACGGATGGAACCCGGTCGGCAGCGGCGAAGATCACCACGTCGGCACGTTCGTCGAAGACCACGCGACGATCGGGCGGGCGATCGATCGAAACTTCAGCGACAAGCCGAAGATCGGCGTGTTCCACTCCGTGTCGGCCCAGTCGGCGCTCATCCATGCCAGTCGTGAGTCGGCCTACTCGGCCCTGGTTCTGTTCGACCCGGTCGTCTGTCCGCCGGGGTGCCGGTCCGAGGACGTCGAGAAGGTGGAGAAGGTGCTCGGCCAACTGGGCCAGGCCGCCCTGAAGCGGCGCGAACGCTTCGCGAGCCTCGAGGAGTTCATGGACCGCGTCCTTCGCGCCCCCGGCTTTCGGCTTCTCTGCCCCGGAGCCCCCGAACTCATCGCGCGCGCCACGCTGCGGCCGGCCGCGGACGGCGACGGATACGAACTGTGCTGTCCGCGAGAGTACGAAGCGAGGGTTTCCCTGGAAGGCCCGCGATGGGCGAGAGCAGCGGACCTGAGCCGCGTCTCACGCCCAGTGAAGATCGTCGGTTCCGACCCCACGGTGCCTTTCTCGTTTCTCCCCACCGTGGACCTCAGGGAGATCCTGGCCCTCGACTACGACTTCGTGCCGGACACGACGCATCTCCTCCAGCTTGAGCAGCCGGCGGAGTGCGTCGCGGCGATGATGCCGTTCGTGGAACGGTGCGTCACGGAGGCTTCGTGACCAATGACCGCGAGCAAGGAAAAGTACGACGAGTCCAAGCCGGGGCCCAGGCTCATCGTGCTGATGGGGCTCCTCATCACCGGCAGCGAAACCGGTCTCCTGAGCATCGATGCGCTCCGCACCTCGCCTCTCTCGATGGTCTACGCGGTCGCGCTGGCGACGGCCGCGGTCGCGACGCTGGTCGCCTTGCGTCGCGGTGCCCAGGGCGACACTCCACCGGAAGCAGAAGCGCCGCGAACCGGCCCGGTCTGGCACGAGTCGACTCTGTTCACCGACCCCTGGTACCAGGTTCCAGCGATCTTCTGCGTGTTCATCCTGTTTTCCCGGTTCGTCCTGGACTTGGTGGCCGAGCCACCGAGGACCGACCAGGCCGTGTGGTTCCTGGCGGGGCTGGGGATCACGGGTCTCGCGGCCGCCTTCGGTGTGATTGGCGCCACCGACTCGAGGAAGCGGCCGAAGGACGGGCCGACGAACCCAGAGGAGGCGGCCACTTCGGGCGAGGAAGAGTCCGCCGTAGGTGCCACACTTCGTGACCCCTGGTTCAGTGTGCCTGCTGGCTCGATCGGCTTGCTGCACGTCGCCCAAGCCGGACTGGAGCAGATCGAGGAAGATCCGGGCTCGCTCGGGGCCACCGTGTGGCTTCTCATGCCCGCGGCGGGCTTGATAGCGGGCCTGGTGAGTTCCGCGGTCTCACGGAGCCGGAAGAGGCGAAAGGAAGCAGCGGTGGTCGTGAACGCCGGTGAGGATGGCGACGCGTCGTAGCGCGGGCGGATGCCGGCCAGCGCACCGACAATCGGTCTACTCCGCCAGGAGTGAAGCCCGGACTATCTCCCGGTCGTTGCGGTGCACGATGTGGCCATTCGCGTAGGCGGGGTGCACCCAGAGGAGCTTGCCGAGTTCGCGGCGGATGCGGACGCTGCGGGTGGTCGGTTCGAGCAGACGGGTCCGGTCGATCTCGTGATAGCCGTCGCGGCTGAGGCGGGCGATCATCAGTTCGCCGCGGTCGTTGCTGATGAAGTAGCGGTCGCCGTTCCGGACCAGGAACGCGGTGGCGATGCGGGCGTCCTCGCTGGGCTCGAAGGTCGCCCAGACCTCCTTGCCGGTGGCGCGGTCGACGGCCCGCAGCGCGCCCTGGCCGCCGATGCCGTAGATCATGTCGCCGTCGAAGGCGGGCGTGGAGTTGAAGGCGTGCAGACCGTCGAGGTCCTCCTTGCTGCTGCTCTTGCCCTTCCAGACGATCCTGGCCTCCGGCTTGCCGCCTGAACCGGCGGCGACCTCGATCAGCGTCGAGCCGTGCGACGCGGACGACACGAGGAGCTGGTTTCCGTCCTGGATCGGCGTGGCGATCGTCTGCCCGTACTCCACCTCGTAGGGGAACTGCCAGAACACCTCGCCGCCGGCCGGGTCGAGGCCGGCGATACCCTTCGGATGCCAGACGATGAGGTGGCGGCGGCCGCCGAGTTCGTAGATGACCGGCGGGTTGTAGCCCGGCTCGTTGCCTACCTCCATCGAGCGCCAGAGTTCGTCGCCGCTTTCCCGGTCGAACGCCACGACCATGGCGTCGGGTTCGCCGCCGACCAGGGTGACGATCTGCCGGCCGTCCACGAGCGGCGCGCCGACGAAGCCCCAGGCCTGGATCGGCGCTTCGTAGTCCGCCACCAGGTCGTGCCGCCAGAGCACGCGGCCGTCGTCGACCGAGAGCGCCGCGAGGTAGCCGGCCGAGCCGAGCACGTAGACGCGGTCGCCGTCGACAGTCGGTGTGGCCCGCGGGCCGTTCGAGTAGGCGGGCATGAGGCCGGCGAGATCGGTCTCCCAGGTGTGCTCCCAGAGCTGCTTGCCGGTCGCTTCGTCCAGCACGAGCAAGCGTTCCCGGCCCCGGTTGCCCGGCAGGCGTTCGAAGTCGGTCGCGAACACGCGCCCGCCGGCTACCGCCGGGCCGCCGTAGCCCGGGCCGATCGGCATCCGCCAGACGAAGCGAAGGCCGTCTTCGGGAAAGCGCTCGAGGATGCCGTCCTCATGCCAGACGCCGCGGCGCTCGGCGCCCCGCCACTGGGGCCAGTCGTCGGCGTGGGCCGGGTACGACGCGAGGGCGACCGCAAGTACGAGGACCGGCGCTGCCGTTCTCATGGGGCGAAGCATAGCCGTGGGGAGCGGCCGGTCACTGTCGCCGGCTCGTCAAGTGCGGTAGTTTGTCCGGCGCGATGCGCCGCCTGCTTCTATCGCTGATTGTCGCTGCACTAGCGCCCGTCTCGTGCGGCTCTCCGCCCCACGTCAGCGCCGATCTCGTCTACCGGCACAGCCTGGACTTCCCGTCACCGCAGCGGCTCCGCCAGGGGTGGACCAGGGTCTGGGTCGGCAGGGAGCTGGAGCGTGTTGACACGCTCATCCATCGCGTCATCGTGATCCCGGAGTTCGCCGGCGACCTGATGATCATGCCCGGCCGGCAAAGAGAGCGCATGACGGCGGAGATCGCCTGTCCGCCGCTCGACCATCCGGTCTGGGAGGAACTGACCCGCGGCCAGGACATCGAGATCGACCTGGAAACGGCGGACCGGGGCCGGTTCACGACGGTGTCGTGCCGGGGCGGGCTGAGGTAGAACCTACTCGTCCGCGCCGACCGGACCGCGCAGCCGCTTCGTTGCGCCGCGCTGCCTCTTGGCCTCCAGCCGTCTCGTCCGGGCGCGGGCGGACGGTCGGGTGGCCACCCGCGGCCGAGGCTCGGCGGCAGCCTCTTCGATCATCGCCGCAAGCCTCATGAGCGCCGCCTCACGATTGCGGGCCTGGGTGCGGTGAGTGTCGGCGGACACGACGATCTCGCCGGCAGTTGTCAGGCGTTTCCCGGCGATCGCTTCGAGTCGATGGCGCAACGTGCCATCGATGCCGGCCACGTCGAGGTTCAGGCGGCACTGGGCGGCCGTTGCCACCTTGTTCACGTTCTGGCCGCCCGGGCCCGAAGCGCGGACGAACTTGAACGTCAGCGCCCGTTCGGGGATCGTGAGGCCGCCGATGTCGATGGGAGCCATGGTTCCTATGCTCTCAGACGCAGCAGTTCGGGCTCGCCGCTGCGCGGCATCGCGCGTCTTTCCCGCGGGTCAGAAGACCCGCGGCTACGGGCCGGCGCACCCAGTGTGTGGCCGTCGCGCCCCTTGTCAATCCTCGGTGTACCGGATCTCCATGCGACGGATGATCAGGGCGGTCACGGCGAGCACGCCGGCGGCGAAGGCGAGCAGCCCAAGGACCGAGACCGCCGGCGGCGGCGGCTCGACGACCACGGCGAACGGGCCGTCGGAGAGCGGCACCGGCAGCAGGCCCTTCAGGTAGTGGATCACGCTCAGCTTCTTGAGCGCCGGCGGCAGCAGGAAGTGCAGCATCTCCCAGACGTAGAGGGCGCCGGCCGGGATGATCGGGTTCCGGAACACCATGCCGACCAGCGTGAACAGCGAGCCGTAGCCGATGCAGGCGAGCAGGGTCACGCCCAGGTAGGCCACGAGATGCCGGCCGCCCGGGCCAGCGGTCAGATCCTCGATCGCTCCCGAAAAGCCCACGGGCAGGTAGATCAGCATGTAGCTGAAGACGGTGCTGGCCATGAACAGCGCCGTCACGGCGGCTACCGCCGCCGCGTACTTGGCCGCCACGACCAGTTCACGGCGTAGCGGCGTCAGCAGGAGGTAGTGCAGGCTGCGCTCCAGGATCTCGCCCCGGAACAGGTTGAAGAAGACGTACAGGCAGCCGAAGAAGAGGATCGCGCCCAGGAAGACCGTCTCGAAGATCGTCTCGTAGACGATCCGGTTGCCGAACCGCTCCAGCACCGTCTGGCCGCTGATCGGTATCGAGCCGACCAGCAGGACGATCGCCACCGGAACCGCCGACGCGAGCCCCAGGATCACTGCCCGGCGGGTCAGCAACAGCCGGCGCAGCTCCAGCCGCACGAGTCCGCCGACCTGCCGGGCCAGCAGCGCCCAGTCGATGCGCGGACGCGCCGCCGTCTCCTGAGCCACGGTCACGAGGGCTCCTCCTCTTCATCAACCAGGTAGCGGTAAACGGCCTGCAGATCGCTGTCCGCCGGTCCCACCGCTTCGACCTCCACACCGCCTTCGGCAACGAGTTCGGCGACCAGGCGCAGGAAGCGGTCCGCGTCCCGGGTGCGCAGGTGGAGCCCGCCGCCGTCGTCGTGGAGCTGAACCTCGGTGACGTGGTCGAGTTCGAAGGCGCGACCGGCCAGCCACTGCGGACGGTCGCAGCGCACGAACACCTGCAGCGGCTGCTCGCGGACTTCCTCGACCTCCGCCCGCATGCCCGGCACCTCGCCCTCCGCGACGATGTAGCCGTTCGAGATCAGGATCACGCGGTCCGAGAGCAGGTCGACCTCGTGCAGGATGTGGCTCGAGATGAGCACGTGCTGGCCCTCGCCGGCCAGTTGGCGGAAGAGCTCGATCGTCTCGGCTCGGACCATCGGATCGAGACCGTTGAGCGGCTCGTCGAGCACCATGACCTGGGGCCCGTGCGCGATCGCCTGCGCCAGCTTGATCCTCTGTCGCATACCCTTGCTGTAGCCCGCGATCCTCCGGTGCGCCGAGTCGACGAGGCCGACCCGCTCCAGCGTCCGGGCGGTCAGGCGCTCCGCCTCGCCGCGGTCCAGGCCGTGCAGCAGCAGGTAGGAGAAGACGAACTGCCAGCCGGTGGCGCCGCGCGGGAAGGAGTCGTACTGGGTGCAGTAGCCAAAGCGGCGGAACAGATCCTGCGGCCTGGTGACCGGAAAGCCGAGAATGTTGATCTCGCCCCGCGTCGGCCGCAGCAGGCCCGCGAGCAGATTCATCAGCGTGCTCTTGCCGGACCCGTTCGGGCCGACCAGGCTGGTGATCCCGGGCTCGATCTCCAGATCGACCCGGTTGACGCCGAGCACGTCTCCGTAGAACTTCGAGACGTCCCGGATCACGATGTTGCGATCGTCGCTCACTTGACGACCTCGAAGGCGCGGACACGCCGGTACAGCAGGGCCGCCGACAGCGAGGCCAGAGCGGCCGCCGCGAGCCAGGCGGCCGCTTCCGGCATCTGCACGGTTCCCTGTGTGCCGAAGACGGAGGCGGAGAGCGCGTCCGTCACGTCGAACGCCACGACCATGCTGCCCAGCCAGGAGTCGTAGAACTCCTTGTAGAACTGGCCGAAGGCCGTGCCCGTCAGGATCGCGCCCATGAACACGATCCGCGCCCAGGGCTTCCACTTCACCCAGGCCGCGATCGCCAGCATCGGCAACGACATGCAGAGCAGCCACACGACCGACACGACCACCATCGACGGCGCGACCCGCCAGTGCTCCAGTAGCCAATCGCTGCCGCCGAGCGATGCCTGGATCACGAACAGGAGCAGCCCCGGCGCCCAGGTGATCGCCGAGACCAGAACCCCGAGCACGACGAGCTTGCCGAGCACGTAGTCGGTTCGCGTCAGCGGACGCGAGAGATAGAGCGGCATCGCCCGGTTGCGCAGATCCGCCGACACGAGCGACGGCCCGACCACGAGCACGACGATGAACGCCAGATACAACTGCGCGCGCAGGAACAGGTTCTGGAAGAACCAGGTGTTGACCTGGACGAACTCGAGCAGGTCGGCCGAATCGAGGTTGATCAGGGTCAGCGCCTCCGCGTTGTAGCGCAGGTACATGGCGCCGAGCAGCACCAGCGGCCAGGCGAAGCAGAAGGCGAAGAAGGCCAGGAAGAGCCGCGACGCGAAGACCTCGCGCAGGCCGTAGCGGCTGATGACGAGGAACCGGCTCCGCGCCGGCATCAGCGGGCCGTCGTAGCCCTTGTAGCCGTGGTCATAGACGGCCATCGTCGCCCTCCATCGCCTGGAGGAAGATGTCCTCCAGCGAAGTGCGCTTGTAGTCCAGGCGGCGAATCGTCACGTCCTGCTCGATCGCCGACGCGTAGATGTGGCGCACCTCGACGCCCGGCGGCAGCACGGCCTTGATCCGGCGGCGGTTGACCACGGCTACCTCGCAGCCGAGCCCCTCGATCGCGGCCCGGAAGCTGCTTCCCGCCCCCTCGCGTTCGGCGGCGAGGTCGAGCTCGAGGAACCGGCGGTTGGCGCGGCGCTCCTCGGCCAGGTTGCAGTAGGTAGCGATCCTGCCCCGGTTCAGGACCAGCACTTCCTCGCAGCACTCCTCAACGTCCCGGAGCAGGTGCGACGATACGACGATCCGCGCGTTGCCCGAGTCCCGGATCTCCCGGATCAGCCGCAGCATGCGCAGGCGAGCCGGCGGGTCGAGACCGTTCGTCGGTTCGTCCAGGAAGAGCAGGCTGGGACCGTGGGCGATCGCCTGCGCCAGCTTGAGCAACTGCTTCATGCCCAGCGAATAGGTCTCCACGTTGCGGTAGCGCGCCTCGCCCAGGCCGACGTAGAAGAACACCTCGTGCGCGCGCTCGAGGGCGGCCTCGGGCGGCAGCCCGGAGACCTCCGCCATCAGCCGCACGAAGCGGACGCCGGAGATGCCGGCTATGAAGGCGTCCCGCTCCGGCATGTAGCCGACCCGGCGCCGCAGTTCCCGGCCCTGGGCCGTGATGTCCATGCCGAACAGGCGGGCCGTGCCGGCAGTCGGCCGGTAGAAGCCGAGCAGGGTGTTCAGCAGCGTCGTCTTGCCGGCGCCGTTGGGTCCCAGAAGGCCGATCGCGCGGCCGGAGAAGGCGCCGCGCAGGTCGTCCAGCACCTGGTGCCGGCCGAATCGAACCCCGAGACCGTCGAGGTCGATGACCGGCGCCTCCTCACTCATCCGGCGGCGGGCCTTAGGTCTCGTCCATTGGGTGCGCCGGCCGCCAGGCCGGCGACGGCATCGACATCGGTACCAGTCTCCGCCTCCGGTTCCGGCTCCGCCGCGTCGTCGATCGCATCCAGGCCCTGAAGAAGATTGGGGAGTCCCAGCAGCGGACCAAGCCCGGTGAAGGCCAGCAGACTCGGACCGCTGGACGTCACGACGATCTCGCTGCGGCCCGCGTACACCGTGTAGAGAGACGGGCCCTGGCTGGTAATCGACTCCTCGATCGCCTGGACGACGGCCTGCTGCTCGTCACCCACGACCTCCGTCGGCAGCAGGTCGAAGAGTTCCCCGGCCGCCTCGGCGAGACGGTTGTAGACCATCGCGGAGAAGTCCGCGTAGCCGTTCTCGGGCAGCAGATCCAGGAACTGCTGGCTCGAGGTCAGCGACGCGTCACTGCCGCGGTACCGGATCGCTGTGTCGATCGTTGCCACGCTGGAGGCACTCACCATGTACCCATCAAAGTACGTGTAGAAGATCTCGGGAGTTTCCACCAGGCTCTCGAGGACTCCCTCCAGGGAGTCCTCATCGTCGCCGGCGTCCGCCTCCTCGCCGCCGCCGTCCGCGTCGTCGATCGCGACCGCCAGACGGTAGACCGTGCGACCGCCCGACTCCTGCTCCTCAAGCGTGGCCGCCGCACCCACGCCCTCGGCCGCAAGCCGGTCGTTCGTCTTCTCGATCAGAGTCTCGATGGAACTCTGCAGACTCTCCGCATTGTAGACGGACGCCACCGCCTTCCACGTCGGCGAGGGCAGCACCGGACCGTCGATGCCGGCTGCATACTCGCCACCCAGGTGCTCCAGGAAGTCCGTGCGAATCGACATGCCCAGCTCGCTCTCGATCTCGGCCGGCGGCCCGTCCATCTCCCCGCCCAGCCCGCCGAGAAACGCCAGGAACTCGTCGTAGATCGTCAGCGGATCCTCGATCACGCCGGCGGCGACGAACGACGCGTCGGGAGAGAAGAAGTCGAGGGCGCCGTTGGTGCCCGGCTCCGACAGCCAGGAGACCATCCCGGACCGCTCGCCGTCGAAGCTCAGGGTCGCGGTGACGTTCGCCCGCTCGCCGTCCTGGGTCCGGGAAGCGACGAGATCCTCGACGTGATCGAGCCCGCTGAACGCGAAGCCGTTCGCGTCCGGGTCATCGCCGTCCGCATCCTCGCCGTCCGCCAGTTCAGCCACGACCGCGGCCAGCTCGACAGCGGCCAGCAGCTCCGCGCCGGCGGCGTAACGCTCCGCGAGCCGGCCATGCAGCCGCGAGCCGACGAACGGGTTGGCAGCGCCGTCCCGGTTCGCCGCCACCGTGCGAAGCGCGGCGAGGGAGGGCGAGGCCGCGGCGAGGTCGTCGGCGATCCAGACCAGGAACTCGCCGTCCGACTCTTCCGCCGCATCGAGATCCTCGACGATGACCGGCGAGCCCTCCTCGCCCATCGCATCGCCCAACGCCTCCAGGTGTTCCTCGAGGGCCTCGCGCAGGGCCGCGGCGTCCTCGACTTCCGTGACCATCAGAGGGCGGGCCGTGTTGTCGGCGATGCCGCCGGCGAGCGCCACCACCGTCTCGTCGCCCATCGTGTCGCCGAGCTCGCCCAGCAACCCGATCACCTCGTCGATCGTCCCGACCGCGCCGGAGGCCTCGAACTCGGTCCACCATTCGGCGAACAGGTCGCTCTTCTCCGCTCGCGACCGCACGAGTGCGAACAGATCGCTCAACGTCGCCGGGGCGTTCGGCATCGCCAGGTAGATCTTCGTGTCGGCCGGCATCAGGTCGAGCAGCCGGGTCGAGTGGCGCGCCGGCGTCGCCTCCATCAACTGGTTCAGTTCGCTCCGCAGCGACTTGAACTCCTCGAGCAGGGCGAGGTAACGGTCCGCGTCCTGGCTCCAGCCGACTTCCTCCTGCAGCGTCATCGCCACCAGGGTCGGGCGGCTGCGGAACTGATCGCCCGCGAGCAGGCTGTGGCGCTGGCGGCCCTTCTCGACCTCGACCTCGCCCTCGATCACCGATACCCGCGACCCCTTGACGCCGTGCGTGACGGCGAAGATCGTGCCCTTGACCGCCACCAGCATCTCCTCGGTCGACACGATCAGCGAACCGTCCTCCTGCTGAGCGGCCTGGACGATCACACTGCCGCGGTCGACGCGCACGCGATGGCCGCTGCGCCGGGCATCGACGCGGAACGTCGTGAGTCCCGCGGCCTCGACCCGGGAACCGTCCGCGAGCTCGAGCACCGCGCGGCTGCCTGCGCCGGTGCGGATGCGGTCGCCGCCATCAACCGCGTCGCCGGGGCCGAGCGGCACGAGATCGGCGCCGCGGTCGTCACCGGCCACGAACATCCGGCCATCGACACTCTGGACCTGCACGATGCCGTCCTGGGGCGGCAGCAGCACGCGCTGGCTGAGCCAGACGCCCGCCACGGCGACGCCGACCATTGCCGCGGCGGCCGCGTAGTAGCGGCCGACCCGCGCCGGCGCTGCGGGTCCGGCAGCATCGGACACCGCGCGGCCGGCCCGCACCGCCTGCAGATGCTTGCGGCAGGGGATGCACTCGCGCGCGTGGTCCTCCACCAGAAGGCGCTGCGCCTCCGGCAGCGTGCCCGCGACCAGGGCCGGCATCCGCGCCTGGTAGTCGGCGCAGGAGGTCAGCGTCGAGTTCGCGTCGATACTGGCTTCGAGCGTCTCGGTCCCGACGGCCGCGGCGGCCAGGGCCTGTCGCACGCGCTCGGCCGCGGCGGCCTCAACGTCGGCGGCCGGCCGCTCCGCGGCGATCGCCCGCGCGGTTTCGATCAGAGTCCGGTTCATCTTGTTGCGGTCGCTCATTGCGGCACCCTCCGCGTCTCTTCCTGGTCTTTTCGGTCGTCCTGGTCTTCCTCCGCGAGTGCCGCGCCCAGGCGCTTGCGCAGCCGGTGCAGCGTCACCGCCACGGTCATGCGCGACGTACCCAGCATCGGCCCGATCTCCGAGTTCCGGTAGCCCTCGAAGTAACGCAGCACGAACATCTCGGCCGCGCGCGGGTTCACGTTGGCCAGCTCCCGCCGCAGCCGGTCGCGGAGTTCCAGCGAGGCGAAGCGCCGCGCCGGATCGCTCTCCACGGCGGAAGAGGGTCCCACTTCCTCGAGGACCTGCTGGTCCAGCGCCACGAGGCGCGAGCGTTTGCGTGAACGGAGCAGGTCGAGCGAGGCGTTGATCGCCGCCCGCCGCAGGTAGCCGCCGGCCTTCGCGGTGTCGAGCGACTCCGGCGGCCGGTTGAGCAGCCGCAGGAAGATCGTCTGCAGCACGTCCTCCGCGTCAGACGCGTTGCCCGTGACGCGGTAGGCCGTGTGGAAGATCAGCCGGTGGTGCTCCTCGAAGAGCCCCTGCAGCCCGTCCACGGCGGAGTCCGGCGTGGCGGGAGGCACTGCGGGCGGCCCTTCGGTCATCGAAACGCTTGCAATCGTCAAACGGCGCTCCTTGGCTCCGGGCGCACAGGCTCGACGCCGGCGCCCGGGGTGGGTTCAGTGGTGAAGACGCCGCAAAGGACGATTGTTTAGCAGACCGGCTTCCCTCCTTCTCACTCAGGTTCCCCCACCACCGTCGCGAGGAGCACGGTCGCCGCCGCAATGACCCCACCCCCCAGCCAGGTGAGCAGATGCGGCTGCTCCCCGTGAAACCACATCGCCCAGAACGGAGTGAGCGCGGGCTCCAGCAACAGCAGGAGAGCAAGGACGGGGGCGTGCAGAACGCGGGCGGCACGCGTCACGAACACGTACGCGAGAGCAACCTGAAACAGCCCGAGATAGGCCACGATGACGAGGTCACCCGGTTCTACAGCGCCGAACGGGAACATCGCCGGCAGACACGCGAGGCAGACGATCACGTTGCCGCACGCCGCAGCCGCTATCCCGGGTGCAGAGGCACTTCTTCCCTCGGGCCGCGGCCGGCCGGCTGCGCGCAGCCCCATCAGGGTCAGGCCGTACGCCAGTCCGCAGAACACGGCCAGAACGTTGCCGGTGCGGGGATCGGGCGCGGACGCAGCCGCGTCGGCGCCGCCATAGAGAGCCATCACCAGGCCCGCGCCGAACAGCGGTACGAACAGAAGCTGGCGCCCGCTCGGTCGCTCCCGCAGCAGGAGAGGCGAGAGCAGCAGGACGAACAGCGGCGCCGTCGACTGCAGGAAGATCGTCTCGGCCGCCGTCGTCCGCTTGGCCGCGTGGACGAACAGCACGAGGGTCAGGCAGTAGCTGCAACCGGTCCCCAGCGTGAGAAGAAGGGCCCGGCGCCGCGACGAGTCGCGCCACCACGCCGCCGTACCCAACGGACTCGACTGACCCGCAGCGCCAGTCCACCTCCGCGCCGCGGGAATC
The DNA here is from genome assembly GCA_009845425.1 of Holophagales bacterium. Taxonomy (GTDB): domain Bacteria; phylum Acidobacteriota; class Thermoanaerobaculia; order Multivoradales; family Multivoraceae; genus Multivorans. Next base: position 176,202 of record VXZQ01000002.1, read on the forward strand.
GCGACCAGCAACACCGCGGCCGCGATCAGGGAGCGTGTCCCGGCGACCTGCCAGGCGTCGAGTTCCGTCGCCTTGACGGCCGCGCCGCCGGTCGAGAAGAGGATGCCGGCGACCACCGCCTGGAGCGCCGCGGACGAGCGGGACGTCATCGGAATGGCCTCTGCAACAGGCCTGTATGGTAGTGGGCAGAGGATCTGCTCGCAGTCCGCCGACGGCGCTCCCGGCCGGTGCCGAGGTCCATTCCCGGCACGGAAGTTGCTTCACTACGCGTCAGGATCGACCAACGAAGCTCCAGGTGGAGCATGGGAGGCAGCATGGTGACCCGATCTGAGCGCAATCCGCGATCGGCGCCGACCCTGGCGTCGTTGCTGTGCCTCACCCTGGCAGGGGCACTGCAAGCTCAGCCCAACCAGCCGTTCGTCGACTCCGTCGACGTCCAGGTTGTCGAGGTCGACGTTGTCGTCACCGACAGGAAGGGGCGCCCGGTCAAGGGACTGGCACGCAAGGACTTCGAGCTCTACGTGGACGGTCAACCGGTCGAGATCGCGAACTTCTACGAGTCGGCGATCTTCGTGGAGGAGCAGACCGCACGCCGCAAGAAGGAACGCCCTGCCGTCCGCAACGAAGAGACATCGGACGCCGCGGATGAAGGCCCGCTGACCGTCGTCTTCTACCTCGATGATCCCAACATCTTCCCGTCCCACCGCACCCGCCTGCTGCGGCGCCTGGAGAACGCGGTTGAACCGTGGCGTTCGATGGACGCGAGCTTCATGCTCGCGCGGTTCGTCAACCGGCTCGAGGTTCTCGTGCCGCCGACTCCCGACCTGAACGCGATCCTCGAAGGCGCCGCGACCGTGCCCAAGGGATCGCCACGCGCGATCCAGAACGGCGAAGGCGCCCGCCGCTTCGCGATCAGGAGCCTGATCGACAGCTACGAATTCTGCCGACAGGCACCGTACTGCCGCCCCTGCGAGGACAACTGGGGCGAACTCCTGTCGCTGGCACGCCAGTACGCGGACAACCAGGCGACGAACACGGCCATCGCCGCCGACGGCCTAGCGGATCTCGTCACGACGCTCGCCGGCGTACCCGGCAAGAAGACAGTCGTCTACATGACCAACGGCCTGCCCCAAAGACCCGGGATCTCCGTCCTCGACTACCTCGGGAACGAACTCTGCAGAGACGAGCGCCCCAGCGCGCCCTCGGAGACCATGGCGGAGATCGTGCAGTACGACGAAAGCCGCCGCTTCAACCGCATCTCGGCTCACGCCAACGCGAATCGCGTCACGTTCTACGGCCTGGATGCCGGCGGAGTGCGAAGCGCAAACACCGACATCTCTCTCGACAATCCCCGACTGGCGCCGAGTTTCCACAACGTCAGCCTCATGGCAATGAACGCGCAGAGCGGGCTCCACCTCCTGGCCCATGAAACCGGCGGCAAGGCCCTGATCAACGCGAACGACCTGTCGATCCTCCTCGACGACATGACCGATCAGCTCTCCGCCTCGTACTCCCTCGGTTTCGTTCCCGAGCAACACGACCTGGGCCAGGTGCGGCAGATCTCCGTCCAACTCGCCCCCGGTGCCGACAAGGGACGCAGAATCGCGTACCGCCGCACCTACCGGGACAAGTCACTGGACGAGCGGCTCGCCGAACGGCTCCTCTCCGTCGCGTACCTCGGCAACCCCGAGAATCCGCTCGAAGCGGTCGTCGACTTCGGCGACACGAAGCTGCTGGAGAAGAAGATCCACGAGTTGACCGTAGGCATCAGCGTGCCCGCGGAGTCCGTCCTGAGCCTGCCCGGCAAGGACGGCGCGTCGCCGAACGCGAGCGCCCAGCTCCGCCTCTGGCTGGTCGCCGTCGAGGACCGGAACGGCGCGCGGACCACCGTTCGGCAGAAGGCGATCACCGTCGGCGGCGCGGCGGGCGTCGCGGCCGAAAACGGCAGCTACCGCGTCGAGGTCGCGATGAACCTGCCCGAAGGGGACTATCAGGTCGCAGTGGGAATCCGGGACGAAACGACGGGGTTAACGTCCCTGATTCGCGAACCAGTATCCGTGCCGCCGAAGTAGGCGGCCGCCGAGGGAGGCCAGACGTTGCAGCAGAACGCACTCGCGCGCATGAAGAACCACTTTCAATCCACCACGACCGCGACGCTGCTTGTGCTCGCCAGCGCCGCCGCTGTTCAGGCCCAGCCGAGCGAGACCTTCATCGACACTCTCGACGTGCAGGTCGTCGAAGTCGATGTCGTGGTCACGGACCGGAACAGCCGCCCGGTCAGGGGTTTGACCCGTGACGACTTCGAGCTCTACGTGGACGGCGAACCGGTCGAGATCACGAACTTCTTCGAGTCGGAGATCCTGGGCCAAGCGGCCGAGCCAGCGGACCGGACCGCCACGCCGATCGCCGATGCCGAGCCGTCCGAAGCCGAGGCCGCGGCCGATCCCGCCTCGCTCACGGTCGTCCTCTACATGGACGACGCGAACCTCTTTCCGCCCTACCGCTCGCGGCTGCTCCGGCGCCTGGAGAAGGCGGTCGAGTCGTGGCGGTCCCTGAACGCGCGGTTCATGTTCGCGCGGTTCGTCAACCGGCTGGAAGTCGTCGTGCCGCCGACCCGGGATCTCGACGCGATCCTCAAGGCCGCGGCCAAGCGCCCCAAGGGACTGGCCCGCGCCGTGCGGAACCAGCGGTCCCGGCAGTTCACGCTGGAGGACATCAACGTGAACAGCCGGGGGTGTCAGAACACCGGCCAACTCGTGGCGCTCGCCGAGACGTACGCGGTCGAGCAGGCGAATCGCGCCGCGATCGCGGCCGACGGGCTCGCCGATCTGACCAGCACGCTGGCCGGTATCCCTGGGCGGAAGGCGATCGTCTACATGAGCGACGGACTGCCGCAGCAGCCCGGGCTCTCGGCCTTCGACTACATCGCCCAGGACCTCTGCCCGAACGACCCGCGCATCGTCCCCGAGACGAACGCGGCCGCTCAGCGCCACGACGAAACACGCCGCTTCCAGCAGCTCACGGCGCACGCCAACGCGAACCGCGTCACTCTCTTCACGCTGGACGCCGGCGGCATTCGCACCGGACTCAGCCAGTCGATGTCGTTCGATGGAAGGGCGCCGTCGTACCAGAACGACCGGCTGCACTGGACGAACATCCAGGGCGGCCTGCAGCAGCTCGCGTCTGAAACCGGCGGCAAGGCGCTTCTCAACTCGAACGACCTGGCCGACCTGCTCGACGACGTGACCGAGCAGCTCGCCTCCACCTACTCCCTGGGCTTCTCCCCGGACGAGCGAAGGTCGGGCGAAGTCCGGCGCCTGAAGGTCGAACTCGCACCCAACGTCGCTCAGGGCCGCAGCGTGGAGTACCGGCGGTCCTACCGGGACAAGACCCAGGACGAGCAACTCGCCGAACGACTGATCTCCGCGGCCTACCTCGGCAGCACCCCGAATCCGCTCGGCGTCGCGGTCGACCTGGGCGCGACGACCCCGCGGGAGAAGAAGGTGCACCGGCAACCGGTCAGCATCGTCGTACCCGAAGAGGCGGTCCTGCTGGTGCCGGGCGCCGGCGGATCGAGCGGTCGGCTCCGGCTTCTACTCCTCGCGGTCGACGAGGAAAGACGCGGCCGCACGCCGGTGCGCCAGATGACGGTGCCGGTGGGGCCTGCCGGCGACGTCCAGACCACGGAGGGCGCCTTCCGCTTCGAGGTTTCGGTGAGTCTGGGCGAGGGCGACTACCAGGTCGTCGTCGGCGTCCGGGATGAGACGACGGGAGAGATGTCCCTGGTCCGCGACGCGACGAAGGTGCCGTCGCGGTAACGCGCGGCTAATCGCGGATTCGGCTCTCGCCCCAAGGGACGACCTCGACGCTGGTGCAGGCGCTGTCCTTCGGGCAGTACGAGTACGTCCCCGGCGCCAGATCCCTGACGATCACCTCGTCGTCGTCCTTCTGGATCTGGCCTCTGTCGTTGACTCCCGCGAGCGTACCGACCCGAATGGAGGCGCCGCCAGGTGTGACGAGGCGCGCGTCCCAATAGAAGCCGGCGCTCCGGGATCCGGCACCGTCCTGGAAACGCGGTACGCGGAGCGATCCACGCTCCGGCGCCAGCTCGATGAAAAGCGGCGCGCCCTCCCGAATCTCGAATCGCCAGCCGACCATCCCGTGGCCCGCCGCCCGGACGACGACACCAACGGACTCGGCCTCCAACGGAAGATGATGAGTGGCTTCACCCGCGCCGTCCGAGTAGCTGTTGGCCACGGTGGTGGCTGACGCCGCGGGGTGGAGCACAAACGTCTGCGCACCGCTGATCGGCACTCCTCCGGAGCGGACGACTACGGTGACGCGCCGCTGATCGGCCAGCCGCAGTTCAACATCCTCGATCCGCTCGTCGACCCGTAGCTGGACCTGCGCCGGAGCCGACTGGAGTTCCCGTTCATCCACGTACGCTTCGGCATGGATGCTGTAGCTCCATTCGGGCAGTCCGGTGACCTCGAAGGCCCCGGAGGCGTCGGTCCGACGGCGCCAACTCCGCGGTTGCAGGGAGTCTTGTTCTTCGCCAGCAACCTCGCCCGCGGCAAACACCCAGACCCGAGCCCCCGCCACCGACTCGAGAAGGCCGCTCTCCGCGTTGCGTCTCACGACTCGCCCACCGATCGCACCTGCTGCGAGGTCGATGTCGACCCTCGCTACGCCGTCGGAGTCCGCCTCGATCTCGAAGATGCCGGCTTCGTTGACCTCGCGATCGTCGAAGTCACCCCAGCCGTCCGTGTCCCACCCGCCTTCGCAAGGATCGCAGTCGGGGGCAGGAGTCACCTCGACGTGCCAGAAACCCTCCCTCGGCAGCAGGCCGCTGAAGCGGCCCTCCTCGCGGCTCCGGAAGGAGATTCGTTCACGGCCCCACATGCCGCCGAACCAGACCATCGCCTCTTCCAGGGGCTCCCCGCCGCGCTCGATCCGGCCGACCAGCGGCACGGCATCCAGTTCGACGTAGTGGTGATCCTGACCGAAGAAGCGGACGACCTCATGGTGCCAGCGGTTGCCGCGGTTGTCCTCGACGTCTACCTCGTAGTCGCCCGGCGCCAGGCCTCGCCACAGGAAGGAGCCGTCACTTCCACGATCGTGGAACTCGAACCTGCGCTCGCGCCGTTCCACCTCGCCGTCAGGCCCCAGCGTCACTGAAGAAACCGTCGGTCTCAGATCGATCTCCAGCACGCTCGGCGTCAGGAAGGAAACGGACAGCAGGTTGCCGGCGGATGACACGAGTGGGCCCAGGTCGATCTGATCGGCCAGCGACTCGATGCGCACCGGCCAACTGTCGCCGTCGGAACCGGCGAGTCGGAGCTCGTACGCCGCAGGCGAAAGGCCTTCGAACGTCAAGGCACCTCCGGAGTCCGTCCAGGCAACCCAGCCGAGGGCCAGAGACCCATCCCGTTGCCGCAAGCGGAACTGGTGACTGGAGCCGTCCGGCGCGGCCAGGCTGGCGGTCACCCGCGCTCCCCTGACGGGCTCGACCAACCCCAGGTCCGTGTCCGCCTCGACCGTCACTTCGGACCGTAGCAGGGGCAGGAAAGGACCCAGCCGTACTCGTAGTTCCACCTCCTCGTCCCGGGCGAACGGGCACGCGATCAGCACCTCGCGCCGCTCCGGTTCCCGGTCCACCTCGCACGGACCTCCGTAGAGGCCGCGGTCGAGGCGGACGCGACGCCTGTCGACCCGCCCGTCGATCCAGACCTTGCCGGTCTCCAGGAAGTCCACCGCTGTGTCCGTGCCGTCGACGGCGAACCGCACCAAGCCTTCCGGCACCAGGGTCAGGGACGCCTCCCGCTCGTCCCACGGGATGAAGGCGGCAGGACTCCACCAGCCCTCCGACCGTGCCCGGAGAAGCCAGCCGGATCGCGACTCCAGAGCCGGCACCGTAACTACGAAACTCTGCTCTTCGGCGGACGCCGCGACGACCCAGGAGGCCACTGGTTCGCGAGTCGACGCGTCGGAGAACTCGATCGTCACGTCGCCGGACGGCGCTTCGTCGCCCGAAACGACCGCGTCCAGACGAACCGTGAGTCCCACCTGGTCCGCGGGCTGGGCCGCGACGACCGTCGACGCCAGGATCGCGAGGGCTACCGCCAGCGCCTGGCTACTCCTCAAGCGCCTTCCTCCTGTACTCCGAAGGGCTGCAGTCCATCTGTTCGTGGAAGGCCCGGCGAAACGTCCTCTCGCTGTGGAAACCGACCGATTCCGAGATCCGGCTCACCGCGTCGTTGTTCTCGCGCAGGAGCTGGCAGGCGCGTTCGATCCGGCGGTGCGCCAGCCAGCCCGCGAACGTCATCCCGACGTGCTCCCGGAAGTACCGGGAGAAACCCGTGCGCGACATCGCGGCGACCCTGGCGACCACACCGGCGTTCAGATCCTCGGCAATGTGGAGGTCGACGTGGCGCCGCACGCGGTCGAGCCTCGCGAAGTGACTGAATGGATCGATCCGCGAAGGCGCGGAGCCATCCGCCGCTTCGATCTCCGCGAACGCGAAGTCGTAGACCTCGATCGTGCGAGTCGGCTCGACCTCCACGCGGCCCTCCCAACCGGGCGCCCACTCCACGAACGTGTGGAACTCGTCGTTCCCGCCGCAAGGGTCCACTCCCTCGGGCAATCCGGCCACGAAGTCCGAATCGAACCGGCGTCCCGCGAGATTCGCCGCCAGGGACCCGGTATCGACGGAACACACCCAGGCCGACAAACCGGACTTCAGCATCTCCACCGAATGAGCCCGCGTATCCCGATTCCAGAGCGGAAACACGACCTCGAGACCCGAGTCGGCCGTGACGAGCAAACGTCGATCGCGCCCCTCCAACGAGAACAGATCGCCAAAGGCGACACAAGCCGCGCCGTCCGCCCGCACTTCTCCGAAACCCCGGGCCAGAGCAGCGTTGCGTTCGCCTCTCGACGACGTCCAGTCGAGCGGAATGAACCGCAGCGGCAACCCCACCGCCTCCGCCTGCCGCTGGAGCAGGGTATGACGCACGCCGTGGAGAATCACACGGCCGTTCTTCTCGTTCACGAGGCTGATCAGCCCCCGGACCTCGAAGGACGGTTCGGCTCGAAGCTCCCGGAGAGCCCAAGCCGAGTCCTTTCCGCCTGACCAGCACAGCCAGGTGGGCCTGGCGTTCCAGGGAAGCGATTGCCCGACCACGGATGCGTGGCATGTTAGCCCGCATCCTTCGACTCCGGCTCAGCGTGTGAAGCCGTGCACGATCGCCCACGCCATCAAGGCCAGCAGGGCGCCGGCCAGCAGTGGATCGCCCCACCGCGACCAGAAGCGCGCGAGGAAGCCGAAACGATCGGCTCGGCGCAGGTCACGCTGCACCTGCCCGGTATTCAAGGATCGTGTGTAGCGGTACATTCCGCACCTCCTCTCAACCAACCACTCTAGAGAGGAATCCGCGGGAAGACCGGCCAGTTTCTAGCTGATTCCGGCCAGATTCGCGCAGGACCGGCCAGGACCGGTTACTTCCCGGCCACCTGCCGGTCCAGCGACCCTCTAGCCGCGAAGCGGTGCGGTCAGTTCGCCGACGCGGCGTTCGAGTCGAGCCGCCAGGTCGGGCTCGACGGCGTTCTCCTCGACCAGCCGGACGAGGGCGCTGCCGACGACGACGCCGTGGGCGACCTTCGCCACTTCCTCGACCTGCCGCGGGGTCGAGATGCCGAAGCCGACGGCGACCGGCAGCCGCACCCGTCGGCGGACGCGCTTCACTTCCCGGGCCAGGGTGGGGATCAGGTCCTCCCGCTCGCCGGTGACGTCCGAGCGGGCGGTGTAGTAGACGAAGCCGTTCGACGCCGCGGCGGCGCGGTCGATTCGCTCGCGGGTACTGGTGGCGGCGATCAGGTAGATCGAGTCGAGGCCCCGCTCCTCCAGTGCCGGCTGCAGTTCGCGCAGGCCCTCGTCGGGCGGCAGGTCGACGCAGAGAACGCCGTCGACACCGCTGTCGGCCGCCTGGGCGGCGAAAGTCCCGACGCCGCGGGCGTGAACCGGGTTGTAGTACGTGAAGAGGACGATCGGGACGCCCAGTTCCTCGCGGTGCCGCTCCACGATGCCGAGCACGGCGCTGAGCGAGGAACCCGCGGCAAGCGCCCGGTGCGAACCGCGCTGAATGGTCGGGCCGTCGGCGATCGGGTCGCTGAAGGCGACGCCGAGTTCGATCACGTCGGCGCCGCCGGCAACCAGGGCGCGCAGCAGGTCGGGCGTGGCCTCGAGCGACGGATCGCCGGCGACGAGGAAGGGGATGAAGGCGGAGCGCCGCTGCTTCCGGCAGGCGGCGAAGGAAGCGGCGATGCCGCCGTTGCGTGAGGGGCGCTTGCGTCGGGAGCTCATTCGGCGTCTCCATCGCCCGACGCGGACCCGGAGTGCCGGCCAGAGGGCCGGCGCACCGACACTCGACCGCCTGAAGCGGCGTCGTACTCGAGTACCGACTCGACGTCCTTGTCGCCGCGGCCGGAGAGGTTGACCAGGATGACCCGGTCGGGTTCCATTTCGGGCGCCCGGCGCATCACCTCGGCGATCGCGTGCGCCGATTCGAGCGCCGGCAGAATGCCCTCCGTCGCCGACAGGAGGTGGAACCCCTCGATCGCCTCCTGGTCGGTCGCGGACGTGAACTCGATCTGCCCGTGTTCGTGCAGAAACACGTGCTCGGGGCCAACCGCCGGGTAGTCGAGCCCGGCCGACACCGAGTGGGTGCCGACGACCTGACCCTCCTCGTCCTGGAGCACCAGCGTCCGGGCGCCGTGAAGCACGCCGAGCGTGCCGCCCGAGAATCGGGCCGCGTGATCGCCCAGCTCGGGCCCCCGGCCGCCGGCTTCGACGCCGATGAGCAGCACGTCCGGACGGTCGAGAAACGCCGAAAACAGTCCCATCGCGTTGCTGCCGCCGCCGACGCAGGCAACCGCCACGTCGGGGTCCGGCGTGCCGGCAAGGCGCCGCAACTGCCGCCGAGCCTCGGCTCCGATCACGCTGTGGAACTGGCGGACCATACGCGGATAGGGCTCCGGCCCGGTGACCGTGCCGAGCACGTAGTGGGTGTCCGCGAAGCTCGCCACCCAGTCACGGAACGCCTCGTTGATTGCGTCCTTGAGCGTCTGGCTGCCGGCATCGACCGGCGCCACCTCGGCGCCGAGGAGCTGCATCCGGTAGACGTTCAGGCGTTGCCGCCGCATGTCCTCCTCGCCCATGTAGACGACGCAGTCCAGGCCGAGGAGCGCCGCCGCGGTCGCGGTGGCGACGCCGTGCTGACCGGCGCCGGTCTCCGCGATGATCCGCGTCTTGCCCATCTCCTTCGCCAGCAGGACCTGGCCCAGGGCGTTGTTGATTTTGTGCGCGCCGGTGTGAAGCAGGTCCTCGCGCTTCAGGTAGATGCGGGCTCCGCCCAGGTGCTCCGTCAGCCGTTCCGCGAAGTAGAGCGGCGTCGGGCGTCCGACGTAGTGCTCCAGCAGGTGGTTGAGCCGGCGCTGGAAGGTCCGCTTCCGGCGCAGCCTGTCGTAGCAGCGACTCAACTCCTCGAGCGGCGCCATCAGCGTCTCCGGGGCGTAGCGCCCGCCGTAGACGCCGTAGCGGCCGCCCTCGTCCGGCTCCATGGCCGTGGCGGAGAGGGGTGTCCTTACCTTCATCGTGCTGCTCCCGCTCTGAGGTTGGCGAACAGTCGCTCCAGCTTGGCGCGGTCCTTCCGGCCGGGCGCGGCCTCCACGCCCGAACAGGTGTCCACCGCGTAGGCGCCCGGCACCGCCGCAGCCACCGCGGTGACGTTGCCGGGGTGGACGCCGCCAGCGATGAACAGGCGGCGTGGCTCGCGGTCGACGTCCGGTGTCCGGACGAGGTCGGCCGCGGCGGCGTAGTCCCAGCTCTCGCCGGAGCCGCCGTAGAGGCGTTCGTGGGCGCGGTCGATCAGGATCGCCCAGCAATCCTCGTCAGGGATCGCGGCCGGGGCCGCGGCGCCGCCGACACGGCGGACGCGGATGGCGCGCTCCCTGAACTCGGCGACCAGCTCCGGGCTCTCATCGCCGCTGAACTGGATGTAGTCGAGGCCGACCTTGCGGTCGATCGTCTCGAGCTCTTCGCGCGTGGGATCGACGAAGATGCCAACGGTCCGGGCCCGGTCCCCGACGCGGCGCCGGATGTGGGCCGCCTCGTCGACGTCGATCCAGCGCGGGCTCGGACGATAGAAGTTGAGGCCGATGAAGTCCGCACCCAGGTCGACGGCGAGACGGGCGTCGGCGGGCGTCGTGACGCCGCAGATCTTGACCTTCATCGGGTCAGCTCCCGGAGCGCCGGCGCACCCAGTAGTTCGGAAAGTGCAGCGGCCGGGTCGCCGGAAAGTACGAGCCGCTCGCCGATGAGGAACGCGTCGAAACCGGCACGCCGCAACCTGGCCACGTCGGCGCCGGTGTGGATGCCCGACTCGGCCACCTTGAGGGCCGGGGCCGGCAGGCGGCCGACGCGGTCGGCGCTGCGTTCCAGATCGACTTCGAAGGTGCGCAGGTCGCGGTTGTTGATGCCGACCAGTTCCCAGTCGGAACTCCCTTCCTCGCCGTCGTCGTGCGCCAGCGGCCGGAGCTTCTCGAAGTCCGCATCGTCGTGGGTCTCGATCAGCGGCACGATCCCGAGGCCGCGGGCAAGCCCGGCCAGGCGGCGCAGTTCCGCCGCATCGTAGAGAGCCGCGATCAGCAGCACGGCACAGGCGCCGGCGTCGCGCGCCCACGCAAGCTGCACGTCGGAGACGACGAAGTCCTTCGCCACCGCGGGCAGCCCGGACGCGGCCGCGCACTCGGCCAGCAGGTCGTAGCCCCCGTGAAAGTGGTCCGGCTCGACGACGACCGACAGGCAGGCCGCCCCGGCATCCGCGTAGGCCACGGCGCGGGCGACCGGATCGAAACGGCCGCGCAGGTCGCCCAGCTTGGGCGAGCCCATCTTGATCTCGGCGATCACGGCATCGCCGCGACGCTCGGAGATCGCATCGAGGAAGCGGCGGCCCGGAGCCCCGGCTGACAGACGCCGTACGGACGATACGCCCGCGTCTCCGGCGGCCACGCGCCGGCGCCGCTGCTCGCAGATGCGCCTCAGGATGTCGGGAACCTCAGCCACGCTTCAGTCTCCGCCGCCTCCGTCGTCCCAGCCGGTCCAGTCGACGAGTTCTGCGAGCTTGGCGGCCGCCGCGCCCGAAGCCTGAACCTCGGACGCCGCCGCGACACCTGCCGCGAGGTTCTCCGCCCTGCCCGCTACGTAGAGCGCGGCCCCGGCGTTCAGGCGAGCGATGTCGGCCAGCGGCCCTCCCCCGCCGCCCAGCACGCCCCGCATCAGTTCGACGTTCCGCTCCGGGTCGCCGCCGGCCAGCGCTTCGGCCTGCGCCTCGGCGATGCCGAAGTCGCTCGGCCGGACTTCGTACGTCCTGACCTCGCCGTCGCGGACTTCGGCGACCGCGGTCGGCCCCGTCGTCGTCATCTCGTCCAGGCCGTCACCGTGAACGACCAGGGCGTGCTCGCTGCCGAGCTCGAGCAGCACCCGCCCGATCGGCTCGACGAGGTCGGGCGAGAAGACGCCGATCAACTGGCGCTTCGCCCCCGCCGGGTTCGTCAGGGGTCCCAGCACGTTGAACAGGGTGCGCACGCCCAGCTCCTTCCGCACCGGCATGACCTGGGCCATCGCCGGGTGGAGCATCGGCGCGAAGAGGAACACGATGCCGACCTCGTCCAGGCAGCGTCCCAGGGCCTCCGTGTAGCCGGAGAGCCTCACGCCGAGCGCGGCCAGAACATCGGCCGAGCCGGACCGGCTCGACACCGCCCGGTTGCCGTGCTTGGCGACCGGGGCGCCGCCCGCCGCCGCGACCAGCGCGGCCGCGGTCGAGATATTGAAGGTGCCGCGGCCGTCACCACCGGTGCCGCAGGTGTCGATCACGCCGGAACTCGAGTGCTCGACCCGGGCGGCTCGTGCCCGCATCGCCCGGGCGGCGCCGGCGATCTCGCCGACCGACTCCCCCTTCGCCGCCAGCGCGACGAGGAACGCGCTCTTCCACACCTCGGAGAGTTCGCCGTCCATCAGGCGACCGAACAGCTCCTCCACGGTCTCTGACGGGAGTTCCTCGCCGGCGATCGCCGTTCGCAGCAGAGCCGAAAGGTCGAGATCAGTCATCCGTCGCCTCACAGAAGTCGAGAAAGTTCTGGAGCAAATCGGAGCCGGTGGCGGTCAGCACCGACTCGGGGTGGAACTGGACGCCCCAGTAGGGCAGTTCAAGGTGCCGCATCGCCATCAGCGTCCCGTCCTCGGTCCAGGCCAGGGGCTCGAGCGAAGGCGGCAGCGTACCTTCCTCCACGGCGAGAGAGTGGTAACGGGTGGCGACGAAGGGCGACGGCAGGCCGTCCAGGAGGCCCACTCCCCGGTGCTCGACCTCGGACGTCTTGCCGTGCATCAGCGTCTTCGCCCGGCTGACCGTGGCCCCGAACGCAGAACCGAGCGCCTGATGGCCGAGGCAGACCCCGAGCAGAGGCGTCCTGGGCCGGGCCCGGAGCAGCTCGATGCAGACGCCGGCGTCCTCGGGGCGGCCCGGACCCGGCGACAGGACGATCCCACCGGCGTCGCGCGCAAGCAGGTCCGACACGCTTTCGACGTCGTTGCGCACGACATCGAGCTGGGCGCCGAGACCGCCCAGCATCTGGACCAGGTTGTAGGTGAACGAGTCGTAGTTGTCGACGACGAGGATCACGCCCGGCCCTCCAGCTCGCGCGCCAGCGCCACCGCACGCAGCAGGGCCGCGGCCTTGTCACGCGTCTCCTGCGCCTCGCGCACCGGATCCGAGTCGGCGACGATGCCGCCCCCGGCGGTGATCGAAGCCTCGCCGTCGACGAGCGCCAGGGTGCGGATCGTGATGCAGGTGTCCATGTCGCCGCCGAACGAGAAGTAGCCGACCGATCCGCCGTACATGCCGCGCGCCTCCGGCTCCAGCTCGTCGATGATCTCGACCGCGCGGATCTTCGGCGCTCCCGAGAGGGTGCCGGCCGGGAGGCAGGCCAGCAGGGCGTCGAGCGCCGAACCCGCGCCGTTGCCGACGCCCGCCGCCTGCTCCGCCTCGACCGAGCTGACGATGTGCATCACGTCGCTGTAGTGCTCGATCACCATGAAGTCCTCGACCGAGACCCCGCCTGGAGATGCCACCCGGCCCAGATCGTTGCGACCGAGATCGACGAGCATCACATGCTCGGCGCGCTCCTTCGGGTCCGCCATCAGCTCCTCGGCCAGCGCCCGGTCTTCCACGGGCGTGCGGCCACGCGGTCTGGTGCCGGCGATCGGCCGCATCTCCAGGCGGCGCCCCGTCCGGCGCACGAGCATCTCGGGCGAAGCGCCGATCAGCGACACCTCGGGCGACTCGAACAGCACCATGTAGGGCGACGGGTTGACCAGGCGCAACGCCCGATAAACGGTCGTCAGCGGCACGTCGAGATCGAGCGCCCAGCGACGCGCGAGCACGACCTGGAAAATGTCGCCGGCGGCGATGTACTCCTTCGCCGCATTGACGACCCCGAAGTACTCTTCGTCGCTCAGGGTGGGGTCGGCGGTCCTTGCCTTGAGCCCCCTGTCCTCGACCCGCGCCGCTACCGCCTCGCCCCGGCTCTCGAGCACCGACTGCAGCACGTCGAGCCGGGCTTCCGCGTCGGCGGCGGTGTTCTCGCCCTCGATCTCGTTCGCCACCGCGACGATCCGCTGGCGGGCGTGGTCGAACACGAGGATGTCGTCGTAGCGGGCGAGGATGGCGACGGGCAGGCCGAAGGGATCCGGCGGCCGGCCGGCCGGATGGTCGACGAGACACGTCTCGGCGAGACGAATCGCGTCGAAGCCGAAAGCGCCGATCCAGCCGCCCGCGAACGGCAGCGGCGGCGCGGGATCGGCGGTCACGCCGTCGAGCAGCTTCCGGAGCCGGGGCAACGGATCCCCCGTCTGGACCCGCACGCCGCAGCCGTTGCGGAGATCCTCGATCTCGAGCCGGTCCAGGTACACGCGGCACACCTGGGACGGGCTGGCGCCGAGGAAGCTGTAGCGCGACACGTGCTCGCCGCCGGTGACGCTCTCGAGCAGGAAGCGCCGCGCGGACGCATCGCCATCGGCGTGGGCAGCCAGCTTGCCGTAGACCCCGAGCGGGGTCGAGGTGTCGGCGAGAAACTCCCGGGTGTGGGCAATGGCCCCGGCGGCCCGGCTCATGACGGCACTCTCCCCGCTTCCTGGTGACGGTGGCCGAGTTCGGCCGCGACGTCGGCGAGTTCGACGCCCGTCGCCTGCAGCAGGACCAGCACGTGGTACGCGAGGTCGGCCACTTCCGCGGCAAGGTCGCCGCGGCGTTCGGTGGACTCCGGTTCCGCATCCGCGCGGATGCCGGCGATCACGGTCTCCCCCGCCTCCTCCGCCACCTTGCGGGCGATCCGGTCGACTCCCTGGCCGAGCAGGCGTGCGGTGTAGCTCTCGTCCGGCGCCGCGGACGCCCGCTCTGCGAGCACCCGACGCAGCCAGCCGAGCTCGAACTCGGCAACGTTCGGTTCGAAGCAGCTCCGCGTGTAGAGGTGGCAGGCCGGCCCCGCCGGCAACACCCGCACCAGCAGGGCGTCCCGGTCGCAGTCCTGAAGCACCTCGACGACCGCCAGCGTGTTGCCGGAAGTCGCGCCCTTGCGCCAGAGCTCCTGGCGGGACCGGCTGTAGAAGTGGGCCTGACCGGTCTCGAGTGTCTTCTCGACCGCCTCGCGGTTCGCGTAGGCGAGCATGAGCACCGCCCCCGACAGGACGTCCTGCACCACGACCGGCAGCAGACCCCGGTCGTCGTAGGTGAGCGCCGCCGGGTCGATCGTTGTCTTCGTCACCTGCTTGCTCCTGTCTGAATGCGGATCGGATAGCGCCGGCCGAGATACTCCTTGACGGCGCCCACGGAGTACGTCTCCTGGTGGAAGATCGAGGCGGCGAGGACAGCGGCGGCGCCCGTTTCCAGGGCATCGGCGAGATGCTCCAGGGTGCCCGCGCCCCCCGAGGCGATCACCGGCACGGGCGAAAGCGCGGACGCCCGGCGCAGCAACTCCAGGTCGTAGCCCGCCTGCGTGCCGTCACTGTCGATGCTGGTCAGCAGGATCTCCCCGGCGCCGCGCTCGATCCCTTCCTCGATCCACTCCAGCGCATCGAGCCCGGTCGGAGTGCGGCCGCCGTGGGTGACGACCTCCCAGGTCTGGTCCTCGGCACCGGCCGGCTCCCGGCGCTTTGCGTCGACGGAGAGCACGACGCACTGGCTGCCGAAGCGCTCGGCGAGGCGGGTGAGCAGTTCCGGTTCGGCGACCGCGGCGGTGTTGATCCCCAGCTTGTCCGCGCCGGCGAGGAGCAAATTGCGGCCGTCATCGACGCTGCGCACGCCGCCGCCGACGCTCAGGGGAATGAACACCTGCTCGGCGGTCCGGCGCACCCAGTCGAGGTCCGTGTCGCGACGCTCGGGCGCCGCGGTGATGTCGAGGAAGACGATCTCGTCGGCACCCTCCGCCGCGTAGCGCGCCGCCGCCTCGGTCGGGTCGCCCTGATCGGTCAGGTTCCTGAACTGGACCCCCTTCACCACGCGGCCGGCCGCCACGTCCAGGCAGGGGATGATCCGGCGCGTCAGGCCGGTCGGCTCGATGGTGGCTCTCATGAAGCCCTCCCGCAGGCGGCAATCGCATCCTCCAGGCGGAGCGAACCGTCGTAGAGCGCCCGGCCCACGATCGCGGCTTCGATCCCGGGCCGCCGCGCCGCGGCTTCCAGATCGGCCGCTGAACGCACCCCGCCCGAGAGGATCGCCGGCGCGCCGGCCAGGTCGCCGATCCGGCAGGCGAGGTCGATGTTCGGGCCCTGCATCATCCCGTCGCGCGAGATGTCGGTCACGAGGACCGCGGCCACCGGCAGATCGGCGAGCTGAGCGCAGAGCGCGGCCGGCGAACGGTCGGCCGACTCGGTCCAGCCGGCGAGCCGGACCTCGCCGCCGTCGATGTCGAGCGCCGCCACCATGCGTTCGGGGTACCGGCGGCAGAGATCGGCGAACACGTCGAACTCGCGGACGATGAGCGAGGTCACGACGGTCCGCTCGCAGCCGGCCGCGAAGGCCCACTCGACCGCCTCGCGGTCCCGCAGGCCGCCGCCGAGCTGGATGCCGCCGCGACCGTTCGGGGACTCCTCTGCCTGCCGCGCGAGCTCCTGGACGACATCGCGCTGGGGCGGGCCACCGAACGCCGCGTCCAGGTCGACGACGTGGATACGGGCGACACCGGCTTCGCGGTAACGGCGGAGCGCGCTGCCCGGATCGGCGTCATAGACGGTGCGCCGCCGGTCGTCGCCGCGCATAAGGCGCACGACCTGGCCGCCACGCAGATCAATGGCCGGAAGCAGTTGCACTGGTTCCTCCGTCAATCCCGGCGGCCAGATCGCCGGCCCAGCTCAGGTAGTTGCTCAGCAACCGCAGGCCCGCAGCGCCGCTCTTCTCAGGGTGGAACTGGGTGCCGGCGATCCGCCCGCGGCCCGTGATCGCCGGGAAGCTGCGGCCGTGCCGGCAACGCCCGAGCACCCACTCCTCCGGCACGTCCTGTGGTGCGAAGGAGTGGACGAAGTAGTAGTGGTCGTCGTTCGTGGCGCCCTCGAGCAGGGGGTGGTCCTTGACCGCGAAGACGCGGTTCCAGCCGATGTGGGGCAACGGCACACCGCCGGGTAGCTCGGTGACCCCACCGGGGAGCAGGGCAAGGCCGTCCGTGGTCCCGAACTCTTCGCTGCTGTCGAACAGGAGCTGGTAGCCGATGCAGATGCCGAGCAGCGTGGCGCCGTCGTCGAGCGCGGCGCGCATGGCCTCCTCGGGCGCGCCGCGCAGGACCTCCCGCGGCGGTCGGAAGGCACCGACCCCCGGCAGCACCAGGCAGCGGGAGGCACGAATCGTCGCCGGGTCGCAGGTGATCTCGACCTTGGCGCCCAGGTGCCGGAGCGCCCGCACCAGGTTGCCGATGTTGCCGACCCCGGCGTCGATCACGGTCGCTTCCGTGCCGGTCATGCGGTGAGACTCCCCTTCGTGCTCGGCACCTCGGCAACCGCCCCGGCCCGAAGCGACACCGCGTCGCGCAGCGCGAGAGCCACCGCCTTGAAGGCGGCTTCGGCCACGTGGTGCGGGTTACGGCCGCAGAGCACGTCAAGGTGCAGCGTCAGCCGGCCGCGGTCGGCGAGGGCGCCGAAGAAGTCGCCGACCAGGGTGAGCGGGAACTCGGTCGTGACCCAGGCCTGCTCGAGGTCCGGCGGCAGCCGGAGGTGGAAGGCGCCCCGGCCGGAGAGGTCGACCACGGCGCGCGCCAGCGCCTCGTCGAGCGGGGCGAAGGCGTGCGCAAAGCGGCGCACCCCGGCGCGGTCACCCAGAGCCTCCCGGAGAGCGTCGCCGAGCACGATCCCGGTGTCCTCCACCGTGTGGTGGAGGTCGATCTCGACATCGCCGCGGGCTTCGAGGTCGAGCCCCAGGCCGCCGTGGCGCGTCAGCGCGTCCAGCATGTGGCTGAAGAACCCGTTCGGAGTATCGATCCGGCGGGTTCCACCGTCCAGCGACAGGTCGGCGCGAATCTCGGTTTCGGACGTCTTCCGCTCGACCGACGCTGTTCTCATGCCTCGCCTCCTGAAGTTGACGCCAGCATCTCCGCCAGGGCGCGCCGGGTCGCACGCAGGGCCGGCCCGGCGCCGATTCCGATCCGCATGCAGTTGGCGAGTCCCGGGTAGCGGCTCACGTCCCGGACCAGCACGCCGACCGCCGCCAGACCGTCGCGGATCTCGGTACAGCGCGGATGGCGAGCGAGCAGGAAGTTCGCTTCCGAGTCGAAGACCTCGAAGCCGAACTCCCGGAGCATGACTGCCCACTGCTCCCGCCGCGCCCGCACGACCGCGACCCGGCGCGGGAAGCGGCCGGCGTGTTCCAACGCCACCTCGCCGATGACGGCCGCGGCGTGCCCGACGTTGTAGGCCAGTTTGACCTTGATCAACTGCGCGACGAGCTCCGGCGCGGCGAGCAGGTAGCCAAGACGGATGCCGCCCAGGGACCAGGCCTTGGACAGGGTCCGGAACAGGACGACGTTCGGGTTCGCCCGCAGCAACGGCCGGTAGTCGTGGCGGCAGAACTCGCCGTAGGCGTTGTCGAGCAGAAGGGCCGCTTCCAGGGACCGCGCCAGACGCTCCACGGCTTCGCGATCAGCCGCCGCGCCGGTCGGGTTGTTCGGTGTGCACAGGAGCACCGGCCGGCGCGGGTCGCGGTCGACCTCGGCCTGGAGCTCGTCCATCTGCAGGCCCAGGTCGGGAGCCGGAGGCAGGTGCCGCGGCACGCCGGCGGCGCGGCCGACGAACGTCCTGTAGGGGCTGAAGCTCGGATCGCAGATGAGCACTTCCTGACCGGGGCGGACGACTCCCTCGAGCACGGTCGTGAGGAGTTCGCCGGAACCGTTACCCACCAGGACGCCCTCCATGGGCCACTCGTGCAGGTCGCCGATCAGCCGGCGCAGCCGGTCGGCGTGAAAGTCCGGGTACTCCGACCAGGGCCGGGCAGCCAGCCGGGCCAGCGCCTCCCGCTTGAGCGACCTCGGCAGGTCCCAGGGCGCCTCGTTCTGGTCGAGCTTGTAGCGGGCCTCGACCTGGTGCAGCGAGTAGAGAGACAGGTCGCGCACCTCCGGCCGCACCAGGGCCGCCGCCCGCTCGGCGCGGCCGCTCATCGCCTGGTCTCCCGGCCGTCGGACCCGCGACGCAGCGCGGCCGCCGCGGCATGGGCGGACAGACCCTCCGTCGTCGCCAGTGTCTCGGCGGCGCCGGCCCAGGCTGCCGCGGCCTCGGCGGAGAACCGGACGGTGTGGCTTCGCCGCAGGAAGTCCTCGGTGCCGAGGCCGGAAGCAAAGCGCGCGCTGCCGCCCGTGGGCAGCACGTGGCTGGGACCGGCGACGTAGTCACCGAACACGACCGGGGACGACGCGCCGACGAACACCGCGCCGGCGTTCCGGACCTCGCCGGCCCTCTCCTCGGCCGCCTCGCCCATCAACTGCAGATGCTCCGGGGCGATGCGCTCGGCGAGAGCGATCGCCTCGTCCAGGTCGGCGACGACGAAGGCCACGCCGTACCGCTCGAGGGCCGCCACGGCCGTTTCAGCGGTCGGCAGGTCCGCGAGCCGCGAGTCGACCTCACGGCCGACGCTCTCCGCGAGTTCGGCGGAGTCGGTGACCAGGACCGCGACCGCCAGCGGATCGTGTTCCGCCTGCGCCAGCAGGTCGGCGGCGACGCACTCAGCCGGAGCGCCGGCGGTGGCGACGATGACGACCTCGGACGGCCCGGCGTCCCGGTCGATACCGACATCCGCCGCGACGTGCTGCTTGGCCGCCGCCACCCAGGCGTTGCCCGGGCCCGCGATCAGATCGACCGGGCGGATCGACTCGGTGCCGTAGGCCAGCGCCGCGACCGCGTGGGCCCCGCCCATGCCCCACACCTCGTCCACTCCGACCAGGTCCAGAACGTGCCGCAGCACCGGGCTGTCCCGATAGGCCCGGGGCGGCGTGGCGACGACGATCTCCTCGACACCGGCGAGCCGGGCCGGCACCGCGGTCATCAGCACGGTCGACGGATAGGGGAAGCGGCCGCCTGGCAAGTAGAGGCCGACCCGGCGGACGGCGAGGCGACGCTCCTCGATCCGGACGCCGTCCCGGTCGACGCGTTCCACGCCGGGCCCACGCAGGAGTACGCGGTGATACGCCTCGATCGCGCTCCGGGCGCGTTCGATGGCGGCGAGTACCGGCGGCTCGACCTCATCGACGGCTGGAGCGGAGCCGGCCTCGCGGCCGGCGCGTTTCCCGGCCGCCTTCGGCGGCAGCGGGTCAGAAGACCCGCGCACCGACAGGCGGAGGAGGTCCGTTGTCCCTGCCTCGTAACCGTCGAAGCGACGCACTGCCTCGAGCAGGGCGGCGTCGCCGCCGGCCCGGACCTGGTCCACGATCTCCGCTGCCGCCTGGCGGATCTCCGCCGCGATGCCGCCGCGGCCCCGGCGGTCAAGGAGTTCCAGGCGTTCCCGTCCGGCGAAACTCCCGGCGTCGAGGACCCGAAGCGCGCTGCCGCCTACTTCACTCACCGCCGGTCTCCGTCTCTTCGAGTGCGCCGAGCAGGCCGCTCAGCCGCCGGCGGTGGGCGTGAAACGACGCCCGGTTGACGACGAACGTCGGGGCCACGGCCGCGAGCACCTCGACTTCGTGCAGGTCGTGGGCCCGGAGCGTGCCACCGGTCTGAACGATGTCCACCGCCACGTCGGTCAGATCGAGCAGCGGTCCAAGTTCGATCGAGCTGGTGAGGTGGATCACCTCGACGTGGAGGTTCCGGGCGGCCAGCAGCCGTGCCGCCCAGGTCGGATAGCGGGTCGCCGCGCGGAGCTGGCCGCTCCGCTTCGGCAACTCGGGAGTCTCGGCGATCAGGGACAGGCGGCTCCTGCCGCCCTTCAGCTGAAGCGGCCGGAAGACGTCGGGCTGGGTCTCCTCGAGCACGTCCGAGCCGACGATCGCGCAGTCGACGATCCCGTGCTCGACGTAGAGCGGCAGGTCCCAGTCCTTGAGCAGCAGCACCTCGACCGGAGTCCCCAGGACGCTCTGGTCGGGGAAACGCTGGCGCAGCCGCGAGGAGTCGAGGCCGTCGAGGTTCAGTCCCGCGGCCGCGAGGGCCGCGCGCGCGGGGCCCAGGTTCCGCCCCTTGGGCAGGCCAATCGTGATCATGACCGCGCCTCCGCGACGCCGAGTTCCAGCAGCAGGTCGAGACCGAGCGAGAAGCCGACCGCCGAGCAATCGCCGCTGAGCGACCGGAACACCTTGTCGTAGCGGCCGCCGACGCCGAGGGCCAGGGCGGTCCCCGGCGCGTAGGCGGCGAACATCAGGCCGTCGTAGTAGCCGCGCGGGCCCGAGCCGACACCGATGCGCGGGTCGAGGGCCGCGGCGGCGAACTCGGCGAGGTCGACCTCGATCTCGACGGCCGCGTCGCGATACGCGGAGGACAGCCGGTCGCGCAGAGCGAGCAGTTCGAACACGGCCTCTCCCGTGCCGCCCAGCACCGAGAGGTCAGTCGGGTAGCCGCGTTCGACGACCTCGGCCAGACCGGCCCGGCGCGCCGCGATCCGGTCGCGGCTGGCGATGCGCAATGCGAGGTCGGAGGCTTCGTGTTCGCCGGCGGCGGCCAGCAGAGCCTCGTCGAGCGCTCCGGCCACGCCGAGCACCACGCGCAGGGCATGCTCCTCGCCGTCGACGACCGCGGGGGCCTCCCCGCGCGCCTCGAGCAGCAGGTCGAAGAACAGGGTCAACATCTGCTCGTCCGCTTCGGCCTCGTCGCCACCGAGGAGCTCCGCGCCCAACTGGGAGTACTCGCGCATCCTGCCCGGCCGCAAGGGCTGGTGACGCACGACATCGCCCCGGTAGTAGAGGCGCAGCGGCAGCTCCAGTTCGTCCAGGTGGGGCGCCAGTAGCCGCGCCAGCATCGGCGTGAAGTCGCCCCGCAGCACGAGAAGCTGACCGTCCCGGTCCACGAAACGGTAGAGCTGCTCCAGTCGTCGCCCCGTCAGCAACGGCCGGTACGGCTCGAAGTAGTCGAGGATGGGGAGGAGGACTTCGGCAAAACCGCGCTCCTCCAGCAGCGCGGAAAGCCGCGCCTCAAGCCGGCGGCGCCGCCTGGCGCTGTCGAACAGGGCGGCCGAGACTCCGGTCGGCAAGCCGGCGGAGATCTTCATCGACACATCTCCAGGCCCAGGGCGGCGGCACCGACCTCGAAGGGCAGGGCCGTTCCGGTCATCGCCTTGAACTGCGAGAGCCCCTGGTGCAGGAGGACCTCGCGGCCGCCGACCACCATCAACCCCCTGGCCGCCAGCGCGCGGCTCCAGGGTGTTGGGCCGCCGCCGTAGACCAGCTCGACCGCGGCCGCCGAGGCTCGAAGCCCCGCCGGGTCGCAGGGCAGCGGATCGTCGGCCCGGTGACCGAGAGAAGTCGCGTTGACGATGATGTCGAAGTCGCCGGGCACCAGTTCTTCGAGCGGCACGAAGGCGAGGCCGAGCGACTCCGCGGCAGCCAGTCCCGTCGACTCCGTGCGGTTGGCGAGTGCCACCCGGGCGCCGGCCGCGGCCAGACCGAGCGCGGCGGCTCGACCGGCGCCGCCGGCGCCGATGACCACCGCCTCGCGGTCCTCCAGAGCGATGCCGCCTCGGCGGAGCGGACCCACAACCCCCTCGGGATCCGTACTCTCCGCCCTCCATCGCGTGGCCGCGGCGCCATTCCGGCATGGCAACAGCGTGTTCGCGCCCTGCGTCCCGCGCGCCAGGTCCCCCGCCTCGGAGGCCGCCGCAAGGGCCGCCGCCTTGTGGGGCGCGGTCACGCTCAGGCCGGAGAGCGGCAAGCCCGCGCGGTCGAAGAAGTCGGAGAGAGCGACCTCGCGCCAGAAAGTCTCGAAGCTCGGCGCATCGAAGGCGACGTAGAGAGCCTCCTCGCCGCGGTCGCTGTAGCCCGCGTTGTGGAGCCTGGGCGACAGGCTGTGCGCCGCCGGGTGGCCGACGACGCCGAACAGCCGCGATGCGCGACGGAGGTTCGGGAGGCCGTAGTCGACCCGCAGCCGCTCCACGGGCGGCTGACCGGGCGCCGCGGCCAGCGGTCCGGCGGCGCCGTAGACCCACGGTGCGCCGAGACGCGGCGCCACCAGCCGGGTCCAGGCGCCGATGGCGCCCATCGAGAAGGCGGCGACGTCGCCCCGGCCCGCGCCGAGAAGCAACTCGAGCGGCACCAGCTCCTCGCCGGAGCGCTGTGCCTCGGTCACCAGCTTGTAAAGCCGCGCCTCCACCCCGGAAACCTGTCTCAAGCGGCCCCGCAGGACCTTCAGGTTCCGCGCCCGACCGTGCCACGACACCAGGCGACGCCGGGGCTCGACAACGTCCAGAACGGCCCTGCCGAGATCGCGGTCCGCCTCGATGTCAACGAAGTCATATCCGCGTGCCGCGGAAAGCAGCGCCGCCCGGCGCTCCGGCTCAACGGTGCCCCGACCGCCTTCCGCTTCGCTCCGCAGCGTGTAGAGAAGCTCTCCGGCGAAACGCTCCCGCAACCAGTCGACGCCGATATCGCCGACCAGATCCGCCCGCACCTCGAGGCAGTCCGCCAGCTCCGAGAGAGCGCGCACCTCGTCGCCGGACGCGCTGGGCGCCTCGGTCAACGACGCCACCAAGGTCGCAGTCGCTGCGGCCTCCGTAGGGGTGGCGATCCGGGGTTCGTCGATTGTCGGGTTCAAAACGGGAAGACCTCCTTCGATCCGGAAGGAGGTCTTCTCGCTCACCCTCGTCCCGGACCGTGCGTACCGGGACCTGGCCCGGGTTCAGCCCTTGCCGTGACCGTGAGCCCACCAGGAAGTCGCGACAACCCCAGTCGCAGGAGCGACGGAGACGGCGACGAGCGCGAAGATGCTGTCCGGTGAGTTCATGACGCGGTGCGGGCGGAACGGGCCGGAATGGCTCCGGGACGCCGGATACTGCACCGGAAGGTGCGGACTGTCAAGCAGGTTCCGCGCCTGCTACGACTCCGAAGTGAGCTCGCTTCTCCCCTGGTACATCCCCACCCCGATGATGACGAAGCAGAGCGAACCGAACGCCTGCATGGCGTTGTCGTTCGTGAGAAGCGTCCGGGGCTCGATCCCCGAGACGTGCTGCAGGACCAGGAAGTTGATGATTGCCAGGACCCCCAGGAGGACGAATCCGTAGGAGGCCAGCTTGAAGATGCTCATCGAGCCGAACCGGGAGGAAAGGCCGAGGCCCACCAGAATGGACCCGATGGGGTAAACGGAAACCAGCGCGATGACGATGCCGGCCATCGACACGTAGGTACCGAGGGCCAGGTCCTCCATGCCACGCTGCATCAGGTGGACACTGAACTGCCGCATGCCCATCGCGACGACGTAGAGGCTCCAGCCGAACACGCTGACATACGCCCCTAGCCGCAAGCACAAGCCGCCAGGCCCCTGCTCGGCCAGGCGGAGCCAGGTGAAGGCAGCGTAACCGTAGAGGAACATCCCGATGATCGACAGCATGGACGCCAGATGCGCGAGGCTGGCGTTCCCCGCCGCTGCCTCGAGCGCGACCGGGAAGTCGGTCTGGTCCACCCGGTCCACTACGCCGCCGGGAAAGAGGAGCGATGCGAGCACCGACAGGATGACACCGACGATCAGGGCCAACCCTCCCTGCCTGGTGACGGGGTTCGACATCGTGGATGGGGCCATGTCCACTTCCTTTCTGGCGCCGGAGCACCTGCTGAGACTGAGGGTTTTGAGGCAATACTAGCAGGGGCGATAGAGTCACCGTGAGCGCGAACATGGCGAACGAAGCTCCTCTGGCTCGGAGTCCCGTCACCGCGCCGCCCGCCAGTGGCAGCTGGCGGCGGTTCTGGCGACCTTCCCACCCTCCCGACGAACGCCGGGACCTGGCGCCCAACCTGTCCTGGCGCGAACTGGTGAACCGCAGCGACGCCCATATCCTCGACATCCGGTCGAGGCAATCGTCCGGTCTCTCAGAAACGCTCCTGATCGCCCTGATCGACACGACCGGGGCTGCGCGGTTCGTTGCCATGGGCCGGACACTGAACCCCAGCACCGCCGCTGCCAGCACTGCCCTGCCCTGGCCGGAAGTCCACGGCCATCTCGTTCAGGCGCTCGAGAGCGCTAGCGTCGTTCTGACCTGGGACGCCTCGTCGAAGGCCCACCTCCTGGCCCGGATCGCCCGGAGCCACGGCCTGAGCCTGCCCCCGATCCCGTGGCGCGACCTGCGCGCCGACTACCGGCGGTTCGGCTATCCCGGCGACAGCCTGACCGCCGCCGCGAAGCGGCATGTGAACGGCGCCCTGGTTTCGGGACCGCTGGCCTCGTGCCACCTGGCGCTGGCCGTCATGAAGGCCTGCGGTCGCTGACCGGCGGCAGTTCGCGGTCAGGCCCTGGCCATGACCAGGGCGCCGTTCGTGCCGCCGAAGCCGAAGGAGTTGGTCAGCGCCACGTCCACCTTCGCCTCGCGCGGCTCGTGGGGCACGAAGTCCAGGTCGCACTCCTCGCCGGGCTTGTCGAGATTCAGCGTCGCCGGCAGCACCTGGCGGTCGACGGTCAGCGCCAGGATGCCGGCTTCGACGCCGCCCGCGGCGCCCAGCAGGTGACCCGTCGAGGACTTGGTCGAGGACACGGCCAGGCGGTAGGCGTGGTCGCCGAACACCCGCTTGACGGCCCGGACCTCGGCTATGTCGCCGAGCGGCGTGGACGTGCCGTGGGCGTTGACGTAGTCGACCGTCTCTGGCGCCAGCCCCGCGTCGTCTAGCGCCGCCAGCATCACCCGGGCGGCGCCGTCGCCCTCCGGCTCCGGCGCCGAGACGTGGTAGGCGTCGGAACTCATGCCGTAGCCGACGATCTCGGCGTAGACGTGGGCCCCACGCTCAAGCGCCGCCTCACGCTCCTCCAGAATGAGGATCCCGGCTCCCTCCCCGAGCACGAAGCCGTCGCGGTCCTTGTCCCATGGCCGCGACGCCTTCGTCGGCTCGTCGTTGCGCACCGACAGCGCCTTCATCGCACCGAAGCCGGCCAGCGCCAGGTCGGAGGTCGTGGCCTCGGTGCCACCGGCGAAGGCAGCGTCGGCGTAGCCATGCTGGATCATCCGGAACGCGTCGCCGACTCCGTGCAGGCCGGTCGTGCAGGCGGTCGTCGGACAGGTGTTCGGGCCCCGCGCGCCAAAGCGGATCGAGATCTGGCCGGACGCCATGTTCGCGATCAGGCCGGGGATGAAGAACGGCGACACCCGGCGCGGACCACGGTCGCGCCAGATGCCGTGCATGTGCTCGATCAGGGGCAGGCCGCCCATGCCGGAACCGACGACGGTGGCGACGCGGTCGCGGTTGCCGCCGTCGATCACAAGCCCCGCGTCCTCGTGGGCGAGAGTCGCAGCGGCCAGGGCGAACTGGATGAACAGGTCGACCCGGCGGATCTCTTTGCGCCCCATGAACTGCTCAGCGTCGAAGTCCCGCACCTCCGCGGCGATCTTCGTCGTGTAGAGGTCGGCGTCGACCCGTGTCAGCGGACCGACGCCGCTCCGCCCTTCCATCAGGCCGGACCAGGTCGCCTCCGTGCCCACGCCAAGCGGAGACACCAGCCCCACGCCGGTAACGACGACGCGTCTACGGTCGCTCATGGTCTGGACCGGCCCGCGCCGGTCAAAGAGAGATCAGTTCGAGGACCCGTGGGCCTGAATGTAGTCGATGGCCTCCTTGACCGAGCCGATCTTCTCGGCGTCCTCGTCCGGGATCTCGATGCCGAACTCCTCCTCGAAGGCCATGACCAACTCGACGATGTCGAGCGAGTCTGCACCGAGATCGTCAGTGAAGCTGGCCTCCGGAGTGACTTCGTCGGCATCGACTCCGAGCTGCTCGACGATGATGCTGTTGACCTTTTCGACTACGGACATTCTGATTCCTCTCGAGGGTAAAGGCAGGTTTGGCGTTTCGGACCCGCGGGCAGAGGGAAGACTATGCCACCACCGGGGCCATCCGTCCAATGGCAGGTCCGCGGCCGCGGTCGACTCCGCTAGGTCATGCCAGCGCTGACGCTCAACACCTCGCCCGTGACATAGGACGCCTCGTCGCTCGCCAGGTAGAGCACCGCCGCCGCAATGTCGTCCACGGTGCCCAGCCGGACCAGGCCGTGCTGCTCCAGGAAGCGTTCGCCCGCCCCGTCCGGCAGGGCCGCGGTCATGTCCGTCTCGATGAAGCCCGGCGCCACGACGTTGACCGTGATCCCGCGGCTCAGGAGCTCCCGCGCGAGCGACTTGCTGAACCCGATCAGCCCGGCCTTGGAGGCCGCGTAGTTCGCCTGGCCCGCGTTGCCAACCACTCCGGCCACCGAAGACACGGACACCACCCGGCCGTGGCGGCGCCGCATCATGCCGCGGACCAGAGCCTTGGTCAGGACGAAGGCGCCCGTCAGGTTCACGTCCAGCACCCGCTGCCACTGCTCCAGGGTCATCCGCGCCAGCAGGTTGTCGGCGGTGATCCCCGCGTTGTTCACCAGGATGTCGACGGCCGCGAACTCCGCAGGCAGACCCCGCACCGCGGCGGGGATCGACTCGTGATCGGCGAGATCGAGCGCCATCGGATGGGCGTCGCCGCCGTTCGCGCGCACCGTGCCGGCAACCTCGTCGAGGAGTGCCTCGTTGCGGGCGGCAAGGACGACCCGCGCGCCCTGCCGAGCCAGCAGCAGGGCCGCGGCGCGGCCGATGCCGCGCGAGGCGCCGGTGACCAGGGCGGTTCTGCCCTTCAGGTCGAAGACCGTCACGCGGCGAGGTCCTCCGGCTCGGCGATCGCCCGCACCTTCAGGCTCCGCTCGATGCGGCGTCCGAGGCCGGAAAGCACCTTGCCCGGGCCGATCTCGACCAGTCTCTCGACGCCCCGGGAAGCCATCAGCGCCACCGACTCCGACCAGCGCACGGCGCCGTCGATCTGCCGGACCAGCGCGTCCCGGGCCGCCGCCGCGGTCGTCACTTCCCCCGCATCGACGTTGCAGACGACCGGGACCTCCGGATCCGCCATCGGTACGTCCCGGATCAGGGGTTCCATCGCAGCGCGAGCCGGCGCCATCAGGGCACAGTGGAAGGGAGCCGACACGGGCAGCGGGATGGCCCGCCGCGCGCCCCGCTCCGCTGCCAGCTCCACGGCCCTGTCGACCGCGCCGGCCGCCCCGGCGATCACGATCTGCCCCGGCGCGTTCAGGTTCGCGAGCTGGCAGACGCCGCCGGTGTCGTTCGTCGCCTGTGCCGCCACCGCGGCGGTGTCCTCCTCGCTCAGCCCGAGGATCGCCGCCATGCCGCCCTCACCGACCGGCACCGCCTGCTGCATCGCCTGCCCGCGGGCCCGCACCAGCCGCAGGGCGTCGGCGAGTTCCAGAGAGCCGGCCGCCACCAGGGCCGAGTACTCTCCCAGGCTGTGACCGGCGACGAAGGCGGGCGCAGCCGGCCCAGGATCCTGCGCCAGGTAGCAGCGCAGCACGGCGACCGACATCGCGACGATCGCTGGCTGGGTGTTCGCGGTCAGTTGGAGTTCGTCCTCCGGGCCCTCGAAACAGAGCTCCGACAACGAGAAGCCGAGCGTGTCGTCAGCCTCCTCGAACACCGCCCGCGCCTCGGGAAAGGCCGAGGCCAGCGCCCGGCCCATGCCGACCCGCTGCGAGCCCTGGCCCGGAAAAACGTACGCCACCCCGCTCATGCCAAGAACCGGAAAGGACCGGCTAGAAGCGCACCGCGGCCGCGCCCCAGGTGAGGCCAGCACCAAAGGCTGCCATCAGAACCAGGTCGCCCGGGTCGATCCGACCGTCGCGGTTCAGCTCGTCGAGGGCGATCGGTATGGAAGCGGCCGACGTGTTGCCGTAGCGCTCGACGTTGACGTAGACGCGCTCGGCCGGCACGTCGATCCTGCGGCCGACGGCGTCGATGATCCGGCGGTTCGCCTGGTGGGGTATCAGCCACCGGACGTCTTCGGGACGTTGTCCGGCGCCCTCGAGCACCTCGCCCGAGACCTCCGCCAGGGTGCGCACGGCGACCTTGAAGGTCTCGTTGCCGAGCATCCGGATGAAGGGCAGGCGGGCCTCCAGGGTCTCGGGACGGTTCGGTGGATTGCGGCTGCCGCCGCCCGGCATCTCGAGCAGGTGAGCGAGCGAGCCGTCGCTGTGGATCGCCACCGAGAGAATGCCCGAAAGCCCGTTCTCGCTGGAGGGCCCCGGTGGGTCCTCGCCGCGCAGCACCACCGCGCCGGCGCCGTCGCCGAACAGCACGCAGGTCGAACGGTCCTCGTAGTCCGTGTACTTCGTCAACGACTCGGCCCCGATGACCAGGGCCGTGGAAGCGGCGCCGCTCGACACGTACTGGTGGGCCACGGAGAGACCGTAGACGAAGCCCGTGCAGCCGGCGTTCAGGTCGAACGCCGTGGCGTCCTTCGCACCGAGTTCCTCCTGCACCAGGCAGGCGGTGGCTGGAAAGGGCATGTCCGGCGTCACCGTCGAGATGAGGACGAGATCCACGTCAGACGCCTCGACCCCGCCCATCTCCATCGCCTTGCGGGCGGCGTCCACGGCAAAGACCGAGGTGTACTCCTCGTCAGACGCGACCCGGCGTTCCTCGATGCCGGTGCGCGCGATGATCCAGTCGTTCGACGTGTCGACGATGCGTTCGAGGTCGGCGTTCGTCAGGATCCGGTCGGGCACCGAGCGGCCCGTACCGGCGATCCGGACCCGGCGCATCCCGTTCGAGGAAGCTCCCTGTAAGCCGTTCGTCATCCCGCCACCACCGCCTTCGACCGCGTTTCGTACGCGACCTCGGCGAGCTTCGCGCTGACCTTGAGGTGTATGCCTGCTTCGCAGAACTCTACCGCCCGCCGCACGGCGCTGTGGATCGCGTGCGCGGAAGACCGGCCGTGGGCGACGAAGCAGCCGCCCCGCAGCCCGAGCAGCGGCGCGCCGCCGTACTCGCTGTAGTCGAGGCGGCGCTTGAAGCGTTCGAAGGCCGGCCGGGCCAGCAGATAGCCGAACCGTGCTCGCCACGTACTTCCCAGTTCGCGGCGCAACTGTCCGCTCACGAACTCGCCCAGGGACTCGGCGCTCTTGAGGATCGCGTTGCCGACGAAACCGTCGCAGACGACGACGTCGACCGTGCCGTTGAACACGTCGCCGCCCTCGACGTTGCCGACAAAATTGAGCCCGGTGGCGTCAAGCGCCTTGAACACCTCGCGGACGAGTTCCGTTCCCTTGCCCACCTCCTCGCCGATCGACAGCAGTCCGATCCGCGGCGACTCCTGGCTCAGGAGCTGCTCCGCGAGGTAGTGCCCCATCACCGCGAACTGGCGGAGCTGGTGGAGCTTGGAATCCACGTTGGCGCCGGCATCGAGCAGGATCGTGCTGCCGTCGCGGCGCGGCAGCGTGACGGCGAGAGCCGGCCGGTCGACTCCGGGCGCCACGCCGATCACCATCTTGCCGGCGACCAGGGCGGCGCCCGTGTTGCCCGCCGTCAGCATCGCCGCGGCCCGGCCCTCCCTGACCAGCCGAGCGCAGACCCGCACGGAGGAATCGCGCTTCCGGCGCACCGCCAGCGCGGATTCGCCCATGCCGACGACCTCGCGGGCGTGAACGATCTCGATCCGGTCGAGATCGGAGGCCACGGACTCGAGTTCCTCGATCTCCCGTTCCAGCGCATCCCGCCTGCCGACCAGGAGCAACCGGAGCCCGTTCTCCTGCGCCGCCAGGAGCGCCCCCTCGACCACGGCCCGCGGAGCGTGATCGCCGCCCATCGCATCGACGGCGATCACCGTCGGGTCGGGTGCAGGAGATCGATTCGTCATTGGGACCGCGGCGCCGCCAGCTTCGGGCTCCTAGAGAACGTCCTCGACGTCGATCACGTCGCGCCCGCGGTAGTAACCGCAGTGGCTGCAGGCGCGATGCGGCAGTTTGGTTTCGCCGCAGTTCGGACAGATCGAGCCGGCGGGACGCTTCAGGAAGTCATGGGACCGTCGCCGGTCCCGACGCGCCTTCGAGTGCCGCCGTTTGGGATTGGGCATTTCTTCTATTCCTTTCCTGGCTTGGTAGCTGGCTAAGTCAGACTATCGGTAAGCCGTTCGCGGACCGCTTCGAGGGCGGCCCAGCGGGGGTCGACGCTCTCCGCAACGCAGGTGCAGGCCTCCCGGTTCCGGTCGATTCCGCACCGCGGGCACAGTCCCCGGCACGCCGCGTGGCACGTCGGTTTCATCGGGACGTTGAGTTCGACCTGTTCGCAGACCAGCCGAAACAGGTCGACGGCGCCATCGACCGCGACGAGCGTCGAGAGATCCTCCGGCTCCAACTCTTGAGCGCCATGCCCGTCCCCGGAGCCGGCGGCAGCCGCCGGGCCGTCCGCGCCGCCAGCCGTCACGACGAACGCGAGCGGCAGGTCGACATCCTCCTCGTACGGGGTCAGGCAGCGGTCACAGCGAAGTCGGTGGCGGTAGCGCAGCCGCGTCCGGAGCAGAAAGTCCGGCCCGGTGAAGGTCAGGCTGCCCTCGCAGTCGACGCTGCCCGGAACCAGCGCCTCGTCCCGGCGCAGATCGGGAGCCGCCACGCGGACGGCATCGCGCCAACGGAGAGGGCCGTTACGGGCTTGGTCGAGCTGCAGATGCATCCCAGTTCACCGTCAGGCGTCCGCCGTCTCCAACCGCGAGTCAGCGTTCCATGGGACGCCGCTCCCAGGGGCCGCCGCGACTCCGGCCAGGCGCAACCGCGCAAACCCCAGAGGCTATGAATCGTTACCGTCACTTGTCAACGCCTTCACGCTCTGGCGGCCCTGGCGCCGGCCTTGTCGGCGCTAGGCTTGCTCCGTGGCCAGGATCGGCATCGACGCCCGGAAAGTGCGCGACTTCGGCATCGGCGTCTACGTGACGAACCTGATCCACGGTCTGGCCCGCATCGAAGGCGCGAGCGACACGCCCGCCGGCAACGAGTACGTCCTGTTCGTGCGGCACGAGGACCGGGACTTCGCGGCCGACCTGCCGCCGAACTTCCGATGCGTCGTCGAACGTTCGCCCGTGTACTCACTGCGCGAGATCGGAATGATGAGCTGGCGGATCTGGCGGTCGCGACTGGACCTCTACCACGCCACCCACTACGTCCTGCCGGCCGTCGTGCCGTGTCCGACCGTCGTCACGATCCACGACATCATCCACCTGCTCTATCCCGGCTTCCTGCCCAGCCGCGCCGCGTCCCTCTACGCCCAGGGGATGTTCCGCCACAGCGTCGCCCGGGCCGACCGGATCGTCGCCGTGTCGAACAACACGCGCAACGACATCCTCGATCACTTCAGCGTCGACGAGGACAAGGTCCGCGTCGTCTACAACGGCGTGGAGGACCGCTTCCGCCGACCGCTACCGGAGAATGAACTCCGCGCCGCCCTGGACCAGGTCGGCGTACGCCGGCCCTACCTGCTGTTCGTCGGCAACCCGAAGCCTCACAAGAACCTCGACCGGGTGGTCAAGGCCTACGCGCGGGCCCGGTCGCGGGCCGGCTTCGACGCTCCGCTCGTCTGCACAGGCGCCCGTCCGGGAAGCGACTTCAAGCTCGAACGGCGAGCCCGCCAGCTCGGAGTCGGCGATCACATCCGTCTGCTGGGCCACGTGGACGGCGAGGTTCTGCCGGCTCTTTACCAGGGAGCGAGTCTGTTCCTCTACCCCACCCTCTACGAGGGCTTCGGACTGCCCGTCGTGGAGGCGATGGCCTCTGGCGTACCGGTCATCACCTCGAACACGTCGTCGCTCAAGGAGATCGCCCAGGGCTACGCGGAACTCGTGAACCCGCTGGAGGTGAAGGAGATCGCCAGGGCGATCGAGCGCTGCATGGGAAACCGGGACCACGCGAGGCAACTGGCCGACCGCGCCGGCGAACGGTCGGCCCGCTTCCGGTGGGAAGAGGCAGCCGAAAGCACCCTGAACATCTACCAGGAGGTCCTGCGGGAGGCCGGTAACTGAGGGCCCGGAAGCGCTCCGCGCCGCGACTACTCACCGTGACGCCGGCTGGTAGCATCCTGCGCCCGCGCGATCGAGCGGCGGCGGCCTCGCAGGACTGAAGACCGTGCTTCACAAGCAACTTCGCGTCACCGCCGCCCTGAACCTGGGCGGCGACGTCGCCGCGACCGTCGGGGCCTTCTTCCTGGCCTGGTACCTGCGGTTCGTCCAGCCGGTGATCGAGATCACGAAGGCGGTGCCCGACTTCGAGCCCTACCTCAGGATGCTGCCCTTCATCGTCCTGATCTGGCCCACGGTCTACTACTTCCACGGCCTGTACCGCATCCGCCGCGGGCATAGCCGGGTGGACGAGATGATCAGCATCGTCGTCGCCACCGTGCTGGCGCTGGTCATCCTGACCTCGGTCCTGACCTTCGACCGCCTGACCCAAGCCGGAACGGACGACCCCTTCTCGTACAGCCGGGCGTTCTTCGCCCTGTTCGTCGTCACCGACATCTTCCTCGTCGCCTTCCTCCGGCTGGTGACCCGCGCCTTCCTGCGCATGGTGCGCCGCCGCGGTCACAACGTGCGCCGCATCCTGATCGTCGGCGCCGGCGACAGCGGCGAGGAGATCGCGGCCAAGCTGGTCCGTCACCGGGAACTCGGCTACGAAGTCGTCGGGTTCCTCGACGATGATCCGGAGAAGCTGCACTCGGAGATCGGCGATGGCGTGCAGGTCCTCGGCACCCTGAACGACCTGGAGGAAACGATCGAACAGCACGGCGTCGACCAGGTGATGATCGCCCTGCCCTTCGCGGCCCATCGCAAGATCCTCGACCTGCTCGACCGCATCGGAAACGAACTGATCGAGATCCGGCTCGTCCCAAACGTTCTCCAGTACGCGACGCTGCGCGCCGAGATCGAGGACGTCGACGGCACGCCAGTCATCAATCTCTCCCACGTCCCGATGGAGGGCTGGTCGAGCCTGGCCAAGCGCACGATGGACGTCGTTCTCTCCGCCGCCGCGATGGTCGTTCTCCTCCCGTTCCTGCCGGTCGTGATGCTGCTGATCAAGCTGGAGGACCGGGGCCCGCTCTTCTACCGCCAGGAGCGGATGGGCCTCGACGGCCGCTCTTTCATGATCCTCAAGTTCCGCTCGATGCGCGTCGGCGCCGAGTCCTCGACCGGCCCCGTCTGGGCAACGGAAGACGACCCCCGCCGCACCCGCATCGGCGCCTTCCTGCGCCGCTGGTCGATCGACGAATTGCCGCAGCTCTGGAACATCTTCCTCGGCGACATGTCCTGCGTCGGACCCCGCCCCGAACGCCCCACCTTCGTCCGCGAGTTCCGCGACAAGATCCCGAACTACATGCTCCGCCACCGCGTCAAGTCGGGCCTCACCGGCTGGGCCCAGGTCCACGGCTGGCGCGGCAACACCTCCATCCGCAAACGCATCCAGTACGACCTCTACTACATCGAAAACTGGAGCCTCCGCCTCGACCTCCAGATCCTCTGGCTCACCCTCCGCCGCGGCCTGACGAAGAACGCTTACTGACGGACGTCGGCGGTTTGGCCCGTCTGCGGCGGGATGCGGGGGGAGGGTCCCAGCGGACGCGGCATCCGCGCGTCCGCGAGCGGACACGCGGACTGCGACGCACGTGGCGCGGGCCGCGCCACGTGGGTGCACCCCTGCTTGGTAGGTGTGGGGATGGGGGTTCGCTTCGGTCGGCTGCGCTTCGTCAGGTTGGTGGTAGATGGAAGTCGTCGGCAGTCGCTTGCCTCCAGCCCGCTGGGACCCTCCCCCCGCATCCCGTCGCAGACTGGTCGGTGTCGGACAGGCTATTCTTGGACCACGCGGAGTGATTCCGGATCGACGGAAGGGAGAGGGCATGAAGAGAATCGAGGATCGAGTGTCGCTGTGGCAGTTGGGTGCGTTGGCTCTGGCCGGTTTGCTCCTGTTGGCCGCTTGTGCGGGGGAGGGAGGCGTTTCCGGTGCCCGCGCCGGGTACATCGCGGAGATGGGGTCGTTCTCGGTTGTAGCGCCCGCGATGGCCGAGGAGGCGACGGAAGACGCCGAGGCCGACGCTGAACCCACTGAGGAGGCTGCTGCACCGGCGGAGCCCTCGATGACTACCGTCCTGCTCGACTTCCTGATTCACAACGAGGGCTCCGGAACGCTCGACGGCGTGACGGTCGACCTCACGATCGCCGACCCGGATGGCAACGAGAAAGAACGCCATCTCCTCTGGGTCGACACGACCGGCCTGACCAAGGGCTCGCAGCGACAGGTCGCCCATGAACTGACCGATGTCGCCTACGTTGAAGGCGACGGTTTCCACGTCGAGGTTCGTCACCCGATCCCGATGGAGGAGCGCGGCGACTACGCCGAGTTCGACGCCGAGAACTAGGAAGCCGCGCTCATGGGGAGCGCCCGCAGCCTGACCGCGGCTCTCCTGACCTGTGCCGCCGTAGGCCTCCTGGTCTGGACCCTGACCGGGATCTACCTCTTCATTCTCGTCCTGCCCCTCGGTGCTTGGCTCTGGACTGTGGGCCGGCGCGGCAGAGACTTGCGCCGCCTACGGCGGCAGCCGGCGGGGACGCCGGCGCACCCAGTGTGCGACAGCGCAGTCCAACGTCGACCAGTCTGCGGCGGTGTGCGGGGGGAGGGTCCCAGCGGGCTGGAGGCAAGCGACTGCCGTTGACCCTCCATCTACCACCAACCTAACGAAGCGTAGCCGACCGAAGCGAACCCCCATCCCTCCACCCACCGAGAAGGGGTGAGCGTCCGCTGGGACCCTCCCCCCGCACGCCGCCGCAGACGGGCCCAACCGACGTCGAACCGCCAGCGCCGCTACCCGGCAGCGGCGGCCTGGTCGGTGGAGGCGGCAACGACGATGGCTGGCAGGCCGAGTTCGGAGCGGAGGTGGCTTTCGATGTCGTCGGCGAGGTCGGCGTTGTCGCGGAGGAACTGCTTGGCGTTCTCGCGGCCCTGGCCGAGCCTGGTGTCGCCGGCGGAGAACCAGGCGCCGCTCTTCATCACGCGCTTGTGCTGGATGCCGAGGTCGATCAACTCGCCGACGCGCGAGATGCCCTCGCCGTAGTCGATGTCGAACTCGGCGACCCGGAAGGGTGGAGCGACCTTGTTCTTGACGACCTTGACGCGGACCCGGGAGCCGACGACCTGGTCGCCGTCCTTGAGCGCGGCGATGCGCCGGATATCGATGCGGACGGAAGAGTAGAACTTGAGCGCGCGGCCGCCGGTGGTCGTCTCGGGCGATCCGAACATGACGCCGATCTTCTCGCGGATCTGGTTGATGAAGACGAGCGTCGTCCTCGACTTGGCGACGATCGCGGTCAGCTTGCGGAGCGCCTGGGACATAAGGCGCGCCTGCAGGCCGACGTGGGAATCGCCCATCTCGCCTTCGAGCTCGGCGCGCGGCACGAGCGCGGCGACCGAGTCGATCACCACGATGTCGAGCGCGTTCGAGCGCACGAGCATCTCGGCGATTTCGAGCGCCTGTTCGCCGCTGTCCGGCTGGGAGACGAGGAGTTCGTCGATGTTGACGCCGATCTTCTCGGCGTACTCGGCGTCGAGGGCGTGCTCGGCATCGATGAAGGCGGCGGTGCCGCCGACGCGCTGAGCCTGGCCGGTGACCGAGAGGGCCAGCGTCGTCTTGCCGCTCGACTCCGGGCCGTAGACCTCGACAACGCGGCCCCGCGGGAAACCGCCGGTGCCGATCGCATGGTCGACGGCGAGCGATCCGGTCGAGATCGACTCGATGCCGAGGTTCTCCTGTTCGCCGAGGCGCATGATCGCGCCCTTGCCGAACTGCCGTTCGATCTGGGTGAGCGCGCCCGAGATGGCCTCCTTGCGGCCGGCTCCCTTCTGTGCGTTCGCGCGGGCCTGCTTCATGGGTTGCTTTCTCCTGAGGGTGTGGTGGAGGCTTGGCGTGCCAGATGGGTTGCGAGCGTCACGCCCTGGAGACGGTCACGGCGCCGTCCCGGCGACATGGCCGGAGAGTGCGCGTGGCTATACTCCCGCGCGACCGGTTTGGCGCTCCCCTGGATCGTCAGACGGTTGAACGGAGGTCGGGAGTTGGCCGCTGCGGACGCTCGGCGACGTGGCGCGGAAGAACGTGACAGCCAGCATCGACAAGGGCGCAGTCAGCGTATTGCAGCCCCCCGAGGGCGTCAACCTGAAAGCACGGGATCGGCTCGCCTCGATACCCGGCGTCGAAGTCCGCGAAGCGGTGCGTCTCGCTTCGGTCACCACCCTGCGGATCGGCGGTCCGGCCGAGCTCTTCGTGCGGGTCGAGTCCGAGGCGGCGCTCACCGACGTGCTGACCGTCGCCCGGGAGGCTGCGCTGGCCCTGCACCTCCACGGCCACGGCTCGAACGTCCTGTTTCCGGACGGCGGCATGCGTGGCATCGTCTGCCGCCTCCGCGGCGAGCTGGAACAGGTCGAGGTGGAGGGTGAAACGGTGCGGGCCGGCGCCGGCGTCACCCTCGCCCGACTGGCCCGGGACACGGCGAAACGGGGTCTGCTCGGCCTCGAGGCGCTGTCCGGTTTTCCGTCGACGGTCGGCGGCGCCGTCGTCATGAACGCGGGCTGCTACGGCACGGAGATCCGGGACGTGCTCGCCGAAGTGCGGGTGGCTCGGCCCGGCCGGCCCGTCGAAACGCTGACCACCGCGGATCTCGAGCCCGGCTACCGGACGACGAGTCTCCAGGGAACGGAAGCCGTGGTCACCCGCGCCGAGTTCCGGCTCCGCCGCGGAGACGGCGATGCGGCTCTCAGGCGGATCGACGAACTGAACCGGCGGCGCTGGGAGAGCCTGCCGTCGGGCAAGCCGAACGCCGGCTCCGTGTTCCGCAATCCGGAGAGTGACTTCGCCGGCCGGCTGATCGAGGCCTGCGGTCTCAAGGGCGCGAGCAGCGGCGGCGCCGAGATCAGCCGGCGCCACGCGAACGTGATCGTCAACCGGGAGAACGCCCGAGCCGCCGACGTCCTCGATCTGATGATCGAGGCTCACCGGGCCGTGCGGGACCGCTTCGACGTCGAACTGCGCCCAGAGATCGTGCTGGCAGGAGAGTTGGCTGACGAGTTCTGGCGCCGGGCCGCCGGAAACACCGACTAGCGGACCGCCGTAGAGAGCCTGATCGGGGCGCGCAGCGGGAATCTGAGACCCGATCCGCTGTTATCCCGGCTAGCCTCTTCCGAACCACCACGAAGACCCCAGCGCCCATGCCCATACGAACCTCCGCCTCGATCCTGCTCCTCCTCGCGGGCGCCCTGCCGGCACTGGCGCAGTTGCCCTGCAATCCGTGCGTCGGCCTGGCGGCCGACGACCCGGCCGCCGCAGCGGACCTGCTGGGTGCGCTGCCGGCATTGCCCGAAGAGGCGATACTGGTCGTCAAGTGGCCGGTGGACCTGGCCGACGACGCAGCCCTCACTGCCGCCCGCGAGGCGGCCTCAACGCTCCGGGCCGCGGGTGCGCTGCCCTGGTACGCGGTTCGATTCGCCGCGCCGCCACCTCCGGCCGAGCGGGGCGACGACCTGACAGCGGAGCTCGAGCGGCTCGCCGAACTCGCCCGCACGGCGGCGGCCGGTTCCCTGTTTCAGCTCGACTGGCCGGGGGAGCTTCTCAACGAGCCGCAGGCCATCCAGGAGTACGCGCTCGCTCTCAAGCGGGCGTCGGTGGCGGTTTCGGGCGCGCAGCCGGACGCCGCCGTTGTCACCGAGCCCCTGCCGCCCGACCCGGAGCTGGTCCGGGCGCTGTACGCCCAGGAACTCGACGCCTACCTCGACGGAGTCGCGTTCGGGCCTCGTCGAGCGACCAACGCAGCCGGCGTCCCTGAACTGAAGCAGCTCATTCGGGAACTCGACCCGGACGCGCTCGTCGCGCTCGAAGCGAACCCGGCAGCCGGTAGTGGCGAAGGCGCGACGCTGGTGAGGGCCGCGGCCGAGGCCGAGGCCGGCGCCTCGCTCTCCCTGTTCCCGCTCTCCGGCGACACCGGGGCCGACGCGGGCACGGTGCGTGCCGCCCGGCTGATCGCCCAGGAGTTCTCGGGCGACGTCACTTTCGACCCCTACTCCACTCCCGCGGGCGCCGAAGCCTGGAGCTTCGTCCGGGGCGAGGACCTGAGCCTGCGAATCGTCGTGTCACCGCCCGCGGCGGGCGGACCGTTCACGCTCCGCTTCAGCGACCGGCAGATCGGGTCGCCGGCGCGCTTCGACCCGGCGACCGGCGAGTCGGACCTCGTCTTCGGTGGACGCCGCACCCGCAACGGTTACGAACTCGAGCTGCGGGACGCCGCCGAGCCCTTCGTGTTCCGCCTGGAGCGAGATCTGGCGGTCGGGCTCGACGGCGCCGAGAGCGTCGAGGAGGCGCTCACGGTCGCCGACACCCGCCGCATCCCGGTCAGCGAGATCCTGCGGCGGCTGCAGGCCTTCGAGGACGATCAATCACGCCGAGTGGCGAACTACAGCGCCACGAACACGACATCGCTCCGGTTCCAGCTCGGCACCGGCGTCCAGTCGGTCGACGCGACCTTCCAGGGGCCCTTCTTCTTCCGCCAGGGCGCGGGCTTCGACTGGGCCTGGGACAACTTCTACGTCAACGGCATCCGTTGGCGACGCAAGCGGATCCCCGAGATCCCCCTGATCCAGCCGGAGAAGGCGGCGGCGATGCCAGCCGAGATCACGTTCACCAGGGAGTACCGCTACCGCCTGCGGGGCACGGCGACGGTGGAAGGCCGAGACACATGGGTTGTCGACTTCGAGCCGGCGGAGGCTCTGACCGAGGGACGCAGCCTGTTCCGCGGCACCGTCTGGGTGGACCGTGAGATCTACGCGCGGGTGAAGACGCGTGCGGTTCAGCTCGGCCTGACCGGTGACGTGCTGTCCAACGACGAGACCACGTTCTACACCCCGGTCGACGCCGGCGGCCAGCCGGCGGCGTGGGAGCGGTCGTCCTACTGGCTGCCGACCCGGGTCATCGGCCAGCAGTTGTTCTCGGTCCTGAACGCGACGACGATCGTCGAACGGGAGATCGAGTTGACCGGCATCCGCATCAACCCGGCCGACTTCGACACGCGACGCGACGCGACCCTGGCCTCCGAAGCGACGATGGTGCGCGACACGGAGGTGGGCCTCCGCTACCTGGAGCTAGACCAGGAGACCGGCGAACGCGTGGTCAAGGAGGAAGACAAGACGCGGATGTTCCTGCTCGGCGGCGCCTTCTACGACGAGGCCCAGGACGGTCCGCTGCCGTTGGGCGGGGTGAACTGGCTGTCCTTCGACTGGCGGGGCACGGGCACCCAGGCCGACCTGTTCATCGCCGGGCCGCTCATCCTCGCCGACATCGCCAACCCGAGCCTGTTCGGCTCCCGCTGGGACGCGGGCGTCGACGTCTTCGCGCTTGCCTTCGCCGGTGAGGACGTGCTCTACCGGGAAGGCGTCGAATCGCCGACGGAGAACGTCGAGCGGCTACGTCCGAACATCGACTTCAGCCTGGGCCGGCCGCTCGGCAGCTTCGTCAAGCTCGACCTCCGCTACGAGCTGTCCTGGAACAACTTCCAGCGCGCCGACGAGACCGGCGAGAACTTCGTTCTTCCCTCGGACCACCTGAGCCACAGCGTCGGCGCCATCGTCCGCTACATCCGCTCGGGCTACCGGCTC
Source organism: Holophagales bacterium (assembly GCA_009845425.1). Taxonomy (GTDB): domain Bacteria; phylum Acidobacteriota; class Thermoanaerobaculia; order Multivoradales; family Multivoraceae; genus Multivorans. The sequence goes on from VXZQ01000002.1 coordinate 216,439, forward strand.
GTCGCCGGCGGCTCGTGGAACCTGCGCGACGAGTGGCAGCCCTGGGGCCTGGACGCCGCCAACCTGACCCCGGACAGCTACACGCTCTGGAACGTCGGCGTTGCCAAGACCTGGCATCTGCCGAAGTTCCAGAAGTTCGGCGTCGCCCTCGAGTACGTCGACGGCAGCGATCTCGACCGCTTCAGCAAGTACGAGTTCGGCTTCTTCTCGGACGTCAACGTCCATGGCTACCAGAGCGACAAGGTACGGGCCGAACGGGCCGCCGCGGCCCATGTGAGCTACGGCTTCGAACTCGGCGAGATCTTCCGCATCGACCTCGTCGGCGACGCCGCCTGGGCCACCGACCCCGCCTCCGGCCTCGACCGCGAACTCCTCGCCGGCGCCGGCATCGTCGGCACCTTCATCGGCCCCTGGGGCACCGTCGTCAACATGGACATCGGCCACGCCCTCGCAGGCCCGGACGACGGCTGGAGCGCCTTCATCGCCGTGCTGAAGCTGTTCTAGCTAGAGCGGAGCAGTGAGGGGATCGGGGAGGGAGGCTCCCATCGGCCGCTCGCGCCCTCTCGGTAGAAGGAAAGTCAGCGCTCGCTTCGGTCGCCGGCGCTTCGCCAGGATGGCGGTTGCCGTAAGGTCGTCGGAAGTCGCTTGGCTCCAGCGCGCTGGGAGCCTCCCCTCCCGATCCCCTCACTGCGCGAGTCTCTTCGAACAAATCAGCCCCTATCTCTTCAGAAATGAACCCGGAAGACGAACTCACACCCGACGATGTCGTAGAAGTTCCCATCGGGGATGAGATGGACCTGCATCCGTTTCAGCCGCGCGAGGTGAAGGATGTCGTCGAGAGCTACCTGGATGCTGCGTACGAGAAGGGGTTCCGGGAGGTGCGGATCATCCACGGGCGCGGCATCGGGGTGCAGCGGCAGATCGTTCGGAAGGTGCTGGAGCGGGATCCGCGGGTCGTCTCGTTCAGGAGTGGCGGGCCGGGCGGGGGTGGTTGGGGCGCCACGGTGGCTCGGCTGCGCTAGCAACCAGACACGGGGGCGGCGATGAAGAAGGCGATCGCGGCGGCGGTCCTCGTCGGCTTGCTCCTGGTTCTGACGACCACGCGATTCGGCATCTTCATCGTCTTCGACGTTCTGGGAGACGTCGGCTCCGACAATCTGCCGACCGACCCCACCGCAGGACCCCTGGTCCTTTCCGGCGCCCTGAGAGCGAAGGAGCGGATCCCGTTGCCGGAGTCGCTGGAGCAGGCTTCCGGGCTCCACGTCGACGGTCAACACATCTACGTCAGCACGGATCAGGCGGAGCTGTTCACGCTGTCGCATACGGGCGTCGAGGCTCGACCGGCGAGCCGCCTGCTGGGCGGCCCGTTGATCTTGCGGCAGGGACGTCTGGAGGGCATTGCCGTAGACCGGAACCGGCTCCTCGGCATCGGCGAGTTGGGAGCCCTCAGGTCGTGGCGGTACGACGAGGAGCGGTGGCAACCCGGCGAATCAACGGCGTTGCCGGACGGTCTCGAGAACCTGGAGTTCACCGGAATCACCCGGTTCGGCACCGACCTCCTTGCCACCGCGGACGATGGTCTCGACATCTGGAATCTCGGCACGGGCGATCGGCACCAACTCGATCTCGGCTCTTACCTGCGGCCCGAACGCAGCGCCGACGGCCTGCTGGTCTCCGGGATCACCGCGGACGCCTCGTCCGTCTACCTCGTAACCGAGAACTACGCCTCCATCCTGCGAGTCGATCCGATCGCCTGGCGGGTCCTGGACGTCTGGGGCATCGACGCCGGAGAATCGTCTGATATCGCCGTGCTGGACGGTTCCGCGTACGTCACCGTCGATCACAACTACTTCGATCCGCGGCCGCCCCTCCTGGTCTACGAGCTGCCCCGCTCACCGGATCGACCAGCCTGGTAGCGCGCCCACAGCATGCCGAGGCCGAAGGCGATCAGCGGCGTCACGATCAGCAGATCGGAGGGGCTCAGCGTGTACACGGGCTCGGCCGCGAGGGCCTCGGTCAGGGTCTGGTCCGGGGACGGAACGTCCGGCGTCTCGCCGCCGAGAACCCGAGTGACCGCCGCGCCCGCTTCAGGGCGCTCGGAGCGCAACTGGTAGGCGAGCCAGCCGCCAAGGGTCACGCCGGCGAGGAGGAACTGGGCGCTCGCCCGTCGCAACCGGGACTCGGCCTCGCGGTGAGCATGTTCCCGCTCGCCCGACGTGAGGTCGGGATCTTCCACCAGCTTCCAGCGCTCGACGTCGATCTCGGCCCGACGCCGGGTCGCCGCGATGCCCGACAAGAAGCCAATGGCCGCCACCAGCACGTGCAGGACCCAGACCAGGCCGGGAATGTCTCGGGGGATGAGCTGGACCCCGACGATCGTCAGGATCGCCAGCCCCAGGAAGACCGCCGACCAGACGACGGCGATGCTCTGCAACCGCTTCCAGTTCATACCATGGCCGAGAAGATGTCCATCAGGCAGCCGACCAGCGAGGGAAACGCTACATCAACCCTGCGCTGGAGTCCCCGGAGCGAGGAGTCCCAATGGGCGCTCGCGCTCGATCAAACTCAGGTCTGGCCGTTGGGCGGCTGGTCGCTGCAAGAGCGCCGAAGTTGGTGTAAGCGGCAGGGATCGGCGGAGACGCTCATCCGCCTTGCGATGCGCACCGCCTCCTCAGGCTCATCTTCCACGGGAGAGTCCTGAGCTGTCCCGCCGGCGTCGGGCCGTTGATACAGTGCCAGTCCCCCAATGTTGCAGGGCTGGGGCGTTGCGAACACGACTCCGGCCAGCCACCAAGGAGGCCCAGGATGCCAAGGAGGCCCAGAACGAATGTCTCGATCCGAGAGACGACTGCGTTCATCCGGTTCTCGCACATGGTGGTCCTGTTCCTGTTTCTGGCCGCCGTTGCCCAACCGTCCGGAGCGGCGAACTTCACCATCAAGATGGCGACGCTCTCGCCCGACGGCTCGCCCTGGGACGGCTTCTTCAAGACGATGGGCAGGGACTGGGAGACCGGTACCGACGGCCGGGTCACTCTCACGATCTACCCCGGCGGCGTGGCGGGCGACGAGCCGGACATCCTGCGCAAGATGAAGATCGGCCAGTACCACGCGGCCGCCCTGTCCGTCCGTGGCCTGACCGATATCTCGAAGGACTTCACCGTCTTCGAGATCCCCCTGTTCTTCCACGACGAACAGGAGATGTTCCACGTGCTGCGCGAGCTGACCCCCGGTCTGCGCGAGACGCTGGACGAGGAGGGCTTCGTGCTTCTCGGCTGGGGCTACGTGGGCCAGGTCCACTTCTTCACGAACGAGCTGGCGCGCACGGTCGAGGAGATGCAGCGGCTCAAGATCTTCACCTGGACCGGCGATGAGGCCATGGCGAACTGGTGGCGCGAGGGCGGCTTCAAGCCCGTCTCGCTCGCGGCAACAGACATGATGACCGGGCTCCAGACCGGCATGATCGACGCGCTCGCCGTACCGCCGATCTACGCGATGCAGGTCCAGTTCTTCAAGCAAGCCAAGTACTTCGCCGACATTCCGCTGATTCCCATGATGGGGGCGATCCTCGTCACGAAGCGGGCATGGAACCGGATCTCCGAAGAGGACCGGAAGGTGATGATCAAGGCCGGTCAGCGGGCCGAGGACCAGATCTTCGAGACGATTCCCACGATCGAGCAAACGGCGGTCGGGCTGATGGGCGGCCAGGGCCTGGAAGTCGTACCGATCGTGGGCACCGAGGTCGAGGACGACTGGGTGGAGATCGCCAACGACTTCGCGGCCAGCATGCGGGGCAACACCGTTCCGGAAGCGATCTTCGATCGAGCCACGGCGGTTCGGGACGCTTATCGCCGGCAGTCTTCGGTTGACTGAGAGCGACGCCGCGGTCCGTCCCTGGGCCTCGGTGCGCTTCCTCCACCGGCTGGAGGACAGTGTCTCGATCGTCCTGCTCGGCGCGATGGTGCTCCTGCCCCTGGCGGAGATCGTCGTCCGGCAGCTCGGCACCGGCATTCCGGGCGCGCTTCCGTTCGAGCAGCACCTGACCCTGTGGATCGCGTTCCTGGGAGCGGGCCTGGCGGCGAGAGAAGGACGCCTGCTCGCCCTGGCCACGGGCAACTTCCTGCCGGAAGGCAGGTTTCGGGCCGTTGCCGCGGTGTTTACCGGCGGCGTCAGCGCGATGGTCGCCACCCTGCTGGGCACGGCCAGTCTCGACCTGGTCCAGATCGAGCGCGAGGGCGGCATCGAGATGGCGGCCGGAGTGCCGGTCTGGGCGGGCCAGGCGATCATGCCGGTCGGTTTCGCGATCCTTGCGCTGCGCCTAGCATGGAAATCGTCGGACCTGTGGACAGGCCGGGCTTTGGCCGGGTTCGGCATCGTGCTCGGTCTGTGGATCGGCGCCAACGCGGACTCCTTCGCTGATCGAGCGGCCACGCCGTGGTTGGTGCTTATCCTGGCTTCGACTCTCCTTGGCGGCCCGATCTTCGCTGCTCTGGGCGGTGCGGCGGTGTTCCTGTTCCTTTCCGACTTCGTGCCGCTCGCGGCGGTCCCGGCGGAGAGCTACCGGCTCGCCGTGTCGCCGACCCTGGCGGCGATCCCGCTGTTCACGCTGACCGGATTCCTGCTCGCCGAGGGCGGGGCGTCGGAGAGGCTGCTCAGGGTGTTTCGGGCCCTGTTCGGCTGGGTGCCGGGCAGCACCCCGGTGGTCTGCGCCGTCGTCTGCGCGTTCTTCACCGTCTTCACGGGCGGTTCGGGAGTCACGATCCTGGCGCTGGGCGGCGTGCTCTTCACCGCCCTTTCGGCCGATGGCTACCGTGAACGCTTTTCGCTCGGCCTGCTTACCGCCTCCGGTTCGCTCGGCCTTCTGCTGCCGATGGCTTTGCCGCTGATCCTCTTCGGCATCGTCGCCGAAGTACCGATCGAAGACCTGTTCATTGGCGGGATCGTCCCAGGGCTCCTTCTGATCGCGTTGATCGCGCTCTGGGGCGTCAGGGAGGCCCTGCGCGGCGGAACCGGCAGGGCCCGTACTTCGGCAGGAGTGGACGACCGCGGGATCGGGAATGTCAATTGGGAGCGGTTCCCATCCGTGGCCCGACGACTCCTGCCGGTCGTCTGGGAGCGGTTGCCGCCGATAGTGAAGCGCTTCCTGTGCAGCGAGTTCGTGCGCGCGCTTTGGGGCGGCAAGTGGGAGCTGCTGCTACCTATCGTGGTCGTTGGTTCGTTCTTCAGCGGCTACGCGACCCTGGTCGAGACCGCGGCGTTGGCGGCTCTCTACGCCTTCGTTGTCCAGTGCCTGGTGCACCGCGACGTGAGGCTCGGCAAGCCCCTTCTGGCCGTCTTCCGGCAATGCGCCGTGCTGGTAGGCGGCGTGCTGATCATTTTGGTGGCGGCCATGGGTCTGACGAGCTGGCTGGTCGACGCCCAGGCGGCTCAGGCTCTCGTCGAGCTGGTGCAGAACAACATCGAGTCGAAGATCGTCTTCCTGCTCGCGCTCAACGTCTTCCTGCTGCTGGTCGGCTGCCTGATGGACATCTTCTCGGCCACCGTCGTCGTCGTGCCGCTGATCATCCCGCTCGGTCTGGCGTTCGGCGTCGACCCGATCCATCTCGGGATCATTTTCGTCGCCAACCTGGAGCTCGGCTACCTGACGCCGCCGGTGGGCCTCAACCTGTTCCTGGCGTCCTACCGCTTCGAACGGCCGCTGCTTGCGGTCTATCGGGCCGCGGTTCCTGCGCTTGTGATTCTGGGCATCGGCGTACTGCTGATCACCTACGTACCGGTCCTGACCCTGGGTCTGCTTGAGCTATTCGGAAGATCGTGAACCGTGGAAAGGCCGCCACCCCGAGGAACCGGGAATGGCCCGGTCTCTTCAAGACTGTGGACAACAGCGTCGTCAGCCGGCGCCCGAGTGACAGAAGACAGCTTCGACCGGCACTACTGTCGGTGATCCTGGTGGATCGTCAGGCGTCGGGACTCCTCCACGGGCGTAGCAAATCAACCAGCCGACCAGAACCACGAAACAGCCGGGGAACACCGGATGCGGGAACGATGGCTGCGGTATGGGAGCACGAACGAACCGGCATTCTGCCGCTGCTGTAGCAGGCGCGCCAAGCAACAGCACAACTAACAACAACGTCACTACCCCGCGACGGAAGCGAGTCACGTCACCCCACGCCGCTATGCGACCTAATCGCTTTCTATCGCACGATTGCGACCTCCCTGTAGTGGCTTCGCGCAACTCCTCTGGGGTACGCCGCTGAGGCGGCCTCCGAAACCAAACAGAGACAGACAACAGATTCGCCCTCATGGAATCAAGTTCCGTGGTCCAGCGGGAATCACGACCTACAGCCCGGCTTCCCGGCCATTCACGATCACGGGCTCCCCTGCCGGCCCCTTGCTGCTGACATTGACTTCCGTGCCCCAGCGCCGGCCTGCCGCCCAGAAGGAGACTGCGTATGTGCCGGGAGTCACGCAACCGAGACCGAGCCGGCCGAACTCGGAGAATCGGACCCCCTCGCCAGCGCCGCTAAGGTGGCTGGCGATCTCGGCGCCGGACTTCGTAGTCACACTCAGGAAGGAGAGGGGTTCACCGGCGCAGTCGTACGCCCGGCAACGGAGTTCGACGAGGCGGCCCATCGGGAGCGACTGCCGCAGCGCAGCGGTGCGGCCTGCTTCGGCGCTCAAGCCGACGCCGCCGACGCAGGCCACAGCGTCGTTCCAGACAATGGTCACTTCACCAGCAGGCACCGTTCGGGTCATCTGCCCGGCCGCCGACGCCAAACCGCCGCCAACCGCATCGCCTGCCGCACTGACGAAGTGAAGCCAAGCGCCCGCGGCCGGGCTGCCGTCGGCTCGCCGAAGGTCGACCTCAGCAGTGCCACGGCCGTCGTTGTCGACTATCAGCATCTGGTGCGGAGCCCCCCCTGTCGAAAGTGTGATGTCCTTCGACACGCTCCCTCTCGGGCGACTTCTGCCTTGCCGGATCAGCGTCGGCGACACTCCAGCATCCGCCCTGATGCGATAAGAGCCCGGAGGCGCCGGCGGCAACAGGAACCGCCCGTCGTCACCCACTTCCGCGTATGCCACCGCGCGACCGATGTCTGTGATGACGGCGACCTGCCCTCCCACCGGAGCGCCGTCCGCGCCGCGAAGTTCACCCGTCACCCGGACACCGCTCAGGTCCATTAGTGGCAACGGATCGGCAGGCCACAACCGCCCGATCCTGCTTCCGTCATCGGCGGCCCAGGTCATCCACAACAGGTCCACCGGCGCGTTCTCGACCATGAAGAGACCATCCAGCTCTACGCTGGCACTTACTCTGTGAGAAACGGAGCCACCCACTCCCAGAAGGCGCCGGCTCTCTCCCCTGTCGGTCAAGGTCGAGATCACCAGCTTCATCGAGCTGCGCGACGCATCGAAGACGCTGCCGAACGACACTCGCCCGCCCGCCACCGGCCGGCCGCCCATGAAGAGGACGCTACGAATGGCGCGAGTCTGCAGCATCAGGTCCACCACCTGCACCTCGGCCGGCCCCTCGGCGATCCTGATCTCCTGGGACACGCGCAATCGGCCGGAACCGTCGACCACTTCGAGCCGGTACACGCCGGGCGCGGCCGCGAAGTCTGCCCGCATAGTCGCGTGCTCTTCGCGGCGATGCGATGCCCCGGTCCGCGTGGAAGACCCCAACACGGCCTCGACGACCGGCGCCGCAATCTCCCGGAACCGGTCAAGCAGCCGAACCGTGCCGCCGCCGAGACCGTTGACCCGGACGGCCACACGGCGGCCCGGATGCAGCCACGATTCACCTTGATCCGCCGTCTCGTTTGTGCCCAGCGCCAGAAACCGGTCGGCAACCGGCACCCCAGGGCACTGCACACGGAGGTGGTAACGGCCCGCTTCGAGACCGCCAAGCAGGTACCGGCCTTCCGAGTCGGATACTGCGACATTCCGTTCCGGCCTCAGGATCGCGCCGATGGCGCCGGAACCTGCGGGGAGTAGCTCGACTAGACAGCCGACCGCGGGTTCGGCGCCTGCCGCGTCGAAGAGCCGCCCCTGCACGACCGTACCGCGGTCCAATGCGATCACGCCGAGGTCGACCTCCGCACCAGGTGCCGGCACGACGCGGATCAAGGGAGACTGGAGATAGTCGGCGGCTTGAAACGAAACGTCAACCGCGCGCTCGTTCGCATAGGCGGCGCTGATCGGCACAGACACCCGGCCCTCCGCGTCCTCGATCTCGTGCGAGGCGCTGCCGATTCGGCCTACAGCATGAACTCGCATGGTGAAGTTCCGTATCGCTTCGCCGCCGGGTCCGACGAGCTGGACGCGAACCAAACCGGCCGACGCCGGGCTGGCCTCAACCTCGCCGACCGCCTGGTTCTTGGCTACGAGCTCGAAGAGGACTCGGGTAGCCCCACGTCCTTCCGCGATGGTTCGAGCATCCGTTTCGAAACCGAAGGCCTCGGCCGTAGCATCGAGGGCCGCGGCCGGCAAGCCGGCAAGCTTGAAGCGGCCTCCTTCGCCGCTCTCGACGCACCGCCATTCGGGAGCGAAGGAACCCAGTAAGTCCGGACCCCGCCAGAAAGCGCAGACCTCCGCTCCTGCTACCGGCTCACCGCTCCCGCTCTCCTGGACAACGCCCGTCGCCACTCGCCCGGCCTGGAGTCTGATGACGTCAGGCAGAGCCTCGTTCGGATACCAGCCCGAGAACGGCAGGTGCATGGGATGGTCGACGACCACAGCAAGGCCGCGAAGCTGGGGCAGGGCATCTCTGACAACGCCCTCCGCGGTGGTCGTGGTCCGCAGCAGGATCGCCGCCGTCCTCCGCTCGGGGCTCTCTTCCCACGTGGGCACCGCTCCGGAAGCGACCATGTGCTCCGTCGGCGAGCGAAGCACCGTGACTGTGGCTTCGGCAGCGGGTTCACCACTCGCCCCGAGGACGATCATGCGCCCGAACTCCGGAGCGACTTGCGAAGCAGCCGGGATTGCGGAAACAAGCAACGTACCGGCCACGGCTAGGACCGGCCGGAGGCGGCCACGTCCTAGCCAAAAAACCGGCACCCGCTTCAAGGCGGCCAGTTCCATGCCAGATCGACAGATCTAGGTACAGCGGCCTATTCGCACCCGCGCACGGCGACCTCAACAGCGCCCGCAGCCACTTCGATGCCCCTCCGAAGCCTGCGGGGCAACCTCCTTAAGCTCTTGCTCTCATCGATAGTGGATATCAGGCCTGCAACGAATGCGGGGCCGTCAAGTGCTACTACTCCTGTGCAGTACACATCTTGCGCCATTCCCCGCGGAGTTCCCTCGATCACGTCGCGGCTTGGGGGTGTGTACGGCGTGCCTCCCCAAGTTCCTCCAGCCGGTTCCCAGCCACCTCCACTCGGTAGCCCTTCCTGGCCAAGCAGTCCCCACTGTTGGAGATACTCAACGTCCGAAGGGTTCTCTGCCGTAACCGTCATGCACTCGTCCGTGTAGTTCTCCGCGCAAGGGTCGCTTTCGCCACCCCCTTGCGCAACGGCCGGCAACGCCGCCAAAACGAGCAGTGCAAGAAACTGGACCGCCACACGGGCCGGCAGCACAGTTCCCGTGAAGAACGCTCGCAAGCATTGGAACTTGGCGCCCTGAGGCGAGTAAGTCGTCTGGGCGAGCGCGAGCCGTGGGCTCTTGAATTGCATTGCGGGGACCCCCTGGTTGCGGGGACCCCCTGGTTGCGGGGACCCCCTGGTTGC
>VXZQ01000004.1:0-118493 GCA_009845425.1 Holophagales bacterium
GCCCGACCCGATGTCGCCGTCGATGCGCCCCTTCGGCGGCGGGGGGGGGGCGGGGGGGCCGGATGGGGCGGGGGCAGGTGGGGTGGGGGCGAAAAGGAGGGTGATGAGGAGGCAGCCGGCCAGAAGGCCGGCGCACCGACAGTCAACAGTCAAGGCCCTCTTCCCCTTCGTCATCGCGCTGCTCCTCTTCTCGGGCTCCATGCCCGTCAGCTCCGAGAGCGTAGTATTCCCCGCTCATGCCTGACTCGCGACTCCGACGGTTCGTTCGCGATCCCCTCTTCGTGTTCCTGGCGATCGGCATCGCCGTGTTCGCGCTCGACGCGCTAGGCGGCGGGGTCTTCGATTCCGAAGGCCGGAACATCGTCGTCACGCGAGCGCAGGTGATCCGGCTGGCCGACCTCTGGAGCGCGCAAATCGGCCGGCTGCCGACCGTGGCGGAACTCGACTCACTGATCGACGACCACGTCCGGGAGGAGATCCTGGTACGCGAAGCCGCACGCATGGGTCTCGACCAGGACGACACGATCGTCCGCCGCCGTCTGGCCCAGAAGATGTCCTTCGTGATCGAGGACACGGTGGGCACGGCCGCGGTGTCGGACGCTGAACTCCAGCAGTACTTCGAAGAGAACGCGGAGCGTTACGGGGAACCGCGGCGCTTCACCCTCCGCCACGTCTACGTCAGCCCAGACCGCCGCGGCAGCGACGAGGAAGCGATGAGCGCCGCCACGGAGATCCTCGAACAACTCCGCGCCGAGGGAAACGACGCAGCGCCCGAGAACACACTCTGGCGGCGGCTGGGCGATCCCTTCATGCTACGCCGCGAGTACGGACGCCGGACCGCCGAAGATCTCGCCGAACTGTTCGGCGGCGCGTTCGTGGACGCGCTCGAGACCTTGCCCCTCGGCGAGTGGGCGGGGCCGGTCGAGTCAGCCTACGGCTACCATCTCGTCCGGCTGTCCGTCCGCACGGAGGCGCAGCCGGCGTTGTTCGAGGAGGTGCGCCGGCGCGTGCTGGACGACGCCCAGCGCGACGCCCGCGACGCGGCGAACCGGGCCGCGCACGAGCGTCTGCGAGAACGCTACCGGGTCGAGATCGACGAAATCGACTTCGTCTCGGAGCTGGAGGGCGGTACGGACGCGGACGCGGCGGGAGAAGAGCCCTGAACCGCCCCAGTGGCCGCCTGCTCCCGGCGCTAGCGACTCTCACCTGGCTGCTCGTGGCGGCGGTTCCCGCGAGCGCCCACGAAGTTCGTCCCGGCTACCTCGAGCTGAACGAGAGCGAACCGGGGACCTTCGAGGTCGTCTGGAAGCAGCCCCGCCGCGGCGCGCTCCTGCTCCTGCTCGACCCGGCGCTGCCGGAACACTGCACGGAGACCGCGCGGCAGGCGCCCGAGTACCTGGCCGGCGCCCTGGTCGAACGCTGGACCGTGGAGTGCGAGGCCGCGGACGGTGATCCGGACCGCATCTTCCACGGCGACATCGTCACCGTCGCCGGCCTGGAACGGACGCTGACGGACGTCCTGCTCCGGATGAGCTTCGTCAACGGCGACAGTCTCACCGAACTGCTCCGGCCGGAAGCGCCCTCGGTGACCGTGGACCGGGAAGCGGCCAGCAACGCCCTGCCCTACTTCCGGCTCGGCGTCGAGCACCTGTTGTTCGGCTTCGACCACATCCTGTTCGTCATCGGCCTGCTCTTCTACGTCCGAAGCCCGTGGCGCCTGGTCGGCGTCATCACCTCGTTCACGGTCGCCCACAGCATCACCCTGGCGCTGTCGTCGCTCGACGTGGTCAAGCTCTCCATAGCGCCGGTCGAGGCGGTGATCGCCCTCTCGATCCTGTTCCTGGCGGTCGAGCTGCTGCGTCCCGAGGAGGAGCGGTCGCCGATCACGACGAAGAGCCCCTGGCTCATCGCGTTCGCCTTCGGCCTGCTGCACGGCTTCGGCTTCGCCGGTGCCCTGGCCGAGATCGGTCTGCCGCAGCGGGCGATCGCCCTCGCCCTGTTCCTGTTCAACGTCGGCGTCGAGGTCGGCCAGTTGATGCTCGTCGCCGTGGTGCTCGCCCTCCTCGCCGTCGTCAAGCGAGTCGGCATCGTCATGCCGGAACTCGTCCTGCGAACGCCGATCTACGCCACCGGGATCATCGCGGCGTTCTGGTTCGTGGAGCGGGTGGGTCGGATCGTGGTCTGAGTCTCGCGCTCGCCGCTTCGCGGCTCGCGTCTCCTTTTCCGCGGGTCAGAAGACCCGCGGCTACAGGCCGGCGCACCCAGTAAGATGACGCTTCCGTCCAGGGCAGGTTGACCGGGAGAGGAGCCGGCGTATGGCGAAGGCAGGCGACGAGGCGCAACAGGCCGACAACGGCAAGCCGAAGGGACTTCTCAACCGGTTTCTGAACGCCATCGAGGTCGTCGGCAACAAGCTGCCCGACCCGGCGATCCTCTTCCTGCTGCTGCTGTTCCTGACCTGGATCGCTTCGGTGCTGCTGGCGCCGATCCAGTTCGCGGACATCCACCCGGTCACAGGCGAGCCGGTCCGGATCCAGAACCAGCTCACAGGCGAGGCGCTGGCGACGTTCATGGCGCGGCTGGTGACGACGTTCACCGGGTTCGCGCCGCTGGGCGTCGTGCTGGTCGCGCTCCTCGGCGTCGGCGTGGCCGAGAAGACGGGGTTCATCAACACCGGCCTGCGCCTGATCCTCGGCTTCACGCCGAAGAGCCTGCTGACCCCGATGCTGATCCTCGCCTCGATCGTCAGTCACACGGCGGCGGACGCCGGCTACGTCCTCGTCATCCCGCTCGGCGGGGTCATCTTCTACGCCGCTGGCCGCCATCCGCTCGCCGGCATCGCGGCCGCCTTCGCCGGCGTGTCGGGCGGCTTCTCGGCCAACTTCATCCCCTCGGGCATCGATCCCCTGCTCCAGGGCTTCACGCAGTCCGCGGCCCAGATCCTCGATCCCGAGGTCCTGGTGAACCCGCTCTGCAACCTCCTGTTCACCGCGCTGTCCTCCATCCTCGTGGTCGCCGTCGGCTGGTACCTGACCGACCGGGTGATCGAGCCGAGGCTCCGCGGCACCGAGATCGACGGCGACCCGGAAGAGATGCCGAAGATGGAGGAGCCGAGCCGAAGGGACCGTCTCGGTTTCCTGGCCGGCATGGGGTCCCTGATGGTCGGCCTGGTCGTCCTGCTGCTCTGGGCCTGGCCCGAGACGTCGCCGCTTCGCAGCGAGGCCGGCGAGCTGACCGCGTTCTCGGCGCCGCTGATGCAGATGCTGGTGCCCCTGATCTTCGTGTTCTTCCTGATTCCCGGCGTCGTCCACGGCTACGTCGCCGGCACGGTGAAGACCCACCGGGACATCGTCGACGGCATGAGCGACGCGATGCGCACGATGGCGTACTACTTGGTCATGGCCTTCTTCGCCGCCCAGTTCATCGCCGCCTTCAGCAGTTCGAACGTCGGCCTGCTGATCGCGCTCAAGGGCGCGAACTTCCTGCGCGATCTCGGCCTGCCCGCCCAGGCGACCGTGGTCGGGATCATTCTGCTGTCGGCGGTCGTCAACCTGTTCGTCGGCTCGGCCTCCGCCAAGTGGGCCGTCCTCTCCGTCATCTTCGTGCCGATGCTGATGAGCCTCGGCATCTCGCCCGAACTGACCCAGGCCGCCTACCGGGTCGGCGACAGCGTGACGAACATCGTCACGCCGCTCATGCCCTACTTCCCGCTCGTCGTCGTCTTCTGCCAGCGCTACACGAAGAAGGCGGGCATCGGCACCGTCCTGTCGCTGATGATCCCGTACGCCGTCACCCTGCTCATCACCTGGACGATCTTCCTGATCGGCTACTGGTTACTGGGCATCCCGCTGGGCCTCCAGGCGGGATACACCTACCCCGCGGCCTGATCGAGCCATGAAGAAGGCACTGTCGATACCCGCGGCGCTGCCTGTGTTCCTGGTGCTCGGCGCCACGCTCGCTGCGGCAACCTGGGCGCAGCCGACCCGGCCCATCTACCCGGTCTACGAGGGCTACGTACCGAACGACGACGGCACGGCCGTTCTGGTGTTCGGCTACTACAACCACAACTCGGTGGCGGTCGAGATCCCGGCGGGCGAGGCGAACCGCTTCGACCCGGGGCCGGCCGACCGCGGCCAGCCGACCGTCTTCGAGCCCGGGCGGCAGCGCAACGTCTGCCTGATCGTCCTGCCAGCCGACTACGAGGGCAACCTGAGCTGGTCGGTCACCGTGGGCGAAAACACGAAGCAGACGACGGAACGGGGCGGAATCGATACCCTGTACCTGATCGAGAACATCTCCATGGCCTATCGCCGGGCGAAGCAGGTCGACACCGCCGCCGCCGAGCAAGGCGTCTGCCTCACACCCGCACCGGCCAGCACGAGGAGCCAACCATGAACCGGACTCTCGGAACCCTGACGACAGCCGCGATTCCGCTGCTCGCCCTCCTTGCCGTTCCGGCCGCTCCTCCGGCTGCGGCGGCCGACGGCGATACGCCGACCTTCAGCCGCGACATCGCACCGATCTTCCAGCGTTCATGTCAGCGCTGCCATCGCCCCGAAACCGCGGCGCCGATGTCGCTCCTCAGCTACGAGCAGATCCGGCCCTGGGCGCGGTCCATCAAGCGCCGGGTCGAGTCCCGGCAGATGCCGCCCTGGCACATCGACCGGACGATCGGCGTCTACGAACCGGATCCGAGCCTGAGCGACGAGGAAATCGCCCTGGTCACGGCCTGGGTCGACGGCGGCGCTCCGCGCGGCAACCCCTCCGACCTGCCGCCGCAGATCGAGTGGCCGTCCGGCGACGCCTGGGAGTACGGCGAGCCCGACCTGGTCGTCGAGATGCAGGAGGACATGGTGGTGCCGGCCGAGGGCCCCGACCTGTTCGTCAACTTCATCGCCGACACCGGCCTCACCGAGGACCGCTACATCCGCTGGATCGAGGTCAAGCCGAGCAAGGCCGGCCGCGCGACCGTCCACCACACGATGGTCTACGCGATCCAGGACGACGCGGAGTACGTAGGCGAGGACTTCTTCGAGCGCGACGACGACCCCAACCGCCGCGACGCCGAGGGCAACCCCGTCGGCTCGCTGCTGATCGAGTACGCGGTCGGTAACACCGGCGACGTCTACGCCGACAACACCGGCAAGCTGCTGATGGCCGGAGCGAAGATCCGCTTCAGCGGCCACTACCACTCGATCGGCGAGGTGATCCGCGACCGCCAGCGGGTCGGTTTCGGCTTCTACCCCCGCGGCGTCGTGCCGAAACACCGGATCGTCTCCACCCGGCTCTTCGCCGGCCTGCCCAGCAACCGCGGCTGGCGCAACAACGAACTCTCCATCCCGCCCGGCGCCGACAACGTCCGCCACGACGGCTACCGCGTCCTCGACCGGCCGATCCAGTTGATCAGCTTCCAGGCCCACATGCACTACCGGGGCAAGGGCATGGAGCTCGAGGCGATCCACGCCGACGGCCGCCGCGAACTGCTCACCCGCATTCAGAACTACGACTTCAACTGGCAGATCGCCTACCCGTACAAGCACCCGCCGGTCTTCCCCGCCGGCACCGTCCTGCACGTGACGTCGTACCACGACAACTCGGAGAACAACCCCTACAACCCCGACCCGACCGCCTGGGTCGGCTGGGGCAACCGAACCGTCGACGACATGGCGATCGGCTGGACCAACTTCGTCTTCCTGTCCGAAGAGGACTACGAACAGCACGCAGCGGCCGGCGCCGCCACCGGAGCGGGCGACTAGTCCAAAATCGAGGCGGGTATTGCGGCGGTGCGTACGCCGCCGTCCCGCCAGGCGAAGACCAGGCGGCCTTCGCTACGGGCGAGCTTGGGCACGCCGACGGCGCTACGGCCGGCGGGCACCGGCGCTACGGTGAGTGGCGTACCGGCGCCTTCGTCCTGGCTGACACGGCGGACTCGCAGTTCGAAGTGACCGGACTCTGAGCGCTCGACCCAACTGACCGCGGCGCTGCCGTCTTCTAGAGTGGCGACGCCGGCCCAGCCGCGTGGGGACCCGTAATCGATTCGGATTGGATCGTCGAACCGTTGCTCTGTGGTGTTCCAGAAGGCAGCCAGCACCTTCGACTCGCCGCCGGCGGCGGTGAACCAGGCGACTGCCGGGCCTGATGCACTCGAAGCCAGGGCCGGGCCGTTCGTCGGACAACCCCGGATGCGCCAGCCGTCGCGGTGGACGAGTTTCGGACTGCTCCATCGTTCGTCCCGGAGACGGGCGAAGGAGATGTCCCGGAACTCCCCTTCCCGGCGGTCGCGAAAGGCCAGAAACAGGCCGTCCGAACTCGGCGCCATCGCCGTCGTGCAGCAACTGCACACATCGGCGTCCACCTCGCGGTCGCCCACCAGCGCGCCGGCTGCATCGAAACGCGCTGACCGAAGAGCCATCCGCGGCTCCGCCTCGCCATGTCCCGCGGCGGTCGGCGCCGCCTCGTCGTCACCGACGGTAGACAGGTAGACCATCTCGAACCCGTCCGCGACCCGGGCGTACGCCACGAATCCGGCATACCCGTCAACGCCGTCGCCACTCGCCTGGAACACTTCTCGCCAGGTCTCGCCCCGGTCCTCCGAGAACGCCAGCCGGATGCCGTAGCCGTAGTCGCCCTCCCGATCCTCGTCGTGAACCAGCCAGTGCGCCGCCAGCCGGTCGCCGGGCAACTGGACGACCGCGGGGTGGTCGATCCAGTTGACGAACCAGTTCTTGCCCCTGGCGATGGTTGTCGCGGGCCCCCACTTCTCACCTTGCAACTCCGCGAACCGAAGCGCATGGCCGCCCTCGCCCAGGCGCTCAACCCAACTGAGGACGATCGTCCCATCGGGTCCCGCGTTCAGGGCATAGCTGCTGCTCATCTCCGCCGCAGGCGTATCGAGCAGCCGCATCTCAGCGGACGCAGCCGTAGGCAGGACGCTGATCCCGAAAGCAATGAAGAAGAGGAGACGACTCACGGGCCGGTTTGTCTCACTACTTCCAGGTCACCGCCATGGCGAAGAAGTGGTCGAAGACCTCGCGGTTGGGGTGGTTGGCGTCGTTGTTTTCGGGGCTGCGGATGTAGAAGTCGAGTTGCTGGGCCGCGGGGTTGACCGCTCCGGCGGGGCCTTCGGTCGGTTCGAGTTGCACCTGCAGCGTCTCGCGGTTGCGCATTCCCTGCGTGACCATGAAGTGGATCTGGTAGTCGCTGTACAGCTCCTCGCCGTCGAGGGTCGCGTGGCCGTAGCCCCAGCCGGCGACGTAGAGGAGACTCTTCGGCCAGTTCGAGTCGCCGCAGCCGGCGTCGCCGTGCTCGAACAGGTAGGCCGCGATGCCGCCGTCCTGGCACGGCGAGAACTCGTAGAAGCGGTCCAGTTCGACGACGTACTCGCCTTCCGGAAGCTGCAGCTCAGCCCGGAACGTGCCCGTGTTGGCGATCTCGTCGACGTCGATCAGGATCTCGCCACCGACCGGCGCCACGTTGCTCGCGTCGTCGCCCATGTGGTCCCAGGGCGACTCGTCGTCCAGCCGGCCGACCTGGTGGACGTCAGTGCCCACGATGACGAAGCGACCGTCGTACAGCTCGTGCTGCTCCGGCTCGTAGAGGCCCATGCCCGTGCCGGGCTGGTTGCGGGCGGTCACCGGCTCGGGTTCGGGCTCCGGCGCTCCTTCGCCAATGCGCACGGCACAGCCAGCCAGGAGCAGGGCCGAAGCCAACCAGAACGTCATCCCCGATCGGCGCATCTTCATCGCTCCGCACCTCCTTCAGGTCACTATAGCCCCGGGGCGAGGGAGTAGAATCCGGCCCGTGCTGGACATCCTCCCCGACGTGGACCGCTGGCGCGCGGACGGCCGACGCGTGGCCGTCGCGACCGTGATCCGCACCGTCGGCTCCTCGCCGCGGCCCCTCGGCTCGAAGATGGCCGTATCCGACACCGGGAGCATCGCCGGCTCGGTCAGCGGCGGCTGCATCGAGGGCGCGGTGATCGAGGAGGCCCAGTCGGTGCTGGAGGACGGCCTGCCGAAGCGGCTCAGCTACGGCATCTCGGACGAGCAGGCGTGGTCCGTCGGACTGACGTGCGGCGGCGAGGTCGAGGTGCTGGTCGAACGCATCGACGGCTGAGGCGGGAGGCTCGCCCCGATGGGTTTCGAGTCCCTCCGCCGGTCCCTGCTCGCGGGCGAGCGGGTGGTCGCGTTCACCCGCGCCGACGACGGCGGGCTTGGAGCGCGCATGCTCGTGTGGCCGGACGGCCGGGCGGAAGGAGCGCTGGGCGAAGCCGCCCTGGATCGGGAAGCTCTGGCCCTCGTCACGGCGGCGACTCTGCCGGCCACGGGTCTGCGCGAGATCGAGGGCATCGAGGTCTTCGTCGAGACCTTCGAGCCGCTGCCCCAGTTGTTCATCGTCGGCGCCGTCCACGTCGCGATCCACCTGGTCCACTTCGCGCGCCGTCTCGGCTTCCGCACCGTCGTCGTCGACGCCCGTTCGGCCTTCGCTACCGCCGAGCGCTTCCCCCACGCCGACGAACTCGTCGTCGAGTGGCCGTCGGACTACCTGGCCCGGGTGCCGCTCCACGCCAACACCTACTGCGTCTTCCTCACGCACGACGAGAAGCTGGACAACCCGGCGCTGCAGGTCGCTCTGGAAGCCGGAGTCCGCTACGTCGGCGCCCTGGGTTCCTCGCGCACCCACGCGAAACGGGTCGCGGCGCTTCGCGAAGCCGGCCTGGCGGATGAGCTGATCGACCGGATCCACGCGCCGATCGGTCTCGATCTCGGCGGCCGCAAGCCCGAGGAGATCGCGATGGCGATCGCCGCCGAACTCGTCGCCGTGCGAAACGGCAGGCAGGCCGCCGGAAAGCCATGACCGGTCCGGTTTCCGGCGTCGTCCTCGCCGCCGGGCTCTCGACCCGGTTCGAGACCGGCGCGAACAAACCGAAGCAGCTCTACCGGGTCGACGGCGAGAGCCTGGT
This sequence comes from Holophagales bacterium, assembly GCA_009845425.1. GTDB lineage: Bacteria > Acidobacteriota > Thermoanaerobaculia > Multivoradales > Multivoraceae > Multivorans. Next base: position 8,963 of record VXZQ01000004.1, read on the forward strand.
CCGCCGAACCTGTCGCGCGGCGCTCACGTCCGGCCTCGGGGAAGTGGTCGTCGTCACCGGCTATGCGGCGGAGCGCGTGCAGTCGGAAGTCAAGGACCTCGACCTGCGGGCAGTCCACAACCCGTCCTACGCCGACGGCCAGAGCGGATCGGTCCGTTGCGGTCTGGCCTCCGTCGCGGACGATGCCGAGGGCGCCATGTTCCTGCCGGTCGACCAGCCCGGTCTCAACGCGGCCGTGATCGACCGGCTGCTCGGCGCGTTCGACGGACCCGGCTCGATCGTCGTGCCGACCTACCGGGGCCGGCGCGGCGCTCCTGCCACGTTTGGCCGCGACTGGTTCGCCCGCCTGGAAGACCTGCGAGGCGACGAGGGCGCGCGTCCCCTGCTGCGCGAACTTGCCCCACGAGTCAATGAGGTGGAACTCGACTCGGAGCTGCCGCTGGTCGACATCGACACGGAAGCAGAGGCCCGCGCCTGGGTTGAAGGGTCCGGCACACCGTGACGCCGCTCGACCGACCCCTCCGGCTTCTGCCGCGCGTCCGGAACTACGACTGGGGCACGCTCGACTTCATCCCTCGTCTTTGCGGCCGCAAACCAACAGGACGTCCCGAGGCCGAGCTGTGGTTCGGAGCCCATCCGGACGCACCGGCCGACGTTCTCCTCGAATCAGGCGGCGCCAGCTCGATTCCGCTCGACCGGTTGATCGCCGAGCGGCCGGTCGAGGTCCTGGGCAGCGACTCCGCGATGCCCTTCCTGACCAAGGTCCTTTCGGCAGCCAGACCGTTGTCGATTCAGGCCCATCCGAGCCGCGAGCAGGCCGCTCGCGGCTTCGCGGCCGGCCCGTCTGGCAACTACCGGGATCCGAACCACAAGCCGGAGTTGCTCTACGCGCTCACGCCGTTCTCCGCCCTCTCCGGCTTCCGGCCGCCCCTGGAAGCCGCCGGCCTGCTCGGCGCCCTTGCACTGGATGAACTCGAACCGCACGTCAGGCGCCTCGAGTCGGAGGGAGCGACCGCCTACCGGCCGCTGCTTGCCGCGTTGAGGGCATGTGCGGGAACGGGACTTGCCGCCGGAGTCACTCGCGCCGCCAGGCTCGGCGCCGAGGAGGCCAACGCGGAACGACAGGACGCGTTGCGCTGGATCGACCGGATTGCCGCCTTCCATCCCGAAGATCCGCTGGTTCTCGCGCCCCTGATCCTGCGGCTGGTCCACCTTGAGCCGGGGCAGGCGCTCTTCACCGGACCGGGCGTGCCTCACAGCTACCTGGAGGGCTCGGGGGTCGAGGTCATGGCGAACTCCGACAACGTCCTGCGCCTCGGGTTGACGTCCAAGCGCGTCGACGCCGCTGCTCTCCTCGACATCCTCGACTATGAGGCCGCGGAGAACGCCAACCTGGAACCCGAAGTCGAGGAACTGCCCTGGGGCCGGCGCACCGCCTTCACGCCGCCCGTGGCGGACTTCCGGCTCGACGTTCTGGACGTCGCGGGTCGCAGCCCGGCGCCGCTTCCCGCCGACGACGGCGTGCGGATCGTCCTCGCTCTGGAAGGCGACCTCGAGATTCGCAACCCCGCCGGCGCCCTGAGCCTCCGCCCGGGACAGGCGACGCTGCTGACCGTCTCCGCCGGAGCCGCCACCGCGGCCGGCACCGGCAAGTTCGCCGTGACAATGCCCAATCGTCCCAAGGGCCAGAAGCTTGCGCCGTAGAACGCAGGGAAACGAGTCTGCGGCGAAAGCTCCTGGGCGAGGACGGGATGGGCCGAAACACGACGCCTGCGACGGAGTTCGGGGCGATAGCTCGCCGCGTCAAGGACAGGTCAGGAAGGCCGCCGTGTCGGACACCGGCACGAAGAGCGTGCCCAGTTCGTTGACGTAGGTCTTCGTCTCCGCCGCCTCGACGTCCTCGACCTCGACCTCGACCCCCAGGTCGGTCAAGCCCCCGATGAAGACCCAGTAGGCCCCGTCGCCGATGTCGCAGCCATTCAGCACCTTGATCACGACCTCGACGTTGTTCTCGCTGAAGAACCAGAAGTAGCCGGTGTCTCCGGTGAGCTGCGCCGCCTGACCGTCGCCGGACTCGCCTGCCGCGTTCTCCCACCGCACGGCGACGCGAAAGCGGTCCTCATTCAGGCAGAGGGTCGTGCCATCGCCTGTGCATGACCCGGCCGGCTCCTGAGCGCGGGCGTCGGCGCCGAGTCCGGCCAGCGCGGCCAGAACGGCTAGCAGCAGGCTTCTACGCACCGCGGCTACCCCTAGCCGGCGGCTGCCTTCTTCGCGTCCCTGTCCGCCGCACGCCGCCTTCTCATCTGGAACGCGACGCCGACCACGATCAGCAACGCGACACCGGCATGCGCGGGCAGCCCTTCGAGGCCGACCGCCGCCATGATCAGCAGGGCGCCGATGAACGACGAAACGACGATCAGCGCCGTCTCGAAGACGACGCGAAGCACCCACGCACCGAGCACTGCGGCCGCCGCGATCACGATCCACCACAGAACGTCCCACCGGACGCCGTAGAAGCTGATCGCCCACAGCGTCGCCCCGGCCCCCAGCAGGGCCCCCGCGAGGGCAACCGCGACCTTGCGCACGATGAAGGCAAGCAACGCGGCGAGAACGCCTACGCCGACCGCCATCAGCAGCCGGATCTCGCTTGTCAGGGACAGCAGGTCCTGCGGAATGCCGTAGACGACGAAGAAGCCGACCAGACCGATTAACGCGGTGTAGAGCTGACGCCCCAGGAAGAGGAGCAGAAGGCCCGCGACCACGCACAACCAGGGCGGGCCGAGCGCGCCCTCGCTGCCGAACCGGCCTAGACTGACTCCCTCGCTCCAAAGGCTGATGTTCATCCGCCATCCCCTTCGAGTTCAGAGACGATCCAGGCCAGCGCCGCCTCGCGCGGCTCGTCCTTTCCGGCGAAAAGCCCCTCGCGGGTGAGCGGCACCGAAGATTCCGGCTGAACCGGTCTGCCCTCGACCCGTTCGCCGCTGGGCCGCTCGAAGTCCGCGATCGCACGCATCAGCAGATCGCCGTTCGGCATCCGCTCGATGATCGATGGCAGCGCAGCACCGGCAGTCGGCCCGCCAAACAGCCTGGCCCGCCCATGATCCTGGAGGCCGGCGGCGAAGATCTCACTCGTGCTGGCGCTGCCGCCGTCGATCAGCACCGCGACCGGGCCCGCGAATCCCTCGATCCTCTTGTTGGCGCTCGAGATCTGCCGCGGGAAGACGGGCAGGTTCAGCTCGGTGCTCCGGTTCTTCATCCTGCCCAGCACGACTTTCTCCCTGAGCAGGTAACCGGCGACACTGACGGCTGTCCCGGCAACTCCGCCGGGATTGCCTCGCACGTCAATCAGCACTCCGTCGACGGCCGGCGCACCTTCGGCGGGCTCGCCGTAGAGCGCGGCCTCGAACGCCCCAACCACCGGAATCAGCCACACGTTGAAGCGCACCGCCAGCACCCGGCCAGCGTCGGTTTCCAGCACGTCGGTCTCGAACAGGTACCGCATGGGCGGCAGGTTGCCGAAACCCATCTCGATCGCGTCGGGATGGTGGGCTCGCTCGAAAACGAATTCGGACCGATCGCCCGCGAGGTCCGCGAACTCGACCGCAACCGGTTCGCCGGCGTCTCCATAGAGCAGACCCTCGAGGACCCGCGACCGGACCATCCCCGCGACCGGCGAATCGAGGGAGTCGAGCTCGAGGCAGCCCGCGAGCTCCGCGAGGTTCTGGTCCTCGACCCGAACCACCTCGAGGCCGGTGCGAAGGCCCTGGCGGTCCGCAGGAGAATTGGGGTCGACCCGGCTCACAACGGGCGTCGAGTCGATGAAGCGGACATCGAATCCGGGACCTGCGTCTGACGCGGCAGAACCGCCATCGCCCGCTACGGCCCGGATCAACGCCTTTGTGCATCCGTCCGTCTTGCCCGAGTCGTCCGACGACGAACTCTCGATCGACCCGCTCCCCGGCAGAATGCCAAAGTGAGACTGGCCCAGGCGGGAGAGCATGTTCTGCAGAACGAGGCGCAGTTCTGCGTTGTCCGCTGCATCACGGGCCCGCGGCCGCAGCTCATCGCCGACCGCCTGCCAGTCGACGCCGCCCATCGACTCGTCCCAGAACGTGTCGGCGATCTTTCGCCAGGCGAAGTCGAACGTCTCGACGTTGAGACTTGCCACCGGGCCGGACGGCCGCTCCTCCGCCTGCGCCTCGGCAGCTATCGCCACCGCGAAGCCGAGAAGGGCGAGCGACACCGCCCGGCGCCATCGATCCGCACGCTGCATCCTCGCTGAATGCTACAGGCCCTTCCCGTCGCACCCAGTGGGCGACAGGGTGCTAGCGTCGCCTGCAGTGCGCGTTCTCTACGTGCTACGGCACGCGAAGTCGGACTGGAGCGCCGCTTACGGCGGAGTCGACCACGAGCGGCCCCTGAACGCCCGGGGCCTCAAGGCCGCCAAGACCATGGGCCGGAGACTCGCCGAGCGGCGGGCTCTGCCTGACCGGATCCTCTGTTCGTCCGCCGTGCGTACGCGGCAGACAATCGAACTGGCGGTCGCGGCGGGCAACTGGAACCGCACCACGATCCTGGAGCCTTCGCTCTACCTCGCCTCGCCGGGCAGCGTGATCGACCTCCTGCGCGATCAGGCCGACAATGCGCACTCGATCCTCATCGTCGGCCACCAGCCGACCTGCGCGGAACTCGTCCGCCGCCTGACAGGTGACGACCCTCCACGCTTCGTCACCGCAGCGGTCGCTTGCGTGCACCTCGACATCACGTCCTGGAACGAGATCGAGCCCTACTGCGGCCGACTGGACTGGTTCAGTACGCCGCGATCCCGCGACTAGCGGTTCGGACCGCGCTCCATCGGCACCGGCTGCCAGCGCTCCAGCGCGACCCGCGGCAGCACCGTAGGGTTAACGCAGCTCATCGGCCAGCGGCCGCGCAGCGCCAGCGATACCTCGCGCCCGACGCGCCGCCGGGTCACCGGCCGCATCCGGGTCGTGGCTGAAGCCACGTGAGGGGTCAGGATCACGTTGTCCATGCCCAGCAGGGGATTGTCCGTGGCCGGAGGCTCCTGCTCCAGCACGTCGAGCGCCGCGGCGGCGATGCCGCCCGACTCGAGCGCCGCGATCAGGGCCGCCTCGTCGATCGTCGGTCCGCGGCCGGCGTTGATCACCACCGCACTCTCCTTCATCGCCGCGAACTCGCGGCCCGAGAGCATGTGCCTGGTCTCAGCGTTCAGCGGCGCGTGCATCGACAGGTAGTCGGAGCGCTCCAGAAGTTCATCGAAGCTGACCGGCTCGACGCCCTCTCCGGTCATCTTGAGCTCACTGACGTACGGATCGTGCGCGATCACCCTCATGCCGAAGGGCATGGCCCGCCGCGCCACCGCCCGCGCCACGTTGCCGAAGGAGACGAGGCCCAGAGTCTGGCCCCATAGCCGCGGCACTTCGTTCAGGAGCGGCCGGCCCCTGAACCAGTCGCCGCGGCGGACCATGGAGTCCATCTCGCGCATCCGACGGGCTCCCGCGAGGACCAGGGCCATCGTGTGGTCGGCCACTTCCTCGATGAAGACGTCCGGCACGTTGGTGACCACGATGCCGGCCTCCGTGGCCGCCTCGACATCGACCATGTCGACGCCGACGCTGCCCACACCGATCACGATGCACTCGTTGAGACCCGCGACCACCGAGCTGCTGATGCGAAAGCCCCAGGACGTGATGACGGCCACTGCGTCCGACGCTTCGGCCAGGAACTCCTCTTCCGACGTCGCCGCCACCTCGACGAGTTCCGCCATCTCCAGCAACGCCTCGAGTTCGAACGCGTACCTCGTGTCGACCGAGGCCGCCTTGGCAATGGCGGGCAGTTGGACGACGACCTTCTTCTTCGCGGACTGACTCACCGCGCCGCCTCGCGCGAGGCTAGCTCGGACACGGCCCAGTCCCGCAGGCCGTTGTAGTCGGCCTTGCCGTTCGCCGCCCGGCCCACGGTGTCCCGCACCAGGATGCGCTTCGGCGCCTTGTAGGACGCCAGTTCGCGCTTCACCCAACCGATCACGTCCGGTTCGCTGTAACCCTCCGAGTCGTCGAGTTCGACGACCGCGGTCACCGCCTGGCCGAAGCGTTCGTCCGGGACACCTACGCACACCGCGTCGCGGACCGAAGGGTGGGTCTTCAGCACTTCCTCGACTTCCTCGGGGAAGATCTTCTCGCCGCCGCTGTTGATGCATACGGAGCCGCGACCATAGAGCTTGAGGGAGCCGTCGGCCTCGACGGTGGCGTAGTCACCCGCCATCGAGTAGCGGACGCCGTCGACTTCGGTGAATATGGCCGCCGTCTTCTCAGGGTCCTTGTAGTACCCGACCGGAATGTGACCGGTCACGGCGATCCGCCCGAGCACGCCCGAGCCCGGCTCGACCCTGTTGCCGTCGTCGTCGATCACGCAGGCGTTGTCGCCGAGCACGAAGGACGCCGTTTCGGTCGCCTCGCCGGCGGTCGAGTCCGAGCGGCCCATGCCGATCGACTCGGACGACCCGAGGCTGTCCGTCAGGATCGTCGCCGGCGGACAGAACCGCAGGAACTCGCGCTTGACTTCGGCACTCCACATCGCGCCCGAGGAGACCACGGCTTCGAGGCTGGACAGGTCGAAGCGATCCGGCTCCGCCTCGAGCGCGCGCACCATGGGCCTGGCGAACGCGTCGCCGACGATCGCCATCCCGTTGATCTTCTCGCTGGTGATCGCCTCCAGCGTGGCCACCGCATCGAAGCGGCGGTTGGCGAGGGTGATCACCGTGCCACCGTTCAGCATGCCGCCGAGGGCGGTAAGGAACCCGGTGCCGTGCATCAGGGGGCAGGCGGGAAGGGAAACCCGCCGCATCAGGAGTTCGTCGAACTGGGGCACGAGGCCCTCCACGCCGCCAGAAAGATCGAACGGCTCGGGCCGGCCGTCGTTGCCGAGCAGCCAGAGATCGTCGAGCCTCCACATGACGCCCTTCGGCATGCCGGTCGTGCCGCCGGTGTAGAGCAGCCAGAGATCGTCGCCGCTGCGCGGCCAGGGCGCCTCGAAGGCCAGCGAGCCGTCCGGCGCCGCGGCGGCCGCCTGCTCGTACGGAATCGCCCAGTCGGGGCAGGGACCCGAACCGTCGTCGACCCAGAGCCACGTGTGGATCCCCGGCATCTTCGACCGGAGATCCGCGATCCGCGACGCGAAACAACCGTGGAAGACCACCGCCACGACGTCCGCGTTGTCCCACAGGTAGAGGAGCTCGCCCTCCACGTAGCGGTAGTTCGTGTTCACCGGCACCAGCGACGCCTTGAAGCAGGCGAGCACGGACTCCAGATACTCCGGCACGTTGTAGAGGTACTGCGCCACCTTGTCCTGGCGCTTCGCGCCGCGCGCGATCAGCGTTGCCGCGACGCCGTTCGCACGGCGGTGCATCTCGGCCTGCGAGTAGCGGCGCGCCGGTTCGCCCCCCAGGGGGTCCACGAAGGCCTGCGCCGGCGCCTCCGGCTGGTGCTGTCCGATCGCTTCGAGGATGTCCGCGTGATGCCAGTCGCTCATGGGCGCGCAATCTAGCAGTCCGACGCGGCGAGCCGATTTCGCGCTAGCTTCGGTGACGACTTGACGATCGTGACCAGGAACACGCGCCGAGCAATCGGCCGGACGCGCCCTCGCGTCCCGGCGATGACAGCAATCGTCGCCTTGCTGTCCGCTCTGCCGGCTGCAGCCATCGTCTACGTCATGCCGACGGACGAGAGCATGGTGGACCGGTCGCCGATCATCGTCTTCGGCGAGATCCTGAGCGCGCAGCCAGGGTCAGCCGGAAGGTCTCCGACGACCGACTACCTGTTCGCGGTCGAGGAGGTGCTGAAGGGCTTCGTGCCAGGCAGCGGCATCATCGTCCGGCAGCCGGGCGGCGTCGGTTCGGGGGGCGTGGCGATGCGAGTCCTCGGCCTGCCGATGCTCGCCGAGGGCGACCGCGCGCTTCTCTTCCTCGATCCGTCGGACGGTGTCTACCGCCCCGTCGAGTTCGCCCTGGGCCTGTTCTTCGAGGTTCGGGCCGGGGACGGCGTGCTGCTGGCGCGCGAGCCGTCAATCCACGGCGAGGTGCCGGCGCCGGACGAACCGTCGGCCGCCGAGCAGGTCCGGAGCCGGCTGCCGCGCGACGCGGCCCGTTTCCGCCGCTGGATCGCCGACAGGGCTGCGGGTTTGGAGCGGCCTGCGGACTACTTCGACGCCGGCTGGCCGGCATTGCCCCAGTCGATTGCCGAGCCGTTCCGGCTCACACGGACGCCCGGGAGGTGCTTCCACGACGGTTTCCCCGTGCGCTGGCGTGAGTTCGACCGCGGCGAGCGGATCGGCGTCACCGTCCAGGCAGCCGGTCAGCCCGGCGTGCCCGGCGGTGGCCTGTCGGAGGTGCGCGCGGCCATCCGCGCCTGGAACGACGATCCCGAAAGCCGGGTCAACCTGGCCCTTGCCGGCACGTCGAACCGGGACTACCTGATCGACGAGGTCGACGGGGTGAACTCCATCTCGTACGAGGATCCATTCGACGAGATCCCGGGGTCGTACCGGCGGGGCAGGGGTGGGACGCTCGCCATTGCCACTACGTGGTTCAATTGCGGCGCCTCAACGACGCCGCATACGGTTCCGGGCAACGGCGCGGTGGAGGCGCTCGAGATCATCGAGGCCAATATCACGACGCAGGACGGATACAGCGAGTGGGTGAGCGCGACCTCGAATCCGCGCAAGTCCCACGAGGAGATCATGGGCCACGAGCTGGGTCACCTGCTGGGGATCTCCCACCCCTGCGGCGACGAGGCGAGCGGGCCCTGCGACGGTGTGACCCGCGAAGCGCTGATGCGAGCCCACGCTCACGCCGACGGCCGCGGTGCGGCGCTGAACAGCGACGATCGGGCCGCCGTGCGTCACCTCTACCCGGCCGCAGCCGACTCCCCCGCTCCCGACCTCGTCGTCGAGTCGCCAGCTCCGACCGAGACTTCCGTGGCGTCCGGCAGCGTCTTCACCCTCGCCGCGACCGTGCGCAACCGCGGCGACAGTCGGTCGGTCGCCACGACCCTGCGCTACTACCGGTCCTCGGACAGCCGGATCACGACATTGGACACGGCGGTGGGTACGGACCCGGTGAGCGCTCTCTCCCCGTCGGCGACGGACAGGCAATCCATCGACCTGCAAGCGCCTGCCACTCCCGGCACGTACTACTACGGCGCCTGCGTCGACCCGGTGTCCGGCGAGTCGGACAGGGCGAACAACTGCTCCAGAGGCGTGCCGGTAGCCGTAGGCGGAGCAACGGCAAGCTGCAGTGGAGACACCTGTCTCCTGCAAGGGCAACGTTTCAGGGTCAAGGCCCGCTACTCGAAGGCCGGCGCCCCGAGCCAGAGCGCCGGAGCGATGGAAACGACGCTGGCGGGCTCCGCCGGGCTGTTCGGTGGCGAGGGCGGCAGTCCCGAACTACTCGTCAGGATCGTGAATCAGTGCCACACCACGGGCTACTGGGAAGTCCACGCCGGGGTCGCATCGGCCGCCGACTTCAGCGTTGCCGTCAGGCATGTCGAAACCAGCGAGCTCAAGTGGTTCCGTACCCGAGACCGCCGGTCCATCGCCGACACGGAGGCGTTCGCCTGTACGACAAGCGACGACCATGCAGCACCAGCCCATCCCGGCGGTAGCGCGAACGGCGCCCCGTGCGGCGGCGTCACCTGTCTCCTGCAGGAAGACCGCTTCAGGGTGAAGGGCTGGTACGCGCGCGACGGCGGCTCGAGCCAGGCCGCCGATGCGACATCCTTGGATCTGGGCGAATCCGCCGGCCTCTTCGCCTTCGACAGCGGCAACCCGGAGTTGCTGGTCCGGATAGCCGACACATGCAGTGCGAGCGGCTACTGGACGGTCTACGCGGGGACCGCCTCGGACGCGGACTTCAGCGTGGCCATCAGGGACACCGAGACGAACGAACTCAAGTGGTTCCGTTCGCGGGACGGGCAGGCCGTCGCGGATGCCATGGCGTTTCAGTGTGCCGGCTCGGACAACGGTATGCCGCCTGGCGATCCTGCAGACAGCCGCTGCAGCGGGGACACCTGTCTCCTGCAGGGACAGCGTTTCAGGGTCAAGGCCCGTTACTCGATAGCCGGCGCCCCTGGCCAGAGCGCCCCAACGATAGAAGCGGCGCTGGCGGATTCAGCCGGGTTGTTCAGCGGCGGCAGCGGCAGTCCCGAACTGCTCGTCAGAATCGTCAACCACTGCCGCGCAACGGGTTACTGGGAGGTGTACGCCGGGGTCGCGTCGGAGGCCGACTTCAGCGTTGCCGTCCGAGACACCGCCACCAACGAGCTCAAGTGGTTCGGCGTGCGAGGCGGCCGGTCCGTCGCGGACACGGAGGGGTTCGCCTGCACGGACGGTGATGCCAGGATGTCGACGGGCGGCGTTGGCGGCGCGGACGACCCGATCTGCGCGGGTGCAACCTGCCTTCTGCAAGATGACATCTTCAGGGTCAAGGCCTGGTACGTGCCCGACGGCGGTTCGAGTCGGGCCGCGGGCGCGCTACCGGCGGACCTGGGCAAGTCCTCGGGCCTCTTCACCTTCGCCAGCGACCACCCCGAACTGCTGGTGCGTGTCGCCAACACATGCAACACCAGCGGCAACTGGACGGTCTACGCCGGAGCCGCCTCGGGCGCCGACTTCAACGTCGCCATCAGGGATACCGACACGAACGAACTCAAGTGGTTCCGTTCACGGGACGGGCAGTCGGTTGTCGATGCCGAGGGGTTCGCGTGCGGCGATCGTGAGCCTCGGGCGCCCGACCTGGTCGTCTCATCCGTTTCGGCGAGTGACGCGAGCGTCACGGCGGGAACGACGTTCACGTTGAGCGCGACGGTGCAAAACCAGGGTACCGGTCGCTCCACTTCAACGACTCTCCGCTACTACCGCTCCTCCGACTCCACGATCAGCAGAGCGGACAGCGAAGTTGGAACAGACGCCCTAGGGACGCTTTCCGCTTCGGCTTCGAGCGCGGAGTCGATCGATCTCACCGCCACTTCAACCCCCGGCACGTACTACTACGGCGCCTGCGTCGACTCGGTGACCGGCGAGTCCAACACGGACAACAACTGCTCCACCGGAGTCAGAGTGGCGGTAGGCAGTGCCGTAGTCGAGTACCGCTACGACGACGGGGACACCAGCAGGTCCTCCTGGCTCAGCACAAACGCCGGTGACGTCCACGAGCAGGAGTACGCCCAGCGATTCCGGCTGAGGCAAAGCGGCACCGTGGATCACGTTACGGTCTGTGTCGCGCGGCGGCCGAATGTCGGCAACAGCAGTCGCCTGCCCATGAAGCTCACGTTCTACAGGGATTCCGGGGGACGCCCGGGAAGGGCTCTCGGCGAGTTCACGGGCACGCTGGCAAGTCCTTCAGCGGGGAGGTGGCGGTGCTACAGGATTGGCGGCGCCATCACCGCACAGGAACTCAGTGGCGGCGACACCTGGATCGGCCTGTCCTGGCTGTCCTCAACAGGGATGGCGATGATGGTGGATGACCGCGCGACCGGGTCCACGAAACTCAGCATCAGGGCCCGTTTGACGTCGAACTCAAGCTGGATCGCGTGGCAGGACCACCCGATCTCCTCGGTTAGGGTGTTCCTGATCCGTCTCGGAGTCAACCACGGCGGAAGCACAGCCGCCGCCGTTCCGACATCACCAGTTCAGCGCTACACGGCGATTCCGACAACAAGGAGCCAGCCATGAAGACGATGATCCAAAGCCGGAGCACGTACATCGCCACCCTCTCGGCGCTTGCGTTCATGCTCGGATCTGCGCCGCCTGCCTCCGCGCAGAGAAACAACGTCATCCTGTTCGTCGGCGACGGCATGGGCGTGTCGACGGTCACGTCCGCCCGCATTGCGACGGTCGGCGTCGACGGGCAACTGACGATGGACCGCATGCCCTACACCGCCATTTCGCGCACGGCGTCGGCCGACTACATCACCCCCGACAGCGCCGCCACGATGTCGGCGATGATGACCGGCGTCAACACGAACACGGGCGTGATCGGCTTCGGCCCGACGACCGAGTACGCGGACTTCAACGGCAACGGCGACGGCCAGCGGTTGACCAACATCGGCGAACTGGCGACCTCGATGGGCTACGCGGTCGGGATCGTCACGACGACGCGCGTCACCCATGCGACGCCGGCGGCCGTGTTCGCCCATGTCAACAACCGGAATATGGAAAACGAGATCGCCGCCCAGATGACCCCCGGCGGAGGGGGTTACAACACGCGGCTCGGGGAGGGGCTCCACGTCATCTTCGGCGGCGGTCGACGGCACTTTCTCCCCACTTCGGCATCGGACGACGACGGAGTTCCGGGCCGACGGTCGGACGGCCGTGACCTCCTGACCGAGCTGCGGCAGCGGGGCTATCGATACGTCTCGAACCGGCAGGGGCTCAATTCGCTGGGCGGTTCCGGCCGCGCAATCGGCCTGTTCGCGTCGAGCCACCTGGCGTACGAAACGGACCGGGACAGCGGCGAACCGAGCCTGGAGGAGATGACCAGGAAGGCGATCCAGATTCTCACCGCGACGGGAAAGCCGTACTTCCTGATGGTCGAAGGGGGCCGCATCGACCACGCGCACCACGAGGGGAACGCCTATCGCGCGTTCACCGACACCCGCATGTTCGATCGCGCGATCAACGCCGCGCAGCGCAGCGTGAATCTCAACAAGACCCTGATCCTCGCGACCGCGGACCACAGCCACGTCTTCACCATCGCCGGCTACCCGATGCGGCCGCTGTCCGATCTGCGCTACACCCCACGTTCTGTGCCCGCGTCGTTTCGCAACCAGCCGCACCACGGCATCCTGGGAACGGTCCACGACATCGACAGCGGAGGCACGATCTCGGAAAGCGGAGACTCGGGCGGCATTCCCTACACCATCCTGGGCTACGCCAACGGGCCGGGACACCGGAGCGGCTCGCGCGTCAATCCGAACAGCGACCGGACGGCAGGCTACGGCGGCGCCGTTCCTTCGAGCACCGCCCACGCGGCGTACCGGCAGGAGGCAACGGTCCCGCTCTTCCTCGAGACGCACGCCGGGGAGGATGTGATGATCTACGCGGTCGGCCGCACGGCGGAGAACGTGCGCGGGACCGTGCCCAACACCAAGGTCTTCGACTGGATCAAGGACGGTTTCGCAGGGAGAGGCGGCGCACCGCGGCCAGGCCCCAGCCCCGACCCGGATCCGGATCCCGGACCGGGACCAGGGCCGCCGCACGTCGCGAGTTGTTCGCCGACGACCCCCGTGCTCGAGTTCGAGGGCGGCTACGAGGTCAGCATGTGCTACGTCACACCAAGCGGCGAGTCGGGTCAGGCCCAGGGCGCAGCCTGGTCCAGCGAGGGCGGCATCCTGTGGTTCTTCGGCCGCAACAACCCCGAGGTCCTCATCAAGGTGCTGAACGGTTGCAGGGACAATCAACACCGTTGGGTGTTCGTGGCGCCCGTTACGACCCTGGAGTTCAGCCTTGTGGTCACGGGACCCGGCGGCGACCCCTGGGAGCACACCAACCGACCGGGCGCTACGGCGACCACCAAGAGCGACCTCAAAGCGTTCCGCTGCCAGTAGCAGCAGAGTCCGACCGTCTCGCTACATGCTGCGCCGGTACTCGCCGCCGACGCGGTAGAGCGCGTCCGAGATCTGACCGAGGGAGCAGTGCTTGACCGTCTCCATCAGTTCCTCGAACACGTTGCCGCGGCGTCGCGCCACGTCCTGGAGCCGCTCGAGACACGCCCCTGAATGGTCGCCGTGGCGCCGGTGGAAGGCGGCCAGGCTCTCGATCTGCTGCTCCTTCTCATCGTCCGTTGAGCGGATGAGCTCCGCCTCGACCGTCTCGGCAAACTCCTGGCCTTCAGCGAGGAAGGTGTTCACGCCGACGACCGGCAGGCTGCCGTCGTGCTTCTTCGCCTCGTACTCCATGCTCTCGTCCTGGATCTTCGAGCGCTGGTACATCGTGTCCATCGCCGCCAGCACGCCGCCCCGCTCGGCAAGGCGCTCGAACTCCAGGTAGACCGCCTCCTCCACCGCGTCGGTCAACTGGTCCAGGGCGAAGGAGCCCTGCCAGGGATTCTCGCTCCGGTTGAGCCCGAACTCCCGGTTGATGATCAACTGGATCGCGAGCGCGCGCCGCACCGACTGCTCGGTCGGCGTCGTGATGGCTTCGTCGAAGGCATTCGTGTGCAGGGAGTTGCAGCGGTCGAGGATGCCGTACAGCGCCTGCAGCGTGGTCCGAATGTCGTTGAACTGGATCTCCTGGGCGTGCAGCGAGCGGCCGGAGGTCTGGATGTGGTACTTCAGCATCTGGCTGCGGGCGGAGGCGCCGTAGCGCTCGCGCATCGCGCGTGCCCAGATCCGCCGCGCCACCCGGCCGATCACGGCGTACTCGGGGTCCATGCCGTTCGAGAAGAAGAAGGACAGGTTGGGCGCGAAGTCGTCGATCGCCATGCCCCGCGCCAGGTAGTACTCGACGATCGTGAAGCCGTTGGCGAGCGTGAACGCCAACTGGGTGATCGGGTTCGCTCCGGCCTCGGCGATGTGGTAGCCGCTGACCGAGGCGCTGTAGTAGTTGCGGACGTTGTGGTCGATGAAGAACTGCTGGACGTCGCCCATCATCCTTAGCGAGAACTCGGTCGAGAAGATGCAGGTGTTCTGGGCCTGGTCCTCCTTCAGGATGTCGGCCTGGACGGTGCCCCGGACCCGGCTCAGCGCGTCGGCGCGAATGCGCTCGTAGACGTCGCGTTCGACGACCTGGTCGCCGGAGATTCCCAGCAACTCCAGTCCCAGGCCGTCGTTCTCCTCGGGCAGCTCGCCGCGGTAGGCCGGCACGTCGCCGCCGGACCTCCGGTCGATCTCCGCCCGCGCCTGCTCCAGGCCGCCGGTCTCCCGCAGGTGACGCTCGACCTGCTGGTCGACCGCCGCATTCATGAAGAAGGCGAGGATGGTCGGCGCCGGGCCGTTGATCGTCATCGACACGGACGTCGCCGGGTCGCAGAGGTCGAACCCCGAGTAAAGACGCTTCATGTCGTCGACGGTGGCGATCGAGACCCCCGAGTTGCCGACCTTGCCCCAGATGTCGGGCCTGAGCCCCGGGTCCGAGCCGTAGAGCGTTACCGAGTCGAACGCCGTGGACAAACGGCTCGCCGGCTGCCCGCGCGACACGAAGTGGAATCGCCGGTTCGTGCGCTCCGCGATCCCCTCGCCCGCGAACATCCGCGTCGGCTCTTCGCTGCCGCGCCGGTAGGGATAGACGCCGGCCGTGTACGGATACGCGCCCGGCAGGTTGTGCTTCATCAGGAAGCGCAGCAGGTCGCCCCAGTCCGAGTACTCGGGCAGCGCCAGCTTTGGCATCCGCAGGTGGCTCAGGGTGGTCACGTAGTTCTCGCCCGTGACCTCGCGGCCGCGGACCGGATAGCTGTAATGGTCCGCGCGCGCGGCGTCGACACGCTCGGGCCACTTCTTCAGGAGTTCCGCCGCCTCGGGGCCGACTTCCGCCAGCGCTTCCTGGTAGCTCCGGCGCAGCCGCGCCAGGGTCTCGTCTGGCGCCGCGTCGAGCGCCGCCGACGCGTACTCTGCAAGTGGCTCCGGGAGTTCCGGATCGTCCAGCTCTGCCAGAGCCCGGTAGCAGCCGTGCGCCTTCGAGGCGGCGGCCGCGCGGCGCCCGGCGTCGGCCTCGGCGGCGCGGCCCGCCTCGGCGATCTCCGCGAGGTAGCGATTCCGGTTGTCCGGGATCAGGACGGCCGCTTTCGGCTCGCGCTGGTCCAGGTCGACCTCGGGCGTCCAGGCGGTCTCGTCCAGGTCGAGCCGCTCCCGGAGCAACCGGCACACGTTCCAGAACATCCAGTTGACGCCCGGATCCTGGAACTGGCTAGCGATCGTCGGGTAGACCGGCACCTCCTCGTCGGCCGTATCGAAGGCGAGCCGGTTGCGCCGCCACTGCTTCCGCACGTCGCGCAGCGCGTCCTGGCCGCCGCGCCGATCGAACTTGTTCAGCACGATGACGTCGGCGAAATCGAGCATGTCGATCTTCTCGAGCTGGCTCGCCGCGCCGTAGTCCGAAGTCATCACGTAGATCGAGAGGTCGACCAGGTCGACGATCTCGCTGTCGCTCTGGCCGATGCCGGCGGTCTCCACGAGGATCATCGAGAATCCGGACGCCTTGAGCAGCGCAATCGCGTCGCCGAGCACCTCGCTCGTCGCCAGGTGCTGCCGCCGCGTCGCCATCGAGCGCATGAAGGCGCGCTCGCTGCGCAGGCTGTTCATCCGGATGCGGTCGCCGAGCAGGGCGCCGCCCGTCCGCCGGCGCGTCGGATCGACCGCCAGGAGGGCGATCCGCATCCCGGAAGACGTTTCGGGCATGCACTCGAGGAAGCGGTTCAGCAGCTCGTCGGCGACGCTGCTCTTGCCCGCGCCGCCGGTGCCGGTGAGGCCCACGACCGGCACGCCGGCGCCGGCCAACTGCCACTCCTTGCGCAAGCGGCGCAGGTCCGACTCGGCGACCGCCCCGCGCTCGATGGCGGAGAGCAGGCGCGACAGCTCGATGTCACCGTCCGGATCCGAGGCGACGCGCACGCTGAAACGCGGTTCGGGCGTCGGCCGGCGCTTGGCATGCGTCCGCTCGACGACGTCGTCGATCATCGCCGGCAGGCCCATCTTCATGCCGTCGTCGGGGTGGTAGATCCGCTCGACTCCGTAGGCCTCGAGTTCCGCGATCTCATCCGGCGTGATCGTGCCGCCGCCGCCGCCGAACACGAGAACGTCTTCCCTGCCCTCCTCCGCCAGCCGGTCGATCATGTAGCGGAAGAACTCGATGTGGCCGCCCTGGTAGGAGCTGACCGCGATCGCGTCGGCGTCCTCCTGCACGGCGGCGCGGACGATCTCGTCGACGCCGCGGTTGTGGCCCAGGTGGACCACCTCGGCCCCGCGGTCCTGGATCATCCGCCGCATGATGTGGATTGCCGCGTCGTGTCCGTCGAACAGCGACGCGGCGGTCACGAAGCGGAGCGGGCTGGCGTCCTCGGCGGGCCGGATCCGCGGATCCTGTTCAGGAGTGGTCATGCGACGGTGTCCAGACGGTGAACTTCGGCCCGAAGTCTACTGCCGACGAGCGGATCCGACCGTGGAGCCGACCGCGGGCTGTAAGCTCCGCCACTACCGCCCGATCCTTCGCAACCTCTACCGGAGTTCGCCGTGAGAACGACGACGACGCAGATCCCCCTGGTTCCTCTGGCTTCCCTGGCCCTGCTGGCGGCCCTGCTCCTCGCGGCCGCCCCGATCGCCGCCCAGGAGCCGGCGGGCTCGGACCGACCCGACTCCGCACCGCCGACCGCCCAGACCGCGGACGACGACGCCGAAGCCAGGGCCGCGGCCCGGCGGGAGCGGTTCCGCCGACTGCGGTATGGCAACCTGGCCGAGATCGAACTGGCCGGCAAGCAACTCCGGATCTCCTATCCGGACCTGTTGACGGACAGCGACGACTACAGGGCGTTCGAGAGCCTGGGGACCGGCGAGGTTTCCGCCTGGAACAGCGGCCGGGCCGTCAAGCTGCTCGCCCACGCCTCGCTTTCCTTCGACGGAGTCGTCGTCCCCTACGGCAACGCCTCCCCCGACTATCCGGGGGTCTACAGCCTGTGGCCCAGGCGCACCGCCGATGGATGGAGCCTCGTGTTCAACGGCGAAGCCGACATCTGGGGCAGCCAGCGCGACGCGACCGCCGACGCCGTCGAGGTGCCGCTCGAGCACTCCACGGCCGACGAGCCGACCGAGAAGCTGACGATCGAGTTCCTGGAAGTCGAACCGGGCGCGGTGCTACGGATCGCCTGGGGCGATCACCAGCTCCTGGCGGCGTTCAAGGCGGCGCCTTAGCCGGCGCCATCAAGCCGCCAGCCTCGACCAGGTCCACTCGACACCGACGGCTACCGGCCCGGCTCCGCGACTACTCGGGGCTGTAGGGCAGCGATGAGTGATGAAGGTTGATCTTCAGATCACCGTCAACAAGGACGTAGCCAAAGGTGAACTCGACCTTTGTCTCGCTACCGTCCGGGCCCTTGAAGTAGTAGTTGCCCATGGCCATTGCGGAGGCGTCGTTGGTGTAGATGCCGTCGTTCTCCCACCGAACATTGGTCCAGCCCGAGATCGCGAACCCTTTGTCCTCCGTTCCGTCTTGCCCGATGAAGTAACTCAGAGCCCCGTCAAACGTATCGCGGAACTGGTTCTCCGCTGCCATGGTCGGCTTGAACATGACCCTGGTTTCGCCATATGCATAACGGTCATTGATGTGTTTCGTCGCACGGGCGGCGTAGTCGCCGCCATCGGCATGGGTCTTGGCAATCGCGACAATGCCCTCGCCCCAGGCCTTCTGTGCATCAATCACAGCCTGTTCGGTGATCTGCCGCGCTGCAGCTGACGTCGCCATGGCGACAAGGGGTCCGGGCTGCGCCGCCCGCTACACCTTCGTCACTCCCGGCACCGCCACCGCGTACCGGCCCTTCTTGTCCGGCACGGTCGGCGGGTCGGCGTCCCAGGCGTAGATCGCGGGCTCGAGCGACACGTCGGACTTGAGCGCTTCCTTCCAGGTGATCTTCTTGCCGGAGTAGGTCGCCATCCGGCCCATCACGGCCGTCATCGTGGCGATCGCTCCGTTCTTCGCCTCGTTGAACGGCTTGTCCTTACGAATCGCCTCGAACAGGCGATCGTGCTCGACCTGGTACGGACTCTTCTCGTCCTCCGGCTCACGGTGATTCCAGCCGCCCGGCGCCTCGATCAGGCCGGAGGCGAGGCTCGCCCGGCCCTTGCTGCCGTGCGCGTACTCGGCGACCTGGTCCCAGCAGTTCTGGATGTGCCGGCACTGGCTCAACATGACCGCGCCGTCGTCGTAGGTGTACTCGACGAAGTGGTGGTCGAAGATCTCACCGTGGTCGGGACCGTTCCGCCACTGGCGACCACCCTGGCCCTGGGCCTCGACCGGATGCCCGCCCTTGACCCAGTTGCCGACGTCGATGTTGTGGATGTGCTGCTCGACGATGTGGTCGCCGCAGAGCCAGTTGAAGTAGTACCAGTTACGCATCTGGTACTCCATCTCGGTCTGACCCGGCTTGCGCGCCCGCACCCAGATGCCGGAGCCGTTCCAGTAGACGCGAAGCGCGACGACGTCGCCGATCGCGCCGTCGTGAATGCGGTCGATCGTCGCGTTGTACATCGCGCTGTGGTGGCGCTGCAGGCCGACGCCGACCTTCAGGTTCTTCTCCTTCGCGGCCTTGGCCGCCTTGAGCACCCGCCGCACGCCCGGCGCGTCGACAGCGACCGGCTTCTCCATGAAGACGTGCTTGCCCTGCTCGACCGCGTACTCGAAGTGTTCCGGCCGGAAGCCCGGCGGCGTCGCGTGGACGACGACGTCGACGCCGGAGTCGATCACCTTGCGGTAGGCGTCGAAGCCGACGTAGCGGTTCTCCGCCGGCACCTGGAGGCGCTTGCCGCTCTCGAACGACCCGTTCTCGCCCATCTCGGCCAGCCGCTCGTAGCAGTTGTCGAGCCGGTCTTCGAACGCGTCGGCCATCGCCACCAGCTCAACCGGTCCCGAGGTGGAAAGCGCCTGCGCCGCGGCGCCCGTACCGCGCCCGCCGCAGCCGATCAGGCCGATCCGCAACGTTGCGTCGCCACGGGCGCGGCCCACGTCCGATGCCGTGTTGGCGGCCGCGGCCGTACCACCGCCGACTCCGCCCGCGAGCAGGGCCGCCGAAGCCCCGGTGATGAAACTGCGCCTGGAGGTTCCGTCCATGAGTGTCTCCCCGCACCGCGAAGGTGCCGTTTTCGTCGATCCGTCCGGTCGAGCCCTGTTTTGTGGTCGACATACCTTATCGCTGCCGACCGTCTCCGCTACCATCCGCCGCCATGAACGATCTTGAGACGCTCCGCTTCGAACTGGCGGACAACGTCGCCCGAGTCACGCTCAACCGGCCCGACGCGGCGAACGCGATGAACACGCAGATGACGAAGGACCTGCTCGAGGTCGGGATCGAGTGCGACGAGAACCCGGAGGTAAGGGCGGTCCTGCTGCGCAGCGAGGGGCGGATGTTCTGCGCCGGCGGCGACCTGGCCTCCTTCGCCAAGGCGGGTGACGCCCTGCCTCGCAGCCTGAAGGAGATGACGGTCTACCTTCATGCGGCGATCACGCGGTTGACTCGCGGCAGTGCGCCTGTCGTCGCCGCGGTCCAGGGGCCGGCCGCCGGCGCCGGGTTCTCCATCGCCTGCGCGGCCGACCTGGTCGTGGCTTCAGACCAGGCTGTGTTCACGATGGCCTATACGCGCGCCGGCCTGACGCCGGACGGCAGCTCGACCTACTTCCTGCCACGGCTGCTCGGACGCCACCGTGCGCTGGAGCTGATCCTCATGAACCGCACGCTGTCAGCCACCGAAGCCCAGGAGTGGGGAATCGTCAACGAAGTCGTCCCGGCCGACAAACTGGACGAGCGCGCGGAGAAACTCGCAAACCAACTGGCCGCCGGACCGACCTGGGCGTTCGGAGCCGCCAAGGAACTCGTCATGCGTTCGTTCTCGGAGGACCTCGAATCCCAGATGGAGTTCGAGTCGCAGGCGATCGCCGACGCGGCCCGCACGGAAGACGCGGCCGAGGGCATCGCCGCCTTCTTCGAGAAGCGCAGGGCAAGCTTCAGCGGCCGCTGAGTCCGTTCCCATGATCAAGGGGCTCCCGATCCTGATCATGCTGCTCGTCGCGGCGGTCCAGGAACCGGGCGCCGGCCGGTACCCGGAAATGCCATCGGGCCGGCCGCCGGCCATCGACGTACCGAACGCCGTCGCCGCCGCTGAATCCGATATGCGGCCCTACCGGGAGCGAGTTGCCCGCGTCAGCACAGGAGGCGGCGAACTGCACCTCGACATGGCGCCGGTTCCGGGAGGCGACTTCCTGATGGGCAGCCCCGAGAGCGAACCCGGGCGGAGCGAGCTGGAGTCCCCCCGGCGTCGCGTCCGCATAGCCCCGTTCTGGATGGCGACCCACGAGACGACCTGGGACCTGTACCGCGTGTTCATGTTCGACACCGACCGCGGCGGTGACGAACCCGCCGCCGCCTGGGCCGACGCGGTGAGCCGGCCGACCCCGCCCTACCGGCCGATGGACTTCGGCATGGGAGTCGAGGGCTTTCCGGCGATCTCGATGACCCAGTTCGCGGCCCGGCACTTCACGAAGTGGCTGTCGATGAAGACCGGCCGCTTCTACCGCCTGCCGACCGAGGCCGAGTGGGAGTACGCCTGCCGGGCCGGCACCGGAACCGCCTGGTCGTTCGGCGATGACGCAACTGCGATCGACCGCTTCGCCTGGCATGCCGGCAACAGCGGCCGCCGCTACCACGAGGTCGCCCGACTCGAGCCGAACGCGTGGGGAATCTTCGACCTGCACGGCAACATCGCGGAGTGGACCCTCGACGCCTACCTCGGCTACGCGGAGTTCGACGGCGGCGCTCCGCTCGCCGACCCGATCGTGTGGCCGGACAAGGAGTATCCACGCAGCGTCCGCGGCGGCTCCTGGCAGGACGAACCGTCCGCGCTTCGCTGCGCCGCCCGCCGTGGATCGGAACTCTCCTGGAAACGGATGGATCCCCAGATCCCGCGGAGCGTCTGGTACCACACGAACGCCCGGTTCCTGGGCTTCCGCGTCGTCCGGCCGCTGGTCGAGCCGCCGATCGAGGAGCAGGAACGGTACTGGGCGCCCGACGTGGACTCGGTGCGTCGGATCGTCGAACGGCAGCGTCGCGGCGAACGGGATTGAGGACGCCGGCCGGAGGCCGGCGACGAACTCTAGGCCGCCTGCGGCGGCAGCGGGTCAGAAGACCCGCGCACCCAGTCTTACTACTGCGGCGGCACTTGGACGGCGAACCGCAACGTCGGGTGTGTCTCCGGCGCCGTGATCGCGTTCAGGACCTCGAAGGCCATCTCGAAGCTGGTGCGGGCTTCGCCGCTGATCGCCAGGTCCAGGTCGCTGTGCGGCTCGACCCGCATGGTCGATGGGGGGCCGTTGAAGCGGTGGCCACTGGTGACCCGCAGGTCGAAGGCGGCGTCCGACATGTTGGAGAGCCTGATGTCGATCAGCTTGTCACCGGGGCTGCGTTCGACCTTCGTCAACCGGAGCGAGGCCTCGAGCAGCGGCATCAGAGCATCCTCGCGGCCGATCAACCAGTTGCCAAACCAGGCAACGGTGCGGTTCGCGCGCAGGGCCTCCTTGATCGACTCCGCGCTCCGCTCTTCCGCGAACACCAGGGTCGCCGTGCGGTGGCCGCCGTCGTTCGGACGATAGTCCCAGTCGATCAGGTAGTGGACGTCGGACACGCCCAGGATCGCCAGGTCGTTGTCGAGCGCGATCTGCAGCGACTCGGCCGAGTAGAAGTCCCCGTTCGCCACCTCGATGCCGTGGAGCAAGCCCTCGGCGATGAGGTCGCGATGCATGTCGGTCAGTTTGGCTACGCCGTCGGGCCGCTGCGACGGCCAGTTCGGGTGGTTCCAGAACACGAAGCCGTTCTGCGCGTTGGCCACCTCGATCGCCCGCCGAGCCTCGCGCTCGCTGGCCGCTTGCTCCTCGGACGTGGAGGGCCGGAGCCGGGTCATGTAGTCCGCACCACTGCTCTTCACGAGCAGCGCGTTCGCGTCCTGAATGAACACGGCGTTGACGTGCCCCGGCGGCATGCTGCGGGTGATCTCCGCCCCGTTGACCACGATCACGTCCGACTCCGACTCCTCGATGTACTCGCTGGCGACGACATAGGACCGGTTCCGGTCCGGATGCGGGATGTCTTTCTGCCAGGGCTGATACTCCAGGTGCTCGGTCACCGCAATCAGCGTGAGGCCGTCCCGCTCGGACTCCTGCATGCGGATGATCGGCCACACCATGCCGTCGGAGAAGACGGAGTGGGTGTGCAGATCAACGCTGAAGGTCCGGTAACCGTCGACGTCGGGGAACTCGATCGCGCGCTCCTGGGCGACGACGGGCGCGGCAGCGGCAAACGCGGCCAGTGACAGCACCTGCATCCGGATGGCCAGTCGGTTCTTCATTGGCGGGCTCCTCTCGGGTTACGGAGTTCCGGGACAACACGGCGGAGAATAGCCGGTGTCAGGAAACGGCCGCCGCGCTCCGTCGCCGGCGCCAGACGTCCGTCGCCACCGCCAGCAGGATCGCCGCGCCGGTGATGATCCGTTTCGTCGGCTCGCTGGCGCCGGCCTGGGCGAGCCCGGTCTGAAGCACCGCGATCACCAGCACGCCCAGGAGCGTGCCGGTCACCGACCCCCGGCCGCCGAGGAGCGACGTGCCGCCGATGACCACCGCCGCGATCGCCGACAGTTCCATCCCGATCGCGGCGTTCGGATCGGCGGACTGCAGGTAGCCGACCTGGCACAGCCCGGCGGCGGCCGCAAGAAACCCGGCGAGCGTGAACACAGCGAACTGGACCCGGGAGGGCCGCACGCCGCAGCGGTGAAGCGCCGTGCGGTTGCCGCCGACGGCGAACACCCAGCGCCCGAAGGCGGTGCGCGAGAGGACGAACTGCAGCGCTCCGACGACCGCGAGCGAACCAACGAAGGCGGTCGACAATCCCAGGACCGGCAGGTTGGCGCCTAGCGCGGCGACCCGGTCGCCCAGGTAGCTCGTCCTGGAGGCGGTCACCAGGTAGGTCGAGCCGCGCGCGATCTCGAGCATCCCGAGCGTGACCAGGAACGACGGGATGGACCAACGCGCGACCAGCGCGCCGTTGATCGCGCCGCATAGCCCGCCGACAGCCAGCGCCGCGAGCGCCGCCACGATGAGGGGAGAACCCTGATCCAGCGTCAGGACGCCCAGGACGGCAGCGGACAGAGCCAGCACGGAACCGACCGAAAGGTCGATGCCACCCGCGATCAGCACCAGGGTCAGACCAGCCGAAGCGATGACCAGCGGCGGCAGTTGATTCGCCAGCGTACGGAAGGTGACGGCGCTCCAGAAGTGGTCCGTTACCAGGCCGAATGCGACGCACAGGCCAAGGATGACCAGGACGAGTCCTCCCCGGTATCCCAGCGAGAAGGAGTGGCGCCAGCCGGCAACGGCAAGCGTCATCGATCGGAGCGCCCGGCGAGCATCGGGACGAGGATACAGTCGCTGCCGGTTCCGATGCTCTCTCTCGTTCGCAGGGTCCGCGGTGGTTCGAAGGCCGCCGCATACCGGCTGACGAAGGGCGTGCTGCGCCGGTTCGGATACGACTTCGAGATTTTCCCCCGGTCGAGGCGGGACGCCCACGCCCTGGCGAGCGCGAACGAGAGCTTCTACCGCGAGTGGCGGTCGCCGTCGCCGGTCTGGGCGCCCTGGCGTGGCGAGCCCGACTTCCGGGAGGCGTACGACGGCGTCGAGCCGCACACAGTGGTTTCAGGCGACCGCTGCCAGGTCCTCTACCGTCTGGGCGCCCAGGCACTCTCCGTGGGCGGCGCTTTCGCCGAGTGCGGCGTGTATCGGGGCGGCACGGCGCTTCTTCTCTCGAGAGTCCTGGAAGGGCACGACAAGACTCTCCATCTCTTCGACAGCTTCGAGGGGCTGCCGGCGCCCGATCCGGAGAGAGACCCGGATCTGGAGCAGGGCGTGTTCAAGGCGACGTCCGCCCAGGCCGTCCGCGCTCTGCTCGGCGGCTTCTCGGGGTCCCTCAGAGTCCACCCAGGGTGGATCCCGTCGACCTTCGAGGGTCTCGAAAACTGTCGCTTCGCCTTCGTCCACGTGGACGTCGACCTCTACCGTTCGACGCTCGACTGCCTGGAGTACTTCTATCCGCGCCTCTCCCCAGGCGGGATCGTGGTCTTCGACGACTACGGCTTCCCCGCCGCCCGCGGGGAGAAGGACGCCGTGGACGAGTTCTTCGCCGACCGGCCCGAAGCCCCGCTCGCCCTGCCCACGGGCCAGGCCATCGTGACGAAGCTCCCCTGACGGAGTGCGCTCTCGCTAGTCGGGCGCCGCGACGATGTCGACCGGCGTCTGACGGTCGCCGGCTTCACCGCCGCCGAGAATCTCCAGCGCGGCTTCGATCCCGAAGACGGCGAGGCGATCGGCGTGCTGATCGGCGGTGGCCAGGATCTCGCCCTGGGCGACCAGTTCGGCGACCGCGTCGATGTTGTCGAAGCCGACGATCAGCACGTCGTCGCGGCCGCTCTGCCTGCGCGCCGCCAGGGCCCCCAGCGCCATGTTGTCGTTGGCGCAGAGGAGCGCGCGCAGGCCCGGATACTCCCGCAGCATCGCCGCGGCCACTGTGTTCGCCTGCGCCTGCTCCCATCCACCGCTCTGGACGTCGACGATCTCGGCGCCGGCCGCTTCCATCGCGTCCTCGAAGCCGGCCTGTCGCTGCTGCGCATTGAAGGCGGTCGGGATGCCGCCGACGATCGCCACCTGATCGCCCGGGGCGAGCCGTTGCGCCAGCACCTCGCCGACGCGCCGGGCGCCGTCGCGATTGTCCGGGCCGACGAAGGGCGCGTCGAGGCCCGCCTCGGCCGCCACATCCGCGTCGAGCCGGTTATCGATGTTGACGACGACGACGCCGGCCGCCTGGGCCCGAGCGAGTGCCGGCGCCAGGGCCCTCGAATCGGCGGGCGCAATGACGATCGCGTCGCTGCCCGAGGCCACCATCTGCTCGACCAGGGCGACCTGCTGGGCCAGGTCGCTCTCGTTCCGGGTGCCGTTGACGATCAGGTCGTACGTGTTCGAGTGAGCTTCGTGGTGCGCGCGGGCGCCCTCGGCCATCGTCTCGAAGAACTCGTTGGCCAGGGACTTCATGACCAGGGCGACCTGCGGCCGCGCGGCGGCTTCGTCGACCGGGCCTCCGCAACCCGTGAATGCGAGCGCAACTACGGCCAGGAGGCCTGAGAGTGCGGCGTGGAGTCTGGCGATCACCATCGCGCAACAGAGCCTAGTCGGAAACGGCCAGCTCCACCGACTCGGCGAATCTCGACAACGCGCTCTCCGCGGCCGCCCGGTCCGCGGCCGGCGGCTTCGGACCGTCCGCCTCGTAGTGCAGCGCCAGCACGTCCAGGCGACCCTGGCGGCGATGCGCCTTCAGGTCGAAGCGCGCCACCAGCCGATCACCGGCCAGCACCGGCATGCAGTAGTAGCCGTAGCGCCGCTGCGAGGCCGGCTTGAAGATCTCCAGGATCTGGTCGAAACCGAACAGGTGCGCCACCCGCGGCCGTCGCCAGAGCACCGGGTCGAACGGCGACAGCAGCACGCCCCGGTCCGGCGCCGGACGCACCCGCCGCAACCGCGCCGCGAGTTCCAGATCGTCGGGCCGCACCCATCCCGACCGACTCTTGCCGCCGGCCGCGACCACGTCGCACGGGGCCGCCTCCCCCGCCGCGGCCAGGTCCTCCAGCGCGGTCCTGATCTGGGAGCGCACGTTCTTGAGCCGCCAGGTGTCGGCCAGGGTGCCGATCGTCGCCCAGCCGTGACCCTCGAGCGCGCGCATGATCAACGCCCGGATCCCCTCCTCCAGGCTCCATTCCTCGTTCCGCCAACGCGCGGGAATCACCCGTTCGGGCAGGTCGAAGGTCCGCTGGAAGTTCCGGCGCGACCGGATCGCCAGTTCCCCGGTGGACCACAGGGAGTAGGCAACCCAGCGCTCCCGCTTCGAGCGCCACATCTCGCCCAGCATCGGCCCCGTCAGGTCCAGCGACCGCATCGGCCCCTCGGCCTCGACCCGGCGCAGGATCGCCTTCGCCACGTCCGGGTGCTCGCGTATCCCCTTGCTGTGCCAGGTCCTGCCGCTTCCATACTCCACGCGACGGAAACCGAACGCCGGATAGAGATCGATCGGGATCCAGCTCGCCTCGTGACCCCAGTACTCGAAGATCGGCTCGCCCGGCTGCAGGAGTTCCTCCGGCAGGTTTCGATCGATTCCGGGCCAGCGCGACAACGGCACGAGGGCGTGGGTGCGGGCGCCGGCGATCGAAATGGTGTCGAGTTGGAGATAGCCGAAGCGCCCGATCAGTGCGTGGAGCGCCCGGCGCGCCCGCAGGCCGCGGCCCGACGTCGCGCGCGGCAGGCCGGTCCACTCCGGATTCAGGAGCCCCGCCCGCGCCAGCGCCAGCCGCCGCGCGTCGCGGACCGTGAGCTCAGCGGTAGAAGCGGACACGCGCGGACCCGGACCGAATCAGCGACCGGCTTCCGAACCGGGCCCCAGAGCCTCCGCCAGGCGGCGCCGGGCGACTTCGCCGTCGCCCAACGACCCGGCTCTGGCGGCCAGTACGGCCACGCCTCGGTAGTAGTGGACGTCCCGAGCCAGATCCTCGCGGTTGACCAGCATCGGATTGCCCTGGAGACCGCGCAACCAGGCGTGGTACGCAAGTCCGGCCTTGTAGTGACGGGTCGGCGGCTGGAAGACGAAGCGGGCGAGTTCTTCGGCCGGTCCCATCAACTCACGGTAGCGCTCGAGGTCGCCGGCGCCGAGGGCGCGAAGCGCCTCGGCCGCGGGCTCGGCGACCGCGTCCAGGGCGCCGAGCAGCGCGTGGCTGAAGTCACCCAGGGCCACCGTGCGGCCCTTCAGTTCGAACGTGCCGCCGAGCCTCGACCCCCTCGCCGCCGGCTGACCTTCCAGCAACCGCGCGAAGTGGTAGTCGTCGCCCGTCAGCACGATCTGGCCGCGCATGCCGATGCGCCGCCGAAGCAGCACCTCGTACTCCTCGTCCAGGAGCGACAACTTGACGCCGCGCACCTTGTCGGCATGCCGGGCGAGGATCCGCTCCAGGCTGTTGCCGGGAAAGTAGCCGCGCATCGCCGGGTGGAACATCTCGCCCAGCCAGTGCAGGAACAACGGACCCTCCAGTTGATCGATGATCGCGCCGTAGACGTCCACGTAGTCCCTCTCGGAGGCGCCGGTCACCGTGAGACGCGGCATCGGCAACAGGACCGGCACGCCGCCCTGTTGACCGATGAACTCCGCCTGCTCCGCCACCGCGTCGATCAGCTCCGCGTTGCTGCCGACCGCATCGAACTGGTCACTGCCGGCCCCGGCGAGGAAGCCGTTGCGGAGTTCGAGGGACGCGCAGAGTTCGATCAACCGCCGCGCGCTGGGCCAGCCGATCTCGAACCGCTGCGCCGTGTCCATCGCCTCCGCGACACCGAAACCGAGCGAATCGACGTAGCGACGCAAACCGGCCGTCGCCTTCCAGTCGATCCAGTGTTCGATCTCGCGCGCCGAACCGGGCTGTTCGAGCGAGTGGCCGGCCTGGTCATAGCCGTCGCGAACGACGACGTGGAGCGCGGCGAAGCAGAGCCTCGGTAGTGGCGGCAAGCCGCCGGACGGTTCCTGACGGGTTGCGCTCACAAGGCGGCCGCCTTCTTGATCTCCTTGATCCGGGCGAACTCGGGGCTCCGTCGGTAGCGCTCGTCCAGCGGGTAGCAGCCGCTGACCATGTTGTTGCGCGGCCCCGTCGTGCAGTCGCTGAACGTGCGGCAGATCCGTCGGCGTTCGAGCGGCCGCCCCGCCAGGACGTCGGCAGGCAGACGCGGGTAGGCCAGGACCATCCGGCCCAGGCCGACGAAGTCGACGTGACCCGCCCCGACCTCCGCCTCTGCGACATAGGGCAGCCACTCCTGCAGGTAGCTGTAACCCGTCCCCACGAGGGGCAGTCGCGGGAACGCCGCGCGCACCGTGCGCACGGCGGCCAGTTGACGCAGCACCGAGCGCAACGGATCCTCCGGCGGCAGGTAGCTATCCGACGCCGGATACGTGAACGGCCGCGACAGGTGCGGGCAACTGTAGGGCGAACCCATCGTCACGTTGACCACTTCGACTCCAGCCTCGACAGCCAGGCCAATGTAGCGAATCGCCTCCGCACACGTGGGTTCAGGGACCGAAACGTCCGACGGGTTGAGTCCGAAGCCGAGGTCCGCCGGTTTCGGGGCGTCGATTTCCGGCACGCCGATACCGTCTCCGGCCGCGGCGAAGGGCGCCACATCGCCGACCGACAGGCGAACGCCGATCCCGAGTTCCGGGCACTCCGCGCGCACCGCGGCGATGATCCGAAGTGGCAAGCGGACGCGGTTCTCGAACGATCCGCCGTAGGGACCCGGCCGGGTGTGGGCGCCGAGCAGTTCGTGCAGGAGGTAGCCGTGGCAGCACTTGATGTCGACGAAGTCATAGCCGGCGCGCTCGGCGCAGCGTGCTGCGCGCACGTAGGCGCCGGCGACTTCCTCCAACTGGTCGTCGCCGATCAGCGGACGTTCGGCCGCCCTTCGGAGACGACCGTCCAGTACCGGATGGACCTGCGCCCGCATCGGCCGCGGCAACGCCGGCGGCGGATCGGGCCGCGAAAGCCGGCCCGAGTGGGTCAACTGCAGGCCGATCACCGGCCGTTCGCCGCCGATCCCGCTCTCCTCGTGCCCGGCGAGAATCTCCCGGCGGAGGATCCCGAGCCAGGCGACGCAGTCGCCCAGCCGATTGCCGTCGATGAAGAGCTGGTTTGGGTTCGCGCGCCCTTCCGGCAGCACGGCCACCGCCTCTCCGCCCCAGATCAGCTTGGCCCCGCTCAGTCCGAATCGCCGCCATCGGCGGCGAGTCAGGTCGCTCGGGCTGCCGTCACGGTTGCCGTCCCAGCCCTCCATCGGATGGATCGCGAACCGGTTGCCCGCCTCGCGGCGGAACACGGTAAGGGGTTTCGCCAGCGGCCCCTCCGGGCCGAGCAGCTCGTCGGCGCAGTCGAACGCCGGGTCGAGGCTGCGCAGGTGCTCCCCGAAGGCCTCGACGCTGCGATGGTGGCCCGGAGGCGTGTAGCGCCGGCTCAACCTCCGTCCCCATCCCGCACCGGCGGCCGCCAGGGTTCGGGACCGTCCGGCAGTGCGCTCAGGAACTCGGCGCCGACATCGCCGTACCACGCGTGGAGCCGCGCCCGCATCTCGGCGAGCCGCTCGGGTTGCTCGGCGGCCAGGTCGTTCCGTTCGCCGACGTCGGCGGCCAGGTCATAGAGGTGGACCTGGCCGTCCTCGTAGCGTTCGATCAGCTTGTACCGGCCGCGTGCAATCGCACCGCCCGGGAAGCCGCCCTGGTTGGCGTAGTGCGGGTAGTGCCAGAACAGGTCACGCTCGGAGGCCGCGGCGTCGGCCGCGGCGCCGGCGTCGCCGCCACGAAGAATGTCGAGGAAGCTCGACCCGTCGATCTCGATCCCGGTTCGAACGTCAACACCCGCCGCTTCCAGAAGCGTCGGGTAGAAGTCCGTGCTGATGACCGGTGCCGAGGTCACGCCGCCAGCGGCCGCGACGGCCGGCCAGCGGACGATCATCGGCTCCCTGATCCCGCCCTCGTACAGCCAGCCCTTGCCGCCCCGCAGCGGCAGGTTCGAGGTCGGCGACCCCTCCGCTGTCGACAGGCCACCGTTGTCGGAGAAGAAGACAACGATCGTGTTCTCGGCCAGGTCCAGGGCGTCGAGGCGGTCGAGTATGCGGCCGACGCTGGTGTCCAGCGTCTCCACCATCGCCGCGTACACGGCGTGGTTCTGGACCTCGCGCACCCGCCGGGGTTCGTTGCGCGGCCAGATCTGCTCTTCTTCGCCGAAGTAGTCGGGACTGGCAGGCGCGCCCACCTCGACGCCGGCCTTGGCGGCGTACTTCTCGATCAGGTCGGCAGGCGCCCGTAGCGGCGTATGAACCGTGTAGTACGAGAGGTAGATCAGGAAGGGCTTGCCTTCTTCCTCGGCCGCGTAACCGTCCAGAAGGGCGAGCGCTTCGCTGGTGAGCCGCGCGGTCAGATGCTCGTCCTCCGGGCCGTCCTCGAGCGTCGGGTTCGAGTAGGGCGAGAAGTAGCTGCGGGGCATGCCGCCGCGGTGGCCGCCGACGTTGACGTCGAAGCCCTGCGCCAGCGGCCAGAACTCCTGGGTCGGCCCCAGGTGCCACTTGCCCAGGAACGCCGTGCTGTAGCCGCCGTCCCGGAGCGCCTCGGCCAGGGTGTACTCCTCGAGCGGCATGCGGTCGTTGAGCGGCGCCGGCGCGAACTTCTCCTCGCGGCGGCCCGCGAAGTAGTTCGTCGCGCCCACCCGCGTCGGATAGCGGCCGGTCATGATGCTGTAGCGCGTGGGGCTGCACACCGGATTCGCCGCGTAGCTTCGGGTGAAGCACATCCCGCCGGCCGCCAGCCGGTCGATGTTCGGCGTCTCGTAGAAGGTGTCCGGGTTGAAGGCGCCGATGTCCATCGCGCCGAGGTCGTCGACCAGCAGAAAGACGACGTTCGGCGGCTCCGCCGGCGTTTCGACCGCGCAGGCGGCGAGGCAGGCGACGCAGACCGCCGCTGCAAGGACCGCACGTGGTGTCGGGTAACGGGCCGGCCGCATCGATTGACCACGCTAGCAGCCCGTGGCGGCTACAATCGGTCACCGCCTCCGGGCGCGCTTCCGACTCTGGGAGGAACACCATGTCCGCGATCACCCGCCGCGTTTTCCTCGGCTCGGCCGCCGCTGCCGCCGCCACGACAACTCTGGGATGCCGTGCCTCGGCCGGCACGGCCGCCGCGAGTCCGAACGAGGCTCTCCGTGTCGCCGTCGTCGGCCTCCGCGGACGCGGCAGAAACCACGTCGATCAGTTCATCGATCTGCCCGGCGTCGAGGTCGCCGCCCTCTGCGACGTCGACAGCAACGTGCTGGAAGCGGCGAAGGCCAAGGCGATCGAGGGCGGCGCCGCGGACCCGCTGACGTTCGTCGACTACCGGGAACTCCTGGAACGCGACGACATCGACGCGGTGTCCATCGCGACACCGAACCACTGGCACGCGCTGCAGGCCGTGTGGGCGTGTCAGGCGGGCAAGGACGTGTACCTGGAGAAGCCGGTGTCCCACAACGTCTGGGAGGGCCGCCAGATCGTCCACGCGGCCGCCAAGTACGACCGCATCGTCCAGACCGGCACCCAGATCCGCTCGTCACCCTCGATCCAGGACGCACTGGCCTGGGTCAATGAAGGGCACATCGGCGAAGTCCAGCTCGCCCGTGGCCTCTGCTACAAGCCGCGCCAGAGCATCGGCCGCGTGGAAGGCGCGCAGAAAATCGACCCGGCGGTCGACTACGACCTCTGGTGCGGCCCGGCGCCGAAGAAGGCGCTGATGCGCGAACGCCTGCACTACGACTGGCACTGGGTCTTCGACACCGGCAACGGCGACCTGGGCAACCAGGGCATCCACCAGATGGACATCGCGCGCTGGGCGCTGGGCGAGTCGGCGCTGCCGCCCCGAACGATCAGCGTCGGCGGCCGGTTCGGCTACGTAGACGACGGCAACACCCCGAACACCCAGTTCGTGTACCACGACTACGAGCGGGCGCCACTCCTGTTCGAGGTCCGCGGCCTGCCGCACGACGCCAAGGCCCAGGGCGGCAAGTGGCGCGACGGCATGGACGACTACCTGGGCGCCAGCATTGGCGTCATCGTCCACTGCGAGGGCGGCTACGTGCAGATCCCGAGCTACACGCAGGCCACCGCCTACGACAGGAAGGGCAAGAAGCTGGAGTCCTGGAGGGGCGGCGCCAACCACTACGCGAACTTCGTCGACGCCGTGCGCAGCCGCCGCAGCGAGGACCTGACCGCCTCGATCGAGGACGGCCACCTCTCGAGCGCCCTCTGCCACCTCGGCAACATCTCCTACCTGCGCGGCGAGGCCGGAGGGTCCGCCAAGGTGTCGAAGATCGCCTCGAAGCTCCGCCACGCCGGCGACACCGGCGACCGGTTCCTCGATCACCTGTCGAAGAACGGCGTCGACCCGGAAGTCGAGCAACCGATCGTCGGCCCGTGGCTCGAGATCGATCCGGACACCGAGACGATCGAGGGCGACGTGGAGGCGAACCGGTTGCTGACCCGCGAGTACCGCGAGCCATTCGTGGTCCCGCGGACCGTCTGATGCGCGGCATTCACACCGCGAGTTTCGCGCTCGCTCTGATCGCCCTGGTCGCCGCCGGCGGTCTGTACGCCCAGTCAGGCATCCCGGAAGGCTACGAACTCGTCTACTCCCAGGACTTCACCGACGCCTCGGCGCTCGACGACTTCACGTTCAGCGACCAACGCGCGTGGAGCCACGGCAACGAGGGTGGCCGCGGCTACCTCGACCTTGAAGGTGGCAGCAAGTACAGGCCGAAGCACCGTTCGCCACTCAACATCGCCCTGATCGACGATCTCCTGCTCGCCGACTTCGTCCTCGAAGCCGAGGCCTGGCAGACAGGCCGCGAGTACGGCCACCGCGACCTCAGCCTCTTCTTCGGCTTCGAAGGCCCGAACCGCTACTACTACGCCCACCTGGCCACCGAGCCCGACGACCGCGCCCACAACATCTTCCTCGTCGACAACGCCGACCGTGCCCCGATGGGCGCGATCCCGGACGAAGGCGTCGACTGGGGCCGCGGCTGGAAGCGCGTGCGCGTCGAGCGCCAGGATGGTTCGCTACGCGTCTACTTCCACGGCGAAAAGCAGCCGACCGTGTCGACCGACCGCGACCCGCTCGGCTGGGGCCGTGTCGGCTTTGGTTCGTTCGACGACACCGGCCGCTTCAGCAAGGTCCGGATCTGGGCGCCGGAGGCTCGGAAGGCGACAAAGCCGGCGTTCAAGTAGCTTGACCTCCAGCGGCCCAATCAACGCGATTCGACGGGTCGTCTGGCAGACGGATACGCGCGCGGGGCGTGTGTTCGACGCAGTTGTGCTGTCGGTGATCGCCGGGGGGTTGATCGTGGACGGTGTGGTCACCTTGGAAGGTCTCGGCCCGGGAGTTAGCCAAGCCCTTGTGCTGGCGAGCACGGCGGTCACGGGCCTCTTCGTCATCGAGTATGCGCTGCGTCTGGCGACTGCGCCCAAGCGGTGGCGCTACATGACGAGCTTCTACGGCATCGTCGACCTCGTCGCGATCCTGCCCACGCTCCTTGGATTGGATCTCCGGGCACTGCGGGCCTTCAGACTGTTCAGACTCCTCCGGCTCTTGAAGATCACGCGTGCGAAGGCTCTGAACCGCTTCGGAAAGGCACTATGGACCGTCAAGGACGAGGGACTCATCTTCCTGTTCACCACCGCGGTGGTGCTCTACCTCGCAGCGGCGGGCATCTACCACTTCGAACACGAAGCGCAGCCCGAGACGTTCGGCTCGATCCCGGAGAGCCTCTGGTGGGCTGTGACGACTCTCACCACCGTCGGCTACGGCGACGCCTACCCTGTTACTGCCGGAGGTCGGGGGTTCACCGCGGTCATACTGCTTTGCGGGATAGCGATCGTCGCCGCACCTGCCGGCCTCGTAGCGACCGCCCTGAGTAGAGCCGGCAAGTTCGACGATGAATGAGTCAAACCCAAGGCCGCCGCAAGGTGTACCCGTCTGCACGCTTCCTCGATCAACTCGAACCCGAGCGGCGTGTGCGATGTTCAGTCCGGCGCGATTGAAGTAGTCGGAGCGGTCGACCCGTCTGCTACCGTACCGCGGCCAGTAAACGTCGGCGAGAGGAGCACACGCATGACGGAGATGCGGCCAGCCGCAGCCCCCACGATCAAGGACATTGGCGCCAAGGTCATTGCAAAGGAGTATGGCGAGTGGAGATACTCCTGGAGGGTCGTCGTCGAGGCAACGCCGCAATTCGAGTGCTATACAAGAGTCTCCTTCGTTGATGCGGACGACTTCGAGATCGAGTCGGATTCAGATTGCTCAACCGTCCCTTCCTCCGGCCGGCTGGTCGTTCGTGGAGTAACCGGCATCGAGGAGACCCTGGCACGAACGATAAGAAACACTCTCGCTTCCATTGAGGTCTACCCAAAGAACACTGCGTAGCAAATGCCGGCGGCAACCGCCGCCCACGAAACCTGGGCACTTCATTCGGCTACGACAGGCGGTACTCGGAACCTTGCACTGATAGATGGCCCTCCGACACGAGCCGTCTCGCATTCTCAGCCACACACTTCCGCATATCCGCGCTCGTCGACTTGAACCCGAACGCTCGCGCCACCTCGATTGCGAGCTCCCTCTCCGTGATGCCGATGCTCCGTTCAACCACTTGAACGATTGATTGGCTCAACTCCACAGGGGGGAGCATCTCCACTCTCCGCAGGGTCGCAGACTTCACCCGGCTCCGGTCACGGACCGTAACTGCTGCCCCGGCGCCAGCTTCCAGGAACGCTCCAGCGCTCGTGCCGCTATAGCGCAGACTGCCGCCGCGCACCGCGACCGATACCGCCCGATGAACGGAGTCCTGAATGCGCCTCCCTGCCCGCTTGTAGCCCCAAAGGCGGCTGAGCCGACGCCCCACCTCGTCCAAGTGGACCGGCCCTTCGATCTCGACGATCTGGACAACGTAGCGGGCCACGATCGCGAGCGGAGCCTCATGCAACGGCAGGCTCTGGTGAACCACGAACGAGGCTTCCCGATACGGAACGCGCTCGATCTCTGGCTCCAGCACCCGAGCTTCCCGCTCGACAGGCGGGCGTTGCTGCCTCCGCGTGGAAACGGCTGTGGAAGCACCCTGCGCGCGAGCTTCCTCAACCGCCTTCAAGAGCTTCCGCAGCTCAACATCCCTGTTGTAGAACCAATCTGTGCTCCACATCCGGTGGAACCTCCACCCCTTGTCCTCAAGCACCGCCTGACGCAGGCGATCCCGTTCTCGCGCCCAGCTAGACGAGTGATAGCGCGCCCCGTCGCATTCGACGGCAAGCAGGAACCGGCCTTCGTCGTCCGGATCGTGGACGGCCAGATCGATCCGGAAGCCAGACGAGCCGACCTGTGCGGCGACCCGGTAGCCGTGGCTCTGCAGCGCCATGGCCACAGCTTCTTCAAACGGGCTGTCCATGTCTCGCCCGGTGAGCAAGGGCACGTCGAGTTCCCCGGTCTCAGCGAACTTCAGGAAGCGCTTGAGGACCCGTGGACCGTTGTGTCTGGTCGCGTCAAGGCGAATGTCCCCATGCCGAATGGACGAGAAGACACGGCACGTCTGTCTGGCTCGTGTGAACAGGACGTTCAACCGACGTTCACCACCACTGGCAGAGACAGGGCCAAAGCTCTGAGCCATGTAGCCGCTGGCGTCCCGGCCGTAGCCGATGGAGATGAAGATGACGTCCCGTTCGTCGCCCTGCACGTTCTCCAGGTTCTTGACGAAGAAGGGCTCCTCGCGGGCCTCCCGGCAAAAGGCGTCGAGTTCGGGATGCTGAGTCCTCATGTACTCGACACGATCCCGGATCGTGTCCCTCTGTGCCACGGACAAAGCCACTACACCCAAGGTTCGGCCGGCGTCCTCGCGGGCGTGGCGCAGGATCTCACGCGCGACGACTTCGGCCTCCTTCGGGTTGTTCCGCCTTCTCCCGCGTGCATACTCGCCCTCAACCTGGACCAGCGACAGCCCGAAGTTCTGCCGCGGCGGCTCGGGGCTGGGCGGGCACACAAGACCGTCGCCATAAAACTCGTGGTTCGAGACGTCGATCAGCGACGGGTGCATCGAGCGGTAGTGCCACTTCAGCATCAACCCGGCCATCGCCCGGGAATCGCACAACGAGAGAATGCTCTCCATGTCGCCGACCTGAGAAGCCTGAAGATCGGCAATGTCCTCGTAGTCGACTTCGTCCTCGCCGCCGACCTGGCGGTCGAAGAACGAGGTGGGGGGCAGTTGCTTCTGGTCTCCGACGACGACGATCTGCCGGGACCGCAGGATAGCCCCCATCGCGTCAGCGGGTCGGACCTGGCTGGCTTCGTCGATCAGCAGCAAATCGAAGGTCAGGCCACCCGGGCGTAGAAACTGCGCAACCGAGAGCGGGCTCATCAGGAAGACTGGCTTGATCTTTGCCACAGCTTCGCCGGCCTTGTCCAGGAGCTTTCGGAGCGGCATGTGGCGTCGTTTCTTGTTGCACTCCCCGCGTACGATCCCCACTTGGCCGGCCGAACCCACCGGTAGAGCCTCGAAATGCTTGAGGGCCGCTTCCTGCGACGCGAGACCCTGAAGCTGCTGGTCGAGTTGCTTGAAACTCTCGACGTTGGCCGCCCGTTCGACTCCGTCCACCAGCCCAAGCTCCGGCGTCTCCTGCCGCAGTCGCTTCCAAACCGCCTCGGCGCGAACGAACTCCAGGGCTCCTCGCGCGCTGGCCGGTTCGAGCCGGCCGTCAGCCAATCGCTCCCTGACTTCATCCAGGCCGAGGTCCGAGGCCTGACGCGCCGCCGTCGCCAGCCGGTGCCATCCATCATAGGAGTCCATACCGGCCAACCACGCCTCCAAGCGTTCCTCGAGGAGCGCAAAGCCGACGCCGTCCAGCCGTTCCGCGCCGAACGCAACCGCCAAGTCCAGATCGGCCGAACCCGCGACCGCCTTCCAGGCCCGT
Source organism: Holophagales bacterium (assembly GCA_009845425.1). Lineage (GTDB taxonomy): Bacteria > Acidobacteriota > Thermoanaerobaculia > Multivoradales > Multivoraceae > Multivorans. The sequence goes on from VXZQ01000004.1 coordinate 46,319, forward strand.
TCCCACTCATCCACGGCGGCCCCGACGGCCCGCGCTAACTCCAGGCAGTCCGGTCCCGCGGGCGCCGCCTCGACCCACTTCCCGACCGCGGCCACCGAACCCAGGTCCCGCTCCTGCCCAACGATCCAGCGAATCGCCGGAAGGATCGGCGAAACGTCAGTGTCCGCTCCGCGCCAGTCGTCTCCCAGTGCTTCCCTGCCAATCTGTCCGTCGCGCTCAACCTGGAGCTTCCGCTTCCTGTACTCGAGCAGCCGCTCCAGGACCGCGAGCCGCCCGTCGAGGCTTGCGGGAAGAGCCGCCCGCTGCACACCCCTCAACCTGGCGAGGGCCCGCCTGTGGTCCCCGTTGAGCCAACGGAAGAGCGACTTGCCGTGCGCCGCGAGGACGAGCCGGGTCTCCGCCCACTCGACGTCCAGGGCGCTCTCGACGACATCCGACAGCAGGTCCTTCCTCAGCGCCTGGAGGCTCGCCGTTTCCTCGCACAGCCGGAGAAGCGACGCCGAGCGCTCGAGGATGGCGTTCGCCCCGAGCAGGCGCGGCACGAGATCAGGCGCCGCCGCGAGGGCTTCCAGCCGTTTCGCGGCGGCGTCCACTGTCGCCGAATCGCCCACGCCGTCCATGCCGGCCGCCTGAGCCGCTCTCGCCGAGGATCGCCTCGCCGCTCGCAGACGCTCCAGCGCGTCGCCAACGCTGCCCGCCAGCGCCCGGCGATCGACATGCGTGAGCCGCCTTTTCGCGCCGCGCCAGAGGTGTTCCCGCTCTCTTCCATGTTCGAACGTGAGTTCCGCGAGTGCTTCGACCGCTTTGAGCCGGCGGTCGAAGTCGTCCCGGGACCAGGTCTCCGCGCCATCGAGGCCGAAGTCCGGGCGCGCATGGCCACTCTCGTCGAGCATCGATAGCCGGCCGATAACTCCGTACGGCGTCTCCCCGGTCGCATCGTCGACGGCGTGAAGGAGTCCGGACAGGCGGTTCAGTTCGTCGCGGATGTCGCGGACCCTTTCGTAGCGGCGTTCGTCCACGGCGTGCGGAGGACCGAGCGCCAGGGTGTTCTTCAGGTCATCGTAGACGTGCCGTCTGACCGCCTTGTGCGAGTGTAGTTCGAGGCAGAGCGGGCCCAGATCGCACTTCTCAAGCCGTGCGTGAACGACATCGAGCGCCGCCCGCTTCTCGGCCACGAAGAGCACCCGCTTCCCGTCCCTGGCCGCCACAGCGATGATGTTCGCGATCGTCTGCGACTTGCCGGTTCCCGGAGGTCCCTGGACGACGAGGTTGCGTCCATCACGCACGGCGGCGATCACTCGCGTCTGGGACGCGTCGGCGTCGAGAATGTGGCCAAGTTCCCGAGGGTCGGGAAAACGCTCATCGAGGTTCTCGTCGGGCGCCGCAATGCTGCTTTCCGACCCGAAACCGCCCAGCAAGAGACCCTCGACAAGCGAGTTCCCGGCCAGGCCGCCCTCAGTCCACCACTCGTTCTCGGGCGCCAGGTCCCGCCACATCAGGAACTTTGCGAACGAGTAGAAGCCCAGCACGATCGTGTTCGCCTGCACCTGCCAGCGCGGCTGGGAGGACACCGCGTTGCGCGTCCGGTCAAAGTAGTCGGACGGCGCCCAGTCGTCCTCCGGAAAGTCGGGCAGCTTGAGTTCGAAGTCGTTCGCGAGCATGGCGCCGAGAGAGAGGTTCGGCTCCAGGTCCTGGTCCCGATACGCCAGTCTGAAGCGGCCCCGGGCGCTGTCCCGTTCCAGGTCGACCGGCAGGAGCACGAGGGGCGCGAAACGCTCGATGTCGGAGGACTCGCTCTCGTACCAGCGCAGGAATCCGAGGGCGAGGAAGAGCACGCTGACCCCCTGCTCTTCCTCGATTCCCTGGGCGTCCCGATACAGGGTCAGGAGGCGCTTCTGCAGTCCTTCGGCGGTCAGCCGCGTATGCAGCTTCCGGTCGACGTGGTGCGCCGCGGGTTCGGACGCCGTCTCGGCGTACTCGGGCACGAAGAGCCTTCGGCGATTCGCCTCGTCCCCACCATCGCCGTTACCCGCATCGTCCTCACGGTCCGCAACCGTGCCGCGGAACGCCTCGAAGGTCATCTTCTTCCGCTCCAGATAGAGGATCCGGAAGATCTCGTCGGAACGCTCGTCCTCGATCTCGAGCTGCTTGACCCGGGGCTTTCCGACCGGCGTGTTCGTCAACCGGTTCCGCTTGCTGATGTCGAGAAGCTGCTGGCGAAGAACGTCGATGGCCGTTCCCATGCCCGCGGCCAAGCCCGCGATCCCCCTGTTCTCGGAATCAGTGTTCAGCATCCCACCTGGTGCCGGTGCTCATCGTGTCGCCCGCGGGCTGCAGTTTCCCTCGAAGACAGCCGATCAAGTGCTCGGATGTGCCCTCGACCGGTAACAGCTTCGCCACAGGGCGCCCGTGTTTCGTGATCACGATGCCGTCGGCTTGCACCTGATCGAGAATCACGAAGCACTGTTTCCTGAACTGCGCGGCACCAATCGTACGGCTCATCGTCTACGGACTCCTCACTAGCCCGCCTAGTCTGCCGCGTACTGCTGGAGCGCCTCGTCGAGTTGCTCCGGTGACGCCTCGCCGTCGTGAAACAGCAGCCGGTACCGGAGCCGCAGCTCGCCGCCCCCCGGAATCGTCCAGTCGCCGGTGCCCTTCTTCGCCTTCTCGAAGTCGTGGACGCCGAAGGGGTTGGCCGCGAACAGGCCGTAGGCGCGGGCGTGCCACCAGGTCGGGTGGCGGAAGTTCCTCGGGTGGTCGAAGATGGCGATGCCGACGAGCCTGCCGTCGACCGGGCCGGCGTAGTGGACCCACGCGGCGCGCTTGCCCCAGACGGCGGCGCCTTCGACGCCTCCGCTGTTCCGCATCACGCCGGCGGCGTGCTCGCCCTGGTGGCGAAGGGTCGGTGCGACGCGGATGGCCATCGTGCCTTCCTTCGTGTCGCCAAGGACGACCGCCGCGTCGCCGGCCCGTAGCCGCAGGTCGAAGTCGATGGCGCGCCAGGTCTGGCCGGTGTCGAAAGCGCCGGCGCGAAAGGTCATCGTTCGCTCCTCGCGAAGCACCTCTTCGCCGGCAGGCGCAACCCACGCACTCGCCGTCCGCAGCACGCCGGTCTTGCCCGACTGGGCGGCCAGGATCTTCTCGTGGACGATCGCAGAGCCGTCGCGGCCGGTCCAGAAGTCGTGGCGTTTCGAGCCGTCGGCCGGGCCAACGGCGCCGTGCGCGAACCACAGTGAGCGGTGATGCGGATGATCCTGCTCCTCGCCTTCCGCTTCGGCCATCGGCCAGTTGCGGGTCAGCGCCTGTCCGCCGGGGCCGTAGACCGGGTAGAGGTACGGCAGGTGGCCGCCGCCATCCGCTTCACCGCCCGGCCGGTACTCGGTGAACGGTTCGCCTGCGACGGTGACCACGACGCGGTCGCCGGCTTGCCTGGTGAGTTCGATCATCGGACCGCCGTCATCCGCCGTCACGGTCGCTGAGGCCGCGAACAGGCACGGGAACAGAACGGCAGCGGCAGGCGGATTCAGGCGGTGCAACATGGGCGGTTCCTCTGCCGTTGTTCGCGTTCCGGGAAGGTCTCGGCATGGTACCGTCTCGCGCGTGAATCCACGGAAATGCCTCGCACCGCTGGCGGCGATGCTGCTGGCCTCGGTGACGTTCATCTCCTGCACCGCCGGCGAGGCGGAGACCGAAGCTGACGGCTCGGACCCGGAACCCGTGACCACTCCGCCACGGACGGAAGTCGTCCGCGCCCACCTGTTCGACGACGACGCCGACGGCCGGGCCGCCTTCGCCCGCGTCAAGGAGCACTTCGAGACGGCCAATCCCGGCTACGCGATGACGTTCCTGGCCGCGGCCACGGAGATCGCGGCGGACGCGTCGAGCCGGCTCGTCTTCGTTCAGACGCCGGTCGAGGAGGAGCCCGCGGCGGGGGAGATTCATACGGCCTCCGGCACGACCGCGACCGAGCTGCACGTAGGCGACATCGCGGTGCTCCGCCCCGGCGAGCGCCTTACCGTCGAACCCGCGATCGCCGCGCTCGTCTTCGACGTCCCGGACACGCCGGGCCCCGGCGTGCCGGCGGCGATCCGCCCCGACTGGGACCCTGACATCACGGACGTTCTCGGCGGCTGCGCCACGGAGACCGGCGCCTACCGGCGGATCCTGCTCACCTGGCTCAACGACAACGGCCCCTACACCTTCCACGGCCTGAACGCTCACCGGGTGCGGATCACGGACTCCTTCACCCACTATCACCCCGTGGACACGGGCTTCGACGAGTTCTATCTGGTCCAGATGAGCAACGACGAGGACCGCATCCTCACGAGCTACCACGCCGCGGACATCGAGTCGCCCGAGACGATGACGCCCGAACTCGCCGGGCAGCTCTTCGATGTCCACGACGTCCGCGCCGGCGACCTGATCTACCTGCCCCGCGGCGTGATCCACCGCGGACTGGGCGGGGTACTGGCGCAGGTCATCACGGTGCCCGGTTTCCGCCCCGGCACCGAGATCGGCGTCGACCACCATCTGCTGGCGATCAACGAGCGGTTGGGGCTCGAGGGCGACGACGCCCTGCCGTACAACGTCGAGGCGTCGGCCGAGGCGGTCGTCCGCTAGATGACTTCCGACACGAAGACCTACGACGCGGTCGTCGTCGGTTCCGGCGCCACCGGCGGCTGGGCCGCCAAGGTCCTGACCGAGGCGGGGATGGACGTGCTGATGCTCGAGGCCGGCCGCGCCTTCGACCCGACCACGGACTTCCGCGAGCACACCCTGCCGCACGACATGGAACTGCGCGGCCGCCCCGACCCGCGGAATGAGCTGCTCCAGCGCCGGCACCGCCAGTCGTACTGCTACGCCTGCACCGAGGTCAACGCGGACTTCTTCATCGACGACGTCGACAACCCCTACACCGAGGCCCCCGGCACCCACTTCAACTGGATCCAGGGCAACGTCGTCGGCGGCCGCTCGATCATGTGGGCGCGGCAGTCGTACCGGATGAGCGACTACGACTTCAAGGCGGCCAGCCTCGACGGCTACGGCGTGGACTGGCCGATCGGCTACGCCGACCTGGCGCCCTACTACGACCGGGTCGAGCGCTACATCGGCGTCAACGGCCGCAAGGAGGGCCTGGAGATCCTGCCGGACGGCGACTTCCTGCCGCCGATGGCCTACACCTGCGGCGAGGTGATGCTGAAGGAGACCCTGGCCGAGAAGTTCAACCGGCCGATGACGATCGGCCGCAACGCGGTCCTCACGCGCCGCCACAACGGCCGCGACATGTGCCACTACTGCGGCCCCTGTCACTACGGTTGCCGAACGAACTCGTACTTCAACTCGCCGCAGACGACGCTCGTCGACTGCGAGGCTACCGGCCGGTTCACGCTGGTGCCGGACGCCGCCGTCACCAAGGTCGACATGAAGGCCGGCGACCTGGCCTCGGGCGTCACCTACGTCGACAAGACGTCGGACCTGACCCGGGAGGCGAAAGCCGACGTCGTCGTGCTCTGCGCGTCGACCCTCGCTTCGACCCGCATCCTGCTCAACTCGGCGGAAGGCGGACTCGCCAACGAGAGCGACTGCCTTGGCCGCTACGTGATGGACCACATCTACGCGACCGGCGTGCGCGGCGTCCTGGAAGCACGGGCCGGCGCTCAGCCGGAGCGCGCGATCCGGCCGAACGGGATCTACATCCCCCGCTTCCAGAACCTGAAGGACCCGGCGACGAGAAACCCGAGCTTCATCCGGGGCTACGGCTACCAGGGCGGCGAGAACATCACCACCTGGCAGCACGGCAACGGCATTCCCGGCTTCGGCGCCGACCTGAAGAACGCGATCGAGTCGAGCACCGTCTCGACGATCGGCCTCGGCGGCTTCGGCGAGATCCTGCCGCGGCCGGAGAACCGCGTCACCCTGGATCCGGAGGTAACCGACAAGTGGGGCGTGCCCGTGCTGCAGATGAACTGCACGCTCGGCAGCAACGAGTACGCGATGGTGCAGGACATCATCGCGGAAGGCCGGGCGATGCTCGAGGCGCTCGGCTGCACGAACATCACGCAGAACACGGAGCCGGCGCCGCTCGGCTCGGGCATCCACGAAGTCGGCACGGCGCGCATGGGCGACGATCCGAAGACGTCGTACCTCAACCAGTACCAGCAGTCCCACACGGTGAAGAACCTGTTCGTGATGGACGGGTCCTGCTACGTCAGCATCGGCTGCGTCAACCCGACCCTCACGATGATGGCGCTGGCGCTACGTTCGAGCGAGTACCTGCTCGATCAGCACAAGCGGGGAGAACTGGCATGAGCAAGCGGACGACGAGGCGGAACGTCCTGGCGGCCGGCGCCGGCGCGTTCGGCTACGCCACGCTGCAGGCCGAGCCGATTCGCGCCGCGATCCCGGCCATCGCCGCCTACCAGGCCGAAGGCTCCGGCTGGACGCCGCGGCTGCTGACGCCGGCCCAGGGCGAACTGCTGGCCACGCTCTGCGAACACATCCTGCCGCGCACGGACACGCCCGGCGCCCGGGACGCCGGCGTCCACGAGTTCATCGACCTCGAGCTCTCGCTCGCCGACGGCGACGATCAACTGGCCGCGCTCGGCGGACTGGACTGGATCGACCGTCGTGCGCAGGAACTCCATGGTTCGTCTTTCGTCGGTCTCGACGGGGCCCGCCAGCTCGACGTGCTGCGCGAGATCAGCGACGAGCACGACGAACACCCGCCGCAACTGATCGCCGGCGCCGCCTTCTTCAGCGACCTCAAGCGCCGCACCCTGTTCGCGTTCTACACCTCGAAGATTGGCCGCACCGAAGCCCTCGGCCTGCCCGACCGGGTCCGCGTCGAGCGTTTCCGTGGCTGCCAGGACGAGCCCGGCGAAAGCCACGTCTAGAGTCAAACGACGTAGAGGCAGGTAGAGGCGAACGCCGTGCTGGGTCCGGGCATGGTCTACATGGCGCTGACGACGTCGGTCTGTCCGAAATCCAGACCGACGTAGAGCAAGGGGCAGTCGTTTGTTCTGGCCAGATCGTAGGCGAAGCAATCGCCGAAGTTCAGTGCGGACGCATGCACGCCCTTGCCCCATCGCGCATAGGCGTCGGCAACCCGGCCGGCTGCCGCCGCCGACACGCTCACGACCTCGAGGCCCAGACCGTCGATCAAGTCCGCCATCTCCGAACGCAAGCCTCGGCGATCGGCCACGATCAACGCTTCTGCGACCGTGGCCGCGGAAATCGCGCAGCGCTCGCTCGCCAGCACCTCAGCACAATCTCCCGCGGCCGACTCGTCCAGCAGAACGGCCATCAGGGCGGACGTGTCTACGGCAATCACTCGGGCAGACCGCTTTCGCCATAGAGGAAGTCCTGGCTCCGGGCCGCGCTGGCGCCGACTTCCGCCTTGCCGGCGGCAGCGGCGCGCACGGAGGCGATCACGGCCCGTCGCGCGTCGGGATCGGGCCGCGGCCGAACGGGAACCAGGGCGACCGTTGCCCGGCCATGACGAGTGAGTACCACGTCGTGGCCGGCTTCGGCGCGGCGGACAAGTTCGGTCAGCTTGCCCTTGGCCTTGGATACGGAGATTCGCATTGGGAACAGCCTAGGGTCATTGGGTTCAGATGGCCCATTCTGGACCATCGTATAGTCCATTGCAACAGGAGAGCGGAACTCCACCCCGGCTCTCCCTCCGTGCGGCACGGAGGCTGCCGGCCGACCAGCTACGAGAGAAAGGGTATGGTGTCTCGTCTAGCTGACGAACGTCCATCCAGACGCTAGACCTCGACACTCGCTCAAGGAGACCGCCATGTGTGACGACAGAACCGATGCCGAGAACGCCACGTACCTGCGCGGAAAGCGACTGACCCGCCGCGAGTTCGGAGCCGTCTCGGCGGGCGCCGGCCTGACGATCCTGCTGCCGCGGGCGGCGAACGCCCAGAGCGTCACGGAGTCGGAGATCGAGATCACGACCCCCGACGGCGTCTGCGACAGCTACTTCGTGCATCCGGCGAGCGGCGCGCATCCCGGCGTGCTGATCTGGCCGGACGCGTTCGGTCTGCGGCCGGCGATGCGGCAGATGGCGACCCGCCTCGCGGAGTCGGGCTACTCGGTGCTCGCCGTCAACCAGTACTACCGGACGAAGAAGGCGCCGATCGCCGAAGGGACGGACTTCGGCGCGCTGCGCGAGACGCTGATGCCGCTGATGCGGTCTCTCAGCCCGGAGACGAACGTGACGGACGCCAAGGCGTTCGTCGGATTCCTGGACGAGCAGGATGCCGTCGCCAGCGACCGGAAGATGGGCACGATGGGCTACTGCATGGGTGGTCCCATGACGATGCGGACGGCGGCCGCCCTGCCCGACCGCATCGGCGCCGGCGCCTCCTTCCACGGCGGCGGACTCGTCACGGACCAGCCGAACAGCCCGCACCTGCTCGTGAAGGACATGACGGCGCACTACCTGTTCGCCATCGCGGAAAACGACGACCAGCGCCAGCCAGAGGCCAAGGACGTGCTGCGCGAAACCTTCGAAGCCGCCGGCCTGCCGGCCGAGATCGAGGTCTACGAGGACGCGATGCACGGCTGGTGCCCGCCGGACACGCCGGTCTACCACGAGGCCCAGGCGGAACGGGCCTGGAGCCGCCTCCTGGCCCTGTTCGAGCGCGCCCTGGCGTAGAACGACCAGGCCACCGATGGTTCCCCTCCGCACGTGATCACGATCTACCACGTGCCGCGCACCCGCTCGGCCAGGATCATCTGGCTATGCGAGGAACTCGACCTGCCCTACGAAGTCGTCGCAGTCGACTTCAGCCCGGAGTACCGGAAGTCGGCCGAGTGGCGGCGGCTCAACCCGATCGGCAAGGTGCCAGCGTTGACGGACCTCGATGCGGAGGGCAACCCCTTCACGATGATCGAGTCCGGCGCAATGGTCCACTACATCCTGGAGCGCTACGGCGAGGGCCGCCTGCAGCCGACCGCAGGCAGCCCCGAGAGCGCACTGTTCCTGCAGTGGTCCTGGTTCGCCGAGGCAAGCCTCGCCCGGCCACTCGGCGACATGGTCCACCACCGCATCCTCAAGCCGGAGCCGGAGCGCATCCCCGCCGTCGTCGAGGACGGCCGGGAGCGGGCCGAGATCTGCCTCGACGCCGTCGAGGCTGCGCTCGAGGGCCGCGACTACCTGATGGGAAGCGAGTTGACCGCCGCCGACATCATGATGGGCTACTCACTGGCCCTGGCGCAGAGACTGGATGTGCTTGACGACCGGTATCCGAAGCTCCTCGCATACATGGGCCGGCTCGAAGCCCGGCCGGGGTTCCGGATCGCGTTCGCCGACGCCGAGCGATCAGGTCCGTTGCACGACTGACCTGCTCCCGAGGCAGGCGCTCGGCACCGGATGCCGGCGAAGACGCCGGCGCACCCAAGGCGAGCAACGCTGGAAGGTGTCAGTCTGACGTGAGCCAGGGGCGACGCCTGGGTTCCATCACGACGCCGCCCTCTCCGCCCGGTCTCCCGGCCAGCGGATGGTGCCAGCGAAGACCCTCGAAGCGTGCGAAGTCCCTGTCCGCCGTGGCCAGGTCGCACCCGGCCTCCATGACGATCGCCGCGAGGTAAGCGTCGGCGACGAGGTTCCCCGTAACGGCGTAGCGCCTGCACAGACCATCGAAGATCTCCCAGTGTCTCGGACCCGGCCGCACCGGCACGCATTGAAGCGGCTCTAGCAGTTTGGCGGCGATGGCCAGCGCCTCGGTGGTTCTTGTCGGCCTTGCGAAGATCTTGCCGTTCGTCACAACCCTAACGAAGGAACTCAGGACCACCTCCGACATTCCGTAGGCGGCCCCGCCATTGACCAATCCTGTTAGCCACTCACGGTACGCCCGATGTTGCTCCATGTCCTCACGGTACGCGTAGATGAGCACGTTGACATCGGGAACGATCAATCGGAGCTCCGGAAGCGATCGCTCTCCATCAGATCAAGCAGATCAGCCCAACTGTCGATCTTCACACCGGGCCTCAGGCCGCCTTCTCCGCCGGTCAGCAACTCGACCCGCTTCGCCGGCGCACGCCGCTCACCGCGCGCCAGCACCTCTCGGAGCCCCTCGTCGATCAGAGAAGTGAGCGTCCGCCCCGTCCGCGCCGCGTACCGCTTCGCTTCCGCCAGCAGTTCGTCGTCGAGCCGTACCGTGGTGCGCATGCAGGGGACGCTATAGCGGCGTATGTCGGTATGTCAACCGACGCTCTTCATCGCTCGTACCGCGGCCTCCTCCAGCTTCTCCGGCGATACGACGTACAGGTACTCCTTGTTCCGGAGGTGGCTGACCTGGCCAACCTTCCGGCCGCTCGGATTGAAGACGCCGATCCGGGCGCCGACGTAGCGCCGATAGTCGTTCTCGATCACCTGGACCTCACCGCGCCGGGCCAGGATCGCTTCCATCTCCCCACGGCCGAGGAAGCCCTCGTCGCTGAAGGAAACGATGAGATGACGCGCCCGGACCCTGTCCACGATCCGTTCCCACGCGGCGCGGAACTTCCTCTTGCTGTTGAAGTCGCTCTTGCGCTCGCGGCAGTCGACCCGCTTGCAAGCGACGCCGTAGTGCTCAGGCTTGTCCCACAGCACCAGACTCTCCCAGACGTGGTAGTTCCCGAGGTAGCTGTGCTGGTTGTACGGCGGATCGAGATAGGCGATGTCCGCTTCCAGCATCTCTACCGCCTCGGCGGCGTCCATGCGGTGGGCTCTCCCCTTGCCGGCTTCGGCGCGCGGTGCGATCTCCGGCAACCGCAGCTCCAGGTCATTGGACGCGCGAGGGGCCCACTGCTTCAGAAAGGCCATCTGCACGCCCGTCGTGCTGTCGACCCGATCCGCCGCCTCCATCAGGGAAACGAGCACGATCGCCCGAAGTTCCGGGTCGAGGTCCTTGCGCTCGATCTCCTCCCGGATGGCGTCGACCCGGGCGCCGTTCTTCGGCTGCAGGTAGCGGCTCTTCTCGCAGAAGACCTCCGTGAAGTACCCCGCCGACGGCGGCAGCCGGCTGAACTCGTCGATCAGCAGCCTGGCCTGCCGGAGCTGCTCGGCGGTGCCGTCTGCCTCCACGTAGCAGCGGGCGATCGCCTCGCCGCAGGCCAGGTAGTCGTTTGCCAACACGCAGTATTGCAGCCGCTTCAGCGCGTCGCCCACCCTGGACGTGCCCGAAAACAGGTCGAGCACCGTGCCGGCCGGCCGAAGCTGCTCGACGATGCCGGCGATCAGCGGCACGAACTGCCGCTTGGAACCCAGGTACTTGATGGGCATTCGGGCTTAGCCTCTGCCAGGCCCAACGCGGTCTGGAGCCAGCTGCCTCAGGGAGACGAAGCGTCGTAGGCCAGCAGTTCGTCCCAGTTGCGGATGTAGAGCACGCCGTTGCTGACAACCGGATGGGCCCAGCTCGGGCGGCCGTGGTTGTCCACGTCGAAACGGCCCCGTTCGACGTAGCCGTAAGGGGTCGCTTCCGCCAGACCCGCGAGGTGCCTCTCGCCGAGCAGGAACAGCTTGCCGTCGGCGAGGGTGAGCGAGCCCTTGCCAACGCTGCGTTCCCGCCAAACGGTTTCACCGGTTTCGAAGTCCACGCAGGCGAGCGCGCTGCCGAAGAACCCGTAGAGGTGTCCTTCGTGGAGCACGACGCCGCCATGGTGGTTGCGAAGTCGCGACTGAAACCACGCCTGTCCGGTGCTCACGTTGTCGCCTGCCACCCGCACCCGGAGCGCGCCGCCGCCGGTGCCGTAGTCCGAGGTGTAGAAGACGAGGCCGTCCGCGTAGATCGGCGTCGCCGCGTTCGCGGTGCGGTTCGCCGGCTCGCGGTAGTGCCAGAGCAGCTCGCCGTCCGAGGCCCGCACGCCGACGCCGGCCCTCGCCGTGAAGCCGACGATCGCCCGCAGCGGATCGCCGCCGTCCTCCAGGTCGACGGCGATCAGGGAGGAGTAGCCGGCCCGGTCGGTCAGGCCGGTGCTGGTCCACATTGTGGTGCCCGTCTCCCGGTCGAGGGCCGCGATCGCACCGCCGTCGCCGCCCGGCATCACGACCACCCAGTCGCCCTCGATCAGCGGCGACTCGCTGATCCCCCAACTGATGTTGCGCTGGCCGAAGTCCCGGAGGATGTTCCGCTGCCATGCCACTCTCCCGTCCGAGAGCCGGATGCGCGCCAGGTCGCCCACGCCGGTCAACGCGTAGAGCGAATCGCCGGCCACGGTCGGAGTTCCCCGCGGACCGTTGCCCCGGCCGTCCCGCAACCGCGAGCCGAGTTCACGCTCCCAACGGACGCCGCCGTCCGAAGCATCGAGAGCAAACACGAGGCTTCGACCGCCACGGGTCCCCTGGACGTAGAGCGAGCCCTCGATCACCGCCACCGTGCCGTAGCCCTCGCCCAGACCGTCGATGCGCCACAACAGCGGTGGGCCTCCGGCCGGCCAGCGGTCGGCGAGCCCGGTCTCGGTCGAGACGCCGTCCCGCCCTGGACCGCGCCACTGGGGCCAGTCTTCGGCGGCGGCCGGCGGGAGCGAGGCGGAAAGCGCAACCAGCAGGAGGCCGATCAATCCGGTGTCCAGACGCTTCATCGCTCGGACACTCTGCTCCGTCGAGCCAGCGCCGTCAACTGCCGTACGCTCCGCCACCATGACTCCGATCGCCCAGCAGCCCATCCTCGTCTGGTTCCGGCGGGACCTGCGGCTCACAGATAACCCCGCGTGGGCGTGGGCTGTCGAGACCGGACGCCCCGTCGTTCCCGTCTTCGTGCTCGACGAGGAGGAAGGCGAGCAGCCGATAGGCGGCGCGTCGCGGTGGTGGCTGCACGGCAGTCTCGAGGCGCTGGACCGGACGTTGCGCCGCCAAGGCAGCCGGCTCGTTCTCCGGCGCGGGAACGCCGGCCAGACCATCGCGGCGCTGGCTCGGGAAACCGGCGCGTCGACGGTCGTCTGGAACCGGCTGTACGAACCGGCGATCGAGCGGCGCGACCGGGAGTTCGAGGAAAGCTGGAACGAAACGGGCCCCGAGCCGCGGAGGTTCCAGGCCGGCCTCCTCTTCAAGCCGGAAGACATCCGAAGCGGCACCGGTCGACCGTACCGGGTGTTCACGCCGTTCTGGCGCAAATGCGTGGCGCACGGCTTCACGCGCCCGGTTGCGACGCCACCGCTGCCCGCGGCGCCGGCCGCGTGGCCTCGCAGCGACGACCTCGAACGCTGGGAGCTCCGCTGCCACGAACCCGACTGGGCGGCCGGCTTCCGCGAAGTCTGGCAGCCCGGTGAGGAGGGCGCACGGAAGCGCCTCCGCGCTTTCCTGGCCGGCGCGGCGGAGCAGTACGACCAGGATCGCGACCGGCCGGGGATCGAAGCGACCAGCCGATTGTCGCCCCACCTCCACTTCGGCGAAATCGGTCCGCGCCAGGTCGCGGCGGCGGCCGCCGCCTTGCCTCGCAGACCACGTGAGGCCTTCCTGCGCGAGCTCGGGTGGCGCGAGTTCAGCTATCACCTGCTGTTCCACAACCCGGAGATGGGGACCCGGAACCTCAGAACCAGCTTCGACCGCATGCCGTGGCGCGACACACCAGCCGATCTGAAGTGCTGGCAGCGCGGCCAGACCGGCTACCCCATCGTCGACGCCGGGATGCGCGAACTCTGGACCACGGGCTGGATGCACAACCGGGTGCGGATGCTCGTCGCTTCCTTTCTCACCAAGCACCTGCTGATCGACTGGCGGCACGGCGCGGACTGGTTCTGGGACACCCTGGTCGACGCGGACTGGGCCAACAACAGCTGTGGCTGGCAGTGGACCGCGGGAAGCGGCGCCGACGCGGCGCCCTACTTCCGGATCTTCAACCCGGTCGCCCAGTCGCGGCGCTTCGACTCCGCGGGCACGTACGTCAGGAGGTGGGTGCCCGAGTTGCGGCACCTGCCCGAGAGCGTGATTCACGCTCCGTGGCAGTCGACCGAGTCGACGCTTGCCCCGGCTGGCGTCCGGCTCGGGGAGACCTATCCGCTGCCCATGGTCGATCACGCCGCGGCACGCGAGCGGGCGCTCGACGCCTGGCGCACCCATGTCCGGGGCCAACCGCCAGCCGACAGGCGCTGAGACGGCGCTAACCGTCAGCTCTTCTTCCGTGGCGGCTGCAAGAAGAACGCGACGACAGAACCTGTCAGGGTCACCGCGGCGATCGTCAGGAACGGGATCGCATAGCTGCCCTGGGTGTCGAACACCCATCCGGAAAGCCACGGCACGCTAGCGCCAGGCACGGCCCCAATGGCGAAACGGACACCAGTCGTTGTAGCGAAAGCGCGGCGCCCGAAGAAACGGGCGAACGTCGCGGCCTGGCTGATGTAGGCCATTCCGAAACCGAGGCCCAACAGGATCAACGCGATCCTGGCCTGCGAGAACGTTCCTGCAAACAGGAACAGCGCCATGCCTGTTCCTTCCATTGCCAGGGCGACGCCGAGGAGACGGGGCGGTGAGACCTTGTCGCCAAGAGCGCCAGAAAGACGCCCGAAAGTGCTCATGAGAATCATGAGCCCAATCAAGCCCGCCGCCGCGTCTACTCCAAGACCGTTGTCCTGGAGATGAAGTCGACCGTGAACCGTCACCACCCCCCACGGCACGGCGTACCCCAGGCCGCAAAGCACCATCAACGCGAACTGGGGTGTACGTACCGCCTCGCTGGCAGTCCATTGATCGGGGGTCTCGGAGTCGCTGCTATCCGCAGAGACCTGAAGCTCTCCAAGTGAACGAGCCCCGTCCCTCAGCTGGCCCATCGACTCCGGACTGTTGCGAAGTGCGAGGAAGGACAGGACGCCCAACAGGGCGCACAGTCCGGCGATGATCTCCCAGCCATCGCGCCAGGTTCCGCCGGCCTTCAGCAGAGCGGCGTCGAACCTGACGATCAACGGTCCCATCAGGCCCGCGGCGATCAGCAGGAAGGCCATCGCGCTCGCCCGCCAGCGCAGGAACCAGTTTGTGGCCAGCGTCTGGGTCGGCAGGACGGTGGAAAACGTGTGCGTGAGGCCAGCGAACACGCCAAAGTAGAGCAGAACGTCCCAGCGGTTCTGAGCCTGGCTGGTCAGGTAGTAGGCGCCGGAAACCACCAGAAAGCCGGCGGTGAACACGGGGCGAGGGCCGAATCGGGTCAGGCAGATGCCGATCAACGGCGCGACGACGCCACCGCAGAAAGACCAGACTGTGAAGGCAAGGCCACCAGTGCCCCTGTTCAGCTCGAGTTCCGCGAGCATCTCGGGGAGGAAGAAGCCCCAACTGTAGAAGGGGGCCGCGCCGAGGCCGTAGATCAACCAGGCGGCGGGAAGCATCCGCCAGCCGTAGAAGCCCCAGTTGATCCGCGAGAACCGTCCGCCGCCGGTGTCGGGGCCGGATCCGCTTCCCGTGTCCCCTATTCCGGTCTTCACCTGCCCCGTCCTGAAGCCGGCCTAGGGCCCCGAGGCTCCGCCGGCCACCAGCGCTTCACAACCGGTACCGTCGAGCAATCCGCCGACGGCCGACCGGTCTTCAACCGACAACTCCCCGTACTGCTCCCGCAGCCACATCAGGCACTTGCCCTGGTACGGGAAGGGCTTTTGCACCCAGGGCCGGCCGTCGATCTCGCACTCGACGCGCTCGGCGCCCGACGCCAGCGCTCTCGCGTTGGCGAGCAGGAAGGGAGCGTAGACGCGGCCGACCTCGCCGAGGAGCGCGCGCAGGGTCGCCGACAGCTCGGGACCCATCCAGTCGTCGTCGTCCGGTTCAAGGCCGGACAGGTCCTCGACCCGATCGACCCACGCATAGACGCGCGGCGCCACTTGGAGGGTCACCGCCATCGGCGTGGGATCGAACGCCGCGAGCTGAGTCAACTGGCCGAAGAACGCGAAGTCGGAAGCGCCCGGGCGGTTGCCCATCAGGAACTGCCGCTCCGTCAGGTGATCCCGAAACAGCTCCAGAATGCGCCGATAACTGGCCTCGATCACGGGGCCCGTCGTCTCGTTCGAGCCCACAACCCAGAGACGCGAGATCTGGCGCTCGGAGACCATCTCCGCCGCCTGCTGGAACTGCTCCTCGGGACCTTCGACCTGCCGCCAGCGCGGCAGGATCTGGCCGGCCTTCTCGATGTCCGCCTCGTAGGCCCAGCGATAGTGGAACATTGCCTTGGTCAGCCACTCGTCGCCGAAGTCCTCGAGCAGGTAGTCGATGAACCCGGTGACCGGGTCGGGCGGAATCACCGACCGCCCCTCGAACTCCCGTTCGAAGCGCCGGATGAGCGGCGTGGAGTCGACGACCGCCTCGACCTCGCCGTCGGCGTTCGGCAGGTAGAACGTAGGCAGCAGCCGCACCTTGGCGGCCGGCAGATCCGCGCGGCCCTCGGCGCCCGAGATCAGGAAGCGGTACGGGATGCGGCGGTAGCGCAGCACCGCGCGCATCTTCCGCGTGTAGGGCGACCCGGGGGCGCCCATGAAAGTGAGGGACTGCGAAGCTGGTTCAGGCATGCGGCGCGGCGACGGAGCATACCCCGCCGCCCCGCAGCCGCCGACTTCAACCTACGACCGGAAGTTCCAGAGCGAGTACGCCACGAGCCACCGGCCGTCCGGCGCGCGGCGCATCAGCCGCATCCAGTTGCCTTCGGACTCCGTCGTCGGTGAGCCGTCCTTCGGCGTGACCGTCAGCAGGAAGGTTCCGCGAACATAGGCCAGCTCGCCGCTGAACTCGGTCTCGATGACCTGCATCTGCACGTTGAGGTCCGCCGTCTCGAACGCCTGCGCGATGTTCTGCCGAATCGACTCCCGACCGCTGACCGGCAGTGCGTCCGGCGGCATGCGCACCGCGTCCGCCGCGTACGAGGCCACCACCCCGTCGGCGTCGCCGCTGTTCATGGCGACCATGTAGTCGGCGATGAGGGCGTTCAGGGCGCTCTCGTCGCCGATGCTCCGTTCCACGGCGTTCGGATCCTCGGCCGGCTCTTCCTCGACCGGAGGGCAGGCCGCCAGAAAGAGGCCGGCGAGGAGGACCGCGAGAAGGGTCAGCACCGGGCGTTCACGCATGGGGGTCGCACTCTCCATCATCAACCCTCCTCCGCCGGAGCCTCGGGCGCCTCACCCGGCGGGTGGTCGCGGTTCGACATTTCCCTCGCGATCAACCACGAACCGTCCTCGCCGCGGCGCATCAGGTCCATCCACTTACCCGTTTCCTGGTAGACGACGGAGCCATCCTCCTTCGAGCTGAGGGTGATCGCGTACGTGCCGCGCACGAACGCCATGTTGCCGCTGTAGTCGCTCTCATCAAGGTGGAGCTGGATGTCCCAGTCGTTGTCCGCATAGTCGGCGGCCGCGAACAGCCGGATCGCGTCCCGTCCTTCGATTGGCCTGCTGTTGGCGTTGATCCGCACGGCGTCCTCGGTGTACAGCACCGCGAGACCGTCCGCGTCACCCCGGTTCACCGCCTGCAGGTACTTGGCAAGCAGTTCGTTCAGGGCTGCTTCGTTCTCGGCCACCGGATCCACCTCCGGCGCGGGCTCCTCCACCGGAGGCGCCGCGCAGCCCGCGGCAAGAACCAGAACCGCGCTCAACACGAGGGTCGCAGAGATCCTCCGGAGGGTTCCTCGATCTCCCATGCCGGACCTCCTTTCTGCGGCAGAGCCGCTGTCTCGATGTCGCTTGTCCCGTATAACTCCTAGGCTAGCACCTGGATTCCAGAAAGTAGGCTTCCGGCGCTCCGGAGTCCGCCGTGACGCGTACCTCTTCGACCTTCTTGACCATTGGAGCCGGCGCGTTGGCCGGCGCCGCGGGACCCCTGCCCTGGATCGCGGGGTCGTTCACCGTTGTTCAACCAGGGCTTGCGAAGTGGCTGCTCGGAGCGGCGGTTGTGGCCGGAACGGCAGCCGTGCTGGCCGCAGCCGTCTGCCGCCAGGGCCATCCGGCGGCCCGCATCGCCGTGCTCCTGACCGGTCTCCTGGCCGCGGCATCGAGCCCGGCCTTCGTCGCGCTTCTCGCTCGCCAGGCGCCAGCCGAACCACGCCTCGTCGGAGTCGCTCCGACCGTTGCCGCGACGACGACGGACCAGCTTCGCGTCCTCCAACTGAACGCCTTCCACGGCTACCCGGACCCCGAGGGACGGCTGGTAGTCCGGGAGCATGGATCGGACCGGCTGCGCCGAGCCGAGCACCTGGCGACTGAAGTCTCACGCCTGCAACCGGATGTCGTGGTGCTGCAGGAAGCGTGGTGTGGGGTCCATGAAGGCTGCCTCGCCGACTATCTGGCCGGGAAACTCGGTTTCCATGCCGTCTACGCGCGAGCCAACGGCTCGCTGCGGTGGCTGGGCTTCGAGGAAGGGTCGGCCATCCTCAGCCGATTCCCCATCGCCGACCCGCGGGTGTGGCCGCTCGGGCCCGACCGCGACGCCTTCGAGCGCCGCATTGCGTTGACCGCCCGCATCGACCACCCCGGTCTGCCCTTCGAGCTGGTCGGCGTGCACCTCGCCAACGGCGACACCGACCTCGCCGGCGCCCAGGCCGCGGGTCTCCTGCAACGTCTCGGCGGCCCTGAACGCCCTGTCCTGGTCGCCGGCGACCTGAACCTGCCCAGCGACCACACCGTCCTGACCCGTTTCCAGGAGGCCGGCTACCGCGATCTCGTGGTCGGCGGCATCGACCACGTCCTGCTCGACGCCACCAACTCCGGCTGGTGGCCGTTGTGGACCGAGTGGGCGGAAACCGACGCGATCTCGGATCACCCGGGCATCCTGGTCGAGTTCCAGTTGCCGGTCCCCCCGGCCGACCACGACTGGCACGGTGACTGGAAGCTCGCCACGGCCGACCAGGTCGGGCTCGACGCGGGCCGGCTGGAGCAGGCGGTCCAGGACATCGGTGAACTCGAGGGTGTTCACGGCCTCCTGATCGCGCGGCGTGGTCGGCTGGTCGTGGAGCGCTACTTCCGCGGCTCCGCCGGCAACCGCCCGCACAACCTGAAGTCGGCCTCGAAGAGCGTGCTCTCGGCGCTTGCCGGTCTGGCCATCGAGCAGGGCCTGCTGAACCTCGATCAGCCGATCGTCGACTTCCTGCCCGAAGCCGCCGGCCTCGACGACACAGGCAAAGGGGCGATCACGGTGCGCCACCTGCTGACGATGACCTCGGGCCTCGAATCGACCAGCTTCGGCAACTACGGTTCCTGGGTCGCGTCCCGCAACTGGGTCCGGGCCGCCCTGGCGCGGCCGCTCCAGGCCGAGCCGGGAACCCGCTTCTCGTACAGCACCGGCGGCACCCACCTGCTGTCGGCGACTCTCTCCCGCGCCGCCGGCCGGAGCACCCACGACTTCGCCCGCGAGCACCTCTTCGCTCCGCTCGGAATCCGCCGCTCGGCCTGGGCCCGCGACCGGCAGGGCGTCCACATGGGCGGGAACAACCTGTCCCTTCTGCCGCGGGACATGCTGAAGTTCGGTCAGCTCTACCTGAACCGGGGGCGCTGGAACGGCAGGCAACTACTGCCGTGGCAGTGGGTCGACGAGTCCACTCGTCCCGGCCTCGTCGGGCCGCGGGGTCGCGGCCGGATCTACGGCGGCTACGGCTACCTGTGGTGGCTCCGCGGACACCGGGAACGCGGCGCCTACATCGCCAGCGGCTACGGCGGCCAGTACATCTACGTGGCGCCCGCCGAGAGTCTGGTCGTCGTCGTCATCTCGACGGAGATCTCCAAGGGACGCGGGTGGCGGGGCGAGCTGTTCGGGATGATCCGCGAGAGCGTGGCCGGAAGCGTGATCGACCGGTACGAGCGCCGGTCGCCGTTGTAGACTGAACAGCGTTCCAATGAAGACGAAAGAGAGGATCTCGCCGCGTTTCGGCGCCGCGATCCTGGCTGCTGTATTGCTCGGCGCCGGACCGGCCGCCTCGGCGGAGTTCGCCCCTGAGGACCTCGAGTTCTTCGAGCAGAAGATCCGGCCGGTTCTGGTCGAGCACTGCTACACCTGCCACAACAGCACCGAGATCGCGGAGAGCGGTCTGCGCCTGGACTATCGCGGCGGCATGCTCGAAGGCGGCATGCGGGGCCCCGCCATCGAGCCGGGCAAGCCGCGCAGCAGCCTCCTGCTGCGCGCCATGAGGCACCCGAGCCTCGACTTCCGGATGCCGCTGGGGGGCGCGAAGCTGCCCGACGACGTGGTCGCCGACTTCGAGCGCTGGATCGAAATCGGCGCGCCCGATCCCAGGGACGAACCGCCCTCCGCCGACGCGCTCAAGGAAGCGACCGCGTGGCGGACGATCCTGGAACAGCGGAAGAGCTGGTGGAGCCTCCAGCCCATCGACGACCCGGAACCGCCTCAGGTCACCGACGCGAACTGGTCGCGCGACTGGTCGGGGAGTGCGATCGACCGCTTCCTGGCCCGTGGCATCGCCGATGCCGGGCTCGAACCCGCGCCGCTGGCCGAGCCGCGGACCGTGATGCGCCGGCTCTCATACGTGCTCACCGGCCTGCCTCCGACACCCGCCCAGGTCGACGACTTCGAGCGCCGCGCCGCGGTCGACCGGGACGCCGCGGTCGCGGAGGAAATCGACCGGCTGCTCGCCGACCCGGCCTTCGGCGAGCGCTGGGCGCGGCACTGGATGGACTGGGTCCGCTACGCCGAGACGCACGGCAGCGAGGGTGACCCCCCGGTTCCCTACGCCTGGCGCTACCGCGACTACCTAATCCGGGCACTGAATGGCGACGTTCCGATCGACCAGTTGATTCGCGAGCACCTGGCCGGCGACCTCCTCGACGAGCCACGGATGAACGCCGAACTCGGGATCAACGAGTCGGCCATCGGCATCGCCCAGTACCGCTTCGTCCTGCACGGTTTCGGACCCACCGACGCCCTCGACGAACAGGTCCGCTTCACCGAGAACCAGATCGACGTCGTCTCCAAGGCGTTCCTCGGGATGACCGTCGCCTGCGCCCGCTGCCACGACCACAAGTTCGACGCGATCAGCCAGACCGACTTCTACGCCCTTTACGGCACGATGGTGAACGGCCGCCCGGGGGTTCAGACGATCGATGACGAAGCGCGGCGGAACGCTCACCGTGACGACCTGATCCGGCTGAAGGACGAGTTGAGGCAGGTGCTGGCCGAGGCATGGCTCGAAGCCGCCGCCGAGGTGCCGGCCAGGCTGCAACAGCCGGACGGCCCGTGGGCCGCGGCACTCACGGGCGGCCAGTCGCCCTACGACCCGCTCTACGCCTGGGTGCGAGCAGGCCGGGTCCGGGGCCGCGGAGCCTTCGCGAAGCAGTGGCAGGAACTGTCCGCCGCCTACGAACGGAGCCGGCAGCAACTCGAGGCCCGCCGACAGGCGCCCGCCGTCCAGCGTTGGGACCTGAGCCGAACCAGGGACGTTGAGCAGTGGTACCGGC
Organism: Holophagales bacterium; assembly: GCA_009845425.1. Taxonomy (GTDB): domain Bacteria; phylum Acidobacteriota; class Thermoanaerobaculia; order Multivoradales; family Multivoraceae; genus Multivorans. The sequence continues at coordinate 67,676 of VXZQ01000004.1, forward strand.
ACGGCAACGGCCTTGCCGATGCGAAGCCGCAGGCAGCCGGGAGCTACGAGGTCGCCCAGGGCGGCGGGACGATCGTCGCCGACATCCTGCCCGGCGGCGTCTACACGCACTCACTCACCAACCGCCACAACGGCACCTTCTCGTCACCGCGGTTTCTCATCGAGGCCAATCAGAAGCTGGCGGTGCGGATCGCCGGCCGCGGCGGCGCCGTCGCACGCTACGCGGTCCAGAACTACCCCCAACGAGGCGAGGTCCATCCGATCGAGACCCTCTCGGACGGCGCATGGCGATGGCAGCACTGGGACCTCGCCTACTGGGATGGCGACCATGCCTACATCGAGCTGGTGACGGCCGCCGATCACCCGATGACCGGAGAGAGTTCCGGCGGGCGGTCGGACCGCTCCTGGTTCGGGATCACCGAGGCGGTCGTGCTCGACGAGAACGCCCAGCTTCCCCGCGACCAGCCGGCCGAGTTCACCGCGGCCCTGTTCGAGATCGAAGGCGCGCCCGGCGACCGCGGCGAACTGGCGGCCCGCTATGGCCAAGCGGTTCAGGGCGCGGTCGCGGCCTGGCGCGACGGTTCGATGACCGACGCCCAGGCACGTTTCCTCGCGAGCTTCGTTCGCCGCGGCCTGCTTCCCAACGACACGGACGAGGTGCCTGAAGCGGGGCCGATCGTCGACTCGATCCGGCGGCTCGAGGAGGCGATCCCCGCGCCGACCCGCTCCCCCGCGGTGCTCGCCGGCCCGCGCTTCGATCAGCCCCTGATGGAGCGGGGCAATCACCGGCAGCTCGGTGAAGCCGTGCCGCAGCGGTTCCTCGAAGCGATCGACCCCGAGCCGTACCCCGACTCGGTTCATCCGCGACTGGCCCTGGCCGGGAGCATCCTCGACCCCGGCAATCCGCTCACGGCCCGCGTCATCGCGAACCGCCTCTGGGCCCACACCTTCGGGCGCGGGATCGTCGGCACGCCGGACAACTTCGGGCAGATGGGTGAGCTCCCGTCGAACGCCGCCCTTCTCGATCACCTGGCGACGACGCTTCGGGAGGACGGCTGGTCCCTCAAGACGTTCGTGCGGCGGCTCGCCTCCACCCGGGCCTTCCAGCTCGAGTCGACGCCGGAGCCGGCCGCCCGGGAACGGGATCCGCGGAACGATCTCCTTTCCCACGCTCACCTGCGCCGTCTGGAGGCCGAGGCCGTGCGCGACTCGATGCTGATTGCCGCCGGTCAACTCGAACCGGTCACCGCCAGCGAGACCCTTCCGGAAACCGGCTGGTCGAACAGGCGCAGCGTCTACGTTCAGGTCATTCGGAATCAGCCGGATCCCCTGCTCCACACACTCGACCTGCCCACGCCGGTGACGACCAAGGGCCAGCGCGACCAGACGAACGTGCCCGCCCAGTCGCTGCTCATGATGAACAACACCCAGGTCATGCACCTGGCCGCCCGCTTCGCCGAGCGAATCGCCGAGGATCCCGACCTGCACAGCGACCGGGAACGAATCGTCGCCATGTTCCGCCTCGCCCTCGGCCGGTCCCCGACCGAGCCGGAACTCGGATCGGCCGAGCAGTTCCTCAACCGGGCCCAGGACCGGAAGCCCGCCCAGGAGGACGTGGAAGCCTGGAGCGAGGCGGCCAGGGACCGCCGCGAAGAGAGCGCCGAGATCCGCGATTTCACCGCGGACAAGACGCGGGGAGTGCTCCGCTTCTACCACCGGGCGTCGGCCCCCAAGGCGATCGCCGCGTGGGAGTTCGACGACGCGCCGAAGAACGGCCGCGTCTACGATGCCATCGGTTTTCTTCCACTCAAGCTGGGCCGTCACGTCCGCGTGGGCGACGGCGCACTGTGGCTGGGGACGTCGGATGTCGTGGCGACGAAGCCAATCCGGCGGACGCTGGACGAATACACGCTCGAGGCGTGGGTCGCCAGCGGAGCGGAAGCAGGGCCGGCTCACTTGGTGCTAACCCGGGACCGCAAGAGCGCCTGGACCGCGTACCGGAACGGAGCCGAGGCCGATCCGGAAAGCCTCCGCCAGGAACTTCCGATGAGCCTGGAGAAGGGACGCCTCCTGTTCGCGGGCGCCGGAGACGCGCCCCTGGGGGTGCTTCAGGCCCGCCTCTACGACCGAGTACTGGTTCCCGCCGACGTCGCAGCCTCCGCACTCGGGAACATCGAAGCACCGTCGGAAGCCGAGCAGGCACGGATCTACCGCAGCAGTTGGTCCCACATCGCGCGCCTCGAGGCGGAAGCTGACCAACTCGAGAAGAGCGCCGGCGGCGGCGACGCATGGCGCCGATTGGCGCACGCCATGTTCAACCTGAAGGAGTTCATGTACCTCCGATGAGCGACCACCAGTGTTCCTTGATGAGCCGCCGGCAGATGCTGGCCCAGGTCTCGACCGGGTTCGGCGCCATCGCGCTGAACGGCATGCTCGGCTCGGCGCTCCTGCCCGGAGCGGCCCATGGCGCGCCAAGAGCGCGCGCCCGGCACGTCATCTTCTGCTACATGTCGGGCGGCGTGTCCCAGGTCGACTCGTTCGACCCGAAGCCGCGGCTCGACCGCGATCACGGCAAGCCGATGCCGACGAAGATCGAGCGCACCCAGTTCAACGAGAACGGCAACATCTTCGCCTCGCCCTTCCCGTTCAAGGAGTACGGCGAGAGCGGCATCCCGGTCAGCAGCATGTTCCCCCACGTCGGCGAGTGCGTCGACGATCTGGCAGTCATCCGCTCGATGACCAGCACGGTGAACGAGCACGCCCAAGGCAACTACTTCTTCCATACCGGCTTCCCGCTGGTGGGTCACCCGTCCGCGGGCGCCTGGGTGAACTACGGGCTCGGCACCGAGAACGAGAACCTGCCCGGCTTCGTCGTCCTGCAAAGCGGCCAGGCCGGCATCCCGCACGGTGGCGTCGGCATCTACAGCAACGGCTACCTGCCGGCCGAGTTCCAAGGCTCCATCATGCGCGGCGACGCCGAGGACGCGGTCCAGAACATCCAGGCGCTGGAGGCTCCTACGGCCCAGCGTGAGCGGCTCGACTTCGTCCAGGAGATGGACCAGGCCTTCCTCGAGCGGCTCGGCGGCCACGCCGACGTCGAGGCGGCGGTCCGCAACTACGAGACCGCGTTCAGGATGCAGGCCGAAGTGCCCGAACTCTGCGACATCAGCGGTGAGACCCGGGCGACGCGCGAGCTCTACGCGCTGGACCACCCGAACCAGACGACGGCGGACTACGGCCGCCAGTGCCTGCTGGCGCGGCGGCTGGTCGAGCGCGGCGTCCGCTTCGTCGAACTGAGCTGCCTGCCGGAACCGGACGACGCGGGCCAGGCCGCAAACCCGTGGGACCAGCACACCGGCCTCGAGGTCGGCCACCGGAACATGGCGCTCCAGGTCGATCAGCCGATCGCCGGGCTCCTGAAGGACCTGAAGGCCCGCGGCCTGCTCGACGAGACGCTCGTCATCTGGGCCGGCGAGTTCGGCCGCACCCCGTTCCACCAGGGCTCCGACGGCCGCGATCACAACCCGTTCGGCTTCTCGATCTGGCTCGCCGGCGGCGGGATCAAGGGCGGCACGATCCACGGTGCGACGGACGACTTCGGCTACCACGTCGTCGAGGACGAAGTCACGATCTACGACCTCTGGGCCACCGTCCTCCACCTCCTCGGCATCGACCACACCAACCTCACCTACCGCTACGGCGGCCGCGACTTTCGGCTCACCGACGTTCACGGCAATGTCGTCTCCGACATCCTCGCGTAGGGCGGTGGTGGGCACCCGCCTGAGTCGGGGTCGCGGGGGGCGGACTCCTGCGGCCGTCGGTGCGCCGGCCTTCTGGCCGGCATCCGCCGGAGGCGGAATCCGGGTCCTTGCCGCCGCAGTCGCGGCCGTGCTCTACGCGACGACCGCAGCTGCTCAGGAGTCAACTCCCAGCTACTACCGCGACGTCTGGCCGGTGATTCAGATGCGGTGTCAGGGGTGTCATCAGCCGGCGCAGTTGGGTGGCGAGTTGAACCTGACCAGCTTCGACGGGCTCACGGCCGGCGGCATGAGCGGGCCGGCGTTCGTCGCCGGCAAGCCGGATGAGAGCCGGCTGCTGCAGATGCTTCGGGGGGAGATCGAACCGGCGATGCCGATGCGGGCGGAACCGCTGGCGGAGGCGGAGATTGCCGCGATCAGCGACTGGATCGCGGCCGGGGCCGCCGACGACACGCCGGACGAGATGAGGCTTGGTGCTGCGGCGGGGCCGATCGTCTACCACCAGCCGCCAGTGATCACGGCGGTCGCCTACTCCGCCAACGGGGAATGGCTCGCCGTGTCGGGCAACCGGGAGGTGCTGCTCCACCGTCGCTCGAAGATCGGCGGCGGCGACAGCCTGGAGGCTCGTTTCGGCAGCGTCTCGGAGCGCATCCAGGGGCTCGCGTTCCTCAGGAACGGGCGGCTGATCGCCACCGGCGGCACGCCCGCGCGCTTCGGCGAGATCCAGATCTGGGATGTCGAGGACCGGAAGCTCCGGGTGTCCAACATGCTCTGCCACGACACGCTGTTCGGCCTCGCCGTGTCGCCGGACGAACGTCGGCTCGCGATCGGCTGCGCCGATCACACGGTGCGCATCCACCAGGCGACCAGCGGCCGGGAGCTGCTGCGGTTGAACCACCACGAGAACTGGGTGCTCGGGGTCGTCTTCGGCGGCGACGGACGGCGGATCGTCTCCGTCGGCCGCGACCGGGCGGCCAAGCTGATCGACGCGTCGAGCGGCGCCTTCATCGAGAACATCAACCTGCTGCGCGGCGAGCTGGCGGCGATCATCCGGAATCCGCGAATCGAGGCGGTCGTCATCGGCGGTGAGGACCGCGTTCCCTACTACTACCGGATGGACCGCGCCCGGAAGATGCTGATCGCCGACGACTCGACCCTGGTCCGGGAGTTCGAGCGCCAGGACGGGGAGATCTTCGCGCTCGCGGTGGACCCGCGCGGCGACCGTCTCGCGGTGGGAGGCGCCGCCGCGACGGTGCCGATCTACGACCTGGAGACCGGCGAACTGGCCGCGACCGCCTCGGGCCACAGCGCCGGTATCTACACCATGGCGTTCGACCCGACCGGCGCCGAGCTGGCGACGGCGGGCTTCGACGGTCGCTTGAGGCTCTACCGCGCCGGCGACGGCGAACTGCTGCACGAGTTCGTACCGGTGCCGCTCGAAGGCAATCCCCAGGGAGTTACGACCGCCGGAGGAGCGCCGTGAACGGTCATCGACTGCTGCGAGGCGCGTCCTTTTCGCTAGCCGGCATAGCCGTCGCCACGGTCGCGGCCGCCGCGGGCCCGCCGCCGAACCTCGTCGACATGCACCCGCACGGTGGCCAGCAGGGGCGAGCCCTGCGGCTGGTCATCGAGGGCTACGGTGTCGCCAGCGAGCTGGAGATCGAGAGCACGCTGCCCGGTTCGTTCGCCCGCCTCGGCGAAGCCGCCGACGAGGACCGGCTGCAGAAGCAGCGGCGGCCGAACGACCGCAACCTCCAGGCCGCCGTCTTCCTGGTCGAGATCGACGCAGACGCCGCGCCGGGGCTCTACCCGCTGCGCGCCGTCAGCGACGACGGGCTGTCGAACGCGCTGCTGTTCCGCGTGGACACCGTGTCCGAAGTCTCCGAACGGAGTCTGCGCGACAGCAGCGCCGCCACCGAACCGCCGCAACTCGATGCTCTTCCGGTCATCGTCAACGGCACGCTCGACGGGGCGGAGCGGGACCGCTATCGCTTCCGGGCTGCATCGGGCGAGCGGATCGTGCTGGAGGTCGAGGCGCGGCGCGTCGGTTCGGCGATCGATCCGGTGCTCCGGCTGCTCGACAGCGAAGGCAGCGAGATCGCCTTCAACCAGGAGGGGCCCGGCATCGACGTCGACGCCCGTCTCGACTGGCAGCCGCCCGAGGCCGGGGAGTACGTCGTCGAGGTCCACGACGCCCGCTTCAGCGACCAGAGGCGGAACTTCTACCGCCTGAAGCTGATCGCCGCGGCGAACTACGAGTACGCCCATGCCGTCTTCCCGCTGGGGGCCCGCCGCGGCGAGGAGACACGATTCGGGATCACCGGCGGCAGCGTGGCAGCCACCAGGGAAGTCGCCCGCGCCGTCGTCACGGAGAACGCCTTCGACAGCGTCGGTCCAACAGCTACCGCGAAGGCCAGCGTGGCCCTTCCGTTCCAGGTGGTCGTCGGCAGCCATCCCGAAGTCCTCGAGAGTGAGACGACCGCCGACGATGCCCTCGACACGCCTGTGGTCGTCAACGGACGGATCGACGATGCCGGCGAGCCGGACCAGTACCGGATCGCCGCCGAGCCGGGCCAGAGGCTTCTGATCGAGGTCGAGGCAGCCGCGCTCGGCTCCTCCGACCTGTTCGGCGTGCTGACCGTCACGACGCCGGACGGCGAGTACCTGGCCTCCTCCGGCGACGACATCCCCGACCCCGACACCTTCCGGCTGCTATCGCCGACCGCCACCTCCTTCGACCCCTGGGTCCTGGTCGAGACGCCGGAAGGCGTGGACGAGCTGCACGTCACGGTCGAGGACCTCGTCGGGCGCGGCGGCCCGCGTTTCGGCTACCGGTTGACGGCGACCGCGAACGGCCCCGACTTCGAGCTCCGCCTGAGCACGGCCCAACTCACGCTCAACAGGGGCGCTTCGAAGCCGATCGAGGTCGGCGCCGTGCGCCGCGGCTACCTGGGGCCGATTCGCCTCTACGTCGAGGAACCGCCGGCCGGCATCGAGGCCCGGGACGGATGGATCACGAGGGAGGTGCGCGACCTCGACACACGCACTCTGGCGCGCTCCGGGCGGATCCTGGTCACCGCCGACCTCGACGCGCCGCGCCAGCGCTTCGACTTCGAGATCTGGGGCGAAGCGGTGCTTGAGGACGGCACCGTGATCCGCCGCCGGGCGACGGTGCCCGGAAGCACGACCGCGGTCCGCGCCGGCGACGGTCGCAGCTACACGACGGAGGCCGAGCGGTCGTTCAGCGCTCCCTGGCTCGAGTCGCGCCTGCCGGTCCTGCTCACCGGCCGGTCCGGACCCCGGCTGATCGGCCTGGAGACCGAAACGGTGAGGCTGGTCAAGGGCATGCCGTTCGACTTCGGGTGGAAATTCGAGGCGCCTCCGGGTGAGGAGGCCCCGGTGCAACCGCCCATGGTCGTCACTGCCCTGATCGGCGTGGGCGTGGGCGAGTTCCGGGTCGAGACGACCGAGAAGGCCGACTACAACAAGTCCGAGGGCAGCAAGCTGATCCGAAGCAGCGACGGCACGCAGCACGACCGCTACACCGTGACGCTCACCGGCGAAGTCACGGTGGGCGGACGTCCCGAGCGCCTCTACACTCCCGGCGTGACGCTCGAGATCGTCCCGGGCTACCGGATCGACGTCGCAAAGGCGAGCGTTCGGTCCGGCAGGAAGGGCACCGTCGAAGGCGTCCTGCATCGCGAAGAGAGCTTCCGGCAACCGGTCGAACTGCGCGCCGACGCCCTCCCCACGGGCGTCGTCTGCGACGGCACCGAAGTCGAGCCCGAGGATGACGGCAGGTTCCGTCTGGACTGCGAGGCGTCGGACGCCGTCGAAGCTGGCGACTACGACTTCCTGATCACCTCGTCGTCCTGGCTGGCCGGCGAGCGAGAAGTCCGCTCCGCCTACACTACGGTCCCGGTGACCGCGCGCATGGAGGTGAAGGGCAGATGAAAAGTCCCTGTATCGCCCTCGCCCTCACGATCGCCGCCATAACTCCCGGCGCCGCCGCCAACGCCGCGACCGACGCCGCCGAACCCGTCACCTTCATCCGCGACGTCCTGCCCGCCATGAACAAGGTCGGCTGCTCCAACGGCACCTGCCACGGCGCAGCCAAGGGCAAGAACGGTTTCAAGCTGTCGCTGCGCGGCTACGACCCCGAGTTCGACTACCAGTCGCTGCTCTACGACATGTCCGGCCGGCGGTTCAACCGCGCCGACCCGGCGCGCTCCCTCATGCTCGCCAAGCCGACGATGCAGGTCCCCCACGAAGGCGGCCTGCGCCTAGATCCCGGCGGCCGCTACTACAACCTCATCCTCGACTGGATCAGGGCGGGCGTGCCCTACGGGGATCTCGCGCGCGACCGGGTCGAACGCCTCGAGATCCACCCGGCCGAAGTCTTCATGATCCGGCCGGGGTTGCGGCAGCAGACGACCGTCATCGCGCACTACGGCGACGGCAAGAGCCGCGACGTGACCCGCGAGGCGCACGTCACCAGCAGCAACACGGAGACGATGGCGGTCGAGGACAGTCCCGGCGGCCCCGTCGCGACCGGGCTGCGCCGCGGCGAAAGCACCCTGCTCGTGCGCTACGAGGGCCAGTTCACCACCGCGCCCGCCACCGTGCTCAGCGGCCGCGAGGGCTTCGAGTGGACGGCCCTACCGCAGGCCAACTACATCGACGAGCTGATCGACGAGAAGCTCCAGCGGATCGAGGTCCTGCCCTCGGCGCCGGTCGACGACGCCGCCTTCCTCCGCCGTGCCTCGCTCGACCTGACGGGCCAGATCCCGACCCCGGACCGGGTGCGCGCGTTCCTTGCCGACGACGCGCCGTCCCAGGAGAAGCGGAACCGCCTGGTCGACGAACTGATCGCAAGCGACGCCTACGTCGACCACTGGACCCTCAAGTGGGGCGACCTGTTGCGCAGCAACCGGAAGTTCATGAGCTACAAGGGCATGCTGACCTTCCGCGGCTGGCTGCGCGAGGCGATCGAGGAGAACCGGCCCTACGACGAACTCGTCCGCGAACTGGTCACGGCTTCCGGCAGCACCCTCGATCAGCCGGCCGCCAGCTACTTCCGCGCCGCCCGCGATCCGAAGGAGGCGATGGAAACGACAACCCAGCTCTTCATGGGCGTGCGGATGGTCTGCGCCCAGTGCCACGACCACCCGTTCGAGCGCTGGACCCAGAACCAGTACTTCGAGATGACCGCCTTCTTCGCCGGCCTGGGCGTCCGTCCGGGCTTCCGCACCGGCGAAGAGATCGTCTTCGACAAGCGACGCGACAACGAGCAGCTGCACCCGAAGACGAACGCGGTCGTGCCGCCCAAGTACCTGGTGCCGGTCGAGGGCGCTCCGGAACCGGGTAACGGCTCCGGCCGCCGCGCCGCGCTGGCCGACTGGCTAACGTCGCCGAACAACCCTTACTTCGCCCCGGCGATCGCGAACCGCGTCTGGAGCTACTTCATGGGCCGCGGGATCATCGACCCGGTCGACGACATCCGGGCCTCGAACCAGCCGGTCAACGCGGCCCTCCTGAACGCGCTGACCGCCGACCTGATCGAGAACGAGTTCGACCTGCGCCACCTGATGCGGACGATCGCCACCTCTCGGGCCTACCAGTCGTCCTTCCAGACGAACGAGTGGAACCAGGACGACCGGATCAACTTCTCCCGCCACGAACCGAGGCGCCTGAGCGCCGAGCAACTGGCCGACGCCGTCGCCCGCGCCACCGATTCCCGGTTCGAGATCGACACCCTTCCCGAGGATTTCGACGCCACGGCACTCCCGGATCCGCACGTGATGACGGCGAGCATGGGCATCGAGGGCTTCCTCGACCTGTTCGGCAAACCCGATCGCGAGACCGCCTGCGAGTGCGAGCGGAAGACGGAGATGAGCCTGCCGCAGGCGCTGAGCCTGCTGAACGGCTCCGTCATCGCCGACGCGATCGCCGATCCCGAGGGGCGGGTGGCGAACCTCGTCCTCGGAGGACTGGACAACGAGGAGCTGATCGCCGAGCTCTACCTGGCCGCCCTCGGCCGTCTGCCGACCGGCGACGAAGCCGAACTCGCCGAGGGCCACTTCGAGTCCTCGGCCAGCCGCACCGCGGCGGCCCAGGACCTGATGTGGGCGCTGTTGAACTCGAACGCCTTCCTCTTCAACTCGTAGGAGCCCCGATCATGCTCGTCATCCCAGGACAGTCCGGCCACACCTGCGACGGCCCGACCCGGCGTGAGTTCCTCCGCGTCGGCTCGCTCGGCATCTTCGGCATCTCGCTCAGCCAGACCCTGGCGCTCCGCGACGCGCACGCCGCGACCGCCGCCGTGGACACCCTCGCCGGGGGCAAGGGCTTCGGCAGCGCGAAGTCGGTCATCCTGCTCTTCCTCCAGGGCGGACCCAGCCACATCGACATCTGGGATCCGAAGCCCGACGCGCCGTCCAACATCCGCGGCGAGTTCGGCGCCATCGACACGAAGATCCCCGGCATCCGGCTCTCCGAGACGATGCCGCTGCTGGCCGACCAGGTCGACAAGTGCACCCTGATCCGGTCGATGAGCTACACGCCGAAGGGGCTGTTCAACCACACCGCCGCGATCTACCAGATGCTGACCGGCTACCCGCCGGACCGCGTCTCCCCGTCCGGCCAGCTCGAGCCGCCGACGCCGGCCGATTTCCCGACCGCCGGCTCCCACATCTCCAGGCTCAAGCCGCTCGACGACGCGATGCTCCCCTTCGTCGAGATGCCGCGGCCGCTCCAGGAGTCGAACGTAATCGGCAAGGGCGGCGCGGCCGGTTTCCTCGGCAGGGCCTACGACCCCTACCGCCTCTACCAGGACCCGAACCAGCCGATCGAGCTCAGCGACCTGGAGCTGCGCGAGGAAACCTCCCCCGAGCGCCTCGCCGGCCGCTTCGAGCTCCGCAAGGGGCTCAACGCGTCGCTGCCCGAGCTCGAGAAGGCGGTCGCCGACTCCGCCCTCGACGAGTACTACGAGAAGGCCTACGACCTGGTTCTCTCCGGCAAGGCCCGCCAGGCGTTCGACCTCTCGAACGAGAGCGACGAGATGCGGGAGCGATACGGCAAGAACACCTTCGGCCAGGGCGCGCTGATGGCGCGGCGCCTGATCGAAGCCGGCACCCGCTTCGTCCAGCTCAACTGGCCCGCGGTCGCCAACGGCAACCCCGAGGTCGACTCCTGGGACACCCACGCCGCCAACTTCGGCCCGCTAAAGAACCTGCACTGTCCCGTCCTCGACCGGGCGCTCTCGGCGCTGCTGTCCGACATGGACGACCGCGGCCTCCTCGACGAGACCCTCGTCGTCGCCGTCGGCGAGTTCGGCCGCTCACCGCGCCTCGGCGTCAGCACCTCCGGCAACAGCAACTCCCCGGACGGCCGCGATCACTGGCCCTACTGCTACACCGCGTTGGTCGCCGGCGCCGGCGTCTCCCGCGGCCAGCTCTACGGAGAATCCGACGAGACCGGCTCCGCCCCCCGCGAGAAGCCGGTCCACCCGAACGACCTGCTGGCGACCGTGTACCACACACTGGGGATCGATCCGGCGATGGAGATCCTGAATCACCTGGACCAGCCGAGGGAGCTGGTCAAGGGCGAGGTGATTCGGGGTCTGTGGGCGTAAGCGCTTCCATCACTGCCTCGGTGGGGCTGGCAACACTGCTTGGTGCGTGGCTCGGTGCGGGGAGCGGCGCTGCAGCCCAGCCGTCCGACGACTGGCCCCACTACGGCGGTTCGCTCGCGGGCGACCGCTACGCCGCCCCTTCGGCGATCACTCCCCAGAGCATCGATCGTCTCTCGGTCGCCTGGGTGTACCGAACCGGCGACACGACAGACGGCAACGGTTTCGGCGGGAATCCGTCGAGGTTCCAGGCAACCCCGATTCTCGTCGGCGGCAAGCTGATCGCCTCCACGGGCTTCAACCGGGCGTTCGCCCTGGATCCGGCCACGGGCACGGAGATCTGGACGTTCGACCCCAAGGTGGACTTCTCGAAGTCGTACAGCGAGCCGTTCGCGTCGCGAGGCGTCTCGGCCTGGCAGGATGCGGCTCCGGGTCAGGGACCGTGCCGCGCCCGGGTGTTTCTGGGCACGCTCGACGCCCGGCTCTTCGCGCTCGATGCCGACGCGGGCGTTCCGTGCGCCGACTTCGGAAAGGACGGCGAAGTCGACCTTTCCGTGGGCATTCCGCGGTTCCGCGAGCGCGACTACTCCATCACGTCGCCAGCCACGGTGGTCGGCGACCTCGTCATCGTGGGCTCCGCCATCGGCGACAACGGCGCGACGGAGCTCGAACCAGGCGTTGTCCGCGCCTACGACGTGCGCGATGGCGGGCTCGTTTGGACCTGGGATCCCCTGCCTCGCTCGGACGATGACCCGGGCGCGGAGAGCTGGGTGAACATCCACGACAACCGGACCGGCGGAGCGAACGTGTGGAGCGTGATATCCGCCGACCCCGGGCGCGACCTGGTCTTCCTGCCCACGACATCGCCATCGCCGGACTTCTACGGCGGCGAGCGTCTGGGCGACAACGCCTTCGCGAACTCGGTGGTTGCCCTGAGGGCATCCACCGGCGAGTTCGCGTGGGGTTACCAGACTGTCCGCCATGACTTGTGGGACTACGACCTCGCCTCCCAGCCGCTCCTGTTCGAGCACACCTCGGCGGACGGCACACGACGCCCCGCCGTCGCCCAGGCAACCAAGACGGGTTTCGTCTTCGTGCTGGACCGCGCGAGCGGCGAACCGCTTCACCCGGTGGAGGAGCGCGCCGTGCCGAGAAGCGACGTTCCGGGGGAGCAGGCGGTGCCGACGCAACGGTTCCCGAAGCTGCGCCTGCACGCAACCGACGCACGACCGCTACGGTTCTGGGACCACTCGGAAAAACACCGCGCGGCGTGCCGGAGACTCATGGCCGGCGTCCGCTACGAGGGCATCTTCACGCCACCGAGCCTTGAGGGCACGATGCTCTATCCGGGCAATCCGGGCGGCACGAACTGGGGTTCGATGGCCTACGATCGCGGTGCGCGCATCGGCTACGTGGTCGTGACCCGTTGGCCAACCATCGTCAAGCTGATCCCGCGCCAGCAGTTCCTTGCGGCCTGGCTTGAAGGCACTCTGAACGGGGCACGGGCAGAGCACACCCCACAGCTTGGCACGCCCTACGGAATGGCGCGCACGGACCTGGTTTACGACGATCTGCCATGCCTCGAAGGCCCCTGGGCGACGCTCGTGGCGCTCGACCTGGATGCGGGGGAGATTCTGTGGGAACGCCCAGCGGGCTCCCCGCCCTGGAAGCTGCCCGAGCCCGCCTCGAATTGGGGTTACATCACGAGTGGCGGCCCGATGGTCACCGAGGGCGGCGTCGTGTTTCTCGCGTCCGCCGACACGACGCTGCGCGCCTACGACGGCGCCGGGGGCGCCGAGCTATGGATCGAAGAGCTGCCGGCCGGCGCGCATTCGACGCCTATGGGATACCGGCACGCTGGCAGGGACTACGTCGTGGTGACGGCGGGCGGAAGTCTCGCTGCTGGCGGAGGACGGGGCGACCACGTGGTGGCGTTTCGGCTGGCCCGTCAGGCCGGGGCCCCGTGAGCGCGTGAACACACGCGCCATTCTCATCGGGCTGGCGCTCGGCCTGGGGCTCGGAATCGCCGCGTCGGCGACGGGTTCGCCGGCGCTGCTGTGGGCCGCCGAGGCGGTCGAGCCCCTCGGCCAGGTCTTCCTGCGCGCGATCCAGATGGTCGTCATCCCGTTGGTGGCGGCGGTCGTCTTCGTCGGCGTGGGGCGGATCGGCGACCTGCGGAAGCTCGGCCGGCTGGGGGGACTGGCGGTGGGCTTCTTCTGGGCGACGACCTTGCCGGCGATCCTGATCGGGATGGGGGTGATGGGCTTCGCGCTCACCTTCACGGCGCCCGTGGCGCCGCCGACACCCACGACGGAGCTGGAACCCGCCGGCGTGGGCATCGTCGACTTCCTGGTCAACCTCGTCCCCCGGAATCCGGTCCAGGTCGCCGCCGACGGGGCGCTGCTCTCCCTGCTCATCTTCGTCGTCCTCCTGGCCGCGGCGACGACCGCCCTGCCGAGCGAGAAACAGCGGACGCTGACGTCCTTCGCGGAGGCCCTCGGCGACGCTCTGACGAAGCTGATGAGCTGGATCCTGTGGACGGCCCCGGTGGGCGTCTTCGGCCTCGCGGCGCCGGTCATCGCGAAGACCGGGACGGCGATGCTGCAGAACCTCGCCGTCTTCATCGTCGCCGTCGTGGTGGGTCTCTTCATCCTGAAGGGCCTCGTTCTCCTGCCCCTGGTCTGGTTCCTGGGCGGCGTACCGCCCTGGCGCTTCATTCCAGCAACCGTGGGCACGTACACCGTGGGCTTCACCACGACGACGTCCGTGGGAACACTGCCGATGATGCTCCAGGAGGCGAGAAAGCTCGGCCTGTCCGAGCGCAAGTACACGCTGATCCTGCCGCTGGCGGCGTCGATCAACCGTCCCGGCAGCGCGCTGTTCCAGAGCGCATCGCTCGTCTTCCTGGCCGCCATGTACGGCGTGCCGCTCGACGCGGGAATGATCACCGCGGCGGTGCTGGCGATCTTCCTCGCCGCGATGACGGTCGCTCCGGTGCCCAGCGCCAGCATCGTGTCGCTGGCGCCGGCCCTGGACGTCGTGGGCGTGCCACTGGCGGGACTCGCCATCCTGCTGGGGATCGACCGCGTGCCCGACGTCTTCCGCTCCGCAGCCAACGTGATCGGCCACATGTGCGCCGCGACCACGGTCGACACGATGACGCGCGGCGATGGCGAGGAGCCGGCCGGTCCACCCGAGCAACAGCCGCTACTCTAGGACTCGACCTCTTGACCGGATCGCCCTGACATCTACCAAGGAGCCCCAACAGATGCTCACGAACCGTCCCAAGACCACGGCCCTTCTCCTTGCGGCCTTCGCCCTGCTCTCGTTTGGCGCCGCGGTCACATCCGCCCAGGATCCTGAAGAGGACTTCGCCGCCGCCATGGCAGACGCGCCGGCCGCGGGACGGGCGGTCCTCTACAGTTGCGACATTCCGACGAACCGCGTGGGCTTCGGCTATCTACAGGAACGGCCTTCCGAAGAGGGCGTCAAGGCAGTGGACATCTACCTCCGCCTATACGCCAACACGGGCATCACGCGAGGCAAGCACGCAGTCCACATTCACGAGACCGCGTCCTGCAATCCGTGCGGCACGGCCGGCGGGCACTTCGACCCCGGCCCCAACTCGAACACCAGCCCGGACGGCAACCATCCATTCCACGCCGGCGACCTAACGAACATGACGCTGGACCGCCAGGGCCGCGGCTACCACATGATGACGACGACGCGAGTCACTCTCTCCGATGGTCCGCTCTCCGTGTTCGACGAAGACGGCAGCGCCTTCATCATCCACACGAACCCCGACACCTACTGCCCCGAAGGCGAAGCGGCCGGCTGCGCAGGCGGTTCCCGAGCGGCCTGCGGCGTGATCACGCCCTACCCGTAGAGGCGGAGGCTTCTCCCGACCCACTCGGCGGGCTGAGGCACCGGGCATCCCTTCTTGGGATAACATCCTGCCATGCGCATCGTCGCGAAGCGTACGTTGCGCGAGTACTGGGAGGGCGAGCCGCGGGCAGAACAGCCACTCAAGTCCTGGTTCGCGGTAGCCGCCAAGGCGGACTGGGCTTCACCCGCAGATGTCAAGGCCATGTATGGAAACGCGAGCATCGTCGGCGGCGACCGCGTTGTGTTCAACATCGGAGGCAACCGGTACCGCTTGATCGTGCGCTTCGACTATGCCCGTCGAATCGGGTTCGTGAGGTTCGTCGGAACCCACCAGGAGTACGACCGGATCGACGCTGCGACGGTCTAGGAGGTTCATATGGAAATCAAGCCGATCAGGAACGAAGCCGACTACGATGAAGCGCTAGCGACCGTCGACAACCTGATGGGCGCTCCGGCAGACACTCCGGAGGGAGACGCGCTCGACGTCCTGGTCACGCTTGTCGAAGCCTACGAAGCCAAGCGCTGGCCCGTCGAAGCACCGGATCCGATCTCGATGATCGAGCATGTGATGGAAGCTCGCGGTTTCAGGCAAAGTGAGTTGGCCGCATTGATCGGCTCCCAACCCCGCGCCTCGGAGATTCTCAACCGTCGCCGACCGCTGACACTGCGGATGATCCGCGCCCTGTCTCGCGAATGGCAGCTACCAGCCGACGCGCTCGTCGGGGAGTATGAGCTTGCAAGCACGGCATAGCATGCCCAAACGACCCCGGACCGCGCCCCGCCTCACACTCCTCTTTCCGCTGGTCCTGGCCTTCCTGGCCCACAGCTGCGCTACCGACGGCTCCGGCGACTACCTGACCCCCGACCTTCGGCAACGCGTCGAGGCGCTCAAGCTGGAGGCGCCCGAGAACACCGAGGACATCGCCATCCTGAGCGACCGCCTCGACACCCTGTGGCAGTGGGCGAACGCCTACTCACTCACCGGCGGTCCGGTACCCGACGCCTTCCCGCAGCTTCTCGCGAATGCCAACCGCTCACTTCGCGGGCTGGGGGGTGGAGCGACGATCCCGGTGTCGAGGATCCCGGAGTTCATCCGGCACTACACCAGGGAGTTCCAGATCAAGGACGAGCATCCGGGTGCCCTCGGCTCGCTGACGCTCGACCCGCCTGGTCCTTTCCGCGCCGGCGACGAGGTCACGATCCGCCAGATCTACACGGTGGGCTCGCTGGGCCTGGCGGAGGGCGGCGGCATCCTGGTGCGGGCTGCACGGAGGGGAGGGATTCAGGCCGAGGATCCGGCCGGCCCGAACTACGTCACGGTCGGAAGCTCGCATCCGGACGCGACGCTCACCTCCGGCGAACCCTGGGGCGAATGGTTCGGCATGCACTTCAGCGCCGGACGCGGCCAGGTCAGCCCCGGCGTGCCGCGGACCGTGCTGCAGTTTCGCCTCGGCGGCACGGCTCTCGCAGAAGGCGACACGATCACCATCACCTATGGCGACACCTCTGGCGGCGGGCCCGGCTTCACGCTGCAGGAAACCTCCAACGACCAGGTGATCCTGCACGTCTACGCCGACATCGAGGGAACGGGCGACCTGTTCCGGCCGGCCTGGCCTTCGTTCGAGGTCCTGGGGCGCGAGGAGGTCCGCTACGTCAACGCCGTGGCCCCGTCCATCGTGGCGCCCGGCGAGCCCTTCACCCTCGCGCTCCGGGCCGAGGACCGGATGAAGAACCTGTCGTCCGGCGTCATGCCCGCGCTCGACGTGCTGCTGGATGGCGAGCCGTTCCGCACCATCGCTGCCGGCAGTCCGGCGATCTCGCTGCTTGAGAACGTGAGCCTCGCCGAACCCGGCGTCTACCGCTTCTCCGTTCGGAACGAGGACGGCTCCATCCGGGCGACCAGCAATCCCGTCCGCGTCGAGGACGATCCCGAAGCCCGCGTCTACTGGGGCGAGACGCACGGCCACACGGCCTTTGCCGAGGGCCAGGGCTCGCCGGATGGCTACTACCGCTTCGGCCGCGACGTGGCCCGGCTGGACTTCCTGAGCCTGTCCGAGCACGACATCTGGATGGACGACAGCGAGTGGCGGAAGCTGCAGGAGCTGGTCGAGGAGTACCGGATCGAAGGCGAGTTCACCACGATCCTCGGCTTCGAATGGACCTCGCGCTCGCCGCTCGGCGGCCACCACAACGTGTTCTTCCGCGACACGCCCGGCCGCAGCCGCGTGCCCAACCAGAAGGCGCCCCTCCTCGACGAGCTCTACGCCGGCCTGCGCGATCAGAACAGCGCCGACGACGTGCTGGTCATCCCCCACGCCCACCAGCCCGGCGACTGGACGAACAGCGACCCCGACCTGGGGCGGCTGGTCGAGATCCAGTCCGGCCACGGCACCTTCGACTGGTTCGGCAACAAGTACCTGCAGAACGGCTTCGAGGTCGGCTTCATCGGCGCCTCCGACAACCACAACGGCCATCCCGGGTACTCCGGGGCCGGCAACCGGCAACTGGGCGGTCTGGCGGCCGTGTACGCGCCCGAGAACAACGCGGACGCGATCTTCAGCGCGCTCCGCGACCGGGCGGCCTACTCGACGACCGGCGAACGCATCATCCTCGAAGCGACGCTCAACGGCGCCCGCATGGGAACCCGCCAGGAGGACGCCGCGGTCCGCCGGATCGACTGTCGGGTCCACGGCACGGCGCCGATCGACGCGATCGACGTGATCAAGAACGGCGCGATCGTCTACACGCGGAGGTACCTGGAGAGCGCACTGTCCGGGAAAGCGCGGGTCCAGATCACCTTCGAGTCGTCGACCGAGATCCATGGCGAACGCACGCCTCCCCGCGGCGGGCGACCCTGGAAGGGAGCGATCCACGTCTCCGGAGCGACACTGGTTGACTACGAGGATCCGTGGTTCACGCAGCCCGCGACCTATCAGGCGAGCCGCAACGCGGAAGACCGCGACCGGATCGACTTCGACTTCCCCACCCGCGGCCGCCCGAAGTCGCTGCTTCTGGAGTTGCGAGGCGCCGGCCCGGAGACCGTGGTGAGCGTCGAGATGGAGGCCACGACCGAGTCCCGCGGCTCGGGCGGCTATGTCCGCGTGCCCCAGGAACTGCCCGCGAACACGGTCCGCTTCCGCCTGGGCGACCTGAAGGGTCAGGTCGAGCGCCACGAGGTCCAGGTGCTCGAGCACACCGACGCCCTCTCCGCGCAGGTCGTGACCGAGGGACGGTCCCTCGACCAGGAGTTCACGTTCACCGACCAGGGCGAGGTCCAGTCCGGCGACTACTACTACCTGCGCGTGCGTCAGATCGACGGCAGCATGGCCTGGTCGAGCCCGTTCTGGGTGGGCGAGGCGTCGGGTTAGGGCGGTAGGCTCAGGGAAACGAACAAGGAGAACGGAGATGCGGAAGACCCTCGCTCTCATCTGCTCGCTGCTCATGTGGGGGGCCGGCGCCGCCGCCGTCGCGGCTGCCGCCGACGACATTCCCCGGACCCCAGGCGGCAAGCCCGACTTCACCGGCCGCTACGACATCCGCTCCCTGACGCCCTTCGAGCGCCGGCCCGAGCGCGGCGAGGAACTCGTGCTCAGTCCCGAGGAGGCGGCCGAAGTCGAAGCCAACCAGCGTCAGCGCGTCCTGGACGGTGACGCCGCCAGTGCGCCGGATCGGCCGCCGCCGGAGAAGGGCGCCTTCATCGACCGGCAGAGCTACAACTACGCCTGGTTCGATCCGGGCCACACGATGTTCCAGATCGACGGCAAGTACCGCACGTCGATCCTGACGAACCCCCCGAACGGACGGATGCCGCCACTGACGGAAGAAGCCCAGCAGAACCGAGGAGCGTTGCCCCGCTTCATCTGGATGAACGACGACGGCACGGCCTGGTGGCTGGAATCCGGTGACACGCCCTTCGACAGCCCGGAGACGATGGTCCTCGGCGTGCGCTGCATCTACCAGCCCGGCGCTTCGATCCCGATCCGCACGATCTCCTACAACAACCTGAAGACCCTGGTGCAGACCGACGACTACCTGATGATCCACATCGAGTGGATGCACTGGACGCGGGTGGTGAGGATCGACGCGGAGCGTTCGCCAGCGCCGTACCAGTCGTACTCCGGCGACTCGATCGGCCGTTGGGAGGGCGACACCCTGGTGGTCGAGACGACGAGCTTCCGTCGCGAAGCGGCACCCCAGATGCTGCACGGTCGAACGTCGGCCGGCGTGCCGCGCGGCGCGATGAAGGTCACGGAACGCTTCAGCCCGATCGACGGCCAGTCGCTGCTCTACCAGTTCGAGGTCGAGGACGAGGAGTACACCGCGCCCTATGGCGGCGAGATGCCCTGGCCGAAGACCGACCAGTACAACTACGAGTACGCCTGCCACGAAGGCAACTACTCGATGATGGGGCAGCTCAGGGGGGCGCGCCAGCTCGAGAAGGAGTGGATCGCTGCCGGCAAGCCGGTGAAGGGCGAGAGCGAGTAGCGGAAGGCCGGCGTACCCAGTGGTTAGATCATGCTGTAGCCGGAGCCTTGGCGCTCCGTGCCGAGTCCGCGACCCTTCTCGATCCAGCCGAACTCCTCCAGGATCGCCTGGCTGTAGGTCACCCGGCCGGTGACCCGGTCGAGCGGCTCGGTGGCAAGCAGCAGGGCCGCCTGGGCCATGATCTCGACGGTTTCCGCCTCGTTCGGATCGCGCCCCTCCATCAGCCGGTGGTGGACGACGCCCGGCGTGGGCACGATCTGGGACGGGCTGTAGCACGTCACCGAAACGCCGTGCTCATAGACCTCGGAGGCCAGACCCTGGGTGAAGCGCTCCAGGGCCGCCTTCTCGGCGCCGTACAGCGAGCCGCCCGCGAACTGCGGGCCCTTGTAGGGACCGCGGCCGGGGCCAATCGCCGCGCCCGAGGAGACGTTGACGATGCTGCCCGCGCCACGCTCGATCATCTCCGGCAGCACGAGTTTCGAGAGGTAGAACGGAGCGTGGAAGTTGACCGCGGTCGAGCGGTGCCACTTGTTGATCGGAAAGTCGACGACCGGGATGAAGTAGGTCAGGGCGGCGTTGTTGATCAGCACGTCGACCGGCCCGAACGCGTCGCGCACCTCGTTCATCAGGCGCTCGCAGTTCTCGTACTCGGAGACGTCGCAGGCGAACGCAGTGGCGTCGCCGCCGGAGGCCTGGATCTCCTCGATCGTCGTCTCGAGCGAACCACCCAGGTAGTGCCCGCCCTCGGACAGCGTGCGCGCCGTGCAGCCAACCCGCGCGCCGTGCTCGGCGAACAGCTCGGCAATCGCCTTGCCGATGCCGCGGCTCGCTCCGGTGACCAGGGCGACCTTGCCGTCGAGTTTCTTCTCAGCTTGCCTCACTGTGCTCCCTCCTTCATCCGTCGTAAGCGCCGTGGTACCGCTCGCGCAGCACGTTCTTCTGCACCTTCCCCATCGCGTTGCGTGGCAGTTCGTCGACCCAGAAGAAGCGGCGGGGGTGCTTGTAGCGCGCTAGCCCCGCATTGAGCGCGGCGCGGAGCGTATCGTCTTCGACCGGCTCGCCGTCGGCCACCAGCACGGCGACCACGCCTTCTCCCAGGTCGGCGTGCGGAGCGCCGATAACGGCCGACTCCCGCACGCGCTCCACTTCATCCAGCCGGTCCTCGACTTCCTTCGGATAGACGTTGAAGCCGCCGGCGATGATCAGGTCCTTGCCGCGGCCAACCAGGGTCACCCGGCCTTCGCCGTCGACGCTCGCGAGGTCGCCGGTGACAAAGAAGCCGTCGCCGCGCATCTCCTCCGCCGTCCTGTTCGGCAGGCCCCAGTAGCCGGCGAACAGGTTGGGACCGCGGATCTCCAGGGTGCCGACCTCGCCCGCCGGCAGCTCGGCGCCGTCCTCACCCACGACCCGGACCTCGACATCCGGCAACGGGAAGCCGACCGTCCCCGCCACGCGCTTCCCTTCGAGAGGATTCGAGGTGATCATGCCGGCCTCCGTCATGCCGTAGCGCTCCAGGATCCGGTGACCGGTGCGGCCCTGGAAGTCACCGAAGACGGCTTCCGTCAAAGGCGCCGACCCGGAGACGAACAGCCGGATGCTCTCGCAGTCCGCACTGCCGAAACCAGGCTCCGCCAGCAGCCGCGAGTAGAACGTCGGCACGCCCATCAGCACCGTCGCCTCGGGCAGCAAACGGCGCACGTCCGCAGCATCGAACTGTGGCAGGAAGAGCACCTTCGAGGCGTTCAGGAACGCCGTGTGGAGAGCCACGAACAGTCCGTGGACATGGAAGATCGGCAAGGCGTGCAGCAGCACGTCACCGGGTTCAAAGCCCCAGATCTCGTGCAGCGCCAGCGCGTTCGAGGTCAGGTTCCGGTGCGTGATCATCGCGCCCTTGGAACGCCCGGTCGTGCCCGACGTGTAGCAGATGGCCGCCAAGTCGTCGTCGGCGCGGGGTTCGATCGCCGGATCGGGATCGAAGGAACTGGCCTCCCGCCACAACGCGTCGATGCCGATAGCGCGCGGCCCATCCCCGGAGCCCGGCTCACCGACGCCACCCCCGCCGCGGATGACGACGCGCGGCGACGCGTCGGACACGAAGAAGGCCACCTCCCGCTCGGTTAAGGCCGTGTTCAGGGGCACGTAGACCCCGCCGCAGCGGAGTACGCCCAGGTAGAGCGCCACCGCCTCTGCCGACTTCGGGACCTGCACGAGCACCCGGTCGCCAGGCTCAACGCCGCTCCGACGCAGTGCACCGGCCAATCGGGCCGAACCGACTTCCAGATCCCGATACGTCCACGGCGAGGGCCGTGCTCCGTCCGCGGCGCCGTGCGGCACCAGACCCGGACAATCGAGGGCCCCCTCGAATCGCTCGTAGAGTAGGGCGTACAGGTTCATCGAACGGCGCGGTTCACGATCGGAAGATCGCCGATCCTACGCGCGTTGCACCACGGTATGCACACGATCCGCAGGCCCCGACTCCTCCGCCCTGCTCGACTGAACGCGACCCGTCGCATCCTCGCAGCCATGTGTGCGGCCGCAGTCGCGGCAACCCTGGCCGGCTGCGGGCCAGAGCCTGTCCAGCAGAACCTCACGATCGAGTTCGTTCGCGATCATGAATCCGGCGGTGCGATGGAGATCCGGGCCGAGGTCAGCCTGGACCGGGATGCCGCGGACCAGGACGACGAGGAGCTTCAGAACAGAATCGACGAGATCGCAGCGGAACTAGCCGATGGGACGAGTGTCTGGCACGAGCGCTTCGACCGGCTCCAGGCTCCCGCGTCCGACGGTTTCGATCTGAGGAGGGACGAGGGCGAGGTTTCGGGTTTCCAGCGTTGGGCCGTGCTGAAGGATCCGGGCCCGGCGCTTGCCGACTTCTTCGCCGACACGCGGATCGCGCCTACGTACACGGTGAGCGACGACTCCGCGACCGACACCGGCGCAACCTCCGCTCCAGGAACCGTGACCCTGAGCTTCAGGGCGGCAGGCGATGCCGATCCATCGAGCGACGAGCTGACCAACGCCCGGCGCGCCCTGCTCGAGGTTGCGCATCTCGTCGTCCGGCTTCAGGGCACCGTCGACGAAGTGTGGTCCTACCTGGAGGAGCACCCGCAGAAGCGCCGTAGCTGGATCGCTTTTCTGGCCTTCGCCGACGAGGAAGCGTTGAACGAACTGGAGACGGACCTCTCCGAAGAAGAGGAAGAACTCTGGGAGCGTCTTCTCGAGGACACGTTCGCCGCCCTGTGGCCAGAGGATGCGATCGAGGGCGAACCTCTGGCCGTACTCGACCCGCTTCGCCGGGCCCTCGACGACTTTCCGGCGCAGGTATCCGTGAAGCCCGACGGCGAAGTGATCGAGGCGGTCGGCTTCCTGGAGGCGAAAGACGCCTACATCGTCTCGGCGGGCGACATCTCCTGGGCCATTGCCAACACGCTCGAGGACATCGTGTCGCCCAACTTCACCGATTTCTGGGCACATCTGGACTGGGAGGGCCTCTTTCGCGGCTCGCAGGCCGCCAGGGCGGTGGACGCAGCAGAGTGTGACCGTGACTGCCAACTCGACGAGATACTGGCCCGTCCCTTCGTCGTCCGGCCGGCTCAGGCCCCGGAGATCGCGGAAGCCCTCGAGAAGGCTCTCACACCCCTCGGCGAGTACCGGCTAAGGTGGATCCGGGATCCCTAGAGACGGACTTTCGATGACGGTGCTCGACCACGGCCGTTCACGGCGTTCCGGCGCGTTCACCCCTGCTCTCGCACTCGTGGGGGCAATCCTCGCCGGTTGCACCGACGACCCGGTCGCCGAAACCCTGCACCTCGAGTTCTTCCCGCCGGCGGCCGAAGATCCAGAGCCGGCCGACGACGACGTGGTGGAGCCGCCCGACACCAGTGGTTACCTGAAGCTGGAGGCCAGGGTCGCGATCCGTCGCCACAAGGTGCCTGAAGGCAACGCACTGATCGAGCGCCGGTTGAACGACCGGACCGAGGCGTTGATGAACGGCTACGACGTGTGGCACCTGCGGTTCGACAGCCTCTACGAGCCGCTCGCCGACGGCGCCGAGTGGGAGCGGGCAGGCGGAGAGCTGACGAGCTACCGTCGCTGGGCGCTGGTCGGGCACCCGGATGCCGAACTCCAGGAGTTCTTCGCCAACACGCCGATCCGTCCATCTCTCGTCGTCTGGGACAACGAGCGGAGCCTGCCCGACGAGCAGCGGCCGCCGCCGCAAACCGTTTCCCTGGAGTTCGTGTCCGACGGCGGAACGCAGGCCACGGCCGGCGAGTCCGACACGGTCGAGCGCGGCTTGCGCGGCTTCGCCGCCGATGCCGCCCGGTACCAGCGACGGGTCGCGGCACTTTGGCGTTACATGGACGAGAACCCCGGCCGCCGCTTCGAGTGCCTGCGCGCTCTGTTCGGCGCCGCCCACGGCGATGAACTCCCCGAATCGAGGCTTGCTGCGCCGCCCCGGGAGCTGGCTCCGTCCACGGCGCCACCCGCGCCCCCAGAGCAACCGGCGGCGGGCCAGCCTGTTCTCCGCGACCTCGAGATCGAGTTGATCGAGCGGATCGTGGACGCCGGCGCGCCGCTCCTGGAGATCTTCGAGGTCCCCGACGACGACGCCTTCACGCTGCAGGAACTCTCGCGCCGGGTCTTCGATCCGTTCCCGGCCGTCATCACCGCCGCGCCGGACGGTGTCGTCGTCGAAGCGGTCGGCTTCGCGGAATCCGGAGACGGCTGGACGATTCCCACACTCGATCTCTGGCGCGCGTACCGCACCCTCGACGGCCGGTTCGTGTCGCCGGATCCGCTCCTCTTCCTGCTCGACACGGACGGCAGCGACTTCGGCTGCGACGAGCAGGACGATGCCTGCAAGGATCGCGAGCGCGTCTTCTCCTTCCTCGAGCGAGGCGCCTTCGTTGCCCGCCCGGGTTCCTCGAACCTGGTTCGCCAGGTCCTGGAGGCCGAACTGCGGCCGCTCGACGTGTACCGCCTGGTCTGGGTCCGCGGCGGCATGGACGAAAGCGTCGACGACGGGGAGGCACCGGAAGGCGTCCGCGAAACGGCCCGCTAGCGGAAGTAGACTCCGCTAGCTGTCTTCCCAAGAGGTGCCGATGACCCGTCCGAGACCCATCCATCCCAACCGATGCCTGCCTGGCGTCCCTCCCGCGCTCGTCGCCATGGTCCTGCTACTGACCTTCGGCACCGACTCCCTCAGGGCCCAGCGGCCCTATCCCCCGGAAATGGCTGGAACGACCTCGGAGGTCTACCGGACGGTCGGCGACGTCGAACTCAGGATGTACTTCTGCAACCCCGAGGGTCACACGGCGGACGACCGGCGGCCCGCGATCGTCTTCTTCTTCGGAGGTGGCTGGCGTGCGGGTTCCCCGCAACAGTTCCTGCCGCACTGTCGGTACCTTGCGGAACGGGGCATGGTCGCCGCGGTCGCCGACTACCGCGTGGCCAGCCGGCACGGTGTAACGGCGGATGAATGCGTGAAAGACGCCAAGAGCGCGGTCCGCTGGCTGCGCTCGAACGCGGACCGGCTCGGCATCGATCCCGATCGCATCGCCGCCGGCGGGGGTTCGGCCGGTGGTCATCTGGCGGCCGCCACCGCAACGCTGCCGGGCCACGACCCCGATCCTGAAGGCCCGAGCGCCACGCCCAACGCGCTGGTCCTGTTCAACCCGGCAACCGTTCTGGCGCCGGTCGACGGCGACCCGCTGCCGACTGAAGAGGAGCGCGAGCGGTTCGACGCGCTAACCAGGCGCTTCGGAGCGCCGCCCGAGTCGATGTCCCCCTACCACCACCTCCGGGAGAACCTGCCGCCCACGATCATGTTCCACGGCACCGCGGACGAGACAGTGCCCCACAGCAGCGCGGACCGGTTCTGCCTCGGCCTGCGAAAGCACAAGAACCGATGCGATTTCGTCAGCTACCACGACCAGGGGCACGGTTTCTTCAACTTCGGCCGCGGCGAGGGCGAGGAGAAGAACAAGTGGTACGAGGACACCGTCTCCCGCATGGACGGCTTCCTCTACTCCCTCGAATGGCTCGGTCCGAAACCGAACCCCGACGGCACGCCGGGCGAGCGCCTGACCTGGCGGGAGTCGCTCAGCCGGGCGCTCGGCAACCAGCGTCTCCCGGCAGCGGTCAACGAGATCAAGGAACAGCTCGAGGCCGAAGCCCGCGCCGCCGCGGCCTCTGAAGACACGACGGGCGGCGAGGAAGACGATGCACCCCCTGAGAGCGGCCAGGCGGACCCCGACGGCGCCCGCTAGCGGATGATGCAGCGCCCCGAGACCCGCCGGCGCCTGGGCGCCGCTGCCCTGGCCGCGGCCGGACTCGCGGCCGCTGCCCACGCCCAGACAGCCGCGAACCTGAGACCGGCCTCAGCAAGCGCCACCGAGCCCCAGCCCTCCGGCGAGTGGCACAACTACGCCGCGGACAGCCGGAGCAGCAAGTACTCGCCAGTGGACCAGATCGACCGCTACAACGTACATCAGCTCGAGGTCGCCTGGCGCTGGAAGTCGATCGACTACGGCATCGCCGCCCGCCACGAGGGCGTCATTCCGCCCGTCGTGTTCCAGAACACGCCGATGATGCGAGACGGACGGGTGCTGGTCGCCACCGGCCTGGGCGCGGCGGCTCTCGACCCCGCCAGCGGCGAGATCCTGTGGACCTACGATCCGTTCGAGGACGAACAACCACGGAACATGGGCCGCGGCTCCGTTCGGGGCGGAGTGACCTGGAACGACGGCGAGAGGCGCCGGCTCTTCTTCACCGGCAACGGCCGTCTGACCGCCCTCGACGCAGACACCGGCGCCCTCGACCCTGACTTCGGCGATGGCGGTCGCGCCGACATGGTCGATGTCGGGAGCGGCGTGACCCGCCGCCAGTACTTCTGGACATCAGCGCCCGTCGTGTGCGGCGACGTGATCGTGGTTGGCGAGTCGACGGCCGACGCCTGGTCGCGACGGAGGAACCCGCCGGGGATGATCCGCGGCTACGACTCGCGCTCCGGCGCCCTGCGCTGGCGATTCAACATCATCCCCGAACCGGGTGAGTTCGGCTTCGACACCTGGGACAGTCCCGAAGCGGCCGCGGCCGGCGCCGCCAACGTCTGGACCTGGATCAGTTGCGACCAGGAACTCAAGATCGCCTACGCGGCAACGAGCACGCCAAGCAACGACTGGTATGGCGGCCACCGCCCGGGAAAGGGCCTGTTCGCCGAGTCGATCCTCGCCCTCGACGCCGGGACCGGCGAGCGACGCTGGCACTTCCAGGCCGTGCATCACGGTCTCTGGGACTACGACTTCCCCGCGGCGCCTGTGCTCGCGGACATCGTCGTCGACGGCAAGCCCATCAAGGCGCTGGCCCAACCTTCCAAGCAGGCGTTCCTCTATGTCTTCGATCGGGAGACCGGCGAGCCGGTCTGGCCGATCGTCGAGCTACCCGTGCCGGCTTCCGAGGTTCCCGGCGAGCAGGCCTGGCCGACCCAGCCGCATCCGACCTGGCCTCTCCCCTACGACCTCCAGGGACTGGCCATCGACGATCTGATCGACTTCACGCCGGCACTGCGCGCCATGGCAATCGAGTACGTCTCGCAGTACCGGATCGGCCCGATCTTCCAACCGCCGACGCTGATCGAAGGCCCTGACGCCAAACCGACGATCCAGGTGCCCGGGGCGGTCGGCGGCACCAACTGGAACGGCGCCGCACTCGATCCGGAGACCAACGTGCTCTATCTGCCGTCGGTCACCGTGCCGGCCATCCTGGGCCTGCGCCCGCCTCCCGACCCCGCGCGCTCCAACCTGCGTTACCGGGTGGATCTGAGCGAGGCCGACGGCTACGACTGGGCGACTCTGCCCAACGGCCTGCCGATCACGAAACCGCCATACGGCCGGCTGACCGCGATCGATCTCGACACCGGCGAGCACCTGTGGATGGTTCCGAACGGCGACGGACCGCGCGATCACCCCGCGCTCGCGCACCTAGACCTTCCACCACTGGGACAGCAGGGCCGCGTGTCGGCACTGGTCACGAAGACCCTGGTGTTCCTGGCCGACGGCTCGGACGCCATGGTCGTCCAGCCAGAAGGCGCGGGCAGCCGCAAGTTCAGGGCCTACGACAAGGGAACCGGTGAGGTCGTCTGGGAAACGGAGCTGCCGGCCGGCGTCAGCGGCGCACCGATGACCTACCTCCACGAAGGACGCCAGTACATCGTGATGGCGCTCAGCGGCACGGACTTCGAGGGCGAGTTGCTGGCCCTGGCGCTTCCCGGAGCTGTGGCCGCCGCCGCGGCCCCATAGCGCCGGCGGCCGGCGCCCTGGCAGCGGATGAACCTGCGCGCCGTCTCCGGTCTGGTCGGGCGGCTCCTGCTGCTGCTCGCCGCGGCGCAGTTGATCCCCTTCTCGTTCGCTCTCTGGCACGGCGAACAGCGGCCGGCGACTGCCCTGGCAGGATCGTTGATCGTCTGCGCGCTGGCCGGTGCGGCCGCCCACTGGTGGGGCAAGCCGCACGAGAAGATCTACCGGCGCGAGGCGACCCTGGTGGTCGTCGGCGCCTACATCCTGGCCTCCTTCTTCGGCGCACTCCCGTACCTGTTGAGCGGCGAGATCGCGGACCCGGCCTCCGCCCTGTTCGAGTCCGCCTCCGGGTTCACGACCACGGGCGCCTCGATCCTGACCGACATCGAGCTGCTGAGCCCCAGCATCCTGCTCTGGCGCGGCCTCACCCAGTGGCTGGGCGGCATGGGCATCCTGCTCCTCTTCGTCGCCCTCTTCCCCAGCCTGGGACCGGGCGCCCGCCTGCTCTACCGCCTGGAGGTGCCGGGGCCGACCCAGGACATGTTCCAGCCCCAGGTGCAGAAGACCGCGACCGTGCTGTGGCGCATCTACGTCGGCCTGACCGTCGTCCTCATCCTGCTGTTGATCGCCGGCGGCGCCACCCAGTACGAGGCCTTCTGCTACGCCTTCACGACGGTCTCGATCGGCGGCTTCGCCCCCTACAACGCGAGCGTTGCCGCCTTCGACTCCGCGTTCATCGAGTGGACGATCATCCTCTTCATGCTGATCGCGGGCATCAACTTCTCCCTGATCTTCGCCGTCCGGTCACGGCCCAGCCAGCTCTACAAGGACGTCGAGTTTCGCGCCTATGCCTCGATCGCCGCCGTGCTGGTGGCGCTGGTCACTCTGGACCGCTGGCGCAGCACGGAACTGCCCCTGCTGGAGGCGCTCCGGGAGGCCGCCTTCAACTCCGTGTCCCTGATGACGACGACCGGCTACACGACCAGGGACTACGACTCGTGGAGCGACACGTCGCGCACCTTGCTGCTGCTCGCCATGTTCGTCGGCGGCTGCGCCGGCTCGACCGCGGGCGGCATCAAGGTCGGCCGGCTCGTCATGACGCTCAAGATGGCGCTGCGCGAGGTCCACCTCATGTTCAATCCGCGCCGGGTTCTGGCGCTCTGGGTCGGCAAGCGAACGATCAGCGACCAGGTGGCGCGCAGCCTCGGCGGCTTCATGACGCTCTTCGCCTTCCTGTGGCTGGGCGTCGCCGCCACCCTCGCGATCGCGGGCAACGACATGGTGACCTCCCTGTCGACTTCCCTGGCCTGCCTGTCCAACGTCGGCCCGGCAATGGGTGCGGCCGGCCCGTCGCTCAACTACGCCTTCTTCGCCGGCTGGGAAAAGCTGCTGCTGATCTTCCTGATGTGGCTGGGCCGGCTCGAGATCGTCGCCGTAACGGCGATCCTCCTGCCCGCGTTCTGGCGTCGCTGAGCTACTCGACGCGGCAGACCTCCTCGAACTCCGGCCGCGGAAGGCGCCCGAACAGGCCCTCGGGGTCGCCGTAGCCGATCGAGCAGAGGAAGTTCGAGCGCACCGTCGTGCCGGGGAAGAAGAGCTCGTCGCACTTCGCGTTGTCGAACCCCGACATCGGCCCGCAGTCGAGGCCGAGCGAGCGCGCGGCCAGCATGAAGTAGGCCCCCTGCAGGGTCGCGTTGCGAAACGCCGTCACCCCGGCGAGTTCCGCGTCGTTGCGGAACATCTCGGCCATGCCCGGATTGTGAGCGAAGAGCACGTCCATCTTCTCGAAGAACGCCAGGTCGTAGCCCAGTATCGCGGTCGCGGGCGCCTGCCGGATCTTGTCCTGGTTGCCCGGCATGGCGATCGAAGCCAGCCGCTCCTTCGCCTCCGCGGTGACCGCAAAGACAACCCGCTGCGGCCAGCAGTTGGCGCTCGTCGGCCCCCACTTCATCAGGTCGTGGAGCTCTTGCAGCGTGTCCCGCGGCACCTCGCGCGGCAACCAC
Organism: Holophagales bacterium; assembly: GCA_009845425.1. Taxonomy (GTDB): domain Bacteria; phylum Acidobacteriota; class Thermoanaerobaculia; order Multivoradales; family Multivoraceae; genus Multivorans. The sequence continues at coordinate 97,733 of VXZQ01000004.1, forward strand.
CTGTTTTGGCTCCGGGCGTCCCGGAACAGGACGGCCATCGCGTCCTCTGGAATCCTCGGCATGGCCTAGTCCGTCGCCTCGACGCGCCGGAAGAGAGACCCCACATGAGCCTCCGGCAGCGGCTTCGTCGCCAGCGACACGGCTGCGGTGCAACCCATCGCGAACAGTCCGGCCAGCGCAGCGCAGGAGGTCGGGTTCGGAGCCTCCCCGTGCAGCCAGGAGAAGACCGGGTGCAGGAAGCTGCCCTCGAACCACGCCGGATCGATGACGCCCGTGTGCAGGATCAGGAAGGAGCTCAAACCCACGATCAGCCCCGTGTACGCACCGGAGCGCGTCACGCCGCTCCAGAGCGCGCCGAGCACGAGCGGACCCGCGAACGCCGCCATCATGCCGCCGTTACCCGTCCAGACCAGGATGGCGATGTTCATGTCCATCAGCATCCAGGCCATCGTCACGCAGACGACCATGACGCCCACCGTCGCCCAGCGGCTGATGATCAGCACCCGGCGGTCGAGTTGCTCGTCGCTCAAGTGCGAGTGGAAGCGCGGCGCGATCGTCCGCCGGTAGAGATCGTTCGCCACGATCTGCGACGAGGACACCACCAGCCCGTCCGCCGTCGACATGACCGCCGACAGGATGCCGACCCCGATCAGCGCCGCCAGCCAGGCCGGGAAGAGCTCGATGAACAGCGCCGGCAGGGCCTCGTTCGGGGTCGACCCCTCTTCGTACAGGCGGCCGCCGAGCACCGCCCGGGCCAGCGCGCCGCCGAGGCCGAGCATGCCCAGCGTGACGCCGAACACGGAAGCGAAGCGAAGGAACGTGAAACGCGACTTGCCGGTCTTGAGCGCCCAGATCTTGTTGCCGATGTGCGGGAGCAGCCCGAGCGGAATGTGGGCGAGCAGCACCGCCATCTGCGACCACCAGGAGTGGTAGAGGGGCGTAGAGCGGTTGATCCAGCCAACCTGGTTCGGGTCCTGTCCCCGAATGCTCGAGATGACCGAGCCGAAGCCGCCGTCGAGGCCGGCGCCGAAGAGGAACAGCAGGATGACGAGGACGCCGATCACCAGCATCAGGAAGCCCTGCACGCCGTCGGTGAGGATGTCCGCGTGCGCGCCGCCCAGCGACACGTAGATCATCAGCACGACCGCCGTGATCCCGAGCGCCCAGGCCGGCGACAGGCCGAGCATCGTCTCGAACATGACCAGGCCGGACAGGAGCTGGCCGGCGAGGTAGAAGAACAGGAGCAGGGACGCGACGGTCACGATCACGCGGATGCCGTCCGACTGGTACCGGTCGCCCAGGAACTCCGGGATCGAACGCGACCCGAACCGATCGCCCACGTTCGCCACCAGCCGCATGCAGATCAGCACACCGAGATACACGCCCGCCGGGTAGAGGACCGCCGACAGCAGCGCCGCCGTCCCGTGCTCGTAGGCGAGCCCCGGGAAACCGAGGAATGTCGCCCCGCTCGCGGTCGTCGCCGCGAATGCGAGCGCGAGGAAGAAGGGCCCGTAGGCCGCCCGGGCGGTGGCGAAGTCGTCCGCGCCCTGAACCCGGTTCCGGCCAATCACTCCGAAAGCGAGCATGCCGCCCAGATAGACGACGAGAAACAGCCAGGACCAGACGATCAAGCTCATGCGCGAAGGCGTCACCGTATCACCGCCGCACGGCGAAACCGGAAGCCGCCTCTCGCCGTACTGGTACTACGAAGACCACAACCCAGAGGGCCTCTTCATGCGCCACGTCACCACGTTCCGGGCCGCCGTCGTCGGTCTGCTGTTCCTCACCCTGCCGACCGCCTTGATGGCCGAAAGGGTCCGGATTCCAGCCGGAACGACCGTCTACTGCGTCCTCGACGAGAGCCTCTCCACGAAGAAGAAGTCCAGCAACTTCGTCCGGCTCGGAGACCGCGTCCGCGCCAGGGTCGCCGAGGATGTCGTGGTCGACGGCCGCGTCGTCATCGAAGCGGGCACCGTGGTCTGGTCCGAGGTCAGTAAGGCCCGGCGGGCCAAGATAGCCGGCATCCGGGGCAGGCTAGAGGTAGACGCGAACACGGTCGCCGCGGTGGACGAGACGTCGATCCGACTCACCGGCGGCTACGACCGCTCCGGCAGGGGCCGCTTCGTGACCGCCGCGGTCCTGGCCAAGGTCATCGCCTGGCCGTTCATCCTCATCAAGGGCAAGCAGGCGCACCTGAACCGCGGCGTCATCTTCGACGCGCAGACCGCCACCCCCGCCGAGGTAGAGGTCGTGGCGCCCCGGGATCTCCCGGTTCTCCGCGCCGACATCCCCGGATTCGAAGTCAGCATCCCGTACGACAGCATCGACCCCGAGGTCCGGCTCGCCAGGCTGCCGCTTCTGTTCACGGGTCTGGCGCCGGATACCGACGAGGCCCACGTCACGGCCGTCAACGGTCAGGAGATCCGACGGATCGAGATCTTCGTCGTCGATGGCATGGGCGAGGTCGACTTCCAGGAACTGGCGGAGCACTTTCGCCACGGCATGAACCGGTTCACCGTCACGGTGGAAGGCCAGAGCGTGGACGTGCTGCTGGAGTTCGAGTTCTAGGAGCCGCCGTCAGCGAACACACCGGCCGGGGAGCAAGGACCGGCTCCGCTACTGTTTGGCCATGCTCAAGATCCTCCGCCCCTGGCGCCTCGGTCCGTTCGTTCTCCTCGTCCTTCTTGCGCTCCAGCCGGCAACGGCGCAGCAGGAGCCCCTGGAGCTTCAGCACATCTACGGGCCAGACGCGCTCGACTTCTCGCCCGACCTGCCGCGGATCCGCTGGTTACCCGGCGGCCAGGACTATCTGCAGGCAAAGGACAACGAGGACGGCAACGGCACGAGCTGGATCTTCGTCGACGCGGCGACCGGAGACGCGGAGCCGTTCTACGATCCGCGGCCTTTGGCTGAGGCCCTGGAGGGGCAGCTTCGGCTGGACGCTGAGGACGCCGCCGCCAGGGCACGCCCAGGTTCCCTGCGCCTCTCGCCGGACACGGACCGGCTCCTGCTTCAACTTGCCTCGGACCTGTTCGTCTGGGACTTCTCCGCCGAGACGCTGAAGCGCCTCACCCACGGCCCGGAGAACGAGGAGCTGGCCCGCTTCTCGCCCGATGGCCGCAGCGTCGCCTTCGTGCGCGACGCGGACCTGTACGTTGTCGACCTCGCGGGCGACGAAGTGCGGTTGACCACCGACGGCGGCGAGAACACCCTGAACGGCAAGCTCGACTGGGTCTACCAGGAGGAGATCTACGGCCGCGGCAACTACCAGGCCCACTGGTGGAGTCCCGACAGCCGCCGCGTCGCCTTCCTCCAGAGCGACGAGCGGGACGTGCCCCGCTTCACGGTGGTCGACCACGTCCCGTTCCGGCCGCCGCTCGAGGTCTACCCCTACCCCAAGGCCGGCGATCCGAACCCGCGCGTCCGGCTGGGCGTCGCCAGGGCCAGCGGCGGAGGCATCACCTGGATCGATCCGGGCCTCTACGGGCACGCCGAGATCCTGATCGTCAACGTCGCGTTCTCACCCGACGGCGACGTCTGGTACCAGGTGCAGGATCGCCGGCAGACCTTCCTCGATCTGCACCGTGCCGACCCCGATACCGGCAAGTCGGAACGGGTGCTGCGGGAGGAGTCCCACGCCTGGGTCAACGTGCTCGGTCCGCCGCGTTTCCTCGAGGGCGGCGGCTTCCTCTGGCTCAGCGAACGAACCGGCTTCCAGCATCTCTACCGCTACGACGAGGAAGGCAAGCTGGTCAAACCGCTCACCGAAGGACGCTGGGAAGTGCGTTCCCTGAACGCCGTGGACGAAGAGGCTGGATTCGCCTACGTCTCGGGTACCTTCCGCTCGGCAATCGGTGCCGACGTCCTGCGGGTCGCTCTCGACGGCTCGGGCCCCATCCTGCTCACCGAAGAACCCGGCAGCCACCGCGCGAGCTTCCCGGAGGACGGGCCGATCGAGCACTGGATCGACACGTCGAGCGACCTCCACACGCCGACGACGATGACGCTGCGACGCGCCGACAACGGCGAGACGGTCCGCGACCTTGGCGGCGGCGACGTGCCTGACATCGAGCGGTTCGACATTTCGCAGCCGGAACTCCTGACCATCGCAACCAGCGACGGCGTCGACCTGGCGGCGATGCTGATCCGGCCGCGCGGATTCGATGCCGAACGCGTCTATCCGGCCTGGGTTCACGTCTATGGCGGTCCCCACGCCCAGCAGGTGCGCGACGGCTGGCAGGGTTCACGCGGCATGTGGTTCCAGTACCTGGCGCAGCAGGGGATCGTCATCCTCGTCGTCGACAACCGGATCGCCTCGGGCAAGGGCGTCGAATCGACCTGGCCGGTGTACAGGAACTTCGGCGAGCAGGAGCTGATCGACCTGGTCGAAGCCGTCGACTGGCTCGGCGCGAAGCCGTGGGTCGACGCGGAGCGAATCGGCCTCGACGGCTGGAGCTTCGGCGGCTACATGACCCTCTACGCGCTGACTCGCTCCGACCGGTTCCGCGCCGGCATCGCCGGCGGCAGCGTCGTCGACTGGCGCGCCTACGACTCGATCTACACCGAGCGCTACATGTCGACTCCGGACGACAACCCCGACGGCTACGAGCGGACCTCCGTGCTCGAGACGGCCGGGGATCTCCACGGCGACCTGCTCATCATCCACGGCACGATGGACGACAACGTCCACATGCAGAACACCCTGCAGATGGCCTGGAAGCTACAGAAGGCCGGCAAGCCCTTCGAGATGATGCTCTACCCGAAGTCACGCCACGGCGTGACCGATCCCGACCTCTCGCTGCACCTGCGCGAGACGATGGCGCGTTTCATCCTGAAGACGATCGAGCCCTAGGAGCTAGCGCGGCGCTCGCCAGGCCCGTACGCTCAGCGCCAGCGTCGCGATCGTCCCCCAGGACAGCCCCACGACCACGCCCGCGTCCAGGATGCCCCGCCACGGCTGATCCAGCCGGTGCACGAGCACGATCAGCACCAGGATGCCCACGGTTCCGAACCAGACGCCGAGACGTTCGCGCCGCGTCCCCTCGAAGTAGCCGGCCGCGTAGAGGGGCGCAAGCACCACCCGAAGCAGCGTCGGTTGGCTGCGAACCGTCATCGCCCGCTCCGCCACGCGCGGCGAGAACCGCAACTGGAAGCCGCGCAGCCCTTCCGACCAGGCCATGAAGGGGATGATCGCCAGCAGCGAAGCCCAGTGATACCAGGCGAAGGGGTGGTCGAACGCGGCGATGGAGATCCGGGCCAGCCGGTAGACCGCCCACACGAGCAGACCCACGATCCCGCCGACCGCCCACAGCGCGCCGGCCGTGGCCACGGCGCGGCCGATGCCGGGCGCCTCGTAGCCGGCGGTTCCTGCTTCACTCATCCGAGGCGAGATCGCGCCGGCCCTGGTCGCTGGCCAGCGCCGCGTGGTTCAGGATGTTGCGCGCCATGGACGACACCTGCGTCCCGGCATTCGCCCGGTAGATCGCGGCCCGCGCGCTATCCACGTCCGCGCTCTCCGGCGCTGCGTGCCGGGCCGCCTCGATCAGGTGGCACGCGACCGCGTGGCGCCCGGCCGCGGACTCGGACCGGGCCGCCTCGACCACCCGCTCCACGCCGCCGGCCAGTTCGACCCAGGCTTCGGCCTGCTCTCTTTTCGTCGCCGGGACGACGGCGTCGAACTCGCCGTCCCACCAGCCGCCGTAACGCCGCCAGACCATCCGCACCAGGAAGCTCGGGTCGTCGTAGACCGGCTGCAGGTAGGGCTCGTCCGCGAGGTCGAGCGGCGGGGTGACCGCCTGGAGCACCTGATCGAGGCTCAGCCCCCTGTTCATCGCCGCAACGCTCTGTTCTTCGATCGACCGCAGATAGCGGGCCGTTCCCTCCAGTGCCCGGCGCACCCGGTCCGCGCCCAGGATCGGCAGGCCATGCCCCGGGAGGAGGAGCTCGGCGCCGAGCGGCACCATCCGCTCCAGGCTGTCCGCCCAGTCGCCGACGTAGCGCTGCACCTTCTGCGGGTTGCCGGCGTTCGGCACCGCCCAGATGAACAGGTCGCCGGTGTGCAGGATGCGACGCTCCGGTATCCAGGTCCAGGTGATGTCGTCCGTCTCGCCGCGGCCGTGGGCCAGCTCGAAGGTCAACTCGCCACGCCGGAAGGTCAGGTTGCTGCGATAGAGAACATCCGGGTAGCGGTAGCTGTCAGGCCAGCGGTAGTGCGGCGCGTCGATCGCGAACTGGCGACGGTTGATCGCCGTGTTCCAGCCCAGGGTCGCCCGGTAGCGGTCGAAGTGGGCCGGCACCCGCTCATGCGCGTAGACGGTCGGCCGCGGCCAGCGCCGCTCATCCGCCTCCCCGTCGAAGGCGGTGACCGAGAACACATGATCCACATGATGGTGCGAGTAGATCGCTGCAACGACCGGCGTGTCCGGCCATTCCCTTCTCGTCTCCTCGAAGCAGCGCTTCACGTCGAGCAGGTGGCCGGCGTCAAGCATGACCAGACCGTCGCCGCTGTCAACGACGTAGAAGCCGGCGATGCCCTTGAAGCCGAGCAGACCGTCCGCGAGCCGGCAGGAGCCCGGGTAGTAGCGGTGGACCGGGTGGTGCTCGAACTGAAGATCGAGCTCCCCTCGCCAGGCGCGCTCCGCCAGAGCGAGGAGACTCGGGTGCTGTTCGTCGGGCATGGGGAGCGGACGTTACCGCAGCGCGAGCGGCCCGCGGCTGGACGAAGAACGCTGCTGTTAGCCTCCGTCCCGTGAAACGGAGCCTGCCCGCGACCGTGGGCCTGTTGGGTTTCCTCGCGGGCGCCCCCGTCGCCGGTCAGGAGCAGCCGGAAGCTAGCGCCGAGCGCCCGAGCATGGCCGCGACCCGCGTGGAGCGGGGGCCGAACGTCGACGGCGACCTGAGCGACGCCGTCTGGGCCCAGGCGGAAGTCGGGACGAACTTCATCCAGCACGAACCGCTCGACGGCGTGCCGGCGACCGAACAGACGGAAGTTCGTGTCGTGTTCACCGACAGCACGATCTACTTCGGCATCACCGCCTTCGACGCGAACCCCGACGCGATCATCGCCAGGGAGATGGAGCGCGACAGCCGCATCTTCCAGGACGACTCGATCATCCTGTTGCTGGACACCTTCTACGATCGGCGCAACGCCTACGCTTTCGAAACGAACCTCAACGGCGCCCGCACCGACACCCTGGTCACCGACGAAGGTCGCGACCTGAACCTGGAGTGGGACGGCATCTGGCAGTCCGCCGCGCGGCGGACCGGCTTCGGCTGGACGGTGGAGATCGCGCTTCCCATCTCCACCCTCCGGTTCGATCCGGCCGCTCCGGCCTGGGGATTCAACGTGCAGCGCTACATCGCCCACAAGCGCGAAATGACCCACTGGTCGGGCCTGCCACGTGAGGTCGGCACGCTCGGGCAGGTCGGCTCCCAGGTCCTGCCCGTACACCGGGTCTCGATGGCAGGAGAACTCACCGGGCTCTCCGGGTTGTCCCAGTCAGCGCAACTCCAGGTCAAGCCCTTCGTCATCGGCGACGTCAGCGAGGACCCGCGCCTCGACGTCGATCCGGTCTCCGAAGGCGACTACGGTCTCGACCTGAAGTGGGGCGTCACACGTTCCCTGGCGCTCGATCTGACCTACAACACGGACTTCGCCGAAGTCGAGGTCGACGAACTACAGACGAACCTGACCCGGTTCTCCCTGTACTTCCCGGAGAAGCGCGATTTCTTCCTGGAGAACGCCGGCATCTTCGACTTCGGTCCTCCCCACCGGCTGTTCTACGAACCCCCCGTGCTCAAGACCTTCTTCTCGCGCCGGGTCGGCCTGGACGAGGGGAAACAGGTCCCGATCGACTGGGGCGCCCGCCTGACCGGACGGGTCGGAGGCTGGAACCTCGGCGTTCTTCGGGTCGCGACTGCCGGAATCGCAAGAGACGACGGAGAGCTTCCGGCCAACGCGTTCACCGTCGCCCGGCTCAAGCGCAACGTGGGCCGGCGCTCGTCGGTCGGCGCGATGGTCACCGAAACGGCGCCCGACAGAGCGGCGGCGAACCGGGTCGTCGGCGTCGACTTCGACTACAAGCCGTCGACAACGCTCGGCTTCGGCGGTTTCTGGACGAGCAGCGGTGTGAGCGAGGGGCCGGCCGGCGCCGGCGGATCCAGCGACTCCGGAGAGGCCGCCTACGGCTTCAACTTCGACTACCAGGGCCGCGACCTGACGATCTACCTCGACGCTCAGGACATCGAGGAGGACTACCACCCCGCGGCGGGGTTCCTGCTGCGGAGGAACGTCCGCCACCTGAATCCGATGGTCCAGTGGTTGCCACGGATCGAACGAGGTTTCGTCCGCACCTGGTTCACGGAGATCAGGGCCGACTACTACGAGACCTTGGACGGCGGCGAGCTGGAATCCCGCCAGATCGAGATATCCCCGATCGGCATGCGGACGACGAGCGAGGACCGCTGGCGCCTGGGCTATCTCCACGAAACCGAGAACCTGGTGGAACCCTTCGAAGTCTCGCCGGGAGTCGTGATCCCGCCCGGCTACTACGAATTCGACGCTGTGCGGTTCTCCATCTACAGCAACCAGAGCCGCTTCTTCGGCCTGCGCTCCCGTATCGCCGTCGGCGACTTCTACACCGGTACGCAAGTGTCCGGCCGCACCACGATCAACTTCAAGTTCTCGAAGCACATTCAGGCCGAGAGCCGATGGGTCTTCAACAACATCGAACTTCCCCAGGGCGCCTTCGACATCGGCCTCTACAGCCAGCTCGTGAACTTCACCTTCACCCCGAACCTGCGGCTCAATACGATCCTCCAGTACAACGACCTCACCGGCGACCTCGGCACGAACATCCGCCTGCACTGGATCTACAAGCCCGGCTCCGACCTGTTCGTCGTGTACAACGAGAACTGGATGGCCGAGGATCTACGTTACCGCCAGAGCACACACCGTCAGATCGCCGTGAAGTTCACCTACCTGATCCAGCCCTAGAAGCCGTATGTCGAGACCGAAGCAGATCGTGCCTGCTCTTGCGCTCACCCTCGTGGCGGCCGTGCCGGCCACCGCTGTCCAGGAAGCAGCGCCCGGCGCCGAGCGTCCGGCGATGGCCGCCACTCGGGTCGACCAGGGGCCGACCGTCGACGGCGACCTGAGCGACCGGGCCTGGCAGACGTCCCAGGTCGGCACCGACTTCATGCAGCACGAACCGCTCGACGGCGTGCCGGCGACCGAGCAGACGGAAGTCCGGGTCGTGTTCACGGACAGCACGATCTACTTCGGCATCACCGCGTTCGACGCGAATCCGGACGCGATCATCGCCAAGGAGATGGAGCGGGACAGCCGCATCTTCCAGGACGACTCGATCATCCTGCTGCTGGACACCTTCTACGATCGGCGGAACGCGTACGCCTTCGAAACGAACCTGAACGGCGCGAGGACCGACACCCTGGTCACCGACGAAGGCCGCGACCTGAACCTGGAGTGGGACGGCATCTGGTCCGTCGCGTCCCGCAAGACCGCCGCGGGCTGGACCGCCGAGATCGCCATCCCCATCTCGACGCTCCGATTCGATCCGGCCGCGCCGGCCTGGGGACTGAACGTCCAGCGCTACATTGCCCACAAGCGTGAGATGACCCACTGGTCCGGTCTGCCGCGGGAAGTCGGCGTGCTCGGGCAAGTCGGCTCCGAGGTCCAGCCCGTGCACCGGGTATCGATGGCCGGCGATCTGACCGGCCTGACCGGTCTCAGCCAGTCCGCGCAGCTTCAGATCAAGCCCTACGTCATCGGCGACGTCAGCGAGGATCCCCGCCTCGACCTGGATCCGGCTACCGACGGCGACTACGGACTCGATCTCAAGTGGGGCGTGACCCGGTCGCTGGCGCTCGACCTGACCTACAACACGGATTTCGCCGAGGTCGAGGTCGACGAACTGCAGACCAACCTCACCCGGTTCTCGCTCTACTTTCCGGAGAAGCGCGACTTCTTTCTCGAGAACGCGGGGATCTTCGACTTCGGACCACCCCACCGCCGCTTCTACGAACCCCCGGTGCTCAAGGCGTTCTTCTCGAGGCGCGTCGGTCTGGACGCGGGACGGCAGGTACCGATCGACTGGGGGGCTCGCATTACCGGACGAATGGGCGGCTGGGACATCGGCGTACTGCGAGTGGCAACCGCCGGCCTCGGGAGGGACGATGGAACACTGCCTCCAAACGCGTTCACTGTCGCCCGCCTGAAGCGCAACGTAGGCGAACGGTCGTCGATCGGCGCGATGCTCACCGAAGCGGCGCCCGACGGCGAACTCGCGAACCGGGTCGCGGGCGTCGACTTTGTCTACAAGCCGAGGCCGAAGGTGATCTTCGGTGGCTTCTGGAGCAGCAGCGGCATCAGCGAGGAACCGTCCCCAAGTTCGAAGAGCGCGGAGTCTGCACCTGACGGTGACGACGGCAAGTCCGCCTACGGACTGAACTTCGACTACCAGGGCCGCACCCTGACTGTGTTCCTGGACGCCCAGGAGATCGAGAAGGGCTACGACCCCAGGGCCGGCTTCCTTCTACGCCGGAACGTCCGCCATCTGAACCCGCTGGTCCAGTGGCTGCCCCGAATCGACCGGGGCCCCGTCCGCTCCTGGTTCACAGAACTGAACGTCGACTACTACGAGACGCTGGACGGGGGCGAGCTGGAGAGCCGTCGGATCGAACTCTCCCCCATCGGCATGAGGATGACGACCGAAGATCGCTGGCGGCTGGGCTACGTCAACGAAACGGAGAACCTGGTCGCGCCCTTCGAGGTGTCGCCTGGCATCGTCATCCCGCCGGGGCGCTACGAGTTCGACACCATCGAAGTCGCCAGCTTTACCAATCAGAGCCGCCTTCTCGGCTTCCGAGGGCGCATCGGTATCGGCGATTTCTACAACGGTACCCAGGAATCCGGCCGCGTCACCTTCACCCTCCGGGTCTCCAAGCATCTGCAAACCGAAACCCGTTGGGTCTTCAACAACGTCGAACTCCCCCAAGGCGCCTTCGACGTCGGCCTCTACAGCCAGATCGTGAACTTCACCTTCACTCCGAACCTGCGGCTCAACACGATCCTCCAGTACAACGACCTCTCCGGAGACCTCGGAACAAACATCCGCCTGCACTGGATCTACAAGCCGGGCTCCGATCTGTTCGTCGTCTACAACGAGAACTGGATGGCCGAAGACCTGCGCTACCGGCAGAGCACGCACCGCCAGATCGCGGTGAAGTTCACCTACCTGATCCAGCCGTAGCTCTACGTCTTCGCCCAGTTGAAGGTGCGCACCAGATGCGTGTAGTCCGCGTGCCCCCGCTCAACCGTCGTGCTGCCCAGGAAAGCCTCGCGGCCCAGCATGACCCGTAGGGGCCAGGGCTTGCCCTCGAGCCACGCCTCGTCGAGGTGGCTGTAGTCCTCTACCGGGCGCAGCGCCAGACGGGAGAACGTGATGTGCAGCACGACGCGCTCACCGGGAATCGCGCGCGGGTAGTTGCCGTGCCAGACAGAACCGTCCCAGGCCACGACGGAACCCGCCGGGCACTCCGTCGGAATCGCGCCTGGCTCCGTCGCGACCTCCTCCTCGTTCGGATGGCGCCGCAGGCGATGGGTTCTCGGGATCACCTTCGTGCAGCCACCGGCCTCAGTGAACTCGTCGCACGCCCAGCAAAGCGTGAGCAACTGGTTGTGAACGGGGAACGGAGCGGGCAGCCAGTTCTGGTCCGCGTGCAGCGGCAGCTTCGCTGCCCCCAGAGGCCGGACGCTGCAGATCAACTGTGAGAGGAGCGCGCCCTTGCCGCACATGACCTCGACCAGAGCCTGGAGCTTCGGCCGGAGGACGACGTCCTCGAAGATCCAGTCGCGGCCAAGCAGGAGGGCAGCGGAACGGCCCTTCGCCCGGCCTTCCGTCTCCTCCGCCAGGCGCAGGCAGGTTTCTCGCAACTGCTCCGTGAACTCGAGCGGCGCCACGTCGCGCAGAATCGTGTAGCCCTGCTCCTGCATGTCGTGGACGTTCTGCGCCATGCCGAGCCGCCCGACGGTCGCCGCCATCTCGTCTGAAAGGTCGAACGGCTGCCGGGTCTCCGTCAGCCGTTCCGGCGCCGGCCGCGCCTCTTTCCGGGCTACCGGTCTTTCGAGTTGCGCGGTCGCTGTCTGCGCCATCGTCGAACTCCTGACTCGATCCAGGTCGGTTTCTCGTTGGAGCGTCCGATCGTAACAGCCACTTGGCCTCATCCCTTGTTTGGGCTACAATCGCGGAGCTTTCACGGCGCCGCGAGGCAGGGGACCGTCCACCCGGCTGTCGCCACCAGATGCCTCAAAGCGGCCGCGCTTCAGCTCCCGAGACGTCAACCACGTCGCTCCGTCCTCCGGGAGGAACTGAACTGCCAGCCGGCGGCGCCAGTGGACTCAACGGGTCGATACCCCACCGGAATGCCAGAAGCGCAAGGCGAACACCCCACCGGGACACCTGCCGTCCCCAAACGGCGGGCGACCCGCCGTAGGCGGCGTCCCCGCCAACGCGGGGGCCCGAGCAAGACGCGCACGGTCGCGCTCCATCAGCGCAGTGCGTCTCACTTCCGCCCGGAGGACCGCGAAGTGGGCAAGTCGCTCTTCTCGGCGGGCAACGTGAAGCTGGAAGTCGATGAAACGAGCGCCCGGGCCATCGTTCAGGCGCTGACGCCCGGCGACGGGGCCGCCCCGACGGACCCGTCGGCGAACGTCGTCGCCACGGTCGAAATCGACTGGTCGAGAGTGCCCAACGAACGTATTCTCCACGCGGTATGCGGCTGCCCGCAGTTCGCGGGCGGCACGGCCTGCGGCCACATCTGGGCGTCGCTGCTGGAACTCGCCGCCAACGAACCGAAGAGTCAGCCTGCCGGATCGGGCCGCGTTTCGCTGCGGAAGACACGGCCTCCACAGGTCTCCATACCAGGATCGGCCCTGGACGCGATGGACCCCGCGGACGACGCCGCGAAGGAAACTCCCCGCCCTTCCCGACGCACCCGCAGAAGCCGCAGCCGACGCCGGAGGCGAACACCCGCGACGACGAGCTGGCGGTCGGTAGTGGACGCCGTTCGGGAGGACATCGACCGGCAGGGTCTTCCCCAAAAGTCCTCTTCGGCAAGGCACGGAGAGCCCGAGATCCGGTTCCTGATCAACGCCGCGACGAGCCGCAACGCCGGCGGCCTGATGATCGACATCTTCGGCCGCAAGCGGAATCCGCAGGGTGAACTCGGCAAGCTGAAGCGGCTCAACATCGACCACGCCAAAGTCGAGGAACTGCTCGGCCTGAACTCACTCGACGCCGACGCCTCCTCGACGAACGGCGCGTCCCCGACAGCCGAGCCGGCGATGGTCACGGCGCTGCCACCCGAAGCGCCGCAGCGCCAGGGCCGCAAGCGCAAGGCCGGGCGCGGCCGACCCCCGGGTCGGCCTCAGATCCAGCGCGTCTTCGTGCCCCTGAACTGGGTGGATCACCTGCTGCCGCGCCTCAGCCAAGACGGCCAGCTCTTCTGGTGGGACGGCCGGTCCCTCGCCAACCTGCACCCGGTGAGCTTCGACGACGGCGAGCCCTGGCGCCTCACGCTGCAACTGGAGATCGCCGCCGCCAGCCGGATTCGGCTCCGCGGACTGCTCAAGCGCGGCGACGAGACGACACCTCTCAGTCGCGCGGCACTCGTGCTGCCGTTCCCCAACGGCAACGGCGTCACGTCCGGCGCCAACCCGGAAGAAGCCGGCAACACGCTGCTGCTGCTCGACAACTCGATCGCCCGCCTGCACCTCGAACCGCAGCGCGACCAGCCCTGGTACTCCCTGCTCGGCGCAAGCGGCGACCTGGTCATCCCGGACGAAGACCTGGAAGCGGCCGTTACGAGCCTCCTGGAGCTGCCCACCTTGCCCCCTCTGGAGCTTCCGGAAGAGGTCTACCTCTCGGAGGAGTCCCCGGTTCCCCAGCCGCGACTGGCGCTCGAGCCGGAGGACGCGCCGGAGTGGATGAATCCCCAGCTCGAGGCCCGGCTCTCCTTCGGCTACGGCAGCCTCACCGTCGACGCCGGCGATTCGAGGTCGGCAGTGGTCGACTGGGAAGAACACCGCTTCGTGCGGCGCGACCTGAAAATCGAACAGGACGCGCTGGTCCGTCTCCTCGAGCTCGGCCTGAAGCCGGTCGCATCCAAGGCCGGCCACAGCCTGGAGCTCGAGCCGCGCGACCTGCCCGCGGTCGCGGAGCCACTGCTCGCCGAGGGATGGGAGGTCGAAGCCCACGGCGCCTCGATCCGGCCGCCAAGCCCGCCGGCGCTACGCATCGAGAGCGGTGTCGACTGGTTCGAGCTCAGCGGCCAGATCGACTTCGGCGAGGACCAGATCGAGTTCTCGGAGATCCTCTCGGCGATCTCGGAGGGTCGGCGATCCGTCGAGCTGGACGATGGCTCGAAGGGACTGCTGCCGGCGGCCTGGGTCGAGAACTACGGTTCGCTCAGCCAGCTCGCGCAAGCCTCGAGCGACGAGGGACTGCGCTTCCTGCCCTCGCAGGCCTTGCTGGTCGACGCGCTCCTGGCGGTGACGCCGCCGGTAAACGTCAGCAAGACCTTCGCCGAGTTACGCGAGAAACTGAGCACGTTCTCGTCGATCAAGCCGAAGAAGGAGCCACGCAGCTTCGTCGGAACGCTCCGCAAGTACCAGCGCCTCGGCCTGGGCTGGCTCTGCTTCCTGCGTGAGTTCGGCCTCGGCGGCGTGCTCGCGGACGACATGGGGCTGGGCAAGACGATCCAGGCGCTGGCCCTGCTCCGCATGTACCGAACCGCCTCGCGGACGACGAAACTGCCCTACCTGGTCGTCGCGCCGCGCAGCCTGGTGTACAACTGGGTCGACGAGGCCGCCCGCTTCACGCCGGATCTCAAGGTGCTGGAGTACGCCGGTCGCGACCGTGAAGACCTGCGAGACGAGGTCACCTCCGCCGACCTCGTCGTCACGACGTACGGCACCGTCCGCCGCGACATCGGCTACCTCGCGACCGTCGACTTCGACACCGTGATCCTCGACGAGGCCCAGGCGATCAAGAACGCGACCTCGCAGACCGCCAAGGCCTGCCGCCTGCTGAACGGCCAGCACCGCCTGGCGCTGACCGGCACTCCGATCGAGAACCACCTGGGCGAACTCGGCTCGATCTTCGAGTTCCTCAATCCGGGTCTGCTCGGCCGGCTGCCGGCCCTGGACGTGCTTGCCGGCGGCCGGGCGCCGAGCGAACAGGAACTCGCCCTCGTTGCCAAGGGTCTGCGGCCCTTCATCCTCCGCCGCAGCAAGCGAGAGGTGCTCCCGGATCTGCCGGAGAAGACCGAGCAGATTCTGCAGTGCACCCTGAACCCGAAGCAGCAGGAGATCTACGATCAGCTCCGGGCCGGCTACCGCGACAGCCTGCTGAAGCAGGTCGAGGACAAGGGAGTCGGCGGATCGGCGATGCAGGTGCTCGAGGCGCTGCTCCGCCTGCGGCAGGTCGCCTGCCACCCCGGGCTCATCGACGAATCCTGGAACGACGCCGGCAGCGCCAAGCTCGAGTCGCTGTTCGAGCAGGTGTCCGAGGTGCTCGCCGAGGGGCACAAGTGCCTCGTGTTCTCGCAGTTCACGTCGCTGCTGGCCTACGTACGGAGCCACTTCGAGGAGCAGGGCGTCCCGTACGCCTACCTCGACGGCCAGACCCGGAACCGCGGCGAGGTGGTCGACCACTTCCAGAGCGACCCGGACACGAACATCTTCCTGATCAGCCTGAAGGCGGGCGGCGTCGGCCTGAACCTGACCGCCGCCGGCTACGTCTTCCTGCTCGACCCGTGGTGGAACCCGGCCGTCGAGGCGCAGGCCATCGACCGCACTCACCGCATTGGCCAGACGCAGCCCGTATTCGCCTATCGCCTGATCGCCCGCGACACCGTGGAAGAGAAGATGCTGGAACTCCAGCGCTCGAAACGGCAGATCGCCGACGCGATCCTCGAAGGCGGCGGATCGTCCCTGCGGGATCTCACCGCCGACGATCTCCGGCTCCTGCTGAGCTAGCGCCCGCGTAGGCCGGTCCTGCCGGCTGCATCGAAGGGCCTTCGGAACCGCTACGGGTTCCGAAGGCCCTTTTGCGTCTTAGTCGATACACGCGGCCGCTGAACCCGGCCATCGATCACCACGACCCGACGCCCAAAGGCCGTCTGGCCGTCACGCACGGAACCACTGGAGCTGGACGATGACGTCCCCGAACCTTCCTTTGAACCTCCGCCAACCGCCAACCGGTCCGCGCGCCCGTCATCGGCTGCGCGGATGGAATCCCCGACTCTCCCATCCTCCGGCCAGCGCCCTCGAAGCAGGCCTGGCACGTGCGTTCCGCCTGCTCGGCGCGCGGTCCGAGCCACTCGTCTCCATGCTGTACAGCCGGACAAGACCGGCGGTCCGCGGCCGGG
Organism: Holophagales bacterium; assembly: GCA_009845425.1. GTDB lineage: Bacteria > Acidobacteriota > Thermoanaerobaculia > Multivoradales > Multivoraceae > Multivorans. The sequence goes on from VXZQ01000004.1 coordinate 114,182, forward strand.
CGACCGGTTTCGCGGGAGAGCCGCGATGAATCGTCGCCGCCTGGCCATTGCCACCGTCGTCGTGGCCGTTCTCGCCCCCCTCGGAGGTCTCATCTGGTTCGAATCCGGGATCCGCGCGCGGCAGGCTCAACGCCCTGACGTCGGCGCGCTGTTCCCCGCGCTACCGGGCCTCGCGGACGGTGAAGCCCTGCCGGCCTCTCCCGGCCGGCTACGGGTCGTGACCTTCGCCAGGGCCGGCTGCGGGAACTGCGACCGCACCATCACCGCCCTGCGGCGCATGGCCCGGACCGAGGGTCCGACCTTCGACCTGATCGCGGTCGTCGCCGGCACCTATGCGCCCGAAGCGAGCGGTGAGGACCTTCTCGCCATCGCCGACCCGGACGCCTCCGTTTCGAAGCGATTCGGCGTCGTCCATGTACCGCTCGTGTTCCTGGTCGACGGGCAGTCGCGGATCCTCGCGGTCACCACCGGAGAACGTCCAGCGACCGCCTGGCGCTCCTTTCTGGAATCCGGAACCGATGCGCTCTGAGCGGTTCCGGGTTCGCCCACCGCACGCGGCCGCCGCCGGTCTGCTGCTTGCGGCCGGCCTCGTGACGGTCGCGGCCCGGGCACTGGGGCCAACCATGGACCGGCTTGCCTGGGCGGCCACCCTCGACCCATCGGCGCCGGCCCCAGGCGAGATCGTCCGCCAGCAGAGGCGCTCCGACTGCGGCCCGGCGGCCCTGAAGATGGTCCTCGACCACTGGGGCATTCGGGACACGACCCTCGCCGAGCTCGAGGTCGCCACAGGAACCGGGCCGGACGGCACCAGCCTGCTGGCGCTCAAGAAGGCCGCGGAGGAGCGAGGCGTGACGAGCCAGGGCCTCCGGCTTCCCGTCCAACGCCTCCGCGACATCCCGCTGCCCGCGATTGCGCACGTGCACGGCGACCACTTCGTCGTCATCCGCAGCGCCGGCGACGAACTCGTCATCGACGACCCATCCCTCGGGCGGCTGCGCATGACTTCCAGGACCTTCGAACGTTCCTGGGACGGCGTCGTTCTGGCCTTCACCGGCGGCCCGCCACTGCCTTCTCGGACGGTACGAACGCCGTCCGTCTCACCCGCAACCTACAACCCTTGAAGGAGATATCCCTCGATGAACGTCCGAATTGCACTTCTCTCCGCCCTGTTCCTTCTCGTCGCCGGAACCGCCATGGCCACGCCGACCGCCGGCGAGGCGACCAAGACCGCCCAGTACTTCCCCGTGCCCTGCGACGACTCGCCCTTTCCCGGACCGGGCCGCCCCTACCCGCTTCCACTGCCGTTCCCGAGCCCGTGGCCCGGCCCCACCGACCAGTGCATTCCCATCCCCCTGCCCTTCTAGCGCCCCTGCCGATCGCAACGCTGAAAGAAAAGCGAAATGAACGTCACGTCAACTTTGATCGCGAACCTGCCCGAGGCAGGCCTCGCGACTGTCACCGGCGGAGTCGACTGGGTCGTCGACTTCAACTGCTGGGCTCTGGCGACGATGGTCGACAGCGCCTTCCCCGGCCTGGGCGGCCTCATCGCCCTTCACTGCTACATCCCGCTCTGAGCCACTCGCTCCAACAAAGGAGTCTTACTCATGACAAAGCCTCTTCTGCCCATCCTTGCGTGTGCCGCGTTGCTGTTCTCGGCAGCCGGTCACGCGCCTGATCCCCCGCCTGACTTGCCCGTGGAATCTGACCTGCGGCCAGCCGTGTCTGTTCTCGAGCCTGCCCCTGGCCTCGGCCAGCACTTCCTTACCGACCAGGTTCTGGCGCGAACAGCAGGAACAGGCCCCGTTTCCGACTTCCTGTGCGGCGCGGCCACTGGCGCCGGCTTCGCCCTCGCCTTGACCGGCGTCGGTGCAGGCGCTGGTCTGGCGCTGGCAGGAGCGGGCATGGCCTGCGCCATGTTCTTCTGAGTCCGGCCCTACCAGAAGCCAATCAGACCCTCACACCGAAGACACTCTGAATCACTGAAAGGAAACAACATGTCCAAGAAAGCAGTAGCTGCAACCCTCCTTCTCACGTTCGTGTTCGCCCTGGCCCCGGCCGCGGGCGCCAGTGGACCCTCCGTCCCGACGGGCAGCATCCCGGTCGAGGCCGAGCAGACCGGGGAAGCGTTGCTCGCCACGGCAACCGGCGGAACGAACTGGAGCTGCATCGGCGCGGTGCTCGCCTTCAGCTTCGTTGCCATGGGAGCCGGCGCCGCCACCGGCGGTGTCGGGGCCGCACTTGTCGGAGCGTACGCGCCTGTTGCGCTGGTCTTCTGCAAGTAGGCCCCGCCCTTACTCACGGTAGATCGGCGTAGAGAGAGTTCGATGGCAACGGAGATACCCCCGGAGCGGCCCCGGTCAGCTCGACTGTCCGCTTCCTCTTCGTTGCCATCGGCTCTCCACCCCGCAGAGATGTTTGACGGACGCTGTACCGGCGCGCTAGCGTCCGTCTGTTGGTCGTCAGAGGCGCAGTGGGCCTGCGAGCCGGACCCCCTGCCAGACCTAGCCGTCGCCCCTGGGCCCAGGGTCGCTCCCTGCGTCGGGCAAGTCGGCGGGGGGTCTCGTTTCTCCTGCGCAGAGCGGCCGATTCGGCCCGCCACCAGTCCAGGTGCCGGCCCACCTTTCCTCAGAGCCGGCTAGAACGACACCCAGGACTCGATGGCGACGTTCACGCACCCGGGTAGCCGGGCCGATCTGCTGCTGACGCTCGCGCGGCTGGCCTTGCCGGACGCGGTCCGGCGGAGCAAGCAGCCGCTGGCGGTGGCGATCTTCGTTGCCGTCCTGTTCCTCGCGTTCGCGACTGTCGCGACCCTGGGGCTGCTTCCGGTGATCTTCGCCATCGAGAGCGAGGTCCTGCGGAGAAACCTCCTGAGCCTGATCGCCTGTTCCGTGACGGCGATCGCGTTGCTCGCCCAGGTGCTGCTTCGAGTGCCCGTCACCTGGCTGCTCGATCTGGAGGACCTGCTGCGGCTGCCAGTCGGCTTCCGCGACTTGTACGGTCTTCGGTTTGCCCTGAGCACGATGGGCTACTGGCTCCCCGTTCTCGGTCCCGCCGGCGTCTACCTCACCGTCATGAGATCGGGAGGTATCAGCGGAGTGCCGGTCACCCTGCTCGCGATCCTGAGCCTGCTCTGGATCTTCGGCCGTACCGCGGCGATCCTGTCGCTTCTCGTCAACCGGCCGGTCGAAGGCAAGCTCGGCGCCCTGGCCATCGTGGCGATCATTGCCGCGTGCCAGGGCGCGATCATGCTCGGGGTGCTGGCCTTCGGCGGGGAGATCGCTTCCGAAGGGCTCACTCGGGCGATCGAGGAGTCGGCCGTTCTCGGCGGCCTCGGCTACACGCCGCCCGGCCTCGTCGCCGGCATCGTCCACGAACCGGGGCCTTCGGCGTCGAATCTGGTGAGACTCGGCGTCCTGATGGGCGTTCTCGGCGTATTGGCCGTGCTCGAGAATCGGCTCCTGCTTCGCAGCTATCTGGGACGTCCCGGTGGCGACCGGCGCACGGCTTCCGGAAGCCTGCCTCTTGCCAGGCTGCTCCGCAAGGCGAAGCGTCTCACTCCAACGGGCGTCCTCACGCTGGTCGAGATCGAGTGCCTCCTGCGTCTGAAGCCGGCACGTCTGGTTCTCGCGTTGGTCCTGGGTACCTCCCTCGTCCTGGTGCCCACCGCAGGGGGCTTCGCGGTGGGGCCGGCGGCGCTTTTCGCCATCTTTCTGAACGACTTTCGCATCGGCAAGCAGCCCCCGACCTGCCACGTATGGCGGGAGTCGCTCACACTGCCGTTGCCGGTCCGGGAGATCTTCAGCGCACCGGGCCGTGCGATGAACGTCGTCATCCTCTTCGCCGTCGCGTTCATCCTGGGACTGACCCCGCTTGAGTGGTTCGGCTGGCCGTTCTTCCTGGTCGCCGTCTGCCTGATGATCGCGGGGTTCCTCATGGCCGCCGCAACGTACGGCCTGATTCAGCTTCGCTGGTCCCAGCGCAACGAAGGGCTCCTGCACGACCCCGACGGCGCCAGGCTCGGCGCCACAATGGTCGCCGTACACCTCGTCGGCCTGCCGGGCGCACTCTCCTTTCTGCTCTGGGCGCTCCTGGAACGCCAGCGCGTGACTCCACCGACTGCCGGACTCATCGCAGCGGCAGTCCTCCTCCTCGCCGTCGCAGCCGCATACGTCTCTCGACGAAGGCAGAGACGGATGCTGGCGGCTCGCGGCCGCGAACTCCTGCTCAAGGACCCATCCCACCAGACCCCTGCCCCCAACTAACCCGCCCCCCCCACCAAAAGGAAAAGACACCGGAGGGAGAAATAAATGCA
>VXZQ01000004.1:118503-220882 GCA_009845425.1 Holophagales bacterium
CCCCGCAACCACAAGGAATACGTCACGGATGGAAGTAATCAAGGCAGAGAACCTGACCCGGTCGTACGGAGGCAACGTCGTCGTCGACGGCGTCGACCTCGACGTCCGGGAGGGACAGATCCTGGGCTTCGTCGGTCCCAATGGGGCCGGAAAGACAACGACCTGGTCCATGCTGACCGGGGTGCTCAATCCCACGAGCGGCACGGTCCGCCTGCTGGGCAGGACGATCGACATCAACGACACGGAGCTCAAGCAACAACTCGGCATCGTGCCGGACCACAGCGTGATGTTCGAGAGCCTGACCGGCGAGGAGTTGCTCCTGTCGTACGCCCGCATCTACGGCTTGAGCCGCGAGGACGCCGGGCAGCGAACCGACGAGGCGCTTTCGGTCTTCGACCTCGAAAACGCCGCCAGGCGACCGATCACGACGTACTCGCACGGCATGAGGAAGAAGATCCGCCTCGCGGCAGCGACGCTTCACGCGCCGCGGGTCCTCTTCCTCGACGAGCCGTTCGAGGGAATGGACGCCTTGAGCGCCCGGACCGTCATGTCGATCCTGCAGCAAATGGCCGAGCAGGGAGCAGCCATCTTCCTCACTTCCCACATGCTCGACTATGTCGAGCGGGTGTCCACCCACATCGCCGTCATCAGGGACGGCAAGGTCCTCCTGTCGTGTTCCCGGGAGGAGTTCCGCGAACTGCCCGCCGCCGAGGGAGAAGACGGCGCCGGGCGGCTCGAAAACCTCATTCTCAGTATCTCCAGGCGCGAGCGGTTCTCCCGCCTCTCCTGGATCGGCAGCAGGAGCGCGACATGACCCAGCACCCGGGCAGCATCCACGACGGACGCAACATCGAAACCAGCGGCGATCACTCACAGGACCGGAACGCCTGGCTCGAGGCACTGATCGGAGTCTTCGGGTCGCCTCGGCAGAGCTTCGAGATCATCCGGAGCCGCAACCCGTGGCTCGCGCCGCTGCTTCTACTGGTCGCCGGAAGCGCCGCCCTGGCGATGGCCTCGGCGCCTCTGGGCCTCCAGGCGATGCGGAACCAACTGACCGAACGGCTGCCGGGAAACCCGGAGCAGGTCGAGGCCATGATGGCGCAGTTCGAGCAGACAGCCGCGGCAGCGCGCTGGGTGGCGATGGCCACCGGACCCCTGAACCTGGCCTTCGGGCTCGCGGTTCAGACCCTCTTCGTGTGGCTGCTGGCGATCGCGCTCCAGGGACGGCTCCGATTCAGCCAGTCCCTCTCCCTGATGGTCCACCTGGCCATGATCGCCCACCTCAAGAGCTGGGCCAACTTGCTTCTCCTCCACGTCCGCGGCACCGACACGATCCGATCGCAACTGGACCTCCAGGCGCCGATGGGACTAGACCTCCTCCTTGCTGGCGACAACGCGACGCTCAACGTCGTCTACGCGAGCATCAACCCGTTCACGGTCTGGTTTGTCGCGTTGCTCGCCCTGGGTGCTGGCACGGTGTTAGAGGTCCCGCAGCGCAAAGCCTGGCTGCTGGCCGCGATCTACTGGGCTGCGGCGACGGCCCTCACGGCCGCGACAACCGGCCTGGCGGCCCGTCTCATGCCGGCCTGACGCGGCCGTCGCGCAGGTCGATCCCGGGTCGATACAGTCCCGCCATGGGCGAGCAACCAGAGACGAGCCGTCACCTCTGGTTCAAGGCCCTGATCTGGATCTTCACCGCTCCGCGGAAGAGCTTCGTCGTCATCCGCGAGCACCACCCGTGGGTCGCGGGCCTGGCGTTGGGCATCTCCCTGATGCTCGTGGCCGGTCTGCTGACTGCATGGTGGTTCGGCGCTGCCATGGGCAGCATCGGTGACTCCTTCGAGATTCCCTACGGGATGGTCTCGTTCTTCTTCGCGGCCATCCCGCTCGCGCTGGTGTTCGAGGCAGTCGTGCTCCGGCTCCTGGCGGCGGCCATGAAGGGGCGGGCGCGGTTTGAACAGTGCCTGTCGCTGGCACTGCACGTCGGCCTGATCAGCGCCATGGGGCTGGTCGTCCGCTCACTGTTGAGAACTACGCAGGTCGACGGCATTCTCGATCTGCGGCGCAACGTCCTCGACAGGGAACGTGGATCCGGGCTCGACGTGATCGGGCTCGTAGCCGACGTGGCGCCAGCCGCCATCCTCGACCTGATGATCAGCTCCTTCGTCTTCGTCTGGTCCTTTCTCCTCCTCGGCCTCGGCGCCGCTGCCGTGTTCCGGCTGTCCAGGCCGGCAGGGTTCGCCATCGCCGCGATCAACTGGGCGGCAGGAAAGGTCCTGGAGATCGGTCTGGCGGGCCTGATGGTCGCGGCGGCGACGGCCTCCCTCCCCTGACCGCGTCGTTTGACGGACATTCGACCGCACGGTAGCTTCTCGTCGTTGGTTGTCGTCGCGCGGTGGGCCTGCGAGCCGGGTCTCCTGCCGAATACAACAGTCGACACCAGGCGCCGGGTCGCTCCCGGCGCTCGGCGAATAGGCAGGGCGTTTCGTGCCCACTGTGCATGGCGACCAACAAGGCCCGGCGCCAACCCTCTCGATGAGGAAAGCCACCATGCAGAGCAGAGTCTCCCTCGCTGCCGCCACGGCCGCCGCCATCGTCTTGCTCGCGGCGCCCGCCGCACCTGGCGCCGACGACGACGGGATCCCGCGCACGGCCTCGGGCCGTCCCGACTTCACCGGCGACTACGAGATCTCCACGCTGACTCCGTTGCAGCGTCCGCGGGAGTTCGGCGACAACCTGTACCTGACGTCCGAGCAGGCGGAAGAGATCGTCGAACGGGAGCGACTGCGGGTAGCGGCCCGGGCCGCCGTCCGCCAGATCGACGAACCGCCCCCGCCCGGCGGCGCGCCACCGATCGGCCTGGGCGACGAGTTCCGGGAGACGAGCGGCGCCGGCAACGTCGGCGGCTACAACAACTTCTGGACCGACCGCGGCAGTGACGTGTTCTCGATCGACGGCAGGTTCCGGACTTCGATCATCGTCGACCCGCCGAACGGCCGGATGCCACAACTGACCGCCGAGACGATGCAGCGGATGTCCGAGCGGCGCGGTCGCCGGCGCGGCAACGACGGCACCGCCTGGTGGCTCGAGGTCGAAGGCCCCGGTCCCTACGACGGCCCGGAGACTCTGGGCGTGCCCGAACGCTGCCTGATCGGTTTCGGCTCCACCAGCGGACCGCCGATGCTGCCCGTGCTCTACAACAACGCCAAGCGGATCGTGCAGACCGAGGACCACCTGATGATCCTGGTCGAGATGGTCCACGACGCGCGCATCGTCCGCATCGGCGGCGAGCACATCCCGGAAGACGAGCGCCGCTGGCTCGGCGACTCAATCGGCTGGTGGGAGGGCGACACCCTCGTGGTCGAGACGACGAACTTCATCGACCGTCCGGCACTCTTCCTCGCCTCGCGGAACCTCAAGGTGACCGAGCGCTTCACCCGGGTCAACACCGACGATCTGCTCTACGCCTTCACGGTCGAGGATCCAAGCGTGTGGAGCGCGCCCTGGAGCGGCGAGTACCTGTGGCCCGGCACGCCGGCCAAGGTCTACGAGTACGCCTGCCACGAGGGAAACTACGCGATGGGCAACATCCTCAGGGGCGCCCGACTGCTCGAGGACGAGACGCGCAGCGCGGCCAGCGGCGGCCAGTAGCTTCCGGCGAAGAGCTGCTTCCTCTACTGCTCGGTCGGATCCCGGCCGTCGCGCGGGGCGCCCGTGCCGGAGGAACCCATGAACAGCTTGCGACCGTCCGGGAAGGTCAGGTCACGGCCGTTCGCCTTGTTCGAGCCGTCCTTCGCCTGGTAGCCGTCGACGACGATCTCGGTCCCGGGCAGCAGCGACCTCTTCGTGAAGCCGCGCCGGGCGAGCGTGTTCGGCGTACCGCCCTCGACCATCCAGACGGTCGACGAGCCGTCGTCGTTCATCACCTCCAGGTGAATCCAGGCGTGAGGGTTGATCCACTCCATCTTCGTCACCTTGCCGCGAAGCTGGAGCGGCCGGTCGGCGTCGAACTCGGCCGAGAAGGCGTGATGAGCGGCGAGCGGGATGGCGAGCACCAGGGCCAAACCTGCTGCCAATAGGACGATTCGCTGGATCTTCATCGCTGTTCTCCTCTTGAGGGCGGTGCCGGTCAGGGACCCGAGTCGGCGCCCTTGCGCAGGTGGCCGTACATCAGCTCCTCGGCGAACTCGACGCACTTGAACTCGAGGAGCTGCATGTTCGGGTCGACCCTGCGGTATAGCGGCAGGCTGATCTTCCAGGGCTGGCTGTAGACATTCTCGTCCGTGATGATCGCCTCGTACTGGAGGTGATAGGGGCTCATCGCGGTCCAGCGCTCCTCGACGTGGATCGCGTCCGTGTGGTGGTTGCCGCTCGAGTCGAGCCAGGTATCGGGCACCTGGCTCGTCACGTCGACCACCAGAGTCTCCCCTTCCCAGCGCCCGATCGAGTGTCCCATCCAGGTGTCGAACGGAGCCTCGAAGCCCTCCCGGTCCATGTACACCACGCGGCTGGCGCTGGCGAACTCGTAGGCGATCAGCACATGTTCGGGGGTCTGGACGATCTGAAACGGGAAGGGCATGTAGTTGGCGCGCGGGATGCCCGGCATGTAGCACTTCACCGCCGGATCGAGCGCCAGCCAGTTTTCGCGGTTCTGATCGCGCTTCTCCAGAGCCTCCGGCAGGTACGGTATCCTGCCCCCTTCCACGATGCCGAGACCGCCCGGTATCGCGCCCAGCGCCGCCATCTCAACCAGCGGGCCGTGGCGTGCGGCGTGCGGTTCGATGTCCCAGTGGGCCGCGCCCAACGCCTGCCAGATCCCGTTGAGGTCCGGCCTGTCGTCGTGGGTGCGCGGCGCCGTGTAGTCGGTGTCCTGCCCTGCCGCGGGCGCCGCCGCGAGCACCAATGCCGCGAGCAGCAACGCCGCAAGCTGCGTCAACACCGCCCGTTCCGTGAGACTCCGCTTCATCACAATCTGCCTCCTCCGATGAGGGCCTGCTCTGGTCGCGAACGGTGAGAATAGCAGCCCGCTTGCCCGGTTCCGCCGCGGCCCGGCACTGGCGCTAGCATGGGTGTCCGTTGACCGATTCCGCACTTCACCGCCGGCCGCCGACGCTGCTGGTCGCTACCGCCGCGATGGCGCTCACGGCCGCGTCCCACTTCGCGGGCCCGGAAGCGGCCCGCGCGCAGGACGGTTCGCCGCGGCAGCATCCGATTCGAGAGGACATCGTGCTCCGAGAGTCGATCGACGTCCGGCTGATCAGTCTCGACGCCGTCGTCACCGACTCCTCCGACCGGCCCGTGACCGGCCTGACCAAGGACGACTTCGAACTCAAGGTCGAGAACGAACCGGTCGAGATACTCAGCGTGGCCGTGGGGCAGGACCTTCGTACCACGGTAACCGGTCGACTGACCATTCTCCTGTTCATCGACGAGCGCCACCTGCAGCGGAAGCACCGCGACGCGGCCCTGGCCGAGATCGCGAAAGCCCTCGACCAGGAGGTCGCCGCCAACCCGACCTGGGTGGCGGCCGCCGCGTTCGGTGAACGTCTCGAACCGTTGCTGTCGCCGACCCGTGACCGCGCGGCGGTGCGGACGACGATCGAAGCCGCGATGGACCGGAACATCCCGACGACGACCCTGCGCTCCCAGCAGCGCTCCGCTTCCCTGGCGATGAGAGAGACGCTGCGGCTGATGGCGGCGAGGGGCAGCCGCTACCGTCTCGGCGAGGCCTCCCTCGCCAGCGTGGAGGCGAACCTCCGGAGCTTCGGGCAGGCCCTGCGGCAAGACACGCTGCTGACCATCAGCGCGGTGCGCTCCCTGGTCGAAGCGCTGGCCTTCGTTCCCGGCCGCAAGGCGATCCTGTTCGTGAGCGACGGGCTCCCCCGCCACCCTCTCGACAGCGCCGCCAAGACGATGTACGACCGTCTCGCCGGCTCTTCCCGCCAGCTCGAGGGCGACGAGATGATCAGCGCGCCGGGCTCGCTCGACCTGAACGACCGCAATCACCGACCTTTCGGCGTCGACCGGGCCGACCGCATGGGAAGAGCGACGAACATCGTCCAGGTCGACGACGGGGGCGCCTTCGCCTTCCAGACCATGGCCGCCGAGCTGAGCTGCGCGGACGCCTTCGATCAACTGGCGGCACTCGCGAACACCCACCGGGTCACGTTCTACCCACTCAAGCCGCCGGTCATCGACCCGGCGATCAGCGAGCTCGGCGAGAGCGCCAAGGACCGCGGCTCGATCGTCGAGTTGTCGAACGTGCGGACGGGCCTGAACAGTCTGGCCGGCCTGACCGGCGGCCTCTCCTTCGTCTCCGATACGGGTGTCGCCGAGTTCCTGCAGTCGACCCGCACCGACATCTCGACCTACTACTCGCTCTCTTTCACGCCGCCCGACTCGATGGGCGACTCCGGCATTCGCGAGATCACGCTCCGGCTGCGGCAGCGGCCTCGCGCCCGGAAAGGCTCGCTCCGTTACCGGGCGAGCTACGCACCGGTGACGATCCAGCAGAACCTCGCCAGCCGAGCCTGGGGAACGCTGCTGTTCGGCTGGGAGGAGAACAACCACGGCATGGAGGTCCAGGTCAGGAGGTCCGCGTCGCGCGAACGGCCGGCCCAGCCCAGGCAGACACCGCTGGAGGTCAGAGCCAGCCTGCCGATCGGCGACCTCGAACTCGCGCCCACGCGGGCGACCCGCAACCCGGTCGCCAGCGGCTTCTTCCGCGTCGTGGTTCAGGTCCAGCGCGAAGACGGCAGCCGAATGCCGCCCCAGCACTTCGACTTCGAGCTGAACGTGCCGGTCGCCGAACTCGAGCAGGCGGCAGGCCAGTACATCGCTGTCCGCAGCGAAGTGCTGCTGCCGCCGGGCTCCTACCGGCTGGCGGTCGGCATCTGGGAGAAGAACAGCGGGCGCTCGTCCTTCGTGGTCCGGGAGCTGGCGGTCCAGGCGGACCCGAGCGTCGCTTGAGCTAGCGCTGCAGCAGGTAGTTCACTTTGACGATCAACTGCCGGCCCAGCGGCTCGCGGCGGCTGATCGTCTCCGCCGTCCAGTTCTCGTTGTAGACGATGAAGAGGTCCGAGCCCGGCCGGTAGATCCAGTGGAAGCGCGCGTTGACGCCGAGCAGTTCGTCGGACGTGTTGTACTGGGCCAGCAGGTTGAGCCGGATGTTCGGGCTGAATGAAACGTCGATCCTCTGGCGGAACTGGTCGAAGCTGAAGCTGCCGGCCTGGAGTTTGACGTCCGCGTAGGTCCACTGCGTCGAGGCGCGTATGAACCGGGACAGGCGGAAGGTCAACCCGGAGTTCGTTCTCAGCCAGTTGCCGTCGAAGAAGCCGCCGCCGAAGGTGATGTTGTCGAACCAGACGGCCCGCCTGCCGCTCGTCGAGAACCCGCCGGCGAAGCCGTCGTTCTCGTAGAGACCCGGCCGCACCACGATCCCGGGCGAGATCTCGAACGGGACGAACAACTGTTCCTTCGTTCTCCTGACGCCGCCCCAGAGGAACTCGCCGCTCAGGGTCTGAAAACCAAGGGGCGAGACACCGACCGTCTCGCTCTCGAGCCGGCCGTCGCTGCTCCGTTCGAAGCGCTCGTAGCTCAGATCGGACCACCAACTGAGGAGCCCGGCCCTCTCGATCCTCGGCCGCCACTCGAGACGTGGATTGATCATCCGGAAGTCGCGACGCTGCAGGAATCCGACCGCCGGCTCGTAGTCCGGCTCAACCTCGACGTAGTCCCCCGTCAGACTGAGCTCCGGTCCCTGGTAGATGAACCCGGCCCCGCGCGTCGAGTTGGCCTCCTGCTCGGAATCCGGGAGTCCCCGATCGCTCACTGCCCAGAACCCGGAGAACTCGAGGCGTTGAGTCGGCTTGAAGTCGACATCGAGTCCGTAGAGCCGTTCACTCTCGAACCCCGCGCGGCTCCTCTCCGTGAAAATGCCGCCGACCGTTGAACGGTCGCCGATGTTCCGGGTGACTCGGGTCACGCCGTAGGTCGTCTCGGGAACCAGCACGCCACCGCCGTCATCGAGGAGCTCTCCGGTCCGCGCACCGAGAGCTCCGACGTTCCAGCCCCCGGCGCGGCCGGTGAGTCTGGCGCCGACCTCGAGCGGAACCGTGCGACCCTGGTCGAGGCCGATGCGGCGGGAGAAGAACGGCCTCATCAGCGCGCTCTCCCACGGCACCTTGGGCCTGGGCCCGAAGTCGAACACGCCCGCGTTCTCGAGGAAGAAATCACGCTTTTCCGGAAAGAACAGGGAGAACCGGGTCAGGTTCACCTGCTGATCGTCGACTTCCGTTTCGGCGAAGTCCGTGTTCCAACTCAGGTCCAGGACCATCGAACGCGTCAGGCCCCACTTCAGGTCGATGCCTCCGTCCGAGTCGTCGGTGCCTCCCAGGGCCGGGTCCTCCGTCCGGCCTCCGATGACATAGGGCTTCACGTCAAACTGACGCGAGGGCCGGAGCCCTCGAAGACCGACCAGATCGCCGGCTAGGGAGACGCGATATACCGCGATCTTCCCCTGCTGGTTGAGATCCTCGGCGCTGGCTTCGAGAGGCAGCGCCGCCCAGTGAGTCTCCTCGTTGCGCCGGCGGATGATCCGCTGGACGTTGAGACCCCACTTCTCGACCTGGGGATCGAACCGGAGAGTGGAAACCGGAATCGCGATCTCCGCCACCCAGCCCACCCCCGTGCGACGCGCCGAGACCCGCCACACGCCGTCCCACGCCCAGTTCACGTCGCGGCCCTCGTCGGTGATCAGCGCGTCGCCGCGGGCGCCGTTCGGGTTCGTGACCAGGACGTAGCCGTTGCGGAGGTCGTGGAACGTGTCCAGCATCAACAGGATCGAATCGTCCTGGAACAGGTCGCTGTCCCTCTCCATCTCCTTCGCCACGATCCGCTCCGGCTCGCGGTCATTGGCGCGCACCGCGACGAACAGGGTGTCCGGCGTGTAGGCGACCGCGAACTCCGTCGTTTCCGTCGACGGCGCGCCGGGACTCGGATCGCGCTGCGTGAAGTCGCCCGCCCACTCGGCCTCCAGCCAGGCGGAGTCCGTCAGTTCGCCGTCGACACGAACCGCCTGCTCGGTCTGGAGCGCCGTGACGGAGGGCCGGTCCTGGGCGACGATGGGGAAAGAAGCCAGCAGCGCGAGAACAACAGCGCACAAGGCTGCCCCGCGTCTGCTCAGCCCGACCATCGGGCGATACTAGCCGCGAGTTTCCCGGCCGGCGCGCCCGTACCGATGCACGATACGCTGGAGCGTCCGAACCGGCAACGAGCGAGCCCGGCGATCGCCGCCGGCGCCGAGAAACCGCGGGAGACATACGATGTCCGCACGCATGCTGTTGATCGCCTTGGGCTGCGCCGGCGCGGCCGGATTCCTCGGTGCCGCCGGCAACGACAAGACCTCCGACACGATGGCCTCGGCGGCAAACAACCTGCTCGCCGCCCTGAGCGACGACCAGCGCGCGACCGTCATGCTCGACTTCGACGCCGCCGAACGCGTCGACTGGCACTTCATCCCGAAGGAGCGAAAGGGCCTCTCGATGCTGGACATGGACCCAGCGCAACACCACCTCCTTCACGCCCTGCTCAGCGCATCGCTCAGCCGCACTGGATACGGCAAGACGACCACCGTGATGAGCCTGGAGTCCGTACTGCGCAGGCTCGAGGAAGCGGCCGGCGCCAACCGCTTCACGTCGATGCGGGATCCGCTCCGCTACCACGTGACGTTCTTCGGTGAACCAAGCGAGGACGGCGACTGGGGCTGGAGTTTCGAGGGGCACCACGTGTCGCTCAACTTCACCGTCGTCGCCGGAGAGGCGACCGCCTCCACGCCCCTGTTCCTGGGCGCCAATCCGCACCGCGTTCCGAGCGGCCCGCGCGAAGGGCTGCGCGCCCTGGGCAACGAAGAGGACCTCGCGCGGGAGCTGCTCGATTCGCTCGACGACGATCAGCGCAAGCAGGCCGTGATCGGCGACGAAGCGCCCCGCGACATCTTCACGTCGAACCAGCCGCGCGTGACGCCCGAAGAGGCTCAGGGTCTGCCCGCGAGCGCTCTCCGGCCCGACCAGCGGAAGCTACTCGACGCATTGATCGAGGAGTACGCCGGCAACGTGCCGCCGGACCTGGCCGAGAAGCGCCGTGCCCAGGTCGAGGCGGCCGGCGACGCGATCCACTTCGCGTGGATCGGTCCGGCCGATCTCGGCGCGCCCCACTACTACCGGGTCCAGGCGCCGGACTTCGTCATCGAGTACGACAACGTCCAGAACCGCGCGAACCACAGCCACACGGTGTGGCGCGACTTCGACGGCGACTTCGGCCGCGATCTGCTGGCGCAGCACCACCGCGACTACAAGCACTGAGGCGACGCTGCTACGGTAGCGCCCCCAACAACCCAGGAGGCGCAATGTCAGCACCAAAGCCCGGCACGCCCGAGTGGCTCGCCCAGGTCCAGGAAGCAACGGTCGACCCGGCGCGCCGGATCGTCGATCCGCACCACCACCTCTGGCGGCGGCCAACCGGCGACTACCTGCTGGAGAACCTGTGGGGCGACACGGAGGCAGTCGGCTCCGACGACGAGAGCCACAACATCGAGAAGACTGTGTTCGTCGAGTGCCGGGCCTGCTACCGCGAAGACGGGCCGGAGCACCTGCGCTGCGTGGGCGAGACCGAGTTCGTCGCGGAAGCTGCAGCCGCCTCCACCGCGGGTGACGGTGCGACCATCGCCGGCATCGTCAGTCACGCGAACCTGACCCTGGGCGACCAGGTCGCCGAGGTGCTCGACGCCCATGAGGAGGCAGGCAACGGGCTGCTACGCGGCATCCGCCACTCAGGGGCCCGCGACCCGCACCCCGAGCACCTGCGGATCGCCGGGCGGGCGCCGGAGGGCCTGTACGCCCGCGACGACTTCCGGCGCGGCATGAAGGTCCTGGGAGATCGAGGCCTGACCTTCGACACCTGGCACTACCACCACCAGAACCGCGACTTCGCCGCCCTGGCCCGCGCCGTGCCAGGGACGACGATGATCCTCGACCACTTCGGCACGCCGCTTGGGGTCGGTCCCTACGCGGACAAGCGCGAGGAGATCTTCGAGGCCTGGAAGGACGACATCGCCGAGATCGCGGAGTGTCCCAACGTCGTCGCCAAGATCGGCGGCCTCGCGATGCCCGACAACGGCTTCGGCTGGAGCGAGCGCGCCACCCCCGCGACCTCGGGCGAACTCGTCGCCGCCCACCGCCGCTACTACCTGCACACGATCGAGTGCTTCGGCCCGGAGCGCTGCATGTTCGAGAGCAACTTCCCGGTCGACAAGCTCTCGATCGCCTACCACGTGCTCTACAACGCGCTGAAGAAGATTGCGGCCGGGTTCCCGGACGACGAGCAGGACGCGATGTTCTACCGGACCGCGGCCAGGGTCTATTCCTTGTGAGACGGCGGCTCCAGGCTGGAATCTGCGGCCTGCTGGCCGCGGCGGCCGCCTGGAGTCAGACTCAGGAGCCAGCGCCGGGCGAACCGCCGGCGCGGCGCTGGACCACGCTCGAGCGCCTGTCCGCCGAGCGCCTCGCGACAGCGCACGCCGATGTCGAACGGCTACGGGCGGCGGTTCAACCGCCGCCGGCGCTGCCCGGCCTCAACGACTACCGCGGCGTCTTCCACGCCCACGCCGGCGACTCCGATCACACCGGCGGCACCCCTGAGGAGCTGCTCCGGGACGCCAGGAGAATCGGCGTCGACGTCGTCTTGCTCTCCGACCACTACCGGCCGCCCCGTGACTTCATGGACGGTTGGCGCGGACTCCACGACGGCGTGCTGTTCATCCCCGGCTCGGAAGCGCACGGCTTCCTGATCCATCCCGAGGAGTCGGTCGTCGAGCACATGCGGGCCGACGCCGGCACTTTGCTCCGCCAGGTGAACCGCGGCGCCGGCATGGCCTTCCTCTCCCACGTCGAAGAGCGGGTCGACCATCCGATGGACGGCCTGACCGGAATGGAGATCTACAACCGCCACGCCGACGCCCTCGACGACGGCGATTCCATGCGCGCTTTGGTCAGCTGGATCGTCGATCCGGACCAGTCGAAGGCGTTGACCCGAGCCGTCGAGCTGTACCCCGAGGAGGTCTTCGGCGCCCAGTTCGACTACCCGGCGCTGTACCTCGCCAAGTGGGACCGGGAAACCGCCCGCCGCCGAATCGTCGGCGTCAACGCGAACGACTGCCACCACAACCAGGTCTTCGTCGTGATCAAGGTCGACGACGACTCCGTCCGCGTCGGCACGATCGTCGACGATCCGGACGAGATGAGGGTCCTGACCGCCGCGGACGCACCAGGAATCCCCGAACTCGTCCGCGGCCACGAACCCGGCACCGTCATCGGCCGCTACGACCTCGACCCCTACTGGGTGTCGATGCGGAACTCGACCACCCACATCCTGGCACCGGCACTCGACGAAGCATCGATCCGCAGCGCCGTCGCCGCCGGCCACGTCTACGTCGCCCACGACTGGCTAGCCGATCCGACGGGGTTCTCCTTCTACGTCACCGAAGGCGAAGGACTGACCGCCCTCATGGGAGACGAGTGGACCCTGGAAGCCGACGAACCGGCGCAACTCAAGGCCGTCTTCCCCCTGCCCGCAACCATCCGCCTCATCCGCAACGGCGAGGAGATCGCCGTCA
Source organism: Holophagales bacterium (assembly GCA_009845425.1). Classification (GTDB taxonomy): domain Bacteria; phylum Acidobacteriota; class Thermoanaerobaculia; order Multivoradales; family Multivoraceae; genus Multivorans. The sequence goes on from VXZQ01000004.1 coordinate 131,174, forward strand.
ACGAAGCCCGAACCTTCACCCACCCCCTCGACCGCCCGGGCGTTTACCGAGTCGAAGGCTGGCTGGAGGTCGACGGCGAGTGGCGGACGTGGATCTACTCGAATCCGGTGTACGTCCGGTGAGGGCCACCTCATCCGAATCGCAAGATCGGAGCCACTTCGGGTCTCCAGCCGCACCTACAGCGCTAGGTATGTTCCGGAGGCTCCCCAGCACCTTCCCTGCTCGGGCTGTTGCCCGAAGGGTCGCCCCAGCTAAATCCGTCGCCACTCGCCAATCCCAACGCTTGAGCGTTGAGTCACCGAACTACGTCTTGCCCTCATCATGGCCCGTGATTCAAGAGATCAGCGAATTCGGCACGACCTACCCTTCTCTATGCGGTACGGCTACGAGCAACTTCCCGAGCCCATGCAACTTGAGAACCTCTCGGATGATCTCCGCAGAGAGATCTGGAACTGCATTCGCCAGTGGATACTGATCGCCCATAGCAGAGGAACCGGCTACGGCAGAGCACTCACTGGCGACGGAGTTCGGCTCTTCGAACGTGTAGTTGGGCGACTCACAAGACTACCCGAAGATGAAGTCCCATCGGCCTACGACGAAGTACACGCTCTCTTCAAGAACACAATCTTAAAGGACCCGTTCAACCTCGTCTTGGACCTAGTCGAGGTCCTTTGCAACGATGAACAAGGAAGAGCGCCATTCGCTCAGCACATGGCGGGCTTCTTCGAGCAGCACGCGGCCCCATACTGGCTAGACACTTCTCACAGACCCTACCGGTTCGCACCGCGCAGCAGTCAAGAGCAAGGCGACGCGACTCGGAAGGCCTTGGACTCTCTCCGGGCTGGGAAGATGGATGGTGCCCGCACTCACCTACGCAATGCGGTCGACCACATCAACGGAGGCAGGTATGCCGATTCTGTAGCCGACAGCATTCATGCCGTCGAGTCCGTTGCCCGCCTGATCGATCCGAAAGCAGCGAAAACCCTCGGTCCCGCCCTCAAGTCTCTAGAGCGGCACGGAGTCCTCACCCACAAGGCTCTGGCAGAGGGTTTCTCGAACTTGTACGGCTACTCAAGCAACGAACAAGGTATCCGCCACGCCCTCCTCGACAAAGACGCGCCTAGAGTCACTCTCGACGAAGCGGTGTTCATGTACGGGGCGTGCGCCTCCTTCGCGGCCTACCTCGTTAGCAAGCGCCGTCAAGTCAATCAGTAGCCCTTCTCACTCGCAGCAGTCCGCTCTTGAGCAACATCGCGGTCCTTCGCCCACCGCCCCAACCGTCCGGGCGTCTATCACGTCGAAGGCTGGCTCCAAGTCGGCGGCGAATGACGGACGTTGGCCTACTCGAATCCAGTGTGTGTCCGGTGAGAGCTGCCTGCATCCAAACTGCAAATCGGAGCCGCCCGTGCCGTCCGCACCGGCCACCGGAGAAGGGCACCCAGCGGCTCGCCCGAACGTCTGGACAACAGCTTAACGGGAGTTGCGGTACGTCGTTGCACAGGCGTACATGGACACACTGGAGGGTGCTTTCACAAGCGGTTGGTGGCCACCCGTCGGCGATTTGAGCCGCCGAAGGCTGTAGCGTGCTCACGCTGGGTGGCCACGACGCCGGCGAAGCGTCCCGTTGGCCTTCATGAAGCAGCGCCAATCGATCCCCAGCTTGTCCAGAACAGCACAGTACAAGACCGCTACTGCCGGAAACCACACGTCGTCGCTGACGGCGTGAAAGCCCTTGTGAAAGCGCTGGACTCTGAACTCAACCAGTTCACTGACGACACGCTCTCGTTCTGCGGCGGTCACCGAAGCACCAGCGTACTTCTTAAACAGCTTCGCAAGACGGGATTTCATGGGGTTGGTCGCCCACTGCATGCGCTCATCCCACCACTCCCGGCGCTCCTCATCGTCGAGAGCGGCAAGCATCTTCTCGCGCTCGCCACGCCTCCACTCCGGCTCCTTCTCGGCAACCCTCGGTGCAAGCTGGTCAAGGGCCGGAAGCACCAAGTCGATCCTCTGATCTGTTGACCTCGAGTCAGCCAGGACCCGCACAATCGACTCCACTAGCTCCGCGGATTCCGAGCACATGCGACACCATGCCTCTAGGACGGCATTCGGTGTGGCTGGACCGACTTCCTTCGCCGTGAACGCTGTCCCCGCGGGCAGCAACTCGTCGACCCCATCGCTCGGAAACCACGACAGCCATGTGGGGCACCGCACCTCAGCTCGAATGTTGGCCCACCGCAAACACATTTCGCCAATGAGACACTGGCGCCTCCACACGAAACACATGAATCTCTGAAAGCGCTCCGCCAATTCGATGAAGTCCCCGATCTCCCTTGGCTGGTCAGAACGCAGAACAACCTCGCCGCACGTGTCGATCCTGAAACCAGGCCCGAACCCGAACCAATCGGGAGCGCTCAACACACGAAGTAAAGCATCCACACCTTCAGTGACCCTGACACCTGAGAGGCCAGCATGCTCTTTCGCCGCGAAGGACCTCCCATCCTTGCTGTCCCATTGCTTCCTGCCCAACCATGACTCAAGCCCCTCCAGGGTGAATCGGAACTCGTTTGCTGTGACTGGAATCTCCTCGATGGGACACCACTCCTCCAACGCCGCTGAGTCCGCGTCTAGCCACAGTGTTGTATGAGAAAACTCGAAGTTTGAGGCTCCGCCAATGTATGTCGGGTCACCGTACTGCCGAGTCCAGTGGCCACCGGCAAGAGTGACACGCCGATGTCTGATTTCGTTGACCTCGCCAAGAAGCACAAGTCCCTTGGCGTACAGCCCCTCTAGATGACCTCCTCCCAACATCCAGAGGGTGAGCAGACTAAACCCACTGGAATGGAACTGGAGAACCCCTGGCCAACGGTGGTCAGGGTTGCTCGGTAGCCAGAAGAGCCCCTCTAGCTTCGGCGTCAACTCATCATCTCGATTGAACGCGGCCATTGGTGGCTTTCACTCTGCGCTCACGCCAGCAATGGCTCCCAGCGCCTGATCAAACGTCCGCACCTCTCGCACACCGCGACGGCGGCAACTGGCGAGATGGCAGAGATCCCTGGCTCCCAGAGTCGGATGCAACTCGTGGAGCTGTCTGGCCAATGTCACGTCCTCGTGTTCAAGCGACCAGACTTCAACCCGGGCCCTGGTGATCAACGACAGCGCCCGGTCGAGCGCCTGTAGTCGGGCCACTGGCAGATAGGCATGAACCAATTCCTGCACTACTTCAGCCGAAGTGCAGAGAGGCGTCGCATTGTGGATGCATTCCGCCAGGAACCTGCGGGCGGTGTCCCTTAGCGGGTGCGGGCGGCCCACCGCGTACATGAAGACGTTCGTGTCAACGAAGATCACGTACCCGAAGCGCCCCGTCCACGCGATTCATCGATCACCGCGAGGTGCTCGCTCCAGTCAGGCTCGGTATCGGGACCTTCGATGGCATCGCACTCCTGGAAGAACGCCTCGAGATCCTCCGGCGTCTCGAACGCGTCGGATCGCTGCCCTGCAGCCAGCCGCTGATGTGCGGCCGCCCTCAACCACGCGCTCAGGGTCATGCCCTCCCTCCTCGCTTGGTGGACGAACCTGTCTCGGTCTTCATCGGGGATCAGCAACTGCACTCTGGCCATTCTCCTCTGCACCTCGCCCATCAGTATGTGTATCTATGGTACACACAACAGCGTATCCGCGTCTACGTCGGGGAGGCTCAAGCGCTATCGACTTAGACGTAAACGTGGTGCCGATCTTCGGTCTCGCGTGACGTTCTTGACGTGTCCGAAACCCCATTCCCCAGCAGTCGGGCCCCGGCACCGACGCCCTCCAGCCTTCTCCGGTCCGGAGGGGAGGGTCACCGGGGGCTGTCGGCAAGCGACGGCCGACGCCCACGCAGCGGCCGACGCCCAACCGGAGCGCAGCCGACCGAAGCGAGCGCCGACCTTCCATCCACTCAGAAAGCGTGAGCGGCCCCGGGGACCCTCCCCTCCGGACCGGAGAAGGCGGGTGACCCCGACGCCGCCGGGCTGCTCCGCGCCGACGCCCTAGTTCGCGGCGCTCTCCTCCGTGTACCGCCGCAGCTCGGCGCGGCCGACGACGAGGTGATGGACCTCGTCCGGGCCGTCAGCGATACGCAGCGTCCGCTGGCCGGTGTACATGTCGGCGAGCGGCGTCCACTGCGAGACGCCGGTGGCGCCGTGCATCTGGATCGCCTGGTCGATGATCTGGCAGGTGCGCTCGGGGACCATCGCCTTGACCGCGTGGACCCAGACCCGCGCTTCGCGGTTGCCGAGCACGTCCATCGCCTTGGCGGCGCGGAGCACCATGAGGCGCATCGCCTCGATGTCGATCCGGGCACGCGACACGAGTTCGATGTTCTTGCCGAGCTGGATGATCGGCCGGCCGAAGGCCTCGCGGGACATGCCACGCTGAACCATCAGGTCGAGCGCCTTCTCGGCCTGGCCCACGGACCGCATGCAGTGGTGGATCCGGCCCGGCCCCAGCCGCAACTGCGAGATCTCGAAGCCCCGGCCCTCGCCGAGGAGGATGTTCTCCTTCGGCACACGGACGTTGTCCAGTTTGATGTGCATGTGACCGTGAGGCGCGTGGTCGTGCCCGAAGACCTTCATCGGCCCCAGGACGTTCACGCCCGGGGTGTCCATCGGCACCAGGATCTGGGACTGCTGGCGGTGGGCCGGCCCGCCCGGGCTGGTCTTCACCATGCAGATCATGATCTTGCAGCGCGGGTCGCCGGCGCCGGAGATGTAGTACTTCTCACCCTGGATCAACCACTCGTCGCCGTCGAGGGTGGCCCGGGTGCCGATGTTCTTCGCGTCGGACGAGGCCAGGTTCGGCTCCGTCATGCCGAAGCACGACCGGATCTCGCCGTTGAGCAGGGGTTCCAGCCATTTCTCCTTCTGCTCCGGCGTGCCGACCCGCTCGAGCACCTCCATGTTGCCGGTGTCGGGCGCGCTGCAGTTCATGCACTGCGAGGCGAGCGGGTTCTTGCCCAGTTCCTGGGCGATGTAGGCGTAGTCGAGGTTCTTCAGGCCCTCGCCCGTCTCCGCGTCCGGCAGGAAGAAGTTCCACAGGCCCATCTCCCTGGCCTTCGCCTTGGCGCCGTCGAGCAGCTCCAACTGCCCCTCGCCGTAACTCCAGCGGTCCTCCCGACCTTCGCCGCGGCGGTAGTACTCCTCGGTGATCGGCTCGACGTAGTCGGCCATGAAGTTCTTGACCTTCGTCAGAAGCGGCTTCGCTGCATCGGACATCGAAAGGTCGTACAACTCGGCGTCGATGCCGAACGGGTCGAGATCGGGCATGGCTCGCTTGCTCCTTCTCCCAGCTAGAGGGCTCTGTGATTGAGGCCGCGAAGCTATCGCAGCCGGCCGGAGGGCGCCACACGCGGCCCCACGCGGGCGCCATTCCGGCCGCCGCCCGATTCAAGAACCGGAATCCGAGGGCCGAATTCTGGATCCGCCGGATCCAGCGGTTCGTAGGAGATCCGTCCAGTACGGTGAATTGCCACCTTGAGATGCCTGGGAGTCAACCGACGCCCAAACCCAGGAAACCCGCGCAAGAACAACACCAAACGGACTGACCGGGTGCTCGTCCGATCCTCGTCACAACGGCTGGCATCCGCCTTGCTCACCGGCCTTGTGCCCCGCAACCAGGAGGGACTTTCCCTAGTGCCACATCTTCAAGACAACCACCGAGAAAACCGTGCCGGCCTGAGCCGAAGCGTGATCCTCGGCCTATGCGCCGCCCTGGCGCTTGCTTTCCTGGCCGCCCCGACGGCGGCGCAACTCACGGGCAGACTGGCCGGCCAGGTCATGGACACCGATGGTGCGCCGCTTCCGGGCGCCACGGTCACCGTCAACTCGCCCAACCTGATGGGCTCTCGCACCGCCTTCGCGGACGTCGATGGCGGCTTCAGCTTCCCCAGCCTGCCGCCGGGTGTCTACACAGTCGAGGCGAAGCTGGACGGCTTCGTTCCGCAACAGCGGAGCGAGGTCGAGGTTCGGCTCAACCGGGTCACCGAGATCCAGCTCTCGATGGCCCTCGGCGAGTTCAGCGAGGAAGTCATGGTGGTCGCCGAGACGCCCGTGGTCGACCCGGAACAGGTTTCGACGTCGCAGACTTTCGGCGTCGAGTACCTGAAGAAGGCCTCCATCGGCTCGGCGAACCGGAGCTACCAGAGCGTGCTGACGGATGTCGGCGGAGTAGCCGGTGGTTCCAACCCGAACGTGTTCGGCTCCACGCTGGGGGAAAACAACTTCACCGTCGACGGCGTGAACACGACCGATCCGGTCACCGCGACCTGGAACATCAACATGAACTTCGACACGATCCAGGAGATCAACTTCGAGACCAGCGGCTACGAGGCCCGTTTCGGGAACGCGACCGGCGGGGTGATCAACGTCATCACGAAGTCCGGCGGCAATGAACTGTCGGGCAGCCTGGACGTGCGCTACCGGGATACCGACTTCAACACCAGCGGCGAGCACTTCGACAAGGAAGAGAACGTCGTCGAGTTCCAGGAAACCGCCGTCACGGTCGGCGGGCCGATCCGGCGGGACGAACTCTGGTTCCTCGTCGCGGCCAACCCCGTGCGGTCGAAGAACACGCCCACCGAGTCGCCGACCACGCGCGATTTCGAGGGCACGAACCTCAACGGCAAGCTCAGTTGGCAGGTCAACCCGGAGTGGCAGGTCGTCGCCCGCTACATCGGCGAGGACGCGACGATCGCCAACGCGAACGCTTCCCGTTCCGTCGCACCGGAAGCGACTCGCTTCCAGGAGCAGCCCAAGACGATCCTCGGTCTGGACGCACTCGGAATCCTGAGTTCGAACCTGCAGTGGCACGTCAAGGCGGCCACGGTCCGAGGCGAGCTGAACTCGTTCCCGCAGAGCGGGGACCTCGAGACGATCGGACACGTCGACTCGTGGGGCGACGGCTCCAGCTCTGTGAACTACACGAACCAGCAGTTCTCGAGCCGCGACCGCGACGACCTGACGACCAACCTGACCTGGTTCGCCGACGGTTTCGCCGGAGACCACGAAGTTCAGGTGGGCCTGGACTACGCGAGCAACTTCTTCTCCAGCCAGAACAACACGACCGGCGGCGGCTACTCGTTCGGGGATCGTTTCGGCGCGCCCTACACGCTGCTCTTCTCGCCCATCGAGTCGCCGGCCGAGAACAACGGCAGGCAGTTCACGGCGTACGTCCAGGACACCTGGCGCGTACTGCCGAACCTGACGCTAAAGGTCGGGCTGCGCCACGACCAGGTCGCGTTCGAAAACGATGTCGGCGACGAAGTGGCCGACCTGTCCAAGCTGCAGCCCCGATTCGGGATTGCGTGGGACATCGGTGGCGACGCCAGGACGGTCGCTCGTGCCAACTGGGGCCGGTTCATGCACCCGAACGCCCTTACGTTGCCCAGCTTCGCCAGGGTCAATCAGTTCCCGACCGTGCGCTGGATCTCCTGCTCCACCTTCCAGGCCCAACTCGGCGCGGACTGTCGCGACGCCTTCCCCGGCGAACGAACGGTCGGCGGCCTTACGTTCTCGAACTGGATCGCCGATCCGGTCGGTTTCGACCCGAACGGCTGGTTCTACAACACGGTGTTCTCAAGCGACCCGAGCAGGATCTCGCCGGACCTCGAAGCCACCTACGCCGACCAGTGGAGCATCGGCATCGAACGCGAGCTCACCCGCCGCACCTCCATCGGTCTGACCTACATCGACAAGGAGACGTTGGACATCTTCGAGGACACGTGCAACGGCAACCTCCCCACTGCGGCAGCAGGCGCGGACTGCGACTACTACGTGATGGCGAACCTGCCTGGGCTGACGCGCGACTACAGCGGCTTCATCCTCGACTTCGAGTCCAGGTTCGCGGACTGGATCCATGTCCTCGCCTCGTACACGAACTCGGAGTCCGAGGGCAACGTCGAGTACACGCAGAACTCGGGCGTCGCCTTCGACATCTACCCTGACCACTTCGAGAACGCCTACGGCTACCTTTCGGACCATCGCAGGCACCGCGTGAAGGTGAACGGCTACGTTGACCTGCCGCTCGATTTCACGCTGTCCTTCGGAGGTTTCTGGTCCTCGGCCGGTGTCTATGCGCCGACGACGGCGTCGGAAGAGTACGGGCGCATCTTCACGGAGCGACGTGGTAGCCGGGAGGCGAACGACCGCTACGGCATGGACCTCGGACTAACCAAGGCCTTCACCTTCGGCCGCGCCATGCGCTTTGAGCTCATCGGAGCCGTGTTTAACGTCTTCGACGACGAGCAGGTGACGACCGTCTGCACCCGAGTCGAAGGTTGCGCCGGCGGCATCGATCTGGATGCCGCGACGGCTTACGCGCAACCACGCCGATTCGAGGCCGGCGTCCGCTTCGAGTTCTAGGAGCTGTGTGGCCGTTCGCGAGCCCGTTCAGTGGCACGCGGACGGCTGGGCCCGGCGTCTCAAAGGGGCGAGGCGTCGGGCCCTAACCCACCTCGACGGCGGAAGCATGACTCCGTTCACGCAGCCGGCCGGCCTGTTCTTCGCTCAACGCGTGGACCCGCAACAGCAGCCGGCCGTTGGCGACGTGGTGATCCAACTCCGAGACCCGGCCGTGGCCCCGGCGGATCGCCCGGCCCGGTAGCAGCCCACCTTCCCACAGCACCCGCAGGACCGTCATGATGATCAGTCCGAGCGCCGTGCCCTCGTAGGTCACGACGCCGACCGGCGGCCCGGCGACGATCGACATGCCGCCCGTCGGCAGCGGGTAGGCCAGCGCCGTGCCGGCCGCCAGGCCGAAGGCGGTCAGACCGCCGAGGACGGCGCCGGCAAGGGCAAACAGCAGCACCCGGGACTTCGGTTTCGGCAGCGGCAGTTCGCCTTCTTCCAGCGGCGACGGACTGCGCACTTCGACCTGCGAGGCCGCGACCCCCGACTCCAGAGCGGCTTCGACCACCGCACGCACGTCCTCGACGCGCTCGAACGCAGCTTCGACCAGATGGTCCTGGGCCGCCGCGGTCATGCCCCGCCTCCTCCGGGCACCGGTGACGCCGCCGCGGACGTCGGCGCAGCCTCGGCAGCCTGCCCGTTCTCGCCGCCACCCGCCGCGTGACGCCAGCCCTCGCGCATCTCCCACACGGAGACGATCGGCAGCAACTGGGTGAAGGTGAAGTACAGGCAGGCGAAGACGCCGATCGCTCCGATCATGATCCCGAGCTCCACCCAGCTCGGCAGGTAGTCGCCGATGCTGTAGGCCAGCCGCGGCGTCGAAAGGGCCGGCACGACGATCAGGAACCGCTCGAGCCACATGCCGACCAGAACGCCGCAGCCGACCAGCGCGGTCGGCAGCGGTCGCCGCCCGCGCGGGAAGGAGAGCACGGCCACCGGAATCAGGAGGTTGACCACGACCATCGTCCAGAACGGCACCGCGAAGTCGCCATGCAGCAGGACGTGGTGCACGTTCTTCTCGAACAGATCGCCGCTGTACCAGACGGTTAGGTGCTCCGCGAACGTGAAGTAGCCCCAGACCAGGGACATCGTCACGAACAGGAGCCCCAGGTTGTTGAAGACCCGGTCGGTCAGGAAGCGCTCGAGCGCGAGGCCGCGCCGGAGCAGCGCCATCGCGATCATCAGCACCGCGATCCCCGAGAAGATCGCGCCGACGACGAAGTACGGCCCGAAGATCGTGCTCTTCCAGCCCGGCGTCTGGGTCATCGCGAAGTCCCAGGACACGATCGTGTGGACCGAGACGGCAACCGGGATGATGGCGACCGCCAGAATCCGGATGCCCCACTCCAGGCTGTGCCACTGCTGCGCCGTGCCGCGCCAGCCGAGCGCCAGGACCGCGTAGAAGCGCTTCTTGATGCCCGCCGCCGCGCGGTCCCGCATGACCGCCGCGTCCGGGATCAACGGCAGGAACAGGTAGAGCGCGCTGCCGATGATGTAGGTCGTGATCGCGGCGATGTCCCACACCAGGGGCGAACGGAAGTTCGGCCACAGCATCCGGCTGTTCGGGTACGGGATCATGTAGTAGAAGATCGTCACCCGGCCGAGGTGGATGAGCGGAAACAGGCCGCCGATCGCGAGCGCGAACAGGGTGATCGCCTCGGCCGAACGCGTGACCGGCCGCCGCCACTCCGCCTTCGTTACCCGCAGGATCGCCGAGATCAGCGTGCCGGCGTGGCTGATGCCGATCCAGAAGACGAAGTTGATGATGTAGAAGCCCCAGAACACCGGCCGGTTGATACCGGTGACGCCGATGCCGTTCGCGATCTGGTAGCCCCAGCAGTAGAAGAAGACGAGGACCAGGGCACCGCTGGCGAGCGAGCCGATGAGCAGACCTGGACGTCGCCGGTCGAGACGGCCGAGCAACTCGCCGTCGAGCGCCTTGGCACCGGCCTGGGGCCGACCCATCACTCAGCAGGCTCCCGCCATTCCGTACCGCTCAGGTAGACGACGCCGGGCCGCGTATCGAGATCGCCGAGCAGGCTGAAGGCCCGGGGCGACTCGGCCCACCTGGACACCTCGCTGTCCGGATCGTCCAGGTCGCCGAAGGCGATCGCCTTCGTCGGACACGACTGCTGGCAAGCGGTCTTCACATCGCCGTCCGCGACCTCACGCTCTTCCTGGGCCGCCTCGTCCTTTCCGGCCTGAATGCGCTGGACGCAGAACGTGCACTTCTCCATCACGCCGCCGGGGCGGACGCTGACGTCGGGGTTCAACTGGGAGTCGAGCGGCGCCGGAAACTCGGCGTCGAACCAGTTGAAGACGCGCACGGTGTACGGGCAGTTGTTGGCGCAGAACCGCGTGCCGATGCAGCGGCTGTACACCATCGCGTTCAGCCCTTCCGGATTGCGGTACGTGGCGTAGACCGGGCAGACCGGCTCGCACGGCGCGGCGCCGCATTGCTGGCAGAGCACCGGCATGAAGCGGGTGCGGACATCGGGGAACTCACCCTCGTAGTAGCGCTCGATCCGCAACCAGTGCATCGCCCGGCCCTCACGGGCCTGTTCCTCGCCGACGGTCTGGATGTTGTTCTCGGCCGCGCAGGCGACGACGCAGGCCTCGCAGCCGGTGCAGCGGTCGAGATCGATGGCCATGCCCCAGCGCGTCATGCCTTCCCCCCATCATGCGGCGCCCAGCCGACCGGTATCTCCTCGGCCTGCCGCAGGCCGCGCCCATAGATCACCGGCCGCTCGCTGCGGCGAGGCCGGCGCAGTCTCTCGATCCGCACCCGGACGCCGCTCCGCGCGAACGCGCCGGCGCCAGCGACCCGGCGGTCCGGATCGAGTAACGAGTTCACGTTGACGCCCCGGCCACGGGCGTAGCGGCCGTAGTCCGCGTGACCGCCGCCAACCGGCACACCGACCGAACCGGGTCGCACCGTCGGCAGCACGATCGCCGGCAATTCGATCTCGGCCGCGGTACCCGTCAGCCGCACGATGTCGCCCGTGCGAACACCGAGACGGTCCGCGTCCTCGGTGCCGACCTCGGCCCACGACCCCCACATCACGGTCGACAGCGGGTCCGGCAACTCCTGCAGCCACGGCCGGTTGGCGCCGCGGCCATCGGCCAGCTTCAGCGACTCGAACGGAATCAGCGTGAAGGACTCGACGCCCGCCGGAGCGGCCGGCGCCGGCAGCGAAGCCGGATCGACGATCCCGACCGGCACGTCGGCCCGGGCGTCCGGAACCGGCGCGCGTCTCATCTCCTCGGTCCCCACGAGGCCGCCGGCATCCGTCGTCCGGCGCACGAACTGCCGGGCGTTCAGCGCGCCGGCGATCAGCGAAGCCGGCAGGGCCGCCGGGTCGCTCGCCTCGTCACCGGCCGCCCTCGTCGCCGCGAAGGCGTCGCTCAGCGCCGACTCGACCGCCTCCTGGAAGCCGGGCCAGGGCAGAGCGCTACCGGCGGCCGCGGCCAGGGCCAGCGCCACATCGCCGGGATGCCGCGCCTCGCCGCGCGGCGCCACCGTCGGCGAGGCGACGAGCAGGGCCGGAACGCCGCGCACCGGGTCCGGCTCCACGGCCTGGAAGCGCTCCAGGTCCGTCTGGACCGGCAGCACGACATCGGCCCGCAACGCGGTGTCGTCGAAGAACGCGGAGCAAGCGATCACCGTGTCGGCATGCTCGAAGGCGGCCTCGAGCCCCGGCATTCCGTGCAGCGGGTCGGCCTCCGACACGACGAGAACGCCCGATCCGCCGTCGCCGGCCAGCCGCTCCGCCAGCGCCGCAGGCGGCAACGCCGCGGCGGCGTCGCCGGCCAGCCGGTCCTCGAAACCGAAGTCGACGCCGGCGAAGACACCGCCCTCGCGACCCACCGAATCCAGCAGCAGGTTGAGCGCCAGCGCGGCGGCGCCCGCGGCGACGCCGTTCTCGCCTTCGAGCGCCGATCCGCCGGCCATCACCAGCGGCCGCCGGGCACGGGCAAGCTCGGCGGCAAGCCGCTCGATCCGGCCGGCGTCGATACCGCAGCGCTCGGCAGTCGCCGCGAGGTCGGGCGGCGCTCCGGGATAGAGCGCCTCGTAGGCCGCCCGCCCTTCCTCGCCGACCGCTCCCGATCCGAGCAGGAGTCCGGCGAGCCCGCGCGCGAGGAACCCCTCGCTGCCCGGCCGCACCGGCAGCCAGTCGTCGGCGTTGGCGGCGGTCAGGGAGTGCCGCGCTTCGACCTGCACCAGCTTGCCGCGCCGGTCGGCCGTGAGTTCGGCCCAGGCGGCGCCCAAGTGGACGGGACTCCGCCACCGGTCGAGGCAGGGAGCGCCGACAGAGACGACATAGTCGGACCGCGCCAGGTCATAGGCCGGCCGGGTCGATTCACCGAACGCGAGCCGCGCGGCCTCCCGCTCGACGACCGCGTCGGCCGGCTGCCAGTGAACCGGCGGCGGCGTACCGACCGTCGCCGCGAACCGCCGCCACAAACCGAGGAGCGGTCCCGACGGCGCGCCCGCGACAATCGTTGTCGCATCAGGCGCGGCCGCGATCGCCGTCGCCGCGGTTTCGAGCGCCTCCTCCCACGAGACAGGCTCCAACTCGCCCGAGGACCCCCGTCGCATCGGCTCCGTCACCCGGTCCGGGTGATACAGCTCCTGCAGCGCCGAGTGCCCCAGCGCGCAGACGCCGCCCCGGTTGACGAAGCCGGACGGCAACCCCTCGATCTTCTTCGCCAGCCGGTCGACCGTCCGCACTTCGATCTCGCAACCGGCGCCGCACTGCTCGCAGATCGAGCGGCGCCACACCGAGGCGCCGGGCAGAGCCGTACTCCGCCGCACCGGTGACTCGATCAGCTCCTGATCACGCCGCCGACAGCCCTGAAGCACCGCCACGCCCGCCGCGGCGTAGACCTTGAAGAAGTCCCGCCGCCCGATCGTCACCCGGGGTTCGCCGCGCTTGCCGTGGCCGCCGCTCATTACCGGTGGCACTCCAGACAGTCGTCACTGGCCTCGTTCTCGCGGTGACACTCGACGCACCAGCCCATGTCCGCCACATTGCGTACCGGCTCGGCCACCGTCATCGAAGCCACGTCGCCGTGGCACGTCAGGCACTCGATACCCGCCCGGGCATGGGCCCTGTGGTTGAAGTGCACCATCGCCGAGTCGGGAATCACGTTGACCTTCGCCCACAGGATCGGCTCCCGGTTCTCATTCGCGAGCATCACCTTCTGGACCTCGGGGTGGTCCGGAATCTCCCGCCGATGGCAACCCGCACAGGACTGCACCGACGGCATCCCCGCATGAACCCCTTCCTCAGCACCCCGATGGCAACGAACACACTCCAGCCCCGCCTCGATGTGGACCTGGTGGTCGTAGGCGATCGGCTGCTCGGGGGTCGGCAGGTTCTGGGTCGGGCCGCAGGCGAACAGGGCGAGTCCCAGAATCCAGATGCCGGCGGGAAGGCCGGCGCACCGACAGTCCGGCCGCGCCCCGGGCGGGTACAACCGACGACGCTGCGCCTCAGCCACCGCGGCCGCCTCAGACCTCGCGGATCCGCTCGTACGAGGGGACTTCCTGCAGGCCCGTCCAGTAGCGCCGGACGTTGTCGCCGAAGTCGTCGATGCCGAGCGAGGCCGCGAGCTTCAGGCCATAGCCGACGCAGATGTCGGCGATCGTGAAGCGGCCGCAACACAGAAAGTCGCGGCCGTCCGAGGTGGCCGCCTCGACCAGCCGCAACCGGCCCAGGAACCATCTCCGGTAGTCCTCAGCGACCTGCGGGACCCGGCGTTCCTCGGGCTCCAGCCGCGTGTAACGGAGGAACAGCGTCTGCGGGAAGGTCAGCGTCGCGTCGCTGTAGAACAGCCAGTTCAGGTACGCGCCGTACTCCGGGTCGTCCACGTCGACGGCGAGCGGCGTCGGGCCGTAGCGGTCGACCAGGTACTTCGCGATCCCCGAAGACTCTGTCATGTGAACGTCGCCGTCGATCATGTAGGGAACCGTGCCGAGGAGGTTCGTGCCGAGGTAGTCCTTCTTGAACACCCGCGGCGGGAAGGGCAGGACGTGCAGGTCGTAGTCGAGGCCCATCTCCTCGAGCGTCCAGACAGCCCGCAGCGAACGGGCCCCCTGACAGTGGTAGAGCTGAATCGTCACGAGGACTCCCCGCCGGATCCGACGGCCGCCGCCCAGCTCGGCTTGCGCTTCTCGCGGAAGGCCGCCATGCCCTCCGCCGCCTCCTCGCTCTGGAACATGCGCCGGCTCCAGCCCTGGGTCAGCTCGAAGCCCTCGGCGAGCGAGATGTCGGGGACCGCTCGCACCAGCTTCTTGCACTCGACGACCGCGTTCGGGCCGCCCAGGTTGATCGCGTCGATTTCCTCCTGGACCGTCGCCATCAGTTCGTCACGGGGCACCGACTTGTGGGCGAGGCCGTACTCCACCGCCTGGCGGCCGCTGAACCGGTCGCCGGTCAGGAACAGCCGCATGCCGTGGTGCGGCCCCAGCTTGCGCAGGCAGACGACCGCGATGATCGCCGGGATGACGCCGATCCGCACCTCGCTGAAGCTGAACATTGCCTCTTCGGCGGTGATCACGAGGTCCGATGCCGCGACCATGCCCAGACCGCCGGCGAAGGCATGGCCGTTCACGGCGGCGATCACCGGCTTCTCGCCCTCCCAGATCGCGGTCAGTACGTCCGGGTAGGGCACGATCCGCTCCGGCTCGCTCTCGCCCGGCTGCCGTTTGAGATCGGCGCCCGAGCAGAAGCCCTTGCCCGCGCCGGTGATCACGATCGAGCGCACGCTGTCGTCGGCCTGCGCCGCGGCCAGGTGGTCATGGACCTCCGTCACCAGCGTGGGCGACAGCGCGTTCCGCCGTTCCGGACGGTTCAGCGTGATCCAGGCGGCGCCGCTCCTGACCTCGTAGAGCGTGCACTCCGTACCAGGCTGGTTCGACATGCGGATCCTCCTCGCGTCAACGTATCGCGACCTAGACGGCGTCCTCGGCGATCACGACGAGCAGCTCGCCGTTCCCGACCTGCTCGCCCTCGGCGACGCGAAACTCCGAAACCGTGCCCGGTGCCGGCGCCGTCACGCGGTGCTCCATCTTCATCGCTTCCAGAACCAGGAGGAGTTGACCCGACTCGACCCGATCCCCGACCGCGGCGTGGGTCGTGATCACCTTGCCCGGCATCGGGGCGGTCAGACCGCCGGCGACGGCCTCGAGACCGGCGACCGGGAAGCGGGGCAGTTCCCGCAGTTCGACGTCGCCCTCCGGGCCGTGCACGAGCCAGCGGTCGCCACGGGAAGTGACGGTCGATCGCAGCCTGCGTCCGTCGATGACGACCTCGACACCGTCCCCGGTGCGCCGCCGGAGCTCGACCGCGTGCTGGCTCGGCTCGCCGTCTCCCGGCGTGGCGCGAGCATCGAACCGGCCGTCGCGCTGGATCCGGTACTCGATGCGCAGCGCGTCGCCGGCGCCGGTCTCGAAGTCGGTCCGCTCGTAGGGCATGACCGTGTTGCGCCAGCCGCTCGTGATCGTCGGATGGATCCGTGCCGCCTGCCTGCGATCGTGCTGGGCGGCCATCGCCGCGCAGATTCCCGCGGCGACCACCTCGCCGGCGGACGGCAGGTGCACGGGTTCCGGCGCCACGCGCTCAATGAAGTCGGTCGTCGTATCGCCGGCCAGAAACTCGGGCGACCGCAGCGTCGCGACGAGGAAGTCGCGGTTCGTCCGGATGCCCTGCACACGCGTCGTCTCGAGCACCCGGGCGAGCCGGAGCGCCGCCTCGCGCCGGCTCGGCGCGCCGACGATGACCTTGGCCAGCATCGGATCGAACTCGATGCCGACATCGCTGCCGCTTTCTATGCCCGAGTCGAAGCGCGCGTTCGTTCCCGCCGCAGGCTGCCACCGCTCGATCCGCCCGGTCTGGGGCAGGAAGTCGTTCGCCGGATCCTCCGCGTAGAGCCGCGCTTCGATCGCGTGGCCGTCGATCGCCAGGTCGTCCTGGCCGAAACCGAGAGGCTCCCCCTGAGCGATCCGCAACTGCTCGCGGACCAGGTCGAGTCCGGTGATCTCCTCGGTGACCGGATGTTCGACCTGCAGGCGGGTGTTCACCTCCAGGAACCGAAAGTCGGTCGGCGCCGAGCCGTCCGCCGGCTGCTCGACCAGGAACTCCACCGTGCCTGCCGAGCTGTAGCCGATCGCCTGTCCGGCGGCCACCGCGGCGGCACCCATGCGCGCCCGCAGGTCCTCGCTTACCACCGGGGACGGTGCCTCCTCGATGATCTTCTGGTGGCGACGCTGGATCGAGCACTCCCGCTCGAAGCAGTGCACCAGGTTGCCGTGCAGATCGCCCAGGATCTGGATCTCGACGTGGCGTGACGAGGCCAGCCAGCGTTCGAGGAACACGGTGCCGTCGCCGAACGCGGCCTCCGCCTCGCGGCGCGCGCCCTCGACGGCTTCGGCCAACTCGTCTTCCGACTCGACCACGCGCATGCCGCGGCCGCCGCCGCCCGCCGCCGCCTTGACCAGAACCGGGAAGCCGACTTCCGCCGCCGCCGCGGCCAGGCCGGCGTCTTCGTCGAGTTCGACGGCCTGAAGCGTGGGCACGTCCGCCTTGCGCATCAACTCCTTGGCCGAGAGCTTGTCGCCCATCGCGCCGATAGCCTCGGGCGACGGGCCGACCCAGATCAGACCGGCCTCGGTCACGGCCCGGGCGAAGTCCGCGTTCTCGGACAGGAAGCCGTAGCCGGGGTGGATCGCGTCGGCGCCGGTGCGCGCGGCGGCGGCGAGCACCTTGCCGATGTCCAGGTAGGTCTCCGTTGACGACCGCCCGTCGAGCGCGATCGCTTCATCGGCCTCGGCCACGAAGGGCGCATCGGCGTCGCCGTCGGCATAGACCGCGACCGTCGCGATGCCCATGTCGCGCGCCGAGCGGAAGATCCTCCGCGCGATTTCACCGCGGTTGGCGACCAGGAGCCGGGTGATCACGCCGCCGTTACATCCTGAAGACGGCATAGCCCTTCGCCCCCTCGACGGCCCGGCTGTGGCAGGCCGACAGCGAAAGACCGAGCACAGTGCGGGTGTCGCGCGGGTCGATCATCCCGTCGTCGGAAACCCGGGAGGTCGCATAGAGACCCAAAGAGCGCTTCTCGGCCCAATGGATGACGCCGGCGGCCCGCTTCCTGTCCGCCTCCTCGTCGAAAGGGATCCCGCGCCGTTTCGCGGCCGCCCGGGTGACGATCGTCATCACACCGGCCATCTGCTCCGGGCCCATGACCGCGATCTTCGCTGTCGGCCAGATGTACGTGAAGCGGGTGCCGTACGCGCGGCCGCTCATGCCGTAGTTGCCAGCCCCGTACGACGCGCCGACAATCACGGACAGGTGGGGCACGGTCGAGTTCGAGACGGCGTTGATCATCTTCGAGCCGTTCTTCGTGATGCCACCCTGCTCGTAGTCCGTGCCGACGATGTAGCCGGTGATGTTGTGCAGGAACAGCAGAGGAACGTCGATCTGATTGCAGAGCTGGATGAACTGGGTCGCCTTCTCCGCCGACTCCGAGAAGAGCGCGCCGTTGTTGCCCAGGATGCCGACCGGATAGCCGTGGATCGAGGACCAGCCGCAGACGATCGTCGGCCCGTAGAGTGGCTTGAACTCCTCGAAGCGCGAGCCGTCGACGATCCGGCCGATCACCTCCCGGATGTCGAGCGGCGAGCGCAGATCGCGTGAGACGAGGCCGAGCAGCTCCTCCGGATCGAGCACCGGCTCGTCGGGCGGCAGGCTCGGGCCGGGACCTTCCTTGCGCCAGTTCAGGTGGGCGATGACGTCGCGGCACAGGCGGATGCCGTCCATCTCGTCCTGCGCCAGGTAGTCGCCGAGGCCCGAGATGCGACAGTGCATGTCGGCACCGCCGACGCTCTCCGGCTCGGCGTCTTCGCCGGTCGCCATCTTGACCAGGGGCGGGCCGCCGAGCGAGACCATCGCCTGGTTCTTCACGAAGATGTTGTAGTCGCTCATTCCCGGCTGATAGGCGCCGCCCGCGGTCGAGGCGCCGAAGACGATCGACACGGTCGGAATGCGCATCTTCGAGAGTTCGGAGATCTCGTAGAAGAGGCGGCCGGACTCGGCGAAGTGCCCGAGCGCGCGCTTCGTCTGCGCGTCCGGATCGTCGCCCGTGTTGCCGCGCAGGTCGGCGCCCGCGGACTCCACGAACTGGACGTAGGGCAACCGGTTGATCCGCGCGATCTCCAGGCCGCGCATCAGTTTCTTCGAGTTGAACTCGTTGAAGGCGCCGGCCCGCACGGAAGGGTCGTGGCCGAGGACCACGCACTCCGTCCCCGAGATGACGCCGACACCGAGTACGAAGCCGGAGCCGACCGTGTAGTACGAGTTCCAGGCCGCGAGCGGCGAGATCTCGAGGAACGGGCTGTCCCGGTCGAGGGCGTTCGCCACACGCTCGCGCACCGGCAGCCGGCCGCGGCTCCGCAGGCGGTTCATCGCCTCCGGCCCGCCGCCGCCGGCCACCTGCTCGAGCAGGTCGTTCACCTGGTCCAGCTGTTCCAGGATGTCGGCTCGGTTCTTCCTGAACTGCTCCGAGCGAACGTCGACGTTGGATCTGAGAGCCTGCATGCGAAAACCGCCGCTAGCAGCGCAGCGGCGACGGGAAGTCTGCGTGAAGAGCGGCGATCATGTCAGATCTCAGGCCGCGCTGTAGGCCCCCTTCCGCCACTCCTCCACCAGCACGAACTTCTGGATCTTGCCGGACGGCGTAAGCGGGAATTCGTCGACGCGGTACCAAGCCTTCGGCGTCTTCTGTGGCGACAGATTCTCGCGACAGTAGGTGTGGAGCTCGCCGTCGCTCGCCGGGTTCGACGCGTCCGCGTCGCGGACGAAGGCGCCGACGATCTCGCCCCAGCGCTCGTCCGGCAGACCGACCACCGCGACGTCCGCGACCTGCGGATGCTCGAACAGCAGCTCTTCGATCTCCCGCGGGTAGATGTTCTCGCCGCCGCGGATGATCATGTCCTTCAGCCGGCCCGTGATCGTCGTGTAGCCGCGGTCGTCCATCGTCACCAGGTCGCCGGTGTGCAGCCAGCCATCCTCGTCGATCGTCTCGGCGGTCTTGTCGGGCATCTCGAAGTACCCGAGCATGACCAGGTAACCGCGGCAGCAGAGCTCGCCCTGCTCGCCGATCGGCACCGTGGCGCCGGTCGCGGGGTCGATCACCTTCATCTCGGTCTGAGGCAGCACCGGACCGAGCGTGTTCGCCTTGTCCTCCTCGCTGTCCTCCGGCTTCATCAGTGTGACGCCCGGCGACGCCTCCGTCTGACCGTAGATGATGGAGAACTGCACTCCGAGCGTCCTCTCGATCCGCCGCACCAGGTCGGCGGGCACCGTCGCGCCGCCCGAGCACACGGTGTGGACGGACGACAGATCACGGCTGCCGAAGTCGGGATGCTCCATCACCGCGATCAGCATCGTCGGCACGCCGAGCAGGTGCGTGGCGCGGAGCTCTTCGACCAGCGCCAGCATGAGCCCGGGTTCGAACATGACCAGGTTGACCAGGGTCGCCTGCTGCTGGCAGGGACCGAGGACGCCCAGGACGCAGCCCCCCGTGTGGAACAGGGGCATCGGGTTCACGTAGGCGTCGCCGGGCGTGACACCCAGACGCTCGGCGACGAAACGGGCGTTGTTCGTGATCCCGCGGTGGTGCAGGTAGGCGCCCTTGGGGAAACCGGTCGTACCTGACGTGTACTGGATCTGGACCGGGTCGTCCGGGCTCACGTCGGGAAGCTCGACGTCATCGGGCGCCGAGGCCAGGAACTCCTCGAACTCGTCGAACGGGATGATCTCCCGGAGTTCCGGCAGGCCGTCCGCCACCTGCTTCAGAGACTCCTCCATCGGATTGCCGCGGAACGAGCGCAGGTAGAAGATGCCGGACGACCGGGACTGACGCAGCACGTACTCGAGTTCCTTCGGCTGGTAGGCCGGGTTGACCGTCACCAGGACCACGCCCGCGAGTCCCGCGCCGTACTCGAGGAGCACCCACTCCGGAATGTTCGGCGCCCAGACGGCGACCCGGTCGCCCTTCTCGAAACGGGCGGCGAGGGCCCGGGCGACGCGCTCCGCGCCCGCCAGCAGTTCGGCGTAGGTCCAGGTTCGCCGCTCTCCGGGCACACCCTCGATCAGCGCTACCGTGTCCGGGGCCCTGGCCGCGGCGTCGCGGAGAATGCCGCCAACCGTCGTCTCGAGGACGGGTGAACTCGCATCGGCGGGAACGTAGCTCTCGGTCAGCGCCATCGTGCTCTCCTCTCGTGAGTCGTGAATCGTAGCCCCTTGCTACCCTTCGCGCCCATGACGGAACCAGTCGCCGAGAAGATCCTCGACTCGCTCTACCGGGTCGTCGTGCCGCTGCCGCGGAATCCGCTCAAGGAAGTGAACAGCTACGTCCTCACCGAGGACGATCGCTTCCTCGTGATCGACACGGGAATGAATCGGCCCGAGTGCCGCGAGGTCCTGACCGCGGGGCTCGACGAGATCGGCGTCGACCTCGAGAAGACCGACTTCCTGGCGACCCACCTTCACGCCGACCACCACGGCCTGATTCCGGAACTCCTGCGACCAGGGCGGACTGCTTCGATGGGCGCCATCGACGCCGCGGTGATGGGCCGGACCCACGGCGGCTGGTCCGAGAACAGCCCGATGGGCGTCTACCTCAGGCGCAGCGGTTTCCCGCCCGACGAACTGGCCGAGTCGTTCCGGCGCCACCCGGGCGCGCGTTTCAGCGGCCAGATGATCGAGTACGCACCGCTGTATGAAGGCGATGCGATCGAGATCGCCGGCTACCGCCTCGAGGTCATCGACACGCCGGGCCACACGTTCGGCCACATCTCGCTCTACGACCGGGCCAGGCGCCTCTTCATCGCCGGCGACCACATCCTGGGCGACATCACCCCGAACATCCAGGCCTGGGCCGACGACCATGATCCGCTGGGCCTCTACCTCGAGAGCGTCGCCAAGGTCGAAGCGCTGGACGTCGAGCTCTGCCTGCCTGGCCACCGCAGCCTGATCCACGACTTCAAGGGTCGCTGCGCGGAGCTACGCCGTCACCATGAGGTCCGCGGCCAGGAGATCCTCGACATCCTGCGCGCGAACGGCAGCCGCAACGCCTACCAGACCGCCAGCGAAATGACCTGGGACATCCGCGCCAAGTCCTGGGACGACTTCCCGATCATGCAACGCTGGTTCGCCACCGGCGAAGCGATCGCGCACCTGCGCTGGCTGGAGGACCTGGGAGAACTGCGGCGGGAAGATGCCGGGGGACGGATTCTCTACAGCGCTTGAGCTAGCGAGTCACTCAGCCTTGCCGAGCGTCCCCTCCACTGACGTCTCCATCGACGTGGATATGGACATCGAGGAGGCGCCAGCCGGCTGACCTTCCACCTGGGGCATCTCCATCACCATGTCGGTGTCCATGGTCATGTTCATGCTGTAGGCCGAGGTCAGCCCGGTCGACTCGTCGAGTTCGTACGAGCCAGCGATCGACCCGGAGAGGTTCTCGTAGCGCATCTCCAGGCCGGGCATGCTTGGGAGGCCCGGAAACTCGAAGCCGGCATCCTCGGCTCCGGAAACCGTCGCCGTGGCATCGATGGACGCCAAACCGTCGCTTCGGTTGGTCAACGTGTACGTCGTCTCGATATCGATACCGAGCGCGCTCACGGAGTCCGTCCATGTGTCTCCGACGGCCACCGGACGATCGGGCAACGACAAACCGGACTGGCCCGTCATCTGCTTGATCTGGTCTTCTCCGAAGTTCCCTTCAAGGAACTGGCCCATCATGACGCGAAGCTCGTCCGGCGCTTCCAGCCGGTCCAGCATGGCCTCCATCATCGCCTCGAGCCCGTCGAACTCGACCAACTCGCCGCCGCGAGTCATCACCATCGTGAAGGTCACGCCGACCATTCCCTGGTAGAGGTCGTTCAGGTCGAACGGGGCCTGATCCAGGCCAGGCATACCGCCCATCTCCGCCGACACGGATGTCGTCTTGTAGCGCCCGACCACCGTGTCGTCGGATCCCGCCTCGAACACCACGTCGTGGTCCATCCGCATCGTCATCGATACCTCGATGTCCATCCCCTGCATCTGGGTCCGCGTCCGTGTCTCCGTCGTCGTGGTACCCGCGTAGGTGGTGCCGAGTTCGGGGTCGAGCCGGTAGACCAACTCCTGGCCAACACAAGCCGTCGAGACGAAGAGCGTCCCCACGAAGGCAAACGTCGCCACAGGTACTCGTTGAATCATCATGGTTCCTCCTTTGAATCCGACGGCCGGTCGCCAGTCGATCGTGGTCACTTCCAGCGATGAGCCCAGCCACCGGAGCGGCCTGCTGATCACTCGAGCGGCGCGATCTTCCCCAGGTCTTCCGAGCGCTGCCCGCGCTTCCAGGCCTGCCGCAGCTCGTCCCGGTGCAGATCGGCCCACTCCATCACCAGGCCGAGAGCACGCGGGGGGAGGCGACCTTTCAACACGGTCAGCCTCTCGATGCCGATCAATACGACCGCACCGCCGTACCGGACGTGAAAGTGGGCCGGAGGCGTGTCTCCACACTCCATTTCGACGACGATCCCGTAGAAGCGACTGACTTCATGCATCAGAGCGGCGGCTCCTCACTGTTCTCAAGGGCGATTCCCAAGCGTACCAATGCTCTCCGCGCCACCGGCGGCTTCCAGCGTCAGGCCCGCGGTCGTCGTGACCTTCGTGCCGGCCGGGATGTCCTCCGTCACGACGCAGTTCACCCCGATGAAGACGTCGTCGCCTATCTCGATGCTCCCGATCAGGCGACTGCCGGCGCCGACGAAGACGTTGTCGCCGAGGGTCGGCATCTGGTCCAGGCGCCTGCCGGTCGGGGCGCCGATCGTGACCTGGTGGAGCAACGTTCCGTTGCGCCCGATGCGCACGCCGTTGCCGATCACCAGGCCGATGCCGTGGCTGATGAACAGACCAGGTCCGATGCGTGCCCCCGGCGCGATGTCGACGCTGTTGAGAAAGAGCGACAGCCTGGCGACGAACGGCCCCAGGACCGGGATGCGACGGCTCTTGAACCAGTGGGCGATCCGGTAGAGCACGACAGCCTGATAGCCGTTCTCGAACAGCAGCGACTCGAGCACGTAGAAGGGGAACGGCTTGGTCTTGATCGCGCGCAGGCGGCGCGTGTCCTCGCGCAGGTTCTTCAGCACGGGACTACTGGACAATCTCCAGCTCGGGTACATCGGCGAAGTCACGCTCGTTGAGCGTCCAGAGCGCGGCGCCCTGAACCAGGGCGCACGCCGCGATCGCGATGTCCGCCTGGCGAGCGCGGGGCCGCGAGACGACTTCGTAGATCTCGGCGGCTCGAGCCGCGGCCTCGGCGTCGAACGGCACGGCGGCAGCGGCCGGCAGGATCTGCTCCTGCGCCAGTCGCTCCGCCACCGTTCGCGGTCCGCGAAGCCACTCGTACAGAACCAGTGTGGAGATACCCAAACGGTGGCCGTCCTCGACGAAGGACATCAGCCGGTCAAACGAACGGTGAGGAGACACCAGAGCGTCCACCAGGGCCGAGGTGTCAAGGTGAATCATCGCCGATCGGAGTCGCGGTCCCAGCCGACACGACGGGATTCGCGGATCTCACGCAACTCGGCCTCGACCGCCTCCGCCGAGCCCGTCACCTGCGCGCTGCGCAGTCGGCCGAGCACTTCCAGCATGCGGAGCCGCTCGACCTCGCTCAGCCTGTCGCAACGGGCCGCATAGTCGGCGATCGCCTCGCGGACGATCTGGCTCTGGGGTTTGCCGAGCCGCTCCGCCGTTCGCCGAAGGCGCCGGACGGTAGCTTCGTCGAGTGAGTAGGTCGCGCGCACCACCATAAGGTGGCAATACTGTCATAACTGCCCCGAACCTGCAGCCTGCGCGTGCTCCTCGCGCAGGTCGATCCCCGGCGGCGGCGCCATCGGCGTCCGGAGACCCTCGATCACGCCGCGGAGCTTGGCGATGACGGCGCCCTGGTTGCCGCGGACGAGTTCGCGAAAGAAGGCCAGGAAGAGGCCTGCCGAGAGAAACAGGAGGAACGAGCACCATTGCGCCGGCCCACCGTAGCGGCGCACGAACAGGGCGGCGCTGCGGCCGTTGAAGAACGTCCGCGAGGCCCGGTAGCCGCCGACCGTCCGGGCCACCATGTGGTACAGCACGGCCCGGTGCGCGTAGTAGCAGCGGTAGCCGCGCTCCTTCATCCGCATGCACCAGTCCGCGTCGTCGAGCGCGAGGTGGAACAGCGGATCCCAGAGGCCGATCTCCTCGACGACGCTCCGGCGCACCAGCATGGCGCAGCCGTTCACGTAGGGCACTTCCTCGTCTCGGTCGTATTGGCCGCGATCGACCTGGCCTTCGCCCCGCTCGCGGGTCATCGACTCGCGAAAGCGAATGCGGCCGCCGGTGGACCACAGCCGGTCGCGCTCCCCGTGGTAGAGGATCTTCGGACCCACGCAGCCGATGCCGGGATCCGCCTCGGCTACCGCGACGAGTTCGTCGAGGAAGTCCGGCTCGACTTCGATGTCGTTGTTGAGCAACAGGAGGTAGTCCACGCCGCGGTCGACGGCAAGTTCGATCCCCTTGTTCATGCCGTAGACGACGCCCTGGTTTTCCTCCACCCGGATCTGGGTCACACCTGGATGCGCGGCAGCGACCGCCTCGGACGAGCCGTCGCTGGAGCCGTTGTCGATGTGGATCAACTCGCAGGCGGGATAGGTCATCGCTTCGAGGCTCGCCAACGCCTGCAGCGTGATGTCGCGTCCGTTGTAGTTCAGGACGAGGGCGGCGACGGTTGGTGCTCCCTGTCCAGCCACGCAGGTCAGCGTAACGTAGACGCGGCGGCTAACATCCGCGCCATGCGCCGCTGCCTCCTAGCTGCCGCGCTCATCCTGCCGTGCGTGGCGCCACCCGCGCTTGCGCAGCCGGCGGACGAGCCGCCGCCGACACCAATCTGGCCCGGCTTCCGTGGGCCGGACGGCATCCCCGTCTCGGACAACGAACGGCTGCCGCTCCACTGGTCGACCACCGAGAACGTCGAATGGAGCGTCGAGGTGCCGGGTTCCGGCTGGTCGTCGCCGATCATCGTCGGCGACACCATCTTCCTGACCACGACGGCCAGATCGACCGAGGCGACCAAGCGGCCGGAGTTCGGCACCGAGTACAGCAACGAGTTCATGCGCGAGCTGCGCGAACAGGGGCTTCCCTGGGAGGAAGTCCTGAAGCGCCACGACGAACGCTTCATCGAGTTCCCCGACGAAGTCGATCTCGACTACCAGTTGATCGCCTACTCGCTCGAGGACGGCGCCGAGCTCTGGCGGCGGACCTTCTTCGCCGGACCGCCGCCCGGGGGCCGCCACTCGAAGAACACGTTCGCCTCCGAGACGCCGGTCACCGACGGCGAGACCATCTTCGTCTACGTCACCGGTCTCGGCCTGTGGGCCTACTCGCTGGAGGGCGAGCTGCGCTGGGAGAGGCGGCTCGACCCGTTCCAGATCTACATGGACTTCGGGACCGGCGGTTCGCCCGCCCTCACGGACGACCTGGTCGTCATCCTGAACGACAACCAGGAGCATCCGTTCCTGGCCGCCTTCTCCAAACAGGACGGCCGCGAGTTCTGGCGCACGGCCCGGGGACGGCTCGCCGCTCCGCACGCCCCGAACCATCGAACTTCCTGGAGCACACCCTTCGTCTGGCGTCACGACGAGCGCACCGAGATCGTCGCCCTCGGCCCCTACACGGCGATCAGCTACGACACGATGGGGCGCGAGCTGTGGCGGCTGACGCGGCACTCGCTGCTCCCTGTGCCGACGCCCTTCGCCTACGACGGCCTGCTCTACGTGACGTCGGGCGTCCACGGAGACCAGAATCGCCCGATCACCGCGATCCGCCCGGGCGCCGCCGGCGATCTCACCTTGGCCGAGGACGAGACGAGCAACGACTACGTCGTCTGGAACGACAACCGCGCCGGCACCTACATCCCGACACCGATTCCCTACAAGGGCTCCCTGTGGGTGGTCTACGACCGCGGCATCTTCGCCCGCTACGACGCGGCCACCGGGGAACGCCTGTACCGATCGCGAATCAATGACTCGAACGGCCACTTCACGACATCGCCCTGGGCCTACCGGGACCGCATCTTCGCCACCGACGAGGCCGGCACGACGTTCGTGTTCGGAACCGGCGACGAGTTCGAGCAGCTCCACGCGAATCCGCTGGATGAGATGACTCTCGCTTCTCCGGCGCTTGCCGGCGACCGGCTGGTCATGCGAACGCGATCGAAGCTGTACAGCTTCCGGGAGCCGTAGCGCAGCAAAGACTGGGTGCGCCGGCCTGGGTGCGCCGGCCTTCTGGCCGGCATCTCCTTATCTGACGGGATTCATGTCGAGTTCCAGGCGGTCGAAGAACTCGATGCGACTCGGCATCGTCGCCTCGATCGTCTCCACCATTTCGCGGGAGATCCGCTCCGGGCGGTGCCGGACCGCGAAGAAGGGACCGAAGCTCTCGGCGACGTCCTCCCGGCCGGGATGGTCGCGGGCGTAGTCGGAGATGTACCCGCCGTCCGCGGCCTGAGCGGCGAGCCAGGCATCGGCGGCCGCGTGGACCGGATCCAGGGAGGTGTGCGCCGCCTCGTGCATCAGGATCTCCTCCAGCACACCGTCGCGCAGGTACTCCGCCGCCTTTCCCGTGTGGATCAGGATGTTGTCGTTCCCGCCTCCGAAGGGCTGGTCGCCCCGGTGGATCCACACAGTCTCGACCAGCGTCCGCAGGCCCGCTGGCAGTTGCCCGATGGCCCGGGCGTAGAACGCCGCGTGGCGCTTGGCGGTGGCGGCATCGCCGAACTCCACGTTGACCTGAACCTCCACGGTCGTCTCACCCTCGAACGCAGCGTTGAACAGGAAGGCATCGGTCGGCACGAACGCGTCAGCCCGCCGGTCGAACATCCTGCGGGTGTCCAGCCCCGCGTAGTCGAGACTCCGCAGGGCGGACGGGTCGGACGCAACGATGAGATCGGGATCGATGAAGGCGGTGCCGCGATAGGGCGGCTCCTGGGGCACCGGCTCCGGCGTAGCACAGGCGAGGCTGAGCAACAGGACGGTGACAGGCGCGGAGCTTTCTCGTAACCGGAACACGGCGGCTGGCCTGGCGACTACACGATCCGGACTTCCGGCACCGGCAGGATGAACCTGCCGCCCCGGCGGCGGAACTCGGCCTGCTGGGCCAGGATCTCGTCTTCGAA
Source organism: Holophagales bacterium (assembly GCA_009845425.1). GTDB lineage: Bacteria > Acidobacteriota > Thermoanaerobaculia > Multivoradales > Multivoraceae > Multivorans. The sequence continues at coordinate 158,881 of VXZQ01000004.1, forward strand.
GTTCCAGGCCAGGAGCAGCACGTGGTCGGGTGACGGTTCCTCCAGGAGTCGCTCCGGCGCGACGATCGGGATATGGGAGCCCGGGGTGTAGCGGCCCTGCTTGAGCGGGCTGCGGTCGGCAATGAAGTCGAGCAGATCCGGGCCTACGCCGAAGAACTCGAGCAGCGTGCTGCCCTTGGCGGGAGCGCCGTAGCCGGCGAGACGGCGGCCCTCCGCCTTGAGGCCGTTCAGGCAGTCCATCACCTCCCTCTTCAACCGGCCGACCCGCCCGGCGAACGCGAGCCAGGTGTCGAACCGGTGGATGCCGAGCTGCTTCTCGGCGGCCAGGACATCGTCCACGCTTCGGTCCACCTCTCCCTCGCCCCGGCGCATCACGGTGGCGCGGAGCTGACCGTGGTGGATCGGCAGCCGTTCCACCCGCACGACCTCCATGCCGTGGTCCGCGAAGAGCCGCATCATCGGGCCCAGCGCCCAGTAGGAGACGTGCTCGTGGTACACGGTGTCGAACGCAAGCTGGTCGAGCAGGTCGACTAGGTAGTGCGCCTCGAGGACGAAGGCGCCGCCGGGCGCGAGGACCGCGTCGAGGCCCGCGACGAAGCCTGAGAGGTCGGGGATGTGCGGAAACGTGTTCGTCGCGGTGATGAGCGCCGCGGGGCCCCAGCGTTCAGCGATCTCGCCTGCGGTGTCCGCGCCGAAGAAGCCCCGGTAGCGCTCGATCCCGGTGTCGCGGCTGAACTCGGCCAGGTTCTCGGCCGGGTCGACGCCGAGGGTCCTGGCGCCCCGGTCGCGGAAGCAGCAGAGGAGCGAAGCGTCGTTGCAGCCGATGTCGATGACGAGGCCGCCGTCGGCGAGGCCATGCCGGGACGTGAGGGTGGCCGCCAGGTCGTCGAAGTGGGCCCGCAGCGTGTCCGAGGCCGACGACACGTAGAGGTAGTCCGTGAACATCGCCGCGGGCGGCACGCGCTCAACGAGCTGGACGTGGCCGCAGCCGTGGCAGAAGCCAACGCGCAGCGGGAAGCGCGGTTCGGGCCGGCTCAGGTCTTCGGCGCTGGGGAACTTGTTGGCGAGTGCGGTGCTGCCGAGGTCGAGGAACGTCTCGACCTCGGGCTCGGAACAGACCAGGCAACTCGCGGTCACCTAGCCCCTCGCGTGAATCCGGAGTGCCGGCCAGAAGGCCGGCGCACCGACAGTCGGACTTTCGGTCGCGACGTCAGCCATGGTGGAAAGGAGCGACGAGCTGCGAGCCGTGGGATTCATGGCCAACGGGCAACTCGTACAGGTCGGCCAGCGCCGCGCGGACCGCGGCCTGCCGATCGGGCGGCACCACGAACAGCAGGAACCCGCCGCCGCCGGCGCCGCAGAGCTTGCCTCCCAGGGCGCCGGCCGCGATGGCCGCGTCGTACCAACCGTCAATCAGCGGCGTCGTGATGGATCCAGCGAGCTCCCGCTTCATCCGCCAGCCCTCGTCGAGGAGCCGGCCGATGCCTTCGACGTCGACGTCACCGGCGCCGAGATCCCGGTGCAGGTCGCTCGCCTGGTCCCGCATCCTGCGCAGCGATTCCAGGTTCAGCTCGGTGCGGTCGTCCTGCTCCGAGAGCACCGCGCTCGCGTCCCGCTGGTGTCCGGTCCAGAACATGAGCACCGAACGAAACAGCTCGCGCAGCCGGTCGCCGGGGATCCGCAGGTGCTCGACGGTAACCCCGCCGTCCCTCTTGAACGACAGCAGGTTGAGTCCGCCGTAGGCCGCGGCGTACTGGTCCTGCTTGCCGATCCGCGCACCCAAGACGTCGATCTCGATGTGGCACGCCTCCTCCGCCAACTGACCCGCCGACGCGCGCTCGCCCTTGTACGAGTGGAGCGCGTTCAGCAGGCCGACGGCGAAGGCGCTAGAGCCGCCGAGACCGGTGGACGCCGGTACGTCGCCGACCGTCGAGATATAGACCGGCGGGTCGACACCCACGAAGCGCAGGCACTCGCGCGCGATGTTGTTGTCCAGTTCGTCGATCCGCTCGACCTGCTCGCTCCGCGAGTAGTTGACCCGGACCGGTTCGAAGAACAGCTCGCTGTGCCGTTTCACCGTGACGTAGACGTAGCGGTCGATCGTCGTCGAGAGCACCGCGCCGCCCTCCCGGCGGTAGAACGCCGGCAGGTCGGTGCCACCGCCCACCAGGGACACCCTGAGCGGCGTACGGGTCACGATCAGGCGCGATGCGTCCACGTCAGCGAGGGTTCCAGCCGCCTCAACCGTGCCGGAGGGCCCAGTCGTAGGGGATCCGGTCGGTGAACGGATCGAGCCGCTCCATCTCGTCGGGATCGTGCGGCTCGGTGGCGGCGTTCGCCATGATCACCTGCCTGTCGCCGTATGCCTTGTAGCCGTTGGCGATCCCGGGCGGAATCTGCACCAGGACGTAGTTGTCCTCGCCGAAGAAGACCTCCTGGAGCTCGCCACGGGTCGGCGAGTCCTCGCGCAGGTCGTACATCACGAGCTTGGCCCGGCCGCTGATCACCGCGTTGTTGACGGTCATCGACCGGTGGATGTGCCAGGCCTTGATCGTCCCGGGCCAGGCGGTCGAGAAGTAGATCTCGCCGAAGCCGAGGAAATGCTCGTCCGTGGCCTTCAGCATGTGCATGATCTTGCCCCGCTCGTCGACGATCTGACGAAGCGGAACCACCTTGACGCCGTGGATCATCCCTTCTCCTCCGGTTCTGTCCCTTCGCCGCTCGCGCAGGCCTTCCAGCGCAGCGATCCGTCCAGCCGTCCCGAGTCGAGCAGCCGGTTGAGCCAGCGCAGGCGAACGAAGCGCGGGTCGCCGTAGAGCGCCGCATCGAGACCGACGCGGCGATAGTCATCGATCAAGCGCCTCGCCCCGCTGGCCGCGTCCCGGAACTCGAAGTCCGGGAAGGCCCTGGCGAACTTCTCGAACGAGGCGCGGTAGGTCCGCTGATCGGCGCCGGGCTCGCCTCGCACCTCGATCTCGCAGCCGGGCACGAGATCGGCCGCGATCTCCGCGAGTTCGATCACGCGGTGGTTCAGATGGTCGGCGCCGGTGTTGAAGGCCTCGTTGTGAACCAGCGAAAGCGGCGCTTCGAGCACTCGGCCGAACGCCGCCGCCACGTCCTCGACGTGGACGACCGGCCGCCACGGCTTGCCGTCGCCGTAGACGACGACCCGCCGGTTGGCGAAGGCCGCGCCGGTCAGGTCGTTCAGCACCGTGTCGAAACGCATTCGCGGTGACAGGCCGTACACGGTGCCATTGCGAAGGAATGTCGGCGAGAATCCGTCACCTGCCAGCTCCAGGATCGCCTCCTCGCTCCGAACCTTGGAACGTGCGTACAGGGTCCGCGGGTCGAGCGGCGAGATTTCGTCCACCGTTTCCGTGCTGGACTGGCCGTACATGATGCAGGACGACGAGAACAGGAAGCGGCGCACCTCGGCCTCGCGCGCCAGTTCGGCCAGGCGTACGGACGAACGGTGGTTGATCTCCTCGGTCCAGTTCTCGTCCAGGTTGCCGATCGGGTCGTTCGAGAGCGCGGCGAGATGGATCACCGCGTAGAACGCGCGCAGGTCGCCCGGCTCCAGGTCCCGGATGTCCTTGCGGATCGACGGAATCGGCACCGTGTCCGCCGTGATCGTGCAGTCGTCGAAGTAGCCCGTATCGAGCCCGACGACGTCGTAGCCGCGCTCCACCAGATACGGCGCCATGACCGAGCCGAGATAGCCGCGATGCCCCGTGATTAGGACCGGGCGGCGCACGAAGGCGGTGCTCATCCCACCGCCGCCGTTCGGAGAGCCAGCAGCCGCTCGGCGTGCGCGAGCAGCGGTTCGCTCTCGGTGACCAGGCCGAACGGGCAGCCCGCCGCGTCCGCCGCCTGCCCGTCGCGCTCGTCGTCTCCCAGGAACGTCGTCCGGGTCAGATCAAGGTGATGATCACGCTGCGCCTGAAAGAGCATCCCGGGGGCCGGCTTTCGGCAGCCGCAGCCCTCGTCCCAGCCATGGGGGCAGAAGTAGATGCGGTCGATCCGTCCGCCCGCGTCCTCCGCCTCGCCGCACAGACGTCGATGCACCGCCGCCAGGTCGTCCAGCGTCATCCGGCCGCGGGCGACTCCGGGCTGGTTCGACACGACGAGCACCCGCCAACCGGCCCGGTTGAAGGCGGCGAGCGCCTCGCGGGCACCCGGTAGCCAGCGCAACTCCTCAGGCGAGCAGACGTACTCCGCGCGCGGCGGGCGCACGTTGAGGACGCCGTCGCGGTCTAGGATGATCGTCGGCGAACGGGCAAAGAACGCCTCGGTCAGCGGCAGCCGTTCGTGGCCGCCGACGCTGTAGTAGCGGTGCTCGCTCCAGTAGGCGTGGAGTTCGCCCCGGGCAGTCAGTGCCGGATAGACCGCCTCCTCGAACAGCTCCTGGTGATCCGGCAGGAGCGGCAGCACCGCCGACTTCTCGAGGATCGCGTAGCTGATCTCGACCCCGCTCAGCCCGGGCGTCGTTCGACCGCGGTCGAAGACGGTGACGAAGCCGTCCTCGCCCACGATCACGCTGTCCCGGGTGTAGCCGTCGCGGTTCGCGTAGACGGTGATCTGGGCCGACGCTCCGGAGTCGACGTAGGAGCGCCACATCCTGTCGAACTGCATCGGCCAGTAGTTGTCGCAGTAGAGGAGCAGGAACCGGTCGTCCAGTTCGCCGGCCGCGTCCTTGACCCGGTGCGCCGTCAGGTCATCCGGGGCCGTCACCCGGTGGCTGATCTCGACGCCGTACGCCAAGCCGTCGCCGAAGTGCTCGATCATCGCCTCCGCCCGATAGCCGAGCAGGAGCAGGACACGCTCGAAGCCCTCCTCGCGCAGCATGTCGATCACGTGGCCCAGGAACGGCTTGCCGTGGAACGGAATCAGCGCCTTGGGCAGAGTGTCCGTCAACGGCGCCAGGCGGGTGCCCCGGCCGCCGGCCAGGATCACGGCCTGCGTGGGTCGGGAGTGCATCGCGTTGGACCTCAAGGCGCCTGGAGCGCGGCGCGAGCCGCGCGCTGGCGAGACTACCAACGAGGGCATCCACGGGGCCCTAACATCTCGCTCCGCTTCAGTTGCGAACGCGTTGACCCGAGGGGTCGTACATGGGTCGGATGGAGGCTTCGGCCGGGACGCGAACGCCCGCGACTTCGATCTCGAGGCGACTGGGCAGTTCGGGGAAGTCCGGCAACAGCGACATGGGGACGTAGCCGAGGCCGACGGCAGCTCCGAGGCTGTGGCCGTAGCTCCCGGAGGTGACGTAGCCCGCGATCTCGTCCCCCAGCCAGATCGGTTCGTAGTGGTAGAGCAACGGCTCCGGATCCCGGAGCCTGAACTGGATCAGCCGCTTCGCGACGCCGCTCTCCTTCTGCCTGAGCAGCGCCTCGCGCCCGATGAAGCCGCCGGGCTTGTCGAACCTGACGGCGAACCCGAGGCCCGCTTCGAGTGGCGAGTCCTGATCGGTGATGTCGTGGCCCCAGTGACGGTAGGCCTTCTCGATGCGCAGCGAGTCCAGGGCGTGGTAGCCGGCATGCATGAGGTCGAACCCCTCGCCGGCGGCCACGATCTCGTCGTAGACGCCGGCCACAAACTCCGTGGGAACGTAGAGCTCCCAGCCGAGTTCGCCGACGTAGGTGATGCGCGATGCCCGCACCAGGCCGTAGCCCAGTTCGATCTCGCGGCTGGTCGCGAACGGGAACGCCTCGCTGGCCAGGTTCGCCGGCGTAAGGGACTGCAGCAGCGCGCGGGAAGCCGGACCCATCAGGGAGATCACGCCCATCGCCGAGGTCACGTTCGTCAGCACGCAGTGCGCGTCGCCCGGAATGTGACCCTTGAGCCAGTGAAAGTCGCGCACCTCGGAGGTGACGGCGGTGACGATCAGGAAGCTGTCTTCCGCAAGGCGCGTCACCGTGAGATCCGCCTCGATGCCGCCCCGCTCGTTGAGCCACTGCGTGTAGACGATGCGGCCGGGCGGCACGTCGACATCGTTGGCACAAACGCGGTTGAGCACCCTGGCCGCATCCCGGCCTTCCAGGCGGAACTTCGCAAACGACGACTGGTCGAACAGTCCCACGTTCTCGCGCACGGCCCGATGTTCGGCGGCCGAGTACTCGAACCAGTTCTGGCGGCCGTAGCTGTACTCGTAGCGGGCCGGCACGCCGTCCGGCGCGTACCAGTTCGGGCGCTCCCAGCCGGCGAGTTCCCCGTGGCACGCGCCGGCGGCCTCCAGGCGGTCGTAGAGCGGTGACCGGCGCACGCCCCTCGCCGTCTCGAACTGGCGATACGGGTAGTGCATGGCGTAGAGGAGGCCCAGACTCTCGGAGACCCGCTCGCGCAGGTACCTCCGGTTGCCCTGGAAGGGCATGCTGCGGCGCACGTCGACTTCCCAGAGATCGACCGGCGGATGCCCGTCGAGAATCCACTCGGAAACGACCTTGCCGATCCCGCCCGCGGACTGGATTCCGATCGAGTTCAGGCCAGCCGCGACGAAGCAGTTCTCGCACCCGGGCGCCGGGCCGACGTGGTAGCGGACGTCCGGCGTGAAGCTCTCCGGGCCGCAGAAGAGCTGCAGGACCTCGGCCGACTGGAGTGCCGGCATCCGCTCCCTGGCGCCGCGCAGCAACGGCTCGAAGTGCTCGCGGTTGGCGGCGATCTCGTCGAAGCAGAAGTCCTCGGGAATGCCGTCCATGCCCCAGGGCCGCGCGTTCGGCTCGAAGACGCCGACGATCAGCTTTCCCAAGTCGTACCTGAAGTACGAGATGGCGTCGTAGTCCCGCACGACGGGCAGGTTCGCATCGAGTCCCTCGACGTCGTCGAACCGGACGTAGTAGTGCTCGCACGCATGGAGCGGAACGTTGACGCCGATGGAGGCGGCCAGCTCCCGGGTCCACATGCCGGCGCAGAGGACGACGCAGTCGGCATCGATGTCACCCTGCTCCGTCGCGACGCCCATGACGCGTCCCCCGGCGGTGCGAACGGAGGTCACCGGCACCTGCTCGACGATCCGGGCGCCGGCGGAGCGGGCGGCCGCGGCCAGCGCCAGGGTGATGTCGGTCGGGTTCGCGTAGCCGTCGCCGGGGATGTGCAGTCCGCCGAGCAGGTCGGACGTCTCGAGCAGCGGTACGCGTTCCCCGATCGTCTTCGCCGTCACCACATTGACCGGCAGCCCGAGCACCTTCGCCAGTGAAGCCGCACGCCTGAGTTCCTCGAACCGCTCGGGGTCGGCGGTGACCGAGAAGGAGCCGCAGCGGCGATAGCCGGTCGACTGTCCCGTCTCCTGCTCGAGGCGAGCGTAGAGCTCGCTCGTGTAGCGAGCGAGGTTCGTCATCGTGACCGACTGCCGCAGTTGACCGAGCAGGCCGGCGGCATGCCACGTGGTGCCGGAAGTGATCTGCCGGCGCTCGAGCAGCAGCACATCGGAGCACCCCGAGCGTGCGAGGTGGTAGGCGACTGAGCAACCGATCACGCCACCGCCGATGACGATCACGCCTGCGCGGCGCGGCAACTCCGCCGCGCCCTGGCGCCCTGGTTCTCGCTCTCGTCCGGATTCCGGGCGCATCTTCGTTCGAGGTTTCTTCGAGATTCGTTCCGGATGCTCAGCCGAGCAGGCTCTTCGCCCGCTGCGCCGCCCTGATTCCGCCGCCGATCGCGCCGTCGATGAATCCGCGCCAGCCTTCCCCGTGGTCGCCCGAGCCGAACAGGATGCGGCCACGATCCCGCTGGAACTCGTCGTAGTGGCGAGTGACCCAGCCGGGCCGGTAGACGGCCCAGGTGCCACGCGAGTACGGGTCGCCGTTCCAGTCGTGGCTCATGCTGCCGATCAGCTCCGCGCGCGGGACGTGAGCCCGCAGCGCCCGCTGCACCGCGTCGCCGTCGTTCACGTCGAGGTCGGCGGGGTCCTTGCCGAACGCCACCAGCAGCGTGTAGTTCGCGGCCTGCTTGTAGGTCATCACGCAGTCGATCGGCTCGCCGATCGCGTAGGTGGCGACATTGCCGACATCGCCTTCGACCTTGAGCAGGAGCTTGAAGCCGGCGCCGGCGTGGCGCTGCCGGCCCGCCTCGACCACCCCGGCGGCGAGCGGGGGGTCGAAGGCGACGTCCGCGATCGTGTTCATCGGCAGGCAGCAGATGACGGCCCGGCACTGGATCTCCTCGCCCGCGCCGGTGACCACGACGGCCCCGTCGCCGCGGTCGCGGATGGACTCGACGGGCGTCTCGAGTCTCGCCTCGAGTCCCGCGTCGTCAACCATCGCCTGGAGCAGGGCCCGCGTGCCGCGCTTGAGCTTGAAGCGCGCGACGGAGTCCTCCACCGTCGGCAGGAAGCCGCCCCCGGCTAGGTGCCAGCGCATCAGCTCCAGGTAGGACATCGTCTCCGGCTGGCCGTTCGCCATGATCGCGATGACGGCTCGCAGGTAGCTCCGCTGGAGGGACGAGAGCTCGAGCCGCTCGATGTGGTCCGTCGCGCTGATCCGGTCCGCGGCGAGCGCGGCGTCGCGGTTGTGGAGGATGTCCCACGCCCGCGGAACGATCCGTCGCGCCTCCGCGTGGTAGAGCCGCCAGGCCTCGTACGTCTCGGCGTACCGGGCCTCCGTCAGCCGGATGCGCTCGCCGTCCGCGATCAGGTAGCCGGTATCCGCCACCGCCCCGGGGGTCTGCTCGATCTCCAGGCCGTAGCGTTCATTCTCGGCCCAGACGAAGGGCTGGGTGTGGTGGATCCAGGTGCCCCCGAGTTCGACCTGGTCGCCGTCGAAGTCGGCGGTCCAGGTGCGGCCGCCGAGCCGGTCGCGCGCTTCGAGCAGCAGCGTCGAGTAGCCGTTCTTCATCGAATCGCGCGCGGCGGCGACACCGGCGAAGCCACCGCCGACCACCACGACATCGACGTCGTGCCCGCGAACGGCGGACCGGCGGCGCGTGGAAGCGGCGGCGGCAGCGCTTGCCAGGACTGCCTTCCCCGCGAACAGCGATGACACCCCGACGACGAACTGCCGGCGACTGGCGGTTGCGCTTGCCAAGTTCGGCGCCACGGTTGGAGTCATGGTCGCGCAGAAGACTCTAGCGGAACCCGAATGTACACTCGACTCCAGACCATGACACCAACCCGGAAGGCGCGACGGTCCGGAGACGGCATCAGCCGCCGCGACTTTCTTTCCGGGATTCCCGTCGCCCTGACCGGCGCCGCCCTGGCCTGCCGGGACGTGCCCGCGTTCCAGCGGGAGATCGAACGCGAGAGCACGGCGGCCTATCCGCCGCTGCGCACGGGGATGCGCGGCTCCCACCCCGGCTCGTTCGAAGTCGCGCACGAACTGGTCCAGGAGGGGCGGGAGTGGACGGCCACCGAAACCGGCGAAGCGTATGACCTGGTGGTCGTGGGCGCCGGCATCTCGGGACTGGCGGCCGCGCACTACTTCTCGAAGCAGGCGGGCCCGGACGCTCGCGTGCTGCTGCTCGACAACCACGACGACTTCGGCGGCCACGCGAAGCGCAACGAGTTCCGGCTCGACGGGCGGACCTACCTGATGAGCGGCGGCACCCTGTACGTCGAGGCGCCCTCCCAGTACGGGGACATCGCGGGGGGCCTCCTCGAGGAGATCGGGATCGACCGCGGGCGCTACTACGAGTCCGTCGCCTCGGTAGCGGACACGTACGAGAACCTGGGGCTTGAGCAGGGCATGTTCTTCGACCGCGAGACATTCGGCACGGACGTGCTGGTTGCCGGTGTCGGGAGTCGCCCCTTCGCCGAGTTTCTCGCCGACACGCCACTGTCGGAGGCGGTCCGGGCCGATCTGATCCGGCTCCACGGCGAGGAGCAGCCGGACTACCTGCCGGACCTCTCGCCGGGCGGGAAGAAGGCGTACCTTGCCACGATCAGCTACAGGGACTTTCTCCTCGAACACGCGAAATGCGATCCGGGGGTGATCCGGTTCTTCGACCACCGGCCCAAGAGCATCTACTGCACCGGAATCGACGCCTACCCGGCACGCTACGCCTGGGAGGAGGGCCTGCCCGGCTTCTCGGGCATGGAGATTCCGGAGACGCCCCCGGATCTGCTGGCGGACGAGCCGGGCGGCCAGCACGGCCGGGAGAACCAGGCGCGGGCGTACGAAGGAGATCCCGACGTCTACTTCCCGGACGGAAACGCCACGATCGCCCGGCTCCTCGTGCGCGGGCTTGTTCCGGGCAGCGTCCCGGGATCGACCATGGAGGATGTCGTCACGGCGCCGCTCGACTACGGGATGCTGGATCGGGCGGGGAACCGCACCCGGATCCGGCTGTCCTCGACGGTGATTCGCGTCGAGCCCGGGCAGGGCGGCCCGGCCCGGGTCACCTACGTCCGGGACGACCGGGGGCACACCGTCACGGCCGGAAGGGTCATTCTCGCCTGCTGGCACAACATCGTTCCTCATCTGGTTCCCGAACTGCCGGAATCCCAGCGGGACGCCCTGACCTGGCCGGTCAAGTCGCCGCTCCAGTACACGAGCGTGCTGCTACGGAACTGGCGCGCCTTCGCCGAGGCCGGCGTCTCTTACATCGAGGCCCCGGGCGGCTACCACACCTCGGTGGGGCTCGCCGAGCAGCTTTCGCTCGGGGACTACCGGACGTCGACCTCGCCGGACGAGCCCCTGGTGATCTCGATGTACCGCTATCCGTGCGAGCCGGGCCTGTCCCGGCGCGAGCAGCACCGAGCCGGCCGGATGGAACTTCTCCGGACCACGTTCGAGACCGTGGAAGCCAACATCCGGGACCAGCTCAACCGGATGCTCGGCCCAAGCGGTTTCGACGACCAGCGCGACATCGCGGCGATCACGGCCAACCGCTGGCCGCACGGCTACACCTACACCTACAACCCGCTTTTTGATCCGCCGGAGTGGGCCTTCGAGGCGGGCGACGACCGGCCCGTGGTGACGGCGCGGCAACCCTTCGGCCGGGTCGCCATCGCCGGCGCCGACGCCGCCGCGAGCCCCCACACGGACGCGGCGATCCGCGAGGCTCACCGGGCCGTGAAGGAGGTGCTCGCGGCGGACTGACGGACGGCCCGCGAGTAGTACCCTTCCTCGCGGTGCTTCTGCAGCCGGGCCGGTAGGCGAGCCGCCGCATCGTGAGAGACCATGTACTTCCGCCGGTGAACCATGAACAGTTGGCATGCTACGGGCCTGCAAGCGCTGGCCCTCGTTCCACTTGCAGCGCTGGCCCTGGCGTGCGGCACCGGTCCTGAGCCGGCGCTCGAGCCGGCGGCCGAGGCACCGCGACGCGTCTTCCTGATCACGGTCGATACGCTGCGCGCCGATCACCTGGGCTGGCATGGCTATCCCCGGGACACGAGTCCGCGGCTCGACGAATGGGTCGAGCGGGGAGTCGTCTTCGAGCGGGCGATCGTCCAGTGGCCGAAGACCGGACCGTCCTTCGCGTCGATGTTCACCAGCCTCTACCCGCACACGACCGGACTGATCAACACGGCCGCGCAGACGATCCCCGACGACTACGTCGCGTTGCCGGCCTGGTTCCAGGAACGCGGCTTCACGACGGCGGCCGTGATCTCCAACCCGGTGCTGAGCCGGGAACTCGGCTGGGGCCGCGGCTTCGACCGCTACGAGCAGACCTGGGTAGATCAGGCGACCCTGGACGCCGTCGACGAACTTCCTGTCGAGCAGCGACCGATGGCGTTCCGGCGTCACGTGTGGGCCGACCGCGTGAACGAACTCGCCCGGCCCCTGCTGGCCTCACTGGTATCCGAGGAGCGGCTGTTCGTCTGGCTGCACTACACCGACCCGCACGTCCCCTACCTGCTCCAGCCCGGCACCCGGAATCCGTTTCTGGACGACGAACACTATGTCGGCGACGAAATCGTTGACTTGACGGGTGCGGAGGGACGCGCGCTCGGCGACCACCGGGAACTCCGCTACTACGTGGCCCAGTACGACGCGAATGTGTGGGTCACGGATCGCGCGATCGGCGCCATGCTGGACGAGATTGCCGCCCTCGGCATGGAGGACGGGAGCCTGTTCGTGGTGACCGCCGACCACGGCGAGGAACTGAACGAGCACGGGGTGCCTTTCGAACACGGTCCGGTGCCCTACAACAGCAGCGTCCACGTGCCGCTGGTCCTCGTCGGCGAGCCCTGGGTCGACACGGGCGCACGCGTCGAGCAGCCGGTCGAGTTGATCGGCCTCTTCCCCACCCTGGTCGAGTTGCTGGGAGAACCGATGCCCGAGGGCTTCGAGGGCCGCAGCTGGGCACCTCTGCTGCGGGGACAGCTCCAGGCCGACGAAGCCCAGACCGGCGCCGATTCGGATCCGATCGCCTACGCCGATGCCGGGGCCTACCAGCGTCACCTGCGGAGCATCCAGGACGGTGAGTGGCAACTCGTCCTGCGTCCGCCGAACCGGGACCATGAGAAGCCGACGATCGAGCTCTACCACCTGCCGTCCGACCCGCTGCAACTCAAGGACGTGGCCTCCGAGTTTCCGGATGTCATGGACCGGCTCGGTCGACGCCTGAGCAGATGGATCCGCGATTCGCCGCAGAACGTCACGCCGCACACCGAGGCCGCGCGCAAGGCGCTCGAAGCGATGGGCTACCTGGAGTGACGGAGGACGAGGCAGGGCCTCGGCCGTTCACGATCGAGCGCGTCAGCGTCATCATCCCCTGCCTGAACGCCGAGGAGACCCTGGACGCGCAGCTCGAAGCGCTCCGCCGGCAGACCTGGCGGGGCGAGATCGAGGTGCTGGTCGCGGACAACGGGTCGACCGACGGTTCGGTCGAACTCGCCGCGTCCTGGCGCGACCGGCTGCCCGGCCTGCGCGTCCTGCAAGCCGCCGAGCGCAAGGGACCGGCGCACGCCAGGAACGTCGCCGCGGCGGCAGCCACCGGCGACGTCCTTCTCTTCTGTGACGCGGACGACGAAGTCGCCGAAGGCTGGATCGACGGCCTCGTGCCTGAACTGGAGCGCCATGAGGCCGCGGCGAGCCGCCACGAGATCGAGCGTCTGAACGACGAACAGGCGCGACGGTTGCACGGCGACGCCGCGCAGCAGCACGGCCTGTGCAGCTACACGAACCCGCCCTTCCTCGACCACGCCGGCGGTTGCGGGCTGGGCGTACGACGCCACGTCTTCGAAGAGCTCGGCGGTTTCGACGAGGAGTACGTTGCGCTGGAGGACACCGATCTGTGCTGGCGTCTTCAACTCGGCGGCTACAGCCTCGTCTTCGCGCCCGAGGCGATCGTCCACGTGCGGTTCCCGGCGACCCTCGCGGACGCCTTCCGCCAGGCGGCACGCTACGGCCAGTACAACGTGTACATCTACACGCGGTACCGCTCGCGCGGCATGCCGCGGCTTCCCGCACTGCCAGGGCTGCTGCGACTCGGCTCGCTGCTGCTGCGAACGCCGCAGCTCCTGTCGAGATTCGCCCGCGGCCGCTTCGTCTGGCTCGCCGGCTGGCGGCTGGGCCGGCTCCGGGGCTGCCTGCGCTACCGTAGCCTCGCGTTGTAGCCGGTAACCCGTGGAACAGAGCCCGCACCAAGATCCGGCCGCTCCGGTCGCCGGAGCAAAGCAGCGGCTGCTGCATTCGACGTTCAGTGCGTATGTCACCCTGTTCGTCCGGCTGATCATCGCCTTCGGCACCCGGTACGTACTGGCCCGTCTGATCCTGCCCGCGGAACTCGGGATCTACGAGCAGGCGCTACGCGTCGTAGTGCTCCTCTCGGCCGCCCGCGATCTCGGGCTTACCCACCAGTTGATGCGGGACCCGCGCGAGTCCTACGGCACGGTGCTGGCCTGGAGCGCCGGCGTCGGCACACTGCTGTCACTGATCCTCGTCGCCGGCGCTGGCCTCTTCTCCTACGAACCCGACCTGCCCCAGGTGCTGCGGGCCATGTCGGTCTGGATCGTGATCGACGCGGTCATCATGGTCTACCGGACGTACTTCGAACGCCGGCTTGTGATCCGCGACATCGCCGGCTTCGAAGTGCTTCGCGCACTGCTGTTCGGTGTCCTGGCAGCTCTGCTGGCGCTCAACGGCGCAGGAGTCTGGTCGTTCGTCGGCGGCGAACTGGCGTCCTCGGCAGCCTTTGCCCTGTTCCTGCTGTGGCGGGCCCGAGGGCGGATTCCCCTGACCCTGGACCCGCGGCGAATCCCCGCCCTGCTGCGGGCGAGCCGCTACCTGTTCGTGGTCTGGGTCGCGTTCCAGGTCTTCAACTACGTCGACTACTACATCGTCAGGTACTTCTCGTCGAGCGAGGTCGTCGGCTACTACGCCCAGGCCTACTGGCTCGCCTTCCTGGTTCCGCTCACGCTGACCGTCCGTCCGCTACTGCCCGCCCTCGTCGAGTTCCGGCATGACAAGGCCGAGTTCGCCGAAACGCTACGTCTCGGAACGCTCGTCTTCCTGTCCGGGATCGTCCTCGCCGCCTACTTCCTGTTCTTCAACATCGAGAAGGTCGTCCTCCTGCTGTTCGGCGAGGCGTGGACCGAGGTCGGTCCGCTGCTGCGCATCCTGTGCCTGGTACCGCTCGTCGATGTCTTCACGACCACCGGCGGCGAGGCGCTCAAGGTGCAGAGGCGGGACCGGCTGTGGCTCACGACCGTGGTCCTGAACATGACGGCCCTGATCGCCCTCGGCCTCCTCTTCACCTACCAGTGGGGACCGATCGGGATGGCCTGGGCGAACTTCGCCCGTCTCGGAAGCCTGCTCATGCTGATCAAGATCTTCGGCATCTTCGCCGGACAGAGACGAAAGCTGGTCCTGAGCCTGGCTCAGGTCTATCTCCTGCCGCTGCCCTTCTTCCTCGCCGCTGCGGCTCTGCTGCCAGCGGACAGTTGGTCGAGGTTCGTTGCCAGCGCAGCGGCGGCCGGGCTCGGCGCAGGTGCGCTTCTGTTTCGCTTCCTGCCGGACTACCGGCGGTTCTTCCGCCGGGCGGGGGCGGCGCCGGACGCGGGTAACGCGGACATCGGGACGACCTCGTGACCGATCGCCGGGCCTTGCGGCTCCTGGGAGCGTCGGTGGCAGCCCTGCCGCTGCTGACCCTGCTGTTCCTCCCGGTCCGCACGATCGACGACGCCTTCATCACGTTCCGCTACGCCCGCCACCTTGCCGACGGCAACGGCCTGGTGTTCAACGTCGGCGAGCGCGTAGAAGGGGTCACCAGCCTGTCGTGGACCCTGCTGCTGGCGTTCGTCGAAGCGCTGCGTCTGCCGGTCGAGCCGGCGGCGTTCGCGCTCGGCGTGTCGTTCGCCCTGCTGGCACTACGCGAGGCATACCTGCTGGGCCGCGGCCTCGGCGCCTCACCGGCAGCCTGTCTGGCCGCGGTCGCCCTGGTGGCGGTCCATGGCCGTTTCTGGCTCGTCGCCGCCAACGGCCTGGAGGGCGGTCTGTTCGCGTTCCTCGTCGTCCTAGTGGCGCGCAAGACCGTCGAGGAAGCCGAGACGAGGCTGATCGGCGCCCTCCTGGGACTGCTCTTCATGACCCGGCCGGAAAGCCTGGTCCTCCTCCCGATCGTTGCCGGCTATC
Source organism: Holophagales bacterium (assembly GCA_009845425.1). Lineage (GTDB taxonomy): Bacteria > Acidobacteriota > Thermoanaerobaculia > Multivoradales > Multivoraceae > Multivorans. The sequence continues at coordinate 174,387 of VXZQ01000004.1, forward strand.
AGTTGCTGGGAACGTCCGAATCCGCCGAGAGGACGGAAGCGCGTACCCGAGCCGTCACCCTTTCGGTTGCGGCTCTCGCGATCGTCGGGGCCGTCACGATCTGGCGGCTCGGCTACTACGGCGCCCTCCTGCCCAACTCGGTGGCCGCAAAGTCCGCGGTCTCGGCCGGAACCGAGACGCTGCTGGCGAATCTGGTGTCGGGCCTGTCCTACAGCGTCCGCTTCGAGATCGCGCACGCGCCCCTGATCCTCGGCGCCGCAATCGCACTCATCTTGAGGCCCACGAACCGGGCCCTGTGGTTCTGCTTGCTGGTCGTCGTGTCGGAGTTGCCGGCAGTGTTCGTGAACGGCGGCGACTGGATGCCCCACTACAGGCTCCTCATGGTCTTCGTACCGGTGCTGGCGGCCCCGCTGGCCCTCTGCCTCTCGAGTGCGTTCGAGGACTGGGACATGCCGGGCCCCGCCAGACGGCGCTCAGCCTGGGTGCTCGCCGTGCTGTCCGTGAGCGCCGTCTTCATGCTCAGCCGCAGTCCCTGGCAGACCACACCCGGCCCGCGCTTCACCTTCCATCCGATCACGAGCTGCTACCAGTTCATGGCGACCCGCCTGAAGCCCCACCTTGCGCCCGGCGACGTCGCCGCCGCCGAAGCGATCGGGCTCTTCGGCTGGATCCTCGACGAAACGACGATCCACGATCCTCTCGGCCTGACCTCCACTCATCACGCTCGCCACGGCGAGTACCACCTGAACTGGGGCAAGACCGACTACGACCATCTCCACCAGGTCCGCCCCGCGGTCCTCGTGCTCCACGAGGGCTCGGTGGTGACCCCCGGGAAGATCGACCGCGGCACCGACGGCCACTTCGCCCGCGACTACTCCGCCTGGTTCGTGAGCCAGCAGCCGCCCTGCGCACCGTACCGGCTCATCGTCTACATCGACAACGAGCGCCTGGAGCACCTTCGCCCGGCGCTCGCCGGCCTGGTCATCGAGCCCCTGCCGGCCGGGTAGGACCGCTCAGCCGGCCTGCAACCGCCGGCGCAACCAGATCGAGCCGAAGTGGGTGTCGTAGTCCTCCAACTCGACCGGGCGGTAGCCGGGAATCGTCCGCTCCAGGAAGGGCTCGTCGAAGTGGCGGATCATCGGCGCGGAGAGCACGACCTCGAACTCTCGATTGAAGCTCAGGAAGGCCTGCAGCACCATCGCTTCCGTGCGGTAGAGCGGCCACTTGGCCCGGAAGACGTACTGTTCGGCCGGGTAGGGCGTGTTGTACGGGAAATGGATGTCGTGCACGTGGACCACGACGCCCGGCCGCAGCCGCGGCAGCACCTCGAGAAACAGGAACGCCACGTCGCCGCCGAGTTTCAGCACGTGGGTCGAGTCGATGAACAGCACGTCGCCCGCGTCGAGAGTGTCAAAGAGCCCGAGGTCCGTGGCTTCGACCCTTGAGACGACCGCGTTCACGACCGGCTCCTCCAGTTCGTTCAGCCGCCCGGTCGGGAACGGATCGACGCAGGTCATCTCGCACGAACTGCCGTCGCGGCCATTCGCCTTGGCAGCCAGCCACGCGTAGTAGGTCGAGAGACCGGACCCGATCTCGACGTATCGCGCCGGCCGCAGATCCCTCACCATGAGGTACGTCGTCAGAGCGTCGATGACCGGGAATCCGGGGCCATACCCCAGTGCCCGGATCTCGCTGTGCGCTGGCAACGCGTCGAACTCGCCGCCATGTACGTCGATCAACGCCGACAGCAGCGCTGTCATCGCGTCCAGGTCGTAGTCGACTCCGACCAACTCGCTCGGCCGGTCCCACGACTCTCGGGACTCCGCCACCTCTGACAGCACCGGCAACGGCGAGTAGAAGTCGGCCGTGCGCGCCACGTTCCACCCCAACCGCCGCAGGGCGGCAAACAGGGCCGCGTGCAACCGGCGGTAGATCGTTCTAAGCACCTTGACCATCGAACGCCGACGATAGCCCGTTCGGTATCTCGCCAATCGCCATCCAGAGCGTCAGCGGTATGGACGGCAGGCGGCCGTTGCGCGCGACCCGGAGGGAAGGCGCGAAAACATCGCTCGATTCTCCGTTTATCTCACCAAAAAATCGCACATGCTCCTGTAGTCTCCTCGTTCGGTGACCTGGCATGCCCTATGAATCGCGGTGAGACTCCTCGCAGAGGTGCCCGGTGATCGGCCCCGCGGGAGTCCTCCAGGAACGTCCGAAGACAACAACGCCGTCCCGAAGCCTCGATCAGACGATCGAGGCCGCCGTGCGCAACCTCCTGAGGAGTCGCAAGGAGGATGGTCACTGGCGCTTTGAGCTTGAGGGCGACACGATCCTCGAGTCGGAATACGTTCTGCTGCTCTGCTTCCTCGGCCGCGCAGACGATCCGAGAATCGCCGCCTGCTGCCGGCGCCTGCGCAGGCAACAGCTAGCAACAGGCGGCTGGGCGACCTACCCAGGAGGACGGGTCGACCCAAGCATGTCCGTCAAGGCCTACCTGTGCCTGAAGCTCGCCGGCAACGACCCGCGTTCGCCGCATATGGCCGCGGCACGCCGCGCGATCCTCGGCGCGGGAGGGCTGCGTGCCTGCAACTCGTACACGAAGTTGTACTTGGCGATCTTCGGCCTGTGGCGCTGGCGGCATGCGCCGGCGGTGCCCCCGGAGATGATCCTCCTGCCGCGGTGGTTCTGCTTCAACATCTACGACATGTCTTCCTGGTTCAAGCTCAACTGCAGGAACTCGAACGGTTCGAGATCGAGGAGGCCGGGGAGATCCGACTCCAGCCTTGCCTGTCGCCGGTCTGGGACACGACACTGACGGTGAACGCGTTGCTCGATGCCGGTGTGGATGACGGGAAAGCCCCGATTCAGGAAGCTCTGGAGTGGCTGCTGGACCGGGAGATCTCGGTCGCGGGCGATTGGCGCCAGAACGCGATGATCGATCCGAGCACGCCGGACATCACCTCTCGAGGCATCCGTGCCCTGCTTGCCGCGGGACTCGATCCGCGGGAGGCGCCGGTCAGGAGGGCCGCCGGGTACCTGCTGCGGGAGCAGGAGGAGGACGGAAGCTGGCCCGGACGCTGGGGGGCCAATCACATCTACGGGACCGGGCTTTCGCTCCGGGCCTTGGGTGAGCTCGCCGCCGCGGCGACACGCGACCGCTCCGACGCCCTGGCGCGGGCGTTGAGGCGTGGCCGGAGCTGGCTGCTCCGGGTCCAGAACGGAGACGGCGGGTGGGGCGAGTCGCTCCGTTCCTACGAGGATCCGACCGCCACGGGGGCGGGGACAGCACCGCGTCCCAGACGGCCTGGGCAATGCTGGGCCTGAGCGCGACCGCCGAAGCGCGGCCGGAACCGCGCGAAGCCGGTCCGGCTCGCTTGGCGTTGGACCGCGTCGCCGCCTTCCTTCAGGAGCGTCAACGGGAGGACGGTTCCTGGTACGACCATTGGTGGACCGGGGTCGGGTTTCCGGGAGTCTTCTATCTCCGATACCACGGCTACGCCCAGTACTTTCCGCTCGCGGCGCTCGCTGAGTATCGCCGTCTTCGATCAGGGAGCCGGAGATGACCATCAGGTTCGCCGAGGAGATTCTCCTGCTCATCCTCGACGAAGAGCACGGTGATCTGCCGAAGTCCTACTCGGAGCACCTTCTGGACATCGTCGTTGCCGGCGCCGTGTTGATGGACCTGGCGCTGGAAGGACGGATCGACACCGACCTCGAGAAACTCGTCCTGGTGGACTCCACGCCTCTTGAGGACGAGCTTCTCGATCCGACCCTGGCGGATGTAGCGACCGGCCCGGGCGATCGCAACGCGGACTACTGGATCGCGCGTACGGCGGAGCGGGGCAAGGAGATCCGTGAACGCGCGCTTGCCCGCCTGGTCGAGAACGGAATCCTGGAAACCGATGCCGGCGGCATGTTCTTTTCGTCCGCCGTCTCCCGTTCCAGGCGCTATCCGACCCGTGACGGGCGCCAGATGGAGGAAGTGCGCCTGCGAATCATGCGAGTGCTGTTCAGCGACGAGATACCCGATCCGCGCGATGTCGTGCTCATCTGCCTGAGCGACGCCAGCGGTGTCCTGCGTCGCCTGCTCACGCCGCAGGAGAGGACCCGGCTGCGGGAACGAATCGAGCAGATCCGGAAGCTTGACCTGATCGGCCGGTTCCTGCTCCCGGCGATTCGCCAGAACCAGCTCGCCGCCCCGGCGCCGACGGCAGCCCGGCCGCCGAGCGAGATTCCCGAAGTGAAGGGCCTCCCGTTCCTCGGCAGCGCCCTCAGCATGACCGGAGATCTGAGCGTCTTCTTCGCCCGGCAGTACAGGGAACTGGGCCCCGTCTTTCGCGTGCGCGCCCTGAACCGGCGCCTCCTCGTTCTCGCCGGTCCGGAAGCCGTTCAGTTTCTTCAACGCCAGGGCAAGGCCCACTTGCGAACCGGCAACGAGTGGTTGCGCTTCAGTTGGGAGATGGGGGCCTCCAAGACGATCATCGCCCAGGAGGGCCCTCCACACGTCCGCATGCGCAAGACGATGGCCCCGGGCCTTTCGCCCCAGTGCCTCCACGAGCGCATGCCCGACTTCATGCGCATCACCCGAACGGAAATCGCCGGCTGGCTCCACGGCGGTCCCGTTGCGGCCCGCTCCGCGCTTCAGCGCATGATCACTCGCCAGGCCGGCGCACTGCTGGCCAACCTCGACATGGTCGACGGCTCCGACGACCTGGACCGCCTTCTAGGGACGATCCTGGACGTGGAGGTGGCGCGACGACGCCCAAGGTGGTGGCTGAAGCTCCCGCGGGTGTCTCGCGCTCGAAAGTCCTATCGGGCGCTCTTCGAGGAGATCATGGCAGTGCACGAGCGGCGCAAGCCGTCTGGCGGCCCATCGAACGTCGTGGACGATCTGCTCGATCTTCATCGAAGAGACCCTCGGCTGCTCCCCGAAGAGGACCTGCCGGGCGTCGTCGGATCCATCCTCATCGCGGCGCTCCACACGGCAGCGTACACGGTGGTGTTCGCGCTCTACGAGGCGCTGAAACGCCCGCGGTTCCTGAACGCGATGAGGGCCGAAGCGGACGCCCTGTTCGACAGCGGAGCCGCAGCCGCGCCTCCACTGTCACGACTTGACGTCACGAACCGCTTCGCGATGGAGACCATGCGGGTGTACTCGATCACGCCCGCGGTGCTGCGTCGTGTAACGAACTCGTTCGTGTTTGCCGGCCACACGATCCCGGCCGGCGCAGACATCGTGATCGCCTACGGGGCAGCGCACCATCTGCCGGAGCACTTCCCCGATCCGCGGCGTTTCGACATCGACCGGTACACGCCGGAGCGGGCGGAGCATCGGGCAGCCGGCGTGTACGTTCCGTTCAGCGCGGGAGCACACAGTTGCCTGGGGAAGGGCCTCGCCCAGATTCAGATCGCGCTGACCCTTGCGACGATCTTCCATGAGGTCGACCTGGAGATGAGGCCCCCGGGCTACAGGCTGAAGGTCTCCTACGGTCTGTCGCCCAGGCCGGCCGATTCCTTCAGGTTCGTCGCGCGGCGCAGAAGAGAGAGAGACGCCGCCCTCACCGCCTGAGGAGGAGACTCCAGTGCCCGGTAAAGACAAGGTCCTCCCGCACTCGAGCACGATGGCCCCTCCGGGCACATGGCTGCGCCTCCTCTGGGAGAACGGCGGCGCCCCGCCGGCCTACTGGGGCAAGGTGGCGCGGATCCTCATTCCGACGACGCTGGCTGCTCCTCTACGGATCTTCGAACGACTGCGCTGGGGCGGCGCGGTCGCCCGCGTGGAGATCGACAAACCGCCCGTCTTCGTGCTCGGCGTTGCCCGCAGCGGCACGACTCATCTGCTCAATCTGATGTCGCAGGATCCCCAGTACGCCTGGATCTCGACCTTTCACGCCGCCGTGCCGACCTTCTTCCTCACCGGCCGTGGCCGCTTGAAGCGCCTCATGGCCGGACTCGCGCCGGCGACCCGGCCGATGGACAACATGAAGGTGTCCATGGACATGCCGGTCGAGGAGGACCTGGCCGTCGCCAATTCGAGTCCTTTCTCTTCCCTCCATGCGCTCTCGTTCCCCCAGCGGGGAGAGTGGTACTTCAACAGGTACTGCTTCATGCGAGGCCTTTCGGCCAGGGAACTGAAGCAGTGGGAGCGCGTCTACATGGAGGTGCTGCGCAAGGCGACGCTGGACGCCGGCGGGCGGCGGCTGGTGCTCAAGAGTCCGGCCAACACGGGCCGGATACCTCATCTGCTGCGGCTCTTTCCGGACGCGCGGTTCATCCACATCGTTCGAAATCCGTACGTGGTCTACGAGTCCCTGGTGCACATGTTCCGTTCGGTCATTCCGATGCACCAGCTTCATTCGATCACCGAGAGAGCTCTGGACGATCTTGCTCTCTTCCTTCTCCGGGAAACGCTACAGCAGTACTTGAAGGACCGTGCATCCATCCCGAAGGGACAGCTTGCGGAGCTGCGTTTCGAAGATCTGGAGCGGAATCCGCTGTCGGAGCTCGAGGCCGTCTACGCAACGCTGGACCTGCCGGGCTGGGAGGCGGCGCGGGTCGGGATCGAGAGCTACCTGGATGGACTTGCCGGCTATCAAAAGAACCGGTACGCCATCGATCCGCGCACGATCGAACGCGTCCAGCGGGAGTGCCGGTTCGCGCTGGACACATGGGAGTACCTGCCGCCCGACCGTCCGTCGGCCGCGGTGTCCGGAACCTCTACCGGCGCTGTAGCCGCAAGCCGACGACGATCGTGCGGCCCGGCGTGACGAAGCCGGGGACCTCGAAGTAGTCCTCGTCGAGGAGGTTCTCGATCCGTACGAAGGGTCTGAGCCACGACAGGCTGTAGCTCAGGTGGAGGTCGACCTTGGTGTAGTCGTCCATGACCGCCCCGTCCGAATCGGTCCGGTCGGAAACGAAGGCGACCATGGCGGCCGCCGTGAAGCGGTCCGTAGGCTGTAACTGCGCGACTGCCGTCGTGCGGTTCTTCGGCCGCCGGGCCAGGGGATTGCCCGTGGCCTCGTCTTCCGTCCGGTTGTACGTGTGCGAGAACTCGAGGCTGGTCGAGATGTCCGGCCGGTAGCGCAGGGTGAACTCCGCGCCGCTCGAACTCGCCCGGGCAACGTTGCCGAAGGTGAAGCTCGTCAGCTCGAACTCGATCAGTTGATCGAAGTCGATGTCGAACCAGGTCAGATCGAGCGTCACGCCCGAATCGCCCAGCCGCTGCTGCACCCCGATGTCGAAGCCTTCGGTGGTCTCGGGCAGCAGGTTCGGATCGCCCGAGAACGGGAAGTAGAGCTCGTTGAAGTTGGGTGCCCGGAACGCCGTGCCGTAGCTGCCGTGGACGCGGCCGCGGCCATCGCTCCAGCCGCCTGAGACGGTGACCCGATGACTTGTCTCGGACCCGAACGCCGAGTGCTCGTCGCCTCGCAGCGCGGCGGTCACGTGAACATCGTCCGTAATCGACCACTGGTCCTGCACGAACCACGAGTCCAGGTCGGCCTCCTCGTCAAACGTGCCGACACTCGTCCCCCGCCGGTTCTCCGTCCCGAGACCCAGGTTCAGCACATTGTTCGTGCCCAGGGTGATGTCGGACTGAAGGTCGATCTGGCGGATCTCGGAACGGATCTCGTAGTTGTTCCAGATCGTGTCGGGATCGGTCCCGAGCAGGGTCGCGTCGGTCTGGCCAAGGCGCACCGTCTGTCGCCAGAAGGAGCTCAGGTCCTTCTCCACCGTCAGGGAGACGGTGTCCTCGTCCTGGGCGGCCATCGCGTTCAGATCCTCGAGGCCGAATCCGTCCACCGCGGTGTCGCCGCGGTAGGAACGAGCCCGCAGGTCGATCCGGCCGTCACCCGCGAAAGCGGCGCCGAGGCGGCTGCTCAAGGTCTGGTTCTCGTACGGATCGTCTTCGACCGCACCGCCCTCGATCGCGCGGTGGGACACGCCGTCGGTGCTCAGGTCGACCGCTGAAACGCTGACGTCCCAACGGTCGGTCGCGCCCAGGAGGCCCAGCTCGAACCGGCGGTGGTCGTGGGTGCCGGTCTCGCCGGCGCCGCTCAGCCGCCATCCCCTGGTGCCGCGGCCGGTCGTGATACTGACGACCCCGGTCATCGCCTCCGAACCGTATGTCGCCTGCGGGCCGCGAAGAACCTCAATGCGCTCGATGTTGGCCGCCAGCAGGTGCGCGAAGTCGACCGTGCCGCCGGTGACCGAGTTGACCCGCACGCCGTCGACGAGGACCAGGGCCTGCGCTCCGGAGCCGCCGCGCACCCGGACCGTGGCGATCTTGCCGGGACCTCCGGCGTGAGTCACTTCCGTGCCGGGAACCGTGCGGAGCAGGTCGAGCACGGCCACCGGATTGCGCCGTTCGATCTCTTCGCCGTCGATCACCGTGACCGCGCTGCCGACCTCCGACGCCGGCACCTCGTAGCGGTTGGCGCTGACGACGATCTCCTCCGCGACGGTCTCTGGCTCGGCGCCAGCTTCCTCGTCCTGGCTGCCGGCTACCGGCGCCACCAGCAGGACGGTCGCCGCGGCGTGCAGCCACGGCAGGTGCGGGCGGCGTCGGGCGCCGCCCCGGGGACGTGGTACGTCGAGACTTCTCTTGTCGTTCATTCGGGCCTTCCTCCCCCTCGGGATTCCTCTCCGGGCGACCCTTCCGGGGCCGGCGGAGTTGTGTGCCGCGGCAGACAGCCAGGTCTCCTGGCTTACCTTCGTCCTACTGGCCGGCCCTTCCCATCCCGCTGGCGGGACAGTGGTTAACGCCGGCTTTCGTCCGGATCACAGTCGCGGGGCGGTGGGAGAGTCTCACTCCCTTCCCTTGAACTGCCTGCGTTCGATGTGTGCTCAGACTCTTGCTTCGGTGATCCTCGTCACGTTGAAGAATCGGGCTGCGAAGGGGCACCATAGCAGTCTCGCGAGGCGGCCTACAATCACGCGATGCGGAACGCGATAGGTGAGCAACTCTCTCTGCTCATGGACGAGCCCGACGCCGCGTTCCGCGTCCACGCCTCGCACCGCCTGGAGACGCTGGCAGAGTGGCTCGCCGACGAGATGCGGCGGAATCCCGCCAAGCCACTCGAGCCGGAACGGATCGTCGTGCCGGACGCCCTGCTCGGCCAGTGGCTGCGGCTGCAACTCGCTACTCGCCTCGGCGTCGCAGCGCACCTGCGGATCGAGCAGCCGGCGCAGTTCGCCTGGGCGGCGATGCGCGAAGTTCTCCCAGAACTCTCCCAGGAGTCGGTGTTTGGTCCTTCCTACCTGCGTTGGAGGATCTTCGACCGCCTCGGGAACTGGACCGGAGATGACGAGATCGCCCGCTACCTGACCGACGGCGACGCGCGCAAGCGGTTCGAACTGGCCGACCGGCTTGCCGTCGCCTACGACCGTTGCCGCATCTACCGGCCGGACAGCATTCGCGGCTGGCAACAGGGCGCATTCGACTCCTGGCACGCACGCCTTTGGGCCGATCTCGCGGCAGGCGAGGCCCAGCCCCGGCACTGGGTCGATGCCATCGACCGCTACCGGGACGCCCTGGCACGGCGCGCGCCGGAGAGTCCCCAGGGAACTCCCCGACACAGGGTGAGCTTCTTCCACGTCGCCTTGATGTCACCCACCTACGTAGAGATGCTGAAGCTCGCCGCCGGCGCGATGGACGTCGATCTCTACTTGCTCAGTCCTTCGTTCAAGTTCTGGTATGACGCCCCCAGACGCGACGACCGCGGCTACTACGAGGAACACGACGACCTGCTCGGCGCCTGGGGTCGGCCGGCGCGCGACCTGCAAACGCTGCTCGCGAGCGGTCCGGAAACTCCAACCGTCCTGAACCGCCAGCCAGCCGAAGACGCGCCCCTTCCCGCCACCTGTCTGGCCGCCCTGCAGCGCGACATCCTGGACGCCGCGGCCGCCAGCGAGCCGCCCGAACGGGAACCGCAACGCCGCGACGACTCGATCCAGATCCACGTGTGCCACTCTGCGACCCGCGAAGTCGAAGTCCTGCACGACCGGTTGCTCGGAATCTTCGACACTCACCCGGACGTCCAGCCCGCGGACGTGCTGATCCTGACGCCTGACCTCGACACCTACGCACCGCTGGTCGAGGCTGTCTTCGGCGCAACCGGACCGATCCCTTTCAGCATCGGCAGGCACCGACTGAGGGAGGGCGCGGCGCTCACCGCATTCCTCGACCTGCTAGAGCTGCCGGGCTCCCGCTACGCGGCGAGCGACGTGCTGGTACCCCTGCTCGCTGTGTCAGTGCGTGCCAGGTTCGGGTTGGCCGACGCCGACCTGGCAGCGATTCGGGATGCGGTCGCACGGGCCCGGATTCACTGGGGTATCGACGAAGACCACCGAACCGAACTCGGCGTGCCCGCTTCCGCGAGCCACAACTGGAGGCACGGCCTGAGCCGGCTCATTCTCGGCTATGCGATGGACGAGGGCGACGTGCTGATCGACGACAAGACGCCCTGCGCCCTCGACCGACGCGGGTTTCGCAGGAGTGCCCACGACTACGAACTCTTGGGGCGCTTTTGCCGCTACTGCGAGCTGGCGTTCGTACTCGACGGATGGATGGAAACCAAGCACACTGCGAGCCAGTGGACTGAGCGGCTACGGAGCGAGGTCCTCGACGCGTTCTTCGTCCGCGACAAACGCGCTGGCGCCGAAGGTGCCCGCGAGGTCGACACCGTGGCGCGCCTGATCGACGCCTTCGAGGAGCAGTGCCAGCGTGCCGAAGCCACCGAGCCGATCGCATTCCCGGTGCTCCGAGACGTGCTGAACGGGCTCGCCGCGGAGGCCGTTCGGTCCGCGCCGCGCCTCGCGGATGCGGTCACGGTCGCCGGGCTCGCTTCCGGCCAAGTCCTCCCGGCAAAGGTGATCTGCGCCGTCGGCCTGAATGACGGCGTCTTCCCCAGCAGACCGCGCCTCGCCGCCCTCGACTTCCAAGCCGACCTGTTCGACGGCCCGGCTCGCCAGCCCGGCGACCGCGACCGCCGCGACGAGGACCGCTTCGCTTTCCTCGAGGCGCTCCTTGGGGCAAGGCGCTGCCTCGTGCTGACCTACACTGGCCGGGATCTCCAGGAAGACAAGCCGATCCCGCCGTCCGTGGTCGTAAGTGAGCTGGTCCAACGCCTAGCGGAACGCTTCCCGGCAATCAAAGTGGACGACTGGATCCGGCTTCACCCGCTACAGCCATTCAGCCGCCGCTACTTCCAGGACGATGACATCGACCCGAGCAATGCCTCGGCACTATTCAGCTACTCGCAGCCCATGGCCGCCGCGGCAACGACTCTCTCCTCGCGACGCGAGCGGCCAGACCGCTTCCAGGGCGAGGTGGCCGAGAGCAGCCGTCGTAACGGCACCGAGGAACTCGAGCTCGAGGACTTCGTCCGGTTCGCCTTCAGCCCGTCGAAGGAGTTCGTCCGCAACCGGTTGGATCTGGTCCTCGACACGCGCGAAGACCGCATCGAAGACGACGAAGCTCTCGACCTGAATGCACTGGAGGTCTGGCGCCTGAAGACCGAGCTAGCGGACCTAGGTGATCTGGAAGACGAGAGGACCCACGACCTGGCCGCGGCTAGGGGCCTGCTGCCGCCCGCGAACCTTGGCCGCGTGCAGCACCGCGAATCAGCGGCCCAGGTGCGGAGTCTTCTGCAAGCGATGCAGAGATTCCGGGAACACGAAGAAGCGCCACTCCAGGAAGTCGACATCGTCGTCCGGGGCGTCCGTCTGGTGGGCGGAGTCGCGCGCTTCCACGATGCGAAGAACGAGCTTCTCTGGTGGCGTATCGGCCGGATCCGCCCCAAAGATCGACTCGCCGTCTGGCTACGGCTGCTGGCCGCCATCTGCCACCGGAACCGTTCAGCCGCCGCGTACCTGTTCGGCGGCACTACCGAAGTCGAGAGCGAGAAGCTCGCCGGCCCCTCCCCGGATGCCGCTAGATCGATGCTCGGGAGGTGGGTCGAAACCTGGCGGGACGGTCAGCGCCGACCGCTGCCCTTCTTCCCCTCGACCTCCTGGAAGTGGATCGGCACCAAGGAGTCGAGCGCGGCCGCCCTCAAGGACTGGAACGGCGACTTCGGCGAGGGCGGCGACGCTTGTCACCGCTTGATCTTCGGCGACGATCCCCTACGCGACCCGTTCGAGTCGCTCGCCCGCGACCTCCTCGGCCCGCTGAAGGAGGCCCGTTCATGACGGTCGGTACCGGACGTCGAAGCGCGATGGAAGCCCCGTTGAACGGCGATCTGCTCATCGAAGCGAGCGCAGGCACAGGCAAGACCTATGCGTTGACCACGCTGGTCGCCCGCCTAATCGTCGAGGCGGAGCGATCCATCGACGAGCTCCTGGTCGTCACCTTCACGATCTCGGCCGCCGGCGAATTACGGGACAGAGTCCGGAAGACTCTGCACGAGGCGCGAAGAGCTCTCGCCGACCCTCGCGCAGACGCCTCCACTCAAGCCCGCGAGCTGACGGAAAACTGGCGTGGCGCCAGCATCCGGCGCACCGACGCAACCGGAAGGCTGACGAGCGCCCTGCGCGACTTCGACCAGGCGAACATCACCACGATCCACGGCTTCTGCCAGCGGGCGTTGATCGAGTTCGCGCTCCCCGCGGGCATTCCTTTTCGCTTTAGGGTCACCGGCGACGACGCTCTGGGGGTCGCGGCGGCGACTCGCGACTTCTGGCGTCACGGCATGGCGTCCGTCGAGATGCAACTGCTCGACTACGCCAAGTCGCGGCGCTTCGCCGCCGAGAAGGCGCTCCCGTGGGACGAGAGCGCAACCCAATGGGCCACGAAGCACTACGCCAAGCGGAGCGACATCCGAGGGGCCCCTGAACCCGCGAATCGCGACGAAGAGTTGCAGTCGCGACGGGATCGGTGGCTTGCCGAATGCAGGAGCGCGCAGGCTTTCTGGGGTGACCCGCGGGAACGCGACGCGTTCATCGACGTCGTCCGGCCCGTGAGCGAAGGCCATGCGTCGAAGCACCAGTGGAAGAGCGGCAAACGGAACGACGCGCAAGCCACGGCGGTCGTCGACGCCTTCGAGGCCGGCGCCCTAAGCGATCTGCCACCGCACTACGCCGGCTCTTTCGGCCGCGAAGCCCTTGTCGACAGGCTCTACAAGCGGACCCCGCCGCCGGCGACTTCGCTGTTCGACCGTCTCGATCGTCTGGATGAGACCGGCAACGAGTACGGACGCCACTGGCTCGCGGACCGGCAACGCAGCCTGCTAGAGAGCGTCCGCGAAACCGTGCACGAGAACGCCTGGGCCCGCCGGCATCTCAGCTTCACCGACCTCCTGACCGAGCTGCACCTGGTGCTTCGCGGCGGCTCCGGCGCGCTCCTAGCCGAACGGATCCGCACCCGCTACCCGGTTGCGCTGATTGACGAGTTTCAGGACACGGACCGCCTACAGGCGGACATCTTCGAGAAGATCTACCCCAGCGACGACGCCTCGGCAGGAAACCTGTTCGTCGTCGGCGACCCCAAACAGTCCATCTACCGTTTCCGCGGCGCTGATGTCTTCGCCTACCTCGACGCCAGGAAGCGTCTGGCCGCCAACCACAAGGAGTTAAAGCTCGATCGGAACTATCGCTCGACTCCGAAGCTCGTGCGAGCCGTGAACGCCCTGTTCGGAAGGCCCTTTCCGTTCGTCATCAAGGAGTTCACCTTCGAAGCGACCGAGGCGGCCGATCGCGAGCGCCCCCATCTTGTCCTGCACGGCAATGACCACGATTCCCGACCGTTCCAGATCGAGGCCTACCGCAGACAGGACGGCAAGAAGTGGAACAAGGGACAGCTTCTCCCCGCGGTAGCCGAGCACACGGCCGATCGAATCGCACGCCTACTCGGCGGGGCGTCTGCTTCACCCGACGGAAACTGTACGGTTGCCGAGATCGTCTCGAAAGATGGCGCGCAGCCCGTCTCCGAGGGCGACATTGCGGTGCTCGTCCGCACCGGCGAGCAGGGGAAGGGCGTGGCCGAGGCCCTGCGCCAACGCGGCATCGAGAGCATCGAGATGGGTACCGACAAGGTCTTCGATTCCGACGAAGCGGCTTCCCTCTACCGCCTCCTGTACGCCCTGTGCCTGACCGAATCGGAGTACAACGCCACCCCGCTGCTGCGAGGCGCGCTGGCGGCCGACCTGTTCGGACTGAACCTAGAGCAGCTCGCCCGACTCCGCGACGACGATGACTTCTGGACCGGGTGGCGCCAGAGGGCGTGCGGCCCGGACGGCTGGGCCGAGGTCTGGAGAAAGCGGGGCATCGCGGCTCTGATCCGGCACATCCTCTTCGCCCGGGAGTCGGACTGCGCTTCTAACCTCCTTCGTTACCCGAACGGGCCGCGCCGGCTGACGAACTACCTACACCTCGCCGATCTTCTCCACGAGGCCGAAACCCGCCACCGGCCCTCGCGGCATGGCCTCGTCGACTGGTTCCGGCGCTCGCGGGCCGAGCCCAGCGAGGCAGACGAAACGGCGCAGCTTCGCTTGGAGAGCGACGAGAGCCTGATCAAGATCGTGACCGTCCATCGAGCGAAGGGACTGGAGTTCGGAATCGTCTTCTACCCTTTCGCCTGGCACAGGCGCCCACTGAAGCGTCCCGAGGTCGCCGAGTACTTCGACGCCGCCGACCAGACGCCTGTTCTCGATCTGCGCCCATCGAACGAGGCCTGCGATCGCCAGCGCCTCGAGGAACACGCGGATGAACTGCGCCTTCTGTACGTGGCAGTGACCAGGGCGAAGCACCGCTGCGTCGTGGGTTGGGCACAGGCGAACGACGCTCAGCACGCACCGCTGGCCTGGCTCCTCCACCGGAACGGAAACAGCGACGGCCAGAACGAAATCGACGCCCTGAACGAGAACGCCGCCAGGGTTGCCAAACTCGACAGCGACGCTTGGTTGGCCGATGTCCGTCGGTTCGCGAGCCAGGCGCCGGACGCCGTCGCGGTCAGCACGTTTGATCTGGCCCCGCCCGAGGCCGCGGCGTCGCCGCTCCGCCCCGCAGGCGAGGACGACGGTGAAACCTCCGGAGCACAAGAACTCGGCCGCCGACTGGCTTCCATTCGCCAACGGACCAGCTACTCCGCCCTCGCCAGCGACGCTGGCGCCGCCAGGTCCGAGACGGAACATGAGCAGACCGACCGGCCCGACCACGACCCGGACGAACCGGACGCTTCCGACGAGAAAGCCGCGACCGCGGCGCGGCGAACCCGGCAGGAGGACGAAGAGGACGAACTCACCGTCTTCGCCTTCCCAAGCGGCAGCCGCACTGGTAGGTGCTTGCACGAGATCTTCGAGAAGCGAATGCAACCCGCCCGGGACCTCGATTCGATCTGCCGGGATGCGCTGGAGCGGCATGGCATCGAACCGAAGTGGGAGCCGGTGGCCCGGACCCTGGTCCAAGACGCTTTCGAGACGCCGCTGACTCGGCCCGGCGAGGCGGGAAACGTCTTTCGGATCGCCGACCTGCAAAGGCCCATCCCCGAGCTGGAGTTCCATCTGCCCGTCCAGGGGCTCAGACGGACCGAACTCGCCGCATGCCTGTGCGAGCACGGCTACGACCACTCGTTGCCTGACAACCGGTCGGCCATCGACGGCTTCCTGCACGGCTTCATCGATCTGGTGGCACGGCACGACGGCCGCTGGTACGTCATCGACTACAAGTCGAACTGGCTCGGTCCGGACCTGGCCTCGTACTCGCAGGAGGCGATCGCGGAATCGATGCGCCACCACGGCTACCACCTCCAGTACCTGCTGTACCTGACCGCCCTGCACCGCCTGCTGGCGCTGCGGCTCTCCAACTACGACTACGACCGCCACGTCGGCGGCGCCTTCTACCTGTTCCTGCGCGGCATGAGGCCGAACGCGCCCGGCAGCGGCGTCTTCCACGACCGTCCGTCCCGCGCCTGTATCGAAGCCATCGACACCCGCTTCGGCGAAGCGCCATGAGCCGCCACGCCCAGATCGACGCGCTGACCGAAGCCGGCCTTCTCGCCGACATCGACCGCTACTTCGCCCGGCTGACGATGGACCTCGGCGCCTGCGATGACGTGGCGCTAGCAGCTGCCACGACGAGCGCGCTTCACCGGAACGGCCACGCCTGCCTCGATCTCGGAAACGCAGGCAAGCCTGTCGCCGCGCTCGTGGAACGACCCGATTCCGCCCGCCCGGAGGACACGCTGGCGGACGAACTGCAGGCGGTCGCGCTACCCGGAAAGGCCGCCCTGCTCGAAGCTCTGGCTCGAAGCCCCGTCGTGGCTGCCGACTCCGGAGCAGCGATCGAACAGCCCCTCGTGCTGGACCGCGACCGCCTCTACCTGCACCGCCTGTTCCAAGCCGAGCGCGAGCTGGCGGCGCGCCTGCTCGCCTTGGCCGCGGACCGGGACCACACGACCCAGGGCGAGTCCACCATCGCGCGAGTCTTCGACGAGGGAGAGGACCGAACCCCCGAGGCGGTCGCCGCACTGCGCATCGCCCTGGAGCGACGCCTGTGCATCGTCACCGGCGGCCCCGGCACCGGCAAGACGACGCTCGCCGCCAAGCTGATCGCCGCGCTGGTCGACGCCGACCTGGCCCACCCACGCCGGATCGGGCTCGCGGCGCCGACCGGGAAGGCGGCGTCGCGCATCCAGGAATCGGTTCGCGGGAAGCTGAGCGCAAGTCTCCTCAACCGGATACCGGGGCTTCACGACTTCCCGGCCGAGGCTTGGACCATTCATCGCCTGCTGGCAAGCCGCACCAGCCGAATGGATCGCCTCGACGCCCTGGTCGTCGACGAGTGCTCGATGGCCGACCTGCACGTGATGGTCCGCCTCGCAAGCGCCCTGCCGGAAGGTTGCCGGCTGATTCTCCTCGGCGACGCGAACCAGTTGGCCTCGGTCGAGCCAGGCTCCGTCTTCAGCGATCTCTGCAAGGCGGGCGACCGGGGCTCGCTGGCGCACTGCGTGACGATCTTGACGAGGAACTACCGCTTCGATGAGCGTTCCGGCATCGGCCGACTCGCCGCCGCCGTGGTCGCCGGCGACCCCGAGGCGGCCGCGCGCGTCCTGCTTGACGGCGGCAACGCCAGGATCCGGCTCGAACCGCTGGAGAACGAGGCCGCCTTCGACGCGTTCGCTCACGACTGCGCCCGGGAGTGGTCCGACCACATGGCGAAGCTGGCCGCAGACCCGCTTAGCGCCGCTCCGTTCCCGGCCCGGCGGGTCCTGTGCAGCCATCGGCGCGGCCCCTTCGGCACCGACCGTTTCAACCGCCTGGTCGAGCGCCGCCTCGCCGAAGCCGGGCGCCGGACCGAGGACGACGAGTTCTACGTCGGGCGACCGATCATCGTGAACCGCAACGACCCGCAGACCGACCTCACGAACGGAGCTACGGGCGTCGTCGTTCCCGGCGACTCGGACCACCCGCGGGTCTGGTTCCCTGACCTCGACCACGCCGGCGAACGCTTCCTGGTCTCGCCCTCCCGCCTGCCGCAGCATGAGAGTTTCTTCGCCCTCACCGTGCATCGGTCACAGGGCTCCGAATACGACGACGTCGTGTTCGTCCCGGGCCAGGCGGACTCGCGCGTCAACACGAAGGAACT
The DNA here is from genome assembly GCA_009845425.1 of Holophagales bacterium. GTDB lineage: Bacteria > Acidobacteriota > Thermoanaerobaculia > Multivoradales > Multivoraceae > Multivorans. The sequence continues at coordinate 191,967 of VXZQ01000004.1, forward strand.
GCTGTACACGGCGGTGACCCGGGCGCGACGCAAGGTCACCGTCCTGGCGACCGCGCAATCCGTCCGCGCCGCCGTCATGCGGACGACGTCGCGGTCGACCGGCCTCCTCGACCGGCTCCGCTAGACAGCGGCGCCGGTCGGGCAGAAGCCGCCTGCGGCGGATGCCGGCCGGAAGGCCGGCGCACCCAGGGGGACCGGCTCCGCTAGACGACGAAACCCCGCCGCGGCCGAAGCCGGGGCGGGGTTGTCGATTCCACGAAGCGACTGGCGACAGCAGCTACTCGCCGCCGCTGACCGTGCCTTCGCCGGCGTCGCTATCCGCGCCCTGACGCTGCTGCCGGCGGTAGCGCCGGAAGATGTCGCCCTGCTCCTCTTCGCTGAGCGAGTCCCAGTCGACTCCGAAACGCTCCTTGATGGTCTTCCTGAACTCCTCGCGGTTGAACCGCTGCTGACTCAGGAAGCCCGTGTTCGACGGGTTGTACCCGGGCTCGGCGTCGGCGTAAGAGACGAAGCCGAACATCATCTCGGCGGTCGTCGGGCCGCCGTAGACGACGGTCGCGGTCGGATCGGGATTCGACGGGTTGTCCGCCGAGTTGTCCCACGCCATCGTCAGCTCGATCTCGGTGCCGGCCGGGATCTTCTTGCCGCCCGCCGGATACTTGTAGTGCGTCTGCCAGTTGAAGTCGTACCGCGGCACATCGAGCAGAACCTCTTCGGTGCCGTCCGGGTACTTCGCCAGGTAGTGGGCCGACTTGCCCCGCAGGTGCATGTGCGGCGTGTAGCCGAGCAGCAGCGCGTCGCGCTCGAACTTCGCCGTCGTCGTAGCGACGTAGTTCGAGTCGCCGGGCGGGATCTCGAAGTCGAACTTGCCCATCGACTTGCTCTGCATCACGTGGTCCGGCTTGTAGTCCTTCGGATAGAAGCGAAGGGCCACCGAGGAACGATCCCAGGTGCCGGTGCCCGGCCCCGGCTCCTTGTGGTAGTGCATGTTCCAGCGGATCGTCGTGCCCGGCTTGACCAGGGTGCCGAAGCCGTCGTGGTGGACCGTCGGGTCGTTGCCCGGGGCGATGCCGCCGAAGGGACGCGCAATGATGTGGTGTACCACCGGGCCGCCCGGACGGAACTCGACCGCCTTGATCCAGCGCGGCTCGGGCAGCATCTCCTCCGTGATCACGGTCTCGAAGTTGACGTACTGGTCGCGGACGTCGTCCTCGACGAAGAAGTCCTGGCCCATGTCCATGACCAGATCCGGCTCGCCGATCGTCCAGCCGTCGCTGCGTTCCCACACCTTGGCAGGCGGCGCATCGGCCGCGTTGCCCATCGGCGCCCCGCCCTTGGCCCAGGCGATCAGCGTGGCCTTGTGCTCGTCCGACAGCGAGCGCTCGTTCTCGAACACGCCGTGGTGTCGCGGCGCGGCATGCCACGGGGGCATCAGGCCGGCTTCCACCTGGCGGGCGATCGAGCGCGCCCAGGGCCGCGTCTCCTGGTAGCTGGTGAACGCCATCGGCGCCACCATGCCGCCCAGGTTCGCGCCGTTCGGGCGGTGACAGACCTGGCACTCCTGCTCCAGGATGTTCTGCACCTCGCCGTAGTAGGTCGGCGTGGCTGTCGGAGCGTCGTTGTTGTTGTTCGCCGCCGCGAGCGGAGCGGCGAGCGCGAGGATCGTCAGCACAGCGAGCGCCTGCTTCATGGATCGGATCTCCTCGGGTCGGGTTCGGTTGGGTGCTAGTTGCAACACCGTACCACATGAGGCCGGTCGCAACTTTGCCTGAGACCCGAGCGCTCCCGCGAAGATCAGGGCACCCGCCTACGCCGCCGAAAGCGGTCTTCACGGTGCTCCTCGTTCACCAGGATGAGGCGAAGCGCTTCGACCGCGTTCCATACGTCCATGTAGCGCACGTACAGCGGCGCCAGACCGAACCGCATCAGGTCCGGGCCGCGGAAGTCGCCGACCACGCCCCGGGCGTTCAACGCCTGGACCAGCGCGTCGCCCTCCGGGTGGCACAGTGAAACCTGGGCGCCTCGTTGGCCGGCGTCGGCGGGACTCGCCGGAGTGACGTCGAACTCCGCGAGACGCTCGGCGGCGAGCCGGAGGAAGAGGTCGCCCAGCGTCTCGCTCTTGCCTCGCAACTCGGCCATCTCCACGTCCTCGAAGGTCCGCAAGCCGTCCTCCAGAGCCGCGAGCGACAGGATGGGAGGGGTTCCGGTCAGGAATCGGCGCGTTCCCGGCGCGGGCCGGTACCGCGTGTCGAAGTCGAACGGACTGGCATGCCCCATCCAGCCGGTGAGGGGCGACTCGAGGGAGTCCTGAAACTCGCGCGCAACGTAGAGGAACCCTGGCGCGCCCGGACCGCCGCTCAGGTACTTGTAGCCGCAGCCGACCGCGTACTCGACGCCAGCGTCGTTGAGCCGCATGGCGACGGCGCCCACGCTGTGGCTGAGGTCCCAGACCAGCGGTACGCCGTTCGCGCGCGCCACGGCGGTCAGCGCCCGCAGGTCGCGTCGCCGCCCGGTGCGAAAGTCCACGTGCGAAACGGTCGCCACGGCCACGTCGGATCCCAGGGCCGACTCGAAGTCGTCGGGCGCCGTCAGGCGAAGCGTCGCCCCGGATCCCTCCAGAAGGCGCGCAAGGCCCTGCGCCATGTAGAGATCAGTCGGGAAGTTGCCCTTGTCGGCAAGCACGACCCCGCGGCCCCGCGCCTTCTGCATCAGCGCCCCGAGCAGCTTGAACAGGTTGAGCGAGACGGAATCGGCCGCGATCACCTCGTCCGCACCGGCGCCGACCAGTGGCGCGATGCGCGCCCCGATGCGTTCGGGCAACTCCAACCAGTCGCTCCGGTTCCAGGCCGCGACCAGATCCGTTCCCCACTCCCGGCCGATCAGCGCCTCGGCGCGGTCCCGCATCGTCCGTGGCGGAGGTCCAAGGGAGTGTCCGCCGAGGTAGATCAGCCCTTCCGGAAGATCGAACCGATCACGAAAGCGCGCCAGCGGATCGCGGCGGTCCATCTCCGCCGGGTCGCGCTTGGGGTCCATCGGTGGAAGTATAGGGAGGCGACAGAAGCCGGGGCACTTCTACTCGGTCGTCGGGCAGACTATTCTCCCAAGTGAGAGATGAACGCGCCTTTCGAGCAACAGGCCTTCGACATCCCCGCCTGCTACGTCGACGGCTACAACGCGGCCCGGGCGCTGGAACCCGCCCTGGCGGAGCGCTACATCCGCTACACGACCCTGGGCGATCCGCTGGCCGACCGTGCGGTCGAACAACTGGCGGCGATCGTGGAGCCGCACCACGTTCACCGCACGATCGCCCAGACGGTCGACCACTACCACGATCCGCCGAAGGACACTCCCGAAGCTCTCCGGGAACTCATCGAGTCATCGGCCGTCGTCCCCGACTGGTTCGACCCCGAGATCGCCATGAAAGCCACGAGGGCCTTCCTCCGCAACTCGGACATGGTCCTCGGAGGACTCGTGGGCGGCGCCATCGTCGAGGGCTTCTCCACCCTGATCAGCAAGTCGTTCCGCATCCGCAGCCGGATCATCCTGAACGGCGTCCGTCGGCTCAAGCAGAACACCCTGCAGTTGACGGAGCAGTTCATGCCGGGCGGTCTGGAGCCCGGCGGCGACGCCTGGAAGCTGAGCCTGCGTATCCGCCTGGTGCATGCCCAGGCGAGGATGCTGCTCAGGCAGTCGGACGAATGGGACGCGCCGGAGCACGGCATGCCGCTCAGCGCGGCGCACATGCTGCTGGGCGCGGCCGCCTTCTCAGGCCGTCTGATGCACCACGTCGCGCGCCTGGGAGGTGACTTCAGCCGGGAGGAGAAGGATGCCTACGTCCACGTGTGGAGATACACGGGCCTCGTGATGGGGATACCCGAGGGGATCATGTTCCATGATCATGCTTCGGCGTGCCGCATCTTCGAGATCGCGGCGACCTGCGAGCCGCCCCCGGACGACGACGCCATCATCATGGCGAACAGCATCGTCAACAGCGCGCCCATCCTGCTCGGATTCACGGAGACGCAGGAACGCCGCGAGATGGCGGCGTTCATCTACCAGGTGTCGCGGGAACTGATCGGCAACGACCTGGCCAATTCCTTCAGATTCCCCAAGTCGCGGTTCATCAAGCAGGTACCCCTGCTGTTCCTGAGGAACAGAGCGGAGAAGGCGGCCCTGAAACTGCTCCCCCGGCTGTTCGCGAACCGGTCGATAAAGCGGTTCGACGCGCTGCTGGACGCCTCGGATCTCGGCGAGATCGAGCACTCGTACGCGCTGCCGACCACCCTTCACGACGAGGATTCCCGCGACTGGTAGCTCAGCGCGAGGCGCCGCCGGCCGCCGGCCGGCCAGCGTCCAGATCGGCGTGCAGGGCGCCGACGAGCGCGGCCACTTCGGGGCGGGTCAGTTTCGACCCCGGGCCCTGCTCCTCGACTCGGGCAAGGGTGGCCCAGGCGAGGCGAACAGGAAGCGCGGTGAACCCCAGGTAGCCGCGAGGCGCGCCGGCTTGCTGCAGGTGGGCCACGTACTCTCCGGCCACTTCAAGGTCCGCGCGGGCCAGCTCGAACGCGAGCGTCCGGTCGCGGCCGTCCCGAATGAACGACCTGCCCTCATCCTCGTCGGTCGCCGCATCCTTGAGGATGTTCACGAGCTGCAACGCCTCGCCGAACGCCGCCGCGCGCCGCCGGAGCGCTTCCGCCACCTGTTCCAGCGGCGCGCCAAGCAGGAACAGCTCGGTCAGCATCTCGCCGACGATTCCGGCAACGACGTAGCAGTAGTCCCGAAGCTCGGGGATGCCCTTGAGGCGGAGCTCGCCGTCCCGGTCGGCGCGCCTGACGATGTGCGCCATGCCCACGCAGGTGCGGCGAACGTGATGACCGACCGCCGACCGGGCCGGCGGATCGAGAGCCCGATACGCCGAAAGCACCTCATCCGTCGCCTCGAGCAATTCCAGGTAGCCCTCGTGAGGCGAGGGTGGCTCGGCGAGCCAGGACGCGACCAGATCTCCCGTCGCGGCGCCTGCCGTGTCGTCCGTGTCGTCCAGCAGGTCCGCGAACCGGAACAGCGCCTCGACCCGCTGCTCCCGGCTCCAGACCGCCGCGTCCTCTAGCGTGTCGGCGATCCGCAGCAACAGGTAGCCCAGGGTCACCTGATCCCGCGTCGCGCCCTCGAGTTGGGGAATCGAAAGCGCGAACGTTCTGCTCGTCTTGACCAGAAGATCTTCGAGGTCTGCCATCAGCGAGCGCACGAGTCTACCGGTGCCGGGAGCGAGGTGCCCTGCCGGTTGTGCGTGGTATCGTGCCGCCTGTTCCTGCCAGCGGAGCCACGCCCGAGCGCCTCATGAACTCCAATGCGATTGCCCCGCTCTCGCTAGTACCCGCTGTATTCCTGTACCTCGGCTGCTCCCTGGCGCCGGCGCCGGAACTGCCCGATCCGGCGCCGGAGATACCGGCAAGCTTCGAGGAAACTCCCGCAGCCGTCGCCGCCGACGCCCATGAGCCGTTGCAGTGGTGGAAGGCGTTTGCCGATCCGGCGCTCGACCGAATCATCGACTCGGTGCTCGATTCGAATCTGGACATGGCCGCCGCGGTCGCCCGCGTGGAGCAGGCCAGGGAACGAGCGCGGATCGCCAGGGCCGCGATCCGGCCGGTCGTCCAGGGCGGCGCGGGGATCAACGACCTGACGAACCCCACCAACACGGGCTTCGGCGCCCAGATTCAGGAACTCGGACTGGAACGGCTCGCCCCCGGTTTCACCCTGCCGGAACGGCTCGCGATCACGACCTGGTCCCTGAGCGCCGACTTCTCCTACGAGATGGACTTCTGGGGACGCGCCAGCAGCTCCGCCCTCGCCGCCGGCGCCGAGTACCTCGCCTCGGAGTCCGACTACCAGACCGCGAGAATCGGAGTCCTCGCCGAGACGATCGGCGCCTACTTCGAGATCGTCGACCTTCGGCGGCGAATCGCGATCAACCGAAAGATGGTCGAAGTCCTCCAGGAGCGCGAGGACGTCGCCTCCACCCGCTACGACCGAGGTCTCGCCGATTCCTCGGTCCTCTACGGCATCCGCCAGGAGTTGCGGAACACGCAGGCCATCCAGCCCCAGCTCGAGAACGGGCTGGCGAACGCGGAGGGGCGTCTCGCCGTCCTCCTGGGCGGCTACCGGGACAATCTGGCCGAACTGCTGCCCGAAGTGCCGGCGCCAGAAACCACGGCCGATCCCGTTCCGCCGGGGATCCCGGCCGACCTGCTCATGCAGCGGCCGGACGTCAGGGCGGCGAGGCACCGGCTCGAAGCGGCTGGCTTCCAGGTCGACGCCCGGCGCGCCGAGCTCCTTCCGACCCTCTCGTTCTCCGGCTCGATCGGGCTCCAGAGTTCCAAGGTCGACAGCCTGTTCAAGGTGGACCAGTGGTTCACCAACCTGGCATCCAACCTGCTCGCGCCGGTCCTTCAAGGCGGGCGGCTGCGCAGCAACGTGGCGCTGGCGGAGGCCCGGTTCGGGGAGTTCGCGGCGACCTACGGCCGCACCGTCGTGACCGCTGTCAACGAGGTCGAAACGGCCCTGGCCGTGCACGGGAACGAGGGCCGGCGCCATGCCCTGCTCGCCTCGCGCCTGGAAGAGGCCCGAGCGACGGAGAGGCTCCGCTCCCAGAGATACGAGGCGGGCATCGGGGGCTACGCCGACTTCCTCGACGCGCTGCTGACCCGCCTGAACGTCGAGTCCGCCCTGGCCGGCGCTGAGCGCGACCTCGCGCTCTCCCGGCTGACCGTCCACCGCGCCCTGGGCGGCGCCTGGACGCCCACGGACTCGGCAGGCGAAGCGCAGGCGGCCCAGGCGCCGCCACAACCGGCGCCACAAACGGAGTAGGACCGGCAGATGAGTCGACTAACCGGCTTTCTCGTTGGCGGCGCGATACTGGTCGGGGCCACGGGTCTTGCCGTGTTCATGGTCTCCCAGCGGCCCGAACCGGAACGCGTACCGCCGCCCTCGCAGATCCCCTTCGCGATCACCGCCGCGGCGCAGGCCGGCGAGGGCGCGATCCCCGTGTTCGGGGCCGGGACGGTGCGGCCACGGGCAGAGATCGACATCGCCGCCGAGGTAAGCGGCAAGGTGGTCTGGGTCGACCCGGCGTTTCAGAGTGGCGGACGGGTGCGCGAGGGACAGGTGCTCTTCCGTATCGACGACGCTGACTACCGGCGCTACGTGGAGAAGGCGCGAGCGAACGTCGCGCTCCAGAGGGTCGAGGTGCTCAAGGTCAAGGAAGAAGCGCAGGTCGCGCGAAAGCAGTACGAGCAGTTCAAGGAGCGCCAGGCGGAAAGCGGAGCGGCTTCCGAAGCGAGTCCGCTCGCGCTCTGGCAGCCTCAACTCGAGGCCGCCGAAGCCGCCCTGGCCAGGGAACACGCCACGCTTGGCGAGACCGCCCTGAACCTCGCGCGAACGGCGGTCAAGGCGCCCTTCTCCGGCGTCGTGCGGACCGAGTCGGTCGACGTGGGCCAGTTCGTGGCCGCGGGCCGGGGAGTGGCGCGGCTCTATGCGTCCGACGCCGTCGAAGTCGTCGTCCCGCTCTCCGACCGGGAAGCGGCGCTCGTTCCCGGCCTGTGGGATCTGCGGGCCGGCGACGGCAACCGGGACGTGGCGGTTCAAGTCGTGGCGGACTACGGTGGCCGGCGCTACGACTGGGACGGTTACGTGGACCGCGTCGAAGGCGCGCTGGACGAGCAGACTCGCACCCTCGACGTGATCGTGCGGGTTCCGGAGCCCTACGGCAGCGGCGCGGCCCCGGACGCCGGCGAACCGCCGCTGCTGGTCGGCAAGTTCGTCGACGTGGAACTCGAGGGCATCGCGCCGGACGCCTGGTTCAGGATCAGGCGACCGGCCCTCAGACCCGGCAACGAAGTCTGGGTAGTGCGCGACGACAGGGTGACGATTCTGCCGGTCACGGTCCTGCAGCGTGCCGACGACGAGGTGTACGTCACCGGCGCTCTCCAGCCGGGCGATGCCGCCATCGTCGGCGGGATCCAGGTCGGCACCGACGGGATGGAGGTCCGAACGGCAAGCGCGCAGCCGGAGTGACGACCAGGCGCCGGGCCATGCGGTACCTGGCGATCGAGTGCGTGCTGCTGGTTTCGCTACCCCTCGTCGGCTGCGGCGACGCCCAGTCCGGCGAGGATGGCGAGGGCTGGGTCCTCGTCTGGTCAGACGAGTTCGACGGCACGGCCCTGGACGCTTCCAGGTGGAACATCCAGACAGGCGACGGCACGGCCGAAGGCATACCCGGCTGGGGCAACAACGAGCTGCAGAGCTACCGGGCCGCCAACATCTCCGTGTCGGACGGCGTCCTGGTCATCACGGCCCGCGAGGAGGACGCCGGAGACGGTCATGCGTACACCTCCGGGCGCATCAACACCGCCGGCAAGCTGGACAAGACCTATGGCCGCTTCGAGGCGCGAATCCAGGCCCCCGGCGGCCAGGGCCTCTGGTCCGCCTTCTGGATGCTGCCCACCGACTCCGCGTACGGCGGCTGGGCCGCCGGCGGCGAGATCGACATCCTGGAGGTGTTCTCCCGCGATCCGGGCCCCTTCGCCCAAGGCGCGCTGCACTACGGGATGGCGTCGCCGCTCAACACCGTCGACTACGCGAGGTACTCGGAGGTCGATCCCTCGGACGGCTTCCACGTCTACGCCGTCGAATGGGACGAGGAGGAGATCCGCTGGTTCGTGGATGGCGTTCACTTCCACACGGTCCGGCGAAACGGGTACTGGAACTACTACAGGGACGCCGCGACGAACGCCCACGTCTCCGGCGGTGTTTCGGCGCCCTTCGACCGCCCGTTCCACCTGCTGTTGAACCTCGCGGTCGGCGGCAATCTGCCCGGCGAGCCCGTGGCCGGCGCGCTGCCGGGCGAACTCAGGGTCGACTACGTGCGCGTGTACCGATGCGGCATCAACGCCTCGACCGGCGTCGGATGCGCCGGCCTGGCTGACCGAATCTCCGCCGCGGTCACGCCACCGGCGCCGGCCGACGTCTACCGGGCCGTCCACGATCTCTACGTGGATGCCGCAGGGCCGCTCCGCTTCGCGGGCGGGGAGGACGGCGTAACGCTCGACCTCGCCGTCGACGACGCGGATGGAGCGCTTGCCGTCGCGGAAGTCGTGCACGCCGACCGCGGGACGGTAATCGATGTCGCCACCTCCGGGGGCGGCAGCTTCTCGATCCGCCCGGCCGGCGAAAAGCGGCTGACCCTCTTCGGCATGGGCGGCGCCCCCGAATCCGGTGACTTCGCCGGCGAGCTGCAGTTCGACCTGTACGTGTCCGCCGACGGCACGGATGCGGCGGGAAGCCTGAAGATCAAGCTCGACAGCGGCTCCCTCGACGCCGGCGCCGTCGACCTGCCGCTGGCGACACTGAAGCACGAAGAGTGGACGACGGTCACGGTCCAGATGGCCGACATCGTCCGGAACCCCGCCCGGCCCGGTGGACGCCCCGTCGACCTCGGCCGGGTGCGGAGCCTGTTCGCGCTCGAACCGGCGAGCTTCGCGCGCCTCCAGGTGGATAACATCCGTCTGATCTGCGGCCACGTCGTGCAGGGCGGCTGCGGAATAGGGCAAGATCCCCAGAGATGAGTCAACGAACCGGCTGGGCCATCGGCGGCCTGATCCTGATCGGAGCCCTCGTCGTCGCGGCCTCGATGGTCCTGTTGAGGCCCGAGCCGGCCTCCAGGCCTCCCCCTTCCCTCCTCCCCTTCGCGCTGACCGCACCGGTGGAAGCGGGCGAAGGCGCCATCCCGGTCCACGCCGCCGGCACGGTGCAAGCGCGGGCGGAAGTCGACGTCACCGCGGAGGTCAGCGGCAAGGTCGTGTGGGTCGATCCGGCCTTCGAGAGCAGCGGACGCGTCCGAGAGGGACAACCGCTGTTCCGCATCGACGATGCGGACTATCGGGGCCGGGTGCAACAGGGACGGGCCAACGTCGCGTTGCAGCAGGTCGAGCTGTTGAGGGTGGAAGAGGAGGCGGCCGTGGCGCGCTCCCAGTACGAGCGGTTCAGGGAACGTCGGGGCAGCGAAGCGAACTCCGACGCACCGAGTCCCCTGGCTCTCTGGGAGCCCCAGCTTCAGGCGGCCCGAAGCGCGCTCGAGCGGGACGGAGCCGCCCTCAGGGAAGCGGTGCTGCACCTGAAACGCACCGAGATCCGAGCCCCGTTCCACGGCATCGTGCGGTCGGAGTCGGTGGACGTCGGGCAGTACGTGGCCGCCGGCCAGAGCGTGGGGCGACTCTACGCCTCGGACTCGGTCGAGGTCGTGGTCCCGCTTTCCGACAACGCCGCCGCGCTGCTACCCGGTCTCTGGGATCTCCGGGCCGGCGAGGCCGACACGCGGATCGCGGCGCGCGTCATCGCCGAGTACGGCAACGCGAGCTACGCCTGGGACGGCTACCTGGATCGTGGCGCCGTTACGCTGGACGAACAGACGCGGACAATCGACGTGATGATCCGTGTTCCGGAGCCCTTCCTGAACGGCTCGCCGGTCGACGCCGGCCTCGACCCCGGCACGGCGCCGCCTCTGCTGGTCGGCAAGTTCGTGGACGTGGAACTCCAGGGTCTCGCCCCGGAGCGGTACTTCAAGGTGCCGGACTCGGCGCTCCAGACCGGCGACGAGGTCTGGGCGGTACGGGACGGCAAGGTGAACATCGTGCCGGTGCAGGTCCTGCAGCGCTCCGGCAACGTCGTGTACGTCACCGGAGCGCTCGAAGCGGATCAACCGGTCATCACCGGCGGCGTCCGGCTCGCCACCGAGGGCATGGCGGTGCAGACGGCGACAGGAGGCTCGTGAGACCTGGCGGGCGAAACCCGCTTCCGGTTCGGCGATAGTCTCTCGCCCATGGACTCTGACGGCGCCTCCGAGATCCTCGCCCGGTTGCGGGACGTGCTGCGCGAAAGCGCAGTCGAGGAGCATGACTGGGACGCGGTGGTCGCGGAGACGCCGATCGAGTCGCTCGGCTTCGATTCCCTGACCATCCTGGATGTGCTCTACGACGTGGAGGAGGAGTTCGGGATCGCGCTCGATCCGAAGCAGGTCGTGAAGACCCGCACGATCGGCGAGATCATCGCGCTGCTGCAGCAGAACGGAGCCTGAGCGCAGCCTCCTGGCCCGGTGCTCCACCTTCTCGAATACTGGGCGGCCCGGCTGGCGCTGTTCGGCGTCGATCTGCTGCCGCCGACCGCCGCCTCCCGCTGGGCCGCGGCGCTGGGCTCGCTGTGGTGGACGGCCGACCGGCCGCGGCGTCGCGTAGCAATCTCGAACGTCCTGCGCGCGGGCGTGGCCGGCAACGCGCGGCAGGCGCGGGCAATCGGCCGCGGCGCTGCCCGCCACATGGGGATGGTGCTGGTCGAGTCGATGAAGTCGGCGCTCGTGCTCGACGACCCGGAACGGCTGCGGGTCGACATTCCCGACGATGTGGCGGCGGTGCTGGAGGATCCCGACCGAGGCCTGATCGTCGTCTCCGGTCACTTCGGCAACTGGGAGATCGCGGGCCAGTGGCTGTCCCGGTACAAGCCGGTCGCGGGCATCTCCCGGCCGATGAACAACCCGCGGGTACAGAAACTGGCGCTCGAGCGGCGGCAGCGGCGCGCGTTCCGGATGATCCCGAAGTACGACCCGGATCCGGGGCGCTTCCTCAAGCTGCTGGGCGACGGCGAGATCCTCGCTCTGCTGGTCGATCAGCACGCCCGCCAGGGGATCGACGCGCCGTTCTTCGGGCACCCCGCGAAGACCCACACAACGGCCGCAATGCTGCACCTGGTCGCTCGGACGCCGCTCACCTTCGCGGTCTGCCGCCGGACGGCGCCGATGACCTTCGAGCTGACCCTGTCGCCGCTGATCGAGCAGCAGAGGAGCGGCGACCGGAACGCGGACGTCGAGGCGATCGTCCGGACCCTGAACTCACTTCTGGAGGAAGCGATCCGCCGCGACCCGGAACAGTACCTTTGGGGCCACCGTCGCTGGCGCTAGTTCGGCTCCGGACTCCGGCGCTGGGCGATGCACTCGATCTCCACCGCGGCGCCCAAGGCCAGGGTCGGCGACTCGATCGTCGCCCGGGCCGGAGGGCTGCCACCCAACACGGCGACCCAGGCCACGTTCATCTGCTCGAAGTTGGCCATGTCGGTCAGGTAGACGGTGCACTTCGCCAGGTGGGCCAGGTCTGAGCCGGCCGCTTCGAGGATCGTCTCGATGTTCCGGAGCGCCTGCGTCGTCTGCGGGCCGATGCCGCCAGGCGCCAGGTCGAAGCTCTGGCCGACCGTGCCGAGCGTGCCGGCGACGAAGATCAGGTCGCCGACGCGGGTCGCGTGCGAGAACGCTTCGAGCCGGGGCAGTGCGTCGGTGTTGATGCGGGGCGGCTGGGCGGCGGCCGGCGACAGGGCTGCCAAACAGGCACCCAAAACGAGTGAGGGAATCGAAGCTCGGGCAGGGAGATGGAGCATGGCGGGCAGTCTAGCGGCGGGTCGATTGGCTGCCGGGACCGGTCGGTCGGCTAGCCTCGATGGTCTATGGCGCAGCGGTACCGAGGAAGCCGGCTCAGCCTGCTAGTCACTCTTTGGCTTGCGGCGACGCCTGTCCTTCCCGCGGAGCAGGACGCCGCCGAGGCCGACAGGGAGCCGCCCCACGGCTCGGCCCCACAACGTAACTTCGGCGAAGAGATCGACGTCATCGGTCTCGCTCCTCTCGACCACCTGGGCGAATCGCCGGACCATGTGCCGTGGACCGTCCATCGTGTCGCGCCGAAAGCGCTCGACCTGGCGGCTGTGTCCGGTGTCGGCGCTCTGCTCGAGGCGGAACTGCCCGGCGTGAGCCTGGCGCCGGCGCAAGGGAGCGCGCTCCAGTCCGACGTGCTCTATCGGGGCTTCGGGGCGTCGCCGCTCCTGGGCGCGAACCAGGGCCTATCGGTCTACGAGGACGGCGTGCGGGTCAACGAGGTCTTCGGTGACGTCGTCGCCTGGGACCTCGTGCCGACGTTCGCGGCGGAACAGGTGGAACTCCTGCCGGGCGCGAACCCGATGTTCGGCCTGAACACGCTCGGCGGGGCGCTCGCCCTGAACACGCGCAGCGGCTTCGACTCGGAGCGGTTCGACCTGACGCTCGAAGCCGGTTCCTTCGGCCGCCGGGCGGGCGAGTTCGGCGCCGGCGGCGCACTCGGCTCCGATGACGAGTACGGCTGGTTCGTCGGCGGTCGCTCCTTCGAGGAAGACGGCTGGCGCGACTTCTCGCCCAGCTCGCTGCGGCAGGCGCTGGTGAAGCTCTCGCATCGCGGTGAGCGCGAGCGGATCGACTTCGCGGTTGGCGTCGCGGACAACGAGCTGATCGGAAACGGCGTGACGCCGGTGGAGCTGCTGGAGATCGACCGCGCCGAGGTCTTCACGCATCCGGATCAAACCTGGAACGAGCTGTTCTTCCCGCGGCTGCGGATCGGCCGGATGATCGGACCGGGGCTCGAACTCGAAGCACAGGTCTACCTGCGTGGCAACGACGTCGCCACCTACAACGCGGACGCCTTCGAGGGCGACGACGATGACGACCACGATCACGACGATGACGATCACGACGATGACCACGATCACGACGACGATGACGATCACGACGATGACCACGATCACGACGAGTTCGACGCGGTCAACAACCAGAGCCGCACCGAGCAGGAAGGCCTGGGCGCCTCGATCCAGATCTCCGGTCTGACCGAATCGGGCCGCTGGCTCGCCGGCGCCTCGTGGGACGGCGGGCGCGCCGACTTCGCCTTCGAGACGGAACTCGCCTCGCTCACCGACACCAGGACGACGATCGGCAGCGGCATGCTGCTTCCCGGTTCCGAAGTCGGGCTGAGGGCCGACACCGGCCACGCCGGCCTCTGGGCGCTGCGGCACTGGACGACTGCCGGCGACCGGCTGACCTGGACCCTCCAGGCCCGCTACAACGACAGCCGGATCGAGCTCAACGATCAACTGGGAACGGCCCTCGACGGCAATCACGGCTTCTCGCGGCTCGTGCCCTCGGCGGGCTTCGTTTGGGAGGCGCGAGCGGAGAGTCGTTCGTCGATGCTCCTGTTCGGCAACGTGTCGCAGTCGTCCCGCGTGCCGACGCCGGTCGAGCTCACCTGCGCCGATCCGGACGACCCATGCCGGCTGCCGAACGCCTTCGTCGCCGATCCGCCACTCGATCAAGTGGTGACGACCAGTGCCGAGCTCGGCCTCCGCGGAGGTGGCCGTTCGCTGCGCTGGAGCGCGGCCCTGTTCCACAGCGAGAGTCGGGACGACATCATCTTCGTCTCGAGCGGCGCCGGCACCAGCGCCGGCTACTTCACGAACGTCGACGCGACCCGCCGGCAGGGGCTCGAGCTGTGGCTGCGCGGCAGCCACGGCCGGCTGAACTGGGATGCGTCCTACACCCTGCTCGACGCGACCTTCCAGGACCGCCTGACCCTGTCGAGTCCGCCGCATCCTCTGGCCGAGGACGGGGAGATCGAGGTCGAGCCGGGCGACTTCCTGCCAGGCGTGCCGCGCCGGCAGTTCCGGGCCGGCGCCGACGTGAGAATCGGCAGGCGGGCGGTGCTCGGTGCGCGGCTGCTCGGCGACTCGACCCCTTACCTGCGAGGCGACGAGGCGAACCTGCTGGAGCCGGTCGGCTCGGCGTGGCGGGGCGACTTCTGGAGCCGTATCGAACTCACCCCCTCGCTCGACCTCGATCTCGAGGTGTCCAACGTGACGGACCGCGAGTACGCCACCTTCGGCGCCCTCGGCGAACCCGACGAGGTGCTCGGCGACGGCTACGAGGATCCGCGCTTCCTGAGCCCGGCCGAGCCGCGTGCGTTTCGCGCGTCGCTGCGGTTGCGACTCTGAAGACGCCACCGGCGGCCGGGACTCTGCTGATAGTGTGCCGCCGGTGCGCGAGAAGGACGGTCGTTCAGTGGCGGGCAGGGTGCTGGCCCTTGCTTTCGCGTTCGGGGCGTTCGCCGCGCAACCCGGTACGGCGGAAGACTGCGAGCCCGAGCGAGCCGAAGGCCCGGTGACGATCGAATCCTGCGAGATCGACGGCACCGAGTTCCGCCTGTTCCGGGCCGACGTCGTCGTGCAGGGGTCGATTCCGTCGGCGATCGCGATGCTCGACGATGCCGACGCCTGTCCCGAGTGGCAGGGAATCTGTGAAGAGGAAACCGCGACGTCTCTGGAGCAGCCGTTTCAGTCCTTGCGCAACCGCATCTCCGGCTCGGGAATCTCGAGGCGCGTGACGATCGTCCGTTCGGGCTGGCTGCGCACGAGCGACGGCCGCGTGATCAACGACATAGTCGGCGCGGACGATCTGACGCCCGAGTTCGAGGGCAGGCGCGTGCTCTGCATGTACGTGAGGTGGATCCTGACCCCGGGCGACGAAGAAGGGACAGTCAAGGTCGTCCAGGACACCGTCAGCGACCCGCAAGTCCCCGGGGGCCTCGGACGGATGCTCGCCAACCGGGGCGCCATGAACGCGATGATGGAGACCTTCACGAACCTCGGCCCGCAGCTCGCCGACGCGCGGTACGCGAGCGGACCGGACATCGCGTCCCTTCCGCTCGTGGAAGAGGAGCTGCCGGACCTCGGCGAGGAGTTCGTCGCCTGTCAAGCGGCGCGGCAGTAGCCGGCTCGCCGGTGTAGTCACATGAGCCGTCGCCGGACCATGACCAGGGCGGCGTTGCTTGCGCTGGCCGCGCTGTTCCTCTCGTCGGGCCTTTGGGCGCACGGAGTCGCCGACCAGGACGAGCTCTTCCTGACCAACAACGAGGGTCTGGCGGTCGGGCCCTACATGTACCTGGGCGCCAAGCACATGGTCACCGGGTACGACCATCTGGCGTTCCTGGCGGGGGTCATCTTCTTCCTCTACCGCTTCCGCGACGTCGCGCTCTACGTCACCCTGTTCGCGGTCGGCCACAGCGTCACCCTGCTGGTCGGCGTGCTCGGCGGCATCCACGCGAATCCGTTTCTCATCGACGCGATCGTCGGCCTGTCGGTGGCCTACAAGGCGTTCGAGAACCTGGGCGGATTCCGGGCTTTGGGCGTCAGCATCGACACCCGTGCGGCGGTGCTCGTGTTCGGTCTGTTCCACGGCTTCGGCCTGGCGACCAAGCTGCAGCCGGTGGAGATCTCGGGCAGCGGCCTGGTCGGGAACATCATCTCCTTCAACGTGGGCGTCGAGCTCGGGCAGTTCGCCGCCCTCGCCATCATCCTGCTGAGCTTCAACCTCTGGCGCGCCAGCGGCCGCTTCCAGTCTCACGGTTTCGCGGCCAACGCGGTGCTGATGACGGTCGGTTTCCTGCTGGTCGCCTACCAGTTGACGGGGTACTTCTTGTCATGACGGACTCCTCTCCCGCTCCGGGCGGCGATCTCGGAACGCCGCCGCTTCGCAAGCTGCTCAAGACCGTGGCGATCACGCTCGGCGCCGCGGCGATCGTCTTCGTCGTCGTCATCCTGCCGGCCGAGTACGGCATCGACCCGACCCGTATCGGCGGCCTTCTCGGCCTCGACCGGCTCTACGAAGCGGCCGGCACCGAGCCGATGGCGGAGGCGGAAGAGGGACTCTCGGTCCCGATGACCGGCAATCGTGAACTCCGTGCCGAGACGGTCACGATAGAGATCGGCGCCAGTGAGCAGATGGAGTACAAGTTCCAGATGATCGAGGGGATGACGATCGTCTACTCCTGGCAGACCGACGGCGGCGCGCTCTACTCGGACTTCCACGCCGACCCGTTCAACGACCTCGACGACGAGCCGGTCCGCTACGCCGAGGAGTTCGACGTCACGGGCGGCCGGGGCGGCCTGACCGCGGGCTACTCCGGCAACCACGGCTGGTTCTGGCTCAACGAGAGCGACTCGCCGGTCACCATCGAGCTCGACGTGCGCGGCTTCTTCACGAACATGAGGGAGATCGGCCGGGCGCCGGCCGGCACCGAACACCTGGACTCGGAGGCCTACGAATGAAGCTCTACTGGTGCCCGCAGACGCGGTCCAGCCGCGCCGTCTGGATGCTTGAGGAGGCGGGCGTCGACTACGAGCTCGTGCACGTCGACGTCACGAAGCCGGAGCGGACTCCGGAACACCTGGCCGCGAGTCCGATGGGCAAGGTGCCCGCGCTCGAGGACGGTGAGGTGAAGATGTGGGACTCGGCTGCCATCTGCCTCTACGTCGCCGACCGCTACGCCTCCGGCCGGCTGGCGCCGGCGCTGGACGATCCGCTGCGCGCCCGCTTCGTTCACTGGCTGATCTACTCGCCGGCGATGATCGAGCCGGCGATGTTCGAGTCGGGCCTGCGGACCGTCGTGCCCGAGGAGCACCAGGCGGAAGCGTTCAACCCCGGCCGGCTGGGCTGGGGCAGTTTCGCGAAGACGATCGAGGTCTGGGAGAAGGGTCTTGGCGACGGCCCCTGGATCCTGGGCGACGGGTTCAGCGCCGCGGACGTGATGCTCGGCAGCAGCGCCGTCTTCCTGCGCATGTTCGGGATGCTCCCGGAGTCGCCGGTGATCGAGGCCTACGGCGATCGCTGCATGGCCAGGCCGGCCTTCCAGAAGGCGCAGGCGGCGGAGGTTCCCGGCTGAGCGACCGATGAGCGAGGCAGGCGACCCGACAGTCCGTGGCGGTCCGATCGCCTTCATGGCGAGCAACCCCATTGCCGCCAACCTGCTCATGGTCTTCCTGCTGTTCGCCGGGCTGCTGGCGGCGGGCGAGCTCGTCCAGGAGATGCTCCCGGACGCCTCGCTGGATCGCGTTCAGGTCATGGTTCCGTACCCGGGCGCCGCCCCGCAGGAGGTCGACGAAGCGATCGTCCGAAAGATCGAGGAGGAACTCGGGTCGCTGGACGGCGTCAAGCGGATCGAAGCCTCCGCCTCCGAGGGGCTCGGAACAGTCACCGCCGAGTTCAAGAGCGGCACCGACATCGATCGCGCCCTCAACGAGGCCAAGGCGCGGGTGGATCGCATTCCCAGCTTCCCCGCGGGAGCGGAACGGCCCGAGGTCCGCGAGGTAACGAGCCGGCAAAGCGTCATTCGCCTCCTGGTTCACGGCGACGTGCCGGAACGGACGCTCAAGGAACTGGCCTACGACATCGAGGATGGCATCGCCGCGCTTCCCGAAGTGTCCTACGTGGACACCAGCGGCTTCCGGGAGTACGAGATCTCGATCGAGGTCCCGTCGCACCGGCTCCGGGCCCTGGGACTGACCCTGAGTGACATCGCCGTTGCCGTGCGGCGGGGCTCGATGGACCTCTCCGCGGGCAGCCTCTCGACGGGCGGGGAGGAGATCCGGGTGCGGACGATCGGCCAGAACTACGAGCAGTACGACTTCGAGGACATCATTGTCCTGTCCCGCCCGGACGGCACGTCGCTTCGCCTGGGCGACATCGCCGACCTGCGCGACGGCTTCGCGGACACCGACCTGATCACCCGTTTCAACGGCAACCGGGCCATTCGCGTCGACGTCACCCGCACCGCGGACGAGCAGGTGTTCGAGATCTCGGAAGCCGTCAAGGCCTATCTGGCGACGGAGGTGATCCCCGCTCTTCCAGCCGGCGTAGGCGTCGAGATATGGCGGGACGACTCGACGCTGGTCGCCGGCAGCCTGTCGGTCCTGATCGAGAACGGCGTCCTGGGACTCCTTCTCGTCTTTCTCGCCCTCACGTTCTTCCTGGAGATCCGCCTCGCGCTATGGGTGGCCGCGGGGCTGGCCGTCGCGCTGGTGGGAACGCTGTGGGGCATGCAGATGCTGGGCGTCTCCATCAACATGTTCTCGATGATGGCCCTGGTGCTCGCATTGGGAATCGTCGTGGACGATGCGATCGTCGTGGGCGAGAACATCTTCGCGGGACGAAGGCGGGACCGCGACGGGCTGACGACGGCGATTCGGGGCGCGCAGCGGATGAGCGCGCCGGTCATCTTCTCCGTGTTGACGACCGTGACGGCCTTCTGCGCCCTGCTGACCGTCCCGGGCTCCACCGGCAAGATCATGAGAAGCGTGCCGCTGGTGGTCATCATCATCCTGATGATTTCGCTGGTGGAGTCGCTGCTGATTCTTCCCCGTCATCTTTCGCATCTGCCGCCGCCCGGACGAACCGCGTCGACGTGGGCCGGCCGCCGGCTGTTGCGGATTCAGCGCGCCGTGGACCGGGGACTGCAGTGGCTGATCGACGGCCCGCTGGACCGGGGCCTTCGTCTCGCCACGAACCATCCGCCGATCGTGCTGGCGACAGCCGCGGGCGCGGTCCTGCTCGTGACCGTCCTGATCGGTTCGGGGTTGGTCAGAGTGGAGTTCCTGCCGCAGGTGGAGGGCGACGTCATCGCGGCGAACTTCGAGCTGCCCACCGGATCGCCGGCGGACCGGACCGCGGCGGTCGGGGAGCTGGTGGAGCAGACGGGGCGCCGGGTGGCGGAGCGGCTGGCCAGCGAGAATCCAGGCGGCGCCGCCGCGGACGATTGGAACAGCGCCATCACCGTCGGCGAGCCCGCGGAGCTCTTCAATCCGCTGCGCGGCGACCGGGCATCGGTTCCGCGCAGCCACGTCGGCGCAGTCCAGTTCGCGCTTCCGGAGGGCGCCGCGGTTCCGGCCAGCGAATTCGAGCGCCTGTGGCGGGAGGAGACCGGCACGGTGCAGGGACTCAGGCACCTCGTCTTCTCGTCGGGGGCGCTCGAGCTCCCGCCGCCCGTCTACCTGGAGCTCTCGCATCCCGACCCGGTCGAGCTGGAGGCCATCGCTCAGGAGTTCGTCGAGGAACTGCAGCAGGTCGACGGCGTGTTCGATATCCGCACGAATCAGGACGACGGATTCAGGGAGATTCAACTGGAACTCAAGCCGCCGGCCCGCACGTTGGGTTTGACCCTGGAGGATCTGGCGCAGCAGACGCGATCCGCCTTCTTCGGCTCCGAGGCCCTCAGGGTGCTGCGCGGCCGCGAGGACATGCGGGTGTATCTCCGGCTGCCGGAGCAGGAGCGAAGCTCGATCGCGGACCTAGAGCGGTTCGTCGTGCGCACGCCCGGCGGAGCGGAAGTGCCGCTGAAGCACGTCGCTTCCGCAGAGTTCGTCCGATCCTCCACCGCGATTCACAAGGTCGACGGTCGGCGCGTCGTGACGGTCACGGCGAACGTGGATCCGGATGTCGTTACCGGCCAGTTGATCACGCCCGCTCTGGAGCGGGACATCCTGGCCCCGCTCGCGGCCGAGCACCCGGGCTTCGGCTACGGAGTCGGCGGCGAGCAGAGGCAGCAGAGAGAGATCATCGGTGCCTTGTCGGGCGCGATGCTGTTCGTGTTCATCATCATCTTCGCCCTGATCGCCATTCCCTTCGGATCCTGGTCCCAGCCGCTCATCATCATGGCCGCCATTCCTCTGGGTCTGGTCGGCGCCGTCGTGGGCCATCTGCTGCTGGGCCTCAGTTTCGGCTTCATGTCGGTGCAGGGCCTGGTCGGCTGCACCGGAGTCGTCGTCAACGACGCGCTGGTGATGGTCACCTTCATCAACGAGAAGAGAAGCGCCGGCCTGGCGGCGCAAGAGGCGATCATCGCCGGCGCCAAGGCCCGCGTCAGGTCGATTCTCCTGACCTCGGTGACCACGTTCGTCGGCGTGGCTCCACTCGTCTTCGAGACGGACCCCGCGACCGTGCACCTGGTGCCGTTGGCGGCGGCGCTCGGCTTCGGCATCCTGATCGCCACGCCGCTGCTCATGCTGGTCGTGCCGGCGCTGGCGATGCTGCACGTGAACCTTCACGCCCGCCTTCGCATCGCGACGGGCGCCGGCGCAGCGGAGAGTCAGCCGGAAGTCGCCTGACCGCTGAGGAGCGCGCCTCTACCAGGGATTCTGTTCCTCGGCCTTGACGTGGTCGGGCATCCTGTAGCTGAGGCCCCCCTCGTCGTACACCGAGATCTGGAGGAGCTGGGTGATGTTGTTGGCCCGGAGAGTCTCGGCGCCCGACCAGCGCCGCAGCAGACGCTGTCTGGCCCGGAACAGTGCGAGCGTTCCGACGTGCCAGGGTCGTTGCTTCGGGTACCCGAAGCCGTCGGCGAGCTCGTTGCCGATGAGCGCTCTTGAAAGGCGGTACGCCAGTTTCACGATCTTCTTCTTTTCGGCTGTGTCCTTGATCTGCGCAACGGTGGGTATCGACTGGATCAGCGTGTTCGCCAGGTGTCCCGACTCGACGCTCGGTGGCGGCTCGCAGATGTAGGCCATCTCGTACACACGCGTGGCCTCTTCCTCGGAGGCGTACAGGATGCTCTCCGGAATGCCCATGAGAAAGCCGGAGTAGCGCCAGACGTCCATGACGCCCTTGCGTTCTTCCTCCGAGAACTTGGCGCCCAGGAGCGTCGAGTAGTCGAGCAGGCGCTTCGAGAACACGGAGATCGCATAGCCCAGGTGCGCGGCGCTCAGCGGAGTGCCCCAGGCCTCGTGGTCCCAGTCCGGGGATTTCGCGAGCAGGCTTCTCATCCGCCCGTGCACGAAGCGGACGCGGACTGACAGCTTCCAGCCCTCGCCGTTTCGGTACAGGCCTCTCGGGAAGAAGATGTCCAGCAACTGGCGGTTGTTCTGCTTGAGGCGCCTGGTGGTGTAGTTCACCCTTCCCGTGATGCTGAACGACTTGGCGATCAAGGTCGAGAAGCCTTCGACCAGCACTCCGGTAACGAACGCGCCCAGCATGAGATCCGCGTTCTTGTAGAACGTGCGAATTCCCGGCTCCAGGCCGTCCCAGTCCAGCCAGGTCGGTTCTTCGAGGGTGTCGAAGAAGTCGCGGAGCACCCGAGGCGCGGTGCACAAGGTGTCGCCCTCCCACTCGATGATGGCGCGAATGTAACGGTGCAGATCCGCTGGCGGCAGGTCGGAGAGTTCCTCGAGGACCGGGTCGAGCTCGGGGTCGCCGATGGTCGTGTGGCGGATGTAGCTGTCCACACCCTCCGGATCGGAGGAACGCACCCGTGGGTACGACTC
This sequence comes from Holophagales bacterium, assembly GCA_009845425.1. Taxonomy (GTDB): domain Bacteria; phylum Acidobacteriota; class Thermoanaerobaculia; order Multivoradales; family Multivoraceae; genus Multivorans. The sequence continues at coordinate 213,942 of VXZQ01000004.1, forward strand.
CGAGTACGCCGACGGGACTCTCATGAAGTCTCGGGCGCCTCCTTCGACCCGACGCTGGTCAAGACCTCGGGTTCGTTGCCATACACCAGTCGCACACCTCTCAACACCGGCCCCACTTGCGAGTGCGACATGCTAACGGATGAGCACTGAGCCCGGGCATATCCCATTTGGGAGATAGGTCTTGGGGGTGCTACCTGTCGTGCGGGCGGCTCGCACGAGAACCGCCCGCGCCCGCGAGCGCTATCTGAGCTGTCCCTACTCTCCAGGACCCAGCACCAGGACGCCGTTACTGCCCCCGAAGCCGAAGCTGTTTTTCATCACGAACGGCCGTTCGAGCGGCTCCGGCTCGCCGCCCACGAGGCGCACCTGGCACTCCGGGTCGGGATTCTCGAGGTTCAGGTTCGGCGGCAGCCGGCGCTGCTCGATGCCGAGCAGGGACGCGATCGCCTCGATCGCGCCGGACGCCCCCAGGGTGTGGCCGAAGTAGGACTTGTTGGCGGAGACGGGCGCTTCTTCGGCGGCGTCGCCCAGCACCGTGCAGATCGACCCGCTCTCGCAGACGTCGTTGGCCAGCGTGGCGGTGCCGTGGGCGTTCACCGCACCGAGATCAACCGGTTCGATTCCGGCGGACGCCAGAGCCGTCCGCATCGCCACCGCCTGGCCCTCGGCGCTGGGGCTGGTGATGTGAGTGGCGTCGGACGACTCGCCGTAGCCCACGATTTCGCCCCGGATCCGGGCGCCCCGGCTTCGAGCCTGGTCCCACGACTCGAACACCAGCATGCCGGCGCCCTCGCCGAGGACGCAGCCGTCGCGGTCGGCGTCGAACGGCCGGCAGGCCCGCGCCGGATCGGGGTTCTTCGACATCACCCCCAGGTTGTTCCAGACGCCGTAGTAGAACGGGTCGAAGAAGCCGTCGGCGCCGCCGGTCAGCACGGTGTCGGCGTAGCCGTGCCGCACCATCCGGTAAGCCGTGCCCATCGCGTTGGTCGCCGACGTGCACGCCGAAATGACGACGAAGTTGGCGCCCGTGAGCCGGAAGTGGATGGAGATGCCGCCCGAGATCGCGTTGTCCATGACGCGCGGCACGCTGGTCGGGCGCAGGCCGCGGACGCCGCGTTCCGCGAAGCGCTGCTGCAGCGTCGTGTTGCTCTCGGCCGCGCCGACCGCCGTACCCAGGATCACCGCCACCGGCTGGGGCTCGTAAGGCGGAGCGCCGTCGATCAGGCCCGCGTCCTCGAGCGCCTCTGCTGCGGTCACCAGACCCAGGTCGACCGCCCGGTCCGCCGGTCGACGGCGCAGTCGCTTCAGCCCGGCCGGGACGAATTCCGGATCGACCTCGCCGCCGATTCCGACCTTCATCTCGGACGTATCGAGCGACCGGAGCCTGGCGAGGCCGCCCCGGCCGGCGAACAGGCTGGTCCGGAACGACTCGATGTCCGTGCCGATGGCGCAGGCAACGCCGAGACCGGTGACCGCGACGCGACGGGGTTCAGCCATACATCGACAACCCGCCGTTGACGTGAATCACCTGGCCGGTGACGTACGACGACTCCGACGACAGCAGGAAGACCGCGCAGGCGGCGACCTCCGCCGGCGTCCCCAGGCGCCCGAGCGGCACCCGCAGCCGTTGCCGCTGGTCGTCCGAGAGTTCGGTCGTCATGTCCGTCTCGATGAAGCCGGGCGACACCGCGTTGCAGCGGACCCCGAAGCGGGCCGCCTCCAGGGCGAGGCTGCGGGTGAGGCTGACCATCCCGGCCTTCGACGCGGCGTAGTCGGCGCCCATCCACGCTCCCGGGCCGTGAGCCGCCAGCGAGGCCATGTTGACGATGCTGCCGCCCTTCGCCTTGCGCATGACCTTGTAGGCGGCGCGGGACGCGGCGAAAGTCGACTCCAGGTTCACGCGCTGGGTCGCGCGCCAGGAATCCAGGTCGAGACCACGAAAGGCGACCGGGCGGCCTCCCCCCGCGTTGTTGACCAGACCGTCGATGCGGCCGCAGCGCTCGACCACCTGTTCGACCAGGGCCGCGGCGTTGGCCGGATCGTCGAAGTCGGCCGCCAGAGGCAGGACGCTCTCCGAACCGATCTCGCCGCAGACCGCCTCGACCTGGGCGAGTTCCCGCCCGTGCACGGCGACGGTCGCGCCGCGCGCGGCCGCGGCCTCGGCGGTCGCCCGGCCGATGCCGCGGGTCGAACCGGTGACGAGAATCACCTGACCGGAGAGGGAGGGAGTCATGAGCCGGCCGCAATCGTAGCGCCGCAGCGAGTTAGCCGTGCGCGTACCATTCCCGCCGATGACCACTCTCCAGGTGGACGGGCAGCGAGTCGAGGCCCGGGCGGGCGACAGTCTGCTGGAGGCGCTGGTTCGCGCCGGGCTGCATCCGACCGGCGGCGGGTGCCTGTGTCTGGGAGGGGATTGCCCGAACTGCCTTGTGACGGTCGACGGCGTCGCCTATACGCGGAGTTGCCAAGTGGGGACCGCGGCCGGCATGAAGGTGACGCGCGACCACCTCGGCGGCGAGGAACCGGCCCTGCTTTCCGACGAGCCGATGTCGGCCGGGAACGCGGCGCCGGTGCGCCATGTCCATTGCGACACGGTCGTCATTGGTCAAGGGAAGTCGGGGCGCGAGGCCGCGCGGGAGGCCAGGGATGGAGGCCTGGGTGTGGTCACCCTGGACGCGCGCGAGGGGCAGCACGTGACCGGGGTCTACCCCGGACCGCTGGTCGTCGCCTCCGATCAGGCGGGGCGCGTGCTCCACGTCCATCCGCGGCGCGAGATCGTCATCGCCACGGGCGCCGCGGAGATTCAGCCCGTCGTTCCCGGCAGCGATCTGGAGGGACTGGTCACCGCGCGGGCAGCCGCGGAGCTTGTCGCGGCCGGTATCGACCTGGGACGCGCCGTCGCCGTGGGTGAGAGGCCGGCGGGCCTGCCGGCCGACTCGCTGGTCGCCCACTTCCCGGTCGGCGAAGGCGGCTGGGAGCTCGTCCGCTTCGAGGGCGACGGCCGGGTCGAGGCGGTGGTCGTCCGGCGGCACGGCGATGCCGGCGCCACCGAAGAGCGGATCGAATGCGACACGGCCATCCTCGGCCTCGGTCGCAATCCACGCAACGCGCTGGCCCGGATGGCCTCGGACCTGCCGGTGCGAGTCGTCGGCAGCGCGGCGGCCGAACCCCAACTCCCTTCCTGCCCCCGCGAGGGAACGGTGTGCCCGTGCAGCCGCGTCACCGTTGCCGACCTGGATGGCGTCTGGGAACGCGGCTTCCACGAGATGGAGCTGCTCAAACGGGCGACACTCGCCGGCACCGGCACCTGCCAGGGCGGCGTCTGCCTGCCCTACCTCCGGAGCTTCCTGCTGGAGCGGGGAGGCCGCCTTCAGCCCGCGTTCACAGCACGGCCCCTCAACCGGCAACTGACCGTGCGCGAACTGGCCGCCGGCGCGCACACGACCGTGACCGCGCGCTCGCCTCTCCACGACGAGCACCTGAGCCTCGGCGCGAGGATGGACCGCGCCGGCGGCTGGTGGCGGCCCTGGACCTACGGCCGGAAGGACGACGAGTACCGCTCCGTGCGCGAGCGCGTCTCGCTCGGCGACGTGAGTTCGCTCGGCAAGATGGCGATCTCCGGGCCGGACGCCGAAGCGTTCCTGGAACGGATCGTTCCCACCAAAGTCGCGACGATCCGTCCCGGCCGCTGCCGCTACGTCCTCATGCTGGACGAACGGGCTTACCTGCTCGACGACGGGATGCTCTGCCGGGAACCGGACCAGGACGCCGGCGACCGCTTCTTCCTGACCTCGACCTCCGGCGGGGCCGGCTTCTTCGAGCTGTGGCTGCGCGACTGGGCCGAGGCCTTCGGCTGCGATGTCCGCATCCTGAACCAGACGGCGTCGCTGGCGGCGATCAACGTCACGGGACCGCAGGCGGCCCGGCTGCTGGCAAGTGCCGGCGCCAGGGAACTGCCCGCGTTCGGCCGGCACCGGCAGGTGCGCGTTGCCGGAGTCGACTGCCGGGTCGTTCGCCTGAGCTTCACGGGCGAGCTCTCCTACGAGCTCCACCATCCAGCCGCCGACGCTTGCAAACTGTGGCGGCGGCTGCTGGCGGCGGGCGCCGGGTTCAACGTCCAGCCCCACGGCCTCGAGACCCTGCTCCGTCTGCGGCTCGAGAAGGGCCACATCGTGATCGGCCAGGACACGGACTACGACTCGACCCCGCGCCGCCTCGCCCACGGGTGGGCAGTCAACCTGAACAAGGGCGACTTCGTTGGCCGCCAGGCCATCCTGCGGACGAACAAACGACCGCTCGACAAGCGGCTGGTCGCACTCCGGATGGAGGATCCTCCGGTCCGGCAGGCGGCCGATCCGTCCGCCGAGGGCGCGGCGATCCATGACGGCGACCGCTACGCCGGCTACGTGACGTCCGACGCCGGCACGGCGGCAGGCGGCGGTACGCCGATGCTCGGCTGGCTCTACCTGGACGCAGAGGGCAGCCTGCCCCACGAGGTCACGATCGACGGCCGACCGGCCCGACGCGTCGACGGCCCGACGTACGACCCGGAGGGAGAACGGGCCCGGGCAGCCGTCGACATAGCCAGTGAGTCGCCGCAGGACCTCCGTGAGTTCCCGATTGCGCGTCCGGAGGCAACCGACCTCGGTGCCGAAGCGCCATCCGAACCGCCGCGGCTGCGCCGGCTCGAAGCGACCCGCGTGTCGGCCACACCCGCGGCTCTCGACGCGGTGGTCGCCGAGCCGCCCTGGCCCGCCGGCGCACGCGCCTTCCGCACCGCTCCCGACGAACTCCTGGTTGCAGCGTCGCCGGACTTCGACGTAGCCGGCGATCCGCACGCGATCGTCGAACGCGAAACCGCGTTCAGCTACGTCTGGCTAGACGAAGCCACCGCCGAGCGGTTCCTGGACCGCGAGTGCGAGTGGCGGCGACCCAGCGCGCGGCCGGCCTTCGCCCAGGGCGAGATCGCCGGCATCCCGGCCAAGCTCTGGTTTGACGCCGGGAGGACCCTGATCCTCACGCCGGCCCCGTTCGCGTCCGCCTTTCAGCGCCGCCTGACCCGCTCGCTCGAGGAGACTGACGGGGACGCCGCATGAACGAGTTCGTCGAGCGCCAGATGAAGCTGACCTGGCGGCCGCCGAAGAAGAGCTACGACGTGGTGATCGTCGGGGCTGGCGGACACGGGCTGGCCACCGCCTACTACCTGGCGACGCGCCACGGGATGTCGAACGTCGCCGTCTTCGAGCGCGGTTACATCGGCGGCGGCAACTCGGGACGGAACACGACGATCATCCGCGCCAACTACGGCATCCCGGCCGCCGTCCGCTTCTACCAGCGGAGCGTCGACCTCTATCGGGGCCTGGAAGAAGAGACGGACCGCTGGCTCATGCATCAGGCCAAGGGGCTTCTCTGGATGGCGCACTCGGAAGCCGCCGTGCGAGCCGAACGGATGCGAGCGAAACTGAACACCCAGTTCGGCGCCGAGACCGAGTTCGTCGGGCCGGCGCAGGTCCAGGAACTCTGCCCGCAACTCGACATGTCGGGCGGCGGCCGCTGGCCGGTGCTGGGCGCCTCCTACCACCCGCAGGGGGCCACCGCCCGTCACGACCGGGTGGTCTGGGCGCTCGCCGAAGGCGCGATGGAGCACGGCGCCCACGTCCACCAGAACATGCCAGTGGACGGCCTGATCATCGACGGCGATCGGGTCGCCGGCGTCAGGACCGCGTCGGGCGACATCGCCGCCGGCGCTGTCGTCTCGGCGGTCGGCGGCCACGTCAGCCGCATCGCGGCCATGGCGGGCCTTCGGCTGCCCATCCGCACGCACCGCCTGCAGGCGTTCGTCACGAATCACTACCTGCAGCAGTTCGGGCCCATCGTCGCCTCGTCGGAACTCTTCTTCTATGCCTCGCAGACCGCCCGCGGCGAGATGCTGCTCGGCGCCGAGATCGACCCGCAACCCAGCTTCTCCTACCGCTCGAGCCACGACTTCGTGCAGGACGTCTGCCGGCGCGCGCTCTGCCTGCTCCCGTTCATGTCGAACCTCCGCGTGCTGCGGCAGTGGACCGGCGTCTGCGACATGAGCCCCGACTACTCGCCGATCATGGGGCACACGGGCGTGCCCGGCTTCTACATCACGACCGGCTGGGGTACCTGGGGCTTCAAGGCGATTCCCGCCGGCGGCGAGCAGATGGCGGAACTCATCGCGACCGGGGAGGTGCCGGAACTGATCGCGCCGTTCGGGCTCGATCGCTTCGCCCGCGACCGCACGATGGCGGACCGCGGGTCGGCGGGGACGCACTAGCCATGAGCCTGCGCATCCCGTGCCCAACCTGCGGCGACCGTTCGGTCCACGAGTTCGTCCACGGCGAGATCCGGCGCGTACCGGACCACCTGACCGACCCGGACGAGCGCGATCTGGACTTCGCCTTCCACCACGACAACGAGGAAGGCGTGGTCACCGAGCGCTGGTTCCACGCCCAGGGCTGCCGGCGCTGGTTCGAGATCCGGCGCGATACGACGACCGACCGGATCGTCGAACCCGACAGTTCCTGACTGTCGGGCCAGTTTGCGGCTACAATCCGGAACACCGTCCGCAACCAGAAACCGGAGGACGCCGCACATGGCACGACGCACTCTCACTCTCACGACCCTGCTCGCTTTCGCGGCCGCCGGCGCCATCGTCGCGTCCGACGACATCCCGCGCCGGCACGATGGCAAGCCCGATCTCTCCGGCACCTACGACATCGCCACCCTGACGCCGTTGCAGCGGCCCGCGCAGTACGGCGACAACCTGACCCTGACTCCGGAACAGGCGCAGGCGATCGCCGACCACTGGCGACGGAACTTCGAGAAGGACTACGCGCCGAGCGACCCGAATCGCGAGGCGCCGCCGGAGGGCGGCACCGGCATCTACGCGCCCGAGTTCACGGGCGCCGCGGGCA
>VXZQ01000001.1 GCA_009845425.1 Holophagales bacterium
GCGACCGCGTGCCGCTGTCCCCTTCCGTCGACGGTTCGGCCTCGATCCCCAGCATCCCCGCCCACAGCACCGGCGGCGGATCGTCGTCCGCGATCGTGCCCGTCGCCGACGGATCGGCCGCCAGCAGCACCCGGCCCTGGGCGGTCTGCGGCAGGCCGCCCGGCGGCTCCGACAGCGTCACCCGGAACGCCTCCTCGTACTCGTCCAGGATGTCCTGCAGCGTCTCCACCTCGAACGTCGCGCTCCGCTGGTTCGCCGGGATCGTCACCGACCCGCCCGTCACCGCCGTGTAATCGCTGTCCGCCGTGGCCCGATGCCCGTCCTGCGCGTCCGAAGTCGCCCAGTTCACCGTCACGTCCTGCGCGATCGTCTGGGAGATCGACACCGTGAACGTCACCGTCCCGCCCTCGGTGCCTTCCGCGTCCGCCACCGACACCACCGGCGCGTCGTCGTCCAGCACCGTCAGCGTCGCCGCGTTGACCGCCGTGAACCCGGCGGGCGGCGTGCCGCTCACCGTGATCGTCTCGTGGCCCTCGCCGGCCGTGTCGTTGATTGGCGTCAGCGTGAACGTCCCCGTCCCGCTAGGCATCGCGGCCGGGATGGTCACCGTGACCGTGCTGACCGCCTGGTAGTCCGTGCCCTCGGTGGCGCTGTCGCCCGCCGCACCCACCTCGACGGTCACGTCGGTGGCCATCGAAATCGTGTCGCTGCCGACGGGGAACGCCGCGGTCACGTTCACGGCGGTCGCACCGTCGGCCTCGCCGATGCTGGACGGGTCCACGCTCAGGTCGATCGTCGCCGGCGCCGTGTCGTCGTCCACGATGGTGCCGGTGGCAACCGCTGTTCCGCCGATCACTTCGACGTCACTCGCGAAGGCCGCGTTGGTCGGCGCGTCGTGGCCGAGCCGGACCGTCTCGTCCCCCTCGGCCACGTTGTCGCCGTTCACCGTCACCTCGACCGTCTTGCTCGTCTCGCCCGACGCAAAGCTCAGCGACGCGCCCGGCAGCGCCGTCGCGTAGTCGTCCCCGCTCGTCGCCGTCTCGCCAGGCCCCCCGAGAGAGGCCGTCACCTCCACCTCCCGCCCGCTGGCCGCGCTGAGCGTGTAGGTGAAGGTCATCGTCGCCGTCGTGCCGCTGTCGCCCTCGGTCACGCGCGGCGAATCCACCGACAGCGTCGGCGGATCGTCGTCGTCCATGATCGTGCCGGTCGCCGCCGCGTCGCTGAACGTCACGTTCGTCGGCAGCCCGCCGGGCGGAGCGGTGAGCGTCACCATGAACCTCTCGTCGCTTTCGTCCAGCACGTCCTCCAACGTGTCCACCGTGACGGTCGCGCTCGTGTCGCTTGTCGGGATCATCACCGAACCGCTCGCCGCCGTGTAGTCGCTGCCGGCGACGGCCCCGACGTCCGAGGTGGCCCAGTTGACGGTGACGTTCTCCGTCCAGGCCGCCGAGAGGCTCACGGTGAACGTGAGCGGTTCGCCCTCGTTCGCGCTCGCGGCCGCGATCGAGACCGAGACCTGGTTCAGCGTCGTCGCAGAGACGACGCTCGTGAAGAAGCCCACCCGGTCCGCGTTCTCGGCCCGCATCCGGAACTCGTAGCTCGTGTTCAGCGTCAGATCGGGGATGGTGACGCTGGTGTCCGTAGTCCCGAGGGCCGTCCAGCCGTCGCCAATCGCCTGGCCCTGCACGAACTTCCGCCACTCGTAGCGGTAGTTGCTGATCGGCTTGCCGCCGGTGTTCGCGCCCGTCACCGCGTTCCAGGACAGGGTGACCCGGTGGGCCTGTACGTCGGAGGTGGTGAGGCCGGTCGGGGTGGCGGGCCGGCCGGCGACGGTCGTGATCGCGGTCCACGCACCGTCGCCTGGGCGGCCGTCGGCCAGGGTCCCGCGAGCGCGCACCCGGAAGTCGTGTCCCCTGGAGCGGTCGAGGGAGCCGACCGTGGCGTGGCTGTCGGGCGGGTCCAGGCCGATATCCGTTCCGGTCCAGGTCGAGGCGTCGCTCCGCTTCCACTCGTAGCGATAGCCGGTGAGCGTGGCGTCGCCCGTTGCGGTGACATGGTCCCAATCGAGGTAGACTTGGGTGTCGCTGAGCCCCGTCCGTCGTTCTCCCGGCGTTGCCTGGAAGTTGCCGGGCGCGGCGGGGAAGGCCGGGGGCTTGGTCGTCTCCGAGACCGTGGCGGTCCAGGCACCGCAAGTGCCGTCATCCGCCGTCCTGCAGGCGCGCGCCCGGAACTGGTACTCCCTTCCGGGATGCAGACCGAACACGTTGAGCAGGTACGCGCCGGCTATCTCGCTTCGACCGCTTTGGTCGACATTGGACCAACTGCCCGTCGAGCCCTCGCGAATCTGGAGGACGAACCGGTTCGAATCCTGCGAACCGGCTCTCCAGGAGACAGTGACCGACGTCTTCGACGGAGCGCCGGCGGAAAAATCGGTCGGCGGGGCGGGTCCCTGCGTCGTCGCCTCGACCGAGCCGTCGCCCGGCGTCCAGAAGCTGCGGCGGTCCGCGTTGGCTGCGGAGATTCGGAAGTTGTAGGTGGCGGCGTGCTGGAGGCCGTCGGCGATCGTGACGCGGCCGCTGGTGGCGGTGCCGGCGACCGTCTTGCTGCCCGTGTTCCCATGCTGGTTCCAGTCGCCGTTGGCGTCCGGCCGCCACTGAACTTCGTAGCCGGTCAACTCCTTGCCGCCGTTGGAGGTCGGAGCGGCCCAGGAGAGTTCGATCGCAGCTTCCGTCGTGGACGCCGTAGCCGCGAAGTTGCCCGGCGACTGCGGCCGCCCGGCGACGGTTCGGACGTTGGACCAGACGCCGTTGCCCGCCGAGCTCATGGCGCGGACGCGGAAGTCGTAGGGGGTGTGCTGATCCAGGCTGTCTACGTCGGCTCCGGTGGCGCTGCCGCCCGCATCCATGCCGCTCGCGCCGGTCCAGCTCGCGGTCGTGCTCGCCTTCCACTCGTAGCGGTAGCCCGTCGGGCTGCCGCTGGGTGCGGTCCAGGTGAGCCGCACAGAGGTGGCGGTGACCGGCATCGCTGACAGGGTCGGCGCGGCGAATGCGAACGTCGCGACATTCTCGACGGTTACCCAACCGCTGCACGACTCGATTGAGGGCTCCGGGTGCATGCCCTGACTGCGGCAGGCGCGCACTCGGACGTCGTAGGCCGTTCCAGGCGCCAGAGGCGTCGTGAAGCTGACGCGATCCAGGGTGTACTCGGAGACGTTGCCCGCTGTGCTGAACGTGTTGCCCTGCCAGAACTGGTTCGTACTACGCTTGCCCTGGAAGTTGTAGTTGTCGACACTGCCGGAGGTCGAAGCGTCCCACGTGACCCTGATGCTCGTCGGGGATGCCGCCGTCGCCTGGACGTTGGTCGGCACGGACGGCGCCTGCGACTGCGCCTGCGCCTCGGGCGTCAGGACGACGAACGCCAGCGGCGCGAAGGCTGCGACACGGAAGGCACCCACTGTACGAAGGCGGACGCACCTCGTGGACATGCGACCACGCTACGAAAGAAAGCGTTAGGATGGCGTGTTCAGCTTGCCGTATCTAGTGTCGTTTTGATTAGGAACGGCGGCCGCCCGCACAGGCCTCGGCGACGGCTTTGCCGTTACTCGCGGCAAGCGAAGGCGGCGGTATCGGCCCTGGTCTGCGCCGTCACGCCCTGGGCGTTGCGGTGGGTCCAGGACCTGCCCTCGCCGTCGGTGACGACGAGGTTGAAGGCCACGTCGGTGACGGGGCCGACGAACACCCAGCGGTGGCCGTTGATCGAGCAGCCGTCGAGCACCTTGATCAGCACCTCCGCGTTGCCGCGGTCGAAGAACCACAGCAGCCCCGCCTGGCCCGAGGCCCAGATGCCGGCCTTCGCGTCGCCGGTCTCGCCGGCCGGCGTCTCGTAGCACAGGCTCACGCGGTGGTCTCCGAAGACGAGCGGGGTCGTCTCGGGCTCGCAGTCCGTGAACCGGCCCGGCTCCTCGCGGGCCGCGGCGTAGACGGCGGCGGCGCTGGTCTCACCGGCGGCGGCCGCGTCAACGGCCTCGGCGGCGGCCGCCAGGGCAGCATCGGCGTCGGCGTCCGCGTCGACGGCGCCCTCCGCGCACGGGAACGCCGCGGTGTCGCTCGCCACCGCCGTCGTTTCGCCCTGCCGGTTGTGGTGCGACCACACCAGCTCACCGCCGTCGGAAACGTACAGGTTGAAGGCGATGTCGGTGACCGGCGCCAGGAACACCCAACGGTGGCCGTCGATCTCGCAGCCGTCGAGCACCTTGACCAACACCTCCACGTTGCCGCGGTCGAAGAACCACAACAGGCCCGACTGACCAGAGGTCCACACCCCGGCCCGGCCTTCGCCCGTTTCGCCCGCCGGCGTCTCGTAGCACACGCTGACCCGGTAGTCGCCGAACGCCAGGCGCGCCGACGTCGGCACGCAGGAGCTGAAGCCCTCCCCCGACGGCGGCTCGGGCAACGGACCGGGGTCGAGATCGAGCTCAGGGTACGGATCGGGCTCCGGTTCCGGCTCCGGGTCGGGTTCTGGCTCCGGGTCGGGTTCGAGCTGTGTCACCGCGGCGGAATCGACGTTCGAGAACAGCCCCGCCGGGTTGCCGGCGGTATCGGTGACGCCGTTGAGGGCCTGCACCTGGAAGTAGTGGTCGCCCGTCGCGCCGACACCCACGGTGTGCGACGGGCTCGCGCTGCCCGTCTCGAACCACACTGCCGAGAGGATGTCGGAGGACGAGGTCGCGATGCGGTAGCGGTAGCCGGTGATGGACGCCGCCGTACCGTTGAGCGTCCCGAGGTCGCTCGGCGCGGTCCAGCTCAGGTCCACGGATGCGACCCTCGCCGTCGCCGTCAGCCCGGTGGGCGCGCCGGCTGCCGCATCGTCGTCGGTGATCGTGACGGTGGCGTCGGAGCCGGCAACCTCCACGTTCGCCGGCAACCCGCCCGGAGGCGCATGCAGGGTCACCAAGAACGTCTCGTCGAACTCGTCCAGCCCGTCCTCCGCCGTGTTCACCGTGAAGGTCACGCTGGTGTCGCCGGTCGGGATCGTCACCTGGCCGCCCTTCACCACGTAGTCGTCCGGCCGTGTCGCCGTGCCGTTCGAGAGCGTGTAGTCGACCGTCACGGGCACCGTCCACTTTGCGGAAAGGCTGACCGTGAAGGTCACCGGATCGCCCTCGGCCGCGCTCGCGTCGGCGATGGACAGGTTCGCCCCGTCGATCGTCGTCGCCGCGACCGAGCCGTCGTCCGGCGTGTAGTAGCTCTGGCGGTCCCGGTTGTAGGCGAGGTAGCGGAAGTTGTAGGCAGTGCCAGGCTGGAGGCCGTCGGATGCCGTGATGGACGTCGACGTGACCATGCCGACCGTCTTGCTGCCGGTTGCCTGGCTGTCGTCCCAGTTTCCGGTCGCGTGCGGCCGCCACTCCACGACGTAGCCTTTGATGTAACTGCCGGCGTCGTTCGACGGCCAGCCCCAATTCAGCCGCACGCCCACCTCGTTCGTGGCCCCCGTCGCCCTCAGGGCGGCGAGGCCGGAGGGCCGCCCGGCCACCCTGGGCCTGTTGGACCAGTGGCTGACGAGCAGGCGGAAGACGGACCGGATCCGGTAGTCGTAGCCCACGTCCCAACTCCGCTTGTCCACGGTGTAGGTCGTGGCCGTGGGTTCAATGGTGCTGGTGACGGTATGCCAGCCGGTTTCCGTGGCCTCCTTGCGCTGAAGCTCGTAGTTGGCGATGCCGCTGCCCTTGCGGGTCGGCAAGTCCCACACGAGCACGTCCTGATTCTCGGCGGCCGTGCTCCCCGCCACCAGGCGCTCCGGCGGCCAGGGGTTGAGTCCGGCGAAGCCCGTCGCTTCGGCGGAAGGCAGGCTGTCGTCGCCGCCCTCCTGGGTCGCGATGACGCGCATCGTGTAGGCCACGCCGTGGATCAGGCCGAAGATGATCCTCCGTCCTGTTGTCGCGGATACCTTGACCTGGCGACGCACCGGGTCGTAGTCCTCGGTGCCGGACTTCCACTGGATCTTGTAGCCGCTGGCGCCGTACACCAGATGCCATCGGGCCTGTAGCTGCGCGCCAAGGCGGACAAGCTCCATGTTCGTCGGAGCCGGCAGCAGGGTGGACGCGGTGACCGTCGCCCAGTCGCTGCACTGAACCGTCGGAGGCGGGGCGCAACCCCTCACCCGGATGGTGTACGCGGTTGACGAACTCAGTCCTCCAGCGATGACCGTGGTGCCCTCGGAAGCGGTTGCTATCCGGTCGAAGGGATCCACGTTCCCGGCCTGAGACCGTTCGACGTCGTAGGTAAAGCCCATACCGGAAGAGTCCCACGCCGCGGTGAGGCTCACATCGGTCTTCGCGGTGACCCGAAGGTTGGCCGGAGGATCGGGATCCTGCGCCTGCGCCTGCCGTGGGAAGGCGACCAATGCGATGGTGGCCAGGAGGAGGGCGCGTTTGGTGTTCGTGTCGATATTCGCCGATTAGATGTCGTTTCGATTAGAATCGAAAGACCATGACGAAGTCCGACGATCCGAACCGGCAGAACCAGGCGCCGCGTGACCGCGTCTCCACCCTCATCGCCGCCATCCGGCGCATCAGCGCCAGCCTCGACCTCGACACCGTGCTCGGCGAAGTGGTGGAGAGCGCCCGCGTCCTGACCGGCGCCCGCAAGGGCGTCATCGTCATTCTCGACGAGGAGGGCGTCCCGCACGAGCCTCTGTTCTCGGGCCTCACCCCGGAGGAGGAACGGGAACAGCTAGCCTGGCCCGGCAACGCCCGCCTGTTCGAGCATCTGCGCAACCTGGACGGGCCGGTGCGGGTGGCCGACTTCCCGCGCTACGTCCACGCGCTGGGTATCGAGTCTCCCTGGACCATCTCCCAGACCTTCGCGAGCATGCCGATGCGTCACCGGGGCATGGAGGCCGGCAGCTTCTCCCTCGCCGAGAAGGCGGACGGCGAAGCGTTCACCGGCGAGGACGAGGAGGTGCTGGCGCTGTTCGCTTCCCAGGCCGCCTCCGCCATCGCCAACGCCCGGACCTACCACAGCGAGCGGCGCGTCCGCGCCGACCTCGAGGCTCTGATCGAGACGTCGCCGGTCGGGGTGGTGGTCTTCGACGCGAAGAGCGGCCGGCCGGTGTCGATCAACCGCGAGATGAGGCGCATCGCGGAGAGCCTCCGCACGCCCGGCCAACCGCCCGAACAGCTCCTGGAAGTGTTGTCCATCCGGCGCGCCGACGGCAGCGAAATGTCCCTGAGCGAGTTCCCCATCGCGCAGCAACTCAGCGGCGTCAAGACGCTACGCGCCGAGGAAATGGTGCTCTCGGTGCCGGACGGGCGCAGCATCCGGACGCTGATCGACGCGGCGCCGGTCCCCGCCGACGGCGACGCCGTCGGTTCGGTGGTGGTAACGGTTCAGGACCTGGCGCCGCTCGACGAGATCGAGCGGCTGCGGACCGAGTTCCTGGGCCTGGTGAGCCACGAGCTGCGCGGGCCGCTTGCCGCCATCAAGGGCTCGGCGATGACGCTGCTGGACGAAGCCCCGGCGCTCGACCCGGCGGAGGCGCGCGAGTTCCACCGCCTCATCGTCGAGCAGGCCGACCACATGCGCCGCCTCGTCGGCGACCTGCTCGATGCCGGCCACATCGAGGCGGGCACGCTCTCGGTGTCACCCGAGCCCTCGGCGGTGGCCGACCTGGTGGAGCGCGCGCGGAACACGTTCGTGAGCGGCGGCGCGCGCCAGGGTGTCGTCGTCGACCTGCCGCCGGACCTTCCCCGGGTGATGGCCGACCGGCGGCGCGTGGCGCAGGTGCTGAACAACCTGCTCGCCAACGCCGCGCGCCACGCTCCGGAGACGTCCGCCATCCGGGTCTCCGCGGCGGTCGAGGACGGCCATGTCGCGGTGTCGGTTTCCGACGAGGGCCAGGGCCTGGCGCCGGAGCGGCTGGCGCAACTCTTCCGCAAGCACATCGCCCCGGAGGAGGCGACGGCGCGAAGGCCGAGCCACGGCCTGGGCCTGGCCATCTGCAAGGGGCTCGTGGAGGCCCACGGCGGGCGCATCCGGGCCGAGAGCGCCGGCCCCGGCCGGGGCACGACCGTCGTCTTCACCCTGCCGGTGGTCGACGGCGACGGCGCCGAGGCGGGCGGCCCCTCCCCGGACCGACCCGCGCCCAACGACGGACCCGGGGCCACCCGCATCCTCGTGGTCGACGACGACCCCCGGATGCTGCGCCTGGTGCGCGACGCGCTCGCGGCCGCGGGCTACGCGCCCGTGGTCACGGGCGAGCCCGGCGAGGTCGCGCGCCTGCTGCGCGAAGAGAAGCCCGCGCTCGCCGTGCTCGACCTGGCGCTGCCCGGCGCCGACGGCATCGAACTGATGCGCGAGACTCCCGAGCTCTCCGACCTGCCGGTCATCTTCATCTCCGTCTACGGCCGCGACGAGACCGTCGCGAGAGCGCTCGACGCCGGCGCCGCGGACTACATCGTCAAGCCCTTCTCGCCCACCGAACTCGCCGCGCGGGTGCGGGCGGCGCTGCGCCGGCAAGAGCGGCCCGCGCCCTTCGTGCTGGGCGAGCTCTCGATCGACTACGAGAGCCGCCGGGTCACGGTCGAGGGGCGCGCACTGGACCTCACCGCGACCGAGTTCGACCTCCTGCGCGTGCTCTCGCTCAACGCCGGGCGGGTCATGACCTACGCGACGCTGCTCCGCCAGGTGTGGGGCAAGGCGGGCAGCGCCGGCCCGAACCGGGTACGCGTGTTCGTGAGGAGCCTCCGCCGCAAGCTCGGCGAGGACGCCGAGCGCCCGACCTGGATCTTCAACGAGCGCGGTGTCGGCTATCGCATGCCGGATGCGGGCGAGGGGTAGCTACCGGGCTAGTCTTGCCTCGAGTCCTGGGTTCGCTACTTCCGGATGAAGCCCTTCCTGATGAAGCCGATGTAGACGTAGAGCGCGGCCAGAGCGGCAAACGCCACGACGCCGATGCTGCCGTAGACCGGACTGACCTGGAGTCCCAGGAACATCGCGAAGGAGAACGCGAGATACAGACCGATGACGGCAGCAGTGTGAAACAGGATCCTCGACGGCTTGGCCACGTTACTTCTTCTTCCAGAGTGTGAATCCTAGAACAGCACCTTGTCACCACTGAACCCGATCCGATCCAGTGCGACGCGCCGAGCAAGGTGCTGGGAGCGCCGGCTGAGGTATCTCAGGTAGCAGGTCACCTGGTCAGGGTTCTGATGTGCATAGGGCTTGTTCTCGAAAGCAAACACTCCCCAAACAACTCGCTCAACCACTCCGCGAACTGCTGGCCGAGTTGAGCGTCGGCGTCGAGGTCGCCGGCGCCGATGGCCGCACCCATTCGCTGCGGCTGTTCCCGTGAAGCGAGCCACGCGTAGAGGTTGGCCTTCGAGATCTTGCCGGGCTTGAACCTTCGGTCCTCTTGGGGAATGCCCTCGATGTACTGCTCGGCCAGCGGCCATACGCGGTCCGCCGACGGGACAAGTCCGCGGGCGAAGTCCTCCAGTTCTCCCGAGCTGTGGTTGTCCGGCATCAACAAGACGCCTACCCGACGGGGACCTGGGACGATCGTGCCACGGGATCCCGGCGCACCGGGCAAACTTGACGACATGTTCGTCGTCTTCTCCCTCCACGAGGAGGATGCGCCCGTTCGCCACGCCGATCGCCTACCTGACTTCGAAACCCGCGACGCAGTCCCAGCTATGCGTTGTGGCCGGGACCTGCACGTTGCCTTCGTGAGCGGCCCGGAGGACCATCCGCCAGAGGTCGGCCTGGACGGTGTGGTGCAGGCCGTTCTCCGCCTCGTCGATCAAAAGGAGGCCTCCGCGGCTGTGGGTCAGCGTCAGGGCGACGCCGAACAGCCGCACGGCGCCGTCGCCGAAGCTCTTCAGCGGCACGGGGCGACTGTGCCCCCGCAGCTTCACGATCACCCCACGCCTCGAGAGCGAGGCCGGCTGGCCTCCGTTGTCATCGACGACGCCTATCCGTTGCACGTTCTCGCCAAGGCTGCGCCTGAGTTCTTGCACCAAGAAGTCCTCGTCGTCGGTCAGGGCAACGAGGCGCCAGAGACCGGCCAGATGCCTGTTGTCCGGCAGGCCCGGACCGAACGACTCGCACTTGACCGACTCCGGCCAACCGGCATCGTCAAACCGCTTCGGCCCCGCCAGCGGAAGAAGAACGGAGGACGAATCGCCCATGAGCGACCAAGGCGCGTAGCCCTTCCAACCGCCATACTCCACTCTCAGGGCGTCCCGGTCGACCTTGAGGGGCTTCTCTTCGTCGGTCCAGTCATCCCGTGCCGAACATGCCAACCTGAGGTCCTTCTCGTCCGGCCCGGGACCAATCGCGATTCCGTCGCTCAGTGACTCGTCCCGCCCGTGGAAGAGTGCCGCCGCATCCGGGACCATCAACGGTCCTCGGTTCTTGTCCAGGCCGGTGGCGAGTTCCTCGCGTTCCTCGAGGAGATCTGCGAGAACACTCGGGCGACCTCGCGCGGCATAGACGCGAACGGCATCCAGCACCGTCGTCTTGCCGGCACCGTTCCGCCCGGCAAGCAACGTGACCCGCCCCAGACGTGGAATGGTCAAGTGCTTGAAGCCACGGAACCCCGTGATCCTCAGGCGCGGAAGGTCGACGACGCCGCCGTCTCGCGTGGCAGGAACTTGGCCGTCGCGAGTCTAGCGAAGGCCGCGTGTACCCCAGCGACCGTGGTCTCCTCCCGCTCGAAGAGCCGGTTCACTACGTCCGCTCAACGAAGGCTGGAGCAGAGGCTCCAGCGACAGTAGGCGAAGCCTTGGACCATCTGCCGGAGCTTCCCCGCTCAACGAAGGTCGGGGCATAAGCCCCGACGACAGGCGCTCGGTCGGCTACGAACACTGCGACCGGCAAACGACGCTCAACGAAGGTCGGAGCATAGGCCCCGACGACAGAACCTGTTCCGCCAGCTCTCTAACGTCTTCTTCCACGCTCAACGAAGGTCGGAGCATAGGCCCCGACGACAGCGCTTTTAGCCATGTTGCAAGGGGCGCAGATGGCTTCGCTCAACGAAGGTCGGAGCATAGGCCCCGACGACAGACCTGCCCCCGGTGCTACTGCCGGATCGTCGACCACGCTCAACGAAGGTCGGAGCATAGGCCCCGACGACAGGCGGCGCCGGCGGCGAACGCGGAGACGTGGCAGCGCGCTCAACGAAGGTCGGAGCATAGGCCCCGACGACAGTGCGATATTGAGGCCCACTAGGGGAAGTCCTCGAGCGCTCAACGAAGGTCGGAGCATAGGCCCCGACGACAGGCGACGATGCGGTTCTCGATCGAAGCCGGATAGCGCGTTCAACGAAGGTCGGAGCATAGGCCCCGACGACAGTCGGCCAGGTAGTCGGCGATCGCGTGGGCTCGAAGCGCTCAACGAAGGTCGGAGCATAGGCCCCGACGACAGCCCAACTCCGGTGCCGCCACCGCCTACGTCGCCATCGCTCAACGAAGGTCGGAGCATAGGCCCCGACGACAGACGGCCGAGAACGTCGAACTGGTAGCCGTCCAGGTCCGCTCAACGAAGGTCGGAGCATAGGCCCCGACGACAGTCGTATTGGCGGAGACGAGCGAGCCGGACCAGTAGAACGCTCAACGAAGGTCGGAGCATAGGCCCCGACGACAGGACTTGTTGACGAACTGCCGTCTCACGAGCAGGTCCGCTCAACGAAGGTCGGAGCATAGGCCCCGACGACAGGCGGATCACTTCCACACGATCGTCACGTCGCCGCCCGCTCAACGAAGGTCGGAGCATAGGCCCCGACGACAGGAGAGGTCGCGGCCGCGTTCGGCCGTCTGGTCCCAGGCCGCTCAACGAAGGTCGGAGCATAGGCCCCGACGACAGGCGTCGTCGGCGGCTCGCCGTCGGTCGCCGATCCGGGGGCGCTCAACGAAGGTCGGAGCATAGGCCCCGACGACAGTGCTAAGGCTACAGAACCGTTCCGTGCCACAGCGACTTGACGACGCCGGTGGGCATGGGCGCCGGGACAAGCCCATTCTTCAGCCAAGTCGGCCTGTTTCGGCAAAGAGAATCGCCCAGATCTTCGCCGCTACTGCCGGTAAAAGCCAGGTCCAGTGGAACACTGGCCATGCCCCGCCCGAATCACCGGAGGTTCGCACAACACATCAGACGATCCAGGGCTCCCCGGTTTCCCGATCCTCACCCTTGCCGAAGCGGCTACGGGCGTCCTCGATCGGCCCGGCGAAACGGTAGACGATCACCGAGTCCCGGCTGCTATCGATTTCGTCCTGCACCTCGCCAAGCATGCGAGCCAACCGCACTGGCGACAATCGACACTCGAAGACAGACATCTGCACACGCTGGCCGTACTTCTCGCAAACCTGTGCGACCCGCCTGAGACGCGACGCACCTTTGCCCTCCGTATCGGCGATGTCGTAGGTGACGAGGACGTCCATCGCTCAAGCGAGAACGAACGGCGGATAGACCGGCAGATCGCCTCGAAGGTGGCGCGCCAGCAGGGTCGCCTGAATCGACGGCAGCGCCCACCGACCGACCCGTCGGCCCGACACCCGGTGGAGCACGGCGGTCTCCTTGTGGCGTTCCCACTCCTTGATCAGGCCGGCCCGGCCATCGTCGGTGAGATAGACGCCGCCGCCCGGCGTGCGAACGAAGCTGGCGTGCCCAACCTGCCGCCGCCGCACCAAGGACACCACAAAGCGGTCCGTCAGAGCACGCAGTTCCTCCGCAAGATCGAGGGCCAAGGAAGGTCTGCCGGACCGTGGCCGATGGAAGAAGCCCATCTGGTAGTCCAACCCGACACTCTCCGTCGCGCCGATGAACTCGGTGACGAGAAGTCCGTAGCAGAAGCCGAACATCGCGTTTACCGGATCGCGTGGCGGCCGCCGGTTTCGCTTCGAGAACCGGAGCTCGCACCTCGAGAGGGCCTGTCCAACCGCTCCGAAGTAGATGCGGGCGGCGTCGCCTTCGACCCCCCGTACCTGGCCCGCGGTCTCCGCGCCGGCCAACCGCCCGACACGCTCGCCGATCTGCCGCGCTCGTTTGGTCAGACCATCGGCCTCGTAGGAGTCCCGCTCGTCGCGGGCCCAGCGTTCCACGACCTTGCGGCTGTTCTGGAGCTTCGCGGCTACGAACGTCTTCGCCAGCGAGAGGGAATGAGCTGCATCCGAGACCGCCCCATAGAGCGCCGATCGCAGGTGGACGTTGCCGCCGGTGACACCGCTGACGACGAACCGCACCCTGCCGGACATCCCCACTGAACTGATCCGAACACCACGACGCACGCATGCCTCAAGCGCCTGCGTGGTTACTTGAGCACCTCCGATCAGAACAACGGCATCGATCCCTTCAAGCGGGATCTTGCGGGCGCCATCGGGGGTCGACACGAGAAGCGAGCCACGACGAAACCGGACCTTCGCCCGGTGCTCGCGAACGTAGACGGAACTCAGGTAGCGCACCGGAACACGTGCCGCGCCACGTAGCGTTCGACCCGGATCGGCGCGGCGACCACGTCGGGCAGGCAGTGGTACTGGAGCTGGCATTCCTTACAGCGCTGGTCATTGGGCGCTTCAGGCAAGACGGCGACAACGAGCTGTTCCCGGATCTGCTGCACGATTTCTGCTGCCTGGCCCCGCAACGCCGGCGTGAACTCAACGTGAACCCGGCGGCGCGGCCCGCCGTACCAGACGGCGCCCTCCGGAACGTCGACGCCAAGCATCTCCTCGAGGCAGAGAGCCTGGGCACAGAGCTGCAGATCGGCAGCCAAACCGTGGCGGACACCCGACTTGTACTCCACCGGGCGCACCGCTCCTCGCTCGAGCTCCACCGCATCGGCTCTGCCGGAGAGGCCCAGAGCCTCGGACCACAACGGGATTGCCCGCAGGACGTAGCGACCACGCTCCTGACGGTGCTGCCCGCTGTCCACACGTCGGTGAGAGCGCGACCCGCGAACCGTATGGGCGTTGTCGGCCCAGACCCCGTCACCGTGGATCAAGGCGCACTGTCGGGGACAGTAGACGAAGTGCTCGATCGCGGAGATCGGGACGATGGGCGCGTCGTTCACAACCGATGTGACCCGAAGGCGGTCGTCCTTTCATCTCCGCGGGGCTTGTACGCAAGCGTTCGCCAAGCCGCTTGAACTCCATAGAGCGGCCATCTCGCCCTGTTCTCGGGCCCCCAAGCATCAAGTAGGGCATCGATGCCGAAGCGATCCAGGGGCTGTTCCCACGCGGGCCACACGAATCGTTCCCCACCTCGGTCCGGTTCAACTTCCCAGCCTCTCTGTACACGACTGGACCGAGACCTGCCTTGCGTTCCGCTCCCTCGGACCGGGAAGAGCGCTAGTCCAAAGAACGCCAGTTCCTCGATCACCGGATCTATCCACTTGGAACTCGCGTCCGCTAGAGAACCCAATCTGGACCAGTCGAAACCGAGTCCGTTGTCCTTGACGCGGCGTCCCAGGCCAGCAAACGAATCCTCGACACACCGCCGCACCGGTTCTACCTGTCGGTGGACTTTCGTGAGCCGGTGGTGGAGCCACTTCGTAGACCCAGGACCGGCAGCGTCGAATGTGCCATGGGCCACCAGTCCTTTGTCATCGACGTGCAAGTCGCTCAACGCTGAAGATAGCGTCCAGGAGTACTCATGACCTCGAGAGGCACGGGCCCGGATTGCGAAGTCCTCAACTCGAACATGCCTCTGCAGTTTGCCGGCACCCTTCCAGTTCTCTGCCAGAGGCATGTCCTTGAGTGTGGATTGACTGGGCCAAGCGGCCACCACAGCCGCGACGGGATCCACTCCCGCCGCCTCCAGTAGCGCCACTGGCGTTCTCCCCGAAGTCCAG
The DNA here is from genome assembly GCA_009845425.1 of Holophagales bacterium. GTDB lineage: Bacteria > Acidobacteriota > Thermoanaerobaculia > Multivoradales > Multivoraceae > Multivorans. Next base: position 14,839 of record VXZQ01000001.1, read on the forward strand.
CCAAGCCGAATCCTGGGATCCAGCACCGTGGTCCCAATAGCCGCCAACCAGCCATTGAGCCAAGAGGCCTGCAAGCCGGGACACTCAACGCGGTTCACTCGTCCAGCTCCGTCCTACCGCCGACATCCCCGGAAGAAACGGCGTGGTCGGCCTGCCGGACCACGGCCTCGAGCAGGGCCAGTCCCCACGGCCCGAAGCGATCATTCAGGCGGCTGAAGCGGGCCGGCTGGTCCCAGTCGACGATGGCAAGATCCGCCCCTGTTTCGACCTGAATGCCGTCAATCAGCGCGGACACCGTCCCAGCCGTGCCGTCCTCCACCGGCAGGAGCAGCGGCCGCCCTCGACCGTGATGACTCACGATCAGGTGCAGAAGAAGGTCGACTGCCCGAGAGTCGCAGACGGCGTTCTGCCGCCGGAGCCAATCCCTCGCCAGACGTGCAGAGAGTTCTTCGTGACGGCCTCCCCGAGGCCACCCTGCAGCCGCTCGGTCGGCTCCCCAAAGGTGACGGGGCGTCGTCGATTTCGCTACGAGAACGTCGCCCTCCTCCCGGTCCGGAACGAGCCACCGCTGGAAGCGCCGGTCCGCCTTGCCGACGTCGTGCCACGAACCGGCTCTCTCAACGACCGGGGCAAGCTCGGGGACTACTCCGATACGTTCGCCGATCGCACGGATCCGATCAGCAACCGCACGACCATGAAGGCCAAGGTCAACGGCCGATTCGGCAAGCGACCTCTCGTCATCCTCGTCGCTCGGCCGTTCCGCGGTAGCGCCGCTACTGGGCAGGCGAGAAACCTCGCGCCTGTTCGATACTACGCGCCTGTCCAAGGACGCAAGGAAGCCGCGCCACTCCTCCTCGTCCCATCCTGGGGGCGAAGACTCCAAGAGACGATCGAGAATCTCCTCGATCGCCTCCACCCGCTCATCGTCGTCAACCCCTTCATCGTCATCCGAGACGCCCAGAGCCACTTTCACGAGGCTGGCCAGTTCGACGCCGCAAAGCCGCTGAAGCGCTGACGGGTCGAGTGGCAATCCACGATCGAGTAAGGAGACATCGGCAACGGGGGCCGTTGACGACGGGTTCCAGCCGAACTCATCGAGCAAACCCCAATCACAGGGCAAGACACAGGTGTCTCCGGGTCTCAGGTCGCTTGGGGAGACCTCCTCGAGCGTGACGCGATCCGGACCAAGACGACACAGCTCCTCGTCGTCATCAAGGGCTTCCCTCACCTCGCCAACCGGTACTTGGACTGCCTCGCTGTCGCTGGCCCTCGGCCAGAGCGACTCGCCATCGCCCGGAACATGCGCCCTCCAGAGCAACGACACCGAGTAGTCCGGCCGCGCAATCCCGGAGAAGTACGGTTCGACGGGCGCTTCGCCTTCGGGAGGCGTGGTCGTCTTCGTCCACTCCCCGAGCAGCGCGGGCAGCACCTCGGGCGCCCGGCCGGGATCGTCACCCGGCTGGCCCAGGACCTTCGACACTCGCCGAGGCGAGAGTTCAACGGTCGGTGGCGTGCCGCCGTCCAAGGCCGCTTCCAATCTCTCCAGAACAAGGACCGGCTCCTCGCCGTAGACTGGCCACCCTTGAACCGAGCCGCTCGCGCCGCGACGGCGCTTCGGTGCCTTGGGCGGCGGAAGATGGATGTAGACGCCGCGTGCGTGCGGATAGCGGCCGAGCCGGTTCAGCCTGCCGAGACGCTGCGTCAACGCGCGTACGCCGCAGGCTTCCGTGACGAGATACTCCGCGTCAACGTCGGCGCCGACTTCCAGAGTCTGAGTCGCAACAACGATCAGATGACGCTCTCTCGCCCTGGAAGCATCGCGCTTCGCGCTCATCCCGTGGACCGGATCGAGGACCTGTTTCCGGATCTTCTCCACCTCCCGGTCACGGGATCGACCCGTCAGTAAACGAACGTCGACCGAGTCGCCTGCGGTCTTGCTCCGGAGAAGCTCGAACGCGGCTCTCGCCTGCCTGGGCGTGTTGGCGAACACGAGGCAACGGGCCTTGGCCGGCGCCTCGGGAAGCAGGTCAAGCGCCGCCTCCGCCAGCAGCTTCGCGACATCGCCGTTCTGGGGCACCCGCACTTCGACCGGCTTCGCCGCGTCCAGGCGCTTCGTCACGACATCGTGCGCCAGATCATCGGGCCCAAGGTCGAAGCGCGCCGCTTCGCCGGCGTCTCCCGTCGCTGTGAGCGCAACGACTCTCGGCCTTGAACGACTCTCGCCGAGGACCGCCCGTGCGCCGGGAGTGCACGCTTCCAGGGCCGGAATCAACCTCTGGAGATGCGTCGCCAAGTGCGCTTCGTCAACCAGGACGAGACTGTCGGTGCCCGCCAGCGCCGCATCGACCGGAAGCATCGAGCGGGACGACCCGTAGCCGCGAAACAGCAGCCGTGACCCGTACATGGGTACGGTGGCGAGAATCACCGCGGGCTTCGAAGGATCCGTGGGCCGCCGCGAAACGACTCCGCCCCGGAGACGGATGACCTCCAACGGGTCGCGGGTTTGGCCAGCGGAGAGCGAACAGAGTCGCCGGGCTACCGCGGCGACAGCATCCAGAGCTTCGCCGCGGAGTCCGGCTCGGCCCGGACTCCGGAGCTTGCGCAGAAGCTCATCGGCGTGGTCGGCGGTTGAATCGACGAGCAAGCGCCGGTTGACGATCCACCAGATCCGGGTCGGGGCGGTGCGATCTTCGGGCGCGCGATCAGCCTGTGAAGCAAGCCACCAGATCGCGATGTCGAGACAGGCCGTCTTCCCAAGCCCCGTCGGCACGCCTACTTCGGCCGGCCACCCTTCCCGGGCAACGACTTGCGCCAACCGGTCCTGCCAGGGGAAGGGATCCCACCCGTTGATCGCGCGATAGAAGGCGGCAAAGCCCGGCATGCCCGCCATGGCTTGCGTGGTGCTCACGATTGCCGGCCGTTCTTGCCGTCGCCGCCCCCCCGTGCCGGGACGCACAGACCGAATCCTCGCTGGCGCCCCGCCCCGACAACGACCGGCCCACGAATCGGTTCCTTGAACCAAAGCTCTACATGCGAGTAGGGAAGTCTCGGTCTGCCCGGCCGATTCACCTCCACCGGCGCCAGGTCGACGCCGCCGCAAACGAGTGGACCGCGGGTCGACCTAAACGCGAGAGGCGCAGGCAAACCTGCATGACGGCACCACCGGGACAGTTCCGCGAGAGTCACCGGACCGCGCCGTTCGTGGATGGCCGGAAAGGCCGTCACCCAACGCCGCGAGGAGCGAGTCCAACGCGACGGATTCGCGGCCAGGGGTCGTTCGGCGCCGTCGTGAGGCGCAACGCGCACATCCACGCCGCTGCCGGTCAATCTCCGGACGGCATGTGCGGCGTCGCGACAACGCCTCCGCTCGACCGACTCCGCCCCCGGCGGCAACCAGAGCGCCAGACCGAAGATGCGACCGCGTGACCGAGGAAACCCGGCATCCGGCAAAGCCAGAAACCGAGCAATGTCGTAGCCGCGCTCGGAGAAGCCGTGACCGTGCAGCACTGGAGGCGGCTCACCGAAGTGACTCTGGTACTTGCTCAGCAGTGCGGCCTTGAAACACGCGGTGACGACCGAAACGCGCCGGCCCGAAACGGGGGCCCCAAGTCGGAGCCAAGCGACCACGCCTCCTCGATCTCGCTGCGTGCTGACACCGGCTCGAAGCGACCTGTAGCTCGCTTCATGGCGCAGTGCCGGGAAGTGGGAACGCGCGACGGAGGCGCCACGGTCGCACCAGGCCTCGTACATCGCGTCGAGGATCAGCAGGTCGCCCTCCGCGGGTACGGCGATCGCCAGGTCCCCACTCTGGTCCGGCGTGAAGGCGGCACTCCTACCGTCCACGTCGGGAGGTCTCCTCAGCACTCGCACTCGCGCCGGCGAGTCCGATGTCCCGAGGTAGCCGATCCGGGCAACTCGAAGCCGCAACGCATCGAGAATCGGCGCGCCAGGCGTCTGCATCTCCCACACGTAGGTGATGCGGGGAACCCGTGGCGCAACGCGAACTCCCGAACGAACCTCGACGCCCTTGCGCCCGAGGTACTCCTGGTGCGTGTTCCTCGCTGGCTTGCCCGAATGCTCCACCACGAATCGGGGCAACAGCACCTGGTGGTGCGGCTCGTGGTCGGCGTGGATGACCGGCGGTGGCAGGCGCTCGAACCACTTCAGCTCGGAGCCGTCGGTGACGCGGCATCTCGGGCCCGTACCGTCAGCCGCCACCAGAGCGCCGAACAGTCTCGCCGGCGAGGGAGGCCACTCTCCTCGAGTCAGAAGGCCGGTACTCGAAGCACCGCTGCCGTCTCCTCGGAACGTTCCGTGCAGCAGATCGACCGAGATCGCGAACATCTCAGTCCGCGAGATCGGGCCACGTAGCTCGAATGGCCTTGCGGAGGTTCTCCTTGGGCGTGAGCACCACGGGCTCTTCGCGCCAGCCGTCCAAGGGTACGCCCACGGACCCGGCGTGTTCCAGAGAGGCGCTCAGCAAAGCTGCCGTCGCACCGGAATCACCGAGTTCGCACTCATCGTCCCGTTCGGCACCTAGCCACGTAACCGTGGACCTGGACGGTCGGAGGTCGGCGCCCGAGCGGAGTGCGAAGCTGCCGCCGAAAGCGTGGACGTGGGCGTACAGCCCCAGCGCGACAAGAAGCGCGCGAGAAGCGGCATCAGCGGCTCCGGAGTAGGCGGCGCCGAGGCCGACCCGCCGCAGTTGAGCGAAGGAAACGGTGGCCCGCTGGCTCACCCGGGCAAAGGAAACCGCGGCCGCCGCAGCCTCGTCGCCCATGAACGGAACCTGGCCATGACCCATCTCCGAGAGCTTGTCCCTCCTTCCGCCTTCGACCTGCCCGCTCCCGCCGAGCGTCCACTTCGCTCGATCGTCCGGGTTCGACACGACTGTCTCGTCGACGCTGAGATTCAGCGAATCGCCCTTCAGGCCGAGGACTCTCGTATCGGTTGCGGCAGGCTTCCAGCCAACGATCTCGGACACCCAGGCGCGAGCGTGTTTCGTGTTGTGGCGCTTCTTGCCGAGGTGGGACTGCCAGAATCCGTAGAGCAAGGCCTGGGGGAACCAGGCCATCAGAGGCCCAGCCTCCTGCGCGGGCGCTGCGAAGATCGCCTTCCCAAGGTCCGTCTTGACGAAGTCCTCGTCGCCGAGCCGGGCATCCCTGAGGTACGCGTCGGCGTTGCGGTGCGGAAACTCCAGACTGGACAGCCGCTTCGGCAGATGAGCCGGCAGGTTCGGCAGGCTCGACAAATCGAGAACGAACTCCGGCACGGGAACCCGGTCCCGGTTCCGACGCAGCGCCTCCTCGAGGCGATTCGCCTGCGACGGCACATTGTCGATCACGATCACCGGCGTGGGCTCCTCGTCGTCCGGAGAGCCCCAGCGCCAATCCTCCTGGTACCTGCCGCCCTCATACACGGCAGGCTTCACTGGCCCACCCGGGCCCGCCAGGGGGGCCAGTTCCGTGTCGATGCGGATGCCGGCGGCAAAGGAGTCGTCGGCAGTGGCGGCGAGCAACGACTCCAAGTCGATCGTGCGGGACATGGGGGCTATCTCCTCTGGTCAAGCTCGAAGAAGGGATCCGGGTTCTAGAACCGGAACCGGAGATCGACCGTCGCCGTCAAGCCGCCGGCATCGACGGACACGCTGCTGCCGTCGGGACCGTCCAGGTCGATCCCGGCCTGGCTGTAGCGGACCACACCGCCGACGCCGACGGTGTTGCCGAACTTGCGAACGATGTCGATGCCCAGATGGTAGCCGATCGCGTCGCCGGACGCTAACTCCCGGTGGGTCCCGGCATAGGTCGCCTCGTCGAAGGGGTACGTCTGGTCGAAGCGCACCGCGGCCACCAGATCGTGCTCGAGTTCGATCTGCGAAGGACCGACGAAGAGCGTCAGATCGGTCTTCTGGCCGTCGCGGACCAACCAACGGAACGAGAGGTGGATCGCCGTCTCATCCCGAGTGAGGTTGCCCTGGGTGCCTTCCACGGTCCGCAGGGTGTCGAAGAAGAACGGATGCGGCAGGCGCCCGACGATTTCGGCCGATGCGGACGGCGACGATTGGGACCAGGTCACGCCGAGGCCGAACGGACCGTCGCCCAGCCGCACGCCCGCGGACAGCTCCAAGACGGCGTCGTCGTCTGCCGAGTAGTCGGCGTCGAACTCTCCCTGCTCGGAACCGAACAGGCTGTTGTCGAAGCTGAATGTGCCCGCGGGAGCGTCGCTGGTCGAGAGGATGCCGGCGCCGACGCCGATGTACCAGCGGTCCTCCCCGACGTCGTCATCCTGGGCCGGAGCCGAGGTGGCCGCGAGGAGCAGTGAGAGTCCGCCGACGAGGGCGGTGAGAAGTCTGTTCGTCTGCTTCATCGGTTCAGAGTCCTACGGCCGTCAGCGCCTGGTGGATGGAGTTGAAGGCGTCGCTGCCGGCGCCGTGGAGATCGGCCGCCGCCTGTCGAATGGCGAGGCCCATCGTCGCGAAGGTGCTGAACGGAGGTGCCAGGTCGACCATCGCCCGGAAGAAGGCCTGCTCGATCTGAGCCCGGTTGGCGCCTCCCACCCCTTGGATCGTCCGCCCGCTGGGGACGTGTTCGCCTCCTTCGACGGCCAGGTAGAAGGCGTGGCTCAGGATCGTGGAGTTCCAGTGAACTCCGTCGTAGCCGGCGCGGATCGTCCGGAACGGAGTGTTGCCCCGCATGCCGTAGCCCGTGTAGGCGATGAGCCGCTCGCCGACGAGTGCCACGACGAAGCGAAACTCCTGGCCGCGGGCCTCCGGATAGGGGAAGGGACCTACCCGGACCGAACGAGGAGCGTCCATCCGGCGACCCGAAACCCCCGCGTCCTCGCCACCCGCATAGTCCGCGCGCAGGAGGCCGTCGCCCGGCGGATGGAACGCGAACTCGACGCTGGCGCCGATGATGTCGGAGTACGCCTCGTTGATCGCGCCGCCTTCGTTCCAGAAAAGCGCGAGTCTTCCCGTGCGCGACCGGGTCGGCATTCCGTTCTCGTCGAAGCAGAGAAGGGGCGCCACGACATCGTCGTCGCCGAACGGATCCTCGAACGTGTAGTTGTCGCCGCAACGGACGGTTTCGCCTTCCACCGTGAAGGAGGACGGGCCCAGAGTGAAGGTGGCGGTGCTGAGGAATGGCAGGCCGGTACGCGCAACCAGCGAGGAGAAGGTCACGCCATGCATCACCTCGTGACCCACGACGTCCAGCGGAACGAAGGGGATGTCGTCCGGCGCCGTGCCGAAGGCAACGACGCCGGTCCCCTGCGGCCCGAAGGGGGCCGACAGGAAGAAGGCGTTGAGGAAGTCTCCGGCAGCGACGATCGAGAACACGCGTCCGTCCTCGCCATCCATGCCTCGCCATCCATGCCTCTCGAACAGGTAGTCGTAGGTCAGTCCGAGATTGGCGTGGCCGGCGACCACGGCAGGATTGGACCACTCGTTGTCGTCGTCTACCCCCACCGAATCCAGCCAGGCGGGATCGGGAAGGGTCAACAGAAAGGCGTTGAACAGATCGTTCCCCGCATCCAGGGTCACGAGCTCCGCTGGCCGCAGCCGATCCCATGACTGGTAGCTCCCCTCCGTGCGCCAGGCGCTGACCTTCTGGGGCTCGCCGGTGATTCCCGCACCGAACCCCACGGCCCGCTCCGTGTAGATGTGGTCCAGCCGGTGCACCGGGTCGCCGCTATGCGCGTCGATGAAGTGCGTGCGACGGTCCGTCATCGGGGCGCTCCAGGTGAGCACGAGTTCACCCAGCGGTGTCGGCAGGATGGCCAGGGTCGGCAGCGCATCCGTTGCCGGCTCGGCACCCGCGACCTCCTCCAGGCGAGCCAGAGCCGCGGCTGCCGGAAGACCGGGGAACGTCTCCAGGTCGATGCCCTGGTGGACCGTTCCGAACACGGACACGGTCTCCCCGTTGTCCCGCTGCCTCGAGACGCCAGCGCCGTAGACGGGCACGCCGTCGTGGCTCTGCCCGAAGTACTCGTGGACTCGCCCGATGCGGTCGATTCGAGCCGACACGCGCCGGAGTTCGCCGGTGAGGGCCCTCTCCGCGATCATCGCGTCGACGCGAATCAGGTCGCCGACATCCTCCGGCCGTGACGCGGCCGCATACGAGATCGTCCCGTCCTGTGCCTGCAGCGAGCTTGCCACCATGGCCAGACTCGCTCCAACGACCAGTAGCCCTGCCGTGATTCTCATTCAGTGCCTCCTTGGGGCCTCGTGACAGACGCAACCGTGCCGCCCCCGAGTGGCCCGGCCTGCTACAACAAGCTACGACACTTGGCGTTAGATTGGCGTGTGCGAGACCCGCCGCTTGATGTCGTTTTGATTAGGGACGAGCCAGCCATCCGTCGCAGCACACCGCGACCGGCGCGGGCTCTGGCGACGGCAGACGCTGGACAATCGGCTCTACGGAAGCAGCGACCGCCTTCGGAAAATCGCTATTCCGTCTTCTTGATCACCACGAACGTGATGTCGTCCTCGGGCCTCGCGAAGGCAAGCAGGTCCTTCCGGAGCCTCTCGCAGATCTCCGGCGCGGGCTCACCGCGGACGGCCTCTAGCAGCGCCTCGGCGCGTTCGTCGAGATACCGGCCGCCGCCGTGCTCGGCGAAGCCGTCCGTGTACAGGAGGAGCAGGTCGCCGGCCTCGAGCAACTCCACCTCGCTGACCTCGTAGGGCCGCTTGTAGCCGAGCGGCCCGGGGTCGACGCGCTCATCCATGTAGGCGTTCGAGGCGAACATGCCGACCGGCGGGAAGCGGACGAGCTGGTCCTCCGGGAGGTGCTCGATGCGGCCCGGACGGCCGGCGAACACCAGGGGCGCCGGGTGACCGGCTGAAAAGAAGCGGAACCTGCCCTGCTCGGACACCTCTCCGTAGACCATCGTGAGGTACTTGTTCAGGGTGGTCGACTTGTAGAAGCGCTGGTTGATGTGCTCGAAGAGCCGCGTGGTGATCTCGCCGAAGAGGTCGAGCTCGTAGTACGCCCCGAGCAGGAAGGCCTGGTGGAGCATGGCCGCGACCAGGGCGTCGGTCACCTTGTGTCCGGAGACGTCGGCCACCAGGACTCCGGTCCGCTGCTGACACTTCCGCAGGCCGGCGACGACCTCCGCCCGGCCCGCCCCTTCCGCCTCGCGAAGCCGGCGGTCCAGGTCGTAGCGCTGCTTGAAGTCGAGGTAGATCAGGTGATCGCCGCCGATCGCCCGCAGCAGCGGAATCGAGACCCCGTGGACCTCGACGCCGCGCAGGATCGGCAGGTCGCCGGACGACGGTTTCGTCGCCAGGGCGATCTCCTCGAGATTGGCCAGCTCGGCGCGAATCTCGGCCTGCCAGGTATCAGTCGGCATCTGTGGCACGGCAGGTTCGACTGTATCGCGCCCAAAGAGAAGGGCGGCAGGCCGTTGGATGGCCTGCCGCCCCGGAAGTCCGTCGAGGGCCGGTTTCCTGTGAAGTGGGGCCGCCCGCCCCGGTTGACAGAGTGTCTGTACGCACGGCTGTGGATAAGCCCTCCCCACAGCCGGACGCGCTGGACGGGCGGCCCCGAGCTCTACGTCCCCTCCGGGTCTTGCAGCACCTCGACGATGCTGATGCCCTCTGAGCAGGTCCAGACGAAGAGTGCCGAGCAGACGACGACGAACATGGCCAGAATGCCCGTGAAGACCGCGATCCACCGCAGGAGTCGCACGATCTGCTGCTGCTCGGGGTAGAGAAGGGTCACGGTGTCAATCCGCTCGTACGGAGCGGACGTTTACTAGACGAAAGCGACCGTGTCGTGATCTTTTGGCGATGATTCGGGAACAGGGCATAATCGCGCGATCGTGCCGAAGGAAAGCCCCCACGAACTCCGGCAGCGGATCGGGGCGCTCGAGGAGCGTCTCTCCGCTCTTCACGCCGCCGTCATGCGCGTCAGCGGCAGCCTGGACCTCGAGACCGTCCTGCACGAAGTCGTCGACAGCGCCCGCGCACTGACCGGCGCGCGCTACGGCGTGATCACCACCCAAACCGAAGCCGGCCGGATTCAGGACTTCGTCACGTCCGGCTTCACACCCGAAGAACGCGCCGAGATGACCGCGTGGTCCGACGGGCCGCGGCTGTTCGCGCACTTCCGGGACCTCCGGACGCCTCTGAGGCTGGCGAACCTGCCGGCCTATGTCCGTGAACTCGGCTTCTCGTCGGATCTGATGCGCTCACAGACGATTCAGTGCACGCCCCTGCTTCACCGAAACGTCTACGTCGGCAGCTTCTTCCTCGCGGAGAAGGAGGCCGGCCAGGAGTTCACGGACAGCGATGAGGAGGTACTGCTCCTGTTCGCTTCCCAGGCGGCGACGGCCATCGCCAACGCACGCACTCACCGGGACGAGCAGCGCGCAAGGGCCGACCTGGAAGCCCTCGTCGAGACATCGCCGGTGGGTGTCGTCGTGTTCGACGGCCAGACCGGCAGGCCCGTGTCGTTCAACCGGGAGGCTCGCCGGCTCGTCCAGGACCTGCGAGCACCGGAAGACTCCATGGAAGAGCTGCTGAACACGATTGTCTGTCGCCGCGGCGACGGTCGTGAGGTGACCCTGGCCGAGTTCCCGATGGCGCAGCAATTGAGCGACCCCGAGACGGTACGCGCCGAGGAGATGACGCTGTCCGTTCCCGACGGCCGCAGCGTCACGACGCTAGTCAACGCCACGCCGACTCGCTCGAAGGAGGGTGCGGTCGAGTCGATGGTGGTCACCCTGCAGGACCTGACGCCCCTCGAGGAGCTGGAACGGCTGCGGGCCGAGTTTCTGAGCATGGTGAGTCACGAGCTCCGAACACCCCTGATCTCGATCAAGGGCTCGACCGCCACCGTGCTGGGCGCCGCGCCGGCCCCCGATCCAGCCGAGATGCTGCAGTTCTTCCAGGTCATCGACGACCAGGCGAATCAGATGCGCAATCTGATCGCCGACCTGCTGGACCAGGGGCGCATCGCGGCGGGCACTCTCTCGGTTTCCGTCGAGATCGCCGACGTCGGCGGCCTCATCGATCAGGCCAGGAGCACCTTCACCTGGGCCGGAACCAGGCGCGCCATCACCGTCGACCTGCCGGAAGACCTGCCGCGCGTTCTGGCGGACCCGGGACGCATCGTCCAGGTGCTCAACAATCTCCTGTCGATCGCGGCGCGTCACTCGCCTGACTCGTCTCCGATCGCGGTTGCCGCGTCACTGGACGACGACCAGGTAGCGATCTCGGTTACCGACCGCGGCAGCGGAGTGCCGCCGGAAGAGCTGCCTCACCTGTTCCGCAAGCACGGGAACGCAACCGGGGAGAAGGGAGTCGGCCACGGACTCGGCCTCGCCATCTGCAAGGGACTCGTGGAGGTGCACGGCGGCCGCATCTGGGCGAAGAGCGGCGAGAGGGGCCACGGGACCCGGTTCACGTTCACGCTGCCGGTGGCCGCGGAAACGGACGATGCCGCCCCGAGCGTCTCTCCGCGCCCACCTCGTTCGCCGAAACGGAACGAAGCGACGCCCATCCTCGTCGTCGACGACGACCCGCAGACGCTACGGCGCGTTCGGGACTCGCTTGCCGAAGCGGGCTACGCACCCATCCTGACGGGCGACCCCGCCGAGCTGCCCAGCCTCATCAGGACGCACAGGCCTCGGCTGGTCCTTCTCGATCTCGTCCTGCCGGGCACGGACGGTCTCGAGTTGATGGAGAGCGTCCCTGAACTCGAGAGCCTGCCGGTCATCTTCATTTCCGTCTACGGCAGGGACGAGACGATCGTTCGGGCCCTGGACGCCGGAGCCGCGGACTACATCGTCAAGCCCTTCTCTCCCTCGGAGCTGACCGCGAGAGTGCGGGCGGCGCTCCGCCGACAGGCCGAGCCCAAGCCGTTCAGCCTGGGCGACCTGTCCATACGCTACGAGGAGCGCGAGGTCACCGTGGACGGGCGGCCCGTGACGCTAACCGTCACCGAGTTCGAGGTGCTTCGGGTGCTGTCGAGCCACGCCGGGCGGGTCGTGACGTACGAATCGCTGCTGCGCCAGGCCTGGCGCGGGCGCGCGCGGGACGCCGAGGATCCGAAAGTCGTGCGCGCCATGGTGAAGAGCCTCCGCCGCAAGCTGGGCGACGATGCGGCCAGACCGGTGTACGTGCTCAACGAGCGTGGCGTCGGTTATCGGATGCCTCGTCCTGGCAGCGAGTAGAGGTGCCGGCCTTCGGTCGCCGCACCCGGTGTGTGGCGGAGGGGGTGGGATTCGAACCCACGGTGGACTGTTAATCCACGCCGGTTTTCAAGACCGGTGCTTTCGACCACTCAGCCACCCCTCCGGACGGCCGGCGAAACCGCAGGCTCCTAGCCTGACACGATCCCCTCTACCCCGCCGACATACGGCCGGAGCGCCTCCGGAATCCGCACCGAGCCCGACGCCGTCTGGTAGTTCTCCAGCAGCGCGACCAGGGTGCGGCCGACCGCCAGGCCGGAGCCGTTCAGGGTATGGACGTGACGCAGGCCGCCGCCGCCACGGGGTCGGTAGCGGGTGCGCGCCCGCCGCGCCTGGAACGCTTCGGCGTTGCTGCACGACGAGATCTCCCTGTACGCCGCCTGGCCCGGCAGCCAGACCTCCAGGTCGTAGGTCTTGGCCATGGCGAAGCCCATGTCACCCGTGCTCAGGCAGACGACCCGGTAGGGCAGTTCGAGTCGCTGGAGCACCTTCTCGGCATGAGCCGTCAGTCTCTCCAGCGCCTCGTGGCTGGCCTCGGGCGTCGTCACCTGAACGAGCTCCACCTTCTGGAACTGATGCAGGCGAATGAGACCGCGGACATCACGGCCGTAGGACCCGGCCTCCGCCCGGAAGCAGGGCGTGAGCGCGGCGTACCTGAGCGGCAATTCGTCCTCCTCGAGCACTTCGTCCGCGTGCAGGTTGACCAGGGGCACTTCGCCGGTCGGGATGAGATAGCGCGCGTCCGGCTGGACGTGGAAGAGGTCTTCCTCGAACTTCGGAAGCTGGCCGCTGCCGACGAGACAGTCCCGCTTCACGAGAAACGGCGGGAGCACCTCGGTGTAGCCGTGCTCCTCGGTATGAAGGTCGAGCATGAAGGCGGCGAGCGCCCGTTCCAGGCGCGCGCCCAGGCCCATGTAGGTCACGAAGCGGGCCCCGGCCAGCTTGGCGCCGCGCTCGAAATCGAGAATCCCGAGTTCGGGGCCGATGTCCCAGTGGTTCTTCGGCTCGAAGTCGAAGCGGGGCGGTTCGCCGACGACCCGCTCGATCCGGTTGGCCGCCTCGTCGGCGCCCACCGGAACCGACTCGTGGGCGATGTTCGGCACCTGGAGTTCGGTCTCCGTCAACTCCCCTTCGGCCTTCTCGACGGCCTCCTCGAGGTGGTCGATGCGGACCTTGAGCCCGGTCATCTCTAGAATCAGGTGCTCGGTGTCTTCCTTCTTCGCCTCGCCCTGAGCCTTCAGCCTGCCGATCTCCTGGCCTGCCAGCCGCCGGCGATGCCTGAGTTCCTCGAGTTCGGTGAGCGCCTCGCGGCGCCGGCGGTCGCTGGTCGTCCACCGGTCGACCAGCGCAGGGTCGACGCCGCGCGCTTCGACCGCCGCGGCAACCCGCTCGGGTTCGCTTCTGAGCAGTTCTCGGGGCAACATGGCGGTGGCAGTCTTCCAACGTTCGTCCCCAAGGGCAAGGATCGCCGATCGATGAGCCGAACCAACAGATGACGAGACCCGGGCCGACCTCGACTTCCACCGTGCCGGCAGCGCCGCCATGGGCTGCCGCCCTGCCGCCCGTGCTCGCGGGATTCGCGATGTTCGCCCTGGCCGGCGTCGAGCGCGACGCCCAGGCAGCGGCCGAAGGCAACTACCTGGCCCTCGCGGCGACGACGGTGCTACTGGCCGCGGCCGGCGTGGCGCGGCGACCCCTCGGCGCCCCTGCGCTTGCCCTGCCGGTCCTCGCGGTGGTCGCGTTCATCGCCATCCCGCCCGACGGCCCCGCGCGGGGCGCGGCGATGGGAGCCCTGCTGTGCCTCGGCTCGGCCGCGCTGCTGGTGGACAGCCTGATCGCCCGGCGCGCCGAGTTGCTCGAGCCCCCCGGCTCGCTCGAGCCTGCCCGCCTGTTGCGGCTGGGCGTTCTACTGGCGGCCGCGCTCATCGGGCTCAACCTGCTCCTGAGGCAGGGAGAGCTGCTCGGAGACTCGACGCTCAGGCTGCTGGTCGTCCTGGTCGTCATCCCGGCCGCGGCGACGGTGATCGTGCTTGTGCTCTTCGCACGCCTGGGTGCGCCGGCGCTGGCCGGGACGGCGGCGCTCCTTCTCGCGGCGGGAGGCGTTCGCTCGAACGTCGTCCTGTTGCTGGCGGCGGCCGCCTGCGCCGACGCCGTCGCGCGCGCCCTCGAGCAGCGCTGGCCGGCGGCGGCGGGAGCAGCCGGCCTGGCACTCACCGCCGTGGTCGGTCTCGTCCTGGTCCGCGAACCCGCGTTCGGGGTGCTCGTCGCCGCCATGGCCGCGGCGATCGTCTGGCGCCGTTTCGCCTTCGCCATCGTCCTGGTCCTGGCGGGCGCCCTGACCGTGTGGCAACCGCTCGGGGCGGGCGCGCCCTGGCCCGACGTGTTCGCCGGCCTGCCCCTGGTGCTGATCGCGGCGCCGAGCCTGGTCGGCCGCGGAAACCTGCAGACGGTGTCCGCGGCCGTGCTGCTGACCCTGGCCGGGCTGCGGTTCCTGCCGCCGCAGCAGGCGCTGCTGGCTGGCATCGCCCTTTGGACCGTGCTCTACGCGAAGCGATCGGACGACCTGTCCGCCGACGATCCGCCGCCTGTCGGGCCCTGGCACAGCCTCGCGCTCCGCGGCGATGCCGCCGTGTTCGGCTACTGCCTGCAGGGGGGCCTGCTCGCGTTCGCGACGCTGTCCGCGACCTATCCCTGGCTGCAGCCGGCCCATCTCGAGGATCGGCTGCGCGCGTTCGGACTCGGCGGCGGGCTCGAGCACTGGTCCGCCCTGGCCGGCATCCTCCTGCTCGCCCACGCGTCGGCCGCGCTGGTCCGCAGGACGCCGGCGCCGCGCGTCCTGGTCCTCGCCCTTGCCGCCGTCCTGCTGACGACGGCCGCGCTCGGCGCCTGGGACGCGTTCTGGCCGCGCCGGACGCTGCTCAGCTCGCCCCGCCAGGTGCTGACCGCGGACAACCCGAGCTGGACGGCCGGAAGCGGCGGCTGCGGCAGGCTGGTCCTTGACACGGCGGTCGCGAACAGCAGCGGAGTCGCCACCGGCCAGCCCGTGGCGCGCATCGGCGTCGGGGCCGCTGGAGGCGCGGGTCCCGAAGCCGCCATTCTCCGACATGGCGTTCACACCGGCGAGTGGTCCGCCCGCGCGACCGGCGACGTCGCCGGCCTGAAGCCCTGGCTGCACTGGGTGGCCGCCAGCGGAGGCGAACCGTTCTTCGGCACCCGCTACCGGACCGAAGTCGACCTGACGCCCTTCTGCGACAAGGGCAACCTGGTCGTGGTCCGCGACCCCGAGTTGCCGGAAACGGTCGAGCTGACGCTGTTCTTCGCGCTTCAACTCGGCAGGCCCGACGCTTGACCGGATCGCACAGCGGAGCGGCAACGCCGTCGCTGTCCTATGTCGTACCGACGATCGGCGCCTCGGAGCACCTGGCGAAGTGCCTCGCGTCGATCTACCGGGACGGTGGAGGCCTCGACGCGCCGTCGGAACTGGTCATCGTCTGGCAGGCGCCGGTCACCGAGGACGCCGGGGGACCGGCGGCCCTGCGCGAGTTGTGCCGGCGGCTCGCGTCGGCGCGGCCGGGGGCGATCGATGATCCGCCCCGGATCGTCGAACTCCCGCGACCCGCCGGGTTCGCTCGCGCGATCAACGACGGCATAACGATCAGCGGCGGCGACTGGGTCGCCCTGGTGAACGACGACGTCGTGCTGGAGGCTGGATGGGCGCGGCGGTTGCTCGAGGCGGCCGAAGCCGGTTCCCGGGTGGCCGCCGCGCAGGGGATCAACGTGATGGCCAGCGGCGAAGGCGACGGCGAAGATGCACGCGTGGACGGTGCCGGCCTGGCCTGGAACCGGCGCTGGCAGGCGGTCCAGTCTGGCCGCGGGGAGACGGTAGAAGAGGTGGAGGCGGTGCGTCGGGTCTACGGCGTGTCGGCGACCGCGGCGATCTACCGTCGGTCCGCGCTCGTGGACGTGAACGTCGCCGGCAACGTGCTCAGGCCGTTCGAGGAGCGGCTCGACAGCTACTACGAGGACGTCGAGCTCGCGGACCGGCTGCGAGGCGCCGGCTACCGCGCGCTGCTGGTGCCGCCGGCGCGCGCGGTCCACGCCGGGGCCCTGTCGAGCCGGAGCCCGCGGGCCGCCCGCCGCAGGACGCGGCGTGTCTATGCGAATCGTCTGCTCGTCCTGGCGCGGCGTCTCGGCCGCGGTTTCTGGCTTCGCCTGCCCGTTCTCCTGGCGCGGGACGCTTTCGACGCGGTGGGGCGGCCGAAGACCACGGCGATGCCGGGCGACCTGGAGCCGCCTGGCATCGTCGATCTGGCGCGCGCCTGGGGCCGTACCGCCCGGCTGCTGCCGCGGTTCGGCCACTTCGGCCCGGGGACCCCGCGATGATCGAAGGCGCACCGATCCTGACCGCGGTCGCGCCGCACTGGCACGACGAGGAACACCTCGCGACCCTGGTGCGGGACTGGCCCAGGGACGCGCACTTCGAGCTGATCGTCGTCGACAACGGTTCGGACGGCGACCTGACCGAGTTGGCAGCCGATCGGTCGAACGTCCGCGCGCTGGAACCCGGCCGCAACCTGGGGTTCGGAGCGGCGGTGAACCGCGGTGCGACGGAGGCCGGCGGCGATCTGATCCTGATCCTGAACACGGATGCCGTCCCGGAACCGGGGGCACTGGACACCCTGGTCGAAGGCATGGCGAACCATCCCGACGCCGCCGGTCTCGCGCCCCGGCTGCTCGGTCCGGACGATGTCGCCCAGGCCGCCTGGCAGCTTCGGCGGCTGCCGACGCTTCGCACCCTGGTCGGCTACTGCTGTTTCGTCGAGCCCGCGCCGCTGCCGGAGCCGGCTTCCGGCACACCCGTCGAACAGCCCGCGGCCTGCGCGCTGCTGCTCCGCCGTTCCGCGTTCGAGAGCGCGGGCGCCATGGACGAACGCTTCTGGCCCGCCTGGTTCGAGGACGTCGACCTGGCGCGCCGGCTCGCCGACCGGGGCGAACAGATCCTCTACTGGCCGGACGCCGTCTTCCGCCACGGGCTCGGCGCTTCGGTGCCGAGGCTGGGCTACGGCGCGTTCCTTGCCGCGTACTACCGCAACCTGGACCGCTACGCCCGCAAGCACCACGGTGGCGGCGCGGCTCTGCTGCTGCGCGCCGTGCTGGTTGGCGCGGCCCTGCTCCGCATCGTCCTGTTGCCGCTTCGCTGTCCGCGACGGGCTCGCGGCCGCGGCGAGGCGTTCTCCGGGTTGTGGCGGCTGGCTGCGGGGGGTGTTGGCAGTTGGAGGGGGCGGTGAGTTCCCTGGCGATCTGCACCGTTACCTGGAACGACGCGGCGAATCTGCCGCGCTTCTTCGAGGCGCTCGCGACGCTTCAGGGGCCCGCGTTCCGGCTGATCGTCGTCGACAACGCGAGCACCGACGGCACGGTTGAGTCGCTGCGTGAGCACGCCGGCGCGGCAGGCTTCCCGGTCGAGGTGATCGCGATCGACGAAAACACCGGCTTCGCCGGCGGCCTGAACCGGGCGCTCGAAAGCGCGTTCGCGAGCGACCCGCGGCCCGAGTGGGTGCTGAGTTTGAACGCCGACGCCTGGCCCGCGGCCGACTACCTGGAGCAGTTGATCGAGAGCGCGCGCCGGTTCGCGAGCGAGGAGCGGCCGGTGGGCGCCGTGACGGGGAGGCTGGTGAGGCCGGAGAGCCGGCTCATCGACGCCTGCGGCATGGCCCTGACGCGAAGCTGGCGCCACGTCGATCGCGGCTCCGATCAGGCCGACCACGGCCAGTACGCGGTTACCGAGCGGGTGTTCGGCGGCACCGGCGCCGCGACCCTGTTCCTGGGCGCGGCGCTCCAGGACGTGGCGATCGACGGACACGTCCTGGACGACGACTTCCACTCCTACCGGGAAGACGCCGAACTCTGCTTCCGGCTGCAGGAACGGGGCTGGCAGGTGCTCTACGAACCGCGCGCCCGCGCGGTCCACCGCCGCGTCAACCTCGCGCGGCGGCGGCGGGGGATGTCGCCGGAGGTCAACTTCCACTCCCTCAAGAACCGCTACCTGCTGCAGTACTACCACCGCGGTCTCGCCGATCTGCCGCGCACCTTCCTGGCGACAGCGATCCGCGAACTCGGCATCGTCGCCTACGTCCTCCTTCGGGAACGGTCGTCGCTGGCCGCCTGGGGATGGCTCTGGCACCACCGCCGCCGGTTGCGGGAGCGACGCCGTCTGATCCGGTCCCGCCGTCTCGTCCCCGCCCGCGTGACCGCCCGCTGGTTCGGCCGCGCTTCGCTGCCCGTTGACCCCGAGCGGCCGCGGATCCTGATGCTCGGGAGCCGAGGCATCCCCGCCAACTACAGCGGCTACGAGACGATGATCGAGGCGCTGGCGCCCCGACTTGCCGAGCGCGGCTGGCGGGTGACCGTGTACTGCCGCTCCCACTACGTGGACCGGCGGCTTCGCTCTCATCGCGGCGTGGAACTCGTCGTCCTGCCCACGCTCAGGACGAAGTACGGCGACACGCCGGCGCACACCCTGCTCTCTTGCCTCCACGCGACGTTGTTCGCGCGCGGCGCGCGGGCCGCCCTGGTCGTCAACGGCGCCAATGCGCTCTTCCTACCGCTGCTGTGGCCGCGGCGCATCCGCACCGCCCTGCACGTCGACGGCATCGAGAAGCGGCGGGCCAAGTGGGGCTGGCCGGGCCGTCTGGTCTATTCCGTATCCGAGCGGCTCGCCTGCCTGCTGCCCGGCGTGACGGTGACCGACGCGGAGGTGATCGCCGCTCACTACCGCGCCCGCTACCGGCGCGACTCGACGATGATCCGTTACGGTGTCGAACCGGAACCCCTGCCGGGCCATCCGATTCTCGACGAGCTGGGCCTCGAACCCCGGCGCTACTTCCTCTACGTCAGCCGGTTCGAGCCGGAGAACAACCCGCACCGGGTGGTCGAGGCCTACCGGCGGGTCGACGGCGACCTGCCGCTGGTGATGGTCGGCGACGCGCCCTACGCCAGCGACTTCATCGCCGGGATGAAGCGCGGCGCCGACCCGCGGGTACGGTTTCCGGGGACGGTCTTCGGCGAGGGCTACCGGGGCCTGCTGTCCTCCGCGCTGGCGACGGTCCACGCCACCGAGGTCGGCGGCACGCACCCGGCGCTGGTCGAGGCGATGGGCTACGGCAACTGCGTCCTGGTCAACGATGAACCGGCCAACCGCGAGACCGCGGGCGACGCCGGCGTCTACTTCGACGTCGAGGATCAGGCCTCGCTGGTCGCCGCGTTCGAGTTCGCGCGCGCCGACGGGGCGCGGGCGCGAGACCACGGCGAGCGCGCAGCGCTCCGCGCGGCCGAGGAGTACAACTGGGACGTGGTGGCGGACGAGTACGAGCAACTCTTCCGGCTTCTCTCGAACCGGGGACGCCGGCGCACCCAGTCTCCGCCGCGTTAGACTCCCGGCCAGCTTCCGCGAGCCGGAATCATGCTCAAGCAGCGCGTTCGCCTACAGACGGCCCTGATCCTCACCCTCGACCTTTCCCTTGTCGCGGCGGCCTTCTTCCTCGCCTACGCGATCCGCAGCGTTCTCTTCCCACTCGCGCTTCCGGGGCTCTACCCGCAGCCGCTCTATCCGCTGAGCGACCACCTGCCGCTGCTGCCGCTGGCCCTCCTGACCTGGGCAGCGCCGCTCGTCTTCACGCGGCGCTACCGCTCGCACCGGACCGCCGATCTGAAGACCGAGGCGACCGCGATCCTCAAGGTCGCGGCGATCGCCACGCTCCTCACGCTGTTCGCCGTCTTCGTCCTGCGGCTCGACCAACTCCTGATCCAGGACAGCCTCAGCCGAACCTGGCTGCTCCTGTTCACCGGTCTCGCCTTCCTGCTGCTGCTGGCGGAGAAGATCGCGCTGCGTCTGGTCTCGCGCGACATGCGGCGGCACGGACTGAACCAGCGGACGGTGCTCATCGCCGGCGCGCCGGAGGCCGCGGCGCAGCTTGCCGAATCGATCGAGGACCACCCCCACTGGGGTCTTCAGATCATCGGGCTGGTCCACACGAATGGCAGCCGCTCCGAGAGCGTCCCCGGCAACGTGCTGGGCAGGATGGACGACGTGCTGCGCATCGTCTCGGAGCATGTGGTGGACGACGTGTTCTTCACCGTCACGCCCCACGAACTGCCAGCACTCAAGGACATCATCGATGGCCTGCAGGAACAGGGCATCCGGACCCGTATCGCGCTCGATCTGCTGCCGCCGGCTCACAGCAAGGTCGACCTCGAGTACCTGGACGGGAGGCCGGTCGTCACGTTGTCGCCGGCACCCTCGAACTTCCTCCTGCTGCTGTTCAAGCGCGCCTACGACTTCAGCCTCGGCGCCGCCCTCCTGGTCGTCAGCCTGCCCGTGATGCTGATCCTGGCCCTCCTGATCAAGGCGACCTCCTCCGGCTCCGTGCTCTATCGGCAGACCCGTTGCGGCCTGAACGGCCGCCGCTTCACGATGTACAAGCTGCGAACCATGGTCGCGGATGCCGACCAGAGGAAACGCGAACTGGCGCACCTGAACACGATGGACGGTCCCGCGTTCAAGGTGCACAGCGACCCGAGGATCACCCCGCTCGGGCACTACCTGCGCAAGTTCAGCCTGGACGAACTGCCGCAGTTCTGGAACGTGGTGCGGGGCGACATGAGCCTGGTCGGCCCCAGGCCGCTCGAGGAGAAGGAGCCCTACACGCGGCGGCAGCGGCGGCGGCTCTCGATGAAGCCCGGCATCACCTGCCTGTGGCAGATCAGCGGCCGAAGCGATCTCGATTTTGACCGCTGGATGGAACTCGACCTCGAGTACATCGACACCTGGTCGCCGCGGCTGGACTTCGTCATCCTGCTGAAGACGATTCCCGCGGTGCTCAGCCGGCGCGGGGCTTCCTAGTCAGGTGACGACGGGCAGGGCGCCCTTGCCGGGGCGCCGGCCGCGGTAGTTGTCGTCCTCGTAGGCGAGGCAGCAAAGCAGCCGGCCGCACTGGCCGGAGATCTTCGACGGATTCAGGCTCAGGCCCTGACGCTTCGCCATCTGGATCGAGATGGGCCGGAAACCGTCCAGCCAGGTCGAGCAGCAGAGCGTTCGGCCGCAGATGCCGACGCCGCCCAGAAGGCGCGCTTCGTCGCGCGGCCCCACGTGGACGAGACGAACCCGGGTCTTGAAGCGGGACTTCAGGTCACGCAGCAACTGCCGGAAGTCGACCCGCCGGTCCGCCGTGAAGTAGAAGGTCGCGTTGCGGCCGTCCAGGCTGAAGTCGACCCGCGACACCTTCATCTGAAGGTGAAGCGCGCGGGCCCGCTCCCGGCAGAACGCCTTCCCGCGCGACTCGTTCGCCAGTTGCTTCTCCCTGGCCGCGCGGTCGGCGTCGTCCGCTCGGCGAATGACGGACCGCGCGCTCGACTTCTGGCACGGCTTGAACACCGGCATCGGAGACTTCTCGACGCGGCCGTAGGCGGGGCCCGGCTTCATCGACACGATCACCTCGTCGCCGCGGGCGAGCAGCTCGCCGCCCGTGCTGCAGAGCGTCAGGTTCGTCTCCTCGCCGAAGCGGACACCGACGAACGTGTCCTCCGTGGCGGTCGATTGACCGGCGAAGCTGCAGCCGGCGCAACTCATTGCAAAGGCCCCGTCCCGGCGCCCCCGTCGAGCACCCGCCGCCCGATGTCCAAACGCATCGCCTTCGACGGCCAGTGGATGCGAGCGGCCGCCCCGTAGGCCCGTTCGAGCGCCTGCCTGAGGTCGTCCCCCACCGCGCAGACGTTGAGGACCCGTCCACCCGTGGCGATCACGGCGCCTCCGTTGCGGCCGGTGCCGGCGTGGAAGACGACGACGCCTTCGCGGGTGCGAGCGTCCTCGATGCCCTCGATCGGGTCTCCCGACGCCGCCTTGCCCGGATAGCCCTGGTTGGCCAGCACGAGGCAGGCGGAAGCGCCGGCGCGGAAGGCGAGTTCCTCGCGTCCGAAGTCGCCGCCGGCGCCTGCGAGGAAGAGGTCGACAGGGTCTTCGTCGAGGCGCAGCAGCAAGGCCTGGGCCTCAGGGTCGCCGAGCCGGACGTTGAATTCGAGCACCTGCGGGCCGTCCGGGCTCATCATCAGACCGGCGTAGAGGACGCCCGAGAACGGCGTGCCGTCCGCCGCCATGCCGGCCACCGTGCGCTCCATCACCTCGCGCATGATCCGGTCGACCTCGCCGTCCGAGACGATCCCCGCCGGGCTGTGGGCGCCCATGCCGCCGGTGTTGGGACCGGAGTCGCCGTCGCCTATTCGCTTGTAGTCCTTGGAGGTGGCGAGCGGCAGCACGCGACGGCCGTCGCAGAAACCGATGAAGGAGACTTCCTCGCCGGACACGAACGGCTCGATCAGGACGCGCGCACCGGCATCGCCGAACCGGCGCTCCACGAAGAACTCGTCCAGCGCGGCCTCGAGTTCCGCGGGCGTGGAGACGATCAGCACGCCCTTGCCCGCGGCCAGGCCGTCCGCCTTGAGCACCGCCGGCAGCCCGAAGCGCTCGGCCGCGCGCCGCGCGGTCTCCCGGTTGTCGGTGACTTCGAAGTCGCAGGTCGGGACGCCGTGCCGCCGCATGAACTCCTTGGCGAAGACCTTGGAGCTCTCCAGGCGCGCGGCCGCCCGGGTGGGGCCGAAGATCGCCAGACCACGCTCCCTGAAGGCGTCGACCACGCCCAACGAGAGCGGCACCTCGGGACCGACCACGGTGAGGTCGATCCCGCTTTCGGCGGCGAACCGGGTCAGGCCGTCGATGTCCGCGACGTCCAGCGGCACGCTCTCGCCGCACTCCTCGGTCCCCGGACTGCCGGGCGCGCAGTAGAGCCCGGTCTCCGGCGAGCGTTCCCGGATGATCCAGCAGAGCGCGTGTTCGCGGCCGCCGTTGCCGATGACCAGGACTTTCAGGACGCCGCCTCCAGGATCGCGGCCTCGACCTCCTCGATCATCGCGTCCGGCGTCGAGGCCCCGGCGGTGACGCCGACCGTACGGCATTCCTCGAACCAGGTTCGCCGCAGATCGGCCGAGTCGTGGACGAGGTGGCTCCTGGGCTCGATCTCCCGGCAGATCTCCCACAGGTGACGGGTGTTCGCGCTGTGCCGGCCGCCAACGACGACGATGCAGTCGACCTCCGGGTCGGCCGCCAGGGCGCGCGCCGCGTCCTGGTTCTCCTTCGTCGCGTAGCAGATGGTGTCCGCGCGCTCGGCCGCCGCCGCGCGCGCCTCGATCGCCCGAGCCACCCGCTCGTACTCCTCACTGTTCAGCGTGGTCTGGTAGAAGATCTTGATCTTCGGGTGTCGCTCAAAGTCGATCCGGGCGACATCGGCCGCGGTCAGCACCACGTCATACGCCTCGGGGTCGAGGTCCCGGGTGTAGCCCATCACCTCCCGGTGCCCCCGGTCGCCGATGAACACGAGGTGGTAGCCCGTCTCGAGCGCTTGCCGCGCCTCTTCGTGGACGTCGTAGACGAACGGACACGTCGTGTCGACGACCAGGAGGCCCCGCTCCAGGGCCCGCCGGTGGAACGAGGGAGGCACCCCGTGGGCGGAAAAGACGATCGTCCCGTTCTCGACGCTGTCGAGCGCGTCCGCCGTGGCGAAGCCGAGCTGCACGAGGTCGGAGACCACCCGCTCGTTGTGGACCAGTTGACCCAGGATCTGCCCGCGCCTTCCGTCGGCGGCCAGTTTCCGCACCGTGCGATCGGCAATCCGCACACCGGCGCAGAATCCGTACTTCTCGGCGCGCCTAAGGGTCAGAGGACCCGTCATCCCTTGGTTTCCAACTGGCTCTCGCCGACCGACCATCCGGTCGGCGAAGCGCGATCCTAACAGTGCTCCGAATCAGGGCTTCGCGTACTCGAACCGCGCCGCGGAGTTGCCCGGCGTCGCGCCGGGTTCAATGACCACCACGACCCACTCCTCGCCGCGGCGGAAGGTCATCGACTCTCCGAGCGTCGCCCGCCAGCCCGCGGCCTGCGCCTCGCGCAGCAGCCACTCCCGGGCGTCGGGAGCGCCCAGTGGCAGAAGCAGTCCGACGTACTCCGCCGTAACGGGCTCGCCCTCCTCCGTCGCCACGTCGCCGAAGTCGACCACGGTGGAAGCGTCCGGTACGGGGAAGCGGTCCGGGAAGGCGCCGGGAATACGGCCGCGCAGCGCCGCTTCCGGCGCCCGCCGCTCCTGCACGTCCTCGTCCGGCCGGAGAATGGAATCCGCCGGCTGCCCGACCGCCACGGTTTCCAGGTCGTTCTCGTCGAGAGACGGCCGGTCCGAAGGGACCGCGCAGGCCCAGCCGGCCGCGAGCGCGACAAGAGCGACGCAAGCGGGCGCGAACCGCGGGACGCGGGAACCGATCTGCAACGACGAGTTCCCGGCGGCTCAGTCGGCGATGACGTGCAGCGGCCGGCCAGACGACGTGGCGAGGCGTTCCGGCGGCAGGTCGTGCGGGATCTCGATCTTGCACTCGCAGACTTCCTGCTGGCGCGCGGCCAGGTCGGCGAGGCTGTAGTTGCACAGGATCGTCTCGACCGCGTCCTTCACGCTCAGGAACACCTCGCGGATCGCGCAGTGCTTCGGCCCCACGCCGATCGTGCAGGGCTGGGCGAGGATGTGATCGATCGAGGTCGTGTGCCCTTCCAGGGCGACCAGGATGTCGTGCATCGAGATCTTCTCGGCCGGCCGGCCCAGCAGGTGGCCGCCCTGGGGACCGCGGTTCGACCGGATCAGGTGGTCCCGGGCGAGCGCCGCCAGGATCTGACGCAGGTAGGGCTCCGGGATCCCCTGGTTCACGGCGATCTCGTGGCTGGGCACCGGCCCACCGTTCGCGTGCATCGCCACGTACAGCATGGCGCGAATGCCGTACTCACCCTTGGTGGAGATCTTCATTGCGCACGCCTCGCTATTGACCAGTGTAGCAGCGCCCGGGCGGTTCCTACTTCGGTAGATAGTCCAGAACTTCGTCCAACGAGCCGATATCGCCCTGCGCGGGGTCGAGCCACAGCGCCTTGAGGCCGGCCGCCAACGCGCCTTCGCGGTCCTCGATCTTCGCGTCGCCGACGTGGAGCACGGAAGCCGGCTGAAGCTCCAGTTCCTCGCACGCGGCCAGAAAGATCGGCTCCGCCGGCTTTGCCGACCCCACCTCCTCCGAGCAGACCACGGCGTCGAGGTAGCGCCCAAGCCCGAGGTTGGCCAGGACCCGCGGCAGGCGCCGGTCCCAGTTGCTGGTCACGGCAACGCGCAGGCCCCGGTGACGCAGTTCCGAGAGCACCTTCCGGCAGCCGGGCCGGAGTTCCCAGGCGTCGGCGCGCTCGAAGCGGGCGAAGAGTTCCGCCGTGGCGAAGGGTCCCGGCGCTTCCCGTTCGAGCAGGAGGCACATGCGGTCCAGGAGATCGCCCCAGAAGCCGCGGGCGCCGTTCGGGTGGCTGTTGTAACGGTCCTCACCGCGGGCGAGGCGGCACTCGAACTCCTTCCAGGCGGTAAGGAAGCCTCGCTCGATGTCGGCGACGGAGAGTTCGAGGCCGTGGCGGGCGAGGACTTCGGCGTAGATGTCGCCCCGCCGCGGGCAGGCGATCAGCGTTCCGGTCGCGTCCAGCGAGACGCCCCGGAGCTTCAAGAGAAACCGTATCGGCGGGCGTAGAAGTAGAAGGCCGTGACGACCAGGGAATGGCTGATCTCGCCGCGGGCGATGAGTTCCGGAATCTCCGCAAGCGGTACGTGAACCACCTCGAGTTCCTCGCTACCATCGCCGATCGGGTCGCCGGTGTAGACCAGGTCGCGGGCCAGCCACAGGGAGCAGACGTTGTCCAGGATCGCGGGGTTCGGTTCGACTTCGCCCAGCCGTTCGACCGTTCCCGGCCGGTACCCGGTCTCCTCGTGGAGCTCCCGCGCCGCGGCGACTCCCGCCTCTTCGCCCGGCTCGACGATGCCGCCGGGGATCTCCAGTGACTCGGCGGCGCGGCCGAAGCGCCACTGGCGGATGAGCACGACCGTCGCGCCCTTGCCGTCCGCTCCCGGCTCGCCCTCGATCAGCGGGATCACGTTGACCCAGTCCGCGGAGCGCAGAACCACCGCCTGGCGCCGGTCCGCGCCGGCGCGAAGCTCCTGGGCCTCGAGCTGCAGAAGGGGGTGGTCGAACTCGGTGCGCGCGGCCTCGACCTGCCAGGGACGGACTTTCATCCGGCGCCCAACCTCCTAGTCCTCCCGCTCGAAGGGCGGACGGAGGTACTCGAAACGCAGGACGCGGACGGCACGGCCGCTGAAGAAGATGAGGACGGCGACGCCGGCGCCGCTCGACAGGGCCATCAGCCAACTGAACTCCCGCCAGAGCATGACGATCAGGATGGTGAGCCCACCCACGACGATGGCCGCCACCAGCAGCCGGAAGGCGGTCCGGTCGAACCTCGGCGGCCGGATGAGCGGTAAGGCTTCGTCTGGGGTTTCCGGCATCCTGTGAAGAGCTTATGCCGTGTCGAGCCTGACAAGGCACTCGGCGACCACCCGGTCGGCATCGAGCCGTTCCAGGCAGGCAAAGTCTCCGCGGCTACAGGTGCGCCGCCAGCACGGCTGGCAGTCCAGCTTCGGGTCGAGCTGCACCGCGGCGGACCGTGGCCCGTACGGACCGTTGCGGGCCGGATCGGTGGGACCGAACACCGAAACGCAGGGTACGTCGAGTGCCGCCGCCAGGTGGGCGGGACCGGAGTCGCAGCCCAGGAAGAGGGTCGCGTGCCGCAGGAGCGTCGCCAGTTCGCGAAGGTCGGTCGGCGGCGCCAGCAGTACGCGACAGTCGTCCCCGGCGCCCGCGACGATCTCCTCAGCCGCATGTCGCTCGTCTTCGCCGGCCCAGGCGATGACCACCGGCAGGCCGCGGTCGCGCCCGAGGCGCCTGACGGCCGCCGCGAAGTGGTGCGGGGGCCAGCGCTTCGTGCGCCAGATCGTTCCGGGCGAAACCACCGCATAGCGGCCGTCGCTCAGACCATGGTGCTCGAGGAACGAAAGGGGCGCGGGCTCGGCGTACTCGGGTAGATGCCACTCCGCGACCGGACTGGCGGCGCCGACGAGCAGTCCCGAAGCGCTCAACAAGGCGAGGTTACGGTCGACGACGTGGCTCACATTCAGACCGACGGCAAAGCGCTGGTTGAGGAACAGGGCGTTCAACTCGCGGCTGCCCATCGCCGGGCCGCCGCGAAAACCGATCCGCTGCCGGGCGCCGCTCCACCAGGCGACCAGGCCGCTCTTGGTGAGGCCCTGGACGTCGAGAGCCGCGTCGTACCGGCTGCTCCTGAGTTCGCGGCGGAAGCGCCTGAGCGCCTCAAGGTGCGCGGCGACTCCACTGGCGCGACGCGGATACAGGTGGAAGCGGTCGACGCCGGCGTAGCCGCGCAGCAGGGTCGCGGCTGGTTCCTGGACCGCCCAGCCGATGAAGGCGTCCGGGTGGGCGCGGCGAAGCGCCGACGCCACGGGAGCCG
Organism: Holophagales bacterium; assembly: GCA_009845425.1. Lineage (GTDB taxonomy): Bacteria > Acidobacteriota > Thermoanaerobaculia > Multivoradales > Multivoraceae > Multivorans. Next base: position 42,503 of record VXZQ01000001.1, read on the forward strand.
CGTGGAGGCAGTCGCCGATCGCGGAGAGGCGTACGAGCAGGACGCGGAGCGGTCGGCGTGGTTTCTGCTCCGTGGCAATCATGCGATCAGAGCATAAGCCGCGTGTGGTGCGCCCGAAGGGATTCGAACCCCTGACCTACGGCTCCGGAGGCCGTCGCTCTATCCAGCTGAGCTACGGGCGCGCGAACGGGACGGTTTCGGAATCGAGATGGGGTGGATGAGGGGACTTGAACCCCCAACCACTTGAACCACAATCAAGCGCTCTGCCAGTTGAGCTACATCCACCAGACATCTACGAACCGATCTCTCAACGATCTGGCCTGCCTGGAGGGACTCGAACCCCCGACCCGCGGCTTAGAAGGCCGCCGCTCTATCCAGCTGAGCTACAGGCAGGCGAAAGCGACAGCGACAGGTTAGCCGAGGTCAAGGCTAGCGAGCGATATCGGGGCGCCCAGATTTGAACTGAGGACCCCCTGCGCCCAAGGCAGGTGCGCTACCAGACTGCGCCACGCCCCGACAGGCAAGGCGGCGAATGATAGCACCGTCGCCACACTGCCTACAGCACGTCGAGGGGGGCGTAGCGGCGAATCAGCTTCCGCTTGCCGGCCTTGTCGAAGAAGACGGTCAGCTTCGCGTTCTCGCCGTCTCCGTCGAGTTGCAGGACGACGCCCTTGCCCAGGGTGGCGTGGCGCACGACGGCGCCGGGTCGCAGGACGCCGGCGATCCGTTCGGTCGGCGGCTTCCGGGCGCGGCGGGCGGCGGCGGGAGACGCGGCCCGGAAGGACGCGCCGCCGGCGGCGCGGTCGCCGCCGAAGAAGCCGCGGACCCCGGCTGTCCGAGGGCCGCCGTAGAGTTCCGCGCTCCGCGTGGTTTCTACCAGTTCCTCGGGCAGGTCGACGAGGAAGGGAGAAGGCTGCTGGTCCTGGAACTGTCCAGCGACCATTCTACGACGGCTGAGACTGAGGAACAGCCGCTCCTCGGCCCGGGTCATCCCGACGTAGAACAGGCGTCTCTCTTCCTCGATGTCCCGGGCCGCGAGGCCGGCGTGGAAGTGCGGGAGCAGGCCGTCCTCGAGACCGGTGACGAAGACGGCCGGATACTCGAGGCCCTTGGCGCTGTGGAGGGTCATCACGGCGACGCCCAGCTCGGCGTTCAGGCCGTCCGTGTCGCTGACCAGGGAGACGTAGTCCAGGAAGTTCACGAGCGGGCTCACCGCCGGCTCGGTCTCCTCGTCGAAGAGCGTCTCTTCGCCGGCAGCCTCGCGCTGCCCGTTGCCGGCCGGGGTCGCGTTCCTCGCCGGAACGCCGGTCAGGCCGTGCAGGGTTTCGAAGTCGTGGGCCGACGACACCAGTTCGTTCAGGTTCTCGAGCCGTTCCTGGCCTTCCTCGTCGCGCTTGCCGTAGAACGCCTCGAAGCCGGCCGCGACAATCGTGCCGCGCACGAGCTCGGCCAGTGGCTGGCGCTCCGCCTCCTGGCGCAGCGCCTCGATCAGGCCCCGGAAGTTCCGGACCGCGCGCAGGCTGCGGGCCGGCAGCTCCTGTAGGGGGTCGAGCCGGATCGCATCCCACAGCGAGTTACCCATTTCGGCGGCGCGCTCGAGCAGCACCTCCTCGGTCCTGCCGCCGATCCCCCGCCGCGGCTGGTTCAGGATCCGGCGCAGGGACAGGTTGTCCTGCGGGTTGGCGATGACCCGCAGGTAGGCGATCAGGTCCTTGACCTCGGCGCGCTCGTAGAAGCGGATGCCGGCAACCAGGCAGTAGGGGACCTCGCCGCGCAGCAACTGGTCCTCTATCGCCCGGGTCTGCGCGTTCGTCCGCACCAGCACGGCCATGTCCCCGAACTCGAGCCCCTCCGTACGGAGCCCCGCCAACCGCCCCACCACCCAGCGCGCCTCGTCCTCGTGATCGCCGGCAAGGAAAAGCTGCAGCGGCTCGCCGGCGCCCTTGTCCGTCCACAGGGTCTTGCCCCGTCGCTGCTCGTTGCGCGAGATGACGGCGCCCGAGGCGTCGAGGATGTTCTGGGTCGAGCGGTAGTTCCGTTCCAGCTTGCGCACGCTGCCGCCCGGGAAGTGCTGCTCGAACCGGAGCAGGTTGTCGAGTTCGGCGCCGCGCCAGCCGTAGATGCTCTGATCCTCGTCGCCGACCGCGGTCAGGCCGGAGACGGAACCGTCCGGGTCGAGCACCAGGTTCCTGACGAGTTCAAGTTGGGCCGCGTTCGTGTCCTGGAACTCGTCGACGAGCAGGTGACGGAAGCGTCCCCTGACCCGCGCGCCGACCTCCTCGTCGTCGCGCAGAAGGCACACGGCAAGCGCGATCAGATCGTCGAAGTCGACGCCTCCCGTACGCCGCAGCTCGGCCTGGTAGCGGCGGAACACGGCCGCGACGTGACGGTCGAAGAAGTCCTCCGCCTCCTTCTCGAAGGCGGCCGGCGTGAGCAGGCGGTTCTTCGCCCCGCTGATCCGTCCCTGGACCGCACGCGGCTGGAATGCCTGTTCGTCGAGGTTCTCGGCCTTGAGCGACGCCTTGATCAGCCGCAACTGGTCCGGCGCGTCGACGATCGCGAAGTCCGGCCGCAGGCCCACGCGGTCGCCGTGGCGCCGCAGCAGGCGGACGCAGAAGCGGTGGAAAGTGCCGACGAAGACATTGGCGTTGCCGCCGACCAGGTCGAGCGCCCGACCGCGCATCTCGTCCGCGGCCTTGTTGGTGAAGGTGACGGCCGCGATCCGCCACGGCTCGACCTGCCGCTCGGCGATCAGCCAGGCGATCCGGTACGTGATGACCCGGGTCTTGCCCGATCCCGCGCCCGCGACGACCAGCAACGGGCCGCCGTCGTGGGTGACCGCCGCGAGCTGTTCCGGGTTCAGCCGGGAACGGAAGTCCACGCCGTCACCGGGGCCGGCGCTTGATGTTCTTCTGGCGCGCCCGCCCCACCGCGAGCGTCTCCTCCGGTACGTCCTTCGTGATCACCGATCCGGCGCCCGTGTACGCTCCGGCGCCGACCTCGACCGGCGCCACCAGGATGCAGTCGCTGCCGACGAAGGCGCCCTCGCCGATCACCGTTCGACTCTTCTTCTTACCGTCGTAGTTGCAGGTGATGACCCCGGCGCCGATGTTGGCGCCGGCCCCCACCGAGGCGTCGCCGAGGTAGGCGAGATGCGACGCCTTGACTCCGGGGCCCAGCGTCGCCTTCTTGACCTCGACGAAATTGCCGACCTTGGCGCCGTCCTCGAGCACGGCCTCCGGCCGCAGGCGGGCGAAGGGGCCGATCGTGCAGTCCGAGGCGACGCGCGCGCCGTCGAGCACCGAGTAGGGCAGCACCTCGACGCCGTCGTCGAGGACGCTGTCGCGGATCCAGGCGCCGCTGTGGACGGTGCAGCCGCTCCCCAGGCTGGACGCGCCGAGCAGCGTGACGTTCGGGTGCAGCACCGAGTCGGCGCCAACGGTCACGCCGGCATCGATCCAGACGCTCTCCGGATCGAGGACGGTGACGCCCGCCGCGAGCACGGCATCGACGCTGCGCCGGTAGAAGACGCGCTGAACCGCGGCCAGGTCGGCGCGCGAGTTGACTCCCAGCGCCTCCGAAGCATCCTCGACCCGGACCGCCGCCACCGGATGCTCGCGGGCGGCGGCCGAGACGGCATCGGTCAGATGGAACTCGCCCTGGGCGTTGCCGGGATCGATCTTCTCGAGCCAGTCGAAGATCGCCGGAACCGGAAGCGCGTAGTGACCGGCGTTGACCGTACGGAGCGCGAGCTTGTCCTCCTCGGCGTCCGCCGCCTCGACGATCCGGACAAGGCGATCCCCCTCGCAGGCGACGCGGCCGAGACTCCCCGGCTCCGGAAGGTCGGCGACCGCCACGCTGCCCCAGCCGGCGCCGGCGGCATCCAGCAGAGCTTGCAGCGTTGCCGGGCGGACCAGGGGCGCGTCGCCGGAGAGAACCAGGGCCAGCCCCTCGGAGCGCAGAGAGTCGCGAGCCATCGACAACGCGTGCCCCGTACCCCGTTGCTCCGGCTGTTCCACCCAGACGATGTCTCCGGCGCCCGCGTCCTCACCTTCGAACACCGAGCGGACCGCGTCGGCCCCGCTCCCGACGACGACGCAGATGGGCGCGCAGCCGACCTCGCGGGCCGCCTGAACGACCCAGGACACGAGCGGCCTGCCGCCCACCTCGTGAAGCACCTTCGGCTGTTCCGAACGGAGCCGCCTGCTGTGACCGGCAGCGAGGACGACGGCCGCGGCGGTGCTGGACGTCAACTCAGTCGCTTTGATCATGGACGAGGCTCAGGAAGCGCTCGTCTTCGTTGAGGGAAGCAAAATCCGCGTCGTGAAAGGCCCGCACCCGGTTCGTCGGATCCAGCTCCACCGCCTTCGCCAGCGAATCGAGCGCCGGCTCCGTGTCGCCCAGCAACGCGCGGACACAGGAAGCGAGGTAGACGAAGCGACCGTCCCTCGTGCGCGACCCCGCCGTGCAGATCTTCAGGGCGCCCTCCAGGTCGCCGTCGTTTCGGGCCATCACGGCCTCGAGAAACGCGTCGTTGCCCTTCCCGTCCTGCGCCGCTTCGGCCCGGTCGCAAGCCGCGAGGTAGTCCCCGGCGCGGCTGGTGAGCCGGCTCTCCGCCCCCGCGGCGATCACCGCTTCGAACTCGGAGCGGGCTTCCGCGATCCGATCCGCGTGGAACGCCTCGATCCCGGCCTCCAGCTTCTTCAACGCTGCGTCCACTGACTCCGACCGCGCCTCCTGCCCAGCCCCGCTACTCACGTTCGACTACCTCCGCCTCGACGCTCTGACAACCATTCGGAATGCGCAACCCTAGCGCAGATCGGTACCCGGAATGTAGTCCTCCCGGAGCAGCGCGTACAGATAGTGGTCGGTGCGACGCCCCTGCAGCACGAAGTAGGAACGGAGCTTGCCCTCGCGCACGAATCCGAGCTTCTCCAGCACCTTGCGGGAGGCGTCGTTGTCGATCGCGCAGCGGGCCTCCAGCCGCTCCAGCGGCGTTCGCAGCAGGAGCTCCGGCAGCAACTGGCCGAGCGCGGCGGTCATCGTGCCGCGGCCCTGATGCCGGGTCGCCAGGGCGTAGCCAAGCTCGCCCAGGCCGTGCTCCCAGTTGACGATCGCCAGAGTGATCCAGCCTGAGCGTTCCCGGTCGGCTTCGATCATCCAGGTGTAGCGGTCGCCGCGACCGCGGTAGAGATCCCTGGGGCGCTGCGCCCCCAGGTCCGCACGCAGCCTGGCAACGGAGACGTTATGGAGGGGCTGGTAGCGACGCACGGCCGGTTCGGCGCGCCACCGACGGAGGAACGCCGCATCCGAGGGCTGCGCCGGCCGCACGACGACGTCGACGGCGGGAGGAGGCGGTGGATGACGGGTCAGGGGGCTGGTCATCGCCGGCTGGCTATGTGGTCTGGGCACGGCGCCCCAGCCGGGGCAGGGCGCCGCCGAGGGCGATCAGGCTATACCCCTGGGCGAACAGGTAGAGAAAGGGCAGAGACCACCACCGGCCGTAGAGACCCGCGGCGGCGACGCAGACCCAGAAGTAGAGCGCGAGCGTCGCTTCGCCCCACAGACTCCACACCGCGCCCGACCTGTAGAGCGCCGGTGGGTTCCCGGCGGCCGCCGGGATCTTCGGCGTGCGGGCGAAGACGCCGCCGCGCCGCAATAGCCCGCTGATCGTCGCCGCCGAGTTACTGAGCGACAGGCCGATGCCGATGGACATCGCGAGCGGCACCTCGAACCAGAACCTGGAGCCGCGCCGCCCGGCCCGTTGCTGGCCGGCGGCGTAGCAACCGGCTACCGCGACCGTACCGAGCAGAAACAGCGGCGCGTCGATCCACAGCAACAGGTGCGGCGACTCCTGCCGCTCCAGGATCGCCGGCAACAGGAGGAGTCCGAGAGCCACGAGCAGCGGATAGCAGATGCCCGACGTGAGGTGCGCGACCGCCGCCAGCTTGACCCGCGGCTTCACCGCGCTGCGCAGGATACGTCCGAGCAGCTTGCGCATCGTCTGAGCCGATCCGCGGGCCCAGCGGTGCTGCTGGCTCTTGAAGTCGTTGACTCGGGCCGGCAGCTCCGCCAGCACCGCGAGGTCCGTCATCAGCCTGAAGCGCCATCCGACGAGCTGCGCCCGGTAGGAGAGATCCAGGTCCTCGGTCAGCGTGTCGACCTGCCAGCCCCCCGCGTCCTCGATCGCACGCCGCCGCCATACGCCCGCGGTGCCGTTGAAGTTGAAGAAGCAACCCGCCTGGTACCGGGCCGCCTGTTCGACCAGGAAATGGCCGTCCAGCAGCACCGCCTGGGCCCGGGTCAGAAGCGAGTCCTTGCGGTTCATGTGGCCCCAGCAGGCTTGAACCATGCCCAGTCCCGGATCGCGAAACGCCGGCACCGTCCGCCGCAGGAAGTCCGGTTCCGGCACGAAGTCGGCATCGAAGATCGCGATCAGCTCTCCGCGCGCCTGGTCCAGACCGGCGGCGAGAGCACCCGCCTTGAAACCCTGCCGGTTCTCCCGACGCAGGTGCCGAATGAGCGGTAGCGGACGGTTCCGTCCGGACGCCCGGGCGAGCTCGGCCTCGACCCGGTCGGCGGTGTCGTCGGTCGAATCGTCGAGGATCTGGACTTCGAGCCGATCCGCGGGGTAGTCGAAGTTGAGAACGGCGGCGATCAGCCGGGGGGCGACGTAGCGCTCGTTGTAGATCGGCAACTGGACGGTGACCAGGGGCCACACGAACTCCTCTTGCGCGCTATCTTGGACGTCAGGGGAGTCCGCGCCGCCTTCCTCACCGGCGACCGACGATCGCGACACGCGAAGCACCAGGAGCAGAACCAGCCGATGCAGTCCGTAGAGAGCGAGCGTACCGAGAACGGCGTAGTAGACCGGTAGAAGCACGTACGCTGACGATATGGCAAGGCGACGAGGGCTCGGAGCGCTGGCGGCGGCCGTGTGGCCTCTGCTCGCCTGCTTCGCCGGGCTCCTCGCGCTCGACCGCGCGGGGTTCGGACCGGCGCCCGGTGCTCCGGGCCCTGGCGTCTCCTTTCTGCTGGTGCTGCTCCTGGCGTTCGGCGCGCTGTGGTGGGGGCTGCGACGCCTGGGCGCGACGACGGCGTCGCGCGGCGACGCTCGTCCGGATGCCGGCCAGAAGGCCGGCGCACCGACAGACGTTCCGGTCGCGAGCATCCTCGCGGTGGCCGTCATGCTCCGCCTGCTCGCGCTGCCGCTCACCCCAAGCCTCTCGGACGATGTCTACCGCTACCTGTGGGACGGACGGGTCGCCGCCTCGGGAGCGAACCCGTATCTCCTGGCGCCGGACGACGAGAGCCTCGCCGGATTGCGCGCCGACCTGTGGAGGAAGACAGCGCATCGCGACGTCGCCACGGTGTATCCGCCGCTGGCGTTGGGGATGTTCGCAGGCGCCGCGAGCCTGCCCCGGCCTCTGTTCGCCTACAAGCTGGCTCTTGCCGCCGTCGACCTGGCGGGTTGCGCGCTGCTGCTGTTGGTGGCGCGGCGTCGCGGCAATGCGTGGATGGCCCTCGCCTACGTCTGGAATCCGCTGCTTGTAGTCGAAGGGGCCGGCATGGGGCATGTCGACGTACTTGGGGCTTCGCTGGTCATTGGCTGCGTGTGGTTGCTGGTAGGCGGCAGTCGGCGGGGACGCCGGCGCACCCGGTGGCTGGTGGGTGGGGTGGTGGCCGCGCTTGCGGTGCTGGCCAAACTCGTGCCTCTGGCGGTGCTGCCTCTCTGGTGGCGGCACGCCGGCGCCCAGCGGCGGCGCTTTGCGGTCGGCGCCGTCTCGCTGCTGCTGCCGGCGACGGTCGCCGTGCTGCTGTGGACCCGCGGCGTTCCGCCCGGTCTGGTCGAGTACGCGCTGCGCTGGGAGTACAACGGCCCTGTCTACGAGCCGCTGTGGCGCCTGATCGGAGCGCTGCGCCTCGACCTCGCCGCCTCCGGCGTCGTCCATCTGGCGCGAGTCATCTTCGGCGGCGAGGTCGAGGCGACGCCCTGGAGCACGCTCTACTCCTACGCTTATCCGCAGTTCCTCGCCCGCGTCGTGCTCCTGGCCGCCGCGGCCTTTCTCTGGCTTCGCCTCTGGCGGCGCCGCCCGGAACCGGTCCGGGCGGCGTTCGGGGCCTTCGCCGTCGTCCTCCTGATGGGCCCCACGTTCTACCCGTGGTACCTGATCTGGATCCTCCCCTGGGCCGCGTTGACCGGCGCCCGCGCCGTCCTCGCGCTCTCCGCGACCCTGCCTCTGGCCTACCTTCCCGCCGTGACCGGAATGCCGTACTTTCCCTGGGTCTACGGCGCCGTCTGGCTGCCGCCGCTGATTCTGCTGCTGCTCGCACGCCGGCACCCTGAGCCCTCATCACCGTGAAGTACCGCCTTCTGATCGCCTACGACGGGTCGGACTACGCCGGCTGGCAGCGCCAGGAAAACGCCCTGGCTGTGCAGCAGGTCGTGGAGGAAGCCGTGGCGGCGGTGGCAGGCCGGAACGTCACCGTCCACGGGGCCGGCCGCACCGACGCCGGCGTCCACGCCTCCGGTCAGACGGCGCATCTCGACCTCCCGGCCGGGAACCTGCCGTCCGGCGAGACCCGCCGGGCGCTCGTTCACGGCGTGAACCACCATCTCCCGGCGGCGATCCGGGTGCTTGCCGCCGACGCCGTCGACGACTCGTTTCACGCCCGCAAGAGCGCGTCGTTCAAGGTCTACGGCTACCGGCTCTGCACCGCACCGGTGATCGATCCGTTCCGGGCGCCCTTCGTCGTGCCAGCCCCGCGCAGATTCGACCTCGAGTCGATGAAAAGGTCCGCCTCCCTGATCCGCGGGCAACACGACTTCTCGGCCTTCGCCAAAGCCGGCGGCAGCCACGGCAGCACGGTGCGGACGATTCACGAAGCGGGATGGACCGAACAGGGGGACGAGATCCGGTTCCGCGTCGCCGGCGACGGGTTCCTCCGCGGCATGGTCCGCGCCCTGGTGGGCACGATCCTGGAGGTCGGTCTCGGCCGCCGCTCGCTGGACGAGCTGGCCGCGCTGCTCACCGGCCGGCCGCGCGCCGAGGCAGGCCCGAACGCGCCCGCCCGGGGCCTGTGCCTGGAGCGCGTGGAATACGATCACGGCAAATGAAACGCGTCGTCACGGGCGTCGTGACCGCGGCGCTGGCGGCCGCCCTCGTCCTCTACCTCGACCCCGTCCTGTTCGGAGTGGCGGTCACGCTCGTGGTTCTCGTGGCAGCCGCCGAGTACAGCACCCTGGTTCAGCGGATCGTCGTCTCGCGGACCGTGAGCTGGGCGCTCTGGGTCGCGGTCGGTGTCCTCGCCCTGGCCGATACGACCGCGAACGAACTGATCGAGGTGCCGCTGCCGGCCGGCCTGACCGGTGCCGGCACCTGGTTCGCCGCCGCGGCCCTCATCCTCGCCCTGGCGACGGCGGTCGGCCTCGCCAGCCATGCCGACATTCGCGATCGGCTCCTGACCTCGGCACTGTTCACCTACGGCGCCCTCTGGCTCGGCCTGTTCCTGGTCGCCGCGATCAACCTCCATGTCGTCGAACCGGTGCTCCTCTTCTGGGTACTGGTCGTCGCCTCGCTCGGCGACATCGGCGCCTACTACGGCGGCCGTCTGCTCGGACGCCGGCCTCTGGCGCCGGTGCTCAGCCCGAAGAAGACGATCGCGGGCGCGGTGAGCGGTCTGGCCGCGAGTTGCGCCGCCGGCGTCGCGGTCGTCCTGGTGTGGCGCGGTCCCGATGCCCTCGGCCTGGACGTCCCCGTCCTGGCGCTGCTCTGCGGCGGCGCGGGACAGGCCGGAGACCTGGTCGAATCGATGCTCAAGCGGGCGGTGGCGGTCAAGGACACGGGGGCTCTTCTGCCCGGGCACGGCGGGCTGCTGGACCGACTCGACAGCGTTCTGCTGGCGACGCCCGTGTTCTACCTTGCCGTCCAGGCGGGTGCGACGCCGTCGCTCCTGCCGTGAGCGTACGCAGGCTTGCCGTACTTGGCGCCACCGGCTCGGTCGGTGAGGCGGCCCTTGCCGTCGCCCGCCGGCACCCAGAGAAGCTCCAGGTGTGCGTCCTGGCGGCAAGGGGCACGAAGCCCGCGCGGCTCGCGGAGCTGGCGCGCGAGTTCCGGCCCCGCCGAGTGGTCGTCGATACGGAGCAGGCGGCGGGGAGCCTGCGTCCCGACCTGCCGCCGGGCACAGACGTCGGTTGGGGCGAAGCCGCCCTGGTCGACGCGGTCGGCGACGGCCACAACGACCTGGTGCTGACCGCGATCGTCGGCGCGGCCGGTCTCAAGCCCGCCGCGGCGGCCCTTGCCGCAGGCGCCGACCTGGCGCTGGCGAACAAGGAGGCGATGGTTGCCGCCGGGCCTCACCTGCGCCGGCTGGCGGCCCAGTCGAGCGCGAAGATCCTGCCGGTCGACAGCGAACACGCCGCGATCCACCAGGCGCTGCGCGCGGGCCGGCGCCGCGAGGTCAGGCGACTGGTGCTGACCGCCTCGGGCGGCCCGTTCCTGGATCGTGACCCGGCGACCCTGGACACGGTCACGCCGGCCGAGGCCACGGCTCATCCGACCTGGAACATGGGGGCCAAGATCAGCGTCGACTCAGCAACCCTGATGAACAAGGGGCTGGAACTGATCGAGGCGAGCTACCTGTTCGACGTTCCGGGATCGCGGATCGACATCCTGATCCACCCGCAGTCCCTGGTTCACTCGATCGTCGAGTTCCAGGACGGCAACTCGATCGCCCAGATCTCGGCCAACGACATGGAGTATCCGATTCGGTACGCCCTGTCCCATCCCGAACGCTGGCCGCGCCCGGACGACGGCGCCGCCAACGGACTCAGCGAAATGCTGGAGGCGACCTCCGAACTCAAGTTCAGGAAGGTCGACCCGGAGGTGTTCCCGGCGCCGTCCCTCGCCCGCGAGGCGCTCATGCGGGGGAACGGCGCGCCCGCGGTGCTCAACGCGGCGAACGAGACGGCGGTGGCGGCGTTCCTCGGCGGCGTGGCGCCCTTCACCGCCATCGTGCCGGCGGTGGCGGAAGTGCTCGACCGTCACGGCCGGGAAACGGGCGGCGCGGAGCCGGCGACGATCGACGAGGCCCTGGCGTGGGATTCCTGGGGCCGCCGCCACGCTCGGGAAGTCCTCGCGCAGCTTCGCGGTTAGCATCGCTAGCGGTGACCTTCCTGAGCAACATACTGGCCTTCCTGGTCGTGGTCGGAGTGATCATCTTCGTCCACGAACTGGGGCACTTCCTGGCCGCGAGGCTGTTCCGGATCCGGGTCCGGGTCTTCTCAATCGGCATCGGTTCCCGCCTCTGGGGCTTCGAGCGCGGCGGCACGGAGTACCGGTTGGCCATGATTCCACTCGGCGGCTACGTCGCCTTCTCGGGAATCGACGCCGCGAACCCGACCGGCGACGCCGGCGACTTCGCCGCCAAGCCGCGCTGGCAGCGAGTGATCGTGCTCCTGGCGGGCCCGGCGGCGAACGTCGTGCTGTCGATCGTCCTGATCGCGGCGGTACTGATGGCCGGGACCGAGCTTGCCGGCCCGCGGGACCTGAGCACCGAGATCGGCGGCGTGGCGCCCGACTCGGCCGCGGCCGAAGCCGGGCTCCTGGCGGGCGACGTGATCCTGCGCCTGGACGGCGAGGACGTGTCCGACTGGCGGGAACTCTCGAACACCATCCTGATGTCGCCGGAACGTCGGCTCGAGATCGAGTTCGAGCGCGACGGCGAAGCCCTGAGTACCGTGCTCGTCCCTCACCGGATGCCGCGCTACGAACTGGGCGACGCTGGGCTCTACGCCAGCCTTCTGCCGCGGGTGCGCCAGGTATTCGAGGACACTCCGGCCGAGCAGGCTGGTCTGCGGTACGGGGACACGCTGTACGCCGTCAACGGCCATTCCGTCGCTGACGCCGACGACTTCCGCCGGCTCGTCGAGCCGCGGGCGGGCGAGGAGGTCAGCGTCGAGATCGGCCGCGGCGAGGACCGTCTGGTCGTCCGACTCGTGCCCGCGAACGAGGCCGGGGTCGGCCGGGCCGGCATCGCGATCAGCCACTTCTCCTATCAGCGCGTCGGTCCGGTCGCGGCAATTGTGGAAAGCGCACGGATCAACTGGGAGACGACGACCGAGATCTTCGGCTTCCTGGGGGGCCTGGTCGAACGCCGGGTCTCGCCGCAGAGCGCTCTCGCCGGCCCGATCGAGATTGGCCGCATCAGCGGTCAGGCGGCTCGCAGGAGCTTCAGCGACCTGGTGTTTCTGATCGCCCTGATCAGCCTGAACCTCTGCATCCTGAACCTGCTGCCGATCCCGATGCTCGACGGCGGCCAACTCGTCATCCTGCTGCTCGAGAGCGTTCTGCGTCGCGACCTCTCGCTCCAGATCAAGAACCTTGTCACCCAGTTCGGCCTGGTGGTGGTCGTGGCCATCATGTTGTTCGCGATCTACTTCGACCTGGTGAAGAACCTGCCCGGCCTCGGGCGCTGAAGGCGGCTCGACGATGATGGCAGGCAAGCTCCCCGACTGGATCGGCAAGGCGGTACGCCACCCATGGCTCAGGCGGGGCGTCCTCTTCGCGGCCTACGGGGGCCTGCTCGTAGCCCTGCTGGGCGCCTCGTCCTACCTGGCGCTCTCGAACTTCGTACGCAGCGGCGTCATCGCCGTACCCGACGTGGTCGGCCTCGAGCAAAGCCAGGCCGAAGCCGGCCTCGCCACCGCGGGCCTGGCATTGCAGCGGGTGGAGGACGACCGCTACGACGAGGCGGTTCCGGCGGGCCACGTGCTCCGACAGGACCCTCCCGCCGGCAGCGCGGTCAAGGAGGGCAGCGGCGTCGTCGTCTACCTGTCGCGGGGCAGGGAGCTCGTCGAGACGCCGGACCTGAGCGGCCAGGTTCTGCAGACGGCCCAGGTGAGTCTCACCGCCTCGGGGCTGCAGATGGGCAGGAGCAGGAGCGTGTTCGCCGAGTCAGGTGAACCGGGCACCGTCGTCCGGCAGGATCCCCCCGCCGGCAGCCCGATCGACCCCTCGTCCCAAGTGGACCTGATGGTCAGCCTGGCCAACCCCGGCGCGATGTACGTCATGCCGGACCTGATCGACCTGCCCGAGGAGCCGGTCCGCGACTTCTTCGAGACGCGCGGATTCCGGCTCGGAAGGGTAAAGTACGAACCCTACGAAGGCGTCCCAGCCGGGATCATCCTGCGTCAATACCCGCTTCCGGGACACCCCCTGCGGCAGAGCGATTCGATCGCCCTCGTGGTAGCCGCGCAAGACAGTCGCTGAAGCCGCCCCAGTCCGCCCGCAAGAACCTGAACGATGAAGATCGCGCCTTCGATCCTGGCGGCGGACCTCGCCGACCTCGCCTCCGCCGTCAAGCTCTGCGAGGACGGCGGCGCGCAGTTGATCCACGTCGACGTGATGGACGGTCACTTCGTGCCCAACCTGACCTTCGGCCCGCCGGTGATCGTCGATCTGGCCAAACGCACGCCGATCGGCTTCGACGTCCACCTGATGGTCTCGAACCCGGAAGCGCTGCTCGACCGCTATCTGGACAGCGAGCCGGCCTGGGTGTCGATTCACCACGAGGTGACGAAGGAGCCAGGACGGCTTGCGGCGCGCATTCGCGAGCGCGGCGCGGGCGCCGGTGTGGCGATCAATCCGGCGACACCGCTGGACGAGCTCCTTCCCTACCTGGATCAACTGGACTTCGTCGTACTGATGTCGGTCGTGCCCGGTTTCGCCGGCCAGGCCTTCCACCCCGAAGTGCTCGAGAAGGCCCGGCGCCTCCGCGCCCTGGTCGAGGAACGGGGACTGCCGGTGAGCATCGAAATGGACGGCGGAATCAAGCCCGGCAACCTGGACGACGTGGCCGCGGCCGGTGTCGACGTCGCCGTCGTCGGCTCCGGCGTCTTCGCGGCGCAGCAGCCCGTTGAAACCCTGGTCGCCCTCCGACGGCAGGCGGGCGAATGAACCGTCGCCGCACGCTCCTGCTGGCGGCCGCGCTGGTCCTGTTCGTCGGATGCGGGGGCGTCAGGGACGACCCCATCCTTCGACTCTCGTCGGCGGAGGCCCTCGAGATCGGCAAGCAACTGCTGGAGGAGGAGAAGTTCACGCAGGCGCGCGAACACCTCGTCCACGCCTTCGAGGTCGAGCCGAACTCCGAGACCGGCCGCGAAGGGCTGCTGCTGGCCGCGGACGCCCTGTTCCTGCGCGGCGGCTACCAGTCGTACGTCGAAGCCGAGCAGCGCTACCGGGACTTCCTGAACCGGTTCCCGACCTCCGACCAGGCGGCCTACGCCCAGTTCCGGCTCGCGGCGTCGCTCGCCGAACGAATGGAGAAGCCGGACCGCGACCAGCAGACGGCCCGGCTGGCGCTGACCGAGTTCGAGAACGTGCGGCGGCTGTACCCGACCAGTCAGTTCGCCGGACAGGCGGCCCAGAGAATCGTCGACGTCCGCAACCACCTGGCGGAGCACGAGTTCGTCGTCGGAGCCTTCTACTACCGTTTCCGTACTCCCACCGCCGCCGGCAACCGCTTCAGGGAAATGCTCGAGCAGTACCCGGACTACTCCGAGCCCGACAAGATCCTCGCCCACATGTGCCTCACGTATCGGCTGGTGCTCCAGCAGATTCCGAGCAGGCTGGGACTCGACCGCTACGAGTACCTCAACGAAGCCTGCGATCGGCTACGGAACGAGTTTCCGGGCAGCCCGTGGCTCAAGAAGGCACCTTCGGAGGAGCAGCTCCGGAAACTCCGCATCAAGCTGCCGGACACACCCATCCGGCCGGACAGGAATCGACCGGGTCCGGCCGCCGAAGAGAACGCGGACAACTGAGCCGGGTCCCTGGCAGCGCTACGCGGGCGACCTCCAGGACCGTGAACCCGCCCCGAACTCGGGCCTTGCGAAGGCCCCGAAACACCGGGACCTTGTGCTAACATTGACGTTTAGGCATGTGACTCGCGTTGAAGCCACTCAGCCCAGACAACCGCTTACCGGACGACGCGACCGAGGATCTCAACGGCCAGCTTGATCGCCTGGTGAACGAGTTGGCTTCCCAGGGTGTGACCCTGGCGCAGGCCCGCGAGATCTTCGAACGGCAGTTCATCCTCGCTTCCCTACGACTCAACCACGGAAACATCACCAACTCGGCAAACCACCTGGGGCTGCATCGCAACACGCTGCGAAACAAGGTCGCCACGCTTCAGATACAAGCCACCGACTACCGAGGCTCCAGCAAGAGGCTTCAGTCGAGCTAGCACCCCGAAACGCATCACAGGCTAGCCGGCTCGGACCTTCATCCGACCGGCCTCAGACCGGTACAAACCGGCACACAGCTTGCAGTTCGAAACGTGGTCAGGCGCTCCCCCTCGCGGCGAAGCGCCTGACACCGTCCTGCACACGTCCCAATGACCTTCCAGAAGCTCAGTCTCCGGAACCGGATGATGGCGATGACCGTGGCTACGGCGGCCATTCTGGCCGCCGCGCCGCGCGAAACCGCGCCCGGTCGGCACATGGTGCCGTTGCCGATGTCGCCTCCTCTGGAAGACATCGTGCTCTTCGAGCAGATCCGGGCCTGGCTTGAACCGTCGACCGGCGCCGCCACGACGTACCTTGGAAAGGGCCCACTGTACGAGTGCATTCAGTCGCACCGGGAGAGCTTCGAGCTGTTCATCGGCGCCGCCGACGAGGACGCGATCCGCGACCGGATGCAGAGTGTTCCGTACGGTGGCCTGATCCTCAGCGCCGCCGAGCGACACGGCGTTGACCCGCTCCTCGTGGCGGCCATCGTCCAGGCCGAATCCTCGTTCAATACGGAGGCGGTCTCGCCCCGGGGCGCCCTCGGCCTGATGCAGATGATGCCGACGACCGCCGAGCAGTTGGGAGTCGCCGATGCCTACGACCCCGGCCAGAACCTCGACGCGGGCGTGAGCTACCTGGCCTATCTGCTGCGCCGTTTCGACGACGACCTGATCCTGGCTCTAGGGGGCTACAACGCGGGTCCCGGCGCAGTCGACCGTTTCGGCGGCCTGCCTCCCTTCCGCGAGACGCGCGGCTTCGCCAACAGCGTGCTCCGCGTCTACATCGAGCACCACCGGGCGGCCTGGGCCGCCATAAACCCGGGCGGGCTCGACTTCGCGGTGCTGGCGGGCGGCTAGCGGTCTGCGGCGCTAGCCGCTCTTGGCGCCCGACGAAGACGCGTTCTCCTCCTCCAGTTCGGAGGAGTCGTCGCCCCGGAGCCCCCGCTTGAAGTTGCGGATGCCCTCACCCATCCCCCGGCCAAGCAGGGGCAGCTTGCTGCCACCGAAGATGACCATCAGGATGACGAAGATGATGAGAAGCTCTTGGATGCCAATGGAAGGCATGGGGTTCTCCTGTTGACCTCGGGCTCGGGCCGCGATTCTAACAGCTAAAGGCCGTCCACTCGCGGCGCAGGCGGAGAGCGAGTTCACGGCCCTCGGGAAGAGCGTCCAGCGCGTCGAAGAACCGCCGTAGGGCGGGCCGGATCAACGGCAGGTGACGGTCGTTGCCGAGCGCGGCAAAGTGGGCGAACGTGCCGGCGATCTTGAGCATTCGCTGCGCCACGGCGGCGTGGTACAGGGCGAGCCCCTCGGCGTCTTCCCCCAGTACCGCCAGATGGCCCCGCCGCTGGCCGGCGGAGCGGGTCAGGCTGTCATTCAGCAACGAAGCCACGTCGTAGTGCGGCGGGCCAAGCCGCAGGTCCTGATGATCGATCACGACGACCTCCTCTTCAGCCCCCTCCCGCTCCGAAGCCCGCAACATCAGGTTGCGAACCATGAAGTCACGGTGACAGGGCACGGGTGCCGCCGAACCGAGACGCTCGCACACGGCGTTGCACAGAGCGCGCAGTTGCTCGGCCAGCGCCCGGTCTCGCACCAGCCCGCGCGGCTCGAGGAAGCGCTCCCATGTCAGGTCGAGTTCCGCCATCAGCAGGTTCCGGTCGAGCGCCGGCGAGCCCAGAGCGCGCACCCGGTCAGGAGACAGGAGCTGGATTCGGTCAACGTGGGCCAGCGCTTCCGTCAGGCACCGGTCAAGTGCCGCCGGACTCAGACCTCCGCCCTCCCATCGGTCGAAGACCGTCTGCGGCCCCAGGTCTTCCAGGAGGATCCAGACGCGTTCGCCGCGCGAGTGCCGTTCGACTCGTGGCACCGGCACTCCGGCCGGGTTCAGCAGCTCCGTCGCGGCCAGAAACCGTGCCGCCACGTCCGCCATGTCGTCCGGATAGGCGCAGACGACGAACTGCTCTCCGCTCTCGAGGCGCAGCCGCGCGTAGCGTCGGGCGGAAACGTCGCCGGCCAACGACTCAAACGAAACAGGCCGGAAACCCGCCGCTCGAAGCTCGTCGACGACCGGCCCCCAGAGAGCCCGATCGCCCGGTGACGAAGCCGGACTGTCACTCCGACCGTCTGTCTGGGATAATGCTCTCGCTGCCATGGAACCCCGGCTCAAGCAACTGCTCGAAGATCTCACCCACTCCCTGTGCGAGGCGATTGCAGAATCGCCTGAAGTCCACGACCGGCTCGAATCGATCCGGCGCGAAGGCTACACGCTGAATCTGTTCCTCGACTGCAAGCCATTCGAGAGTGACGAGGAAACCGGGACGGAGGACGAGACGAAACCGCCTGTACCGGCCCCGCCCTTCAGGATCAACGGCCGCGACCTCGCCTTCCTCCGCTCCGTCGGGATCGACCCCACGCGCAAGGCCCGCAGCCGCACTTCCCGGCAGGCCGACTAGCGCCAGATGAACCCGTAGTTGCGGCCGGCGCGAACGCCGTCTCGACGATAGCTCCACCAGTCCGGACTGCAGCGCACGCAGCGCTTCACCGTCGAGACCGGAGCCACGCCCAGGCTGGCAAGCTGCCGCCACGCGGCCAGCGACAGGTCGAGATGCGGCTTCCGGCCGGGTCTTCGAGTGACCACCTCCGGACCGCTCCGGGACTCCACCTTTGCGGCAACGTCTTCGCCGACCTCGTAGCAACAGGGTCCGATCGCCGGACCGATCCAGGCCTCGGCCAACGTACCATCGCGGAACGAGCTTCGGCTCAACTCGTGAACGGCCGAGGCCAGAACGCCGCTCGCGAGACCACGCCAGCCGGCGTGAACCGCGGCCACCGAGTCGCCGGCGGCAATCAGCACGGGCACACAGTCGGCGACGAAGACCGTGGCCGCAACGCCGGGCTCCGACACGATCAACGCATCCCCATCGCCGGTCGGCCCAGGCCTCGTCGTTCTCAGGACGTCGGTGCCGTGCCGCTGACGAAGCCAGGCCGGTGCCACCGCCGCTGCCGCGGGCACCTGGTCCGCCAGAGCCCTGAGCGCATCCTCCGGACCGGCCGCTCCCCCTTGCGGCGCTACGCCGAGAAAGGCGGCAAACACCGGCGGGCGGCGGTAGACCGCGAGCGCGACATTGCGCCTGCTGTAGGATGCCGCGGCCATTTGTGACGGCCATGAGCGTAGCGCAGAGCACGACCGGGACGGGTGCCGTCGGAGTTCCCGTCGACACGGGATGGGAAACGGTCATTGGACTGGAAGTCCACGTCCAGTTACGCACCCGGACCAAGATGTTCTGCCGCTGCGAGAATCGCTTCGGCGCCGAGCCGAACGAACTCGTCTGCCCGGTCTGCCTCGGCTATCCGGGCACCCTGCCGGCGACCAACCAGCACGCGATCGACCTGGCCATCCGGCTCGCGCTGGCCCTAGGCTGCGAGGTCCGCCGGCGGTCGGTGTTCGCACGCAAGAACTACTTCTATCCGGACCTTCCCAAGGGCTACCAGATCAGCCAGTACGACGAGCCCCTGGCCGAGGGAGGCAGCGTCCCGCTGCCGTCGGGAAACACCGTGCGCATCCACCGGCTCCACCTGGAGGAGGATGCCGGCAAGCTGCTCCACGAGGTGCCGGGAGGCGGACCGCTCCCCGGCCGGAGCCTGGTTGATTTCAATCGCTGCGGAGTGCCCCTCGTGGAGATCGTCACCGAGCCGGAGATCGGTTCGCCGGCCGATGCGCAGGCCTATCTGCAGGTGCTTCACCAGGTCCTGCTGTACACCGGCGCCAGCGACGGCAACATGGAGGAGGGCAGTCTGCGCTGCGATGCGAACCTCTCGCTCCGGCCGGTCGGCGAGACCGCACTCGGCACGAAGACGGAGGTCAAGAACCTGAACTCATTCCGCCACGTGGCGAAAGCGCTCGAGTACGAGGGGGAACGTCAGCTGCACGTCCTGACCTCCGGCGGCCGGGTGGAGCAGGAGACCCGGAGCTTCGAGCCTTCGACCGGCGTGACCCGGTCGCTCCGGTCGAAGGAGGAGGCGCACGACTACCGGTACTTTCCCGAGCCCGATCTGCCGACCGTCGTGCTGTCCCGTGAACGCATCGAACGGCAGGCGAACCAGCTCCCGGAGCTGCCGTGGACGAAGAGCGCCCGTTTCCGCGACGCCTACGGGCTGCGCTTGGAAGAGGCGGCGCTACTCTCCGGCAGCGTTGCCCTGGCGACCTACTACGAGCGAGCCGTCGCTGCCCACCAGAAGGGCAAAAGAACCATCGCCAACTGGGTGATGACGGAACTCCTGCGCGAGCTGAAGGAGCGAAGCATCGACGTGAACGAAGCGATCGCGCCGGAGCGCCTCGCCGCCGTCGTCGCCCTGGTCGACTCCGGCGAGCTTTCCACCACCGCCGCCAAGGAGGTCCTCGCCGAGGCCTGGGACTCGTCCGAGACCCCGGACCAGATCGCCGACCGCCTCGGCCTCCGCCAGGTCCGCGACGACACGCAGCTCGAGGCGTGGGCCGACGAGGCGATCGCCGCCAACGAGAAGGCCGTCGCCGAGTACCTCGGCGGCCGCCGGCAGGCCCTCGGCTACCTGGTCGGTCAGATCATGAAAGTCTCACGCGGCAGCGCCGAACCCCGGGCCGCCCAGGAGATCCTGCGCCGCAAGCTGGCTGACCGCTAGCGGCGCGGCGGTTTCTTCGTGCCTCCGGTGATCTCATCCAGTTCTTCCTGGAGTTCGCCCAGTCGCTTCTTGATCTCATCGACCGTCGCGTTGTGCTCGTCCGCTTCCTTGTTGTCGGCAGCGATCTGCTGGTTCTCACGCACGCGGGCGGCGCCAGCCGCGTTGCCGGCCCGTTCGTAGCACCTGATCGCCTCGCCGAACTTCTTCTGCTTCTCGAGGACGAAGCCGAGATAGTCGAAGACCTGCCTCTCGGCCTGGCCGGACGCCAGAGTGAGGGCGTCGTTCAGCGGCGCTTCGGCGTCGTTGAAACGCCCGAGCGATCCGTAGGCCTGTCCAAGGTAGTAGTGGGCGTGCCAGTCGCCTGCTCTCTTCGAGATCGCCTGCTGCAACGTCGAGACCGCCGACTCGTAGTTCTTTCCACCGAGCTGAACCTCAGCGAGCAGCAAGAGGTTCTCGTAGGAGGAATCGCTACCGACGAGGCTCCTGGCCACAGCCTCGGCCCTGCGATAAACCGCCGTCTTTGCTTCGCCTTCGGCCCCCCGACCCTTGATCTTCAGGGCGTTGACCAGAGCCTCCTTCCACTCCGTCATGCTGCCGTCCATCGACGTCGCACGCTCAAAGGCGGCGATGGCTGCATCCAGCTGTGCGTCGTCCTGCAGTTTCTTGCCGTAGTCGAAGCGCGCTCTCGCATCGCCCGGTTTGAGATCGGCCACTCTGCCAAGGTCGACCGCGGCGCTTCCGGTGTTCCCCAGCTTCGCGTGGCTACGACCTCGCCTCTGGTACACCTGGATCTGCGCCTGCTTCGGCAAGCTGCCGATGTCCAGTCGATTCAGCGCCGCGATGCACTCGGCGGGCTTGTCGCTTTCGTCGAAAGCCCGCCCGAGGTAGACGCGGCTGGGGACATCGTCCGGATTCAGCTCGACGGCCTTCCGCAGCGGCCCGACCGCGTCGCCCGGCCTCCCGGCAGAGATGAGGGCGCGACCCAGCATGTGGTAACCCTGCGGCTCATCGGGCCGCTCCTCGACGAACTTCTGGAACTCGGCAGCGGCCAACTCGAAATTCCCGGACCTGAAGGCGGCAGTCCCAGCTTCGTAGTCGGCCAACGCGGCGTTGGCGGCCAGAAGGAGGCAGCACGCGATCAAGGCACAGACGAATCGGAAGTTAGTCATCTACTGGAGTTGGAAGGTGACGGTCAGGTTGTAGTACACGGCGACCGGTCTGCCGTTCAGTGTCGCCGGCTTGAACTTCCACTGCTCCACCGCCGACACGGCGGCCTCGGCCAGCCCCATGGGCAAGGGCTTCAGAACCTTGGTGTCGGTGACGTCACCGTTCTTGTCGATCGTCGCCTGGAGGACCACGATGCCCTGGATCCGTGCCTTGCGCGCGATCTCCGTGTACTGGGGCTGCGGAGCGCTCAGCTTCTCCGGCTCGGTCACGTCGCCAGCGACGTTGATCGGCCCCTCCGGTTCCCGCGGAGCCGGCGCGTCGGGAAGGGCGATGAGACCGACATCGTCGACTTCGGGAATGTAGATCTCGTCGGGCTCGTCGATCCGGATCGGTTCCGGCTCCCTGGGCGTGGGATCGGGGATCGGAACCTTCTTCGACTTCGGCTTGGGAATCTGCTGCTCTTCCTTCGGCGGTGGCGGCTTGAAGCGCACCTGCTGCACGACGAAGACCGGGGGCTTCGGCGGCGGCGCCACCGTGTCGCCGTAGAGATCGGGCAACTTCACGATCAGCAGGATCCCGTGGAGGACGACGGCCAGCCCCAACGAGTAGCGGAACGTCCTGTTGTCCTCGCGGGTCTCCTGCACGTAGGTCAGCAGGCCCTGTTCAGCGGAGGTTGGCGCGGCCGGTTCCTCCTTCGCGGGCTCCGCCGCCGGGGATGCCGCCTGTTCGAGCTCCTCGTCACTCATCCGGTTCTCCCTCCTCGGTCAGGTTCTCGGTCGTGTGTCCTGTCGCGTGGTGTCTGAGTTCCAACGTCCAGCCGGTTTCGGCCTATTCCGACCTTCAGAACGAAGACCCCACGACCTCGGCCGAGGTCAGGTCATTGCCAGCCGCTGGTCGCCAGCCCGGTGCGGGCTCCCCCGAAACCCGGACGCGGCCGGTGCATTGTTTCTCCGCGGGTCAGAGGACCCGCAGGTCAGAGCCGGCGAAGACGCCAGCGCACCCAGTGAGAACCGTCGACGTTCTGCGACGCGAGCTTCTACCGGCGCGGAGGCTCGTTCGTCGCTCCGGGAACCTCTTCGAGTTGCCGGCGGAGTTCCTCGCGCTGGCGCTCGAGTTCCGCGATGTTCTCGTTGAACTCGTCGGCTTCCCGGTTTTCCTGCGCGATCTGCTTGTTCTCACGCACCCGCGCGGCGCCAGCCGCGTTCCCGGCCCGTTCGTACGCCGAGATCGCCGGGTCGTACTTGTTCTGCTTCGAAAGCACGAAGCCGAGGTAGTCGAGGACCTGCCTTTCGGCCTCGCCCGACGCGAGAGCCAGGGCATCGTTCAGCGGCGCTTCGGCGTCGTTGAAACGCTCGAGCGAGCCGTAGGCCTGCCCCAGGTAGAAGTGGGAGTGCCAGTCGTTGCGCTTCTTCGAAATCGCCTGCTGGAACGTCGATGCCGCCGAGTCGTAGTTCTTGCCGCCGAGCTGCACTTCGCCCAGCAGGAGAAGGTTGTCGTACGAGGGGCTGCTCCCGACCAGGCTTCTCGCCACGTCTTCAGCCTTGCGGTAGATGCCGGCCTTCCCGGAACCCTGGGTACTCCGTCCCTTGACCTTCAGGGCGTTCACGAGGACCTTCTTCCACTCCGACTTGCTGCCGTCCATCGAGATCGCCCGCTCGTAGGCTGCGATCGCGGGATCGAGCTGCGCATCGCTATGGAGCATCTGGCCGTACTCGAAGCGGGCCGCGGCGTCGCTGGGCTTCAGGTCGGCGACCCTGCCCAGATCAGCCGCCGCACTGCCGGTGTTACCCAGCCGGGCGTAGCTGGCCCCGCGCGTCTCGTACACCCCGACCTGGATGTTCGCGGGCAACGCGCCGATGTTCAACCTGCTCAGCGTCGAGATGCACTCCCTGGGCTTGCCGCTCTGGTAGAAGGCCTGGCCCAGGAGCACCTGGCTCCCAATGTCGTCGGCCTTCATTTCGATGGCCTTCTGAAACGCGGCAACCGCGTCGCCGGCCTTGCCGCCCCGGAGCAGGGAGCGGCCCAGCATCTGGTAGCCGGCCTGCTGGTCGGGGCGCTCCTCGACGAACTGCTGGAACTCGGCGATCGCCTGAGCGTAGTTGCCGGACTTGAATGCGGCCACGCCCTCGTCCCAGCCGGCGAAGGCCACGGATGCGGTCAGCAGTGCGCAGACCGTAGTAAGTGCGAGTACGGATCGGCGAGTAGTCATGATTGGGCCGTAGTCCTCAGGTCTACTGGAGCTGGAAGTTGACGGTCAGGTTGTAGTACACGGCGACCGGCTTGCCGTTCAGCGTCGCCGGCTTGAACTTCCACTGCTGCACGGCCGACACGGCGGCTTCGGCAAGGCCCATCGGCAGGGGCTTCAGAACCTTGATGTCGGTGATGTCGCCGTTCTTGTCGATCGTCGCCTGGAGGATGACGACACCCTGGATCCGCGCCTTGCGCGCGATCTCGGTGTACTGGGGCTGGATCTCGTTGATCTTCTCCGGCTTCGTCACGTCGCCGGTGACGTAGATCGGCCCGGTCGGTTCCGGCGGAGGCGGCGCCTCGGGAAGGTCGAAGAGATCGAGATCGTCGACCTCGGGAATGTCGATCTCCTCCGGCTCGTCGATCCGGATCGGCTCCGGCTCGTCAGGAGTGGGATCGGGGATCGGAACCTTCTTCGACTTCGGCTTGGGAATCTGCTGCTCTTCCTTCGGCGGTGGCGGCTTGAAGCGCACCTGCTGCACGACGAAGACCTTGGGCTTCGGCGGCGGCGCCACCGTGTCGCCGTACAGGTCGGGCAGCTTCACGATCAGCAGGATCCCGTGGAGGATGACCGCCAGCCCCAACGAGTAGCGGAACGTCTTGTTGTCCTCGCGGGTCTCCTGCACGTAGGTCAGCAGCCCCTGTTCGGCGGAGGTCAGCGCGGTCGGTTCGTCCTTCGCGGGCTCCTCCGCGGGGGACGCAGCCTGTTCGAGGTTTTCATCACTCATCCGGTTACCCCTCTTCGTTCAGGTTCTCGGTCGGGTGTTCTGTCGTGTGGTGTCTGAGTTCAACGTCCAGCCGGTCTCGGCGTATTCCGACTCCCTAGTACCAGAAGCTCTGGATCTCGCGCTGGGTGGGAACCGAGATGTTGATCGGCTGTTCCAGCCCATAGTCCTCCCACTGGCGCAACTCGTCGTAGACCTGGACCATGAAGCGGTACGGCGTCGCGATATCGGGCCGGATGATCACCGGCTTCTTCGGGTTCCGCTCGAGCTTCGGCTTCAGGTAGGGGATGATCTCGTGCAACCCCATCGGATCCTGGTCGACGATCAGCTCGCCGTTCGGCATGATCTCGACCAGCACCGACTCCTCCTTCTCGACCACCGGCGGATCGTCGTCGTCCTCGGGAAGCGCGAAGTCCAGTCCGCGCGTCGCGGTGAACGTCGTCGTCACCATGAAGAAGACGATCAGCAGGAAGGCGATGTCCGCCATCGACGAGGTCGGGATTTCATCGTCCGGGCGATCACGGTCAAGTCTCATCTTGCGCCTCCATCCATCGGCTGCATCGGGTTTCTGATCCCCTCACCTCGTAGCTTACAGGTCGTCGACCGTCACCTGATCCGACAGCAGGTAGACGTCCCGGACCTTGGCCCGCTTCAACGCGTCGATCACCTCGTCAACCTTCAGCCAGTCCACGTCGCCGTGCGCCTTGACGACGAAGACCTTCTGCGGGTCCATCGCGATGACGCCGGCCGCCATCGAGAGAACCTCGTCGGCCGCGCTGACCAGGGCACTCTGCTCCGTGCCGTCGGAGACCCGGATGCGCCCGTTCGGGTCGATCGAAACGTAGGCGGACTGCTTCGGGATCTCGTACCTGAGAGTCGTCTTCGGCAGCGTCACCTGGGTCTTGTCGACCTCGAAGGTGATCGTCAGCATGAAGAAGATGATCAGCAGGAAGGCGATATCCGCCATCGAGGCCGTCGGGATGTTTGGCTTGTGCTCGATGGTTGCCTTGAGCTTCATGTCGATCTACTCCGCTGAAGACAGGTAGAACGCCTCTAGCCGGCGTCGCCGCCGGACTCCGGCGGGATCCCGCTGCGCTCCATCTCGCCGAACGTCTCGAGGAGCATGTTCGCCGACGTCTCGATGTCGCGGACGAACTTGTTGATCCGGCTCATGAAGTAGTTGTAGGCGAGCTGGGTCGGAATGGCGACCGCCAGACCGCCGGCGGTCGTGGTCAGCGCCTCCTTGATGCCGGTGGCGACCGCGCCGGGGTTCGACAGACCCTGTGCCGCCAGGGCGTCGAAGCCGGCCATCATGCCGGTCACCGTGCCGAAGAACCCGAGCAGCGGGGCGACGTTGGCCGTCGTCGCCAGCACCGCGAGCCCGCGCTCGAGGCGGCCCATCTCGAACAGCGCCGCGTTCTCGATCGTCTTCTCGACATCTTCCTTGGGCTGGCCGTACTTCATCAGACCGGCCTTGAGGATCGAAGCGACCGGACCGCGGTACTCCTCGCATACCTTGACCGCTTCACGAATCGAGCGGTTCACGACCAGCGCCTTCCGCACCTTGGGGAGGAACTCGTGAACGTTGATCCGAGCCCGCCGCAGCGCAATCAGTCGCTCGACCACCACCGCTGCCGCGATGACGGAGAAAGCGAGCAATGGCCACATGACGGGGCCGCCCTCGTTCATCAACTTCCAGAACGTGCCACCAATGTTCACCTAGCTACCTCCTCAGAACTGCGCCCGCCGACGGGCTGGTTGAACCGCCCGCCGAAGGCGGACGCGATTCTGGACATGCGGTGACCCCTACACCGGAGGGGTGCCTGGCTCACCTTGGAACGGTGGAGCAATATAGCACACGGGTTCGGCTTTGGAACCGCCCGATCAACCGCGTTCGGGCGAGGCTCCGGCCGCCTCGACGACCCGCTCCAGGGGTCGGCGGTGCAGGCAGCAGAGAGCGACGGCCAGGGCATCGGATGCGTCGGCGCTGCGCCGCTTCGGGGACGGCCCCAGAAGTACGTCGACCATCCGGGCAACCTGGGTCTTGTCGGCCCGGCCACTGCCGCAGACGGCCTGCTTGACGTGCGCCGGGGAGTACTCCTCGACTTCCAGGCCATGCCGCCCGAGCACGGACAGGATGACGCCCCGGGCCTGGGCCAGCGCGATCAGGGAGCGGCTGTTGCGGCCGTGAAACAGCGTTTCCAGGGCCGCCGCCGCCGGCTGCCAGCGTTCGAGAGTCTCCTCCAGGCCCTCGGCCAGCCGCGCCATCCGCGCCGCCGGCGTCGGCTCGGCAGTGAGTACGATCCGGCCCGCATCCAGTTGCCGAACCCTCGACCCTTCCTGTTCCACCACGCCGAACCCCGTGTAGCGACTCCCGGGATCGATCCCGAGGACGATCACGGCAGCGCCCCGGAGACGGTCAGGACGCCAGCCGCTCGAGCAGTTCGTCGTCGAGGTCGAAGTTGGCCCAGACGTTCTGCACGTCGTCCTGATCCTCCAGGGCATCGATCAGGCGCATGAGCGGACCCGCGCCCCCCTCGTCGACCTGGACCAGGTTCTGGGGTTCCATCGTCAGTTGCGCGATGGTCGCGGGCAGGCCGCGCTCCTCGATCGCATCCTTCGTCGCGTGGAACGCCTCGACGGAGGTGTAGACGCTGTAGCTCTCGTCCTCGACGGCATAGTCCTCGGCCTCGAGTTCGAGGGCGAGTTCCACCAGCGCATCCTCGTCCACCCCGAAGCCCTCGAGGGCAACTCGATCGAAGGCGAAGAAGCCGCGGCGATGGAACATCCAGGCGACGCAGCCGTTCTCGCCCAGGTTCCCGCCGTGTTTGGTGAACAGGTGCCTGACCTCCGAAACGGTCCGGTTCCGGTTGTCGGTGAGGGTTTCCACCAGCACCGCGACGCCACCGGGGCCGTATCCCTCATAGGTGACTTCCTCGTAGGACACGCCTTCGAGCTCTCCGGTGCCCTTCTTGATCGCCCTGTCGATGTTGTCTCCCGGCACGTTCTGCGCCTTCGCGTCCGACAGTGCGTGACGGAGTCTCGGGTTACCCGCGGGATCCCCCCCGCCCAGTCGGGCGGCGACCGAGACCTCCTTCAGGATCCGCGTGAAAACCTTGCTGCGACGGGCGTCCTGCGCCGCCTTCTTGTGCTTGATCGTGCTCCACTTGCTGTGACCCGACATCGCCGGTTTATCTTATGCTGCGCCGCCACGTGACCGGCGCGACCAAACCTTCGGCGAGCGAGATCCTCGACCGCCTCGAAGTCTGGGGACAGAAGCTCGGCCTCGAGGCCACGCGGAGCCTGCTCGACGTGCTCGGCGAGCCGCAACAGCGGGTGCCGACGGTGCTGGTCGCGGGGACCAACGGCAAGGGCTCGACCAGCGCCGCACTCGCCTCCATCCTGAGCGCAGCGGGCTTCCGCTGCGGTCTCTACACCTCACCCCACCTCGAGCACGTCGAGGAGCGGCTGCGAGTCGACGGCGTGGCGATATCGGAAGCCGAACTCGGGCAGTGGCTCCGGCGGGTGCTGGACGCCGCCGGCCACGCGCCGCCGACCTACTTCGAGAGCCTGACCGCCGCGGCCTGGCTTCACTTCGCCCATCACGGCGTGGACGCCGCGGTGTTCGAGGTCGGCCTGGGTGGTCGACTCGACGCGACGAACGTCTCGGAACCCCTGCTCTCCGTGGTCACCCAGGTAGCGCGCGACCACGCGCCGCAACTGGGCTGGACCCTGACTTCCATCGCCGGCGAGAAGGCCGGCGTGATGCGCCCAGGCCGCACCTGCCTGACCTGGCCCGGTCGGCCGGAGGTGGAGCGCGAACTCCGCCGTTGCGCCGCGGTCTGCGGCGCGCATCTCGTCGACGCGCGGGACGGGGTCGTGTTCGAGCGCCGGCTCGAAGCCGGACATCTCTCGCTGACCACGCCGAACGCTCAGTACCGTTTCCGGGCGCCCCTGGCCGGCGGCCACCAGCTCACCAACCTCGCCCTCGCGGTGCGCGCCGCCGAGGAGTTCTGCGCCCTCGCCGGACGAGACCTCGACCGGGAGGCCGTCAGGCAAGGCCTCGAAGCGGTCCACTGGCCCGGTCGGTTGGAGTGGGTCGACGTGGACGCGCACGGTGGGCGCCGCCGGGTCCTGTTCGACGCTGCCCACAATCCGGCCGGCGCGGCCGCGCTCCACGCCTATCTCGAGGAGACAGGACTCAGGTTCGATCTCCTGTACGGGTCTCTCGCGGAAAAGCACCCTGAACAGTGCCTCCCCCGATTGGCTGAAAAGGCGGAGCGGATCGTGCTGACGGCCTTCGACCATCCCCGTGCGGCGTCACCCGAAACGCTGGCTCCGCTCCTTCGCGCCGGCCGAGCCGTCCTCAGCGGCAACGCCGCGGAGGCACTCGAACGCTGCGTTGCCACACCCTCGAGCCCTACCCACGCCCTCGTCGTGACGGGCTCCCTCTATCTCGTGGGAGAAGTCCGGTCGGCGCTGCGTGACCGCTGTGGCGTTCCGGTCGCGGCGCGAGAGCTCGTCACAGGGT
This sequence comes from Holophagales bacterium, assembly GCA_009845425.1. Taxonomy (GTDB): domain Bacteria; phylum Acidobacteriota; class Thermoanaerobaculia; order Multivoradales; family Multivoraceae; genus Multivorans. The sequence continues at coordinate 71,123 of VXZQ01000001.1, forward strand.
TCCGCCGCTAGCTTCGGCGTCCCCTAGCCCGGCTACGCCGTCGCGCCGTCGATCTTCGCCACGCGGGCGGTGTGGCGGTCGCCGTCGAAGGGAGTGTCGAGGAAGACCTCGAGCAGTTCGGCGGCCTGGCCGGCGCCGAGGACGCGGGCGCCGAGGGCCAGGACGTTCGCGTCGTTGTGGGCGCGAGACATGCGCGCCGTGTAGCTGTCGGTGGGGTTGACGGCCCTGACGCCCGCGAACCGGTTCGCGGACATCGCCATGCCGACTCCCGTGCCGCAGACGAGCAGGCCGCGGTCCACTTCGCCGGCGGTCAGGGCGCGCGCGACCTGGGCCGCCTTGTCGGGGTAGTCGACCGGCCCGGAACCGTCTGCGCCGAAGTCCACGAACTCGATGTCTCGCTCCCGCAGTACTTGGCCGAGCTGGTTCTTCAGCTCGACTCCGGCGTGATCCGCGCCAACCGCGAACTTCATCCGCCGCGCTACTCCCCGGACTCCTCGGACCCGGTTTCCGGTTCCGGCTCCGCCGGCGCGGGCGACGCCTTCGTCTTCTTGCGCGACGCTTTCTTCCTCGATGCCTTCGCCTTGGTCCGCCGCACCTTCGCCGCCCGCGGCGCCGCTTCCCGGGTCGCGGCCTCCTCCCGGCGGCGTTGCTTGAGACGCTTCAGCCGGCGCTGGCGGCGACGACGGAGTTTGCGATCCTTCTCTCTCATTCCTGGAGCGTAACCGCATCCTGCCGGACACGCTCGTCCGCAGCGGCCACGCGCTCGCCCATCCGGCCTCGGTAGTCCTTCAGGGCGGCGGCCAGATCAGGATCGCCGAGCGCCAGGATCTGGAGTGCCAGCAACCCGGCGTTGTCGGCGCGGTTCACGCCCACGGTAGCGACGGGGATCCCGGGCGGCATCTGCACGATCGCGAGCAGAGCGTCGACACCATTCAGCGGACCGCTCGCCACCGGGACGCCGACCACCGGCAGGGTGGTCGCGGCCGCCACGACGCCCGGAAGCGCGGCGGCGACACCGGCGCCGGCGATCAGCACGCCGATACCGCGCTCGGCCGCGCCTTCGGCCCACTCGGCCGTCTCCCGCGGAGTCCGGTGCGCCGAGAGAACCCGCGACTCGCAGCCGACGCCGAAATCGGCGCAGACCTTCGCCGCCTTCTTCATCGTCGGCCAGTCCGAGTCGCTGCCCATGACGATTCCCACTCTGATGTCGCTCATTCGGTCCTGATCTCCGCCTTGCCGCTGGTGAGATGTTGAGATGTCGGCCGCGACCCCCTCACCTACAGGGGAACGCTTCCGTGCTTCTTGGCCGGCACGCCCGAGCGCTTGCCGGCAAGCTGGCGCAACGCCCGCACGATCTCGGCTCGCGTCGTGCGCGGGGCGATCACGGCGTCCACGAAGCCGCGCTCGGCGGCAACGTACGGATTCGAGAACTTCTCCCGGTACTCGGCGGTCAGCCGCTCACGCAACGCCTCCGGGTCCTCCGCCTTTCGGATCTGCTGGCGGTAGAGGATGTTGACCGCTCCGCTGGGGCCCATGACCGCGATCTCGGCGGTCGGAAATGCCAGGTTGACATCCGTCCGTAGGTGCTTGCTGGCCATGACGCAGTACGCGCCGCCGTACGCCTTGCGCGTGATCACCGTGATCTTCGGCACCGTCGCCTCGGCGAACGCGTAGAGCAGCTTGGCGCCGTTCCGGATGATCCCGCCATGCTCCTGCCGCACCCCGGGCAGGAAGCCGGGAACATCCTCGAAGGTGACGAGCGGGATGTTGAAGGCGTCGCAGAAGCGAACGAAGCGGCCGCCCTTGACCGCCGCGTCGATGTCGAGGACGCCCGCCAGGTAGTTCGGCTGGTTGGCAACGATGCCGACGCTCCGGCCGCCCATGTGCGCGAAGCCGACGACGATGTTCTGCGCGAAGTTCCGGTGGACCTCGAGAAACCGGCCGTCGTCGACCACCACCCGGATCAGGTCGAGAATGTCGTACGGCTTGTTCGGGTCGACCGGCACCAGCTCGTCGAGTTCCGGAGCCTCCCGATCGTCCGGATCGTCGGTCGGACGGAGCGGCGGATCGTCGAGGTTGTTGCCGGGCAGATAGCCGAGCAGCTCGCGGATCATGGCCAGGCAAGCGGCATCGTCCGACGCTGTGAAGTGAGCCACGCCGCTCTTCCGGGCGTGGGTCATGGCGCCGCCGAGCTCCTCCATCGAGACATCCTCGTGAGTCACCGTCTTGATGACGTCCGGCCCGGTGACGAACATGTAGCTCGTGCCCTCGACCATCAGCACGAAGTCAGTGATGGCCGGCGAGTACACGGCGCCGCCGGCGCAGGGGCCCATGATCGCGCTGATCTGCGGAACCACTCCCGACGACAACGTGTTACGGAGGAAGATGTCGGCATAGCCGCCGAGCGAAGCCACCCCTTCCTGAATCCGCGCCCCGCCCGAGTCGTTCAGGCCCACCACCGGCGCTCCGTTCTCCACCGCCAGGTCCATCACCTTGCAGATCTTGCGGGCGTTCGTCTCGGACAGCGAACCGCCGAACACCGTGAAGTCCTGGGCAAAGAGGTAGACCGGGCGCTGATCCACGCGGCCGTGGCCGCAGACCACCCCGTCGCCGGCGACGCGCTGCTCGTCCATGCCGAAGTCGGTGCAGCGGTGCGTCACCAGAGCGTCGATCTCGACCCACGAGCCGGGGTCGAGCAGCAGGTCGATCCGCTCGCGCGCGGTCATCTTGCCGCTCGCGTGCTGCCGGTCTATCCGCTCGGCGCCACCGCCGAGTTGGGACTGCTGGAGCCTCCGTTCCAGCTCCTGGACCTGCTGGCCCCGGACGTCGCCGGCGGTGTCGTCTGGTTTCGCTGCCGCGGTCATCCGATCGGCTTTCATACCACAGGCGAAGTAGCCCTAGCGCCCCGAAACCCCTCGCGTGCTCGGTGTTTCGGCCCAGCCCGTCCACACGGCGGAGCCTGCGCCCCGATCCCGGTTGGCGCGTTCCGCGCCAACCGCGACCCACTCCCTGCACCCGTCATCGGGTGCAGGGATGACACTGGCTCCGCTGCGTTCTGCGGCGCAGGCCTAGAATCCAACGAATGAGGTCGACCGCCAACCGTGCCGGGCCGCGGCCGCTGCTGACCTCCGACGTTGCCGCGCCGGCCGACGCGCTGAGCCGTCTGGCCGCGCACGGAGACCAGCAGTTCGAGGTCTTCTTCGAGCGCCTCGAGACCGTCGAGCTACTGCCGCAAGGCGCTCCCAACCGCCTGCGCGTGAGGAAGGAACAGGGCCTCGGGGTGAGGAGGATCGAGAACGGCAGGAGCCGCCTGGCAGCCGCCGACACGATCTCGGGACCTGCCTTCGCCGCATGCTGCGACCGGGTGGCGGGAACCGCCCGCTCGATCGGCACGGCGCCGCCGCGCATCAGGACCGGAAGCTGGCCGGCGCTGCGCCTGGCGGAACTCCAACGGGCCGAGTCCAGGCTCGCCCGCGCCGTGAACCGGCGACGCGTCGGATTCCCGATGGAGATCACGGCGCGCCGCCATCGCCGACAGGTACAGGTCATCCGTAGTCCGATCGCAGCGCCGCCACAGTTCGAGGAGTACTTCAGCCTGCAGGTGACGACGCCCTGGAGCGTCTGGGGCGGCCTCCTGCCGTCGCTCGCGGACGAAGACCTGGACCCGGTCGCCCTCTGCCTCGTCGACCGGCTGCGTTCGCGAGGCCTGCCGCTCCACCGGCGCGCTCCCGGCGTCATCGTCCTCGGGCCGAACGCCGCCGCGGTCCTGCTCCACGAAGTCGTCGCCCACGCGCTGGAAGCGGACACCCTCGGCCTTTCCGGCGTTCCCGACCACGTCGTCGGACTGAAACTGGGCGGCCCCGAACTCGATGTGGTCGACGATCCGCGCTCCGCGCCGCTGGCCTGCAAGCGTTCGAGCGACGACGAGGGCACCGCGGTCATCAGCCGCTGGCTGCTCAGACGCGGCCGGGTCCGGCAACCCCTCGCCGACCTGGCCTGGGCCGAACGCTGCCCCAGCATGATCCCGGGCGCCGCCCGCCGCGCAAGCCGGCATCGGCTGCCGGGACCGCGTACCACCCACCTCGAACTGCTTCCCGGCACCATTCCCGAGAGGGACCTCTTCGCCGAGGCCGTGGGCGGCCTCTACATCGGAGAGTTCGACAGGGGCAACCTGGATCCCCTCGACGGTCGCTGCGTGCTCCGGGCACCGTGCGGCCGGCGGATCGGAGCAAGCGGCCCGGTCGACCACACGGGGCCGATCGAGATCCGGTCGAGGGCCGTCGATCTTCTCGCGGCGGTCACCGCGGTCGCGGACCGTCCGCTCGCGGGCGGCGCCGGTTGGTGCGCGAAGGACGGCGCACTGATGCCGGTCTGGGCCCGCTGCCCGTCGATCCGCCTGGAAGGACTACAGGTGGCCGATTGAAGTCCGCCCGGCTCCCCGGCTTGCGGAGCCTCAGACTGGCGTTGGGCGCGGTGCGTGAACGCACCGGCGCGACCGGCGCCGAGCTCTACGTCAAGGTCGGAAACACCCGCCGCATCGAGATCGACCCCTGGATGGCGACGGTGACGGCCGACCCGGACGACCTGCAAACTCAGGTGTCCGTCCTGGACGAGCGGGGGTGGGCGCTCCGCGCGGGAGGCGCCAGCCGCGCACTCTTTCTCGCCGATTCCGGCCCCCTCCCGGAACCGAACGGCTGGAGGCGGCTCAATCGCCACTCCTTGCGGCCAGGAATCCTCAGGCTGCCGGCGGCCCGTTCCGGAACGGCGCAGTCTCCGGCCACCGATACGGGCGAACACTCGCCGGACGAGGAAGAGGCGGCGGGCCTGGCCTTCCTGCATGACCTCCTGCGGCGTCTGGGCGAGCGAATCCCCGAGGCCCGTCTCGTCCGGGGCCGGCTCGATAGCGGCGCCAGCGCCGCGGTCCTCGCCAGCACGACCGGCGTCACCGCGCGGAGCGGGCGGCGGCTCGCGACGGTCGAACTGGACTTCGCCGCTTCGCGAGACGGTCGTCATGGACACTGCCGGCTCTACCGCGCAGCCTCGAACCTCCATCTGCTCAGGGCCGACTCCATCGCGAGCGAGATCGCGGAACGCCTGCGCCTGGCGACGGCCGCCGCTCCACCCTTCCTGCCGGCTGGCGAGGTCGCGGTTTCCCCGGCACTCGGCTGCAACCTGCTGGCGCTCCTCGCGCCCCTCCTGCGGGGTCGCGACGGCTGGCGGCGGCTGCAGCAACTCGGCGCCGGCCATCCGCTCGGGCCACCCCAACTGCAGATCGTGGACGACGGCGGCCTCGATGCCGGCTGGATGAGCGCGGCGTTCGACGACGAAGGCGTCCCGACCCGGGCTGTGGCCCTCGTACGCGACGGCGAACCCGGCGAGCCCCTGTTGAGCTGGGAGGACGACGGCTGGTCGGGTTTCTCAGCCGCCGGCTGCCGGCGCAGGTCGGGATGGCGAGCGCTGCCGGAACTCTGCCACTCCCACCTCTACATCGCCGGCGCCCCCGAACCTGCCGAGTCGATCCGGAGCGGCATCGTGCATGGCTGCTACCTGCTGGACAGGGCGCATGACGGGCGCTGCCACGCGACGTTCGAACCCTCGACGAACGGCGGTGCAGGACAGTTGGAAGAGGGGCGTTTCGAGGTCGACGCGATCGGCCTGGTCATTCGCCGTGGCACCGTCCTGGGCGAAGCTCCCAGGGTAAGGCTGACCGGCTCGCTGCGGCAACTTCTCCAGGGCATCCGCGCCATCGGCGACGACCTTCGCTTCCTGCCCGCGCCCGGGGCAGTCGGCGCTCCGACCCTGCTGCTGACCGGGCTGCAGGTCGAGGCGGTCGGCTAACAGTTCCGGGCGGCTAGGGTGCAGGTACGGCGAGTCTGCGGATCGTCGTCTCAAGTTGCGCACTGCTGCGAGCGCTTGGCTGGAAGCGACCGCCGCCGCGGAAGGTCCCGGCCGCGGGCGGAGTCGACTGCCTGCCGCCGGGACCGACGGGCGTTCCAAGCTGGACGCCGCCGCGGGAACCCCCGGCCGGGCTCACCTGGGACGGCGCTCCGCCCACCGGACTCCCGACCACCATCCTGCCGCCTCCAAGCGATCGCGTCCGCAGGTTCTCCCGGGTGAAGACCCGCGGCCGCTCCTCGGCCCGAGCCTTCTCGGATTCCGGCTCCGGGCCCGCGGCTACACGGGCCGTGTCGGCGGTCTCCCATTCCGTTTCGACGGCAGCGCTCGCGCCCGCGCGCCCGCGCAACCGGCTCGCCCGGCGGGGCAGATCACCGTCCGGCACGGGCGCCTCCGTTGCCTTCGTCGCCTCCGCGGCGCCGCCCACATCGGCGGCCGTTGCTTCCTCCTCCACTCGCGGCAACAGCAGGCTGCTGATGCGCCCCGGCTCGGAGTAGGTCCGCGGCGGCAGGGCTTCGAGCCTGCTTCGGTCCGCCTTGAGAAGCACCTCCGTGGCGTAGCGGTTGACCGCGAAGTGCGGGTTGACATCGGTGAAGGCGAGACGCGTGTCCAGGCTCAGGGCATGCACGTAGTGTTCCACGGCGGCCTCGGCATCTCCGGCATCGTCCGCGATCCGGCCGAGCTGGTAGTGAGCCCAGGCGTTCCCGGGATCGAGCTCGACCGCCGTTTCCAGATGCGTCGAGGCCAGCTCACGGTCGCCGGTCGTGTACGCGAGCAGCGCCAGGTTGTAGTGCGCGGGCGCCCAGGCTCCGTCCTCGGCGATCGCTGCGAAGTAGTGCTCGAACGCTCCCTCGACATCCCCGCGCAGTTCCAGCAGGTTCGCCAGGTCGTTCAGCGCGCTCGCGCGATCCGCGGACGCGGTCTGCTCGTCCACCCGCTTGCGCTGCGCGGCGATCGCCCGGTCGAGGTTCTGGACCTCCGCCGCCGGGGGCTCGACCGTCTGAGCCGCGCCCTCCGGGACACCGCCCACCGGCAGACCCGGCCCCACAATCAGCCAGACCAGCGTCAGCACCGTCGCTCTGGACATCGTCTTCATGGCAATCATGGCTCTCTTCGCGCGGCGCGCGGGATCGGAGTTGCCGGTTTAGGATCTGCAGGACGTGAGTCAACTGCGACGACTACCTGCAGTCGGACATCTGCTGCAGGAGAGCCCGCTTGCCGAACTCACTGGATTATACGGAAGGGAAGCGCTGAGGGTCCAAGCGACCCGCGTTCTCGACGCGGTCAGGGCCGAGATCCTGGCCGGAATCGACGACGACGAGTTGGCGGAGAGGATTCGCGGGATCCCGGAGACCGTCCGCGCCGCGCTGGAGGCGGAGGCGCCGCCGATCCGAAGGGTGCTCAACGCGACGGGCATCTTCCTCCACACGAACCTGGGCCGGGCGCCTCTGCACCGCGAAGTCGTCGCCGACCTGGCGGATCGCCTGGACGCGTACTGCGACCTGGAGATGAGCCTCGAGACGGGACGCCGCGGTGACCGCGGCAGACGAGTCGAGAACCTGGTGCGTGCCCTCACCGGCGCCGAGGCGGCGCTGGTCGTCAACAACAACGCCGCCGCCCTGGCCCTGGCCCTCTCCAGCCTGGCGTCGGGCCGCGAGGTCCTGCTGTCCCGGGGCGAACTGGTGGAGATCGGTGGCTCGTTCCGGATTCCGGACATCCTCGAGGCGAGCGGCGCGCGCCTGGTCGAGGTCGGCACGACGAACCGCACGCGTATCGCCGACTACGAGCGCGCCGTCCGTCCGGGCGTTTCCCTGGTGCTCAAGGTGTACCCGAGCAACTACCGAATCCAGGGTTTCGTCGAAGATGTCGACCCCGCGACTCTCGCCGACTTCGCCCACCGCCACGGCCTCCCGCTCCTGGTCGACGAGGGCAGCGGCATGCTACGACCGGAGGCGGCGCCACAATTCCGTCGCCACCAGAGCTTCCAGGACCTGATCGACGCCGACTGCGACCTGGTCTGCGGCAGCGGCGACAAGCTCCTCGGCGGCCCGCAGGCAGGACTGATCGCGGGTCGCGAACCGGTCGTCGCGCGGCTCCGGGAGTCGCCGCTCTACCGGGCCCTCCGGCCGGGACGGCTGGTCCTGACCGCGCTGGACGCGGTGCTCCGGAGGCACCTGGCGGCGCTGCCCATGCCGATCGCGGCTCTCTGGCGCGACGATGAAGAGCATCGTCGCCGGGTCGAGACGTTGGCAGCCCGGCTTGGCGGCAAGGCTGTACGGGGCAGCGCCTACGTCGGCGGCGGTTCCGCGCCGGAGCAGGAGATCGAGGGCTGGGTGGTGGCCCTGACGGTTTCCGCCGGCGTCGCCGCCCGGCTCCGACAGGGCGAGCCGCCGGTCGTCGGCTACCAGCGCGAGGGCAGCCTGTTTCTCGACCTGCGGACGGTGGATCCGGAGGATGACGAAGCGCTGGCCAGCGCGGTGGAAAGGGTGCTGGGCTAGCGCCCGTGCTCGAACCAGTCGACGTCGATCCGGCACACGGGCAGGACCGCCAGATGCAGCGGCTCGGCGTCCGGGCCCGCGCCGACCAGGCGCAGGCGGGCGCCGGGGAAGCGGCAGCTTCCCGGCATGCGGTCCCGGAGCGTCTCGAGGAGGCCTTCTTCGTCCGGAGAAAGCAGAGACGCGAAGGTGCTCCCCGGGTGGTCCACTTCAAGCCGGGTCGCCGATCCGAAGCCCACCGACGGCCGTGAGACGCCCCTGGTGACCGCCACGCCACGCGCTCCGCCGGCGGCGGTCTCGCCGGAACGAAGCCACAGCGAGTACCGCCGGATCTCTCCGCCGTCGAGCCCGGTCGGTCTGAAGGTCAGGAAGGTCAGCAGTCCGACGGCCGCGAGCGGCGGCGAGGCAATCTCCTCGCCCTGCTCAAGAGCGAGCGACCAGGCGGGGTCGATGCGGCCCGATCCGCGGTCGACCAGGACGAAGAACCGACCGGCCGCTTCCTCGGCCGACGCCTGTTCGTCGACTCGCCCGTCCGCGCCCAATGCCAACACCTGCGCACCGGCCTCCGGCGCCGCCACGACCGCGGGCGGCTGGCGGATGGGACGTCCGCCGGTCTCGAAGACCCGCCGTGGCGCCCACACACCCGCCGCGACGCGTCCGCCAGCAAGTCGCGCGGGAGCCGACACGTCGACGCGGTACAGGCTGCCGGCGACCGTGCCGGCGTAGATACGGTCGGCCACGCCGTCGCCGTCGAGGTCCGCCACAGCCGGAGACACCGTGACCGGGGAGTCGAGCCGACGCTTGTAGAGCAGTGCGCCGGAGTCGACTTCTACGATGTAGAGCCAGTTGCCGACCTCGTTCGGAAGGTCGGGATCGTAGCCGCCGCCGAAGAGCACAACCGGACGATCGCCTCCGGCCAGACGCAGCCTCACGATCGCCGGCGCGGCCAGCGCGCGGCCGAGATCGGGCGCACCGTTGCCGTCCTCGTCGGTAGCGTCCGCGAACGACCAGAGTGGACCCGGACGCGGCGCCAACTCGACCGCATGGAGCGCACCGCCGGAACCGCCCACCGCCACGGCCCGCGGTGGATCGCCATCGCCGTCCTCCAGCCTCGTCACCGCGACGGGCGCCCCTTCCTCGTAGTCGCCGGCCTCGGAGAGAGCAGCCTGCCGGATCCTCCGCCGCGCTTCCGCCATCGTCGCGACCAGGTCCCATCGGTCCCGGCTCTCAGCCGGCCAGGGCATCAGGTCGACCACGGCGGACACCGAGCGGCGGGGCGGCGGCAGCCCGTCCGAACGGCGCGGAGCGCGCGCTGAAGCCAAGAGGGCGTGGCTGACCCGCCTCAACCCGCCCAGCGACCCCAGAGTCCCCTCCAGGTTCGTCATGCAAAGGTGGCAGGCGCCGTGAGCCATCGGCACGAATCCGGACACCTCGAGCCGGACCTCGGCGCCGGACAGCGAAGCGCCGAGGGTTCGCGTGGTCGGCTCACCGGCGCCGGCGATGCCGCGCGCCACGCCGAGCTCCACCCCGCCGTCCGCCGCGGCCAGCAGACGCACCTGGACCTTGTGCTGGAACGCGACGAGCAGTTGGGTCTGCGTCGCCATCAGCAACGCCAGGCAAGAGCCGCTCAGGAGGAGCAGGATGAGCGTCACGAGCAAGGTGGAACTGCCCTGAGCCGTGCCCGGCCTCTTCACCGGAGGTTCCTCAACCGGACGACGGACGACGCGGTCCTCTCGACCCGCAGCGCGGCAGCGGCCGGTTCGCCGGCGCGGGCCGTAGTGGCGAGGTGCGCGGTGAAGCGCCGTTCACCCCCGGCGCGCACGATCGTCACATCCAGGTCGACGATGTCGTCGGCGATCGGCTGCGACAGGCTCGAGTTGCGCCGCCGCCAGGCAATCTCTGTCCCGGGGTAGAAACGCGCCTTCGCGAGCTGTGATCCCCGGCCGGACCCGGGATCGCCCGGCCGGACGTAGAACCGCCACTCCTCCAGCACGCCGACGCGGTCGACCGCCATCATGGGGCCGGCGGGCCAGACGCCTCCGCTCGACATGCCGACGTAGGCGGCGGCGATCGGCCCCTGTGAGGGATCGCCGTGGAAGTGGACCTTCAGCATGCGGCCGCGACCGCGGCCGCTGGCCTCGAAGTCCGTGATCGGAGCGACCGCATGAGTCGCCCCGGCCGCCGCGACCAGGAGCAACGCGTCGTCACCCGCCTCGCCCGCGTCCTGCAGCATGGAGAGCGGTTGTGAAAGGCCGCCCGCGGTCTCAGCCCGCACTTCGACCCAACCGCGTCCGCTGGCCGGATCGAGGGCGGACTCCTCCACCCAGTACAAAGGGCCGTTCATCACGCCCCGAACGACAAGGACGTCGGTGCCCTCGGCCGCGGCCAGTGTGCCGACCGGATGGCCTGGCGCCACGTCCTTCTCAACGAAAGCGACGAGCTCCGGGCGTGGCTCCTCGCCCGGCATCCGCCGCACGATGCCGCCGCGGCCGGCGCCGCGCAGGCTCCGCCGCAGCTCCCGGTGGGCCGTCCGCTGCGCCTGCTGAAGGAACGCGTCGTCCAGTTGGGCCCGCGCCAGACGCTGATGGAACGTGAACAGGGAGAGTGCGAACGCCGACACGGCAACCGTAAGGCCGAACGCGACGAGGGTCTCGAGCAGGCTGGCGCCCCCTTCGGCCGTCTTCGGGAGACCCGCGGCGGTCCTCATGGAACGCGCAGGGTGACGACGGTGATGGTCCTTTCGCCCGCGGCCCGTCCCGCCTGCAGGGCGGTCACATGGAGCGTGACCTCGGCGACCTCCAGGGACTCACCCGGGCGCCCGGGTTCGGCCACGGGAACGGAACGGACGACACGCCGATAGCGGGGAGACTCGGCCGCGCACGCAGCCTGCCAGGCCGCCGCGGAAGGGCACCAGACCTGTTCCAGGTCCTCGGCGCCGTCGAGATCCGGAAGCGACACGCGCGCCATCGCCGCAAGGGCCTCCGCGCGCCGCGCCTCGAGGTTGTTCAGCCCGGATCGAACGAGCAGCGCGAGCACGGTGGCCGCGGTCAGCCCGAGCAGCGCGAAGGAGACGAGCACTTCGACGAGGGTGAAGCCGGCGTGCCGGGGCGCGGTGAAACCAGCGAGGCGGGTCCTGTTCATACTGACCAGGACGGAATTGGTGGGCGGAACACGGAGCCGGCGGGGACGCCGGCCCACCCAGCGTGGGCAGCTCTACAGCAGGGACGAGTAGGCGGCGATCAACCGCGCGCCGAAGAACAGCGACACGACGGCGCCCACCGCGAGAAAGACGCCGAAGGGGAGCCTGGAGCTCCAGCCCAGCCGGCCGCGGACCAGGAACAGGAGGCCGGCCAGGGCGCCGATCAGTGACGCGAGGAACAGCGTCAGCAGCGTCCCCCCGACGCCGAGGAAGGCGCCGACCGCGGCGAGCATCTTGACGTCCCCGAGCCCCATGCCCCGCACGCGGCGAAGGAGGTACCAGAGCCCGATCAGAAGCAGCAGCGCGCCCGCGCCGATCGCCGCGCCGAGCACCGCGTCCCGGGGCGTTGTCCAGGTAGCCACGAAGGAGCCGGCCAGACCGAGACCGATCCCGCCGTAGGTCAGTGGGTCAGGGAGCAGGAAGTGGCTCGCGTCGATGATCGCCAGCACCAGCATCAGGCTGCAGAAGACGGCGGCCAGAAGACCGTCGAAAGTCGGCCCGAACACGAGCCAGGACGTGAGCCAGAGAAGACCGCTGCCCGCCTCGACCGCCGGATAGCGCCACGCGATCGCCTCGCCGCAGGTCCTGCAGCGGCCGCGGAGCATTGCGAAACTCAACAGCGGTACGTTGTCCCTTGCGGCAATCCCGGCGCTGCAGTGGGGACAGCGCGAGCGCGGCCGAACGATCGACTCACCACGCGGCAGGCGCCAGGCGACCACGTTGAGGAAGCTGCCGACGCACAACCCGACCACCGCGGCGTACACCGCTCCGAAAGCGAACATCGCCGGCGCCGCTTCGGCGGTCATGGTTGCCCGCCGTTCCCCCGAACCAGCGCGGCGACGACCCGCTCCATCATCTCGCAGCCGCGAAGGAAACCGTCCACCGGTATCCGCTCGTCGAGCCCGTGGATCCCCGCGGCGTCCCCGCTGGCTACGACAAAGGGGGAGAAGCCGTAGGCGTCCACACCTCGCCGGCGGAAGAAACGGGAGTCCGTGGCGCCGGCGATCATGGCCGGCGCCACCGGCGCGCGCACGCCGAGGACGCGTTCCAGAGTCCGGTACACATCGCTGTCCGTGCTCGACGCCGGGCTGGCGCCCGAGCGCAGGAGTTCCTCGACGTGGATGCCGGTACCCAGGACGGTGTCGACCCGCCGGCGGAAGGCCTCGGCATCGGTGTCGGACAGCAGGCGGGCGTCGATCAGCGCCACGGCCTCGGCCGGCGCCACGTTGACCGGTCCGCCGCCATTGTCGATCCGAGTGATCTGAACGGTGTCGCGGAAGCTCGCCGACATGCCGGGCAGCAGTACCCGGTCCAGGCCACCGACCCGAAGGCGCCGGTCCAGTTCGTCCTGCACGGCCTCGATCGGCTGATCGAAGACTTCGGCGAACTCGTCCGAGTGGAACGCGGCGAGCCGCCGGTAGGCCTCGTGTGCCGCCGTCGTGACCCGCCACGGATGCTCCAGCTCGAGCACCCGGTTCAGCGCGCGCACCAGCCGGTGCGTGGGGCTGGCGGGGTTGAATCCCGAACCGTGCCCGCCGCGCCCGGTGGCCGTGACGCGGAGCCAGAGCACCTGCTTCTGCGCCGTCTCGATGCCCCACCACAGCAGGCGGTCGCCAGCCACACGGTTGACGCCCGCCTCGTTCAGCACCGCCTCGGCATCGTCGAACAACTCCCGGTGTTCCTCCAGCAACCAGCCGACCCCGTCGGCGCCGCCCGCCTCCTCGTCCGCACTGGCGACGAAGACCAGGTCGCGGCGGCGCGGCTGCCCGCTCTCGAGCACGTGGAACATCGCGCCCAGATGCGCGATGCCGAGACTCTTCGCGTCGAGGGCGCCGCGGCCCCAGATCTTCCCGTCGTGCAGCGTTCCGCCGAAGGGGGGCCGGCTCCAGCCCTCTCCCGGCGGGACCACGTCGACGTGATGCAGCAGCACCAGGGCGCCGCTACCGGCATCCCGGGCGTTCGCCGGCAGCCGCGCGTAGAGGTTGGCCCGACCGTTGGGGCTGGTCAGCACCCGAACGTCGATCTCTCCCCCCGGGTCGTGGCGCTCGATCAGCGAGACCAGGTACTCGACGGCGGCCCGCTCGTCGCCCGGGGGATTGCTGGTGTCGAACGCGAGATAGGTCTGGAGCCAGGCGACCGGACCAGCGTCCGCGAAGGCCGGTCCCGCCGCCAGCAGAACCGCGGCGGAGGCCAGGAGCAGCCTGGTTGGCCGCCCTCCGCGCCCCCTCACCGGGCCGCCTCCGGCACGCCGCCCGCGGAGACCGCGGTCAGCGTGGCCTCCGGCGCCAGATCGAGCAGGTCCAGTACGACCTGCCGGTAAAGCTCGACGCCGTCGATAAAGGCGGGCAGGGCGATCTTCTCGTTCGGGCCGGCCACGGTCATCGAGTCGACGGCCAGGAACCGGAAGGGCGTGAATCCATAGGCGGCAATGCCGTGAAGCCGGAAGAAGCGGGCGTCGTTGGCGTAGCGCGCCAGCAGATAGGGACCGATCCGCTCTGGCTCGACGCCAGTGCGCCGGCGCAGCGAGTCGGTCAGCCGCAGGTACGCCGGGTGATCGAGGGGGCTGCCGTGTGCCGCTCCACGCCGCTCGTGGATGCGAATCTCTACGCCGTCCAGCAGCCGGGCGGGCAGGAGTTCGGCCGCGGCAGCGTCGGCGTCCAGTCCGGGCAGCACGTGGAGGACGATGCGCAGCCGGTAGCCGCCAGAAGGAGCGGCTTCGACGAAGAACGGATGCGCCTCGTTGCGAAACAGCGCCTTGAGCAGGTCCGGCAGACCGTCGAACAGTTCCGGTTCGTCGAGCACCCGGCCGGGCTCCGCCAGCGCCGCCCGGTAGTCCGGGTGCTGGCGCGACGGCCCGTAGGTCGCCGCGAACGCGGCCACCTCGGGCACCACCGCCACCGGCCTCGCGGTGCCGAGGGCCGCAAGCAGATCAGCGCGCAGGCGCTCCAGCCGCTCTGCCGACGGCGCCGTTGCCATCGCCTCCAGGAACTGCTTCTGGGCGAAGGAGGTGCCCCAGTACTTCACCTCGCTCGTCCAGGTCGCCTCCAGCACGCCGCCCTCGGTCAGCACGGCCCAGAAACGGTCCTTGAGTTCCGGACGATTGTTGAGAATGTGGCGCGTTCCCAGGTCGCTGCCGGTCTCTTCGCTGCTCGTCGCGAGGAAGACCAGTGACCGGCGCGGCAGGCGGCCGGTCGCCGCCATCCGCTCCCGGGCCGCCAGCGTCGCGGCGAGCTGAGCCACGGTCACGCTCTTCATGTCGAACACGCCGCGGCCAATCATCCATGGCGGCTCGATCCGCCCCTCGAAGGGCGGCACGACCCACTCCTCCGGGCGCCGCACCGGATCGACGTCGAGGTGGTTGTGGAGCACCAGCGCTTCGCGGCTCTCGCCTTCGAGGATCGCCCACAGGTTCGCCCTGGCGCCTTCGTGCCGCTCGATCTCCACGGCAATGCCCGCCTCCTCCAGGATGCCGGCGAGGTAGCGCGCGGCATCGATCTCGCGACCGGTGTCCGGCGTCGTGTCGATCCGCACCAGATCCTGAAGGCGCCGGACGTTCTCGTCCGCCTCGAAGTCGACATCCTGCCAGCTCGTGTCGAAGACCGGAGGCGGCGCCGTCCGCCGGGAAACCACGACGGCGAACGCGACGGCCGCGAGCAACGCTCCATAGAGCACGATCCGGGCAGCCAGGCGGTGCCGCGCCTTCGACTTCGCGCTCGACATCTGCGGAATCAGCTTAGCGCCTCCCACCTGAGCTGTACGGTCACGAAGCTGCTAGCGTCCATGTCGCCGCTCGTGCAGCTCTCCAACCACCAGCCGTTCCGCGGCATCGGAAGGGGCCTGCTGATCCTGCTCCTGCTGGGCACGGTCACCTTCGCCGTGCTCGGCTTTGTCGGCGACTTCGAGCAGATCCGCGATCTGATCCGGGACTTCAGCGTCTCGACGCTGGTCGTCGTGCTGCTGCTGTCCGCGGTCAACTACTGGCTGCGCTTCGTTCGCTGGCAGATGTACCTGCGGCAACTCGACGTCCGCCTGCACTGGAGCCGCAGTCTCGCCATCTTCCTGACCGGCTTCCTGCTCGCGGTGACTCCGGGCAAGGCCGGCGAACTCGCCAAGGCCTGGCTGGCGCGCGAGTTCGGCGGCGGACGGGCCCGTCCGGTCATCGCCGTCGTGGTCACCGAACGGCTGCTCGACGTGCTCGCCGTCCTGCTCCTGCTCCTGTCGTCGGTCTTCGTCTTCACCGGTCAGCGCGCGTTCGTCGCTGCCATCGTCCTCGTCGCGGCCGGCGCCGCAGTCGTCGTGGCCTACGGTCCCCTCACGAGACGACTCCTGCCCCTGCTGGCCAGAAGTCGCCTCGCCAGGGGCCGTGCCGCCCTGCTGATCGACATTCACCAGGCATTCACGAAACTCGTGGAGCCCAGGATGCTGGTGCCGGGCCTCGCCCTGTCCACCGCGGCGTGGGCTGCCGAGGGGATCGGCTGCGCGCTCGTCGTTCGTCACTACGCGCCCTCGGTGCCCGTGCTGGCCTCGGTGTTCGACTACGCGGCCTCAAGCGTCGCGGGCGCCGCCTCGATGATCCCCGGCGGTCTGGTCGCCGCGGAGGGGTCGCTCGTCCTGCTGCTGGAACGCCAGGGCGTCGCTCTCGACGCCGCGATGGCCTCGACCGTCATCGTCCGCGCCGCCACCCTGTGGTTCGCGGTCGCGGTCGGTGTGCTGGCCATGCCGTGGGTGCTGTCACTACTGCGCCGGCCCCGGCAGGTAGACGATGAGGAAGACGGCCAGGGCGTAGAGCCCCACGTTCACCAGAAAGGGGACGTCGTACAGAAGTAGCTCGGTCGGGTTCCGCTGTTTCGGGTTGTCCGCCTTGTGGATCAGGTACAGGTAGCGGAAGATGCCGAACAGCACGAACGGAACGGTCCACACCAGGCCGTAGTCGCCGAAGCGCATGACGGTTTCGTCGGCGGTCGTGTAGAGGGCGTAGGACAGCAGCGTCGAAGCCGTCACGACGTTCATCATCTGGTCCAGGAACGTCGGGCTGTAGTGATCGAGAACCGCCCGCTGCTCGCCGGCGTCGTCCGGAAGCAGCACGAGTTCGTGGCGGCGCTTGGAGAATCCCAGGAACAGCGACAGGAAGACCGTACAGAGCAGCAGCCACGCGGAGACCGTGACCCCGACGGCGGTCGCGCCGACCACCACCCGGATGACGTAGCCGCTCGCCAGCACCATCACGTCGACGATCACGATCTCCTTCAACCACAGGCTGTACAGGAGGTTCGCCAGCAGGTAGAGGCCGACCAGGAGCGCCGTCTCCCGGTTGAGCGTCCAGGCCGCGATCAGCCCGGCGGCGGCAAGGGCGACGCCCGTCGCGGCGGCGGGCGTCGCGCCGAGGGCGCCGGACGCCACCGGCCGCAACCGCTTGCGCGGATGGCGGCGGTCCTGCTCGCGGTCGCGGAGGTCGTTGAACAGGTAGACGGCACTGGCCGCGGCGCAGAAGGCGAGGAAGGCGATCGCCGACGCCTCCAGCGTGCCGCGGTCCAGGAGGCTGCCGGCAAACGTCGCTGGCGCCAGGACGAACACGTTCTTGCTCCACTGCGCCGGCCGGAGCGACCTGAAGAGCGGCACGGGGCCGTCAGCCGCGGCCTGAAACGGGGATCCCGAACTCGCGGAGGGTTCCCTCGAGCGTCGGTCGTCCCAGGCGCATCCGGTCGTCGGTCAGCAGGTAGGAGAAGAGGAAGCCGCCACCCAGCATGAGGATCCCGACCAGGAAGCAGTACATGACCGCGCGATCGGGGTAGACATCCTTGAGGTAGCCCAGGTAGACCGGACCGACGATCCCGGCGGCCGCCCACGCGGTCAGCACGGCGCCGTAGATCGAGGACATCTTCCGCGAACCGAACACGTCGAGGACGAAGGGCGGCATGGTGGCGAATCCGCCGCCGAAGCAGAGAAGCACGTAGCAGACGAGTACCGAGAAGATCCAGGGATTCGTCTCGGTCATCAGCACGCCGAACACGACCATCTGGCTCGCGAGCAGGATCCGGAACACCTTCACCCGGCCGATCCGATCCGACAGGAGCCCCCAGAACAACCTTCCCACGCCGTTGCACAGCGAACTGATCGCGATCAGCGTGGCCCCGTACCCCGCCAGGGTCGCCGGCTCGAGCGAGGGGTCGGAGAGACCCCAGACCTCCTGGAGCAGCTCCGACTGGAAGCTGATGACGGTGATGCCGGCGGCGATGTTGAAGAAGAAGACGATCCACATGAACACGAACTGCTGGGAACCCAGGTAGGTCCTGACGGCCGTGTCGTCCTCCCCGGGCGCCGTCTCCGCGGCAGGCCCGGCGACGGACTTCACCAGATCCGAGGGTACGGGCGGATCGCTCAGCAGCAGGCTGCAGGGAATCAGGAGGCAAGCGAAGATGACGCCCAGCCAGAAGAAGACCTGCGCGAGCTCCTCGCCGGCGCGCACCACCAGCAGGGGCGCCAGCCCCTTGCTCAGCAGGAAAGCGCCGACGCCGAAGCCCATGACGACGATCCCGGTGACCAGCCCCTTGTGGTCCGGAAACCACTTGGCCACCGTCGCAACCGGCGTCACGTAGCCCAGTCCGATGCCGGCGCCGCCGATCACCCCGTACCCAATGTAGAAGAGCGGCAGCATGTCCAGGCGCAGGGCGGCTGCCGCGATCATGTAGCCGCCCGAGAACAGGATGCTGCCGATCACGGCGAGTTTCCTGGGCCCGAGCCGCGGCAGCACCTGGCCGGCCCACGCGGCCGATACGCCGAGCGAGAAGATCGTGATGCTGAACGCCCAGGCCGTTTGCGAGAAGGTCCACCCCGCCTGCCGGACCAGCATCGTCTGGAAGAAGCTCCAGGCGTACACCGTGCCGAAGCACAACTGGAGCGTCGTGCAGAGCAGCGCGATGACGGTTCTGTGGACCCGCACGCCGGCGCTACTCCGTGCCGGAAACGCTCGTCGGCAGGCCTCGGCCGGCGCCCTGGCGCGACACGTGAAGGAACAGGCGCGCCAGGTGGCCCACCTCGTCGTCGCGGGTCAGAAGTTCGCGCTCGCCGAGCTCGTCTTTCTCCCCGTCCCTGGCCAGCTCCACCGCGTAGGCGAGGAGTTCGCCCAGCGGCTTGGCGGCCAGGTTGACGAACCAGATCGACGCCAGCACGCCGAGGACGAGCATGACGCTGATCAGGTAGACCTGCTGGCCGATCGCCCGCTGGATCTTGAGCGCGACGACGTCGAGGTCCATGCCGACGTGAACCGTCCCGGCGACTCCGGCCAGGATCGGACTGCCGACCTCGATGAAGTCGCCCATCCCGGGCAGGCTCCGCTCAACCGGCGCCGTGTTGCTGTGTTCGCTCTCGAGGATCTCCTCCGGGATACCAGGGACGAAGGTGTGCGCCAGGAACTCGCCGGTTTCGCTGGTGATGTAGATGTACCGGATGCCCTGAACCTCGAGGAACTGGTCGACCAGCGACTGCAGCGTCGCGAGATTCTGGTTCAGGAGAATTCCGGCGCTGGAGTCCGCGATCGTCTTGGCGATGTTCTGGGTGTTGACCTCGTACTCCGCCGACAGCTCGGTGTCGACGGTGTAGATGCAGAGAATGGAGGTCGACAGGACGATCAGGCCGAAGACGGCGAAGATGCCGAACCTCGTCCACTTGAACAGCCTGCGGATTCTCATCTCAGCCGAACCTGGCGCCCCAGTCGTCGAGCGGGACGAAACGGCCGCCCTCGACGACGGTGTGGTAGACGCTCTGGAGTCCCTGACGCCGGTCCGGGCCGAAGGACACGCGTTCGCTGATTCCGAGATCGAAGTCCTCGATCGAAAAGACCGCCTCCTCTAGCCCGGCACGGTTCGGGTTCGGCCCCAGCCGCCGCAGAATCTCTCCCATCAGCTTCGCGTTCAGGAACCCCTCGAGACTGCCGAAGCTGTGCGGGAACGGCGCGTACTCCTCCTGCACCAGGTCCGCCGGCACCTGGGGGTCGTAACGAGCCATCAGGTCCCGGTACTCCTGGACCGCCGGGATCGAGGTGTCCTCGTAACTGGGGACCACCTGGGAGTTGATCAACTGCCGGGTGTATCTCTCGGCGTCGTCCTGCCCCTCGGTCAGGAGTTTCAGCAGGTTCTCGCTGCCGACGAAGGACAGGTTGGCGATCGGCACGTCGAGTCCGAGGTCGACGGCGTCGCGGGCGAACGCGGCGCAGGCGGCGTAGGCGCCGATGCAGATGACGGCGTCCGGCGAGACGCCCTGCAGGATCTCGACCTGCTTCCTCATGCTGCCCGTGAACTTCTCGCCACGGCTATAGGTCGCCTCGCCCGCGAGCCGCTCGCCGTGCTTGTCCAGCGCCGCCCTGACGCCGGCCCAGCCGCTCCGGCCGTACGCGTCGATCTGGTAGAAGACGGCGATTCGCCGCCTGCCGATCCGCACCAGGTTGTCCACCAACCCCGCCGTCTCCTGGTTGTAGGAGGCACGGAGGTTGAAGGCGAACTCGCCGTAGGGCGGCTCCCGTTGCGGCTGGGCGCCGGTGAACGGGAAGAACAGGAAGATACTCTCGTCCTGGAACTTCTTCAGGATCGGGAGGACCCGGGTCACGGTCGGCGTCCCGACGTAGCCGAACAGGAGGAACACCTCGTCCTCCAGCATCAGCCTCATCGTGTTCTGGACGCACGGATCGGGTTGATAGCCGTCGTCGTACAACTTCAGGCTGATCTTCCGGCCTTCGATACCGCCGTTCTCGTTCACATGGTTGAAGTACGCCATGGCGCCGCGGTAGAGCTCCGCGCCGAGCCCCCTGGACGGACCCGAGAAGGCGGCGGACACACCGAGAACGATCTCTTCGTCCGTGGCGCCCCGACCTTCCGCCAGGTCCGACGACTCGGCCTCCGAGCCTCCGGACTCCTGCCCGCGCCCCGCAGCCAGCGACGACACCGTGAAGGGAGCAACGAGCAGCGCGGCCAAGCCGGACCGCATCACGGACTTCCTGGTGACCAGCGGACCCGAGTTGCCGCTAGTCGAAGCTCCCGGTTCGGGACTGCATTGCATGGACACACCTCCTGTTCCGTTGGCCTGGTCAGACACTATCGCCAATCGGCGTAGCCGCCTGGTCTAGGATGCCCGCTCTGGCATGAAGAACGGCCTGAAAAAGGTGCTCGTCGCGAACCGCGGCGAAATCGCGGTACGGGTGATCCGTGCGCTCCGCGAGCGCGGCATCGTCTCGGTCGCCGTCTACTCGGAGGCGGACCGCGCCGGCCTCGCCACGCAGATGGCCGACGAGGCCCACTGCATCGGCCCCGCGCCCTCGATCGAGAGCTACCTTCAGGCTGGGAGAATCGTCGACCTCGCCGCGTCCATCGGCGCCGACGCGATCCACCCCGGCTACGGCTTTCTGTCCGAGAACGCCGGTTTTGCGCGCCTGTGCGAGGAACGCGACATTACCTTCATCGGGCCGCCCTCCGCGGCGATCGCCGCGATGGGCTCGAAGATCGAAAGCCGGCGCCTGATGACCGCGGCCGGCGTACCCATCGTGCCGGGAGGCACCGATCCCCTGGCCTCCGCCGAAGCGGCCCGCGAGGCGGCAGGTGAGATCGGCTATCCGGTGATGCTCAAGGCGTCCGCCGGCGGCGGCGGCAAGGGGATGCGGCTGGTACGCGAGGACAGCGAGCTCGAAGCGGCGTTCCGGGGAGCGACCTCGGAGGCCGGCGCCAGCTTCAACGACGCCTCGGTCTACATCGAGCGCTACGTCGAGCAACCGCGCCACGTCGAGATCCAGGTTCTCGGCGACCGGCACGGCCGCATCGTCTCCCTCGGCGAACGGGAGTGCTCCCTGCAACGACGGCACCAGAAGGTGGTCGAAGAGGCGCCGTCGCCCGTCGTCGACGCGGATCTCCGCCGTCGCATGGGCGAAGCGGCGGTCCGCGCCGCCGCCGCCGTGAACTACGTCGGCGCGGGAACGGTGGAGTTCCTGCTCGATCCCCAGGGAGAGTTCTACTTCCTGGAGATGAACACGAGAATCCAGGTCGAGCATCCGGTGACCGAGCTGGTCACAGGCATCGACATCGTCGCCGCCCAGCTCGACATCGCGGCCGGGGAACCGCTGCCGGAGGCGCTCGCGAACGGCATGGAGCCCCGCGGGCACGCGGTCGAGGTCCGCCTGTACGCGGAGGATCCGTTCCGCAACTTCGCTCCTTCGCCCGGCCGGATCGAACTGCTCCAACTGCCGGAGGGCCCAGGCGTCCGCAACGACTGCGGCGTCTACGAGGGTGCCGACGTCACGATCCACTACGACCCGATGCTGGCCAAGCTGATCGTCTGGGGCCGGGACCGGAACCACGCTCTGGCTCGCCTCAGGCGGGCGCTCGCCGAGACCCGGGTGGAGGGTATCCGCACGAACCTCCCCCTCTTCGAGCAACTGCTCGAGGACGAGGACTTCGTGACCGGCAACATGGACATCTCGATGCTGGATCGCAAGCTCGAGAATGGCGAGCTGCGGCCGGACGCGCCGGACGACGACGCCCTGGAGACCGACCTTCCCGTCCTCGCCGCCGTCCTTGCCCACCTGAAACGGGCCGAGGCGAACGGAACCGCGGCCGGCGGCAGCGCTCCGCGGTCGCACTGGCTGCTCGCGGCCCGGCGCGACGCCCGGAGGGGCACGACTTGGAACTGATCGTCGCCCGCGCCGCGGAGGAGGTCCGCGTCGAGGTCCGCGCCGAGGCGAACGGCCACTGGACCGTCGCCGTCGACGACCGCGAGTACCGCGTGGACGCCGCCACCCTGGGGCGGCCGGACGTCCTGAGCGTGATCGTCAATGGGCGTCAGGCGACCCAGAGCGTCCGCTCGCTCGGCAACGGCGTCTACGACGTCGACGGCGCCGAGCTGAAGGTGATCGATCCCCGCTCCCGAGCGCTCGGAGAGGCGACGCAGCAAGGAAGCGCCGACACGTTCGAGGCGACGGCCTACATGCCCGGCCGCGTGACGGCCGTGCTCGTTGCCGAGGGAGACGAGGTGACCTCCGGACAGGGCGTCGTCGTGCTCGAGGCGATGAAGATGGAGAACGAGATCCAGTCCGAAATCGAGGGCAGGCTCGAGCAACTCCTCGTCGAGGTCGGCCAGACGGTCGACGGCGGCCAGCCGCTCTTCGTCGTCGCCGCCCGCGCCGACGCCTAGCTCGCTGCTTCCCGCACGAGCACCTTGGACGCGGCGGGGAAGCCCAGGCTGAACTCGCGCGCATCCGAGACCACGGCAACGCTGCCGGCCGTCTCGTCCCGCGCCGCCACCTCGACCAGGCTGCCGGGCATCAGCCCTTCGCGCTCCGCGAAGCGCAGGAACTCGGCGTTCTGGTCCGTCACCCGGACCACCTCGACGACCTGGTTCAAGGCGCACTTCAACAGGTTCGGATGATCGACGAGCTCGATGTGACCGTCGGCGCTCGGAATCGGATCGCCATGGGGGTCCACCGATGGATGGCCGAGCATCTCGTCCATCCGTTCGATCATCCGCCCGGAGACCGAGTGCTCGAGCAACTCGGCCTCGGAGTGGACCTCACTCCAGTCGAACCCCATCACGTTGACCAGGAAGAGCTCGATCAGCCGATGCCGCCTGAGCACGTGCGTCGCCAGCTTGCGACCAGCCGGCAGGAGTCGAACGCCGCTGTACGGTTCGTAGGCGATCAGCCCGGATTCGGCCAGGGTCTTCATCATCGCCGTGACGGAGGCGGGAGCCACCTTGAGGCGCGCCGCGATCCGCCCCATCGGCACGAGCTGCAAGCCCTCCATCCGGGCTTCGTGCTCCGCCAGGAAGATGCACTTCAGGTAGTCCTCGACGGTGCTACTGGCGCGCATCTTCGATCTCGCTCGGACGCACGAGTGTACCGGCCCTCACCGCCTCCCCGTCCGGGTGCCGCAGCACCGACTCGAGAAGGCCGGGCCGCCGCCCGTCGATGATGAGCGATTCGACGCCGCTTTGCGCCAGCGCCCAGGCGGTCGCGAGGCGATGCTCCATCCCGCCGGTGACGTCGACCGCCGGTGAGCCGCCGGCAGCCTCCGACGCCGCGCAGATGTTCGCCGCGTCGATGCGGGGTACGAGCCGGCCTGCGCCGTCGAGCACGCCGGCCGTGGCACCGAGCCACACCGCCCGTCGCACCTCGATACCGAGCGGAACGAGGGCGCGAACAAGGAAGTCGAACACCGTCTCCGTCGACGCGATCGAAGCCCCGCGCGTCCGGTCCACGACGACATCGCCCATCGTGACCGGCACCAGGCCCTCCCGCAGCGCCGCGGCAAGCGGTGCGGGCGGCGGTCCATCAGGCTCCCCGTCGCGGGCCGTCAGGAAGCCGGACGGCAGTTGCGAGTAGGCCGGCACGCCGGCCTCGACCAGACTGCCGACGACCTGCCGGTGGAGTTCGATGGCCGCGGACTGCGTGCGCGCGATGCCCATCCGGTCCGCGGCCGGCTCTGGACGGCCGTCGCCCCCGCCGCCGGCGAGGCCGGCCGCGCGGGCCTCCGGGTGTCCGAAGGAACCGCTGCCGTGACCGATGACGAGGCCATCCCCCGACCACCCGGCCGCGATCTCGGCCGCCAGCCGCCGCAGGTGGTCCTTCGCGACCGTGCGCGGCTTCGTCTTGTCCGTGATCAGGCTGCCGCCGAGCTTGACCAGCGTGACATCAAGCCGCTCGTCCGCGGCGCGCTCGACGGCGGCCGCACTCAAAGCCCGGCTCCGCGGCGCCACGCCGGCGGACCGCCGGTGCGGTCGCGCAGCACCCGCTCGACGCTGCCGAGAGCCACGAGCCGTTCCGCCACCCGCGCTTCGTCGGCCGGCTGGCAGATCACGTGGACATTCGCGCCGGCATCCATCGTGGCGTAGGCGGCCACGCCGTCCGCGCGGAGATCGCGGACCGCGGCCAGCACCTCGATCGTGCCCGGTGTCCAGTAGTACACGGGAGGCCTGGACGACATCGCGATCAGGTGGAGGTCGATTCCCTCCTCCTCGACCGCCGGTCCCAGGGCCTCGAAGTCGCGCTCTCTTAGCGCGAGGCGCACCTGTTCCAGGCGCTCCTCGAGGGCAGCCAGGCGCGGCGCGAAGTACGGACTGCTGACCGCGAGCTGGTGCCCGTCCCGTGAAGACACCTTCTTGGCGCCGGTCTCGACCACGGCGACCACGTCGCAGAGCTGCCAGGCGTCCTCGTCAAGGACCTGAACCGCGCTGTTGTCGTCCCCGTCGGGCCACTCCACGTAACCGCCGTAGGCCGAGCGCGCGGCCGAACCCGAGCCGCTGCTCCGCGACAGGGCGGACAGGGTCCGCGGTGGCAGGTCGAAGCCCATGGCGGCCGTCACGGCGAGGGTCAGGGCGGTGAAGCCCGAAGCGGAAGAGGCGATCCCGGCCGCGGCCGGGAACGTGTTGCCCGTGGCGATCCGGAACCCGCCCGTGTACGGCGCTGCCGTATGCCGCGACCACTCGCGCAGCCGGTCCAGGTGGCGCCGGGTGCGTTCGACGAAGGCCGGCGGCGCTTCCGCGGCGGCGCCTGAACCGCCGTCGCCCGGTTCCTCCAGCCAGACGATTTCGTCGTCCTCGCCGTCGGCCAGGGGAGACGCCGAGCAGATCGACCGGCAGGCGTCCAGGGTCATCGACAGCGAGCGGTTGAAGGGAACCGGACCCTTGAGATCCCGGGCGCCCCAGTACTTGATGAAAGCGATGTTCGAAGGCGCCTCGGCAGTCACGGGCCCGGGATCACGGGCCGGTTCCAACACGGAGCTCATCTCTCCCGGAGCCTACCGTCGATCGACGGTCCGACTCTCGAACCTCAGGCCTCCGGCGCCGATCGCCGCGCTCACAGGCTCGAGCCCGGAGATGCCATCGATCGTCCCGGCGGATCGGCCGGCCAGCATGCAGATCAGCGCACCGGCCGACTCGCCTTCGAGAGCCCCGGCCCCGGAGATCTTCGCCGCGCCCCCGGCAGCTTCCACCGACGCGATCCGCCGAGCGACCGCCGGCGGCACCACGCCGAGCTCGACCAGCGCGCGATGACCGTCGGCGATGGCGGCCGCCGCATCCCGCGGCCCGCCATCCTGGAGCGCCGCGCGAAAGGACTCCACGGCCGCCTCGATGCGGTCGAACACGGCCGTCGTCCGCTCGGGTTCGTCGTCGTAGCGCCGGCGCACCGCCGTGACCACCGCGCCCGTCGTCTGGCCGGGTGTGCCGCTATCAAGAACCTCGACCGCGCCGCGAAGCCACTCCGGCCGCGGCAAGTCGTCGAATCGCAACTCGTCCCCTTCACGGCGAACGAGCAGAACACCACCACGCAGCACCGTTCCACTGTCGATCCCCGACGGGAAACCGTGCTGCCGCCGCTCGACCTCCAGCGCCGCCGCCTCAATCGCAATCAGCTCGTCTTCGGTCAGGCCGCCTTGATGACCTGAAATCGACCGCGTCCCACCAGCCAGAGAGCGCACCGCTGCCACCACCCCGATCGCCGCCGCCGCTGAACTGCCCAGACCCGCCCCGACCGGAAGCTGAGACCGCAACCGCAGTTCCAGTGAGTGCTCGCGCAGCCTGCTCGCGGCCGCTTCGGGCAGCGAAGCCACCGCTTCCCCGACCGCGATCCGAACCAACGCGTCAGAAGCCCGATCCCCGACAAAGGGCTCCTCGCCCGCTTCAAACGCACACCAGCGCCGCCGCGCCAGATCCGAGTACGCAACGACTTCCGACCATGGATGCGTTTCCTCGACACCGACATCAGGCAGAACCAGCCGAACCTCACCGCTGTCCGCCGAGCCAGCCGCGGGCGTGAGCCCAGCCTCCACCGACAGCCGCAGATCCACCGCCGCCACCACCGCCGGCCGGCCATACACGGCCGCGTGCTCCCCCATCAGGATCACCTTGCCCGGCACGCTCAACCGCGACCGCGACGGCCTGAGGGGGCGGCCCACGGCCCGGCTCCTTCAGGCCGGGCGACGACCGAAGAGCGGCCTGACCTTGCAGAAGAGCGCCAGGAACGTGAGGCACATCCCAAGCGCGAAGGCTGGCTCGCGGACTTCCTCGATGCCCGCTCCCCAAGGAGTCCACGAAAAAAGGCCGCCAAGAAGGAGAACCAGACCCGTCAACTGCGCCGACTGGAGTAGCCGGTCAGGTAGCCGTTCTACCCACACCAAGAGCCCTACACCCTCGAACCGAGCGGTCCAGGCGGCCGTGCCGATGGCGCCTGCAAGGAAACTCAGGACGGCAAAGGTCGCCGCCGAAAGCGCCACACCCTCGCTCAGTCCTTGAAGGCCGAGTACGACCTCGAATCCCGAGATCCCGTAGTACGCCCAAAAGAACCAGAACATGCACCACCGCATGCCCGCCGGAACGTCGTCGCTAACGGTTGCGGTTTCCGGTTGCTGAACTACCTTCATCTCGCGGGGCACCTCATAGAAGGCGACGCCGACGCCATGGGCTGACTGGCACAACAAGGCTAGCAGGCACATGTCGGAGGGCGCGCCCGGGCCGCCTTGATCGCGGCCGCCCGTCAGGCTCCGGGCCCTACTGCAGGAGTCGGCTCCGCCGGGAGCGACCCCCACCGCACGTGCGACGGCAAGTGGCACATGCAGGCCTAGACCGGGTACTGCGCGCAACCTTGATGTGGGCGTCTGGGTCCCCGAGTGCGTCCCTAGACTCCTGGGCCCTCGTGCCCATCTCCTCTACAGGAGCATCAAGACCAGCCGAGGAACCTGGGTTACAGAGACCGGGACCAGAACGCCGAGGGCTGCACTCGACCACCGACGGCCAGTCAAGGTGGCTATGGCTCTGGAGAGCACGGCCACTCCCCAAGCGACGCCGAGCAGATACGTCGTCGTCGGAACCCATGCAGGAGCCGCCTCCGGCAGGATCAGGGAGACAGCTCGCCCCGCCAGCGGGAAGACTAGCGAGATGCCTGCGAGGCGGACGAGTTTCGCCAGACCGGGTGGACGGGAAACGACCTTGAGAACCAGATACGTGCCGACGGCAAGGTACAGCCAGAGCAGGAAGCCCGCGCCGACTCCGAGGAAGAGGCCCAGCGCAACTCCAACCTGAACGACACCGTCCATGCCTGGTTCCGGCTCAGGAACCGGGGCGGTCAGGAGAGCGCCGGTCGCGGTCAGGATCGAGAAAGCCCCCACGACAGCGATGGCCCAGGTGAGATCGCGAGGTCCTGAGGCCAGATGGAGGACCCAGCCAGAGGGCTTGATCACGGTAGCTGCGAGTAAGTTCATCCTTGGACTCCGGTGGCGATGATCGGTGTGATTCGAGATTCGATGCCCGCGGCTGCCACTGTCAGGAGAACGGCGATCAGGCTCTGTTTCAGGACCGGACGCCACTCAACCGGTTCTTCGTGGACCACGCGGCGGAACAGTCCTCGGCCGAGCCCCAGGCTCGCAAGAGTAGCGACGAACTGGCCGGCCAGTTCAGGCGCGCCGTGTATCGCGAGCGAGGGCCAGAACCGTGGCTCCAGTGCGGACAGCAGCATTCCGGCCTGCATGCCGTTCCAGAAGGCGATGGTGAGCGACGGGATGCCGAGCAGAAAGCCCCCGAGGACGATCAGAAAGATGACCCGGAGGTTATGGAGTGCCGTTCCTGTGAACGGCACGTGGATGATCTGCGACGTGTCGAGACTGAGCAGAGGACCCAGACTCCACCCGGTCGCCAAGGAAGACAGGAAGACAGCGGCGGTGGCCGCAAGCGGCCACCGCCGTGTCGTTGCGTTGGCTGTCAGTCCGGATCCCGGGTCTCGCGCGGGCCGGCCCGTTTCTCGCACAACTGCCAGAGGCCTTCCATGGCGACCGTCAGGAAGCCGATCTGCAACACCAAGAACAAGCGAGGGTGGCTCTCATACAGAAAGATGAAGAGAGTCCACCAGAACAAGAAGATCGCCGCGAGTCCGAGAATGAACGTGCTTGGCGCCCGCCTGATCGGGTCGAATGCCACTCGAGCGGAAGGAGCTCTGAAACGCACGGACATCAGGCGCCTCCGGCGATGCTCCCGATAGTCCGCGCTGCTGAGGAGGCCTTCCATCCCCAGAGAATCGTTCCTGCGGGCCCCATTGAGGAACCGATATAGGAACCGACAACGAGGCCAGTCACAGTGCCGATCACGCCGCCGATGAGGGCACCGTTCTTGGCACCGCTCTCGCCGCCGAGATATGTACCGATGTGGGCCGTAGCCCCTTCGGTGGCGGCACCGGCCAAGCCGCTGGCTCCCAACTGTGTCATGGGCACCACGCCGATCATCAGCGTGAAGATTAGCACGCTGAGCAGCGCGGCCCGTAGAGCTTCCCTCATTTCATAGCCTCCCCTTGTGGGTGCTACAGCCCGCCGTCGACGGCTCATCCGCGACGACCCGACCGTAGACTGGAAGTAAGACGGTGCGGACCATAGCACAGACGGCCCAGGGTTGCTACGCTGGAACTTGGCCCGCTACGGCCCGCGACCTCGCCCGACGAAGGGCTGGAAGTAAGACACCCCCCTCATTCGAGGCGGCCGTTGCGCTCCCCGTAGCGGGTCAACCTGTGCGTTCAGCAGGACCTAGGGAGGGAAGCACACGGGCGTCGCGGCGGCCAGCGCAAGTTCTGCCCCCCGGCCCAAGCGCGCGGCTCAAGCGGGAACCCTCTCTTCCGCTCTTGCCGCCGTTCCGTTTGTCTCGGACGCCCTAGCTGTTGTTCTGGGGGCTACTGCTCAAGGGGCTATCTCTCCGCACTTGTGGTCGGATGTCAGACTGAAGCAGGTACAGGAAGAGTTCAAGGCGAACCGTCGTGGCTGCCTATTCTGGCAGACCGTTCGTGACAATACCGTGAGAATGAGCCTGATTTTTGTGTCGTTTTCGTGAGTGTAGGCGCCGCGGTCGACACGGTGCCCTCCCACGCGGTCGGCAGCCACGTCGCGCAGGCTTGCGCGGAGGGAGTACCGGTCAGTGCCGACGAGCGGAATCCGGGAGTTCTGCCGGGGAACATGACTCGCGTAGCCACACTTGATCTTGGCTGGAGGGCGGTAAACCGGCAGCTCCACGCGTCCCGCATAGGTGACTTCCGGACCGCCCAGCCAAGTCGCCCACCGGCCCGCCGACAGGCGGCAGCCACGCGCCCGGTGCTTCCGGTTCAACCCGCGCTTGCGGCGCTGGAGCGGCCCAGCCGCTCGTGGGCCCGCGCCAGGTCGCGCGACGTGAACGCCGCGGTCAGGGACAGTTCGCCGGCGAGGACGACGGCGCCGACGATTTCGGCCAGCCGGCGCACCGCCGCGCCCGGTCGCTCCGCGTCGGGCCGCACGCCCATCACGTCGAGCGCCTCGCGCTGGGTGTCGAGACCGGTGCCGCCGCCGATCGCGGCCAGCGGGCAATCCGGCATGTAGACGGACGCGTAGACCGAGCCGTCCTCCCTGGCCTCGAACGAGGCGACACCCATCGCGCCCTCGACGACGTGGGCGAGATCCTGGCCGCAGGCGACGAAGACCGCCGCCAGCACGTTGGCGAACTGCGCGTTGAAGGCGAGCGCGCCGGCCGCCACGGAACCGAGCAGGTTCTTGCGGTAGGCCACGTCCTGGAGCGCCTTCGCCTCCGACTTGAGGACCTTGCGCACGGTCGTCTCGTCGAGCACGACCTCGGCGTGAATCCGCTTGCCGCGACCGAGCTGGTAGTTGACCGCGGAGGGTTTCTTGTCGACGCAGTAGTTCCCCGACAGCGCCACGCACTGGGCACCGGTTTCCGGCTCGATCAACTCGGACACGACGCGGTCGCAGGCGATCGTCACCATGTTCATGCCCATCGCGTCGCCGGTGGCGAAGCGGAAGCGCAGAAACACCGTGCTGCCGACGACCGATGGACGGATCTCCAAGAGTTTCAGGTAGCGGCTCGTCTCCTGTGCCTTGGCGCGAATCCTCTCCTCGTTGGGTTCCAGCCACTCGAGCAGTCGCCGGGTGTCCTCGATCCCCGAGGTGCGGAAGACCGGAGCCCGGGTCATGCCCACGTCCTCGACGAAGACGGTCGCGCCGCCCGCCGCCGTGATCGCGCGGCAGCCGCGGTTCACGCTGGCAAGCAGCGCCCCCTCGGTGGTCGCCATCGGCACGCAGACCGTGCCGTCGATCTCGCTCCCCCGTACGTGAACCGGTCCGGCGACGCCCATCGGCACCTGAGCGGCGCCGATGAAGTTCTCGCAGTTCTGGGTAGACGCCCGTTCGCCGTCCAGGGCGTAGCTGCCGATCGCCGTGAGCGGACCGCTGCCAGTCGCCAGGTCCAGAGCCCGGCGCCGCACCGCGGCCTGTCCCGCCGCGTCGAGGCCGGGCGGCGGCCTGTGGAAGCCGCGCTCCGAGCCGGCGATCTCTGCCGCCGCGGCCTCGAGTTCGGGCGCCAGTTCCGAGCCGGACACTGGCCGATCAGCCATCGCCCGTCTCCTTCAGGAGTGGCACGCGGCGGAGCGCCGACAGGTCGGCCGCGCCGGTGCAGAACATGCAGACCCGCATCTCGAAAGCTGTGCGGGAGATCCGGTCGACGACCGCTTCCGTCGACGCGTTGGCCGCCTCCAGGAACGGAAACGCCATACCGGCGATGTCCGCGCCGAGAGCCAGCGCCTTCGCCGCGTCGACGCCGGAGCGGATGCCGCCGCTGCCGATCACCTGCACGCCGGGCACCGCCGCCAACTGGCGGATCGACTCCGGCGTCGGCACTCCCCAATCGGCGAAGCGCTCGCCCAGCGCCACCTCGTCGGCTCGCGCCGCCTCGATGCGCGCCCAGCTCGTGCCTCCCACTCCGGCCGTGTCCAGGATCCGGACGCCGACGTTGGCGAGTTGCCGGCCGACCGCGGCCGAAACGCCGCAACCGATCTCCTTGACAACGACCGGCACGTCCAGCGCCTCGACCACCCGGGCGATCTTCGGCAGCAGTCCCCGGAAGTTCAGTTGGCCTTCCGGCTGCAGCGCCTCCTGCAGCGCATTCAGGTGCAGCACCAGGGCGTCCGCCTCGATCATGTCGACGGCCCGGCGGCACTCGTCGATGCCGTAGCCGTAGTTCAGTTGCACCGCACCCAGATTGGCCAGGATCGGCACGCTTGGAGCGAACTCGCGCACCCGGAACGTCGCCGCGGTCTCCGGATCGTCAATCGCCTTGCGCTGCGAACCGACGCCGAGAGCAACCCGCCTCGCCTCGGCCGCCTCGGCCAGACGGCGATTGATCTCCTCCGCGGCGCCCGTCCCCCCCGTCATGCAGGAGATGAGCAACGGCGCCTCGAGCTCCCGTCCCAGGAAGCCGGCGCCAATGCGGACGTCGTCGAAATCGATCTCCGGCAGCGCCCGATGCTCGAACCGGTAGTCGTCGAAGTAGCTGCGCTCGACCTGCATCCGCCGATCCAGCGCCAGCCGGATGTGCTCAGCCTTGCGATCCCGCTCTCCCTCCGCCGCCGCCAGCAGCGGACGGGTACTCAAGAAACCGCCCCAATCTTGCGGCTACACATGCGCGGCACTGTACCGGAATTCGCGTAAGTGAAGCGTTCACGGTCGGATGCGGCTGCGGAAGCACCCGCCTGAAGCGGGTCCGGGGGGGAGGGTCCCAGACGGACTCTCTTCAGGCTGGACGTCGGGCATTGGCACCCGGTCAGCGGTGTAGGGGCGATCCGACCGCGCTCTGGAGGAGCGCAGTCTGGAAGTGCCTAGGCGAGCAGGCGATCCAGCGCGGTAACCAAGGTCGTGACTGCGCCAGCGACCAACACCATGCGCCACGTGAGACGAGCCTCCATCGCGCCCAGGTCGCCACGTAACTCGGCCAGATCGCCGCGCAACTCGGCCAAGTCGGATCGAGTCGCGACCCCCTCCGTAGCGGCGGACCGTATCGTCGCGGTCACCGCCGCGGCTTGCGCCGGATCCATGCCGGCACCTTCGAGCGTCCGGGCCGCCGCAAGCGTGTCGAAGGTCGTCATCCGGTTGGAGCCTAACAGTCGGTTCGGTGTGTTAGAGGCGGGGCTCGCGTAGCTACCTCCCTCTACGGACCTAGACGCAAAGCCGCCGTTTTCTCCATCAGCCGATGACGGCTGCCGCCTCGCGCGATCTTCCAGAAGCCGGCGAGGACGCCGGCGCACCCAATGTGGAGCGCCGTGAGCACGGTACAGCCTCCAGCCTGTCCCAGGGGTCGGACCGCAGCGAGCGCCGACCGTTCATCCACTCAGAAAGCGCGAGCGGCCGCTGGGACCCTCCCCTCCGGCCCCGCCGGCAGGCGGGTGCGTCCGACCACCCTCCGCCACCGCGCCGCAGCCGCGCGATATCTCAGCCGCCGATGCGGAACATCTCGACGCGCTGGGGAGCAGGCTGCAGGCCGGCGCGGAGGCGTTCGGCGCGGACTTCGGAGTAGCGGTCTTCGCGCTGGCGCCAGTGGGCGGCGAGGAAGGCGAGTAGCTCTTCGTCCGTGGCGCCGGCGCGCATACGGTCCCGGAGCGAGGGGCCGGTGTCGGCGAACAGGCAGGTGTAAAGCCGGCCGTCGGAGGAGAGGCGGGCCCTGGCGCAGTCGCCGCAGAAGGGGCGGCTGATCGAGGGGATGACGCCGAACTCCACGCCGTCGTCGAGGTAGCGGAAGCGCTCGGCGACGTCGCTGGGTTGGGCGCGGTCGACGGGTTCGAAGGGCCACCGTTCGGCGATGCGGTCCGCGATCCCGGAGGCAGTGACGACCTGGTCGAGGCTCCAGTCGTTCACTGTCCCGACATCCATGAACTCGATGAAACGGACGATGTGGCCGCGTTCCTTGAAGTAACCGGCGATGTCGGCGACTTCGCCCTCGTTCGTGCCCTTCATGACCACCGTGTTGATCTTGATCGGACCGAGGCCGGCCTCCGCCGCCGCGTCGATGCCCTCGAGCACCTGGCCGACACCGTGGCCCAGTCCCGTCACCCGGCCGAAGACGTCGTCGTGCAGGGACTCGACGCTGACGGTCACCCGGTCGAGGCCGGCGTCCGCGAGCGCCCGCGCCTTCTGCGCCAGCAGGGCGCCGTTCGTCGTCAGCGCCAGGTCTTCGATTCCCGGCACCGCGGCCAGGATCCCGACCAGTTCCTCGATGTCACGGCGCAGCAACGGCTCGCCTCCCGTCAGCCGCAGCTTGCGGACGCCGAGCTGCACGAAGAGCCGGACCAGGCGCTCGATTTCCTCGAACGTCATCAACTGCTGCCTGGGCAGGAACCTGTACTCGCGGTCCGCCGGCATGCAGAAAGTGCAGCGGAAGTTGCAGCGGTCGATGACCGAGATGCGCAGGTCGCGCACCGGCCGGCCGAGGCGGTCGGTCACCGCGACCGAGGACGTGCCGCCATTCGTGGAGTCGAGGGTCATGGACCGACAATGCTACGCGAGCGCTCAGCGCTCGGCGCGCAACCAGTCGTCGATCAACCGGCGGGCGATCGAGAACGGCGGCGGCAGACGGACTTCGCGGGCGCGGAGCGCGTACTCCAGTTCGGAGCGGGTCGCCCACACCGCCTGTTCCAGTTCCTCGGTGTCGACCTGCACGTCGCCGCCGGGCGAGGTCGCGTAGAAGCCGAGCATGATCGAGGTCGGGAACGGCCACGGCTGGGAGGAGTGGTAGCGGACCGTGTCGACTGCGATGCCGGTTTCCTCCCGGACCTCGCGCGCGACCGCGCTCTCCAGGCTCTCGCCGGGCTCGACGAAGCCGGCGAGCGCCGAGAACATGCCGGGCGGCCAGGAGGCCTGCCGGCCCAGCAGACAGGATCCGCCGTCGCCGGCCTCCGTGTGGACGAGCATGATGACGGCCGGATCCGTGCGCGGAAAGTGCTCGATGCCGCACGCCGTGCAGACGCGCAGGTGGCCGGCGTTGCGGCTCTCGGTCGCGGCGCCGCACTGGCCGCAGAAGCGGTGCCGGCGATGCCAGGTGGCCATGGCGCGCGCGTAGGCGAGGAGGTTGGCGCCGCGGCCGCTCATCGCCGCGCCGACCTGGCGCAGCTCGACGAAGCGGCCGGCGCCCCTGAGCGGGCCGGCGAGCGGGTCTTCCCTCTCGGAGAGGTCGACCGAGAAGTAGGCGACGCCCTCCGCTTCCCCCAGGAACACGACATCCTCCGCGCCGTCGACCAGCCCGGCCGCCTCGACGGTCGCCACCGTGCCGGGAACCGGCCCCCGGTCTCCGGTGTGAGCGTCGAGAACCAGGCTGCGCTCGCGCCAGACCACGGTCAACTGGCTGCTCGGATCCGCCAGTCTCCGGGCCAGCCACTCGGCGTCGCCGCGCCGCTCCGAGCGCCGGTCGACCGCCGGTTCGGCCAGAACGTTGTGTGCCCTCATGCTCCGCAGGCTACAGCGCGGGTCAGTCGGCTCGGCGGTAGGCCATCGCTTCCGAGACGCGGCGCTGGGCGATGCTCATCGCCGCCTCGCGCAAGAGGCAGTCCTCGGCCCGGGCCAGCTCCAGGATCTCCCGCATGTTCTGGCGTATCGTGTCCTCGATCCTCTCGAACGCCTGCCGCTCGGAGCCGCCCGCGTACTCGACGGCGCCGCAGATGATGCCGCCGGCGTTGGCCACGAAGTCGGGAATCGAGAGGACGCCACGGTCGTGGAGAATCCGCTCTCCCGCCGCCGTCACCGGGATGTTCGCGCCCTGGAGCACCACCTTGCAGCCGACCCGGCCGGCGTTGCCGCTGTCGATCACATCGGGGCGCGCGGCCGGCACGAAGAAGTCGACTTCCAGGTCCAGGAAGGCGTCGCCTTCGACCTTTTGGCCACGCGGGTGCGCGGTGACGCCGCCGGTCGCGTCCATCGTCGCCACGAGTTCGTCGATGTCGAGGCCGTCGGGATCGTGAATCGTGCCGTCGAGATCGGTGACCGACACGAGGCGCGCGCCCCGCTCGGCCAGGAACCGGGCCGCCGGCCGCCCGACGTTGCCGAAGCCCTGGATGGAAACGGTGGCGCCTTCGAGCGCCACCACGCCCGCCTCCTCTGCCACCTCGGCGGCGATGGCGAGACCGAAACCGGTCGATCCGCTCTCGTCGAGCGGAATCCCGCCCAGAGACCTGGACAGGCCGACGGAGCGGCCCCCCTCGTCGCGGATCCAGGCCATCGCGGTCTCGTTCGTCCCCATGTCGGGGGCCGGGATGTAGTCCGTCAACTGCCGGATCGCGCGGCCGAACTGCCGAATCAGGGCCTCGCGGTTCGCCGTCCGCGGATTCGCCCGGATGCCCGCCTTGCCGCCGCCGTGGCGCAGGCGCGCCATGGCGTTCTTCCAGGTCATGGCCCGCGCCAGCCGGCACACCTCCTCCACGGTGACGTCCGGCGCCATGCGGATTCCGCCCATCGTGGGGCCGGCGGCGCTGTTGTCGATGACGACGATCCCCTCCAGGCCGCAACGGGGCTCGTAGACGGTGACGACCTTCTCGGGACCGTAGCCGTCCGTGAATTCGAAGTGGTCGAAAGCAAGTTCTGACATCGGTGTTCCTCCCGCTACCGCCAAACACCGATCGGATGCGACTACTTCCCGATTCCCGCCCCGCGCTCTCGGCAGGGCCAGCCTTCCACGCGCCTGGCTTGCGCGATCAGGCGCCCTCCCCGAGCAACACGAGCACCGCCTCCTCGAACTCCGAGTACAGCATCCGCCCCAGGTGGATGTTGTCGAGCGTTCCGGCTCGGTCGAAGAACATCGTGGTCGGCAACGCTCCAGGCCACTCCGGATCGAGTGCCATGACGAAGGCGACCGAGTCGTCGCCTGCCGACGCAAGGTAGGAGACGAGGCCCGGCGCCCGCTTGGCGAAGAAGGGACGCACCCGGTCCTCGAGCTTTTCCGAATCGTCCATCGATACGGCCAGCACTACGAGGCCGCGGTCGGCGTAGCGTTCCTGCAGGAGGTCGAGTTCCGGCAACTCCTGCAGACACGGAATGCACCAGGTGGCCCAGAAGTTGACGACGACCACTTTGCCGCGATGGTGCTCCAGAACCGCCTTGAACTGCTCGGCGGTTGCCGGGTGGATCGTGTCCGGTTCGAGCAGATGTTCCACCGACGCCGCCTCCTCGGCGAGCGCCGGCGGTGCTACGGCAGGCAGCGCAGCAAGCAGCGCCGCCGCCGAGACGACAATCGCGACTGGTGTCTTGACGGACAATGCGAACCTCCTGTTCCCGCGGCGGCCGACTCCGTGGGAGCAGGCTCTACCCGGCCCGCAGTATAGACCCGTCGCCGCCGCAACTGTGCT
Organism: Holophagales bacterium; assembly: GCA_009845425.1. Lineage (GTDB taxonomy): Bacteria > Acidobacteriota > Thermoanaerobaculia > Multivoradales > Multivoraceae > Multivorans. The sequence continues at coordinate 107,868 of VXZQ01000001.1, forward strand.
TCGGCCGGTCTAGGGCTCGGTTTCGAGCGCCCCTTCGAACAGCCTCGCGAACTGGAGGTAGGTGCGCGTGCCGATCACGGTCTCCACGAGCCGACCCTCCGCATCGTAGATCAGGGTCGTCGGGAACTTGGACGGCCAGTTCTCGTAGAACGCGCGGATGAACTCCCTTCCCTCCTCCCACCGCTCCCTTTTCTTCTTTCGGCCTTGCTCAAGCCGCGCGGTACTTCGACCCCTCCCGTTCGACGCGGCCGTCGCGTTCGAGACGGTCGAGGTGCAACTGCATGCTGTTCCGTTCGGCCTTCGCGATACCGGCTCCCTCGTCGTGAGGCCGGTAGACGAAGCGGTGCGCGACGATCTCGTCCATCGTCCGCGGCTCCGCCAGGTACTCGAGCAGGCGGCGTTCACGGTCGGCTATGCGGGCCACGTAGTGGTCAAGCCGACCAAGAAAGGCGTCGCGGTCGTCGAGCAGGCCGATGTGATGGCCGGTGACGTAGTGCCTTGCCTCGATGCCGCGCACCAGTTCGAGCGAACGTTCGAACGCTTCCAGGTCCGACCAGGCGTCGCCGTAGTACGGGCCGAACCCGGTCAGGTCGATGTCGCCCAGGAACAGGACGCCGTCGGGCTCGACCAGGAGGACACAGTGGCCGCGGGTATGGCCGGGGGTGTGGTTGACTCGTACCGAGACGCCGCCGCCGAGGTCAAACAGGTCGCCGTCCCGGAAGGGCACGGCGTCCGGCCGCGGCTCGTAGAAGAACGTCGTCTTCAGAAAGTGGCCGTACTCCTCGCGGCGCTCCGGCTCGACACCGAAGATGCTCAGGAAGCCGTCGAAGTCGACCAGCCCCGGCAGATCTTCCTCGTGGACGTACACCGGAGCGTCCCGAAACAGGGGCAACGCGGCGGTGTGGTCCTCGTGGCAGTGGCTGAGCAGAACGAGGTCGACCGGCGGGAGAGCGTTCCGGCCACGGACCCGAACGCCGAGCGACGGGTCGACGAGCATCGTCGACTCGGCGCCCTCGATCAGCAGGGCGTTGTTGTCCGGGTACTTGCCGCCACCGGCGCCGAACAGGATGGTCGCGGCGCCGAGCCGGCGGTCTTCCAGTTCGGTCACCTCAGCCGGCCGACGCCTCGGCGCCCGTCACCTGGGGAAGCCGCCAGCCGTTGTGGTACTCGGCCCGGAGCAGCGCGTTCGCCTCGTCGTCACCGGTGAAGCGTCCCGCCTCGTGGTCCCAGTAGACCCGCCGGCCGGTGCGGAAGGCGATGTTGCCCAGGTGTGCGTTCACGGCGACCAGAGCACCGACGTCCGCGTTGCAGCGCGGCTGCTCCCGGGTCTTCATGCACTCGATGAAATCCTCGGTGTGCTGGGCCAGACCCCGTTGACTCCGGGAGGCTTCCCGATCGGGGATGGCGGGCGTCTTGTAGAACCTCTTGCCGTCCTCGCGGCCGACCTCGGGAAGCACCTCCCAGCCGCCGCGGTCGATCACCAGGGTGCCCCTGTTGCCGACGAAGGACACGCCGTGTCCGCGCTGGTGCGGACCCAGGCCGATTCCCAGACCGTGCTCCCAGACCATCGTGAAGTCGTCGTACTCGTAGATCGCCTGTTGCGTGTCCGGCGTCTCCATCGCGCTGTCCGGATAGCCGAACGCCCCACCCAGGGACATCACGGACTTGGGCGCGGTCGCCTTCATGCCCATCAGCACCATGTCGATCAGGTGGACGCCCCAGTCCGTCATCAGGCCGCCCGCGTAGTCCCAGTACCAGCGGAAGTCCCAGTGGAACCGGCGCTCGTTGAAGGGACGCTTCGGCGCGGGGCCAAGCCACATGTCGTAGTCGACGCCCTTGGGCGGCTTCGAGTCCGGCACCGGCATCGGCGCGTCCCAGCTCATGTAGGCCCAGGCCCTGGCGGTACGGATCTGGCCCAGCTCGCCGGACCAGAGGTACTCCATCGCGTCCTGCCAGTGCTTGCCCGAACGCTGCCACTGACCGACCTGGACCACCCGACCGTAGGCCCTGGCCGCCTGCTGCATGATGCGGACCTCCTCGATCGAGTTCGCCATCGGCTTCTCGACGTAGACGTCCTTCCCCGCCTCGCAGGCGTCCACCATGATCTTGCAGTGCCAGTGGTCCGGTGTGGCGATGATCACCGCGTCGATGTCTTTGTCCTCGAGCAGCTTGCGGTAGTCGGTGTAGGCGTCCGGCTTGCTGTCGGTCAGTTTCTTGAAGTCCTCGATCCGTTCATCGAGGACGTTTCGGTCGACGTCGCAGAGAGCCGCGCACTCCACCCCGTCGATGTCGAGCATCGAGCGCATGTTGCTCGAGCCCATGCCTCTCACGCCGATCGCGCCGACGCGGATCCGGTCGCTCGCGGGCACCGCCTTGCCGCGCGCCGGTCGCGCGAACGCCGCGCCCGCCGCGCCGAGCCCGGTAGCGGCTGCTCCGAGACCGCCCACGCCATGAAGAAAAGAACGCCTGGTGGTCGTCATCGTCTCACTCCCCGCCTGAATCCGCTGTGTTCCGGGTCCGCTGTACACTGCGCCATGCAGACCGCGCATGTTACCGACTTGAACGCACCGCTCTCCCGGGCCGATCTCATCGGCAAGCTGCCGAAGACCGACCTTCACGTTCACCTCGACGGTTCGCTCCGGCTCGACACCCTGATCGAGCTTTCGCGCGACGCCCGCCTGGAACTCCCGTCCCGAACGCCGGAGGGTCTCCTCGACCTCGTCTTCAAGGAGCGCTACGACGACCTCGAGGACTATCTGCGCGCCTTTTCCTACACCTCGCCCGCGCTATGCACCGCTGAAGCTCTGGAACGGGCCGCCTACGAACTCGGCGCCGACAACCTGGCCGAGAACGTCTGCTACCTGGAGGTGCGGCTGGCGCCGCAGCTCCACACCGGACCCGATCTCGACATCGCCGGCGTGCTGGCCGCGGTCGACCGGGGGCTCGCCCGCGTTCAGCGCGAACACGAAGCGACCGACAGCGTCCGGAACGGCGCCGAACCGCCCTTCCGCTACGGGATCATCGCCTGCGCCCTGCGCATGTTCGGCGCCGGCCACAGCCCCTACTACCGGGGGCTGTTCACCGCGCTCCACGGCTGGACCAGACCGGAGATCTACGCCGCCGCCTCGCTGTCGCTGGCCCGTTCCGTCGTCGAGGCGCGCGACCGCCTCGGGCTGCCCGTCGTCGCCTTCGACCTCGCCGGCGCCGAGGCGGGCAATCCCGCCGCGGTGCACCGCGACGCCTTCCTGTACGCGCAGCAGCACTTCCTGATGAAGACGATCCACGCCGGAGAGGCCTACGGGCCGGAGAGCATCTTCCAGGCCATCACGCTGCTTCAGGCCGACCGCATCGGCCACGGCACCCACCTCTACGCCGCCGACCGGCTCCGCCGCGACAACCCGGACTCGGCGGCAGCCAGGGATCCCGAGCGCTACATCAGCAGCCTCGCCCAGTACATCAGCGACCGGCGGATCACCCTCGAGGTCTGCATCACCTCGAATCTGCAGAGCATCCAGCGCCTCGAGAGGTTCTCGGACCACCCCTTCGGCCGGATGATGAAGGACCGGCTCTCGGTCACCCTGTGCACCGACAACCGCCTCATGTCCCGCACCACCGTAACCAAGGAGATCGCCTCCGCCTGCGAGGCCTTCGACCTGTCGCTCGAGGACCTGCGCAACGTGATCATCTACGGCTTCAAGCGCAGCTTTTACCCGGGCAGCTACATCGAGAAGCGGGCCTACGTGCGGCGGGTCATCGACTACTACGACGAGGTGGTGGCGGCGGAGGGCTAGCCCGCCATCCGCTGCTGGCGCCGTCGCCAGCGCTCACGCGCCTTCTCCGCTTCGGCCTCGCGGTTGCGAGGCGGCGCCGTCGTCGTGAGTTCCCGGAGCAACCGGGCAGTCACCTCGGCGACGGCCTCGACCGCCCGTTCGAAGGCGGCCTCGTTGGCGCGCGACGGCTTCGTCGAACCGCTGACCTTGCGAACGTACTGCAGCGCCGCGGCGCGCACTTCCTCTTCGTTGGCAGGCGGTTCGAAGTTGTAAAGGACGCGGATGTTCCTGCACATGATCGTCTCCTTCAGCGGGCGGCGCGGCTCGTGTTCGCGTAGGTGGGCCAGTCCGGCTCGTAGTCCGCGCTCTGATCGCCCCAGGCGGTCCAGCGTTCCGAATGGCGGCCACGAGCGAACAGTTCGAGGTAGGGGCCCGGACTGCAGGCTTCGATGATGTCGTAGAGCTCGTCCGGCTTGCGGGAGTGCTCCCGCTTGCGCGAGCGGATGATGTTGACCTGGCGGCGGCCGGGGGAAAGGGTACGGAGCCTGCCGCGCACGCCGAACAGGACGAGTTCCGTCGTGTTGCGGAAGTAGAAGCCGACTCCCCGGCCGTCGGGACCGCCGTCCTTGCGCACCTTGTGCCAGACCAGGTTCGTCTTGTAGGTGAAGCCCCAGCGCTTCATCACGTCGAGGCCCTCCTGAAGGAGGGCGTTGGGTACCCAAAGGTAGAGGTGGGCGGCTTCGGCACAGGCGGCGGCGACCGGGATCGCTTCAATCTCCACCTGGGCCAGCGTCGGATAGCGGCTCAGACGCCGGTGCTCGGGCGCCACCTTGCCGGTGCGGTTCGTGAACTGCCAGGGGGGATCCGCGAGGACGGTGCCGAAGGCGCTACCGGCGTGGGTCTGCTCGAAGTCGGTAGCTGCCGTGGCAGGCATCGCGAATCGATGGTAGCGCCGGAGGGCTCGCTCCATTCCGGCGGGCCTCTATTCCTCCGCCACGATGTACCGCATCAGCAGCCAGCGATCCGGGTCGATCCGCAGCTCCTGAGCCCGCGCCGGCACGGGCAGCGACGCCGCCGTTCGTTCGCCCTTGACGTCGACCCGGCCGCGCACGACGCCGCCGTCGCCGAGCACCGCCTCGACGTCGAGCGGCAGCCGGTAGGTCGTCGGTCCCGTCTGCCGCACCGTCAACTCCACCGCCGACCTCGCCTCATCGAACCGCCAGGCGACCTCGAGCTGCGGCACGCCGGGCCGTCGCAGCCACTGATCGAAGAACCAGTCGAGCTTCCGGCCCGAAACCTCCTCTATGATCGCCGCGAAATCGGCGGTCGAGGCATTGCCGTCGCGGAAGCGTTCGTAGTACGTCCGCATCCCCTTCCAGAAGGTGCCGTCGCCCACCTCCCCGCGCAGCATGTGCAGCACCCAGGCCGCCTTCTGGTAGACGTTCGGGCTGAGCAGGCGCCTCGGATCGGGCACGGTCTCCGGAACGATGACCGAGTCCGGGGCTTCCTCCGCGTAGCTCAGGACCCTCGTCCGGGCCCGGTCCATCTGCTCCAGGAAGCGCTCGCGGCCGTAGGTCCACTCGAGGTAGCAGGCGGTCAGGTAGGTCGCGAAGCCCTCGCTGAGCCAGACGTGCGGCCAGTCGCTCTCGGTGACCGCGTCGCCGAACCACTGGTGGGCGACCTCGTGCGCGATCAGGGTCTCAACGCCGCCTTCCCGGTCGACCGCGTCCTCGTCGTAGAACACGTTGCCGGCGTTCTCCAGACCGCCCCAGCGGGTCGTCGTCTGCACGTTGGCGAGCTTGGCGTACGGGTAGTCCCCGAGCCGCCGCTCGAAGGTTCCCAGCACCCGCGGTCCCGGGGCGAAGGCCCGCAGGCCGGCTTCCCGATCCTGCGGGTAGACCCAGGTCTCGACCGGCACGCCGTCGACGAGCGCCTGACGCTGCCGGACGAAGCGCGCGACGCCGACCGCCATTACCTTGGTTGCGATCGGCGCCCGGCTCCGCCACTCGGTGCGCCGCATGCCGGCTCCCAGATCGATCGCCTCGACGAAGGCGCCGGTGGCGACGACCTGGTAGTGCGCCGGCGCCGTGATCACGAAGGCCACGGTCGCCTTGTCCGACGGGTGATCGACGACGGGCAGCCAGTGGTGCGCCCGGTCCGGCCAATTGTCGGCGAAGAACGTGCGCTCGCCGTGCCGGTTGGTGCCGATCGTGAAGCCGTCGGCCGGCACGCCGCGATAGCTGATCTCGATGCGGCGTCGTTCACCGGCCGCCGCCTCGCGGTCCAGGCTCACGACGAGCCGGTCGTCCTGCTGCCGGAACCGGAGAGTGCGGCCGGGCTGCGCCGCTACCGCCGCCGCGCCGGCAAGCGTCGTCGAGGAGACGACCATGCCTCCCGCCGGCCGGCCCTCGCCCGCCTTGCCGCCGACTTCCAGACCGCTGCTCGGCGCCGGGTCATCAAGATCGAACTCGACCTCGGCGACCGGCCGCAGGGTGCGAAAGGCGATCGTGGCGAGGCCCTCGATCTCGTCGCTCTGGTCCGAGAGGTCGAGTTCGAAGCGGTAGTCGAGTACGTCGATCGCCGCCCCGGCCCGTTGCGCCTGTGCCGGAGCGCCGAGAGCCGTGGCCAGAAGGAGTGGCAACGCCAGACGCACCGCGACGCGCCCCGGCCGGCTGGCCGGGGTCACGTCCGGTTTCAGACGCCGGTGTGCGCCGGCGTCAGGAGTCTCAGTCGTTGAGGAACTTGTAGACGAGCGCCGCCACCGCGCCGCCGACCAGTGGGCCGACGCCGTAGAGCGCCAGGGTGTTGGCGTCGAAGCCGCCGCCCGTGACCGCCTCCATGACCTGAGGACCGATTCCAACTGCCGGATTGAACGCACCACCGGAAACACCCGCGCCCGTGTACAGGGCAGCCGAGAGTGTAAAGCCGATGGCCAGACCGCCGACAGGATTGCCGGCCGACCGGGAGGACATCATGTTCAGCACGACGGTGACGAGCGCGAACGCGAGCAACGCCTCGGCCACCACGCCGTGCATGACCGGATGCTCGGTCGGCATCGGCGCCGTGCTGCCGCCCACGAGGTAGCTGTGGACGAGCCAACCAAGGCAGGCACCGACGAGTTGGGCCACCATGTACTGGACCATGTCGGCGACACCAAGCTTGCCCCGCATCCATGCGGCCAGGCTCACTGCCGGGTTGAAGTGGGCGCCGGACAAGTGTCCGCCGCTGTAGACCATCACCGCCAGCATCAGACCGACGGCAATGGGGTTGTTCCCGCTGTGGGCCACAGCCATCATCAGGAACAGCGTGCCGATGCACTCCATGAGCAGCTTGCGCATGTGCCTTTCCTCCCTTGGTTCTACTTCTGCCTCTTCCTCCTTGTTTACGCCCGCCCGGAGACCAGTCGGCGGCGCTTTCCGCACCGATGGTAGCGTCCGGCTATCGCCACCGGACCATTGAACTTTCCTGATTTTTCCTAAGGGGAGGCGCCGCCGATGAAGTCAAGAGCCGCCGTAGCCCACGAGGCGGGCAAGCCACTCGAGATTGAAGAAGTCGATGTCGAAGGCCCGAAGGAAGGCGAGGTCCTGGTTCGCATCGTCGCCACCGGCGTCTGCCACACGGACGCCTACACCCTGTCCGGGGCCGACCCCGAGGGACTGTTCCCCGCGATCCTCGGCCATGAGGGCGGCGCGATCGTGGAAGAGGTCGGGCCCGGCGTGACCTCCGTGGCGCCCGGCGACCACGTGATTCCGCTCTACACGGCGGAGTGCCGCGAGTGCAAGTTCTGCACGTCGGGCAAGACGAACCTCTGCCAGGCGATCCGCGCCACCCAGGGCCAGGGCGTGATGCCCGACGGCAGCTCGCGGTTCTCGAGTGCGGGCAGTTCCCTCTACCACTACATGGGCACTTCGACCTTCTCGGAGTACTCGGTCATCGCCGAGATCTCGACCGCCAGGGTGAACCCGGCGGCGCCCCTGGACAAGGTGTGCCTGCTCGGTTGCGGCATCACGACCGGCATCGGCGCCGTCCTGAACACGGCCAGGGTGGAGCCCGGTTCGACGGTCGCGGTGTTCGGCCTCGGCGGCATCGGCCTCTCGGTGATCCAGGGCGCGGTGATGGCCCAGGCCGAGCGGATCATCGCTATCGACGTCAACCCGGCGAAGTTCGACTTCGCACGCTCGCTGGGCGCTACCGACTTCGTCAATCCGGCCGACCACGACGATCCGATCCAGGAGGTCATCGTCGACCTGACCGACGGCGGAGTCGACTACTCCTTCGAGTGCATCGGCAACGTCGACGTGATGCGCTCCGCGCTCGAGTGCTGCCACAAGGGCTGGGGTGAGTCCGTGATCATCGGAGTCGCCGGTTCGGGCCTCGAGATCGCCACCCGGCCCTTCCAGCTAGTCACCGGCCGCGTCTGGCGCGGCACTGCCTTCGGCGGCGTTCGCGGCCGCAGCGATCTCCCCGGCATGGTCGACCAGTACATGGCCGGCGAGATCGAGATCGACAGCATGATCACCCACACGATGGGGCTGGACGACATCAACCACGCCTTCGACCTGATGCACGAAGGCAAGAGCATCCGCTCGGTGGTGCTGTACTAGTCGAGCCAAATGGTCGCCGGCCGTTGGCCGGCGGCAGCCTTTTCCGGGCTTCGCCCGGGGGCGGGTCAGAAGACCCGCGCACCGGCATCCGCTCGGTGGTGCTGTACTAACCAGGTGGTGCTGGACTAGCTACATGTCCATGACCGCGGCGATGTCGCGGTCCAGCTTCGGCGGTCTGGAGAGCAACGAGATGCCAAAGAAGAGGGTCAGCGAGACCAGGAGGGAAAGCGCCCCGCCGTCGATGCCGAAGGGAACGGGCACGGAGAACGCCCGGATCGAGAAGTTGATGACGAGGCTGGAGCCGATGGCCACGCAGGCGGCGGTAGCGGTGGCGCGCTTCCAGTTGAAGCCGATGGCGACCGCGGGGACGAGGGCGGCGGCGAAGGTGCCCCAGCCGAAGGCGCCGAGCAGGGCCACAAGGTTCTGCCCGCTGTAGAGGGCGAACAGGGCGGCCGCGACCGCGATGATGACGGTCACGATCCGGGCCCACAGCAGCTCGTTCCGAAGCGAACGACCGAGGATGGCGCGCGGGATGTCGTGAATCACGGCGGCGGCGCCGATGTTCAGGAAGCCGTCCGCCGTCGACATGATCGCTGCGAACAGGCCGGCGAACACAACGCCGGCGAGCAGCGGATGGGTAAACGCCTGGAGGAACTGCGGCGCCGCGGCATCGGCGCCGGGAAGTTCCGGATGGCCGCCCTGCAGCACCAGGGCGCGCATGACCAGACCGATGCTGATCCAGAGCAGCGCCGAGACGGCGTAGGCGACGATCGAGATCGGCAGGATGCTGCGCGCGTCCCGCACCCGGCGGCACATCATCATCTTCGTGATGATGTGAGGCTGCCCGGCAAGCCCCAGCGCGAAGACGAAGTACCAGGACAGGGAGTTCATCATTCCCGCGGCGCCCCAGGGCCCCATCGACTCCGCGTCGTCGGCCATGATCGTCTCGCTCATGCCGGCGAAGCCGCCGTCGATGGCCGCGATCGCCGCGAGCAGAACGAGCACCGCCGCGAACATCATGACGAAGCCCTGGATCAGGTCCGTGTAGACCGAGGCGATGATGCCGCCGGTGACGCAGTAGAAGACGAGCACCGCGCAGGAAAAGGCGACGCAGGCCTCGATGCTGATCGGCCCCAGGGTGGTCTGGAGGATGTCCTGGAGGACGGTCGCCATCGCCAGGATCTGGGTTCCCAGGTAGCCCATGACGCCGAGCAGGATGGCCAGGGCGGTCAGCAGGCGGGCCGCGTTGCTCCGGTAGCGCGCGGCGACCGCGTCGGGCAGCGAGATCGAGTCCCGCAGCTCGGCGAAGAGCCGGAGCCGCTTGCCCAGCAGGTAGAACGCGATGACGTAGCCGATCGAGGCGCAGACGACCATCCACAGCGAACTCATGCCCATGCGGTAGACGAGGCCTGGACCGCCGACGAAGCCGAAGCCCGACAGCGTGCTCGAGAAGACGGCCAGGGCGGTGACGATGATCCCCAGATCCCGCCCCGCCATGAAGAAGTCCTGGGTCGACTTCGTGCGCCGCAGAGCCCACAGCCCGACGCCGATGCACACGGCCAGGTAGATGCCGATGCAGGTCAGGATGACGGTGTTGCCGCCGCCCTCCATCAGCCCTCTCCGCCTGTATCGTCACGGCCGCGCTCGCGCTTCGACTCCGCCGCCAGCCGCTCGAACTCCGCGACCTCGTCCTCGCTGATCACCCAGCGGTCGAAGTTCCACATGTAGAACAGGGCGAAGAGAAGCGGAACCGGCCAGACGCCGTAGAGCATCCAGGCGGAAGGCCGCGGGAAGGAGCCGAACAACCCCCGATCGGCGCCAGGCTCGATGTAGCCGCGGTAGCTCAGGACGAGCAGCGTGAAGACCAGGGCGTAGAGCCCCAGGCCCAGCCAGAGGGCGCGGCCGCTACCTGCCGGCAACCTGCCACGGCGCCGGAGCCCCAGCGCCATCACCGCCAGGAAGAGGACGATGGACAGGAGGCCGTACAGAAAGCCCCACGGCAGGACGGCATCGTGGCGCCCGGTGCTCCCGCCCTGCCGCATCGTCTCGTGGACGGGGTGATCCACGCCGAGGCTGTCGGGCCGCTCGTCGAGCGTCCAGAGAACGAGCACCACGGCGCAGAGCGCGACCAGGATCGCGAAGATGGCTACCGGGATCCGCATGGTCAAGCCCGCCGCTCATGCGGCGGCCCCTGGGTTCGGCGTCAGTCTCCCTGCGCGATCGGGTTCAGGACCATCGTCATCTGACGGCCCTCGAGGCCGGACCGGGTCTCCACCTCGCCCACTCCCTCGATCGCGTCGCTCACCTTGTCCAGGATGGCGATGCCGAGTTCGGGCCTGCGGAGCTGCCGGTAGCGGAAGAAGATCGTCACCTTGACCTTCTTGCCCTCGCGGAGGAAACGGAGCGCCCGGTCGGTCTTGATCTGGTAGTCGTGCGGGTCGATCGTCGGCCGGTACTTGACCTCCTTCAAATCGATCGTCGCCGCCTTCTTCCGGGACTCCCGTTTCTTCTTCTCGCGCTCGAACTTGACCTTGCCCCAGTCCATGACCCGGACCACGGGCGGGTCCGCGTTGGGACCCACCTCGACGAGATCGAGTCGGGCGTCCTGGGCGCGCGTCTTTGCGTCTTCCAGGGGAACGACGCCTACCTGGGTGCCGTTCTGATCGATGAGCCGTACCGGACTCTTCCGGATCCGGTGATTGATGCGCGGCTCGTTTGATGGGGGTGCGATCTCGAGGCCTCCTGTGCTGCCGACTACTGGCGCGGGCCGGAATGGAGGGCTACCTTAGCCGCTTCCCGCCCGCGAGTGTGCGCAGATCCAGTCTGTTGAACCGACGCGGCCGCGGCCGCAGGGCGGCCCTCGCGACCCGCCCTCACGAACGGTAACTCACGTCAACCGGCCACAGCCCGCGTCGCCGGGGTGCTCGCAGCCCGTCGGACCCGCTTCTTCTTCGTCGCCTTGCGCTGTGCCGCCGCCTTCTTGGCAGGCTTGGACCCGGCGGGTGCCCCGTCCGCCTCCGCCTCGCCGTTCTTCGACAGGCTCGCCTTCAGCGCCTCCATCAGGTCGATGATCTGCGCCTGGGGCGCCTCCGTCTCGTCGTCCGCCAGCTCGCGACCGTCGATCTTGCTCTGGATCGCGTCCCAGAGCCGCTTGCGCACCTCGTCCGTGTACTGGTCCGGCTTGAAGTCGTCCGAAGCGATCTGCTCGATCAACTGCACGGCGAGTTCGAGCTCGCCCGGCTTGAGCTCCGTCTCCTCGCCCAGCGGGACCTCGTCGAAGGACTTCAGTTCGTCCTCGTACTTCAGTTGCTGCATCAGCAGGCCCGAAGCGAAGGGGCGCAGCATGACCAGGTACTGCTTGCCCCGCGCGGCGTGCTTGGCCAGCGCCGAGCGGCCGGTCTTGCGCATCGCCTCGCTGAGGAGCCGGTAGGCCCGCTCGCCGCCCTTCTCCGGGCCGAGGTAGTACGACTTCTCGAAGTAGATCGGCTCGACCTCGGCGAGCGGCACGAACTCCGTGATCTCGATCGCCGGCGACGCCTTCTCCTGGAGTTCCTTGATCTCCTCGTCGCTGAAGGTGACGTACTGGCCCTTGCCGAACTCGTAGCCCTTGATCGTCTCCTTCCGCTCGACGACCACGCCGGTGCGGGGGTTGACCAATTGCTGCTTGACCCGGGTGTTGTCGCTCGGATCGAGCATGTTGAAGCGGACCCCGCCGGAGGTTTCCGAGGTCGAGTAGAGCCGGACCGGGATGGAAACCAGGCCAAAGGAAACCGTGCCGGTGCCGACGGAACGAGCGGGCATAGACGGCGGATTCTAGCACCGGAAGCGGTTCCGCGGGGCACTGAGCCGGGCAAAGCGGAGCCGGCCTGGCGGCCGGCGCGTTTCGAAGCCGCCTGCGGCGGCAGCGGGTCAGAAGACCCGCGCACCCAGTTGTCGGCTTCTGGGAGAATGCACGCCTGATGCCGCACGGCAATCTGGACGCCTACCGCCGCAAGCGCTCGAGCGAGGCGACGCCCGAGCCGATGGGTTCCCGAACCACGGCCGTCGGCGGGCGCTTCGTGGTCCAGAAGCACGCCGCCCGGCGGGTCCACTTCGACCTGCGCCTGGAACTCGAGGGCACGCTCAAGTCCTGGGCGGTGCCGCGCGGCCCCAGCCTCGATCCCGACGTCAAGCGGCTCGCGGTCGCCACCGAGGACCACCCGCTGGAGTACGCCGACTTCGAGGGGTCCATCCCCGCCGGCAACTACGGCGCCGGCGCGATGATCGTGTGGGACAGCGGCCGCTGGCTCCCGCTCGAGGACCCGGTTGCCGGGATGGAGAGCGGCAAGCTCCTGTTCGAACTCCACGGCTACAAGCTGCGCGGCGTCTGGACCCTGTTCCGCACCGGCGGCCGGCGCCGTTCCTCTGACGGCAGCCAGTGGCTGCTGATGAAGAAACCCGACGCGGCCGCACGCCCTCTGGAAGAAGGCCGCGACGGCGAGGACGAGCTGCCGCCCGAGTCCGTGCTGTCGGGCCTGACCGTCGAGGAGCTCCGGGACGGCTGCGACCGGATCGAAGAGGTGCGCGCAGGGATCGAAGCGTCGGATGCGCCGCGCCGGTCGGTGGACCCGCGGTCGCTGCCACTGATGCTCGCGACCGCCTCCGACCGGCCCTTCTCGCGCGCCGGCTGGATCTACGAACTGAAGTACGACGGCTACCGTCTGCTCGCCGCCAAGGAAGGCGGCAGCGTCTTCCTCCGCTACCGGCGCGGCGGCGACGTCACCGCGCTCTACCCGGAATTGGCCCGCGCCTTGCGCCGGCTGCCGGTGGAATCGATCGTGCTCGACGGCGAGGTCACCGTGCTCGACGGCGGCGGCCGGCCCAGCTTCGCCAAGCTGCAGACACGGGCCCTGCTCAGCCGTCCCGTCGACATCGAACAGGCCTCGGTACGCCGGCCAGCGACGCTGTTCGCCTTCGACCTGGTCTCGTTCGAGGGCCACGACCTGCGGCCGCTGCCCCTGCTCGAGCGCAAGGGATGGCTGGCCCAGGTTCTGCCCCCAGCCGGGCCGCTCCGCTACTCGGACCACATCGAGGAACGGGGCGAGGAGTTCTTCGAGCAGGCAGTTGCGATGGGACTCGAGGGGACCATGGCGAAGGACGGTGCGTCGCGGTACACGGGCCGCCGGTCGTCCTCCTGGGTCAAGCTGCGCGCCGAACGGACGGGGGACTTCGCCATCGTCGGCATGTCGTCGCCCAAGGGCAGCCGGGTGGGCCTGGGCTCGCTCCACCTCGCAGTATGGGAAGCGGCAGTCGGCGGGCTGGTCTACGCCGGACGCGTCGGCACGGGATTCGACGACGCCACCCTGGCGGAGCTGGCGGAGCGTCTGTCGGCGAGGCGGCGTGAGGATCCTCCATGCTGGGCGCCCGCGCCTGAGAGCCCCGCCGTGGAGACGGCGCTCACCGACGCCCACCTCCTCGACGGCCGCGTCGCCGACCAGACCTGGGTCGAGCCGAACGACGAGCTGGTCTGCGAGGTCCGCTTCAAGGAGTGGACTCCCCACGGCCTGCTCCGGCATCCCGTCTTCCTGCGCCTGCGGGACGACAAGCCGTTGGAGGACTGCGTCCGCCGTGACGAACCCCGCGGCCGCGAAGCCACCCTCCCGGCGCCGCCGGAGCGGCGCGTCGAGATCACGAACAAATCCAAGGTGTTCTGGCCGGACGAGGGTTACACCAAGGGCGATCTGATCGACTTCTACGCCACCGTTTCAGAGGCGATGCAGCCCTACCTCACCGACCGCCCGCTGGTGATGACCCGCTACCCCGACGGGATCGAGGGCAAGTCCTTCTTCCAGAAGAACGCGCCCGACTTCGCGCCGGACTGGCTGCACACGGTCAGGCTGACCAGCCCGCGGACCGGCAAGGATGTCGAGTACTTCGTCTGCCAGAACCGGGAGAGCCTGGTCTACGTGGCCAACCTGGCCGCGATTGTCCTCCACGTCTGGTCAAGCCGGCTGCACCAACTCGGCCAGCCGGACTGGTGCATCCTCGACCTCGACCCGAAGGACGCCCCCTTCGAGGACGTGATCGAGATCGCCCTCGCCATCCGGCGTCTGTGCCGGCAAATCGAGCTGCCCGGTTTCGTCAAGACCAGCGGCTCGAGCGGCCTGCACGTGCTGCTGCCGCTAGGCGGCGCCTGCACTTACGAGCAGTCGCGCAGCCTCGGTCAACTGATCGCCCAGATCATCTGCCGGCAACTGCCCGAGATCGCCACCGTCACCCGCAATCCCGAACGCCGCGGCGGCAAGGTCTACATCGACTTCGTCCAGAACGGCCGCGGCCGGCTGCTCGTCGCCCCCTTCAGCGTCCGACCGCTGCCCGCGGCTCCGGTCTCGACGCCGCTGCGCTGGTCCGAGGTCAAGCCCGGCCTCGACCTGCGCGACCACAACATCCGCACCGTGCCGGAGCGGCTGAAGAAGCTGAAGACCGACCCGCTTCGCGGCGTGCTGACGGAGCAGCCGGACCTGCTGGCGGCGCTGCGCCGGCTGAGCGAACTCGTGTAGAACGTCAGAACTGGAGCCGAAGACCCGCGCGCACGCGGCGGCTGGTCTGGAAGGCGGCGGGAAGCGACTCGCGCGGATCCGGCCTTGCCCCCTGCGCTGCCGCGGCGGCGAGCAGGTCGGTGCGGCCCGGACCGACGAAGACCGGGTCGAGGTAGGCAAGCGGCCAGAGCTGGTTCGCGGCGTCCTGGTCGAAGACGTTGAGGGCCTCGGCGAAGAGGGACAACCGCCGGTCCTCCGAGCGAAGCGGGACGCGGTACGTGAGAGACAGGTCGGCGCGCTTGAGATCGGCGCTCTTGACCAGGCCGTCCGGGCCAGACGGAAGGGGGGTCAGGCCGGTGCTGAGGATGCGGCTTGCCTCGTCGACCCGGACCGTCAGGGCTCGCGGTACGTAGGCGGCGCCCGTGCGGAAGCGGTAGACAAGCGCCATCAGCCAGCGTTCGCCCGGCGAGAGGACAAGCCAGCCGGAGAGCTGGTGCTCACGGTCGAGGCTCAGGCGGCGGCTGCCACTCGTGACATCGAACACGTCGCAGGGGACGGGCGAGGAGCACAAGTCGAGCGCGGCGAGGACCGGATGGGCGCCGGGCAAGGTACCCGCCTCCATTCCGAGCCCGCCGGCCTCGTGGTTGCCGGTCAACCGGCTCAGGACGTATGAGAAGTGGATCCTCCAGGAGGGGCTGAAGCCGACGTGCGCGTTGAGCTCGGCGCCCCACCAGTCCTGCTCTAGCTGAGGCAGCTCGCCGCCGGCGCCCCGGCCGGGGGTCAGCAGCGTCGGAACTACCTCGCCGGCGTCCAGCAGCGGCATGAGACGAATGCCGTTCCGCAACTGGCGTCGGGAGACGCGCGCCGAGATCACGACGTCGGGCAGGAACTGGTAGCCCGTCCCCAACTGGATCTCTCGCACGCGGGCTGGACGGAGGTCTGGATCAACCGCCGCCCTCGCGAAGTCGAGGGGCGCGCCGCTGTAGCCGCCGGTGGCCTCCAGCGCCGCGACCGCGTCGAGATCGGAACGCCCCGCCCGCGGCCGGAAGACGTCGACGTGCCACCAGGCGGCGCCGCCGTAAGCCTTCCACCTGCCGCGGCCCGCGACGTCCCAGACGAACGCGAGCCGCGGTTCCGTGCGGTCTGCGAACTCGAGGTCGAGGGGACCCGCCTTTTCTTCTTCGGCGCGTAGTCCAACGTGCAGGGTCAGGTGCCTCTTGAAGGCTCCGCCCACGCGCCAGGCGTCCTGCGCGTAGAGCGCGCGCTTCTCCTGCCGGAGGCCGGCGGCGCCGAGCGCTCCTCCGCTCCAGGCCTCGGGCGTTCCGCCCGCAAACCGCAGCAACCGTCCGGAACCCTGCGATCGGAGGAGTTCGAGGCTGCTCCTGGAGTCCTGAATGCCGATCTCCAGCGTGTGGTCGAACAGGAAGAACGACGGCTCCACCGCCCAGTTCCGGCGCTCCGCAGCGCGACGGACCCGGCCCGCCGGCGCGGCCTCGTACCAACCCGCCAGCCGCCCGGAGGCGGGCGCCGCGAAGTACAGGCCCGCGTCTTGCCATGGCTCGCCGTCCTCGATGAGGTCGGATCGACCGCCGAACACGCGCAACCACAGGCGGTCGGTGACTCCCCACTCGACGTTGAGGCTGGTCGTCTGCCGTCGCGACCGGTCGTTCTCGGTTCCATCCACCGACGGAAGGACTTCCAGCGCCGGTCGCCGACCGTCGAGGTCGCCGGACCCGGCATGGTGCTTGAGAGTCAGGTTGCTGGCCGAGCCGGCCCACCAGTCGAGCTTGCCGATCGATTGCTCGATCGTCTCGTCCCAGGTCATCGGCGCGACCGCGCCGAACAGGCTCTCCGTGCCGCGGGCGCGGCTTCTCGAGTACCCGCCGAACGCACGGGCCCGCTTGTCCCGTAGCGGGCCGCCGGCAAAGACGGTCGCCTCGTCGCCCTCGATGCGTCGCCGGTCCCTGCCGCCGGCCGGCGATTCTCCGGCACCGAACAGGCGCAGGGCGAGCCGCTCGCCGTTGTCGAGCGGCTCGACCGTCGACCAGCCGCCGTTCACCTGCCAGTCGGTCCCCCCCGAACGCGTGATCAGGTCGATGTGGGGCCCGGCCATCGTCGCCGCCAGTTCCATCGTCCAGACGCGCACCTGATCCACCCAGCGGGGATCGATGGCGGTCGACCCTGGTTCGCGAAGCGCGCTCTCCTGACCGTCGACGCGGTAGTTGGCGAAGCCGGGCGGCCAGCCGTTGACCGCGACATCCGGGCCCAGCGCGTCGAGGCCGGACGCCAGGTCCAGGTTGAGCGCCGCGACGGCGCCCGGTAGCTGCCGCAGGTCGTCGCCCGCGAGGACGTTACCGTCGCTGCCGGTGACCACGTCGAGCAACGGCGAGGAAACAAGGTCGAGCGCGGAGGCGCTGCCGGCCCTCATGTGGAAGTCGACCCGCAGCACGCCGCCCGCAACCAGGATCAGGTTCTCCACGACGGAGGTCGCGTAGCCGTCCACGGTCGCCTCGACGTAGTAGTCGCCCGGTGGTAGACCCGGCGCCCGAAAACTGCCGCCGCGACCGGCGCGAACGGTCTGGGCGCTGTGCAACTGATCGCCGGTGATCCTGATCTCGGCTCCCGGCAACGGGACGTCCGTCGCCGCGTCGCGCACCTGGCCGTTGATCTCGCCGTTCAGGCCCGCCGAGGCGGGGCTCGGAGACAACACGGTCAGGCCAACGACTGACGCGACCAGCACCGCCGTTACCGCAGGCGCGGCCGCCAGACGGGTCGGCTCCTGCTTCGGCAGGAGTAGTGAAGCGAAGGCCGACACCAGGCCGACCACCGCGCCGGCCTGCAACACTGCCGCGAGTTCGAAGCGATCAGCGAGTTCTCCGATACACCAGGTCGCGATCCCGCCCGTCGCGAACAGGAATCCGAGCGCCGTCCCCGAAGCCAGACCCCGACGCCATGGCAGCAACTCCTGAGCCATGACGATCAGGATGGAGTGCGATGCTCCCAGCAGCGCTCCGCAGGGCAGTACGACGGCGAAGATCCAGCCCCCGGATCCGGGCAGCACGCCCAGCAGGAGGGCACCGAGCAGCGTGGTCAGGAAGACGATCGGCCGTCGACCCCAACGCTCGGCCCAGGCGCCCGCCAGGACCGCGGTCAGCGCGCCGCCCAGCAGGAACAGCGCGCTGGCGGAGCCCTGAGCCACGGAGCTGTATCCCCGCTGACTCAGCAGGAGGGGCAGGAACGCCATCGTTCCGAACATTGCCCAGGAGCGGCTGGCGAACACCAGGCCAAGGAGAGCGATGACGCCGCCGCGCACCTGGCGGCCGGCGGACACGGTGGCGTCACCCGCCTGATTCTCGTTCGGTTGCGACGCCGCGGGCGCCGGGTGAACCCGTCGCGGTCCCATCGCGAAGGCCATGAACAGCGGCACGGGCGCCGCGAAGAGCAGGAGCCAGTAGATCCCGTTCAGCCCCGCCCGATCGAGGGCCAGTCCCGCCAGGACCGGCCCGGTCGTCAGCCCGAGCTGACCGCAGAAGAAGAAGATGGCCGTGAAGGTGGCGGAGCGGGCCAGGTTCACCGTGCTGGAGTGCATCACGCCCAGCGGATGAAAGGCGCCCGAAGCAACCGCGGCGAGCGCGAACGGAATGAGAAACAGGACGAATCTCCCCGTCGCGGCGGCTGCTGCGACCGCCAGGCCCATGCAGGCGAAGTTGAAAGCGACGCTGAACGGACCCAGGAAACGGCTGCCGACCCGGTCGACCAACCAGCCGAAGGCCGGCTGCGTGGTGCCGGCGAGAACCTGGAACAGTCCCACCGCGAGGCCGATCTGGGCGGCGCTGAGGCCGAGCGGCGCCTGGAGGAAGGCCAGCAGGACCGGCCCCATGCTGTTGAAGATGTCGATGCCGAGGTGACCGACCGTCACCGCGGCGAAGATTCGCCGGCCGTTCATCCGCGGCCCGCTACCCGCCCGCGGGCGCGTCTCCTCTCGGCGCGCTGACGTCGCCGCCCCGGCGTGGATCCGCCACGCCGAGCAGGCTCGACCCCTCTATCAGGATCGCGGACACGTCCCCGCTCAGGCCGCGCTCGACCAGCTCGTGACCCCTCGCCGCCAGATCCTCGAGCGTCGCGCCGCCGAGACCGCCTTCCTCGTAGAACACCTGGTCCGGCCACGCCTGGTGATGCACCCGCGGGCTCTCGACCGCCTGCCGCAGCCCCATTCCGTGGTCGATGACGTTCGAGATCACGTGGTAGACGGTGGTGATGATCGTCGGGCCGCCGGGCGTGCCGACGACCATCATCAGTTCGCCCTCCGGGTCGAGCACGATGCTCGGGGTCATGGACGACAACATCCGCTTGCCCGGAACGATGGCGTTGTTCTCGCCCTCGACCAGCCCGAACTGATTCGGCTGACCCGGCGAGGCGGCGAAGTCGTCCATCTCGTTGTTGAGCAGGAAACCGGCCCCGGTGACGGTGACGGCGTTCCCGAAACCGCTGTTGATCGTCGTCGTGACCGACGCCGCGTTGCCCCAGCGGTCGACCACGGAGTAATGGGTCGTCTCGGTGCTCTCCGCAGGCGGCGCGACCTCGATCGGCGGCAGCGGCCGCGCCCTCTCGGGATCGATCCGGGCACGCAGCCCGTCGGCGTAGTCCTGCGACTCGAACTGCCCGCGCGGTACGTCGACGAAGTCCGGGTCGCCGAGCAGAGTGTTCCGGTCCCGAAATGCGAGCCGCATGGCCTCGGCCTCCAGGTGGATCAGATCGGGACTGCCGAACGGGGGCAGGGAATCCCAGCCCTCGAGGATATTGAGGATCAGGCCCAGGGTCAGGCCGCCGGAAGAAACCGGCGGCATCGATTGGATCGTGTGTCCGCGATAGGCGACTTCGACCGGCTCGCGCCACACCGGCGCGTAGTCCTCGAGGTCCTGGTGCGAGATGAGTCCCCCGCCCCGCCCCATCTCGGCCACGATCAGGTCGGCCACTCGGCCGCGATAGAAGCCGTCCGGACCCTGCTCCGCGATCGCCTGAAGCGTGGCCGCAAGGTCCGGCTGTTCCAGTATCGCGCCCGGCGGCGGCGCCTCGCCATCGATCAGGAACTGCCTGGCACTCGCCGGGAACCGCTTGAGCCGTGGCGCCGCCGATTCGAGACTCCGCGATCGCGGCTCGTCGACTTCGTGGCCCCGGGCCAACTCCATAGCCGGCGCGATCAGGTCGCTCCAGGGGAGGGATCCGTATGTCAGGTGCATCTCCCAGAGACCGGCCACCGAACCCGGCACGCCGGCCGCGAGGTGACCGACAACCGCGCTCTCCGCGACCTTGCCTTCATCGTCCAGAAACATGTCGCGCGTTGCCGCGCCGGGCGCCTTCTCGCGGTAGTCCAGCGCACGGACTTCGCCGTCGTTCGACCGGTAGACCAGGAACCCGCCGCCGCCAATGTTGCCGGCGGCCGGCAGGACCGCGGCAAGCGCGAAGCCGACGGCCACCGCGGCGTCGATCGCGTTTCCGCCCTGCTCCAGGACCGCCGCGCCGACGTCGGAGGCGAGGCCATGACCGCTGACGACCATGCCGTGCGCGCCTTGAGCCGCCGGCGCCGTACCGGCGAGACCCCAGGACGACGGGCCTAAACCAGCTTCTCTTGCCGCCTCGGGCCCCGCGCAGGAAACTCCGAGCAGGAACGCGCCGACCAGAGCGCCGGCAACCGGGCGGCGAGCGAGCGGACGCGAGGCAATGGTCGCGAGCCGGCTCATCGCGGAAGGCACGGTATCAAAGCAGCCGGATACGCTTGTTCCATCCCCGCCCGGAGACGACCTCCCTACACCGGAGAAGAACCATGCAGACCAAGCTCCCCGAGCTGACCATCGGCATCGAGGAGGAGTACCAGATCATCGACCCCGAAACCCGGGAATTGAAGCCCTTCATCCAGGAATTCCTGGAGCAGGGACAGATCGTGCTCCAGGAGCAGATCAAGGCGGAGCAGTTGCAGTGCCAGGTCGAAGTGGGCAGCGAGGTCTGCCGCTCGATCGACGAGGCACGCCAGGAGCTCATCCGGCTGCGGCGCTCGATCGGGCACCTGGCGTCGCGGAACGGCCTTCGCATCGCGGCCGCCAGCACCCATCCCTTCTCCTCCTGGCAGGAACAGGACGTCACGGAGGCGCAGCGCTACATCACGATGCAGGAAACGTTCGGCGACGTCGCGCGGCGACTGCTGATCTTCGGCATGCACGTTCACATAGGCATTCCCGACCGCAACCTGCGAATGGACATCATGGACCAGTCGCTCTACTTCCTGCCCCACCTGCTCGCACTGTCGACCAGCTCGCCCTTCTGGCAGGGCCGCAACACGGGGCTCAAGTCCTACCGCTCGGTCGTCTTCGAGAGCCTGCCCCGGTCGGGGCTGCCACCGTCCCTGCGGTCGTACGCGGAGTACGAGCGCCTGGTGAACGTCCTGGTCGAAACGAAGTGCATCGTGGAGCCGACACAGATCTGGTGGGACGTCAGGCCACACCCCAAGTTCCCGACCATCGAGTTCCGCGTCTGCGACGTCTGCACGAAGATCGAGGAGGCGCTGTGCCTTACCGCGCTCCTGATGGCGATCGTCGGCAAGCTGATCCGCCTGCGGCACAACAACCAGGGCTGGCGGCGTTACCCCCGGCACCTCATCTACGAGAACAAGTGGCGCGCGATCCGCTACGGCATCGACGGCAAGCTGATCGACTTCGGCAAGGGCGAGGAAGTGCCGCTGCGCTTCCTGACGCTGGAGCTCCTCGATTTCGTCGATGACGTGCTGGACGACCTGAAGATCCGTAAGGAAGTCGAGTACGTCCACACGATTCTCGCCGAAGGCACCAGCGCCGACCGCCAGATCGCCCGCGCGGAAGAGGGCGACCTCCATGCCGTCGTCGACGGCCTCATCGAAGAGACCCGCGAAGGCTGCGAGTAACGAAGCGAGTCACCCGTCGGCTCCGGGTCCGAAGGGGAGGGTCCCAGCGGACGCTCACCCCCGCTTGGTGATTGGACGGGTGGGGGTTCGCTTCGGTCGACTGCGCTCCGGTCGCGCCGAGAACACGTCAGACGTTGGGCCGGGTCTGTCCTGGTTTGAGGCGGCCGGCGAAGATGACCAAGGGAACGAGTAGGGCCGCCAGAACCAGGCCGGGCGCGACGAAGGGAGGAAGGACCCAGATGCGGTTGCCGCCGGCGGAGCTTTCGTAGCTGGCGACGGGAGCAGCGCCCTCCTCCTGGAGGCGCTGGACTCTCTCCATCGGGAAGGCGTGGCGCAGGCTGCCGTCGGGATTCCGAACTTCCTCCAGTACGGACGGGTAGTAGCGGTCGAGGATCGCCTGCTCGGCGGCGGCTGTGGCCCAGTCTTCGGCGTCGAAGGCTTCGTTGCGGGCCTGGACGTGCCAGGTGGCCTCGTTCAGGAAGTGATCCTGGATCTGCCAGGGCTGGAAGGGCGGCACCGGCGGCTGCTTCGCAGGCCAGCGGGTACGGCGGTCATCGTTCAGGTGCTCGAGCAGGCCGGCGGTGTAGTAGCTGCGGAAACTGCCGAGTTCCGGGTCCACGATGAGGCGGCCGAGGTTCGTGCGGTCAGCGAGGAGGAAAGAAGCGGTGACGAACCATAGCCACAGAACCGCGATCATCTTGCGTTCGGCGGTCGCGGGCGTCCGGAAGTCGAACCCGAAGAGGCCCGCCCCGAAGACGACCCCGCAACCTGCGGCCGAAGCGTTCAGCACGCAGTCGTAGAAGTCGCCGACGCGGGTCCAGACCAGCCACTGGACAAACTCGTCGGCGAGCCCGACGAGCGAGGTCAGAACGACGGCAGAGAACGCCGCCGCGATGGCCGACCGACCGCCCCGGAGGAAGGCCCGGTACAGGAGCAGCGCGACGACGCCGTAGAGCACCAGGTGCATCCGCTCCAGGGCGGACTCTTCGGGACGGCCGCGTGCCAGGGCGGTCGCCTGCACGATGGCCCAGAGCGCGCCGGCGCCGAGCGCGGCGTAGTTGCGCCACCGGAGCCGCCGCGACACGCGCACGATCCAGACCACGAACGCCGCCGCCGCGCCCCAGAACAGGATCGTCGGCACGATCACGAGGAGCGAACGGTCCACCTCCTCCTGAATCCACCGGGTCAGCCGACCCAGGAAGGGCGCCGAGCCCACGATCCAAAGAGCGATCAGGGCAGGTGCCGAAAACCGACGCATTGACGAAAGGACGCTAGCAGCCCAGTGTCGACCGGGGTGTAGGCTCTTGGCAGGAGGTAGCGGGAGCACATGGCAGAGCCAGCGCGAATCGACGTTCACGGTACGGAAGGAGCCCCCCATCGTCGTCCCGTCTCGGCGAACAGCGGCGGCGACCTGAGAGAGGCGCTCGACGACTTCCTCGAGCTGAAGGAGATGGTCGCGGCCCGGGAGGGTGATCGAGCCCTTCACGACCAGCCGCAGATGGTGAGTCGCTTCTACGATGTCGTCACCAAGTTCTATGAGTACGGCTGGGGCCAGTCGTTCCACTTCTCCCCACGACGGTCCGGCGAGAGCCTCCGGGACGCCGTCCGCCGTCACGAGATCAGCATCGGCGAACTCCTGTCCCTCGGGCCGGGAACGAAGGTCGCCGACATCGGATGCGGTGTCGCCGGGCCGCTGGTCACCATCGCGAGTTCCACCGGGGCCAGCATCACGGGGATCAACCTCAACGCGTACCAGATCGCGAGAGGCCAGCGATCGCTGCACCGCGCCGGCCTTCAGGAAACATGCGGTTTCCTGCTCGCCAGCTTCATGGACGTGCCCCTCGACGACGGCCATTTCGATGCCGCGTACTCGTTCGAATCGACCTGCCACGCGCCCGACAAGACCCTCTGCTTCAAGGAGCTCTACCGGCTGCTCAGGCCGGGAGGTGAACTCGCTCTGATCGACTGGTGCCTGACCGAGGACTTCGACGAGCACGACCCGGTCCATCGCGACATTCGGGACCGACTCGAGTTTGGAAACGCGACGCCCAACCTGCTCACGACCTCCAGCCAACTCGACCTCGTTCGGACCGTCGGATTCGAGATTCTCTCGAGCCGCGACCAGGCGCTTGAGTGCGACCCGGACGCTCCCTGGTACCGGTCGCTCCAGGGCCGTGACCTTTCGCTCGCGTCACTCGGGCGGATTCCCGCCGGCCGATGGTTTACTGCCAAGGCCACCAGCCTGCTGGAGCTGCTGCGCATCGCGCCCGCCGGCACCGGCGAGGCCGCCCGCATCCTGAACGTCGCGGCCGACTCCCTCGTCGAGGCCGGCGTGGCGGGAATCTTCACGCCGTCCTTCCTGATCCACGCGCGCAAACCGGACGGTTCGGTCTCCTCGTAGCGGCTGAGAGTCCGTCATGGGCTTGAGGACTCGCCGTTCAGGGCGCCGGGAACCCACCACATCCGACGACCTGCGTCTCGCCGGCTATCCCCATCCCTATCCGGACGGCTGGTACCGGCTCACGACTTCGAGGTCGCTACGGCGCGGGCAGATCCGCTACGTGGAGTGCCTCGGCCGCGCCGTGGTCGTGTGGCGGAGCAAAGACGGCGACGACGTGCACGCCATGCAGGCGTTCTGCCCCCACCTGGGCGCCAATCTCCGGCATGGCCGCGTCCGCGAGGACCGCATCGAGTGCCCGTTCCACAACTGGCAGTTCACCGGCGACGGCCGGGCGGCCCGCGTGCCCTACAGCGACAGCGTGCCGTCCCGCGTCGCGGCCGAGAGCTTCCCCGTCCAGGACGTGAACGGGCAGGTCTTCCTCTATCACCGGGCCGCCGGACCAAACCAGCGAGCCGGCGACGACGTCCCCTACCCGGTTCCCCGCATCCATGAGGTCGACGACGGCAGTTTCGTCTACCGCGGGCACCACGACGCTGGCCGCGTTCGCATGCACATCGTCGAGTTCCTCGAGAACACGGCCGACTTCGCCCACTTCAAGTACATCCACAGCCAGATGACGGTCCCATGGACGCAGATTCCCGTTCCCGGCGTCCAGCTCGAACACAGGCCGGGCTGGGAACTGGACGACGAGCGGCCCTGGAGGTTGTACTTCCTGGACGAAACCGTGCTCAAGCTTCGCGGCCGCCGTCTCGAACGAACCCGGGCAAGCGCCCGGGTCACGTGCACCGGACCTGCCAGCATCATCAACTTCCGGATCACGATCCCCGGCGCCGGCGACGTCGAGATCGTGCAGACCCACCTTCCGGTCGCGCCGCTCGAGCAGCAGGTCGACTTCCACTGGTTCGCCGACCGCCGGATGCCGCGCCTGCTCGTGTGGTACGTCGTCGGCAACTGGATCTCCCAATGGCGGCACGACATCCAGATCTGGGAGAACAAGACCTACACGACCCACCCGACCCTCTGCCGCGACGACGGGCCCGTCGTCCGGCTGCGGCGCTGGTACCGGCAGTTCTTTCCGGAGTGGCAGACGCCAGCCGTGCCGCCCGAGGCGCCGCCGAGCTCCCCGCGCGAGCGGGCCGAACGCCCGCTAGCCGGCGTCGCCTCGAACTGACCGGACGCACCACCCGCTGCTAGCCTTTCGGCGATGGTCGGCTACCGCTTGATCTGCATCCTGCTGGCCGGCATGGCGGCACCGGCGCCGGCCGCCGACCCGGAGTCGAGCCCGGTGGTCCGCATCGAACGCTGGATCGAGGGCGGCGCCCGGGTCGACTGGTCCCGCCAGGGCGACTGGCTGGCCTACGACAAGGCCGGAGAGGACGGCCGCTACGACGTCTACATCACCTCCACCGACCTCCTGGCCGAGCGCTGCCTGACGTGCGACATGTACGCGCTGCGCAAGGACAACGCGATGAACCCCGCGTGGCACCCCTCGGGCGAGCGGCTCGTCGTGCAGGTCCAGAGCCACCCGAAGCGGCTCAGGTTCGTGGCCGATCCGCTGAGGCTCCTGACTCCCGACCGCGGCGTTCACAGCGAGTTCTACGACATCGACCGCAGGGGCAAGCACTTCACCCTGCTCACCCGGTTCGCGGCCAGCGGCTCGGCGGTGCTCGACCCCCACTTCGCCTTCGACAGCGACCGACTGCTCTGGAGCGAGCGGATCAAGGCGCGCAAGGGACGCTACGGCGCCTGGCAACTGCGCAGCGCCCAGTTCCGGGTCAACCGCAGCGGCATCCCCAAGCTGCGCAGGGTGCGGACGCACGCCGCGCCGGTCGACGCGCTGATCGTCCCCCAGGGCTACACGCCCGACGATCGCGGCGCCCTGGTCGCGGCGAACCTGGAGCCTGGACAGTCGCCCGACACGCTCGACCTCTACCGGCTGCGCTTCGACGGCGGCGAGCCCGAACGCCTTACCCACTCCCGGAGCGGCGCCGACGAGTACGCCCGGCTGTCGCCCACCGGCCGGCACCTCGCCTTCACTTCGAACGCCGGGATCCGCGGCACCGAGCCCGATCAGATCGTGCCTTCCTCAGCTCGTCGCGAGCTGTGGCTGATGGACGCGGACGGCTCGAACAAGCGCCGGCTCACGTTCTTCAACGACCCGACCTCCGAGGACAGCCTCGGCCACACCTACGTCGGCGATCTGACCTGGAGTCCAACCGGCGACCAAATCGCCGTCCACGTCCTCTGGGGCGGCAGCCGCAACGGCGACCGCCCGCGCGAAGCGCTGTACCGTATCCACCTCGACCCGTCGTTCCGGCGCTAAGGAAACGCATATGAGAAAACGTCCCGCCTCGTTCCTGTTGGCCGTCGCGCCGGCGGCACTCCTTGCCGCCATGCCCGCCGCCGCGCAGGACGACCCCCACGTCTTCCGCGGCGCGCGGCTGCTGCCGATCAGTGGAGAGCCGATCGACAACGGCGTCCTCATCGTCCAGGGCGGCAGGATCACCGAGGTCGGCGGTGCCGACGCGCGCACGCCCCGCGGCGCCGTCGAGCACGACGTCAGCGGCAAGGTGCTGATGCCCGGGCTCGTCGACACCCACTCGCACATCGGCTCGGTCTCCGGCGGCGACCGCTCCTCACCGCTGCATCCCGACGTGCGCAATCTGGACTCGATCGACATCGCCTCCGACAGCATCTGGCGCGCCCGCGCCGGCGGCATCACGACGGTCAACATGATGTCGGGGTCGGGCCACCTCATGTCCGGGCAGACCGTCTACGTCAAGCTCCGCGACGGCGCCCGAACGATCGAGGACTGGCTCTTCTGCGACGATCCGCTGACGGGTATCTGTGGCGGCCTCAAGATGGCGAACGGCACGAACTCCATCGGCCAGCCGCCCTTCCCCGGCACCCGCGCCAAGTCCGCGGCCCTGGTCCGCAACCTCTACCACGAGGCCGTGGAGTACCGCGAGAAGATGGCCGCCGCCGAGGCCGAGGGGAACGCCGAAGGCGGCGACGGGCCGGCGAAGCGCGACCTGCGGATGGAGGCCCTGGTCGAGGTGCTCGACGGCAGGAGGATCGTCCAGCACCACACCCACCGCCACAACGACATCGCCACCGTCCTGCGGCTCAAGGAGGAGTTCGGATTCCGGGTCGTCGCCCAGCACGGGACCGAGTCCTGGAAGGTCGCCGAGGAACTCGCAGCCGCGGACGTGCCGGTGTCCATCACCTGGATCGACACGCCGGGCGGCAAGGAAGAGACGATGGGCTGGAACATGGAGATGGGAGCGATCCTGGAGCGGGCAGGCGTCGACGTCAGCTTCAACACGGACGACTCAGTCACCGATTCGCGCCTCCTCGCCCGGGGCGCCGCGATCGCGGTGCGCTACGGCATGTCGCGCGAGAAGGCGATCGAGGGGCTGACCCTCGCCCCGGCGCGGGCGCTCGGGCTCGAGGATCGCGTCGGTTCGCTGGAGGTGGGCAAGGACGCCGACTTCGTCATCCTCTCCGGCGACCCGCTCAGCGTCTACACGAAGGTCGAACAGACCTGGGTCGAGGGGACGATGATCTACGACCGGGCGAACCCGGACCACCGCAAGTACGCCGTCGGCGGCTACAAGGTCTACACGACGACCGCCCACGAAGACGAGATGATGCGCCAGTTGCTGGAGAGGGAGTCGCATTGAAGAACGAAACAGCCCTCGCCGCCCTGCTCGTCGCCGCGACGACGGGCTCCGCAGTCGCCCAGGTCGCGGTCCGTGCCGGCACCCTCCACACCGTGTCCGGCGCGCCGATCGAGAACGCCGTCGTCATCGCCGGCGCCGACGGCAAGATCGAATGGGTCGGCCCAGCGGCCGAGGCGGACATTCCGGACGGCGTTGACGTCCTCGAAGCCGCCGTCGTCACGCCCGGACTCGTCGACGCCCGCTCGGTCGTCGGCCTCTCCGGCGCCCTGAACAGCAACGTCGGCCCGGTGCGCGACCAGGACCAGCTCGAACGGTCGTCGCCGCTCCAGCCCGACCTGCGGGCGATCGACGCCTACGACGCGAACGAGACCCTGGTCGAGTGGGTCCGCTCGTACGGCGTCACGACACTCCACACGGGCCACGGCCCGGGGGCCCTGGTCAGCGGCCAGACGATGATCGCGAAGACCAGGGGCCGCAACGTCGAACAGGCCACCCTGATGCCGGTGCGGATGCTGGCGGCGACGCTCGGCAACGCGGTGTCCTCGAACTTCCAGTCGCCGGGGACGTCGGCCAAGGGCATCGCGATGCTCCGGTCCGCTCTTCACGGTGCCCAGTCCTACCTCGACCAGGTGCGCAAGGCGGAGGAGGCCAGCGGCGACGAGAACGGAGACGGTGACGAGGACGGCGACGCCAAGCCCGCACCCCAGCCGCCGCCCAGGGACCTCTCCAAGGAAGCGCTCGGCCAGGTGCTCGACGGCGAACTCTCCCTGCTGGTCACCGCGAACACGGTGGCCGAGATGGCCTCGGCGCTCCGCCTGCAGCAGGAGTTCGGGTTCGACCTCGTGCTCGACAGCGCCGCCGAGTCCTACCTGCTGCTCGAGGAGATCCGCGAGGCCGGCGTGCCGGTCCTGCTCCACCCGACGATGAGCCGGGTCCGCAACGGCTCCTACGAGACCGCCGCTACCCTCGCCGACGCCGGCATACCGTTCGCCATCCAGACCGGTTTCGAGGGCTACGTGCCCAAGACGCGCGTCCTGCTCTGGGAGGCGGCCATCGCCGCCGCCAACGGCCTCGGCATGGAACGGGCGCTGGAGGCAATCACGCTGAGCCCGGCCCGCATTCTCGGCATCGACGACCGCGTCGGCTCGATCGAGGTCGGCAAGGACGCCGACCTCGCCCTCTTCGACGGCGACCCGTTCGAGTACACGAGCCACATCTGTGGCGTGATCATCGAGTCGGAGGTGATGTCGGCGGAGTGCCGGTAGGCACTCGAGGAGGCACCATGACGCGTTGGACGGAAGCGAGAATCGGCGGCTGGTCGCTGCTGTCCGGAACCGTGGCCGTGGCTGTCGGCTACGCGTTCTCACCCGGCCGGGGCATGGTGGATACCGTCCCCAGCACCAGCCTCGCGGACCTGACGCTGGCAATGGCGCGCAATGCCACGCTGTCCTACACCGTGGCGGTCGTCCTCGTCCTGGGCGCCCTGCTCATGCTGAACGGCATCCTGACGTTGCGGAGGTACACCGCCCCGGTGCCGCGGCTCGGCCTGCTCGGGATGGCCGCCGGCGCGGCCCTGCAGATGGTGATGCGCGGCTTCGACTACATGCTGATCGGCATGGGTGAGGCGGCGCTGGGGCCCGATCCGGAGCAGTCGGCGCAGTGGCTGGAGTCGGCGCTGGGTATGCAGCGCACGGTATGGGGTCTGCACTTCACGGGCAGCGTCGCCGGCTATGCCGGGATGGCGATTCTGGCCTTCGGCCTCATCTCCCGACCGGAGCCGCTGCGCCTGCCGCGGGTGCTCAATGGCATCGTCGCGGCGCTGGCACTAGGCTCGCTGGTGCTGTTCATCGCCGCATGGCATTCGAACACGCTGGAACTGAGACTCGCTCCGGTGTTCGGGTTGATGTCCGCCAGCGGCATCGTCTACATGGGCCTCCTGGGGTGGCGGTTGGCGCGATCTGAAGCGGGCGACCCGCCCACCGACTGAGCCACGGGCTTACTGGTTGTCACCCGCCGCCGGCTGCGGGAACTCCGGCAACCCGCGTTCGAACCACACGCCCGCCTGCATCACGCGGTCGATCTGCCTCGTGTTGCGGATGTCCGCCAGGGGGTCGGCCGAGAGCAGAACCAGGTCCGCGGCCATGCCTTCGGCGACCGAGCCGAAGTCCGGGTCGTCGGTGAGTTCAGCGGCCGCGGCGGCGCCGGCGGCCGCCAGGGCCTCGAGCGGCGTCAAGCCCGCATCCTCGACGAGGGTTTCCAGTTCATGGTGCGTGCCCCAGCCGTACGCGATGTTGCCGGCTCCGCTGTCCGAGCCGACTGTGATCGGGACTCCGGCTTCGTTCATCCGGCGGACGAATTTCGTCACGTAGTCGTAGGCGACGCGGCGCCTGGCGGTCGACTCGCTCTCCAGCATGGCGGCCCGGCTGTCGGAATCGAGCAGCCGCTCGAGCAGGGCTGGTTGAAGGCCGGCCCGGAACTCCTCGTCGTCGAGCAACTCCGGGTGCTCGGCAACCCACCAGAAGGTCTTGGCCTGGCCGAGAGCGGGCGCGAAGGTGAGCCCGTTCTCCTGCGCCATCGTCACGAACTCGTCGTCGACCTCCTGGTCGCGCACGCCGTGGACGAAGGAGCGCACACCGGCGTCGACGAGTTGCCAGACGTCGTCCTCGAAGAAGATGTGGGCCGAGACGGGGATGCCGTGCTCCGCGGCCTCGCCCGCGATGGCGGAGCGGATCTCCGGCTCGATCTTCGGCCGCGTGTCGAGGAAGGTGTCGACCCACATCTTGATCAGGTCGACTTCCCGGGCGGCAAGCTCGCGCACCATCTCGCGAGCTTCCTCTTCGCTGGCCGGACCCAGCTTGCCCGGCGGGAAGCCCTCGGGGTGCGTGAATCCCACTCCCGCAGTGAAGATGCGAGGGGCCGGCACGGTGCCGGCACGCGCCTCTCCGATCGTGGCGGGCGTCTGCCCGTGGTCGGAACCGAGGCTGCGGACGGTCAGCACGCCGGCGTGGAGCTGCAACGCCCAGGACCACTCCTCCAGGCCGTCGCGGTAGTGGTTGTGGAGGTCGACGAGACCGGGGATCAGGAACTTGCCCGTGGCGTTGACGACTTCTCCGCCATCGGGCACCGGCACGTCGTCGCGCGAGCCGACATGTTCGATCCGGTCGCCGCGGACGATGACGACAGCGTCCTCGATCGGCTCGGCACCGGTGCCGTCGATCAGCGTGGCGCCGGCGATCGTGATCGTGCCGGTGCCGTCGATGGAGGGCTGGTCGCCGGCGCAGCCGACGAGAGCGGCTGACAGAACGATGGCGGCCGCGAAGATGGACGCCCTCCTCACTCGAAGAAGACCTCGGCGAGCGCGATGCCGCTCTCGCCGGCGACGGCATAGAGGAGGAAGACGCGGCCGTCCTCCTCGTAGATCGCGGGATCGCGCAACTGGTTCACCTTGCCGTAGGCGGTGCTGCGGACGGACGGTTCGAGCGGCGCGTCGGCACCCTCCCAGTCGCGTTCCGGCCGCAGGACCTCGACCGGTTCGGACTCGGTCCAGTCCATCCAGTCGCCGGACAGGTCGATGCTGCTCAGCAGGATCCGCTCCGGAGCCTCGCCGACCTGGGTCCAGAACACCCACAGGGTGTCGCCTTGAAGCAGCACGGCCGAGTGGCGCATGTCCGGGTTGAACAGCAGCGGCCCCTCCTCGAAGTTCGTGAAGCCGTCCGCCGAGCGGTAGAACTGGCCGGGCATGGCGAGCGAGTAGGTCAACCCGCCGTAGTGGAAGATCCGCATGTAGGTGCGCCCAAGCGACTGGGGCTGGGCTTCGAAGTCGATGCCATCGGTCGAAGCGGCGACCCGCGAGATCTGCCTGCCCACGTCTTCCAGACCGTGGAAGTACATGACGATCCGCTGGCCTTCCTCGTCGACGTGGACGTCCGGCGACGCGATGTGGGTCGCCGTGATCTCCTTCTGAACGTCGTGAGAGAGCTTCAGGCCCCGGCGCTCCTCCCACTCGGCAACCATCTCGGGCGTCACCTCCGGCGGTTCGACCAGGAAGTGGGAGTGCTCGATCTGCAGGCTGCCGGGCACGTGGATCGACCACGGCCCGAGCAGGTCGTCGGCGTAGGCGAGCCGGATGTAGTGACCCTTGTGGTCGGCGAAGTAGAGGTAGTACCTGCCGAGCGGGTCGGCGATCCAGTCCGGCACGCGGATCAGCGACGGTCCCTGGATGTTCTCGCCGATGCTTGGGTCGAGCTCCGGCCCGATGATCGGGGCGTCGAGGAGCCGTTCGACGCGGACGGTGCGCGTGGTTGCGGCGTCGGATGGCGGTTCCGCCTCAGCGGCCGACTCGGCATCCGGCGTCGCGCAGGCCAGAACGGTGAGTGAAAGGGCCACGAGAGACTGCACCGCTCTCATCGGCTGATCCGAGTGTCTGTGGGTTTCATTGCCTCTATGCTAGCCATCGTGTTCCACCAACTCCGTTGGGGCCTCGGAACACTCCAGGGCCTCCTCCTCTTTACCGCCGCCGCCGCTCAATACGGCGCCGAGGACGGCGAGTGGCGCCATCACGGTGGCGACGACGGCTTCACACGCTACACGGCGCTCGACCAGGTCGACGGCTCGAACTTCGACCGGCTCGAACCGGCGTGGAAGTGGGCGTCCGCCGACTCGCGCATCGAGGCGAACTCGCCCTACCGGCGCCAGGTGTTCCGCTCGTCGCCCCTGATCGTCGACGGACGCCTCTACATCCCCACCGAGCTGAGCCAGGTCGCGGCGCTCGACGCCGCCACCGGCGAGGAACTCTGGGTCTACGACCCGAAGAGCTACGAGCGCGGCAAGCCGGCACAGAGCAACTACTACACCCGCGGTCTCGAGTACTGGACCGACGGCGAACAGGAACGCCTGTTCATCGCCACGATCGGCAAGCAGCTCATCTCGGTCGACCCCGCCACCGGGCTGCCCGACCGCGGCTTTGGCGAGGACGGAGTGGTCGAGCTGTCCCGCAACCTCGGCCGCGAGAACATCGTGCTCCGCAACATCAGCCACGGCCAGCCGGTGATCGTCGTCGGGGACACGATCGTCGTCGGCTCGCGCATCTACGACTTCCCGCTCCGGAACAACAACCCGCCCGGCCACGTGCGCGGCTACGACGTGCGGACCGGCGAGTTCAAGTGGCGCTTCCACACGATCCCCCAGGAGGGCGAGGAGTTCGTCGAGACCTGGGAGAACGACTCGTGGAGGATCACGGGCAACGCAAACGTATGGGCGCCGATGACCGCCGACCAGGAGCTGGGCTACGTCTACCTGGCGACGAGCACGCCGACCAGCGACTACTACGGCGGGCTCCGGCACGGCGACAACGTGTACTCGGAGAGCCTGATCTGCGTCGACGCCGCGACCGGTGAGCGCGTGTGGCACTTCCAGACCGTCCACCACGGCGTCTGGGACTACGACATCGCCTCGGCGCCGAACCTGATCGACATCGTCGTCGAGGGCCGGCTGATCAAGGCCGTCGCCCAGGTATCGAAGACCGCGTTCACCTACGTCTTCGACCGCGAAACGGGCGAGCCCGTGTGGCCGATCGAGGAGCGGCCCGTTCCCTGGGAGAGCACGGTCCCGGGCGAGAAGCTGGCGAAGACGCAACCGTTCCCGACGAAGCCGCCGGCGTTCGACCGCCAGGGCGTCAGCGAGGACGACCTGATCGACTTCACCCCGGAACTGCGGGCCGAGGCGCTCGAACTCGCCGAGAAGTTCATCCTCGGGCCGATGTTCATGCCCCTGATCCGCCGCGGCGAGGGCGGCAAGGAGGCGATCCTGGCCGTGCCCGGCGCCGGCGGCGGCGCCAACCATCCGGGAGCGGCGGCCGACCCCGAGACCGGGATGCTCTACGTGCAGTCGTCGACCCGGCCTTCGGGGATGGCACTGGTCAAGCCGGACGGAGCGCGGAGCTTCTGGCCCTTCATCCTCGACCGCGTGTCGACCGCCGGGCCGCGCGGTCTGCCCCTGCTCAAGCCGCCGTACCGGCGCATCACGGCCATCGATTTGAACCGGGGTGACATCGCCTGGCAGGCGCCGCTCGGCGACGGACCGCGCAACCATCCCGCGATTCGCCACCTGAACCTGGGGCCGTTGGGTGGCCGCTCGTCCAGCGCAGTGACGGAGGGCGGCATCCTGGTCACGAAGACGCTGGTCGTCACGCATGCCGCGCGCTTCGAGGTCTACAACGACCGCTCGACGGTGCTCGGCAGCTCGCTCCAGGCCTACGACAAGTTCACCGGCGAGCTGCTGTCCGAAGTGCTCACCGAGCGCGCGCTGCACGGCGCTCCGGTCAGCTACATGCAGGACGGGCGGCAGTACATCGCCGTCACCGGCGGCGGCATGACCGAGCCGGCGGAGCTGATCGCTTTCGCCCTTCCGGACAGCGAAGAGCCGTAAGGAGGAACAGTCGATGCGAACCCATCTGCCCGTCGCTGCGCTCATCCTCGGTCTGTCCGCCCCGGCAACGGCACAGGACGACATTCCGCGAACCCCGAGCGGCCGTCCGGACCTCTCGGGCACCTACGACATCGCCACCCGCACGCCGATGATGCGCGATCCGAAGTACGGCGACGGTCCCTACATGAGCGCGGAGGACGCGCACGGGATCGCAGCCTCGACCGAGGCCGCCAAGGTCCAGGCCGACATCCCCAGCGACCCGGACCGCGAGGCGCCGCCGGTCGGCGGCGACGGACATCGCAGCAACATCGGCGGCCACAACCCGTTCTGGTTCGACTTCGGCACGATCCCCTTCCAGGTCGACGGCAAGTACCGCAACTCGATCATCACGGACCCGCCGGACGGCCGGCTGCCGCCCAAGACGGACCGCGGACGGGCGCTCACACCGCGCGGCCTCGGCGCCTACAACCGGAACCCGGGCGGGGCGTGGTGGATCGAGACCGGCGAGGACCTCTACGACGAGCCGGAGGTCCAGACCCTGGGCACGCGCTGCCTCTACGCCGGCGGCCCCACGGTGCCGGTCCGGCCTTCCGCCTACAACAACCTGAAGACGATCACGCAGACCGACACCCACGTCGCGATCCACGTGGAGTGGATGCACTGGACCCGGATCGTCCGCCTCGACTCCGAGCACGCGCCGCAGGAGTACCGCTCGTTCGGCGGTGATTCGGTCGGCTGGTGGGAGGACGACACCCTGGTCGTCGAGACGACGAACTTCCTGCGCGCCCCGCATGTTCCCCACGACGGCCTGCGCGTCGTCGAACGTTTCAAGCGGCTCGACGCGGACACGCTGTTCTACGAGTTCACCGTGGAGGACTCCGACTACACCGCCCCATACACGGGCTCCCTGCCCTGGCCCCGGACCGGCAAACGTCTCTACGAGTACGCCTGCCACGAGGGGAACTACTCGATGGGCAACATGCTTCGCGGCGCCCGGCTGCTCGAAGAGGAGGCCAGCGAGAAGCGGCCCTGACCCCGGCATCGCTGATACCCTCCCTCCGGCCCAGCCAACAGACCGGCGCTTCCGAAGCGCCTCCTGACGCTCCGGAAGTCCCTTCTGGCCAACCAAGTACTCGATCCGTACACCGTCCGCCACGGCGAGGCCGTGGCTCCGCCGGCGACCTTCCGGGAGCGGCTGAAGTACCTCGGACCGAGCCTGATCGTCACCGGCGCCGTGATCGGTTCCGGCGAACTGGTGTTGACGACCAGCCTGGGCGCGGTCGCCGGCTTCACGCTGCTCTGGTGGATGCTCCTCTCCTGCTGGTGCAAGTCGCTGATCCAGGCGGAGATGGCCCGCTACACGATCGAGTCGGGCGACACCTACCTGCGGGCGATGAACCGGCTGCCGGGACGCATCTGGAGGATCTCCTGGCCGATCTGGCTCGGGCTGATCGCCTACGTACCGGGGACGATGGGCCTCGGCGGCATCATCGGCGGTGCCGGCCAGTCGATGTCCTTCCTCGCCTCGCTCGGGAACATCGAACTCGACGGGGTTCTCTGCACCGGTCTCATCGCCATCGCCGGTTCGATCATCCTCGGCACCGGCTCCTACAAGTGGCTCGAACGCGTGATGCTGCCCCTGGTCATCGCATTCACGTTCTGCACGCTGATCTGCCTGATCGCGATGCAGTTCACGGAGTTCCGCACGTCGCCCGGCGAGATCCTCGGCGGCATGAAGCCGGACATGACCCTGTTCGTCGCCGTCGCGGCCCTCGCGCTTTCGGCCTACGGCTACACCGGCACGACCTCGGGCGACATCTCGTCCTACACCTACTGGTGCGTCGAAAAGGGCTACCCGAGCTTCCTCGGCGCCGACCGCAGCGACCCGAACTGGGAGTCCCACGCCCGCGGCTGGATGCGGGTGCTCCACACCGACGTCTGGCTGGCCCTGCTCATCGTCACCTGCGCCACGATCCCCTACTACATCCTCGGCGCCGGGGTGCTGAACAAGATGGGGCTGACGCCGGAGGGGAACGACGAGACGATCGGGGCCCTCTCCAACATCTTCACCCAGACCCTCGGCCTCTGGGCGGTGTGGATCTTCGCGATCGGCGCCTTCTGCATCCTGTTCTCCACCGTGCTTTCGGGAGCCGGCGGCGGCGGCCGCTCGATCCCGGACTACCTGATGGAGATGGGCCTGATCGAGCGCTCCAACCTGGCGCTGCGCAAGAAGATCATCCGCGGCTACCTGGTCTGCCTGCCGCTGGCCGCCTTCGGGATCTACTACTTCGTCACCGACTTCGTCATCCTGATCATGGTCGGTGGCCTGACCTCGGCGATCTTCCTGCCCATTCAGGCCGGCGCCACGCTGTGGCTGCAGCGCACGCGGATGGACCCACGGATCCGGCCGCGCCGGCTGACCTACGTCGGCATCTGGGTCGTGTTCGTGTTCGAGGCCGCGATGGCGCTCCTGGTCATCCGCTACGTCGTGCTCGCCGACCAGTTCGACTGGCTGTTCGGCTACCTCTTCGGCTGAAGAACCAAAGCGTCGGTGCGCCGGCCCTCTGGCCGGCATCCGGCGCAAAGCGCCGGCTCCGTCAGGCGCTACGATGCGAAGCACCATGACTCGCCATTTCCTCACAATCACCCTCGCCCTGCTGACAGCTTCCGCCGCCCTCGCCCAACGCCCGGGCGACCGCAGCGACCGTATGCGAGAGAGGAGCCGGCAGATCGACGCCCGGCTCGCCGACGACCCCTACGTCGGTATCCACGCCAGCTCAGGCCTCCAGCGCGGCCTCTACAGGATCGAGTCGACAGGCGTGTCGACCGAACCGGTCCGGCTGGCCGCCGAGAAGTTCCTGGCAGCCCTCTCGGCCGAACAGCGCGCGAAGACGACATTCGCGGTCGACGACGACGAGTGGCGCAAGTGGATGAACCAGCACTTCTACGTGCGCCAGGGCGTCGGCTTCGACGAGATGGACGAAGCTCAACGCGAAGCAGCCTTCGGCCTGATGCGCGCCTCGCTCAGCGCGGACGGACTCAAGCTGAGCCGCGACATCATGAACCTCAACCGGACGCTGGGCGAACTGAACGACAACAACTTCGCCGAGTACAACGAGTGGCTGTACTGGATCACCGTGATGGGCAAGCCCTCCGCCGATCAGCCCTGGGGCTGGCAGGTCGACGGCCATCACCTGATCATCAACTACTTCGTGCTCGGCGATCAGGTCGTGATGACACCCCTGTTCGTCGGTTCGGAACCGGTCATCGCCGAGTCCGGAAAGTACAAGGGCACGGTGATCATGCAGCGGGAGCAGAACCAGGGTCTGGCCCTGATCCGCTCCCTCACGCCGGAGCAGCGCACCAGGGCCGTCATCAAGACCTCGAAGGACGGCAACAACAACCTCGGCGAGGCCTTCAGCGACAACATCGTGCTCGACTACGCCGGCATCCCCGCCGCTGAGCTGTCAGCCGAGGCCAGGAAGCGACTGCTCGACCTGATCGGCCTCTACGTCCACAACATGCGCGAGAGCCACGCGAGGGTACGAATGGTGGAGGTGGAAGCCCACCTGAATGAAACCCACTTCGCCTGGATAGGCGCCACGGACGAAGACGCCATCTTCTACTACCGCATCCACAGCCCGGTCATCCTGATCGAGTTCGACCACCAGCGGCCCGTCGGCATCCGTCACCTGGTCGAAGGCCGCGCTCCCATCCGCCAGCACATCCACGCCGTGGTGCGGACGCCGAACGGTAACGACTACGGCAAGGACCTGCTCCGGCAGCACTACGAGCGAGACCACTAAGAAGGTCGCCGCTTCGCGGCGCGTTTCATGGCCGCCTATGGCGGCAGCGGGTCAGAGGACCCGCGCACCCAGCGTTCGCCACGGCGCTGCGGCAATGTGCTACCGTGTGCGTCATCATGGCTGGAACCGATGTCGGGACGTCGCAAGTGGGTATCCGGGCGCTACGTCAGAACCTCAGCGTCTACCTTCGGCGCATCCATCGCGGCGAACGGTTCGAGGTGACCGACCGTGGTCGGCCCGTCGCCCTGCTCATACCGCTCGGGGGAGACCTGTCTCCCGTGGAGCGACTCGTAGCTCAGGGGCGGGCGACCATGCCGGCAGGGAACGTGCTCGATCTTCCGCCGCCCACCGGCAAGCCGTCGACGGCGGCGAGCGACGCCATCATCGCCGAGCGCGAAGACCGACTCTGAGCGTCGGTGATCTACCTCGATTCCTCAGCCATCATCAAGCTCGTCGTCGCGGAGCCGGAGTCGAACGCACTCCGCGCCTACCTGGCCGAGCACGAGGGCCATGTGTCGAGCGGCCTCGCGCGGGTCGAGGTCTCTCGAGCGCTGCGCCGGACGAACGACAGACCAGCCGTGCTGCGCTATGCCGACCAGGTACTCGAGAGGATCGTGCTGGTCGCCGTGGACGGAGCAGTCATCGCCAGCGCGGCATCCCTGGACCCACCGCTACTGCGAAGCCTGGACGCCATTCACCTCGCCACGGCACTTTCGCTGGAAGAACTCAACGCACTGGTGACCTACGACCGGCGGCTCAGCGCCGCCGCCAAAGAGGCGGGGCTGCTCGTCGCGTCTCCAGGCTGAGCTACTCGACGGTCACCCAGATCGGCGAGGACCAGGCCATGTTGCCGTCGACCTGGATCACCCGCACGTAGTACAGGTGCTCGCCAGGTTCGACGTCGGCGTCGGCGAACTCGAGGCTGACGTCGGCCTCCAGATTCTGGCGGTTGTAGAGGAAGGTCTGGTCGCGGATGATGTCGATCTGGCGGATCGGCGTCGTACCGATCACACGGACGCTGAGCCGGAAGTCACCGTCGGCGGTCAGGATGTCGCCCTGGAGGTACTCCCTGCCTCCGGTCCGCAGCCGGTAGTCGAGGATGATGTTGTCCGTCGCGCCGTAGCTGTGGCGCTTCTTCATCGCCTCGAGCATCCCCTCCCGCGTGAACTCCTCGGCGATCGTGGCGGCGTAGGAGATGTGGGTCGAGAGGTGGTCCGACGCGGCCTGGACGCCCAGCTTGTAGCCCTTGGCCCAGGCGTTCCAGACGTAGCCCTCCGGTCGAAAGCCTCCCGGGGCTGAGCGCAGGTTGCCGGTGCGGGCGGCGCGCGGCGCCCCCTCGTACTCGTTCGAGACCCGATCGCCCTGGTAGATCTCGACCAGCGGTTCGACCTCCGGGTCGTTGTCGCGCCAGTCCGTTCCCATGCTTGAAGCCGACGTGTGGGAGATGGCGATGCCATCGTGCTCCTTCAGGTACTCGTAGAGCCTCGCCGCGCCCTCCTCGTGGGTCCGCTCGGCCTCGGTGACCGGCAGCGTCGGCTTGCCGCGCTCCGCGAACAGGATGTTCCGGTGCCCGTCGGGGAAGGAGATGCTCCGCTCATAGCCGTAGAAGGGCTGGAAGCGGCCGGAGACCGAGAAGACGTCGACCGTCTGGTGCAGGAGCCAGTTGATGTACTCGATGTCCGGGCCGCCCAGGAAGTTGTGCTCGCTGGCCAGCAGGAAGTCGAGCGAGGCGACATCCATCGCGTAGCGGTAGGTCTGGATCAGCGAGCCATCGTTGTTGCCGTCCATCGAGATCTCGGTGTGGCGGTGGGTGTCGCCGCGGTAGATCCGGTACGTCTTCCCCTCGGACTCGATCTCGTAACTGCGGATTCGCTCCAGGTCCTCCGCCTCGTTCTCGTGGATCACGTATCCCGGCACCTCGTCGACGACCAGGGCCACCAGTTTCGGCGGCACGACCTTTGTCATCAAGCGCGGCAGCTTCGCGGCGTAGACGTCGGCGTGCTCGAACAGGAAGCCCGAGTAGTCCCGGTTGTCCGTCGGCCAGCTCGCCCAGACGTCGCCGTTGCCGTCGGCGGCCAGCCCCCAGCGGGCGTCCTGCCGGAAGCGCGTCATCGGGATGTGCTGCGGCCGGAGCCAGCGGTCTCCCTGGAGCGTCGTGCTCCAGACCTCCCAGGCGGCCCGGTGGGCAGGGGACTCGCTGAGGATGTCGGCCTGGCGGGTGGTCCGGTGCCGGAAGTGGAGCCAGACCCTGCCGTCCGCGTCCGGGAAGAGCACGGGGAAGTCGTTGTAGCCCTGGAGCTCTTCGGGCAGCGCCTCGTTGATGTCCGCGGCCGGCGACCGCCACTCCCAGCCGTCGTGGACCGCGACATTCAGCGTGCGCCACTCATAGAGCCGCGTGCCCTCCCGATTGAGCACCCAGCCCGTGTCCTTGCCCCAGTTGACACCGCTCTCGTTCCAGGCCGCCCAGACCCGGTCCTGCCCGTCGACGGCGAGGCTGATGTGCGCCTCGTACTTGGCCGTCGAGGCAACCGCCATCTCCTCGCCCCACGCGCCGCCGGCCCAGCGTCGGACCAGCACGTCGTAGTTGCCGGCGCCGTAGCTGTCCCAGCCGACGTACACGCCGCCCTTCGAGTCAGCGACGATCACCGGCTCCCAGTCGTTCGCCGGCGACGACGAGACCTGCTCCGCCTCGGACCAGCGTTCGCCGTCGTAGCGGCGGGCGAAGACGTCGGCGGCGCCGTCGCGAAAGCCCTGCCAGACCACCCAGAGATTCCCCTCGGCGTCCGTCGCCAGGTTGTGGAAGACGTCCGGCTGCGGCGCCTCCGTCAGCCGTTCCGCCGGCGACCAGGACTCGCCGTCGAGGACGCGCGCGTAGAGATCCCAGTTCCCGTCGACCTGAGCCGAGTAGACGACCCAGGGGCGGCCCTCCCCGTCGCGGCCCATCTTCACCAGATAGTGATCGCCGGGCTGCTCCGTCAGGGTCTGGACCTCTCCCCAGCCCTTCCCGTCGAACCGCCGCGCCAGCACCTCGTTCGCGTTGTCGCGGTAACCGAGCCAGGCGGCCCAGACCTCGTCGCCGTCGCTGCCGAGGATCGTGGCGAAGTCGTTCTGGTAGTCGTCGGAGGTCAGCCGCTCGACCCCGGGCACGCGTTCGACCGTCACGTCGCCGCCCAGGAACCGCAGCCGCCGGCCGACCGAGACATCCGCGAGCCGGACCTCGAACTCGCCGTTGGCGGTGGCGAACATCAGGCGCGTGCCGCCGTTGCCCCGCACGTCGACGACCAGTCCGGGCGATCGGTGGTACTCGACCGGACCGACCGTCTGCGTATCGTGCATGGCGCGGGGGGTGAAGTTCGGACCCTGATAGCTGGCGACCTTCCAGGTGTTGCCCTCGACCTCGCTTGCGGGGCGTGGCCGCCAGTCGCGGAGGCCCAGCAGTTCGCCGCCCGCCACTTCGAGCGAGCCGTCCCAGTCGCGGGCCGCGGCGTCGTTCACGCCGAGGCGGACGAGGAGCGAGACGACATCGTCGGCGGCGAGGGTGCCGGCTTCCTGCGCCGCGGCCGGCGGACACAGGACGAACAGGGCGGCTGCCGCGACGGCAGCCGCAGCGAAGGCGACCTTGTTGTGTGACATTGCCGGCTAGCTTAGCCGGCGCTGGGCAGTACTCTACGGCTCCACCCAGACAGTAAGAGGTGTTCTCGATGCCGAAGCGGTCTCACTACCTGTTCGCCGCCGCGGTCGCAGCCGCGGCCCTCGGCGGCCCGGCCGCGCACGCCCAGTCCGGCGACGCGTTCGTCCCGGTCACCGACGAGATGCTCGAGAATCCGGCGCCCGGGGACTGGCTCATGTGGCGGCGCACCGCGAACGGCTGGGGCTACAGCCCGCTGGACCAGATCACGCCGGAGAACGTCGGCGACCTGCGGATGGTGTGGACCCGCTCGCTCAACGACGGCAGCCAGACCGGCACGCCACTGGCCTACCGCGGCGTCATGTACATGCCGAATCCGAACGACGTGATCCAGGCGCTCGACGCCGCGACCGGCGATCTGATCTGGGAGCACCGGCGCAAGATCCCCGAGGACGCGAAGGACTACGTCGGCGGCTTCCTGTCCCAGAACAACCGGAACATCGCCATCTACGCGAACCTGATCATCGACACCAGCGTCGACGACCACCTCTTCGCGCTCGACGCTGAGACCGGCAAGATGGTCTGGGAGACGATGGTCCTCGACTACAAGGTCCATCCCGCGCTCCAGGGCGCCGGCCCGATCATCGGCAACGCCAAGGCGTTCTCGGGGCGCAGCTGCTCGCCGCGCGCCGGGCCCGAGGCCTGCGTGATCACGGCCCACGACGCGTTGACCGGCGAGGAGCTGTGGCGGCGCCTCACGATTCCCGCCCCCGGCGAACCGGGCGACGAGACCTGGGGCGACGTGCCGTTCGAGAAGCGGGTCCACGTCGGCTCCTGGATGCCGCCGAGCTACGACCCGGAACTCAACCTGGTCTTCGCCGGCACCTCGGTCACGGCGCCGGCGCCCAAGTTCATGCTGGGCGGAACGGACAGGACGCACCTGTACCACAACTCGACGCTCGCTCTCGACGGCGACACCGGCGAGATCGTCTGGCACTACCAGCACATGAACGACCACTGGGATCTC
This sequence comes from Holophagales bacterium, assembly GCA_009845425.1. Lineage (GTDB taxonomy): Bacteria > Acidobacteriota > Thermoanaerobaculia > Multivoradales > Multivoraceae > Multivorans. Next base: position 150,665 of record VXZQ01000001.1, read on the forward strand.
GACCATCCCTTCGAGCGTCTGATCGTCGACACCGCGGTGGCGCCGGATCCCGACGAGGTGGCCTGGATCAATCCGAACATCGAGCCCGGCGAAGTGCGCAAGGTGATCACCGGGATCCCCGGCAAGACGGCCCTCGTCTACTCCATCGATCGGGAGACCGGCGAGTTCCTGTGGGCGCGGCCGACCGTCTACCAGAACGTGATCCAGAGCATCGACGGCGAGACCGGCAAGGCGACCGAGAACCCGGAGGTCATCTTCCACGCCCTGGAGGAGGAGCGGCTCATCTGCCCGAACATGCACGGCGGCAAGGACTGGGAGGCCGGCGCCTACAGCCCGGAGACGAACACCCTGTACTACCCGCTGCGCAACATGTGCATGCCGACGCTCACGACGACCGACCCGAGCGCGTCCCACCCCTACTACGCCCTGAGCGTCCGCCACGAACTGGCGCCCGGCACGGAGAACCTCGGCACCGTCTACGCGATCTCCGCCGAAACCGGCAAGACAGTCTGGCTGCACGAACAGCGCGCCTCGACGACCTCGCTGGTCGCCACCGGCGGCGGATTGCTCTTCGGCGGCGACGTGAACGGCCGCTTCAAGGCCTACAGCCAGGAGACGGGCGAGGTGCTGTGGGAGGTGAACCTCGGCGCGCCGGTTACCGGCTACCCGATCACCTACGCCGTCGACGGCACCCAGTACGTGGCGGTCAGCACCGGCATCTCGGCCACCACGTCGAGCTTCCTGCGGCTGACGCCCGAGCTCAAGCCCGGGTTCGCGAACAACCTGTTCGTCTTCGCGCTGGAGTACGCCAGTCCCTGAGCCGCCGCCTCACCGGTACACCTCCCGGCGATGCCCGATGCGGACGACCAGAATCGTCAGCTCGTCGTGGAACGCTTCGTAGATGATCCGGTATCGCCCCACTCGAAGTCGACGCAGGCCCCCGAACTCGCCCTTGAGCGCGGCACCTGCGGAGGGTTCCTGAGCGAGACGGTCGATCGCCGCGACGAGCCGCGTTCGCTCCCGGGCCTCGATTCTCCTCAGAGTTCTGGCGGCGCTACCCTTGATCTTGATCGAGTAGCTCACGCTTGACGTCATCCCAATCAAGGACCGGGTCGGCGGGATCGTTGAGTCGATCCAGCGCCAGACGCAGATCCTCGAAATCGTCGAGGTAGTACTCGAGCGCCTGCCTGACCAACTGCGCTCTCGAGCGATTCAACTGGCTCGCGGCGCGGTCGGCCTTCTCGACCAGGTCCTCGGGAAGTCTTGCGGTCACTTGCACCATTGTCGTCCTCTCTGACCCCACATGATGTCTTTGACTTCGCATGAAGTCAACAGCGTCGCTCAGCGTGGCGTCTCGACGACGCGGCCCACCGTTTACGGCAGCATTCGCTCGACCGCGATTCCCTCCAACAGGCTGGAGTTCGCTAGCAACTCCCAGTCACCGGCCGGGTACCCGTTGGCGCTCAGCAGGAACGCGACGATGTCGATGTACGCCTGGTCGCCAAGTGTCCCGGGTTCTTCCGGCGGCATGGTCGACTGGACGCTGGTGTAGATGTCCGCCACCTTGAGCCCGCGCCAGCGGAACCTGAACGCCACGCCGGTGAGACCCGGCGCCATTTCGCCGCCGCCCAGGCCCTCGCCGTGGCATTCGGCGCATTGCGCGTCGTAGGCGGCCCGACCTCGCTTCGCCTGTGCTTCGGTGAAGATGCCGTCGAGAACGGAGGCCGGCGGTGCGGCCGGTTCAGACTCCGCTGCCGCTGGCGGTGCCTGGGCCGGAGCGGACGGCGGCGTCGTCACGATCGCCGTCGAGCAGGCCAAGGTGGACGCCAAGACCGGTACTGTGACCCCGACCGCAGTGAGGAAGGCCCTTCGGGTTGCCATCGTCGCCAACGTACTACGCGGTCGCCTCGCAGGTACAGAGACCTCCGGGCCCGCTCCTCAGAACGACGACCCGGGCTCCCGAAGGAACGCGATCTCCTCTGGCGTCGAAGAGCGGCCGAGGACGCGGTTGCGATGTGGGTAGCGCCCAAAGCGATCGATGATCGCCTTGTGCCGCCGCTCGAAGTCCAGGCTCTCCGGGTCGTCGAGGCTCTCGAACAACTGGACCGCGATCTCGTGGATCCGCGGCGACTCGCTGTGCTGGTAGGGCATGTAGAAGAACTGCCGCTGGACCGGCGGAACAGCTTGATCGGCGCCAATCCGCACCGCCTCCTGGGCCAGCGCCAATGCCATCGCGTCGGCCGCGAAGGCGCGCGGGTCCTCGCGGTAGAGGTTGCGCGAGAACTGGTCGAGCACGATGATCTCGGCGAGGCGCCCTTCCGGCGTATCCCGCCAGCCGTGCAGCTCTCCCCGAACCGCCTGGTCGTGCAGTGCTCCGAACCGAGAGCGGATTGCCGCGTCGAACTGCGGATCGCTGGTCCACCATTGCTTGGGGCCGTTCTCTTCAAACCAGAAAGTCAGGACTTCTTCGATCATGTTCACGTGTTCTATCCTCTACTACCTCCATGCTTCAGAGATCGTCCCGCCTGTTCCTGACGGCGCTGGCAATCGCGGCCTGCGGCTCTACGGCCTCGCTGTGGGCCGCCGCCGCCGAGCCGGCGCCCGCCGTCGACTTCCAGCGCGATGTCCGGCCGATCCTCTCCGACAACTGCTTCGCCTGCCACGGTCCCGACGAGGCGACTCGCGAAGCCGATCTGAGGCTCGATACGCGGGACGGCGCTTTCAGTGCGCGGCCTCCGGCGGGCCGGAGCAACCGACCGCGCGGTCCTGCGGTCGTCGCCGGCGACATCGACGCCAGTCTGCTGGTGGAGCGCATCAACCACGCGGACCCGCTGCGGCGGATGCCGCCCGAGGTGTCGCAGAAGTCACTCTCCGACGAGCAGATCGGGACCCTTACCCGCTGGATCGAGCAGGGCGCGCCCTGGGACGAGCACTGGTCCTTCGCCGCCATCGAGCGGCCGGCGCCGCCGACGGTCGACGACGAGGCCTGGGCCCGCGATCCGCTCGACCGCTTCATCCTGGCGCGTCTCGAAGCGGAGGAACTCACACCCGCCGAGGAGGCCGACCGCCCCACCCTGGCCCGGCGCGCCGCCCTCGACCTGACCGGACTTCCGCCCGATCCGGGAACGCTCGCGACCTTCCTCGACGACACGGAAGAAGGCGCCTACGAGCGCCTCGTCGACCGCCTCCTCGCCTCGCCGCACTGGGGCGAGCACCGCGCCCGCTACTGGCTGGACGCGGCCCGCTACGGCGACACCCACGGCATCCACATCGACAACTACCGCGAGATGTATGCCTACCGGGACTGGGTGATCAAGGCGTTCAACCGGAACCAGCCGTTCGACGAGTTCACGGTCGATCAGATCGCCGGCGACCTGCTGCCGGAACCGACTCTCGACCAGTTGATCGCCACCGGCCTTCAGCGCAACAACATCACGACGAACGAGGGCGGGGTCGTGATCGAGGAGTACGAGGCGATCTACGCCAAGGACCGGGCCGAGACGATCGGCAGCGTCTTCATGGGCCTGACCGTCGGCTGCGCGACCTGCCATGACCACAAGTTCGACCCGATCAGCCAGCGCGAGTTCTACGCGCTGACCGCGTTCTTCAGGAACACGACGCAGTACGTGATGGACGGCAACATTTCCGATCCGCCGCCGACGCTCGTGGTGCCCCGGGACGAGGACCGCGACACCTGGTACCGGTTGCGCGAGGAGATCGGCGAGATCGAGGACGCGCTGGCGGAACGCCCGGACGCGATGGAAGCTGCGTTCGAGGAGTGGCTCGGCGCCGGCGCCCATCAGTCCATCGAAGCGCCGCTGGGAACGGCCTCCGAGCTGCTGCGGCTCGATCTCGACGGCGAGGAACCGACCGCGATCCTGAAGGGCGAACGGCAGCCCCTCGCCTCGTCACAAGGGATCCGCATCGAGCCCGGCCCGAAAGATCTGCCCGCGGTGCTCTTCGACGGAGAATCCTGGGTCGAGCTGCCGAACCTCGAACTCGACACGGACTCGCCGTTCTCGCTGGCCCTCTGGGTCCGCATGCCGGAAGCCGAGGGCACCTACACGATCGCGAGCCAGTACGACCCGACCGACGGCAACCGCGGCTGGGCGATGACCCTGGCTGCACGGGAGCTTTACTTCGGCCTCTACGGCGATCGAGCGGGACCCGGCCGGGGCGTCACCAGCATCCTGATCAACCCGAACAACACGCAGCGGCTCACTCCCGGCGAGTGGACCCACATCGTCGCCACCTACGACGGCTCCGGCGAACGCGGCGGCATGCACATCTACCGCGACGGTGGTCGCGTTCCCGAGCAGGGCAGCGAGTACTTCAGGAAGGTCGAGGGCCGCATCCGCACCGACCGGCCGTTCTACCTCGGGCGGGGCGACGTGAGGGACGACGGCAAGCCGCGGACGCTGGCCGGCGGCGCCGTCGCCGACGTGCGCGTCTTCGACCGCGTGCTGTCAGTAGAGGAAGCGAAGGTCGTCTCGGAGTGGAGTGCGCTCCGGACGGCTGCCGCCAAGGCGCCGGTGGCACTCGACGCCCTCGAGCGCGAGGCGCTGCGACGCTCCTACCTCAAGACACACGACGACGAGTGGCGCCGGCTCGCCTCCCGCCGGCTCGAGATCGAAGCGGAGTGGCGCGAACTCCGCCGCCGCGGCACGATCACTCACGTCATGCAGGAACTCCCGGACAGCGAGCCGGCGGCCCACGTCCTCTACCGCGGCAACTACGACCAGCCGCGCGAGCGGGTGACTGCGAGAACGCCGGCCGCGCTGCCCCCGATGCCGGAGGACCTGCCCCGCAACCGGCTGGGCCTCGCCCAGTGGCTGGTGGACGAGACGAACCCGCTGACGGCGCGGGTCACCGTCAACCGCTTCTGGCAGCAGGTCTTCGGCACCGGGCTCGTCGTCACTGCCGAGGACTTCGGCGCCCAGGGCGACGTGCCGTCGCACCCCGCGCTCCTCGACTTTCTTTCGACCGAGTTCCGGGAATCGGGCTGGGACGTCAAGGGCTTCTTCCGGCGGCTGGTGACCTCGTCGACCTACCGGCAGGCGGCCACGCTCACGCCAGAGAAGCTGGAGCAGGACCCGGATAACCGGCTGCTCTCGCGCGGCCCGCGTTTCCGCATGGACGCCGAGATGGTCCGCGACACGGCGCTCGCCGCCAGCGGCCTCCTGGTGCGCACGATCGGCGGTCCGAGCGTCAAGCCGTACCAGCCGGAAGGGCACTGGGAGCGGGTGGCGATGAACGCCAGTAACACGTCCCGTTACCAGCAGGACTCGGGGAACAAGCTCTACCGGCGGAGCCTCTACACCTTCTGGAAGCGCGCCGCGCCGCCGCCGTCGATGACGATCTTCGACGCCGGGAACCGCGAGCACTCGATGGTCCGCCGCGAACGAACGAACACGCCGCTTCAGGCACTGGTCACGATGAACGACACGCAGTTCGTCGAGGCGTCGCGCTTCCTCGCCCAGCGGGCGATGCGCGAGGCCGGCGACGACTTCGACCGCCGGCTCGACTACCTCACGACTCGACTCCTGGCCAGGGACTTCAACGACTCGGAGCGGGCGGTAGCGCGACGGACGTACGACGGCCTGATCGACCTCTACGGCGCCGACGAAGCAGCGGCGAAGAAGCTCGTCGACGTTGGCGAATCGGCCCACGACGCCGGCCTGCCCATGGCCGAGTCCGCGGCCTGGACGATGATGGCGAGCCAGTTGATGAACCTGGACGAGACCCTGAACAAGTAGCCGGAGGCCTTAGGGAATGGACCCATTCAAGGAAACCGTTCGAGCCGAGACCAGGCGCCAGTTCTTCGGTACGGCCGCGCGAGGCATCGGCGGACTGGCGCTGGCCAGCCTGTTCGCCGAGGACGCTTTCGCTCTCCCCGCAGCCAGGGACCGGTTCGGCGGCCTGCCCGACCTGCCGCACTTCGCGCCGAAGGCGAAGCAGTGCATCTATCTCCACATGATGGGCGCGCCGCCGCAGATGGACCTGCTCGACTACAAACCGAAAATGAAGGAGTACTTCGACCAGGACCTGCCCGACTCGATCCGGCAGGGGCAGCGGCTGACGACGATGACCTCCGGCCAATCCCGCTTCCCGATCGCGCCGTCCGTCTTCGAGTTCTCACAACACGGCGGGAACGGCGCCTGGTTCTCCGAACTCCTGCCCCACACGGCGAGCATGGCGGACGACATCGCGATCATCCGCTCGATGCACACCGACGCGATCAACCACGAGCCGGGCATCACCTTCATCCAGACCGGCCAGCAGATTCCCGGGCGGCCGTGCATCGGCTCCTGGTTCGCCTACGGCCTCGGCAGCCTGAACGAGGACCTGCCGACCTTCGTCGTAATGAACGCGGAGCGCAGCCACCCGGCGGCGGGCCTCCAGGCGATCTCGGCGAAGCTCTGGAGCGCCGGTTTCCTTTCCCCCGAGTACGCAGGCGTGGGGCTCCAGACCGGCGACGAGCCGGTGCTCTACCTCAAGGATCCACACGGCGTCTCGCCGGATGTCCGGCGACGGGTGCTCGACGGCATGAGCGAGCTGAACCGGCTGCGCCACGCCCAGGTCGGCGACCCGGAGACCCTGGCCCGCATCGAGCAGTACGAGATGGCGTTCCGCATGCAGTCCTCGGTGCCGGAGATGGCGGACCTCTCGAGTGAGCCGGAGAGCACCTGGGAACGCTGGGGCGAGGAAGCCCGGGAGCCCGGCAAGTTCCAGAACGCGGCCTTGATGGCCCGGCGTCTGGTCGAGCGCGGCGTGCGCTTCGTGCAGATCTACCACCGCGGCTGGGACGTCCACTCCCTCCTGCCCACGGTGCTGCCTGCCCAGGCCCGCGACGTCGACCGGGCCGCCTGGGCGCTGATCCAGGACCTGAAGGAGCGCGGTCTCTTCGACGAGACCCTGGTCATCTGGGGCGGCGAGTTCGGACGGACGATCTACTCCCAGGGGGCCCTCACCGCTGAGAACTACGGCCGCGACCATCATCCGCGCTGCTTCAGCATCTGGATGGCCGGCGGCGGGGTCAGGGGCGGCGTCGTCCACGGCGAGACGGACGACTTCTCGTACAACATCGTCAAGGACCCGGTGCACATCCACGACTTCCAGGCCACGGTGCTGCACCTGTTCGGCATCGACCACGAACGGTTCACGTACCGGCACCAGGGCCTCGACGCCCGGTTGACCGGCGTCGAGAAGGCGCGGGTGGTCAGGGAAGTCCTCGCCTAGGAACCACCGGCGTAGCGCCGGCTGATCGCGGCCTGCCGTGCCGCCACGATCCGCGCGCGTTCCGCGGGAGAGACCCTCACCGTTTCGGGCGGCAGGTACCGGTCGAGTTCGTCCAGCTTGACGACGCGGGCGTTGATGCCGGTCGGGTACTCGCTGCAGTACGTCCACCGGGCACAGAGCGAACCCTCGGCCCAGCCGGCGGTGTCCAGCCAGTTCTGCACGCCGGGGTCCCGGCCGCTGATGACGTAGCGCACCCGGCCGTCGGCGTCCGCGTGGGCGGTGCGGTGATTCAGGCTCGACTGGTGGCTGGCGTAGTCGAGCGACTCCATCCACGGATTGGCGAGCTGGATGTTCGTGTACCGGCAGTCGGCGATCGGCACGTCCACCAGCAGGGCTTCATCTTCCTCCAGCCGGAAGTAACCCCGGGCGCCCGCCTGGAAGGCGTCGGCCATCGCCAGATTCGGGTCGGACTCGGCGGGTTCTTCCACCGTGTTGGGCCGCAGCCTGAGCTGAAACGTGATCCGATGCGCGAGCGTCAGGAGCTCTCGCAGGGAACGGGTCTGCGTCACGGCGTCATCGAGCGCCCGTGCCACCGATTCCGGCGTCGGGCGGGGCGCGCCAGTTCCCAGCGTGGTCAGATTGAGAATCTCCCACAGACCTTCGTCGGTCCTCTCCCAATCGGAGACCAGGCGCCTTACCACGACGATGTGCGCGTCCGGTTCCAGCTTCAGCCAGTCGCCTTCGGCCCGTGCGGCGCTGAGCGTCAGGACGAAATCGCCGTTCTCGTCGATGTCGAGATCGTCCGAGGCGATGCTCGAAACGGTGCGGATCTGGCTGACCGGCGTATGGCCGAGCATGCCGCTGTAGACATTGATCGTGACGAGGTCGAAGCTGGTCGTGTTGCCACGCAACCGGTAGACGTGATCGCCCCGCACGGCAAACACGAGATAGGGATTGTCCGGATTGTCCCAACCGACGCGGGCGACGCCGTTGGGGAAGCGCGAGAACTGCGGGTAGTCCGGGTCCCGCAGGTCGGTGTACTCGGCCAGGAAGGTCGAGAGATAGCGGGCGATGTGGCGGTACCCCGCAGCCGCGGTCTGCTCGTCCCGATTGAACGGCGCGCTCTCGATGGCACGGCCGAGGTCCGCGACCTCCTCGGCGAACCGGCTCCAGGCCGCGTTCACCTCCTCCTGCTCCTCCGTTTGGGGATTGAAGAAGAACGCGAAGTACAGCGCCAGCACGATGACGACGAGGGCCGCCAGGCAGTAGAGGAGGATCTTCATGGCTGGTTCTCACGGTTGAGGCACATGCGGCCATGTTGCTGGATGGCGCGGTCGGACGCAATCGAGGAACGACTGGGTACGCCCCCGGCGCTACCATGACAACCGTGGAGGCCCCCAGGACCGCCGGGCAGCACCCGTTCACGATGGCGCCGCTCGGGGTCTGGCTGCGGCTGATCGCGGACAACGGCGGCGTGCCGCCGCGATACTGGGGCAAGCTGGCGAAGGTGCTCGCGGTCAGTGCCCTGATGACTCCGTTGCGGGTCGCCGAGCGCCTCCGCTACGGCCCGTCCAGGATGGCGCGAATCGCCATCGACGAGGCGCCGCTGTACGTCCACGGCTTCGGTCGCTCGGGCACGACGCATCTGCACAACCTGCTCGCCCAGGACCCGGGTTTCGGCATCGTCTCTACATTCCAGGCCATCGCGGCGCCCATGTTCCTGGTCGCGCGCGGTCGGCTGGAGCGGTTCGTCGCCAACGGAATGCCCGCGACACGTCCGATGGACAACATGGCCGTGTCCGTCGAGCTGCCCCAGGAGGAAGAGATCGCCCTCGCGAACACGTCGCACCTGTCGTTCGTACACCACCTCTCCTTCCCCAACCGGGCGAGGGAGTACCAGGAGAAGTACGCCACCATGCGGCTGACCAGGTCCGAGATGGCGCGGTGGGAACGCGCCTATCTGAACGTGCTGCGCAAGGCCACGCTCGCCTCCGGTGGGCGCCGGCTCGTGCTCAAGAGCCCAACGAATCTCGGCCGCACCGCCGAACTGCTGCGCCTGTTTCCCGACGCGAAGTTCGTCCACATCGTGCGCAATCCCTACATCGTCTACGAGTCGATGACGAACCTGTACCGGCACGTTCTGCGTATCTGTCAACTGGACGATGCGGAACCGGAAGAGGTGGTCGCCGGCATGCTCGACTCCTACGCCGCGATGATGAAGCAGTACATGAAGGACCGGGAATCGATCCCGGAAGGACACCTGGCCGAAGTGCGCTTCGAGAGTCTCGAACGAGCGCCCATGGCGGAACTCGAGCGTCTCTACGACGAGCTGGCGCTGCCGGGCTGGGAGCGGGCCCGCAAGCCGATCAGCGACTACCTGGCGACCTTGTCGGGCTATCGGAAGAATGCCTATGGGATCGACCCCGAGACGATCGACGTCGTCGACCGGAACTGGGGCTTCGCCGTGGAGGCCTGGGGCTACCGGCCGCCGAAGTAACGACCAGGAGGAGAGGAGACGAACTCATGATTCGAGCTGAAGAACGCAACGACATCACGCCGCTGTGCCCGCACTGCGAGCATCCCGTGAGTGTCTACTTCCGGGAGATCTCGGGAATCCTGGGCAAGCGCTACCTCTACTTCTGCGCCCTGTGCAAGAAGGTGCTCGGCGTCTCGCACCGCAAGGGCTTCTTCATGGGGTAGAACCGCCCGCCTCAGTCGATACGGAGGCGGTCGAACTCATCCCAGGCGGACATGTCCGACAGGACGACCTGATCGCCCGGAACCAATCCGTCCAGCACCTCGATCGTGTTGGCGGAGCTTCTGCCCAGGAGCACACGTGTGCGCGTAGCGCCGTTCCCCTCGCCGTCCAGACGGAAGAGACCGACCTCGCTCTCTTCCTGGCCGACGACGGGCCGACCGATGAAGACCACATCCTCCAGCCGGTCGAGTTCGATCGTGCCGGCCACGGTCAGGTCCGGCCGGGCGCCGCGCGGCAGGTCGCCTTCCAGTGCAACGTCGACCGTCACCGTCCCCTCTTCGACCGCCGGATCGATCCTGACCACGCTGCCGGGGACGACGCCGTTCCGCGTGTCGACCGCCGCGACCTGCCCGATCTGAACGTCCTTCGCCTGGGTTTCGGCGATTCGCAGTTCGGCCTTCAGCGCCGTCGGGTCTCCGACGCGGGCCAGACTCGTGCCCGCCGAAACGCGCTGCCCCTCCTCGACCGGCACCTGCTGGAGAACGCCTCGCATGCCGGCCCGGACCTGCAGGGCCGCGACCTGATCGAGCCGCAGTTGCCAGATCGCGCGTAGACGATCCACTTCCGCCCGCTCCACGGCGAGCTTGGCCGCCTTCGTCGTTTCCGCGATGCCGAGACGCTCCTCCTCCAGGGCGAAGCGCGTTTCATGTTCCCGCTTCGACGCCTGCGCTCGCTGGAGTTCGATCGCCGAAGCCAGACCGTCCTTCGCCAGCTCGGCGTCGGCGTCCGCCTCGAGCCGGGCAACGACGAGAGCAGCCTCCACGCTCGCGAGCCCCGCCTTCTGCATGAGCAGTTCGCTCTCCAGTTCGACCTTCCGGTTCTCGTAGCGGGCCTCGGCGGCGCGGAGGTTGAGTTCCGCTTCCCTGGCCTGGTGCTCGAGCTCCGGGTTGCTCAGTTCGACGATCACCGATTCCAGCGTCACCTTTGCGCCGGGATCGATGACGATCCTCTCGACGGTGCCTTCCGTCGTCGCCGGAATCCACCGGATGTTCTCCGGCACCAGGGTTCCTCGCCCCCGCACTTCCCGCACCATCGGCCCGCGCCGCACCGTGTCGATGTAAAGCGCGTCGCGGTCGACCCGCGGCGCCGACGGCTGTACCTGCTGCAACCCGAGCGTGACCAGTACGAGCAGGAAGCCGCCGAGGGAGTAGTACGTCACCCGGCGGACCTTCTTCTTCCGCGCCAGGTCCGGTCTCGCGACGTCCATCAGATCGTCGCCCGCCCGTCGAACAGGTGGATCTCCCGCTCGGCGTAGTCCGCGTACCGGGGATCGTGGGTCACCATGCAGATCGTCGACCCTTCCTCGTGCAACGTCCGCAGCAAATCCATCACCGCCCCGCCGTTCTTCGAATCGAGGTTGCCGGTCGGCTCGTCGGCAAGCAGGATCGACGGCTGGCCGGCAACAGCGCGGGCGACCGCAACCCGCTGCTGCTGGCCACCGGAGAGCTGGCTCGGCAGGTGCTTCGCACGCGGCGCCATCTCCACCTTCTCCAGCGCCTGGCCCACCAGCTCGCGCCGCTCCCTCGGCCGGATTCCCCGATACGTGAGCGGAAGCTCGACGTTCTCGTAGACGGTCAGGTCGCCGATCAGGTTGAAGTTCTGGAAGATGAAGCCGATCTCGCGGTTGCGGATCCGGGCTCGCTCGGACTGCTTCAACTGCGCCACGGGATAGCCGTTCAGGGTGTAGTCGCCGGCCGTCGGCGTATCGAGCAGACCGAGGATCGACAGCAGGGTCGACTTGCCGCAGCCGGACGGCCCCGACACCGCGACGTACTCGCCCGAGTCGATGTCGAGAGTGACTCCATCGAGGGCGTGGGTTTCGATCTCGTCCGTGTAGAAGACCTTGGAGACGTTCTCCAGATGAATCAGCGTATTCATGGTGTAGACAATCTACGTCATATGGAGTAGCTTGTCTACACCATGACGCCAGCAAGTCCCCGCAACCAGCTTCTCTACGGCACGCTGGACCTGCTCATCCTGCGCACACTGGTCTACGGCCCGGCGCATGGTCATGCGATCGCCGGGCACATCCAGCGCGTATCGGAAGACGCGCTCCGCATCGAGACCGGCTCGCTGTATCCGGCCCTGCACCGGCTGGAGGCGCGCGGCTGGATCGCGGCGAAGTGGAAGACGTCCGACAAGGGCAAGCGCGCCAGGTACTACCGGCTCACCCGGACCGGCCGCCGGCAACTCGTCGTCGAGCAGTCGCGGTGGCAGCAACTCTCGGTCGCCGTGACCAGGGTGCTGCGTCCGGCGGACTGAGCCGGGAGACCAGGTGATGCTGCGGCTCCTCTACAACCGTCTAGGCTCCATCTGGTCCCGGCGACACCAGGACGCCGAGCTCGACGAGGAGATCCGCTTCCACCTCGCCGCGGAAGCGGAAGAACGGATCGACGCCGGCCTGGATCCCGAACAGGCGCGCGCCGAAGCACAGCGCGACTTCGGCAACGTCCTGCTGACTCGCGAACTGACCCGCGAGGCCTGGGGGTGGGCACCGGCGGAGCGCTTTCTCAGGGACGTCGGCTCCGCGTTCCGGATGATGCGACGCAATACCGGCTACACCTGCGCCGTGGTCCTCACGATGGCACTGGGCATCGGACTCAACGCTCCGATGTACGAGATGCTGTCAAGGCTCTTCCTTCTGCCGCCACCCCATATCGAGGACCCGAAGGGCGTTCATCGCGTCTGGCTGAGCCAGCGCGACGACTCGGAGAATCGCGGATCTTTCACGGGTCCCGCCTTTGCTCGCGACCGGATGCAGTGGCACGAGTTCAGCGCGCTGAGCGCCGACAACGGGCCCATCGGCGCGGTCGCGGGTTACACGGCTCCCAGATCCACGCCGAACGGACGCGGTCAAACCGCCGAGAACCTCAGGGTCTCCTGGGTCACTGGCGAGTTCCTGGATCTCCTGGGAGTAGAGCCCGCCATCGGCCGGTTGATCGGCCCGGACGACGACGACGCGGCGGCGACACCCGTCGCCGTAGTCAGCGACGGCTACCACCGAGAGAGGTTCGCCAATCCGCAGGAAGCACTCGACGCGACGCTCGAGTTCGACGAACTCACGTACGTCGTCGTCGGCGTCCTACCGCCAGGCTTCTCCGGACCGGACCCAGGCCGAACGGATGTATGGCTACCACTCGAGCCCGCAGTAACGGCCGTCCGCGGCGACCAGTGGCGGGACTTCGGAAGTGGCTTCGACCTAACGCCCTTGGCCCGACTGCCGCCCGGTCAGACCGTGCAAGCCGCCAACGCCGCGGCGACCGCCGCAGTGCGGGCGGCACGCGCCGACTCACCGCGCGGGCTCCCTTGGGATCCCGAACCGACTGTGGCGCTGGGTCCCATCCTGAGGACCCGAGGTCCCTCCTCGTTGCCCGGCCAGATGCGCCTGACTCTTGTCATAGGCGGCGTCACGCTGCTGGTCCTCCTCATTGCGACCGTCAACATGTCCAACCTCCTGACGGTGAGGGTGGCGGCCCGCCGTCGCGAACTGGCCGTCCGCTACGCGCTCGGTGCCGGCAGATGGGGCGTAGGGCGCCTCCTCGCGATCGAGAGTCTGGTGCTCGCCACGGCCTCCGGCGCCGTGGCGTTGATCGTGGCCACGGTTGTCGGTCGCCTCCTGCGCCTGACGCTGCTGCCAGGACATCAGGGAACCGTGGACGCGCTGAACGTCACGGCTATCGGCTTCACGGGGATCGCCGTGCTTGCGGTCGGCCTCTGCGCGGCCATTGCGCCCGCCATGTACGCGGCGAAGAGCCGGCAGATAGAGAGACTCGACAGTTCGCGAGGTGCCCGCGCACTCGGTACGCCGGTCCGCACCGGCCTGATCGTCGTTCAGACCGCATTGTCGCTGGTCCTCCTCTGCGGGACTGCCGTCTTCTACCGCTCGTTCGAAGCGGCACGCCAGGTGGACATCGGTTACGCAAAGGAGTACCTGCTGACGGTTGAACTGGGGGAGTTCGGCGGTAGCCCGCTCGACGAGAGCACACTCAGCGCCATGGAAGCCCGGGTTCGGAATCTGCCAGGGGTGAGGGAGGTGGCCCAGGGCACGAACACGCCCATGGGCCGCATCGCGATGTTAGGGGGCCTCCGCGTGGAAGGACACGACAGCCCGCCGTTCCGCTACGGCCCCTACGTCAATCTCACGTCAACCAACTTCTTCGACGTGGCGGGCCTGGAGGTTCTCGCGGGCCGCGGCTTCAACGAGTGGGACCGCGCGAACACCCAGGAGGTCGCGGTCGTCAACGAGACGTTCGCCAAGCAGGCCTGGCCGAGCCGGAACCCGGTCGGCCGGTGCCTTTTCGTCGGCAGCGAGGCGACCGACTGCACGACGGTAGTAGGCGTCGTGGAGTCCGCGCTCGAGTTTGGTCTGCTGGCCACCGACGGCCATCCGGTCTACTTCCTGCCCATCTCCCAAACAACCTCAAGTACGTCGCTGTCCGGATTCGCCGCCAGCCGGCGCGTGCTGATCGTCCGCACCCGCGACAACCCCGGAGAGGTCGCAACGCCGCTGCTCGGCGTACAGGCCGATCTGTTCCCGGATCTTCCGCGCCACACCGTGCAGAGCCTTCCTGCCATCTTCGCGTCACAGATCGAAACGTGGAGGATCGGAACGCGCCTGTTCGGCGCTTCCGCCGCTCTAGCGGTCTTGCTCGCCGCCATCGGCCTCTATGCCGTCATCGCGTTCGGCGTACGACAGCGTGAACTCGAGTTCGGCATCCGGCGCGCCCTGGGCGCCCGGTCGTCGCGCCTCCTGCGCATGGTGCTGGCGCGCGGCTTCTTCCTGGCGGCGGTCGGTGTCGTCGCCGGCACGCTCGCGGCACTATGGGCGGGCAGGTTCGTGGAACCTCTGCTCTTCGACGGCCGGACTCCCCGCGACCCGCTCGCGTTCGCCGCCGCGGCGCTCGTGCTTCTGACCATCGCGGTGATGGCCTCGCTCGTGCCAGCCCGCCGGGCCTCTCGCGCCGACCCACGTCAGGCGCTGGAGGCTGAGTAGCGCACCTAACCGGATGCTGAAGCAGTTCCTGTTTCGCCTGTGTTCGAGCTGGCACCGTCGGCGGAGGGACGCCGACCTCGACGACGAGATCCGCTTCCATCTTGCTGAAGAGGCGGAAGTGCGAGTCGAGGCGGGCCTGTCTCTCGAACAAGCCCAAGCCGAGGCACGGCGCAACTTCGGCAACGTCACGCTGATTCGCGAGCAGACCCGCGAAGCCTGGGGCTGGGCGCCCATGGAGCTGCTCCTCAAGGACATCCGCGCCGCCTTCCGGATGATGCGACACAACGCCGGCTACACCTGCGCAGTGGTCCTCACGCTGGCACTCGGCATCGGACTGAACGCCCCGATGTACGAGATGCTGTCTCGTCTCTTTCTGCAAGCGCCACCCCACATCGAGGACCCGGACCGCGTTCATCGCCTCTGGGTCAGCGAGCGCATCGATCCGGGCGATCGCGGCGTCTCCACCGGTCGAAGCTGGGTAGTCGATGCGTTGCAATGGCTCGACTTCGACGCCCTGAGTGCCGCCGACAGCCCACTCATCGACGGCGTCGCGGGTCACCGGGTCTCGTTCAGGACGAACGGACGTGGTCAACGCGCCGAGAACCTAACGGTCTCCTGGGTCACGGAGAACTTCTTCGACTTCCTTGGCGTGGCGCCTACGGCCGGAAGGCTGATCGCCGCCGCGGACGACGACCTGGCGGCGCAACCCGTCGCGGTGATCAGCGACGGCTACCGCCGGCAGCGGTTCGACAGCGCGGAGGAAGCGCTCGGCACGACGCTCAGTTTCGAGGACGTCACCTACCTCGTCGTCGGCGTGCTGCCGCCCGGCTTCTCGGGCCCCCGCTCCAATGCCGTCGATGTGTGGCTGCCTCTCGAACACGCGGCAACGGCCAGCCGGGGGAACAGTTGGAGACGGTACGGAAGCACCTTCTACCTCACGCCGTTCGTCCGGCTGGCGCCCGGCGCGACGGAGGAGGCCGCCGGCGCCGCGGTGACGGCCGCTGTCCGCGCGGCGCGTGCCGGCTCGCGGTTCTCGGACTCCCTGGACCAGGAGGCGACCGTGGCTCTCGGCCCGATCCTTCGAACCCGCGGCCCCGTCACGCTGCGGCGCCACATGCGCCTGCCACTGGTCGCGAGCGGGATCACGCTGGTGGTGCTCCTCATCGCGGCCGTCAACATGTCGAACCTGCTGATGCTGCGGATCGCTGCAAGGCGACGCGAGTTGGCAGTGCGCTACGCGCTCGGCCTGGGACGATGGGGAATCGGACGTCTCCTGGTGACGGAGAGCCTGGCTCTCGCCGCCCTCTCCGGCGTTGTCGCGCTGGCGGTGGCGGCAGCTACGGGCGACGCCCTTCGCCGAACGCTCCTGCCCAACTACCAGTGGGCCGAAGATCCGCTGGGCGCAACGGCAATCGGGTTCACCGGGATCGCCGTCCTCGGGATCGGCCTGGCGGCAGCGCTGGCACCCGCCGTGTACGCAGCGCGCAGCCGGGGTCTCGAGAGACTCGACAGTTCCCGGGGCGCCAGCGCGCTCGGAACGCCCGTCCGCACCGGCCTGATCGTGGTCCAGGCCGCGCTGTCGGTGGTCCTGCTGAGCGGGACGGCCGTGTTCTACCGTTCCTTCGAAGCGGCGCGCCAGGTCGACGTCGGCTACGCGAAGGAGCACCTGCTCACGGTGACTCTGGGGAGCTTCCACGGTGACACCCGACTGGATGGCCTGGACGGTGCACCGCTCGACGAGAGCGCAATCCGGACCATGGAAGCCCGCGTACGGGACGTACCGGAGGTGCTGGACGTCGCGCAGGGAACGAGTTCACCCATGTCGGGAAGCGGTGCGGTGTACGCGGATCTGCGCATCGAGGGACTCGACCGCCTGCCGTTCCGCTCCGGTCCCCACGTGAACTTCACTACACCCAACTTCTTCGACGTCGCGGGTCTGGACATTCGAGAAGGCCGCGGCCTCACGGAGTGGGACAGCGAAGGGACACAGAAGGCCGCCGTCGTCAATACGTCCTTCGCCCGCCAGGCCTGGCCCGGTCGGAGCGCCATCGGTCGTTGCCTGTTCGTCAGCAGCGACGCCGACTGCACAACGGTGGTCGGCGTGGTGGAACCCGCCGTGAACTGGACTCTGCCCGAAACGGACCCCGTCTACTACCTGCCCCTCTCCCAGGCCTCATCCGACCCGGCCCTGTCGGGATGGACGAGCATTCAGCGTTCGCTGATCGTCCGCACCGCCGGAAGCCCCGGGCGCGTCGAAGCGGCGGTCCTTGGTGCCCTGGCCGAGCTGTTTCCGGAACTGCCGGGACACCACGTCCGGAACCTCTCCACACAGTTCGCGTCACGCATTCGCACCTGGAGAACCGGAACGCGCCTGTTCGCCGCCTCCGCGATGCTCGCGGTGTCGCTCGCGGCCATCGGGCTCTATGCCGTCATCGCCTTCGGCGTACGACAGCGTGAGCACGAGTTCGGCATCCGTCGCGCCCTGGGCGCCAGGGCGTCCAACGTCCTGCGCATGGTGCTGGCACGCGGCTTCGCCCTGGCGGCGGCCGGTGTCGCGGCCGGTACGATCGCCGCGCTCTGGGCGGGCCGCTTCGTCGAGCCGCTGCTCTTCGACGGCCGGACTCCCCGCGACCCGCTGGCGTTCGGCATGGCGGCGCTGGTGCTACTGGCGATCGCCGTGATGGCCTCGTTCCTGCCGGCTCGGCGCGCCTCTCGCGCCGAGCCGCGGCGGGCGCTGGAGGCGGAGTAGTCCCATCCGCTAGGGCAGGTCAGCCACCCACATCTTCGCCTGGGCGCCACGGCCCGTCGCCGAGCCGCCGGCTGCGTAGAGCTTGCCGCCGATGATCGCCGCAGCGGGCGACGACAGCGGCATCGGCAGACTGCCGAGAAACTCCCACTCCCCACCCGGCTCGAGCACCAGGATGTCCGGGTCGATCGACTTCGTTCCCCCGGCGGGCGTCGTGTGGCCGCCAACCATGACGATGCGGCCTTCGTGGACGAAGGTGCCGGCTTCGCCGTGGGAGTGGCCCTTCGGCAGCTCGGGACCGCGGCTCCAGGAGTCGGTTTCGGCGTCGTAGATGTCGACCCGAGCCTGGTCGAGCTGCTGGCTGTCGTGGTTGTACTGACCGCCGATCGCGTAGATGCGGTTGCCGATCGAGACTGCCGAGAACTGGTTGCGCGGGTCGGGCATCGGCGCCGCGTTCCGCCAGATCGCCGAGCCTCCGGCCCAGTCGTCCAGCTCGAGGACCCAGTGGTCGGCGGCGTCCGTGTCCCGGTCGACCTTCAGGCCACCGAAGTAGTGCAGCTTGCGGCCGACCAGAGCCAGTCCGCCGCCGGCTCGCGGCTCGGGCAGCAGCGGCGCGGCCGTGTAGCGGTCCAGATCCAGGTCGTAGCTCCAGACCTCGGCGATCGTGTGGCCCTTGTAGCCGTCCTTGAAGCCGCCGGCGAACCAGACGGTGCGGCCGTCGCGAACCGCGTTCAGGTGACTGACCGCGCTCGGCATGTCCTGGATTCGCGTCCAGCTCCCATCCGCCGGATCGAAGACGTCCACCCGCTTGCTCGACCGGACCGGACCCTCGTAGCCGGCGAACACGTAGAACCTGCCGTCGATGACTGTCGTCGCGGCCTCCCATTTGCCGGCGGGCATGTCGGGGAGTTCCCGCCACGCGAGTTCCTGGGCCGCGACGGATCCGGCGATCACGGCCAAAAGAACCGTGGCACCAAACACGCGGTTCATCGGGACCTCGCCAAACGCCACAATGCTTCGATCCAAGCAAAAGGCACCGTTCCCGTGTCTACGATGCCTGGGGGCAGCGGTTCAGGGCTACGCACAACGATCTCCTCAGACACCCCATGCTACGGGAACCAACCGTAGATAGAAGGTTGCGTCTGGTCAGTCTCGGGTAGCCTCAGCCGCCTATGACGCCGCGCCCAGGAAGAGAGGCCAACCCACTCTTCGTAGAGGCCACTCCGGAGGACGCTTCGAGGAGTTCAGGGCTGTGGCTCTTTGTGGATGTCGGCTTCTCCCGAAGAACCAGGAGTTGCGGCTTCGCGGTAGACGACTGCCCTCCCGAGGAACTCACCTTTGGCTGCCTTATGCAGCGGACTCTGGACGTTGTCAGCTCCGCGTCAACGCCCGTCAACCTGCTCGAGGAACGTGGCCTGGGGCCGCGCCGGCGTATTAGGCAAGGTCGTATGGGCCGACGACCTGAAGATGAACGAGAGCGACACACTCCGTTCAGCCTTCGCCGTGTCGGGCATGGACCTTGGAGTACCGCCTGTGGTGCTGGTAGGCGAGGAGTCCTAGAGCCCACCTCGGCCGAGTAGGGGAGGACTCAAGAGCAGCGTGGCTAGTACCTTCGACCAGATCAGGACCCTCGTTTCCGACGGCAATGTCAGGATCTCGGAGCACGGTTACGACGAGCTCGCAGCCGATGGACTGCTCGTCCGCGAGATGGTCGAAGGTGTGAGCGAGGCCGAGTTGCTTGAGGACTATCCGGACTACCCGAAGGGGCCATGCGTTCTACTGCTCCAACGAACAAGAGACGGGCGTCTCGCCCACACCGTATGGGGTCTTCCCGCTGGCCAAACGGAGCCTGCCGTCTTGGTTACGGCATACTTGCCTGACCCAGAGAAGTGGGAGCCTGGATTCCGGCGGAGAAGAAGATGAAGCGAACCAGACGGACAAAGCTCATTCAGGAGGGGAAGTACGTCGCGGAAGTAGACGTCGACCTGCTGGAGGAGCCCGAGGAATGGTCGCCGCACCTGTCTCTGGAGGACGCGTACCGACTTGACGATGTACGGCAGGCCCTGCGTCGAGGCGACCTCGAGGCGGCAGCCAAGAAAGCCCGCGTGTTCAGCCTGACGCCCGTGGCGGTGTAGGACGACGGTCCGACAGATCGTCTGCATCCCGGAGCTGGCGAGCTAGAGCAGCGGCTTCGTCGAGGAGCGTCCGCATGCCGCCGTCTTCCAGCCAGTCGAGTCGGAACGACCGGTAGCTGGAATCCGCCCTTAGCCAGTTGAGCCGGCACAACTCGAGCACTCCGGGCTCCTCCGCGGTCGATTCTTGAACCTCGTCTCGCAACCCTCTCAACAGGTCGCCAAGGACGTTCGCGTCGTTCAGCGTGCCCAGCACATCCTGGAGCCGCTTGCAGCGCTCGACCAGCGAGATCACCACGTCGCTTTGGGCGCGTACTGGTTCCACCAGATAGCGGAGGCGCTTGCCGGCTATGCGCACCCTGTGGGGGCCCCGCTTCCGGTCGTCGCCAATGCAGTTGACGCGAGCCTCCAGCCGGTGAGCGATCCACTCCAGGCGCTCGGAAAGCGCCTGGGAGTACGGCGGGCCAGCGCCTCCCGCCGGCACCCGGTCGGCCACGCGCGACTCGAAGCCGCCGGCCCACTCGGTGAACTCGCTGCACACCGCCCGGTTCTCGTCGCCTGATTGCGCTCGCAATTCCAAACGAAGTCGCCTCTCGACCCACGCACAGCCGGGGCCGTACACCGACTCCAACTCGTCGACCTGTTCAGCCAGCCACACGAGCGCCACTTCGGTATCACGACCGGCGCCAGTCCGTCTCTGGAACCCGGCGAGCGTCCGCCGGTCGCGCTTCTTCACCACCCCACGCAGCAGTCCCTTCCAGGCGCTCAGCGTGCTCCGCAACCGCCGGATGGAAACCCTGAAGTCGTGGAGGCCCTCGGCGTCCTCCGGGTCGAGGCAGCGCGGCGCGGCCCCGCGCGCCTGCGAGAGAAGATCGAGCGCGATCAGGCGTACCGCCTCCTCCGCGTCCCGCCGCAGCAGATCGGCCGGAAGAGGCATTCCGTCAGTATAGGAAGGCGCCATGAAGACGATCATCGAACCCTTCCGCATCAAGGCCGTCGAGCCGATCCGCCTCGCCAGCCCCGGGCAACGCGAAGAGGTGCTCCAGGGAGCCGGCTTCAACCTGTTCAAGATGGCGGCGGAGCACGTGCTGATCGACCTCCTGACGGACAGCGGTACCGGCGCCATGAGCGCGCAGCAGTGGGCCGCGGTCATGCGCGCCGACGAGAGCTACGCCGGCTCGACCAGCTTCCTGCGCCTGCGCGAGACGGTCGAGGAGATCATGGGGTTCGAGCGGATGCTGCCGACCCACCAGGGGCGCGCCAGCGAGCGGATTCTCTTCGACCTGATCGGCGGCGACGGCAAGATCGTGCCGAACAACGCCCACTTCGACACGACCCGGGCGAACATCGAACACAGCGGCGCCCGGGCGGTCGACCTCGGCATTCCCGAGGCGACGGATCCGACGATCCGTCACCCCTTCAAGGGCAATCTCGATCTGGACCGGCTGGAGTCGCTGCTTGCGGCCGAAAGCTCCCGCGTACCCGTCGTCATGTGCACGGTGACGAGCAACACGAGCGGCGGCCAGCCCGTGAGCCTGGAGAACCTGCGCGCGACCCGGGACCTGTGCCGCCGGCACGGCGTGCCGCTGTTCCTGGATGCCTGCCGGTTCGCCGAGAACGCCTGGTTCATCAAGGAGCGGGAAGCCGGCCAGCGGGAGCGTTCCGCAAGGGACATCGCACGCGAGATGTTCGACCTCGCGGACGGCGCCACGATCAGCGCCAAGAAGGACGGGATCGTCAACATCGGGGGATTGCTGCTCCTGCGCGACGAGGAGCTGTTCCGCCGCGCCAGCGAGCTGACGATCCTCACCGAGGGCTACGTCACCTACGGGGGGCTCGCCGGACGCGATCTCGAAGCAATGGCGCAGGGCTTCCGGGAAGTGCTCGACGAGGACTACCTGCGCTACCGGATCCGCAGCACGACGTACGTCGGCGAGAAGCTGCTGGAAGCCGGCATCCAGATCGTCGAGCCGCCAGGGGGCCACGCGATCTACATCGACGCCTGCCGGTTCTGTCCGCACCTGTCCCGCGAGCAGCTCCCCGGCCAGGCGCTCGTCGTCGCTCTCTACCGGCATGCCGGCATCCGCACCTGCGAGGTGGGCACCGTCATGTTCGGCGCACGGCAGCAGCCGCCGCTCGATCTGGTCCGGCTAGCCGTGCCGCGGCGGGTCTACACGCAGTCCCACATGGACTATGTCGTGGAGGCGCTGGTGGAGTTGTACGCCGAGCGCGAGAGGATTCGGGGGCTCCGGATCGTGGACGCGCCCGAAGCGCTGCCGCACTTCTCGGCGAGCTTCGAGGAGATCTAGGCCGTTCGCGGCAGGAGGCGGAACAGGCCATACGCCGCCGCCAGCGCGGCGATGCCGAGGACGACCGCAGCACCGAGACGTCCATAGAGCGCCATACCGGTCCCGAACAGCGCGGCGTAGACCGCCGCGCAGCCGAGCATCCAGGCGAGCAGCGCCGCGGTGGCGCTGCCGGGCTCGTCCGCCCGGGTTTCGACGACCCTCCGCCAGCCGCCCGCGAATGGCCGCACGCGGTCGTAGAACGATTGCAGAACCGCCGTCTCCGTCGGCCGGGTGGCCATCGTGACGCCGAACCAGACCGTCGTGGTGAGCCCGACGCCGAGCAGGAGTTGAGCCGCAGCCGAAGGCAGCGTCAGACCGACGGCGGCGTGGCCGAACTGAAACCACACGGCGACGGCGAACGACACGACCATCGCCGAGATCTCGGACCAGGCGTTGATCCGCCACCAGAACCAGCGCAGCAGGAAGATGAGCCCCGTACCGGCGCCGATCTGGAGCAGGATCTGGAACGCCTGCATTGCGTTCTCGAGCCACAGCGCGACCACCGCCGCCAGCGCCACCAGACCGATCGTGGACAGCCGGGCGACCAGGACGTAGTGCGACTCGCCGCGGCCCGGCCGGACGAAGCGCCGGTACACGTCGTCCACGATGTAGGAGGCGCCCCAGTTCAGATGGGTCGAGATCGTCGACATCAGGGCGGCCGCCAGCGACGCGACGACCAGGCCGAGCAGGCCATGCGGCAGGAAGACGAGCATCGCCGGGTAGGCGAGGTCATGCCGGATGATCGACGGATCGAGGTGCGGAAAGGCCTCGGCGATCGAGTCCAGGGTTGGGTAGACGATCAGGGACGCCAGCGCGACCAGGATCCATGGCCACGGCCGCAGCGCGTAGTGAGCGATGTTGAACCACAGCGTCGCGCCCATCGAGTCCCGCTCGCTGCGCGCCGCGAGCATGCGCTGGGCCGCATAGCCGCCGCCTCCCGGTTCGGCGCCCGGGTACCACGTCGACCACCACTGGACGGCGATGGGGATCAGGAACACG
The DNA here is from genome assembly GCA_009845425.1 of Holophagales bacterium. Lineage (GTDB taxonomy): Bacteria > Acidobacteriota > Thermoanaerobaculia > Multivoradales > Multivoraceae > Multivorans. The sequence goes on from VXZQ01000001.1 coordinate 173,880, forward strand.
GTGGCCGCGGTCTCCCAGTCTGCGAAGTCGGGTAGCAGGGCGAGCCGCGCCGCGATATCCGGGTTCGAGACGAGGCCGGAGAGACCACCGACGGCCGGGTGCGCGAGTGCGTACCAGGCGGCAGCGACCGAGCCCGCCATCGCGATGACGAACAGCATGAGGTCGGTGACGACGACACCCCACAGGCCGGAAGTCGCGGAGTACACGGCGGTCACCGCCGCCGCGACGAGCACCGTCGTGTACTTGTCGGCGCCCAGCAGGACGCCGCCGATCTTGATCCCGGCCAGCAGCACCGCCGCCATGATCATCACGTTGAAGAACACGCCGAGGTACAGAGCCCGGAAGCCGCGCAGGAACACCGCCGCCCGCCCCGAATACCGGAGTTCGTAGAACCCGATGTCCGTAAACACGCCGGAGCGTCGCCACAGCTTCGCGTAGAAGAACGTCGTGCACATGCCGGTGATCAGGAACGCCCACCACATCCAGTTGCCGGAGACGCCGCCGTTCCGGACCAGGTCCGTCACCAGGTTCGGCGTGTCGGTCGAGAACGTCGTCGCGACCATCGACGTGCCGAGCAGCCACCACGGCAGGTTCCGTCCGGCGAGGAAGAACTGCCCCGTGCCGGCGCCTGCGCGCCGGGCGAAGACGAGACCGACGGCGAGGGCGAGCGCGCCGTAGGCGGCGAGGACGGTCCAGTCGAGACCGTTCAGGCGCATGGCTGGGGCGACGACGGCAACGGCGACGAGCGCAGCAACGGCGACGGACGCACTTGACAACCACGGGTCGGGGGAGAGGGTCCCAGGGGCCGCTCGCACTTTCTTCGTGAATGGGAGGTGGGTGCTCGCTGCGGTCGGCTGCGCTCCGGTTGGGCGTCGGTCGATGAGAGGTCATCGGGCATCGCTTGCCGACAGCCCCCTGGGACCCTCTCCCCCGACCCGCGGCTGGCTGGAGGTCGGTGCCGGCCGGGATCGCTCACGCGGGTCTGCGGGAAGCGCGAGCGGTGAACCAGTCGCCCAAGTTGGCTGGGTAGTCGCCCACGTCCACACACTGCCGCAAGGTCGTTGCGACTGGCGGTAAGTCCCCCGGATATGTGAGTCCCGCAGTGCTCTGCGTCATCGGCAGGAGCCTGACATGGGCGGGCCCAGCACTGATCAGTTGCCCGACCGTCTCGCTCAGCAGGAACTCGTCTTGTTGCGGCTCGTCGAGGCCAGCGTGGAAGTCGGCAAACGCGGCTTCGAGGAGACCGAAGATCGAGGGCTGGAAGGCCCAGAGGTTCATCGAGCACGGACAGTCGGGGACCAGCGATCGAGCTTCACCGTCGCCATCGCGGCCGACCAGGCCGGAATCGGTCTCCCGCACGTCGTAGACCTCGTCGATCCCTTCCAGGGTCGAGTCCCGGCCTGCAGTGAGGATGCCGCGGTTGACGCCGCTCGTCCGGGAAACGCCGGTGCGGTGGAGTTCGTAGGCGGCGAGGAAGTGCGAGTCGTGGCCAGCGTCCAGCAGCTCACCGACCCGGCGGCCGAACGACTCGACCGCCCTCGGGCCGTAGAAGTCATCCGCATTGACGACCAGGAATGGCTCCTCGATCTTCTTCCGCAACGCGAGGACGGCGTGGCCGGTCCCCCATGGCTTGGCCCGCTGGGCCGGCGGCGCCGCGCCGCCCGGCAGGTCGTCGAGGCTCTGGATCACAGAGTCGACGGGAACGGCACCGCCGGCCCGTTCGGCCGCCCGGCTCATGAGCTGGTCGTTCCAGTCCGCCGACGTCACGAACACGACCTTCCCGCAGCCGGCGCGGACCGCGTCGCAGATCGCGTACTCGAACAGCACCTCGCCGGCCGGACCGACCGGCTCGAGCGTCTTCGGTCGGCCGAACCTCGCCGAACGGCCGGCGGCGAGGATCGCCAGCGTCAGACCACTGGTCAAGCGGCTCGGTGCCTCTCGACGACCGCCATGTCGAGCTCGACGCCCAGACCCGGCCCCGTCGGCGGTTCGATGAACCCGTTCTCGAACTTGATCGGCTCGACGAAGATGTCGCTGTGCAGGTCGTTCGTGTTGAACTCCTGGATCAGGAAGTTCGGCGAGCAGGTGTCGAGCTGTATCGCCGCCGACGCCGCGACCGGGCCGCAGTACATGTGCGGCGCGATCATCGCGTAGCGGGTCTCGGCCATGCCGGCGATCTTCTTCGCCACCAGGAGGCCGCCGCACTGGCCGACGTCGAGCTGGATGATCTGGGCCGCCTGCTTCTCCAGCACCTCCGCGAACTCGAACATGTTGACCAGCCGCTCCCCGGTGGCGATGGGGATGCTGGTGTGGGCGGCAACGCGGGCCATCTCGTCGACGTTCTCGGGCGGAACCGGCTCCTCGAAGAAGAACGGGTCGAACTCCTCCAAAATGTCGGCGACCCGCAGCGCGACCGCGGTCGAGAACTGGCCGTGGGTGCCGATGCCGATCTCCAGTTCGTCGCCGACCGCGTCCCGCATCGCGCGGAAGATGGTCGCCACGTGCCGGATCGTCTTCAGCGAGTAGTCCCGCGGCGGACCGGTGATCGGTGAGAACGGGTCGAGCTTGCAGCAGGTGATGCCGCGGTCGACCAGCTCTTGCGCCCGTTCGCCGGCCAGGGACGGGTTGTCCCAGATGCCGGAGCTGTTCAGGTACGCGTAGGCGCGTAACTTGTCGTGGTACCTGCCGCCGAGGAGGTTGTAGACCGGCTGGTTCGTCGCCTTGCCGATCAGGTCCCAGCACGCCATCTCGATCGCCGAGAACGCCGGCACGCCGTACAGCCCGGGGTGGCTGTAGTCGTGGAGCGTCGTCTTCATCCGCTGCCAGATCTTCTCCACGTCGAAGGGGCTCTGGCCGACCACGAAGCGATCGAACAGATCGTTCAGCAGCTCGATCTGCGGCTTCAGGTTCGTTGCGCCGCCGGAGACGCGCTCACCCAGACCGACCAGACCCTCGTCCGTCCTGAGCTGGATGAACAGCCACTTCCGGTGCCCGATCGGCGGGTCGATGTTGTCGATCAGGATCGTCTCGAGTTCGGTGATCTTCATGTTCGACGCCTCGGGGTGTTGAGCCAACGCCGCGGCCGCCTGCCGGGCCGCGGTCAGGCCGGCGGTCAGGCCGGCCGCCGCGATTCCGGCGCTGGAGAGGAAGCCGCGTCTCGTGATCATTGCAGGCGGTCCGACTCTACGCGCAGCGCCGTCCTGCCAGGACGGGCAAGGTCCGGGAAGCTCGGCTGAGCTTCGGCATCGACTCACTGACAGCACTCCGTGCTAGCATCTGTCTCGCGATGGGTTCCGTCATCACCGTCCGCGACATCGACCCGGGGGACAAGGCCTGGCTGAGACAGGAAGCCCGCCATGTCGGCCTCTCGATGGAAGAGTACGTTCGCCGCCTCATTCATGAGAAACGAGAGAAAACGGAACGGCGCCTCAAGCCTTCCGAGGTGTTCAGGAGGCACTTCGGTCCAGAGCGCGGGGTCGAGTTGCCACCCCGCCGGCGATATCGACACAAGCCGGTCAGCTTCGCGGACGACGGCGAGGCGTGAGCCCTCCCATCGCGTGGCTTCTCGACACGAACGTCGTGTCGGAGATGATGCGCCCGCATCCTGAACCGCGCGTATCCGAGTTCGTCGACAGCATCGCCCCTGAGGGAATGGGACTCTCGCCCATCACCGTCTGGGAGATCCTCGACGGCATCGGCCGCCTCGATTCCGGTAAGCGGCGCGAGAACCTTGCCGCCCGGTTCCAGAATGTCCTGGACGAGTGCTTCGACCAGCGGATCCTCAGTTGGACCGCCGACGACGCCAGGGCGTGCGCGCGGATCATGGAAGAGAAGCGCCGGCGGGGCGAACCGCTCGACGACCACATCCCGGACGCCTTTCTGGTCGCAGCGGCCGCCACTCGCGGCCTCTCCATCGTCACGAGGAACACGAGAGAGTTCCGCAACACGGGCGTGAGAGTTGTCGACCCGTGGTCTGACAGAACCGGCTAGGTCTCGACCTTGCTCATCAGCCGGGCGTCGGTCACCGGGAAGTGGCACAGCGTTTCGTCGCAGGCCTGGTAGTCGACCAGGAGCGTCGCCACGTTGCCCACGCCCTCGAGTGGCACTTCGATCCGGAAGTCGCCGTGCATCCGGCCCTGGCCGTCCACCTTGGGCAACACGGGCTCGCCGGCGACCTGGAGGCCGAAGCCCGCGGGCGCGCGGACGCCGAACTTGAACTCCGCGTCGGAGCCGGGGGCGTAGATCCAGAACCCCGGTTCGAGCTTGAAGTCGAGGACGGCCACCGTCGTCTCGCCGTCGGTGGTCGTCGACATGGTCACTTCGACCGCCGGACTCACGATGACGGAGAGATTCTCCAGTTCGTCTCCGTCGACTGCGAACCGGGAGGAGCCTCGTACGTCCGGTTCTCCGGGCCCGCCAGCCGGCCGGAAGCGGTAGCCGCCCCAGTCAGAGGCGAACAGCGCGTCTCCGGTCTCGTCGAGCCAGCCCTGCCACTCGTCGGCGGAGTCATGGCTCAAGCCGGTGTAACGGCTGAGTAATCGCTGCGCGCGTTCGGGCTCGACCCCTTCGTGCAGGTCGGCGACGGCGCGCTCCAGCAGGGCCGGGTCGTTGTTCGCGATCCCCAGCGCCCTGGCGTCCTCGTCGATCCGGTAGCGGCCGTCGAGCCGGAAGTAGGCCTTGCCGCCGTACTCGCTGCCGATGCGCGCGCCGTCCCAGTAGAGGTACGGCTCGTTCTCCGCGTACCAGGCCTGCCGCTCTTCGCGGTCGCCGCGCGCTGCCCCCGGAACCTCTTCGCCGAAGGTGCGCTCAAGAACCCGTTCCTGGGCCTCCTTCACCTTCTCCGGCGTGTCGTAGAACTCCTTCATGTCCTCGGTCGCGTAGAGGTCGAGCAGGGCGAGGCTGGTGGCCAGCCCCTCCCGAGGCCGGGCCTCACGAGTCGTCAGGATCGGATGATCCCTGAAGCCGTGGATGTAGTGGACGGCGTTGATCAGCAGCCGCTGGCCGGTCTCGGTCATCTCGTCCGGCGTGCCGTAGAACCCCCACTGCAGCAGACGCCCCTGGCGGCCGATCGCGAAGTAATCCGGACCCTTCAGGTGCATGCCGCCGGCGATCCACTCCGTGTCGGGTGAATCGAGGAAGCCGTCGCCGGTCGTCACCACACCCGGCTCGCCGTTGTCCGGACGAGAGCCGACCGGCAGGTTGAGGGTGTCCCATTCCTTCTTGAGGACCTTGACCGTGGTCATCGTGTCCGGGACGTCCTCCATCAACTCGTAGTACTTGTACTTGGGCGGCGTCGGCACCTCCTCGAGCTCCAGCTCGATGGGTAGCGGGCCGTTGAAGATCGGATGGGTCGGGGACTGTGGCACGACAGCCCTGGAGTACAGGCACAGTCACCCGTATCGCCAGCCCAGCAACAGGTTCAGATCGTCCGAGATACGAGCCCCCTGGCCGCCGATCAGGACGGTGGGCATGGACAGGGTCTCCAAGGTGACTCCCTCGGCCGCCGGCAGTGACCGGGGTCGCTCCTCCGACCGGTCGATCGTCTGGCCGTCAACGATCAGGACGTCGGCGTCGCTGAGGTCGGCCGTCGCCAGGTCGTTGCGCGCGATGCTCCGCACGTCGAAGTGCTCCGTGAGCAGCGCGTGGTAGCCGTCCGCGTGGGGAGTGCCGGCGTCGCCGGCGTAGACGACGCGGAGTTGCGGCGCCGGCTCGGTGCAGCCGAGCGCCAGCGCGCCCGCCGCCAGCGCGGCCAGTCCGGTCCACTGAGTGAATCTCATGTCGATACTCCCCCTTGGGGTTGCGACGGTTGGCTGGAGCCTCCAACCTTACCGGCAGCAGCCGGGCCTTCTCTGATCGGAAGCCGTCGGCGTGTCCAGCGAGTACACGTTGAACTGCCGCAGCGGCGGCGAGTAGATGTGGAGCGTGATCAGGTCCTCGCCAGCCGGCTGCGTGTTCGCGACCTGGTGGCAGTCGTCCTCCTCCGAGGCGCAGACGCGGCCGGCCCCGTGCTCGCGGCGACCGCAGGGGCAAATGAGCCCGGACGCCGTCGGCTCGAACGCGGTCTCGGTCGCCACGCCCTCGACGACGCGGAAGGCGCAGCTCGAGCCGCGGTGGTCGTGGATCGGGGTCCGCTGCCCGCTGGACCAGCACATGCAGACCAGCTCGTACCACTCCGACTCGGCGATCCGGTTCCGCCGGTAGCCGTCCGCGCCGAAGCGGCAGGCGGCGCCGAGGTCGGCCCGGGTCACCGGGATGTCGCCCAGCAGACCGCTCAGGACCTCCAGGTCGGCGCGGCCGTCGAGCGAACCCAGGTAATCAAGCAGCGGACCGAGGCGGCCCGTGGACGACCCTGAGTTCACGTCACCACCCCCCTACATCGACCACCTGATCCCGAACTGGGCCGAACGCTGCGGTCCGCGCCTCCGGATCTCTGGAAAGACGGCGTTCGAAGTGGGGCCGTTGGGGTGACCGATGTTCCAGGTGCGCAGACCCCTCATCTCGGTCACGTTCGTCCGGTCGGTGGCGTTGAAGACATCGATGAAGACGTGAAGGTCGTGCCGTTCCCTGACGGTGAACGTCTTGGCCAAACGCACATCGGCCGAGAAGACGTCCGGCCCGGTCCTGGTGTTGAAGCCCTCGAAGAAAGTCGACGGATAGGTGACCCAGCCCCCCGGTGATCGCATGTACGACTGGTCCCAGGCGGTGAAGGGATTGCCGGACCGGTAGTCCAGGAATCCCGCCAGTTGGAGGCCCCAGGGCAGGTTCCCTACTGCTGAGAGCTTGTAGCTGTGCTCCACCTCGGTGTTGAGCGGCCCATTGAATTGCGCGGGCGGGTCCCCCAGATCGGACCCGAGCGACGCCCCATTGAGAACGGAGTTACCCGAGATCAACTCGAAGAACGAACTGCCGACGGCGTCCTGATTGGTGTAGCTCACGTGCACCAGGGAGCCGTTGGCAAAGCGGCGCTTGAACTCGACCTCGACATCGAGGACCTCGCTGTAGCCAGTGTTGGTGTATAGGAGGACATCTCCCTTGGTGGGATCGGGCCGCGCTCCGTCGAGTGCGAATGACCGCCTGTTCTGGAAGTCCGTAAAGAAGAGACCATCGCTGTCGGAGCCGAAGACGTGGATGCTGATCGTGTTGCGCTCACCGAGCTGGCGCTCGTAGCCCACGTTCCACTTGACGATCTCGGGCAGGTGGAGGTTCGGATCAACGACTAGCTCGCGAGGTTGCGAGCCCGCGCTCGTCGGGTCCATTTCGAGAGTCACGGGATCGATCGGCACACTGAAGAGGAGCGGTGGCCGGTCAGCCCCCGTATGGCCGATCAGGTTCGACCGATCGTGATACAGCCCGGCGCCGAATCGGAGAACGGAACGGCCGTTCCCGCCGACATCGACGGCAGCACCCAGCCGCGCCTCGACGGTCTGGTCGTCGACCAGGTTGTTCCGGTCGTAGCGCCCGCCCAGATTGAACGTCCAACGGTCGCTCACGAACCAGTCGTCCTGGATGAAGAGGTGGGAGTTCGCGACCGAGACGTCGATGTCGGTCGGAAACTGGTATACGCCACTGGCCGGAGGGGTTGAGAAGTCGTCGACAAACCCATAGCCCCAGCTTCGCCACGCCGGCTGCATGGTTCGCTGACCGAAGCGCTCCACGCCGACCCCGGTACGCAGGGAATGATCGCCCCGGAGCCAGGACAGGCGTTCCTTCCACTGGAAGCTCTCCAGCGTGTTGTCGACTTCAGGGCCGATGCCGCCCTCAAGATGGAACACGACGCCGCCTTCCTCATGGAAGTAGAGACGCAACTTCCGCAACGGATCCGCGTCGGACTCCATGCTCCGGTCGGCCCCCACCCGGCCCAGCACCGATTCGAGCGTCATGTCCGAACCCACGGCGGCAACATGGCGCACGGACAGGCCCAGGGAGTCGTTGGCATGATCCTGGTGCTCTATGTGTTCCTGGCTGGAGCGGAAGAGCGAGTGCCCAACGGCGGCCTGCTCGCTGACCCAGTTCCCCGACACGCTCAGGTCGTTCGAGTCCGAGAACTGGTGGGTCAGCTTGCCGGTCAGGCGGTCGCGGTTGGTCACGTTGGCGGTCAACCCCAATTCGACCGGCACGGCCCGTATGTAGACGTGGCTCTGGTTGTAGTCGTAGCCCATCTCATAGTCGTCGTACTCGTAGCTGGTGAAGAAGTGGGTCGTGCCCCGGTTGATGGGGCCGCCCAGGGTCAGCGATGCCTGTCTTATTGTGAAGTCCTGGCCCTCCAACTGTTCCGCGTCGTCCGTGGTCCGCCCCGTGAACCCCGCTTCCACCACCCCGTCGTGCTGTTGTTGAACCGTCGCCGAGGCGTTGTACTGGTCGGCGCCGGAACGGGTGATGATGTTGATCACGCCCCCGGACGCGTTGCCGTACTCGGCCGAGAACGTCGCGGTCGACACCTGGACCTCCTGGATGGCGTCCAGGTTGTAGGTCTGCAGCGCCGTTCCCGTCGAGAAGGTCGACCCCCTCTGGCCGGCGCCTGCGGAAGCCCGGGGCCCGGCCCGGGTCTCGGACGTGGCCAGGTCGTCGTAGTTCAGGTCGCTCAGGTCGTTGTTGGCCACGCCGTCGATCAGGAACTGGTTCTGGTTCATGCGCGCCCCGTGAATGCTGAAGCTGTTGTTGGGGGCACTGTTGTCAAGGCCGCCGGTCGCGAGGCCCCCGTGGACCCCTGGAAGGACCCTCAGCACGTCCAGGAAGCTCCGGTTCGGGAGCGGCAGGCTCTGGACCTCCTCGAAGGTGATGTACTTGTTCACGCGGGAATCGACCGACTCGATCTGCGGTCGCTCGGAGACGACGGTGATCTCTTCCGTCACGTCGGCTTGAGCTGCCATCTCGAAGTTCACGCGCTGAATGCTGCCGACCCGCACCGCGAGGGATACGGGGGCGCCGGCGTAGCCGGTGGCCTCCACCGAAACCTGGTAGGTCGCGGGGCGCACGTTGGTCGCGTTGTAGAACCCGTCGGCGTCGGTGGTGAGGACGAGCGGATCCTCGATCTCCTGCGATTGCAGGATGACCGTCGCTCCGGAGACGGCGGCGCCCTCGCTGTCCGTCACGTGGCCGAGCACCTGGCCGGTGGGACCCTGGCCCGCGGCCGGCACGGCTACCAGCAGCAGGACGGCCAGCATCATGGCCCAGCCCACCGTCCGCGCGTTTCGAGTTCTCATCTGGTTGAACATGCCCTTCGCTCCCTTCCGGTTCCCGGCCTTCGCGATCCTGAAGCTGCCCGTGCCGGAGGTCGTCCGACCATCGGCTACCGGGCACACTTCAAACGGCATGAACAGGCTATGGGCTGGCCATGCCCACTAGCTTGATCCAAACCTCAGCGGAAGTTGATCGGACTTGAAGCGGTAAGCAACCGGAACGTGAGCCCGTCCGCTAGGATCCGTCGGTGATCTTCTACTTCGGCCCCTTTGTGCTGAAGCCCGAGCAGTACGGCCTCGAGGTGGCCGGACAGCCGCGCCAGCTTCAGCCGAAGGTGTTCGAATTGCTGGCCTTCCTGGTCGCCAACAGGGACCGGGTGGTGTCCAAGGAAGAGCTGTTGCGAAACATCTGGCACGGCGCCTACGTGTCGGAAGCGGCGATCAGCCGCGCGGTCAGCGAGGTGCGCAAGGTACTCCGCGCCGGCGGCGGCAGCGCCGACTGGATCACCACCGTCTACGGCCGCGGTTTCCGCTTCGTCGGCCCGGTGATCGAGGACCTGGCCGCACCGGACGGCGCCTCGGCGGTCCCGGATTCGCCGCCGGAGGAAGAGCGGAGGATCTCGATCGCCGTCCTGCCGTTCGCCGACCGCAGCCCGCAGCGCGACCAGGCTCATCTCTGCGAGGGGATGGCCGAGGAGATCCTCCACCGTCTCGCGCACGTCGTCGGCCTCCGGGTCGCGGCCCGCGGCGTGTCCTTCCAGTACGACGCCTTGGCCGACCCCCGCGAGGTCGGGCGGCAGATCGGCGCCGACCTGGTGCTGGAGGGCACGGTCCGCAAGGAGGGCGATGAGCTCCGCATCGGCGTCGAAGTGACCGACGCACGGACCGGGCTCCAGGTCTGGTCGGAGCAGTGGCAGCGGAACTCGCAGCAGGTCTTCGCGTTGCAGGACCAGACCGCGACCCTCATCGCGGAGACCCTGGAACTGCGGCTGGCGCCGGACGCGCCGCGGCACGAGGCGCGGCGCACCGCATCGAGCCAGGCCTACGACCTCTACCTGCGGGGGCGCAGTCTCTACCACCAGGCGCGCAAGAAGACCTACTACGAGGCCCGGCCACTGTTCGCGGCAGCGATCGAACTCGATCCCGAGTACGCCCTCGCCCACGCGGCGTCCGCGCAATGCTCGGCATCCCTCTACCTGTTCCACGAACCGAGCGCGGAGAACCTCAGGCTGGCCGACGCGTCGAGTTCGCGCGCCCTGGAGCTGGCGCCGGAAGTCGCGGAGGCGCACTCGGCGAGGGCGATGACCCTCAGCACGAAGGGCAGGATGGAGGAGGCCGAAGTCCACTTCCGGCGCGCCCTGGAACTCGATCCGCTGAGCTTCGAGGCGAATCACAACTTCGCCCGTCACCGCTTTTCCCAGGGTCAGATGGCGGAGGCGGTCACGTTCTTCTTCCGGGCGATCGAGGCCGATCCGACGGCTTACGCCCCCTGCTCGATCTGCGCCTCGGCACTCTCGACGCTCGGCCGGAAGACCGAAGCGTCACGACTCCAGGAACTCGCCATGGCCAGGGTGCAAAGGCGCCTGCTGCGCTATCCCGACGACCAGCGCGCGATCTACCTGGGCGCGGTCGCTCTTGCCCGTGACGGTCGGACGGACGAGGCCCTCGAGTGGGCCGCGCGGGCGGAAGCGCTGGATCCGCAGGATGCCGTGGCGCTCTACAACCTGGCCTGCGTGGCCTGCGTGTGCGGCGATGCGGAAAGCGGCCTGCGGTACCTGGAATCGGCGATCACGCACGGCTATCCGCACCTGAGTTGGATCGAGAACGATGCCGACCTGGCGGCGCTGCGGGCGGATCCGCGGTTCGAGGGGGTGGTGGCGCCGTTGCGGGGGGTGGTGGCGCGGGCGGCCGGCTGAGGTCGCCGCTTCGCGGCGGCGCATTCAGGCCGCCTGCGGCGGCAGCGGACCAGAGGGTCCGCGCACCCAGAGAACCGGCGTCATTGCGGCGGGTTTCTCTACTGTACGCGCTTCGCGCTTGCACGCCTCCGCCCGACACAGGCACACTCACGGTTTCACTCGAACAGCTCAAGGACGGAACGCATGCTCGAACTTGGTCTTGACGGCAAGGTGGCGATCGTCACCGGCGGCAGCGATGGGATGGGGTTGGCGACCGCGCAGCGGCTCGTGAGCGAGGGGGCCCGGGTCGCGATCTGCGCGCGGCGGGCGGAGAACCTGGAGCGGGCCGCCGACCAGTTGCGCGCGGTTGGCGGCGGCGACGTGCTCGCCCAGGCCGCCGACGTCACGTCCGCTGGCGATGTCGAGCGCTTCATCGAAGCCGTGACGACCGAGTTCGGCGGAGTCGACATTCTGATCAACAACGCCGGCGCCTCTGCGGCCCAAGGCCTCGAAGCGCTGGGCGACGACGCCTGGATGGCCGACATCGAACTCAAGGTGATGGGCGCGGTGCGGTTCTGCCGCGGCGTGGTGCCGTCGATGCGTGAGCGCGGCGGCGGCGCGATCGTCAACGCGACGATCGGCGGCGGCAAGGCGGCGCCGGCGCGGGCACTGCCGACCAGCGTCACCCGCGCCGCCGGCATCAACCTGACCAAGTCGCTCGCCAACGAACTGGCCGCCGACAACATCCGCGTCAACACGATCTGCATCGGCCTGATCAAGAGCGAGCAGTGGGTGCGCCGGGCGGAAGGCCAGGGCGTCGACGTCGAGTCGATCTACGAGGCGATGGGCAAGCGGGTTCCGCTGGGGCGCGTCGGCGAGGCGGAGGAGTACGCGGACCTGATCGCGTTCCTGGTCTCGGAGCGCGGCGCCTACATCACCGGAACGGCGATCAACCTGGACGGCGGGCTCTGTCCCGTCGTCTAACCTGCCCAAGAGCGGACAAGGAGCGGAACGTGAAAGTAGCGATGCAGCGGAACCCCTTCAACCGCCGGGACCTGATCGAGGAGCAGGGCTTCGAGGTCGTGGAGGGTGTCTGCCGGAGCGAGGACGACCTCGCCGACCTGCTGTCCGACGCCGACGGCGCCCTGATCGGCGTCATGCCCCTGACGTCGCGCTCCGTGCTCGAGCGCTGTCCGAAGCTCAAGGTGGTCAGCCGGCTGGGAGTCGGCGTCGACTCGATCGACCTCGATGCCGCCACCGAACTCGGCATCCTCGCGACCAACGTACCGGGGTCGAACACGACCGAGGTGGCGGACCACGCGATGGCGCTGATGCTGGCGCTGACGCGGTGCGTGGTCGACGCCACCGGCACGACCCGCGACGGCCGCTGGGGCCATCGGGAATCGATGATCGGGCTCCTCACCAAAACCCGACGGATCGCCGGCCACACCGTCGGCATCATCGGCTTCGGCAACATCGGCCGCGCCTTCGCCACCCGGATTCGCGGCTTCGGCCCAGGTCGGATCATCGCCGCCGACCCCTACGTCGATCAGGTCGCGGCCGACCTCTACGGTGTCCAGATCGTGCCGCTCGAGGAGCTGCTCGCCGAGGCCGACTACGTGACGATCCACTGCTCGATGACGGAGGAGACGCACCACCTGATCAACAGCGACACGCTGGCGCTGATGAAGCCGACCGCGCTCCTGGTCAACGCGGCGCGCGGCAAGATCATCGACGGTGCGGCCCTGGCCGAAGCCCTCGCCGAAGGGCGGATCGAGGCCGCCGCGCTCGACGTCACCGAGAAGGAACCGATCGACCCTGACGACCCGCTGCTGAAGCTGCACAACTGCATCGTGACCCCGCACATCGCCGGCTTCTCGCCGGTGTTCCTGGGCGAATGCCCGATCCGCCAGGCCGAGAACGTGATCCGGGTGCTTACCGGACAGATGCCCCACGGCATCGCGAATCCGGAGGCGATCAAGACGATCGCGGTGATGCGGGCCAGCGACCCGGGGCGCTGGGAGGGAGTGCCGGACTTCTCGACCGCGCTAGCGTTGTAGCCAGGAGGTACCGCAATGAAACGCCGCTTCTACCTTGGTGTCCTGCTCGCAGGTGCCCTGGCGGCGTGCACCGCCGGCGGCGACGCGACCGGAGCCGCCGACCCCGGTGCTCAGGTCGTCCTGCTGAACAGCGACAACTTCGAGCAGGAGGTCTACCTGGCCGACGTGCCCGTTCTGGTGGACTTCACCGCCACCTGGTGCGTCCCGTGCAAGGTGGTCGACCCGATCGTCGAGAGTCTGGCGCCCGAGATGGCGGGACGGGCGAAGATCGGCAAGCTGGACATCGACGAGTCGCCCGACATCTACCGGGGGCTGCGGGTCAACGGTGTGCCGCACGTCCTCTTCTTCCGGAACGGCGAAGAGCAGGACCGGATCGCGGGCGTCCAGAGCCGGGAGACCTACGTCGACTACCTGGAGGCAATGATCGCAGGCGAATCGGCGTTCGACGCTTCGCTCTCATTCCTCGACAACGACGCGTTCCGTCGCCACTTCGTCGTCTCGCGGCCGGTGGAGCACCTGGAGAGGGCGCTCCCCGAACGGCCGGACCTGCTTGTCGAACCATTCGAGAACGGCCAGACGCCCCTGTCGCTGATCCTGATCTCGCCCAGCGTCCGGCAGAACGCCCAGATCGACCTCGCGCTGGCACACGATCCCGTGATCTCCACGGCCGACCTTGCCGGCCTCGGCCGCTGCGATGAACTGGAGGCCGCCCTTGCCGACGACCCCGAGGCGTCCAGCCGGCCGGACCCGGACGGCGCTTCACCGCTCTGGGTGGCTCTGATGCGCTCGCACCGGCTCGCAGACAGAAGCTGCCTCCGCACCCTCCTGGATGCTGGCGCCGACCCTTCCGGGGCACAGGACCGTCGCTTCCAGCTCGCCCGTCCGGTCATCCTGCGGGAGGACATCGAGCTGTTGCGGGAGTTCCTCGAGCGAGGCCTGGATCCCGAGTCCACGGACGACGAGGGCTACAACATGCTCCACTGGGCAAGCCTCTACGGCATGGTCGACGGCGCCCGCCTGCTGCTGGAGCGCGGGATGGACCCCGGCGCGGAGACCCTGCAGGGCCAGACCGCGCTCGACATCGTCCTTGACCGCCGCCAGCGAAGAATGGAAGCCCTTGAGGAGGTCGAGTCCGAGGAGCACCGAACCCAACTGGCCGAGACGCTCACGAAGATCGACGAGATGATCGAGCTGCTCGAAGGCTAGCCACGAGGAGAAGGTCATGACCCGACCAAGAACTCAGATCACTTCCCTTCTCTCCTTTCTCACTGGCGGAGTGCTTCTCGCTGCCTGTGCAGCACCGCAGCCCGAGGAGGCGGCAAGTCCGGTCGGCGTGGAACACGTCACCAACTGGCGCATGATCGACCTGAGCCACGCCTACGGCGGCAACACGCTCTACTGGCCCACCGACACGAAGGGCTTCGCGCTCGAAACGCTCGCCGAGGGCATGACGGAGGCCGGCTACTTCTACGCCGCCAAGGAGTTCGCGACCGCCGAGCACGGCGGTACCCACCTCGACGCGCCCGTCCACTTCGCGGAAGGCGGCGACGACGTCGCGTCGATTGCGCTCGATCGCCTGATCCTGCCCGGCATCGTCGTCGACGTCAGCGAAGCGGCGGCGGCCGACCCGGACTACCTCGTGACCGCCGACGATGTCCTCGCCTGGGAAGACCGGCACGGCCCGGTGCCGGCCGGCGTGGCGGTCCTGATCCGCACCGGCTGGGCGGCCCGCTGGCCCGACGCCCTCGCCTACCTCGGAGACGACACCCCCGGCGACGCCAGCAACCTCCACTTCCCCGGCGTCGGCGAGGACGCGGCACGCCTGCTCATCGAGGAGCGCGCCATCGGTCTTCTCGGCATCGACACGGCCAGCATCGACTACGGCCAGTCGACCGACTTCATCGTCCACCAGATCGGTGGCGCCGCCGGCATCCCCAACCTGGAGAACGTCGGCGACCTGTCGGAAGTACCGGAGACCGGCTTCCTGCTCGTCGCGCTGCCCATGAAGATCGAGGGCGGCACCGGCGCGCCGGTACGGATCGTGGCGCTGGTTCCGCGGTAGTAGAGTGCGCGTCGCATTCACGACACAACCCGAGGAACCGGCACGCCCGGACCAGCGGCGCGCAGCCGCATCCGACCGAGAGGAGACACTCATGCGCTACACCACTTCCCTTCTTGCGGCGGCGCTCCTGGCGCTCGCGGCCATGCCGGCCGCGGCCGGATCGATGGACGTCGATCTCAAGGCCTCCGACGGCACGATGCTCAAGGCGACCTACATGTCGCCCGGCAAGCCTGGCCCGGCGATGCTGTTGATCCACCAGTGCAACATGGACCGGAAGTCCTGGAAGGGCATCGCCTCGCAGCTCGTCGACGCGGGCGTGCACGTGCTGACGATGGACCTGCGCGGCTTCGGCGAGAGCGGCGGCGCCGGCATTCGCGAGGCCGGCGGGTTCCCGCCGTTCCTGCAGACGGCGGCCGGCGATGTCGACATGGCATTCACCTACCTGAGCAAGCAGGAAGGCGTCGACACTTCCCGGATGGGCGCAGGCGGCGCCAGTTGCGGCGCGATGCTGACGGCCGATCTGGCCGCGCGCCGGCCGGTCAAGGCGCTGATGCTGCTGTCCGGGCCGCCGAGCGAGGCGGCCGTGGCGAACATGGCGGCCAAGTCCGACCTGGCGGTCTTCGCTGCCGCGGCGACCGGCGACACGATCACGGCCGGCGTCGACAAGCAGCTCAAGGGCGCCGTCAAGGGTTCGAAGCATCCGAACTCGACGGCGAAGATCTACGACGGCCCCGAGCACGGCCTGCCGATGTTCGCGAAGAACGCGGACCTCGAGCCGGCGCTGATCTCCTGGCTGAAGATGGAGTTGACCGGGAAGTAGGAGCACTGGCTCGCCGCTTCGCGGCTCGCGTCTGATGCCGGCCAGAACCCGGCTGGCGCGTCCACGCGTCAGCCGCGTCACAGTCCGAGCGCCCGTCTTCGGGCGGTCGGATGTCAGGCCGGCGCACCCAGTGGTTTACCGCAGTTCTGCGGTCTTGTTGCGCTCGATCAGGTCGAAGTCGATCTCGACGCCGAGGCCCGGCCCCGTCGGGGCGTGGACGTAGCCCTCGGCGTCGACCTCGATGTCCTCGACCAGGCCGTACTTCTGAGCGCCGGCCGGCAGGAGGACCTCGAACCACTCGCAGTTGCGGATCGCCGCACTGATGTGAAGGTGGGCGACGTTGTTCAGCGAGTTGCCGCCGTGGTGGATCTCGAAGTTCATCCCGAAACCCTCGGCCAGGTGGGCGGCCTTGAGGCAGCCGGTGATCCCGCCCTTGAGCGCGACATCACCGCGCAGGTAGTCCGTCGCCTGGTTGTAGATCCAGGGCGCGAACGAGTCGTACCAGGCGCCGGGGAACTCGGTCGCCAGGATCGGGATGCGGAGCTGCTGGCGTAGCTTCGTGTAGTTGTAGATGTCCTGGTCGCCGAGCGGGTCCTCGTACCACTCGAAGTCGAGTTCCTCGATCAGCTTGCCGACCCGCAGGGCCTGCGGATAGTCGTAGCCCCAGGTCGAGTCGAGCATCAGCGGGAAGCCTTCGCCGACCGCCTTGCGCACGGCGCAGCAGATCTCCATGTCGTCGCGCCAGACGCGGAACGGGTGAATCTTGTAGCCCTGCCAGCCGTTGCCCTGATAGGAGAGCGCCTGCTCGACGTACGCCTCCACGCTCGGCTGCTGCTCGGAGCTGGCGTAGGCGGGCAGCTTCTCCCGGTAAGTGCCGAGCAGCCGGTGGATCGGCTCCCCCGCCGCCTTGCCGGCGAGGTCCCAGAGCGCGACATCGACGGCGCCGACCACCCACGGCTGAACCACCAGCCGGCGCTCCAGCATCTCCTGGTAGAGCTGTTCCCTGGCCAGCGGATCGCGCCCCATGACGATCGGCTTGAGCATCCGCAGCAGCGGCTGGGCCGCGACGCTCGCCCCCATGCCGAGGAAGGAGTGGCCTTCGATGCCGTCGTCGCTCCGGATCGTCACCAAGGCGAGTTCGCCGACCTGGTTCGGCTTTCCGGCCGGGTCGAACGGGCCCCGGCCCAGGTAGGAGTGCGGGGGGATGTCCTTCCAGGCAAAGAGGGTGATGCTGAGATCGTCGATCTTCATCGGTGCGTGTCTCCCTTGAAGTCCCGGCGGTCACTGCCGGTCGGCCAAGCTAGCAGCCTCGCTAGACTCCACTGAACTGCTCGGGTCAGGTCGCCGTGGAGTCCCACACCAAAGCACGCTGGATAGGCAAGGCACTGCTCGCCGTGCTGATCGGCTTCCTCGCCGGCGCCGGCTTCAACGCCATGCTCGGCGACCGGGGAGCGGACACGCCGACGCTCGCGCTGCTCGGCGGCGTGCTGGGGCTCGGCGCCTTCCTCCTTCAGGCCCGAAGGCGAGCCCGAAAGGCGCCGCAACCCTAAGGGCTTAGGGCGTGTACCAGATCGGCGACGACCAGGCTCGTTCCTGGATCGTCGCCGGGAAGTCCTGCCGCGGCGTGGTGCCGGCTCGCAGCGCGTCCCAGGACGACCACCGGCAGACCGGGTTCTCCAGCACCCGCGCGTAGTAGAAGGCTCGCAGGTCCGGGTCGAAGTCCGGATCGCTCCAGATCGTCTTCAACTCGGCGGCGCCCACGTCGGTGCTCGTCGAGCAGTCACTGAGATCGACGGTGGCGCCGTTGTCGGGGCAGCGGTGGGTGACCGGGTCGACTTCGAGGCCGTCGGAGCAGGCGACGTCGTAGACCATCTCCGCCGTCTCGCCGCCTGATTCCCAGCCCTTGACGATCTGGACGCGCTGGAGCGGCGCGGCCATCGTGTCCTGCATCGCCCACACGAGGAAGCTCGGAGCTTCGTCTCCGTCGTCGCCGGTGAGGTCGCCGCCCATCGGTACGCCGTTCTCGTATGCCGTGGCGACCAGTTCCGGATCGCCCAGGTCGAGTTCTGCCAACCCCGGGCCGCCGAAGAAGCGGACCTTGATCCGCGTACCGCTGGTGGCGAAGGTCTCCTTGCGGCGCATGGCGTCGAAGATGGACTCGCGGGTGTTGGCATCGGCCCACACCGCGGCAAGGCCCGAGGCGC
Organism: Holophagales bacterium; assembly: GCA_009845425.1. Taxonomy (GTDB): domain Bacteria; phylum Acidobacteriota; class Thermoanaerobaculia; order Multivoradales; family Multivoraceae; genus Multivorans. The sequence goes on from VXZQ01000001.1 coordinate 192,100, forward strand.
CGTTCGTGATCGCCGTCGTGAACGGGTAGATGCGGCCGGTGCCGTCGTCGATCGGCCGCGCGGCGGCGGTGGGGTTCTGCAGGTCGGCCCCGGCCCCCGGCTCGCTGGGTACCGAGCCGCGCTGTGTCGGCGACGTCTGCATGAGCCCGGACGCTCCCCAGTAGTTCGTCTCGTCGAAAGAACCCGCGGCGACGTGGGTGTCGGACGAGCCGATGACCCCAAGCTTGTACGGGTTCGAAACGCCGCCCGCCTCGATCGTCAGGCCCCGGCGGAAGGCGTCGCGGACGTAGCTGCCGGGCGGCTCGCTCAGGATGCTGGTGGAGACCCGGTACGGCATGATCTCGAAGTTCGCCCACTCGTCGTTCGGCGACAGCATCGGATGGGTCTCCGACGTGCCCTTGGTCTGAGTGATCTCGACGATCGGCTCGTTGCGGCTCCGGAGGTCCGAGTAGGCCTGATCGATCGCGCCGCCCTCGAAGTACTCGTACTCGAACATCCGCCCGCCGGAACCGTTCGTGTTGTGGGGGATCGCGATCGCTTCGTAGCCCTGTTCGCGCCACTCGTCCATCCGAGCCCAGAGGTCCTCCGGGTTGTAGGAGTCGAGCCGGGAGAACGGAATGTCCGGCGCCTCGGCGCCGCGGAAGACGACGTTGCGGTGCAGGTTCTCGTAGATGCCGCCGGCGCCCGCCGAGGTGTACTCGTAGGCGATGAACGTCGTGAAGACGCCGGGTTCGTAGTGGCGGTTGGCCGACGCGGCGATCTCGCTCCAGGCGGAACGGACGACGTTCTTGTCGAGATGCTCGCCGATGCTCGGATCGGCGTCCTTCATGAACCGCACGTAGGGCTGCAGGGCGGCGAAGATGCCCCGCCGCTCCTGAACGGTCTCGGCATTCCTCACCGTCTCGGCGGCCGGGTGGTTGTAGGCGGGCTGGTCGGGGTCAACCATCGCCGGCAGCATGCCGAGGTAGTTCGCGTGGTCGGAGACGCCCTGGAAGTCGAGCGGCCGGTCGAGCTTCAGTTCGAAGCCCGCCGGGTGCTCGATCGGGTTCCCCTTGGCGAACTCGTAGGCCTCGTCCGGGCCGGCGCGCGTCGCGAACACGAAAGCGTCGTAGGAGTACTTCGTGTGGACGTGCAGGTCGCCGAAGAAGGCCTGGCGATCGGCGGGGTTTCCGGTGCCCTGGCGGGCGCCGTCGGCCGGGGTCGCGGCCGGGTCGGATGAGTCGCCGGCGGGGCAGCCCAGGGCCACGAGTGCGGCCAGGGCCAGGATCAGAACGGCTGTTCGACGCACGGCGAGCCTCCCTGCGGGTGGTGAGCGAGCCAGTGTAGCGCCGGCAGCGTTCTCCTAAGATGAAGCGCCAACCCCGCATCCTGTTCGTTCGGAGGAGCCATGGCTCGACAACTCGTCCTGCGCCCCGTTGCTCTCTGTTGTCTCCCGAGCCTGCTCGTGGCGACCGGGACGCTCACCGCGCAGGCGATCCCGCCGCTCGGTGGCGACGATGTGGTTTCGGTCCGGGTCCGGTTCGGCATCACGGACACGGAACCGCGGTCGTGGAACGGCTCGGTCGAGGTCTCAGGCGGCGAGGTGCTCGCGGTGCGCAACTGGAGCGTGCATCCTTCGGAGTCGGTGGACGGCAACACATGGACCATGGCGACTCGCCAGGGCAGGAACTACCCGCGCCGGGTCTACCAGTGGGAGGACCCGAAAGGCACGGTGACCTACCTTCACCACCCGGGCGTCGTCGTCGACGTGGCGGCGCGGTCGGGGCCGCGGCTCGCCTTCGCGACTCCCCACGGCGACTTCGACCTGAGGCCTTCCGACCTGCGGGTGGGCGAAGAACTCCCCTTCCTCGACGGTGCCGTGCTGGTCGACCGGGTGGCGCCGGCCGAACCGCTGTCGTCGCCGGACGTCGAGAGCGACTTCGCGACGATGGCGAGTGGCGGGAACGGCGAGGTCTGGGCGGCGTGGACCGCCTACAGTGACGGCGGCGTCTCCATCGTCGCCCGTCGCTTTGACGGCTCGATCTGGCAGCCAGCCGTCACGGTGACCGACGAACCGGGCGACCGCCTGATGCCGAAGCTCGGCCGCGATGGCCGGGGACGCCCCTGGGTGGTCTGGTCCGAGCAGGTGGACGGCAACTTCGACCTCTACGGCCGGTACCTGGAGGATGGTTCGTGGTCGAGAACCGAGCGGCTGACGTCCGCGTCGCAGGCGGACATCGAGCACGAACTGGTCACCGACGCAGAAGGCAACCTGTGGCTCGTCTGGCAGGGCTTCCGCGACGGCCGCTCGGACATCCTCGCCCGCCGCCATGACGGTTCGCGCTGGTCGGCCGAGGAGACCGTCTCGACCTCGCCCGCCAACGACTGGACACCAGCGGTCGCGGCGTGCAGCGACGGTTCCGTCCACGTCGCCTGGGACACCTACGACCAGGGCAACTACGACGTGCTGATGCGGCGCTTCGAGGGCGGCGCCTGGGGCGATGTCGCGCCGGTCGCCGACACCCCGAAGTTCGAGGCTCACGTCTCGGTCGCCTGCGACCGCCGCAACCGGCTCTGGGCGGCCTGGAACGAGAGCGGTTTCCAGTGGGGCAAGGACTCGGGCTTCGAGATCTACAAGGAGGCGACCCGCCTCTACGAATGGCGCACCCTCGCCGTGGCGGTGTGGGACGGCGTCCGCTGGCAGGTGCCCGAAGTCGACGTGAACGAGCTGCTCGAACGGGAGCTCCCCGAGTACATCCCGGGATTCAACGACCTGCCGGTGCTCCGGGTCGACGCCGGCGGGCGGATGTGGCTCTTCTTCCGCCACCGCACGATCCGAGCCCGCGACACGCCGGACTTCACGCCGGCCCACCGGGCCGCCTGGCAGATCTTCGGCACCGCCTACGTCGGCGGCGAATGGACCCGGCCGCTCCACCTGCCGTTCAGCCGCGGCCGCCAGGACGTGCGCTGGGAGCTGGCCTCGGACGGCCGCGGCAACCTGTTCGCGGCCTGGCCGACGGACAACCGGGACTCCGAGGAGTACCTCTTCGAACACTCCTCGATCAACGCGGCGAAGCTGCCGGCGCTGACCGGCGAGGCCACGCCGCCCCGGCTCGTCGACCCGGACATCCGCGAGTACCACACCTATCCGGTCCATCCCAACGAAGCCGAGGATGTCGCCCGTATCCGTGCCTACACGATCGAGTCCGAAGGCCGCACTTACCGCATCTACCGCGGCGACACCCACCGCCACACCGAGTTCTCGCACGACGGCCTGAACGACGGCTCGTTGATGGAGGCTTACCGCTACGCCCTGGACGCCGCCGAACTCGACTTCCTCGGCGTCAGCGAGCACAACAACCGCGGCGGCCAGGACATCGAGTACGTCAACTGGCTGCACCCGCAGATCGCCGACATCTTCCGCCTGCCGGGGAGCTTCGTGCCGGTCTACACCTACGAACGCAGCATCAGCTATCCGGACGGCCACCGGAACATCCTCTCGTCCAGGCGCGGCATCCCGACCCTGGAGATCACGGAGGCCGAACGACGGCACGAGGAGGGCGCGGCGCGGCTGTTCGCGTACCTCCGGGAGCACGACGCGATCTCGATCCCCCACACCTCGGCAACCGGCATGGGGACCGACTGGCGCGACAACGACCCCGAGGTGGAACCTCTCGTCGAGATCTACCAGGGCGACCGGACTTCAGCCGAGTACGAGGGCGCTCCCCGGGCCGCCACCCGCGAGAAACCGATCGGCCAGCAGGGCGGCTTCCAGCCCGCCGGTTTCGTCTGGAACGCCTGGGCGAAGGGCTACAAGCTCGGCGTGCAGGCCGCGTCTGACCACATCTCGACCCACATCTCCTACGCCGCCACCATCGCCGAGGACTTCACCGCCGGAGGCCTGCTCGACGCGATGAAGCAGCGGCACTCCTACGCCGCGACGGACAACATCATCCTCGACTACCGGATGCGCGCGAACGGCCGGGAGTACCTGCAGGGCGACATCGCCGAGGTCTCGGGGCGATTCGAGCTGGTCGTCAAGGTGATCGGCACCGCCCGCATCGAGCAGATCGACATCATCCGCGACCAGACCTTCCTCTACAACCGCCAGAACCTCGACCAGGAAGTGGACCTGACCTTCGTCGACAGCGACGTCGAGCCCGGCGAGCACTACTACTATGTGCGGGTGATCCAGAAGAACCGGGAGATCGCCTGGTCGTCGCCGATCTGGGTGACGGTCGAGTAGCGGATGGACGCAGTCTGGGTCCTGGTTTCGGCCGCGGTCGGCATCGGCTTCGTCCACACGCTGATCGGCATCGACCACACGCTGCCGTTCGTCGTCCTCGGCAAGGCGCGCGGATGGTCGTTGCGCCGAACGCTCTGGGTCACCGGACTGTGCGGAGGTGGGCACGTGGCCTCGTCGGTTCTGCTCGGCGGCGCCGGCATCGGGCTGGCCATCTTCGCGACCGGGCTGGACCTCCAGGAAGGGCACCACTGGATGGAGGGCCGCGTCGGCGTCTTCGAATCGATCGAGGCGGTCCGCGGCGACCTGGCGGCGTGGGCGCTCGTCCTGTTCGGTCTGTTGTACGCGGCGTGGTCCATGGCGCGCAGACGCCGGCAGCAGCGGCACGTCCACGAGCACGCCGGCGGGGTCGTCCATGCCCACGAGCATCCGGCGGCCGGCAGCCATCGCCACGCTCCCGGCGAAACCGTCGGCATTACCGGTCTCACCGCCTGGAGCCTGTTCGTCATCTTCGTGCTCGGGCCCTGCGAGCCGCTAATTCCGATCCTCATGGTGCCGGCCTTCCAGGTCGGCCTGTGGGCGGTGGTTCCGGTGACGCTGGCGTTCGCCGTGACGACGATCGCGACGATGGCTGGCGTCGTGGCGCTCGCCTACCGGGGCCTCGACTTCGTGCGGTTCCCCCGGCTACGGGCGCACGCGCACGCGCTCAGCGGGCTCGCGATCGCGAGTTCGGGCCTCGCCATCCTGCTGTTCGCGGTCTAGGACGCGCCGTCTAATGGGCGCACACTTCCACGACGACGGGCACGGCCACTCGCACGGCCACGGGCTGCTGCAGCGGATCGGCTACATCGCGCTGTGCGTCGCGGTCGGCGTCCTGCTCCTGCTGTACCTGCTCGGGGTCGTCCGCACGGTCGCCGGCATCGACCTGGCGCTCATCCTCACCCTGGTCGCCGGCTATCCGCTCATCCGCCACGCGATCCTGGACCTGCTCCAGGGACACTTCTCGTCGCACCTGACGATCGCGATCGCGGCCGGCGCGGCGGTGTGGATCGGCGAGTACTTCGCCGCCGCCGAGGTCATGTTCATCATGCTGATCGGCGAGGGGATCGAGCACTGGACGGTGGACCGCGCCAAGGGCGCGATCGCCGGCTTCGTCGCCAGCCAGCCCGAGCAGGCGCGGGTGCTGCGCGACGGCACCGGGGAAACCGCGGAACTCGTGGCGCTCGGCGAGGTCGAGATCGGGGACCTGGTGCGGGTGCTCGCCGGCGAGCGCGTGCCGGTGGACGGGATGATCGAGCGCGGCGAGTCGTCCGTCGACCAGAGCAGCGTCACCGGCGAACCGTTGCCGGCGCAGCTCGGCGTCGGCGACGCGGTGTGGAGCGGCAGCCTGAACGAGTACGGCGTCCTCGACATCCGCTCCGAGCGGACCGGCAGCGACACGACCGTCGCCCGGATCGCGAGTCTGATCGAGGACGCGCAGAGTCGCCGCGCCCGGGTCGTGCGTACTGCGGACAAACTGGCCCGGTTCTTCCTCCCCGCGGTGCTGGTCGCGGCCGGCGGGATCTACCTCTTCACCGGCGAGATGATGCGCACGGTGGCGGCGCTGATCGTGGCCTGTCCCTGCGCCCTAGTGCTGGCCACGCCGGCGGCCATGGCTTCCGCGATCGCCCGGCTGGCCCGCGAGGGCGCGCTGGTCAAGGGCGGCGACGTGATCGAGTCGCTGTCGCGCATCGACGCCTGCGTGCTGGACAAGACGGGTACCCTCACCTGCGGGCGCCCCGCGCTGACCGCGATCGCGCCCGTCGGCGGCATGGCAGAGGATCGCCTGCTTCGAGCCGCCGCGAGCGCCGAGCTGACTTCCGAGCACCTGCTCGGCCGGGCCCTGGTCACCGAGGCCCGGGAGCGGCAGCTAGACCTTTCCGAGCCCGAGAACTTCAGGCTCCATCCGGGCCGCGGCGTGACGGCCACCGTCGATGGGCACGAGATCGCAGTGGGCAACCAGGCCTTGCTGGCGGAGGTCGTCGGCGAGGACGGGATGGACGCCGTGGCCGCGAGCCTCGTGCCCACACCCGGCAGCGGCGAAACGCGGCTGGCCGTCGCCGTCGACGGCGCGCTGGCCGGCGCGCTCGCCCTTGCCGACCCGCTCCGCGATGAAGCGACCGAAGCGGTCGCCGACCTGCGTCAGGCCGGGGTCGATCCGATCGTCATGCTGACCGGCGACGCCGAGGGAACGGCGCGCACGATCGGCCGCCGGGCCGGCATCGACCAGGTCCAGGCGGAACTGCTGCCCGAAGACAAGGTAGGCCGGCTCGGTGAGCTCTCCCGCGGCGACCGCAACGTCCTGATGGTCGGCGACGGGATCAACGACGCGCCGTCGCTCGCCGCTGCTTCCGTCGGCGTCGCGATCGGGCACGGCGCCGCCGACCTCTCGGCGGAAGCGGCCCAGGTCGTCCTGCTGCCCGACCGGCTCGACTACCTGGCGCCGCTGCTCCGCTACGCCCGCCGGGTCGTCGCCCGGATCCGGAGCAGCATCCTGATCTTCGCCTTCGGCATCAACTTCGTCGCCGTCGGCTTCGCCGCCTTCGGCTGGCTGCCTCCAGCCGCGGCGGCGATCGTCCACCAGGCCGCGTCGCTGCTCGTCATCCTGAACTGCGTCCGCCTTCTCTACGAGGGACGGGCGGTGGCCGCGCGCGAAGACCGGGGCTTCGGCCGCTTCCGCATGCTGGCCGGTCCCGTCGACGGGCTGGTCGCCGCCTGGAAGGCGTTCAACGCCGGCCGCCGCGCGACGGTTCATCGCCTCGAACACGCGCTCGAGGACAGTCCCGCCCGCATCCGGTCGGCGGCCCCCCGGCTGCTGCGGGCGGCGCCGTTCGCGCTCGCCGCGATCTGGGCCGCGAGCGGCCTGCGCATGATCGATCCCCAGGAAGTGGGACTCGTCCAGCGCTTCGGCCAGCACCTCGGCGGCGAACTCGGCCCGGGCCTGCACCTGCGCTGGCCGTGGCCTGTCGATCGGGTGATTCGGGTCGAACCGGACCGCCTGCGGATGGCGGCAGTCGGCTCGCCGCGAGGAGCCGCTCCCGGCGAGGCCGGCGCAGAGCCGAGCTACGAGTGGAACGTGCGCCACGCCGGCTTCGACGAGACGCCGCCGCTCGAACGCCTGATGCTGACCGGCGACGAGAACCTGGTCGAGGTCGCGGCCCGGATCCACTACCGGGTCGCCGACACCGCCGCATTCGCCTTCGCCGCGGCCGATCCCGCGCGACTGGTCGAAACGAGCGCCGAGCGGTCGCTGCGCACCGTGCTCGCCGGCCACTCGCTCGACGACGTGCTGACCGGCCAGCGCGACGGCATCGAGAAGGCCTGGCACACGCATCTCGCGGCGCTGCTCGAGAGCCTCGGCGCCGGCGTCGAGGTGGTGAACGCGACGGTTCAGGACGCCCACCCGCCGCTCGACGTGGTCGACGCGTTCCGCGACGCGGCGAGCGCGCTCGAGGAGCGGGAGACCCTGATCGACGAGGCGGAAGGCTACGCGCTCGAGCGCCTGCCGATTGCCCGCGGCGAGGCCCGCCGGCAGCTCCTCGAAGCCGAGGCCTATCAGACCCGGCGCGTGGAGGCCGGCCGCGGCGAGAGCGAACGTTTCGCAATGCGCGCCGGAGCGTACCGACGCGCGAACGACCTGCACCGGTTCCGGCTCCAGCTTCAGACGATCGAAGATTCGCTTGCCGGCAAACCGAAACTGATCACCGACGCGACCGGCGGCCGCAAGCGCTTCGTCTTCGTCGACGAAACGCCGGACCGCCTTCTCGATGTCTTCGTTCCTCCACCGGGTCCGGCCCAGAACGAGGTTGACCAATGACCGATCACGACCATCATCAACACCACGACCACCACGGTCACCACCACGACGACGTGCACCGGCATGACGGCGGCGACGGGCACGAGCACTCGCCGCGCCGTGCCACGTCCTGGTGGCGCGCCGGCCTGGCCTTGCTGGCGATCGTTGCGCTGGCCCGGTCCGTCTTCGTCGTGCCGGAGACCGAAAGCGCGATCGTCACCCGCTTCGGCAAGCCGGTCCGAACCATCGAGAGTTCGGGACTCAAGCTGAAGTGGCCGATCGACCGGCGGCTTCGTTTCGACAACCGGGTGCTTCTCTACGATCCCGCCCCGGCCGAGTTCCTGACCCAGGACAAGAAGAACCTGGTCGTCGACACCGCGGTCGTCTGGCGGATTGCCGACCCGGCGCGGTTCCTGGAGACGATCGGCGACATCTCGGGCGCCGAGATGCGGCTTCACGACGTGGTCTGGGCCGGCCTCGCGGCCGCGCTCGGCCGCACGGAACTCTCGCAGCTCGTCTCCACGAAGCCGAAGCATCTCCGCATCGAGGAGGTCTCGGCCGAGGTCCGCGAGTCGGCGGTCGCCGTCTCCCTCCCCCAGCTCGGGGTCGAAATCCTCGAAGTCCAGCTCACCCGCCTGAGCTTCCCGGAGCAGAACCTCGAGTCCGTCTTCGCCCGCATGCGGGCGGAGCGCGAACGGATCGCGAAGGAGTACCGGGCCCAAGGCGAGGAACAGGCGATGATCATTCGCGCCGAGGCCGACCGGGACCGGGAGTTGATCCTGGCCGGCGCCTACCGTGAGGCCGAGATCCTCCGCGGCCAGGGCGACGCCGAGGCGGCCGGCATCTACGGCGACGCCTACCGGCAGGACCCTTCCCTCTACCGCTTCCTGCGTACTCTCGAGTCCTACGAGTCGATCCTCGACGACCAGACGACGGTCATCCTGTCGGCGGACTCGGAACTCTTCTCGCTGCTGGGCGGCTCCGAATGAGGCGTCGCGCTATCCCGGCCGCGGCGCTGACCCTGGCGCTCATGTGGCTGGTCTGGGGCGTCTACTTCGTCGCCCCGGACGAGGAGGCGGTGACCCGCGTCCTGGGCAAGGCGCGCCCGACCGCGGCGGGGCCTGGCCTGCACTGGAACTGGCCGCGGCCCGTCGGCCGGGTGGACAAGCTGAAGGTGCGCGAAGCCAAGCGGCTGACGCTCGGCTTCGCGGCGGCCGACCGGGTGCTCGGCGGCGACGCGACGCCGGCCGAGGCGCGCTGGTTGACCGGCGACCGCAACGTCGTCCATGTGCGGCTCGTCGTCCTGTACGCGATCCACGATCCGCTCGCCTACTCGCTGCGCTTCGCCGGCGTCGAGTCGCTGCTCGAGACCAGCGGGCGCAGCGCGCTGCTCCGGGTGGTCGCCGGCATGGGTGTCGACGAACTGCTGACGACCGGCAAGGTGGCCGTGCAGCAAAGCGTCCAGGCCGCTTCGCAGGAGCTGTTCGATCGGTTCGGGACCGGCGTCACCGTCCTTTCCGCGAGTCTCGAAGGCGTCAGCCCGCCGAGTCTCGTCCGGGAGGCATTCAACGACGTCGCCAGCGCTCGCGAGGACCGCGACCGCCTGATCCGCGAGGCGGAGAGCTACCGCAACGAGGTCGTACCGGTCGCGCGCGGCGAGGCGCGCGCCCTCGTCGCCGGGGCCGAGAGCTTCCGAACCGCCGAAGTCGAGCGCGCGACCGGCGAAGCCGACCGGTTCCGCTCGATCGCGAACGCCGACCAGGGGGCGCGCGCCGAGATCCGCACACGCACCTATCTCGAGACGATGGAGCGGGTCCTGCCCCGCATGCGGAAGACGATCCTTGAACCCGGTCAGAGCACGATCGACATCGACTTCCTCCGCCGCGAGCTGACGACCGGGTCGAACGGCCAACCGTGAGGTTAAGCCGCAACCTCGGCGCGACCGCGCTGACCGTCGTGGTGCTCGCGGCCGGACTCGCCGTGGCGCTGCGCGACCGCCTGCCGGAGCGCGCCACGGATGCGGGTGATCCGAGCGACGTGTTCTGGGAGATGGTCGACGTCAGCCGCGAGGGCTCGACGGATGCCTATCTCGATCTCTTCGCCGGCGAGGTGCGCGAGCGACTGGAGACGGTACGCGACGAGATGGGCGAGGCCGCGTTCCAGCAGTATCTCCGCCAGCGGATCGCCGACCTCAAGGGGGTCGCCGTGACCGGCAGTGAAGATCTGGGCGGCACCGTGCGTCTCGAGGTCGAGTACGTCCGCGAGGCGAGCTACGAGACACAGAGCCTCGACCTGCGGGTCTCCCGCGGGCAGTGGCGCATCGTCGCCCTCGGACCGACGCACGAGCGCGAACCGCCGGTTCCCTACGGCACGCCGGTCGGCCCCGGCGACTGACGGCGGGAGAAAGAAACGATGAGAAAGCTCGTCATCGCTCTTCTCGGGCTCTTTCGCCGGATCTCGCTGGCGGTCCGAAAGCTCCGCGGCCAGTCCGAGGACGATGTCGCGGCGCAACGGGTCACGAGCGGCCGCGCCTGGGACGAGTTCTGCGACACGCTGAAGGCCGCCGGTGCATCGCTGAACTTCCCGGGAACTCCCCGTGACTCCTTCAACCAGGCCGAAGGCTACCGCTACCTGAGCCGGCTGACGCGGGCTGGTCTGATGGCCTTCGTCGAGCACGCGGACCCGCGCGCGCCCGTGCTGCACCGGGTCGCGAACGAGACGGTCAAGCTCGGCTCCGACAACCCGGACAACCACTACCTGACGGCCGCGCTCTCCGGCGCCTACGAGTACCGGATCACCGGACGCCGGAACACCGTCGCCTACCTGGGCTTCGGCACCCAGGCCGGCCACTACGGCGAGGGCGGCGGCCTGCCGCCGACCGGCTACATCGAGGCCGCGGAACTCGAGATGGACGACGACGGCCAGTTCGAACTCGTCCTCGGTTGCGAGCAGCAGGAAGGCAACTGGCTGCCGATGAAGCCCGACACGGGAATGCTCATCGTGCGCCAGACCTTCCTCGACCGGCGCACCGAGATCCCGGCCGAACTGCACATCGAGCGGATCAACTGCGCTCCCGAGGAGAAGCGCCCCGCGCCCCTGACGCCGACTCAGGTCGACGTGGGGCTGCGCTCGGCGAGCACCCTGGTCGCCGGCGCCTCGCTGCTGTTCGCGAAGTGGGCGCGCGACTTCCAGAAGCACTCGAACAGGCTGCCCCGCTTCGACCAGGAGACGTCGAACCAGGCCGGCGGCGACCCGAACATCGCCTACTACCACTCGCACTGGCGACTCGCCGGGGACGAGGCGCTGGTCATCGAGGCCACACCGCCCGAGTGCGAACACTGGAACTTCCAGCTCAACAACTACTGGATGGAGTCGCTCGACTACCGCTACCACACGATCCACACGAACAAGCACCTGGCGCAGTACGAGCCTGACGGCTCGGTGCGCCTGATCGTGGCCCACGAGGATCCGGGGCTGCCGAACTGGCTCGACACCGCCGGGCACACCTCCGGCACGATGTGCTTCCGCTGGATCCGCGCCGAGGCGCACCCGGAGCCCGGGACGCGGGTCGTCAAGCTGGCCGAACTCTCGGCACTACGCCGCTGACCCGATGGCGAAGCGGGTTGCCGAAACGCCGACGGACTACGAGCGGCCGTACCGGCCGCTTCCGGTCGCGCTGCTGAACGCGGCCGGGCGGGCCGCACGCCACGTCGGCGCAAGCGGGAGGCTCGACGTCGACAGGATGGTCGCGAAGGCCCAGAGAAGAACCGGTCTGTCCAGCTTCGGCGACGAGTGGTTCATGGAACCCCTGTCCGTCCTCGTCCGCTCGATCAACGAGGAGGCCGACCTCACGCTCCTGGGCCGGCTGATCCAGCGGCGGCGAATCGAGGGAGCGCTGGTTACCCGTCTGCGCGTCGAGGAACTCCTCCGCCGCCGGCCGAAGATCTGCAACATCGACCTCGGCCGGATCGTCGTGATCGCCGGCCTGCAGCGGACCGGCACGACCACCCTGCATCGGCTGATCGCCTCCCACCCCGAGATGCGCGCCGTCGAGGCGTGGGAGGGACTGAATCCCCTGCCCCTGCCTCGCGAAGAGCCGGGCGATCCTCACACCCGGATCCGACGGGCGCTCATCGCGGAGAAAGCCGTCGCCTATCTCGCCCCCGCCTTCTTCGCCGTTCATCCCGCCGAACACGACGCTCCGGAGGAGGACGTGCTGCTGCTCGACGTGGCCTTCATGAGTCAGTCGGCGGAAGCGACCATGCACGTACCTGCCTACGCCCGCTGGCTGGAAGGCCAGGACCACACGCGCGCGTACGAAGAGTTCCGCACCCTGCTTCAGGTCCTGCACTGGCAACGGCCGCGGAGTCACTGGGTGCTCAAGACGCCGCACCACATGGAGTACCTCGACGTCCTCCTCGAGGTCTTTCCGGCAGCCACGGTCGTCCGGACACACCGCGATCCGCTGAAGACGATTCCCTCCTTCTGCAGCATGGTCGCCCACGGCCGCGGCCTGTTCAGCGACCGGGTCGACCCGAAGGAGATCGGCGCGCACTGGTTCGCCAAGACCTGCCGGCTGGTCGAACTGACCGCCCGCGTTCGGGAAGCCGCGGACCCGAGCCGCTTCGTCGACGTCTCCTACTACGACCTGGTCGACAATCCGATGGCGGTGCTGGGCAAGGTCTACCAACGGGCCGGCATTCCCTTCGGACCAGACGCGATGAAAGCCGCCGAGCGGACCGCGAGCCGCAACGTGCAGCACCGCTACGGGCGGCATGTCTACGAACCGGAGAGCTTCGGCCTGAGCCGGGAAGTGATCGAGCACGGAATGGCGGCCTACCGGAAGCGGCACTCCATTCCCCGTGAGTAAGCTGACGAGCCGCATGAAGAAGCTCTTCAAGGTGCTCCGCAAGGCGGTCCGGGACCGGGCGGCCGAGCGGCCGGAGATCGAGCCTCTGCCGGCTTCCGTTCGGATCGACGGCAGGACCTGCCTGGTTACCGGAGCCAACAGCGGCGTCGGCAAGGCCGTCGCCATCGACCTGGCCAGACGCGGCGGCCACGTCCTGATGGCCTGCAGGAGCGGGCACCCGGAGGCCGGTGAAGAGGTACGGGCCGCCTCCGGTTCCGACCGGGTCGAGATGCTGCGTGTCGACCTTTCCGACATGCGCTCGGTGCATCGGCTCTGCGACGAGCTGCGCGACCGGCGAACGGTTCTCGACATCGCGGTCCTCAACGCCGGCCTCATGCCGCGCCGCGCCCGCCGCACGCCGCAGGGATTCGAGACGATGTTCGCCGTCCACTTCCTGGCCAACCGTGTCCTGGTCGACCGCTGGCTGACGGACGGAACGGTTCGCCCGGCGGGCCGGATCGAGGAAGCGCCCCGCATTGTCATTGTCTCCTCCGACGCCCACCGCTCCGCCGAGGCGATCGACTTCGACCGCTTCGGCGAGTTCACGGACTACGGCGTCCGGGACGGGATCAGGCACTACGGCGCGAGCAAGCTCGTCCTCTGCACCTACGCGACCGAGCTCTCGCGCCGCCTGAACCGCGACGGCGAGGGCCATGTCGTGGTCCACTCGCTCTGCCCCGGCCCCGTCAACACCGCCATCGCGCGGGAAGCCCCGTGGTTCCTGAAGCCCCTGGTGGTCCCGATGATGAGGTTCTTCTTCCTGACGCCGGAGAAGGCCGCCAGGCCCGTCAGCTACCTGTGCTGCGCCGACGACGCCGGCAAGCGGACCGGCATCTACCTGCACATGCTGCGCGAGAAGCGCCCGTCCGAGCACGCCACCGAACCGGCCAACGGCGCCCGGCTATGGCAGGCCAGCGCGGCGCTGCTCAAGGCGCAGGCGCCGCCGAGCTGACGCCCGTGGCCTACCGACCCGGATCCGGTATCTCGAAGGCCTTCCACCACATGTGGGAGCTCTGCTCGCCGAAGCCGGTGGCCGAACGGGTCGACATGTCGGGCAGGAAGGTGATCGTCACCGGCGCGACGCCCGGGTCGATCGGCTACCAGGTCGCCAGAACGCTCGCCGCCTGGGGCGCCGACGTGACGGTCACCTGCCCTCGCGACAGCGACGCCGCCAGGGAGGCCCTGTTCCGGGATCTGCGGGACGCCGGGCGGCAACCGCACGGAATCGAGGCCCACCGGCTCGATCTCGCCGACGCCGGAAGCGTCGCCGATTTCGCCGCCTGGTACAGGGAGACCTCCGGCGGCCGCCTGGACGTGCTGATCAACAACGCCGGCATCCTCCGCGACGTGCTCTGGCGCTGGCGCGAGCAAAGGCTCTCCGCCGACGGGTTCGAGATCCACTGGCGAACGAACTACCTCGGCACCTTCCACCTGACCCGCCTGCTGCTGCCGATGCTCCTCGAGTCCGGCCGGCGGAGCGGCGACGCCCGCGTGGTCAACGTCTCCTCGCACCAGCACGACAAGGGCAGCAACGACCGCTTCTTCGCGCCCCCGGACAGGCTCGACTCCTGGACCGCCTATGGCCAGTCCAAGCTGGCCCTGATCCACCACGCGTTCGCGTTGCAGCGCCGCTACGGCGCGGACGGCAACCTCCGATCGGCCGCCCTGCATCCGGGTTCCGCCTACTCGAACATGACGTTCGGTTGGCAGGACGAACCCCTTTGGCTCAGGCGGACCAAGCGCCTGTTCACGCCGCTGGCGCCGCTGATCCTCCTGACGCCGAACCAGGCCGCGCAGACGACGATCCACTGCGCCACGGATCCTCATCTGGAGGGCGGCCACTACCACGAACGCTGCGCCAAGGCCGAGCCCATCCCTGACGCCCGGGACGAAGCCGCGTCGCGACGCCTCTGGGAAGAGACGGACCGCTGGGTCCGGTCGCTCGGCCAGGAGTAGCGGCGCAGGAGGCCCCCGATGTTCAAGCACTCCATCGATTCAGAGCCGGTAGAGATCGACGCCCCGATCAAAGTGGCCTGGGACCTCCTCGTCGACCTCGACCGGTACCACGAATGGAACCCCTTCGCCCGGACCTACAGGAAGACCGATGTACGCGTCGGCTCCACGATCCACTTCGACGTCAAGCTCGACCGCTACAACCGGAAGCAGACCGAGCGCCTCGCGATCATCGAGCCGCCGACTCGACTGGCCTGGAGCACGAACGTCGCCCTTGGCCTCGTCAAGGCGCTCCGCGTCCAGCGGCTTGAGAAGCGAAGCGAGACGAGTTGCACCTACTTCAACACCGACACCCTCGAAGGCCCCCTAGCACCCGTGGCCCGCCTCCTGTTCGGCGGCGCCATGCACCGCGGCTTCGCGGCCGTCGGCAGGGCGCTCAAGCAGACCGCGGAGGAACGGCACGGAGACCGGAGCCCAGATGAAGCATCGCCTTAGCCGACGAGGCTTGCTCGGATTCCTGGCCGCGGTCGTTTCCCTGCCGAAGCGGATCGGACGGGCGGAGGCGGGGCAGCAGGAACATGACCAAGTGTCTGGCACCCGCGTCGACCGGTGGCACCGGACCCACGATCGAGTCTGGCTCGGGGAGCGGTTCTGGGCCAATCCGATGGAGGACTGGCGAGTTGTGGACGGTGCCGCGGAAGTGCAGACCTCCGGCGGCGATCGCAACGTCCACCTGATCACGCATCGGTTGACCGGCGAGCGGGGGCGGTTTCGGATGTCGGTCCGCTGCAAGCGTGTCGAAGTTGGTGAGCGGGACGGCGGCGCGGGGTTCCGGATCGGTATCCGCAACCGCATCGATGACCATCGCAGCAACTGCTTCGCGCGCGGCGTCGGGGTCGACGCGGGGCTGATCGACGGGCGGCTGTTGCTCGGTATGGCGAGCAGCGACATCGACGGGGGTGATGCCGTTGTGAGCGACGGGGTCGTCGTGGTTCTCGACGGTGTTACGGCTTCCAACAGGTGTGTGCTCCTGCTCAGAGCTCTTGCCTCCGACGGAACCGAACTGGGCAGAGCTTCAAACATCATCTCGACGGCCGAGATCGAGGGAAACGTCGCAATCGTCAGCAACTTCGACCGCGAGATCCCGAAGGGCGAGGGTGCCCGGTACCGGTTCAGCGAGTGGACGGTGGACGGGGACGCCTTCGAGTTCGACGAGGACTACCGGTTCGGGCCGATCCTGTGGTCGATGTACTCGATGAGCGACTCCCGCTCTGACGAGGGGTTCGTCGTCAAGATGACGGCGCTGCTGCCGCCGCTGGGCGCCGACGACGACCGGCGGGTCGAGCTGCTGACGGAGCGGGACGGGAAATGGCGGTCCCACGGCTTCGCCGAACTCGACCCGGACGCCTGGACGGCGACCTTCCGCCTATCCAACTGGCACGAGCGTGTGGCGGCACCGTTTCGGCTCGTCTACCGCGAGCAGCACCCCGGCGGCGACGAGACGGAGCACGAATGGCGGGGAACGATCCGCCCGAATCCCGCAGGGCGGCCGGTGCGGCTGGCGGGCCTCACCTGCCAGAATGACTACTCGTTCCCCTACGCTCCGGTCGCGGACCACGTCCTGGCTCGCGACCCCGACCTGCTCTTCTTCTCGGGCGACCAGCTCTACGAGAACCACGGCGGCTACGGCCTGATCCGCGAGCCGGCCGAGCCCGCGATTCTCAACTACCTGCGCAAGTACTACATGTTCGGTTGGGCCTTCCGCGAAACGATGCGGGACCGCCCGACGTTATGTATTCCGGATGACCACGACGTGTTCCAGGGCAACATCTGGGGTGAGAGCGGCAAGGCGATGGACACCGGCCGGGGCACGTCCTCGCTCGGCGGCTACCGGGAGCCGGCGCGGATGGTCAACGTGGTCCACCGCACGAACGCCTCGCACCACCCGGACCCGTTCGATCCGGCGCCGGTCGAGCAGGACATCAGTGTCTACTACGGCGACATGGTCTACGGCGGCGTGGGCTTCGCGATCCTCGCCGACCGCCAGTTCAAGAGCGGCCCGGAGCACGTGGACACCGGCTCCGGCCGGGCGGACCACGTGCTGGACGACAGTGTCGACACCTCGGCGCTCGACCGGCCAGGCCTCGCGCTGCTCGGGGAGCGGCAGGAAGCGTTCCTGGAAGAGTGGGCCGGCGACTGGCGGGGCCACACGATGAAAGTGCTGCTCAGCCAGACGGTGTTCGCCGGCGTCGCCACGCATCACGGTGGCCACGACGACTACCTGATCGCGGATCTCGACTGCGGCGGCTGGCCGCAGACACCGCGCAACCGCCTCGTCCGCATCCTGAGGAAGGCGAAGTGCCTGCACGTCTGCGGCGACCAGCACCTGCCGTCCCTCGTCCAGTACGGCGCGGACGCGCAGCGCGACGGTTGCTGGGCCTTCTGCACGCCAGCGATCAGCGCCGGCTACCCGCGCTGGTGGCGGCCCGACGAAGTGGGCACTCCGCACCAGAACCGGCCCCGGCACGGTCTGGCGCACACCGGCGAGTTCAGCGATCCCTTTGGCAACCACGTCTACGTCTACGCGGTCGGGAATCCGGAGGTCGGCACCGCGTCCGACCCCTACGAGCGGGCGCACCAGAAGAGCAGCGGCTTCGGCCTGGTCACGGTCGACACGGCGGCGAAGACCTACCGGATCGAGGCATTCCGCTTTCTGAGCACGGCCGACAGCGCGGACGGCGAGGACGCCCAGTTCCCCGGCTGGCCGGTCACCCTGCACCAGGACGAGAACGCGGGCGAGAACCGGATCGGCTGAGGCATGCGGCTACTCTCGCGCGGCATGGCGCGCATGCGCCTGGCGATCTGCCTGCTCGCCACCGGCCTCCTTCCGCCTCAAGCCGTCGAGGCACGCCAGGACGCAGGCCCCCCGCCCGGTTCACCGGCGCCGCTGACGGAGCCGCTGGATCTTCCTCCCACCTTCGACGGCCCGCCCCCGCCCGTGCCGCCGACTGTGATGAACCGGGACGAATCAGGCAAGGCCACGGTCCGGGCCGTTCGCCTCGCCACGCCGCTTCGGATCGACGGCCGGCTCGACGAGGCTCTCTACGAAGTCGTGCCTCCGATTTCGGACTTCCTCCAGGTCGAGCCGCGGCCGGGGGAGCCGGCCACCGACAGGACGGATGTCTGGATCACGTTCGACGAAACCACGGTCTTCGTGTCGCTCCGCTGCTGGCAGGACCCCGACCGGATCGCGGCCAACGACATGAGACGCGACTCATTCAGCGAAGACGACTACTTCGACATCGCTCTCGACACGTTTTACGACGGTCGCAACGCCGCCGTCTTCACCGTCTACGCCTCGGGCGGCCGCTTCGACGCCCAGGTCACCGACGAGAGCCAGATGAACGTCGACTGGAATCCGGTCTGGGATCTCAGGACGGGAAGGTTCGAGGGCGGGTGGACGGCCGAAGCCGCGATCCCGTTCCGGTCGCTCAGGTATCGGCCCGGGCGCGCGCAGATCTGGGGCGTCAACCTGCAGCGCTATACGCAGTGGAAGAACGAGAGTTCGACCCTGAACCGCATCCCGGTGGCGCTCGGCTCGATGGGCATCATGCAGATGTCGCTGGCCGGACCCCTGGTTGGGCTGGAAGCCCCGCCGGCCTCGAGGAACCTGGAGTTCAAGCCCTATCTGGTGGCCGACATGGTGAGCGACCGCCTGGCCAACCCGGAGATCTCGAACGACGTAAGCGCCGACCTCGGCATCGACATCAAGTACGGAGTCAGCCAGAACCTCACCGCCGACTTCACGTACAACACCGACTTCGCCCAGGTCGAGGCCGACCAGCAGCAGGTCGATCTGACCCGCTTCAGCCTCTTCTTTCCAGAGAAGCGCGACTTCTTCCTGGAGAACCAGGGGACCTTCGGCTTTGGCGGCGCCCAGGCCGGCGGATTCGGTGGGCCAGACGACACGCCGTCCCTGTTCTACAGCCGCCGCATCGGCCTCCAGCACGGGCGCGCGATCCCGATCGAAGGCGGCGCCCGGCTGACCGGACGGACGGGCCGCTACACGCTCGGGCTGCTGAACATTCAGGCGGACGACGAACCGTTGTCGGGCGCCATGGCGACGAATTTCGGCGTCATGCGGCTCAAGCGGGACATTCTGCGCCGCAGCAGCGTCGGCGTCATCTACACCCGCCGTTCGATCGACCAGAGCGGCGCCGGGCGCAACGAAGCCTACGGCGTCGACGGGACGTTCGCCTTCTTCGACAACCTCACCTTCAACACCTACTGGGCCGAAACGAGCACACTGGGGCTCACTGACGACGACGCCAGCTATCGCCTTCAGATGGACTACAACGGCGACCGCTACGGAGTCCAACTCGAGCGGCTGCGGGTTGGCGGCAACTTCAACCCGGGCATCGGCTTCGTCCGCCGCCACGACATGCGCCGTTCCTTCGGCGAGTTCCGGTTCAGCCCGCGGCCGGCCGACAGCAAGCTGGTGCGCAAGTACTCGTGGTCCGGGTCGATGGCCTACATCGAGAACGGCGCGGGCCTGGTCGAGACGCGCGAGGCCGAGGCCGAGTTCGGCATCGAGTTCCACAGCGGGGACGAGATCGAACTGACGTATGTACGGAGCTACGAGTTCCTCCCGCATCCGTTCCCCATCGCCTCGGACATCACGCTCGGGGTCGGCGGCTATGACTTCGACTACGTGCAGGCCCAACTACAACTGGGCCAGCAGCGGCGGATCTCGGGCGGGTTCTTCCTCGAGTACGGCGACTTCTACAGCGGCCGGAAGACGTCCTTCGGCTGGGGCTGGGGGCGCGTGAACCTAAACTCCCAGTTCCTGCTCGAACCCGGCATCTCGTTCAACCGCGTGGAGTTGCCGCAGGGCGACTTCGACGTGGAGCTCGTCGACGTGCGAGCGGTCTACACGATGACGCCGCGCATGTTCGTGAGCGCGCTGTTCCAATACGACTCCGAAAGCCGGGGACTGGCGGCAAACGTGCGGCTGCGCTGGGAGTACACGCCCGGCAGCGAGCTCTTCATCGTCTACAACGAACAGCGCGACACGCTGGGACAGGGCTTTCCGGGACTCAACAACAGCGCCCTGATCGTCAAGGTCACCCGCCTGTTCCAGCTGTAGCTACCGCGACATCAGCACCGTCAGGCGATGAGGCGCCGTCGCCGACGTGTGGTGCATCAGGACGTCCTGCCTGCCGTCCCGGTTCAGGTCAGCGAGCCACGTGTACTCCTCGTCCTCGGGGACGGGGATCGTGATCCGCTGAGGTTTCCTTGCGAGCAACTCCGGACCTGGAACGCCCAGATGGACGTGCAGCCTCTTCCGGCTCCTCGCGATCACGGCGTCAGAAAGTCCGTCGCCGTTCATGTCCCCCAGCCGGACCGCCGGCCAGAACGTCCTCTCGCCAGTCTTCCTGGGAGACCTCGGCCTGATCTCTCGCACGGCTGACGGACGTCGCGCGTAGCGGCCGTCCTCCATGCGGAAGAACTCGAGGTCGAACGATCCGGCGCCGGTGAAGATCGACATGACGAGCACCCGGATGGCCGAGAAGACCGTCGGCTCGAAAGCCGTCACGATCACGTCGACCTGGCCGTCGCGGTCGAAGTCGTGCCGGTCGATTCCGGAGATGATGCCATCGGATTCGACCACCGCACCCGGTTCAGGTGAGAACACCACGCCGCCCGAACCCGGCGCGCCGAAGTACACCTCGTACGAGGAGCGCATCTTCCACAGACTCGCGCCCTTCAACTCGAACACGACCAGGTCGGTCACGCCGTCTCCGTCCATGTCGGTCAGCGAGTGCAACACCCTGCCCTTGCTTTCGCCCTCGGGCATGTGATCCATGCGCCGGCTGCGGATTCCCGCCGGCGCGGCGAGCGAAGCGATCTGGTCGGAATCGAACGTGATTCCGGTCGTGAACACCCGGACCTCCGGTGAGAAGAGTCCCTGTTCGGTCTGAAGATGCACCACGAAGTGGTCGCCGTTCCAGAACACCAGATCGTCGCGGCCGTCAAGGTCGTAGTCCATCTCGTGGATGCGGCCGCCCTCCTCCCAAGGGATGTAACGGTACCCATCGGCCCCGTAGACGCGGTCCAGGCCGGTAGACGGGCCGATCCTCAGCGGTTCCGAGAACGAGCCACCGCTCCCCTGAACGAGCACCTGGAATCCATGCCCATGCGGCACCGCCAGGTCGTCACGACCGTCGCCGTTGAGATCGCGAGTGACGTCCACATGGAGAACCTCGCTTCTCGGCGACGCGTTGAAGTCCGAGGTCACGGCAACGAGTTCCCGTTCCTCCCCGGAAGCCGGATCGAACCACGTCAGCCGGCCGTCGCCGTACGCGACCAGGCGGTCTCTACCGTCAATCTTCGCGATGTCCACGAACGACACGTCCCGGCGCAGCGAAGTCTCGACGACTGGCAACCAGTCGCCGTCCAGGAAACTGAAGATGGTCAGCCGGCGCTCGCCGTCGCCGTCGATGTACAGGGCAGCCAGATCCGCGACCGGGCCGTTCGAGAGAGACCCCGTCAACACGGTCAGGCGATCGGCGGCGCCGAGGACAACGTCGTGGCGGGTCGGTGAAAACGCCGGCGGCGGTTCGGTGCCGGCCTGTGTCGCGGCCGGCGCCACGCCTGCCGACAGGAACAGCCCGGCTATCAGTATGCAAACCCGGCTGCGCCGATAGTGCCGGCCCGTCATCGGGAGATCAGCATCGTCACGCGATGCGGCTCGGTAGTGGACGGATGATGCATGAGGACGTCCTGCTTACCGTCCCTGTTGAGGTCCACGAGCCAGGTGTACTCCTCGTTGGGCATGGGGACGGTCAGCTTCTCAGGCCGCCGCGTGAACAACGCCGGCCCTTGCACGCCGAGATAGACACGCAGTTCTTCCGGGCCCTGTTGTACCAACAGGTCCGAGCGGCTGTCGCCGTTCACATCCCCGATCAACACCGAAGGGTGGAAGATGCTCTTTTGCCCTGAAACGCCGGGGGCGCGCCCCTTGACCCTGCGGGTGGCGTTCGGCTCGTCGGGGTAGATGCCACCCTTCATGCGGTAGAACTCCAGATGCATCCGCACGGAGCGAGTCAGCATCCCTCGGCCAACCATGCCCACGGTCTTGAAGAAGCCGAACTTCATCGTGGTGAACATCATGTCGACCTGGCCGTCGCCGTCGAAGTCGTGGGGTCCCAGCACGAACGGTAGGCCGTCCGACCGGATCGCGCTGCCCACGTCGGACGCGAAAGTGATGCCGCCATCGGGTGTCGGCGCGCCGAAGTACACCTCGTAGGCGGAGTGAACGCTCCACATGCTCCTGATCACAAGCGAGAAGACCACCAGGTCGGCAACGCCGTCGCCGTTCATGTCGGTCAGGGAGTGCAGCACACTTCCCTTCGTGGCCCCGGCCAACTGGTGATCCAGACGGCGGCGACGTACCTCCTGGGGAGCGGCGAGGAAGGCAGGGTCGTCCGAGTCGAAGGTCACTTCGGTCGTGAACGTCCGGGCCCGCGAGCTGAACAACCCGTGTTCATCCTGGAGATGCGCTTCGAAGCGATCCTCGTTCCAGAACACGAGATCGGTGCGGCCGTCCAGGTCGACGTCCACCTCGTGGATGCGGCCGCCCTGAACCCAGGGCTGGTACCGGTATCCGTCGGCAGCGTAGACGCGGTCGAGCCCACCCTTGGGGCCGATCTTCAGCGCTTCGGCGAACCCGCCGCCGCTCATCTGGACGAGCACCTGGAAGCCGTGGCCCTGCGGTATGACCAGGTCGTCGAGGCCGTCTCCGTTCAGGTCGCGGGTGATGTCGACATGGAGCACTTCAGCCCGGGAAGAGCCCCCGAAGTCGGAGGTTACTGCCGCGAGTTCCCGTTCCGCCGCCGCCTCGGGATCGAACCAGCTCAAACGGCCGGCGCCGTAGGCGATCAGGCGGTCAAGGCCGTTGATGTTGGCCACGTCCACGAAGGACACGTCGGGACGGAGAGTGGTCTCGACTCCCTGCTCCCAGCCACCGTCGACGAACGAGAAGAAGCGAAGGCGGCGGCCTCCGTTGACGTCCACATCCACCACGGCGAGATCCGCGACCGAACCACCCGAGAGGAACCCCGTCAGTACGGTCTGACGATTCGCGGCCCCCGTGACTACGTCGTAACGAGCGGGGACGTACGCCGGAGCAGGTCCGGTGTTGGCGTATGCCGTGACTGGCATCACGCACCCCCACATACAAACCCGAAGCGCCAGCATGGAGGTCCGGCTTGATCGATACCGCCTCATGCCGCCGCTCGTCCGTTGCTTTCTCATGGTGTTTCTTCCTCCACCAATTTGTTGACGGCGTCAACATACACCCCTTTGTTGACAATGTCAACACCGTCCCCCTGCCATAATCGCTCATGGCCGAACGGGCCCGTACCTACCACCACGGTGACCTGCGCGCGTCGCTGGTCGAGGAAGCCGCCGCCATGATCTCGGAGGGCGGCGCCGCCAGCGTGACGATGCGGGCCATCGGCAGTCGCCTCGGCGTTTCGCGAGCCGCGCCCTACCGCCACTTCCCGGACAAGACGGCGCTACTGGTCGCGGTCGCGGTCGAGGGGTTCCGGCGCCTCAACCAACGTCTCCGGGGCGACGGCACCGGCGCATCGGGATCGAGCGTGGAGCGGCTCCGGCACATGGGAGAACAGTACGTCCGCTTCGCCCTCGAGAACCCGGCGCACTACCGCCTGATGTACGGCAGGGAGGCGCTGGCGCGCCAGGACCACCCCGAGCTGCGGCAGGCAGCCGGCGCCCTCCTCGAGCACCTGATCGGCGTGATCCGCCTACACCAGCAGCGCGGCGAGATCGAGCGAGCGGATCCGCGGGCCCAGGCCTACGTGGCCTGGAGCGCGGTGCATGGGCTGGCGTCGCTCCTGATCGAGCGGCAGATCGACCCGAACGTCGACGTGAACGCGCTGCTCAGCCAGACCACTCAGACACTGCTTGACGGAATGCGGGACTAGGGACTCAGCCCCACTCAGCCCTCCACACCTCCTGGTTGTCCGTCGGGACCCTCTTCGCCCGGCGAGCGTTGGGAGTCCGGAGTTCGACATTGACCCGCCGCGCGATCGCCCGGGCGATGTCCTCCTGAATCTGAATCTCGGAAATCGTGCCGAGGACCCGGTCGTAGTGGCGGGACCAGAGATGGATGCCGTCGGCGACCCGGATGAGCTGAACCGAGATCCGCACGCGGTCGCCGGACCTTCGCACGCTGCCTTCGAGGATCGCCGACACGCCCGCCTTCCTTCCGAACCGGGGCGCGCTCAGGCCGGCCAGCCCCTGGTCGAAGGAGGAGGTCCGGGACAGGACCCGCAGTCCATCGACACGCACCAGCGCCTCGATGACCTCCTCCACCAACCCCTCGCAGAAGAAGTCCTGTTCCGGGTCGGAACTCATGTTCGCGAAGGGCCTGATCGCGATCGATCCTCCGACCGGGGTCTTCACCGGAGCCGTGAAGCGGTAGCCACGGCCGGGAACCGTGACGACGTACTGCGTCTCCCCATCCTGACCCAGGATCTTCCGCAGCACGGACAGGTTGTGCGTGAGGTTGCTCTCGGTGACGTTGGTGTCCGGCCACACCATCTCCATCAGCTCATCCTTGTGCACGAGACGGTCGCGGTTCTCGATCAGCACCTTCAGCGTCTGGAACACCTTCGGCCGCACCGGAACGACCCGCCCGCTGCGCAGCAACCGGCGCTCGGCAGCATCGAGAAGAAACGGCCCGAAGGCGTAGGTGGGACGCTCTGCCACCAGGAACCTCCGTCAGGGACCGGACGCCGGTCTTCACGCGGGTTGCACTCAGCGGCGCCGGGATTTGATTCGGATTCCTGGATCCTAGCAGCCTCGCGTCCTAGCGGCTCTCGGGCAGCGCGAAGACGTACAAGTTGCCGCCCCGGGGGCGGGCGGCGCCCTCCGGCGTGTGCCTGAGACTCCCCGGCCCGGTCGATATGGCGACGTACTGCCGACCGTCCACGGCGTAGGAGATCGGGTAGCCCATCGCCGGCGCGCCCAGGTTCACTTCCCACAGCACCTCGCCCGTCTCGTGGTCGAAGGCGCGGAAGGAGCCGCTCGAGTCGCCACCGAAGATCAGGCCGCCGCCCGTCGCCACGACCGAGTAGGTCGCGCCCTCGGTCTCGAACAGCCACTTCGTTTCGCCGGTCACGGCGGAGATCGCATACACCGTGCCGAGGTACTCCTCGCCGGGCGCCTGGATGTGGTCCGCGGCAAGGTTGTAGATCGCGACCTGCTGTTCGAACGCCTGCGCCCTCGGACTGTTCGTGTCCCCTGTCACCAGCATCCGCGCGCACATGTTGCGCAGTGGGTAGTACATCGTCCGGGTCAGCGGGCTGTAGGAGCCGGCTTCCCAGTCCTTGCCGCCGATCCAGGTCGGGCACACGAGCATCTCCTGGTCGAGCTCCGTGAAGATGATCTCGGTGTTCTCGACCGCCCGCCCCGTCGTTTCGTCGATGTCGACGACGACGTTCTGCGGCACGGTCGGCCGCGCCCACAGGAACTCGCCGGTCTCACGGTCCAGCGTATAGACGAAACCGGTCTTGCCGGGGATGCCCGTCATCAGCTTGCGGGTCTCGCCCGGTTCGAGGCCCTCCCGGATCCAGCGCACGGCCTCCGGGTCGGGCGACACCGGAAGGTCGACCAGGATGCGTTCGAACGGATGGTCGAGGTCCCAGTGGTCGTTCAGGTGCTGGAAGTACCACCGGATCTCGCCTGTGTCGGCCTCCAGCGCCAGGGTCGAGTTGTGGTACAGGTGCGTCAACTCCGTTCCACCCAGCATGAACTTCGGCGCCGGCGACGTAACGGCGGTGCCGAAGTAGATGAGTTCGAGCTCCGGGTCGTAGCTGGGCACCATCCAGGTGCCGACGTGGTGCCGCTTCTCGAACGGCACGTCGCCCCAGGTCTCGTCCCCGGGCTCGCCCGGCGCCGGCATCGTGCGGGTCCGCCAGAGCTCCTTTCCCGTCAGCGCGTCGAGCGCGATCATGATGCAGGACTCCGGCCCGCCCCAGGGACGGCAGCTCCTCCCCGAAACGACGCGGCCATCCGCGACGATAGGGCCCGAGCTGTGGGTGGCGGGATTGACCTGCCAGTCCAGGATCTGTGTCTCCCAGACAAGCTCTCCGGTCTCGGCGTCCAGGGCGAAGGCGTGGTTGTCGTCGCTGTTGTTCAGGATCAGCCGGTCGTAGATCGCGATGTTCCGGTTGTTCTTCGCGTTGAAGCCGACCTGCGCGTAGAGGCCCTCGGGCTGCTCCCGCGTGTAGCGCCAGATGAAGTCTCCGGTCGTCGAGTCGAACGCCTCGATCGTGTCCTCGAACGACGGAACGTAGAGAACCCCGTCGTAAGCCAGGGGCGTGATCTCGGAGGTCCCGACGGCTATCTCCCGTGACCAGACCAGGCCCAGCCGGCCGACGTTCTCGCGGTCGACCTGGTCGAGCGGGCTGTAGCCCCAACTGTCGAACGTGCGACGGAACATCAGCCACTCCGACGCCGGTGGACTCCGGAGCATCTCGTCCGTGACCGGCACGAACGCCGATGTCGCGTCCTGGGCCGGGAGTTCGGCGCTGATTCCGATGCTCAGGGCCAAGGCCAGAACCGCCAGCCCGCGGCTGGGCCGGCGCGCACTCTTCACTGCGACGCCTCCGTTCCTCGCTGTCTTCAAGACGAACCGGGGACTGTAGCAGCAGCGACAGGCGGTGAAGTAGCATCCCGCCTTCCGCATGAAGTCGTTGACGCGCCTCGCCTGCTCGCTGGCCGCGATGTCGTTCCTGAGCGCCGGCCCCGCCGCCCGGGACACAGCCGCTCAGGAGACCGCCTTCGTACCGGTCACCCAGGAGATGCTGAACGACCCGGAACCGGGTCAGTGGCTGCACTGGCGGGGCACGCAGAACGCCTGGGGCTACAGCCCGCTCGACCAGATCACGACGGACAACGTCGGCCGGCTTCAACTGGTCTGGGCGTGGGCGATGGACGACACCGGTCCCCAGGAGGCCGCGCCGCTCATCCACGACGGCGTCATGTACCTGCCGAATCCCGGCGCGGTGGTTCAGGCCCTCGACGCCGCCACCGGCGACCTGCTCTGGGAGTACCGGCCGGAGCCGGTGGGTGACGGATCGGGCGCCTTCGGCCGCGGCGTGCAGAAGAACATCGCGATCTTCGGCGACCGCATCTTCGGCGCGAGCCCCGCGGCGACGATCTTCGCGCTCGACGCCAGGAGCGGCAAGCTGATCTGGGAGACGAAGACCGCCGACACGAGCCTCGGCTACCGCTACACCGCCGGCCCCATCGTCGCCAACGGCAAGCTGGTCACCGGCATCACGGGCTGCGGCCGCTACAAGGACGACGTCTGCTTCATCACCGGCCACGATCCCGAAACCGGCGAGGAGCTCTGGCGCACGTCGACCATCGCGCGCCCCGGCGAGCCGGGGGGCGACACCTGGGGCGACCTGCCGCTCCGCTTCCGCGCCGGCAGCGACGCCTGGATCGCAGGCAGCTACGACCCGGAACTGAAGATCGTCTACTGGGCCACCTCCCAGGCCAAGCCCTGGGCCCGCTCCGTGCGCGGCACGGACGGCGACGCGCTGTACACGAACTCCAGCCTCGCGCTCGATCCCGACACCGGGGAGCTGCTCTGGTACTACCAGTACCTGCCCGGCGAGACCCACGACATGGACGAGGTGTTCGAGACGCTCCTCATCGACGTCGACGGCCGGAAGAAGCTGTACAAGATGGGCAAGCTCGGCATCCTCTGGCAGCTCGACCGGGAGACCGGCGAGTTCCTGGACGCGATCGACATCGGCTACCAGAACCTCGTCGACGTGAATCGCGAGACGGGTGAGGTGACCTACCGCCCGGAACTCATTCCGGAGATCGGCGTCGAGATCAACATGTGCCCGAGCACGTCCGGCTTCAAGGGCTGGCGCGCCATGTCCTACGACCCGAACACCGGCGCGCTCTACATCCCGGTGACGATGAACTGCGAACTGGCGACGTTCGGCCCGGTCGAGCGCGTCCTCGGCGGCGGCGGCGCGGGTCCGGTGAAGCGCATCAACACGCTGCATCCCTACTCCGGCGGCAACCTGGGCGAACTGCTCGTCATCGACGTGCGCGAGGGGGACATCATGTGGCGGCACCGCACGGAGTCGCCGATCAACACGGCCGCGCTCGCGACCGGAGGCGGCGTCGTCTTCGCTGGCGACTACGACCGCTACGTCTACGCGTACGAGGCGAGGACCGGCGGGATCCTCTGGCAGACGCGGCTACCCACTTCGGCCCAGGGCTTTCCGGTGTCCTACCTCGCCGGCGGCCGCCAGTACGTGGCAATCCCGGTCGGAACGGGCGGCGCCAGTTGGGCGACGATGCTGCCGCGCGACCTGACTCCCCACATCCGGCGGCCAACCAACGGCAACTCGATCCACGTGTTCGCCTTGCCGGCGGATCTGCCGGTTGCGACGGGGCGGAGCCGGACGGCAGCGACCGACCGCGACGGGGTAGCGGTCGCGGCCGGCACCTCCCTGACCGTCTGGGACGGCGTCTACACCGTCGAGCAGGCGGAGCGAGGCACCAGGCCGTATGTCCAGAACTGCGCCACCTGCCACGGCGAGGACCTCGGCGGCGGCAGCAACTCCCCGGGTCTGGTCGGCGTCAGCTTCCAGTTCCTGTGGGGAGGCAAGACGCTGCACGAGCTGTATGAGGCGATCCGGACCACCATGCCGACCGACAATCCGGCCAGCCTGCCGCGCGAGACCTACCTCGACATCCTGACCTACATGATGCAGGTGAATCAGTTCCCGGCGGGCGACGGGGAACTCGACGCCGAGGCTCTGGGCGACATCCTGATCACCGAAGAACCCGGCGCGTAGCTGACGTAGGACACAGCTCGCCGGTATTGCGAACTGCTACGGATCGTATTACGATCCGTAGCATGCACGCACTCTCCGTCAAGCTGCCGACCGAGCTCCACGCTGCCCTGGCAAGCGAAGCGCAACGACGCAACATCACGCGGTCCGCTCTGCTGCGAGAGATCGTCGGGGAAGCGCTCGACCGCGTTCCGACGCCAGCGACGCCGAGTTGCGCCGAACTGGCTAGCGATCTGATTGGCGCCGTTCGAAGCGGCCGCCGCGACTTGGCGACGAATCCCGATCTTCTCGAGCAGGCTGTCGTCTCGGACGCTCGACGTGCCGCCGACCGTCGTCGCTGATACCGGTCCGATCGTCGCGCTGCTCGACGCGGATGAAGCTCATCACGAGTGGGCCCGGGAACAGTTCCAAACGCTCGCGGCGCCACTGCTCACCTGTGAGGCAGTCCTCTCCGAAGCCTCCTTTCTCCTGGCGCGCGTCGGTGAGGATCCGAGCCTGCCGGTGACGCTCGTCGAACGAGGAGTACTGAACGTCACCCGAGTACTCGCGGCGCCAGAGGACGTTCTCGCCGTCGGTCGCCTGATCCGTCGCTACCGCAACGTGCCGATGTCCCTCGCCGACGCCTGCCTGGTGCGGATCGTGGAACGCTCGGACCAGGCTTCCGTGCTAACCCTCGACTCCGACTTCCGGATCTACCGGCAGGGCGACCGCCGCGTGATTCCCGTGCTCACTCCTTCGTAGCTTCATCGAAGTCGGGCACGGTCTCGACCAGATGGGCCAGACTGCCGAAACGGAACGTCTTCGATGGCACGGGAACCAGCCTCACAGCGGGCCTGCCCCTACGGGCGATGATCACCTCGTCGCCCGCTTCGGCGGCGACGATGATCTTCGACAGTTGCGACTTGGCTTCGTGCACGTTGACGAGCATCGCTGTTCCTCCTGGCCGCCAGCCCCCAACCGGAGGCCCAAACGAGTCTATTCGTCGACAGCTAGCGGAATCGCCTCCACCAACAGCGCCAGCGCGCTCTGCAACGAAGCATCGGCGTGCCCGCCGAACGAACCCTCGTACAGTCCGAGCCGGACGACCACCATCTCGTGTGACGGCACGATGATCGTGCTCTGACCGCCTGCGCCCTGCATGCTGAACGCGCTGTTCGGCAGTGACGGGTAGCGCTTGCTGCCGCCGCGCGGAGAGTTGTTGATCCAGAAGAAGCCGCCGTAGATCGGCCGGCCGTCGGCGACCCAGGCCGGCGCGGGAGTGCTGACGAACTCGACGAAGCCCTCGGGCAGCACGCGCTCGCCGGTCGGCGAGACGCCATCGTCCAGGTAGAGCTGGCCCAGCCGCGCCCAGGTGCGGCCGGATCCGAAGCCGTAGCCGTTCAGGAGGAAGTTGCCGTAGGGATCCGCTTCGGCGACGAAGCGCCGGACGCCGATCCGGTCGAAGAGGTGCTTCTGGGGGAACTGGTGGTAGTTCTCGCCGCGGCCCTCGACCGCCAGGCGCACCAGGTGGTTGGTCAGGATCGGGTCGCAGTTTCGGTAGCGGCCGATCGTGTTCGGCGGCCACTGCGGCGGCCGTTCGGTGGCCCAGAGGTGGGAGTTCACCGTGCCGGTGTAGAGGTAGAGGTGGTCCGGATAGCCCATGGCCGCCTCGTCGTACTCCGGGTCTCCGGCGTTCACGCAGCGCAGACCGCTCGACATGCGGAGGATGTCCTGGATGCGGATCGTGCCGCGGACGTCGTCCGGGTCCTCGTGCCAGGAGTCGACCGGCGCCAACTGGTCGAGCGTGTACTCGCCCTGCTCGATCAGCACGCCCATCAGGGTCGCCGACAGGCTCTTGTTCATCGACCAGCTCTCTAGCGGCGTGTCCTTGTCGATGCCCTCGCGGTAACGCTCGGCGATGAGGCGGCCGCGATGGAGCACGACGAACGCCAGGGTCATCGCCTCCGGCTCGAAGGCAGCCTCAGCGGCTGCCGCCAGCTTCTCCTCGTCCACGTCGTCGGAAAGCCGCTCGTCCGGTAGCGCGTCGCCCATCGGCCAAGGTGCGTTCGCGTCGAGCGTGCTCGCCACCGGCACCGTCTCGTAGAACGGCGCGTCCTCCCCCTTGGGCAGCGCGACGCAGCCCTGGTCGCCGTGGAGCACCGCGGTCCGCGTCACGCCGGTGTCGGTGGTGATGTGAACACGCTGGTTCTCGCGGTCCAGCACCCGACCCGGCAACCGGTCGCGGTACCGGTGGCGGGAGGTGAAGCCGCCGATCTGCGTCCAGCCGTCCTCGAAGTCGAGCCCGGTCAGGAAGACCGCCGAGCACAGGACCTTGGCGAAACCGGCGGCTTCGTGCTCGATGAAGTCGCCCGGCGGCGGTACGCGGACGGTGTCCAACTCGTGTTCCTGGCCTCGCGCCACCAGGCTCTCGCCCAGCGTCGGTTCCTGGGCGGCGGACGCCGGTCGATACCAGATCGGCGACGTCCAGGCCATCTCCTGGATCGTCTCGGGGTAGGAGCCGTCCGAGCACACGGCCGGCCGGTCTTGCGCGGCGAGGCGCCGGCAGTCGTGCCAGCTCCAGCGCAGGCTGGGGTTCTCGACCACCCGCAGATAGTAGTAGGCGTGCTGGCCGGGATCGAACGTCTCGTCGCGATGGACGGTGCAGAGGCTGTCGTGGCCCTCGCCGTTTCGTTCGCCGGTCTCGGGGTCGACGCTCGCCCCGTTGTCCGGCGAACCGGCGATCGGAATGACCTGGGTGCGGCCCGTCCCGTCGGCGTCGATCCAGCCCTTGACGAGCTGGAGTTGCTGCAGGAGTCCGGCGCCGTCCGCCGGGTCGCGGGCGGCGAAGGCGAGGAAGGTCGGCGCGGCGGCGTCGCCGGCCTCCGGCAGATCGCCGCCCATCGGCACGCCGCCGGCGTATGCCTGCTCGAGCAGATCGGTCTGGTCGCACAGGTTCCCGGCATAGCCCCAGCCGCCGAAGAACCGCGGGCGGATCCGCGGACCCGACGTGCCGAACACCTCGCGGCGCTCCATCGCCTCGAAGATCGCGTCACGGGAGTTCTCCACCGCCCAGACGCCGGCCAGACCGCCGGCGTTGCCGTCGATGCCGCTGGTCAGGAGACCCGGCTGAAGGCGCTCCTCGGGCGTCGACTCGACGGAAACGGCGCCGCGCCAGTCCTCTTCGGCCACCGCCCCCGGGGTCGCCGTGTGCGTGTCGGTCGAGGCGATGATGCCGAGCTTGACCGGATTCAACCCGGTCTCCATCTCCTCCTCCAGGCCGACGACGAGCGCGGAGCGAACGAAGTCCGTCCGGTCCACGCAACCGGCCCCGAGCATGCCCTGGTTGCCGTTCTCGCCCTCCGGACACTCCTCGGTGCGCAACGTGGTTTCGCCCGAGAGCAGGGACTGGACCGTCTCTTCGCGGCCCAGCACCCGCACCGCCTCCACGTCGCAGAGCTCGTCCGGCTCGGCGAACACGGAGGACAGGCCGTTGATGCATTCGGATCCGCCCTTGTGCTGGAAGATCTCGATGATCGGCTCCCGTTCCAGCCGCTTCTCCGCGTACGCGCGGCGCGCTTCCATCGTTCCGTCCAGGCCCCGGTACGGCGCCATCCGGCCGTTCGCGAGATTGCTGTTGTGCGGGATCGTCAAGTAGTCGCAACCGGGCCTCGCCGACCCGTCGCCGCAGACCTCGTCGAGCCGCTGCCAGAGCAGGCTGTCCGTCGGGGCGTCGATGTACGAGACCGGCAGCTCCGGCACATCCGCGCTCCGGAAGACGACGTTGCGGTGGTAGTTCGAGATCCCCGGCGTGCCGGTGTACTCGTAGCCCACGAAGGTGGTGAAGCTGCACGTCTCCGTCCGGTCGTAGGCGTCCTCGGCCGCTTCGATGATCTCCTGCCATGGGCTCATTGCCCATTCGCGGCAGAGCGACCCATCCTCGCCGCACAATTCCTCGGTCCTGCGCGGCGTCTCGGTCGTGATGACGGCGCCGAGCATCTGCATCCCCACCCGCTGGTCCGAGCGGAACGTCGTGCAGAACTCCGAGCCGTAACGAGGCGACTCCGGATCCCGGCACAGGCGGCGTTCGCCCAGAAACTCGCCGTGGTCGGTCACCGCCACGAAGTCGAGCGGCCGATCGATCGTGATGCTGCCCGTAGGCCTGCCGTCCTCGCCGATCGGCCAGAACGGGATCGCCTCGCCCTTCGCGAACCGGTACGCATGCGCCGGCGTCGCGCCCGTGCTGTTGGCCGCCGCGTCGAACGAGAAGCTGGTGTGGACATGGAGATCGCCGAACAGCGCCTGGCGGAGCGGCGTGGCGTCGCGGCAGGCAGGCCGATGTTCGGTGCGCGTGATGGCGGCGCCGGAGACGCTTCCGTCCCTGCCTCCGTCCTCGCCCGGCGCCGCACAGGCGGGAACGGCGAACACGAGCAAAGTCAACAGGAGGCGGATCGAATCGGATCTCATTCAGTCTCTCCAGGTCTGCGGATGTGGCGTATCGACCGCCTTGGGTCGGCGACCGACGCTATCGCCCTCTATAGTGACTTCAACTCACTTCAAAGGAGAACGAAGATGAAGCACTCGCTGCCGGTGGTTTCCGCCGTGGCCTTCGCCTCCCTCGCCGCCAGCATCGCGGCCCAGCCCACCCTGAGCGACGACGTGCGCTCGAGGTGGGAAGCCTCCTGCATGATCCGGCACGACAAGTTCGACTACGTGCTGCCGGGCGCCATGCGGCGCAACGACATCGACATGTGGATCGTGACCGACCGGGGCCGCGGCACCCAGCCGATGACGCGCGACTTCGGCATCTCGACCGTCAACGGCCAGAACTTCTTCATCTTCACCGACCGCGGCGGCGACCGCATCGAACGGATCCAGCTCGGCCGCGAGAACGATCTGGCCACGGAATGCGGCGCCTACGACCGGTTCGGACGGTTCGAAGAGCTGCGGTCGATCGTCGAAGAGCGCGATCCTCAGACCATCGGTCTCAACTACCTCGCGGTTCCCTACAGAGCCGAAGGCCTCCACGTAGCGGACGGACTCACGCACACGGACTTCAAGTTCCTCGCGAGCGAACTCGGCGAGAAGTACGCGGCCCGCTTCACCTCGGCCCAGCACCTGATCGCCGACTTTCGCGGAGAGCGGGTCGCCAGCGAAATCGTCGAGTTCGCGAAGGTCGGCGACCTTACCCGGCGGCTCCTGGAGCGAGCGCTGTCCAACGAGGTCATCACCCCGGGCAAGACGACGCACAACGACGTCGCCCGCTGGCTGGAGCAGAAGCTGCACGACCACTACCTGCTGCGCGGCTGGTTTCCGACCGTCTACACCCACCTCCCGGACGGCAGCGAGATCGGCGGCACCGAGCGCGTGATCCAGCGCGGCGATGTCCTGCAGATCGACTGGGGCACCGGCCGGAACCACTTCTCGACCGACATCAAGCGTTTCGCCTACGTCCTGCGCGAAGGCGAGACCGAGCCGCCCGCCGGCGTGCTGAACACGTTCGCCGAATCGAAGAAAGTGCAGGAGATCATCCGCAAGCACGTCCGCTCGGGCCGCACCGGCCGCGAGCAGCTCGACGAACTGAAGCAGATCCTCCGGGACGCCGGCTACGTCTACACCGAGC
The DNA here is from genome assembly GCA_009845425.1 of Holophagales bacterium. Lineage (GTDB taxonomy): Bacteria > Acidobacteriota > Thermoanaerobaculia > Multivoradales > Multivoraceae > Multivorans. The sequence continues at coordinate 226,531 of VXZQ01000001.1, forward strand.
TGGAAGTGGCCGCCCAGGACGCGCCCGGCATCGAGGTCAACGTCGGCATGCACGGGGCCGGCAACATCGGCCACGAGATGGCCGCGAGCCTGTTCGAGATCTACCCGGAACGCACGAAGTACGTCGTCCGCCCCAACTCGATCATCTCCCTCGAGTACATCGTCTTCATGCCGGCCGAGGAATGGGACGGCAACAAGATCCCGATCAACGTCGAGGAGAACGCCCTGATCACCGAACGCGGCATCGAGTGGCTGCATCCGCCGCAGGCACGGGTGCTGGTGATCCGGTGACGCGGCGGCGGGTGACGACGCTATCGCCCTCTATAGTGACTTCAACTCACTTCACAAGGAGAACCAGGATGAAGCGTCCGCTCCCGACCGTTCTCGCCACGGTCCTGGCGACCATCGCCATCGCCGCACCGGTTTCGAGTGCCGAACCGGACGACGTGCGCTCGAGGTGGGAAACCTCCTGCATGATCCGGCACGACAAGTTCGACTACGTCTTGCCGGGCGCCATGCGCCGCAACGACATCGACATGTGGATCGTGATCGACCGGGGCCGCGGCACCCAGCCGATGACGCTCGACTTCGCCATCTCCACGGTCAATGGCCAAGGGTTCTTCATCTTCACCGACCGCGGCGGCGACCGCATCGAACGAATCCAGCTCGGGCCCGAGACCGATCTCGCACGGGAATGCGGCGCCTACGACCGGTTCGGACGGTTCGAAGAGCTGCGGTCGATCGTCGAGGAGCGCGATCCTCAGACCATCGGCCTGAACTATCTCGCGGTTCCGTACGAGAGCGAAGGCCTTCACATCGCGGACGGCCTCACGTACACCGACTTCAAGTTCCTCACGAGCGAACTGGGCGAGAAGTACGCGGCCCGCTTCACCTCGGCCCAGCACCTGATCGCGGACTTCCATGGCGAGCGGGTCGCCGGCGAGATCGTCGAAATGGCCAAGATCGGCGACCTCACCCGGCGGCTCCTGGAACGGGCGCTCTCCAACGAGGTCATCACGCCCGGCAAGACGACGCACAACGATGTCGCGCGCTGGCTGGAGCAGAAGCTGCACGACCACGATCTGCTGCGCGCCTGGTACCCGACGGTCTACAGCCACCGTCCGGACGGCAGCGAGATCGGCGGCACGGAGCGCGTGATCCAGCGCGGCGATGTCCTGCAGATCGACTGGGGCGGCGGCCGGAACAACTTCTCGACGGACATCAAGCGCTTTGCCTACGTCCTGCGCGAGGGCGAGACCGAGCCGCCCCCCGGCGTGCTGCGGACGTTCGCCGAATCGAAGAAAGTGCAGGAGATCATCCGCAAGCACGTCCGCTCGGGCCGCACCGGCCGCGAGCAGTTCGACGAACTGAAGCAGCTCATCCGGGACGCGGGCTACATCTACACCGAGCTCGAGGAGGCGGGTCCCGACGCGCCCGGTATCGAGGTCAACGTCGGCATGCACGCCGCCGGCAACATCGGCCACGACATGGCCGCCAGCCTGTTCGAGATCTTCCCCGAACGGACGAAGTACGTCGTCCGCCCCAACTCGATCATCTCGCTCGAGTACATCGTCTTCATGCCGGCCGAGGAATGGGGCGGCAACAAGATCCCCATCAACGTCGAGGAGAACGCGTTGATCACCGAGCGCGGCATCGAATGGCTCCACCCGCCGCAGTCGCGGGTGCTGGTGATTCGCTAGTGCACTCGCCAGTCCGGTCCGCGATCTCCGTACTGATTCTGTGTCTGTGCGCACCGGCGGTTGGAGCGCAGACGATCCAGGAGGAGACGCTCCAGCGGATGCAGCAGCAGATCCGGAACGACAAGTTCGACCATGTGCTGCCGAAGGCGATGCGGGACAACGGCGTCGACATGTGGATCCACGTGATTCGTGCTCGGAATCCCGATCCGATTGCCAGGAACCTGGGCGGCGAGTCCGGCGTCTTCGTGTTCACCGACCGGGGCGGCGACCGGATCGAACGGGCGATCCTCGGCGGGACCGACGAGGCGCTTTGGGGGGACGAGGCCTACGACCTGTTCGTGGGCGAGGAGGGGATCGAGGGTGATCCGGGCTGGCAGAACGTCGTCGGCGACTTCGTGGCCGAGCGCGACCCCGAGCGGATCGCGGTCAACTTCTCGAAACAGAACCCCGTCGCCGACGGCATCTCACACACGGACCACGAAGCGCTGGCCGCCGCCCTGGGCGAGAAGTACGCGTCCCGGATCGTCTCGGCGGAAGGCGTGATCGGCGACTTCCTGGCGGGCATCGTGGTCGGCGAAATCGCCCTCGCCGGCTACTTCGGGATGCTCACGATGCAGACCCTGGACGAGGAGTTCGCGAAGATCGAGCCGGGGGTCACCCGGCTCGAGGAACTCGACGGCAACGTCTTCGTCCGCGACCCGGACGGCAACGAGGACAACAACAACGAGTACGTGCTGCAGCGCGGCGACATCGTCACGATCCTGAACGGTGCCGGCGAGGGCTACTTCGTCGCCGACCTGGGAGGCAATGGCTATGTGCTGAAGGAGGGCGAAACCGAGCTACCGGAACGCGTGCAACGGATCTGGGATCACGCGATGCAGGTCCGGGAGATCCTGCGCGCCAACATTCGGGTCGGCCCCACAGCCGGCGAGACCCTGTCGCTGCTCGCCGGGAAGATCGAGGAGGCGGGCTTCCTCTACATCGACCGGGACCAGTACGACCCGGCGCTCGATCCCACGAAGACCCAGGTCCACCTCGACCTCCACGCCCAGGGGCGCCGGGACATGGACGCGCCCCGGATCTCGCCGCTAGGCGGCGACTGGCAGCGCGAGATGAAGCTCCCCCTGTTTCACAGCTTCACGCTCGAGTACATGGTCCACATGCCGGTGCCTGAATGGGGTCCCGGCAAGCACCTGTACATCGCCTTCCACGACGGCGCGATCGTCACCCCGCGCGGGATCGAGTTTCCGTATCCACCGGACCCCGGCATCCGGGTCATCCGCTAGCGGCTACTCCTCGTCGCCCCACCAGCGGCGGAGGCGCTCCGCGATCGCCTTCTCGGAGCCCTGGTCGGACGGCTCGTAGTAGCGGCGGCCGGAAAGGCCGGGCGGCAGGTACTCCTGCTCTTCGAAGTGGCCTTCGAAGTCGTGGCCGTACTTGTAGTCCCTGCCGTAGCCCATGCCGCGCATCAGCCCCGTGACCGCGTTGCGCAGGTGCAGCGGTACGGGTTCGTGCGGGGCGTTCCGCACGTCCTCCGTTGCCCGACCCAGGGCCACGTAGGCGGCGTTGCTCTTGGGCGAGGTCGCCAGGTAGATCGTTGCTTCGGCGAGCGGGATGCGGCCTTCGGGAAGTCCGATGAAATGAACGGCCTGCTGCGCGGCAACCGCGACCGGCAGCGCACCCGGGTTCGCCAGCCCGATGTCCTCGGCCGCCAGGATGACCAGCCGGCGGGCGATGAAGAGCGGATCCTCGCCGGCCTCCAGCATCCTGGCCAGCCAGTACAAGGCGCCGTCGGGCGAGGAGCCGCGGACGGACTTGATGAAGGCCGAGATCGTGTCGTAGTGGCTGTCGCCGGCCTTGTCGTACTGGGGTGTCCGGCGCTGTAGTGCGTCCGAGATGGCTTCCATATCGATCCGGCGCATCCCGTCTTCGCCCGGCTCGGCGGCGACCACCGCCATCTCCAGGGCGTTCAGAGCGACCCGGGCGTCCCCGTTCGCGATGTTCACCAGGTGCGCCACCGCGTCGGGCTCCAGTTCCGGGGCCAGCAGGCCCAGGCCGCGATCCTCGTCCGACAGCGCGCGCTCGACGATTCCGGTCATCGCTCCCTCGTCCAGGGCGTGCAGCGTGAACACGCGGCAGCGAGACAAGAGCGGCGCGTTGACCTCGAAGGACGGGTTCTCCGTCGTCGCCCCGATGAAGGTGATCGTGCCGTCCTCGACGTGGGGCAGGATGACGTCCTGCTGAGCCTTGTTGAAGCGGTGGATCTCGTCGACGAACAGGATCGTCGGGCGGCCGTAGAGCGAGCGGAGGTCGTTGGCGCCCTTGACCGCCTTGCGCAGGTCCGCGACGCCGGCGGACACCGCGCTGACCGGCTCGAAGTGGGCGCGGGTCGTCGTCGCGATCAGCCGCGCCAGGGTCGTCTTGCCGGACCCGGGCGGACCCCAGAACAGGAGCGACGGCACGCGGTCCGCCTCGATGGACCGCCGCAGCACCTTGTCCTCGGCGAGGATGTGCTCCTGGCCGACGAACTCGTCGAACGTGGCCGGACGCATCCGCTCGGCGAGCGGCGCGGCCGAGCCGGTTCCCGACTCGCCGGCATCCTCGAACAGGCCGACGGTACTGGGCTGTCGGCTCACTTCCAACTGCGGCGAGAGGGCACGATTCGTCGAAGATAGCGCCCGGTGGCAGACTCCGGCAATGACGAAGACCCCACCGAAGGCTTGCGCTGCCCCGCTTGGCGTCCTCACGACCGCCGCTGCTCTGGCCATCGGCTGCGCCGCACCCCCGGTCGAAGACGCTCAGCCGCCGAACGTCATCCTCATCATGGCCGACGACCTCGGCTACGGCGACATCAGCCCGTTCGACGGCTGGATCGAGACGCCGAACCTGGAGCGGCTGGCCGCCTCCGGCATGCTGTTGACCGACTTCCACACCAGCGGCGCCGTCTGTTCGCCCACACGAGCCGGCCTGGTCACGGGCCGCTACCAGCACCGGGCCGGAGTCCCCGCCGTGTTGCTCGCCAACTCGGACAGTCCGCTCTACCACCAGGGCATCGACGCCGAGGCCCACACGATCGCCGAGGGCTTCCGCGAGCTCGGCTACAGGACCGCCGTGCTCGGCAAGTGGCACCTCGGTTACCTGCCGCAGTTCAAGCCGCCGCTGCACGGTTTCGACGAGTTCAGGGGTTTCGTGAGCGGCAACATCGACTACCACTCGCACGTCGATCGGATGGGCCGTCCCGACTGGTGGAACGGCGAGACTCTCGAGGACGAAGACGGCTACCTCCCCGACCTGATCGGCGCTCACGCGGAGCGGTTCATCGACGGGCACCGGGAGGAACCGTTCTTCCTCTATCTCGCGCACCACGCTCCGCACTACCCGTACCAGGGGCCGGGCGATCCGGCGGAACGCTACGCCGGCGACGACCAGTTTCCGGGCGTCGGCTCGGTGACCGACCGGAAGCGCGCCTACCGCGAGATGGTCGAGTCGATGGACGACGCCATCGGTCGCGTCCTCGACGCCCTGGAGGAGCAGAGCCTCTCCGAGAACACGCTGGTGTGGTTCTTCTCGGACAACGGCGCAACGCGGCTGGGCTCCAACGGCCCGTTGCGCGGCCACAAGGCCAGCTACTGGGAGGGCGGCCACCGCGTCCCCTCGATCGCCGCCATGCCCGGCCGGATCGCTCCCGGTTCGACTTCCGACGCGATCACGTCGACGCTCGACGTGATGCCGACCGTCCTCGCCATGGCCGGCGGCGCGGCGCATCCCGACCTGCCGTTCGACGGTATCGACGTCGGTGCGGTCCTCTTCGACGGCCAGGACGTGCCGCCCCGGCAACTCTTCTGGACCAGCGCCGGCCAGTTCTGGCGCGGCGCCGCCGTGCGCGACGGCCGCTACAAGCTGGTCATCGACCGCCGAACCCAGCGAGCCGCCGCGGGCGAAAGCGAGGAGGTCGCTGATCCCGTGCCCATGCTCTTCGACCTCGAGGCTGATCTCGGCGAGTCGACGAACCTCGCCGCCGGCGAACCGCAGCGGGTCGAGGAGATGATGGCGGCGCTCGCAAACTGGCGAGAGGACGTCGGCATCTCATCGTGAGCGACATCCCGACTTCGCCGCTTCTGGAAGAAGCGAGGGCGTACTACAAAACACTCCTGCGGCCCGTCTTCGAAGGCCGCAGGTTCGTGCTGCCCGGCAACATCGCCGTCGGGCTCGGCGACGTGGCGAGCGAACTCCGCGGGCTCGGCGCCGAGCGGCCCTTCGTAGTTGCGGGCAGCCGGGGCACGGGAACCGTACCCACCGAAGCCGAGGCGGCTCTGCGCGTGCTCGACGTGCGCGGCGCGGACCCCCTGGAACACAACCGCAACGTCCAGCGCGCACTCGCCCACCTGCCTTCCGAGGTACAGCACGCCATCGACGCCTGGGATCCGGACCGTTCGGCGAAGACCCTGCACACCGACCCGCTCGCCGAGCCCCGGCCGGTGGCCGGACGAGCGGCCTATGCCGCGCGGCCCGCGGCGTGGACGGCTCTCGAAGACAAGATAGTCATCGACGCCTTCTGGGACGCGGTCGGCGTGCCGCGCGCACCGTCCCGGGTCGTTCCGGCCGAACACCAAGCGCTTCGCGTCGCCGCCGACGCCCTGGACCGCGGCCACGGCACCGTCTGGGCGCCGGACGCCCGCGAAGGCACAAATGCCGGCGCCGTCGCCCTGCGCTGGGTCCGACCCGGCGACGACGGACGGGCGGCCTCCGCAGACCTGGCGCGGATCGCCGACCGCGTCCGCGTCATGCCCTTCCTGGAGGGGATTCCAGCGAGCATCCATGGCGTCGTGTTTCCGGACGCCGTCGTCGCCTTCCGACCCGTCGAGATGCTGGTCCTGCGGCCGGCGACCGGCGACCGCCTCTTCTACGCCGGCTGCTCGACCTGGTTCGACCCAAACCCGGAAGACCGCGAGACGATGCGCGAACTCGCCCGCCGCGTCGGCGTCGCGCTGCGCAAGCACGTCGGCTTCCGTGGGTCGTTCGGCATCGACGGCGTCCTGGCCGAGGAGGGGTTCCTGCCCACCGAACTCAACCCGCGCCTCGGCGCCGGAGTGAGCACCCTCGCCGGCGCACTCGGCGACTTTCCGCTCGTCCTGCTCTGCCTGGCCATCGCCGAAGGCGAAGAACTCGACTACCGGCCGGAACTCCTCGAGCCCGCGGTGCTCGAGACGGCCGATAGCCACCGCGTCTGCGGCGGCGGCAGGACGACGGAAACCACGCTCACCGACACGAGCACCTTCGATCTCGTGGCGGACGTCGACGACTACCGCCAGGCGGCGGCCGGCGAGAACCCCGAGGCGACGCTCCTGTTCGGACCCGGGCCGATCGGCGGGTTCCTGCGGTTCACACTGAATCCCGATCGCAACGAACCCGGGCCACCTTCGGCGCCGCAAGCCGCGCGCGCCTTCCGCCTGGCCGATCGCCTGCTCGGCACAGACTTCGGAGACCTGGAGGCGGCGAAGAATGTGAGGCCGTAGTCGCGACTAGCGCCGGCTTCGCTGGTACAGAAACGACACCGCCACCAGCAGCGCGCCGACGATCAGGAAGGAGAGGATCCGGTAGCCCTGTTCGAGAAAGGAGAGGTCGACCAGGAACGTCTTGCCGACCACGACGAGCAGCAGCACGAGGCCCTGCCAGCGCAGGCCGGGGGCGTTGCGGCGGATGCCGGCCACGATCAGGCCCGCCGCCCACAGGAGCCAGACGGCCGACAGAACGACCTGGGCGGCCAGATCGAGGTCGAGGTCGACGTCGAGTCCCTGGACGACGTCCCACGACTCGGTCGACACGGCGACGAGCGCGACAACGTTGGCGACAACCAGCGCCACGGCCCAGACGGGCGCCTCCATCCGCACCTTGGTCCTCAACCGGCTCCGCACGTAGACCCCGGCGCCGATCAGTCCGGCCGCTACTCCGGCCAGGGTCAGGAAGCGGAGGTTGATGAAAAGGAGGTCCCGCTGCCCGCCGAAGGCGGCCGGCGTCATCAGCAGCACGACGCCGAAGAGGGCAACCGAGAAGACGCGCATCCAGATCGACGGCAGCCGCGTTCCGGCGACCGCCAGCGCCACGGCCTCCGCGGTCCATGCCAGGGTGATCCAGTCGCCCTCGAGCCGCATCGGGAAGGCGATCGTGGCCAGCAAGGCGGCGAGGACGGCGAACAGCGACCGCAGTTGCCGGGTTCTCCGTTCTTCGCCGGCGCTCCAGCTCGCGAGCGCGCGGGACACCGCCATGTGGACCACGGCCAGGGCCAGGACGGCGCCGGTAAGCAACCACCGCTGGTTCTCGTAGAGGAGCCGCTGCAGCAACAGCACGTAGAACCCGAGCGCCAGAACCAGCACGCCGAGCTCGGTCGGGCGCAGCCGCCGGGCCAGTCGCGCCCGCGCAAGCGGCAAAGCGAAGTAGATGGCATAGAAGAGCGTGCCGAAGAGGGCGGTCGAGAGAAGCCGGTCGCCCTCGTAGAACTCGACGTACCATGCAATGAAGTAGACAGCCGTCGCGATCAGGGCGGCCGGCGCCAGGACGCGGAAGCCCCGCAACAGGGCTAGTGCAAGCAGGCTGGCGCTGAGCAGGGCGAGGTAGCTGAAGAGCACGACCTGGGCGTCCGTGCCGGTGCTGAGCAGTGCCGGCGTCAGGTACCCGCCGGCAAGCGCCAGGGCCGCCAGCCGCTGTGAGTCTCGTCGTACCGACTGGCCGATGACCGCGGCGGTGACGAACGCGAGGAACGCGAACGCCGTCGGTTGCGGCACGAGGGCGTAGAAGTCCCACGCCGCGTAGCCCGAGAGATAGACGACGCCGGCGCCGAGTGCCGTCATCCCCTCGGCGAAGTACCGCATCTTGCGCTTGGCAAGCCATTCGCCGTAGCCGGCGAGAGCCAGGCCGCTCACCAGTCCGATCAGGACGCGTCCCGTCGGCCCGATCCACTCGTTCTCGAAGGCGTAACGGAGGAAGAAGGCGGCCGCGATCAGGAGGGTGAGGATGCCGATCCGGTTCAACCAGCGGCCGCCGATCAGCGACTCGAAGTCGATGTCGCGCCAGGCGGCGGACTTGGGCTTTCGCGGTTCTCGCGCCGCCGGCGCGGTTGCTACGGGCGTCGCCGGCGGCGAAGTCGCCTCTGCCTGTGACGTCACTTCGGGGCGTTCGCCTTCGCCCTCGCCCCGCAGAGCCGCCACCTCTTCCTGCAACTCGCGCACTCGCGCCTCGAGCGCCTGCACCCGCTGATCGAGAGACTCGAGCACGCGCTCCTTACCCTCCGTCAGCGACTGGGGGTTGTCGCAGTGGCGCCCGCCTTCGCCTCAGTTCGGTCGGCTTGACCTGCACGCCGTAAGTTGCCGCCAGGTAGTCGAGGATCGGCTTCTCCAGGTCACCCAGCGGCTCGAGACCCTCTTCCTTCTCCATGCGCCGGATCGTCCGGATCCAGCCATCGCGACTCGTGCGGTTCTGGGACAGCAACGTGGCGGAGTGGCACTCCGTGCAGCGATCGCGGGCCACCTTCCAGGTTCCGGCTTCGTCCTTGACGAGGCCGCTTTCGGGGTCGACTGGAGTGGCTGGCTTCTGAGCGGCAGCGACAGATGTCACGGTGACGAGCAGAGCCGGCCAGAAGGCCGGCGCACCGACACTCCGAATAGCGGACCCACCTCGGTTCCCGATACGCCGGTTTCTAGGCCACATACACGGCGATCCGGTGGCAGGCGTTGTTCAGGTAGCCGCGCGGGTTCCAGCCGGGGAGGACCACCGGCTGCACATCGCCGTTCGCATCGGCGGCCCGCGCCCAGACCTCGTAGTAGCCGGTCTCGGGGAACTCGAGGTCGAGATCCCAGTTCTGCCAGGCGAGGCGGTTCACCGGCGACTGCAGATCGGCCCGGATCCAGGTCCGGCCGAAGTCGATCGAGACGTCCAGCCGTTCGACCCGGTTGTCACCGGTCCAGGCATGGCCGTGGAGCGACAGAACCTCACCTGCCGGATGCTGGTACCCGCTCTGCGGATAGGTGATCAAGGACTTGACCGGCATCGCCTCGATGATGCACATGTCCTCGGGGGCGACTTCGGTACCTGGCGCCACCGGTTCGCGCGGCACCTTGTACGACATGCCGGTCATCTTCGGCCCGTCGTGGACGATGTTCCGGATCGCGATCCGTTGCAGCCACTTGCCGGACGTGGACCCTGGCCACCCGCCGAACACCAGGCGCAGCGGATGGCCGTTCATCGGGTGGAGCGGCTCGCTGTTCATGCCCCAGGCGATCATCGACTCGGCCTCGAGCGCCTTGGCGATCGTCACGCCCCTCGAGATGGGGACGCCTCCATCGGCCGTGCGGTCCGCGCCGTAGTAGGCCACGTACACCGCGTCGTCCCGGTAGCCGCAATCCTCCAGGACGTCCCGCAAGCGGATGCCGTCCCAGCGCGGACACCCGACCGCGCCGACGGTCCACTGGTTGCCCGACGCCGGGGGGTCGTACTCGGAGCGGCCGTTGCCGCCGCATTCCATGATGAGCTGGCGGCTGACGTTCCCGAAGCGCTGCTTGAGTTCGCCGAGGGTGTACGTCTTCGTGCGGGCCGCCGACTCGCCGTCGACCGTCAAGGTCCAGCTCATGGCGTCCACGTCCTCCGGCGGAAGGCCGTTGTTGCGGACGAACAGCCGGCTCGCGGGCGTCACGTCGTCGTTCAGCAGGTGCGCCGGTGTCTCCGCGCAGAGCGGGCGGTCGTTCAGCACGGTCAGGCCGTCCTTGCCCTCGATCGTGAACGGCTCGGCCTGGTTCGCGTACGCAGCCGGAATCAGGCCGGCGGGCATGAAGTCGGAGAACACGATCTTCGAACCGACCAGCGCGGTCATCGCGCCCAGTCCCTTGATGAACCCGCGCCGGGTACGGGGATCCGTGCGCCGGCCCCAGACTTCCCAATCGGCCCGTGTCGGGTCGGCGGCGAAGACCTCGTGAATGCCTCGCACCTTTCTTCTCATGGTGACTCTCCGAATCGGCCGCGCTGTTCCTCCAGCCTACAACCGTCGGCCGGCGGCTTCGTTACTCTCGCCGCGACTCCCCTGAAAGGCCACCCCGCGAAATGACGATCGGCACCAGACGACAAGCCTCTGTCGCCATGGCGGCGCTAGTCCTCCTCTTCGGCGCCTGCGGACCGGGGGCGGAGCCAGGCGAACAGTCTTCGACCGCTCCACCCAACGTCGTCATCATCCTCGCCGACGATATGGGCTACGGCGACCTGTCCTCCTACGGTCACCCGCTCATCCGCACACCGAACATCGACCGGCTGGCGGCCGATGGCCAGCGTTGGACCTCGTTCTACGCCTCGAGCCCGCTGTGCAACCCGAGCCGCATCGCGCTCGCCACCGGCCGAATGCCGATCCGCATCCAAGGCGGGGAGCTGAACCGCTGGTCGAACCTGCCGGCGGACGAGACGACCCTCGGCGACATGCTCAGGGCCGCCGGCTACGCGACCGCCTACATCGGCAAGTGGGGCATGTCCGGCCGCTTCGAGTCCGGCGGCGTCCACCCCAACGGCGCGGGCTTCGACTACTTCTACGGCGTCGAGGACTTCAACGACGGCGGCCGGCGTCCCGAGATCCCCCACACGTACGAAGGGATCAAGAACGCGACCAGCGAGGACTTCGTCTTCTCGCTGTTCCGGCAACGAGAGGCCATCGAGACGCCGACGCACCAGCCGACGTCGACCCGGCGCTATACGGAGGAGTCCGTGGCCTGGCTGGAGCAGCAGATCGAGGCCGGTTCGCCGTTCTTCCTCTACCTCAGCCACACGATGCCGCACGTGCCGATCTTCCGTTCGCCCGAGTTCGAAGGTCAAAGCCGGGCCGGGCTCTACGGCGACGTGATCGAGGAGCTGGACTGGTCGGTCGGTGAAGTCGTCGCCGCTCTGGAGGAGGGCGGCGTCGCGGGCGACACGCTGGTCATCTTCTCCAGCGACAACGGCCCCTGGCTCACGTACTACGACCTGGGCGGCTCGCCAGGGCCCTTCCGCGACGGCAAGCACACCGCCTGGGAAGGTGGTTTCCGGGTTCCCGGCGTCTTCTGGTGGCCGGGGACGATCGAACCGGCGACCATCGACGACATCGGCGTCCAGGTCGACCTCATGGCGACGCTCGCCCCGATCACGGGGGCGGCGGCGCCCGATCGCCCGATGGACTCGATCGACCTCTCCGGTACCTTGCTTCGCGGCGAGGCGAGCCCGCGCGACGAGTGGTCTTACTACGGCACCCGCGGCCGCCTCTGGGCCTACCGGGTCGGCGATCACAAGCTCGTCCTCGAATCCTGGGAATCGCTGGGCAAGGAGGGCGAACTCGCCTGGCGGGGCTTTGACAACGAGCAGGTTCACGACCCGCCGCTGCTGTTCGACCTCAGCACGGATCTCGGCGAGCGCTTCGACATCGCCGCCGAACACCCGGAGATCGTCGCGCGGATCGAGAAGGCGATCCGCAAGCATCGGGAGTCCGTGAAGACCGCGCAGTAGAGGTCGCCCGATACAATCCCGCCGATGAGCTGGTTCTCCAACAAGGCCCGCATGCCGCAACCGGGCGAAGCGCTTCCCGGCCGCGCCGAGACGATGCCCGTCGCTCCGCGCCACTACGTCCTCGACGCCCCGATCGCGCCGCCCTACCCGGAAGGGAGCGAACTGGCGATGTTCGGCCTCGGCTGCTTCTGGGGCGCTGAGCGCAAGTTCTGGGAGGCCCCCGGAGTCATCACGACCGCCGTCGGTTACGCCGCGGGCGCCACACCGAACCCGACCTACCAGGAGGTCTGCAGCGGCCTGACCGGACACAACGAGGTCGTGCGGGTCGTGTTCGACCCCGAACGCATCTCGTACGACGAGCTGCTGCGCATCTTCTGGGAGAGCCACGACCCGACCCAGGGGATGCGGCAGGGGAACGACGTCGGCACCCAGTACCGCTCCGGCATCTACGCCTGCTCCAGGAAGCAGCGACAGGCGGCGAAGGCCTCGCTGGCGGCCTACCGGGAGCGGCTCGCCGCCGCCGGCTACGGCCCGATCACGACCGAGATCCTCGACGCTCCCGACTTCTACTTCGCCGAGGACTACCACCAGCAGTACCTGGCCAAGAACCCCGGCGGCTACTGCGGCCTGGGCGGCACCGGGGTGACCTGCCCGGTCGGTACCGAGGTCGCCGTCGAGCAGGCGGTCTGAACGCCACACACAGGAGGCACAGCAATGGCAGACACCACGGTCGGTATCACCCGCGGTCTCGGCTGGCTGCTCTTCCTCGCCGGAGTGCTCGCGCTCGGGGCTGTCGCGATCTACGCCCTCGTCATCGACGACGGGGCGCCGCTCTACATCAAGCTGGGCGTCGGCGCTCTGTACGGCGGCCTGGCTCTGCTGCTGCTTTCCGTACTCCGGCAGCAGTTGATCGCCCGCAAGACGGACAAGTACAAGGACGTGCAGCGATGAGGGCCCCTGAATGCTGATTGCAACCACCGAGACGATCGCCGGCCACGACATCACGCAGACACTGGGACTGGTACGCGGCAACACGATCCGCGCCCGCCACGTCGGCAGGGACATCACCGCGGCACTCCGCAACCTCGTCGGCGGCGAGGTCACCGAGTACACGAAGATGGTCGCCGAGAGCCGCGAACAGGCGCTCGACCGCATGGTCGGGGAGGCGGAGGCGTTGGACGCCGACGCCATCGTCGCGGTGCGGTTCACGACGTCGGTGATCACGAGCGGCGCCGCGGAGCTGCTGGCGGTCGGGACCGCAGTGAAACTGCAGCGCCGTTAGCGCAAGTCCATCCGCTCCAGCACGCCAGCCACGAGCAGCGGCCACACCAGCGTCGCGTCGGCGGGGACCTCCGCGAAGCGGCCACCCTCTTCGACCGGGACGAACTTGCCCCAGGACACCCCCTCGCTGTAGCCGCAACCCGAGAGGCCGCCCCAGTGCTCCGGCTCGGGGCAGATCCGTACACCGTAGCGAAACCGCTGCGGCGGCGTGTCCTCTCCTGCCCGGCGCGCCGCCGCCTCCAGGTACGGCGCCACCTGCTGCGCCCAGTTCCGTGGCACGCCGCCGCCGACCGTGAAGATGCCGAGCCGCTTCGCCCCGGCGACGACTTCCGTGTAGTGCTCCAGGTCGAGGAACGGGTCGAACCGTATCGGCGCCCGTCCCTGCCGCTCCCTCGCCCGGTTGAAGAGCGCGAAGTCGAGCCCGATCTCGGAGTCGGTGAACGCGGGCACGTAGACCGGCACGCCGCGACGCCAGGCCGAGGACAACACGCCGCGGACCGGCGAGACTTCCCCCTCCGCTTCGGTCAGCCACCGCCCGAACGCCTCGTTCAGCAGGCGCGAGCAGGCGACCTCACCCTCGGGCCACTGCTCCAGGACCGAGTGGACGATCAACTCGACCCGGTCCAGGTTGCTCTCCAGTTCCAGCGTGTCGTAGATCCGGTCGTAGCCGGAGTAGTACGCGGCGCGATCGTCGAGCTTGCCTGCCGGAGCCTTGAAGTGGATCATCCCGGCGGACTCGACGAAGCCGTGGACCATCAGCGCTCCCGTGCAGACGATCGCGTCGAGAAGCCCGTGGTCGATCATGTCGCACAGGACCAGCCCCTGCTTGGCCGCGGTCATCGCGCCGGTGAAGGTGCCAACGACGAGGCAGTCCGGATCCTCCGCCATCTCCTGGAGCACGTCCGCCGCCTCGCCGAGCTGGCGACCGCCGAAGGAGGTCGACTTCATCGCCGCCAGCAGGTCCGAGAAGGAACCGACGGCACTCAGATCGAGCGGCGCGAGCGGTTCCAGTCCCTCCCCGTCGGCGAACTCGGCCGGGCGGCGCGCACCCTCCGGGGACTTGGGCGTTGGATCGTTCATGGGAGCGGAATCCGAACCTATCGCGGCAGGCGGACACGCCTGCCGCACCGGCTCGGCTCGACTCTTGCAGCAAGCGACCCTCATGACCGACCGGACTCGGCCTGTGACAGGATCGTCGCTCAAGGCAACGCACGTTTCGCCGCCGAACGAGGGAGAAGGCGGACGCGATTCCGCGACGAGCTTCGCCCCGACGACGCTGGCGATCGGCTGGACCGTTGTGAACTCACGCGAACCCAGGGAACTCGAGCTCCTCTACCGGCTGAGCCAGACCCTTGGCGAGAGCCTCGAGTTGCGTGACGTCACGCGGCCCGCGCTCGAGACCCTGGCCGAACACCTGAACCTGAAGCACGGCACGATCACGCTGCTCAACCGGAAGACCGGCGAGATCCGGATCGAGGTCGCGCACGGACTGAGTGGCGAACAGATCGCGGAAGCTCGCTACCGCCTCGGCGAAGGCGTGACCGGCCAGGTGATCGAGACGGGCGAGGCCCGGGTGATCCCGAAGACCAGCGAGTCCGAGACCTTCCTCGACCGCACGCGGCGCGGCAAGAGCGCGGAAGTCTCGTTTCTCTGCGTGCCCATCCGCACCGGCAACGAGACATACGGCGCGCTGAGCGTCGACCGCACCTACGAGCCCGACCACGACCTGAACGACGACGTCCGTCTGCTTCTGATCGCGGGCTCCCTGATCGCCCAGGCGGTCAAACTCCGCCGCACCGCGGAGGAGGAGAGGGAGCAGCTCGAGGAGGAGAACGAGCGTCTGCGCGCCCAGCTCCGCGACCGCTTCCGGCCCGCGAACATCGTCGGCAACTCGCACGAGATGCAGGAGGTCTACGACCAGATCGCCACGGTCTCGAGCAGCAACACGAGCGTCCTGATCACCGGTGAGACCGGCACCGGCAAGGAGCTCGTCGCCCAGGCGATCCACTACAACAGCGCTCGTTCGGACCGACCCTTCGTCAAGGTCCACTGCGCCGCCCTTCCCGATGGCGTGATCGAGAGCGAGCTGTTCGGGCACGAGCGCGGAGCCTTCACCGGCGCGATCCAGCAACGAAAGGGCCGCTTCGAACTCGCCCACACCGGCACGATCTTCCTCGACGAGGTCGGCGACGTGCCGCTCCTGATCCAGATCAAGATGCTGCGGGTGCTGCAGGAACGCGAGTTCGAGCGGGTCGGCGGCACGCGGACCCTACGGGCGGACGTTCGGATCATCGCCGCCACGAACAAGGACCTGTCCGCGATGACCGTGAACGGCGCGTTCCGCGAGGACCTGTTCTACCGCCTGAACGTCTTCCCGATCCACGTGCCGCCGCTGCGCAAGCGCAAGTCGGACATCGTCCAGCTGGCCGACTTCTTTCTCGAGCGCTATGCGCGCGTGAACGGCGGCAACGTGCGCCGGCTGTCGAGCGCCGTGATCGACATGCTGATGAGCTACCACTGGCCCGGCAACGTTCGCGAGCTGGAAAGCTGCATCGAGCGCGCCGTCCTCGTGGCGAGGGACGACGTCATCCACCCCCACCACCTGCCGCCGACCCTCCAGACCGCGGAGAGCTCCGGCACCGAGCCCCCGGGGAGTTTTCAGTACCTGGTCGAGAACTACGAGCGGGATCTGTTGCGCGACGCGCTCAAGAGCGCCCGCGGCAACATCGCCGCCGCCTCGCGCAAGCTGCGCACCACGCCCCGGATCACCGGCTACAAGATCAAGAAGTACGGCATCGACCCGAGCCGTTACGCGAACTAAGCGGCCGTCAGCGGAGGCGCCCGGAGGGGGAGGGTCCCAGCGGACGCTCACCCCAGCTTGGTGAGTGGAGGGATGGGGGTTCGCTTCGGTCGACTGCGCTCCGCTAGGGCTTGGATTGATGGAAGTTCTCGGCAGTCGCTTGTCTCCAGCCCGCTGGGGCCCTCCCCCTCCGGGTGCCTCCGCTGACTGGAACACGTCGAGGACCACGTTTGTCAGCCGCAACCCTGTTTGCTACAAATCTGTCTCGCCCATCGGGTCGCGTGGGACCATACGAGAGTCGCGCATGGGAGCTCAAGGCCTTGAGTGGGGACGGATTGCTTTCAGAGAGTGGGTCGAACCCAACGTTGGCATCCGTGTTGCTACTCAAGCCGCGTAACCGGCAATTTGCCCTTTCAAGGAGGTTCTACCCCAATGTTCCGGAAAGCAGCCATTCTTCTGACCGTAGCCGCGCTTGGCCTGGCGGCCGCGCCGGCTTCCGCCGATACCTCGTACAGCCTCGACTTCGCGTCCGCCTACGTCTGGCGCGGCATCACCTTCACCGACGGGGCCGTGTGGCAGCCGTCGGTCACCGCCTCGAATGACAGTGGCTTCGCGATCAACGTCTGGGGCAACCTCGACATCGACGACGCGAACGACATGAGCGGCGAGTTCAACGAGATCGATCTCACCGCCTCCTACGGGTTCGGCTCGGACGCCGTCTCCGCCGAGGTCGGCTTCATCGAGTACCTGTTCCCGAACACGGAGTTCGCCGGCACGCGCGAGGTCTACCTGTCCCTTGGTTTTGACGTGACGGCGTCCCCCAGTATCTCCGTGTACTACGACATCGACGAGGTCAAGGACTTCTATGCGAACGTCGGCGTCTCGTTCGGCGGCGACGTGAGCGACGCACTGGCCTGGAGTGTCGACGTCTCGGCCGGCTACGCGGGCGACGACTTCGCCGCCGCCTACGGCGGAACCTCCGGAGGCATGTACGACGGCAACGTGACGTTCGGTCTCTCCGGCGGAGCGTGGTCCGCGTTCGTCAGCTACGTCGACGCACTGGACGACGACGCGCTGCCGGAGCAGCCCGTCGACTTCCTGGCCGGCATCGGCTTCTCGTTCTAGCGGTCAGCGCCCCGTGAACTTGGGCGCCCGCTTCTCCATGAACGCGGTGACGCCTTCCTTGTGGTCGTCCGTCTGGCCGCAGCGGATGTGAGAGATGGCCTCGCGGTCGAGGATGGACCGGAAATCCGAGTTGACCGCGAGGTTCACGTTCTCCTTCATCCAGCGGTAACTCACGAGCGGTCCGTGAGCTAGCCGGGACGCGTACTCCATCGCCTCGTCGCGGAAGGTCTCCGCGTCGTAGATGCGATTGACCAGACCGATGCGGCGCGCCTCCTCGGCGTCGATGATGTCGGCCGTGAAGAACAACTCCTTGGCCACGGCCGGGCCGACCAGCCGGGTGAGCTGCCAGGTCGTACCCCAGTCGCCGCCGAATCCGACCTTCGAGTACGCGGTTCCGAACTTCGCCGCGCTCGAGGCCAGGCGAAGGTCGCAGCTTGCCGCCAGACCGAGGCCGGCGCCCATCGCGAAGCCGTTGACCATCGCGATCGTCACCTTGGGCACCGAGTGGACGAGCCAGGCGGCTTCCTGGCCGCGACGCAGACTGTCGATGCGTTCCTCGAGCGTGGTTGGTGCCCCGCTCGACCCGCCCATGCCCGAAACGTCGCCGCCGGCGCAGAAGGCGCGTCCCTCGCCGGTGAGAACGATGACTCCGACATCCGGGTCGGCTGCCAGCCGCGGTACTTCCTCCTGAAGCCCGGCGGTGATTTCCGCGGACAGGGCGTTCAGCTTCTTGGGGCGGTTCAGCGTCAGCAAAGCGACGCGATCCTGGACGTCGACCCGGAACTCCGGCTCGGGGGCGGTCTTCATCTCGGCTACGGTCATTCGCGTTCCTCCTGTTTCCTGACTCTCAAGGGAAGGCCCGGAGTGTAGCCCGTCGCTGAGCGGGAACACTTCGCGCTCCCGCGCGTTACAACATTGAGATGCCAGTGGCCGCGCTGAGGCCTGACCCGCTGGCGGCGCCGACGACGAGACCCCGACGCGCCCCGGCGCAGATGACCGCCACGCAAGCGGCGGTACGGGTGGACCGCGCGCTGGAGGACGGCGTGCTCATGGCTCGCGTCAAGGACGGCGACGAGCAGGCCTTTGCCGACCTGGTGAATCGCTACAAGAACCCCCTCGTGAACTACCTGACCCGGATGACGCGCAGCCGCGAGCGTGCCGAAGACCTGGCGCAGGAGGCGTTCGTGCGGGTGTACCGCTCGGCCGACCGCTACCGGGAACGGGGCCAGTTCCAGGCCTTCCTGTTCCGGATCGCCACGAATCAACTGCGGAGCGAAGAGCGCCGCGCGGCCCGCTGGCGAGGCCTGCTGCCGTCCCTTGCGGCCGAGCAGAAGCTCCGGCCGCCGGCGCCGTCTCCGCAGGGTGCGGCACTGTGCGACGAGGCCGCCTCTGCCGTCACCGCCGCGATTCGACGACTGCCCCTCCACTACCGCGCGCCTGTAGTGCTCCGCGAGATCGAGGGCTGGCCCTACGCCCGCATCGCCAAGGCGCTCGCCTGCCGCGAGGGAACGGTCAAGTCCCGAGTCCACCGCGCCAAGGACCTGCTGCGAGAAGACCTCCACGACTACTGGAACGGAGGATCGAAGTGACCGAGCACCTCGACCTGAAACGCCTGCCCCGCGTCGACGCCTCCGACGGCTTCACCGCCGACGTGCTGCGCCGTGTGCGGACGGACCAGGCTCGCCAGCCCGCACCGCGACTCAGGCTGGCCATGGCCGCCATCGCGGTCGTCGTCGTATCGGCCGCGGCCGGCGCATGGTGGACACGGCAGTCCGCGCCTATCGAACCGGCGACCGTCACCGCGGAGAGCCTTGAACAACTCAGGTCGGAGTACGAGGAACTGAGCCGGGAATTGGAGTCCTTCCACCGACTGGCCGAAGACACGCAGCCCTTCGTACCGGTTTCCATCGATCCCCGGACCGAGGTCCTCTTCGACCTTCGCGACATCGAACCGCTTCCCGTCAGCCTTGCGTCTACGGGGAGCCGCAGAATCCAATAGGAGCATTCCGTCATGACCAAAAGCAGTTTCCTCGTGCCCGGCCTCACGCCCCGACTCACTCTCGTCACGACCCTGGCCGCGATCTTCGCGGCGGGCTCGGGCGTCGCAGCCTTCGCCCAGGAATCCGAAGAAGAGAAGCGCTCCGTCCGCGTCATGGTGCTCGGGGACGGGCAGGTCGAAGTCGTCGAGGATGGCCAGGACGACCGCGTGCTGGCGGTGAAGCTCGCCGCCGCGGCCCAGCAGGAGGCCCAGGTAGCCCGCGAGTTCGCCGATCGAATCCGGCCGACACTCGCCCTCCACTGGGGCGGTGCGTATCTCGGCGTCGAGCTCGTCAATCTCAACGAACCGCTTCGAGCTCACTTCGGTGTGCCCGAGGGCAGCGGAGTACTGGTCTCGAACGTCATGGACGGCAGCCCGGCGGCCCGCGCCGGCATCCAGGTCGGAGACATCCTGACCCGCTTCGACGGCGAGGACGTAGCGAGTTCACGGAAGCTGACGACCATGGTGCGGAAGGCGGAAGCCGGAGATCCGGCCGACATCGAGATCTGGCGTGACGGCAAGGTCGAGACGGTCAGCACGACCCTCGATGAACGTCCACGCCCTGATCTCAGGGCCAACTACTTCTCCTTCCTGCGCGGGAGCGAAGATCTGGACGGCGACGGTGAGATCGAGGTGTTCGTCAGTCCCGAGAACGTGCACGAGAAGATTCAGGAGTACTTCGACGGCGACGAGTGGAAGGAGCGCCACGAGCACATGCAGCGCTTCCTCCACGAGCGACGCCCCGACATGAAGGCGCTAGAGGATCGCCTCGCGACCCTGAAGGAGCAGTTGGAAGCGCTGGAGCGCCGCCTGGAGGAAAAGGGTCTCGCCGAAGAGAACTAGCGCCGTCCTCCCACTCGGACAGGGGGGGTCAAACGGATAGGGTTGCCGGCACCCACTTGAGGCGCCCTATGAGATCGGGGTACACGGTTGCCATCATCGGCGGTGGGGCGTCGGGCGTTGCTCTGGCGGCCCGGATCGTCGAGCACCTTCCTGCCGGACTGAGCACGGCCAACCTGACCATCGCGCTATTCGACGCTCGCGGCTGCGACGGCGGCAACGCCTACGCACCCGACGCGCCCAGCAACCTGATGAACACCACCTGCGGTGCGATCGATCGAGTCTTCGGCGGCAGCTTCGGGATTCTCCATTGGGCCGAGGAGAACCCAGCCAAATGGCGGCCCTACGTCGAGCGAGCGGACCTCGAGGCCGGCGCCTACATCCCCAGGCCGGTGGTGGGTCTGTACCTGTCGGACCTCCTCGACCATGCCCGACGACAGGCCGCCGATCGCGGGTTCTGCCTCGACCTGATCGTCGACGAGGTAGTCGATGTCTCGCCGCCCGGCGATCCCAACGCCGACTACCTCGTACACAGCCTCTCCAGCGGGCACTGCAAGGCCCGTTACGTCTACCTCGCGGTCGGGCACCTAGAACGATGCCGCACCGAGGACTACCAGCATCACGCCCGCTACCGCCACAACCCCTACCCCATTGCCGGCCTGGTCGAGGAGATTCCCAAGCGGGCATCCGTCGGCGTGATCGGAACCCGGCTCACCGCGATCGACGTGGCGCTCGGCCTCGCCGCCGCAGGCCATTCGGGGAGCATCCATTGCGTCTCGAGACGAGGACGCCTGCCGGCCGTACGGGCTGACCGGGGCAAGTACCGCTTCAAGGAACTCGAGCGCGAGGATCTGCGGCGGCGACTTCTGCGCGAGACGCGGTCGAAACTCCGTCTCTCCGACATCGCCGCGATGCTCGGCAGGGAGATCGAGCACGCCGAGGGGCGCCACCTGTCTCTTGGCGAGATCGTCCACGACGATCGGTCGCCGATCGACTACTACGAGCGGGAGATCGCCCTGGCCGCTGGCAAAGCCAGACCCTGGCAGGCAGTGCTGTACGCGACGAACCGCAACATCGACCTTCTATGGCATCACCTCCACGAAGACGACAGGCAGCTCCTGATGTCCGAGTGGCTGAACGACTGGCTGACCTATCGCGCGTCCATACCACGAGAAAACGCGGAGAGAGTGCTGGCGATGATGAAGTCCGGTCAACTGACGGTCCAGGGCGGGGCCCGGAAGTTCGAGTACGACTCCGAGGCCGGATCGTTCCGCATCCAGCTGGCCTCCGGCGGCCCCCTGCAAGTGGAGTACCTGGTGTCCGCCACCGGCTTCGCCAACCGTATCGAGCAGGCGGACAGCCGGCTGATGAAGAACCTGCTGTCCAGGGGACTCGTCGTGCCCCATCGGTACGGCGGGGTCGACTGCGTCTTCGAAACGGGACAGGTTCGCCCACGTGCCGGCGCGGCGGCGGGTGAATCGCGGATCTTCGCCTTGGGACCGCTCACCAGCGGCGTGTACTTCTTCACGACCGCTCTCGAGATCATCGCCAGGCAGGCGGCCCAGCGGACACACGACCTGGCGTTCATGCTGGGTGTGGAATGGCTCGACCAGCCCGAAACCGAGGCGTGGGTCGATGACTTCCAGGCCGGACGCGCCGGAGACGCCGAAGGTCCCGGTCTACGCCATGGCGAAGGTCCGGACCTCCTCGGACATCTGCTGTCGAGCGATCAGACGGAGTTCATCGACTTCAAGCAACTCCGGCTTCTGAACGATCAGATACGGGACGAGGACTTCGAGACGGCGATCGACCGCGACCCGTCCGCTCCCTGACGATCGGGGACCTACGCCGCGGCGGATGCCTCGCTATCGCTAGCGGAGCTCCGGCAACCGGTACCCGGCGGCGCCGAGGTCGGCGCGCACTGTCTTCTTGTCCATCTTCCCGGTGGACGTGAGCGGAATCGAATCGACGACCAGGACATCATCCGGCAGTTGCCACTTCGCAAACCGTCCGGCGCAGTGCGTGAGCACCCGTTCCCGGTCGACGCTGGCGCCTTCGTCGAGAACGATGAGCGCGACCGGACGTTGCTCCCAGCGAGGATGCGGCTGTGCGACCACGCATGCCTGGGCGACGCCATCGAGCGAAAGGATGTGGTTCTCCAGATCAACCGAGGAGATCCACTCGCCGCCGCTCCTCACGAGATCCTTCGAGCGATCCGAGATGACCAGGCACTCCCGGCGGTCGATGCTGCCCACATCGCCAGTGATGAGCCAGTCGTCATGGAACTGCTCCGGCCGCGGGCTCCGGTAGTACTCCGAGCACACCCAGGGTCCCCGGACCAGAACGTCGCCGGTCGCGCGGCCGTCGTGCGGCAGGCGATTGAAGTCCGGGTCGAAGATCTCCACCTCCACGCCGGGCAACGCCTGGCCGGCCTTCTCCACCTCCGCAAGGTACGCCTCAGGCGCCGCCGTCGCGCGCCGGCCGCTGTCGGGACGCGCGACACGACGGGAGAACGTGACCAGCGGGCTCGTCTCCGTCATGCCCCACTCCTGGATCATCTCGACGCCCAGGGCCTCCCAGTACCAGCGTGCCAGGGCCGCCGGCACGGCGGAGCCGCCGCTGACGATGCGGGACAGCCTCGACAGATCGAACGCACCGGGGCGGTCCACACAGACCGCGCGGACGTCCTGCCATACGGTGGGCACGCCCGCGGCCAGAGTGACGCCCTCCTCCGCGATCAATCGGACGAGCCGCTCGGGGCGCGTGAAGCGATGCGGCATGACCTGCTTGCACCCAAGTGTCAGCGCGGCCCATGGAAGGCCCCAGCCCATGACGTGGAACATGGGCACCACGCCGCAAACCGTGTCGGCTGAGGAGAGGCTCATGGCGTCCGTCATGCACATCGCCATGGTGTGCAGGTACTGCGAGCGGTGCTCGTACTGCACGCCCTTGGGATGTCCGGTCGTGCCGCTCGTGTAGCAGAGGCCGAGCGGCGCGGTTTCGTCGATTCGCGGCCACGCGAAGCGCCCGGACCACGGGGCGATGAAGTCCTCGTAGTCGACGGCGCCCGGGAGCGACGTCGACCAGCCCTCGTCGCCTTCCTCGACCGCGACCACGACCTTTTCGACCGTGGGCAGGCGGTCCGCCAGCGGTTCGAGCCGCACAAGCAGGTCGGCGTCCGAGACAATCAGCCGGGGCTCGGCATGGTTGACGATGTAAGCGATGTCCCTGCCGTGCAGACGGACGTTCAGGTTGACCAGAACGGCGCCCATTCCCGCGAGTGCGCAGTAGACCTCAAGGTGGCGCGACCCGTTCCACATGAAGACGCCGACCCGGTCGCCGCCGACGACGCCGGCATCCCGGAGCGCGTGGGCGAGTCGATGCGCCCGAAACAGCGTCTCGCGCAAGTCCTGGCGTCGCGTGCCGTTGGCTGTTGCCGTGACGATCTCAGCGTCCGGCGCGAGCCGGGCCCCACGCTCGATCAGCCGCGACATCAGCAGCGGAGTGCGTTGCATTCCCATGAGAACCCCGGAAGCAACCGCGCAACGACGGCCCAGCTACCCTCCCGGTCCGTTCCGCCGACCCATCGCCGCTACAGGACCGCGTCCTCCCACTCGGAGAGCATCGTCAGCAACCTGCCCATCATCTCGTCGACCTGATCGGAGTCGATGGAGAGCGGCGGCGCGACCCAGATCGGCAGGCCCCGTGCCATCGCGGGATGGCGGGCGGCGCCGTAGAGCGAGCTGTACATCGCCAGACCATTCTTCAGCGCCAGGGACTGGAAGAGGGTCTGGGCATCGACGCTCTTGTCGAAGAAGGCCATCGTCTCCTTGTCGGCGACGAGTTCGATCGCCATCATCAGACCCCAGCCCCGTACGTCCGCGACGGTCGGATGAGCTAGCAGTTCGTCGCGGTAGGAGAAGAGCCGCGGGCTCTGCTCGTTGCAGTTCTCGATCAGCCTCTCGTCCCGGATGATGTTGATGGCCTCGCAGGCTGCCGCGCAGCCCAGAGGGTGACCGCCGAACGTGAAACCGTGCACGAACGAGTAGCCCTTCTCGAAGGGCTCGTTGAGCCTGCGAGACACCGACACCGCGCCGAACGGCACGTAGCAACTCGTGATGCCCTTGGCCATCGTGATGATGTCGGGATCGACGCTGAAGTGGTCCATGGCGAACCACTTCCCGGTGCGGCCGAATCCGGTGACGACCTCGTCGGCGATGATCAACACCTCGTGGCGATCGCAGATCTCCCGGATCGTGCGCCAGTAGCTGTCCGGTGGCACGCAGGCGTAGTCCGCGCCGCAGCCGTGGGGTGTCGCCAGGAAGGCGGCCACGGTCTTCGGGCCGGCGTAGTGAATCGCGGTCTCCAGCGCATGGGCGCACTGAACGCCCCACTCTTCGCGGTTCGTTCCCTCCGGCCGATCGAAGTCCGAGTACTGCCGGATGCCCGGCCACTTCGGCAACATCGGCTCGAACCGCGACTGGCTGGCGGGGTTGTGCGACACGCCCAGCGTGGCCAGCGTCATGCCGTGGTACGAGTCCCGGTGGCTGATGATCTTGTACTTCGTCGGATTGCCCAGCGCGATCTGCGCCTGGCGGGCCAGCTTGATCGCGGTCTCGACGGCCTCGGAACCGCCCGAAACGAGGTAGGTGTGGTCGAGGTCGGCCGGCGTGATCTCGGCGAGCAGCCGACAGAACTCGGCCCGTTTCGGGCTGGCGAGAGAGGGATGGGTGTAGGCGTAGTCCTCGAGCTGCGCCGCGATCGCCCGCTTCATCCTGGGGTGGTTGTGCGGCAGGTTGACAGCCATCGGCCCACCCGAGGCGTCGAAGTAGCGATTGCCTTCCCGGTCGTAGATGAACACGCCTTCGGCGCGCTCGATCTCCACGTCCATCGGGTGATACGAGAAGACATGACGCCAGTCGCCCTCGGGGCGGAGGGGGTGGGCCAGCGGCTGCTCCAGGGTCGCGGTTGCGGGCGCGGTTGCCATCGATCTTGCTCCTGACTGGGAAGGGGGAAGAAGGCATCGTAGCAAGCTGCTACCGTTACCCGCTTCCCCGCCGGAGCCGGGGCTGGAGGAGCGATGTCAGAACCCACAGGCAACGAACGGATGGAACGGATCGTGGCGCTCGCGAAGCGCCGCGGATTCGTGTTCCCGGCCTCCGACATCTACGGCGGGATCAACGGCTTCTGGGACTACGGGCCGCTCGGCGTCCAGCTCAAGAACAACCTCCGCGATGCCTGGTGGCGCGACATGGTCGAGTGCCCCCCGATCGGCCCCGACGGCACGCCGCTGTCGATCGTCGGCATCGACTCGTCGATCATCCAGAACCCCAGAGCGTGGGAGGCGAGCGGTCACGTGGGCGGCTTCTCCGACCCGATGGTCGACTGCCGCGAGACGAAGGCGCGCTTCCGGGCGGACCACCTGCACGTGCTGCGGCCGAAGCGCGAGCTCGATCCGCCCGCGTACTTCGCCTACCTCGAGGGCGAACCGGATCCGGCGGTGAGGACCGCCCGCAAGGCGATACGCGGCCGGCCGAGCGTCGACGACTTCGACTCGGTTCCCCTCTCCGAACTCGACGAGTCCGAACGGGCTCACGTCTGGGCCCCCGGCGCATCGGAGGCGGGAAGCCTGACCGAAGCGCGCGACTTCAACCTGATGTTCAAGACCTTCGTCGGCGCCGCCTCCGGCGAGGAGAACACCGCCTACCTGCGGCCCGAAACCGCCCAGGGCATCTTCCTGAACTACAAGGGCGTGCTGGACACATCGCGAGTCCGCCTGCCGTTCGGCATCGCGCAGATCGGCAAGGCCTTCCGCAACGAGGTGACCCCCAGGAACTACATCTTCCGCACTCGCGAGTTCGAGCAGATGGAGATGGAGTGGTTCTGCCATCCCTCCGAGGCGAAGGTCTGGTTCGAGTTCTGGACCCGTTCGCGGATGGACTGGTGGAGCGGCCTCGGTCTCGCCGGCGACCGCCTGCGTCTGCGCCGCCACGAAGCGTCCGAACTCGCCCACTACGCCCAAACCGGCGAAGGCACCTTCGACGTCGAGTACCAGTATCCGTTCACCGAGCCGGACTACGGCGAGCTGGAAGGCGTCGCCCACCGCGGCAGCTTCGACCTGGAGCAGCACCAGGAATGGAGCGGCGTCAAGCTGGAGACGTTCGACCCGGAGACGCGGGAACGGTTCGTGCCGCACGTGATCGAACCCGCCGCCGGCCTCACCCGCGGCGTCCTGGCCCTGCTCTGCGAGGCCTACTCGGTCGACGAGAGCCGGCCTTCCTCCGAACTGATGCGCTTCCCTCACCGCCTGGCGCCGATCCACGCCGGCGTCTTCCCTCTGGTCAACAAGGGCGGCATGCCGGAGATCGCGGAGGCCCTCTACCTCGAGCTGCGCCGCCGCTACCGCATCCAGTACGACGCGAAGCAGTCGATCGGCAAGCGCTACGCGCGAATGGACGAGGCCGGAACCCCTTACTGCTTCACGGTCGACGGCGAGACCGTCGAGGACCGGACGGTGACCGTGCGCGACCGCGACACGGGCACCCAGGAGCGGCTGTCGCTCGACGCCGTGCCGCGCTACCTGGACGAACGCCTCAGTCTCTGAATCGCGCCATTCTGGCGCGGTCGGTCGCCGCTGCCGACAGGTAAGGGGCGGCAACGGCGACCAGGAGAACAAACTGAGGACGTGGCGCGGAGGAGGTCCGGGTGGAGGGACTCTGGAAGGGCTCGTCGCGTCGTGAACGCGCGAGTCGGAGGTTCCGAGCAGGAGGCTCTACCGGCATATCGGCACTGGCAAACGGCTGACCAAGCGTGTCGAGCACGCGGCGGCGCCGCCGGTTCGCTCGCTGTAAAGGAAGGAATCTGTTCTGGAGGGGACCTCCTCCGATGGTTTCCACATCTTCGGGATGACGCTTGCAATCCCGACGCACAGGGAACAAGCAAGGGTCGTGCCAGAACGTTTGCTAGAGGGCTGGCTCGCGCGCCGCCCGCCGCGGGTCCTCGATCCGAATCAACTTCCGTAGCGCCAGCAGATGCAGGACGATCGCCATCAGGAAGACGCTCTCGATCGGGGCTAGCTGGCTGACCACGCCCGCGGTCAGGAACCCCGCCACGCCACTCGCCTCGGCCAGCGAGTGGGTGGCGGCGATCCGCATGGGACGGTCACGCTCGCGGCCGAACTCGAGGACGAGGTTCTGGGACGCCAGCATCACACCTGAGAACCCCGCGCCCACCAACAGGAAGACCGCGTACGCGATCGGAAAAGCCGGTGCCCAGAGGACGGTCAGGCTGCCGAGAATCCAGGAACCGAGCGCCAGCACGTAGACGGCGCGATACCCCGAGCGGTCGCCCAGCAGGCCCCACATCAGCGCACCCACCGACTGCGCGGCCGCGAAGGTGACGGTCAGACCGGCCAGACGCGCGCCGCTGACGCCGAACCGTTCACCGACGAGGAGGACGTAGAACGGCAGGGCGCCCCGGCCGGCCCCGGTCAGCAGCCGCGCAGTGAGGAAGCGAGCGTAGTGCGGGTCGGACCGCAGAAGGTCGGGCAGCTTGCCGAGTCGGGCGCGCAGGTCGAGTCCCGCGTCGTGAACATCGAGGGCCGCCGGCTCGCGAATGAAGCCCATGAACGCCAGCCCGGTCGCGGCCAGCAGCGCGGCGCCCAGGAAGGTCAGGCCATAGCCGCGGGGAAAGCCGTGCCGGTCAAGCACCCAGCCCGCGGCCACCGAGAGGAGAATCACCGAGGTCCCGGCAGCCAGGTTTCGCGTCCCCTGGAGGCGCCCGCGACGACCGACCGGCACGGACTTCGCGAACAGCAGGTTGAACGCGACCATCTGCATGCCGCTGGAGAAACCCCACACCAGCAGCACCGGCCAGACCAGGAACACCGCGACCTCGACCGGGGCCAGCAGCGCCACCAGCGCCAGCAGCAGCATCTGGAAGCGCATCACGCCACCGAACAGCAGGGCGACCCACTTGACGTGGCGGCGGTGCTCGACCAGGGCCGCGCTCAGGACCGGCGACACGAACATGCCCAGGCTCTGGCAGGCGGAAGCCACGCCCACCGCGGCGTTGGCGCCGGTCAGGAGGTTGATGTAGGTTGGCAGGAAGGTCGGGGCCTGGAGCAGCCGGAACCCCGTCATCCCGAGCAGGCCGTGGGCCAGGAGGGCGGCGTAGTTGCGCCGCCGGTCGAGGCGGCTGTGACCTCGGTCGGCGGAGGACATGCCTGACCTCAAGGTAGCACGCAGCCGGACGACGATGACACTCGGAAACCAGGGCCTCAACGGCGTGCACGAGATCTTCAAGCGCATCGTCCGGCTGATTCCGGAGGGTCGCGTGGCGACCTACGGTCAGATCGCCGCGCTGGCGAATCTCCCGCGCAACGCCCGGCAGGTCGGCTACGCGCTGGCCCGGCTGAACGACGAGACCGTGCCGTGGCACCGTGTGGTCAACGTCAGGGGCTCGATCAGCGATCGCGGATTCGACCCGCTCGAGAGCGTGGAGCGCCAGCGCTTCCTGCTCCAGGAAGAGGGCGTCGTCTTCGACCGCCGGGGCCGCATCGACCTGGAACGCTTCGGATGGAGGCCATGAGCCCGAGGGAGGCCATGAGCCCAGTGCGGCTCTCCACGCGCTACGGCGCGCTGCTCGCGATCGGGTTGCTCACCGCCGTGGCATGCGGCGACGCCGGACAGCGCGCCTCGGAAGCCTCGGTTCCCTCCCAGGCCCTCGCGACCGCGCCGCCGCCCGAAGGGATGGTCCGGGTGCCCGCGGGTGCCGTTCCACGTCCCGGCGGGGACCGGCAGGTCGCCGCCTTCGACCTGGACGCCTACGAAGTGACGAACCGCGACTTCGCCGAGTTCGTCGAGACGACCGGCTTCGTGACCGAAGCCGAGCGCTGGGGCTGGTCCCTCGTCTTCCATCCGGAGGCCACCGCGAACCCCGACCAGGAACAGCGCGTAGCCCCGACTCCCTGGTGGCTGGCCGTCGAGGGCGCGTACTGGCGTCAACCCCGCGGACCCGGTTCCGAAGCAGAAGCTGATCTCCCGGCAGTCCATGTGAGTTGGGGCGATGCAAAGGCCTACTGCGAGTGGAGCGGCAAGCGCCTGCCGACCGAGGCCGAATGGGACCTGGCCGCCGGCGCCGGCAACGCCAGCGAAGGCCACTCCCGCTACCCCTGGGGCAACGAACCCGCACCGGAAGGCGAGTGGGTTGCGAACGTCTGGCAGGGCGACTTTCCCGGCCGGGACGACGCGGTCGACGGTCACACGTACCTGGCGCCGGTCGGCTCGTATCCGCCGAACGCTTTGGGCGTCTTCGACCTCGGCGGCAACGTGTGGGAGTGGTGCGACGACTGGTACCACCCCGGAGGCGCAGGCGGCGAGAAGGTCCTGAAGGGCGGCTCCTGGCTCTGCGCGGCGAGCTACTGCGAGGGCTATCGGAACGCGAACCGGAACCACTCCGCGCCCGACTCCGGCCTCGACAACACCGGCTTTCGTTGCGCCCGCAGCATGTAGCCGCGAAGCGGCGACGATCAGGCCACGAGTGCGCCCCCGGAGGGGACTTTCACGAATTCCTGAAAGTTCCAATAGTTCAGTTATATTTCGAAAAGAAAAACTCCCGCAACCAGGATTTTCGTGCTATTGTCCTTTCTCGTTTCATTTCGTACCGGCTGATCGGCGACACTTCGGCCCAATCCAGAGCCTGCACGCGTCAGCAGATCACCCCGATTCAGCGAGGAGAGACAAATGACCAAGATCGACACGGGCATCGCTTCCATCGGACTCCATCTGCCGCCCCTGGCCATGCCGGTAGAGGAACTCGCGTCGCTCCGCGGCGTCGACCCGGACAAGTACCGCATCGGGCTGGGCTGCTCCGAGATCTCCCTCTGCCCGCCGGAGTTCAGCATCGTCGACCTGGCCTCCGAAGCGGCCCGGCGCGCCCTTTCTCGCTGGGAGGGCGACCTGGAAGACATCGGCATGATCGCCGTCGGCACCGAAACGGCGGTCGACATGAGCCGGCCCCTCTCCGCCTTCGTGGCCGAGGAGCTCGGCCTCGCCGGGAACATCCGTTCCTACGAGGTCAAGCACGCGTGCTACGGCGGTACGCTGGCCCTGCGTCAGGCCTGCGAGTGGCGCATGTCCGGCGCCGCGCGCGACAAGGCGGCCCTGGTCGTCGCCGCCGACATCGCCCTCTACGAGCAGGGCGACCCCGGTGAACCGACCCAGGGCGCCGGCGCCGTGGCCTTCGTCGTGGAGCGTCCCGAGATCGCTTCCGTGGGAGTCGAGTCCCACGCCTGGAGCCAGCCGGCGTTCGACTTCTACCGCCCGGTCGGCGAGGCCTACCCGCGGGTCGACGGCAAGCTGAGCCTCGAGTGCTACAAGAAGGCGGCCCAGGAGTGCTTCTCCGCTCTCACGCGCGGAGAGAACCCGGCCGACGTGCTGGAGCAGTTCTCGGCGATCTGCTTCCACGTGCCGTTCCCGAAGATGGTCAAGAAGGCGTTCCACATGGTCGGTGAGGTCGCCGGCTGGACGGCCGAGCGGATCGAGCAGATCTACGGCGACAAGGTCGAACCGGCGATGCGCTGGAACCGGCTCTCCGGCAACTCGTACACGGCCTCGCTCTGGATCGCGGTCGCCAACGCCCTCCAGGGCCTCAAGGCCGGCGAACAGGTCGCCGCCTTCTCATACGGTTCCGGCTTCGGTTCCGAGATTCTCTCCCTGATCGCGGGCCCGCGCGCCGCCGAAGGCGCCTGGGGTCAGGACATCAAGCGGGACGTCGAAAGCCGCCGTCGCGTCGACGGCAGCGGCTACAACCTCCTGCGCGCAGCAGTTCGTACGGCGGCCGCGTAAGTCGACCCGCGGACGCCGGCCCCTCAGGTGGCCGGGCTACGGTTCTACGGATCCCGTAGCCCGGCCATCTGTTCCAACTGCTCCGCGTAGGCGGCCAGTACGCCGGCGGTGATGTCGATCTGCCATTGGGCCTCGTCCCAATCGCGCTGCTCGATCGCCTCCCGCACTCCCGGCAACGTCTTCACACCGTAGCCGGTGTACATGCCCGGCGCATAGAGATGATGCCGGAACCAGGGCCGACGCGGCAGACCCTCGCTCCGGGTCAGCCGGCGCTCGCTCTTTGTGACCAACTCGTCGAGCGCCGCCTGCGTGGCCGCGTCCCCACTCCGGACGGCATCCACCAGCGCGCGATCGGCGGCCTTCGCCGCCAGCGCAAGACGATCGTGCGCGTTCCTGAGCGGCGCGAAGTTCAGGTGCGGCGCCGGCGGATCAGCCTCCGGCTCGACGAACGGTTTCGTCGGATCGGCCGCCAGGCGCAACGCGGCGCTGTCGAGAAGCTCGTTCTCGCGCTCGATCTTCCGGCGCTCCTCGTCGGCCAGGTCCGCCACCTCGTTGATGTACCGGCCGGCGGTCGCGGCCGTCGTGCCGAACTCGAACGGGAGCACGTCGGCGTTGGCGAGCCGCAGCGTCAGACGCAGCCCGGTGCGGGCAAGCACGGCGCCGTAGACCGCACCGGGGTCGACAAACCGACGGAAGAAGTCGAACGTGTCGAAAGCGGTGTGGTACTCGCCGCCTGAACCTTCGCCGCCGTAGCCGACATTCAGCGACGACACGCCGAGATGCTGCAGGAACGGAGAGTAGTCCGAGCCCGATCCCAGGGCCGCGATCCGCAGTCGTCCCGAGGACTGGAGCCGCTCGTATTCCGTGCGGCTACCGTTGACCCGCCGGAACGCGAGCAGGCGTTCGCCCACGCTGACACCTGTCTGTGGATCCTCGACTTCGCCGGCGACCTGGTTGACCAGGGTCTCGAGGGCGTGCGAGCCGCCCGCGCGCAGGAAACCGCGGCTGTTCGAGTCCGAGTTGATGTAGACGGCCGCGTGCTCGCGCAGGGCCTCGGCGTGGTGCTCGGCCCACTCGGTCGAACCGAGCAGGCCCGGTTCCTCGGCGTCCCAGGCGGCGTAGACGACCGTGCGCCGCGGCGGGAGGCCTTCCCGGGCCAGCCGTCCGAGCGCCTTCGCCTCGGCCATCAGGCCGACCAGGCCGCTGATCGGATCCCGGGCGCCGATCACCCAGGCGTCGTGGTGGTTGCCCCGCAGGATCCACTGGTCCGGCCTCTCCGTGCCCGGCATGCGGGCGATCACGTTGTGCGCCGGCGCCAGACTCCAGTCGAACTCGAGCTGGAGCCGCACCCGGGCGGGACCCGGACCGATCCGGTAGGTGATCGGCAGACCGCCCCGCCACGCGCCCGGCGCGGTTTCGCCCCCCAGTGCCTCTAGCAGCGGCTGAGCGTCCCGCCAGGCGATCGGCAGGACCGGGATCCGCATCAACGTGTCCGCGTCCTCCCGCGTGAGCCGCGGCTCGCCTTCGACGGCGCCCCGCATCGGCGTCAGCGGATCGCCCGGACGGAGCGGAAGGTCGAGCACCGAACCCCGCTGCACGGCGGTCGAGTGCTTGAACGAGCCGTCCGGATACCCGGCGCCCTGGCTGTAGCCGTCGTCGCCCGGGTCGTTGAAGATGAGGCATCCGATCGCACCGCGCTCGTAGGCGACCTTCGGCTTGATCCCGCGCCAGGAGCCCCCGTAGCGGACGATCACGATCTTCCCCCGGACGTCGATGCCCAGCCGCTCGAGCACCTCGTAGTCCTCGGGCACGCCCCGGTTCACGTAGACCAGCTCCCCGGTGACGTCGCCGTCGGCCGAGAAGGCGTTGAAGGGCGGCAACCCTTCGGCCACCGCGACCTCCGCGGTGCCGTCGCCCGCCGCCGGCTCCTCGACGAGCGAGGCCTCGAACCGTGTCGGCTCCAGCAGGGTCAGCGACCGCAGCCGCGGGGTCGGGAAGAGAACGTCGAAGGTCTCGATCTCGGCTTCGAAGCCCCACTCCCTGAACCGCTCCACCATCCAGCGCGCGTTCGCTTCCGTCTGCGGCGCCCCGGCATGATGCGGCCGCGGGGTCATCAGCCGGTTCCACTCGAGCAGCTCGTCCGCGACGATCCAATCGTCCGCCCGCTGCTCCATCTGGCGCTGCGCCTCGACGAGGTCGGGATGGAATCCGATCAGCTCCTGGGCGCCGGCCGGAGCCGCGACAAGGACGAAGGCCAGCAGCAACTGTCTCACTTCACGCCCCACGATCCGCCGCCGCCAGCACCGTGTTCCGAAGCAGCATCGCAACCGTCGTCGGACCCACGCCGCCGAGCCGCGGTGTGATCCAGCTCGCCACCTCGCCAACGGACTCGTCGACGTCGGGCAGGAGCTTCCTGCCCTCCCAACTGATGCCGCCGCTGACGACGACGGCGCCCGGCTTGATCATCTCCGGTTTCACGAAGCGCGGCACGCCGAGCGCTGCGACCACGATGTCGGCGCGGCGCGTGAACGGTGTCACGTCCCTGGCGCCCGTATGCACGACCGTGATCACGGCGTTCGCGCCGGGCTGCTTGAGGGTGAGCAGCAGCGCGAGCGGACGGCCCAGAGTGGGCCCCCGGCCCAGGACGACCACCTCACGACCGCCGATGTCGATCCCGTAGTGCATCAGCATCGCCTGGATGCCCGCCGGAGTGCACGGCACCGGGCCCTTCTCCTGCAGCACCAGCTTGCCGAGGTTCACCGGATGCAGACCATCCGCGTCCTTCTTCGGGTCCATGCGGGCGAGAGCTTCGTTGAAGTCGAAGCCGGAAGGCACCGGGTGCTGGATGATGTAGGCGTCGACTTCGGGGTCCTCGTTGAAACGGTCGACGGCGGCGAGCAGCGCCTCCTGGCCGGCGTCCGCCGACACCTGTTCGTGAAACGAAGCGACGCCGACCTCCTCGCAGGTCTCGTGCTTCTTGCGCACGTAGCCCGCGGATGCCGCGTCGTCACCGACCAGAATCGTGCCAAGGCCCGGCTTGACGCCCGTGGAGGCGAGTTCCTCGACCCGTTCCGCGACTTCCGCCAGCACGGCCTCGGCCACCGGTTGGCCTGCGAGAAGTTGAGCCGTCATTCGTCGTTCTCCATCGAGTGTTCGTGGTGATGGTCGCGGTCGTGGCGGTGATCGTGGCCGTGAGGCCGGGCCGCGAACTGTCCGGTCAGGCGGTCGATCTCCGGCACCGCGACAAGCCCCGCCGCTTCGAGCGAGTCCTCGAGAGCCTCCTGCCAGCGCAGCCAGTAGCTCCACTCCTCGTCGCGAGCGGTTGCTTCCCAGGCAACGATCGCGCCGATCAATCGCCCGCGAAACGCCTCCCAGTCGAGGCGCCCGGCCTCCACCAGGGCCATCGTCAGCCCGAACAGGCGGCTCTCCCAGGGCGCGCTGAACGCCAGTTCCCCGTTTTCGCGCGGAGGCGCGGCGGCACCGTCCTCATCCAGGCGGACAGGCAGGTTCATCTCGTCCGCTGGAGTCGCTCGACGCCGATCATCGAATCGCGGGTGACGAGGTCGGTCAGCTCCTCCGCGCCCAGGCCGTCCGTGCCCTCCGGCCGCTGCGGCAGGACCATGTAGCGGACCTCGGCGCTGGAATCCCAGACCCGCACTTCGACGTCCGGGGACAGGTCGAGCCCCAACTCTGCCAGGAGCCGACGCGGTTCCCGCACCGCGCGCGACCGGTAGGCGGGCGACTTGTACCAGGCCGGCGGCAGTCCGAGCACCGCCCACGGATAGCACGAACAGAGCGTGCAAACGATCAGGTTGTGGACGGACTCCGTGTTCTCCTTGACCACCAGACGGGCGACGTGGGCGTCCGTGTTGTCGCCGAAGCCCAATTCCCTGATGGCGGGCATCCCGTCCTCGAGCAGCCGCGCCCTGAACTTCGGATCGGTCCAGGCCTTGGCCACCACCCGGGCGCCGCGCAGCGGCCCGATGTCCTGCTCGTAGCGTTCGACCAAGGCGTCGACGGCCGCGGACTTGACCAGCCCCTTCTCCACCAGCAGCGTCTCGATCGCCTCGGTGCGTAGTGCCATCGTCATTCGAGAACCTCCAGGTACGGCTCGAACAGATCGATGTAGACCGTGGCGGCGGCTTCCGCCTCCTCGCCCCAGAGCTCCCGGCTGTCGAAGGCGACGGTGTAGAGGTACTCCGGCGACTCGCCCCGGTCGTCCGCGTTCGTGTCGGGATAGACGCAGGCCGGATGGACCTCGGCGATCACTCCCCTCCGATCGCGGGCGTAGCCGGGCAGCCGCGTGTGCCCCTGCGGGTGCCGGTTCCAGGTGCGCACCGCGTCGCCGACCGCGAACCGGGCCTCGCGATCGACCTCGCGCACAACCGAGCCCACGTGATCGGGCCGCTCGACCGCCGCGTCGCCGCCCAGCCGCTCGGCCGCCAGCGTCTCGAGCGCGTAGAGCCAGCGGCCGTAGTAGCCGTCCGCAAGGTAGCGGTCCGCCGGCATCCGCTCGACCGCATGACGGAAGGCGTCGAGGTTCGCCAGGCCGGCTCCGATAGCGTAGCCCGCCAGGGCGCAGACCCGGCCCTGCCAGGCCTCCGGGAACAGGGCCTCGTCCGGACGCCGGTCCACGGCGCCGAAGCCGTGCATCCCGCCCATGTCGTGGATTCCGTTCATGTTCCTGAGGCGGGCGCGAGTGTACTAGGGGCTATTCTCAAGCCATGGACACTGCCGATTCCCAATCGACCGCGGGCACGGGCCTGGCGCACGCTCACGACTACCCGTTCCTGGGTCAGGGCAGGGCTCCGCTTGAGGTGGCGTCCGCCGAGGGCTGCTACATGATCACGCCGACCGGCCGGCGGATCCTCGACGCCGCAGGAGGCGCGATCGTCTCGAACATCGGGCACGGGCGGCGGGAGGTGGGGGAGGCCTACGCGCAGG
Source organism: Holophagales bacterium (assembly GCA_009845425.1). GTDB lineage: Bacteria > Acidobacteriota > Thermoanaerobaculia > Multivoradales > Multivoraceae > Multivorans. The sequence goes on from VXZQ01000001.1 coordinate 262,614, forward strand.
CCGCGGCGCAGACCGACTACATCGTGCCTCCCTTCGCGACCCCCGCGCGAGCGGAGCTGGTCCACCGCATGCGGACCCGCTGGCTGCCCGGCGACATCAACCGGGTCCTGTTCGCGAGCGGCGGCTCCGAGGCGATGGACCTGGCGATCCGGTTCGCGCGCCAGCACCATCTGTCCGCCGGGCGTCCCGAGCGCTGGCGGGTGTTCGGGCGCCAGCTCTCCTACCACGGAGCCACGATGGCGACGCTCGCCGTGGGCGGACACAACGGCCGCCGGGCGGGCTTCGAGCCCTGGCTGGTCGACGAGCAGACCGACCAGCCGCGGCCACCGGCGCACTACTGCATGCGCTGCCCGCTCGGCAAGGAGTATCCCGGCTGCGACATCGCCTGCGCCGACGAAGTGGAGCGCGTGTTCGAGGAGATCGGCCCGGAAGAGATCGCGGCCTTCGTCGTCGAGCCGATCGTCGGCTCGAACGCCGGAGCGCTCGTGCCTCCCGGCGACTACCTGGAGAGGGTCGCCCGGATCTGCAGGCGACACGGCATCCTGCTGATCGCCGACGAGGTGATGACCGGCTACGGCCGGACCGGCCGCAAGTTCGGTGTCGACCACTGGGACGTCGTGCCCGACATCCTGGTCGGCGGCAAGGGGTTGACCGGCGGCTACGCGCCCCTGGTCGCGATCTGCGCCCGCGACGAGGTCACGGCGCCCATCGCGGAGGCGGGGGACTCCGTCATGTTCTTCACCTACGGCGCCCACTCGCCCGCCTGCGCCGCGGCCAGCGAAGTGCTGCGCATCCTCGAGGACGAGGAACTCGTCGAACGCGCCGCCACCGTCGGCGCCGTGCTCGGCGAACGCCTGCGGGAGACCTTCGCCGATCATCCCCACGTCGCCGAGGTCCGCGGCCGCGGTCTGCTCTACGGCATCGAGATCGTCCAGGACCGCGAGACGCTGGAGCCGTTCCCGGCCGAACTCTCGCTGGTCAACGCCGTCGTGGCGGCCGGCCTGTCGATGGACGTCTTCTTCTACCCCGGCGGCAACGACCCGGCGCGCGATGTCGTCTGCCTGGGCCCGCCCTTCATCCTCGGCGAGGAGGAGATCGAGAAGATCGTCACCGTCCTGCCGAAAGCGATCGACAGCGCGATCGCCCGAAAGGCGCCGGCGCCGTCCCTGCTGGGGCCGCCGGTGTGCTGTGACTAGGCCCTAGTAGCTGGAGATTCCGATCTCCTTCTCGGTGATGAACTCCAGCAGGGCCGGCGTGCCCGACTCGGTCGCCGCGATGCCGCGGCGGATCGCCGGGACGATCTCCGCGGGGTCGGTCACCCGCTCGCCATAGCCGCCGAAGGCCTTCGCCATGTCGGCGTAGTGCCCTGAGATATCCGTGCTGCGGTACTTCTCGGTCGCCACCTGCATGATCGGCAGTTCGATCGCCATCGAGAAGTTGTTGAAGAGGATCGAGAGGATCGGCAGGCGTTCGCGGACCGCAGTCTCGAAGTCCATGCCGGTGAAGCCGATCGCGGCGTCGCCCCAGACGTTGATGCAGAGCTTGTCGGGCTGGGCGAGCTTGGCGCCCATCGCCAGGCCGAGGCCGTAGCCGAGCTGGGTCGTCTTGCCCCAGCCGATGTAGGAGAGCGGCGTCGTGCTGCGCCAGAACGGTGAGATCTGGTCACGCGGCGAGCCGGCGTCGTGGGTGATGATCACGTTGTCGCGGTCGACCGTGTGCATCAGGTCCCAGAGCACGCGGTAGGGCGAGAGCGGCGTCCCGTCGGACTCGAGCTTCGGCATCCACTCGTCGAGCCAGCCGGAGCGGATCCGTTCGATCTCGGCCGGCACGGAGTCGGCCCGCGAGGCCGCGTGCGGCAGCGACTGCCCTTCCAGTTCCGCGATCAGGGCGGCCAGCGTCAGCTTCGCGTCGCCCGCCACAACGCATTCCGAGGCGACGTTCTTGTTCAAGTCGACCGGGTCAAGGGTCGCGTGCAGGTACTTCGCCTGCGGGTACTTGCCGAAGTAGATGCCGAACGCCGTGGTCGTGAAGCTGCAGCCGATGCCGAAGATCACGTCGGCGGCACCCAGAAACTCGTGGACCGTCTTCGGCACCGCGCGGCCTCCCGAGCCGAGCGACAGGGGATGGTCCTCGTTGAAGGCGCTCTTGCCGCCCAGGCTGGTCGTGACCGGCGCGTTGAGCAGCTCCGCCAGGCGCCGCAGCTCGTCCCAGGCCTCGGCGTAGTGGACGCCCTGGCCCGCGTAGATGACCGGCCGCTCGGCCGCCGCCAGCATCTCCGCGGCCTGACTCACCAGGTCCGGGTCGGGGCCGACGCGCACGGTGCCGCTCGGCCGGGGACCGAGATCGTCCGGCACGTCCTCGCCGAAGACATCCGCCGGTACTTCGACCATCACTGGACCAGGCCTGCCGGAACGGAGCTGGGTGAAGGCGCGGCGCATCACCTCGGGCAACGCCTTGCCCATGCTGAGCGGCTCGCACCACTTCGTCACGTGCTGGAAGTTGGCCACCGCGTTGAAGTTCGGCGCCACGTGCATCGCCCGGCGGCTGTACCCCATCGGCATGACCAGGATGGGCGCCGACTCGCCGTAGGCCTGGGCAACACCGCCGAAGGCGTTCTCGGTCCCGGGTCCGCTCTGCATCGTGAACACGCCGAGCTGTTTGCCCGAGCTCAGCCGGCTGACCGCGTCGGCCATGTGCAGGCCGATCCGCTCCTGGCGGACGATCACGGTGCGGATGTCCGCCACCGCCGCGGCCTCGATGATCGGGTTGACCGGGTAGGCGACGATGAACTCGACGCCCTCCCGCTTGAGGTACTCGGCGACGCCCTGGGCTACCTTCACGCTGGAACTCCTGAGATTCTGGGTGGGGAGAGGGGCGGCTACGATACCCGGAACCAGGAACGTCCCAGAAGCTGGAGGACCCAAGAGATGGAAGACACCGCGAAGAGGATCAGCCAGATGACGTTCGCAGCGATCGTGCTGGCGCTCGGCGCGGCCTTCGCGAGCGCGCAAGACGCGCCAACCCTGTCCGGGCCCATCACGGGCGGGGAACGCGGCACGCCGTTCGGCGCGGTCAACGTGGCGGATCGCGGCTACCTGACCGAGGAGTACTTCCTCGAGGGCGAGGCGACCGCGTACGAACTCGCCTCCGGCACCCAGGGCGCGGACGGCCAGTGGAACACCCGGGCGTCCACCGACAAGGCGAACTTCAAGACCCGCCTGCTGGTGGTCCGGCCGCAAGAGGCGTCGGCATTCAACGGCACGGTCATCGTCTTCTGGCTCAACGTCACCGCCGGCTTCGAACTGGGTTCCGCCAGCGACGAGGCCCTGCGCGGCTATGCCTGGGTGGGCGTATCCGCGCAGAAGGTCGGTGTCCACGGCTTCCCCCAGAATCCCGGCGGACTCAAGGCGTGGGATCCGAAACGCTACGGCTCGCTCGAGCATCCCGGGGACGCCTACTCCTACGACATCTTCACCCAGGTCGCGAACGCCATCGGTCCGGAACGCGACCGGCAGGGGCTGGACCCAATGGGCGGCCTGGAGGTCGAGCGGCTGATCGCGGCCGGCGCTTCCCAGTCCGCCGCGCGGTTGCGCACCTACATCAACGGCGTCCACGCGCTGACGGAGGTGTTCGACGGCTACCTGCCGTTCATCGACTTCGGCGGCGTCGTGCCGTTCGCGTCCGAGCGTGGCGGGGGACGCCGGGGACGCAGCCTCGCCTCGATCCGATCCGACCTTGATGTCCCGGTCATCGTCGTGAACTCGGAGACCGAGCTGACCAGCTACTACTCCGTACGCGAAGAGGACTCGGCCCGCTTCCGCCTCTGGGAGGTGGCGGGGACGTCGCACGTATCCGCGGCGAGACCGAAGGAGCGCACCGTCGAAGGCTCCAATTGGCTGTCCTACACGCCCGTGTACCAGGCCGCGATCAGGCACCTGCACCGCTGGATCACGGACGGTGTCGAACCACCGAGCATGCCGCGCGTCGAGATGAAGGCCGGCGATCCCAATCCCGAGGTCGTCCGGGACGAGCACGGCAACGCCAGGGGCGGCATCCGCCTGCCGGAGCTCGAAGCGCCGACCGCCTCGCACAGCGGCTTCGGAACGCAGAGGGAAGGGACGCGGTTCGGGTTCCTGTACGGCACCGCGACCGATTTCGACAGCGAACAGCTAGCGGCCCTGTACCCGGACAGCCAGCACTATCTCGATGCCTGGAACACGGCACTGGACCGTTCGATCGAGCAGGGCATGATCCTGCCCGAGGACGCGCCAGCGATGCGGCAGCGGACTGCGGCCTGGGCGGCGCGGCTCGACTAGAGGCCGTAGTACTCGCGGTACCACTCGACGAAGCGGGGAATGCCCTCGGCGATCGCGGTCGTCGGCTCGTAGCCGAGGTACTCCCTGGCGCGCGTCAGGTCGGCTGACGTCCGCACGACGTCGCCCGGCTGCATCGGCAGGAACTCCTTGTCGGCCTCGCGGCCGCAACTGCGCTCGATCTGCCGGATGAACTCCATCAGTTCCTCGGTGCGGCCGGCGGCGAGGTTGCAAACGAGATCCTCGTGGTTGCGGTCGATCGCCGAGACGACACCGGCGACGATGTCGTCGATGTAGGTGAAGTCCCGGTGCATCTGGCCGTGGCCGAAGACGTTCATCGGCTCGCCCCGCAGCACGGCGCCGGTGAAGAGAAACAGCGCCATGTCGGGCCGACCCCAGGGGCCGTAGACGGTGAAGAAGCGAAGGCCCGTGACACGCATGCCGTAGAGGTGGTGGTACACGGATGCCATCAGCTCGTTCATCTTCTTCGTCGCGCCGTAGAGCGAGCACTGTGACGAGGTGCTGTCCGTCTCGGTGAGCCGCTCGCGCTCGCTGTTGCCGTAGACCGAGCTGCTCGAGGCGTAGATGAGGCCGCCGACCTCGTGGTCGCGGCAGAGTTCGAGGATGTAGGTGAAGGCCCGCACGTTGTCGCGCACGAACTGGTTCGGATGGTCGATCGAGTGCCGCACTCCGGCCTGGGCCGCGAGGTGGCAGACCCTGGTCTCCGTGCCGGAGACGCCGCGGACGAGGTCGTCGAAGGAGTCCTGCAGGGCCTCGCGATCGCCGATGTCGGCGCGCACGAGGCGGAAGTTGGGTTGCTCCTCGAGGATCGCGTTGCGCCGCTCCTTGAGCCGGGGGTCGTAGTACGGATTGAAGTTGTCGTAGCCGATCACCTCGTCGCCGCGCTCGAGCAGGGCCCTGGCGACGTGGAAGCCGATGAATCCGGCGCTGCCGGTCAGCAGGACTCTCACGAGGCGCCCCCGGAAGGGGTGCTCTGCCAGCGTTCCGCGAGTTGAGCCACCGGGTCGATCAACAGGTCCTCGACGGGGAGCTCGGCCAGCAACCGGTCGTCGAACTCCGGCGCTTTCCTGAGCACGTGATCCCGGAGACCTTCGTATCGCTCGCGGTAGTCCGACAGCAAACGCCGCAGCGCGGGAGCTTCCGCCCGTTCCCGGAAGCGCACGTGGATCAGGACCAGGGCCGAGACCTCGTCGCCCGTGACTTCCGGCACGACGATGAAAACCCGTCCGTCGGTCCGCCCCCTGGCCGCCATCAACCGGCCCTCGACGGCCACCGCGTACTTGGTGCCCTGGAGCAACGGCTGCCGGACCGTGCGCGACTGCAGGTCGCGGCACAGGCCGCCGGCGCGCAGGACCCGGATGGTGGCGTCGTCGCCGGGCGGCGGGCCGTCGCCGCCTGCCCGGAGCCGGTAGCGGACGTAGCCGAGCACCTGGTCGACGAACGGGTCGAGCGCGCTCATCGTCCGTCGATCCTCCGTCGAGATGGATTCCTCCGGCGAACCGGCCTGGCGGAGCGCCGCCTCCAGGGACATCCGGCCCAGGGTCTGGTCGTGGCGCGAGATGCCCACCGTAACCGTCTTCGCCTGGTGCTTGATCGTGTCGATGTGCCGGGTGAGGTCGTCGATCGCCGGAGTGAGAGCGTCTCGCAATTCGGCCAGCGCGCGCTCCTCGCCGCCGTCGCCGGCGCCACCCAGCCCGTCGAGCGCAACCGCCAGCCGCACCGCCCGTCCGACATGCAGGTTGCCGTCGTAGCGGCCGCCGGCCAGACCCTCGCTGACGGCGTCGATCTCGGCGCCGGCGACCTCGCGCAGTCGAGCCACCGGCCGCGCCTTGCCGTCTCCGGCCACGTCATCCAGCGCCGTGCGGATCGCCCGCAGTGGCCTGGCGAGGTCGTCGATGGCGAGGGCCGCGTGGTAGCCGAACAGGTGGCCGACCACGGTCGCCAGCACGAAGGACAGCTCGGGCGGCACCTCGGGCACTTCGATCACCGCCGCCGCGGACGGGAACGCCGCGCCCTCGGAGGCGATGACGATGGGCGTTGCGCGGTGGGCGCGGTAGACGTCGATCTCCTTCCGGGTGTCGGCCGCCGTCGAGCCCTGGACTCCGGTCGCGCAGACCAGGATCAGCGGCTCGGACGACAGGTCGATGTGCTTCTTGTCCTCCGTCGCGTCGCAGGCGATCGCCTTGTAGCAGAGCTCCGAGAGCTTGATCCGGATCTCCTCCGCCGCGATGCGGTCGAGGCCATTGCCGACCACCGACCAGTCCCGCAGTCGCGGCGCGTACTCCCTGGCGGCGGCGGCGATCGCGGACCGCAGGGTCAGGGTGCGCTCCATCGCGCCGGGCAGGTTCCGGAGTTCCCGCAGGAGGCGGTCGGCGGCGGGGCGTTCGTCCGGCCCGCCCGCGACCTGGTCGGCGATTGCCACGGCGAGCAGCATCCCCGCCGCGATCTGGGAGTAGAAGGCCTTGGTCGACGCGACGCTCATCTCGACATCCCGCCCGTCCGACGTGTAGAGCACGCCGTCCGCCCGGTCCGCCAGATCCGAGTTGCGGCGGTTCACGATCGCGATCGCGCGGGCGCCCCGCCGCTGCGCCAGGTTGACCGTGCGCAGCGTGTCCGTCGTCGTGCCGGACTGGCTGACCGCGACGACCAGCGTGTCGCGCATGTCAGGCGCCAGGTGGAAGCCCGAGAGTTCGGTGGCCGGCATCGCGTCGACGCGCGGGCGGCTGAGGCCACGCTCGCGCAGGCGTCCCTCGATCGCCGCGGCGATGCTCTGGCCGGCGACGGCCGCCGTGCCCTGACCGGTGACGACGATGCGCGCGACCGTCCCCTCCCGCAGGCCGCGCGCAACCGCCTCCGGCAACGTTCGCTCACCGACCGAAACCCGCAGGCGCCCCGTCGCGTCCTCCCGCAGCTTGCCACGCACCGTGTTGCGCACGGAACGCGGCGCTTCGCTGATCTCCTTGAGCAGGAAGTGCTGGAACTCGCCCCGGTCGATGTCGCGGGTCGTGATCTCGGCATGGTCGAGTTCTTCCGGCGCCACCGGCAGCGGCGAGCCTCCGGCCGAGTACCGTTCGATGCCCTCCAGCTCGCCGGCGCGGCGGGCGTCGAGCACGGCGATCTGGCCCCAACCGGCGCCAGCGCGGTCCGGTTCCGCCTCGCCGTCCAGGCGCAGCCAGATCGAGGTCTCCTCGACCAGGCCGTAGGGTTCGCTGGCGACCACGAAGGCGTGATCGGCCAGCCCGACGTAGAGACCCTGGCCGCTGCCCTGGGTCGCCAGGTAGAGCCGTGACGGGTCGGCCCAGGTGAGCGCGCCGAGAGCGAGCGAACCCTCGAACGCGGCCACGGTCTCGCGGAAGGCGTCGAAGGCCGTGTCGCCGCCAGCCAGCCGGCGCGCCATGAGAACCGGCATCACCTTCGCGTCCGTGGTGATGCGCGAGTCGAACTCCAGGTTCTCGAGCACCTTCAGGTCGGCGTGGTTGTCGATGTCGCCGTTGATCGCCGCGATCACCTGGGGCGGCCGCTCCGCATCGTTCAGCGGATGCGCGTTCGCCTCGTTGATCCGGCCGACGCTGGCCCAGCGCGTGTGCCCGAGCACGGCCGCCTCGACGTCCGGGCTCCCGAGCGCCGCCGCCAGCAAGGGATCGGAGGCGACCGCGTCGCGCAGGAAACGGACGTTGTCACCCAGTTCTCCGATCTCCTCCGCGCACTTGTAGACCAGGCCAATCCGGCCTCCGGCCAACTGGACCGCGCGATGACCGAACAACGGATCCCCCGCCCGGCCGTCGAGTGCGGAGCCGATCGCCGGATCGTCCGGGCCGAGGCCGTGCCCGGAAAGCAGGAGGAACAGCCCGGCCGAGTCCCGGCCGCGGATCTCGAGCCGGTCGAGCGAGGAGAAGGCCTGCTGAACAGCGATCAGAACGTCGAGCCCGGCGTCGCTGACCCCGGCCGGCGCCAGCGCACCGGCTTCAGCCGCGGTCCGCAGCCGGTCGCGGCGAATCGCCCACTCGGCGTCGGCGAGCGCGGCGGCGGCACGGTTCACCGCTTCGAGACCCACGTCGCCGAAGCGGCCAGCGCCGTCATCGAGACGCGCTCCCAACCGGTTCACCGCGGCCGAGCACGGCCGCAACGCATCGGCGATCGCGGTCCGCAGCGCCTCATCGCGCACCAGGGCCCGGACGGACGGACGGGCGCGCAACCGCCGGTCCCAGGCGGCCAGCCCGGAGGCGGCAGCGGTCAGGGACTGGGCGAGCGCTTGCGCCTCGGCGTGGCCGCAGTCGCTCACCGCGGCCTCGGCGGCACGGCCGGCGGTCGCGAGGCCCTCCAGCAGCTCGCGCGAGTCGATCGCCGGTCCGGGGTGGGGGCGCATCAGGATGCCGACGATCCCGCACATGGGAAGTCGAAGCTTAGCCCGGAACCCGCTCACCACCATCGCGGCGCTAAGCTCGCCGGCATGGGAGCGCTGTAGGTATGGCCGACACATCGACATTCCTCGCCGCGGTGGTCCAGATGGGCTCCACCTCGGACGAGCAGGCCAACTGGGAAACCGCCCGGCACTGGATCGAGACCGCGGCGGACCGCGGGGCCACCTTCGTCTCCACGCCCGAGAACACGAACTACCTCGGGCCGCACAAGGAGAAGGTCAAGCTGGCCGAGCCGACCTCGGGCGCCACCTGCGCCCGGTTCGCGGAGTTGGCCCGGGATCGCGGCATCTACCTCCTGCTCGGCTCCTACAACGAGCAGGCGCCGGACGAGAGCGAGCGCTGCTACAACACCAGCGTCCTGTTCGACCCGGCTGGGAAGATCGTCGCCACCTACCGCAAGATCCACCTCTTCGACGTCGACGTCTCCCCGGAGGTCCGGTTCCTGGAGTCGAAGACGGCCGTGCCCGGCGAGGACGTCGTGACCGTCGACACGCCGTTCGCACGGCTCGGTCTCACGATCTGCTACGACATGCGCTTCCCCGAGCTCTACCTGAAGCTGGCCCGGGAAGGCGCGGAGATCCTGACCGTCCCCTCGGCCTTCACCCTGATGACCGGCAAGGATCACTGGTTTCCGCTGCTGCGGGCCCGGGCGATCGAGACCCAGTGCTACGTGCTGGCCGCCGCCCAGACCGGCCGCCACGACGACCGCGGGCTACGGCACAGCTACGGCCACTCGGTGATCATCGACCCGTGGGGCCACGTCCTGGCCGACGCTGGCGACGGGCCCGGTATCGCGATCGCCGAGATCGACCGCGGCCGCGTCGCCGAAGTACGGCGCTCGATGCCGGTCGCCTCGCACCGCCGCCTGCCGGTCGGCTGAGAGCCGGAAAACGCCGATGGAGATCTGGATCCTCGTCGCCGTCATCGTCTTCACGTTCCTGGCGTTCAGCTTCGAATGGCTGCGGATCGACGCAGTCGCCCTTTCCAGCCTGGGGCTGCTGCTCCTGTTCGGCCTGGTGACGCCCCAGGAGGCGATCCGCGGCTTCAGCAACGACGCCGTCATCACCGTGATGATGATGTTCATCCTGAGCTACGGGTTGACCCATACCGGTCTGATCGACCGCTTCGGCCAGAAGCTCGCGCAGATGTCCGGCCACACGCACTGGGCCGCCGCGATCGCACTGATCCTCGTCTGCGGCGTGCTCTCAGCCTTCATCAACAACACCGCCGCGCTGGCGATCCTGATGCCGGTCGGCATCCAGATCGGAAAGCACTACGGCGTGTCGCCGTCGCGGATCCTGCTCCCTCTCTCCTACCTCTCGATCATCGGCGGCACCTGCACCCTGATCGGCACGTCGACGAACCTGCTGGTCGCCTCCATGTCGGCGGAGTACGGCTACGGAGCCTTCAGCATGTTCGAGTTCCTGGCGCTCGGACTGATCCTCCTGGTCGTCGGCTTCGCCTACATCGTCTTCGTGCCGATGCGCCGCCTCCCGGATCGCGCCGGCGCCTCCGACCTGACCACCAAGTACCAACTGTCTTCGTTCCTGACCGAAGTCCAGGTGCCGGAGGGGAGCTCGCTCGTCGGTAGCAACGTGGTCGATGCACAAATCAACGAGCGTTTCCGCCTCACGGTGCTCGAGATCCTGCGCGGTGAGGAGCGCATCGCCGTCGAACTCCGCGCAACGCCGATGCAGGGCGGCGACCTCCTGATCGTCGAGGGCCGGATGGACGACATCGTCAGCTTCCGGGACCACTACGGCCTGCGCCTTCGCACGGAAACGAAGATCGGCGACCGCGACCTCTCCGACAAGAACAACATCATGGCGGAGATCCAGCTCTCGCCGGTCTCCCGCGTCACCGGCTCCACGATTCGCGAGCTGGACTTTCGCCGCCGCTTCGGCTGCTTCGTGCTGGCGCTCAACCGCACCGGCGAGCCGATCCGCGAGAAGCTGGCGCACATCGTCCTCCACAACTGGGACACGCTGCTCGTCTTCGGCCCCCGTTCCCGGATCGAAGCTCTCTACGAGACGGAGGACTTCATCCCGTTGCAACAGGACGTCAAGCTGCGCCTCGTCATCCCGCGGCGCTGGTGGCTCGCCGTGGTGATCATCCCGATCGTCGTCATCGTCGCCGCCACCGGCGTGACGTCGATCCTGAAGGCCTCGATCCTGGGCGCCGTGGCGCTCATCGTCTTCGGCGGCATCTCGGTGCAGCAAGCATACGAGGCGATCAACTGGACCGTCATCTTCCTGCTCGTCGGCATCCTGCCGATGGGGATCGCGATGGAGAAGACCGGCCTCGCGGCGATGATCGGCGAGACGATCGCGAACGCCGGCGCCGACTACGGGCCCTGGGCGGTCATCGCGCTGGTCTACCTGGCGACGGCCCTGCTCTCGGAGATCGTCTCGAACAACTCGACCGCGGTGCTCATGGTGCCGATCGCCGGCACCGCCGCGGCCTCGATGGGGCTCGACCCGAAGCCCTTCATGATGACCGTCGCCTTCGCCGCTTCGGCCAGCTTCCTGACGCCGATGGGCTACCAGACCAACGCCATGGTCTTCGGGCCCGGCGGCTACCGCTTCATGGACTACGTGAAGTTCGGTGCGCCGCTCAAGATCGTCTTCTGCGTTCTGTCGGTGTGGCTGATCCCCGTGTTCTGGCCGCTGACCTAGGACCGCCTACCGCTGGCAGCGCGGGCAGTAGTACGTGCTGCGGTTCGAGATGACGATCCGGCGGATGCCCGCCCCGCAGTCGGCCGGGCAGACCTCGCCTTCCCGGTCGTACACGTCGAGCGAGACCTGGAAGTAGCCCGAGTTGCCTTCGCCGTCGGCGAAGTCGTTGAGCGTCGTCCCGCCTTGCTCGATGGCCTCGCCGAGCACTTCCCGCACGGCTACAGCGAGAACGTCGAATCGGCGGCGCGCGATCCGCGCCACCGAACGCCGGGGATGGATGCGGGCGCGGTACAGGGCCTCGGAGGCGTAGATGTTCCCGACGCCGACGACGACCGAGGCGTCCATCAGGAAGCTCTTGACCGGGGCCGTCCGGCCACGCGCCAGCTCAGCCAGTCGGGCGCCGTCGAACCCCGGCGAGAGTGGCTCGACGCCGAGATGACGGAAGTGCCGGTCCCGGTCCAGGCCCTCCGTCGAGACGACGAAGGCGACCCCGAAACGACGAGGATCACGGAAGCGCAGCCGGCGGCCGGACGCGAGTTCGAAGCCCAGGTGCTCGTGATCCGCGACCGGCGCCGCCCGGTCGACCAGAGTCAACCTGCCGCTCATACCAAGGTGTACTACCAGGGTCTGGCCGCCGGAAGCGTCGATCCACAGGTACTTCGCGCGCCGCCGCAAACCGACGACCCTGCGGCCTTCCAGCCGCCGCAGCCGCCGTTCGCAGAGCGGCTCGCGGAGGGTCGGGAAGTGGACGCGAACGGCCTCGAAGCGGTCGCCAACGAGCGGTCGCTCCAGGCTCCGGCGCAGGACCTCGACTTCGGGCAGTTCGGGCACGCTCAGCGCCGGCGGCCGCCGCCAGCCACCAGGGCGACCAGGGCCTCGACCGCCGCGACGCGATCGTCGCTGCCGCCTCTGAGCCGGTAGTCCGTTTCGAGCACTCTCCAGGGCAACTCGGCCATCAGACGATCCGCCTCCGGTCCCTGCCGCCGGCCGGCGGCCTGGTAGGCGCGGAACAGGCGAAACGGCGAGACCTTCGCGACGGAATCGGGAAGCTCCGGCTTGAGCTTCGGCAGCACACGGGACCTGAAGGCGTTGTAGTTGTTGGCCGTTGGCGCCTGAACCCGAGCGAGCGCACCGTGGATGGCCGCCATGTGCTGACAGAAACCACCCAGAGCGGCGGCGAAGGGGAACAGGGCGCCAGCCTCGTCCGGCGCCGTGTCGAGGAACCGGCGAAGCTGTTGCAGCGCTCTTTCCGGCCCCGCGTCGCCGATGGTGTCCAACAGCTTCCAGGCATCTTCTTCGCCCCGGTCCGTGACCATCTCCTCGACCATGGCGCGGTCGATCCGACCGGATGAACCTCGTCGCCCACCGGCGAGCTTGCGGTATTCGGCAGCGAATCTGGCCGCCGAAGTCGCCTCCACGTCGGCGTCCCCCCAGCTTCCCGCGCCCTTAACCTTGCGCAGGGTGCGGCGCGCCAACTCCTCGGCCGCAACGGGGTCGATTCCCACACCCGTCTCCCGCTCCAGCTCGTCCACGACCGAGCGAAGACCCTTGGCCTCGCCACGCCCGTCGAGCCGGATCTGCTCGATCTCGAATGCCGTTTTGCGTTCGAAGAGGCGACGAACGATGGGGTGCTCCTTGTCGGCGCTTCGTTCGGCGAACACCAGGGCGTGGCCCTCCGGCAGACCGCCGTCCACGACGCGGTCAAGGTCCGCAAGAACGTCGGCCGACCATCCGCTCAGACCTTCCTCGCGGGCCGCCGCCAACAGGGCGGTCAGCCCCTGGGCAAGGCCGGTCCTCTCCTTCTTGAGGCGGCCGCGGCGGCCGCCCTTCCGCCACTCCTTGCCGCCCGCCAACGCGAAGTCGGGCAAGGAAGCGATCGCCTCGTCGGCCGTGCCGGCGAACGGGTCGACCTCGAAGAGCCGGAGGGTCTGAAGAAGCCGTCCCGCCGCCGATCGCTCCGGCAGGGTGAGGCCTTCCCCGCCAGTTAGCGCGTAGTCGTCCTTCAGGGCACGGGCCGCCTCGTCAATCAGCTCTGCGGCGGCATCCTTGCTTGCGAACTCCGCGCAGTCCACGACCAAGGCGACCTTGGCGGGTTCGAACAGGGAGAAGGTAAACAAGTCGACAAGAACAGATCCCAGTTCCGCGCCGGCCGCGCCCTTGTGGACCGCCACCTCGCAGCCCGCCGCGGCAGCCAACGCCTCCGCGATTCGGGTCGCCCCCCGCGTGGCCAGCACCTGCTCACCGATCACCAGGTAGAGCGGCTGGCGGTCGCCGCCTTCGATTCGCTCGACGGCGGCGTCGATTTCGGGTGCCTTCACTCGTCTGCGGGGAGCCGGCCCTTCTCTTCGAGTTCCTGACAGTCGATGCAGTAGGGCGCCCACGGCACCGCCTCCAGCCTGGCGCGGCCCAGTTCGTTGCTGCAGTGGACGCAGATGCCGAACGTACCGTCGTCGAGCCGGGCCGTCGCTTCGACGATCCGGTTCAGCAGGATGCCGTCGCTGTCCGAGAGCGAGAAGTTCAACTCCCGGCTGTAGGCGTGATTCGCCCGGTCGACCAGGTCCTCCGCGCCCTCACCCGTCGACGCCTTGAGGCCGGCGGTCAGATCGCGGTTGTAGCGGCCGAACAGCTCCCGGCGCTTCTCCTCGAGCCGTTCCCGCACCCAGTCGACGTCGATCGCCGCGTCCCTTCTCCGGGCGGCCCCGTCTCCACCGCCGTCGGCGCGCTCCGGCCGAAGCAGCAAGGTCGGCGCCTTCTTCGGCTGCGGCTTCTTGCGGGCGGTCTTCTTGCGAGCGGGCTGCTTCTTCGACGTTTTAGGGGCGGACTCGACCTGGGCTTCTTCAGGTGGCGCCGCCGCGTGCTCGGCCGCCTTCTCCGCCGCCGCCTTCTCGGCGGCCTCCGCCTTCACGACGAGTTTCTCCGCCGCGGTGGCGGCCCGGGCGGCATCTCTGGCAGCGGCCTTTGCTGCCACCGCAGCCTTCGCGGCCTTGTCGGACGCCGCCGCCCTGGAGGCGGAGGTCCGGGCCGCCTTGCGCGCGGCAACGCCCTTGGCCGCGGCATCCTTCGCCGCCGCCTGCGCCGCGGACTTCCGTTCGGCCAGCAGCTTCGCGGCCCTGGCCGCACCTCTGCCGGTCGTAGCGGCGAGTCGGCCGGAAAGCGTGGCGGCCTTCTTCTTCGCGGCTGCGTCTTCCCGGCCCCTGGCCGCGTCCTTCACCGCCAACTCGTGCGCTGCCTTCGCGGCATCGGCCTCTCTCGCGGCCTTCAGGGCGAGCGCGCCTGTGCTCTTCCTGGTGGCTGCCGCCTCCTTCGCCGCGGCCGCCTGTGCAGTGGCCACTTCAGCCGCCCTGGCCGCCGCTGCCTGTTCAGCGGTCGCCGTCCGCTCGGCCTTCCTCGCCGCCGTACGCCGCGCCGACGCCTCCTTCTCGGCGGCGGCGGCCGCGTCCTTCCTGGTCGCGGCGAGCTTTCCGGCCCTGGCCGCGGCCGCGGCTCCGGCCTTCTCTTCCCGAGCCGCCTTCTGGGCCCCCGTCTTCTTCTCCGACGCCGCCTTCGCCGCCCGTTCGGCCGAGGCAGCCTTGCGGTCCGCCGCGGACCTGGCCTTCCTGGCCGCGGACCGCGCCGCCGCGACCTCTCGCGCCGCGGCCGCTGCCGCTTCCTTGATGTCGTTCGATCCGTCGGTTCGAGAAGCCTCGTCCGCGTTTGCCACCTGATCCCTCCGCACGCGGCTCAGTAAAACGGGCGCCGATGATAGTTGATTCCCTCGAGGATGGTGAACGCCCTGTAAATCTGCTCGTAGAGGGTCAGCCGAGCGAGGTCGTGAGCGAGGGTGAGCGGCCCCAGCGAAAGCCGGAAACGGCACGAATCCAGGAGGTTGCGGTCGAGTCCCAGGTCCGAGCCCACGATCCAGACGACGGGGCGCTGCCACTCCTCGCGCAGCCGACCCACCTCGGTCGCGACGCCGCTTGAGCTGAGGCGCCGCCCGTTCCGATCCAGACAAACCGTCCATGCGTCGGCAGGCAGGGCCGAGCGGATCGCCTTCCCTTCGAGCCGTAGTCGAGTCCGGTCGTCGCCGCGCACGGGGCGAACAACCAGTTCGCGCACCGGCGCGAACCTCTCGATCCTCTGCCGATAGTCGCCGCAGAGCGTCTCCCAGGGCTCCCGGCGGCGACCCACCCAGGCGACCACGATTTCGAACGCCACGGACCGATTATGCCGTTGCCCTCGCTGTTATTCTCCGCCGCATGGCGCGCTCCGCGAACCAGGAATCCCGACGCCTGATCAGGCGACGTCTGACCAACGGCCTGGTCATCGGCGGCATCGCGCTCGGCGCCCCGGCCTTGGTCAACGCAATCGTGGCCCGAAGGGCGAGGCGACTGCCCCGACCACGATGGGGTTCCACCCGGCACATCGAGGTCGACGACCATCGGGTCGCCTTCGTTCACCTGGAGTCCCCCCGCCGCGGCAGCAGACCGCCAATGGTCCTGCTCCACACGTTCGGTCCCGGGCACACCGGCCTGCTATGGCGAGAGACCGCCGAACGCCTGGCCCGAAGCCACGACTGCTTCGTGCCCGACTGGCTCGGCTGGGGCGACTCGGAACGGAGGAATCAGCGCTACACCGCCCAGCTCTACATCGACCTGCTAGGCCGGTTCCTGGAGGAGGTCGTCGGCGAGCGCGCCGTGCTCGTCGCCCCTCACCGCGCCGCCGCCTATGCCGTCGAGGCCGCGCTGAACGCCCCGGACCTGGTTGCCGCCCTGGCCCTCGTCGGCCCCCAGGGCATCGGCACCGAGGTCACCGACGAACGGAGCGACCCGGTGATTCACTCACTGCTCCGAGCCCCTGTGCTCGGCAGGTCGGCGCTCAACCTCGTGACCGGGGAGCGGGCGCTCGAGAACCACCTGCGGCGCGAGACCCTGTTCGGCGCCGAGGGCCTCGGCGAGTCCTTGGTCGAGCAGCTCTACCGGGCAAGCCACCTGCCCGGCGCCAGCCACGCGCTGATCGATTCGCTCTGCGGCCGGCTCGGGCACCGGCTGCAGGCCGGCTTCGGCGACAGGGTCAAACTGCCGGTGTGGCTGGCATGGGGCCGCCAGGCGACCAATCCACCGCTCGAAAACGCCGACCTCTGGCTACAGGAAATGCCGAACGCCGACCTGGACGTCTTCGACGGCTGCCGCAACCTGCCCCACGTCGAACGACCGGCCAAGTTCGCGGCGGCGCTGACGGCGTTCATCGAGCGCCAGCGCTTCGCCGCCTGAGCGGGGCGCCGCGCCCAAGGCCTTCGTCGTGTCCAGGGATCCCGCATTCCCGCCCGTTCCCGGCGGCTATCCCTTCCCCGAGCTCGAGCGCGAGACGCTCGAGTTCTGGCGCCGCGAGCGGGTGTTCGAGGCCTCCCTCGCGGCTGGCGAGGACAGCGAGGAAAGGGAGTTCTCCTTCTACGAGGGGCCGCCGACCGCCAACAATGTGCCCCACGTCGGCCACGTCGTCACCCGGGTCGTGAAGGATCTCTACCCGCGTTTCCGCACGATGACCGGCCGCAGCGTGCCGCGCAAGGGCGGCTGGGACACGCACGGCCTCCCCGTCGAGATCGAGGTGGAGAAGCAACTCGGCTTCTCCGGCAAGCAGCAGATCGAGGACTACGGGATCGAGAAGTTCAACAGCGCCTGTCTCGAGAGCGTCAGCGCCTACGAGCGGCAGTGGCGGCGGATGACCGAGCGGGTCGGCTACTGGCTCGACATGGACGGCGCCTACCTGACCTACAGGAACGCCTACATCGAGTCGGAGTGGTGGGCGCTGGCCGAGCTCTGGAAGAAGGACCTGCTCTACGAGGGCCGGAAGATCCAGCCGTACTGCGCCCGCTGCGGCACGACTCTGTCGAGCCACGAAGTGGCGCAGAACTACCGCGACACCGAGGATCCGTCGATCTGGGTGCGGTTCCCCCTGCGACCGGGCCAGTCCATCGCCGCGATCGACGACGCGTCCGACGATGACGGCGGCGAAGCGGCGGCCGAGTTCAGCACGGACCGGCCCGTCGACATCGCCACCTGGACGACAACGCCGTGGACCCTGCTCTCCCACGCCGGCATCGCGGTGCATCCCGAGCTGACCTACCGCGCCGTCGAAGACCCGACGGACCCGGAACGGCTGCTGCTCATCGCGGACGGCCTGGAGCAGCCGGTCCCCGTGCTTCTGCCCGGAGACGGCAAGCCGAAGCGAGTCGATCTCCGTGAAGCCGGCACGGTGGCGCGCTTCTCCGGCCAGTCCCTCGAGGGCCTGCTCTACGACCGGCCCTTCCCGGTCGAACCGCGCCGCTCCTACCGGGCCGCCGAGGTGTCGGACCGCGCCGGCTTCCGCATCCTGCTCGCGGACTACGTGACCCTCAGCGAGGGGACGGGCGCCGTGCACACCGCGCCGCTGTTCGGCGAGGACGACGAGCGGAGCGGCCGCGAGTACGGCCTGCCCGAGCTCCAGGCGGTCGACCACGAAGGGAAGGTCGCGCTCGATCCGGAGGCGAGTTCGCAGGATCCCGCCATCCGTGGTCTGATCGACGAGATCAACGGCGCGTGGTTCAAGGACGCCGACCCGGCGATCGTCCGCTCGCTGCGCCAGCAGGGCCGGCTGCTCCACGGCGAGCGGCGCGGACACAGCTACCCCTTCTGCTGGCGTTGCGACCAGCCGCTCCTCTACTACGCGACGACGAGCTGGTTCGTCCGCACGACCGCCGCCCGCGACCGGTTGATCGAGAAGAACCGCGAGGTCCGCTGGCACCCGGCGCATGTCGGCGAGGGCCGGTTCGGCGACTGGCTCGAGAACGTCGTCGACTGGGCCCTGTCGCGCAGCCGCTACTGGGGCACGCCGTTGCCGGTCTGGAAGTGCGCGGAGTGCGAGGCAGTTGACGTCGTCGGCTCGTTCGAGGAACTGTTCCGCAAAGTGGGTCGGCCGCTTCCGGACGACCCCTACGACCGCGACTGCTTCGACCCGCACCGGCCCTTCATCGACGACGACTTCCGGTGGCCGTGCGCGGCCTCGGGCTGCGCCGGCACGATGACACGGGTCGAGTACGTGATCGACGCCTGGTTCGACTCGGGCGCCATGCCCTTCGCCCAGTACCACTACCCGTTCGAGAACCAGGAGACCTTCCGCTCGCGCTTCCCGGCGGACTTCATCTCCGAAGCGGTCGACCAGACCAGGGGATGGTTCTACACCCTGCACGTCCTGGGCTGCCTGCTGTTCGACAGTCCCGCCTACCTCAACTGCATCGTGCTCGGCCACGTGAACGACGAGAACGGCCGCAAGATGTCCAAGCGCCTCGGCAACGTGGTCGAGCCGATGGAGGTGCTGGCCGAGACCGGCGCCGACGCGCTCCGCTGGTACTTCTGCGTGAACAACCCCGAGCAGCCGTCGCGGTTCTCGGCCCGCCTGGTGCGCGAGGCGGCCCAGACCTTCCTGCTGCCGCTCTGGAACGCCCTGTCGTTCTTTGTGATCTACGCGAACCTCGACGGCTGGCGGCCAGGCCGCGCGGAGATTCCCTTCGGCGAGCGCGGGTCGCTCGACCGCTGGATCCTGCTCCGCCTCTATCGGCTCGTCCGGGCGACGACCGACCACCTCCAGGCCTACCGAACGGCACCCGCGGCGCGCGGCATCGAGACCTTTCTGGACGAGCTGACGAACTGGTACATCCGGCGCAGCCGCGACCGCTTCTGGGCGCCCAACGAAGACGCGGCCGCGGGCGGACCGGGCGTGGACAAGGAGAGCGCCTACCAGACCCTGTACGAAGTGCTGACGACGATCCGCCTGCTGGTCGCGCCCTTCGTGCCCTTCGTCGCCGAGGAACTCCACCGGCGCCTCGTCTCGAGCCAGGGCAAGGGCAGCGCCAGTTGCCACCTGGAGTCCTGGCCCGAGCCGCCCGCGGATCGGACCGACGAGCGCCTCGAGTCGGCGATGGCCACCGTGCTCCAGGTGGCCCGGAACGGCCGCTCCGCGCGGAACGCGAACGGCATCAAGATCCGCCAGCCGCTCCGCACCGTCACTCTGGTGAGCGCCGACCCGGAACTCGAGGGACTGGTCGCTCCCTATGTCGACCTGCTCCAGGACGAGCTGAACGTGCACGAGGTCCGCTGGGCGGCGGACAGCTCGGAGTACGTGTCCTTCGACGTCGTACCGCACTACCCGAAGTGCGGGCCCCGGTTCGGCCGCGCCATGCCGGCCGTGCGCTCCGCCCTCTCCGCCCGCGGTGGCCTGGAGTTGAAGCGGGAACTCGATCAGTCAGGGCGCATCGCGATCGAGGTCGACGGCGAGAAGGCCCATCTGCAGCCGGACGAGGTCGAAGTACGGCTCGAGGAGCGGCCCGGAGTTGCCGTTCACGGCGACAGCGAACTCCTGGTCGCTCTCGACGTCGAACTGGACGACGAACTGATCGCCGAAGGCCTGGCGCGAGAGGTCGTGCACCGGGTCCAGAACCGGCGGCGCGCCGCCGATCTCGACTACGCCGACCGCATCGCGGTCCGGTACCGCGCCGCCGAAGACGTGGAAGCGGCGATCGACACGCACCGCGACTGGATCCGCGGTGAGACGCTCGCCGTGACCCTGCAGCCGGTGAACGGCGACGGCCCGGACGGCCTGGAGGAAGCGCCGATCGAAGGCAGGGCTTTCGCCCTCGCGATCGAAGTGCAGCCCCACTGAGCAGGAGCGACATGGCAGGGATCTTCAAGGCATACGACGTGCGCGGCCTCTACCCGGGGCAGTTGAACGAGGAGCTGGCGCGGCGAATCGGCATGGCGTTCGAGCGCCTGATCACGCTGGAGGGCGACCAGGGCGCGGCACTGCCCCGCACCGTCGTCGTCAGCCGGGACATGCGCGACCACAGCGTGCCGCTCTCCGCGGCACTGTGCGCGGGGCTGACCTCGGCCGGCCTCGACGTCCTCGACATCGGCCTCGCCACGACGCCGATGAACTACTTCGCCACCGGCCACCTGAGTACTGCGGGCGGCATTCAGGTCACGGCCAGCCACAACGCCGCCGAGTACAACGGCCTTAAGTTCAGTCTCGCCGGCGCCGTGCCGGTGTCTGGCGATCACGGCATCCCGATCATCGAGCGGCACGCCCTGGGCGAAGAGCCGGCGCCGGCCGCTAGCCCCGGCCGGGTCGAGGCCAGGAGCGTCGAGGCGGAGTACGCCGAGCACGTCCTGTCCTTCCTGGACCGCTCCTTCGAGGCGGGCGACGCCCCGAAACTGCGGCTCGCCGCCGACGCCGCCAACGGCATGGGCACGATCTACCGGCCCCTGCTCGAGGCCTGCGGCGTGCAGCTGTTGCCGCTCTACTTCGAGCTGGACGGCAGCTTCCCCAACCACGAGGCGAACCCGCTGCTGCCTGCGAACCTGCGCGACCTGAGCGCGCTGGTCATCGAGCAGGAGGCGGACCTGGGCGTCAGCTTCGACGGCGACGGCGATCGCGCCGCTTTCGTCGACGAACGCGGCGAACCGATCGGCTCCGACTTGATCACCGCCCTGATCGCCGGCCAGATGCTCCAGCGCGAGTCAGGCGGCGCCGTGATCCACGACATCCGCTCCTCGCGGGCGGTGCCCGAGTACATCCGCGAGCATGGCGGCACGCCGCTGCCGGAACGGGTCGGCCACTCCTTCGTCAAGGCGACGATGCGCCGCACGGGCGCCATCTTCGGCGGCGAGCTCGCCGGCCACTACTACTTCCGCCAGAACTACTGCGCCGACAGTTCGATCCTCGCCGTTGTCGCGGTCCTCAACCTGATCCGCCGTTCCGGCCCCTCCGGCTCCGAGATCTCAGCCTTCTCCGAGATCACCGCTCCCCTTCGCCGCTACGCCAAGAGCAGCGAAATCAACTTTGAGGTCGAGGACAAAGACGGGACGATGGAAGCCCTGGTCCAGCGCTACGCCACCGAAGGCGGCGGCGCGCTCGACCGCCTCGACGGCATCCGCATCGACTTCGACGACTGGTGGTTCAACGTCCGCCCGTCGAACACCGAGCCCCTGCTACGCCTCGTCCTGGAAGCCTCGACGCCGGAAGAACTCGCCGCCCGCCAGGCCGAGTTGACGGCGCAGCTAGGCGACCCGATCTAAGCCACTGGGTGCGCGGGTCGGTACGCCGGCCGGTGCGCGGGTCTTCTGACCCGCTGCCGCCGAAGGCGGCCGAAAGACGCGCCGGCCGTCAGGCCGGCTCCGCATTGCCGCTCTAGTCCCGGCCTCCAAGGAGCCCCGCCCGCATCAGGAAGTAGAGCAGCGTGAGCAGCGAAGCCACGGCTGCAGCGACGTACGTCATGGCCGCCGCGTTGAGCACGCGGTCCATTCCCACGCGTTCAGTCTGCAGAATCAGACCCTGCTCCACAGCGAGACGCTTGGCACGCGCAGTGGCGTCGAACTCGACCGGCAGCGTCACGAGTTGGAAGAGGACGACAGCCGAGAAGAGAACCGCGCCGAACAGCACCATGTTCGGTGCACCCATGAAGAGGCCAAGGAACATCACGATGTAGCCCAGGTTGCTGCCGATCCCGGCCATCGGCACGAGCGTCGACCGGAGCCACAGCGGCGCGTACTTCTTCGCGTGCTGAATGGCGTGCCCGGCCTCGTGGCAGGCGATGCCAATCGCGGCCACCGAGTTCGAGCCGTAGACCTGCTCGGACAGGGCGAGTTTCTTGGTCACCGGGTTGTAGTGGTCTGACAGCCGGCCGCGGGTAGCGACGACCTGCACGTCGGTGATGCCGGCGTAGGCGAGCAGGCGCTGTGCAGCCTGGGCCCCCGTCATGCCGGTGACCGAGCGCACCTTGGAGTACTTCTTGAACGCTCGCTTGACCCGGAAGCTGGCCCACAGCGACAGCAGCAGGCCGGGCGCCAGGAAGACGAAGTACATGGGATCGAAGATCATCGAGCGGACTCCCGTGGAGGGCAGTGTTTCGCGAAGCGTCCAAGCGACCCGGCACCGCTAGAGGGCTGCGCAAAGGTCAATCCGGCGCGGACAGGAGTATATTCCGCGCTGCCTCCAGCCAACCGCCAGACGAATGCCTCGAATCACTCCTCTCAGCCTGCAGGGCCCGGCCGGCGCGCTCCAGGCCGAACTGCTCGAACCGGAGGCGACGCCCGCCTTCGTCGCAACCGTCGCGCACCCCCATCCGCTCTACGGCGGCGACATGGACAACCACGTCGTGACCTCCGCAGCGGACGCCGTCGTCGAACTCGGCGGCGCGGCGCTCCGCTTCAACTTCCGCGGCACGCGCGGCAGTGAGGGACGCCACGACGAGGGGCGTGGCGAGATCGAAGACCTCCGAGCCTGCGAGCAGGAACTCCGGCGCCGCTTCCCGCGATTGCCGCGTGTCGGCGTCGGCTACTCCTTCGGCGCCGTCGTCACCATGGCGCGACTGCCCCAGGCGGAGGCAGCGCAGGATCCCCCAAGCGGGGTGCTACTCATCGCACCGCCGTTGACCCACTACGACTTCGACGCCGCCACCACAGCGACCGTGCCCGTCGCCGTGGTCCACGGCCAGCTCGACGCGTTCACAACGGACGCGATGATCCGGCGGCTGCCCAAACGCTGGCCGTCACTTGGCGCCTGCCTGGAGGTCGCAGGCGCAGGCCACGACCTGTCTTCGCCGGAGCTGGGTCCGACCATCCGGCGAGCTCTTCAGGCACTGATCGGCTAGGCAAGTCGACACCGCTACTGCATTAGGATCGACCGGAACCCGAACCGGCAGCCCGCGAGAGTCCTGATGCCAACGCACCACACGATCGACTACATCGAGTTCAACGTCCGCCATCTTGAGGAGGCCAAGCGTTTCTACGCCGACGCCTTCGGCTGGGAGTTCAACGACTACGCGCCCACCTACGCCGGGATCAAAGGCGGCTCCGGTGAAGTCGGCGGACTCGCCCAGACCGACGAGGTCAAGCACGGGGGACCGCTGGTGGTTCTCTACTCGGACGATCTCGAAGCCAGCGTGGAGGCGGTGCACATGGCGGGTGGCCACATCGTGCAGGAGATCTTCGAGTTCCCCGGCGGACGCCGCTTCCACTTCACCGATCCCAGCGGCAACGAGCTCGCGGTCTGGGGAACGGCCTGACCGGCGCGAAGAGCCGGGGCTGGGCTAGCGCGCCGACACGCCGGAATCACCTTTCTTCGCTGTAGACCGCGAAGTACCGCTCCTCGTCAAACGGCGTGTCGCCCTTGACCAGCTTCAAGTACTCGCGGGAAAAAGTGAGCGCCGCCAGGCCGGATGCGGTCACCAGGTTTCGGTGGGAGACCGCGGATGAGGAGCTTACGTAGTGTTGGCTCCCCGGATAGTCGCCGGCGTGTTCTCGCAGAAACTCGAAACCGTTACTTGTGTGTTCGCGATCTTCGAACAACCCGATTCGTGCCGCGAAGGCCGTTGCCGCACACACTACGCCGATTGGGCAACCAATCTCGAAAGCACGGGTGAGCGTGTCGCCCGTTGACTTGCAATCGAAACCAAGCCAGTCGTCGCTCCCGATCAACAGGTAGCCGGCCTCTGGTGACGGCTCGATGGAAGCGAACCCTACGTGGGGCGTAGCGCGTATCCCGCCGATCGAAGTTACAGGGCTCCCGTCTGGCGAAGCGATGACGATTCGACAACCCAGATTGCGACGGAGCCCCGCAAGGACATACCCGCATTCCCAATCTGCCCATCCGTCTTGCGAACAGGTGTAGATCCTCATGAAGTCGTGATCTCGCCGCCGGCACATCGCCCGTGATCGCGGGTCGCGAGAGTCTACTCTCGCTGAGCCGTGGGCGGGCCTAGTCAGCCCGCGCACTCCGACAGACGGCACCAGCCGACGAACCCCGTCTAGGTCCGCGCTTGGTCTTGTCCTCAGCCTCCGCGACCCGCCGAAGTGCCATCTGCACGATGCCGGCGTACGGCCGGCAACCTTACGCCTAGACGGTTCTTCGGGGTTGTGCGAACCTTGCTCCGCCATGAGTAAGGCACTCTCCGATAAGGCACCGATCCCGCCTCCGCGAGTCAAACTCTCGGCCATCCCGGGAGAAGAACTCGGCGTCCTCGGCCGAAACATCGGGGGCCTTCCAAAGCGTGGCGACGAACTGAGGTTTGTCGTGGCGAGTCCAGAGGGTTTCTGCTCACTACCGTGGGGAATCAAGGTCAAGGGAGACGGAGACGTCTACATCTTCCCGCGAGATGGGAGGAAGGGATACCACGTCAGCTTGCACGCGTCCGGTACTAGCCATGTCCGTGTCGATCAGGAGGGGCGTCGGGCAGCGGAGTGGACCTCTAGCATGAACCAGCCGGCTTTCCACATCCTCTTTGCGTCGTGGGGGATCTCGCACAGTCCGCACAAGGACCTGAAGAACGAGATCGTTCTGGAGTCGGGAGGAGGCAGCGTCGCGGTCACCATAGTCAAGGCGGACGCCGATCCGCTGCGATTGCCCTACAAGGTCACTCCCATCGGCTGTTTGACTTCGGAGAATCGCGAGTGGAGGGTTGAGGAGCATGTTTGGATCGTCGCGTACCGGATCAAGGATCCCATCGACCGAGAGGAGATGGCGCGGTGGGTAGGTGCTGGCTACGGCGGACGCTTCCAAGCCGAGGATCATCCTGATCTAAGGGAAGGCATGATCTTCAACGACGAAGTCGGCGGTGTCGTGGACGACGGTGCCCGTTTCGTTCTTCCGTTTCAGACGGAGTTGTCTCGCGGGCAGTCGCCCAATCGGATCTGACAGAGGCCTTAGGTGGGGCCGGGCTGAACGGGGGCGAGATGCGTCCGCTGGGAGCCTCCCCCACGACCTCCGGTCAGGCGGGTGCTAGCTAGCGCGGACTTCGTCCGTCTCGCTCGACGAGTTGAAACAACGCCGGCACCGCGCCTCGTAGGTCTCCACGTCCCCGACCAGGACCTGTTGATCACCGCCAGCGATCCGCAGCGAGTACTGCGCGGCGGCGCCGCAGCGCACACAGACCGCGTGCATCTTGTCGACGTACTCCGCGATCGCCATGAGTTCCGGGATCGGCCCGAACGGTCGCCGCCGGAAGTCCAGGTCGAGACCGGCCACGATCACCCGCACGCCCAGGTCGGCGAGTTCCGTCACCAGGTCGACCAGGCCCCTGTCGAAGAACTGGGCCTCGTCGATGCCGACGACTTCCACGCCAAGCATCAGCTTCTCGCGCATCTCGGCACTGGAGGCCACGGTCTCCGCCGACAGGCTGCGGTTGTCCCGGGTGCGCAGCACGTCCCCCTCGCCGCCCCGCGTGTCGGTGGCGATGCGGAAGACCTGGACGCGTTGGCGAGCGATCAGCGCGCGGCGGAGCCGGCGCAGCAACTCCTCGCTCTTGCCGGAGAACATGCCGCCGCTGATGACCTCGATGCAGCCGCCGTCGCCCCGGCCCTGCTCCCGGATCACGGGCCTTCTCCCGTCGCGTCGCGGCTGCCCGCGGCGGGCCGCATCGAACCCTCCAACGTCCCGGTCAGCACGCCTCGATGATACTCTCGGGCAACGAGGCGCCCCATCGCGCGCCTCCCCGAACCGATGCCTGAGATCGACTTTCCGACCCCACCGGCACCGACGCCCGCACCCGCGCAGGCGCCGGAGACCCTGCACGTCACCGCCAAGGCGGTGCGGATGATCAAGCTCACCCGCGAGGACGAGGGCCTGTCCGCGGAACACGGGCTGCGGGTAGCGGTCCGCGGCGGCGGCTGCAGCGGTTTCGAGTACGCGCTCGACTTCGAGAAGGACCGCCGCGAGACGGACGAGGTCTTCGACTACGAAGGGCTGCGCGTCTACGTCGACCCGATCAGCGCCCGCTACCTCAAGGGCACGACGATCGACTACCAGCTCGGCGTCGCCGGCACCGGCTTCAAGTTCTCGAACCCGAAGGCCGTCGGCACCTGCGGCTGCGGGTCGTCGTTCGCGGTTTAGCGACGACGCGGCGGAGATACGCCGCTACCCCAGCGGTTCTTCTTCCCGCCATGCCGACTTGCCGTCGGCGTAGTGCTCCCGCTTCCAGATGGGGACCTCGGCCTTGAGCCGTTCGAGAGCGAGTCGGTTCGTCTCGTAGGCCTGACGGCGGTGGGCGGATGCCGTGGCGATGACCACGCTCGCCTCGCCTACTTCGAGTGTGCCCAAGCCGTGGACGACTTCGACGCGGGTTCCGGGTTCGGCCGCCTCGAGCTCGTTCACGATCCGTTGGAGGCGCTTCTCCGCCATCGCCGGGTAAGCGGAGTAGGTAATGCGCTCCACGGGGCGGCCGCCGAAGGAGTTGCGGACGTTGCCGACGAACACGACGACGGCTCCCTTGCCGGCGTCTTCTACGCGGGCACGGACAGAGGACACCGCGTCCGCGTCGACGGCGCCATCGCGCAGCCGGCCAACTCCGGCGCCGCACGAACCGCCGGACACCGGCGGCAGGAGGGCCACTTCGGCGCCGTCATGCAGAGGCGTCGTCCGATCCCCGGCGACTTCCCCGTCGACGGCCACCGCCAGCCGCGGCCAAAGGGCTTCCAGACCCGGATATGCCGCCGTCAGGCGCTCGACCAGGTCGGCGACCGTGCTGCCGTCCGGGAGGTCGTGTTCAGTCTCGGCGCTGCCTACAGCGTCCAGCGCGGTGGCGAAGCTCAGCACCCGTACGATCAAGATGGGAAAGGCTAGCAGGGCGGATAGTCTCCGCGCCTACGCTGGAACACCCCCTACGCGATGCGGCTCCTGCTCTTCGACATCGACGGCACCCTGGTTCGGTGCGGCCCTCAGATCGGGCCCATCTTCATGGGCGCGCTCAAGCGCACGTTCGGCCAAACGGGCAACGTCCGCGCCTACGACTTCGGCGGCAGGACGGACACGGAGGCGGTCATCGACCTGATGACCGAGGCCGGCCTGCCGCGCGACGAGGTCGAAGGGCGCCTGGGCGAGGTGCGCTCCCACTACAGCGACCTGCTCGAGCGGCTTGACCCGGACCAGATGAGGCTCCTGCCCGGCGTCGTCGAGCTGCTCGAGGAACTGGCCGCCGCGGAGGACACCTGCGTCGCACTGCTCACCGGCAACTGGGAGATCGGCGCCCGGGCCAAGCTCGAGCCCTTCGGCTTGAACCGCTTCTTCGACTTCGGCGCGTTCGGCGAAGACGGCGTCCGGCGCAACGAACTCGTGCCGGTGGCGGTCGAGCGGGCCGCAAAGCGCATCGGCGCCGCACCGGAGCCGAGCAACGTCGTCATCATCGGCGACACGGTCCGCGACATCGCCTGCGGCGACGCACATGGCGTCCCGGTGCTGGCCGTGGCAACCGGCTTCACGCCCGACCACCGACTGGAAGAAGCGGGCGCGCGCTGGGTCGTGCCGGACCTCCGCCACGCCTCGGTGCGGGAGATTCTCCTCGACGGGCACGGCCGCGCGCGGCGGACGCCATGAGCTTCGAACGCGACGTCGAACTGCTCACCACCGAAGCCGCCCTGTGCGAGCCCGTCCCGGCTTCCCGGCTGGAACTCATGGGTCCCGACCGCGAGCGGTTCTTCGGCGGCATGGTGACCGCGGCCATCGAAGGCCTCGAACCCGGCACCGGCCGCTTCGGCTTCATCACCGACGTCCGCGGCCGCATTCTCGCCAGCGCCGCCGTGCTGACACTCGATTACCGTCTGTGGCTGGAGATCCCGAAGGGCCGGGGCAGGACGATCATCGAGCACCTGGAGAAGTACATCGTCACCGACCAGGTCGAGATCCTGCCGCTCGGCGACATGGCTTCGGTGAGGATCGGCGGGCCGAAGAGCGCCGAGGCCCTGGCCGATCTCGGCGCCTCAGCAGTCCGCGACCTGACCGAGCCCTGGAGCCACACCCAGGTCGAGATCCTCGACTACCAGGCCCGCCTGGTCCGCGAAGGCCACAGCCCAGTGCCTGCCTTCTCTCTCTGGCAATCCTCCGCGATCGCACCCCTGATGGCCGACGACCTGGCCGAAGCGGGCCTGCAGAGAGTCGGCCGCGAAGCGACCGAGGCCCTCCGCATCGAACACGGCCATCCGCTCTGGGGCGTCGACTACGACGACGCCAACCTGCCCCAGGAGACCGGCATCGAAGACGCCGTCGACTTTGAGAAAGGCTGCTACCTCGGCCAGGAGATCGTCGCCCGCATCCACTACCGCGGCCAGCCCGCCCGGCGAATGTGCCGTCTCACCTTCGAGCCCGGGCACAGCCCGTCCGCCGGAGCGGAGATCGAGTTCGACGGCCGAACCGCCGGTACGGTCACCAGCGTCTCCCCATCGCCGCGCGACGACGCCGCCATCGGCCTCGCGCTGCTGCCGCGACGCGCTGCCGAGGCCCTGCCCGGCGCGAGGGTACAGGTCGACGGCCGGAACGTCTCGTTCGAACCGCTGGCCCCTGAAACCTAGGCCGAGCCGCTCAATACCGCGGCAACGACGGATCCACCTCCACCGCCCACGCATCGATCCCGCCGGCCAGGTTGTAAGCCTGCGGGAAACCGTTGTCGCGGAGGATGTTCGTCGCCCGCGTCGACCGCGGGCCGTGGTGGCAGTGGACGACCCAGAGCTTCGAAGGATCGAGCTCGGCCAACCGGCCCTCGAGTTCGGCAACCGGGATCAGGGTCGAGCCGTCGATGCGGCAGATGGCGTACTCCTGCGGCCCGCGAACGTCGAGGATGCTGAAGTCGCGGCCGTCGTTCATCCAGGACTGGACCTGGGTCGGAGTGACGTCGATCATGTCGTCGAGGGCCGGCTCCTCGGCGACGGCGGGGACGCCGCAGAACTGCTCGTAGTCGATCAGCTCGGTCTGGGTCGGATTCTCGGAGCAGACGGGGCAGTCCGGGTTCTTGCGCAGCTTCAGCTCGCGGAAAGACATGCGCAGCGCATCGAACAGGACCAGCCGGCCGATCAGCGGATCGCCCTGGCCGATGATCAGCTTGATCACTTCGTTCGCCTGCAGGCTGCCGATGATGCCGGGGAGCACGCCGAGGACCCCGCCCTCGGCGCATGAAGGGACGAGTCCCGGCGGCGGCGGCTCGGCGAACAGGCAGCGGTAGCACGGGCCCCTGGCCCCCCAGAACACGGAGACCTGGCCCTCGAAGCGGAAGATGGAGCCGTAGACGTTCGGCTTGCCGAGCAGGACGCAGGCGTCGTTGACGAGGTAGCGGGTCGGGAAGTTGTCCGTGCCGTCGACGATCAGGTCGTAGTCCTCGAAGATCTCGAGCGCGTTGCTCGAGTTCAGCAGCACCGGATGCGGCGTGAGTTCGATGTGCGGGTTCACCTCGCGTAGCCGCTCGACCGCGGCGTCGATCTTGGGACGGCCGACGTCCGCGTTGCTGTAGAGCAACTGGCGGTGCAGGTTCGACTCGTCGACGACGTCGAAGTCGACCAGGCCGAGGCGGCCGACGCCGGCCGCGGCGAGGTACATGCCAAGCGGCGAGCCGAGGCCGCCGGTGCCGATCATCAGCACCTTGGCGGCCTTGAGCTTCAACTGCCCCTCGGAGCCGACCTCGGGCATGATGAGGTGGCGGCTGTAGCGGAGGATCTCCTCCGGGCTCAGCTCCTCGGTGGTCGCCGGAGCCGACAGTTCCGCCACCGTGCCGCCGGCGATGGACGGGATGATGGCCAGCGTCGCGTCGCCGTTGATCGGCGTGGCCTCGCGCTCCAGGTAGCGCACGTCCTCGTCGTCGAGGAACAGGTTGACGAACGTTCGCAGCTTGCCGTCGTCACCGAACAGGTGCGGCCGCAGCCCCTCGTACCGGGTGACGAGCTGCTCCATCGCTTCGCCGACCGTGGCGGCGGCCACCGCCACCTCGGACTGTTCGTCGGCGAAGCCCCGCAGGGGCGTGGGGATCTGTATGAGTACGGTCATCGTCGGTCTCCACAGGACTCTTCGGTCTATACGTGTTCAGGTCGGGCGCGGTTCAGGTGTGCGGATCGGTTCCTCGTCGAAGCGGGAACGGTCGTTGCTGAGCCGCCAACTCCGCTCGTCCCTGGCGCGGCCCTCGCGCACCGAGACGATCAGGTAACTGTAGCCCGGCCAGGCGTGGTCCCGGTCGAAGTCGCTGGGCCGCGACGGGTGGTCCGGATGCGAGTGGTAGTAGCCGACCACGTCGAGGCCTTCCGCGCGCGCCTCCCGCTCGGTGCGCAGGATGACTTCGGGCGGGATCAGGTAGCGGTTGTGCCGGTTCTCGTCCTCACGTTCGTTCTCGGCGCCGACCAGCCGCACGACCCGGGCGAGAGCCGCGCCGTTCCCGGCGGCAGTCCGCTCGATGCTGCCCACCAGGATGCCGCAGCACTCCTCCGGGTACGTCGCCTCGCCGTGGGCGCGGATGCGGGCCAGATCGGCTGGGGACAGTTCGATCATCGGCGGCTCAGTCTTCGTCCCAGAACGGCTCGGACAGGTACTTGTCGGCGCCGTCGCAGAGGATGGTCACCACGACGGCTCGCTCCTCGGCCTCGGCAGCGCGCTCGGCGATCCGCCGCCCGGCCACCACGTTCGCGGCCGCCGAGATGCCGACGAGCAGGCCGCTCCCGCGGGCGAGCGCCTTGATCTCGGCGTAGGCGTCCTCGGTGCTGACTTCCGCCTCCTCGTGTGCGATCGACGTGTCGTAGATCGCCGGCACCAGGGCGCTGGGCATGTGCTTCATGCCCTCCAGCCCGTGGAAGGGGCCGTCCGGCTGCATCGAGATGAGCCGGACCCCGGGAGCGCGTTCGGCCAGGTACCGGGCCGTGCCGCAGAAGGTGCCGCTGGTGCCGAGACCCGCGACGAAGTGGGTGAGACGGCCCTCCGTCTGCATCCAGATCTCAGGGCCGGTCGTTTCGAAGTGGGCCCGCCAGTTGGCGGTGTTGCTGTACTGGTCGACGTAGCAGAACGCCTCCGGATCCGCCTCGATCATCCGGCGTGCCTCCCGGATGGCGCCGTCGGAACCCTCCATCGGATCGGTGAGCACGAGTTCGGCGCCGAACGCGCCGAGGATGCGGCGCCGCTCGATCGAGGCGTTCCGCGGCAGGCAGAGCGTCACGCCGATGTCCATCGCCGCGCCGATCATGGCGAGCGCGATGCCGGTGTTGCCCGAGGTCGCGTCCAGGACGCGGCGGCCGCCGTCGAGCTGGGCGGCGTCCCGGGCCGCCAGCATCATGTGACGCGCCGGGCGGTCCTTGACCGAGCCGCCCGGGTTCGCCATCTCCGCCTTGGCCAGAAGCTCCGATCCGAGTTCCCGCGCCGCCGGTCCGAGGACGTGGCTCAGGTCGAGCAGGGGCGTGTTGCCGATCCGCGACAGCAGCCGCCGGGCGCCGTCGCCGAGACCGTCCGGAATCGGCGGCCCGGCCAGCTCGACGGCGGCTGCGGCGTACTCCCTGGAAGCGGATTCGGTGATCATCGTGCGGACTCCGGCGGGCGGCTCCTGGGGAGCCGCGGCGCGGCGAGCGGGAATTGTTGACCACATCGCTCACATTTACAACCGGCGCGCTGCACGACGCGCCCTCAACCGATACTCTTCGCCGCCATGGACGATTCCCCCAGGCGCGGCGACGACCGGGTTCCCCCCGGCCAGTACGTCACAAAGAAGTGGCCCGTGCTGTCCGTCGGCGACACGCCGGAGGTCGACCTGGCCGGGTTCGAGCTGCGGCTGTTCGGCCGCGTCGAGGCCGGGCACGCGTTCGACTGGCAGGCGCTTCAGTCGCTGCCGCGGCGCGAGGTAACGGCCGACTTCCACTGCGTCACGCGCTTCTCGACCCTGGACAACCGGTGGTCCGGGTTCGCGACCCGGGACGTGCTCGGCGCGGTGACACTGAATCCCGGCGCCAGCCACGCGATGATCCACTGCTACGGCGGCTACACGACGAACCTGCCGCTCGACGACCTGCTCTCCGAGCACGCGCTGCTCGCCGACCGTCACGGCGGCGAGCCGCTGGCGCCGGACCACGGCGGTCCGCTCCGCCTCGTGGTGCCTCATCTCTACGCCTGGAAGAGCGCCAAGTGGATCTCCGGGATCGAACTCCTGAACGCCGACGAACGGGGTTTCTGGGAGCGGAACGGCTACCACACGTACGGCGACCCCTGGGCGGAGCAGCGGTTCTCGTCGCAGGAGACGCGGCAGGCGTGGCAGGTGCGGAGATCAGTCGGTCTCTAGCAGCGCTGCAAGGGACTCGCGGATGCGGTCGCGGGCCGCGACGCTCTTGAGGACCAGGAGGACGGTGTCGTCGCCGGCGAGGGTGCCTGCGACCTCGGGCCAGTCCGCCTGGTCGATCACGACGGCCAGCGCGTTCGCGTTGCCGCTGCGCGTCCTCAGCACGAGGAGCGCCTCGCCTTCGGCCACGCCGGTCACGAACATCCGC
The DNA here is from genome assembly GCA_009845425.1 of Holophagales bacterium. Classification (GTDB taxonomy): domain Bacteria; phylum Acidobacteriota; class Thermoanaerobaculia; order Multivoradales; family Multivoraceae; genus Multivorans. The sequence continues at coordinate 295,319 of VXZQ01000001.1, forward strand.
ATGGCGCGCTCGGCGTCGGGCCGAACCGGTCCCGCCGCCTGGTCCGCCGGCGCGTAGCGGAAGCCTCCGCCCGCCAGGGGTACCTTCAACAGGCCGAGCCGCCGCACGTCGCGCGACACGGTGGCCTGGGACACCTGGAAGCCACGACGTCCGAGGGCGCGCACCAGGTCCTTCTGGCTCGACACCGGCCGCCGGCCGATGATGTCCAGGATGGCGCCGTGACGGATCGCGGTGGTCATGAGCCGGCTCCCGGAATGGTCTCCGCGAGGAGGGTGCCCTCGACATGGGCCCGGTAGACCGGCGGCGGCTCCTGCGCATCCAGCCACCGTCGATCCGCCGCGAGCCGCTCGTCCATCTCCTCGATCTGCTCGCGCACCCGCTCGGGCGCGGGACCGCCGTAGCTTCGATGGGCAGCGAGCGAGGCCTCGGGCCGCAGCGCGGCCAGCAGCCCCTCCCGGTCCTCGATCTCCGGCACGAGTTCCTCGAGATCCGACGCCGCGAGCTGCCACAGTTCCACGCCGCGCTCTCCGGCGGCGCGGACGACGGCACCCGTGCGCTCATGGGCACTGCGGAACGGCACGCCGGCAGCGGCCAGGAGATCGGCCAGATCGGTGGCGGTGATGTACGCACCCTCCAGCGCCGCCGCCATCACCTCGCGGTCGAACTCGAGACTCTCGCCCAGCACCCGGGCCACCTCGAACGAGGCGGTCACCGTGTCGAACGCGTCGAACAGGGCCTCCTTGTCCTCCTGCAGATCGCTGTTGTAGGTCAGCGGCAGGCCCTTGACCGTCACCAGCAGCGACACCAGGTCGCCCACCGCGCGACCCGACTTGCCGCGCAGGATCTCCGCGGGTTCCGGGTTCTTCTTCTGCGGCATGATGCTCGAGCCCTTGGCGGCCCGGTCCTGGAGCCGGGCGAAGGAGAACTCGCTCGAGGTCCAGAGCACGACTTCCTCGGCCCAGCGGGACAGGTGGACCATGGCAAGCGCGCAGGCAAAGAGCGCCTCGGCGACGTAGTCGCGATCGGCCACCGCCCACATGCTGTTCGGATAGGCGGCGTCCAACCCGAGCAGCTCGGCGCTGCGGACGGGGTCGATCGGGTGGGGCGACCCGGCCATCGCCCCGGCGCCGAGCGGACTCAGACCAGCCGTCCGGTGCGCCCCCCGGAGCCTGCCCGCGTCGGCCAGGACCGACCAGGCGTGAGCGAGCAGGTGCTGCGCCAGCGTCGTCGGCTGGGCACGCTGCATGTGGGTGTAGCCGGGAAGGGCCGTCTCCACGTGCTGCCGCCCCTGGGCGAGCAGCGCCTCGACCAGCCCCAGGGCCGCACCGACCGACCGCTCGGCCTCTACCCGCTGCCACAGCCGGAAGGCGACCGCCGTCTGGTCGTTGCGGCTGCGAGCCGTATGCAGCCGCCGACCCGCGTCGCCGATCTCCTCGGTGAGCTGCCGCTCGATCCAGGTGTGGACATCCTCGTCCGCGCCCCCGACCTCGAGTTCGCCCCCCTCGACGCGCCGGAGCATCGAGCTCAGGCCGGAGAGGATGGCGGCAGCCGAGTCCCGGTCGACGACCCCGGTCTCGAACAGCATCCGGGCGTGCGCCAGCGAGCCGATCAGGTCCGCGGCGGCAAGCCGGTGGTCGAAGGGAAGCGACCGCGTGTACGCGTCGATGACCGGATCGACCTCCGCGTCGAACGCGCCGCCCCACAGGCGGGGCGTAGCGGGCCCACCGGCCTTCCCGCTCAAGCCGCGGCTTCCTCCAGTGCGTGCGCCAGGATCCCGACCGCGCGCTCGATCTCCGGATCGTGAACCACGAGAGGCGGCAGCATCCGGATGCTGTGGGGCCGCGGTGCGTTGACGATCAGGCCATTCTCCAGGCAGCGGGTCGCGACATCGGGCGCGTCCGGCGTGCACTCGATCGCCGCCATCAGCCCCTGGCCCCGCACCTCGGTGACCAGGCCGCCGGCGCTGAGCTGACCGAGCAGCGCCCTCAGGTACTCGCCCGCGCGGACCACCCGCTCGAGGAAGTCCGCTTCGAACACCGTCTCGAGCACCGCCCTGACCGCCGCGCTGGCGAGCGGATTGCCGCCGAAGGTCGTGCCGTGGGTGCCCGGCACGAGAGCCGAGGCGACCTCGCCGCGCGCCAGCACGGCGCCCACCGGCACGCCGCCGCCGAGCCCCTTGGCCAGGGTCACGATGTCCGGTTCGAGGCCGTAGTGCTGAAAGCCGTAAGCCTGGCCGAGGCGGCCGATCCCGGTCTGCACCTCGTCGAGAATGAACAGGGCGCCGCGTTCACGGCAGAGCGCCTGCAGACCCTCGAGATAGCCCTCCGGCGGCTCGATCACGCCGGCCTCGCCCTGGATCGCCTCGATGAGGACCGCGCAGGTGCTGCCGTCGACCTCGCCGGCCGCCGCCTCCAGGTCGCCGAAGGGCACGGCCGCGAAACCTCCCGGGAGGGGGCCGAAGCCCACCTGGTAGGCGGGCGTGGCGGTCGCTGCCAGAGCGCCCAGGGTACGGCCGTGAAAGCCGCCCTCCGCGGTGACGATCCGATGGCGGTCGCCCGAGCCGTCGCGGTCGTAGGCGTAGCGCCGGGCCAGCTTGATCGCGGCTTCGATCGCCTCGGCGCCGCTGTTGCAGAAGAAGGCGCTGTGGAGCAGACCGTTCGTGGCCTCCACCAGCAACTCGCCCGCGCGCTCCTGTTCCCGGATCCGGAACAGGTTCGAGACGTGCAGGTAGCGCCCGGCCTGGCGGGTGATCGCCTCGGTCAGAACCGGGTGGTTGTGGCCCAGGGACGAGACCGCGATGCCGGCCAGGAAGTCGAGGTACTCGCGGCCCTGGGTGTCCCAGAGACGCACTCCGTCACCGTGGCTGAACGCCACCGGCGCCCGCTTGTAGTTTGCGAACAGGCTGTCCTCGGTCATTGCCGGTCTACTCCCTGGGTTGGGGTCGCTTGATCATTGTGCCGATGCCGCCTTCCGTGAAGAGCTCCACGAGGAGCCCGTGCGGTTCGCCGGCGGCGACGATGTGGGCGCTCCCGACTCCGGCCTCCAGTGCGCTCAGACAAGCCCGCACCTTCGGCACCATGCCGGCGGACACCACGCCGGAGTCGATCAGTTCCTGCGCTTCGGCCGGGGTGAGCCGCGACCGGAACGCGCCGTTGTCGTTGATTCCGCGCACGTCGGTCAGGAGCAGGAGCTTCTCCGCCCCCACTTCGGCCGCGAGCGCCGCGGCTGCGGTATCGGCGTTCACGTTGTAGGTCTGGCCGCCCGGCCCCACGCCGAGCGAACCGATCACCGGCACGTAGCCGGAGTTCGTGAGCTGGTCGAGGAGCGAGGTGTCGACCCTCTCGATCTCGCCGACGAAGCCGAGTTCGTCCGCCCGCGCGTGGGGACGCACCCGCAGCAGGTCGCCGTCCTTGCCGGTGAGGCCGACGGCGCGGCCGCCGGCCCGCTGGATCATGCCCACCAGGCGCTTGTTCACCGAACCGCCGAGGACCATCTCGACGACCCGCATCGTGTCCTCGTCGGTGACCCGCAGGCCGTCGACGAAGCGCGGCTCGATGCCCATCGTCTGGAGCATCGTAGAGATCTCCGCGCCGCCGCCGTGGACCAGCATCGGGCGCAGCCCGGCGCTCCGCAGCAGCACCAGATCCTCGATCAGGGTGCCGAACTTCTCGCCCGCCATCGCGCGGCCGCCGTACTTGATGACGACGCGCTTGCCACGCCACGCCGAGGCGTAGCGCAGCGCCGCAGCCATCTCCTGGCCGAGATCCCGCTCTGCTTTCATCGTCGCGTCCGTCCTCAACTGATGTAGCTGGCGTTGATCTCGATGTAGCCCTCGGACAGGTCGCAGGTCCAGACCGTCCAGCGACCCGCGCCGAGCCCGAGATCGACCTCGAGCACCGTGTGGTCCGCGAGCATCGTCCGGGCCAGGCCTTCGAGGTTGTCGCCCACGCCCAGACCGCCCCGCACGACCTCGACCCGCTCGCCGTCGGCGAGCACCGCGATGCCGATCCGCTGCTCGACGATGTCGACTCCCGCGCGTCCGATCGCACCCATGAACCGGCCCCAGTTCGGCTGACCGGAACGGTAGGCCGTCTTGACAAGGGGCGAGTTGGCGATCGTGTTCGCGACCTGCCGGGCCGTGGCGTCGGTGCGCGCGCCCTTCACCCGGATCTCGATCACGCGGTTCGCTCCCTCGGCGTCGGCGATCAGGGCGACCGCGAGCCGGCCGAGAACACGCTGCAGACCGGCCGTGAAGCCCTCCAGGTCGTCCGCGGACTCAGCCTCGACGCCCGCGGCGCCGTTGGCAAGCAGCAGGATGCAGTCGTTCGTGCTCGTGTCGCCGTCGACCGTGATGCTGTTGAAGGTGGGCTCCACCGCCGTTCGCAAGGCGAGGTCGAGCGCCTCCGGCGACGCCTTCACGTCCGTCGTGACGAAGGCAAGGGTCGTCGCCATGTCCGGAGCCATCATCCCCGCGCCCTTCGCGATGCCGCCGATCGTCACCTCGCCTCCCGCGAGGCCTACCTTCTCGACCTTGATCTTCGGCCGCGTGTCCGTCGTCAGGATCCCTTCCGCCGCCGACACGCCGCCCCTTGGCCCGAGTTCGGTCGCCGCCTGGTCGATCCCGGCGAGCACGGTCGGCATCGGCATGGGGACTCCGATCACGCCGGTCGAAGCCACCAGGACGTGACCCGGGTCCATGTCGAGCGCCGCGCCGGCGCGCTCCGCCATCGCCCGGGTGTCGGCCAGGCCCGGCTCACCCGTACAGGCGTTCGCGTTGCCGCTGTTCGCCACGATCGCTCGCGCCCGGCCGCCCGCCAGAACCTCGCGGCAGTAGAGCACGGGCGCGGCCTGGACCTGGTTGCGCGTGAACACGGCCGCCAGGGTCGACGGTTCCTCCGCGGTCGAGGCGATGATCGAGAGATCGAGCCGCCTCTTCTTCAGGCCGCAATGCACGCCGGCGGCAACGAACCCCTGGGGGGCGGTGACGCCGCAGCTCACGGGAACACCGGCACGGCCGAGAGACCCATGGTTTCTTCGACATCGAACATCACATTCATGTTTTGCACCGCCTGGCCGGCGGCTCCCTTGACGAGGTTGTCGAGCGCCGCGAAGACGACCGCGAGTCCGCGTTCGGGATCGACGCGGACGGCGAGGTCGCAGTAGTTGGAGCCCAGGGTGGCCTTCGTCTGGGGCAGCGCCGAACCGGTCAGCACCCGCACGAAGGGCTCGCTGGTGTAGCGATCGAGATACGCCGCTTCGAGCTCGGCCCGGCTCGGCGGAGCGGTCATCGGCACGTAGCAGGCGGCGAGGATGCCGCGGGTCATCGGCACGAGGTGGGGCGAGAAGAACACCCGGGGTGCCTCGCCGGCGGCGGCCAGTTCCTGCTCGATCTCGGGCTGGTGGCGATGAGCGCCCGAACCGTAGGGTCTCAGGTTCTCGTTCAACTCCGAGTACTGGTAGCCGTCCCGCGCGTTTCTGCCCGCGCCCGAGACGCCGGACTTCGCGTCGATCACCACCGGGCCGTCCACGCGATCGCCGAACTGCTCGAAGAGCGGCCTGAGCGCCAGGGCCGAGGCGGTCGGATAGCAGCCGGGATTGGCGACCAGGCGCGCTCCGGCCACGGCGGAGCGGTGCCACTCCGTCAGGCCGTAGGCGGCTTCTCCGAGCAGGGCGGTTGCCGTGTGCTCGCCGCCGTACCAGTGCCGGTAGGCGGACGGGCTCCGGAGCCGGAAGTCCGCGCCAATGTCGACGACCCTGGCCCCGGCCTCGAGCAACCGGCCCGCGGCGCCGAGAGCCTCGCCATGCGGCAGGGCCAGGAACACGACGTCGGCGGCGTCTCCCAGACGATCCCAGTCCGTCTCCACCAGATCGGCGGCGACGGCGGCGCCCAGGTGAGGAAACACGTCACTGGCGGAGCGGCCCGCCTGGCGGCCCGCCGCCAGCGCACCAAGCTTCACTTCCGGGTGGCCGTGCAGCCACCGGACGAGTTCCGCTCCACTGTAGCCGGACGCCCCGGCGATCGCAGCCCGAATCACAAGGCCGCGAATACTACACCACTTTGGCGAAAACTTATTCGTCCGCCGGTTAGTGGATCAGAACGACCAGGAGAGGAATGAGAGCGGCACCGCCAGCAGCGACAGGACGAGCAGCACGAGGGCGGTGAGAACCTGCCCGGGACGCTCTTCCGTGTTCGGACCGTAACGGCTCGCCAGCAGGTATCCACCGGCCAGCCCGCCGAGATGAGCCCAGTTGTCGATTCCGGGAATCAGCAGGCCGAACAGCACCAGGGGGATCGCCATCCCCATAACCTGCCGCATGAACATCCGCCCGCCGGTCTGCCGCGAGTAGCAGATCAGCGCTCCGAGCCAGCCGAACACGGCCGCCGAAGCGCCCAGGGTCACGCTGTTGCGGTTGGCGAACGGCATCCAAGGCGCGACCACCGGCATGGCGCTGGTCACCAGGAAGCCCATCGCCGAGGAGAGGAGGTAGATGATCGCCGCGCGGGGCACTCCGAAGAGCCGGGCCATGACCGGCCCGAGCTGATGGACCCAATACATGTTGAAGGCGATGTGCAGCAGGCCGCCGTGCAGCCAGCCGGCGCTCAGGATCGTCCACCAGCGGCCGTAGTCGAAGACGATCAGCGCGCCGCTGGCGCCGAACCGGACGCCCATTTCGAGGTCCGGCGCGAGGAAGCCGAAGCCGAGTTGCGTGTTGATCCCGCGTGGCGACATCAGCAGCTCCAGCACGAAGATGACGACGCAGATGCCGATCACGACGGTGGAGAACACAGCCTCGTTGCCGAGGTTCTGCAGAGCGCGCGAGAAGCCGAACAGGCTGGGCCGGGCCCGGCCGCAGTTCCAGCAGCGCTCGTCCTGCACACCGACCAGCCGGCCGCAGCCGGGACAGACGACGGAGCCTGTTTTCTGGCGCTCGAACATCAGAACGGGATGTCGTCCTGGTCGTCAGGCGACGCGGGCTGCTCGGCGGACGACTCGGCCTCCGGTGCCTCCGGTGCCTCCGGCGTCGCGGCTCCCGAGTCCGCCCCTTCTTCCTCGATCTGTTCAACGATCTGCCGCACCTCGACCTCGGCCCGGCGGATCTTCTTGCGGCAGATCTCGAGCAACTGCGCCGCCCGACCCAGTTCGTGGCCCAGTTGATCGACGTCGATCTCGTCGCCGTCGATCCGCCGGAGCACGCTCTCGAGTTCCTCCATCGCTTCGCTGAAGCTGAGTTCGGCCGCGTCACCGCCGGTCCGGTCGTCGCTCATGCCGTCTCCTTGCTGGCCGGTGTACCCGAGTCGACGGTACTCGCCACCGTACCGTCGGCGATCCGTGTACGAAGTTCGTCGCCGGCCGCCACGTCCGCCGCCCGCCGCACGAGTCCGCCATCGGCGCGCCGGGTGACACTGAAGCCGCGCGCGAGCGCCCGCTCGGGCGAGAGCTGCTCGCAGAGTCGAGCGTGCGCCTCAAGCCGCTCAGCCGCCCGGCCCACCGGCCTGAGCGCGTTGCGGATCAGACCCTCGCGGCGGACCTCCTCCTGCTGCCTGGCGGCCGCAACGAGCCGTTCGGCGGCCGTCCGCGCCCGGTTCGCCGCCAGCCGGCAGTCGGCGACGCGGTTCCTGAGCAGCGCCCTGCCCGGCGACGCCAGCCGGGGCGGGACGGAGGAAACCCGCCGTCTAGCGGCGCGCAGGAGGTCCGTGGCCTGCCGCGCGAGGGAACGTCCCGCGTCCTCGACCCGGTACGCCGCTTCTCCGACCCTGCCGGCCAGGAACTCGGCCGCTTCCGTCGGCGTCTTGCAGGAGGTGTGGGCGACGACGTCCGCGATCGACACGTCGATCTGGTGGCCGACGCCGCAGATGACCGGCACCGGCGACCGTGCCACCGCGCGCGCCACGCGGCGGCTGTCGAACGTGGCCAGGTCGGAGCGCGATCCACCGCCTCGAACCAGCGCGATCGCATCGAGCCGACGGCTGCCGCGCGCGAAGGCGCCCAGCAGATTGAAGGCACGGTCGATCTCCGTCTCGGCCGCCGCTCCCTGGACCGCCGAATGGACGAGGTGCACGCGAAAGCCCAAGCCAGAGTTGACCAGGGTGTCGAGAAAGTCGTGGTAGGCGGCGCTCCCTTCGGACGTGATGAGCCCGATCTCGAGCGGGTCCGGCGCCAGCGCCAGCTTCTTGTTGCGCTCGAGCAGACCCTCGGCTTCCAGCGCCCGGAGCGTCTCCCGGCGCCGCTTCTCGAGCGCGCCGAGCGAGAACAGCGGATCGACCTCACGGACCGTGAACTGAAGCCGGCCGCCGCCGGGCCAGAACTCGGGCCGGCCGCAGCAGCGCAGCACGACGCCCTCGCTCAGTTCGACCCCGGCCTCGCGCAGTTCAGCCTCGGTGACGGCGCGCTCGTCCGCCCAGAGCACGCAGTCGAGCTTCGCCTGGATCCGGTCGCCGCGGCCCTTCTCGATCAGCTCGAAGTAGAGCTGACCCCTGGCCGCCGACCGTAGCCGCTGGACTTCTCCGGCGACCCATACCGCGGGGTACGCGTCGGCGAGCACTCCCTTCATCTCCCAGGCGAACTCGGAGACGGTGTAGGTGCCGGCCGGCAGTTCGGAAACGAGGCTGTTCAACTCGCGCGGCCTACGGACGGCTCAATGAAAGCCCTTGAGCTCGGCCACGGATTCCATCGGAATCGCCTCGGCCCACTCCAGGGCGTTCTTGTCGCCGATCGTCAGCTTGTCCAGGAACTGGCGCGCCTCGTCGCGATGGGTGAACAGCCGCCAGATGAAGGTGTGGCCGGCCGGCGCGGTGAAGTAGGTGTAGTTGCGCATCCCCTCGCTCAGGTCGAAGCCGAGATCCGATTCGCCGTTGACGCCGACGCAGGCCATGGCAATCGCCCTGTACGCGAGCGCGAGCGCCTTCAGCGGCTCCTCGAAGTCGGACAGCTCCTCGCGCGAGAGCGGGGAGTGGAAGAGGGCGATCTTCGAACCGTCCTCCTCGGCGAGCAGGTTGTACGGCACGTCCGACCGGTCCAGCGCGTCCCGCGTCTCGCTGGTCATGACGAAGACGTCGTCCGTGTCCTCGACCTTGTAGGCGATCGCGAAGGTCTCCGAGTCCAGCCCCCCGAAAGACTCGGCGAGGATGCCCTCATCTTCGATCGTGAAGTAGAAGAGCCGCGAGATCATCCGACGGGTAGCCATGGGTGTTCAACTCCTGGTCGGCCGTTGCGGCCGAGGGGCGCGAATCCTACCGGATCACGGGCGTCGCCGGGGGTTCGCGCCACTCGCCGGCGACCTGTGGTTCAGGGCTTCCGGCTCTGGCCCAGAAACCGGTCGAAATCCCTTCTTTCTTCCGGCGTCGTGTCCTCCAGGGCAATCAGGTACTCGCCACCCGCCTCCGGCAGCGGGACGCTGATCAGCGTGACGGCGCGTTCGATCGCTTCGCAGTCCAGACTGACGAGGACCAGGGCCATCTGCCGGCAGACCGTGAAGAGCTGAGTGCCGAGCTCGCTCTCGATCCGCACCTGGGTCGTCGGCGGCATGCGCTCCGTGCGGATCCAATAGCCCTCCTCGTCGCGCCGGATGGCGATCTCGCCCTCCAGGCGGAGAGTCTGGACGGGCACAACGAGCTCCTGGGTCAACTGGCTCTCCAGGCTGCCGATGACCACGTCCGCGGCGATCTGGCCCGAACCGGCGATCTCCAGCTCGAGTTCGGTCTCGAAGACGCCATCGTCGCCGGCCGTAAGCGTCGCCGCATGGCGACTGACGGTCAGGGAGTGAGCGGGAGAGCGCAGGGCCACCTCCGCCGGCCCGATCCGGATGAGGGACAGGTCGTCGATCAGTTCCTCATAGACACGGTTCAGCCGCTCGAACGAGACCGTCCGGACGCCCGCTTCCTCCTGGGCGAGGGCTTCCTGGGCCAGGGCCGGCGCGCAGAGGGCGAGCGCCAGCGCCAGGTGTCCTGCCCGGAGGCCCCCGGCGCAAGCGGTCACGGGTAGTAGCCGCTGATCGTGCGCGCCTTGTACCGTCCCTTGACCCGCACCTCGACCTCGCGGTACTCATCGCCTTCGCCGCTGCGGTCGGAGGTGTAGGCCAGCAAGTACTGGGAGCGCAGCTCGCGCTCGATGTCACCGTAGACGGGCGCCAGATCCTCGGCCTTGGAGATGAAGAACGACCGGCCTCCGGTGACCTTGGCGAGATCGCTCAGCTTGTTGCGCAGGATCATCTGGGTTCGCCCGACTCCGAGTCCGATCGTGTAGATCGCGACGCCCGACCGGCGCGCGTACTCCTCGGCGTCCCGGTAGTCGACGCTGCTCGACGTGTCCTCTCCGTCCGAGAGCAGCACGAGGGCGCGCCGGCCCCGGACGCCCCGGAAGTAGTAGAGGCTGGTGATCAGGGCGTCGTGCAGGGCCGTGGCGCCCGCGGCCCGCAAACGCTCGATCACCGAGGCCACCGCGCTGACGTCCGAGGTCCGCCCGATCAACAACGCGGGCCGTGTCGCGAACGCCACGGCGAAGGACCGGTCGCGCGGCGTGATCATGTTCGTCAGGAACTGCGAGGCGGTCCTGCGCGCCTCGCCCAGCGACGTCTCCATCGAACCCGAGGTGTCGATCATCACCCCCAGGGTCAGCGGCAGGTCCTCCACCAGTTCGAACTTCGCCAGTTCCTGCCGCCGTCCGTCCTCGAACACGGTGAAGTCGCTCTCCGCCAGGCTCGTGACCGGCCGGTTCTGGCCGTCCACCACCGTCGTGTAGAGCTCCACGAGGTCGACCTCGAGCGTCTCGGTGAAGGCGGGCGCGTTCAGGAAGCGGACATCCTCGGCCCGGCTTCCATCATCGAGCGTCGCCGCGATCGTCAGGTAGACCAGGTCCTGCTCGCCCAAACCGGGAGGCACTTCGACCTCCGCCCGCCAGGGTGGCTGGCTCAGGACGGTCTGGAGCTCCCCACCGACGCTGAACTCGACTTCCTCGATGATGCGCTCCTCGGGAACCACGACCGTGGCCGACGCCTCGACCTTGCCCGAGACGCGGGCGCCGCGGCGCGGCTCGTTGATCGTGACCCGGAGCTCGCCCCGCTGCTGGTTCAGGACGATCTCGTCGGCATCCACGACCTCCCGCTCCGCATTCAGTCCCTCGACGCGCACCACCTGCTCCTCGGGGTACTTGGCCAGCCGGACCTCGGCGCTGAACGGCGGCCGGCGCCGGGTCACCTGGACCCTGCCGTCGACCAGGAACCGCACCGCGACGATCTCGCCCCCGGTCACCAGGGTCTCGGCCCGCCAGAGACCGAGCACCACCTCGCTCTCGGGCGGCACCAGCATGATCGCGTTCCTCGCGTCGAGCACCGTCTCGGGCAGATCGTCGGTCGCCATGACCAGCCGCAATTGGTCCTCCGGTTCCGCGGGGGCGGCCGTCGGCATCAGCGGCACTTCGACCGGCACCGAGGTGAAGGCCGCCGCGCCGCCGACCTCGTCACGGACGAAGAGTCGGAGCAGGAAGACCGAACCCGGCCGGAAGAGCTGCTCTACCGGCAGCGCCAGAGAGCGTTCCGGATCCGGCGCGCTTCCGACGAACCGCATCTTGAAGGTGTCGAAGACCTGGCCCGGCAACTCGACCATTCCCTCCACGTTGATCCGCGTCTGCTGCCTGCCGGCATCGTCGACGAACGGCTCGACCGGAGCTCCCGGGGGCAGCGAGAGGAGAATCCGGGCCACTATCCGCTGTCCCTGCCGGTCCGGGAAGGTGAGGATCGGATCTTCAAGCTCCAGCGGCGGCGGACCTGAAACCACGTCCGCGGCGGCCCCTTCCGCCCACGCTTCGACATCCGCGGGTGGCGCCAGCCAGGCCAGGAAGTTCTCGTCGGTGGGGCGCTCGCGGCGGAAGCCGAAGAGGCCGCGGATACCGGTGATCTCGTCGACCCGGCGGGCCTCCTCGCAGACCTGCAGGTCGAAGCGGCGAGCCCGCAGCAGGCCCCGGAGTTCCTCGTACTGCTCCAGGAAGTACTCCATCTCCGGCATGTAGAGGGCACGCTTCGTGTCCTCCGGCAGCCAAAGCCGGAAGACCTCGTTCGGCTTCGGCTGGAAGAGGACGAGGTTCGTGTGCTCGCCGTCCTCCGGTCCGTAGCGCCAGAGCTGGAGCGGCCGGAACGTCTGATCGCAGTCGACCGGGTCGATCGCGTCCGGCTCGCCGTGAAGGAACAGCAACCTGGCGCGGACATCGAAGAAGGGCAGACCGGCCATGCGCACCCGCTGCCGCCGATTCTCGACCGCCTCAGCCACCCTGCCTCGGTCCAGGAAGGTGTCGATGTACTCCATGCGGGACACCGGATCCAGGCTCCGCACTCGCTCCAGTTCGGCCGCCGGCAGCAGGAACTGGGGCCCGTCCAGAAAGAACTCCCGCTCAGGCGTGGTCCACTCCGCAAGTCGCCACTCGAACTCCTGGGCGGCGGCAGGCATCGCCAGCAGGCCCGCCGCCAGGAGCAGCAGGACGACGGCGCACACACGGTTTGCCGCGAACGTCACCACGACATGCGGTAGAGCATCCAGTAGACGACGACCCCGGTCACCGACACGTAGAGCCAGATCGGCAGCGTGACGCGAGCGATCTTCCTGTGGCGCTCGTACCGGCCCCGAAGGCCCAGGACGACGGTGATGATCGCCAGAAACGGCACCGCGGCCGCCAGCACCGTGTGGGTCAGCAGAATGCCGAGATAGACCGTCCGCACGGTTCCCTCGCCCTCGAAGTGAACCGAACCGACCTGGTAGTGGTAGTAGAGATAGGAGATCAGGAACGCCGCCGAGCACCCCAAGGCGGACAGCATGACCTGCTTGTGCCGCTCCCGGTGGCCGCGGCGGATCAGCACGTAGCCGATGACCAGCAGCGTCGCCGCCGTGGCGTTCAGGATCGCGTTGAGCGTGGGCAGGTGCATCGGGCATGGAGCTTAGCCCGGTGGATGCACAGGTTGTGCCGGCTCAGCGACCCGCCTACCGGCGCTCCCGCCAGTACCGGACCTGCCAGCGGGCGACGTTCCGGTTGTGCTCGGCGAGGGTCTCCGCGAAAACGTGAGTGCCGTCGTTCCGGCTCACGAAGTAGAGGTATGGCGCGTCGGCGGGCGCCGCCGCGGCGCGCAGGCTGTGTTCGCCCGGCGAGCAGATCGGACCCGGCGGCAGGCCCGGATGGACGTACGTGTTGTAGGGCGAGTCGAGTTCGAGGTCGCGGCGCCGCAGGTTGCCGTCCCACATGCCGGCCAGCTTCAGCGCGTAGATGATCGTCGGATCGGCGTAGAGGCCGATGCCGCGCTCCAGCCGGTTGTGGAAGACGGCCGAAACCAGCGGGCGCTCCTCGATCGCGCCCGCTTCCTTCTCGACGATGCTCGCCAGCGTCACGAGATCCCGCGGATCGAGACCGTGGCCGGCCGCGGTGTCCAGGTGACGCTCGACGCGGCGGCGGAAGTTGCTCACCATAGCCTCCACGATCTCACCTTCGCCGGTACCTCTCGGGAAGGCATACGTGTCCGGGAAGAGGTAGCCCTCCAGGGACTCGGCCGCAGGGTCCAGGTCGGCGATGAGCCCCGGCGAGGACATCGCCGCAAGGAACGCGTCCCGTTCGCCGAAACCGTCGCCGGCGAGGCTCTCCGCGGTTTCCCGCAGGGTCAGGCCTTCGATCACGGTCACCGGGTAGGTCACCACCTCACCACGGATCACCCGGTCGAGCGCCTCCACCGGGCTCATCGGTTGCTCAAAGCGGTACTCGCCAGCCTGCAGCGTCTCGCCGGGTCGCCGGTAGTCGAGGTGGAGCCGGGCCAGCAGGGGATCGCCGACGACGTTCGCGGCGGCCAGCTGGTCGAGGATCGCGGTCATCGGCGCGCCGCGCTCGATCGTGAGTTCGATCGTCTCCGTTCCCCGCGGCCGTTCGAGTTCCCGCTCCGCCCAGGAGACAACGCCAGCCGCGGCGGCGGCGAGGGCCGCCAACATCGCGATGGCGCCGACCGCGAGCCATGGCAGCAGACGCCGTCTGCGGCGACGTCGCGGCGGCGTCCTCCGCTTCATCCGGTCTCCCGGCCGAGTTCCTCCTCGAGGAGGATCTGCGCCGCCACGGCGTCAACCCGCTCCGGGTGCCGCCGCGGATCGACACCCGCCGCGCGCAGCCGGCGCTCCGCCTCCACGGAGGTCAGCGACTCGTTCACGGTTCGCACCGGCAGATCGCAGGCCTTACGCAGCTTCTGAGCGAAGGCGCGGGCGCGTTCGGCCGCCGGCCCGACGGAGCCGTCCAGCCCGCGCGGCTCGCCGACCACCAGCACCTCGGCTTCGGAGTCGGCCGCCAGCGCCCTGAGTTCGGCGATCACCTGCCGGTCCCCGGTGCGCCGGATCGTCGAGTGCGGCACCGCGATCCCCACGTGTGAGTCTCCGGTCGCCACCCCGACGCGTTTCTCGCCGAGATCGATGCCGAGGAAACGCACAGTGCGGTCACTCTGAAACGGGCCAGCGGGACTGTCAACCGACCGGGACCGACGTCTGGAGTTGGCCCGTCAATTGCTAGCATGACCACCATGCACCTCGCTGTCGCGCTGGCGCTGACCCTGGCGCTGGCGGCCGCCGCGACGGCCCAGGAGCCTGTAACCGCCGAGGCGACCCCGGAGGACGCAACGGCAGCGGTCGAAGACCCCACCCCCGACGCAGCGGGAGCCGTGGAGGAGGAAGCCGCGGATAGCGGCCCGCCACCGCCTCCGGGCGCCAACACCTTCAGTTTCGCGGTCGAGGACGAGTCCGGCCCTGGACAGGTGGAAGGCTGGGCCGGCGCCATGGAGGGAACCTTCGAGGAGCAACACACACTGTCGAACGGATTCTGGATCCGGCTCCGCGACTACCAGGTCTCCGGCGACCGGGCGGTGTACGACCACGCGAACGAACGCTTCGAGGCCGAGGGGCCCGTCGTCCTGATGCGAGGCAACGAAGTGCTGCGGGGTTCGCGACTCGAGTTCGACGTGGCGGCCGAAACGGCCTCGATCTTCGACGCGGACGGGAACATAGGCACCGACTACTTCTTCACCGGCGCGGCGGTGCACATGCTGAGCGAGGACCGCTTCACGATTCTCGACGCCCAGTTCACCGCCTGCGAAGTCGAGGACGACGGCCGGGCGCCGGACTGGAGCTTCCGCGCGAAGCGGGTCGACGTGAACGCCAACGGCTACGCGAAGACCCGCGGCGTCTCCTTCCGGACCAGGAAGGTGCCGCTCGTCTATCTGCCCTACATGCTGTGGCCGGTCCAGAGCTCCAGGGTGAGCGGCTTCCTGACCCCCAAGCCCGGCTTCTCCACTCGCCGCGGCCCGTCGCTCGGTCTCGCCTACTACTGGGCGATCAACCGGAGCTACGACGCCACCTTCAACGTGGACCTCTACGCGGGTGCCCCGAGCGGCAGTACCCAGGCCTTCTCCACGGAGCCGTTCTGGGGCCTGGGTACCGAGTTCCGCTACCGGCCCACCGAAGGCACGGCGGGCGAGTTCGACGGCTACCTGATCGACGACACGGAGCGCGGCGAGCGCCGCTGGCGCATGCGCTGGAACCATCAGTCGCGGGATCTGCCCGGAGGTTTCCGCGGCGTCATCCGCTTCGAGGACGTGTCCGACTTCGAGTTCTTCCGCGACTTCGAACGCCGGGTCGACCGCAACAGCCTGCGCCAGCTCTACTCGACGGCCTTCATGTCGCGAAACTGGGGCAACCAGTCGCTCAACGTCCAGTTCGATCAGCGCAAGACGTTCATCTCGGCCAGCCGCGAGGTCCAGCTCCGCCAGCTTCCCGAGATCGAGTACAAGCTGCGCTCCACCCGACTGGGAAGGTCGCCTCTCTACTTCCAGGTGAAGAGTTCGCTGCACTACCTCGACACGAACCGATCGGCGCGACGCATCGGCCGCTACGGACGCGCCCATCTCGAGCCGGAGATCAGCGTACCGATTCCGCTGGCGAGCTGGTTCTCGCTGTCGCTGACGGCGGGCGGTCACCTGACCTGGTACGGGGACAGCCTGATCAGCGCCCAGGAGCGGCGCGAGACGATGACGACCACGGACTTTCGGGGCCAGGATCTGGTGCGGCTCGTTCCGACCGCTCGCGCGGAGATCGTCGGTCCCGGTTTGTCCCGCATCTTCGATCTCGCCGAAGGGGGGCGCTTCTCGCGACTGAAGCACGTCATCGAGCCGCGCGTGGCATACGCCTACTTCGAGGACTTTGACGACCGCATCCGCATCCCGCTGTTCGACGAGATCGACAACCTCCGCGGCCGCAACGTCGCCCGCGTCAGTCTCTACAACCGTCTGCTGGCCAAACCCGCCGATCCCGAGCAGGGCGGCGCCTTCGAGATCCTGTCGGTCCAGTTCTTCCGGGACTTTTCGCTAGACAGCGAGAAGGCCCTGCTGCGCTCCGCGGATCGCTCGCTCACGAGCCCGAACGGCCCGATCGGAGCCCTTCTCCGGTTCAATCCGTCCCGCCGTACGGGCCTGCGCTTCGACGCGCTCTACGACACGCTCTTCTCTCAGGTTTCCTCCACCGGCGTCTCCGCGACGCTGGGCGTTGGCGCAACCGGTTCGGTCGGCCTGCGCTGGGCGGTCCGCCGCAACGCGGAACTCGACCGGACGCGCCGCCACCATGTCCAGGTTTCGACCGGTCTCGACCTGATCCCGAACAAGCTGCGGGTGAACAGCATGCTGAGCTACGACATCGAACGGAAGATCCTGCAAATCCAGCGTCATATCGTCGACTTCAGGGCCTGCTGTTACGGCCTGCGTTTCGAGGTGGCCGACTTCCGCACGGCGCTCCGCCGCGACACCCAGTACCGGCTACTCGTCACGCTGAAGAGCGTCGGCGCTTTCTTCGACATCACCGGCGGCCAGAGCGAGGCGTTGTGACCGCGGACTCCCCCGGCGCCGGCGCCAGGGCCGTGGTGCTCGGCGCGTCGGGGCAACTTGGACGGGAGGTCGCCGACGAACTCCGCCGGCGCGGAGTCGAGGTGCTCGCCGCCGACCGCCGGCGCGCGGACCTAACCGACACCGAGGCGACCGCCGCGCTGGCCGGCCGGTTCGACGCCGCCGCCGTCTACAACTGCGCCGCCTACACCGATGTCGACGGCTGCGAGAGCGAACCGGAGGCCGCCCTGGAGACCAACGGCAGGGCCCCCACGCGGCTGGCGACCGCCCTGCCGGGCCATTGCCGCCTGATCCACGTCTCGACCGACTATGTCTTCGACGGCCGCGGCCGACGGCCGTACCGTGAAGAGGACGCGACCGTGCCCGCCACCGTGTACGGACGCTCGAAGCTCGCCGCCGAGGAGGCCGTGGCCGATGCGGGAGGTCTGGTGGTCCGCACGAGTTGGGTGTTTGGGCCGGAGGGCAGGAACTTCGTCTCCGCAATCGCCGACCGGCTCGGCCGCGGGGAGCCGCTCCGTGTCGTCTCCGACCAGGTCGGTTGCCCGACCTACGCGCCCTACCTCGCCCGCGCCCTCGTCGACCTCTACGCGGCCGGCGCAGCGGGCATCGTCCACTACTGCAACTCACCCGCCACTTCCTGGCACGGTTTCGCGGTCGCCATCGTCGCGGCCCTCGGCCTGAACGCCGAGGTGGAGCCGATCGCGACCGCCGACCTGCCCCGTCCCGCGGTCCGGCCGGCGTACTCGGTGCTCGACACGGGGCGCTTCGAGTCCCTCACCAACCGGCGAGTCGAAGAGTGGAGACCCGGCCTCGACGACTACTTCGCGCGGCTGGGACAGGGCAAGGCGGAAGCGTGACGCGCGTCCTCGTCACCGGCGCCGAGGGGTTCGTCGGCGGCCGCCTGGTGCCGCGACTGGTCGCACGGGGGGCCACCGTCATCGCCTGCCATGCGCCGGGAACACCGGCAGGCAACGACGACGCCACCGGCTCTCGAGTCCCCGTCGAGCACATCGCCCTCGACATCCGCGATCACGACGCGGTCGAGGGCGTTTTCCGGGATGCGGCGCCGGATGCGGTCGTCCACCTGGCCGGCCTGTCCGACGTCGCAGACTCCTGGCGGCGAATCGACGACTACTACCGGGTCAACGTCGAGGGCTCCGAGCACGTCGTCTCCGCGGCGCGCGGCCTGTCCGATACGTGCCGGCTGGTCGTCGCCTCGAGCGCCGAGGTCTACGGCGCGGTGCCGGAAGCGGAACTGCCGGCGCGCGAGGACCGCGGCCTGGAACCGGGCTCGCCGTACGCCCTGACCAAGGCCGCGGTCGAACGGCTGAGTCTTCCCCTGGGCGCCATCGTCGTCCGCTCCTTCAACCTGATAGGGCCCGGGCAGGGCGCCAACTTCGCGCTCCCCTCGTTCGCAACGCAACTCGCGGCGATCGAAGCGGGCCGTGAGGAACCCGTGCTGCACGTCGGCAACCTGACCCCGCGCCGGGACTTCGTCCACGTCGACGACGGCGCCGACACCTACGCACTCCTGGTAGAGCGCGGTGAACCGGGCGACGTCTACAACGTCGCCCGGGGTGAGCCGATCGAACTCGAGACGGCACTCCGGCAACTCATCAGGCTCAGCGGCCTGGAGGTCGAGATCCGGCAGGACCCCGACCTCATGAGGCCCGCCGACGTTCCCGTGATGTGCGGCGACGCCAGCCGCCTGCGCGCCCTGGGCTGGCGCCCGAAACGCAGCTTCCAGCAGGCCCTGGAGGCGATCTGGGAGGACGCCCGGCGGCGGCTCGCCTAGTCCTCGGCGTGCTTGCGTTCGAGGGCGAGCAGTTGCCCCTTGCGCTTCTCGCCGCCGATGTAGGAACCGGGACCGCTCCGGCGCGGCACGACCCGGTGGCACGGAACGAGGATCGGCAACGGGTTGGCCATCAACCGGGACCGGATCAGGCGGTAGGCGCCGGCCTGGCCGGATGAGGTAGCCACGTTGCGGTAGGTGCGGGTGTGCCCGTAGGGAATCCGGGCCGTCTCCTCGAAGATGCGCCGGGACAGGGCATCGATTCCCGTCCGATCGAGGTCATAGGGCAGATCGAGGTTCCGCCGCGCGCCGGCGAAGTACTCCGACAGACGGCCCAGGGCCTCGTCGACGAAGTCCGTCGTCTCCACCGACCCCAGGGAAGTGAACAGCGCCTTCTCGGCGCCTTTCGGCGCGATGACCAGCCGCGTGATCAGCCGGCCGATGAACTCGAGCCCCAGCGAACCGAGCGGCGAGGCGACCAGCACTCGCAACGGCTCAACGGCGCGCGGCGCGGGCCAGGCGGGCGCACCGGCGCGCGACCCGGCACGGCTCGCGAGTTCATGCACCACGGAAGTCATGGTAGCATGGCTACTTTTCTATGTCGACGTGAACCGGAGGTTCCCTTCTCCGGGGAAGAAGTTCACTCCTCCCGGAGCACGATCCGCAGGGAAACGTCCTCTCCCTGCTCGGCTTCGAACCCGCGCACCTCGGCTGCGTAGCCGGGACGAATCACCTCGAGCCGGTGGGCGCCGGGATCCACGATCAGGGCCGAGTGGAGGCTCGCCAGTTCCGTGCCGCTCCCCAGCAGACGGCCGTCCAGGTAGACGACGGCGTCGGCAGGCACGACCTCGACCCGCAGCCGGGCCGGCTCCCGCCGCTGGTCCTGCTCGATCGGACGGCCGCGGTTCTCGACCCTCCACGACTCCCCTTCCGGGGCCGGCGGCGCGGCGGCCGGCTTGGGCGGCGCGGGCCGCGGCCGTTCCGCGGTCCCCGGGACGAGATCCTCGTCGATCCGGATGACCACACCCGGCTGCACGCGGATCTGACGCTCCAGGGTCTCGTAGCCCTCCATGAAGATCGCGATCCGGTAGCTGCCGTCGCGCAACCAGAGGTAGCGCGGGAAGCCGTCGAAGCCGTCGACCCGACCGACCAGCTCGCCGTCGATGTAGACGGAAGCCTTCTTGGGCCGGGTGTTGATGTCGAGCGCACCCGCGTCCGCATAGCCGACGGGTCCGGAAGCCCAGCCGTAGGGTCCGTAGCCGTAGTAGTACGGCGACCAGGCGTAGGGCCAGAAGGGACCGAGGCCCCCATACCAGCCGAAGGAACCGTAGTAGGGCCGCACGTAGGTGCGGGACCGGCGGCCCTTGCGGCGGTCGCCGTCCCCGCGGCGAGCCCGATCGCCAGCCTCGACCGCGACCGGCGCCTGAACCGCAAGGGCTTGAACCACCTGTGCCGTTCCGCCATGCCCTCCGGTGGCCGCTTCCGCGCCGCCCGCCAGCCCGAGGCCCACCAGGCCGGCCAACGACAGCGCCATCCGAACCCCGATTCCTGCCACACGTGCATTCGAACTCACGATGCACCTCCCCGATCCAGGCCGACGCCATCGGACCAGCCGTTCCTCAGACCTTCCAGATAGTGATATCGCATCGTCCTCTCCCACAGCCGGGGCAGTCTGACCGGGAATCCCTGCAACGTCCGCGCCAACCGCTCCTGCAGCCACTGCACCGTCCGGTCGCGAACGCCGCCGGCCGGAGGCGGCTCGCCGTCGTGGAACCCCAGTAAGGGGCCGAGCTGCTCATGCCGCCGGAAGAAGACGACCGCGGAGTACCCCGCGCGGTACTGCCGTTTCGCGAACCGCTTGACACCGGTCGGGTGGTCGTGGGCGACGCGGGCTTCTGGCCGGTACAGGAGGCGCAGGCCGCGCCCGGCCAGGCGATAGCCGGCTTCGACGTCCTCCCAGGCCGCGAACGGGAAGGCCGGGTCGAAGGGCTCCGCCGCCATCGCCTCGCGGTCGATCGAGAGGTTCGACGTGTAGAAGAAGTTGAACGGCACGTCGTCCTCGTTCTCGATCAGAGCGAATCCGAACTGCAGTCCGTTCTCGTTGATGTAGTCGAGGAACGGCGTGCGCCGCATCCGCTCGTGCCAGTCGGTGCGGCCGATCACGCCGACGCAACCGCCCTCGGCGCGAATCGACCGCGCCAGGGCGTCGTGCTGGGCCCTGTGATGCGCCGCCAGCCATCCCGGCGCGGGGACGGTGTCGTCCCCGAGAAAGGCCACCCAGCGGCCGCGGGCCGCCGCGACGCCGCGGTTGCGGGCCACGGCAGGTCCCTGGTTCTCCTGATGAAGGACCAGCAACTCCGGCTCACTGCGATTTCCGCCCGCGGCGCGTTCGTCGAGCCAGGACGCGGTGCCGTCCGTGCTGCCGTCGTTGACCACGAGGACCTCGAAGGCAGGCCCGTCCTGAGCGTCCAGGGCGGCGAGAACTTCCTTCAGGGCCCCCAGACGGTTGAAGGTGGGAATGACCACGGTCCAGCCTGGTGTCCCGGTCACCGTTCCACCTCCATCACCTCCTCCAGGCTGCGCCGGACGAGCGGCAGCCCCTCCGGCCACATGGCCTCGAAACCCGAACTTCGGAACAGCTCTTCGTCGCCGGGATAGGTCGGCACGACGTAGAGCGGAAAACGCTCGAAGATCTCGGCATCCGGACGCTGACGTCTCGCCTGGATCCGACGCCTTCGTTCCGCAGCGTCGTCGAGGCCGCGAATGATCGAAGACACGGCACGCACCTGAGCCAGGGTCTGATCGTCGACGATGGCAGGCACGCCATCCGGAAGTCCGCTGTGCGGCCGCGCGAAACGCCTCAGCCGGGTGCGGAGGGCGACGACGTGCCGGAGTCGCCCCCAGGCATCGCGCGGCCCGGAGCCCCCCGCGAGAGAAGCACCCTGTCCGTCCGTCGCGGCAGCGTAGGGATCGACGGCCAGTTCCTGACCGTGGGGGTTGCGGTGCGCGAGCAGGTGCTGGACGCGGCCGATCAGCGTCATCTGCACGACCGGCATCAGTTGCGGCCAGAGTTCCGCATCGTAGTTCTTGAACGCGGTGAGATAGGCGTTGCGTTCGAACAGGAGTCCACGGTTGGCGTTCCCAAGCAGCTTGCTCGTGGCCATCGAGCGATGGTGCACGACCGCACCCGGCGCCGACAGCACGCGCTCTCCAGCCGACCACAGCCGCCAGCCGAGATCGACATCCTCCAGGTAGGCGAAGTACGACTCGTCGAATCCGCCCGCCGCCAGGTAGGAGTCGCGACGGACGATCATGTTCCCGCCGCATGGGAACAGCAGTTCGCAGCCCTCCTCGGGCATCTCGACCACGTCCAGGGGTCGGCGGTAGTCGAGCTGGAAGGCGTGGCCGTCGAACGTCATCACGCCCTGGCCGAAATCCAGTCGCGTGCCCTTCCAGTTGACGATGCCGCCCGAAACCGCGGCTACGTCGGCGGGGGCTTCGGCCAACCCGGCAACCAGCCGGGCCAGCCAGTCCGGCCGCGGCCTTGTGTCGTTGTTGACCATTGCCAGCGCACTGGCGCTACTCTTCTCAGCCAGTCGGTTGTTCGCGGCACTGAAGCCGATGTTGGTCGGGTTGGCAACCACGTCAACGTGAGGATGGTGGGACCGAGTCCACGTCACCGTGCCGTCCGTCGAGCCATTGTCGAACAGGCGAACTCTCACTGCGACGCCGGGGACCTGCTGAGCCTCCAGTGCCGGCAGGAGCGTCTCCAGGTGGTGGCGCCCGTTCCAGCTCACCACCAGGACGTCGACGCTGTCGATCCGCTTCCGGCCCTCGCTGGCCCCCCCGGTCATCTGCTGGCCGCCAGTGCACCGGCAAGGCGGGTCCGAAGCCAGCGCCGCAACCGGAACCCGAGTTCGTCGGCCGGAGCCTCCGTGGAGGGCCTGAATGCGAACTCCTCCTTGGTGGGATCGACGCGCGGAGACTCGAGGAAGGCCGCCAGGGGCGCCAGGCTGCGCTCCCAGGAGAAGGTCGCCAACGCCCGCTTCCTGCCTCGAAGCGCTCTCGCCTCGACCTCCGGTCCGCCGGCGACCAGCTCGGCGAGACCCGCCCTCAGCGCTTCGACATCGCCGCACGGCGCCACGAGGCCGGCAGCCCAGTCCTTCAACAGGCGGGGCACCGTACCGCCCTCGGTGGTCAGCACGGGGCAGCCGACCGCGAGGGCATCGACGAACCGGGTGCGCAGCGACAGGTCGGTCTCCAGTCCGGGTCGATGGCAGGCGGTCAGCGCGTCCACGTCCCTCAACAGGTCGTAGCGCCGCTCGAACGGCACCCAGTCGAGAAAGTCGATCCGATCCGGATCCTGACGCCTGCTTCGCGCCTCCACCTGCTCCAGCAACCGTTGAGGCGCCTGAGTGCCCGGCGGCTGGCGAACGAACAGGAGACGGGCGTTCGCAGCGGACAGCGAAGCGAAAGCCTGAAGCAGAGGCTCCGGGTCGTACCAGTCGTACAGACCGCCGAACAACAGCCGCCGTTCGCCCGGGGTCCGGGGCGGCAGCAACGGTCGGTAGTCAGGCAGCGGATCCGGCACGCCGAACGGCGCCTCGACGATGAGGCCGGAGAGGCTTGGATCATCGCGGTAGCGGTGGGGGTTCACCCGACCCAGGGCGGTCAGAAAGCCCAGGTAGTAGGAGCGCTGTTCCGCCGAGGAGCAGAGGAAGAAATCGCCGCGAGCCAGTTGATGGATCCAGGTCTGATGATCGTTCCGATACGGATCGAGCCCCAAGGTGTCTAAGTGGGTCAGGTTCTCGACCAGGAAGGGATCGTAGAGATCGATCGCGCTCGGCAAGTCGGGCAACTCGTGGAGCACATCGTTGGCCAACTGTCCCTGGGCAACGGCCGCGTCGCAGTCCCCCAGCAGGACCGATAGCGGCGCGGAATCGAACCGACGCACTTCCGCCGAACCGCTCCCGACATCGGGCGCTTCCCCGGAACGCCAGGGAGACACAAGGACGACGTCGAATCCGAATCCGGGAAGGCGGCGCGCCATCTCCAGGTAGCGGATTCCGATGCCGGCCGCTCGTTCGCCGAGCGCCTCGCTGCATACCAGCCCGACACGCGTCAACGGCTGCCTCCTCGCGCCCTCACTCGTACCCGAACGGGCCGGTCGTCAACCATCGGAGCCGCGCAGCGATTGCAGGCGTTCGTGCAATCGCCAGGCTCTTGTCGCTTTCATCGCATCAACCTCGGCCTGCAAGTCCCGCTCGCGGACCTGCAGACGCTCGATTTCGGCGCCGCGTTCCACATGCGACGACTCCAGGTCCCGCTCGCGGGCCTGCAGACGCTCGATCTCGGCACCGCGTCGTGAATGCGACGATTCCAACTCCCGTTCGCGGGCCCGCAAACGCTCGATCTCGGCGTTGCGTTCCGCCAGGTCCCGTTGACGTTCCCGAATCCGGGCGCGAGCCGCCTCGCCGGCCAGGACGGCCTGGCGGCGCATTCGAGTCACCGCGCGCGCCAGCGCCTCCGGGCCGAGGTCGGTCGCGTGCTTGCTCAGGACCTTCGCCTTGAGCGTCTCGAAGTCGGGGCGCGCGGAGGCCGCTCCACCAAGTGCATGACCTCCGGAGGGGCCGTCCGCCGCACCGTCCAGGAAGTGGCGGTACTCGCAGGTCGTGCGCGCGAGGTGGACGAAGTTCGATGAGCGCGACAGGCGGATCAACAGATCCCAGTCCTCGAAGATCGGCAGCTCAGGATCGAACGAGCCGGCTCGCTCCAGTGCCTCCCTGGTCATCAGAACCGTGTGGAACGGAATGTAGTTGTCGAGGAGAAGGATCGCTCGATCGAAGTCCCGGCTGTATGGGAGGCGTCGGCTGCTCTCCTTCCAACCGTTCGTACCCGGTTCGTAGCAGACGACGGCCGCATCGCTGTAGGCGACATCGACACCATCGCCGAGCATCGCGGTCAAGCTCTCCAGGTGTTCCGGCGCCAACAGGTCGTCGTCATCCAGGAATCCGACGCAGTCGCCGGTCGCCGCCTCCACGCCGGCTTGCGCCGCAGCCGATCGACCTCGATTCTCCGCGAAGTCGACGCGATGCACCTCGAACGGGAAGCCCTCCGCCACCTCGGGGCGCCGGCCGCCGTCGTTTACGAGAACGACCTCCACGTTCCTGTACGAGCTCAGCGCCAGGCTGTCCAGTGCCTCCGCCAGCCGCCGCGGTCGGTTGTACGTCCGGACCACGATCGAAACTCGACGGGGCGAGGCGACTTCGACCAGCGAAGGCGCACCACCCAGGTACGCGATCAGTTGGGCCGGACTTCGGGTCGTGAAGTCGTTGGCCGTCAACTGGCAGTAGCCCTCGGCGTAGCGACATGGATCCGGCACCGTGAGCGACCGGTACCGCCGCAGGCCGCGACAGGAGCCCATGTAGTCGTGGCGTTCCAACTGGCTCCGATAGTGGGACATCGCATCGACGACTCCGTCCAGTTCGGCCGTCACGTCCACCAGCAGGTCGGGATAGAAGGGGTGGTTCACCTCGTAGCAGAGGACACGCAGCGTCAGATCGCCCGGAGACGAGTCGTCGTCCTGGCTGGGAAGAGGTTCGCCTCCTTCCGTTCGTCCTTGACGGCCGTTGATCAGGGCTTCGTGCAGCGCGCGAAACGTCGCCCGATGATCGGGCGTCACCTCGAGAGGCGAGGGCACCAGCAGCAGGTCCGGCCGGTGTTCCTGGAGCAGGGTCTCGATGTGGCCGGTCAGCTCGTCCAGAGAGGAGGCCAGGGCGCCATCCTGCAAACCGTGGCGATGACCCAGATGCACCACACTGTCGATGCCGAGGGCCGCGGCGGCTTCGTCCGCTTCCTTCCTTCTCCGCCTGGAGTACTGCTCTCTCGTGGATCCCTCCGGGGGACCTTCGACGCCCCCCGAACCGTCGCTCACGAACGCACACACGATCCTGGCGCCGCCCGCTGCCAACTGCAGGATCAGACCTCCGCACCCCAGCACTTCGTCGTCGTAATGGGGCGCCAGCACGAGAACGCGGTGAGCCACCGGTGATTCGGTCACGGTCGGCGGCTGCGGCCGCCTGGGACTCGTCATGGCGTCAACCCGCCAGCGAGTTCCGGCGGGACGCGGACCAGACAGAAGGGGCTTTGGCACTTCTCGTTCACGGCGCTCCTGAATCAGCAAACATGCTACCGGAGCCCTCCGGCTGGAGAATCGCTCTCCACGCCTGCTGGCGCCACTCCGGTGAAGGGCAGCCGACGTTGGTCTTTCGGAGATCCTCCGTTGCGTTCCCGTGGCCCAAGTTCCTAGACTGCCACTCCGATGCTGCAGGACAAACGAAACCTGGTCGCCGGCGTGCTGCGCCGCGGCCTGTCCGACGCCTTCGGGCTCGATCACGATCCGGTGGTCGAAGTGCCGCCGCAGCGTCGCCTGGGCGACCTCGCGAGTCCCTGCGCTCTGCACCTCGCGCGCGAGCTGCGCCAGGCGCCGCGCGCGATCGCGGAGCGTCTGCTCGAGGCTGTCGATCCGCCGGCGGGCTTCAGCCGAATCACGGTCGAGGGCCCTGGCTACCTCAACTTCCACCTCGACCGAACCGGGTTCGCGGCCGCGATGATCGACGCGGTTCCGGTGTCCCGATCCGCGGCCATCGACTCGCGGGCCAAGGTGATCGTCGAGCACACGAACATCAACCCGAACAAGGCGGCGCACATCGGACACCTGCGCAACGCCGTGCTGGGCGATGTCCTCGCGCGCGCGCTCCGCCGCCTCGGTCAGACGACGGAAGTCCAGAACTACATCGACGACACCGGCGTGCAGGTCGCCGACGTCGTCGTCGGCTTCCTCGACCTGCGCGGCTGCTCCGTCGCCGATATCGAGGCTCTGCCCGAGCCGTTCGACTACGTCTGCTGGGACATCTACAGCGAGGTTGGCCGCTGGTACGACGGCGACCCGCAGCGGCTCGAACTCCGGCGGCGCACTCTCCACGCCCTGGAAACGGGAGAGGGCCGGCGCGCCGAGGCCGGCCGGCTGGTCGCCCGGCGGATCGTCGTCCGGCATCTCGCCACGATGGCACGCATCGACATCGACTACGACCTGTTGACCCGCGAGAGCGAGATCCTCCGCCTCGATTTCTTCGTCGCCGCCTTCGAACAGTTGAAGGAAACCGGGGCCGTCCGGTTCGAAGAGAGCGGCAAGAACGCCGGCTGCTGGGTCATGCCACTGGCCGACAGCGAGGAGTTCCAGGGCCTGGAGGACCCGGACAAGGTGATCGTCCGCTCCGACGGCACGGTGACCTACGTCGGCAAGGACATCGCCTACCAGCTCTGGAAGTTCGGCCTGCTGGGACGTGACTTCGAGTACGCCCGGTTCGGCGGCGGCTCGCTCTGGGAAACCGCGCCGGCAGGGCCGGATGGCGGCGACGGTGGCGGCGAGCGGTTCGGAGAGGGCTCCCGCGTGATCAACGTGATCGACGCGCGGCAGGCCTACCTGCAGCGCATCGTCCGCGCCGGCCTCGAAGCGCTCGGACACCAGGACGAGGCCCGCGACAGCATCCACTTCGCGTACGAGATGGTCGCCCTGTCGGCGAAGACGGCTGAGCACCTTGGATTCTCAGGCGATGCGAGGCTCGAGATGTCGGGCCGGAAGGGCATCGGCGTCAAGGCGGACGACCTGCTCGATCAACTCGAGGCGAAGAGCAGGGACGAGATCCTGGAGCGGCGCGGCGACGACGGCGGCGGCGAGGCGGCCGGCGAAGACATAGGCGTCCTGGCCCGCCAGATCGCCGTCGCCGCGCTGCGCTTCTTCATGGCCCGCGCCACGACCACGCGGGTGATCGCCTTCGACATCGACGACGCCACTTCGTTCGAAGGCGAGTCAGGCCCCTATCTCCAGTACTCCATCGTGCGCGCCAGGAACATCCGCCGCCGCCTGCGCGAGGAGGGTCTGGCGCAGGAGGTTCCCGGGAGCCGCGTCGCCGGCCTGCCCGCCGGCGTCTGGTCCGACGACCTCTGGGACCTCGTGCTCTTCGCTTCGCAGTGCCAGGAAACGGTCGAGCGGGCGGCGGCGACGCTCGAACTCTCCCTCATTGCCCGGCACGCCGTCGATCTGGCGCAGAAGTTCCACGCGATCTACCACCGCCATCCCATCCTGCACGAACAGGACGCGGACCTGCGGGACGCGCGCCTCGCGGTCACCCAGGTCTTCGAGCGCTCGCTCGAAGCGCTCGCGGCGATTCTGGGCGTGCCGCTGCCCGAGCGGATGTAGAAGCAACCCGCGGGCGGCGGTCAGTCCATCTGCTTGCGCAGCACGGTCGGAATGTCGTAGTCGTCGACGTTCCTCCAATTGGGCCCATAACCGCCCGGATCGATCTTGTGGTGCTCGGCCAGCATGCGATCGCGGAACTCGCCCTTGGCGCCTTCCTCTTCACCAGTCTCCTCGTTCCCGGAGGTGGCATCGGCCAGCTTCGGGTCGGCCGGCGCGGCCGCTCCGGCCTCGGCGGCCTTGACCCCGGCGCCGTCGCGCGGCTGCCGGTCCTCGGAGAAGCCGGTGGCGATCACCGTCACCTTCACCTCTTCTTCCATCGTTCCGTCGACCACGAGACCCGAGATGATCGTCGCGTCCGGGTCGACCGCGTCGGAGATCGTGCTGGCCGCTTCCGCCACTTCGTGGAGGGTCAGCGAGCTGCCGCCGGTGATGTTGATCAGGCAGCCCTTGGCGCCCTCGATCGAAGCATCCTCGAGCAGGGGCGACGACACCGCCCGCTGCGCCGCTTCGAGAGCCCGGCTGTCGCCCGAGGCCACGCCCGTGCCCATCACGGCGATGCCCTGTCCGCACATGATCGCCCGCACGTCGGCGAAGTCGGCGTTCACCTCGCCAGGCATCGTGATCAGGTCGCTAATGCCCTGAACTGACTGCCGCAGAACGTCGTCCGCGGTCACGAAGGCGTCGGCGAGAGACGTGCCCCGGTCCACGAAGCTCAGCAACCGCTCGTTCGGTATCGCGATCACGGTGTCGACCGCCTTGTGCAGCTCCTCGAGCCCGCGTTCCGCCAGCAGCATCCGGCGCCGGCCCTCGAACGCGAACGGCTTCGTAACCACCGCGACCGTCAGGGCGCCGACTTCCGCCGAGAGGGAGCCGATGATGGGCGCCGCGCCGGTGCCCGTGCCGCCGCCAAGGCCGGCCGCCAGGAACACCATGTCCGCCCCGTTCAGCATGTCGAGGATCTTGTCCGTGTCCTCAAGCGCCGAGTTGCGGCCGACTTCCGGATCGGCGCCAGCGCCCAGGCCGCGGGTGATCTTGCGCCCGAGCTGCAGCTTCGTCGGCGCTTCGCAGCGCCGCAGAGCCTGAAGATCGGTGTTGGCGGCAATGAACTCGATGCCGCCGAGACTGGCGGCGATCATCCGGTTGACGGCGTTGCCACCGCCGCCTCCCACTCCGACCACGACGATCTTCGCCGGTCCGAAGCTGTCCTCGGACGAGAGTTCTCCGTCGACCGTCGGATTGACCTCGGTCAGCTGCTGTTCTTCCATCAGAATCATGGCTCCCTCCATTTCGAACCTTGGTTCATCAAAACTCAAATCAGACAAGATCGCTGAACATCTGGCGCAGATTGCCCATCACCGAGCGCACGCCGCCCAGAGAGCGGCGGCGCGCAATGGGCAGGCGGGCCTCCTCGGAGGCGACCGCATAGCGAAGAAGACCCGCGGCCGTGGCCCAGGTCGGGTCGGTGAGACCCTCGATCTCGCTCACGAGACCGAGCGGGACTCCGTAACGAACGTCGCAGGAGAAGACCTGCTGGGCCAGCTCGGGCAGGCCGACCAGCTTCGAACCACCCCCGCTCAGGACGAGTCCGCCGCGAAGCTGATCGGCCCAGCCGGCCTTCTCGAGCTCGGCCTGAATCAGGTGGAACATCTCCTCGGCGCGGGCCTGCAGGATCTCGGCGAGATCCCCGCGCGCGATCGTCTTGCTGCTGCCGCCCCCGACGCTCGGCACGACCAGTCCCTCGTCGCCGTCGACCAGACCAACGAGGCAACAGCCATCCCGCAGCTTGAGCGTCTCGGCGCCAGCGAACGACGTCCGAAGGACCGAGGCGAGATCGGCCGTGAAGTGACTGGCGCCGAACGGGAGAACCCCGCTGTACTGCACTTCGGCGTGCTGGAAGAACGCAAAGCCGCAGGTTCCGGACCCGATGTCCAGCAACAAAACGCCCAGTTCGCGCTCGTCGGGAAGAAGGACCGCTTCCGCCGTGGCGAGCGGTTCGAAGACGATCTCCCGGGCCTCCACGCCGGCGCGGTTCAGGCAACGTACGAGCGTCCTGGTTCGCGGCGCATGGCCCATGACCAGGTGAACCTTGGCTTCCAGCCGGCTGCCCAGCATCCCGTGCGGGTCCGCGATGCCGCCGTGGTCGTCGACCGAGAACTCCTGCGGAATCGCGTGCAGGATCTCCCGGTCGGGTGGAAGCGGCACTCCCCGAGCGGCGTTCAGCACGAGGTCGATGTCGGCACGGGCGATCCCCCGGTCGCCACAGTCGACGTAGGCCGTGCCGTGGCTGTTCGCCGACCGCAGGTCGGATCCGCCGATGCCGACGAAGGCGCGGGAGATCTCGACGCCCGCCATCGTCTCCGCCTCCTCGGTCGCCCGCTTGAGCGCGCTCACCGTCGCGTCGAGGTGCACAATGTGACCCCTCAGCGTGCCGCGGTTGGGCGCGCGCCCGACGCCGACGATCTCGAGCGCCGGTTCTCCGTCGACCTCCGTGCGATCGGCGATCAACACGGCGACCTTCGCCGAGCCCACATCGATGGCGACCACGCGCGTATCCGTCTTTGGCATTCCTCTTCGTCCTCTCTGGCTATGAAGGGGCTTGAACTCCGTCCTGGGCGGCCGGGGCGCCCTCCGCGTCCGTAGCGATCTGCGCGGCCGGCGCGTCCATCGACAGCACGATCCGATCCCTGAACCGCAGGTCCACGACTTCGGGATCGTTGTGTTCCGTGATCGCGTCGCGCAGCAGTTCGAACACCGAGGCCTTGGCCGTCAGGTCGCTGCCGCGAACGAGTACCGTCGCCGGACGGCCGGTACATGCGAGCAGGTAGTCGTCGTCGCTGATGACTTCGACCGCCCGGACCTGCCGTCCCCACTCGAACGCCCTGACTTCGGCGGCCACATCGAGCGCCCGTTTCAACGTTCGAGCGAGAACCTCGCCCTGCACGTTCCTGGACGCGCCAGCTCCTCTGGACGATCCGGCGCCAGCGCCCGGGTTCCGCGCCGGGCCGTCCCCAAGACGCTCTCCCGCCAGGGCGCTTTCGATCGAAACGCTGACCAGATCACCGCCGCACAAGTCGGGTGCCCGCTCACACGGAACGATCGCCCGACCATCGCGGTCGATTACCCACGCACGGTCGCCGGCCGCGAACAGGGCCGCCGGTTGATGTTCGACGACCCGCACCGTGAGTTCGTTCGGCAGGCCCTTGACCAGTTCCGCCTCACGGATCCACTCGTGGTCGAGCCGTCGTGCGGCGGGTTCCAGGGAGAGAAGCGGCAGGTTTCGTCCCTCCAGCGGAGCGAGCCGGCTTCGCACCCATTGTTCGGACACCCGCTCGGCCTCCTCTATCTGGATGTCGAGTTCAAGGTCGAAAACCGGCGCCGTCGCCAGCCACACGCCGACCCCTACCACCGGCGCTATGCCGAGCAGGACCTTCCCCGCTCCCAACGCCAGCCAGACGACGGGCCGCGGCCGTCTCCGGCGCACGGGACGACGAGCGCCCGACCGCCTGCGAGTCGCCCGCCGGCTCATGACACGTCCCCTCCGCCGGCAGCGAGCCGATGAGCCAACCGGTAGATGTCGCCTGCTCCCAGGGTGAGGACCAGATCGCCTTCCCCGACCTCTGAACGCAGCCGGTCGGCTGCCGCCTGCCACGGTCCGCAACCGCTGATGCTGGGATGACCGGCACGAGCGCCGGCGGCCACCACCAGGCCCGCGTCGACACCCGGGATGGGTCGCTCGCGGGACGGATAGATGTCGGCGACCAGCACGTTGTCGGCAAGCAGCAGCGCGCGGCCGAAGTCGTCCGCCAGGGCCCGCGTGCGACTGAACAGGTGGGGCTGGAACACGGCGTGGATCCGGACCGTCCCGGCACCGTTGCCGCCGGGATCGAGCACCTCGCGGGCCGCCCTCAGCGTCGCCTCGACTTCAGTCGGATGATGCGCGTAGTCGTCGATCACCGTCGCGCCGCGCCACCTTCCCACCCGTTCGAACCGCCGGTGGACTCCCCGGAAACGGGAAAGCGCCCTGGCCGTCGCCTCGAAGTCGAGCCCGACGGCCCGCGCCGCGGCCACCGCCGCGAGGGCGTTCAGGACGTTGTGACGCCCAGGCATCGGCAGTTCCAGGACACCGAGCGGGCCGAGCTGCGCGTCGGCGACCTCGAACCGGACACCCGTCGGGGTCGCCGACACCTGTAGCGCCCGGATATCGGCCTCCTGGTCGAAGCCGTAGGTGACGATCCGCCGGTCCGCGAGGCGCGGCAGCAGATCCCGGACGTTCGCGTCGTCGGCGCAGGCGATCACCTGACCGAAGAAGGGCACGCGGCCGGCGAAGCTCGCGAAGGCATCCTGGATGTCGGCCAGGTCGCGGTAGGTGTCGAGATGATCCACGTCGATGTTCGTGATCACCGCGATCACCGGCGCCAGATCGAGGAAACTCCGGTCGAACTCGTCCGCCTCGGCGACCAGGTAGTCGCTGTTCCCGAAGCGGGCGCCGGTGCCGGAAACGCGAAGGCGTCCACCGACGATCACCGTGGGATCGAGGCCGGCCTCCGTCAGCACGGTGCCGATGAGCGAAGTCGTCGTCGTCTTGCCGTGGGTACCGGCCACGGCGACGCCGTACTTGAGCCGCATCAGTTCGGCGAGCATCTGGGCGCGGCGCACGACCGGCACCCCGCGCCGGCGGGCGGCCACGACTTCCTCGTTGCCTGCCGGCACCGCGGACGAGATGACCACCAGGTCGGCACGATCGATGTTCCCGGCGCTGTGGCCGATGGCGATTCGCGCGCCGAGCGCCGCGAGCCGCTCGGTCGTTTCGCTCCCTTCCAGGTCGGAGCCGCTGACCTTCAGCCGGTAGTTCAGCAGGATCTCGGCGATCCCGCTCATGCCGGCGCCGCCGATGCCCACGAAATGGACGCGCTCGAGCCCCGCGGTGCGCAGGAACAGCAACATCAGCCGGCCCTCCCCCGACGCCCGGAGATCCCGCGCTCCGCGATCTCGCACACCCGGGCGGCTATGTCGCCCGCGGCGTCGTTCCGGCTCAAGCCCCGAGCCGTCCGCGCCATGGCGAGAAGGCGCTCGCGATCCCCAACTAACCGCGCCAAGCGCTCCGCGGCCGGCTCCTCCTGCAGTTCCTCCTGCTCGACCAGGATCGCGGCGCCCGCCTCGACCATCGCACGGGCGTTCCCGCGCTGGTGCCCTGCGGCCATCGGCAGCGGAACGTAGACCGCCGGCCGGCCGGCGGCGGCGATCTCGGCCACGGTCACCGCTCCGGCGCGCGACACGATCAGGTCGTGCGCCTGCATCGCGCCGGCAGTGTCCTGGATGAAGCCGGTCACCGTCGAGGAAAGCCCGGGCGTCGCCACTTCCCGGTAGCGGTCGCGGGTCTCGTCGACCGAGGCCGGACCGGACTGGTGCGTGACCTCGACCCGGCTCCTCCCGGCGGCACGCGCGAAGAGACCCGGCAGACGACGGTTGAGCGCATCGGAACCCTGGCTGCCGCCGAGCACCAGAATCCGCACGCTCTCGCCGGTCAGGCGGAGTTCGTCGATCTCCCGGAAGGCGCGGCGCACCGGCACGCCGACCAGGCGCGCCTCGCAGGCAAGACCACTGGCCGCGGACTCGAAGGCGACGCCCGCCTCGGTCGCGAAGCGCGACAGTCTCCGGTTCGCGGAGCCGCTCTCCGCGTTCGGTTCGAGCAGGTAGAGCCCGCAGCCGTGGAGCCGGGACGCCAGGGCTGCCGGGGCGCAGACGTAGCCGCCGGTCGCGAACACCAGCGCCGCCCGGAACCGGCGCAGCAGCGCCGCGGCGCGGAGGGTCGAGAGCAGGAGGACCGCCAGGGCAACCGCCCGCTGCGCGCCGCCACGATCCACGAACGGGCGAGCGGGCAGGGCCCTGAAGTCGACCCCGGCCGACGCGACCAGCCGCTCCTCCAGGCTGTCGCGGCGACCGATCCAGGCGGCGTCCCAGCCGCGAGTCTGTAGCTCCTCGGCCACCGCCAGGCCGGGGAACACGTGGCCGCCCGTGCCGCCGCCCGAGAAGACGACCGTGCCGCGGTGAGTGCCGGTGCTCATCCATGCTCCGAAACGCTCAACAGCAGACCGCAGGCGATGAGGGTCATGACGAGGGACGACCCCCCGTGCGACAGAAACGGCAGTGGTGTGCCCGTCACCGGAACCAGTCCAACGGTGACGCTGACGTTGACCAGGGCCTGGATCAGGACGGCCGACGTCAGCCCCCAGGCAAGGAAGCGGCCGAAGGCATCCGGCGCACGGTGTCCGGCGACATAGCCGCGCCAGGCAAGCACGGCGAACGCGGCCAGCACCGCGGCGGCGCCGAGCAGTCCGAGTTCCTCGCTGACGATCGAGAAGATGAAGTCGGAAGTAGCGAGCGGCAGGAAGTAGAGCTTCTGGGCGCTCTCGCCCAGACCCTGGCCGGTCACGCCGCCCGATCCGATCGCAATCAGGGACTGCAGCACCTGAAAGCCGTTCCCCGAGGGGTCGTTCTCCGGTGAGAGAAAGCCGAGGAGACGCTCCCTGCGATAGGGCTCGGCCCAGATGAAGAGAGCGAACAACCCCGGCAGAACCACCATCGCGGGGACGATCCAGCGCCAGGAGAGGCCGGCAAGGAACAGCATGACGCCGGCGATCCCGAGAATGAGCGCGGCGCTGCCGAAGTCCGGCGCCTGCAGGACGAGCAGCGTAACCAGACCCACCGCGAGGCCACATGGCACGAGCACCCGGGGCTGGCTTACCCCCTCCGGACAGCGATGGATCTGGTAGGCGATGAAGACGACGACCGCGATCTTGGCCAGTTCGGAGGGCTGGAAGGTCAATGGTCCCACCGACAACCAGCGGCTACTGCCATTGATCGGCGCAGCCGCCAGCACGGCGACCAGGAGGACGAGCGACGCGCCGAGGCCGGCGTAGGCCAGCCAGGGCTTCGCCCAGCTCCGGTAGTCGATGCTCATGAGCACCAGCATCGCCGCCAGACCGACGACGGCGGCCAGCAACTGGGTGACGAACTGGCGCTTGAAGCCGCCGTCGGGGTCGGGCGGGTTGGCCGAGTAGACCATCACCAGGCCCCCCACGACGAGCAGCACGACGACCGTGAAGAGGACCTTGTCGATCGCGAGCTTCCTAGCCATGGCCGCCTTCCCTGCCGGCCGCGGCGAGCGCCCGCACCTGCTCCTCGAAACGGCGGCCGCGATCCGCGAAGTCCTCGAACTGGTCGAAGCTGGCGCAGGCCGGCGAGAGCAGAACCGCCTGGCCCTCGCTCGAAGCCGTCGACGCGGCCTCCACCGCCCGTTCGAGCGTCCCGCAGAGGCGGCGCTCGGTAGCCTCTGTGAGCACCGAGGCGATGACCGGTGCCGCCTCGCCGATCAGGTACACCGCCGCGGCCTTGACGCCGGCCACCGACGCCAGTTCGGCGAAGGCGGCGCTCTCGTCCTTCGCCCGGCCGCCGAGAATCAGGTGGACGCTGCCGTCTCCGAACCCGGCCAGCGCCTTCACGGCCGCCGCCGGGTTCGTCGCCTTCGAGTCGTTGTAGTAGCGAACGCCGCCGACCGTGCCGGCGAGGCGCATCCGGTGCGGCAGGCCGTCAAAGCCACGTAACGCCCGCGCAAAACAGCTCGGGTCCGCGCCGACGGCCGCCGCGAGGAGGGCGGCCGCCATCGCGTTCTCCACGTTGTGCAGCCCGTCGAGCCTCAGGTCGCCAAGACGGAACAGTTCCCGCCGGAACTCCGGCCCAACCTCGATCACCCGGTCGCGGTCGAGATAGCAGCCATCCTCGACTCTTCGCAACCGGGAGAAGAACCGTCGCCTTACCGCGGCCGGCGCGCCGCGGCGACCGCCGCTCCAGCGGCGGGCCTCACTGTCGTCGGCGTTCACGACCGCGACATCGCCGGCGGCCTGCCTGCCGAAGATGCGCGCCTTCGCGCCGGCGTACTCCGCGACGTTCGCGTAGCGGTCGAGATGGTCGGGACTGATGTTGAGCAGGGCCGCCGCGCGCGGACGGAACCGGTCCACCGCCTCGAGCTGGAAGCTCGAGAGTTCGACCACGAAGACCCGGCCCGGCGGACCGTCGACCCGGGCGCAGAGCGGTGTACCGATGTTGCCGCAGACCTCGACCGGATAGCCCGCCGCCTCGAGCAGCGCCCCGGTCAGCGCGGTCGTCGTGCTCTTGCCGTTGCTGCCGGTCACGCCGACCACGGTCGGCGCCGCCGATCCCTCCAGGAGGCGCCAGGCGAGTTCGACTTCGGCCAGGATCGGAACGCCCGCCGACCGGGCGGCCCGCAGGAGCGGACGGTCCGGCGGCACACCCGGACTCAACACGATCGCGTCGAGGCCGGCCGGCAACCCGGCTCCTTCCTCGGCCAACAGCCGGTCGACCCGGCCCGTTCGCAGGAGTTCGCGGGCAGCCGCTCCCAGGTCAGGGGCCGGACGGCCGTCCACCGCCATCACCCGGACGTCCCGGTCGGAGAGCGCCCGGGACGCCGCCACACCCGACAGGCCCAGGCCGTAGACCAGCACACTCCGCCAGGAGGGAACCGGCGGCGCGACTGCCATCCCCGCGCGGCTCACTTCAGGAGTCACCCGCTACCTCAGCTTGAGGGTCGAGAGACCCAGGAAGGCGAACAGGACAGCGAGGATCCAGAACCGGACGATGACCTGGTTCTCGCTCCACCCGCGGAGTTCGAAGTGGTGATGCAGCGGCGCCATCCGCAGGACCCGCCGGCCGGTCATCTTGAAGGACGCCACCTGGACGATCACCGACAGCGCCTCGAGGACGAACAGCCCGCCAACCAGAACGAGCAGCAGCTCCTGCTTCGAGAGCACCGCCACCGCACCGATCGTGCCGCCGATCGCCAGCGACCCCACGTCGCCCATGAACACCTGGGCGGGATGGGCGTTGAACCAGAGGAAGCCCAGGCTTGCGCCGACCAGGGCGGAACAGATGATCGCGACCTCGCCGGCCCCTGGCACGTAGGACACCTGCAGGTAGCCCGCGGCGATCGAGTTTCCGGCGATGTAGACGAAGACCGCGTAGGTGGCGGCCGCGACCAGCGTGGCGCCGATGGCCAGTCCGTCGAGACCGTCCGTCAGGTTGACTGCATTCGATGATCCCGCGATCAGGAGCGCCACGAAGGGGATGTAGAAGACACCCAGTTCGAGCACCAGGGTCTTGAAGAAGGGGAAGCTGAGGTTCGCGTCGAGGGGCGTGAAGCTGACCAGGCCGGCGCCGAGGGCCGCGCCCACCAGGAGCTGCAGGGCAAACTTCGCCTTCATGCTCAGGCCCCGGTTGTGGCGTCGCCTCACCTTGAGCAGGTCGTCGGCGAAGCCGACGGCGGCCAAGCCGATCGTCGTGCCGATAGCGAGCCAGACGTAGACGTTCGAGAGGTCCGACCACAGCAGGGTCGGCACGATGACGGCGGTCAGGATCAGCAACCCGCCCATCGTCGGCGTGCCGGCCTTGCTCTGGTGCCGCTCCGGCCCTTCCTCCCGGATCGTCTGGCCGATTGAGAGCCGTCGCGCCGCCCGAATGAAGCTGGGGCCCAGGAGCAGGCTGAGCACGACGCCGGTAAGGGCCGCGCCGGCGCAACGGAAGGTGATGTACTGAATGACGTTGAAGGGCGCGATCCGATCGCCGAACGGCAACAGCAGGTCCAGGAGCATCAGTTCGGCCTCTCCTGAACCAGCTCCCGCTCCGGGACCAGCTTGTCGACCAGGTGCTCCAGCGCCGTGCCGCGCGAGCCCTTGACCAGAACGACGTCGCCGCTCCTGATCAGGGCCGAAGCTCCGGAGCTCGCGGCCGCCGTGTCCGCGAACCAGGCGGTCTCGACGCCGGCCTCGCCAGCGGCCGCGACCGTCTCCGACGCCAGCTCGCCGACGCCAACGACCAGGCCGAAGCCGAGTTCCGCGGCGTCGCGGCCCAACTGCCGGTGGTAGCGACGCTCGGCGCTGCCCAGCTCGAGCATGTCGCCCAGGATCGCGACATGGCGCCGGCCGTCGATCACGCGCGCCGCCTCGAGCGCCAGACGCGCCGCCTCGGGGTTCGAGTTGTAGGAGTCGTCCACCAGGGTGGCGCCCGACGGCAGCGGGATAACCTCGCCGCGGCCCGCGGCGGGACGGGGTCGGCGCGCCACCGACGCGACCGTCTCGAGCGGCACGCCGAGGCGCAGGGCGCAGGCCGCCGCGGCCAGGAAGTTCTCGAC
The DNA here is from genome assembly GCA_009845425.1 of Holophagales bacterium. Lineage (GTDB taxonomy): Bacteria > Acidobacteriota > Thermoanaerobaculia > Multivoradales > Multivoraceae > Multivorans. The sequence continues at coordinate 333,476 of VXZQ01000001.1, forward strand.
GTTCACGCTGCCGTGAAGCGGCAGCTCGACGTTCGCAGAGGCGCCCCGGTACGACAACGTGAATCGCGTCCCTGGTTCTCCGGCCAGGGGCTCCACGCCGTGGGCCGTCACCTCGGCGCGCGGAACCTTGCCCTTTGCCGGCTCCACCTCGAACCAGACCACCCGCTCCACGTTTCTCCCAGGAGCGGGGGCCGTTTCGCCGCGCCCAGCCAGGTACCTCTCGGCCAGACCCACGACCCGCGGGTCGCCCGCGTTGGCGACGATCAGACCGTCGTCGGCGAGACCCTCCAGGAGTTCCGCCTTGGCACGGGCGATGGCCTCGACATCGGCCGGGGCGCCATCCGGTTCCTCGAAGCCGGCGAGATGCGCCGGCCGAACGTTCGTGAAGATGGCCACGTCCGGCCGCCCGAGGCGACTCACCGCCGCCAGTTCGCCCGGCACCGACATCCCCATCTCGGCGACCAGCCACTCGCAGTCCGTGCCGATGGCCAGCAGGGTGAGCGGGAAGCCGAGCAGGTTGTTCAGGTTGCCCGGGCTCTTTCGCACCCGCCAGTGCTCGCCGAGCAGGAGGGCCAGCAGGTCCTTCGTCGTCGTCTTGCCCGCCGAACCGGTAACGGCGGCCACCCGAATGTCGAGCAGTCGCCGGTGATCGCGGGTCAGGTCGTGGAGCGCCCCGGTCACATCGTCAACGCGGATCTGGGGACCGCCCGCGTCCTCGGCCGGCGTTCTGACCACTGCCGCCGCCGCGCCCGCGGCAAGGGCCGCCGCCACGAAGCGGTGGCCGTCGGTCCGTTCTCCGGGCAGCGCGAAGAAAAGCTCGCCGCGATCGACTCGCCGCGAGTCGATCGCGGCGCCGCGGTAGCAGGCGCCCGCGTCGACGTCTCCGATCAGGGTGCCGCTCATGACCTGTGCCGCATCAGCAAGGGGCCGTTTCACCTCGAAACTCCCCGTTCAACGCAATCAGGGCCTGCTCGGCCTCGTCCCGGTCGCGAAAAGGCAACTTCCGTTTCCCGATCGTCTGCGTCGCCTCATGACCCTTGCCCGCGATCAGCACCGCCCATCCCGGTTCGGCGGCGGCAAGCGCAACGGCTCGGCGAATCGCCGACCGGCGGTCCGGAACGACCTCGTGCCCGCAGCCCCCGGCCGCGGCGAGGCCGGCCACGATCGCCCGGTGAATCAGCGCCGGGTCTTCGCTCCGGGGGTTGTCGTCGGTGACGACGGCGAGATCCGCGAGTTCGCCCACCGCCCGTCCCATCAACTCGCGCTTGCCGCGATCCCGGTCGCCGCCGCAGCCGAACACGACCAGGATGCGCCGGTCGCTCAGCTCGCGGATCGCCTCGATGGCGGCGCGCAGACCGCCGTCGGTGTGGGCGTAGTCGATGAGCACCGGAAACTCCTGGCCGCGGTCCACCGGCTCCAGCCGACCGTCCGGTGACTTCTCAGCGGCCGTCGCGGCCCGGATCGCTCCGGGCGATACCCCCAGGGCGCAGGCGGCAGCCACGGCCGCCGTCAGGTTCTCGAGGTTGAACCGGCCGAGCAAAGGGCTGACGAGCGAGAGATCGCCCCCGGGCGTTTCGATCTCCGCCCGAATGCCCGCGAAATCGAGTTCCGACCGGACGACGCGCACGTCGGCATCGCTCCGTCCGGCGCTGCTGCACCGCCAAACCCGTGCCGCACTCCCGACCTCCAGCGCCAGCCGACAGCCGTAATCGTCGTCGACGTTGATCACCGCGCGACCGCCGGAGCGAAGCAGGGAGAAGAGCCGGCGCTTGGCCTCGTAGTAGGCCTCCATCGAGGGGTGATAGTCGAGATGGTCGCGGCTGAGGTTCGTGAACACGGCGGCGTCGAAGGTCATCCCGTTCAGCCGCCCCTGATCGAGCGCATGGGACGAGACCTCGACGGCCGCGGACCGGGCTCCCAGATCCACCGCCCGTCTGAGCATCCGAAACAGGTCGCTGCTCTCCGGCGTCGTCCGGTCGGAGACGCTGGAACTCAGCGGGCTCGTGTCGAAAAGCCCGACACCAGGCAAGTGGACGCTCCGGCCCAGGGTTCCGATCACCGCTGCCGGACGACCGGCATGGGTCAGGCAGGAACCAATCAACTGGGCGGTCGTGCTCTTGCCGTTCGTACCGGTGATCCCGACGGCCAGGAGTTCCCGCTCGGGGTGATCGTAGAGCCTGGCGGCTACGGGCCCCATCTGGGCCCGTGGATCGTCGACCTCCAGCCAGGGAACGGAAGGCGCGGAAGGCGGGGGTCCGAAGGAAAGAACCGCGGCGGCGCCCCGGCCTATGGCATCGGTCGCGAAGGCCCGGCCATCGTGGACCTCGCCCCGCCAGGCCACGAAGAGATCGCCGCTGCCTATGCGCCGGGAGTCGTGCTGAATCCCAGTGACTTCCGTATCGGCCGCGGGAGGGCTCAGCTCTGAGCGCAGAGGCAGGTCGGCGACCGCGTCGCCGAGTCTCATCAGCTCGATCCCGCCGCCGTCCACAGCTCGCCTTCCGTCGGCGCGACGTCCTGATCGGCCGCAGCTTGCCCGGCTGCGGCCGCGACCCGGATCTGCGGCGGCCCTTCGAGCGGCGTGGGCGCCGGCTGCAACCAGACCGGCTGGCTCCAGCCCATCGGCTGACGCGACGGCGTGGCGCCGAGGTAGAACAGGGCCTCGCTGATGATGCGCTGAAAGGCCGGCGCCGCCACTTCGCCGCCGGAGGTGGAGACCATCGGCTCATCGATCATCACCAGGCAGACCAGGCGCGGGGCCCGCGCCGGAGCGATACCGACGAAACCGGCGACGCGGCCGGTCTCCGAGTAGCCGGAAGCGTCCGACTTCTCGGCCGTACCCGTCTTGCCCGCCACCCGGTAGCCGGCGATCGCGGCCTTGCGGCCCGTGCCGCTGACCACGACCTCCTCGAGCAGGCGGATCACCCGGTACGCCGTCGCCCTGGAGATCACGCGATGGCCCCGGTTCCTGGGCCGCACGTCGACGACCTCCCCTTCCCGCTCCAGCGCGCGTACCAGGTAGGGCCGGTTCCACACGCCGCCGTTGGCGACCGTCGCGTAGGCGTTGGCGAGTTGAAGGGGGGTCACCGCCAGGCCGTGGCCGAACGAGGCGTACGCCGTCGTCTCCTGGTCCCAGACCCGGAGCGGAACGATGCCCGGGTGTTCGCCGTCGAGGTCGATGCCGGTGACTTCGCCGAAGCCGAACGCCGTCACGAGCTCCTGCATCGTCTCCGACCCGGCGAGGAGACCCGCCTTGATCGCGCAGACGTTGCTCGACTTGGCGATCGCGGTGCGGAAGGTGAGTTCGGGAAACGGCTTGTGGTCCTTGATCCGCGCCTTGCCGACCCGGATCCGGCCGTTGCCGCAATCCATGATCTGGTCGGGATGCACCACGCTCCGCTCGAACGCGCCGGCCGCGGTGATCGTCTTGAACGTCGAGCCCGGCTCGTAGGAGTCCTGCAACGCGCGGTTCCGCCGCTCGTTCGGGCCGAAATCGCCGAAGCGGTTCGGGTCGAACGTCGGATAGGAAGCCATCGCCAACACGGCCGAGTCCTCGGGGGCCAGGATGACGACACTGCCGGCGCTGGCGTCGTACGACGCGATCGTCTCGCGTAGCGCGCGCTCCGCGAGGTGCTGGATCGTCGCGTCGATCGTAAGGTGGAGGTCGGCTCCCGGTTTCGGTTCGCCCAGGGAACCGGGAACCACCACCAGTCGCTGCTGGCCATCGCGGAGGACATGCCTCCTGACCGCTTCGCCCGCGACTTCCGTGTCGTAGCGGTACTCCAGGCCGGCGAGGCTGCGGTCCGTGCCGACGAAGCCAAGCACATGGGCCATCAGGGAACCCATCGGGTACTTGCGCTTGCTCTCGTCGAGAAAGTAGAGACCGGGGAACGCGGACAGGTCGATCCGGTCGGCCACCTCGCGGTCGAGCTTCCGCGCCAGGGGCACGTGGCCCGGTTTGTTGAGCAGCGCCTCGATCCGTTCCCTGGACCGGCCGACCAGGGGAGCAATCGCCGCGGCGACGACCGGCGGCTTCTCGACCTTCGCGGTTTCGGCATAGAGAGTGCGCGTCTCCACCGAAACCGCGAGGCTCCGGCCCCGGGCGTCGTAGATCGTGCCCCGCTTGGGGTTCAGGACGACTTCGCTTCGCTGCTGGCGCGCGGCCCGTTCGCGGTACTCGTCAGCCCCGCGAATCTGCAGGTCGAACAGCCGCACGGCGATCGCGCCCATCCACAGACCGGCAACCACCATGAACACGACCAGCCTTCCGACGTAGCGGCGCCTGACCCTCCGCGCCCTGGGTCCCGGCGCGTTCACTGCGTCGCCCCCGCGGCCGCGCCGGCCTGCACGAGGGACACGTTCTCGGAACTCAGGAAGATCATCTGGTCCAGTGTCGGCGGCGCCATCCCGAGCTCTTCCAGGGCCAGGGCGGAGAGCCGCTCCGGCCGGCTGAGCCGCGTGGCCTCCAACTCGAGGCGCAACTCCTGCTGCCGCAGTTCCTCCAGGTTCCGTTCGAGTTCCTCGATGCGGTAGCCGGCCTCGAGTCCCTGTTCATGCACCCAGGTGTAAGCGAACACGGCCGCCGCGAACGGCAGCAGGATCGCGAACACCCGCCACAGACCACGCAGGCGACCGGGATCCCGCTGGCGCACCAGAAACGGATTCGCGACCTCCTTGCTGACGCTGTAGCCGGTCTTCACCGTCCCGGTTCCCGGAACCCAGGCGCTAGAGGCGCCTCGCCGCCCGCAACCGGGCGGACCGCGACCTCGGGTTGTACTCGACCTCGCTCGGCTCGGGCCGGATCGGCTTCCGGGTCATCAGCTCGATCAAACGGGTCTCGGTGCGAGGCCGACCGGTGATCGGATCCACTTCGCCCACGGCGCTCGCGCGCAGACGGTGCTTGACGATCCGGTCTTCCAGACTGTGGTACGAAATGACCACCAGCCGACCGTCCCGGTCGAGCAGCTTCATCGCCTGCTGGAGTGTTGCTCCCAGCCCGGACAGCTCTTCGTTCACGGCGATTCGGAGCGCCTGGAAGGTCCTCGTCGCCGCATCGATCGACCGGGCGCCGGCCCGCAAGGCGCGACCACGCCGCACGCGGGAAGCGCCTACCGCCTCGTGGACCAGATCGCGCAGGTCGTCCGTGGTCTCGATGGGCTCGCGGCGGCGGCGCTCGACGATCGCCCGCGCGATCCGGCGAGCCTGCCGTTCCTCGCCGTAGTCGCGCAGCACGGTCTCCAACACGTTTTGGGATTCCAGATTCACGACGTCCCTCGCAGTCCTCGTTGCCGATCCCGGCGATTGGTCCATCCGCATGTCGAGCGGCCCGGACCGCATGAAACTGAAGCCCCGTTCCGGCCGATCCAGTTGGAGCGACGAAACGCCAAGGTCGGCGAGGATTCCCGCCGGCTTCCCGATTCCCGCCTCCGCCACGATCTCCCGGACCGACCCGAAGTCGCCGTGGACGAGACGGGCCCTCGGGCCGAACTCACGCAGCCGGTTGGAGGCGTGTTCCAGCGCCTCCGTGTCCCGATCGATGCCCAGGACCGAGGCCGCGGGGCAGCGCTGCAGCACTTCGGCAGCGTGACCGCCCAACCCGACCGTGCAGTCGACGAACCAGCCGCCCCGTTCGGGCGCGAGGAACCGCAGTACCTCGGAGACGAGAACCGGCCGATGGGTAGCAGTCCGTTCGCCCACATCGGCTAGCCGTCCCTGTCTCCGTCCTCGTCGAGCGCCTCGAGATCCCGGGTGAGTTCGTCCTGGTCCTCGTCGGTGAACGGGTTGGCCTCGAGCTCGCTCTCCATCCGTCCGAGGTTCCAGACCTCCAGGCGGTCGGGCCTGCCGAAGATGACCACCTCGCCGTCGATTCCCGCACGCTCCCGCAGCCGGCTCGGCACGATCAGCCGGCCCTGCGCATCGAGGCGACTCTGTTGGCCGAAGTAGCTGACCCGGGCCTCGTACTTCCGCCGCATCCGGTGGGTGGAGGGCAGCCGGGCCAGTCGCTGCTCCGCCTGTTCCCAGATCCGTAGCGGGTAGATCCACGCACAGTCGCCGCGCAGAGACGTGGTGAAGATGTCCGGGCCGTACCGCTCCTGGAGGGAGCGGAGGAAGACGCTCGGTACCTTGAGTCGGCCCTTGGCGTCGATCTTGGCCTCTGCATGCCCTCGAAACATCGCTCACGCTCTGAGAGGTCAGTGCGGGCGGAATTGCCCACAAACTGACGCTCAGAGACGGAACCCTAGCACCGTTAGGCCATTTTTGTCTACTTCAAACCACTTTGCTCCACCTCATGCTCAAGCACTCGACGCGGCGTGGCCTTGCGCCGCTGGAGCGTGATTTGCGCGCAGTCCCCTTAGATGTCGGGGCCGTCGCCGGTCTCTTCGGGCGCGGGTTCGTTCGCGTCCTGAGCGCTCGGATCGGGCTGAGCGGCCGCGTCCGGACCGAAGCGACTGAGCAGGCCGAGGGCATCGGCATCGAGCGACGGCGCCGCGACCGGCCGGTATCCCACCGCTTCCTCCGGCAGGCGCTCGACGATGTAGGCGGCTTCCGCGAGTTCCTCCAGGTAGAGGACGTACTCTTCGTCAAAGAGACGGCCGCGCTCTTCCCGCTCGATCGCGTCGCGCACCTCCTCGAACGGCTGAACCGACGCGGGTTCACGCTCGAGCATCTTCAGCACGTGGAGACCGCCTCGCGCGGAGACGGCTTCCGCCACGTCGCCGGTTTGCAGGTCCCAGGCAACGGCATCCAGCGGCGGCGCCAGGTCGCCCGGCGTAACCCAGCCGACATCGACGGAAGTCGCTCCCTCGCCAAGACCCTCGGCCACCTCCGTGGCCGCTTCACCGGAGGTCATCCGGGTCCGCGCCAGCGACGCCAGCGGCGCCATCCGGTCCGCGGGGACGACACCTTCGAGGATCACGACCTCTTCGAACCGGGCCCGCTCGGGGATTGCGAAACGCTCCTGGTTGTCGCGGTAGAACCGGCGCAGGTCCTCGTCCGCGAGGTCTACCCTGGGGGCGACTTCCCGGCCGCGTACAATGTTCGACCGCAACTGCCTGCGCATCTGGTTGCGAAAATCCTGCTCGCGCATGCCCTGTTGGGCGAGTGCATCCCGGAACTGCTCCTCGTTCTCGATGCCGGCCCGCTCCCGAAGTGCCCGGATCTGCTCCTCGACATCGCTCTCGTCGACGACCACCGCGAGCTGGTCCGCCCGAGAGAGGATCAAGTTGTCCTCGAACATGCCTTTCATGATCAGTCGGCCGACCTCGCCCAGTCGCTCCTGCCGTTGCAGTTCCGTGAGACCGGGCGTGTTCCGGATCTGGCGGATCTGCTCGGCAAGCGCCCTCCGGTACTCGTACAGCGTCACGATCCGGTCGTTGACGCGCAGGACGACGCGGTTCTCCGCGCCCGGCTCCGACTGCGGGGTCACCGGGAGCGCAACCAGCGCCGCGACCAGCGTCGCCAGGGCCGCCAATCGCAAGTCGGCGCCGCCACGGCGGCGGGATTCTCGGCTCATGTCGTCTTCCTCACTCGGCTGCGGGTTCGCTGTAGGGGCCGTTGTACTCGAACGGTAATCGTGAAACCGCAACCTGCAGATTGTATTCCCGCCTCGCCTCTTCCAACGCCTGCCGGATCAGCGCCTCGCTCCGTTCGGCGATCAGCCAGGACCGGATGGAAGGCGCGGCGGCCTGGAGCGACAGCGTCTCGTCCGGCAGGAAGCGCTCGACCTGGAAGATGCGGAATCCGTAGTCCGCTTCCAGCAGTTCGCTCCACTCCCCCTCCTCGAGCGCGAAGACGACATCGGCAAGCGCTCCGGGCAGGTCCTCCCGCGAGAGTTCGCCCTGGAAGCCGCCGTCCGGGGCGCTCGGCCCGATCGAACGGATCCGCGCCACTTCGCCGAAGTCGACCCCGGCCTCGAGTTCGGCGAGGGCCAGCTCCGCGCTGGCGCGATCCTCAACCAGAATCTGGTGCAGACGCGCCCGGGCGGGCCGCTGGTAGTCGCTCCGGTGCTCCGCGTAGTAACGCTCGACATCGATCGACGAGATCTCGGGCGGCGAAGCCTCGAGCACCGAGGCGGCGGCCTCGTGCGAGGTCGCCGCCTCGTCCGCAAGTCCCCGGTCCCGGGCCCAGCGCAACAGGAGCTCGTCGTCGACGAACCGTTCGAACAGCCGCGACAGCACCTCGCTGCTCGACCGCGAGGCACCGACGTCCAGGACTCTCATGACGTAGCGGTCGAAGTCCTCGTAGCTCCTTTCCTCGCCACCGATCCGCACGACGACCCCCTCCGGCAGGCCGCCCGCACAGGCCAAACCAAGAACCGCCAACAGCCCGGCTGAGAACCGCCTCAATGGACCGTCTCCACCGCACCCAGGCGACGTTGCGCTTCGCCCGACAGAAGCTCCAGGAGCTGCAGCGAGATCTCCATCGACTCCCGTCCCGGGACGTCCGGTAGCGTCAGCACTCCGTCCGGCGTGAAGGCGGCGCCCTCCCTTTCGGATACGAAGCGGATCAACCGCTCGACGTCGACCTTCGCGTCGCGGCGCAGCCGGATCGTCAGCCGGTCGTTGCGGTGGGCGATCGCCTGGACGCCGACAGCCTCGGCGATCCGCTTCAGTTCGGCCCCCTGGATCAGGCTGTGGACGGGCTCGGGTGGCGGACCGAAGCGGTCGCGAAGTTCCGCGAGCAGCATCGCCGGATCCTCCGCGGCGTCCGCCAGGCGACGGTAGATCTCCAGCCGCAGCGAGATCTCGCCGATGTAGTCCTCCGGGATCGACATGGCCGCGGGCAGGCTGATGGACGCGGACGGGACCTCCGACGGCGCCTCGCCACGCAGTTCGGCGATCGCATGCTCCAGCATCTTCATGTAGGTCTCGATTCCGACCTCCGCTATGTGACCGCTCTGCTCGGCGCCCAGCAGGTTACCCGCGCCACGGATCTCCAGGTCGCGGGCCGCGATGCGGAAACCCGCCCCGAGCTCCGTGAACTCACGAATCGCCACGAGCCGCTTACGCGCCTCTTCCGACAGCACGGTGTCCGGCGGCGCCAGCAGATAGCAGTAGCCAAGCTGATCGCTGCGGCCCACCCGGCCCCGCAACTGGTAGAGCTGGGCCAGGCCGAACCGGTCGGCGCGGTGCACGAGCATCGTGTTCACGTTCGGAATGTCGATTCCATTCTCGATGATCGTCGTCGCCAGCAGCAGGTCGTACTCACCGGCCGTGAAGGCGCGCATGCGCCGGCCCAGCTCCGCCTCCTCCATCTGTCCGTGACCGACGGTGATCCTGAGCCCCGGGACCAGCTCGCGCAGATAGCGGAGGATCCCCTCGATGTCCTCGACCCGGTTGTAGACGTAGAACACCTGTCCACCGCGCTCCACCTCGAACTCGATCGCCTCGCGCACGAGATCGCCCGAGAACGGCAGGATCCGGGTCTCGACCGCCATCCGGTCGCGCGGCGGCGACTCGATGAGAGACAGGTCCCTCACCCCGGCGAGGGACAGCTGCAGGGTGCGCGGCACCGGCGTCGCGGACATCGCCAGCACGTGGACGTTGCGCCGGAGTTCGCGCAGCCGTTCCTTCTGGGCGACGCCGAAGCGCTGCTCCTCGTCGATCACGACCAGACCCAGGCACGGCATGTCGATGTCCCGGCTGAGCAACCGGTGGGTGCCGATCAGGACGTGAATCCCTCCTTCGGCGAGCCGGGCCCGGATCGCCCGAATCTCGGCCGCCGACCGGAACCGGGACACCATCTCGATCTCGACATCGAAGCCCTGGAAGCGCCGCCGGAATGTCCTCAGATGCTGGTCGGCGAGGATCGTCGTCGGCGCCAGGACCGCGACCTGCAGCCCGTTGTCGACCGCCTTGAACGCCGCCCGCATCGCGACTTCCGTCTTGCCGAAGCCGACGTCTCCGCACAGCAGACGATCCATCGGCCGGTCGCGGGCGAGATCCTCCTTGATCGTGCGCACCGCCTCGAGTTGGTCGGGCGTTTCCTCGTAGGGAAAGGCGCTCTCGAACTGGAGCTGCCGGTCGCCGTCCTCGTCCATGGGCACCGCCTGCGCCAGCCGGCGCTCGGCGTAGAGCTTCAACAGGTCGGTGGCGATCGCCTTGAGACTGCGCCGGATCCGGCTCTTCTTCTTCGCCCAGCTGCTGCCGCCCAACTGGTCGAGCCGGGGCGCGATGCCGTCGATGCCGCTGTAGCGCTCGATCTCGTCCAGGCGTGTCAGCGGCAGGAGCAGGGTCCTCCCCGACGAGTAGAGAAGCTCCATCACTTCGACCGCGCGCGCCTGCTGCTGCCGGAGCGGGTCGCCGGTAACCGCCGGTCCCTCACCGGACGGACCGTCGAGGGTCTTGAGCCCCAGGAACTGACCGATGCCGTGATCTTCGTGGACCACGAACTCACCGACGCGCAGGTCGCGCAGGCCGGAGACGAAGGGACCCATCCGGCGACGACGCCGCGTGGCGAGCCTCTGGCGGAAGAGTTGACCCTCGCCATAGAGCACCAGACCCGCGTGCGGCAGCCGGAATCCCCGAGCCAGCTCGCCGTCGACCAGGCGCACCGCGCCGCCGTCCCAGTCGATCTCGCGGCGGCCCAGCGTCTGCCGGAGCGCCTCATGCCGTTCGGAGCGCGCCACCAGCCAGAGGTCGTCGCCTCGCGCGGCGGCCGTCTCCACTTCGCGCGGGAAACGCGGAAGCTGATCGATCAGCACGTCCGTCTCGACCGCGCCGAAGTCGACCCGGACGTGCCTGCCTCCCGAGGCCGGATCGCCAGGAGCCCGATCGAACGTCCCGCCGACCCGGAACTCCGCCCGCTCGACAAGTTCCATCACCTGATCCGCAGGCACCGTCAACCGCTCCGGTTCGGCTGCGATCTCGCCGTCGTCGGAACGCCGGGCGTACTCCTCCCACAACAGCCCGGCGTGCTGTTCGACCTCGCCCCTCACCCGCTCGGGATCGACCACGACCACCGGGGCATCCGCCATCACCTCTCCGAGACTCGTGCTCGGCTCGAGCAGGGGCAGGTACTTCTCCCAACCGTCGAAGGGCTCCCCCGCCGCCATCCCCTCCAACTGGGCCCGGGCCCGGTCCGACAGTTCACCGCCCCGTTCTTGCAGAAGCAGCGCCGACAGACCGGCCGCCTGTTCCGGCCCTGCGATGAAGGGCGTCAGGGGCCGGATCCGCAGAGACTCGATCGGCTCTTCGGAACGCTGGGTGGACGGATCGAAGCGGTGAATGCTCTCGACCGTGTCGCCGAACAGGTCGAGACGCGCCGGTCGGGGTTCGCCGGGCGCGAAGAGATCGAACACGCCGCCGCGCTGCGCCACCGCCCCGACGGCCGCCACGAGATCGCTCCGCCGGTAGCCGTGGGCCAGCAGACGGGGTAACAGGTCCTCCGGCTTGGCCTGACCGCCGACCTCGAGTTCGATCACGGACCCCAGGAACGCGTCCTCACGCGCCAGCCGGTGGAACAGCGCCCGCGGGGTGCAGACGACCGTGACTCCGGGAGCCCCGAGCAGGGCATCGTAGGCGGTGCTCTCCTGGGCGCGCACCAGCAGCGAGGCCTCCGCCTGCTGGTAAGGGGTCAGCGCCGGCGACGGGAAGGGGATGAGCCGGGCCCGGTTCGGCCCACGCAGCAACCCCGCCGCCTCGGTCCAGGCCAGGACCTCGCTCTCGCTTGGCACGACGACGAGCTGCGCCCCATCCCGGTCCTCCGCCAGCAGCTCGAACACGAGCGCGGCCGCCCGCACCGGCAGACCGACGACCGCCGCCCTCTCGGCATCCGTCAACTCGCGGTAGTCGCGGCCGCGACGAATGCGGCGGCCCAGATCACGCCAGGCGGACACCGGTCGGAGAGTCGCCGTCAGTCGTCCGTCTGCGGCAGGACGACAACCGTGTCGCCAGGCCTCACGAGACCCAGCTCCTCGCGGGCCAGCCGCTCCAGCACCACGGGATCGTCCTGGAGCAACTCCACCCTGCGCCTGAGTCGCTCCACGCGCAGCCGGGTCTCCTCGAGGTCGATCTCGAGCTCGGCCTCGCGCTCCGCCAGTTCAGCCAGTCCCGCGTAGCTCTCGGAGCCCGCCCTCGCGAGAAACAGAAGGGCCAGGATCAGCCCCACGCCGATCAACGTCGGCAGCGAACGCTGAGCCCTTTCGCGCCAACGATCCACGCGCTCCCGCAGCCGTTCCCGCCCGTCTGGAGGCGTCGCCGACACGGAGGAAGCCTACACGAGCCGAAGTCCCGCAACCGGAGCGTCCGAGTGGTTGACACCTCCCACCGGCTGTGCCACGATTTTCAGTTCTGACGCGGGGTGGAGCAGTCTGGTAGCTCATTGGGCTCATAACCCAAAGGTCGCAGGTTCAAATCCTGCCCCCGCTACCAAGTCGATACAGGGCGCGGCCGTTGGCCGCGCCCTTTCTTCTTGCTGGGTGCGCGGGTCTTCTGACCCGCCTCAGGAAACACTGCCGGCGCGCAGCGCCGTCCGCACTGGAATCCCCTACCGGATGAACGGCAGGACCGAGTAAGGCACCCGCTTCGTGTAGCGCTCCCAGAGCTCACCGTACTTCGCGCGGCAGCGGCGGTCGTCGCGCCTCGAACGGTGCAGCAGCAGCCCCGTCAGCCAGGCCGGAAGCAGGAAGGGCACCCAGGACACGAAGCCGGTGGTCAGCGTGAACGCGAAGTAGACGCAGATCTCGCCGGTGTAGTTGAGGTGTCGCCCCTTGCCCCAGAAACCGGACACCAGCAAGCGCCCGTCCAGGGTTTCGGCCGGTCGCCCCCAGATCCTGACGTTCGGATCCTGCTTGAAGCGGTGTTTCTGCTCGTTGGCGCCGCGGAAGAGCCAGAAGCCGAAGGCGGCGAGCAGGACGATCCCGGCCGCCGCCACCGGAGGCAGAACGTCCGGCGCGTCGACCAACCACCACCCGGAAAGGCAGTAGAAGAACGGCACCAGGACGTAGTCGCCCCAGACCAGGCCCAGGCCGAAACGCTCGGCGATGATGTCCCACGTGTGGACCATGCCGTACTCGAACTGGAAGTAGTTGAACACGTACACGAAGGTGATGGCCTGGTACACGGTCATCGCCAAGGTCAGCCGGCCGTCGGTTTCGAACTGGACGGCGGCGAACGACAGGTTGAACACCGCCAGGCCGATCAGCGACGGGCGGTAGCTGAACATCTTCAGGTCGACGCCGCAGCAGGTCGGGTTGAGCTCCGAACCCATCAGGAACCCTCGCCCGCCGTCCGCCGAGGCGGCCCGGGCCCGGGCACCCCGGAGATAGAGCCAGCCGGAAGCGGCGAGGGCGAAGACGTTCGCGACGACGAACAACGCGGCGAAGTGGGTATGCAGCAGGGAGAAGGAGAACCACCCGAACCCTTGGGCGACGACTCCAAGGGTCACGGTGACCAGGAACAGGGGAAGGCCGTTCAGCTTGTAGATGCGCGTTTCCCCCTCGAGCTCGGGCCCGGCGACCCGGCGGCCCGGCAGGACCATCGAACCCACGAAGAGAAAGCCGATGAACAGCAACAGCATCCCGGCCGCCTCGAGCAGGGTGCCGGCCGACAGCGCGGACAACGAGAACTGCGGCTCAGCCGCCAACACTGCCCCGCCTCCACCTGTAAATCTCCCCTCTCAAGTCCAATCCCCGCCTCGGGCCCGCCAACGCGCCGCTCACTTGAGCTCCCTTCGTCATATCCGGTCCTCCTTCAACCACACAACCCGACGGGGCCAATGATCACCGCGACCGCGGGTTGATATCAAACGCAACGACTGAACCGCGCACCGAACTCCCGAACCGGGCAACGTCACTCGATGACATCCTGAGCAAAGGTTGTCAAGATGCGCTTGCTCGGAAAGTCCGACAGAGAAACAAGCTTGTTCGCCAAGGCGACAGGAATCAACGAATTCTCGTACATACTGCAACGTAGTTCCGAGATGAGTGAGAGGATCTCCTCCAAGTAAGGTATGTCCTCCATACTTGGTTCCGCCAAGTAGCTTCGGCCCGGAATCGTCGCCACGTGCATCTCGCCACCAGGCGCCCGAAACAGGACCTTTTGACCGTAGTACGTGTTCCTCCCATACACGATTCCAGCCTCTCCCGGCACGACGAATCGCCGAATGTACTCGTCACCAACGATCAAGTAAGAACCCGGTTCCATATGTCCCTGAATCTCCGCTGCATGCTCGACGAACTCCCCGCTCTTCTCTAGACCGACGAGTCGCAACGTCGGCCCGTCTCTTCCACTAGGCTCCGTAAGCAAATGCTCCACGAGCTCCCGCATAGGTCGGTGCAGTGGCGATACGACTCCAAAGAAGGCCAAAGGTCCATCCTTCACGAAGAGGATCCTCCTCATCAGGCTCGGCTGCAGTCGCTCCAGAATCGTATAGATGAGATGTACGAGTACGAGCTGCTCGAGCATCGTCATCACGTAGCTGAGGATGCCTCTCGCACCGAGCTCATCGTCGATCCGCTCGTGCAATCTGAACACGTCCGTCAGGAATACGGGCTCGCCACAACCGGCGCACTGCTTCCGAGATGGCCCGTCTTGGACGAAGGTGGTCGGCCCGTGGCCACAGCCTTCAGGACAGTGCTCTACTAGCGCAATCTGCGCGTCGTCAAATGGCCGCTTCCATTGCCTGAACAAGAACCAAGTCAGACTCTCCATCAGGCGCTCGTCGGCACCACGTGCCTGCGCGAAGAACTCGTAGACAGTTCTCCGTATCGTACGGCTCAAGGAAGCCTCCCCTCTACGCCGAACCCCCTTTATGGGAAGCACCAGCGTGAACCGTTCGATGTTCTTCAGACGAGCCAGATCCTCGGGAGCGATAAACCTCTTCTGCTCCAGGCTCCGCAGATCCGCGAGCTCAAACAAGAGCGGCCCAAAGGTGAAGAACGCTATCGACGCCGACGGATACTCCTCTCTGACATAGGTCTCCGTGTAGCCACCGTCTACTGCGATCACGGCGGTCACGGCCGACTCCGGACTCTCGCCTAGACTCCGGAGCTTGCCCGCCAGCGACACGGCCGGCGGTGCGGAGGGGATCTCACAACCGTCAAGGTACTCTCTCACCTGGGCATTCTTGATGATCTCCGTATGCGCGATCTTGCTTGCGCGTTCTATGGGTTTCCGACCCCTAGATCCATAGCCCACTACTCTACCGCTCTCCGACGGTGAACCGATCGACCTGAATGGGTACAATAAACGCGTTGGAATACGTCTTCATTCGAACGAATCCTTTGTCCGTGGTCCGGCGTATACTGTCCACGAAGTCATCGAAGTCGTAGTACTTCGCCACTTCGCGCAGTTCGTCCTGGTTGTTTAGGTGAGCCACAAACCAGTTTTGCGTGTTCTTTAGGACGTTCGACGAGATCGAACTCACTTCCTGAGTCGCGTAGATCAGGCCGAGACCGAGCTTTGCACCTTCCTTGGCGATGCGGTTGTATACAAGCGTCAGATCGGAATCCGTCTTCTTCGGAAAGAGAGTGTGGGCTTCTTCAAAGTACATCTGAATGTAGTTCGCGGGCGTGTTCTCCACGAAGCGTCCCATTGCCTCCCGGAAGATCGTGCTACAGAGTCGGTCCGAGTAGGTTCGCTGGAGTTCTGGATCACCCTGGGATAGGTCGACAATCACGATCTTGCCGTCGCGAAGCAGTTCCACGACGCGCTCCTCATAAGAGGCCTCCTGTGTCGCCGTGTGCAGGCTCCTTAGCGGAATCAGTTTCCTGAACCCCGCCTCGCTCGCCGCTGAGCCGGGCGTTCTCCTGCGCGTAAGGAACCTCATAAGGCTCTTCAGATCTTCGTCCGCCCACTCCCGACCCTTCTTCTTGTAGTTCAAGAAGGCGTCATCCGTGTCGTAGTTGGCCCACACCCAGGTAAACCAAGCGCCAGCCTCCGCGGGCGTAAGTCCCCGGCGAGGATCAAGGCCTGTCGCTTCATTGACCCGCTCCAATCCTACGAACGAGACCCTGTGGCCTGGCGGCACGACGAAGCCGGCAGCGTCTAGGATCGCCTGGTAGCAAGCAGCGCGACGGCCGTACCGTGTCGTCTTGCTCCTATCCAGGGGATCGGGCTCCTCCCAATCAACGTTTAAGAAGGCTCTCGTGTATATCGCGGTGTCATCCCGCAATGCGGCGCCAATCATGCCGAACCCTTCGCCGATCTGCCGGTAGAAGTTCAGCTTCATGACCTCAAAGCCCTGCTTCTCCAAGATGCTGTAGCGAGTCACGTCGTCGCCATAGAGTTCGTAGATAGCTGTCCCTTCGTCCTGCAGGTTCGCGTTCGCGTACTCTCCATTCACGTCGAAGATGATCTGACCGACCGGCGCCACGCGCTCGCCATTCAAACTCACATTGGAATCCGAGAGGCCGCTTGTCGCCTCGATGATCTTCTTCACCGTGTTCGACTTGCCCGTTCGCGTCATGCCGAACAGGGCCGTCCGCTTTCCGAGATAGTCAAGAGCCGAAACATAAAGCGCCACCGACGCCTGCTTGTGGCGCCGACTGGACGCGTACCGAACTTCACCAATTCTCTGGTCGCCCGGCCCACCCGGAAGCTCGACGCCGTCACGGAAGTTGACTACGTACTCCAGTACGCCACCCGACGGCTTGTAGACCGAGTAGTTGTTCGGCCCATAGAAGTTGTCGACGTCGGCACCGAACCGAATCTGCCCTTCTCCGTCCTTGTAGAACGAGCCAAGTACCCGACATTCCAGGCCGGAGAACTGAAACTCATACCGAGTGTAGCTATCGAGTGTCCCAGCGCTGCCTTCCAGACCTTCGTTTTCCTTGTAGTGGTCCACCATCGCAGCGATCACATCCGAGTCCGTCGGCAGCACTGTAGGCCCCAAGACGCGTAACAGGACCACTTCCGGGTTCTCCCTGTCGTCGTCGAACCGAGCAGCCAAGAACGCACCGGCCGGAACTCCACCAACTCTCTCCTTCCAGTGGTCGTTCGCAAGTACTTTCATCACGTTGAAGTCGAAGTAGAATGGGCGCCCAACGAACGCGTCTTCAGCAGCAACTTCCTGAAAGAAGTCGCCCGTCGCAAGGTCCTTGAGTCGCTGGTTGATTGACACTAGTGCACTCCTTGTAGAGTCCATTTGGGCTTAGGCTGCCAGCGTATCCGGCCTAGTCCCGGGAGCGGCTGTACCGACTTCCCGGGCGGAGAGAGAATCAGCACCCGGTCCGTCTTGGTGGCACGGCCGCGCCCCTTGTTCCAAATCCGGCTGACCTTGTGCTGAGTGGGAAGCCTGTCAGTTACGACGCCATGAAGGTGCCAGCCAAGGGGCTGTGCTACCCGCTCCCATACTGATGTAGCCAGATTGGTCGTACTGTCGCTAGCACGGTTGTAGACGTCGCCAACCATAAGACAAAGATACCCGTCTTGCCGTACCCCTGCGCGTAGCTGCTCCATTACTAGCTTCATGAATTCTACGTATCGAGAAAGAGAGCCGGTTGCCACGAGCGCCCTGTCGACCTTCCTCGGGTCCTCCTGGAGCATCCACAACCGGATCCAGTTGTACTTGCCATAGCGAATGACGCCAAGGTACGGAGGTGAGGTGAACACGAGCTTCGCTGGGGTTCCGATGATTCCTCCACTTAGTGGTTCGCGGGCGTCCTGCTGCCAGGCACTCCCACGAACAGCGGAGGCCGCTGGCAACTCCAGTCTATCTATCTTCTTATCAAGAAGGTCGAAGACATCCACATCAGGTGGAGTCAGCCCGTGCAGATCAATGTATCGCCTCACATAGCCCGCCGACATCGAAAAGGTGTTTGGCATGCTTATTGACAGGCCCCGTATCGGTCGGCCTGGCTTGTAGTTCGCATGCATGAGTCCCAGAACTAGCGCCATCAGGAACCGATCATCGCGACGCTCAAGACGCAGCGTTCTTCGCAGCCAAAGCAGTTGCCCGAGGACGCGGCCAGAGTAGAGCATCCGAATGTCCTCGTGGGCGTCTTGGGGATCGCCTAGCACACAGCCCTGGCGGAGCGTATGTAGTCGTTCCCGCACCTCTTCGGTGCTGGGAGCGTCGACCTTGGCGGCAGTCAGCAGGTATCCCAGCGGGTTCGCGTCGGAGCCGACGCCGACCCGACCCATGCGGCAGGCCTCCATGGGAGCCGTCCCCCTGCCCGAGAACGGGTCGTACACGACATCCCCCGGCTTGGTGAGCCATCGGATGAAGACATGCGGAACCTGAGGCGGAAACATCGCGAAGTAAGAGCACAGCGAGTGCAGGGGGTGTCCCCAACGCCGGGGCGCTCGGCGCCAGCGCTTCGGAAGACCCTCTAGACTTGGCGCCTTCGGCAACCTAGCCTGCTGTCTGACCATCATGGCTCAGCACCTGCTCGCCGAGAAGCGACGGACATCCACGGTGACTGGGGCGCACATCGGACGGCTGAACAGTGGCGATTGGCCTACGCTCTTCGCGAGAGTGATCCAAGGAAGAGCGGAGCTTACTCCAGCCCGGCACCACCAAGAGCCTCAGTCCCGAATCCCCGCGGTCGCGACAACTCCTCACAAGCAGCCGTGAGTCACGCCCACAGATACGTCGATGTGACCGTCCGGACACAAACAACCCTAGTCCGCCAGTGCCGGACACTCAAGCCGCAAGCTCGTACTGGCTCGCTAGCCAGCCCCACCTCATGCTTGTGCCCCACTCTGTAAGCTCCCTCCCACTCGGCTGACTCGGCCCCACCGATCGCGACGTGAAGAAAGCAGCACAGACACCAGATCCTCCTCGTCCTATTCTCAGCTCTTCAATCTTCCAAGCCGGAGATACTATGGCACTAGAACTGGCGCCTTCCTTGACCAACTGGCGTAGGACGATCTGAAGAGTGAGCGTTCGCTTTTCCACATTTCCGCGCACTAAGCCACCTCCTGGATTCGTTGCCGATGTCGTAGACGTATTCAAACGGAACGGAAATAGAATAGACACGGACCATCTACAGAGCGGACTGACAAGCGACCAGGTCCTCGCTGTGCTCCGCGAGGACCTAATCGACATCGGATTCGAGGTCGAAGAGAGCAAACGGTCGACGGACAGAATCCGGCGTCCCGTCTTCTTCGGCGAGAACGCCGAGCCGAGCCTTCAATACGAAGTCGACGGGTGGCACTCAGACTGGCGAGCGGGGCTCGAGGTCGAGGCTGGACGGGCATGGGGAGGCAACGCCGTCTATCGAGACCTAGTACGAGCCCTCGTCATTGTCGAAATGGAGCACCTGATTCTTGCAGTTCCGAAGATCTACCGCCGCAAGCCGAGGGCCAGCAAAGACTACGAGAATACCGTCGCCGTGGCCCAAGCACTGTACGGCCACTCGCGTATCACTATGCCGTTTTCCCTTTGTGTGATCGGCTACTGAAGCGCCGAAGACCGAGGCCTCACCATCTTGCTGGCGGGTAGCGACAGGCGGACCAGTGCCGCCCCTCGAAAGTCCGTAGCTCACCGCAACCGCACGGACATCACTGCCGCGACGATCAGGATCGCTCCGATCGCGACGAACGGCGCCTCCGGCGACACAACCTGGAACATGTAGCCCGCGACCAGCGGCGCCGCGATCTTGCTGCCGTTGCCGTACGCCTGCTGCACGCCGAGCACCTGCCCGACGACGCCGCTTCGCGGAGCTCGCTTCGAGACCTGCGATGTCGTGCAGGGGAAGAGCAGCGACGTTCCGAGCGGGACCAGGAAGATGGCCGCTCCGAGCGTCCAGAGACCGGTGGCGAAGGGGATGGCGATCAAGCCGACGCCGAAGCTCACGGCGCCGGCGCGCAGGATCCTGACCTCGCCGAAACGCCGAACCGCCGGCCCCAGGACGAAGACGCGGAAGGCGATGGAGAGACCGCCCAGGTAGAAGAAGAACAGGCCGATGTTCGACTCGTCCACCCCGAAACGGCGTCCCAGGTAGAGACCGATGATCGCGGTCATCCCCGCCATGCCGATCTGTCCGGCGGCGTAGATCCAGATCAGCAGGTTGAGCGGACGCAGGGGCTGTACGGCCACGCGACCGACCGCAGCGAGGATCGAGTAGCGCGTCTCCTCTGTTTGCTCCCCCTCCCTCCTCTGTCGCGACTCCGGCAACCGGAATCGCGCGAACACCGCCGCCGCCAGACTGAACGCAGCGGCCACGGCGCCGGCGCCGGCCGGATGAAGCTGGCCCGCGAGACCGCCCACGGCCGGGCCGATCATCGCGGCGGAGCTGGTGACGGCAGTGACCCAGCCGATCCCCTCGGCGCGGCGTTCCCCGGTCACCGAGTCGGCGATGTAGGCGAACACCACCGGCACCGTGCCGCCGCCGACTCCATGCACCAGGCGGGCCAGGAGCAGCAGTTCGAGCGACTGGGCCAGGCCGAAGAGCAGGTAGCCCGCGGCCGAGACGACGAGGCCGAGGAGCAGCGCCGGCCGGCGGCCCCTACGGTCGGCGAGCCGGCCCCAGAGCGGTGCGGTCGCCATCGACGCCAGGGCGAAGGCGGACACCAGGGCGCCGACTTCCAGAGGCGTCGCGCCGTAGCGCTCGGCATAGAACGGCAGGAGCGCGACGACCAGAAACTCGCCCAGCGTGCTGACGAAGGCGACCACCATGAGCGCCGCCAGGCGATGGTCGATCAGCCGCGACACGTCAGAGCCGGCCGCCGGCCCGGTCGTCCCAGGCGATGAAGGCGGCCGCGCTCAACACCATCAGCAGCACGCCGTAGGCGGCGGCGATCCCCGTCTCCTGGATCCGGAGGCTGGACTGGATCTCGATCGAGATCGGGCGGGTGTCGTAGGTGTAGAGCACGATCGAGGTCACGAAGTCGCCGAGCATCGTGATGAAGGCGAGGCCCGCGCCCGCGATGACCGCCGGCCGGAGCAGCGGCAGCACGATCTGCACGACCGTCCTCAACGCTCCCGCCCCGAGACTCGCGGCCGCTTCCTCCAGGCGCGGATCGAGTTGACGCAGACCCGCAAAGATGGAACGTCCGGTTAGCGGCAGGGAGCGAACCAGGTACGCCAGCGGCAGGATCCAGAGCGTGCCCACCAGCACGAAGCGGCCGACCCACGGTGCGTTGACGCTCATCGCCGCGGCGAGCGCGAGAGCGAAGACCGTCCCCGGGATCGCCCAGGGCAGGGTCATCATCGCCTCCAGCGCCCTTCCCGGCAGGCCGCCGCGCCGGAGCGACAGCCGCGCCGCCATGACGCCGACCACCACCGCCGCCAGTGTCGCCGCGGCGGCCATCCAGATCGAGTTCAACGCCGGTCGCAGCCGTTCAGTCGATGACAGGAGATCGCCGTAGTTGACGAGCCCGAGCACCGGAGGGAACGCCTCCACCGTCCACGTGTTCGGCGGCACGAGCGACATCAGGATCAACGTCGCGTGGGGCAGCAGCAGGACACCCGCCAGGATCCAGCCGCCTGCCGCCGCCCCGACCCGGGCGCCCCGGGTGTGCAGGCGGCGTCGAGCCGGCGGCGTGCCCCGCGCTCCCGACGCCAGGTCCAGTCCCGGATCGATCTTGCGAAGCAGCAGCAACGACGCGAACGCGAGTAGAGCCAGCATCGTCGTCTCGACGTAGGCCATGCGCAGCTCGCCGTTCAGCTTCGAGGCCACGATCTGGGTCGTCATCACCCGGAAGCCGCCACCGAAGATGTAGGGAGCGGAGAACGATCCGAGCGACGTCATGAAGGTAAGGAGAGTCGCTCCGGCCAGCGCCGGCCGGAGCCGCGGCAGGGTCACCCGGAAGAGAATCTGCGACCGGCTGGCGCCCAGGCTCTGCGCCGCCTCGATGGCCGCCCCGTCCTGCCCGGACAGCCCCGCCCGGGTGAACAGGTAGAAGTAGACGTACATCGAGTACGCGTGGACCAGGAGGATCGCCCAGGCCCCGGTCAACCGCCAGGACACGTCGAGCCCCAGGCTCTGGAGCCCGCGCGCCGCCAGACCGCTCTCGCCGTAGAGAAAGAGAAACGCGATGACGCCGACCAGCGGCGGCAGCGCCACTGGCAGCGCGACCAGCGCGCCGAGCAGGCGCCGGCCCGGAATCTCGTTCCGCTCGAAGAGGAAGCCCAGCGGCACGCCGATCGCGGCCGCGGCCAGGGTCGACAGGACGGAGATCCACAGCGTCCGCCACATCGCGTTCCACTCGTCGGCGCGAGTGAAGAAGGATTGGAACGCCTCGGTCGTCGGACCGCCTCCACCGGGGCTGCCGATGCCGAAGGCCTCCGCCGCGACCACGAGCAGCGGGTAGCCGACGAGCCAGACCAGGAACGCCAGCACCAGCCACGGCATGAGCGACCGGAGCTGCGGCGCCTTGCGACCCGCTCCGGCGGCACTCAAGGATCGGACTCCGGCGCCGCGGCGAACGCGGCCGGCAGCTCTCCGGCAAGCTGCCGAACGACGCAGGCGCCCCTCAAGCCCGCCCCGGTTCCCGGCATCGCCACCTCGACGGTGGGTCCCGCCGACAGCCGCACCGTGTAGAAGCTGTTGCTGCCGGTGAAGCGCTCAGCCTCGATCTCGCCCGAGAGGCCCGATCCCTCGTCGGTCTCGAGACTCACGGACTCCGGACGAACACAGACGTCCACCCGATCATTCACGGCAAGCTCGTCGCTACTCCGGCAGCGCCAGGCCGGGGCCTCGGGCTGCGACTCGATGCGCACCGTCAGTTCGTCGCCGCCATGCCGCTCCTTCACGACCCCCGCCAGCACGGAGCAGCGGCCGACGAAGGTGGCCACGAAACGGGAAGCCGGATCCCGGTAGAGCTCCGCCGGTCCTCCGACCTGCTCCAGACCTCCCTCGTTCAGCAGGCCGATCCGCTCGCCGAGTTCGAAGGCCTCCTCCTGCTCGTGGGTGACCAGCACGGTCGTGATGCCCGTCTGCTTGACCGTCCGGCGCAGGTCGGCCCGGGTTTCCTCGCGCAGCGCCGGGTCAAGGTTCGAGAGTGGCTCGTCGAGCAGCAGCACCCGCGGGCGTGGCGCCAGTGCCCGGGCGAGGGCGACCCGCTGCTGCTGGCCGCCCGAAAGCTCAGCGATCCGCCGCTGTTCGAAGCCGGAGAGGCGTACGAGTTCAAGCATCTCGGCCACCCGGGCCTCCGTCTCGCCCTGCGCCCCGCCGCGGACCTTCAGCCCGAAGGCGACGTTCTCGGCCACGCTCAGGTGCGGGAACAGCGCATAGCTCTGGAACAGCATGCCGACACCGCGGCGCGCGGGCGGCAGGTGTTCGACCGCCTCGTCAGCGATCAGCAGCCGCCCCCGGTCGAGTTGCTCGAAGCCCGCCAGCAGACGCAGCATCGTCGTCTTGCCGCTGCCGCTCGGCCCCAGGAGGGCGAAGATCTCGCCGGGCTCGACGGTCAACGAGACGCCGGCGAGGACGACCGTGTCGTCGAACGCCTTGAAGACGTCGTCGAAACGGACGGAGACCCCGGACCTGGTCACCCGCGAGCCAGCTCGTCAGTCATCGGAACTGTCGCCGGATGCCTTCTGTCGGTGCGCCGGCCTTCTGGCCGGCAGCCGGGATGACAGCCGCGCCGCCGGGCCCGCCTCATCCTCCGCCCTGGCCGCGAACGGCCCGGTCCCACTCCGCCATCCACGCGGCGCCGTTCTCCTCGATCATCCGCCAGTCGACCTCGGCACGACGCAGTCGCGACTGCACGTCGGCGACCCACGGGGCGAGCACCGCCGCATCCAGGTCCTCTCGCGCCGGTAGCCGGAACGCCTCACGCACCGCCAGCCCGAGCGCTTCGGGCGAACCGAGCCAGTCGAGGAACGCCTCCGCCTCGGCCGGCTGACCGGAGCCCGCGACTACGCCGACGGAGTCCTGGATCACCGCCGTGCCGCTCGCCGGAAAGCGGTAGGCGATCGGCGCGCCGCGATCGATCAGGGAAAGCGTGTCGGTCATCTCCCAAAGCGTCAGCACGCCCTCCTGGCGGGTCAGCTTCTCGTGCAGGACCGCCGGGCTGTGGACGTACTCGCGGGTCTGGCCGTCGAGCCGTCGCAGCCAGTCGAAGCCGGCCTCGGTGCTACCGGTTTCGACCACCGAATCGGAGAGGATCTTGCCGAAGATCGTCCGCATCGTGCCGCTGGCCAGGGGATCGCGGATCACGACCTCGTCATGCCAGCGCTCGTCGAGGAGATCGTCCCAGTCGGCCGGCGCTTCGTCCTCGCCGATCGCGTCGCGGTTGTAGACGATGATCGTCGGCGTCTGGTACAGCGTGTAGTAGAGCCCCTCCGGATGCCGGTCGGCCGGATCGAGGGCCCCGGCCCAGGAAGGCTTGGACGGCGCCAGCAGGCCCTCCGCGGCGCCACGCGCCAGGATGGTCGCCGGGCCGCCGAACCAAACGTCCGCCTGCGGGTTCGCGCGCTCCGAGCGGATCCGGTCGTAGACCTCCTGCGAGCCCATGTCGAGCCAGCGGACGTCGACATCGGGGCGCGCCTGCTCGTACGCCTGCTCGACGACGGTCAGCAGGTCCCGCCCATGCGGCGAGTAAACGACCAGCGGTGTCCTCCCGTCGCCCCCGCAGCCCCCCACGGCCGCGGCCGCCGCGAGACAGAAGAGGAGCGATCGACGGGTCAAAGCGGTCCGCATCGGCCGCCAAGTGTACGTCGCGTCAGGAAGCCGACGGATTGACCAGACTCGGATGGAAGCGCCGGAGGTTGCGAAAGTACGTGCGATGGGCCTTCGCGAGCCAGTCGAGGTCAACGGCACCGATATCGCCGGCTTCGGCCACCTGGCCTTCGAGCAGCCGGCGAGGGTAGACCTTCATCTCGCCTACGACCAGGACCGGCTCGCCGTCTTCGGTGGCGGTCTCCACATGAAGGCCCTCCGCCTCGAGTTCACGCCGGAGGAGATCTCCCAGGCGCCGGAGAACGTCACCGGGCACGGCTACGCGCCTTCGGGAACCTGGAGAACCCGCCGCAACGTCTCTCCGTCGACATTGCCGCCGCTGACGACCACCGCGGTCCTCTTGCCGTCGCGTGGTACCGCGCCCTGTAACAGGGCCGCCACGCCGACCGCGCCGCCGCCTTCGACCACCCAGCCCTGCACATCGACCAGGAAACGCATCGCCGACGCGATCTGTTCCTCGGCAACAAGCACCACATCGTCCAGGTATCGCTCGCAGATCGGCACCGTCATCGAGCCCGGCTCGATATCGCCCGAGAGCGCCTCGGCAAGGGTGTTCCACACCTGTGGTCTGTCGCTGTCGTGGAAGACGTTGAACATCGCCGGCGTCGATTCGGCACTCACGCCGACCACCTCGACCGCGGGGTTGAGTTCCTTGAGGGCGGTGGCAACGCCGGAAATCAGGCCGCCGCCGCCCACGGGGACCAGCACCCTTTCGACCCGGGGCAACTCGGAGACGATCTCGACACCGATCGTGCCGGCCCCGGCGATCACCCGCCTGTCGTTGTAGGGCGACAACCAGGTCAAGCCGCCCTGGGCGCGGCGCAGGGCTTCGGCCTCGGCCTGATCGAAATTGTCACCGAAGAGCACCGCTTCGGCAGCACCGGCGCCGTAGCGGCGTACACCGCTGATCTTCTTCTTCGGCGTTGCGACGGGCATCAGGATCTGCGCCGATGCACCGCACAGACGCGCGGCGTAAGCGACCGCCATCGCGAAATTGCCCGAAGATGCGGCGACGATGCCCCGGGCCAGCGCCTCCTCGCTCAGCGACAGCATGGCGTTCAGCGCTCCTCGTATCTTGAACGAGTGCGTCCGATTGGCGTTCTCCAGCTTGAGAAACGTCCCGGCGCCGAGATCGGCGGCATCTTCGAGCGGTGTCGGCCGCAGCTGATCCTTCAGGCGGTGCTGCGCCCGGACGATGTCGCCGAGGGTCGGGTGGTCTGTCATGGCGTCGTGGCCGACATAGTATTTTCGGAATGCGATCGGCAGGCCTCGACGAGATCAGATCCGTTCTCGACGTACCCGCCGCCATCGAGTTGATCGAAGCCGGATTCGTGGCGCTGTCCGGCGGTGCGGCGACGGTTCCTCCGGTCGGCTATCTGGGATTCGACACGCCGCCGGGCGATTGCCATATCAAGTACGGTCACATCCACGGCGATGAGGTCTTCGTCGTCAAGATCGCCACCGGCTTCCATGAGAACGCCTCGCGAGGTCTTCCCACGGGCCACGGAATGATGATCGTCCTGTCGGCGGAGACCGGCGAGACGCTGGCCCTGCTGGACGACGCGGGCTACCTGACCGATGTGCGAACCGCCATCGCGGGCTGCATCGCGGCCCGCTATCTCGCGCCCGACGCGGTCGAGTGCATCGGCATTGTCGGTGCGGGCATGCAGGCCCGCATGCAACTGGAGTACCTGCGCCATGCGCGCGATTGCAACCGGGTCCGGGTCTGGGCGCGACGCCCCGAACAGTCGGCGGCGTACCGGAGCGAGCTGTCGGATTCCGGCTTCGATGTTCAGATAGCCGAGACCCTTCAGGACCTCTGCGAGAACAGCAACCTGATCGTCACCGCGACGGCGGCGAGGACTGCTCTCGTCCGCAGCGAGTGGATCCGGCCGGGCACTCACCTCACCGCGATGGGAAGCGATGCTCCCGGCAAACAGGAACTGGACCCGGCGTTGTTCGCAAGAGCCGGTGTCTGTGCCGTCGATTCACGGTCGCAGTGCATCGACCACGGAGAGTCGCACTACGCGGTAGCGGGCGGCCATGTGGCCGAGACCGGTCTCGTCGAACTGGGCGACATCATCGCCGGCAGGGCCAGGGGGCGCTCGGACGAGGACGAGATCACGATCGCGGATCTGACCGGTGTCGCCGTGCAGGACATTCAGATCGCGAAAGCGGTCTGGCAGGCCTTGAAGGACTAGGGGGCCGCCCGTCAGCCGTCGAGACCTGCCACGAGGTCGCGCTCGGACGGGACGCGCCTGAGTTCCTCGTGCCGGGGCCGGTGGGTCTTTTGTGTCAACAACGACACCGCCACCATCGCGACCAGGCTGAACACCGGGGCCAGCAGCGTGTCCAGGCCGCGGTAGGCATCCGTGACGGCGAAATGAAGCACTAGCCGCGCGGCGCTGCCGGCGAGGACGCCGGCGAGCGCCCCGGTCGTGTTCGCCTTGCGCCAGAACAGGCCGAGCAGCAGGGGCACGAAGCAGCCGGCGAGGACGATGTCGAAGGCGAGGATGAGCAGGACGCCCGGCTCGGGCCGGACGTAGGCGAAGACGACGGCACCGGCCATCGTCGGCAGGGCGATCCAGCGGGAGAAGCGAAGCATCCGCTCGTCGTCCCAGGTCGACCGGCTGCGGCGCTGCACCAGGTTGCGGGTGATCACGTTCGCCAGGTCGAGCACCACGCCACTCGCCGTCGACATGCTGGCGGCGATGATGCCCAGCAACACCGCGCCGCCGATCAGCAGCGGCAGGTCGGTGAGCGCCAGGTCGACGAGCAGGGAGGAACCCGCGTCGCGGCCGAAGTAGTGGGCGGAGAGGCCGATCAGCGAAACCGTGAGACCGACGACGAGGGTCAATCCCCCGGCGACGTAGCAGCCGCGCTTCGCCGAACGGCCCGAATCGGCCGAGATCATCCGCTGGATGAAGTCGATAGCGACGATGTCGCCCAGCGCCAGCGACCCCAGAGCCGCCCAGTTGACGAGCGCGCCGCTCTCGCGCGAGAAGAGGCCCGCGAAGCTCATCGCACCTTCGGGGGCGGCGCTCAGCAGCGTGCCCCAGCCGTGGCTACCGCCGAGCCAGACGAAGGCCAAGGCGATGCTGACGATGAAGATGGAGACCTGGAGCACACTCGTCGCGATCGTGGCGTAGAGACCGCCCGAGACCGCGTAGGCGAGGATGCAGAGCGCGACGGCGACCAGCATGGCGAGGTAGGGCGCTCCGAAGACGAGTTCGAACAGCAGGCCAAGGCCCGCCAGGTTGCCCGCGACCAGGACGACGTTGCTCAGCAGCATGAGGCACGCGGCCAAGGTCTCGGTCGGGACGCTGTAGCGACGCCGGTAGAAGTCGGCCAGGGTCATCAGCCGCATGCGGTGCAGCGGCTCGGCGAACCATGTACCGGCAATGAACAGGCACAGGGCAAGCCCGACCGGGATCACGGCGCCGGCCCAGAATCCGCCCGAGTGGACGAGCGACGCGTTGCCCACCGAGCCGTTCGCGTCGAACGCCTGGGCGCAGAGCGTGATGCCGACGACGCCGACCGGCATCGCGTTGCCGGCGACGTAGTAGTTCGTCGCCCGGCCGCGGATCTTCGCGTAGGTGCGGACCCCTATGAACAGCGTGAGGGCAACGAAGAGGAGAACGGCGATGCCGATCGCGGACACGAAGGGCAGTGTAGTGGCGGAGTGATCCCGGCGCCGCCTGTATAGTGCCGAACGACCAGTAGACCGCGGAGGCTAGAAGACTCGGTGATCGCGCGCGGTGTCAACCGGATGCCCGCCCTCGTCGCTCTCGCGGCGACGCTCGTGGCGTGCGGGGTCCCGGCCGGCGAAGAGGGCGCCAGCGGATCGGCCGCCTCCCCGGAGACAGTCGACCTCGATGTCGTCGCCGAACTCCGCGACGAGGGATTCAACCGCTCCCGCGTCATGGAGTTCGCCCACGTCCTGACCGACCTCTACGGCCCCAGGTACGCGAACTCCCCCTCCTACGACGGCGCCGCCAGTTGGGCTCGCGACACCCTGGAGGAGTTCGGTCTCCAGGCGACGCTCGATCCCTGGGGCGAGTACGGCTACGCCTGGGAGAACCGCCACACTTCGGTTCACATCACGGCACCGCAGTACCAGCCGGTCATCGGCTACGCGCAGCCGGGTACCCGGAGCACGGACGGCAAGGTAGCCGGACCGGTCGGCGCGGTCGACCTCACGGACATCCGGACGCGGGACGACCTGAACGCGCTGGAAGGGCGGGTCGAGACGTCGATCCTGCTCATCTCGCCCGAACGGGAGCTGGTGCCCAACTTCTCGCCGCAGGCGGTCCGGCTCTCCGACGAGGAACTCAGCGCCATGACCCGCCTCGAGATCGACCCGCGGAACAACCCCAGCCAGTCGACGGACGACGACGAGGCCGAACCGGAACTCTCCCGCCACGACATCGAGACGTTCCTGGAGCAGCAGGGCGTCGCGGTCCTGGTCGAGATCGGCAGCACCAACGTGGGGCCGATGGACAAGGGAATCGTCCACGTCTCGGGCGACGGCCCCCTGCCGCTGGACGAACCGGTGCCGATGCCACGGGTCGTCGTCGCGGCCGAGCACTACAACCGGATGATGCGGCTGCTGGCCGCCGGAACGCCGGTCGAGATGGAGATCGAGGTCCGCAACGTCCTCAGCGCCGACGATCCCCTCGACTACAACGTGATCGCCGACCTCCCGGGCGGCGACCTGGCCCACGAGGTCGTGATGATCGGCGGCCACCTGGACGCGGAGCCGGCCGGCACCGGCGCCACCGACAACGCCTCCGGAAGCGCGATCGTGATGGAAGCGATGCGCCTGCTACAGGCAGCCGGCCTCGAACCCCGTCGCACGATCCGGGCCGCGCTCTGGGGCGCCGAGGAGAGCGGCCTGCTCGGCTCTCGGGCCTACGTCCGCGAGCACTTCGGCGACCCGGAGGCGACCGAGAAGCCCGCCGCCCACGCGAATCTCTCGGTCTACTTCAACGTCGACTGGTACGGCCGCTTCCGCGGCATGTACTTGCAGGGCAACGACGCCTCCCGGCCGATCTTCGAGGCCTGGATGGAACCCTTCCACGACGTGGGCATGTCCTGGATCGTGCCCGGCAACACCGGCGGGACGGACCACATGGCCTTTCTCGAAGCTGGGCTGCAGGGCTACCAGTTCATCCAGGACGACCTTGAGTTCTTCAACGCGACGTTCCACACGAACATGGACGTCTACGACCGTCTGATCGCCGACGACCTCAGGCAGGCGTCCGTCATCCTGGCCAGCTTCGCCTACCATGCCGCGATGCGCGATGAACTCTTCCCGCGCGCCGACGGCCTCAGCAACGGGCGTCGCTGGCACAAGTAGCCGCGGGATCGGCCGGAGGCAGGAGCACTCATGGAGTACCGCGTATTGGGACGGACCGGCGTCAAGGTCGCGCCCCTCTGCTTCGGCAGCGACAACTTCGCCGATCCGACGCCTGAGCCGGAATGCGTACGCATGCTGGAGACGGCGATGGACGCCGGCATCAACCTGATCGACACCGGCGAGGTCTACGCCGAGGGCGAGGGCGAGCGGGTCATCGGCCGGGCACTCAAGGCGAACGGCCGCCGCCACGAGCTGCTGATCGCCACCAAGGTCGACCATGGCCGCCGGGTCGTCGGCCAGAGCGTCGTCGACTACACCGGCAGCATCGGCCCCAACGAGTACGGCCACTCGCGGATCAACCTGATCCGCGCCTGCGAGGGCTCGCTCCGGAGGCTGCAGACCGACTACATCGACCTGTACCAACTGCATCGTCCTTCGCCCGAGATGCCGTTCGACGAAACCCTGAGGGCTCTGGACGACCTGGTGCGGGCCGGGAAGATCCGCTACATCGGCTGCTCGACTCACCCGGCCTGGATGGTCGCGGAAGCCGTGATGACGAGCGAAATGAAGGGCTACGTCCGCTTCGCCAGCGAGCAGCCCCCCTACAACCTGCTGGACCGCCGGATCGAAAACGAACTGATCCCGATGTGCGAGCGCCTCGGCCTCGGCATCATCACCTGGGCGCCGATGGCGATGGGGGTGCTCGCCGGTCGGTACCTGAGCGACTCGGACTACCCCGAGAACTCCCGGGCCGCGCTGCGCGGCGGCTTCTACGCCGACCGCGTCACGCGAGCCGGCATCGACGTCGGCCGCAAGTTCGCCGAAGTCGCGGCCGACTCCGGTCTCACTCCGGCCCAGTTCGCCATCCTCTGGACCAAGGATCAGCCCGGCATCACCGCGCCGCTGATCGGGCCGCGCACGCTCAGGCACCTGGAGGACCTGCTGCCGGTGCTCGACATGAGCTTGACCGACGAGCAGCGGGCGGCCTGCGACGCGCTCGTGCCCCCCGGCAGCGTCGTCGCCGACTTCCACAACACGG
Source organism: Holophagales bacterium (assembly GCA_009845425.1). GTDB lineage: Bacteria > Acidobacteriota > Thermoanaerobaculia > Multivoradales > Multivoraceae > Multivorans. The sequence continues at coordinate 364,442 of VXZQ01000001.1, forward strand.
CGGGCTGGATGAAGATGACGGTCATGCCGCCAGCCGAGAGTTCCTGAACGATGCGGGTCTCCAACGTGATCCACGCCGTCGACACCCACGTCGGCGGCGAGCCCGGGCGGGTCATCGTCGGCGGCGTTCTCGACGTCCCCGGGGCGACGATGTTCGAGAAGATGCGCTACCTCGAGACGGAGGCCGACGAGCTGAGGCTGCGGATGCTGCGCGAGCCCCGCGGCTATCCGGCTGCGAACTGCAACCTGATCCTGCCGGCGACCCACCCCGACGCGGTTGCCGGCTACGTGATCATGGAGCAGGTCGAGTACCCGGGCATGTCGGGCACGAACACGATCGCCGTCGTCACCGTGCTGATCGAGACCGGGATGGTGCCGCACACTGAGCCCCTCACCGAACTCACACTGGAATCGCCCGCCGGACTGATCCAGGTGCGCGCCGACGTCGAACGGGGCAAAGTGAAACGAGTGGAGTTCGAGAACGTGCCCGCCTTCGCCGTCGACCTCGACGTCGAGCTCGACGTTCCGGAACTCGGCAAGGTCACCGTCGACGTCGCCTACGGCGGCATGTTCTACGTCATCGCCGACGCCGATCAGGTCGGCCTCACCCTGGCGCCGGATGAGGCCGCCGAAGCGACCCGCGTCGGCGAGATGATCAAGGCCGCCTGCCAGGAACAGCTTCCGCCCCCCGTGCATCCTTTGAACCCGGAGATCCGCGGCGTGACGATCGGCCAGCTCTCGGCGCCGCCGCTGATGCCCGGCTCCCACCGCCGCAACACCGTGATCGTCTCGACCGGCAAGCTCGACTGGAACAAGCCGCTGACCTGGACCGGCGCCCTCGACCGCTCACCCTGCGGCACCGGCACCTGCGCCAAGATGGCGGCGTTGTGGGCCAAGGGCGAGCTGCCGCTCGGCCAGGATTTCGTGCACGAGGGCGTCCTCGGCACCACGTTCACCGGCCGCATGGTGCGAGAGACCAAGGTCGGCGACGTCGACGCCGCGGTGCCGACGCTGGCGGGCACCGCATGGATTACCGGCTTCGCCCAGTACGTCGTCGATCCGGAGGATCCCTTCCCGAACGGATTCACCGTCGGCGACATCTGGGGCGGCCAGGAGGAGCGAGTGCGATGAGCGAAGACAGAGTGATGGTCGTCACCGGCGCGTCGAGCGGCCTGGGAGCCGAGGTCTGCGAGCACTTCGCCCTGAAGGGCTACCGGGTCGTCATGAACTACCTGATCGAACCCGAGGCGCAGGCGACCTACGAGCGCATCGCGGCCAGCGTGGGTAGCGACGACCGGCTGATGAAGGTCCAGGCCGATGTCGCCAACCGGGAACAGGTGCGTGCGATGTTCGACGCTGTCATCGAACGGTTCGGCCAGGTCGACATCCTGATCAACTTCGCCGGCATCAACCGGGACGCGCCCTTCACCGAGTTGACCGACGACATGTGGGACTCGGTCGTCTCCGCTCATCTCCGCGGCCACTTCGTCTGCGGTCAGGAGTTCCTGTTCCACAACCCCGACCGGCCCGGCGTGATCATCAACCTCGGAGCCGCCTGCGGCCAGATCGGGCGCAAGAACGGAGCGAACTTCTGCAGCGCCAAGGGCGGCGTGATCGCGCTGACGAAGTGCATGGCCCAGGAGCTCTCGCCCCGGATCCGGGTCAATTGCCTGGTGCCCGGATCGGTCCGGACGCGGGAGGTCATCGACCGCTACCACCTGGAAACCGAGGAAGGCCTGGCGAAAGAACTCGCCACCCTGCCAATGGGGCGGCTGGGCGAGTTCGAGGACATCACCCGGATGGTCGACTGCATGATCGGCTCCGAGTTCACGACCGGCGCCACGTTCTACGCCAACGGCGGCCAGTACATGCATTGAAGCGCCTCGGCGCCATGTTCCGGGCACTGCTCCGCCACCCGCTCGAGGTGGCGGTGTCCTCGGTCCTGGTCGCCCTGGTCGCGGTCACCTTCTCGCAGGTCGTCTTCCGATACGTCCTGCAGGCGTCGCTCTCCTGGTCCGAGGAACTCGCCCGCTTCCTGCTGATGTGGCTCGCCGCCCTCTCCACCGCCTACGCGATGAAGACGGGCGCGCACTTCGCACTTCACTTCGTCGTCGACCGGACGCCGCCCGCCATGCGGCGCCTCATCGGTTCAGCGGTCGCGCTTTCCGCGGCCGCGTTCCTGGCCGTCTTCGCCTACCAGTCGCTCCGCTTCGCGATCGAGGTGCACGACATGCTGGCGCCGGCGACCCGCATGTCGATGGCTGTCCCCTACTCCTCGGCCTTCGTGGGCAGCACCCTGACCCTCTACTACGTGCTCGTGAACTGGCGCCGGGAACTGCGGGAACAGGGACAGGAGTAGGACCTCAGGGACGATGGGAATCCTGGTCATCCTGACCCTGGTAGCGGCGCTGCTGCTCGGCGTGCCGGTGGCCATCGCGCTCGCCCTCGCGGCCATGGTCGGCCTGCTCTACAGCTCGCCCGAGTTCCTGATCGTCCTGCCCCAGAAGTTCCTCGCCGGCCTGGATTCCTTCCCGCTGCTGGCGGTGCCGCTGTTCGTGCTCGCCGGGGCGCTCATCTCGCACGGCGGCATGGCGCGCCGGATCGTCGACCTGGCCATGCAGTTCGTCGGCCGCCTGCCGGGCGGCCTGGGCCTGGTCGTCATCCTGTCGACGATGCTGTTCTCCGGCATCTCCGGCTCGCCGAGCGCCAACACGGCCGCCATCGGCTCGGTCGCCCTGCCCGCCATGCGACAGCGGCAGTACCCACCGCCGTTCGCGACCGCCGTCTTCGCCTCGGCCGGCGGCGTCTCGACCCTGGTGCCGCCCGCGATCGACCTGATCATCATCGGCGTCGTCTCGGGGATGTCGATCGGCGCTCTGTTCGCGGCCGGCGTCACGCCGGCGATCGTGCTGGGGCTGGCCCTGATGGGGATGACCTATATCCGCGCCCTCGACCTGAATCTGCCGCTCGAGGCGAAGGCGTCCTGGCCGCAGAGGCTCCGCGTGATCCGCGACGGCATCCTGCCGCTGTTCATGATCGTCATCATCCTCGGCGGCATCTACGGCGGCGTGTTCACGCCGACCGAGGCGTCGGCGGTCGCGGTGGTCTACGGGGCTCTCGTGTCCTTCTTCGTCTACCGGGAACTGAAGCTCGAGGACGTCCCGAAGATCCTGCTCCAGACCGCGTCGCTCTCCGGCGTCGTCCTGTTCGTGCTGGGGACAGCGTCCATGTTCTCCTTCGTCCTCACCTTCGAACGGCTGCCGCACCTGCTGGCGGAGGGGATCTCGACCCACGCGCCCAACTGGATCGTCTTCATCCTCTTCGTCCACCTGATCTTCCTGTTCCTCGGCATGGTGATGGACGCCCTGCCGCCGATCATCATCCTGATGCCCATCCTGCTGCCGGCGGCGATCGCACTCGGCATGGACCCGCTCCACTTCGGCATCCTGGTCGCTGCCAACGTCGGCATCGGCATGATCTCGCCACCGGTCGGCATCTGCCTGTACGTCGCCTGCGGCATCTCGAAGACGCCGATCGAGAAGGTGACGCCCAAGCTGTTGCCCTTCCTCGCGCTGCTGCTCATCATGCTCCTCGTGATCACCTTCGTGCCCGGGGTCACGCTCTGGCTGCCCGACGCGCTCGGCTATGAGTAACCCCCTTCGAGCCGCTGCGTTCGCGCTCTGCGCCCTCGCCCTCCTCGCCGGCTGCCGCGGCAGCGACGGCGTCACCGTGCTCAAGGTCGCCCACAACGGCCCGGCCGGACACCCGTTCCAGGCCGGCTTCGAGGAGTTCAGCCGGATTCTCGAGGAACGGTCCGGCGGCGCTGTGACGGTGCAGATCTTCGAGAACGAGCAGCTCGGCACCGAGGAGGAAGCGACCCTCATGGTCAAGCTGGGCGCGCTGGCCGCCTCGGCCGCCAGCGCCGGCGGCGGCATTTCCGCCTTCGTCCCCGAGGCGGAGATCTTCAACTTTCCCTTCATCTTCCGGGACCTCGACCACTTCTACCGGGTGGTCGACGGGCCGATCGGCGAACGCGTCGCCGACCGGATCGAGGAGGAACTCGACGTCCTCGTGCTGGGCTACTGGTTCGCGGGCCGGCGCAACGCCTGGAACGCGGAACGGCCGATCGTCACGCCCGATGACTTCGAGGGCCTCAAGATCCGGGTCATCCCGACCCCCATCCTGGTCGACACCTTCAACGCCCTCGGCGCGCAGGCGACGCCGATGTCGTTCGGCGAGCTCTACTCGGCGCTGGAACAGGGCGTCGTCGACGGCGCCGAGACGGACCACGTCGATCTCTACGGGGAGCGTTTCTACGAGGTCACGAAGTACGTGTCCTACACGCGGCACCTCTACCTCGCCGTGGCGCTGATCTTCAGCCGCAAGCTCTACGACGAGCTGCCGCCGCACGTCCAGGAGGCGGTGCTCGACGCCGGCAGGGCGTCGGTCCAGGTCGAACGGGAGGCGATGGCGTCGATGACCGCCGAGGCCCTCGCCGAACTGGAGAAACTGGGGATCGAGTTCAACGAGATCGACCGTCCGATGTTCGAGGACAGGGTGCGGCAGGTCTACCTCAACAACGCCGGAAGAGTCGGCGGCATGGCGGCGATCGAGGAGGTCGCCCGGCAGTAGCCTTGAAGAACGGACTCACGGAGTCAGAACAGGAGCAGGACAATGGAATTCCGCGGTGTCATGACGGCGATCACCACGCCGTTCAAAGACGACCTGACGGTCGATCACGACTTCCTCGCAAGGCACGCCAACTGGCTCGTCGAGCACGGCTGCACCGGCATCGTGCCTCTCGGCTCGCTGGGCGAGGGCAACACCCTCCAGTTCGACGAAAAGCTGGCGATCGTCGAAACCTGCGTCGCCGCACTCGATGGCCGGGCGCCCGTGATGCCCGGCATCTCCGCGCTCAGCACGGCCGAAGCCGTCCGCATCGCCCGGGGCTCGGCCGAACGCGGCGCCCAGGCGCTCATGGTGCTTCCCCCCTACGTCCACAACGGCGCGATGCACGAGACCCGGGGTCACGTCGCGGCCATCTTCGAGGCCACGGACCTGCCGTGCATGCTCTACAACAACCCCTTCGCCTACGGGGTCGACATCCTGCCTGAGATCATGGGCGAACTGGCCGCCGAGCACCCGAGCCTGCGGGCGATCAAGGAGTCGAGCGGCGACATCCGGCGGATCACCGCGGTCAAGGCCTTGCTGGGAAACCGCCTCGAGGTCTTCGCCGGCCTCGACGACATGCCCTACGAAGCCGCGTGGTCGGGGGCGACGGGCTGGATCGCGGGCCTGGTCAACGCGCTGCCGGCCGAGTCCGTGCGCCTGTTCGAGCTGGCCATGGCGGGCCGGCGGCAGGAGGCGTTCGAACTCTACGCCTGGTTCCTTCCCCTGCTGCGCATGGACACCGTGCCGGAGTTCGTCCAGTTGATCAAGCTGGTGCAGGCGGAGGTCGGGATGGGGTCCGAGACCGTGCGGCCACCCCGGCAGGCCCTGCCCGAGGCCGACCGCAGCGAGGCTCTCGCACTGATCCGGGAACGCCTGGCAGCCCGCCCCCTGTCCAACGTCCTGAACTGATTTGACGCCCGCGTTTAGTAACGCTAACGTGTTTGTAACACTGCTACAGGATTCTCCGGCCGGCACCGCTCGGTGAACCGGCCTGCGCATAGCACCAGGAGGAGACGGAAACCCGGCCAGGAAGGAAGGCGGACATGACACACCGCAGAACCACCGGTTCTCGCGCTCTTGCCCCGCTGGCAAGAGTCCCACGGATCATCAGCTTGGGGGTACTCATCGTCTTCATCTGCGCGTCCGCATGGGGCCAGTCGATCGAGCGCGGCTCGATCACCGGCACCATCACGGACCCCAACGGCGACCGCATGCCCGGCGTCAACGTCACTCTCACGTCGGGAGAACTCGGCGCGACCAGCGAAACGATGACGGACGCGAACGGCCGCTACCGCTTCGTCGCTCTGCTGCCGTCCACCTACACCGTCGCAGCCTCGATCGAGGGCTTCTCGACCGCGCAGCAGGAGGACATCGTCCTCACCGTCAACCAGACCCTGACTGTCGACCTGACGATGCAGTTGGGAAGCGTCGAGGACATCATCATCGTCGAGGGCTCACCGCTCATCGACGTCCGCAGCTCGACGCTCCAGACGACGGAACTCAACAACGAGATCCTGATGGAGGTGCCGACCCAACGCAGCATCCGGGGCGTCGTGCAGTTGGCGCCCGGCGTCCACTCCCAGAACGCGGACGGCAGGCAACCTTCAGCCTTCGGCTCGCCCGGCATGGGCGTCCAGTTCTCGGTCGACGGCGTCATCATCAACAGCCCGGAGGCGGGCGAGAGCGAGGTGCCTCTCGGCTTCTTCTCAGTCGAGGACGTTACCGTCCTCGGCGCCGGCGCCTCGGCCGAGTACGGCGGCTACACCGGCGTGATCGTCAACGTGACGACGAAGCAGGGCTCGAACGACATGAACGGTCTGGTCGACCTGCAACTCGCCGACAACGACTGGCAGTCCCAGAACACGAACGACCCCGATCTGCAACGCAGCGGCAGCGACCGCACGGATACGGAAGTCCACTTCGACATCGGCGGACCGGTGCAGCGCGACAAGGCGTGGTTCTTCACCTCGTTCAAGTACTACCAGGAGGACTCGAAGGCCAGCGGCGACCATGTCAACGCCCCGACCAACGAGAGGCCCCGCTTCCTCGGCAAGATCAACTGGACGCCGACACAGGAGAAGATCTTCAGCGGCATGCTCGAGTACAGCACCCGCGACCAGGCCTACCAGGGCGCGGACGAGGGTGACTTCATCTCCCCCGGAGCCACCGTCAGCCTGGAGGGGACCCAGTACCTGTTCAACTTCAACTACACGGACATGCTGTCCCAGGACACGCTGCTCGATCTGAAGTTCGGCGGCTATCGGCAGCGTCAGTCCGAGACGCCCGACAGCGGCGACACACCCGCCCGCTACGACATCTATGAAGACCGCCTTACCGAGAACTGGTGGGGGCCCTTCAATGCCAACCGGGAGCGCTACCAGCTCATTGCCTCGGTCAGCCACTTCACGGATGACTTCATCCGCGGCGAGCACGACTTCAAGTTCGGCGTCGAGCTGCAGAACACGCTGGTCAACACGCTCAACCAGTACGCGGGCGGCAAGTTCTACGAGGACTACGCCGGCGAGAACTACGTCCTCTTCGAGAGCACCGGTTACGACACCTATGCCGACACCGACAAGATCGTCGGCTACGTGCAGGACTCCTGGGGAATCAACGACCGGGTGAGGCTGAACCTCGGCCTGCGGGCCAACTACTGGCGCGGGGCCGTCGAGTCGGACGTGAACGGCGTCCGCTTCGACCAGGGCAGCGTGTTCACGCCCGGCGTCGGGATCGCGCCGCGCATCGGGCTGAACATCAACCTGGGCGACAACAACGAGTCCGTGCTGAAGGCCCACTGGGGGCGCTACTACCACCAGGTCATCTCGCTGTTCTACAGCCGGCTGGCGCCCGAGAGCGACGTGACGGGCTACATCTGGAACGCGGACGACCAGGTCTGGGAGCACGACTTCACCGAAGGGCGAGGTCCCGGCCAGTGGACGATCGACGACAGTCTCAACGTGCCCCACATGGACGCCCTGGACGTCGGCTGGGAGAAGGTGCTCTCGCGTACCGTCTCGCTCGACATCACGGCGACCTATCGCACGAACGACAACTTCCTGGACGGCGTGAACCTCACCGGCGCGTTCGAACCCACGCGGTACACGGATCCCGACAGTGGACGGACCTTCAACGTCTTCAACCAGACGAACGAAGGCGAAAACCGGTACTACTTCACGAACGTCAACCACTGCCAGGACTACGGGCAGGCCTACAAGGAGATCACCTGCTTCAGGAAGGTCCGCAAGTACGCCGGGATCACCGCAAGCCTCGCCAGGCGGTGGCGCAACAACTGGCAGATGCAGGCCTCGTGGACCTACGGCGAGGCAAGAGGCAGCGACAACAACGCCTGGTACGAGTTCCTGGAAGGAAGAGGCTCCCAGCTCGGCAGTTCGACCTTCTTCAGGGACCCGAACCACCAGATCAACGCCTACGGCAACCTGACGATCGATCCAACGCACCTGATCAAGGTTCTGGGTAACGCCCGACTCCCGGGCGGGGTCGTCCTCGGCGGCTACCTCAGCTACTTCTCGGGCAACACCTACAACCAGCTCATCAGGGTGGAAGACGTCGATCAAACTTCGGACATCTACGGCTACCCGGCGGGCTCCTTCCGTCTCGACGACGGCATCAACCTCGATCTGAGGGTGGAGAAGGACTTCAACATCGGCGACAACCGCAGGCTCGGCGTCGGCATCGATGTCTTCAACGTCGGCAACGCCGACACGGTCATCGAAGCCGAACAGAGCCTGAACAGCGACAGGCCCTTCGGCGCCCCGAGGCGGCTGGTACGCGGTCGGGTCTGGCGAATCGGGGCGCGCTTCCACTTCTAGGCGGCGCCGCGCGGCGGCATGGCGGGTGCGGTGTCGGTCGCACCCGCCTGCTGAGGGGCGGAGGAGAGGGTCTCAGCGGCCGCTCGCACTTACCGGATGGATGAGAGGTCGGTTCTCGCTGCGGTCGGCTGCGCTCCGGTTGGTCGTCGGACGATGAAGGGTCGCAGGGCGTCGCTTGCCGACAGCCTCGCTGAGACCCTCTCCTCCGCCCCCTCGGCAGGCTGGAACTCGTCGGGCACCGAAACGGCTACCGCGTGTCGGTGCGCCGGCCTTCTGGCCGGCACCGGGCGCGATGCCGCGAAGCGGCGAGCCCGAGTTCTCCCACACAGAGCGGCTGCTAGCCTTCGGATTCCAGCATGGGCCGCGAACGATCTGGTCGGAATGATGGGCCTCGTCTGGGGCGCGTCCTGAGAGGGAAGTTGAATCGGTGGATCGGGCTTGCACTGGCCCTGGCCGTTGCCGGGGTTGTGGTGGTCGGTGTGACGGTCCGTCTCCTATCCGGTGGGGAGATCACGGCGCCGTCAGGGCACCCGCTGGGTCGGCTTCCGGCCGGGGTCGGCGCTGACGACCTGAGCCTCCTGCTCATCACGCTGGACACGACCCGGGCGGATCGGATCGGGGCCTACGGGTTCGCTGATATCGAGACGCCGCACATGGACCGGCTGGCGGCTGAGGGGGTGCTGTTCGAGCAGGCGGAGGCGGTGGCGCCGCTGACCTTGCCGGCGCACGCGTCGATCTTCACCGGACAGTTCCCGCCGGCACACGGGGTCAGGGACAACGGCGCTTTCTACCTGGGCGACGAGCACGTCGTCCTGGCCGAGATCCTGAGGGACGAGGGGTTGCGGACCGGCGGCTTCGTCGGGGCGTTCGTGCTCGACGCGAAGTGGGGGATCGCCCAGGGCTTCGACCACTACTTCGACGACTTCGACCTGAGCGACACCGTGCGGCTGGCGCTGAACGAGATCGAGCGGCCGGCGGGGGAGGTCACGGACGCCGCGTTGACATGGCTCGACGAGGCCCCGGAGGCGCGCTTCTTCTCCTGGGTCCACTTCTACGATCCGCACTCGCCCTACGAACCGCCGGAACCGTTCGCCGAGCGCTACCGGAACCGTCCATACATCGGCGAGATCGCCTACGTCGACTCGCAGGTCGGCCGGTTGCTGGACTGGCTCGACCAGAACGGGCGCGCCGACGACACCGTCGTCATCGTGATCGGAGACCACGGTGAGAGTCTCGGCGAGCACGGCGAATCCGGCCACGGCTTCTTCGTCTACGAGGGGGCGACGCGGGTTCCCTTCATCCTTCGCGCGCCCTACGACACGATGCGGGGCCGCAGGATCGGCGATGTGGTCAGGGCGGTCGATGTCTTCCCGACCGTCCTCGACCTGCTGGCGGTCGACGCGGGCCAGGCGGAGCGGGATTCCTCCTTCGAAGGCGCAAGCATCGTCCGGCTCCTGACCGGCGCCTCCGGGCCACGGCTGCCGGCTTACGCAGAAGCCGTCTATCCGCGCTATCACTACGGCTGGAGCGACCTCGCCGCGCTGCGGGTCGAGAACATGAAGTACGTCGCCGCGCCCCGGCCCGAGTTGTACGACCTGGCCGTCGACCCGGACGAGCAGAACAACCTGTACTCGGCGCGGCCCGACGAGGCGGACCGGATGGCCTCGATGCTCCAGTCCCTCGAGTCGCGATGGGCCGACGTGGCGCGGCCGGCGGCGATCGAGGAGATCGACCCGGAGACCCGGGCGCGGCTCGCCGCCCTCGGCTATCTGGCCAGTTTCGGCGGCAGTACCGACGAGAGCGTGGACCGGGCCCTGCTCGCCGACCCCAAGGACCGGATCCATCTCTTCAACCTGATGCGCGACGCGCGCGAGGCTTCGCTCAAGGGAAACCGGCCGGCGGCCGTCGAAGCCCTCGAACGGGTGCTGCTCGAGGACCCGTCGGTGATCGACGCCTGGGTCCGGCTGGGCGACGAGCAGATGCGCGGCGACGACACCGGCGCCGCGATCGAGAGCTACCGGAGAGCCATCGAACTGAAGCCCGACTACGCCCACGCCGTGATCAACCTCGCCAACGCCTACCGCCGGACCGGCGCGGCGGAGGAGGCGATCCTCGGCTACCAGGAGTTCCTGCGCCTCGATCCCCGCAACGCGATCATCCACTACGAACTCGCGCGCATGCTCGTGGACCACGGCGACCTGGAGGGCGCCGAGGAGCACCTCAGGGAGGCCGCCGATCTGTCACCGGAGATGGGCGCCGCGGTGGTCAGTCAGGGCGCCGTGGCGCTCCTCCGGTCCGATCTCGCAACCGCGGCGCAGTTGTTCGAGGAGGCGCTGACGATTCAGCCGGACGTGCGGCTCGCCCACTTCAACCTCGCCCTGCTCGCCGAGCAGCGCGGCGACCCGCGCACCGCGGTCGACTTCTACCGCCGGGAACTCGACGTCCACCCGCAGAGCTACCGCGTCCAGTTCAACCTCGGCCGGCTGCTGGACAGCCTCGGCGACCGCTACGGCGCGGCCGAAGCCCTGGAGCAATCGATCGAGATCAACCCGCAGTTCGCCGTCGGCCACTTCTTCCTGGCCAAGTCCCTGGTCGACGGCAACGAACAGTTGGAGCGCGCCATGGAACTGGCACGAACCGGCCTGGAACTCGACCCCGGCTCGGACATGGCGCCGATGGGCCATTACCTGCTCGCCGATATCTACACCCGCCTCGGCCAGCCGGAAGAAGCGCGACGGGAACTCGCCTCGGCCCGAGCCCTGGAACGTAGCGGTTGAGCGCCCCGCCGCGCCGACCGTCGGTGCGCCGGCCTTCTGGCCGGCACCAGGCGCGATGCCGCAAAGCGGCGAGCGCGTACGTCGCCCTCACGCTGATCTTCCTCCTCATCGGCTGCTCTCCGACCCCCGACCCCGCCACCACCACCCAACCCTCCATCTTCGTCGACGCCGCCCCCACCGCGAACCTCGACTTCGTCTACTTCAACGGCATGTCCGGCGAGCACTACTTCAACGAGATCATGGGCGGCGGCGCCGCACTGTTCGACTTCGACAACGACGGCGACCTGGACGTCTACCTCGTCCAGGGCCGGATGCTCGGCCCGGACCTGACCTTCCCGCCGCCTCCCGGAACGCCGCTCACCGATCGCCTCTACCGCAACGACCTGGAGCCGGGCGCCACCGGCGCCGACCTCCGTTTCACCGACGTCACCGGTGCAAGCCGCATCGAAGCCGGCGGCTACGGCATGGGCGTCGCGACCGGCGACTTCGACAACGATGGCTGGACGGACCTGTACGTCACGAACTTCGGCTCCAACCAGTTGCTGCGAAACCGCGGCGACGGCACGTTCGACGACGTCACGGCTGCATCGGGCGCCGACGATCCCCGCTGGTCCGTCGCCGCCACGTTCTTCGACTTCGACCGCGACGGCTGGCTGGACCTCTATGTCGGCAACTACGTGGACTACTCGCTGGCTGACAACACGCCGTGCCCGCTTCCGAGCGGTGTGTTGACCTACTGCGCCCCCGGCGCCTACCGGCCCGCGGCGGACAGCCTGTTCCGCAACCGGGGCGACGGGACCTTCGAGGACGTGTCGACGACTTCGGGAATCGGCACCGAGCCCGGTTCGGGGCTGGGGGCCGTTGCCGCCGACTTCAACGGCGACCGCTGGATCGATCTCTACGTGGCGAACGACCTGATGTGGAACCGGCTCTGGATCAACCGGGGCGACGGCACCTTTGCCGACAACGCCCTCCTGGCCGGAGTCGCCGTCAACCGCGAAGGCCAGCCCGAGGCCGGCATGGGCGTCGACGTCGCGGACTTCGACGGCGACGGCGACCCGGACATCGTCGTCAGCCACCTGGAACAGGAGACGAACACCCTCTACGTCAACGGCGGCGCCGGACTGTTCCGGGACCAGTCGGCGTCGAGTCAACTCGGGCCGCCGAGCCTGCCGTTCACCGCCTTCGGGATCGGCTGGATCGACTACGACAACGACTCCTGGCTCGACGTGTTCGTCGTCAACGGCGCGGTGATCGGCATGGACGCGCTGATCCGGGCGGGCGACCCCTACCCGCTGCGGCAGACCGACCAGCTCTTCCACAACCTCGGCGACGGCAGCTTCGCGGAAGTCACGGCCGATGCCGGCGCGGTCTTCGAGTCGTCCGAAGTCAGCCGCGGCGCCGCCTTCGGCGACGTCGACAACGACGGCGACCTGGACGTCGTCGTCGTCAACAGCAACGCGCCGACCCGCCTGCTGCTCAACCAGGTCGGCCAGGACCGCTCCTGGCTGGGCCTGCGACTCGTGGCCCACGGCCGCGACGCGCTGGGCGCCCAGGTCCTGATCCACCGGCAGGGCGCCTCGCCGATCTGGCGCCACGTCCACACCGACGGCAGCTACGTCTCCGCCCGGGACCCCCGGGTGCTGGTCGGCCTCGGAAGCGAGAACGGTGCAGTGGTCACCGAGGTCGAGGTCCGGTGGCCGGATGGCGCCGTCGAGCGCTGGACGGACGTGCAGCCGGGCGAGTACCGGACGCTCGTCCAGGGAGAGGGAGAAGCGATCGCTTCGCGCGAACCGGCCGCTCCGCTTGGGTAGTCTGCGGGCGCAGTAGTCTCCCGGAAAGGGCACGCGAGATGACTGGAGAACCCCCCCGGAAAGGGCCAGCCGGCCTCGCGTCGAACGCGGCAGTCCGAAAGGCGTTCACCGTGCTGACGGTCGGATTCGTCTCCGGCATCAGTCTGATCATCGGCGAGGTGGCCCTTGTCAGCCTGGCCTTCTCGGGACAGCTCGCCCCCTACCTGTCACAAGGCATCGGACTGATCCTGTTCGGCACCGCCGCCGCCTGCGTGGTGACCGGGCTCAGAAGCGGCTTTGCGGGCGCCGCCGCCGGGCCCACGATGGCGACGATGATCGCCCTCGGGGTGATCGGCGGTTCGCTCACCGCCACCGGAGACGAGCTGCTTCCCACCATGGTCGCGATCATCGTTGTGGGTTCGGTCGCGACGGCGGCCTGCGCCCTCCTCATCGAGCGCTTCCGCCTCGCCAACCTCGTGCGTTTCTTTCCCTACCCCGTTTCGTCCGGCTTCGTCGCGGGCACGGGCGGACTCGCCTGCGTCGTGGCTCTGAGGCTCATGGGCGTGCGGCTCGAGGCCGAAGCGCTCGCATCGCTGTTCGATCCGCTCGTCGTCACGAACTGGGGCGTCGGCGTCGCCTACGGCCTCGGCCTGTACTTCGCCAGCCGCCGCTGGCCCAGCCCCCTGCTGATGCCGGGGAGCTTCATCGCCGGCACGGGCCTCCTGCACTTCGGCATGGCGCGTTTCGGTGTCTCGACCCAGGAGGCGCAGGACAGGGGCCTCCTGTTCGCGGGCATCTCGGGATCGGACCTGTGGCCTCCCATGGCACTCGACGATGCGGCGCGCATCGACTGGAGCGCGGTCGGCCCTCAGATTCCGAACATCCTCGTCCTGATCCTGGTGACCCTGCTCTGCACCGCCCTGTACATCGGCGGCATCGAGCTCGCCTCCGGTCGCGAGCTGGACTGGAACCGGGAGTTCGGCGCCGTCGGACTCGGGAGTCTGGCGGCCGGCCTCGGCGGCGCACCGCCCGGCACGTACGTCGTTCCGACCTCTCTTCGCAACCTGATGCTCGGCGCCGGCCTCAAGTCGACCAGCATCGCGGTGGCGGTGGTGACCGCCTCGCCGCTGATCTTCGGCGACGTCCTGCTCACACTCGTGCCCGTGCCGCTCATGGGCGGGGTCCTGCTGTTCACGGGCGTGGCACTGCTCGACCAGTGGCTGCTGAAGGTCCGCAAGCGCCTGCCGCCGAGCGACTACGCGATCATCCTGGTGATCTTCGTGACGATCCTGGCCCTGGGATTCCTCGAAGGCGTCGCCATCGGCATGCTGATCACGATCCTCTTCTTCGTCGTGCGCCTGAGTCGGGTCGACGTCGTCGACGCAACCTTCTCCCTGCGGGACGAGCGAAGCCATCGCGTCCGCGCGATACCGGACCGGGCGATCCTGCGGGCCGAGGGGTCGCGGGTCCGGGGCTACAGGCTTCGGGGCTACATCTTCTTCGGCGCCGGCTATCCGCTGGCGGACCGGCTCCAGGGGTCACTCGGCGAAGAGCCCAAGCCTGTGTGCATCGTGCTCGACTTCAAGGCTGTATCCGGCCTCGACTTCTCGACCGTCAGCGCCATGTGCCGCTTCATCCTGGCCGCTCGCCGCGCCGGCACCCGGGTGGTCATGAGCAGGGCCCCCGCCACGCTCGAAAAGGAGCTGCAGCGGAACCTGCCGCCGCCGGTGTTCGGCAGCGTCGTCTTCGCTCCGGATGACGATCAGGCGCTGGAACACTGCGAGGACGTGCTGATCTCCTCCTACGAGCCGCCCGACGACGCGGAAGGCGGAGAGCCTTCCCTGCTGGAGACCGTGGGCGCCGACATGGAGCGTCACCTCGACCGGCAGGTCCTCTTCGAGGAGCTGGTCGGCGATCTCCGGGACTGGCTGGACACCCGGGAGCACGCCGAGGGCGAAACTCTCCTTGCCGCCGGCGAGTCGAACGACACGCTCCAGCTGATCACCGCCGGACGGGCCTCCGTGTTCGACGCAGCCGGCGCGCGCAGCCGCCAACTGGGGCCGGGCGACGCGGTCGAGCCCCGGGCGCCCGTCGCCGCCCCGACAGCGGCGGCCGCGGTCGTCGCCGACGAGCCCTGCACGACAGCGACGCTGACCGCTTCCGCCCTGCGGCTGCTCGAGGAGAGCGACCCGAAGCTCACGGCGAGGCTGTACCGCTACCTGCTGAATGCCGGCGCGCGAACGGCCGACTGAAACGCCTCGCGCAACCGGCGCGCGCGACGCAAGCTCCTAGATTGCGACCCTCCAGGTGAATAGAGTGTCCTCCACGCGACTGGAGGCCGCTCAATGTCGAACACCCACCACCCAGGTTCTCCGGACGGCCCGCCCCGCGAAGAGCCGGTAGCGATCATCGGCATGGCCTGCCGCTTCCCCGGCAGCAAGGACCTCGCCGGCTACTGGAGACAGCTCCTGGCCGCCGAGAACGCGGTCGTGGAGGGCCCGCCCGGCTCCGTCATCGGGCGCCCGGGGCGGCAGTTCCCCCAGTTCGCCGCCAGCAACGAGGCCATCCGATTCGGGGCGTACGTCGAGGACCTCGATCTGTTCGACGCGGAGTTCTTCCGCATCTCACCGATCGAGGCGCAGATGCTCGATCCCCAGCAGCGCATGATGCTGGAGGTGAGCTGGTGGGCGCTCGAGGACGCGGCCATCGACCCCGGGAGCCTCAAGGGCAGCCGCACCGGCGTCTATGCCGGCATCAGCATCATGGACTACCGGGACATGGCGATCTCGGATCCCGGCACGAGCGAGGCCGCGGCCGGGCTCTACGCCGCCACCGGCAACGCGCTGAACACGGCCATCGGCCGGGTCTCCTTCGTTCTCGGCCTCGAAGGGCCGTCGATGGCGATCGACACCGCCTGCTCATCCTCGCTGGTCGCCATCCACCAGGCCGTGGCCGGGCTCCAGCGTGGTGAGGCGGACCTGGTTCTGGCCGGCGGCGTCCATGCCCAGTTCGCCGGACGACCGCTCGAGCTGCGCGCCAACGCGGGAATGCTGTCGCCGACGGGCCAGTGCTGGACCTTCGACGCGGCCGCCGACGGTTTCGTCTCCGGCGAGGGCTGCGGCCTGATCGTCCTCAAGCGCCTCAGCGACGCCAAGGCGGACGGTGACCGGATCTGGGCCGTCATTCCCGGCTCGGCGGTCAATCAGGACGGCGCCAGCCAGGGCTTGACCGTGCCCAGCGCTCCGTCCCAGGAAAAGGCGATGGAGGAGGCCCTGGCGCGGGCCGGCGCCTCCCCCTCCGACGTCGACTACCTGGAGACCCACGGCACCGGCACGATCGTCGGCGATCCCATCGAGCTGAACGCGGCGGCAGCCGTCTACGGACGCGAGCGCGACGCGGAACACCCCCTGCTGGTCGGTTCCGTCAAGACGAACATCGGACACCTCGGACCCGCCGCCGGCGTCGCGGGCCTGATCAAGGCGGTCCTGGCGATGAGACACGGGGTCATTCCGCGTCACCTGAACTTCAGCAACCCGAACCCCAACATCGACTGGGACCGCCTGCCTGTCCGCGTCACCGACGGGATGACGGACTGGCCCATCCACCCGGGTCGCCCCCGCCTGGCCGGCGTCAACTCGTTCGGTTGGTCGGGGACCAACGGCCACGTGCTGGTGCAGGGCTACGACGAGCTGGAGGCCGAGGCCGGCGCCGTCCGCGCGTCCTTTCCGACTGGCCTCCGCCTGCCTGTCAACGGCCGAACGGAGCCGGGCGAGGAACCGGCGCTTCGCGAAACCCGCTTCCTGCCGCTCTCGGCCCGGTCGCCCGAGGCCCTTCGCGAAACGGCCGGACGCTACCTGTCCTGGCTCGACGAACAGACGCACCCGGAACTCTCCGACCTGGCCTGGACGGCCGCGGTCGGGAGGAGCCACTTCGCGCACCGGGCCGGCGTCGTCTTTAGCGACCCGGGAGCCAGCGCCCAGCTCCGGCAGCAACTCGAGGACCTGGCCGCTGGCCAGGATGGCGACCCACCCCGCGCAGCGCAGAAGGTGGCCTTCGTCTTCACCGGCCAGGCCAGTCAATGGCCCGGCATGGGCAGGGCCCTGTACGAACGAGAGCCCGTGTTCCGCTCGGTGCTCGACCGCTGTGACCGGCTGCTCTCCGAGGATCGCGAGGTCTCGCTGCTGGACGTCATGTTCGGAGAGAACGGGACCGACGGCCTGCTCGACGAACCGACCTGGACCCAGCCCGCCATCTACTCCCTGGAGTGCGCGCTGGTCGCGCTCTGGGACAGCCTGGGTGTTGAGCCGAGCGTAGTCGTCGGCCACAGCCTGGGCGAGATCGCCGCGGCGCGGGCCGCGGGCGGCTTCACCCTCGAGCAGGGTCTTCGCTACGCCGCCGCGCGCGGCACGTTGATGGGCGCCACGCGCGCCGACGGCGCAATGGCCGCCGTCTTCGCCCCCGCCTCCCGCGTCGCCGAAACGGTAACCGAGCACAACGCCGGCTCGAACGACGCGGACCTCTCGGTTGCCGTCGACAACGGAGCGCAGCAGGTGGTGAGCGGGCCGGCCGCCGAACTCGACGCCGTGCTCGCCCGCTTCGAAGCCGAGGGCGTCAAGACGCACCGGCTGCGCCGGAGTCCCGCGTACCACAGCGCCCTGATCGAACCCGCCCTGGACGAGCTGGAAGTCGCCGTCAACGAGATCGCGCCCTCGCCTCCGGCTCCCTCCGTCCCCCTGGTCAGCAACATCACGGGCCGCTTGCTCGACCCGGACGACCGGATGGACGCCGCGTACTGGCGTCGCCACGCCCGCGAGCCGGTGGCGTTTCGGGCCAGCGTCGAGACCCTGGCGGAGATGGGAGTGGACGCGGTCGTGGAGATTGGCCCCCACGCCGTGCTGGGCCCCGTGGTCTCGATGATCTGGCCCGCGTCCGCGCCTGCGGGATCCCCGTCGGTTGTCGCCAGTCTGCAGCGTCCGCCCCGCGACGCCGAGGAGCCGCCCATCGACACCAGCGGCGGCTTCACCGAGGCCGTTGCCGGCGCCTGGGAGGCGGGCCTCGACATCGAGTTCGAGGGTCTGTTCGCCGGCGAGGAGCGGAGCCGGATCACCCTGCCGGGCTATCCGTTCCAGCGGATCCAGCACTGGGTCCGGACATCGAAGCGGCGCCACAAGGACGACGGACATCCGCTGCTCGGCGTCCGGCACGAGTCGCCCCGCGGCGAGGTCATGTTCGAGACGGAGGTGTTCGCCTCCGATCCCGCGTGGCTGCTGGATCACCTGGTGTACGAGCAGGTCGTCGTCCCCGGCGGGCTCCACGGCGGCATGGCGGTCTCGGTGGCGCTGAGCCATGGCGACGGCCCGGCGGTCGTGGACGAACTGCAGATCTACAGCCCGCTGATGCTCGACGAGGAGGATCCCGAAAGCGGAGCGGGCGGCGGAGGCCGCACCCTGCAGTTCGTTCTGGACGGCTCGGACGACCTCGCGGAACGGCCCTTCGAGATCTTCACGAAGGGAGAGGGCGAGGAGGGCTGGACCCTTCACGCCGGCGGTCGACTCTCCTCGGGAAGGTCGGACGTCGAACCGCTTCCGCCGCTCGACGTGGAAGCGCTCAAGGCCGAGTTGACGCCCCAGGATCCGGTCGAGTTCTACGCGATGCGGTCCGCGACGGGCATCTACCTCGGCCCGTCGTACCACACAATCGAATCCGCCTGGGCAAGGGAAGGAGAGTCCCTGGCAACGCTCGCCCTCAACGACTCGGTCGACGCGACGGGGATGGAACTGCATCCCCTGCTGCTGGACGGCTGTTTCCAGGTTCTGTCGCTGGCCCGGCACCACACCGTTGCCGAGCAGGGGGCGGTGTACATGCCGTTCGGCTGGCAGAGGCTGTGGGTAGCGGGACCGATGCCGAGCAGGCTTCTCTGCCACGCGACCGTGAGGACGTCCGGCGAGCGGAGCGGAGCGGACGCCGCGTCGTCCGAGCCGCCCGAGGTCGTGACGGGGGACGTCCGGTTCTACTCAACGGACGGCGCGCCTCTCGGCGGCCTGTTCGGCTTCACCGTCAAGCGAGCCACCCGCGGCGCCCTCCTCTCGGCCAGGGCAGGGATGAAGGACCTGTTGTACGAGGTCGCCTGGCGCGAACAGCCGCTGGACGGAAGCGTGCCGGCCGCGGACTTCCTGGCCAGCCCGGCGACGGTCGCCGGCCAGTCGCGCACTCTGGCCGAGCACCTGGCGGAGCGCGATGTCGATGCGGCGGACCGGGTCACCCTGCTCCGTGACCTCGAGCGGCTGTCCCAGGCCTACGTCCTCTCGGCGCTCGAGGGAATGGGGTGGCAGCGCTGGGCCGCGGCGGAGGTCTCGGCCGAGGATCTCCGCCGCGAACTGAACGTCGTCGACGAGCACCGGCGCCTGTTCCACCGGCTCCTGGCCATCCTGTCCGAGGCGGGCATCCTGAGCCCCTCCGACGGGGGCTACGTCGTAGCGGCCGGAGCGGACGCCCCGCTCCCCGACGAAGCCCTGGCGGACCCCGAACGTCTCGCCGAGAAGCTTCGGGTCAAGCACCCCCACGGCTCCAACGAGCTCGGTCTGCTCTGCCGCTGCGGCCCGGCTCTTGCCGACGTGCTCCAGGGCAGCACGGACCCGATGACGCTGATGTTCAGCGACGAAGGGCCCGGCGCGGCGGGCGTGTACCTCCAGGCGCCGGCCAACCGCTCCGCGAACCGGATGCTCGGAGACGCGGTCGAGGCGGCCGTCGCGGGCCTGCCGGAGGACCGCCGGCTGCGGATACTGGAAGTCGGGGCGGGGACCGGGTCCGCCACCGAGGCGGTTCTCCCGCGTCTGCCTTCGGACAGGGTCGACTACACCTTCACCGACATCTCGGCAGGCTTCTTCTCGCAGGCCGAAGAACGCTTCGCCGCGACCGGCGCGCCGATCGAGTACCGGCGCCTGGACATCGAGGCGGATCCGGCGGCACAGGGCTTCGACGCTCACGCTTACGACCTGGTCATCGCAGCGAACGTGCTCCACGCAACCCGGGACCTGGGCGAGACGCTGTCCCACTGCCGCCATATGCTCGCCCCGTCGGGTCAACTGGTCGCCCTCGAAGGTCTGCGCCACCGCACCTGGCAGGACCTGACCTTCGGGCTCCTGGACGGATGGTGGCGCTTCGCCGACACCTATCGGGCGGAGCATGCCTTCGCCAGACCGCCCGAATGGCGCAGCGCACTGGGCGACGCCGGCTTCTCGGACGTGGAGTTCCTGGGAACCCACGATCCGGATACCGACGAACACCTCGGTTCGAGCGTCATCCTCGCCCGGGGACCGGCCGATGTCGCCCCAGCGCCAGGCGCCTGGGTCCTTGCGGCGGACGGCGCCGGCACGGCGGAGCAACTCGCCGTCGAGCTGGCCGCCCGCAACCAGACGGTCCTTCTGGTCCGCGCGGAACGCGCTTCCGGCGGTTCCTTGCCCGAAGTTCCGGGCGTCACGACGGCTACCCTCGAGCCGTCGGACCGCGAAGCCTGGCGATCGCTGCTGGAGGGACTGCCCGAGGAACCGCCTCTCCGGGGCGTCGTCCACCTCAACGCCCTGGATGGACACGGAACGTCGGCGACCACGGAGGAGATGGCGGAGGACGTAACCCATGCCGCGTCCACGGCGCTGGCTCTCGCGCAGGGCGTCATCGACGCCGGCGTCGGCCCGACCGAAGGCGTCTGGTTCGTGACGCGCGGCGCACTGGTCCTCGAGCCCGACCTGCTGGGAAGAACGTCCGGCGAACTCGCCGGCGCCACCCTCTGGGGTTTCGGCAAGACGATGTCCTGGGAGGCGTCCCACCTTCAGCCCAGACTGATCGACCTCGACCCCTCCCTCGAAGAGCCGGCGACCGCGGAACTCGCTCAGGAACTCCTCTTCGCCGATTCCGAGACCCTCATCGCCCACCGGGGAGGCGTCCGTAGGGCCGCGCGCCTGATCCGGCCCGGCGCCGACGACCCGCGTCTCGCCCTGCCGGAGGACCCCGACTGGGTCGTCGGCCCAGAGGATCCAGAGGCCGGTCTGACCACCCTCCGGGCGAAGCCCCGGCCTCGGCCGGCTCTCGCACCCGGCGAGGTCCGGGTCGCCGTCGAGGCGATGGGTCTCAACTTCGTCGACGCGCTGATGAGCATCGGCGCGGTGTCCACCGGAGGCGAGATCGGCCGTGAACTGGTCGGCCGCGTGCTGGAGACCGGCGAAGAAGTCGAAGGCCTCGCGGCCGGCGACCTGGTGGCCGGGATGGGATTCGGCTCGTTCACCCCGGAGATCGTCACCAACGCGGCGCTCGTCGCGCCCCGCTCCCGCCGGCTTCTCCACGTCCGCCCTCGCGACCGTGCCCATCTGCTTCGTCACCGCCGATCTCGCGTTCCGGACGGCGGATCTTCAGGCCGGCGAACGCGTGCTGGTCCACGCCGGGGCCGGCGGCGTCGGCCTTGCCGCGATTCAACTGGCTCAGGCCGCCGGCGCCGAGGTCTTCGCCACCGCCAGCGCCGCCAAGCAGTCCTTCCTTCGGTCCCTCGGCGTGGCGCACGTGTTCGACAGCCGGGAGACCGCGTTCGGCGACGAGATCCTGCGGGCGACGGACGGCGAGGGCGTCCATGTCGTGTTGAACAGCCTGACCAGCGAGGGCTTCATCGAAGCAAGCCTCGCCTGCCTGGGTCCCGGCGGCCGCTTCGTCGAGATCGGGAAACGGGGCATCTGGAGCGAACAGGAGATGTCGGCGTCGCGTCCCGACGTCGCGTACTCCGTCCTCGACGTGGATGAGCTGAAGCGGACCGATCCGGTGCGCGCCGGCGCTTCCCTCACCCGGATCATGGATCGCCTCGCGGCCGGCGAGCTGTCGCCTCTGCCGCATACGGTCTGGCCGCTCTGCGAGCTGGAGTCGGCGATGGACGCCATGCGGGCCGCCCGGCACACCGGCAAGAACGTCCTCCGCATGCCGCCGCTCGCCGGGGGCGGTCTCCGGCCGGACCGTGCCTATCTCGTCACCGGCGGCCTGGGCGGGATCGGCTGCGCGGTCGCCCGCTGGCTGGCCGAGCAGGGCGCCGGCGCCGTCATTCTCAACGGCCGCCGGGATCCCGATCCGGAGGCCGAGGCGGTCATCCGCGAGCTACGGGAAGCCGGTGCCGACGTGCGAGTGGAGATCGCCGACGTCACGGACTTCGCCGCTGTCGACGCGTTGCTCGCCCGCATCGATGAAGGTCCGAAGCCGCTGGGAGGCGTCATCCACAGCGTGGGCGTCCTCTCGGACGGCGTCATCGAGAACCAGACCTGGGACCGCTTCGAGCAGGTGTTATGGCCGAAGATCCTCGGCGCCTGGCATCTCCACCAAGCCACCAGGACCAGAGAGCTCGACCTGTTCGTCCTGTTCTCCAGCGGGATCGGCGTGGTCGGCAACCCCGGCCAGTCGAATCACTCCGCCGCCAACGCATTCCTCGATCAGCTCGCCGCCCACCGGCGCGGTCTGGGACTCCCCGGCCAGTCGATCGCCTGGGGCGCCTGGTCGGGCATCGGGGAAGCGGAAGAGCAGAGGGAGAGAATCAGGAGACGTTTCGACCACACCGCCGCGGAGTGGATCACTCCCGAACAGGGCATCGAGGCGCTCGATCGGCTGGTCCGGCAGGACGTGACCGCGCCCATGGTCACCGCGACCGACTGGTCCATCGTCGCCGAAGAGTTCGGGACACCGCCGCCGTTCTTCGACGAGTTGCTGGCGACGAGGAAGGTCCGGCGCCGGCAGACCGAGGAGCCGGCCGCCGCCAGCGGCCTGATGGCCCAGCTACGGGAGGCGCCGTCGGAAGAGAAACGGAATCTGCTGGAGACCTTCATCCAGCAGGAGTTGCAGTCCGTGCTGCACCTCCCGTCGCCGCCCTCGGCGACCGTCGGCTTCTTCGACGTAGGCATGGACTCGCTGATGGCGGTGGAGCTGCGGAACCGGCTGAACCGCGCCTTCGCCGGCGAGTACACGACGTCCAACACGATCGTCTTCGATTACCCCAGCAGCGCGGAACTCGCTGGCCACCTGGCAGGCGAGATCGAAAGCCTCACCGGCGCGCCCCGCGTTCCCGAGAAGCCTGTCGCACAGCCCCGCCGTCAGACGACCGAAACGGACCAGGAGGGCATCGCCATCGTCGGCATGGCCTGCCGTTTCCCCGGCGCCCCGGATGTGGCGACCTACTGGGAGCAGCTCCTGGCGGGGGCCGATCTGGTCACGGAGGGACGCACCGGGGTCGACTACTGGCTCGACCGCGTCGGCGATCCCGAGGCCGAGCACCCGGCCTATCGCTGGGGCGGCTACGTCGGCGGTCTCGAACTGTTCGACGCCAGGTTCTTCGGTCTCCGGCCGATCGCGGCGGAGGCGATGGACCCGCAGCAGCGGATGCTGCTGGAGACGAGCTGGCAGGCCCTGGAAGACGCCGGGATCGATCCCGAAGGGCTCAGGGGCAGCCGCACCGGCGTCTTCGCCGGCCTGAACGCGAGCGAGTACCGGGATCTGTTGATCGCGAGCGGCTCGGACGGCGGTTCCGTCGGCACGATGTCCAGCACCACCGTGGGACGGGTCGCCTACACGCTCGGTCTGATGGGCCCTGCCCTGCCCTTCCAGTTGCAGTGCGCGGCGTCGCTCGCGGCGGTCCACGCCGCGGCCACGGGGCTGGAGCGCGGCGAGGTGGACCTGGCCCTGGCCGGCGGCGTCAATGCGATCTTCTCGCCCAACTTCAGCAAACTCCTGCTCGAGCACGGCCTGCTGACGTCGACCGGACGTTGCGCCACGTTCGACGCTTCGGCGGAGGGCTACGTTCGCGGCGAGGGCTGCGGCGTCGTCCTCCTCAAGCGGTTGGGCGAAGCGGTGGCCGCCGGCGATCGAATCTGGGCAGTGATCAGGGGCTCCGCCGTCAACCACAACGGCACCGCCGCGGGAATGACGATGCCGAGCGGTCCCGCCCAGGAGCAGGTCATCGAGGAGGCGCTGTCCCGCGCCGGCATCGCACCGGCCCATGTCGACTACCTGGAGGCTCACGGCGCCGGATCGGAGATCGGCGATTCCATCGAGGTGCAGGCCGCGGCCGCCGTCTACGGCCGCGAGCGGGACGCCGAGCGTCCGCTGCTGATCGGGACGGCGAAGACGAACATGGGGCACCTCGAATCGGCCGCGGGCATCGCGGGACTGATCAAGGTCGTTCTCGCCATGCGTCACGGAGTCATTCCGAAACACCTGCACTTCGAGACGCCGAACCCGGGCGTGGACTGGGACCGCCTGCCCGTGCGGGTCACGTCCGAACGAACGCACTGGCCGCCGGCCAACGGCCGTCCGGCCCGCGCCGGAGTCAGCGCCTTCGGGTTCTCCGGGACGAACGTGCACGTCGTCGTAGAAGGCTACGCCGCGCCGGACGGTGACTCCGAGCCGGGCGCACGCCAGACCCGCATCCTGCCGCTCTCCGCGAAGTCGGAAACCGCCCTGCGGTCGCTCGCCGGGCGCTTCCTCGGCTGGGTCGACGGCCACGACGGCGCCCTCGAGTCCGACGGCAGCGCGGCCGGTCCGCTCCTGTCCGACCTGGCGTGGACCGCCGGCACCGGCCGGAGTCACTTCCCGCACCGCGCCGCGGTCGTGTTCCGGGACGGGGCATCGCTGGTCGAGAGTCTCCGGGCGCTCTCCGAAACGAACGGCGGGCGGAAACCGCTGGACGCAACGAATGTCGCCTTCGTCTACCCCGGCCGGGACAGCGCCTGGCCCGGCATGGGAGAGGCGCTCTACCGGACCGAGCCGGTGATTCGGACGGTACTCGACCGCTGCGACGACGTGCTCCGTGAGCAACGCGGCGAATCGCTCCTGGACGTCATGTTCGGGCGAACGGACGCCTCGGGCGATCTCGACGATCCGGCCTGGGCCTGTCCGGCCGTCTATGCGCTCGAATGCGCGCTGACCGCCCTCTGGTCGAGCATCGGGATCCGGCCGAGCGTCGTCGTCGGGTCCGACGCCGGTGAGCTGGCCGCGGCCCACGCCGCCCGGATCTTCAGCCTGGAAGACGGCCTCCGCCTGGCGGCCGCCGCGGGCGAGTCGGCGGCGGCCGAAGGACCCGTGGTCCTCGAACGCCCTTCCCTCACGATGATCCGCGGCGTTGACGGTCACCCGCTGGCGGTGGACGACGCACTTGCTGCCTCCTTCTGGCTCCAACGCGACGAGGCGCCCGCCAAACCCGAAGCATGTGCCGCGACTCTGGCGGACCGCGGAGTCCAGGTCGTGCTGGAGATCGGCCCGCGTCGGTCGGTGGCTCCGGCGATCGCCGACGCGTGGCCGACGTCCGACGCGAAAGCCGCCGGCGACGCGGGAACCGACGGCGCCCCGCTAGCGCTGGCGAGCCTGCGGTCGCCGTCCGGCGACGCCGCTGAGCGCCCCGGCGGCGGGTTCCTCGAGGCCGCGGCCGCGGCCTACGAGGCCGGACTACCGGTCTCCTTCGCGGGCCTCTTCGCCGGCGAGAATCGCCGCCGGATCTCGCTGCCCGGCTATCCCTTCGAGCGCAGGCGTCACTGGGTGGACCCTCCCAAGAGCCCGGTCTGAACCAGGAAAGCGCGGAGCATCGCGACGCATTCCGCCGGCTTCTCCAGTTGCAGGAAGTGGCTGGAGTCCGCGATGAAGTCGTAGTCCACGTTCCGGATGTGCGCTAGATCGAAGCTCGGCAGGTACGCATACGGCAGGGTCGGATCGGCCCCGATCACCTTCGTCGGGCAGGAAAGCAGGCTCAGATCCAGCAGCGGGGCAAAGCTCCTAACGTACTCCGAGACCTGCGCCTCGAACTCCCGCGGACAGCGGAGCTCGCGGCCCTCACCGTCCTCCGCCATCCTGAGGGTGGTTGCTGCGACGAGTTCCCGCACGCCCGGCAGCACCCGGGCATAGACCGGGGAGTACCGGAGAAGGTCCGAGAACTCCTCTTCGGACTGGAAGTAGGACGCCCTCCGCCGGGTCAGTGCCGTCGCGCGGTCGGCGGCGTCGTCGAACTCCGTCTCACTCGCGGCGGGCTTGCAGAAGGGCGGATCGAACAGGACCAGAGCCGAGTACGGGTCGGAGAACGAGAGGATGGCGACGATCGTCGTCAGCGAATGGAAGACGCCGACGGTCGGTTTGTCGCCATAGCGCTCGGCGATGGTCCCGGCTAGGACGTCATGGTCGTGGATCATCGCCGGGATGTTGTGGTCCGTCTGCTCACCGACGGCATTCCAGCCGTGGTTTCTGACGTCGTAGACGATCAGGTCGAACTCGTCCGCCAGGCGGGACCAGAAGGGGTAGTAGGCGTCGATGGCGAGGCCGTTGCCGTGACTCAGAACCAGACGCAACGGCGCGTCCGGCCGGCCATGCCGTCGTACCGTCGTGACCGTCTCCTCGTCGAGCCGCACCTCGTCCACGGCAAGGGGCGCGGGGACCTCCCAGACAGTCAACGGGCTACCGCTTTCTCTCGCCTACGCGAACTGCGGCTCGAGGCTGTCCACGGCGTCCGCCGGCAGGTCCTCGACGGCGAGCGCCGCGGCATAGCGCCGGTTGCCGAGGTTCTCCAGCCGCCATTGAACGGACGGCGCCACAGGAAGGCGCACGAGACAACGGGTCGCGCCTCGACTCATCGCCGGGGGAATCTCGAAGCTCGTGGTGTCGATCCTCAGACCGACGCCGGCCGCCTTGACCAGCGCTTCCTTCATGGTCCAGAGGCTGTAGAACAGGTCGGCCTTGCGGCTTCCTCCGGCGGCTGCGAGTCCCGCCCGTTCCCCGGGCGCGAAGAGGAGGCGGATGTCGTCGTCCATGTCGCGCCGCGCTTTCCGGTCTTCCACATCCACGCCGATGCGCCCCCGTGGCGCGATCGCGATCAGGCCATGCCGGCCGCTGTGGCTCACGTTGAAGGAGACGGGCGCGGTAAGCCCTTCGACCAGCGCGAACGGCTTGCCATGATCCGAAGCTACGAAAGAAAGTTCTTCGTTGCCGCAGTCGAGTTCCCGGCAGAGCAGCGCTCGAAGCGACGCGCGGCAGAGAGTGAACTCGCGTCGCGGCCCCGACCGCGCGAACCGGCGCCGCCGGGCCTGCTCCGGTTCGTCAAGCCATGTCAGGGCCTCTCGCTCCCGGGCCGCAGAAGGACCCAGGTCCACGTACACGACGGTGACCCGACCGGACCTGTGAATCGTGCGACTCAACACCGGGAAGGACTCGGCGCGGTGCCCGCCTAGAGCCGAGGATCGAGGCAGGCCCCGCCGCCGGCGGCGCTCAACTGGCGCCGGAATCGAGAAACGCGGCGAAGTCCCGCAGGTTCTTCCAGTTCGCAACCTCCTCGGGGGGAACCTCAACGCCGAACGCCTCTCCGACCTTCTTCACGAAGGCCACCGCGTCAAGGGACGAGATGTCGGAGGAAAGCAGACCGGCGTCGAGATCCAGGTCTCTTCCGATGTCGAGGTGTTGGCGGGCAAGTTCCTGAATGCGGGATTCGGTTGCACTCACAGCGAGGCTCCTTTGGTTGAGAATTGAAGGGCCGGATCGTACTACGGATCCAGACGGAGGACACGACAATCGCTCTTCTGTCGCTGAAGCGACACCATGGCGTCGCTCTCGGCGCTAACGCGGGCTCAGTAGGGCGGAAACGCATCCGCTACACGGGCGCAGCAGGCCTCGCTCCGTTCGTACCGCTCCAGATTGCGGGTGAGGCGTCGCTCTTCGCCGGTGCGGCCTCGCCGGCGCGCCTCCTCGACGAGCGTGCGCTGGATGCTGACCGCCTCCTCGAAGCGGCCCACCTCGGCCAGCGCCATCGCGGCGGTCTCCGCGTTCGGCGCGGCGTTGTCGGCCTGGAGGAGTGCACCTGCGATCGTCATCGCTCGTGGACCATCGCGGAGGGTCGGATCGGGTGCGCCGGCGAGGAGCCTCGCCAGGGAGTGAGCGGCGCGACCGTCCGTCGAGTCGACTCGCAGCCGTTCCTCGAGCGTCGCCTTGGCCTCCGCGAAACGTCCCAGGCCCATCAGCACGGTCGCCTCGCGCAGCCAGGCGACACCCTGGGTCGGGTCGAGGTCGCGCACCTGGGTGTAGTGCGGGAGCGCCTCCTCGAGCCGCCCCGTGCGAACCAGGGCCTCGGCGAGGCCGAAGTGAAGGCGGGGCGTCCGCCGGCCTTCCGGGATCTGCCGCAAGGCCGCCTCCAGTTCGACCACTGCCTCCTCGAAACTGCCCGTCTGCGCCAGCACGGCGCCTAGTCCCAGCCGGGCCTCGCCGTTCCCGGGTTCGAGTTCGACCGCCCGGACGAGATGCTCCAGGGCCCGGTCGTTACGCCCCTGTTCAGCCAGGAGCACGCCGAGGTCCGAATGGGTCTGGGCATTCTCCGGCTCCAGCCTCACCGCGACGCCGAAGTGTTCGATCGCTCCCTCCGGATCGCCGCGGCGCACCAGCAGCGTCGCCAGGCTCTCGTGTGCGCGCACGTTCGTCGCATCAGCCGCCACCGCCTGCCGGTAGGCGGCTTCCGCATCGCCCAGCCGGCCCTCGCGGGCGGCGGCATGGCCCCGGTCGAGGTGAGGCAAGGCGCCGATGGCGAGCGTCGTCAATTCGTGCATCAACGGATCGGCCATGGCGACGCGGAGCGGCCCGCTCCGCGCCAGCGCTTCCCCGGCCCGGTCGAACTCGCCCAGTTCGCGATAGGCCTGACCGAGGTGGTAGTGGATGACGGAAGCGCGTGGCTGAAGTGTCAGCGCCCGCTCGAACTGCTCGATGGCTTCTGCGTACTCGCCCCGCTCTTCGGCGACCCGGCCCATCCCATAGGCCACGGCGGCCGAGTCGTCCACCACCGCGGCCCGGACGTAGAGAAGTTCGGCTTCGTCGACCTTGCCATGTTCGAGCTCGAGGTCGGCGAGGCGGACAAGGGCCGGCGCGTCGTCGGCTCGAAGATCGAGGGCGTTGCGAAACGCCGGACGCGCGGTCTCGATGTCGCCGGCGCCCGCCGCCTGAACGCCGAGGTAGTACGCCCAGGCGAATGACTCGGGATCCAGCGCGTGGGCTTCGCGGTAGCACGCGAGCGCGGGTTCCAGAAGTCGGTGGGCCTGGTAGAGCCGGCCCAGGTCGCCGAAGGCCCGGGCCCGGTCGACGGCGCTGGCTTCCTGATCGGCGAGTAGCGAGTCGAGGGCGGCGCGGCGCGCCTCGATCTCGCGGGCCAGAGGCGGGTCGAGTTCCGCGAGTTCCGGGTGGGGAATGGCCGGCTCGGGAGCCGGCGCGGAGGCTTGTTCCCCGGGGGAGCACGCCGACAAGGCCGCCACGAGGAGCAGCAAGGCAAGCGCGGATGAGCGCCGGTAGCTCCTCGAATCTGCGACGCCCATTACTGAATCGTAGCCGCCCGTCCGTGCGCCTGTCGGTGCGGCTGTCGGTGCGCCGGCCTTCTGGCCGGCACCAGGGCGATGCCGCGAAGCGGCGAGCCCGAGAGGCGGCCACACGGTGTATCGTGACCGGGATTCACTGAATGCAGTCCAGCCGTTCTAGCGCGATCGTCTCGTTCGTGCCGCTCATCTGCCTGTTCGCGACGGCGGCGCCTGGCGTCCGTGTGCAGGCGCAGGCGCCTCCACCGGACCCGCCACCCGTCGTCCCCGGCTACGAGCACCTCCGCCTCGCCGAAGCCGCGGACGACGCCGCCCTGGGCGAGCTTCTACTCGGCGAACTGAACTGCCTCTCCTGCCACGAGCCGACGCCGGCCATGGCCCGGCGGATCCCCGTCCGCACGGCGCCCGACCTCGACCGCATCGCGGAGCGCGCCACCGGCCGATGGCTCAAGGACTACTTGATGGCCCCCCACGCGAAGAAACCGGGCTCGGCGATGCCGGAGGTGCTCCACTCGCTGGAGCCGGACGACCGGGAAGACGTCGCCAGCACCCTCGTCGGCTACCTCGCTCACCGCGGGTCGGGGTCGGCGAACGCCGACAATCCCGAGCCGCGCGGCGGAACGCCACACACGCCGGTCGCCGCAGAAGTCCTGGGAGACTTCCACGTCCACCGTTTCCGGGCCACTGTCGAGCGGGGACGGAGGCTCTTTCACTCGGTCGGCTGCGTCGCGTGCCACGCGCCGGAAGGCGTGGAAGGCGAACCGGCAATCCGCTCCGTCCCGCTTCCCGACCTGGACGCGAAGACATCCGTCACGGCGCTGGTCGAGTTCCTGCTCGATCCGCGCGCCCCGCGGCCGGGCGGACGCATGCCACCGCTCCACCTGGAGCGGGAGGAGGCGGAGGCCATCGCGGTCTACCTGCTGCGCGGTCAGACACCCCTGGTCGCCGAACGGCGCCGCGGCTTCGAGTTCGAGTACTACCTGGACCCGGAACAGGACGAAGACGTACCAGGCTTCTTCCTTCGCCCGGCGCCGGACCTCGACGCGTTGCGCCCGGCCGGGGTCGGCCGCATCGCCACCCTCGCGCTGGATCTGCCGATCTCGATGAACAACGGCAACCACGCGTTCCGCTTCAGCGGCCTGCTGCGACTGCCCGCCGCCGGGGAGTACACCTTCACCCTCGCGTCGGACCGGCGATCAGGCTCCTCGCTGAGGGTCGGCGACGGGGTCGTCGCCACGAAGCCTCCTTTCAGCCGCCGGGAAACGGAGGTCGCAGCCGAGCTGGAGGCCGGCGACCATGCCGTGGAGGTGACCTACTTCATGCGCGGCAGCACGGGCCGACCATTCGTCGACGTGCGGGTCGACGGCACGACGCTGCCGGAGCCGACGCAGCTCCACCAGCTGACCAGTCACGAGAGCGTCCGCCTGCGGCCAGCGGACGGCCCTGCCGCGCCCAACCGGCGCTACGAAGAGAACGGCAGCATGCTCTTTGCACGCTACGGCTGCTCCGCATGCCACACGTCGCCGGGCGTCGATCCCGAGCGTGGCCGGTCCTACGCGGTGTCTCGCGCCAGGGCTCCGGCGCTCGAAGCCCTGGATCCCGAGAAGGCGCTCGCCGAACCCGCCATGCACGGAGGCGAAACGTCGCCGCGGTACCGGCTGACCACGCACCAGAAGCAGGCCATCCGGGCCGCGCTCGCGGCGCTTGCGGACCCGCCGCCCGAGCGTCGGCCCGAAGACGAGATCACCCTCACGATGGCGAGCTTCAACTGCTTCGCGTGCCACCAGCGCCGGATCGGCGAGGTGGAGGTCGGCGGTCCCGATCCGGTTCGGGCCAGGCACTTCCGGGTCGTCGACGACCAGGACCTGGGAGACGAGGGACGGTTGCCACCTCCTCTCCACGGGGTCGGCGGCAAGCTCAAGCCGGGAGCGCTGCGCTCCACCCTCACAGGCGACCGCCTGCACGTCCGGCGCGACTTCATGGAGGTCAGGATGCCGGGCTTCCCTGCCGGCGCGGCCGAGCGCCTCGCGGACGCGCTGGAAACGGTCGACGCGTTGCCCGGCGATCTGGATGAGCCGCCTCTCTCCGCAGCCGCCACGGAAGATGGCCTCAAACTGATCAGCACGGGCGGCATGGGCTGCGTGACCTGCCACGACATCCACGTGCATCCGGCGCCCGGGATCTCCACGATCGACCTGGCGACGGCCTACGACCGGTTGCGCCCCGGCTGGGTCGAGCGGTTCCTGCGCGATCCGGCCGCGATCCGGCCGGGAACGAGGATGCCCGCCTACTGGCCGGAGGGTGAGGCGAACTTCCCGGACCTCGGCGGTGGCACGACCGGGGGACAGATCGAGGCGCTCTGGGGCTTCCTGTCGCTCGGCGCCTCGATGCCGGCGCCGGAGGGCATGGACATCGGTTCCGAGCTGGTCCTGGTTCCGGACCAGCGCCCGCTCGTCTTTCGCACGCACATGATCGACGTCGGCCCCAGGGCGATCGCGATCGGCTACCCGGAGAACGTCCACGCCGCCTTCGACGCGAACACCGTCCGCCTGGCGAAGATCTGGCGCGGCGCCTTCTTCGATGCGAAGGGAACCTGGCAGGGCCGGGCGGGCCAGTTCTTCGGCCCCTACGGTACGGACGTTCTCACCCTGCCGGCGGGTCCGGCCTTCGCCGATCTGGACGACATCGACAGCCCCTGGCCGGCAACGGGCCGCTACGACCGCAACGTCGGCGGCCGTTTCCTCGGTTACCGGCTGGACGATCTGGGACGCCCGTCTCTCCGCTACCGTCTCGGGAACGTCGTCATCGAGGAAACCCCGACGCCCCTGCCCGGCGCCGGCGGCGCGGATCTCGCGCGTCGCTTCCGGCTCGCCGGCGGCGCCGCGCCGCGGCCTCTCTTCCTGCTGCTGGCCGAGGGCGAGGAGATCGCGCCCGGCCCGGACCGCACCTGGTCCGTGGACGGCACGCTCGACGTTTCTCTCGCCTCCAAAGAGGACCTCACGCCGATCGTCCGTGACTCCCAGGGTGTCCGGCAGCTTCTACAGCGGATCGAGCTTGAACCGCACGGCACCCTCGAACTGGATGTGATCCTGTCCTGGTGATGTTCCCCCGCTGCCACCGAACGAAGGCCGGCCACGCCGCCGCCACCGCACTTCTCGCGGCGCTGCTCGCGCTGCCGGCATTCACCCAGGAACCGCCCGACGAGGAAGACCGGCGAGACATCGAGAAGGCGCTGCTCGCCAGCCAGCGGGAAGCGCTCGGTTCGCAGACCGCCGCCGAGGAGCAGTACTACCGCGTCCTGACGATGCCCCTGCCCGAAGGCATGTCGATGGAGGTGGGCGGCCTGCTCCAGCTCTCCGACGGCCGCATCATGGCGGCCACCCGGCGCGGCGAGATCTTCATCGTCGAGAACGCCTTCAGCGATCCGCCGGCGCCCGTCTTCAGGCAGTACGCCTTCGGGCTCGGACAGCCGCTCGGCCTGCTGGAGCTCGACGGCTGGATCTACACGTCCCAGCGCGGTGAACTGACCCGGATCAGGGACACCGACGGCGACGACCGGGCCGATGTCTTCGAGACCGTGTCGGACGCCTGGGAGACCAGCGGCGACTACCACGAGTACGTCTTCGGCCCGCGGCTGACGCCGGACGGCAGGCTCTGGATCACCCTCAACATCCCGTTCGGCGCCGAGCCGTACGGTCCGGCCGACTGGCGCGGCTGGGCGGTCCGGGTTGATCCGGCCACAGGCGCCACCGAGTTCGTGGCCGCCGGGCTCCGCTCGCCGGCCGGAGTCGAGGTCAGCCCCGGGGGCGACGTCTTCTACACCGACAACCAGGGCGAGTGGAACAACGCCTCCAAGCTGTCGCTGATCGAGGTCGGCGACTTCCACGGCCATCCGCACGGCATGGCCTCGACCCTGCTGCCCGAGTCGATGGTCGAGCCGCCGCCCGACGGGCAGCCCGAAGGCGGCACGTTCATGAAGGACCTTCCCGGACTGATCCCCAACTTCCGCATGCCCTCCGTCTGGTTCCCCTACGTGAAGATGGGTCAGTCGCCCTCCGGCCTCAAGTGGGACACCACCGGCGGGCGCTTCGGACCCTTCGCCGGCCAGGTCTTCGTCGGCGACCAGCACCACGCGATGGTCATGCGGGTCTTCCTGGAGAAGGTCGGCGGCCACTGGCAGGGCGCCGCGTTCAACTTCCGGCGCGGCCTCGACAGCGGCGTGATCCGTCTCTCGTTCGCCGACGACGGCTCGCTCTTCGCCGGCCTGTCCGAGCGCGGCTGGGGCAGCATCGGTCCGAAGTCGCACGGTCTCCAGCGGATCGTCTGGACCGGCGACACGCCGTTCGAGGCCCACGAGATGCGGGCGCGGCCGAACGGCTTCGAACTCACGTTCACCAGGCCCGTCGATCCGGAAACCGCGGGGGATCCCGCGTCCTACCGGATGGAGAGCTACACGTATCGGCTGAGCGAGAACTACGGCGGACCCGAGGAAGACAAACTGGAGGTCGCCATTCGTTCGGCCGATGTGGCCGGTGACGGCATGAGGGTCCACCTGACCCTCGAACCGCTGCGGGCCGGCTACGTCCATGAGCTCCATCTCGGCGGGGTCCGCAGCGGCGACGGCGAGCCGCTGCTTCACCCGGAGGCCTATTACACGCTGGTCAACATCCCTGAATAGAGGAGCACCACCATGCGACACATTCCACTGAAGTTCGCTCCGTTGACCCTCCTGCTCGCGCTGGCGATCGCCTGCGCCCCGGCGGCGCCACCCGCCGAAGAGGCCGCGCCCGGCACCCACGACGACCTGCTTCAGCTCTTCGAGGACTTCCGCGTCTTCCAGGAGCCGGAGATCGTCGACGGGGTGCCGGACTACACCGGGGACGCCATGGCTCGCCAGCGCGACGGCCTCGAGGACTACAAGCGCCGGCTCCACGCGATCGACATCTCCGACTGGACCGTGTCCGAGCAGATCGACCATCACCTGGTCCGGGCCGAGATGAACGGGCTCGACTTCCACCACCGGGTGACCCGGCCCTGGTCGCGCGACCCGGCCTTCTACCTCATGTCCCAGGGCGGCGCCGGGCCGGCGATGTCGGGCTTCCGGTCGCTGTTCCGGTTCGAACCGCCGTTCGACGAAGAGGAGCTCGCCGAGTACAGGACGAGCCTGCAGGCGGTGCCGAAGGTCTACGAGCAGGCGAAGTCCAACCTGACCGAGGCGGTGCCCGATCTCGGCGGGATCGCGACCTGGGCCGCTCCGCGCGAGGCGCGCATCTACGACGAGATCGCGGAACAGCTCGCCGAACATCATCCGGAACTCGTCGCCGACGCCGAGGCCGCCCGCGATGCGGTGCTCGCTTTCGGCGGCTGGGTCGAGGAGAACAAACCGTCCTGGAGCGGCGCCGCCGGCATCGGCAAGGAGAACTACGACTGGTGGCTCCGCAACGTTCACCTCTCGCCCTACGGCTGGGAGGAGAGCCGGATGATCGTCGAGCAGGAGTACAACCGGCTCGTCACCTTCCTGGCCCTGGAGGAGCACCGCAACCGCGACCTGCCGCCGTTCGACATCGCCGACACCCCGCAGAAGTACGCCGACAACCTGCACGAGGCGCTGCGCTACGTCGTCGACTTCCTGCGCGACGGCGAAGTCATGACCGTTCCGGACTGGGTCGACCCGCACGACTACAGCGATCCCGAAGAGCCGCCGGAGTCGTTGCCGTCCGATACGAGCATCGACCACAAGGCGCGCGAGCGCGAGATCCTGCCCGGTGAGACCCACGAGTACGTCGGCCACATGCTCGACGACCAGCGGCGCCAGCGCGACGACCGGCCGATCCGCGGCGCCGACCGCCGCTTCAACATGGAGTGGATGCGGATGGAGGGCTGGGCGGTCGCCCTCGAGGAACTCACGATGCAGGCCGGCGTGCTCGACGAACGGCCCCGCCGCGGCCGCGAGGTCGAGTACCTGATGAACATCTCCCACATGAGCCTGGCGCTGCCCGACCTCGCGATGCACGCGAACCTGATCACCTTCGACGAGTCGCGGGCGCTCTGCGCCGCGCTGATGTCCAAGGGCTGGTCCCAGGAAGACGAGCGCATGGTCTGGTACGAGATGGAGTCCAACCTGCGCTTCCCCGGCTTCCACACCGGAGTCGTCGTCGGCAAGGCCCACTTCATGAAGCTCTTTCGCGAGCGCGCGATGCAGCTCGGCGATGAGTTCGTGCTCCGCGACTTCATCGACGAGTTCCTGGCCGGCGGCATCATCCCGATCTCGCTGATCCGTTGGGAGATGACCGGCTACGACGACGAGATCCGGTTCCTCCTGGGCGAGGACGACGTGCCGAACCGCGTCTTCGATCCGGTCCTCCAGCTAGCGGACCGCATGTAGGTAGGCTGCTCGTCCAATGGAGTACCGCACCCTCGGCCGCACCGGCCTGAAGGTCTCGCCGCTCGGACTCGGCACGAGCAACTTCGGCGACGTGACGCCGGAGGACGAGGCGCGGCGGATCATCGAACGGACTCTCGACGCCGGCGTCAACCTGATCGATCTCGGGCACATCTACGGCGACGGCCTCGCCGAGCGCATCGTCGGCAGCGTGCTCAGGGAGACCGGCCGCCGCCACGAGGTCCTGATCTCGACGAAGATCTACCCAGGCGAGTTCGACGATCAGACCGGTCTGGCGCGCGCGGAGCATGTGCCGGGCCGCAGCCCGAACGAGCAGGGGCTGTCCCGGGCCGGCATCCTCAACGCCTGCGACGCCGCGTTACGCCGGCTGCAGACGGACCACATCGACCTCTACCAGACCCACCGGCCGGACTTCGGCATCCCGATCGACGAGACGCTGCGCGCGTTCGACGACCTGGTCCGGGCCGGCAAGGTGCGCTACATCGGCTGCTCGACCTACCCCGCCTGGGGCGTGATGGAAGCGCTGATGGTGAGCGAGCTGAAGGGCTACGTCCGCTTCACGTCCGAGCAGGCGCCCTACAACCTGCTCGACCGGCGGATCGAGAACGAGCTGATCCCGCTGTGCCAGAGGCACGGCCTCGGCATCCTGGCGTGGGCGCCGCTCGGGATGGGAGTGCTGGCCGGCCGGTACTCGGACGCCGCGGAGTACCCGGAAGGCTCCCGGGCCGACCTGCTCGGCAAGTACTACGCCCGCCGGGTCACGGAGCGCGCCGTGCAGGTCGGCGTCGAGTTCGGCAAGCTCGCGGCCGAGGCCGGCATCACGCCGGCGCAACTGGCGATCCTCTGGTGCAAGGACCAGCCGGGGATCACGGCGCCGCTGATCGGCCCGCGGAGATTCGAGCACGTGGACGAACTCGTCGCGGTGCAGGAGATGACGCTCGATCCCGGGATCGCTGCCGCCTGCGATGCGCTGGTGCCGCCCGGCAGCGCCGTGTCCGACTTCCACAACACGTCGGGCTGGATGAAGACGCAGCTCACCTGGACCGGTTGCGTCGGGGCCGGCTGATGCACCTCGCGCGCCACGCCGCCCTTCTGGGGACCCTGCTTCTGCCGGCCGCGGCGACGGCCCAGCAACAGGACGAGCCGGCCGTCTTCTCGGAGGTGATCGACGTCCGGGTCGTGAACGCCGAGGTCGTCGTCACGGACCGGGACGGGAACCGGGTCCACGGCCTGACGGCCGCCGACTTCGAACTCCTGGTCGACGGCGAGCCGATGCCGATCAGCTACTTCACCGAGATCGCGGAGGGGTTCGCGCAGGGGGCGGCGACAGGCGCCGTGGCCGGGGTGCCCGACCTGAACCCCTACGCGCCGGTCGGCACGAACTTTCTCATCTTCATCGACGACTTCTTCTCCATCGAACGCGACCGGAACCGCGTGCTCGACAGCCTGGAAGAGGACCTGCGGGAACTCGGTCCGGTGGATCGGGTCGCCGCCGTCGCGTTCGATGGCGACAGCCTGGAGATGCTGACCGCGTGGACGAACGACCCGAGCGTGATGGAGCAGGCACTCGATCGCGCGCGTCGCCGTAGCGCCTACGGTCTGCAGCGGCTGAGCGAACTGAGGATGAGCGAAGCAGGCCGGGAGGCCCAGGCGATCTTCGAGGCGGTCGCCGATCAGGCCTTCGCCCCGGACCAGAGGGAGGCCGCCGAGCTCGAGCAGATCGCCCTGGAGGCCAATCCGAGTGTCTCGACGTCGTTCGGGGCAGCGTCGCAGGAGGGCGGGACCGGTGCCGATGTCGCCGCGCAGGCGCAGGTCATTGCCGGAGAGGACGCCGCCGCGCTGAAGGACCTGGTGGGCACGTCTCTCTCCTCCCAGGAACTCCAGTACGCCCGGAGGCTGGAGGACCAGTTGGAACTCTCCGTGCTGGCGGCCATGGCGACGATGCGCAGTCTGGCCAACCAGCCCGGCCGCAAGGTGATGCTGCTGCTCGCGGGCGGCTGGCCGAGATCGGCGGCCCTCTTCACCGTGGCGGGCAAGGGGGACACGAGCGGCTTCGCGGCCTCGGCCGACGGTGCGCTGATGAGCGAAGACGAACTCTACGGACCCCTCGTGGCGGCCGCGAACCTGATCGGCTACGCGCTCTATCCGGTGGACCTGCCGGGCCTGAGCGCGAGCTTCGCGGGTGACGCGGCAGGCGGGTTGGGGCCCGACGCCCAGCCCGACGCGACCGGCGCCGGCCCGCTGGAGCGCGAAGACATGCTGCACAGCACCCTGGATCTGTTGGCCGACTCGACCGGCGGCGTGTCGATGATCAACGCCGACCGCGATCAGGCGCTTGCCGCGGCGGTCGAGGACACCCGCTCCTACTACTGGATCGGCTTCGAGCCGCGGCGCCGCGAGGACGAGGCCTTTCACGACATCAAGGTGCGTCTGGCCGGCCGGCCGGACCTCCGCGTGCGCACCCGCGAGGGCTACGTGGACATGTCCCGCGACCGCGAAGTGTCGATGACGGTCGACGCCGCCATGCGGTTCGGCATTCCCCCGGATGCCCGGCCGCTCGAAGTGCGCTTTTCCGATCCGGTTCGCGCCGGCCGCCGGAGGATGTCGATGGCCGTCGAAGTGGTCATTCCGCTCGACCACGTCGAGCTCATTCCGGTAGCCGGCGGCTGGCGGAACGAGCTGGAGGTCCGGGTGACGGCGATGGACCAGGACGGCAACCGGTCCGAGATGTCGAGGGAGAGGATCCTGATCGCCGGCCCCGCGAAGCCGCGCCCGGGCCAGGTGTTCTACTACGAGACGGACCTGGTGTTCCGGCGCCGCGACCACACCTGGGTGATCGCGGTCTACGACCCACTGACCGGCACGGTTCTGACTTCGAGGGGAGAAGTCGGCCGGGTCGGAAAGGAATCGCCATGACCTCCCGCAACCACCTTCTCTCTCGACGCGAGGTTCTCGTCTCCGGCGCGGCGGCGACCGCGGCCGCTCTCACCGGCTGTGGCGACGCTCAGGTTCCGGGACCGCACGCGATCAGACGGCCGAACATCCTGCTGCTGATCTCGGACCAGCACCGCTTCGACTGGATGGGACGGAACCCGGACGTTCCGGTCCCCACGCCGCACCTGGACGCCCTGGCGGCACGCGGCGCCGACTTCACCCGGGCGATCGTGCCCTCTCCGGTGTGCGGCCCGTCCCGCTCGTGCCTCGCGTCCGGGATGGAGTACGAGAACTGCACCGTCGCAAGGAACCGCGACGAGTACAACGCGGCGCTCCGGCCGACCTTCTACAAGCATCTCCACGACAGCGGCTACCACACGATGGCCTGCGGGAAGATCGATCTGCACAAGGGTCCGGACGGCCGCCGCCCCGACGGCAAGCTGCACATGGAGGAGTGGGGCTTCACCAACATGGAGATCACCGGCGGCAGGGCTGGCGGACGCGGCGAGCCGTACGGGCTCTGGCTCGATTCGCTCGACCCTCCTCTGAAGGACCTCCATGACGAGGACATGGAGAGGCGGCTGGAGCCCCGGCACGTCAACTGGTGGGGGATGACGGATCCCACCCCGATCGGCGACCACGCCTACAAGGACAACTACACCGCGCGCACCGGCATGGAGTTGCTCGACGAGGTTCCCGACGGGAATCCCTGGTTCCTGATCGTCAACTTCAACGGGCCACACCCGCCGATGGACATCACCGAGCGGATGGAGCGCCAGTACCGCGGGCCGGACCGGGTGATCGAGAACTTCCCGCAGCCGCACAACTACCACGGCATCGGCCGGGGCGGACAGCTGCTCGCGCCACCGTCCCCGTTCACGCCGGAACATCACGTCCGCATCCGCCAGAACTACTCCGCGATGATCGAGAACATCGACCGCTGGATCGGGCTCTACGAAGAGCGTCTCGTTGAGCGCGGGGAACTCGACGACACGATCGTCATCTACACGAGCGACCATGGCGAGATGCTGGGAGACCACGACTACTGGGGCAAGGGCGTTCCGCAGGAGGCTTCGTGGAGGATTCCCCTGGTCATGGCAGGGCCGGACATCGCGGCCGGCACCCGCAGCGACGCACTCGTCTCCCTGATGGACCTCGCCGCGACCAGCCTCGACTACGCCGAGGTCGACGTCCCCGAGG
The DNA here is from genome assembly GCA_009845425.1 of Holophagales bacterium. GTDB lineage: Bacteria > Acidobacteriota > Thermoanaerobaculia > Multivoradales > Multivoraceae > Multivorans. The sequence continues at coordinate 404,392 of VXZQ01000001.1, forward strand.
AGATGCAGAGCCGCTCGCTGCGGCCGCTGCTGGATACGGGCCGAGGGGAGCACCGCGAGCACGTCCGCTCCGCCCTAAGGACGGGCAAGGCGGCCAGCGGGCAGTTCCGCGTCGTCCAGGACCAGCGCTACAAGCTGGTCGATGGCTTCCACGAGGAGCAGGAGCTGTACGACCTGGAAGCGGACCCGTGGGAAGACGAGAACATCGCCGCCGCGAAGCCGGAAGTCGTGGCCCGGCTGGAGAAGCTGCTGGTGTAGGTCGCCGCTCCGCGGCCGCTTCTTCCGCGGGTCAGAAGACCCGCGGCTTACAGCCGGCCAGAGGGCCGGCGCACCGACAGCTACCGGATCAGGATGAGTTCCGTCTGCGGCGGCGAGAGATACTCGATGCCGTCCTCGCCGGCGAGCGCCTCTTCGTGCGCCCACCAGAACAGGTACTGGTCCTCGCCCTCAGGGGCCGGGGAAGGCATGTAGAAGAAGTACTCGATGACGAAGTGGTGGTACGGGGCGAGCGGAATGTCCTTCGACCAGTCCGGGCCCAGGGAGCCGATCCGGGGGCCGAAGTAGGTCTCAACCGAGGCTGGCCGGGCCCCCAACGTCTGTCCGTGGGAGTCCATGGAAATGTGTGTCTTCCCCGTATCGAAGCCGGCGGCGTAGGCCGGGAAGTCGTTCTTCGGCGTCACCATGTGAAGCTGGTTGTCGCGCACGACGATGCCGGCTTCCTCGAACATCCGTTCGTAGTCGCGAATGATCTCGCGCGGCGTGAGTCCGGCCTTGATCGTCTCGGCCAGGATCGCCTCGACGCGCAGGTACTCGGCCCAGAGATCCTGGATCTCGGGAGGCGGTTCCGTCTCGGCGTCGCGCAGCACGTAGGCATACATGCCGATGCTCGGGTTGGTGACGATGTCACCGCCCTGAACGACGGCGTCCTCCCAACCCTCGCTGCGGCCACGCTGTGACTGGCCGGTCCGCATGCGGCGCATGATCGTCAATTCGGTCTCGTCGATCCTGGTAACGCCCGGCTCGATCGCGGCCAGCGCGTCCTCGAACAGCCACAGCTCGTCGCGTCGCATCCGCTTCAGCAACTCGACCTCGCTCGGCACCTGGTGGTTGATGTAGTCCATCATCAGCCACTCGGACGAGATCAGCCGGCCCGCGTATGTCCCGCCGAGTTCCTCGGAAAGCAACAGGTAGTCGGTGTGCGAGAGGCCGTCGATCTCGCCCCGGTAGGTCGGCCACGGGCCCAGCTCGTGCTTGAAGTTGACCGCGATGACGTCCGGGTCGCGCTCTGCGACGAAGTCCCGGAGGCCCTCGAAACGGTAGTCGTACTCCGTCAACGGGCCGCCGACCGGCTCCTGGACCCGGACCGCGGGCGCCACGATGTCGTAGGCGCCGCTCTCTTCGACAAACCGGTAGTCCGTCTCGCCCCAGCCGCGCTGGGTGGCGCCCCAGCGCCGTCCGAGGATGGCCCGCTCGATCCGGTCGCCACCGCGGTCCGTGAACACGAAGACGCCGGAGGCGCTGCCGAGCTCGTCGATGCCGAACGAGTCGGGGATCGACTCCCGCATGACGTGGATCCACATGTCGACGCCGCGCTCCCTCATGATCTCCGGGAGAACGAGATCGAACTTGTCGCGCCGGATCTTCCGGTTCGCCGCTTCATAGGGAGAGCGGAATTCGTACGGCTCGATCACGAGCGGCGCGCCGTCGTAGTTCCCGTCCGGGATGACCATCGGGATCCGGTACTCGGGATCGTTCAGGACTCCAAAGAGGACTGGCTCGCCTTCCCGCAGTTTCTCCGGTGTGTTGAGCGGCCACTCGTGGCCGATCTGTTCCAGACGGCCCGGCAGGTCTTGCGCCCCGATCATCGACGTGTAGACCCAGTAGATGTACTCGGAGGCCATGCAGCCGTAGTCGCAGGTCACGTCGTCGTAGGTGTACCAGGCGCCCTCCGGGTACTCGTCCGGCGGTCCGTCGAAGGCGCCGCCGCGGGCGATGTCCATCGCGTCGGTGAGCGCGGTCCCCGGCTCCGTCCCGAACACGTCGGGGTAGGCCACGCCGTAGCCGTTGTCGGTGACCATGTGCCAGATCTCTTCCAGGGCCGCGTCGAACACGCCGCGCGCGCGGGCGTCGATCTGGGTTTCCTCGTCGTAGAGGCCCTGGCCCCGGGGGGCGTTGGCCCAGTCCATGTACTCGGCTTCCTCCTGGGTCCCGGTCATCACGATCGTGCCGCCGGTGTCCAGCATCGCCTGGTGGACCTTCGGGTTGTCGATCTCGCCGTCCTCGTCGTTGTCGAGGAACTGGGCGAGGACGCCTGCCGCGTGCAGGAGCTTGTCGTCGCCGGTCGTGTTCGTGGCGTAGATCGGCACGCCGTGGACCATCACCTTCTTCACCCAGGCGATCTCGGTCGCGGGCTCGCCTGCGTCGGGCACGCCGGCGCAGGCAGCCAGGATCGCGCTACACACGAGAGCTGGCAGAACGACTCGCGCGCGCCGCTCCGCGGCAGCGCGCCTGATGCCGGCGAGAACGCCGGCGCACCCAGTGATTTTCATGGTTCGTCCTCCTGGCCGCGCCAATGCGGCGAACTCAAGGAGCCAGGAGTTCGCGCCGGACGGCGTCTTCGATCAGTTCCTCGGCGTAGCGCCAGAGCTCGGGCGCGCCGTCCTCGATGCAGCCGTTGATCTCGCGTACCTGGTCGGCCCGGACGCCGTGCTCCTGCCAGGGGCCGCCGCCGTTGACGTAGTTGAGCACCATCGGCTGCAGGCGGTCCAGCGCCCTCGCGAACTTGGCCTCGGGGCTCCGCCGGGCCTCGAACTCGTCCCAAATGGCACGCAGTTCGACCCCGCTCTCCCCCGGCAGCAGTCCGAAGATCCGCTCCGCGGCGCGCTGTTCGCGCTCCTCCTGGTCCTTCAGACCGGCTTGGTCGTAGACGAAGGTGTCGCCCGCGTCGATCTCGACCAGATCGTGCACGATCAGCATCTTCAGCACCTTGAGCTGATCGAGGCCCGATGCCGCCGCGTGTTCCGACAGCACCAGCGCCATCAAGGTCACATGCCAGGAGTGTTCCGCGGAGTTCTCGAGCCGCTCGTTGCCGACGATCGAGGTGCGCCGCAGCACCTGCTTGAGCTGGTCGACCTCGACCAGAAAGCGCATCTGCTGCGCGAGTCGTCCGTGCCGTTCCTGCATCCCGCAACCGTATCCAACCCCTCCGGTAGCTCTACTGTTCCAGTTGGACGGTCCCATCGCTGAACTGCAGGGACTCGATGCCCCGCAGCGTGTCGACGCCGTCCCGGTCCACTTGCGAGTCGGTGACCGTCGTTCCGTCCGCGTCGGTGACCACTTCGTAGTCGGCTACCGGCCCGCTGAAGACCGCCGTGTCGTCGCCCTCGCCGCCGTCCAGGGTGTCGTTGCCGCCGCCGCCCTCGAGCCGGTTCGCCCCGCCGTTGCCGGTCAGCACATTGTCGTGAGCGTTGCCGCGCAGGTCCGCGTCGCCGTTGCCGGTCAGCGCAACGTTTCGCAGATGCTGCGTCTTCATCGTGTACCGCACCTCCGGATCGAAGGTCATCGAGAAGGTGCCGCTGAAGTCGAGCGGCAACTCCGGCGTGTAGGTCAGGTGCGGCGGCACGAACTTGCGGATCAGGTCGAAGCCCAGCGGGTCGTTTTCCTCCATCCGGGATCGGCTGCCAGCGAAGTAGCGCCCGAAGTGGGACTGCCCATCGGGAATCTCGCCGGGTTCGATGTCGACCGCCTCGTACATGGTCGGCGGCACGGTCCAGAGGTCGTAGTAGTTGTCGATCAGCACGCCAACGTACTCGTTCGGGTGCTCCTGCGGCTCGTCGTCGGGCCAGCCGCGCCAACCGTTCGCCTTGGCGACGTCGTTCGCCGCCCGCATCTCGGCGATCATGTCCGGCAGCGTCGGCTTGATCCCGTAGTCGTGGATCAGGTGCCATATCTCCTCGTAGGAGGCGTCGCGGGTGACGTGGCCCATGTAGTCAGCGTCGCCCGGGGCCGGGCACTCGTTCGCGCGCAGGTCCTGCATGCTGAGGTCGGTCGCCCCCCCCAGCCCGGACCGCATCGCGGCGTTCAGCTCCTCTTCCGTGTTGAAGAAGACCATCGTGGCCTTGCGGTCCGCCATCGCGCTGGCGATGCCGCTCTTGTCGTCGCCGTACTCCGAGCCCTGGAAGTCGGTCAGCAGGTGCTCCATCACGTTCAGGCCGTGCTTGATCTGGTCGCGGGTCCAGATGTCCGAGACGAGGAAGTGGATCCGCCTCCCGTCCGGCGTCGGCACGTAGGCGTATCTGTTGAAGTGCTCGTGGAACACCTCCGGCACGTCGGCCGGCAGGTCGACGATCCCGTCGGGCGAACCCGAGGTGTCGATTTCCGGCAGCGTGACGAGTTCTCGCGGGGCGCACGAAACCGCCAGCAGCGCGAGAACCGCCATCGGAACGCATGTGCGAATGAGCTTCATCTGTCTCTCCTACTGTTCCAGTTGGACGGTCCCGTCGCTGAACTGCAGAGACTCCACGCCCCGCAGCGTGTCCACGCCGTCCCGGTCCGCTTGCGAGTCGGTCACGGTCGTTCCGTCCGCGCCGGTGGTCACTTCGTAGTCAGCCGCCGGCCCGCTGAAGACGGCCGTGTCGCTGCCTTCGCCGCCGTCCAGCGTGTCGTTGCCGCCCCCGCCCTCCAGCACGTTCGCGCCGGCGTTGCCGGTGAGCACGTTGTCGTGAGCGTTGCCCTGCAGATCCGCGTCGCCGCCTCCCGTCAGCGCGACGTTTCGCAGGTGCTGCGTCTTCATCGTGTACCGCACCTCCGGATCGAACGTCATCGAGAACGTCCCGCTGAAGTCCAGCGGCAGTTCCGGCGTGTAGGTCAAATGCGGCCCGACGAACCCCGTGACCAGCGCGTAGCCGAGCGGATCCTTCTCCGGCATCGAAGCGCGGCTGCCGGCGAAGTACTCCCCGAAGTGCGAGTGACCCTCGGGGTTCTGGCCGGGCTCGATGTCGCGGCCCTCGTACATGGTCGGCGGAACGGTCCAGAGGTCGTAGTAGTTGTCGATCAGGACGCCCACGTACTCGTTCGGGTGGTTCTCCGGCTCGTCTTCCGGCATGCCCACCCAGCCGTTCTCCGCCGCCTCGTCGTTGGCCGTTCTCATCTCGGCGACCATGTCCGGCAGGGTCGGAACGACGCCGTAGTCGTGGATCAGGTGCCAGATCTCCTCGTAGGACGCGTCCCTGGTGACGTGGCCCATGTAGTCCGCGTCCCCGGGCGCCGGGCTCTCGTTCGCCCGCAGGTCCTGCATGCTGAGGTCCGTCGCGTCGGGAAGTCCCCCGCTCATCGCCTGGCGCATATCGGGCGCGTCGTCGAAGAAGACCATCGTCGCCTTGCGGTCCGCCATCGCGGCGGCGATGCCGCTCTTGTCGTCGCCGTAGACCGACCCAGGGTGATCCGCCAGCAGATGCTCCATCACGTTCAGGCCGTGCTTGATCTGGTCGCGGGTCCAGCCCTCCGAGATCAGAAAGTGGATCCGCCGGCCGTCCGGCGTCGGGTGGTAGGCGTACCGGTTGAAGTGCTCGTGGAAGACCTCCGGCACGTCGGCCGGCAGGTCGACGATGCCGTCGGGTGAAGCCGACGTGTCGATGTCCGGCAGCGTGACGAGTTCCCGGGGGGCGCATGACACCGCCAGCAGTGCCAGAAGGGCAATCAGAACGCCTGTACGAGTCGACTTCACCCGTCTCTCCTACTGTTCCAGTTGGACGGTCCCGTCGCTGAACTCCAGGGACTCCACGCCCCGCAGAGTGTCGACGCCGTCCCGGTCCGTCTGCGAGTCGGTCACCGTCGTTCCGTCCGCGTCGGTGGTCACTTCGTAGTCGACCGCCGGCCCGCTGAAGACGGCCGTGTCGCTGCCTTCGCCGCCGTCCAGCGTGTCGTCGCCCCGGCCGCCCTCGAGCCGATTCGCGCCGCCGTTGCCGGTGAGCACGTTGTCGTGGGCATTGCCTCGCAGATCCGCGGCGCCGTCTCCCGTCAGCGCGACGTTTCGCAGGTGCTGCGTCTTCATCGTGTATCGCACCTCCGGATCGAACGTCATCGAGAACGTCCCGCTGAAGTCGAGCGGCAGTTCCGGCGTATAGGTCAGGTGCGGCCCGACGAACCCCGTGACCAGCGCGTAGCCGGGCGGGTCCTTCTCCGGCATGGCCGCCCGGCTGCCGGCGAAGTACTGCCCGAAGTGAGAGTAGCCCTCGGGAATCTCGTCCGGCTCGATGGGGCGCCCCTCGTACACGGTCGGCGGCACGGTCCAGAGGTCGTAGTAGTTGTCGATCAGGGCGCCGACGTACTCGTTCGGATGGTCGTCCGTCACCTCCCGGGGCCATGCGTACCAGCCCTTCTCCGCCGCCGTGTCGTTCGCCGTTCTCATCTCGGCGATCATCTCCGGCAGCGTTGGCTTGATCCCGTAGTCGTGGATCAGGTGCCAGATCTCCTCGTAGGCGGCGTCGCGGGTCACGTGGCCCATGTAGTCCGCGTCGCCCGGGGCCGGGCACTCGTTCGCCCGCAGGTCCTGCATGCTGAGGTCGGTCGCGTCGCGGAGTCCCTCGCTCATCGCCTGGCGCATGTCGGGTTCGGTGTCGAAGAAGACCATCGTCGCCTTGCGATCCGCCATCGCGGCGGCGATGCCGCTCTTGTCGTCGCCGTAGACCGAGCCCGGATGATCCGCCAGCAGGTGCTCCATCACGTTCAGGCCGTGCCTGATCTGGTCGCGGGTCCAGCCGGAAGAGACCAGGAAGTGGATCCGCCTGCCGTCCGGCGTCGGGTGGTAGGCGTACCGGTCGAAGTACTTGTGGAACACCTCCGGCACGTCGGCCGGGAGGTCGACGATGCCGTCGGGCGAGCCGGAGGTGTCGATGTCCGGCAGGGTGACGAGTTCCCGCGGGGCGCAGGAGGGCAGCAGAAGGACCGCAACCGCGATCAGAGCCGACATCCGAATCAGCCTCATCTGCGCCTCCCCTTCAGTCCTGCAGGTACAGCTCCCAGAAGCTGGCCTGACCCTCATCCTTCGAGCGGTTCACGATCTTGCCGTCCTTGATCACCATGGACAGGCTGCGCAGGTGCGAGATGTGCTCGAGCGGGTTCTTCTCGAGCACGATCAGGTCGGCGAGCTTGCCGACCTCGACCGTGCCCAGGTCGTCGAGCATGCCCATCATCTCGGCGCTGTTCCGGGTCGCCGCCTGAATGGCGCCCATGGCCGGGATGCCGTGGAAGACGAACTGTTCGATCTCGAGAACCCCGATCTCCGAGATCGGGTTCGAGTCGCTGCCGGTGGTCAGGCGGATACCCGCCGCGTAGGCCTTGTTGATCACGTCGCGCGCGTGGTTCGCGTAGTCCGGACTCCGCTCGTCGGCGCGGGAGACCCGCACCCGGCCTTCGATGACTTCCGGTGGCGCAACGTACCCGGCCTCCGCGATCAGCCGTTCCCGCTCGACGATGAACTCGTCGCTCAGGTTGCACTGGATCGTCGGGTCGAGGAACATCCCCGCCTCGGCCATCATCCGGATCGTGTCGTCGGAGAGGTCGTTGCCGTGCTCCATGCTCTCGGCGCCGGCCATAGCGGCGATCCGGGCCGTCCTGTCCCCGCCGTGGATGGTGACCGGAACGCCGTGCCGATGCGCTTCCTCGATCCCGGCGATCAACTCCTCCGGCGGCATCCGGCTGCCCAGGAACTTGATGAGCTGGACCCCGTTCGCGATGTTGTCGGCGACGATCGCCCGGATCCCCTCCGGCCCCTTGCCGGTCCGCACCAGCCAGTCCGTGTCGCCGTCGGTCGATAGCGGCGGGCCGCCGGCGACGATCCGCGGCCCGACGAAGGCGCCGGAATCGAACGCCTCCTTCCAGGCGACGTCGATGAAGTCGCGGTCGCCGGTGATCCGCAGGGTCGTGAAGCCGGCCTTGAGCGCGTCGATCGCATTGCGGCCGGCCCGGATCATGGCCCGCGGCAGCGGTTCGTCCTCGAGCAGGCCCTTCGGGTCCGGCAGCAGGTCGCCGAGGTGAGAGTGGTTGTTCCACAGCCCCGGCAGGACGTAGGCGCCGCCCAGGTCGATGACGCGGCCGTCATCGCCGGGGTCGGGCGCGGAGGACGACGGCGTATGGATCGCAGTGATCCGGTTGCCCTCGATGACCACCGCGGCGTCCTCGATCGGCGGCGCGCCGGTGGCATCGATGACTGTGGCGTTGGTGAGGACCGTCGTCTGGGCGACGGCCCCGATGGGCAGGAGCAGAACGAGAGTTGTCAGAAGAACTCCACGGCTCCTGTTCGTGTTCCGCTTCATCCCTCGCCCTCCTGCGATCTGTCGATCGCGCTATTGATCCGTTGCCGTGTTGCCGCGCTGGAAGCCGGCCGCCTCCTCGGACTCCGCCAGGAAACCCTCGGGCAGTTCCATCGATCCGTAGTAGTCCCAGTAGGTCGACGTTCCGAGCTGTGCGTCGAGGTCGACGATGACGCCGCCCTTGAGCACCATCACGGTCTCGCGGATGTTCGAGATGTTCTCGAGCGGGTTGGCCCCCAGGACGACCAGGTCGGCCAGCTTCCCCTCCTCGACCGTGCCGAGATCGTCGAGCACGCCCTGCATCTCGGCCCCGTTGCGGGTGGCAGCGATGATCGTGTCCATCTCGCTGACGCCGGAGATGACGAACTGCTCCATTTCCAGGAAGCCCATCTCACCGACCGGCATCGAGTCCGAACCGATCAACAGCTTGACTCCCGCCTTGTTCGCCTTGGTCAGGATCTCCCGCTGTTCGCGGGCGAACTCCGGCGACCGTTCGTCGGCGAAGGCGACCATCGTCCGCAGCCGCACGATCTCCTCGTCCTCCGCGTAGCCCAACTCGGCCAGCCGCGCCTCCCGCTCGGCGATGTACTCGGCGCTCAGGTTACAGATGATGGTCGGGTCGTAGAACGTCCCCTTCTCCGCCATCAGCTCGATCGTCTCGTCGGTCAGCCCGTAGCCGTGCTCGAGACAGTCGACTCCGGCCGCGACCGCGGCGTACGCACCCGGCTCGCGGACATGGGAGGTCACGTGAACCCCCAGGTTGTCGGCGGTCTCGACGGCCGCCTCGAGTTCGTCCGGGAGCATCTCGACGCTGAACAGCTTGATCACCCGGGCGCCGTTCTGAACCCGCTTCCGCACCTCCTTGCGGATCGCGGCCACGCCGTCGGCGCCCTCCGCCACGGAGCCGCGGTGGCCCGCGGTCGGGCTCACGGGTTCGCCGCTGCCGAACACCCGCGGACCAAGGAAGAACCCCTGGTCGAATGCCAGTCCCCAGGCGACGTCGATGTAGTCCTGCTCGCCCACCGAGCGGATGCTGGTGAAGCCGTGCCGTAGCCCGTCGATCGCGTTCAGCCCCGCGCGGACGACCTTGGACGGCACCAGTTCGTCGTCCAGAGCGTGGTTGTGCGGAAACATCACGCTCAGGTGCACGTGCATGTTCCAGAACCCGGGCAGCACCCAGGCGCCGTCGAGGTCGTGGACATCGGCCTGCTCATCGGCATCCGCGGCTTCGTAGGCGCCCTCCGTGATCGAGGCGATCCGCTGGCCCTCGATGACGATCGTCATCCCCTGCTGCACCGGACCACCGTTGCCGTCGATGATGTTGACGTTCGTCAGGACGATCGTCTGCGCGGCGAGGCCGGCCGGCAGCAGGCCGGCAAGGAGTATCGGCAGCGCCCGAACCAAACGAATCCGGAGCGTTTTCATCTCAGGGGATGCGGACCGTCTACTGTACACGGTCGCAGCGGAGGTGTGGCCGGAAACCATCTTCGGCGGATGCCGGCCAGAAGGCCGGCGCACCGACACGCCGCTCCGATTGTCGGTGCGCCGGCCTGACATCCGAGCGCCCGAGGACGGGCGCTCGGACTGTGACGCTGCTGGCGCGGGCACGCGCCAGCCGGGTGCTGGCCGGCTCCGCTAGTTTGACGACCCGTACGTCACTTCCACGACCCGATCGAGGCCGTCGACGTCCACTGCCTGCCGGGAACCGTCGGGCCACAGCACCTCGACCCGCGTCAATTCGTCGACCGACGCCGCGGCGCCCAGGCCGATCGTGACCACCGGCTCGACCTGGCTTTGGTAGCTCCGGGTCGGCATGACCCGCCGGCGCTGGACGACCGGTCCGGCCGCCGTCCGCTGCTCGACCTCGACCCAGGCGCCGATGGCGTCCCGGTTCACGCGCTGGCCGTCGCCGCGTAGCAGGAAGCGCAGCCAGCGGTGGCCGGTGTCCTGGTCGTTGCGCAGCAGCAGCGGCCGGTCGCCGGTCTGCAGCAGCAGAACGTCGAGGTCGCCGTCGCCGTCGATGTCGGCGTAGCTCGATCCGCGGCCGACGAGCTCCACGGTCAGGCCATCGCCGGGCGCAGGCTCGACCGGCACGAAGGTCGCCGACGCGTCGGGACCGGCGTTCCAGAACAATTGCGGCGCCTGCCGGTACTGCTGGCTCGGCTCGACCACCTCGATGTCGTCCTCCAGGTGGCCGTTGACCTGGAGCAGGTCGAGGCGACCGTCCAGGTCGTAGTCGAAGAAGAACAGCCCGAAGCTCAGCACACGGCGGCTCGGCGCGCCGATGCCGGCGGTGATCGCCTCGTCGCTCCACAGGGTCGGGTCGCCCTGCGAGACGTAGAGCGAGGTCATCTCGTTCGCGAAGTTCGCGATGGCGAAGCCGAGTTCGCCGTCGTTGCGGAAGTCGGCGGCGTCGGCGCCCATCGCTCCGGTCGCCTCGCCGTCACGGCCGTAGGCGAGTCCGTAGAACTCTCCCTCCTCCGTGAACGCGCCGCTGCCATCGTTGACCAGCAGGAAGTTGCGCACCGTGTCGTTCGCCACCACGACATCGATGTCGCCGTCCCCCTCAATGTCCACCGGCGCCAGTCCGAGAGTCTTCGCCACCGGCGTGTCCGTGGCCGGATTCAGGATGTGCAGGCCAGCCTCCTCGGACACGTCCGTGAACGCGCCCGAGCCGTCGTTCCGGTAGAGATCCATCGTCGTGCCGCCGTAGTTGAGCGGCGGACCGTAGGCGCGCCCGACGCCGGTCAACTGGTAGCCGACCTCGATGTCGATCTCCCGCGACCAGCGGACGTAGTTCCCGACCAGCAGATCGAGGTCGCCGTCTCCGTCGGCGTCGAAGAAGGCGCTGCTGCTGCTCCACTCGGTGGCGGCGCCGCCGACGCCGGCGGCCGCCGTCACGTCCTCGAAGCGGGTTCCTCCCACATTGCGGAACAGCCGGTTCGGGCCGACCGCCGAGACGAAGACGTCCGTCCAGCCGTCACCGTCGACGTCGCCGACCGCGACGCCCGTACCGTAGAAGCTGACCTCCAGGCCCGAGCCCGGCGTCCGGTTCGCGAACCTGCCGGCGCCATCGTTCTGGTACAGCGACATCGTCGGTCCGGCCCCCGGCCCAACCTCTGCCCCCGAGAGAACTGCGTCCCAGGTCGTCGAGTTGACGAGCAGGAGGTCCTGGTCGCCGTCACGGTCGACGTCCAGGAAGGCCGCGCCGGCGCCCATCGTCTCCGGCAGCAGGGCCTCGCCCGCGGCGCCGTTGACATGGACGAAGTCGATGCCGGCCTCCGCGGTGATGTCCCTGAAGGACACGACGGGCACGTCCGGCGGCGCCGCGTCGACGGCGCGCGGCGCGGCCACGGGGATCTCGACCGCTTCCTCCGGACCGGCCCGGAACACGTAACGGAGCGCCACGACGAGGAGCGCGGCCGCCGCCAGGGCCGCCAGCACCTTGAGGGAACGCGTGAAGACGCGGCCGATGACCGCGTCGTCTTCCGGCGCGAGTTCCTCCTCGGGGACCGGTTCCCCGGCCCCCGGCCCTTCCCCGAACTCCTCCGGCTCTTCGTCCGGGCGATCCGGCCTCAACCGCCGCCTCCCGCAACGGCCGGCCGGCTGCCCTCGAAACGCTCGGGCCGGTGCAGGTCGTAGATGACGATCGCCTCCGCGGCGTGATCGGCCGCGGCGGCGGCGCGCCTGGCGATGGCGATCGCCCGGTCGCGGGCGTTGTCGTCCGGCTTGTAGCGCGCGTGGAGCTCGCGGTGCCGGACCGCGCTGTCCGCGTCGCCGAGCTGGGCGTGGATCAGGCCGAGGTTGTAGTGCGCCGTCACGTTCTCCGGGTCGATGACGAGCGCCCGTTCGAACGACTCGCGGGCCTCGTGCAGCCGGTCCGCCCGCGCATCGGCCCGGGCCGGGCCGCGCTCCCGCTTGGCGCGCTCGAACAGGGCCAGTCCGAGTTCGTTGTGCAGACGCACGTCGCGGCTGAAGTCGAAACCGCGCCGGCGCATCTCCTCGCTGTCCGCCTCGAGGATCGAGCGGAAGTTCGAGATCGCGTCGTCGATCGCGCCGTTCTGCAGGTTCACCAGGCCCGAGAACCAGGCGACCGACCAGCTCGGCGCAGGCGGATCGAAGGCCGCCGCGCGCTCGAGCGCAGCGATGGCGCTATCCCGCACCGTGCCCTGGGCCAGGTAGACGCGCGCCAGGTTGAGGGGACCGTCCGGGCGACCCAGTTCCTCGACCCGCGTGAACGCCTCGATCGCCTGGCGAAGCTCGCCGCGGCCGGTGCCGCCCTTGCGCAGCAGGCCGATGCCGTAGTCGTTCCAGCGTTGCCACAGCGGCTTGGCGGGCTCGCGGACGGACGCCGCGGACGACTCGGCGTCAGCGTCGGGCGCCGCCGCGCCGCCACCCACCTGGAACGTCACCGAGTCGCGGGCCAGGTCGAGGATCGGCAGTTCGTTCGCCGTTTCCGGACCGTAGATGTGGCGCAGGTAGGTCGTGTCGAACTTGCGGTAGCGAAGCGCCGCCTCAACCGTCAGCGCGGCGGTCGCGCCCGCCGGCGGCACCTCCAGCCGGTAGTGGACCACGTCGCCCGCTCCCGGCGGGATCTGGTGGTCGTAGAGCGGCACGAAGATGTCTTCCGCGTTGCGGCGGTCGATCCGCTTACCGTCCCGGTCGAGCATGTACACGTTGATGAAGTGCGACCAGGGATCGACCCGGTTGCCCTCGCCGAGCCCGCCGCTGCGGCCGACCAGGTTGCCCAACTCGTCGCGCACCTCGACGTCGAGCCAGAGCTGGTTCGAGTCCGCGGTGCCCTGGGTCAGGTGGTGGCCCAGGCCCAGGGTGCGCACGACGACCTCCAGGAGGTAGTCCTCTCCCGGCTCCAGCGCGGGAACCTCCGGCCGGAGCGGCGCGATCAGCTCGTCCTCGATCGTGCCGCCCGGCTTGACGCCGAAGATGTCGACGTCGACCACGCCCTCGTTGAACTCCCGGTGCGCCTCGATCACCCAGTCCGGAAAGTCCAGCAGGTGGGGGATGCCGGTGTTCGCCGACGGGAACAGGTGATCGTGGACCTGGTTGACGTCCGGCTGCTCGCTCTCCGCGTAGCGCCGGGAGCCGAAGTCCTCCGACGGCAGCAGTTCCATGTGGCAGCCGTTGCAGTTCGGCTCGGCCTTCGGCGGGTAGTAGAAGCTCGCCACCCCGTGCCCCGAAACGCCCGAGAGCAGGTGCGAGTCGTAGTGGTTCTGTCCGCGCAGGAACTTGTAGTGGTTCAGCTCTTCCGGGAGGTGGACCTTGTGGCAGGAGCCGCAGAACTCGGAGGTCGTGTGCAGGGGCTTGAGGAAGGTCCGCTTGTGCAGCTCCGGCTTGGCCTTGACGAGCTGATGGTTGACGAAGCGGAGCACTCCGGAGTCCGAGAACGCGAACGGGTAGTGCTGAGGCTCCTCGATCGTGTAGTCGGCGTTGCCGCGCGGACTGTTGATGTGGGTGATCGCGTGGCAGGACGTGCAGGTGATCCCGGCGTGGGCCGCCGGCTGGTCGATGTCGAAGGCCGGATCGTCGAAGGCGCCCGAGAAGAAGATGACCGGGTCGTGGCAGCCGGCGCAGAAGCGTGACGCCTGGACGTCGCCCGAGCGCTCGTAGGCCTTGTCGCGCGTCTGCTGCACCGAGAAGCTGTACGCCGGGTTGTTGAAGGAGCTGAACCGGTGGGCGCTGTAGGCCCAGCGGTTGTGAATGTCCCCGTGGCAGTCCAGGCAGTAGGCATCGTTGCTCAGCGCTTGCTCCGGGATGAAGCCGCCGCTCGCGGTGCGCGCCAGCGAAGGGAAGAAGTACTGCTCGCCCGACGCCGGACCCTCCACGTTCCAGGCCCGCGGGTCCTGGAACTGGAGCACCAGGGCGACACCCACCAGCACGACGGCCGCTGCCGCCACGCGGCCGCCGATCCGCCAGTTGATCCGCTTGCCGGCGAGCCGGTGGAGCACGAACAGCCACGCCGCCACCAGGGGCGTCAGCACGTGGAGCCAGTAGGCCACGCCCCGGACCGTCGGATCGTTCACCGTGATCACGCCTTCGATCCGGGTCAGGACGATGCCGCTGAACAGGAGGACCAGCGCCGTACCGAACAGCGCGTAGCCGACCTTCACCGCGCGCCGGTTCGGTCGCGTCCGCGCGTTCCGCATGTGGGCCAGGCCGAACCAGATCACCGGCAGCACGAACAGCGCCCCCACCGCCAGGTGCAGCAGGAACATCGAGATGTAGAACCAGTTCTGGTAGGTCTCGCCCGTCGCCGCCTCGGCCACGCGGACGCCCGAGAGGTAGAACGAGTTCACCGCCAGCAGCGCGAAGAGCCCGAAAACCACCCACAGGAGCGGCTTCAGCCGCGGCCCGATGACCGGCCGGTAGCGACGTCGCGGGGGCCGCTGAGCGGAGCCCGCGTCCGCGGTCACGGCCCTGCTCCGGTCGCTCCCGTAAGCCGGATCGTCTCGCGAGCACCGGCCTCGATCTCTTCGCCGACCAGCCCGTCGAGTGCCCGCAGCAGGCGATTCGTCACGGCGTAGCCCGCGCGCCGAATGCGAGACGAAGTCGGTTGCGCGGTCACTCGCACCGCGAAGGCGTATCGCGGCAGTTGACCCCTGCCCGAGGGGAAGAAGCCGACGTAGTTCACGTGGAACGGCTTGTCCGGGCCGCGTGCGGTCCCCGTCTTCATCGCCACCCGCAGGCGCCGCGGCGCCACGCGGTTCGCGGTACCGCCCGGCGACACGACGGCTCGCATCGACTCGTGAAGCGGCGCCAGCCAGGACGGATCCAGGACCGCGACCGCCTCCGGGTCGTTGGCGACCGGCGTCCGCGGCGAGATGCCGAGCAGGCCGTCCGCCTGCAGCACGAACCTGGGCTCCCGCCGCAGCCCGTCCGAGAGCGTGGCGGCGAACACGGCCGCGCCTAGGGGCGTGATGGAAGCCTCCTCCAGACCGATCGAGAGATCGCCGAGCCGCTTGCCGGGATGGCGGTACTCATGCACCACGCCGACCGCGTTCCTCGGCACGGCGGCACCCTGAGGGCCGCCGATCACGAAGCCGTAGCGCTCGTACTCCTCCACCAAAGCCCGATCTCCAACGGCCATCGCAAGCCTGGCGAAGGAGACGTTGCAACTGCTCGCCATCGCGTCGGTGAGCCCCCTGAGCCGCCCGCGGATCGCGGCGCAGTAGAGGCGCTCGCCGTCCATCAGCACCGAGCCGCGGCAGGTCATGTCGGCGATCTCGCTGTCCGGGTCGAGGCCGGCCCGCATCGCGGCCGTCGTGGTGATCAGCTTGGCGATCGACGCCGGTTCGCGCGGATCGAGCACGCTGTCGCCGCGCGCCCGCCAGCGGCTTCTTCGATTCCGGTTGCTGACCGCCGCCAGCACCGCGCCCGACGGGATCTCGAGGATCGTGATCGCACCCTCCTCCCGTCCCAGCGCTCTGGCGGCCGCCTCGCTCCAGGCCCGGTCGATCGTCAGCCTCAGCGCCCTCGCGCCGGCCGTGGAGACGGCCATCGCCCCCGGCCCGGCGGCGGCCAGGCCGGGCGGCTGAAGCGCGGGCGGCAGCAGGTGAGTCGCCAGTTCCGGGGGCACCAGACCCGCCGGCAGGTTCGCCTCCAGGGTCAAGGAGCGGTCATCGCCGATCGATCCCAGCGGCCGGCCCCTGCGGTCGAAGAGCAGTTGCTGGATGCCCGAGGCGTCGACGAGTTGCGCCCGGCGCAGCCGCTTCTCGAAGGCCGACGCGGGCGGTTCGATCGGGGACTCCGCCGCCACTTCGCCGGCACCGGCCGCTGCGTCCTCCATGGCCGCGCGGTCCAACCCGAGTTCGACTTCGGCGGCCTCCAGCAGTGCCGGCGGCAGATGCTCGGCGTGCTCGTCGTAGAGATCCGCCACCTCACGCCAGCGACTCTCTCCGGCCGCCTGGCGGGCAGCCAGACCAAGCAAGTGCGGCGCCCTCTCGGCGAGACCTTCGAAGTCCGCGCCCGCCATCGCCGCTTCCACCATCCGCAGGTCGATGCGCGCCTGACGCACGTCCTGACGGACCCGGAACAGAAGAACGGCCGCCACCGCGAGCGCCAGCACCAGCACCGCCTGAACCCGGCGGCGCGGAGGCCAGAGAACGCGCCACGTCTCCGCAGCGCCGCGCCCAGCGTTCTTCCGGTTACCGCTCATTTCCTCGCCGCGCCTGGCAGGCGGCTCAGAATACCAACTGCACCCACTCTCCATCGATCTGGGTGATCGTCGAGCGCACGCCGGGCAGGATCGACTCGGTGAGCAGCGTGCCGCGCCAGGAGTCCAACTCCGCCTCCAGCCGCGCAACGACGTCCGGTTGATCCGCCGCCAGGTTGTTCGTTTCGCCCACGTCCGCGTCGAGGTCGTAGAGCAGGGTGAGCTGGCCGTGAGGCGAGTCGGTCGGCCAGCCGCTCTCCGGCGGCTGCAGGCGGCCGTCGCCGCGCAGGTTGTCGGGCCGGAAGCTCGTCCGGTTCAGCTTGATCAGCTTGTACTGCGCGTCCCGGATCGCGACGCTGGCGCCGGCCCGCCAGTAGAGGTACTCGTGCGGCGCGCCGTCGGCTTCTCCCGTCATGTAGGGCAGCAGGTTCACGCTGTCTTCGGTCTCCGCCTCTTCGCCCGCCGCCGCGGTGAACGTCGCCAGGTAGTCGAGGGTGATCACCGGATGGCCGATCGTCTGCCCGCCCTCGACCGCTGCCGGCCAGCTCATGACGAAGGGAACGCGCACGCCGCCCTCGTGGTGGTACCGCTTGAAGCCGAAGAGCAGCGCGTTCGAGCACGCGTGGCCGATGTAGCCGGCGCAGCCGTTGTCGCTCGCGAAGGCGATCAGGGTGTTCTCGTACACGCCCTGCGCCTTCAGCGTCTCGACCACGCGGCGCACGCTCTCGTCGAGTGACGCGACCATCGCCGCGTAGACCCGGGTGCGCGGGTCCTCGATGTGACGGTAGCCGTCGAGGTACTCGGCCGTCGCCTGTAGCGGGGTGTGCGGCGTGGTGTGGCTCAGGTAGAGGAAGAACGGCTCATCCCCGGCCGCGCTGCGCTCGATGAAGCCTGTCGCCTCGTCGGTGAAGACGTCGGTCAGGTAACGCTCGACCTTCTCCTCTTCGAAGCCGCGCAGGACCTTGTTCCGGCGCTCCGTCGGCCCGTCCTCGCCGCGAATCGAGCCGTACTCGACCCCCGGCAGGCTGGAGTCGATGAAGATGCTGCCGCCTTCGAGCACGCCGAAGTACTCGTCGAAACCACGGCTCATCGGGTGGTGCGGCTCCTCGTGGCCGAGATGCCACTTGCCGACCATGCCGGTCCGGTAGCCCAGAGCCTTCATACGGTCGGCCAGGGTCGCTTCCTCGAGACTCATGCCGGCGTTCACATCGCGGCCGGCCGGGTTGAACTCCCAGCCGTGGCGCTGCTGGTAGCGGCCGGTGATGAGCCCCGCCCGCGACGGGCTGCACACCGGGTGGCTGACGTAGCCGGCGGTGAACAGCACGCCGCTCGCGGCGAGAGCGTCGATGTGCGGCGTCGAGATGATCTCGCTGCCGTAGATGCCGATGTCGCCGTAGCCGAGATCGTCGGCGAGGATCAGGACGATGTTCGGGGGACCGGCCCCGGAGTCCGCGGCCGGGGCGTCGGCTTCGGGCGCGCCACAGGCCCACGCGAGCGCGGCGGCTGCTCCCAAGGCAATGATCCTGGAGCTTCGGGTCCGCATCTCCATTGGGAACCTCCCTGTTGGTTCAAACCGCTCTGGATGGAAGAGCGTACCGGAAGCAGGCCCCGCGGGTGCGGTTCGTGGGCTACGCTCCGCGCTGCCATGACCTCCGCTCTTCCCGCCTCGGTCCAGCGCCTCGAACTCGAAGACCGCGAGGTCTTCCTGGTAGGCACCGCCCACGTCTCGCCGCAGAGCGTGCGCGACACGAACGAGACGATCGAGGCAATCGAGCCAGACACCGTCTGCGTCGAGCTCTGCGAAGCGCGCTACCAGAACCTGGAGAACCAGGAGTCCTGGCGCAAGCTCGACGTCTTCCAGGTCATCCGCGAGGGCAAGGCGGCGCTCCTGCTGAGTTCCTTCCTCATGCACTCCTTTCAGCGCCGCATCGCCCAGCGCTTCGGCATCGAACCCGGCGCCGAGATGCGGGCGGCGATCGCCCAGGCAAGGGAACGAGGCGCCCGGCTGGAGCTGATCGACCGCGACATCCAGGTTTCCCTCAAGCGCACCTGGGCCTCGCTCGGCTTCTGGCAGCGGGCGAAGGTGATGACCCAGTTGACCGGCAGCATCTTCGTCGGCGACGACCTGAAGGAAGAGGACATCGAGAAGCTCCGCGACAGCGCCAACCTCACCGACCTGATGTCCGCCCTGGCCGAGGCCCTGCCCAGCGTCAAGGGCGCGCTGATCGACGAGCGCGACGCCTACATGGCGGAGAAGCTACGGCAGTCCGCCGGTCCGCGCACGGTCGCGGTAGTCGGCGCCGGGCACTTGCCAGGGATCTCCGGCGCCGCCGAGGCCACCTGCGATCTCGAGGAACTCGAGAAGGTGCCGGACCCCCCGGTGTGGCCACGCGTCGTCGCCTGGCTGGTGCCGATCCTCATCGTCGCTCTCTTCGCCTACGGTCTCGTCTTTGGCGACAGGGAGCGCACCATCGAATCGGTGTACATCTGGGTCGGGCTGAACGGCGGCCTGGCCGCTCTCGGTGCGGCCATCGCCCTCGCCCACCCGGTCACGATCCTGACCGCGTTCGCCGCCGCGCCCCTGACCAGCCTGAATCCCCTGATGGCTGCCGGCTGGGTCGCGGGCCTCGTCCAGGCCCTGCTCCGCAAGCCGCTGGTCGCCGACCTGGAGAACCTGGCTGACAGCCTGGGCTCCGTCCGCGGCTTCTGGAGCAACCGCCTCACCCGCATTCTCCTGGTCGTCGTCCTGTGCAATCTGGGCAGCGTGCTGGCCACCTTCGTCGCGGGCGCGTGGATCGTCGGGCGCACGCTCTGAACGATCGGCTGAGATTGTCGTTTATCTCACCTCTGTAGGCAGATAAGCGACAATCTCCTGTTCGCCGCGCAGATGGTAGAGCAACATGTTCTTGCATCTCTAACTCCGCAACGGCTACGCTTGCTCCGTCCAATTCCGACCGGCAGGAGCAGCCGACGCCATGCCCACATCACCGATCGGCTCCCGCATCAAGGCGCTGCGCGAGGAGCACGAACTCACCCAGGAAGATCTCGCGCGCGTCTTCGGCTTCAAAGACCGCCAGACCGTGTCGGCCATCGAGAACAGCACACGCCGTCTGACGGCTGACGAACTGCTGCTGGTCGTAGAGAGGTTTCCCGTTTCGCTGGACTACTTCACCGACCCCTTCCTGCTTGTCGGCGAAGGGCGATTCTCCTGGCGTCATTCAGGGCTGACCGACGAGGAACTCCACCAGTACGAACGGCGCGCCGGCCGCTGGATCGCCGCCTATCGCCACCTGGCACCCCAGGTCGGCGTTGCGTCGCCGCTGCTGCGCCGCTCGCTCCCGCTGAAACTGCGGTCGAGCTACGAAGCCGCCATGGAGGCCGGGGAGCGCTTCGCGGCCGAGTTCGGGATGGGTCCAACGCCCGCGGAGGGCCTCGCCCGGGTCATGGAAGAGGAACTCGGGATCCTGGTCCTGATGGTGGATGCCGAGCCGGGAATCTCCGGCGCGGCCTGCCGTCTCCCGGAACTCGACGTCGCGCTCATCGCACGCGGAGAAGTCGCCGGCCGGCGCCATTTCGACCTCGCCCACGAGCTGTTCCATCTCCTCACCTGGCGGGCCATGCCGCCAGCCCATTCGGAACGGGCAACAACTACTGGGGGTAGTCGGGCAGAGCACCTGGCGAACAACTTCGCCGGCGCCCTGCTGATGCCGGCGGACATCGTCAGGCGGCATGGCCCGTGGTCCGGGCTCGATGTGTCGGCCTTGGTCGTGAAGCTGAACCGCGTAGCGGATGAACTACTGGTCACCTCGTCCGCCCTGCGTTGGCGTCTGGTCGCGCTCAAGGAACTCAGCAAGAGTGCCGGCGAGTCGCTGCCCGAGACCGCGCTCAGGAACAACGGCCGCCCGAGCAGCGAGATGAGGGACGCGGCCTTTCAGGCAGAGAAGCCTCCGCCAAGGTTCTCAAGGCGCTTTACAGAAGTCATGGCCCGCGCCGTCGACAAGGGCCTCATCTCGCTTCGCCGCACCGCCTCTTTGCTCGAATGTCCAGTCGAAGGTGTCGGCGACCTGTTCGCTGAGCATGGTCTCAACCGCCCCGTCGAACTGTGACCCTCGATGCCTCCTCACTCCGGTCCCGTTCTGGTGGACACGAACGTCATCTTCGAGTGCCACCGTACGGATTCCTGGCGCGCGTTGACCAGCGGCTACCGCCTGGAGACGACGGAAGACTGCGTGGCCGAGACCCAGGCGGGGAAGCAGAACCGTGAACGGCGGACGGAAGTGGACGAAACCCGACTGCGCCAGGCGCTGAGCGCCGTCCACAGCGTCAGCGATCGACTCCATGAGGCTTACACCGAAGCCTGGCACCGGCGAGCGATGAATGAACTGGTGGTCGAACTCGGACCGTAGGAGAATCGCCCAGTCAAGTTGACAAGCTGAAGGAAGCGATGAAGGAGCCGATTGATGACTGAACCCACCACCTACGAGCAGATCGGCAACGTGGCCCTGGTCACGATGAACGACGGCAAGGCCAACGTCTTCGGACCGCCGATGATCGCCGCCGTCAACGCCATGCTCGACCGTGCGGCGCACGAGGCCAGGGCCGTCGTCCTGACCGGCCGGCCCGGCGTGTTCTCGGGCGGGTTCGACCTCAACGTGTTTCGCGACGGCGGCCCGGCGGAGGCCCGCGCCATGGGACTCGCCGGAGCCCGCCTGATGATGCGCCTGTACGGATGGCCGCAGCCCCTGGTCGTCGCGGCCAGCGGACACGCTATCGCTCTCGGCGCGCTCTGCGTGCTCACGGGCGACCATCGCCTGGCCGCGGACGGGGACTTCCGGTTGGGCCTGAACGAGGTCGCGATCGGCAGAACGCTGCCGCCGTTCGCCTGGCTGCTGGCCAGGGAGCGGCTCTCGAAGCGCGCTCTGACGCAGGCCGCCCTGACCGCGAAGATGTACGACCCCGAGGGCGCGCGGGATGCGGGCTTCGTCGACGAGGTCGCCGCGGCCGACGAGCTGCGCGAGGTCGCCCTCGAGCGGGCGGCGCAACTGGCCGAGTACGACGCCGCCACCTTCTCGGCAATGAAGCAGGGCCTGAGAGGCGAAGGCATCGACGCCGTCCTGGCCGGTCTCGCGGAGGCTTAGTCCGATGGCTCTCGACGTCTACTTCAGCGCGACGCCCAATGGGTGGAAGATCTCGATCATGCTCGAGGAACTGCGGGAGGCCGGAGTCGAGTTGCCCGAGACTCGCCTCCACATGGTCGATCTCTCGGCCGGCGACCAGTTCACGCCCGAGTTCACCGCCATCAATCCGAACCAGAAGATGCCTGCCCTGGTCGACGACGGTCGCGCCGTCATGGAGAGCTGCGCGATCCTGCAGTACCTCGGTGAGAAGTACCCGACCCCGCTCTTCCCGACGGACGAGCGACGCTGGGACGTGCTTCCCTGGCTCTACTGGCAGGCCGCCAATCTCGGCCCGGCCTTCGGCAACAAGCTGAGCTACACGCGCTACATCGATGTGCCCGAGGACGCCAAGGCGCATCCGCTCGAACGATTCGGCAGGGAGTCGCTTCGGCTGGTGGCGATTCTCGGCCGCCGGTTCGAGAAGCACCCCTACATCTGCGGCGACGACTTCACGGTCGCCGACATCTCCGTGTTCCCCTGGATCCGGGCGTACAAGTGGGCCAAGGTCGACATCACGACCCAGCCAACAGTCGCGGACTGGCTGAAGCGCGTTCGCGCCCGCCCGGGCGTTGACCGCGGAGTCGCCTACGGCGTGCCGAAGGACGAGGTCGACAGCTTCAGCAAGGAGCGCCGGGAGCGCTACAAGGCACGCGGCGCGCAGATCGCCGCCAACGAGAATCTCAGGACCTCGATCTGATCTGATCCCCGCGGGGAATCCGCACCGCTAGAATTCCCGGACCCTCAGACCAAGCCAGCGATGACCCAGGAAGCCACAGTCCAGCAGGTCCAGCTCATGGGCCACCGGATCCGCCGTCTGCGGCGGAAGAACAAGCTGACGCAGCCGGCGCTGGCCGAGCGCGTCGGCATCCCGGCGTCCGACCTGTCCCGGATCGAGCGGGACGAGCTCCGTGTCAGCCTGGACGTCCTGATCCGCATCGTCGCCGAGTTCAACGTCGGTCTCGACGAGCTGATGGGCAAGCCGGCCGGCGGGCCACGCGGCCGCCGCTAGCCGAGCGCCTCGATCAACCGCCGCAGCCCCGCTTCGACCTCGCCGTCGATGTGGACCGCCAGCACCCGGCGGTCCCGCTCGACCAGCACCTCGTAGTCGCCCCACGCCTGGGCGAGCTCAACCTGGCCGAAGGTCAGGCCTTCGCCCGGTATCGGAACGTCGGCGGCCGGCGGGTCGGCGGTGATCTGCAGGAACAGACCGCGGTTGGGGCCGCCCTTGTGGGCCTGGCCGGTCGAGTGCAGAAAGCTCGGCCCGAAACCGAGCACGGACGCGCCGCCGGTGCGCCCGGCGACGCCGCGGCGCAGCGCGTCGAGCAGCTCGCGGTTGCGGTGACTGCGGTCGAGGTAGGCCGAAGTGACGGCGTAGCCACGGTCCGGAAACGTCGCGAAGTGGGTGCCCAGGAGTTGGTCCAGCCCAAGCTCGCTGACCTCGCTCAGCCGGACCACGCCGCCGGGCGCCGGCGCATCGCCGGCCTTCATCCGTTCGACGAAACGCCGGGTGACAACCTTGGACGACTCCACGTCCGGTTGGTCGAAGGGGTTGACGCCTAGCAGTGCGCCGGCCACTGCCGTGGCGAACTGCCAGCGGAAGAACTCGCCGCCGAGGTCGGCGGGAGAGAGTTCGATGTCGAGTCGGTCAGGCGCGGACTCCGCGGGCAGGCCCGCCGCCGCTACCGGCAGCAGCAGCACGTCGCCCTTGCCGAGCGACTCTGCGAGGAGTTGCTCTACCCAGGCGACCATCTCCGCAAACCCATCGGGCGCATGGAGGTAGAGCTTGTCGCGGCCGCAGTCGTGCGCCGCGGCGAGCAGCAGGCCCAGTTCGACGCCGGGGTTCGTCTCGGCACCATCGTCGGGCCGGCGGCACGCGGCGGCCATTCGCCGCGCGCTCAGGAGCAGAGGCTCGACATCGATCCCGGCGACCGCGGCCGGCGCCAGGCCGAAGGCGGAAAGCACGGAGAAGCGGCCGCCGATGTCCGGGCGTCCGAAGACCACCCGCACTCCTGCGTCCCGGGCCCGCGTTTCGAGCGCGGAGCCGGGATCGGTGATCGCCAGTGCGGAGGCCGAAGCCGCGTCGCCCAATCGGTCCAGCAGCAGTTCGAACGCCAGCCTCGTCTCGAGCGTGCCGCCCGACTTGGACGCCGCGATGACTCTGAGATGACCGGGGTCGACTCCTTCGAGAGCCGCCGCGATCTCGCGTGGATCGGTCGTGTCGAGGACGATGAAATCGGCCTCGACCTGCCGCGGCAGCGCCCGCCACAGCAGACCGGCGCCCAGCGCCGAGCCGCCCATGCCGAGCAGCAGGCAGCGGTCGAACGGCGGTCCGGCGAGGTGCCCGGCGAGCTTCGCGGCTTCCGTATCGGCGGGCTTGCCGTCGGCGTCGACAATCGTAAGGTGGCCCAGGCGTTCAAGATCAAGCCAGCCGAGCCAATCCTCCTCGCCCGAATCGGTCCACAGCGAGCCGTCACGGGCCCAGAGACGGGCGGTGCCGTCGATTCCACGCCATTGCCGACCGCGGCGCTCCAGGGCTGCTGTGAGGGCGGGGTCAGTCTCAGTGAGACGCATCAGGGTGGCGAATCGTAGCGCCGGGCAGTGGCAGTCTCCCGTGCCTGTCGGTGCGCCGGCCTTCTGGCCGGCTTGCCGCCGAAGGCGGCGCCTGCGGCCGGCGCACCCGGTCTAAGGCTCGAAGCGCTCGGCGTAGTTCTCGGGACCCTCCTCGCGAATGTCGCTAAGCCAGTCGCCCTCGTAGGGCCAGGCCTCGGGGTCCTCTTCGCTCGGGCCTTGCCAGAAGCGCGCGAAGGGACCCTCGGCGCCACCCTCGAGCGACCAGGCCTGGCGGCGGAAGGACCAACTGTCGGGGACCAGACGGTGCGCCTCGCGGAAGTGACGGACGGCTGCCTCGTGGTGACCCTCGAGCTCCAGGTGGGAGGCGAGCTCGAAGTGGGCATGTCCCAGGGACACGTCGGCATCGCGCGGCCTCGACCGTTCAACGACTTCCTCCGGCGCAAGCGCGAATCGGCTTTCGGCGCCCTTCTCCACCCAGTCGCGCAGCGCAAGGTGGTACGCATCGGTGTCGGCCGGGATCTTCGCCGCTTCCTGCAGCATCTCGCCGAAGCGACCGGGAATCGGGGAACGAGACGCCATGTTCGGCGCCTTGTCCGCCGGCGGCGCGGGCGCGTTCTCCGCCGGGCGGACGATCGTTCCCGACTCGTCGATCCAGACCGAGCTGGGGATGTTGATCACGCCGAAGACCCTGGCCAGCAGGTGATGGCGGTCGACCAGGGAGGGATGCTTCGGCTTCGCGGCCTCGATGAAGGCGCGGCAGCCCTCGGCCCCCAACGTGTCGAGACCGACCGTGACCAGTTCGAATCCCTGCGGATGAAGCTCGTCGCGCAACGCCTGCCACCCGGGCAGGTGGGCCGAACACCCTCAGTAGGGCGCCCAGGCGTAGACGACGACTTTCCGCCCGCGCAGGCTCGAGAGCCGGAACGGCTTCCCGTCGAGATCCGGCAACTCGAAGTCGGCGTCCTCGGCCGACACGATCGCCCGCGAGCCGAGCGACTCCGGGCCCAGCGCCCACACGGCGTGCTCCTCGTCGTGTACGACCGGCAGACCGATCGCCTCGGCAATGGCAGGCCCGTCGATCGGACCCGACGACGCCGGAGCACGGTCGAAGAGGGGCACGCAGGCCGCGCCCTTGCAGGCGCCCTCCGGTTTGAGAGCCCAACCCGTGCCGGCCTCGAACTCCGTCCTGGACACTGTTCTGTCTGTGAGGATCATGCGGCCAGTCTAGCTTTCAGCGACCCACACTGGGTCCGCCGGGCTGCCGCCGCAGGCGTGTGACGCCGGGGCTTCTGCCCCGGGAAAGAGATGCGCCGGCCGTCAGACCGGCTCCGCTTTGGAACAACCCCGGCCAACCGCCTGTTAGCTTTAGCCCATGCCGCGTGAAGTACCAACCGGGTCAGCGAGTCGGCAGCGGCCGCGGTTTGCCGCGGTCTCCGGGTTGTTCGTCCTTGCCGTTCTTGCCTTCGTCTTCGGTTCGAGGTGGCAGGGCAGCGTCCTGCAAGCAGACAGTCGCAGCGAATCACGCCAGGTGGCGCCGGCCAGTGGGCTCCTGCCGGAGGAACGGACCACGGTCAACCTCTTCCGGCAGGCCTCGCCCTCGGTGGTGAACATCACGAGCGTGACGAATCGCCGCAACGTCTTCGCCCGACGCATCGATCGCGTCCCGGAGGGCACGGGCACCGGGTTCATCTGGGACACGAAGGGGCACGTTGTAACTAACTTCCACGTCGTGCTCCGCGGCCACGAAAGGCTCGTCACCCTAAGCGACCAGACGACCTGGCCGGCCGAGTTCGTGGGCGGCGACCCGCACGTGGACCTGGCCGTGCTGAAGATCGACGCGCCCGCCGACAAGCTGCGGCCCATCGCGATCGGCACCTCCCGCGACCTTCAGGTCGGCCAATCGGTCATGGCCATCGGCAACCCCTTCGGTCTCGACCACACCTTGACCACCGGTGTCATCAGTGCCCTGGATCGCGAAGTGTCTTCGCTGACCAACCGCCTGATCCGCGGCGTGATTCAGACCGACGCCGCGATCAACCCCGGCAACTCCGGCGGCCCTCTGCTCGACTCGAGCGGCCGCTTGATCGGCGTCAACACGCAGATCGTCTCTTCCAGCGGCAGTTGGGGCGGAATCGGATTCGCGATCCCGGTGGACACGGTGAACTGGGTTGTCCCGGAGCTCGTCGCGCACGGCGAGGTCGAGCGGCCGCTGATCGGCGTCGAGTTGGACGATTCCCTGCTGCGGGCGCGCGGCGTGAAGGGCGCGCTGGTGACCAACGTAGTCTCCGGCTCCGGCGCCGACAAGGCGGGCATGCGGGCTAGCCGGCGCACACGTCGCGGCATCGTCCTGGGTGATCTGATCACCGCGATCGAAGGTCGTGAGGTCGCCTCCGTGAACGACGTCCACACGATCGTGGAGGACTTCCGCGTCGGCGACGTGATCACGGTGACCGTCGTGAGACGTGACGGTGAAGAGGACCTCGAAGTCCGGCTCACTTCGTCACGCTAGCGCCGCGAAAGCGGAGCCAGCCTAGCGGCCGCCGCGTTTCCCGCCCGCCTACGGCGGCAGCCGGCCAGAAGGCCGGCGCACCGGCAACCGTTCTTCCGCGCTAGAGTCGCACCTTCCGTGACTCAGCACAGCCTCTTCCCGTGGGCGGCAGTTCTTGCCACGCTCCTGACGACGGTTCCGGGGATTCCGGTCGCCGAAGCACAATCGGCGCCCGCACCGGAACGCGGCGACATCGTCCCGGTCACGGACGCCATGCTCCAGAACCCGAGCGACGACGACTGGCTGATGTGGCGCCGGACGCTCGACGGCTGGGCCTACAGTCCGCTCGACCAGGTCACGGCCGAGAACGTCGGCAAGCTGCGCATGGTCTGGTCCCGCGGCCTGAGCGAGGGACGCCAGCAGGGGACGCCGCTCGTCTACGACGGCGTGATGTACATGCCGAACCCCATCGACGTCATCCAGGCCATCGACGCGGTGAGCGGAGACCTCATCTGGGAGTACCGCCGGGAGCACCCGGACAACATCCTCCAGCAGGTCGGCGGTCTCGCCGCGAACAACCGCAACATCGCGATCCACGGCGGCCTGATCATCGACACCAGCGTCGACAACTTCGTCTTCGCGCTCGATGCCGTGACGGGCGAGCTGGTCTGGGAGACGATGATCCTCGACTACAAGACGCAGCCGGCAATGCACAGCTCCGGCCCGATCATCGCCGACGGCAAGGTGATCTCGGGCCGAAGCTGCCTGCCCCGCGGCGGGCCCGACTCCTGCGTCATCGTCGCCCACGACGCGGAGACCGGCGCCGAGCTCTGGCGGCGCCGCACGGTTCCCGCTCCCGGCGAGCCGGGCGACGACACCTGGGGCGACATTCCGTTCGAGGACCGCACCCACGTCGGCACCTGGATGGTGCCGAGCTACGACCCGGGCCTGGAGCTGATCTACATCGGCACCTCGGTGACCTCGCCCGCGCCGAAGTTCCTGCTCGGCGGCAGGGATCTCAGGCACCTGTACCACAACTCGACGCTCGCGCTCGACGCGAACACAGGCGAGATCGCCTGGCACTACCAGCATCTGAACGACCACTGGGACCTCGACCATCCCTTCGAGCGCATGCTCGTCGACACCGCCGTCGCGCCCGACAAAGGCGAAGTCGACTGGATCAACCCCCGCCTCGAACCCGGCGAGACGCGCAAGGTGATCACCGGCATCCCCGGCAAGACGGGAGTCGTCTACACCCTCGACCGCGAGACCGGCGAGTTCCTCTGGGCGCGGCCGACGATCCGCCAGAACGTGATCAGCACGATCGACGGCGCCACCGGCGCGGTCACCGAGAACTCGGAAGTCGTGTTCCGGGAACTTGGCCAGGAGGCCTACGTCTGCCCCACGTACATCGGCGGCAAGGACTGGCAGGCGGGCGCCTACAGTCCGCTGACGAACGCGATGTACGTGCCGATGCGCAACTCCTGCGCCCGGATGACGGCGACCCGCTCCGGCCGGCTCCAGATCTACGCGCTGGACGCCGAGCACCAGATCGCGCCCGGCACCGACCTGAGCGGATCCGTCCACGCCGTGTCCGCCGAGACCGGCAAGTCGCTCTGGACCTACGAGCAGCGCGCGGGCCTGATGTCCCTGTTCGTGACCGGTGGCGGCCTGGTCTTCGTCGGCGACGGCAACGGCCGGTTCCGGGCCCTGGACGATGAGACCGGCGAGAGCCTCTGGGAGATCAACCTCGGCTCGCCCGTGACCGGCTTCCCGATCACCTACGCCGTCGACGGACGCCAGTACGTCGCGGCCAGCACGGGCAACCGGTCGGCGGCCCTGCTGTCCGGACTCACGCCGGAGCTGCGGCCCAGCTCGGGCAACAACCTGTTCGTGTTCGCGCTACCCTGACACTCAACCCACGGCTAGGAGGCCCCACCATGGCTGGATACGCGATCATCAGTGTTCAAGTGAAAGACGAAGCCGCCTACAACAGCGCTCTCGAGCAGGTGCCGGCGGTCGTCGAGGCCCACGGCGGCCGCTACCTCGTGCGCGGCGGCGCCGCCGAGGCCATCAGGGGCGACTGGAAGCCCGACCGTCTCGTCATCGTCGAGTTCGACAGCGTCGAACAGGCCAGGAGATGGCAGGAAGGGGCCGACTTCGCCGACCTGAGAGAGAAGCTCAGCCAGGCGGCCAACACGGATGTCGTGATCGTCGAGGGCGTGTAGGCATTCCGGAGCAACGCGGCTCAGGCGCTCTGATGTGGCTGGGAGGCAGGGATTCGAACCCCGATTCTACGGTCCAGAGCCGCATGTCCTACCGTTAGACGACCTCCCAGCGGTAGCGGCAAGCCGGGCAGTTTAGCAGCGGCGCTAGGCCTTGTGCCGCGTGCCCGGCGCCGGTGGCGTTTCGGGCCCGCCGGCGAAGCACTGAGCCATCCCCATCCACTCGGTGGCGACCGGCCCCACAACCTCCAGCGACGTGTCGGCGATGTTGCGGACCTGGGTGACCACCTGGGCGAACTCGACCGCGGCGCCGGTGATCCGGTTGGTCGCTTCGTCCGCGTTCCAGGTCCAGACCTCGCCCGACGGCGCTGTCAGCGCAAGCGCCGGAACGACGCCCGGCACCTCCAGTCCGCGCACCGCGTAGGTCCAGCCGAAGGTGTTGAACCCGAGGAAGACGATGTTCCTGATCCGGTCCGTCTCGTCGCGGTCGAGCCCCAGCACGTCGAAGACCTCCTGGCCGTGGGCCCAGGTCTCCATCTGCCGCGCGGTGACCGAGCTGCGCACGCTCATCGGCGGCCCGAACCACTCCACCCTCTTCCGCGGATCGAGCCCTTCCAACCGATCGCACATCTTCGGGTAGTACTCGCGCCAGACGTCGTAGACGGCGCGGTTGCGCTTGCCCTCGAACCACTCGTCCGTCAGCTCCCGCAGGTTGAGCCGGCCGCGACGCTCGGCCATGAACTGCCTGAAGCCGTCGAAGGCGGACTGATCGTGGTACGAGGCGTCGGCGGCGTAGTTGAAGATGTGGAGATGCGCGACGACGTCGTGGAGCGTCCACCCCTTGAACAGGGTGGCCCGCTCGAAGTCGGAGTCCGCGAGCGGGTCCAGGACCTCGGCGAGGCAATCGCACTCGTCCCGGAAATCGGCGATCTGCTGGAAGCTGCTCAAGGGCCCTACCGCTTCCCGGTTTCGAGAGCTTCCCGCTCGAGGATGCGCGCGCCGCGCATGATGCCGCCCATCGCGTAGTTACCTTCGTGGCAGGCGTACTCGTAGAGCTTGGCGCTCGTCTGCCGCCACGGATACTCGCCGCTCCAGGGCTCGATCCAGGTCGCCGGGTCCTCGACGGTGAAGCCGTAGAGCAGGGTGTCGGGACCGAGCCGGGAGAAGCGCTCGGTGACCTTCCGCTGCGAGGACGTATCCAGGTGCTCGCGGAAGTTCGTGGTCTCGACGACGAGCGTGTCGCCCTCCCAGTAGCCGATGGAATCCCCCATGAAGAAGGTCACCTCCGCCGGCGGATGCTCCGAGTTCAGGCGCACGATCCGCGCGTCGTGAATCTGCTCCGCCAGAACCATGAAGTGGTCCTCGGTCTGCACGATCCGCTTCGTGTTGTTGTAGAGGGAGGGCCTGGCGGGTGGTCCCGAGCGACTGCGGCTGAGGATGCAGCGTTCGGCTAGCGGCCGGAGCTCGATGTCGTCGTAGGGGCCGACCTCGCGGCCGAGCCACCAGGCGGTGCCCGTGTTCTCGTGCCGGAACGCCGCGATCCGGGCCGCCGCCTTCCCGCCGCCGTCCTCGGTCATCGCCGGCATGCGGCCGTTCTGCGGGTCGGTGATGATCGACGTCCGGAACTCCCCGTCGATCTGGAAGGCGCTGTCGCCCTGGTCGACCCAGAACCAGTTGTAGCCGCCGACCCGGCCGGCGCCGAGAGCCTCGCCCGCCTCCGGATCGTCCTCGAAGCCGAAGGCGCTGGCGCCGCCGACGGGAGGCGCGTCCCGCTCTGGACTGCTCCAGCGCCCCGCGTTCGCCGCGAACTCGGCTCGCTCGCGGGCGATCTCCGCCGCCTGCTCCCGGGTCAGCGACAGCCGATCGCCCAGCTCCACCGGCCGCTGCAGCGGGGTCACCGTCGCCGTGTCGTAGGTGCCGGTGAAGTCCGGCCGGCCCGATGCCGTGCGCGGCTCGTCCTGCGCGGCGACGGAACCCACGACGCACGCGACGAACTCCATGACCACGACGACCGTGCCCGCGAGAACGCGGCGGGGCCAGGACCGTCTGTCTTCCCTGGTTTCCCCGGTCACGTCGTCCCCGGTCACGTCGGTCTCCTCTTCGTCCAAGGTCATGGCGCTGTGACGCGGGCGAAGCCTACCGGCTCTCTCGCGCCGGCCCCGTTTTCCGTCTGCTAGCCTGCCCCGGTTTCGGGCTCCTGGCGCCGCCTCGTGAGCGAGAACAAGAAGTACGACGTACTGATCATCGGCTGCGGGCCGACGGGCGCCACGCTGGCCAACCTGCTTCGGGCGCGCGGCCGGTCGGTGGCGATCTTCGACCGCGAGCCGGATGTCTATCCCACGCCCCGGGCGATGGTCCTCGACCCGGAGAGCTGCCGCATCTACACGTCCATGGGGATCCTCCAGAGGCTGATCCCCGAGGACGCATCGCCGTACGCGCGGAACGAGTTCGTCGACGGGAAACGCCGGCCGCTCATGACGCTCGACTTTCTGCGGGCCCGGAATCGGTTCGGGTTCCCGATGGGCGGCATGGTGTTCCACCAGCCCGCGCTTGAGCGCCTGCTCCGCGACGACTTCGCCAAGGGCGCCGGAGTCGACGCGTTCCTCGGCTACGACGTGTGCGCGGTCGACGGCTCGGGCGAGGCTGCGAACGTGGTCGCGACGAACCGTGACACCGGCGAGCGCCACGAGTTCACCGGACGCTACGCCGTCGGAGCTGACGGCGGCGGCAGTTTCTGCCGCTCGGCGATGGGTTCGGAGCGGGTCGAATTCGGCTACCGGCGCCAGTGGATCGTCGTCGACCTCGTCGTCCACGACCAGAAGCTCTTCGATTCCCTTCCGGACGGCTCCGAGATCAGGTGCCGGCCCAACCGGTCCGTGGTGTACTTCAAGGGGCACCACAAGCACGTCCGTTTCGACTTCGAAGCCGGGGAGTCGCTCGCCCGGGGCTTCACCGCCGAAGACGCGCTCGAGGCAATCTCCGAGTACTTCGACCCGTCTTCGTGCGAGATCCTTCGTGTTCAGCCCTTCCTCTTCCATTGCTCGATGCCGAAGGCGTGGCGCGCCGGTCGACTGCTGCTCGCGGGAGATGCCGCCCATCAGTCGCCGCCCTTCTCCGGCCAGGGCCTCAACATGGGCATCCGCGACGCGGTGAACCTGGCCTTCAAGTTCGAACTCCTGTTTCGGGGGCTCGCCGGACCGGCGCTTCTCGACACCTACCAGGAGGAGTGCTGGGACCACTGCGCTCGTCTGATCGAGGGCGCATCGAAGCGGGGGCGGATGATCAGCGCCTCGACTCCGCTCGCCATCCTGAACCGCAACTACTCCTTCTTTCGCGGTCGCAGGAAGAGAAGGACCGGGTTCTCCCTGATGCGGCGCATGACCAACCGGCAGCCCTACCAACGGGGGCTGATCGGAAGCTCGGAGGCCTCCGGGGGACGCATGATCAGGCCCCGCGTGACGACCGCCGGCGACGAAACCTGGCTCGACGACCTGTTGGGTCCGGAGTTCTCCCTCGTTACGAGCTCTCCGACCGCCGGCGCCGACATGGACTGGTTCAGGGACATCCTCGGCGGCATCGTCCTCCAGCTCGGGCGCGACCTGTCCGACGCGAACGGCGAACTCACCCGCTGGCTTGGCCGGAACGACGCGTCGAGCGTGTTGATTCGCCCCGACCGCTACGTCTTCGAGACGGGCGACGACGGCGCCAGCCTCTGCCGGTCCCTCAGGCGAAAGCTCGAGGCGTTTCAGAACTGAGCGCTACCTGGCGGGCGAGGCCTTGACCTCTCTCCGCGTTTCATTCACTGTATGACCAGCCAGTAAGTCGCCGCCCCGCAACGGCCCTCGAGGAGAATGAACTCATGGCGATCGCCTTCACGCTGAACGGCAAGTCGACGACGGTCGACGCGCCGCCGGAGATGCCCCTGCTCTGGGTACTCCGCGACGAACTCGACCTCAAGGGCACCAAGTTCGGCTGCGGCCGGTCCTTCTGCGGGGCCTGCACCGTGCACGTCGACGGCGAGCCGGAGCGCAGTTGCCGTATGCCGGTCTCGCGCGCCGAGGGCAAGGAGATCACGACGATCGAGGGCCTGTCCGAGGACGGCGCCCATCCGGTGCAGCTCGCCTGGCAGGAGATCGACGTACCGCAGTGCGGCTACTGCCAAGCCGGCCAGATCATGTCGGCTTCGGCGCTCCTGTCGAGCAACCCGGCGCCGACCGACGGCGACATCGACGAGGCGATGAGCGGCAACATCTGCCGCTGCGCGACCTACAACCGCATCAGGGCGGCCATCCACCGCGCCGCGGACATCGCCCAGGCTCCATCGGCCACCAGCCACGAGACGGCCACGGGAGCGGGAGGGAGTGAGGCATGAACGCCGTGGACAAGAAAGGCAACCTCTCCCGGCGCGGCTTCCTTCACGTCACCGCCCTTGCCGGCGGCGGCATGCTCCTCGGAGCCCGTTTCCCGCTGGACGGCGCGCGCGGCGCCTTTGCCGCCACCGCCGACGCCGAGACGGCGCTCAACGCGTTCATCCGGCTGACGCCGGACGGCATCGCGACGATCATGGCCCAGAACCCCGAGATCGGTCAGGGCGTCAAGACGATGCTGCCGATGCTCATCGCTGAGGAGCTCGACATTCCCTGGAGCCAGGTACGGGTCGAGCAGGCAGACTTCGACGCGTCGAAGTACCGCGGCCAGATGGCCGGCGGCAGCATGGCCACGCCGATGCACTACCAGTCGATGCGCCGCGTGGGCGCCGCCGCCCGCGCCATGCTCGTCGCGGCCGCGGCGAAGGAGTGGAAGACCAAGCCCGAGAAGTGCACCACCGAGGCCGGCGCCGTCCACTTCAAGAACAAGTCGCTGTCCTACGGCGAGCTGGCGAGCGCCGCGGCCGAGATCGAGCCGCCGAATCCCCGGACCGTCCCGCTCAAGGACGCGAAGGACTTCAGGATCATCGGCCAGGAGATCCCCGGCGTCGACAACCCGGAGATCGTCACCGGCGAGCCGCTCTTCGGCATCGACGTCACCGTGCCCGGCATGAAGTACGCCGTGTTCGAGAAGTGCCGGGTGCACGGCGGCAAGGTGAAGAGCGCCAACCTCGACGCGGTCAAGGCGTCGCCCGGCGTCACCGACGCCTTCGTCGTCGACTCCACCGCTGAGGCCGGAAGCGCCGCGCCCGCGCCCTCGATGTTCCAGGTCGGGCTGCCAAACGGCATCGCCATCGTCGGCGACTCCTGGTGGCTGATCAACGAGGCCCGAAGCAAGCTGGAGGTCACCTGGGACGAGGGGCCGGCCGCGTCCCAGAGCACCGCAGCCTTCGACCGGCAGGCCGAGGAGCTGTCGAAGCAGGCGCCGGAACAGGATCTCAGGAACGACGGCGACGCGGCCGGGGCCCTGGCCTCCGCGGCGAAGACGCTCGAGGCCGCCTACCAGTATCCCTTCCTCGCCCATGCGCCGCTCGAGCCGCAGAACACGACCGCACACTTCCACGATGGCGGGCTCGAGATGTGGGCGCCGATCCAGACTCCACAGTTCGCGCGCGGCGACCTGGCCAAGGCGCTGGGCATTCCCGAGGACCAGATCACGATCCACCTGACCCGGATGGGAGGGGGCTTCGGGAGGCGCCTGTACTGGGACTACATGCTCGAGGCGGCGCTGATCGCGCGGCAGGCGGAAGTTCCGGTCAAGCTGGTGTGGAACCGCGAGGACGACACGCGTTTCGACTACTTCCGCCCCGGCGGCTACCACTATCTGCAGGGCGGTCTCGACGAGGCCGGCAAACTGACGGCGTGGCGCGACCACTTCGTCAGCTTCGGCGAGGGTCGGCGGTTCGCCGCAAGCGCCGAGATGATGCCGAACGAGTTCCCGCAGGGCTTCGTCCCGAACTTCGCGCTCCAGGCGTCGAAGATGCCGCTCGGCATCCCGACCGGGGCGCTGCGCGCTCCCACCAGCAACGCGATCTCCTTCGTCGTCCAGTCGTTCATCGACGAGCTCGCGGCAGAGGCCGGCAAGGACCCGCTTCAGTTCCGGCTCGACCTGCTCGACGCGGCGCCGGCCGGGACCAGGACCGCCTTCGACCCGAAGCGGATGAAGGCCGTGCTCGAACTCGTGCGCGAGAAGTCGGGTTGGGGCAAGGTGGACCTGCCCGAGGGCACCGCCCAGGGCGTCGCGTTCCACTTCAGCCACCGCGGCTACTTCGCCGAAGTCGTCCAGGC
Source organism: Holophagales bacterium (assembly GCA_009845425.1). Lineage (GTDB taxonomy): Bacteria > Acidobacteriota > Thermoanaerobaculia > Multivoradales > Multivoraceae > Multivorans. Next base: position 439,549 of record VXZQ01000001.1, read on the forward strand.
CACCGTCAGCAAGGAGGGCGAACTCGGCGTCGACAGGATCTGGGTCGCCGGCGACGTCGGCAGGCAGCTCGTCAACCCGAGCAACGCCGTCAACCAGGTCCAGGGCGCGGCGCTAGATGGCCTCGGCCAGGCGCTCGACCAGGAGATCACCTTCGACGGCGGCCGCACGAACGAGAGCAACTTCCACAACTTCAAACTGCTCCGCATCGACCAGGCGCCGCCGGTGGAAGTCCACTGGGTGATGAGCGACAACCAGCCCACCGGCCTGGGCGAGCCCGCGCTGCCGCCGGTGCCGCCGGCCCTGTGCAACGCGATCTTTGCCGTGACCGGCAAGCGGATCCGGTCGTTGCCGATCTCGAAGCACGACCTGAGCTGGGCCTAACCACTGGGTGCGCCCCACACTGGGTGCGCCGGCGTCCCCGCCGGCTTCTGAAAAGGCGGCGCCGCGAAGCGGCGACCATCCTGCCGCGTAGCTACAATCCCCCCGTGCGCAACATCGCCATCGCAGCAGCCCTCATCCTCCTGATCGCGGCCTTCGTCGCCGTCGCCCAACAGTCGGACGACGCCAAACCCTCCCTCGACGGCATGGCCGTCCCCACCTACACCGCCGACGGCGACCTCATCCGCCCCGACGGCTACCGCACCTGGGTCTTCGTCGGCGCCTCCCTCGGCCTCAGCTACGACGAAGACGCCGCCGAGCGCGAAGGCCCGGGCGCCTTCACCAACGTCTACATCCAGCCTGAGGCCTACCGCTACTTCATGGAGACCGGCGAGTTCCCCGAGGGAACCATGCTCCCCATGGACGTCTTCCGCCCCGGCTCCCGCGAGTCCATCAACCAGGCTGGCTTCTTCGAGAAGGACTTCCTGGGCATGGAGGTCGCGGTGAAGGACAGCAAGCGGTACCCCGAAGGCTGGGCCTACCTCAGCTTCCGCGACCGGTCCGGAGGGTTGAGGGAGTCAGCGTCAGCGTTCCCGAAGGAACGGTGCTACGACTGCCATGCGGAGCACGCTGCGACGGACAATGTGTTCACGCAGTTCTATCCGGTGCTGCAGCGGGGGGAGTAGGCGGGCACTACCTGCTCGCGCTCAGAGCATCCGCGCTTCCCTGAGCACTCGGTCTCGGAGTGCCGGGTGCAGGCTTCGCTCCGTCACAACCTGCACGCGCCGGTCCAGAAGATCCTGCACGTCCATCAGCAGCGCCCCAAGTGCCAGACCGGATCTCCCACGCGGCAAAGTAACCAGCAGGTCGACATCGCTCTCCTCATCCGCGACTCCGCGAGCCAGCGAGCCGAAGATGCGGACATCGCGGAGACCGTGTCGCTCCGCGAGGGCTCGGATCTCGGTTCGGTGGGACTCGATCAAGGCGTGCATGACTCGTACGCTTCGAGTTCCTCACGCAGATCGGCTAGTTGGCTCTTCATGGCCTCCAGTTCGGCCTGCCGCAGCCTCGGATGCGCATTCGTGCGTTCGGATGACTTCGCCTCGAACTCCTTGATCGCACTTGCGAAGTCCGCTGCCTTTCTCCGCGTGATCCTGTACTGCCTCTCGTTCGTGATCATGGTCTAGCTCGATCCATCAGCACAGGAGACTGCCGGCCCCCGCGACTCTACTCCCGGTCGAAAACGGTGACACCGCAGCAGTCCAAGGCCGGCGCGGAAGCGCCAGATCAACCATCTGGCAGCAGACCACTGACAATCAGGCCCAGAAACTCCTCGCCGAGCATCCGCACCCCCCGAACGACCGGCGAACCTCCTGTCCGCTGCATGCGGGCGCCATCCGTATGATCGAGACGCCCCGACGCTACGGCATCGAGCTGACCCTGGACTTCTGACCCGCGAGCTGTCGGGCCGCGCGCTTCGTCCTTCGACTGCCTGACCCAGGAGATTCCAATGCGCCTACCCGCCCTGCTGACCTCGGTCTGCCTCACCCTTCCGGGCATCGTCCTCGCGGCGGATTCGCCCGCGGACCGATGCGACGCGCTCTACCTCCTGACCGACTCGGACCACGCGGTGGGGCCGGGCGTACTGGTCCCCGCCGCGGGCGAGGTCCCGGAGCATTGCCGGGTCCGCGGCACGATCGACGCGACGATCCGCTTCGAGGTCCGCATGCCGGCCGAAGGCTGGACGGGACGGTTCATGTTCCACGCGCCCGGGGGCCTGGCCGGCGTGATCGGAGACACGAGCAGCCTGCTCGACGACGGCTTCGCCATGGCGACGACCGACACCGGCCATGAGGCGGCGAACGACGCGTCTTTCTACCGGAACGACCACGCGCAACTGGACTTCGGCTTCCGCGCCAATCACCTGACGACGGTGCTGGCGAAGCGGATCATCCAGGAGTTCTACGGCCGGCCCGTCGAGTACGCGTATCTCTGGGGCTGCTCGAACGGCGGGCGCGCCGCGCTGATGGAGGCGTTGCGCTTTCCGGACGACTACGACGGGATCATCGCCGGGGCGCCGGCCGTCGACTATGGGTTCGGTCTGCTGACGTTCGCACTCGAGACGAGCCGGCACCAGCGCCGCCACCCCCTCACCGCAGACTCCGTGGCGTTGCTGGACGCGAACACCAGGAGAGCCTGCGACATGCTGGACGGTGTCGCCGACGGCATCGTCGGCCATCCGCGCAAGTGCGCCGTCGAACTGCTCAACCTCGAAGCCCTGGAGTGCGAGACCGGTCCCGCTACCGACTGCCTCACGGCCGGCCAGATCGAGACCGCGCGCTTCATCTACACCGGGATCACCGACGACTCGGGCGCCGTCGTCGTGCCGGGCGTCTATCCAGGCGCGGAGCTGAACGGCGACTTCCAGCTCTGGGCGACAGGTCCCGTGCCCTTCCTCGAGGGGACAGCTTCCGACATCACGGTCGAGGTGATCGTGGCCGCGATGCACCGCGCACCCGGTTTCGACATCGACGCTTTCGACCCGGTAAAGGACCTGCCCGCGCTGAGAGACGCCATGGTCGCAGTCGACCTCCCGGCGCCCGACTTCAGCAGGTTCCAGGAGAAGGGCGGCAAGCTGATCATCTACAACGGCTGGCACGACTTCCCCTGCCGCGCCGGGGCGCTGGAGAAGTTCCTGGTGGAGGCCGGGGAAGTGAACGGCGAGATGGGCGACTACCTGCGCACGTTCATGGTTCCGGGCATGATCCACTGCCTGGGCGGAAACGGCGCCTGGGCCGCCGACTACATCCAGGCGATCGTCGACTGGGTGGAGAACGGCGAAGCGCCCGACCGGATCCTCGCGGAGCACCCCGGGAACTTCACGTTCCTGGAAGGCCAGGTGGCCCTCGGCGACAGGACAGTCAGCTGGAGCGAGGCGATGCTCGAAGCCGGCGAAGCGCTGGAAGACAGGAAGCGCTTCACCCGCCCGCTGTGCCCCTATCCCCAGTACGCGCAGTACAACGGGTCCGGGGACGTGAACGACGCGGCGAACTACGCCTGTGTCGCGGACTGAGCACCGGGCTTTCTAGCTGCACGGAAACGCATAGGTATCGGTCAGCGGTGGGCTTGCGCCCGGCTCTGAGAACCACCTCTTCTCCCCTCGCGCAGCCGTGTCTCGCACGATGATGGTGTAACCAAGGTCAGTAGCGGCTGCAGCGAAGACCCACCACTGCCCATTGATCGCGCAGCCCTCCAACACCTTGAACAGGATCTCCGCGTTGGTCGGGTTTCCGAAGTGAAACAGCGCCGAGGCGGTGCCGGGCAAGTCCACGTCAACCACACTGGCCACCCGTCGTACCCCGTCCGCGGTGAACTCGATTTCCGCCACGAAGCGGTCGTGGAGTACGACACTGGTTGCGGTGTGGTCGGGGGTCGGGTCCGGCGTCGGATCGGGAGTCGGGTCGGGGGTCGGATCGGGGGTCGGGGTTCCAGCGTCGCATGAGAACGCCGTACGGTCAGCGACCCCTTCATGGCTTCCGGCCGAGAGGGTGTAGCGCTTGACGCTTCCCGTTGCCGTGTCTTGCACAGTCGCTTCACCCGGAAGATCGGTGAGGACCGCCATGAAGACCCACCAATGGCCGTTGAGGGAGCAGCCATCGACCACCCGGAACAGGACTTCGGGGTTACTCGGGTCGAAGAACCAGAACAGCACCGCGCTGTCGCCCGGCAAGTCCGTCACGACGCCGCCATAGTCACTGCCGTCGTGCGTCACCGTGATTCCGGTCACGAAGCGGTTGTTCAGAGTCGCGGCCGCGGCGACGTGCTTCGGTTCGCCGCCCCGCGACGACGGAGCCGCGGTTCGGGTCTTCGTCGCTGGCTCTACCGACGTTGAGTTCGACGCGGTGCATGGGAACGCTGCAGTGTCGAGGCGACTCTGTGACGGATGGCCCGCGGCGGCCCGGTACTGCCACGCGCCACTGGTCCGCGACTGCACGATCACATCAAGCTGACGATCCGTGGCGGCCGCTACGGCCACCCAGTGATGACCGTTGAACGCGCAACCGTCGAGCACCTTGACCAGGACCTCCGGGTCGTGCGAGGTGTCGAAGTAGAACAGCTCCATGTCACTTCCCAGGCCGACCTCAACCACGCGGGCCTCTGCACCCCCGCTCCTGACAGAGACGTCGAAACCGCCGTCGAGTGTCGCCGCTATCGCCGCTGTCGGGATCAGACAAGACACGGCCATGCCACAGGCCACAAACACCGACCGGGCGAGCAGGGGACGGCGCGACGAGGCTTGCATGCGCCGGATCCGTGGACACGGGAGGCTTGACTCGGTCGGGAGTGTCAGCCGACAGACCATTCGATTCCTCGTTGCCCCAAACTCAAGTGCATCTTCGTCGGTGAGTTACTTCTAGCAAGGAAGATGTTGCTTTCGCATCTCCCATCTTGGAGGTTGATCGGCCCGACACCGGGAGACCGGCACCTCTTCGCCGACGGGTCCTGTCGGTCGCGGCAATCACACGTCACGGCCAGACCATCGCGCATCTGGTTCCGGCGCGAAGTCAGGATCGCGAGGCTCGGAGGCTGGCCGTGGAGAGTTTCCGGAAGCGCCGTCGCCAGTCGTGAACGGCTGGCTATGGTCCTGATCCAGGAGAACCGGGTACCTGGCACTCTCGTGTGGCGGAGAGGGAGGGATTCGAACCCTCGGTCCGAGTCACCCCGGACAACTGCTTAGCAGGCAGCCCTGTTCGACCACTCCAGCACCTCTCCCGAGCCGCGGAGTGTAGCAGCGGCGGGTGGCCGCCAAGGCCGGGCGGACACCCGGTTGCGAGCGGCTGCTGGCCCTACGCCCGCGCCGAAACGTCGACCCGCGCCTGCGCGGTATCCACGCGATCCTTCAGGGCACCCTGGTCCTCGAAGCTGGCGCGGGCGTACTCCGCGGCCAGCTCGTCGCGCTCGGTCGTTGCAGCTGCCGCGTCGATGTCCTCGGCCGGCTCCGCCGTCTCGGTCAGCACCGTCACGGTGTCGTCCGCGACCTCGCAGAAGCCCGGGGCCACGGCGACGAAGCGGCGCGCGCCGCCGTCGGCCGGCTGGTAGCTGAGCTCGCCGGGGCGCAGCGTGCTGATCAGCGCGGCATGGCCGGGCAGGATGCCCATGTCGCCTTTACGCCCGGGCAGGCCGACATCCGAGCACTCGATCTCGAGCAGCTTCTCGGCGTGGGTTACGAGGATGAGGTTCAAGCCGGCCACGTTCGTTCGCTCCGTTGGTTCCGCTTCAGGTCCGCCTAGGCCGCCAGCAGCTTCTTGCCCTTGTCGACGGCCTCGTCGATCGTGCCGACCATGAGGAAGGCCTGCTCGGGCAGTTCGTCGAGGTCGCCGGAAAGGATCGTCTTGAAGCCCTCGACGGTGTCCTCGATCTTCACGTAGCGGCCTTCGAGGCCGGTGAACTGGGTGGCCACGAAGAACGGTTGCGACAGGTAGCGCTCGATCTTGCGCGCCCGGGCGACGACCAGCTTGTCCTCTTCGGACAGTTCCTCGACGCCGAGGATGGCGATGATGTCCTGCAGGTCCTTGTAGCGCTGGAGCACCTGCTGCACCTGGCGGGCGACGGCGTAGTGCTCGTCGCCGACGATGGCCGGCTCGAGGATCTTGGAGGTCGAGTCGAGCGGATCGATCGCCGGGTAGATGCCCTTCTCGACGATCGCCCGGGACAGGGTCGTCGTCGCGTCGAGGTGGGCGAAGGCGGTGGCCGGCGCCGGGTCGGTCAGGTCGTCGGCGGGGACGTAGATCGCCTGCACTGAGGTGATCGAGCCCTTCTTGGTCGACGTGATCCGCTCCTGCAGGGCGCCCATCTCGGTCGCCAGGTTCGGCTGGTAGCCGACCGCGCTGGGCATCCGGCCGAGCAGGGCGGACACCTCGGAGCCGGCCTGGGTGAAGCGGAAGATGTTGTCGACGAAGAGCAGCACGTCGCGGCCTTCGACGTCACGGAAGTACTCGGCCACCGTGAGCGCCGAGAGACCGACGCGCAGCCTGGCGCCGGGCGGCTCGGTCATCTGGCCGTAGATGAGCGCGGCCTTGCTGTCCTTCAGCGCCGCGTGATCGACCTTCGTCAGGTCGAAGTTGCCGGTCTCCTCGTAGTTCTCGAGGAAGCCCTCGCCGAAGCTGACGACGCCGGCCTCGACCATCTCGCGCAGGAGGTCGTTGCCCTCGCGGGTTCGCTCGCCGACGCCGGCGAACACGGAGAAGCCGCCGCCCTGCACGGCGACGTTGTTGATCAGCTCCTGGATGAGGACCGTCTTGCCGACTCCGGCGCCGCCGAACAGGCCGGTCTTGCCGCCGCGGGTGTAGGGGTGCACCAGGTCGACGACCTTGATCCCCGTCTCGAACATCTCGGTCGAAGTCGCCTGGTCCTCGAAGGCGGGCGCCTCGCGGTGGATCGGCCAGCGTTCCTGGGCCTCGACCGGGCCCAGCGTGTCGACCGGCTCGCCGAGCACGCTCAGCACCCGACCCAGGGTCGCTTCGCCCACCGGCACGGAGATCGGTTCGCCGAGGTCCCTGGCCTCCATGCCGCGCACGACGCCGTCCGTCGGCTGCATGGACACCGCGCGCACCAGGTTCGAGCCGAGGTGCTGGGCCACCTCGGCGGTCAGGTCGATGCTGCCGTCGTCGTTCTTGACGCTGACCGCGTTCAGGATCTCGGGCAGCTGCTCGGCCGGATACTCGATGTCGAGCACCGGGCCGATCACCTGGACCACCTTGCCGGTGGCGCCGGACGAGTTGTTCGTGTCGTTCACGGTTTGTGCCTCTCTTGTCTCTATCCCTCGAGGGCGTTCGCGCCGGACACGACCTCGATCAGTTCGGTCGTGATCTCGGCCTGGCGCGAGCGGTTGTATTGCAGGGTCAGTGTGTCGATCAGTTCGCCGGCGTTCTTCGTCGCGCTGTCCATCGCCGTCATCCGGGCTGCGTGCTCGGCCGCCTGCGACTCGAGCAGCACCCGGTAGATCTGGAAGGTGACGAAGCGCGGCAGCAGCTCGTTCAGGATCTCCGCCTCGGACGGCTCGTACAGGTAGTCGCGGTGACCGTTCGCCGAGGCGCCTTCGTCGCCCAGCACGTCCTCGCGGGCGATCGGCAGCAGGCGCTCCCAGCTCACCCGCTGGCTGAGCACCGAGATGAACTCGTTGTACACGGCGTACACCGCGTCGTACTCGCCGTCCGCGTACGCCTTGGAGATCTCGGCCGCCAGCTCCTGGGCCGTCGCGTAGCTCAGGTCCTTGAACACTCCCCGGCGGGCGCCGCGCATTGGTGCGCCGCGGTGGGTGAAGAAGTCGGCGCCGCGGTTGCCGAGCGCGAGGATCTCGCCGGCGCCGTTCAGGGCGGCCATCTCCTGCTCGGTCCGGCGCTGGACATGGGCGTTGAAGGCGCCGCACAGGCCCTTGTCGCCGGTCACGACAAGCACCAGAGTCTTGCCGGAAGCGGCCCTGTCGTCGCCTTCGCCCTCGTGCGGCGTCAGCAACGGGTGCTCGACCTCGCCCGCCGCGACGGCGGCCAGGTGCTCCGTCACCTTCCGTAGCTCCAGGGCGTAGGGCCGCGTGGCGAGGATCTGGTCCTGGGCCCGGCGCAGCTTCGCCGCGGCGACCATCTTCATCGCCTTGGTGATCTGCTGGGTGTTCTTCACCGTGCGGATGCGCCGGCGAAGATCGATCAGGCTCGCCATCGTTCGGGCCTACCTCGGAACCTTCCCGTTCGTCTCGTCTAGTTCTCTTCCAGCGCAGCGTCGGGGTTCTCGGCCACGAAGAGCTGGAAGGCCCGGCCGATCGCCTCCATGATCTGGGCGTCCAGCTCGTCGCTGAGCTTGCCCTCCGCGCGGATCCGGTCGCGGAGCTCCGGTTCCTCGTTCTGGAAGTGCCGGTGCATGAAGTCCTCGAAGGGCCGCACCGCCTCGACCTTCAGGTCGTCGAGCGCGCCGCGGGTTCCCGCCAGGATCGAGAGCACCTGGTCCGCGATCGACAGCGGCGCGTACTGCCCCTGCTTGAGGAGCTCGACGAGCCGCTCGCCGCGCGCCAACTGCTGCAGCGTGACGCGGTCGAGGTCGGAGCCGAACTGGGCGAAGGCCGCCAGCGACCGATACTGCGCCAGGTCGAGGCGCAGGGTGCCGGAGTTCTTGCGCATCGCGCCGATCTGCGCGTTGCCGCCGACCCGGCTGACCGAGATGCCGACGTTCACCGCCGGCCGCACGCCGGAGAAGAAGAGGTCTCCCTCGAGGAAGATCTGGCCGTCCGTGATCGAGATCACGTTGGTCGGGATGTAGGCCGATACGTCGCCGGCCTGGGTCTCGATGATCGGCAGCGCGGTGAGCGAGCCGCCGCCGTTGGCGCGCGAAAGCTTCGCCGCCCGCTCCAGCAGCCGGGAGTGGAGGTAGAAGACGTCGCCCGGATAGGCCTCGCGGCCCGGCGGACGCCGGAGCAGCAGGGAGACCTCGCGGTACGAGGCGGCCTGCTTCGAGAGATCGTCGTAGATCACCAGCGCGTGCTGGCCGTTGTAGAGGAAGTACTCGCCCATCGCGCAGCCGGCGTAGGGGGCGATGAACTGGAGCGGCGCCGGCTCGGAGGCCGAAGCGGAGACGACGATCGTGTGCTCCATCGCGCCGTTGTCTTCGAGCGTCTTCACGACCTGGGCGACGGTCGAGCGCTTCTGGCCGATCGCGACGTAGACGCAGATCACGTCGCCGCCCTTCTGGTTGATGATCGCGTCGACGGCGACGGCCGTCTTGCCGATCTGCCGGTCGCCGATGATCAGCTCGCGCTGGCCGCGGCCGATCGGGATCATCGAGTCGATCGCCTTGATGCCGGTCTGCATCGGCTCGGACACCGGCTCGCGGTCGACGACGCCGGGGGCGATCCGCTCGAGCGGATAGTTGTCGGCGGCTTCGATCGGCCCCTTGCCGTCGACCGGGTTGCCGAGCGGATCGACCACGCGGCCGACCATCGCCGGCCCCACCGGCACTTCCATGATGCGGCCGGTGCGGCGGACCTCGTCGCCCTCGTCGACCAGGCGCGACTCGCCCATCAGCACGGCGCCGATCTGGTCTTCCTCCAGGTTCAGCGCCAGTCCGTAGACGTCGTTCGGGAACGCCAGCAACTCGCCGGCCATCGCCTGCTCCAGCCCGTAGACGCGGGCAATGCCGTCACCGACGCTGAGGACGGTACCGACCTCGGCGACGTCGACCTCGGCCTCGTAGCCCGCCAACTGGCGCTCGAGGACCGCTGCGATCTCATCGGCTCTTACCTGCATGTTCGTTCCACTCCCCTGATAGGTGGCGCTCCGAGGCTGCGGAGCGTCTCGAAGTCGTGTCGTTTCTAGGCTTCCGCCGCCGCAGTCGCCGACTCGGCGGTCAATCTGGATTCCAGTACGGCCAACTGGCCCCGAACGCTCGCGTCGTAGCGGTAGCTCCCGAACTGGGCGACGAAGCCGCCGATCAGGCTCGGATCGACGCGGGCTTCCAGCCGGACCTCGGCGCCGGATAGCTGTTCGAGCGCCTTCTCCAACCGCGCGCGCTGCTCCTCGTCGAGTTCCTCGGCCGCGGTCACAGTGGCGCTGACCACGCCGTGGGCCCGGTCGAGCAGCTCGTCGATCGCCTCCAGGATCGCCGGCAGGTGGACCAGCCGGTAGTTGTCGAGCAGCAGCCTCAGCATCCGCTGGGCCAACGCGCCCGAGCCCTGCATGCCGGCGATCTCGTCGACCACGGCGCGCTTGGTCGCCGGCGGCACGCCAGGATTCGAGGCCATGCGGCCCAGACGGGGGACGACCCGCATCGCCTCCGCGAAGGCGCTCAGTTCATCGCGCGTCGCCTGCGCCGCCTCGATCGAGCGGGCGGCCCCCATCAGGGCCTGGGCGTAGGGCCTTGCGTAGCGGTAGATCATCGCGCGTCGGCTCCGGCCGAGGCGTCGTCCGCCCGGCTTTCCAGGCTGAGCAGTCCGCGGTCGAGAATCCGGCGGCGGGCGGCGGAGTCGACCTCGCGCTCCAGCCGCTCGGCCGCGAGCGAGGTGGCGAGCCGGGCCGCGTGCTGCGCCAGCTCGACCCGGGCGCGCGCCGTGCGGTTCCGGATCTCGGCGCGGGCCTGCTCGAGCATCCGCTCGCGCTCCCGCTCGGCCAGGGCCGCGATCTCGCGCGCGTCGCGTTCGCCTTCCTGCCGGGACCGCTCCGCGGCGTGGGCGACTTCCGCCTCCAGGGCGGCGAGCTGATCGTCGAGGCCGGCGTGCAGCTCTTCCGCATCCGCGCGCTGGCGTCGTGCGGTCATCAGGCTGTCCCGGATCTGGTTCCGGCGGGACTCGAGCGCACGCATTGCCATCGGCCCGACCAGGTAGCCGAGACCGCCGAAGAAGACGAGCATGTTAAACCAGGAGAAGACCCAGCGCGGCAGGCCGAGGAAGTGAGTTGCTTCGCCCACTTCGGCACCGAACGCGGCGGCCACACCGGCGAACAGCGTCCAGAGCAGCGCCAGCGAGGCGACTCTCAGGACCGTGGAGCGCCTCATGAAACGGCTCCCCAGAAACGCTGGCCGTCGACGGCGCCTCGCGCTAGCCACGAGAGCCGGCCTCGGGAGATGCAATGCCTCACGAGGGGGCTCCCATCAGCTTCGCCGTCATGTCGGCCGCGAGCCGCTCCGCGCGGGCTTCGAGCGAGCGGCGCTGTTCCGCGGTCTCGGCGTCGAGCACGGCGATCGCCTGCTGGAGTTCGGCATCCGCCTCCTGGCGGGCTTCGGCGACCAGCGTCTCGCGGGCCTGCTGGGCCTCCTTGCGCATCCGGTCGCGGTGCGCGGCGGCCTCGGCGCGGGCTTCCTTCAGCTTCTCGCGCTGCGCCTCGATCCGCGCCTCGACCTCGGCCTGGGCCCGGTCGAACGTCTCCTGCGCGGTCACGATCTCGCTGTCGCGCTCCTTGAGCATGCGCATGATCGGCCGGACGAGGTAGAACCGGACCACCACATAGGTGGCCCAGAAGATCGCCATGATGACCAGGAGGCTGGCGTCAAAGTCCACAGCTACTCGTCCCGCGGTCGTCCGGGCGCACCTTCACCCGGGCCAGAAAGCGGCGGAAACGTAACACGGCTGTCAGGGGTGGTCAACGGCCGCCACGGGCCTCGGAAACGCTGAGTTTCTCGAGCGGAGACCGGCGCCCAACAGGACCCGGAACAGCCGTGGACGTTTTCTACCGCTGTCGAAAATGCTCACGGTCATTTTCGACTGTGGTCGAAAATCTTGGTAACCTCTCGTGCCGTGGCGACCGCAACCAGGTATCTGGCGGATCAGATCGAGCGAGACCTCGAGCGGAAGATGGTCTTCGTCGCCGGCCCCCGGCAGGTCGGCAAGACGACGCTCGCCCGCAGCCTGCCCGGCGCCGACGACGGCTATCTCAACTGGGACGTCGCGGAGGATCGCGAGCACATTCTGAGGCGCGAACTCCCGACCGGCGATCTCTGGGTCTTCGACGAGATCCACAAGTACCGGGACTGGCGGAACTACCTCAAGGGGCTGTACGACGCACGGGCCGCGGCAGAGCGTCGGATCCTCGTGGTCGGAAGCGCCCGGCTCGACGCCTACCGGTTCGGCGGCGACTCGCTCCAGGGCCGCTTCCATCTCCTCCGTCTGCACCCCCTGTCCGCCGCCGAACTCGAGCTGCGAACGACCGGCGAACTCCAGGACCTGTTGGTGCTTGGCGGCTTCCCCGAACCGTACTTCGGCGGCAGCGAACTCGAGGCCCGCAGGTGGTCCCGCGAGCACCGCACCCTGCTGATCCGCGAAGAGGTGACGAGCCTCGAACGCATTCAGGACCTCGGCCGGCTCGAACTACTCATGCTCCGTCTCCCGGAGTTGGTCGGCTCGCCGCTCTCGATCAACGCCCTGCGGGAGGACCTGCAGGTGAGCCACAAGGCGGTCGCCGACTGGCTGGGAGCGTTCGAGCGGCTCTACGCGATCTTCCGGCTGTCGCCCTTCGGCGCCCCGACGATCCGGGCGGTCAAGAAGCAGCAGAAGCACTACCACGTCGACTGGACGGTCGTGCCGGCGGACGCGCCGCGCTTCGAGAACCTGGTCGCCTGCCACCTGCTCAAGTGGGTGCACCACCAGCAGGACACCCAGGGTCTCGACCTGGAACTCCGCTACTTCCGCGACACGGACGGCCGCGAGGTCGACTTCATCGTCACCGACCGCCGGCAGCCTGTGCTTTGCGTCGAATGCAAGTGGGCGGACGGGCGGCTCGACAAGAGCCTCCGCTACTTCAAGGTCCGGTTCCCGGACTGCGAGGCGTGGCAGGTGTCGGCCACGGGGACGAAGGACTTCGTGACGCCCGAGGGCATCCGGGTTGCGCCGGCGCTGGAGTTGTTGGGGCGGCTGGTCTAGCGCGGGGCCTCGCGGCCCGGACGTCAGGGAGGGAGCTCGCGGGCCTAGTCCGTTGGCGAAGGTGGGCACACGACCAAGACCGTTGCATTGTCCTGCCAGGCAAGCGCCCGCTGCTCGATCCGTCGGATGATCGCCTCGGCGATCCGCGATGCTCCCGCTGAGCGCTGGTCGCCGCAGCTCGCGGCGATCTCATTGTCGGAGAGCGTTTCGATGCCGTCGCTGGCGAGCACGACGACGTCGCCGTCCGCGAGGTCGACTTCGCCTTCGGCCACCTCGTCGAGCGCAAGGCCCATCACGACGCTGGTGATCGCGGCCCGCTCGGGATGGAGAGCGGCGTGCGTTGCGCTGATCTCACCGCGCGCGGCCCGGGCGTCGAGTTCGCGGCCGTAGGTGTGGAGCGGGTTAACACGCTCCAGGTCGCCGGCGCGCCAGTGGAAGATGAACGAGTCGCCGACGCTGAGCCAGCGGAAACGGTCCCTGAAGAACAACGCGGCCACCAGGGTGGTACCCATGCCTCGAAGGGACGGATCGGCCTCGATCGCACGCGCCACCTCGCCGTTCGCGTTGGCGAGCGCGAAACGCAGGCGCTCAGCGGGCGGCTCCGGGATCAGCGCGTAGCTGCCGACGAAGCTACGGATCGTGATCCGGCTCGCCCGGTCGCCGGCCGGCATTCCGCCCAAACCGTCGGCGACCGCCACGAGTAGCAGCTCTTCGTCCGAACCGTCGTCGGACACGGGGCGGACGCTCCACGCGTCTTCCTGGCGTTTGCGCGCGCCGATCATGGTGGCCGCCGCGAAGTGGCGGCCTTCGATCACGCTTCTCCGAGGTCCAGGACCGGGATCTCCATCGCTCTGGCTGCTTCCGCCATGCGACGGTCGTAGGTAGCTAGCTCCACGCCTTGGCGTTGCCCTCGGAGGTAGTCAAGCGACGCCAGGTGCAGGGCGTCCAGTGTGCGAACCGGCGCCGGGAAGGCGCCCAACGCCCGGGTCAGTATGACCGGAGACAGTTCCAGCAGCGCGATCTGGCCGATCGCCTCCTCGGCGGCCTCGCCGTGGGTTTCTGCCCGTCCCCGGGCGTGAAGACGGTTCCAGACTTCGTACTCGACCAATCGGCTCGCCACGAGGCTCTCAACCCAAAGATGTTCAGGTGGCCGCCGAATCTCCGCAAAGAGGTGCGCCAGCACGACCGAGGAGTCGATGTAGATCACCGGTCTTGCCGATCCGCTTCCAGATCCTGCAGCAGCTCATCCAACGACATGATGGGTGGCGGCTTCACCGGCGGCCCTGCTCCCTTCATGGCCGGCGGCGTCAACAGGCCCTTGCGCACGGCATCGGCCAGCAGCGCGTCGGCAATGAAGGGGCTGCGCTCTTCGCGCGGCGGCACGATCTCGGCGACTACGCGGTCTCTATCCGTAACCAGGATCGTCTCGCCCGCTGCAGCCATTCGCACATACCGGCTGAGCCGGTTGTTCAGCGTCTTGAGTCCCACAGATCTCATGGCGCAGAAATGTAGCTTCCGGTGGCCACCTTCGTCAAGGTCAGGCCGCGTTAGCCTGACCGCATGGTCCGCCTGGAGTGCGTCCCGAACATCAGCGAGGGCCGGCGCCGCGATGTCATCGACGCCTGTGTGGAGGCGGCTTCGACGACTGGGGTGCGGGTGCTCGACGTGTCTTCGGACCCCGACCACAACCGGACGGTTCTGACGTTGCTGGGCGAGGGCGGCGATCTGGTGCGGGCCGTGACGGCCTTGGCGGCAGCGGCGATCGAGCGCATCGACGTGGCCGGGCACTCCGGCGTGCACCCGTTTCTCGGCGCCCTCGATGTCGCTCCATTCGTGCCACTGGAGGCGCAGCAGATGCCCGCGGCGGTCGACGCCGCGCTGCGCGCCGCGGACGAGTTGGCCCCGCTCGATCTGCCGGTGTACCTCTACGGCGAGGCCTCCTCGACACCGTCGCGAGCCGCCCTTGCCGACCATCGCCGCGGCGGTCTCGCGCGGCTCGGCGAACGGATGGCGAGCGGCGAGTGGCTGCCGGACCGCGGCCCGAACCGGCTGCACACGACCGCCGGCGCGGTGTGCGTCGGCGCCAGGCCACCACTGATCGCCTTCAACCTGTTGCTCGACACGGACCAGATCGCCGCGGCGAAACGGATCGCGTCGGCGCTGCGCGAGTCCGGCGGCGGCTTGCCGGGCGTGCGCGCGCTCGGCTTCTTCCTTGAGAGTCGCGGGCAGGCCCAGGTCAGCGTGAACCTGACGGACTGCGACCGGACGTCGCTGCTCGACGTCGTCCGGAGAGCCGACGAGCTGGCAGCCGCGGCTAGCGTACGCGTCGTCGAGACGGAGTTGGTCGGGCTGGCGCCGCGCCGTGTCGTGCCGGCGGGAGGCGCGGCGGCGCTAAGGCTGCCCGCGCTTTCCGACCAGCAGATCCTGGAGAGCCATCTGTAGACGGCGGGGCATGCCGTCGAAGGACCCCGACGACATCGTGACCAGGACGTCGCCGGGCCGGGCCTCCCCGAGGACCGCCGCGGCCAGTTCGTCGTTCGAGCTGCAGGCGGTGGCCGCCGCACCGAGGCGTTCGATCTCGGCCGCCACCTCCTCCGGGTCGAACCCCTCCTCGCCCAGCCGCTCGCGGTGGAACACGGGCGCCAGGAACACGCGGTCGGCCGAGGCCAGCGACGCCGCCAGGTCGGCCGCGAACTGCCGCCTGCCCGCACTCAGGCTTCGCGGCTCGAACAGGGCGACCAGCCGGCGGCCCGGAAAGCGCTGCCGGAGCGCCGCGAGCGACGCCGCGACCTCCGAGGCATGGTGGGCGAAGTCGTCGATGACGATCACCCCCGCGGCCTCGCCGATCACCTCGAGCCGCCGCTTGACGCCCCGGAAGGTGGCGAGCGCTTCCAGGACGGCGTCCCGCTCCAGTCCGTCGGCGCGAGCCGCCGCCCACACCGCCGTCGCGTTCAGCGCGTTGTGCTCGCCCCAGACGCCGAGGTCGACCCGCTGCCGCCGGCCCTCTTCCTCCAGTTCGAACGCGATCCCGCGCTCACCGCTCTCGACGGGGCCCGCAAGCCGGATGTCGCCCGCCCCGGCGCCGTAGGTCACGACCCGGCACGGGCTCGCCGGGAGCAGCCGCTCCACCGTCGGATAGTCCGCGCAGGCGATCAGCAGCCCGGTCGGTGGCAGCCGCTCGACGAGCCCGAGAAAGGCCCGCTCCAGCCCCTCGAAGTCGGGATAGAGGTCGACGTGGTCGTGCTCCAGGCTGGTCAGGATCGCGGTCTCCGGCCGGTAGTGCCAGAACTTCGGTCCGCGGTCGAAGTAGGAGGCGTTGTACTCGTCGCCCTCGATCGCGAAACGCGAACCGCCGCCGAGAGCGAACCCCGAGGCCAGACCGATCGGCGCGCCGCCGATGAGGTAGCCGGGATCGGCACCCGCGCGGGAGTAGACCCAGGCGGCCATCGCGGTCGTGGTCGTCTTGCCGTGGCTGCCGGCGACGACCAGCGGCCGGCGGTCGCGGAGGACGAATCGGTCGAGCGCTTCGGGCATCGACAGCCGCGGCAGGCCGAGTTCTTCCGTCGCGACGGCCTCCGGGTTCGTCCGCGGTACCGCATTGCCGACGATCACGAGGTCCGGCCGCGGCTCGAGGTGGGCCGGGTCGTAGCCGACCAGCGGCTCGATTCCCGCGTCGGCGAGGATGTCGCTGGTCGGCGGGTAGAGGGGCCCGTCCGACCCTCGCACCTGGTGCCCGAGCTCCCGGAGCAGGCAGGCCAGCGGCGCCATGCCCGTGCCGCCGATCGCGATCAGGTGGATGATCAAGGAACCTGGGAGCTTGCGGCTAGGAGCGCGGCGGACGGCCCCACAGACTGGCTTCGTCCTTCGCCTTCGGCGGGCCGCCGCGGCGGCGCTCGAGCGCCTCCTCCATCTCCGAAAGCCGGGGGGCCAGGCAACTCTGCTGCATCTCGGTCAGGTCGGCGATCCCGGCCAGCGCCAGGTCGAGGAGGCCGTCGAACTCGGGTCGCGTGAACACGCGGCCCTCAGCCGTGCCCTGGACCTCGATCAGGCTGCCCTCGCCGGTCGCTACCACGTTCAGGTCGACCTGAGCATCCCGGTCCTCGACGTACTCCAGGTCCAGCAGCAGCTCGTCCTCGCAGATACCCACCGAGACCGCGGCCACCGAGTGGACCAGCGGCCACCTCTTCAGGTCGCCCTCGAGCAGCATCCTGGCCAGCGCCGCGACGGTCGCCACGTAGGCGCCGGTGATCGACGCCGTCCGGGTGCCGCCGTCGGCCTGGATCACGTCGCAGTCGACCGCGATCGTGACTTCCGGGAGCTTCCTGAGGTTGACCGCCGACCGGAGTGAACGACCGATCAGCCGCTGAATCTCCGCCGTGCGCCCCGAGGGCCGCCCGCGCGACACCTCCCGCCTCGAACGGGTGAGGGTCGCTCGCGGGAGCATCGCGTACTCCGCGGTCAGCCAGCCCTGCCCCTTGCCGATCAGGAAGGGCGGCACTCGCCGCTCCACGCTGGCCGAGCAGAGCACCTTCGTATCGCCGCATTCGATCAGCGCCGAACCCTCTGCGAACTTCATCGCGTCGAGCTCGATCGTCACCGGGCGCAGGGCGGCGAGCGACCTGTCGCCGCTCCGGCTGAAACCGCCGTCTCGATTAGTCACGATGTCTCGACCTCCTCCGTTTCAGGCTCGTCCACGTCGATCCACTCGAGCGTTGCCGGCTCGCCGAGGATCCGCTCGGCAAGTTTCGCAAACCGCGGACCGGCGTCCGTGGCGAAGAGTCTCACACTCGCCGGTCCGCGCCCGGCGCCGTCGGTCCAGCCCCCGGCGCGCAGCTCCCGTTCCACCAGGGCGCCGGTCGACTCGGCGGAGTCGACCAGGGTGACGTCGGGGCCGCACACCCGCTCCAGCACGCCACGCAGCATCGGGTAGTGGGTGCAGCCGAGCAGGAGCGTGTCGATCCCCTCGGCCAGCAGCGGCTCGAGATAGCGGGCCACGATGCTCCCCGTGATTTCGTCCTCCTCCCAGCCTTCCTCGACCAGCGGAACGAGCAGCGGGCAGGCCCGCTGACTGACCCGGAGGCGCGGGTCGAGGCGGCGGATCGCCTCTTCGTAGGCGCCCGACCGCACCGTCGACTCGGTGGCGATGACGCCGATGTGCCGGCTCGCCGCCGCCACCGCGGCGGAGGCCCCGGGCTCCAGCACGCCCCAGTGCGGCGCCAGCACGACGAGCTCGTCGAGCGCCATGGCGGAAGCCGTGTTGCAGGCCACGACCAGGGCGTCGACCTTCCGGCGCTCCAGGAAGTCGACGTTCGTCTGGGAGTAGCGGAGCACCGTTCGCCGTGACTTCGTCCCGTATGGCAGGCGGGCGGTGTCGCCGAGGTAGAGGATGGAGGCGCCGGGCAGCCGGCGCCGGAGCGCGGCGACCACGGTCAGGCCACCGACGCCCGAGTCGAAGACGCCGATCAGGGGCTGGGCTCCGCGCATCGCTCAGAGATCCGCGGCAGGCTCCGCGTTCCGGTCGAGGTCTGGCAGCAGCGGCCGGCTCGTGTCGACGTGGCCGGCGAAGGTCAGGCGCTGCTCACCGTTCCACATCAGCACGACGCGCTCGATCCCCAGGTTGCTCGCGGTCAGACTGTTCACCAGGCTGTAGACGGCGAGCAGCTCGTCGCGCAATCCCATCGCCGGCCGCTCGAAGCGCAGCGCGGAGCCCGTCCGCGAAACCGTCAGGTCGACATAGGCGACGCCGTTGACCAGATCGAACGCCTGCAGCCCGACGACGGGCGGCAGGACGGGGAAGATCTCCTCGTCCGCTTCCGGCGCGTCGTCGCCGGCCGGGGCCGGACCGGGACCGTCGATCAGCGCCTGGACGATCGCCGCCGCCGTCTCCTCGACGCTGCCGGCGGCCGGGATCGCTCGTGGCACGCACCGAAGCAGTCCGTCCGTCGCCGGGAAGCAGAGAATCGCGAAAAAGTCCTCGCCCTCCGGGACGAGTTCCACCTCGCCGTCCACGTCGCCGTCCAGGTCGCCGCCGCCGCAGGCGCCAAGCAACACGAGCAGCACGACGGCGGCCGGGGGCCAGCGGTTGGAGCGCAGCCGTCTCACGATCGCGTCCCGTCGGCGGTCGTCTCCGCGGCACCGGACATGACGGCGCGGTAGAGCCGGATCGCCCGGCCGATCGCCTCGAACACCTCGCGGCCACGCGGTCCGTCGAAGACCGGCGTCTTCACTTCCCCGACTTCCTCGTACCCGAACTCGATCAGTACCGCCGGCATCGACGCCCCGGTCAACACCCGCAGGGGCGCCCGCTGGTAGCCCCGGTTCGGCAGGTCGAGGACGTCGCCGACCTGGGTCTGGATCAGCCGCGCCAGGAGCGCACTCCGCTCGAGCTCCGCATCGTGCACGCGGTCCCAGGGTTCGAGCGGCGGGATCACGACCGGCGGCTCTTCTTCCGCCGGTTCCGCCTCGAGGTCGGCGAGATCCTCGTCCTCGAAGGCGTCCGGCTCCGGCTCCGGTTCGTCTTCGGCGACGTCGAGCCCGGCCGCCTCCTCGGACTCGGTCGCCTCCTCCTCGAGCGGCGCCGGAGGCGGATCGAGAACCCAGGTCTGGAACGCGCTTCCCGGCCGGGGCGCGCCGGCGGCGCCCACATGCACCGACACGAAGACGTCCGCCTCGTACTGGTTGGCCAGCGAGGTCCGGTTCTCGAGCGTGACCGTGCTGTCGCCGCCGCGGGTCAGCACCACGCGAGCCCCCAGTTCGAACTCCAGGTAGGACCGGAGCGCCTCGGCGATCCGGAGAGCGAGGTTCTTCTCGCTCTCGCCGGACGGGGCCCGCACGCCGTTGTCCGTCCCGCCATGACCCGGGTCGAGGACAATCCGGAACTCACGCCGCTCCTCCTCCGTCCGCGATGTCGCGCGCGGCTGAAGCCCCGGCCGGCGCCGCGTGATGTCGAAGACGAGCTGGACCCGCGGCGGACGGCCCAGGAGGTACGGTTCGGACGCCTCGGCGAGAGGCGCCAGACCGACGTCGACCGACCGCTCGCGCACTTCGATCCAGCGCACGAGGGGATCGTTCAACCGCACCCGGCGGCGCGGCTCCATGACTCCACTCAGCAGCCGAAGCCGCACGCCCGCGCGGTATCGATCAACCTGGAAGCGAGGCCGGTTGGAGAAGGTCACGACGAGCGTCGTGGCGCCGAGATCATGGACGCGGTCCACCTCCACGTCGAGGCGGCGTTCGCCCGTCCTGTCGACGCGAAGCAGGCCTCGCCGCCGGTCGAAGTCGAAGCGGTAGCCGAGCGTCTCCGGATACGCCCGCGCCAGCGCGTCGACCGGCACGAACAGCTTGCGCGGCTCGATCGGCTCAGGGGGCAGCTCGGGCTCTTCCTCTTCCGGCTCGGGCTCTTCCTCCTCGCCATCCCCCTCCGAATCAGGCGTTTCCCCGTCTTCCTCCTCCTCTTCGTCGGGGTATTCCGGTTCCGGTTCGATCCAGGGCCTGATCGACAGGTTGTGCACCTCGCCGTCGACCACGACCGTCCTGCTCAGGGGGCCGAGCACGACCTCCCTCCCCGCTACGCGCAGCGTGTGCGCCTCGCCGAGCGGACCCCTCTCGAGATCCCCTCCCAGCACCTCGACGACGGAACCCAGCGCGACGAGTGGCCCGGAGGCCGAGCGGGCCCAGGGCAGAGGTGCGGAGTCGCGGCCGACGATGATCGTCCCCTCCTCGTGGGAGAGGATCTCCGTCTCCGGCTCGTCGTCTCTCTGCGCCGCCGCCGTCGCGAGCGGCAGGAGCCCCAGGGCCACGGCAAGCAGGCCGGAGGCACACCAGAAGATGCCGCGTCGGAGAGACACTACGGCAACCTAACACCACCGCGGGAAGCCCTGATTCCGGGCGTGCCGGGGCGAACCACCCACACGCGCGCTGGTAGCCCGTACGGGATTCGAACCCGTGTTACTGGCGTGAGAGGCCAGCGTCCTAGACCCCTAGACGAACGGGCCACGCGTGCGCAGGGCCGCGCAATTTAGCACAGCGTGCCCGTGGTCAGGGCACCTCAGCAGAACCACCGCTAACCGCAACCCGCGTATCGGGATTCAGGTCCTGATTGGGGTCGACGAGGTGACCACCCGGGAAGCTGACCGAGACCGCCGGGGCGGACGTATCGAGGCACAGAAGGTGGTTGTTGTCGTTGTCGCCCAGATCCGCGAGCGCCTCCGGAACGATCTCGTCCGTCGAACCGTCCGGGCGCTCCACGGTCACGCGATAGAGCGCGCGCTCGGCGTCGCCAGGGTCGTCGCCATCCGGCAGTCGTACGCCTCCGGCCCAGGTCACCCTGACCACCTGCTGGATGCCTTCCGGACAGGCGGACCCCCGGCCCTCCGTTGACCATCGGTCCGCCGGTACAACCTCCGCGAGCACGAGAGAGGGCCCGGCATCCAGCGGCGTGACGTTCGTCTCCGTTCCGCGGAAGTTCACCGGATCACCCGTCACTCCATCCGAGAACAGGTCGCCGACCACGAGCACTCTCACCGGCGGGTCGCTGGCCGCGTCGCCGAACTCACCGATGAGGAGCACGGTCCTGAGTTCGCCTGGATCGCCGGCCGGCCGGAGGGTTGAGCAGAGGGGAGTGCGTTCAGACCCGGACCGCGTGACAATCCGGAAGTCCCCGGGCTGCAGGGTGTTCGCGTCCACGGTATGGGACAGCACGATCGGCATGCCGTCCTGCCCGGATGCGCCCTGGCAGAGGAAGTTCGCCCCGGCCGGCAGAGCATTGTCCAACCCGAAGAAGGCCGACAGCGGGCGCGCCGTTTGCCCGTTCGCAGCCTGCGCGACGGGCATCATCGCTGCCAGGCCACCTGCGACAAAGTAGAGAAACGTCTTCATCCGCCACCAACGCGGATCAGCTTACTCCGCAAGCCGCCACTTCTCCGGCGCCACGAAACCATCGCGCCCCTCCCAGAAGATCGGCACATGCTCCTCGGGCTGCAAGGCGCGGAAGGCCAGCGCCTTCCCGGTCAGACGCCCGACGATCTCCGGGTGATCGGCCGACAGGTCGTTCTGCTCGCCGGGGTCGTCTCCAAGGTGAAAGAGCATGGTCTGTGATTCGGCGAGGGCCGCGCGGTCGAGCGGTTCGGGGCCGATGACGATCAGCTTCCAGTCGCCTTCCATCGCCATGAGCTGCTCGCGCTCGTTGCTCAACTGGGCGCAGTAGGAGTAGAAGTCGCGGTCGCCGGCGACCTCAGCGCCGCGAAGCGCCGGCAGGGCATCGCGGCCATCCAGCTCCAGGTCGGGACGATCCGGGGCGGCCGCGGCCTCCATGAGCGTCGGCATGACGTCCAGGTAGTTGAGCGGCGCCTCGACGGAGCCGCCACCGCTCACCCCGCCGGCGGGCCAGCGAGCCGCGGCCGCGACACGGATTCCGCCTTCGAAGACGTTTCCCTTTGAGCCCCGGAACGGGCGATTGTCGCCGATGCCGGTGTCGCCGCCGTTGTCCGAGAAGAACCACACCAGGGTGTCGTCTGCCACGCCGGCCTCATCCAGGGCATCGAGGATGCGCCCGATGCCGACGTCCATCGCGTGGACCATTGCGCCGGTGATCCTCCGGTTTCGGAGCCGGCCTTCCACGTCTTCGAGGCGCGCCCGGCTCATGGCGTGACCGCCGAACCACTCGTACTTCTCCGGCGGCACGTCCGCGCCGACGACGGCCTCGATCGGTACCGGATCGAGGTCCTCGTAGAGCGGCAGATCCTCTTCCTTCGCCTGGAAGGGTGAGTGCGGCGCGTTGTAGG
Source organism: Holophagales bacterium (assembly GCA_009845425.1). Lineage (GTDB taxonomy): Bacteria > Acidobacteriota > Thermoanaerobaculia > Multivoradales > Multivoraceae > Multivorans. Next base: position 462,107 of record VXZQ01000001.1, read on the forward strand.
GCACGAACAGGAAGAAAGGCGCGTCGCCGCCGGCGTGCTCGCGGACGAAGCGCACCGCATGCCCGGAGATGAGATCCGTGCTGTAGCCGGGCTCGTCGACCGACTCGTCGTCGTGGAACCAGTCGACCTCGCCGTAGCGCTCGTGCGTGAAGTAGTCGAAGCCCCAGCCCAGGTGACCGATGAAGCGGGTGAAACCGCGTTCGAGGGGGTGGTACTCGCGGCGCGACAGCCCCAGATGCCACTTGCCGACCAGGCCGCGGTGCTCGTAGCCGGCCTCGGCGAGCACCTGCGGCACGATCGTCGCCTCGGGATCGAGACCGTAGTCGTGGTAGCCCATGACGACACCGCGCATCATGCCGTAGCGAATCGGATGTCTGCCGGTCATCAGGCCGGCGCGCGTCGGCGAGCAGATGGGCGCCACGTAGAAGCGATCGAGCCTGACGCCCTCCGTGGCGATGCGGTCGATGTTGGGGGTGGCGATCTCGCCGCCGTTGAAGCTGACGTCACGCCAGCCGAGGTCGTCGGCGACGATGAGCACGACGTTGGGCGGTCGCTGCGCCCGCGGCGCCTCGCCCTCGTCGACTTCTCCACCCGGCGTGCAGCCGACCAGGGCGATGGCCGTGAGCAGGATCCACTGTTTCGTCTTCATCACCGATCCTCCCCCTTGTTCGTCCAGGCGCTGTCGGCAGCCGTCCGCATCGCCTCGCGCAGCACCTCGCGATCGCCGATGTGGTTGGCAAGCAGCAGGATCAGGCGGGCGTTGATCGCGTCGCTCTCTTCCTTCGAGCGGCCGTGATGAAGCTCCAGCAGCTCCTGGTAGAAACCGTCGCCGTCCGGGATGTTGGGTTCGGTCCGGAGTCGGGTCATGGGTCGTCGGTCTCCTGAGCGCTCGCGCGCCGAAGGGCGGCGGCGATTCGCCCGGGGTCATAGTCCGTGAAGCGCGCGGCGACGTGCTGGTCGGGACGGAGAAGATACAGGGCGCCGGGAGCATTGCCGAGGTATCTCTCGTCCAGCAGCGGGTGCCGTCCGGCGGGCAGACTGATGATCTCCGGACCGGGCTCGTCATCCGGAACGTCGATGCCCAGCGCGAGAAGCTGGAAGCGGTCGCCCAGCCGCGCCAGCAGCCAGCCGTCGCCGATCGGCGCGTCGACGGCGGGCGAGCCGGGACGCGTCCGCGCTGGAAGGCCGGTCGTGTCCGGACTCTGCAGGGGCGAGCCAAGGTACACGTGCGGCAACGACAGCCGTCCCGAGTTCACCAGTGGCCGCGCCATCGGCTGCGTCTCCGCGAGATCCAGGACCGCGTCCCGGAACAGGCGACTCGTGGCGGACTTCGGAGTGATGAAGTCCGTCGAGCGCGTCGAGTTCAGGATGTTCTCGTCGGCTGCCGGAACCCGCTCCGCGTCGTAGCTGTCGAGGAGCGAATCCGGCGAGCGACCGTGGAGAACGCGCTCGAGCTTCCACACCAGGTTGTCGACGTCCTGGATGCCGCTGTTGGCCCCACGCGCGCCGAACGGCGAGACCTGGTGGGCCGCGTCGCCGGCGAACAGCACCCGGCCGTGGCGGAAGCGGTCGATCCGCGCGCACTGAAAGGTGTAGACCGAGATCCACTCGGTCTCGAACTCGACGTCGTCGCCGAGCATCTGGCGCAACCGTGAAACGACGTTCTCGGGACGCTGCTCCTCCTCCCTGTCGACGCCCGGCCCGAGCTGGAGGTCGATCCGCCACAGACCCTCCGGCTGCTTGTGGAGCAGTGCCGACTGGCCCCGGTTGAACGGCGGATCGAACCAGAACCAGCGTTCCTTCGGAAAGTCGGCCTTCATTGTGACGTCGGCGATGAGGAAGTTGTCCTCGAACACCCGGCCCGCGAACTCGAGCCCCAGCTCCCGGCGCACGGTCGAGCCGGCCCCGTCGCACGCCACGACCCACTCCGCCTCCAGCCGGTACGGGCCTTCCGGGGTCTCGACGGTCAGGAGCACGTCGGCAGCGGCAGGTTCGACCTTCGTCACCCGGCTGCCACCCCGCAACTCGACGGGGCGTCCCGCCGACTGGAGGTCGCGGAGGCGCCTCACCAGGAGCTCCTCGAGGCGGTACTGCTGCAGGTTGATGAAGGCCGGCCGCCGGTGGCCTTCCTCCGCCAGGAGATCGAACTCGTAGATGCGGCGGTCGCGGAAGAAGACCTTGCCGCGGCTCCACGTCACCCCATGGTCGACGATCTCATCGCCGCAGCCGAGGCGGTCGAGGATCTCCAGCGCCCGCTTGGCGAAACAGATGGCGCGCGAGCCGTAGCTGACCCGGTCGTTCTCGTCGAGCAGCACAACGGGGATGTCGCGCCGCGCCAGGTCGATGGCGGCCGCCAGACCGGCGGGACCCGCGCCGACCACGACCACGGGGTGACGGGCCGGCGCCGGGGCGTCCTGATCGGGACTCCGCTCGTAAGGGTAGAGCGGAGTCTCGAAGCTCCTCAATCCTGCAGCGCCGCCCACATCTCGAGATCGCGCTGCGCGGTCCAGATGCGCGGCGTGTCGATCCCCCGCGCCTCGTCGTACGCCCGCGCGACGTTGAAGGGCAGGCAGTGCTCGTAGATCGCGTAGTCGGAGAACTTCGGATCGCACGCCGCCCGGGTGGCCTCGAAGGCCTCCTTGAGCGTCCCGCCCCGGGCCGCGACACGCGCCGTCGGCCCGTAGGTCGAATCGACGAAGTCGCGCGTGCTCTCGATCGCCTCGGCCACCATCTGCTCACCGACCAGCGCGTCGCCCCGGCCGGGCGCGATCGCACTCGGCCGGAAGGAGGCGATCCGGTCGAGCGTCCCGCCCCAGTCGAGGAAGTGCCCGTCGCCGCAGTAGCAGGCCGAGTGGTACTCGACGATGTCGCCGGTGAACAGCACCTGCTCGTCCGGCACCCAGATGACCGCGTCGCCGGCGGTGTGGGCGCGGCCCACCTGGAGGATGTCGACCCGGCGCTCGCCGAGGTAGACCGTCATCCGGCCCGAGAAAGTCGTGGTCGGCCAGGTCAGGCCCGGGATCGACTCGTGGCCCTCGAACAGGCGCGGCATGCGCTGGAACTCGCTGTCCCAGTCCTCCTGGCCGCGCTCCGCGACCATCGAGCGGGCGGTCTCGGACATGATGACCTGCTGCGCGTCGAAGGCCGACGCGCCCAGCACCCGAACCGCGTGGTAGTGCGTGAGGACCAGGTGCGTGATCGGCTTGTCGGTCACGGAACGCACCTTCTCGATCACCTTGTTCGCGAGCAGCGGCGTCGCCTGCGCCTCGACCACCATGACGCGGTCGTCGCCGATGATCACGCCGGAGTTGGGGTCGCCCTCCGCCGTGAAGGCCCAAAGCCCCTCGCCGACCTCGGTGAAGCTGATCTGCTTCTCGGCGAGGTCCCCCGCCGACGCGAACGCCCTCGCCATCAGCCGTCGTCCGGGTCGAAGCGCTTCTCGAGCCCCGTCCAGCAGTCCGTGTAGTCGTCCTGGAGCGGCGCCTCCCGGGCCGCGAACTCGGTCAGGTGCTGCGGGAAGCGGGTCTCGAACATGAAGCTCATCGTGTTCTCGAGCTTCTTCGGCGCCAGTTCGGCGGACGTCGCGGCCTCGAAGGCGTCGGCGTCGGGACCGTGGGGCAGCATCATGTTGTGCAGCGACAGACCGCCCGGCACGAAGCCCTCCGGCTTGGCGTCGTAGATGCCGTAGATGTTGCCCATCAGCTCCGACATGATGTTCTTGTGGTACCAGGGCGGCCGGAAGGTGTGCTCCGCGACGCTCCAGCGATCGCGGAAGAGCACGAAGTCGATGTTGGCGGTGCCGGGCACACCCGACGGCGCGGTCAGGACCGTGAAGATCGACGGGTCGGGGTGGTCGAAGAGGATCGCGCCGACCGGCGCGAAGGCCTCCAGGTCGTACTTCGAAGGCGCGTAGTTGCCGTGCCAGGCGACGATGTCGAGCGGGGACTGCCCGATGTCCGACGCGTGGAAGCGGCCGCACCACTTGATCACCAGCCGTGACGGGACCTCGCGATCCTCGAACGCCGCGACGGGAGTCTTGAAGTCTCGGGGGTTGGCGAGGCAGTTGGCGCCGATCGGCCCGCGGTTGGGCAGGCGGAACTTCGCGCCGTAGTTCTCGCACACGAAGCCCCGGGCGGGGCCGTCCGCGACCTCGACGCGAAAGACCATGCCGCGCGGCAGGATCGCGACCTCGCGCGGCTCCAGGTCGATCCGGCCGAGTTCCGTCCAGAAGACAAGCCGTCCCTCCTGGGGCACGACGAGCAGTTCCGAGTCCGCCGAGTAGAAGTACTCGTCGACCATGCTCTCCGTTGCGAGGTAGACGTGGGCGGCCATCCCGACCTGGGTGTTCACGTCGCCGGCGGTCGTCATCGTGCGCATGCCGGTCAGGAAGGTCAGCGCCTCCGCCGTGTGGGGCACCGGGTCCCAGCGGTACTGGCCGAGCGAGACGACGTCGTCGACGATGTGAGGCGCCGAACGCCAGTACGGCATGTCGATGCTCCGAAAGCGCGAGGTGTGCCTGACCGAGGGGCGGATCCGGTAGCACCAGGTCCGCTCGTTCTCACCCTGCGGCGCGGTAAACGGCGTCCCCGAGAGTTGCTCCGCGTAGAGCCCGTAGGCGCAGCGCTGCGGGCTGTTCTGGCCCTGCGGCAGAGCGCCCGACAGCGCTTCGGTCTCGAAGTCGTTGCCGAACCCGGGCATGTACCCCGGTGTCGTCCCGCAGGGGGTTTCGGCCTGGACGATCCGGCGTCCCGTCATGGGTCGAGCGCTCCCTCTCGCCGTACTTCGGCTACAGGGATTCTAGCTACTCGCCAATCAAGCCGCGCTCAGATCGACGGGTTCCTGCTTCACGATCTTCCGGCAGATCGTGAGGCAGGGCTGGAAGCTGTCCCGCCCTGTCAAGCGCTCGACGAGGCCGGCCACTCCGGGCCAGCGCGACGCGTCGAGCGGCCCGGCGACGAACTCGAACTGAGCGACCTGACACGCGAGCGAGATGTCCGCGATCGTGAGCGCGTCTCCAACCAGGAACGGTCCGTCACCGACCTCGCCCTCGAGATAGTCCAGGCGCCGCGGAAGCCGTTCCTCATACGTCTTCCTGGCCGTGTCCACATCGGGCTCCTCGCCCATGAAGCGCTTGAACTGGATCGGGCGGAAGATCCCGAGGCCGATCGCCATCGCCAGCTCGGTGTCGCAGTACTCCTCCAGCCAGACCGCGCGGCCGCGTTCGTAGGGATCCGCAGGATAGAACGCGGGCTCCGGGAACTTCTGCTCGATGTAGGCGCAGATCGCGGACGAATCGGGGATCGTGCCCGCCGGGCCTTCCTCGCCCACGTCCGTATCGCGCAACACCGGAATGCGGCGCGCCGGACTGATCTCCTTGAACCAGTCGGGCATCGGCATGATGTTCACGCTCTCGAGCTCGAAAGGCGCCCCCTTCTCACGCAACAGGGCATCCGCCTTCCGAACGAAGGGAGAGAGGTGGGCTCCGTAGAGGATCAGGCTCATCTTGACCGCCCAGCGTCGAGTCGGAGGTGGCGAGTCTGGCGGCGCTATCTACGCCGACCCGGCATCACCAGCGGTTCGATCGGCGCCTTGAGCACGACCGTCTCTTCCTTCGGCACGTAGCAGACCGTCTCGCTGCAGGCCTGGTAGACGACGTCGACCGGAATCTCGATCTCGGTCGGCTTGTCCTGAATCGGCCAGTTGAGAATCTCCGCGTTCAGGGCGATCGGGATGGCGATGTCCGTCGTGCCTTCCTCGTAGACGTTGAGCGTCACGCCGAGCTGGGGGAACTCGCGCACGGACGTCGCCGGGTAGACCGGCTCGCCGAGCCTCACACCCTTCGTCGGTACGACGGTTGCCGTCGAGGCGATGAAGCCGTCAGGCAGGGGTTCCGCGTAGATGTGGTAGCCGTCGGCGACCTCGAACCGCACGTGGAGGGTGCTCGTGTACTCGAACTTGAGCGCCTCGTCGGCGAGGAAGACGGAGACCTCGACGTGCTCGTCGCCTAGTTCGGCGGCGGGAACCTCGTGCCTGGCGAGGATGCGGCCGATCGCGCTGTCGCGAATCGTCCCGGCCGAAGTGCGTGTCGCGTAGTGGCGGTGGAAGAACTTCTCCGTCACCCGGCCCTCACGGTCAGTGACGTAGACGCCCGGGAAGGGAATCCCGTAGAACCCCTTCTGCGTCGCCCGGTTGAGGACATCCGCCTCAGGATCGATCGTCGTGTTCAGGATGCCGAAGCGCTTGATGACCGCCGAGTCGGCATCGGAGAGCAGATCGTAGGTGACGCCCCGATCCTCAGCGAAGGCCTTCAACTGCTCCTGCGTGTCGTAGCTGATGCCGTAGACCTTGATGTCTTCGGCGTTGAAGAGTTCCAGATTGTCTTGCAGCTCGACCAGCTGCGTGCGGCAGTACGGTCACCAGACGGCGGAGCGGTAGAAGACAACGACCGCCTTCGAGTCGCCCCGGTCCGCGTGGAAGTCGATCAACTCGCCGTCCTGGTTCGGCAACTCGAACTCGGGCAGGCGCTCGCCGATGGCCGGGCCGGTCGGGAACTCGTGTTCCGCCGGGTAGCGGCGGCCCGGGTGGCTCGTCGGCACGGGAACCGTGATGCCGAGATCGTCCTGCCGCGCCTCCGGCGACTGGTTCTCGTGCGCGCCCTTCACTCTCTCGTTCTCGTCGCCGTCCTGGGAAAACGCCGGAACGGCCAGGAACATCGTGACAAGGGCGAGCAAGGCAAGTCGGCCTCTCTTCATGGGTCGAACGCTCCCTCTCTCTGATTCGGATGCCGGAAGCGGCATCCGTCTTACTCTAGCCCTGATCCCGCCTAGAACGGTGACCAGGCGGGGTTGCTGTTGGATCCTGTGCCCGTCAGTCGAATCGGATTGGAGCCATCCAGGTTCATGACATAGATCTCCCTCCCTCCGCCGCGCGAAGAATCGAAGGCGATCCGGGTGCCGTCGGCCGACACCGAAGGGTTGGAGTCGGCACCTGGGGCGGTGGTCAGACGGCGCTTGTCGGAGCCATCGACGTTCATGATGTAGATCTCATAGTTGCCGTTCTGCGGTGCCCCGTCGCGATCGGTCGAGTAGACGATCTGCCTGCCGTCGGGTGTCCAACTGGGGACCTCGTCAAGAGCACGAGTGAACGTCAATCGCTGCTGGTTGGTGCCATCGACGGCGTTGGCTAGATAGATCTCCGGGTCGTCGCGGTCACGGTCGGCTTCGAAGGCGATCCACAAACCGTCGGGCGACCAGGCGACGAAGTTGTTTACGCGCCCCAGAGGATGGTCTTCGGTGAGCTGCGTGAGGTTGTATCCCCAGTTTCCGGCGTCGACGTTGGTACGCCACACCTGAGAGCTGCCGCTGCGATTCGAATCGAAGGCGATCATCGAGCCGTCGGGCGACCAGGAGGGGCCGCCGTCGTTGGCCGCGTGGCTGGTGAGACGGACGACGTTGGAGCCGTCGGCGTTCATGATGTAGATGTCGGCGTTGTCGTTGCGAGATGATGCGAATGCGATCCGGGTGCCGTCGGGCGACCACGTCGGGGCACCATCGAAGCCCGGATTGTTGGTCAGCCGCGTCAGGTCGGAGCCACCTTCGTTCATGACGTAGATCTCCGGGTTGCCGTCCTGAGTGGATACGAAGGCGATCCTGGAGGAGTTGTTCTGTGCCGCCGCTGGCTGCACATGTGTTGCAGTCGTGACGGCAATCAGAAGGCAGATGAAGAGAACGGGACCCATCGCGTTGATCTCGTAGGCTACCGCCCCAACCACTCGAAAGGACAAGAACGATGAATCGATGCGGCGCACGACGCGGCCTGGTCAGTCTCGGACTCGCGGTGGCCTTCGCGGCTGGCGCCACGGGCGTGGCTGCACAGTTTCAGCCCGCCGAGATCGGTCCAACCCAAACGATCGACTGGCAGTCCGGCGCCGATCCCGAAGGCCGGCCCGCCGGGGAGCGGCCTCCCAACATCGTCGTCATCCTCGCCGACGACCTGGGCTGGAACGACCTGTCCTGGCTCGGCGGCGGCGTCGCGGGCGGCACGGTGCCGACCCCCCACATCGACTCCCTGGCCCGTGACGGCGTTCACTTCGCCAACGGCTACTCGGCCAACGGCACCTGCGCGCCGTCGCGGGCCGCGCTGATGACCGGCCGCTACGGCACCCGCTTCGGTTTCGAGTTCACGCCGACGCCGCCGGGGTTCGCCACGATGGTGCCCCGGCTCTCGAGCACGGAAGGCCGACTCCGACAGACGACCGGCAACACGGAAGGGGCTTCGGTTCCCATGGACGAGAAGGGCGTGCCGCCGTCCGAGATCACGCTCGCCGAACTGCTCAAGCCGGCCGGGTACCACACCGTGCACATCGGCAAGTGGCACCTTGGTGTGGGCGACGGCATGCGAGCCCACGAGCAGGGCTTCGACGAGAGCCTGCTCATGAGGAGCGGCCTGTACCTGCCCGAGGACGACCCGAACGTCGTCAACTCGAAGCAGGAGTTCGATGGGATCGACCGTTTCCTGTGGCGCTTCATGCGCTACGAGGCGTCGTTCAACGACAGTCCCGCCTTCGAACCCGGCGGGTACCTGACCGACTACTACACCGACCAGGCGGTCCAGGTCATCGAGGCGAACAAGGACCGGCCCTTCCTGCTCTACCTGGCGCACTGGGCGGTGCACACGCCGCTGCAGGCGCTGCGCGCCGACTACGAGGCGCTGTCCCACATCGAGGAGCATCGCCTGCGGGTCTACGCAGCAATGGTGCGCTCGCTAGACCGCAGCGTCGGCCGGGTGCTCGAGGCGCTGCGCGAAAACGGTCTCGAAGAGAACACGCTCGTCTTCTTCACTTCCGACAACGGGGCGCCCGCCTACATCGGCCTGCCGCAGGTAAACGAGCCGTTCCGCGGCTGGAAGATCAGCTTCTTCGAAGGCGGCATCCACGTGCCGTTCCTCCTGAAGTGGCCAGCCCGTCTCAGCGCAGGCCAGGTCTACGAAGCCCCGGTGCACGGCTTCGACATCTTCTCGACCGCGGCGGCCGCGGCCGGAGTCGATCTGCCCGGCGACCGGAAGATTGACGGCGTCGACCTGGTGCCGCACGTCCTGGGTGAGGTCGAAGGCGCGCCGCACGACCGTCTCTTCTGGCGCACCGGCGACTATCAGGTCGTCCTCGCCGACGGCTGGAAACTCCAGATCAGCGAACCCCCCGGGGGGGTATGGCTCTTCAACATGAAGAAGGACCCCACCGAGCAGCACAACCTCGCCGACTCCGAGCCGGAGCGGGTTGCGGCCCTGAAGAAGCTCCTCGCCGAGCACAACGAGGAACAGGCGCCGCCGATCTGGCCGTGGGCCACCCAAAGCCCGGTCAACATCGACAAGACGCTGCTCGATCCGGACGCTCCGGACGACGAGCACATCTACTGGTACAACTGAGCGCCGCTTCCGCTAGCAAGCTAGCTGGACAAGTGCCCGTCACTCACGGAGGGGAAGGAGTGCCCCGGCGAGTCCGCGGAATCGAACTCGCCTTCCAGTTCATGAAGTCCTCCTACTCAGCGTAGAGCTGGCGCACCCCCCGCATGTAGGCGATGGGCATCACGGTCAGGTGGTCCTCGCCGGGGAAGATCCGGACGCTCAGTTCTAGCGACTCGTAGTTACGAGTCGCCAGGCGCTCGGCGACGAGGGCGACCGTCGACACGATCTGGGCGGCCGCCCAGACCGGATCGCTCGCCTCCGCCTCGCCGGCGCTCAGGAACACCTTCGCCTCAAGGTCCTTGTGCTCCTCGTTCCAGGCCTCCTCCATCTCCAGCCAAGGCTGAGAGACCGCAGGGCTGCTGAGAACGTACTTGTCGAAGCTCTCCGGCTCGTTGAAGAGCACGTAGAGCCCGAACTGGGCACCTCCGGAGTGACCGGCGTAGCCGTGATCCTCGGGGTCCATCCGGTACTCCTCGGCCAGTAGCGGTCTGAGCTGGTGCACCAGGAAGTGGAGAAACCCCGGCGCGCCACCGAACGTGCCGTCGGGCGCTGCAGCAAAGAGGTCTCCCATCAGGCTCCTGTCGGGGATGAAGTCGTACGAGCGCCGACGCTGGAACTCCGCCGGCGAAGTGCCCGTCGGGGCCCCGACGGCGACAACGATCAACTCCGGCGCCATCCCGAACTCGGCTCCCATCAAGGCGCCCTGGATCAGTTCGAGCGAGTTGTCGGTGACCCACAAGGTCGGATAGGTCCGATCGGAGCTGCGGTAGCTGGGAGGCAGGTAGATTCTGACCTCGTGGTCCCAGTCCCATCCCTCTGCTCGTATCCTGCGAGCGGGCTCGACGAACCCCCCGACGACCGTCTCATTGCTGAGCGTTAGCGGTAACTCCTCAGCTTCCTGCGAGAAAGCCAGGTCACCTGGAAGGACAGCCGCAACGAGTGCGACAACGGTCAATACTCTCGGCGGCATGATCATGGTTCCTCCATCTCCCAGGTGTGTCGGCCGTTACTCAGGTTGCAGGCGGCCAGCGCACCAGATCCGTTAGTCCCTTCGAACTGGCCTCCCGCTAGTCCTTTCTGCTCGGCGTCACACCGGTCAGCACCCGAACGTAGAGCGGCAGGAGCTCCCGCCGTCTGGCTTTCGTCTCTCCAAGACCGAGGGCGTAGTAGCCGACCTGGTGGAAGTAGGTGACCCGCGCGCGCACGAAGGCTTCCGGCTCGTCGTAGCCGAGATCGATGAAGATCCGCTGGATGAGTTCGATCCGGCGGTTGTCGACTCGTCGCACCACACGAGCTGCCTGCGGTGAGCTTCTCGGCCAGTCGCGCATGGCCGAGTCCCAGGCCGGGTTGAGAGCCCTCTCCTCGAGCCAGAGCTCGCACAGCGCCGTGAACTCCTCGATGCCTCGCTCCTCGCCGTCGAGGAGGCGTTCGAACGAAGTCGCCGACGTCACCTCCCACGACTCGGGCAAGGCGTCGTGGAGCTCCTTGCGGTCGCGGAAGTGCCAGTAGAAGCTGCCTCGAGTCACTTCCAGCCGAGCCGACTCAGGCGCCGGCCGGAGCGTGGCTTGGTCTTGGTCGTCACGATGGCCACAGTAAGCGAGCCGGCTTCGAGGCGAAAGGGCCTCGCCTCAACCAAACACGCGTAAACGGTATCCCGTGCGACAGGAAGAGAGGAGACAGCGATGAGGAGTGGACCGGGCAAACGAGAGACGACGATGAAGCGCAGGGCCTTGCGGCTGTCGGCGGCGGCCGTCGGAGGCATTCTGATTTCCGGCACCCTGCGAACGGCGTTGGCGGCGCCTGGCGCCGCGGTGGCTCAGGGCGAGACAGAGAACGAGGGTGTCCATCCGACCGGGCAACCGTGGCCGGTGCGTGACACGGAGGCCTTCCACTTCGACTCGACCCACGTCGGCGACCGGTTCGCCATCGGAGTATGGCAGCCCGATCCGAACTTCCTCTCCTTGAGCGGGGGCGACCAGAGCGAGCCGATGGACGTGGTCTACGTTCTGGACGGGAGCTGGGCTCTGGGAATCGACGTAGATGTCATCTTCCCGTTCGATGACTGCGGTCAACGTCGTGTTCATGCTCCCTCCCCTCCGGTCTCCGTGAGCCCTGATTCTACGGCCTCGGTCACTTCCCGGAGCGTCCCCAGTGAGCTTCCGAGGCTGACCGCGGCGCAACCTGCTACCGCGAAAGGTGCCGGTCGAAGAACCGCACGATCACGTTGTGCACCTCGTCCGACTCGGGCAGGCGGGGGTTGAACGCGAAAGTCGCGTGCCCGAGGCCTTCCCAGACGTGCAGGTCGGCCTCGACGCCGAGGCTGACCAGCTTGTTGTGGCTGGCCAGTACGCCGCCGAGCGCGAAGTCGCGGGTGCCGCTGATCAGTAGCGCGGGCGGGAAGCGGGCGAGCAGGTCGTCGTGGTCGCCGGGAGCGACGACGGGGTCCCCGGCTTTCACGCCGCGGAAGTAGCCGCTCGGCTGGGGCGGCTCCGCCGGCTCGACCGGGCGCGGAAAGCCGTTGATCGCCGAGACCAGGAAGGCGCTCTCGCTGCGGCCCATCTTGAACACGCCCGGGGTGTCGCCGTCCGTCGTCGGAATCCCGGCGCAGAAGAGACCGATCGCGCCCGGCAGAGGCAGGTCGTTCTCGAGGATGTAGGCGACCGTCTGCGCCGTGAGCATGGCGCCGGCCGAGCAACCGTAGATGCCGATCTTCGACGCCTCGTAGTCCTCGAGCATCGCCCTGTAGACGGCAATGACGTCCTCCACGCCGGCCGGATGGGTGGCCTCCGGCGCCATCCGGTAGTCGGGGCTGATCACCCTGTAGCCGCCCATGTCGGCGACCTGCATTGCCTCCGTCTGGCTGAAGTAGCGGGCGCCGACCCGGAAGCCGCCGCCGTGAATGCTGATCAGCAACCGGTCTTCCTTCCCCCCGGCGACGCCGCGGTCGGGGACGAACACCTCCGTGTAGACGCCGGCGATCGTCTCCGCGGTGATCTTCACCGGGTGCTTGGCGACGGTGTCCCGGTAGATGGCCGTCTTGTAGTAGCCGTCGGCGACGCACTGGCGCGCGGCGCGAATCGCCTCCGGGTCGTCGGCGACGTCGTTCAGGTTCGCGCAGCCCCGGGAGAAGGTGCCGAACTCCGGACCGTAGACCTCGCGGAAGTGCTTCATCGCGGCACGCGACTCGTCGCTGAAGTACGACGTCTCCGGCAGGTCGAAGGCCGGAACGTGAACGGTGCCGTCGGCCTCCACGCGGGGACGCTCCCCCTGCGCCGCGAGCGGCGAGCCGGACAGGGCGACAGCGGCGAGGGCGGCGGCGACAAGGCCGAACCGGGTACGCACGACCCGGATTCTAGATATAGCCTCGATCCTCAACCGCAGGAGAACTCCCATGAGCCATCGAGTCGTACGTCTCTCCGGGTCCCTGGGCGCCGAGGTCCACGATCTGCCGCTGGCGGACGCCGGCCCGGACGATGCCGCAACGATCCGCGGCCTGCTGCTGGACCACCAGGTGCTCTTCTTTCCCGATCAGCATCTCGACGTGGCGCAGCACGTCGCCTTCGGGCGCCACTTCGGTGAGCTGGAGGGGCACCCGCACCTGAACAACCCCTTCCTCGACCACCCGGAGGTCTTCGAACTGGTGGCGACCCGCGGCGGGGTCGCGGACGAGTGGCACAGCGACATCAGCTTTCAGGAGAGTCCGTCGGTGATGGCGATCCTGAACATGGTCAAGTGCCCGGAGGTCGGCGGCGACACGATGTGGGCCAACATGTACAGGGCCTACGAGGAACTCTCGCCGCCGCTGCAGGAGCTCTGCGAGGGCCTGACCGCGCTCCACGACGCGACGCCGCACGGCAAGCCGGAGAAGATGACGATCCACCCGGTCGTCCGCGTCCACCCGGAGACCGGCCGCAAGTCGCTGTTCGTCAACGAGCACTTCACCCGCCGCATCGTCGAGCTCAGCCACGAGGAGAGCGACCACCTGCTCGGCTACCTGACCCGCTGGGCGACGAACACGCGCTTCACCGTCCGCTACCGCTGGCAGCAGGGCACGCTCGCCATGTGGGACAACCGCTGCACACAGCACTTCGTGCTGAACGACTTCAACGAGGAGCGCATCATCCAGCGGGTCACCGTGATGGGCGACCAGGTCGAGGCGGCCGGCGAAGCCCGCTGGGAACCCTACGTGCGAGCGCGCCATGCCGGCGCCACCAGCCGCTACGACCGGCAGTTGAACAAGTACCTGAAGCGCAAGGTCCAGTCGCTGGAGTCGAACGCGAAGAAGGAAGTTGTGCTGGAGATGTGAGACTCCTCGGCTTTCTTTTCGTCGTTGCTGCCGGCCCGGGCTTCGCGCAGTCCGCGCCTTCCGGGCAGTGCGTGCCCGCGGGCGCGAACCCGCCCATGCCGAAGAGCGCCCGCGCTTACGCGGCGATGTGCGAGCCGCACCTGGGCGTGGCGCCCACTGTCGACTGCGGCCAGGGAGCCCGCATTCGCATCCGGCAGGAAGGCACGGAGATCTTCGAGGACCCGGGGCTCCACGCTTGCGACGCCGGCAGCCTCCAGATCGGCGACTGCATGCCGGGTTCGAGCCTCCAGCGCTACGAGGGCCGGAACGCGGACGGCTCGCCACGTCCCGAGGTCGTCTGGGTGAGCTTCTGCCGCCACGACGGGCGCGACGATGTCTTTAACGTCGACATCGGCGATTCGGTGCAGATGATCGGCTACAACCGTGAGACCGGCGCCACCTGCTTCTTCGAGTCGGGCGACAACAGCCCCTGGACCCACATCGGCGAGAACAACCGGCTACTCGGCGTGCTGCCCGGCCCCGACGACCCGGACTTCGACGAAGCGTACATGCCTGCCGGCGACATCCAGTGCGTCCGCTGCCACCAGGCGGACCCGTTCATCCACAATCCCTGGATCAAGTCCGCGCGACTGCCGGAGAACCCGCGCCAGCCTGTCGTCCCGGTGCTGCCCGGCCCGAACCCGCCCTACTACGTCGTGGGCGCGCCGACCTGGGACATGCGGACCATCCACATCGAAGGCAACGGCTGCGTCGGCTGCCACCGGATCGCCATGGAGACGCTGGAGGAGTTCACGGGCGACTTCTGGGACCCGAACGAGCACATGCCGCCGCACGATCCCGGCTCACTGGCCGCCGACCTCGAGGCGCTGGAGCAATGTTGGGCCGACGGCCCGGAGAACACGCCCGGCTGCGACTGGGTGATCCCGCCGGCCGGCGAATGCGCCGGCGGTGTGGTGGGTCCGGACTATCCGCACGCGGCGGAGAGGTTCAACCGCGGTCCGAAGAGCGCGCCGCACAGCTCCGGCAAGCGCTGGATGACGCCGCGCGAGCCCTAGCGTTACTGCTCCACCACCAGCAACTGGTCGGCGGCGACGTTCTCGCGCTCCGTCGTCGAGCCGTCGGGCCAGGTCACGACGACCGAGTCGACCGTGGCGGCGTCGCCCAGGCCGAAGTGCTGGCGGAAGTCGTCCTGGGACAGGTAGCTGGTGCCGCTGCGGATGTTCCGGATCTGGCTGCGTCCATCAGCCGTCACCCGAATCACCGCTCCGATCGCGTCGGTGTTCTTCCCGGCCCCGACCAGCCGCACTTGCAGCCAGCGGCCGTCGCCGGCCTCGTTGCGCAGCACCATGGGCGAACCGTCGAGGTCGTTGATCACCAGGTCCACCCGGCCGTCGTTGTCGAGGTCGCCCATCGCCAGGCCGCGGCTGACCGTCTGTTCGAGGAAGGCCGGGCCCCCTCGCTCGGCCACCTCTTCGAAGGTGCCGTCGGCCAGGTTGCGATAGAGCAGCTTGCGCTGGCGGTAGCCGGCCGAGGCGCCGAGCCGGGCGCCGTCGAGCTGGGGATAGACGTGGCCGTTCACCACCACGAGGTCCTCCCAGCCGTCGTTGTCGTAGTCGAAGAAGGCGGTCCCCCAACCGACGTAGGGCAGGCTCGACGCGCCCGTCCTCGACCGGAAGGAGGCGTCGCTCGAGTAGTCGCCCTCGTTGCGGTAGAGCGCGTTGTACTCCTCGGCGAAGTTGCTGACGAACAGGCTCAGCCGGCCGCTGCCGTCGTAGTCGCCGACCGCGACGCCCATGCCGCCCTGCTCGCCGCCGTCCTCGCTCACCGCGACGCCCATGAAGAAGCCCGACTCTTCGAAGGTGCCGTCCTTCCGGTTCATGTAGAGGTAGTTGGGCGTCGAGTCGTTGGCGACGTAGAGGTCGAGCCAACCGTCGCCATCCATGTCGAGCCAGGCGATACCGAGGCCGAAGTAGCCGTCCGGGTCGCGAACCCCCGCCTCCTCGCCGACCTCGGTGAACGTGCCGCTCGCTTCCTGGCGGAACAGGAGGTCGGAAGTGCCCGGCAGGCCGCGAGGTCCGCACTGGACGGAGACGCCGCGGTACTGGCAGGTCTTGTCGCTGCCGAACTCCGGCAGGTTGTCGAGATCGAACTCCACGTAGCGGCTCACGAAGAGGTCGAGATCGCCGTCGCGGTCGTAGTCGGCGAAGCCACAGCCCGTCGACCAGCCCGAGGCCGCGACGCCAAGCTCCGGCGCCACGTCGGTGAACGTGTCGTCGCCCGAGTTGCGATAGAGCCGATTCCGGCCGATCCCCGTCACGTAGAGGTCCTGCCAGCCGTCGCCGTCGATGTCGGCGATGCACAGGCCCATTCCCCAGCCGGGATGGGCCACCCCGGCCTCGGCGGCGATATCGCGGAACGTGCCGTCGCCGAGGTTGCGGTAGAGCGCGCTGTGCGACGACTCCGGCTCGTTCGCCGTGTCGACCGTCAGGGAGTTGACGAAGTAGATGTCGAGCAGGCCGTCACGGTCGAAGTCGAACAGCCCCACGCCGCCGCTCATCGACTCGACGATGTACTTCTTCTCGGGCGCGGAGTTGTGGCGGAAGGTGATGCCGGTGGACTCGGTGATGTCCCGAAACAGCGGCGCGTCGCCGGCGCCCTGGGCGAGCGTGGTCGCGGGGCAGACGAGAAGGGCCGCCACTGCTGCCGCGGCTGGGACGCCGGCGCTGGTCCCCAGAAGCCGGCCAGCACCCGGCTGGTGCGTGCACGCGCCAGCCGCGTCACAGTCCGAGCGCCCGTCTTCGGGCGGTCGGATGTCAGGCCGGCGCACCGACAAGGCGGCTCCGCTCACGGCTCGGTCCTCGAGCCCAGCGGCGGCTGGGCGCGCAGACGCTCGATGTGCTCTTCGATCGCGGCCTGAGCCTCCCGGGAACGCTGCAGGTGGCGCTCCGCTCCCTCGCGGTCGCCGAGGCGGGCCAGGGCGAGGCTGAACTGGTAGTGCCCCTTGATCGAATCGGGCTCTGCGGCGACCGCGCGCGCAAGCGCTTCCCGGGCCTCCTCGAAGCGGCCCTCCTTCAACCGGGCCGTTCCGATCGTCACCAGCGCCGTCGGGTGATCGGGATTGACCGCCAGGGCCCGCTCCGCGAGCCGGGTCGCTTCGGCCAGCATGCCGAGCCCCTCGACGGCCTCCGACATGGCGGCCAGCGCCTCGACGTTGTCGGGCTCCAGCCGCAGCGCGGTCGCCAGGGCTTCCCGCGCCTCGTCGAAGCGGTCCACGCGGTTGAGGGCCAGGCCGAGGGCGATGTGGGTCAGGGCGCGGCTCCGGTCGAGGGCTGCCGCGTCGAACAGCGCCTCGGCGGCTTCCGCCATCTCGCCCACCTGCATGCGGGCCACGCCGAGCAGGTAGGCGTACTCCGCCTCCCCGGGGTGCATCCGCGCCAGCGGCTCGAGCGCCAGGGTCGCCTGGATCGGGTTGCCCCGGGCGAGCGAGAAGCGCGCATAGGCGTTCAGGACGTCCTCGGAGTTGGGCGCCAGGGTAATGGCCCGACCGAGTGCCTCGGCGGCCGCCTCGCCTTCGTTCCGCGAGGCAAGGGCGCGGGCTTGGTCGAGCAGGCCGCGGACCGACTCCGTCGTCGCGGCTTCGGGCTGGGCGCCGAGGGCGGCCGGCACGAGCAGCAGCGAGAAGAGCGCCGCCTTCACTGGTCCGACCTCCCCTTGAGTCTCTGAAAGATCTCGAACTGCTCCCGCGCCTTCTCCCGATCGCCGAGCTTCTGGTACGCCTGACCGAGCTGGTTGCGGATGTTGGGATCCTCCGGCGCCAGTTCCGCGGCCGCCAGCAACTGCGCGGCCGCCTCTTCGACGCGGCCGTCCTCGAGGAGGATCTTGCCGCGAAGGTAGCCGGCGTCGGCGAAGTCGGGTTCCGCGGCCAGCACCAGTTCCACCTCGCGCAGCGCGGCCTGGGGCTGGTTGTCGAGTTCGAGGACGGTCGCCAGGACGTAGCGCGACCGGTGGTCGACGGGATGGGCAGCGAGTTCGGCACGCAGCGCGGCGCCGGCCTCCTCGAGACGGCCCTGGCGGAGATAGATGTTGCCGAGCGTGGCCTGCGCCTCGGCGACGCCGGGCCGAAGTTCGATGGCCCGTTCGAGGTGCTCCACCGCCGCATCGAAGTCGCCTTCCTGCGCCGCCGCCTGGCCGAGCAGCACGTTGAGCTCGGGCCAGTCGGCCTGCTCGGCGAGCAGCCGGTCGAATATCGGCTGCGCCTCGACGGTCCGGCCGCTCCGGACCAGGGCCAGACCGTAGGCGTACTGGAGCGAACGGTCCGCGGCGCGGCCCGGGTCGGTTGCCAGGAGCTCCGCCGCACGATCGTAGACCTCGGCATTGAGCCAGGCCAGCGCGAGCATCCGCCGCAGGGTCGGATCGCCAGGCGTTTCCTCCAGCGCATGCGACAGCGGCGAGGTCGCCTGTTCGAACTGCCCCGCGTTGAAGCGGGCCACGCCCAGCGAGTACTGGACCCTCGGAAAGGCCGGATCGACCGAGGCAGCCTGCTCGAAGTGACCCGCGGCCCGGGCGAAGCGCCGGGCCTGCGTCGCCATCACGCCGAGATTGAACGAAGCACGGGCCAGCGTCGTTTGCGCCGTCCGAACGAGCTGCTCGCGAACCTCCGCGGAAAGGCCGGAGACCGGCGTCTCGCTGAAGACGGACAGGCCGACGACCCCGGCCGACGGTTCCTTGCCGTGCCCGTCCAGGTAGTTCGACATGCGATCGCGCGAAGTCCGGGCCAGGGCCACCGAGAAGCGCTCGGCGGCCTCGAAGTGGGGCATCGCCCGTGCCTCGTCGCCGGAGCGGCGGAGGGCCAGAGCGAGCTGGTAGTGGAGGCTCTCCATCTGGTTGGCGTTGAACGAACCGTCGTACCCGCCTTCCGCCAGATCGATCGCGCTCTTGAGCGCGGTCGCCGCTTCCCGCGGCCGGTCGAGTCCGAGCAGGGCCCGGCCCAGATGATGCAGGGCGTTGGGTCGGGTGGACTCCGATTCCACCGCGATCTCCAGCGAGGTCAAGGCCTCCTCGAAGCGCCGGGCATCGACCAGGACCATTCCGAGATAGAGCGAGTTCACCGCATCCTCGGGCGAGATGCGGCGCTCCTCCTTGAAGTGGTCGATGGCCTCCTCGACCGCGCCCCTGCCCCGATCCAGGAGCTCCACGGTCCCCAGGTAGAAGCGGGCCCGCGGTACCCGCGGGTCCTGCTCGATGGCCCGTTCGAGCGCCCCGCGGGCCCGCTCGTACTCGCCGTAGTCGCGCCAGGTCCTGCCGATCAGAATCCAGGTCTGCGGAATCGGACGCTCCTCGGCCACTTCGCGGAAGAGCTTCTCGGCGGACTCCGGACGCTCAAGCCGCAGGTAGCCGCTGGCGAGCGCGAAGCGGGTCTCGACGTCTTGGGGCATGGACTGGGCGGCCCCCTCCAGTTGCTGCACCGCCAGCTCCGGCTGGCCGGTCGCGTTGAAGGCCCGCGCGAGCAGCCGCACGGCGCGACCGTCTCCCGAGCTTCGCGCGAGCAGACGCAGGAGAACCTCCACCGCGCCCTCCGGATCGCCGCGCTCGAGCGCGAGCTCGGCGAGGGCGAGCAACGGACGCCGCGCCTCGAGCGCCGAAATCAGGGCTCGCTCGTAGGCCGCCTGAGCCTCGGCAGGGACGCCGCCCGCTCGGTAGAGATCGCCGAGCAGCAGCCAGCCTTCGAGCAGCGCCTCCCGGTACCAGCTCTCGGCCGCCTGCGGTTCGTCCCGGCGCAGCATGCTCTCGGCCTCCGTCAGCGCACGCTGCATGGCGGCGTCCGGCGGCGGCTCATCCTGCGACTGCGTCGCCGCCGGCAGCCCGGCGGCCAGGATCAGACCGAGAGCGCCTGCGCGGATCAGCGGCCGGCCTCGCCCACGGCCAGGGTGGTCGAGACGAACGCGGTCTCTCGGGTGGCGTCGTCCCGGACGCCGACCGCGACCAGGTTGAGGCCATCGGGAATGTCGATGTTGAAGACCAGGTCGAGAAGACGCGTGTCGCGATCCGGCGGTGCTTCCACCTGGAAGGTCTTCTCGTCCCTGACCACCTTCGAGGTCTGGGCGTGCCGGCTGGCGACCTCGACCCTGATCTGCGCCATCTCCTTGTCCTCGAACGGGAGGAAGGCGACCCGCGCGGCCGGCACCATGACGTGGAGCGGCAGTCGGCGCTGGCCGCCGCCGGCCGCGCGAACGCGGCCCGCGCCCAGCCGGACACCGAGCGGATTCTCGACCAGGCCGAGATAGAGCGCACCGTCGAGCTGTTCGCTCATCCGCTGATCGGAACTCTTGTCGCGGTAGCCGCGGCGGTGACGAACCTGCAGGTTCCGGCCCCGGACCCGCACGCGGATCTGGTGCTCGCCGCGGTCGCCGCCGTGGGGCGGGCGGTACGCGAGAGAGTAGTAGCTCGCCATCTCGTTGGCGATCTGTTCGAGTTCGCCGTCGAACTGGTTGCGGTTGAAGATGGCACGGCCGCCGGTCTCGTCGGCGAGCACGGCCATCCCCCCGCGCTCGGCCTCACGGATCGAGCTGTTGAACGGGTTCGCCCCCAGGAAGTCGATCGACGACTGCTCGGCGGCGCTCAGGAACGTGGAGCGGAGGCCGCTCGTCTGGAGCGAGTAGATCGTCACGCGGTTCGCGTTGGCGTGACGGGTCAGTTCGTGAAAGCCCGTGGACAGTTCCTCGACGGGCGCCTGCGAGCGGAACCGGTCACTAGCAGGGCACAGGCCGGTGATGAAGTCCTGCAGATCGGCGCCCGGAGTCCGTTCGAGCGAGTCGCTGATGTAGATCAGCGTCTTGACGCCGGGCAGCGCGGCCAGGAAACGCGCGGCCGTGGTGAGGTGATCAAGCGTGGCGGCGATCCGGTCGCGCCCGATGCGGGCCGAGTTCTCCACCTCGGTCAGCGCGCGGCGCACGAACCACTCGCAGGGCGCCGGCGCCGACGTCCGGCGGCTGCTGCCCGAGGAAGCGAGCACCTTCGCGTCCTGCCAGAGCTGGTTCAGTCTCTGGACGGCGAGCCGCTTCGCCTGCTGCGACTGGCCGCCCATTCCCGGCGAGGCCCCGATGCGTTCGAGCACGATGTCCAGCTCCTCGCGGCTGGAACCGAAGTAGGCCTCGGTGATCAGGTCCCGGTTCTGGCGGAAGATGAGGACCCGCTCCGCGGGGAACTTCTCCTCGTCGAGGAACGCCCGCAGATCCTCGATCGCCTGTTTGCGGCTGGCCGGACCGAGATGGAGATCGTCGAAGTAGAGAACGAGGTGCGCGGGTTCGGCCGGGCCGGCGCCCGCGGACGCCTCCTGAGCGGGAGCTGGCGTCTGATCGCCGGGCTCGGCGGCCGTCCGGGCGGCCACGGCATCGGTCACCTCGCTGAAGAACTCCACCGTGACCGGCCTTCCGTCCTCCCGGACCTCGAAATCACCAAGGCTCAGACCGGTAACGGGCTGGCCCCGGTTGTCGCTGACCCAGACCTCGACGTTGACGAGCTGGACATCGACGACTTCACTGAAAGCGGGGCGATCGGCGTCCTGCGTCTGCGCCGGAGCGGCGACCGGCGAAAAGGCGGCGAGCACCGCCGTCAGAAACGTCGGGAGGAGGGCGCGGTCTGGACTGCCGGAAGTCATCGAATCAGTCTACTTTCAAGGTCGGACCTGATGTGGCGCGGCCGAGGCCGCGAGACGGTTCAGAAGGCCGAACAGAAGGGCGAGGAGGGTGAGCCCCGCGATCGGCGCAACGAAGCCGGCGGCAAGCCGCTCGGCGCCACCGGCCAACCGGGCGGTCAGCCAGGGCAGGACGGCGCCCCCCGTGCCCGCGAGGGCGAACACCCAGCCGGTGGAGCGGGAGCGGGTCGAGGCGGTCAGTTCCGCCAGAAACGAGACGGTCAGCGGAAAGAGGGGAGCCAGCCCGGCGCCGACCGCGACCGCCGACAGGGCCACGCCGGGCTGTGAGCCGCTGGCCAGAAGCCCGAGAAGGCCGGCCCCCGCGACGGCGAGCCCGCCACCGTAGAGCATGCGCTCGGACATCCGGCGCAGCAGGAGAGGAGCCACCACCCGGCCGCCCAGGAGCGCCGCCCAGAAGCCGGATCCGATCCAGAGCGACGTCGCCGAACGCGCCGGCTGGAACTCATCGGCCAGACTGACGAGCCATCCTCCCACCGCGTTCTCTATCCCGACGTAGAGGAAGAGAATCGCCGCAACGACCGCGAGCGCCAGAACCGGCCCTCCCCGCGCCGCCGGCTGAGGCGAGGCGGCGGCCGTAGCGACATCGGCCCGGTCCTCCCCGCTACGTGGCGCTCGGACCAGAAACACCAGGACCAGGCCGGCGGCCGCAGCGAGAGCCCAGAGCACCGCGTCGCTGGAGGTTTCCCGCGGTCGAACCGCGAAGGCGAGCGGGCAGGCGACCGCACCGGCACCCCACACCAGGTTGAGCGACGAGAGCGCGGCCCCCCGCCGTGTCGGCTGCGCGTGCGCGACCCGGAGATTGGTTGCCGGGATCGCCAGACCGAGTCCCAACCCGATGGCGGCCACCGGCGCCAGGGCGAGCGGCCAGCTCGCCATCGCCAGGGACGACAGACCGATGGCGATCAGCAGGTAGCCGACGACCAGACTGAGGCCCTGCCGGTAGCTGGAAAGAAGGGACCCGACGGCGCTGGCGAGGAACTGAGCGACGAAGAGCGGCGCCAACTCCTCAACCGGGAGGCTCCACTCCCGGGAGAGTTCAGGAAGCAGGGGGCCGAGAAGGACCGTGACCACGCCGGTCAGCAGGAAGCCCGTGTAGAGGGGCAACCGCACCGAGCCGGCGGAACCAACGTCGAGCGGAGTCCCGGGCGAGTCAGGCACGATCGGGCGGAGGACCGGTCGAATCCCTGAGCACGAGGGTCGGCTCGATGGTGACCGTCGCCGGCGAGTCGCCTCCGGGCGCACCCAGCTTGTGCAGCAACTCGGCAGCGGCCCTCCGCCCCATCTCGTGCAACGGCTGCCGCACGGTGGTCAGGCTCGGGTTCTGGAAGGCCGCGCTGAGAATGTCGTCGAAACCGACGACCGAGACATCGTCCGGGATCCGCAGCCCGCTCTCGACGATCGCCCGCATGGCACCGATCGCCGAGACATCGTTGAAGGCGAAGAGTGCGCTGAAGGGCGCCCCCACCGCGAGCAGTTCCTGGCCGAACACATGCCCCTCGCGGTAGCCCTCCTCGGGCGAGAACTGCTCGCCGACCGGCCCTCCCGAGAGCTGGAGCGTCAGCCGTGGGTCGATCTCGAGGCCAAGTTCCGCGGACGCCGCGACGATCGCCTGCCAGCGTGACTCCGTGTCGGCGGAGTGCGGGTGCCCCTTGAAGAAAGCGATCCGGCGGTGGCCGAGCTCAGCCAGGTGGGTCAGCGCAAGTCGCGCGGCGACTTCGTGATCGATGACGACGTTCGTCACGCCCGGCAGCTCCCGGTGCCCGGCCACCACCACCGCCGGCAGCGACAGGGGCTGGTCCATCGGGGTGTTGACCAGGATCAGTCCCTCGACCGAGCGTTCCGTGAGGAGTTGCAGATAGTCGTCCAGGAGGTCCTGCTTGGAGTGGTGGCCGGCGACCAGGTAGAAGTAGCCCTCCTGCAGGAGCTGATCCTCGATACCGCCAAGGACACCCGCCGCGTAGCCCTCGCTGATCTCCGGCAGGAGGACGCCGACCGCGAACGTCCGCTGGCGCCGGAGCGACCGGGCGATGAAGTTGGGGCGGTACCCGAGCTCTTCCGCCGCGGCGCGCACTCTCTCCTGCGTCTCGGGGGGGATCCCCCTGGCGGCCGGCGAGCGGTTCATGACCAGGGAAACCGTCGTGGGCGACAGGCCCAGATGCGCCGCCACGTCCTTCAGACGCACCCGCCGCTCGGGCCTGGGCTCCTGGCCGCTGGCTTCTTCAGGTCTGGCGGTGTTCACTGGGGCCTCTTTTGCCGACTCTTGACAAATCCTACGCGGTGTGTACAGTGCAGACTAGCATGCTAAAACGATTTAGTCCGTCCCTTCCGTCTGCAGCGGCCCAGGATGCCGGCGTTTTGCACGGCTCCCGGCTAAATCGGTTTACCCCTCAAGGAGGTACAACGTCCATGGCACGAAGACTCGCCCTCATCCTCATCCTCGCTCTGCTGGCCGCGCCCCTCGTGGCGCAGCGGTTCACGGCCAGCATCCGAGGCACCGTCACCGACCCGAATGGCGACGCCCTGCCCGGCGCCACGGTGAACCTGGAAGGGACCGAAACCGGTCTCAACCGGACGACGTTCACCAACGAGGCCGGCATCTACACATTCGGCGACCTTCCGGTCGGCGCCTACGAGGTCACGGTCACGCTCGACGGTTTCAATGCCGCCGCGGTCACTGACATCGCCCTGCACGTCGCCGACGTGCGCGAGGTCAACGCGCAACTCGAACTCGGCGACGTCACGGATACGATCACGGTCGAAGCCGAGGCGATTCCCGTGGACACGCTGAGCGGCGAAGTCTCCGGCCTGATGACCGGCGAGCAGATCCGCGAGCTGCCGCTCAACGGCCGCAACTTCGTCCAGTTGACCCTCCTGCAGCCGGGCGTCAGCGCTCCCGAGGGCTTCGACACGAAGAACAAGGGCCTGCTCGCGGGCGTCGACCTGTCGATCAGCGGCAGCGGGACGACCGGCAACCTGTGGACGATCGACGGCGCGAACAACAACGACATCGGTTCCAACCGCACGATCCTGATCTACCCCTCGGTCGACGCGATCGAGGAGTTCAAGATCCACAGCAACAGCTACAGCGCCGAGTTCGGCGGCGCCGCCGGCGGCCAGATCAACATCGTGACGCGCGGCGGTACGAACGACTTCCGCGGCAGCGCCTACACGTTCATGCGCGACGACTCCTGGAACGAGACGAACTACTTCCTGGAGCAGGCCGGTCTGGACACCGAGCCGCTCGACCGCCAGGACTACGGCTTCACGCTCGGCGGCCCGATCCGGCAGGACAAGCTGCACTTCTTCCTCTCCGGCGAGTGGAACGTGGAAGAGCGCGGCATCGCCCGCACCGGCTTCGTTCCCACCGCCGCCGAGCGGGCGGGTGACTTCAATGGTCCGTCGATCCCCGGGTGCACCCCGGCGATCCCGACCGATCCCACCACCGGCCAGCCCTTCCCGGGCAACGTGATTCCGGCCGACCGGATCAACGCCGGCGGCCAGGGAATGCTGAATCTCTACCCCCTGCCCAACGTGACGCCCGTGGCGGGCAGTTGCAACAACTGGGTCGAGGCCGTCGTGACGCCGATCGACTGGGACCAGGCGAACCTGCGGCTCGACTACGACGCCACGGACCGCAGCCGGCTGATGCTTCGCTACACCCGGGACAACTGGGTGAACGGCGCTCCGAACGCCGGCGAGGCGAACGGCCTTTGGGGCGACGACCCCTACCCCGCCGTCGACACGAACTGGGACCAGCCCGGCCACTCCCTGGTGGCCCAGCTCAGCCAGACGATCGGCGACAACAGCGTCAACACGGTGACCTTCTCCTACTCGGGCAACGAGATCAGCCTCAGCCGGGGCGGCACCAACCCGGGGCTGAACAGCCAGATCAACGCGGCGATCCCCGCGATCTTCGACGGCAAGACGGGCGGCGCCGATCGTAGCCACCCGGTGTTCTGGGGCGCAGCCGGCTACGGCGCGCTGTGGAACATCGCGCCCTGGGAGAACAAGCAGGACCTGATGGTGCTCAAGGACGACTACTCGCAGGTCTTCGGCAAGCACTGGCTCAAGGTGGGCGCCCTCTACAGCGAGAACAAGAAGAAGGAGTACATCGGCGGCAGTTCGGCTTCCGAGACGCCGCAGTTCTGGGGACCGAGCACCGGCCACAACGGCTGGGGCGCCAACACCGGCAACATCCTGGCCGACTTCCTGCTCCAGGACATGACGTTCGGCTACGCGGAGAACTCGCACCAGCCGACGCCGGAGCTGAACTGGGAGGACATCGAGTTCTACATCGCCGACTCCTGGCAGGTGAACCCCCGCCTCAACCTCGACTACGGGGTCCGCTACTCGAACTACAAGTGGCCCTACGCCAGCGACGACCTGATCGCGGCGTTCGATCCGAGAACGTTCGATCCCGCCCTTGGCGGCGACCCGTGCAACGGCCTGATCCAGGTGCCGGGAACGGACCCCTGCGGAGACGCGGGCCTGATGGGCGGCTCCACGGGTCCGGGCCGCGGGCTTGTGGACGCGGACACGGACAACTTCGCGCCGCGCCTCGGCCTGGCCTACGACATCTTCGGCAACGGCCGGAGCGTGGTCCGGGCGGGCTTCGGCCAGTTCTTCCAGCGCGACCGGGTGAACATCCAGCTCGAGTTCGCGGGCAACCCGCCATTCCGCTCCAGCCTGAACGGCATCCGCAAGCTGGACGAAGCGCCGGAGCCGTGCCTCGATTGCGGCCTCGGAAGACCGCAGACGGGCATCGACCCGAACTTCCAGACGCCGTACAACCTGCAGTTCAACGTGGCCTGGGAGCAGCGGCTCGGCCGGAGCAGCACGATCGAGATCGCCTACGTCGGCACCCGCGGGCGCCACATCACCCGGCGCTCCGACATCAACCAGGTGGCCTCCGGTGACAACAACGGCAACGGCATCCCGGACCGGCTCGAGTACGTCACCGCCCCGGAGGGTGACGGCGGCGCCGGCGTGCGAGGCGCCCTGCGGCCGTACCCGGTCTTCGGCGACGCCAACATCCTGTTCTGGGAATCGAACGGCATCTCCGAGTACGACGGTCTCCAGATGCAGTACGTGCAGCGGTACGGCAACGGCTCGCAGTTCCAGGCCTCGTACACCCTGGCGAGCTTCAAGGCCAATGATCCGCTGAACGACGCAGGCGCCGGCAGCTTCGCCGGTCAGATCACGGACCGCGAGAACCCGGATCTCGACTTCGGCCACGCGGGTCTGCATCGGGATCACGTGTTCAACGCCAACGTGCTCCACAACCTGCCCACGCTCGAGAACCAGAGCGGCTTCGTCCGCGCGCTGTTCGGCGCCTGGCAGTTCGGCGGCATCGTCCAGTACTCCTCGGGTCAAGCCCTGACGGTGAGAACCGGAAACCTGAGCGGAGTCAACGGCGCCGGCGGCACGGGCTACGTTGAGAACATGCGGCCGCTCCTCACGGGCGCCTCCTGCGGCGGCAGCGGTCTGCAGGTGATCAATCCCGACGCCTTCACGCTGGTCGGCTGGCAGCTCGGCACGCTCAGCGCCACCCGGCCCGGCGTGTGCGAAGGAGCGGACTTCTTCCAGGTCGACTTCTCGCTGACCAAGAACATCCGCATCACCGACCGTGTGACCGGCCAGTTCCGGTTCGAGGTCTTCAACGTGACGAACCGCGACAACTTCGTGGGCATCAACACGGTGATGAACCCGAGCAGCGTCACCTACGACAGCGACGTCGCCACCGAGAGAAGGTCGATCACCGGCTACACCGTGCCGGCCAACTTCGGTCAGGCCCAGGCGGCCCGCGATCCGAGGCAGATTCAGGTCGGCTTCAAGCTGTTGTTCTAGAGCGACAAGGAGATGCAGGCCAGCCGGCCGGCTTCGGCCGCACCGACTGGCCTGCTCTTTCGCCCCAGGAAGCTGAGGTTCACAACTGCGGAGGGGTCGGATGAGAACGGCGGGAACTGGACGACTCCACTCCGCGGCAGCAACGCTGGCGCTGGCGCTGCTAGCTGGACTCTGGGCCTCCGAGCAGGCGGCACCGCAGGAAGCGGCCGAGAGCGGCACTCCCGTTCGGGCCGACCTCTGGCCTGAGCTGACGCCGCCGCTTCCGTCCGACCCGGAGCTCGAAGCGCGGGTCGACGCTCTCCTCGAGCGAATGACCCTTCGCGAGAAGGTCGGGCAGGTCATACAGGCGGAGATCCGCTCGGTCACGCCACGGGACGTGCGGCGGTACGACCTGGGCTCGGTGCTGAACGGCGGCGGCTCGTTTCCCGACGAGAACAAGAACGCCTCGCCGGAGAGCTGGCTGGCCCTGGCCGACGCCTTCCACGAAGCCTCCACCGACACGTCGGACGGCGGAGTCGGCATTCCGGTGATCTGGGGCGTGGACGCGGTGCACGGCCACAACAACGTGATCGGCGCCACGATCTTCCCCCACAACATCGGACTCGGCGCGGCGCGGAATCCGGACCTGATCCGCCGCATCGGCGAGATCACGGCCCGCGAGGTGCTCGCCACCGGCCTGGACTGGAACTTCGGTCCGACCGTCGCCGTGGCCCGCGACGATCGCTGGGGCCGCACCTACGAGAGCTACTCGGAAGACCCCGAGATCGTCGTCGAGTACGCGCGTGCCCTGGTCGAGGGACTCCAGGGCGCGGTCGGCAGTCCGGACTTCCTGGGCGAGGAGCGGGTGATCGCGACGGCGAAGCACTTCCTGGGCGACGGCGGCACCTTCGACGGCCACGATCAGGGCGACACCCGGGCCAGCGAGGAAGAACTCCGCGACGTCCACGGCGCTCCCTACGTCGCCGCGCTCGATGCCGGCGCGCAGGCGGTGATGGCCTCGTTCAGCAGTTGGCACGGCCGCAAGCTGCACGGCCACGCCGGGCTCCTGACGGACGTGCTCAAGGGCCGGATGGCGTTCGACGGGCTCGTCGTCGGCGACTGGAACGGACACGGCCAGTTGCCGAACTGCACGAACGACAACTGCGCCGACACGCTTCGAGCCGGCCTCGATCTGTTCATGGTCCCGGAAGACTGGCGAGCGCTCCACCGGAACACGCTCCGGCAGGTGCGTTCCGGCGAGATTCCCGAGGAAAGGCTCGACGACGCGGTGCGGCGCATCCTGAGGGTGAAGGCTCGCGCCGGCCTGCTCGACAGCGGCCGGCCGTCGGAGCGAGCGCTCGGCGGACGCTTCGAGCTGCTGGGCGCGCCCGAGCATCGCGATGTGGCCCGCCAGGCGGTGCGCGAGTCTCTCGTCCTGCTGAAGAACGACGACGGCCTCCTGCCCCTGGCCCCGACATCGCTCGTCCTGGTCGCGGGGCCGGCGGCCGACGACATCGGCCGGCAGAGCGGCGGCTGGACACTGACCTGGCAGGGAACGGAGAACACGAACGACGACTTCCCGGGCGCCACCTCGATCTGGACCGGCATCCAGCGGACCGTCGAGGCGGCAGGCGGCGAGGCCGTCCTCTGCCAGGGATGCGCGTACAGCGGCGAGCTGCCGGACGCCGCCATCTACGTGACCGGCGAGACGCCCTACGCCGAGGGCCAGGGCGACATCACAGGCCTCGAGTACAGCCCGGCGGACAAGTCCGACGTCGAGTTGATGGGGAGGCTCCGGGCCGCCGGCATTCCGGTCGTCACCATCTTCCTGTCCGGGCGCCCGCTGTGGACCAACCCGGAAATCAACGCCTCCGACGCCTTCGTGGCCGCCTGGCTGCCGGGCTCCGAGGGCGGCGGCGTCGCCGACGTCATCTTCGGCACGGCCGACGGCGGGGTCGCCCACGACTTCCGGGGCAAGCTCTCCTTCTCCTGGCCACGCTCCCTGGATCAGACGGTCCTCAACGTCGGCGACCCGGACTACGACCCGCTCTTCCCCTACGGCTACGGGCTGACCTACGCCGACGACGGCGATCTCCCCGAACTGGACGAGACGCGGCCGACCGGAACGTCGCCCGTTCGCACGACCGACGCCGGCGCGTCGCCCGGGCGCGTTCTGTTCGAAGGACGGACGGCGGAAGGGTGGCAGTTCTACGTGGGCGACGAGGCGGACTGGCGGGTTTCCGCCCCCGACGGCCGCGGCCAGACCCGCCGCCGCGTGTCCGGCGTCGTGCTCTCGGCCGTCGACCGCAACGTCCAGGAGGATGCGAGGAAGGCGGAGTGGAGAGGCCGCAACGAGGCCCAGATCTACCTCCAGTCCAGTCCCATCGACCTGCGCGCCGAAACGGCTGCTGGCATGACTCTCGAGATCGACTTCCTGGTGGAGCAAGCGCCCGCTCGGCGAGTCCAGATGCGGATGGACTGCGGCTACCCGTGTACCGGCGGCCTCCTCGTCTCGCCCATCTTCGCCGGCGTGCCCGAAGGAACATGGGACACCCTGCAGATTCCTCTCCGCTGCTTCGAGAATTCCGGCGCCGAGATGGACCGCATCGACACACCCTTCCTGATCACGACGGACGGGCCGTTCACGCTTCGTTTCTCGCGCATCGCGATCGCACCCGCCGATCCCGCCGCGCTGACGGCCGGTTGCTGAGCGAGGAGGCTGGCTTGCTGAGCGAGGAGAACGGGCCATGCTGACGGCGAAGATCACCACCCTCGACTGGACCGTCGTCGCCCTCTACTTCGCCGGCGTCTTCGCCATCGCCCTCTGGGCGATCAGGCGCGTCCAGCACGGCGAACGGACCTCGTCGAGCTACTTCCTGGCCGGCCGCAACGTCGGCTGGTTCGTCGTCGGCGCCTCCCTGTTCGCTTCGAACATCGGCTCCGAACATCTCGTCGGCCTGGCAGGCACCGGCGCCGAGAGCGGCCTCGTTCTCGGCCAGTTCGAGCTCCAGGCCTCGCTCATCCTGCTCATTCTCGGCTGGCTCTTCGTTCCGTTCTACGTGAAGAGCGGCATCTTCACGATGCCCGAGTTCCTCGAGCGGCGCTACTCGCCCGCGGCCCGCTGGTACCTCTCGGTGATCTCGGTCATCGGCTACGTCCTGACCAAGATCTCGGTGACGATCTACGCGGGCGGCGTCGTCTTCGAGACCCTGATGGGCATCAACTTCTGGACCGGCGCCCTGGTGGTCGTCGTCATCACCGGCGTCTACACCGTGCTTGGCGGTCTCCGCGCCGTCGTCTACACCGACCTGCTGCAGGCCATCGTCCTGATCGTCGGCGCCTCCACGGTGACGATCCTCGGACTCGCCGAACTCGGCGGCTGGCGGGTCATGGTCGAGACCGCCGGTGACGGCTTCTTCGACATGTGGAAGCCGATGTCCGATCCGGACTTCCCGTGGACCGGCATCGCGTTCGGCGCGCCGATCATCGCGGTCTGGTACTGGTGCACCGACCAGTTCATCGTCCAGCGCGCGCTCTCCGCCCGCGGCATCGACGACGCCCGGCGCGGCACGATCTTCGCCGGCTTCCTCAAGCAGTTGCCGCTGTTCCTGTTCGTGGTGCCCGGCGTGATCGCCTACTGCCTGTCGCAGTCCGGGAAGCTCGAGCTCGCCTCCTCCGACCAGGCGCTGCCGGCCCTGGTCGTGGCGCTCCTGCCGGCCGGCTTCCGGGGCCTCGTCGTCGCGGGTCTGCTTGCGGCCCTGATGAGCAGCCTCTCCTCCGTCTTCAACTCGTGCTCGACGCTGATCACGATCGATATCTACAAGAAGCTCCACCCCGGCGTCTCGGAGCGCCGGCTGGTCCTGGTCGGACAGACGGCCACCGTGGGCCTCGTGGGCCTCGGCCTGCTCTGGATCCCGCTGATGCAGAACATCTCGGGCACGCTCTACCAGTATCTCCAGAGCGTCCAGGGCTACATCTCACCGCCGATCACCGCGGTCTTCCTGCTCGGACTGTTCTGGAAGCGCCTCAACGCCCAGGGCGCGATCGCGTCACTGGCCGTCGGCTTCGTTCTTGGCATGGGCCGGCTGGTGGCGGAGCTCAACAAGGACAGCCTGAGCGGCTTCCTCTACACCTTCGCCGACATCAACTTCATGCACGTCGCGATTTTCCTGTTCCTGATCTGCGCAGCCGTGCTGGTCGCGGTCAGCCTCTGGTTCCCGCCACCCTCCGAGCAGCGAGTCGCCGGCCTGACCTGGAGCCGGGCGGGCAACGCCGAGCTTCTCGCCGAGTCCGACCCGGCGAAGCGCCGGCTGGACCGGACGCTGTCCGTAGTGCTGGTCCTGATCGTCGCCGCGGTGATGGTCTACTTCTCGGCGTAGGCCGGCCGCGACCCCAGCAGAACCTCCATCATGCGATGCGCCGTTTCGGCGCCGCTGTTCTGGTTCTGACCGGTCACCAGGCGCCCGTCGACGACGACGTGGGTCGCGAGCATGTCGCGAAACCGGGTGTCGCTCTCGAATAGCGCTCCGGCGGCGCGCAGGTCACGCTCCGGGTGCATCGGCGTGAAGGTGATGCCGAGCTCCTCGATCTGCTTGTCCGAAACGGCCGAGACGCGGCGGCCCCGCACCAGAGGGTCTCCGGCCGGAGTCACGGCCTGAAGCAGTCCCAACGGTCCGTGGCACACGCCGCCGACCACCGATTCGCGGGCGTACGCCTCGCTGACCTTCCTGCCCAGTTCTTCCGACTGGCCGAGGTCGTACGCGGCGCCCCAGCCGCCGGCGAGAAACACGATGTCGTAGGCGCTTCCGTCCACGTCGGCGATCGCCAACGAGTTCTCGACCCTGGATCGAAACTCCGCATCCCGGAGATAGCGCTTGTCCTCCGGCGTGGCGACCGGCCATCGCACCGACTGCCGCTCGACCGGGATGGCGCCGCCCCGGATGCTCGCCACGTCGACCGTCATTCCGGCGTCCGTGAAGGCGTAGTAGGGCACGGTCATCTCCGACGCCCAGACGCCGGTCGCCTTGCCTGAATCGCCCAGCGTGTCGTGGCTGGTGGTCACGATGAGGGCACGGTGGCCGGCAAGATCGATCGCGGGAATCTCGTAGTGGGCGTGAAGGCCCAGGCCGACGAGCACCCTCGGCAATCCCAGCCAGACGGCGGCCGCCAGAACGACGACGGCCAGCCCTGCTCCGGTCCATACCCTGGTCTTCATGAAGGTCTCCTTTGCACGGTCGTAGAAGTAGTTGATCGCTAGCTGTCGAGTCGGCGAGTAGAAGGCAGGCACCTCGAGCACCCCCACGCGCTCGGCGTAGGCCTCGTAGTCCGCCAGCATCTCGGAGAACCGCTCGGGTTGTTCGGCGGCCAGGTCGCGGGTCTCGCCCGGGTCCTCCGCCAGATCGAAGAGGCGCCACCGGCCGTCACCGGCGGGAGCCCCGACCCGGACGAGCTTGTGGTCGCCCTTGAAGACGCCCCGGTGACCCGCCGTCTCGAAGCCGACCGCCTCATGCGGCGGATGGACCAGGGCCGAAGGATCGCGCAGCGCCGGGGCCAGACTGCGGCCGTCGATGGGATGCTTGCCGGGCGGAGTGGCGTCGCCCGCGCCGGTGAGCTCGAGAATCGTGGGAACGAGGTCCGTCACGAAGGTGAAGGCCGGAGCGATCCCTCGCGCCTCCACCCCCGGCCCGGCGACGATCAGCGGGACGCGGATTCCCCCCTCGCCGCCGTGGAACTTGTAGTACGCGAGCGGAGCGGCCGCCGCCCGCGCGAAGTGCGGGCCGATGATGCCGTAGCTCCCCTTCTCGCCGAGCGTCTCCAGGTCGCGGCGGTAACCGACGCGCTCCGCCCACCGGTCGAACTGACCGCTCTGGCCCGGGTCGCCCGCCTCCGGGCCGTTGTCGGACAGCACGACGAAGACGGTGTCCTCCAGGAGGCCCTCGTTCCCGAGGTACTCGACCAGCCGCCCGAAGTGATGATCCATCGCTTCGAGCATCCCCGCGTTGACCGCCATGTTCTTGGCGGCGAACGCCTTCTCGTCGGACGAGAGAGCCTCCCAGTCCGCCTGCTCGGGCGTCGTCGACGGTACGGCCCCGGGCGGAAAGACACCCGCTTCAACGGCGCGGCGATGACGCTCTCTCCGCAGCGCGTCCCATCCTTCGTCGTACACGCCCTCGTAGCCTTCGATGAACTCGCGCGGCGCCTGAACCGGCAGGTGGACCGCCTGGAAGGCGAGGTAGGCGAAGAACGGCTGCCGCTCCCCATCCGTCACCCGATCCGTGTCGATGAACTCGACGAGCCTGTCCACGAGGTGCTCCGACGAGTAGAAGTCGTCCGGCAGGTCGGTCGGCTCGCCGTCG
The DNA here is from genome assembly GCA_009845425.1 of Holophagales bacterium. Taxonomy (GTDB): domain Bacteria; phylum Acidobacteriota; class Thermoanaerobaculia; order Multivoradales; family Multivoraceae; genus Multivorans. Next base: position 495,771 of record VXZQ01000001.1, read on the forward strand.
GCAAACCAGGGGGGCTCGCCGTAGATGGGCAGGTAGGGCTTCTTCTCGAAGTTGTCGGCGCCGGTGGCGTCAAGCGCGAACGTGCGATCGAACCCGCGCGCGCTGGGCAGCGAGGTCGGAGCGTGACCGAGGTTCCACTTGCCGCTCAGGTACGTGCGGTAGCCGGCGGCGCGCAGGCGGCTGGCGATCGTGACGACATCCGTGCTCAACTCGCCTCGGTAGCCGGGTCGGCCGCGATGACGAAGCGGCGTGGCCACATGCAGGCTGGCAACGTCGGTCAGGTGCGAGTCGACGCCAGTGAGCAGCATGGCCCGCGACGGCGAGCACATCGGCGAGGCGTGGAAGTTCGCGAAGAGGACGCCGCGCGAGGCGATCGCGTCGATGTGGGGCGTGCGAATCTCGCTGCCGTACGCGCCCAGGTCCGTGAAGCCGACGTCGTCCGCGACCACGACGACAACGTTCGGCCGGGGTGAGGCCGGGGCCTCGGATTCCGCTGCCGTAGACGCCGACGCCTGCAGGGCCGCGACCGCCGCGAGCGTCGCCACCAGGACTCGCAGACCGCCACGGCGCCTCCTTCGTCGGCTGAAGATGAACCCGGGTCTCATCGCTCTGAACCTCGTCTGCTAATGTCTATCATTAGTTCTGATGGAAGTCATTAGCACGCGAGAGAAGATCCTCCGCGCCGCCGAGAAGCTGTTCGCCGAGCAGGGCGTCGGCCCGACCTCCACCCGCGCCATCCTGCGCGAAGCGGGCCAACGCAACGAATCGGCCCTCCAGTACCACTTCGGCGGCCGCGAGGGGCTCATCGACGCCATGTACGTCAAGCGCGGCGCGCAGATCGGGGAAGAGCGGGAGCGCATGCTGGGCGAACTGGATGAAGCCGGCGGGACGGGGGACGTGCGCCGGCTGTGCGAGGTGGCGGTCATGCCTCCCGTGCGGATCGCCCGGCGGGATCCGGAGTTCGCGCTCTTCCTGAAGGTGATCGGGCAGCTCGTGTTCCTGCCCGGCGAGGAGCTCCGCGAGGGCGCGATCCGCTACACGGGCGCGGGAGTGGGCGAAGTGGCGAAGCGCATCCGCGCGCAGCTTCGAATCCCCAGGGCGCTGGCGGACCGGCGGTTCGACCTGATGCACCGGATGGCGGCACTGGCGCTCGCCCAGCGCGCGCTTTCGGGCGGCAGCTTCGACGGGCCCGATGCCGAACTGTTCTTCGAAACGCTGCTGGACGCGATGGCGGCCGTTCTCGAGGGACCGGTTTCCCCTGCGACGGAACGTGAACTCGCTATGTCTTGACAGTCCTGGTGCCGATCAGGACCCGTTTCGCCTCAGGTAGAGCCTCCCACCCGTCGACACATGCCGCATCCGCCCGTCGGCCTGCGGATTGACGAACGACAGGATGGTCTGCGGCGCGGTGGCCGCGATCGCCTCCGGCAGGGAGACGACGAAGGAGTGCTCGCCCACCGGGTCGAGCGGGAAGGCCGGCGTCGGGTCGGTCGACGTCGTGTCGTAGAAGGCGACCTTGGCGCGGGAGCTGACGCTCAGGCGGCCGTCCTGTTCGGTGATCGTGTGCTCGGCGGCGACGTCCTCGTAGACGCCAGCGTAGAGCCGCGGATCGATGTCGATGTCGAGCGCCGGGAACCGCCGCGGCGCCAGCGGCTCGAAGCCGGAAGCCTTCTTCATCCAGGCGTTCACGAGCTCGAAGGCGACCAGGCCGCCGTGCGCCGAGTTGGTCAGAACGACCATCGCGAAGTCGGACTCCTCGTGCGCCGAGAACCAGGAGAGGATGCCCGGGCCGCCACCGCCATGGCCGAAGTCGCCGTTGGGTCCGAGCATGAAGCCGAGGCCGAAGGAGCGGACGGCGCCGATCCCCTGGACCGTGGCGGTTCCGGTGCGCATCGCCTTCGAGCTGTCCTCCGAGAGCAGGCGCTCACCGTTCAGTCCCTCGCCGCCGCGGAGGTGGGCGGCGACGAAGGCGAGCAGGTCGGACGCCGACATCATCGCGGTGGAGCCGGCCGGAGCGAAGCTCAGCGGCAGGAAGGCCTGCGACGTCCTCTGCTGCGTGCCGGTGGCCGGATTGAGGAAGTGGCCGACGGAGGCGCGGTGGAGCAGGGCGTCCTGGGGCTGGACGACGGAGTGCTCGAGGCCGAGACGGCCGAAGATGCGGTCCTCGATCAGGTTGTACCAACTGTCCCCGAGCACCCGCTCGGCGACGTGGCCTGCGACCACCATCGCCGTGTTGCAGTACGAGCAGTCCTCGCCGGGAGCGAACAGTTGGCCGAGACCGCGGGCGCGTTCGACCGCCTGGCGGATGGCCTCCCGGTCGGGGCCGTGGTCCGGGATCATCTCGCCGTCGATGCCGCTCGTGTGGTTGAGCAGCATGCCGACCTTGATCGCCCGCGTCGCCTCGGGGTCGGCGACCGCGAAGTCGGGCAGGTAGTCGAGCACCGGCGCGTCCAGGTCGACCAGACCCTCGTCGACCAGTTGCATGACCAGGGTCGTGTTCAGAGTCTTCGTGATCGAGCCGATGTGCATCACCGTGTCCGAGGTCACCTCGACGCCGGTGGTCGCGTTCAGGATCCCGGCCGCGGCGGTCTCGATCTCGCCGCGGTGGTAGACGGCCGCGCTCGCGCCGACGACCCGGTGACGCGCGATCGCCTCTTCGAGGTCGCGCTGCAGATCGGTGGCGCCGGGGCCCTCATCGGCCGGAGCGGTCTGGCCGAAGGTTGCGCGGAGCGGCGGCAGCGCGGCCACGGCGGCCAGCGCGGCGCTCCTGGTCAGAAGGTCGCGTCGGGTGGTTTGCATGGGCTTGTGAATCCTACGTCGCAGTGTCGTCGCCGCTTCGCGGCGGCGTTCTCCCGCCGCCTTCGGCGGCAGCGGGTCAGAAGACCCGCGTACCTAGCGGCGCGCCCAGTTGCTGCGACTGCTCCCACTCGGCGCGGATCGCTTCTTCGTCGAAGCGGAAGTAAGACCGCGGGGGCAGTTGACCCCAGGTGTTCGAGGCGAAGGCATCGTCCGGAAAGTGCCGGACCTGGTGGTTCGGGCCGAGGACTTCCATGTCGGCGAAGAACTCGATGAACGTGTCCTCCTCGGGCATCCGCCAGTAGGCGAACAGGTTCCGGGCCATGCCGTGGCGGCCGGGCCCCCAGACGATCGGGCGCCGGTGGGCGGCCAGGTGATCGAGTCCGACCCGCATCTCGCCCCAGTCGGTCAGCTCGAAGGCCACGTGGTGGATGTGGGCGTAGCCCTTGTCGAGGAAGGCGAGCACGTGGTGGTCGCGGTCGGCGTGGAGCCAGCAGGCGTCGTCGCCGATCCAGTCGGTGATCTTCAGGCCGAGCGCCTCGACGTACCAGTCGACGGCGCGCGGTGTGTCGGCGGTGAGGTAGTTCACGTGCTGGAGCCGGCGCGGATGGAAGCCGGGCAGGGCGTCCGAGTGCTTGCAGACGTCGGGACGCGGGTCGTCCGGGGCAACGTGCTCGACGACGGCCACGCCGTTGCCGTCCGGGTCGGCGGTGCGCAGTCCGAACCGGCCCGCCGGCAACTCGATCGGCACGGCGAGCGTTCCGGCGTCCGACAGCCGGTCGCCGGCCTGGGCCAGCGTCACGCTGGCTTCGAGTTCGTAGGCGATGTAGTCGACGCAGCCTCGCTCGCCGGCGGTCAGGCGGACGCAGAAGTCCTCGTAGGCGCAGCGGAGCAGGGCGCCGTCTTCAGCGGCCGGGCTCAGGCCGAGCAGGCGCCGCCAGCGCGCCGAGGCCTCGGCGAGGTCGGTGACGGTGAGGCCGACGTGGTGGATGCCGCGGATCACGAGCCACCTCCTGTCCCGGTGGTCGCGAACGCGCTAGTGCGCTCGCAGACCGTCTTCACGTCGCAGTAGAAGTCGAACGAATGCCGCCCGCCCTCGCGGCCGATGCCGGAGTGCTTCGTGCCGCCGAAGGGCGTCTCCAGGTCGCGGACGTAGAAACAGTTCACCCAGATCGTGCCGGCGCTGATCCGGCGCGAGAGCCGGTCGGCGCGGGACTCGTCCCCGGTGAAGATCATCGCGGCGAGCCCGTAGTCGGTCGACTCGGCCAACGCGACCGCCTCCTCGTCGCCCTCGAACCCCTGCAGCGTGAGCACCGGCCCGAACACCTCCTCGCGCAGAATGTCGGCGCCGGACGGCACGTCGGTGAACAGGGTCGGCGGGAAGTAGAGCCCGCCGCTGCCCTTGCCGCCGAAGCGGAGCGCCGCGCCCTGGGCCAGCGCCTTCTCGACGTGCGCCTCGACGCGCGCGAGCGCCCGCGGATGGATCAGCGGACCGTAGGTCGTCGCGGCGTCCCGCGGGTCGCCGACCCGGATCGCCTCGACTTCCGCCAGGAACCGCTGCATGAAGGCGTCGAGGCAGCTCCGTTCGACCAGCAACCGGGTGCCGGCCAGGCAGACCTGGCCCGAGTTGTCGTACTGGTAGGCCGCGGTGCGGGCGGCGCCCTCCAGGTCGGCGTCCGCGAAGACGAGGAACGGCGACTTGCCGCCGAGTTCGAAGGAGACGGGCGTCAGCTCCGCCGCGGCCGCGGCGCCCACTGTGCGGGCCGTCGCCGGCGATCCGGTGAAGGCGATCCGGTCGACGCCGGCGTGGCCGGTCAGCATCGCGCCGGTCTCCGGCCCACCGTGGATGATGTTGAGCACGCCGGGCGGCAGCCCCGCCTCCTCCGCCAGGTCGCCGAGCAGCGAGCAGGTCAGCGGCGCCCACTCCGGCGGCTTGAGAACGACCGTGTTGCCCGCGGCGAGAGCCGGGCCGACCCGCCAGGTCGCCAGCATGAAGGGCGCGTTCCACGGCGTCGACACCGCGACGACGCCGGCCGGGTCGTGCCGGACCGTGTTCCGTTCGCCGCCATGCAGGATGCGAGGCGGCTCCGCCAGGCGCGACACCGCGTACTCGGCGAAGAAGCGGAAGTTCATCCCGCCGCGCGGGATCACCCGTTCGCGCATCGCCTCCAGCAGCGAACCGTTGTCGACCGTCTCGACCTGGGCGATCTCGGCGGCTCGCCGCTCGACCTCAGTAGCTAGGCGCAGCAGGTACGGCGCGCGCCCGTCCGGGCCCAGCGCCGCCCAGTCCGCGAACGCTCCGCGCGCCGCGTCGACGGCGGCGTCGACTTCCGCCGCCCCCGCCTCGGGCAGCTCGGCCAGCTTCCAGTCCCAGTCGATCGGCGAACGGACCTCGAAACCGTCGCCGGCGCCGACCTGGCGGCCGCCGATCAGGTGACCCGTCGGAACGGCGACGCCCTCGACGTCGACGCGCGACGTCACGAGCCCGCCGCCTCCGCCGCCGCGACGATCTCGGCCTCGTCCTCCGGCACGCAGAGCGCGACGTGTAGCGTGTTGCCGGTCACCTGGGGCTGCTCGCCGACCGGCTGCAGGTCCCGGTCCAGCTCGACGATCGGGTTGCGCAGGGTGCCGATTTCGTCACACTGCACCTCGACCACGTCGCCCGGTTCGACCGGCCGCGAGTTCGCCGGCGTGCCGGTCATGATGACGTCTCCGGGTTCGAGCGTGATCAGCCGGCTCAGGTCGGCGACCTGGTAGGCGAACGAGAACAGGAGGTCCTCGCCGGTGTTCCCCTCCTGCACCACCTCGCCGTTGACCAGGGTGCGCAGCGTCAGGTCGTTCGGGTCGACGTCGCCGGCATCGACCAAAGCCGGACCCATCGGCCCAAAGCCGTCCTGGCCCTTGACCCGCAGCATCGAGCCGCGGTCGGCGTGCCGGAAGTCGTGGATGCCGAAGTCGTTGACCAGCGTGTAGCCGCGGACATAGTCGAGCGCCTCCTCGATCGCCACGCCGGTCGCCCGCCGGCCGATGACGACCGCGAACTCCCCCTCGTAATTCAGGAAGCGGCAGCCGCGCGGCCGCGCCACCGGCGCTTCGTGGGCGCTCAGCGAGGAGGTGGGCTTCATGAAGTAGGACGGCACCTCCGGGATGCGCTCCATCTGGTACTCGACGCAGCGCGAACGGTAGCTCAGGTGGACGCCGATGATCTTCGACGGCGGATCGATCGGAGGCAGCCAGGTGCCGTCGTCGGCTCGACGCTCATGTCTCATCGCGGTTCGTCCTCAGGCCGTTGATGGATGGGATGAGCAGAAGTCGACGAGGGCGCGGAACAGTCGGCCGCCATCCTCCGGCGCGGTGACCTCGGGGTGCCACTGCACGCCGAGGCAGAACGGAAGCCGGGGATCCTCCAGCGCCTCGATCACGCCGTCCGGCGCGGTGGCGGCCACACGGAGCCCCTCGCCCAGCCGGCCGGCGCCCTGGTGATGGTGCGAAGCGATCTCGACCTCACCCTCCTCCACGCCCGCCTCCATCGCCGCCGCCAGGTGCGTCCCCGGCTCGATCGTCACCCTGTGCCGGGTGAACTCGCCGAGCACGTCGCGGTGAGGCTTCATGTCGAGCCGGTCGCCGAGGTGCTGTTCCAGGTCGCCGCCGTAAAGGATGTTCAGGAGCTGGAAGCCCCGGCAGATCCCCAGGATCGGCATCCGGCGTTCGAGCGCGGCGCGGCCGATCGCCAGTTCGACCCGGTCGCGCATCTCGTCGTGCTCGTCGTTCTCCGGGTGCGGTTCCGCGCCGTAGATCCCCGCGTCGAAGTCCTTGCCGCCCATGAAGACGATGCCGTCGAGGTCGTCGAGCGCCGCCCCGGGTTCCTCGTCGTACGGCTCGACGCTCGGGATGATGACCGGGGCGCCGCCGGCGGCGGCAATCGCCGAGACGTAGTCGTGCGGGACCATCGAGACGACCTCGTCCCACGGGCCGATGATCGCGTCGCGGACGTCGCCGACGATGCCGATCCGCGGCCGAAAGCACCGGCGCTCGCCGCTTCGCGGCGGCGCGCCCGATGCCGGCCAGAAGGCCGGCGCACCGACACGCGGAGCCTCGTTCGTCATCGGTAGCGAACTCCCATGTGCTTGATGCCGTTGAAGAAGTTGGAGCGCAGCCGCTCCGGTTCGGAAACCAGCTCGAGGCGGCCGAGATGGGGCCGCAGCTCCTCCAGCGCGATCTTGATCTCAAGCCGCGCCAGGTACGCACCCAGGCAGAAGTGCGGCCCGATGCCGAAGGTCAGGTGCCGGTTCGGCTTGCGGCCGACATCGAATCGGTTGGGTTCCTCGAACACGTCCCCGTCCCGGTTCGCGCTCGTGTACCACATCGCGACCTTGTCGCCGGCGCGGATGACCTCGCCGCGCATCTCGACGTCTTCGGTGGCCGTGCGGCGGAAGTGGTGGACGGCCGTCACCATCCGGAGCACTTCGTCGGCGGCAGTCGTCGCGAGATCCTCGTCGCCGGCCACGACGCGCTCCGCCTGGTCCGGGTGTCGCAACAGCTCGTACGTGCCGCCCGACAGCGAATGGCGCGTCGTCTCGTTGCCCGCCGCCGCCAGCAGCAGGAAGTACAGGTCGAACTCGCGCGGCGTGAGCGGCTCGCCGTCGACTTCGGCGAACACCAGGTCGGTCACGATGTCGTCGCGCGGTTCGGCGCGGCGCCGCGCCGCCAGCTTGCGGCCGTACTCGAACATCTCGAGGCTCGCCGGGCTCGAGAACGGCAGGTGCTTGAAGCGCTCCCGCTCCGTCTCGTAGTCGTCGACGTACTCCGGGTCGGTAGCGCCGAGGATGCGGTTGCCGATGTCGACGATCAGCCGCCGGTCCTCCTGGGGCGCGCCCAGCATCTCGGCGAACACCCGCATCGGCAGCTCCACCGCCACGTCGTCGACGAAGTCGAAGTCGCCCCGGGCGATTGCGGTCTCCAGAATTCCCCGAAACAGTTGCCGGATGTGGTCCGAGAAGGCGGTGAGCGCCCGCGGCAGGAAGCGCTTGCTGATCAGCGAACGCAGCTTGTAGTGGCGCGGCGGATCCATGTCGATCATCGACTTGCGCGCCTCGACGTGCTCCGGCTCCAGGTCCTCGAGCGAGGTGCCGCCGACTTCGGACGAGAAGCGCTTCGGGTCCTTCGAGACGCGGACGACGTCCTCGTGCCGCGTGATCGACCAGAAGCCAGGCCCCTTCGGCTCCGGCTGCCAGTACACGGGCGCCTCCGCCCGCAGGCGGGCGAACCACTCGTGCGGCACGCCCCGGGCGAACCGGTCGTGATCGCAGAGGTCGATCTCGGCCGCGAGCGAGGCGTTGGCTGCGTGCGCCACGGGTTCGCCGCCTACAGTTGAATCCGGTACTCGTTGCGCTCCCAGTCGGTCACCCAGCCGTGGTAGCGCTCGAGTTCGAAGCGCTTGAGCGTCAGGAAGGCGTCGACGATCTCGCGGCCGACGCCGCCGCAGAGCAGTTCGTCGGCCTCCAGCGCGTCGAGGGCCTGGTCGAGGGAGCTCGGCAGCGGCGCGAGATCCTCCCGCCGGTAGGCGTCGCCCGCGGTCTGCTCCGGCGCCTCGAGTTCCCGGCGCACGCCGTCGAGCCCGGCCTGCAGCAGCGCGGCGATCGCCAGGTGGCAGTTCGCCGTGCCATCGCCGACGCGGATCTCCAGGCGGGCCGCCTTGCCGCGCTCGGGCGGCACGCGGACGAAGGTCGTCCGGTTGTCGAGGCCCCAGGAGACGTTGATCGGCGCCAGCGAGTCGGGCGCGATCCGCTTGAAGGCGTTGACCGTCGGGTTGAGGAAAGCCATCAGCGCCCCGGCATGCTCCAGCACGCCGGCGATGAAGGAGAGCGCGGCCGCGCTCAGGCCGTCCGGGCCCGCCGGATCGCCGATCCGGTTGGCGCCCTCGCTGTCCTGGAGCGACACGTGGAGGTGGAGCCCCGAGCCGCCCTGGTCGTTGAAGGGCCGGCCCATGAAGGTCGCCCGCATCTCCTCCAGCACGGCCATCTCCTTGACGGTCGCCTTGAGGCGGAAGGCGCGGTCGGCGGCGTCGAGGGCGGGGCCGTGGCGAAGGTTGATCTCGTACTGCGAGTTCATGAACTCGTGGTTCGCGGCGTAGGCGCCCAGGCCCATCTCGGCGCAGGCGTGGAGCATCCGGCCCGAGATGCCGCCGGGGTCGCTCTCGGCGCCGACGGTGTAGACCCGCGACAGCGTGTCGACGTAGCGGACCGCGCCCTCAGGAGCAGCGTCGTCCGGCTTGAACAGGAAGAACTCGAGCTCCGGGCCGACGATCGGCAAAAGATCCAGCTCGGCCAAGCCGTCCGCCGCCCGCCGCACCGCGCCGCGCGGGTCGAACGGATGGGGGTTGCCCTCCTCGTCGACCAGGTCCACCAGGCAGGCGGCGATGTCCGGCGCCCACGGCAACGCCGCGGCGGTCGAAAGATCCGGCCGCGCGAAGAAGTCCGGATAGCCGATCTCGCCGCCCATGACCGGCGTGTGCGCCAGGTCGGTGGTCATGATCGCCGAGCAGAAGGCGACCCCGTCCTCGATCTCGTGGCCGGCGTCGGCGAGCACGAGGTCCTTGCCGCGGGCGATCCCGTGGAGATCGGGGTACATCACCCGCAGTGTCTTCGCCCCCTTCTCGGCCAGGCGTTCGATGTCGCTCATGGTGCTTCCCTTTGGCGTCGCGGCCCCTTACGCCGCGTCCGGTGATTCGTCGATGAAGTGGCCCAGGCGTTCGTAGGCCGCGGCGTCGCGGCGGCGGATGGCGGCGGCCCAGACAACCCCGCACACGAAGAAGATCGGCACGGCGGCCCACAGCGAGCCGACCAGGCCGGTGCTCGCCCCGGTCAGCGCGTCCCCGTTGACGACGACGAACACCATCGCCGCCGCCAGGCCGAGCGCGCCGGAGCGCAGTGCTCCCTGGTCGTTGGTCATCTGGCCGCCGATCCTACGGCCGTCAGGCGGACCAGGGCGCCGGGGTTGTTGAGGAGCAGGTAGATCGCGCCGTCGGGGCCGGTCTTGATGTCGCGGATGCGGCCGTGGCCCTTGAACAGGAGTTCCTGGCGGGTGACCCGGCCGCCTTCGATCTCCAGGCGTCGGAGTTCCTCGAAGGAGAGCGAACCGACCAGCAGGTCGCCACGCCACTGCTCGAAGGCGGGGCTGGCCACGAACTCGATCGGGCCGACGGCGAGCGCCGGCGTCCACTCGACGACCGGGGGCTCGATGCCGTCGGCGCGGGTCCGGTCGCTGATCACTGAGCCGTCGTAGTTGACGCCGAACGTCACGACCGGCCAGCCGTAGTTCCGGCCCTTGACGAGGAGATTCAGTTCGTCGCCGCCGCGCGGGCCGTGCTCGGCGGCCCAGATCCCGCCGGTCTCCGGATGCTGAGCCATGCCCTGAACGTTCCGGTTGCCGAGAGTGAACACGGCGCCAAGCGCTCCGTCCTCGCCGGCGAAGGGGTTGTCGTCCGGGATGCCGCCGTCGGGCCGGATGCGGAACACCTTGCCCGAAGGCATCGCCGGGTCCTGCGAGTTCATCGCCGCGCTCATGTCGCCGATCGAGAAGTACAGGAGGCCGTCGCGGTCGAACAGCAGGCGGCCGCCCCAGTGCTTGCTGTCGGGCAGGTGGTACTCGGGTTCGAGCCGGAAGAGATACTCCGTGTACCGCCAGCGGTTGCCGTCGACGCGGCCGCGGATGATCCGGGTCAGCCCGCGGGCGTAGCGGTCGTTCGGATCTTCCGAGTGGCTGATCGCGGCGTAGACCCATCCGTTCTCCGCGTAGTCCGGGTCGAGCGCGATGTCCATCAGCCCGCCGGTCGAGGTCGCGAGGTCGACCGGCGGCAGCCCGGTGATCCGCTCCGGGTCCACCCTGCCGTCGCGGTAGCGGAGCAGGTAGCCCGCGTCCTCCGAGATCAGCGCCTCCGACGGCCCCGTGAACTCGATTCCCCAGGGGTTCTCCAGCTCGTCGGTGGCCAGGTACTCCACCCGCAGGGTGTAGTGCTCCGTCTCGACCGCCGGCGGGAGCGGCTTGGCGATCCAGACCTCCTCCGTCTGCAGGCTGTAGATCAGCTCGACCAGCGCCGTCATCTCCTCGTCCGAGAGTTCGCCGAGATAGCCCGGCATGTCGGTGCCCGGGATGCCGTGCCGGATGTTGCTCTCCACCGAGAAGCCGTCCCGCCCGAACCGCCAGTCCGACTTGATCAGCGGCTCCGCGAGCCCGCCTTCGAGCGCCTGCCCGTGGCAGCCGCCGCAGTGGAGGCGGTAGAGGGCGCGCGCGTCCGGCTCGGCGGCCGCGACGGGGGCGACCGCGAGCAGCACCGAGACGAGAAGGCTAGTTCGCACCGGCCGCGTACACCCTCTCGCCGGCAATGAACGTCATCTCCACCTTCGTCCGATGCACCTCGGTCGGCGCAACGTCGAACGGGTTCTGCGAGGTGACGACGAGGTCGGCCTCCTTGCCGACTTCGATCGTGCCGACCTTGTCGCCCTGGCCCATCAGGCGCGCGCCGTTCCAGGTCATGATGCGGAGGGCGTCCTCGAGCCTCACCTGTCCCTGGAGGCCGAGCGTCTCCTCGCTGCCGCCCGGCACCTGCCGGGTCACCATCGTCTCGACGGCCAGCCACGGATCGACCAGGGGCACCACCGGCCAGTCCGAGCCGGCTGCCACAAGGGCGCCCGTCTCGAGGGCGTCCCTGATCGGCACCCATCGCTTCATCCGCTCGTCGCCGACCGCCTTGCGGATGTCGATCGCCGCCATCGGCGTGGGAAACCAGATGTAGGGCGAGAACTCCCAGGCCATCCCCAGCTCGCGCGGTCGGGGAATGTCGGCCGGGTCGACGAAGGTGCTGTGGCCGACGTCGTGCATCGGGCCGCCGAAGCCGTTCCGTTCCCGGGCCGCCGCGACGGCGTCGATCGCGGCCCGCACCGCGCCGTCGCCGGCGGCGTGCATCTTCACGTGCAGCCCCTGGCGGTCGAACGCCGTCACCGCGTCGTTCAGCGCCTCCTGCGGCACCAGGAGCAGCCCGAGCTTGGGCCGCGGATCGTCCTCGCCGGTCGAGTCCTCGTAGGGTGCGAGCATCGCCGCGGTGTGGCTCTCCGTCGGTACGCCGTCGAGCATGATCTTCACGCAGTCGACCTTCAGGCGCTCGCTCTCGTAGGTCGCCCGGATCGCGAGCTGGGACTCGGCGGCGTCGGCGAGCGCCGGGTTGTGCGCCCAGGCGACGCAGGCCCGCACCCGCTGTTTCAACGTGCCCTCGCGCGCCAGTTGCGCCAGCGCGCCGAGCTGCCACGAGTTCGCGTAGGCGACGGTGAACGAGGTGATGCCGTGCGCCAGCATCTCGTCGGTGGCGATCTTCATGCCCTGCATCTTCTGCGCGTCCGAGGCCGGAGGAATCACCGACGCCACCATCGCGTTGGCCGTCTCGCGCAGCAGGCCGGTCGGGTCGCCGTCCTGGTCGCGTTCGATGATCCCGCCCTCCGGGTCCGGGGTGTCGCGGTCGATGCCGGCCACTTCCAGCGCCATCGTGTTGACCCAGACGCTGTGGTGGGACTCGTCGTAGAGGAAGACCGGGTTGTCCGGGGACACGGCGTCGAGGAACTGCCTGGTCTGCTGGCCGGGCTCGAACACCGCCGCCACCCAGTTGCCGCCGTTGATCCACTCCCCCGGCTCGGCCCGGGAAGCGCACTCGCCGACCGACTCGCTGATGATGTCCGGCGGCGCGCCGGGAGGCAGCCGGCACGAGAACTCCTGCATCCCCGCGATCAGCGGATGCACGTGGACGTCGTGGAAGCCGGGGAAGACGGTACGGCCCGCCAGGTCGATGAACTCGGTGGCGTCGGCGCGGAACGCGGCGACGGAGGCGCTGTCGCCGACCGCGACGATCACGCCGTCGCGGATCGCGATGGACTCCGCCCAGCCGTCGGGAGTGTAGACGTTGCCGCCGTCGAGGATCGTGTCGGCCGGATCGTTGCGCGACGGCGCCGGCTCGCCGGCCTGGAACTGGGCGACGGCGGGCTGGGCGGCGATGGCGGCGAGGGTCAGGGCGAGAAGAGGCGGGCGCACCCAGTCAGTTCTCATGGACGATTCCTCCTGCGTAGACAGTCATTTCGACCGTCGTGTCGCTGACGTCCTTGATCGGCACCTCGAACAGGTTGCGGTCCAGGACGATCAAGTCGGCGGACTTACCGGCGGCGATCGTGCCTGCCCGCGACTCGACGCCCAGCAACCGGGCGCCCGCGAGCGTGTAGAGCTCGATCGCTTCCTCCAGGCTCACCGCCTGCTCCGGCGCCAGGGTTCCCGGGTACCCGCCCCAGGGGTCGGCGCGGGTCACCAGCGCCTCCATGCCGGGCCAGGGGTTCATGTCCGGGATCACCGCCGGCCAGTCGGAGCCGACGATGACGTGCGCGCCTGCATCGAGCAGTTCACGCACCGGCCACGAGCGGTCGGCGCGGTCGCCGATGGCGGCGCGGATGGAGTCGGAGATCAGCGACGGGTACCAGATGGCCGGCGACATGTCCGCGACCGCGCCGAGTGCGGCGAAGCGCGGCACGTCGTCCACCGCCACGAAGCCGGAATGGGCGAGCTGATGCATCAGCCCGGAGTCGCCGTTCTGCTCGCGCGCGAACTCGATCGCGTCGAGCGCGACCCGGACCGCCCGGTCGCCGGCGGTGTGGATGTTCACGGTCACGCCGAGCGCGTCGAGCTGCTGCAGCCAGGCGTTCAGCACTTCCGGCGGCACCAGCAGTTCGCCGTTGTGAGCCGGTCCGCCCGGCGCTTCCGGCTCGTAGTCGTCGATCATCGCCGCCGTCCGTGCGACCGACGGCACGCCGTCGAGGAAGATCTTCACGTGGTCGGCGTCCAGGTTGTCGGCCCGGTTCTCCTCGCGCAGCCGCTCCAAAGCGTGGACGTCGAGATCGAGCGTGCCGGCGACCAGCGGTATCGCGATCGACGCGGCCATGTGGACGGTCAGCGCGTCCTCGTCCGCCAGGGTCTTGTAGGCGGCGACGCCGGTGCCCGCATCGCCCGCCTCCTTGATGCCGACGATGCCGAAGCGGTTCGCCGTGCGGATCGACTCGCGGGCGGCGCGGAGGAACTGCTCCGCCGTCTTGTCGGGAATCGCCTGGAACACCGGGTACATCGCCGCTTCGAGCAGCAGGCCGTTCGGCTCGCCGGTCGCGTCGTCCAGCACGACCTCGCCGCCTTCGACGACCGTGCCGGCGTCGATGCCGGCCAGTTCCAGGGCCTTGCTGTTCACCCAGCGGTTGTGGCCGGTGTCGTCCGCCAGGCTGATCGCCACGTCGCCGGAGAACCGGTCCAGCCACTCGCGCGGCGAGCCGATGTCGTGCTCGACGAAGAAGTTGCTCGTCCAGCGCCCGCCCTCGATCCAGGCCGCGGCGGGATCTGCGGCCACGCAGGCCGACAACGTCTCCTCGATCTCCATTGGTCCGGCGGTGGGCGGGAACAGGCACTGGAGCAGCACCTCGGTGCCGCCGAGGACGGGATGGACGTGTGCGTCGTAGATGCCCGGCATTGCCATCCGGCCTTCGAGGTCGCGGACTTCGGTGTTCGGGCCGCGCCGTTCCAGCGCCTCCGCGGTCGAGCCGACGAACGTGAACGCGCCGCCCGCGATCGCGACCGCTTCGGCCCAGGGCTGGGCGGTCTCGAGGGTGTAGATGCGGCCGTTCGTGAGGATCAGGTCGGCGTCGGCGTCGGGCGCGGGAGCGCAGGCGACGGCGAGGGCGACGACGAGAAGGCAAAGCGGTCGCCGGCCTTGCGGCCGGCGGGTTCTCTCCGCCGCCTCCGGCGGCAGCGGGTCAGACGACCCGCGCACCCAGTGTGCGACCTTCTGCCGAGAGGGGCGATGACGAGCCGAGCACCAAAGCCGACGCGGCAGCTCCACGGGCCCAACGGCTGCGGTAAGCTCGCGCGGATCCGGACTTCTCTTGCGGGAGGGTAGCGATGACGAGTCGACGCCTGGTTGGTTTTGCGCTCTGCCTGCTCTTTGCCGCGGCGGCCCACGGCGCTGCTGGGGCGGAAGGGCCGACATTCTATGAGGATGTCCTGCCCATCCTGCAGCAGAACTGCCAGGAGTGTCACCGGCCCTCGGGCAGCAAGATCTACCGGGGCGGCGTGCCGATGTCGCTCACGACCTACGAGGACGCCCGCCCCTGGGCGCGCGCGATCGTGCGCCAGACGGCCTCGAAGGAAATGCCGCCGTGGGACGCCTCCGAGCACTTCGACGGCGTCTTCAGGAACGAGCGCGGCCTGACCGACGGGGAGATCGCGACGATCAAACGCTGGGTCGAGGCGGGCGCGCAACCGGGCCGGCCGGAAGACGGTCCCGCACCGATCGAGTGGCCGGACGACGACGGCTGGGTGTTCACCGATCCCGACCTGGTGCTCAAGATGCCCGAGCCCTACTACGTCGAGGACGACATCAAGGACATCTACACCAAGCATCGCCTGGTGCTGACGCCGGACCTCCTGCCCGAGGACAAGTGGGTGCAGGAGATCGAGTTCCGCCGCGGCAGCGAGCTCGTCCACCACTTCAACATCTTCGTCAAGGGGCCGAACGACGAGGAAACCCGCGGCGACGGCCACTTCCTCGGCGGCGCCACCTCCGGCTCGCCGCCCCACGTCTGGCCCGAGGGCTACGGCTCACTGCTCGAGGTCGGCGCGACGCTCACCTTCGACCTGCACTACCACAAGGAGCCGGGCCCCGGCAGCGGCGGCTGGGACCAGTCATCGATCGCGCTCAAGTTCGCGACGAAGCCGGTCACGCACCCGGTCCACTTCTTCCCGATCAGCAACTACGAGTTCGAGATTCCGGCCCGCCACGCCTACTGGCACGACACCGCCGAGCGCACCTTCGACCGGGAAGTGACGGTCCTCGGCATGCTCCCGCACATGCACATGCGCGGCCGCGAGGCGAAGTACACCGTCTTCTACCCGGACGGCAGCGAGGAGCAGATCCTGCACGTGCCGGACTGGGACTTCGACTGGCAGGAGATCTACTGGTACTCCGAGCCCAAGGTGCTGCCCAAGGGCAGCCGCCTGCGGATCGACATGTGGTTCGACAACTCGCCCGAGGAGGCGGAGCGCTGGGGCTTCAACCCGGACCGCGACGTCGTGTTCGGCCCGATGTCGACCGACGAGATGCTGATGGGCTTCATCTCCTGCGTCTACAGCGACGGCGAACCGCCGCCCAGGCGGCAGGGACGCGGTCGAGCGACTGAGACCACCGCCGGCGGCGAGTAGGCGAGCAGCGGTCTCCCGCCCGCGTCAGTAGGACAGGTTCTCGGTGACGCGCACCCAGCGTCCGTCCTGTACCTCGGCGAGGAAGGACTCGTCCGTGCCGATCCGCTTCGTCGGCCCGAAGCTCAGGACCGGACCGCCGAAGATGTCCTGGTAGTCGTCGATCGACTCGATCGCGGCGACCAGCGAATCGACCGTGAGGTCCGGTCCGGCGTCGCGTAGGGCCCTGACCGTGAAGTCGGCGACCAACCAGCCCAGGAGCGAACCGGTGTTGGGCGCCTGGCCGTAGCGTTCCTCGTAGCCGGCGAGGAAGTCGCGGACCTCCTGGCTGGGATGATCGGCGTAGGGGAACTCGAACGACGTCATCGCGAAGAAGCCATTGGTCACACCGCCCTCCGCCTCCGCGACCTCGGACTCGAACGCCGCGATCGGGCCGACGAAGTCGACGTCCCAGTCGATCCCCCGTGCCGCCGAGATCGCCAGGATCGTGTCGCCGATGATCGTTCCGAGCACGATCAGGTCGCAGTCGGCCTGTCGGAGCTTGAGGATCGCCGCGCTGAAGTCGGTGTCGAGAGGCCTGTGGGCCGTCGAGTCGATGACCTCCCGGCCCATCTCGCCGAGCTGGTCGTTCGCCGCGTCGGTCATCTCCGTTCCGTAGTCGGTGTCCTGGGTCATCGTGCAGATGCGCTCCTTGCCCCTCTCCTCGACGAAGTACCTGATCGCGGCGCGCATCTGGTCGTAGTAGGTGGAGACACCGGCGAACTTCAGCCGATGCAGCGGTTCCGCCATCGAACGCGCGCCCGAGAGCGGGAAGATGTTGGGAACGCCCGCCTCGAACTGGCTGGTCATGACGGCGTTGTTCATCGGCGTCCCGAGGGCGCCCACCATGGCGAAGATCCGGTCGCGGTGGATCAGCTTGTTGGCCGCCTGAACGGCGCGAGGCACCTGGTACTGATTGTCCTCGACGATGAAGCGGATCTGGCGGCCGTGGATGCCGCCTTCCTCGTTCACGGCATCGAAGATCATTCGCGCCGCGTTGATGCTGCCGACACCGATCGCCGCGGCCGGACCGGACAGGTCGGTGTAGGTGCCGAGCACGATCTCCCCGGCCGCTTCCGAGGTCTCGGGATCGGAGCTCCCGCATCCCGCCAGGACGGCGCCAAGTAACATGCAAGCGACGGTGAGGGAACGGTGTCTATGGGTCATGCCTGCTGTCCTCCGTACATCGAATCGATCAGGGGTCGGTACTTCTCGTTCACGAACTTGCGCTTGAGCTTCATCGTCGGCGTGAGCTCGTCGTCCTCGGGGGTCAGCTCCTGGTCGATCAGGCGGAACTTCTTCACCTGTTCGACCCGCGCGAACTTCGCGTTGACGGCCTCCACCTGACCGTGGATCAGCTCGACGATCTCCTCCGCGGCACACAGGCTCTGGTAGTTGGTGAAGGGCACGTGATGATCCTGAGCGTATTTGACGACGTTGTCGTGGTCGATCATCACGAGACACGTCAGGAACTTGCGCTTGTCGCCGATCACCACGGCGTCGGCAATGTAGGGAGAGAACTTGAGCTGGTTCTCGATCTCGCTCGGCGTGATGTTCTTGCCGCCGGCCGTGATGATGATGTCCTTCATGCGGTCGGTGATCTTGAGGAAGCCGTCGTCGTCGATCTCGCCGACGTCGCCGGTGTGGAGCCACCCGTCGCGGATCGTCTCGGCCGTCTTCTCCGGCTGGTTGAGGTAACCCATGAAGACGAACTCTCCGCGGATCAGGATCTCGCCCTCCCCGGAGATCCTGATCTCGCCGTAGGGAACGGAGCGGCCGACGGTGCCGGGCCTGATCTCGCCCGGCTCCAGGATGGAGGCGATGCCGGTGTTCTCGGTCTGGCCGTAGCCCTCCACCATGTCGATGCCGAGTGCGAGATACCAGCGGATCAGATCGGGTGAGATCGGCGCGGCCCCGGTGCCGATCCAGCGACAGCGGTCGAGGCCCAGGAACCTGCGAATGTTGCGCAGCACGAGCGCATCGCCGACGCGGTAGGCAAGCTCCAGGACCGCCCCCGGCTTCTCGCCCTGGAGGCGTTTGTCCGCTCGCTTGAACCCGATCCCGATCGCCTTCCCGTACGCCCATTTCTGCAAGGAGGTGGCGTCGGAGAGGGCGATGCTGATGGCCGAGTAGAACTTCTCCCACACGCGCGGCACCGAGAAGAACAGCGTCGGCTGGATCTCCTGAGCGTTCTCGGGCACCGTCTCCGGGTTCTCGACGAAGTTGAGCTTCGTGCCGGTGTAGAGCGAACCGTAGACGAAGATCCGCTCGGCGATGTGGCACAACGGCAGGAAGGCCATGCGCTCGTCGTCCTCGTTCTGCGAGAGGACGTGCGGGGCGTTGACGCACTGGAACACGAGGTTGTGGTGGCTGATCATCGCCCCCTTCGGAGGCCCGGTGGTGCCGGAGGTGTAGACGAGGATCGCGAGGTCCTCGGGCTGCGCCAGCTCGAGGCACTCGGCCCAGGCCTCGGGGTGGAGCTCGTCCTGTTCGCGTCCGAGCGCGAGCAGGTCGTCGTAGCTCATGGCCCGCGGATCCTCGAAGTCCCGCAGGCCCTCCATGTCGAAGATGACGATCTGCTCGAGCGTGGGGCACTCTTCGCGCACCTCGAGCACCTTGTCGAGCTGCTCCTCGTCTTCGACGAACATCACCTTGCAGCCCGAGTCGTTGACCAGGTAGTCCACCTGCTCGGCCGCGTCCGTCGGGTAGATCCCGGCGCACACGCCGCCGGCGCCGAGCACCCCCATGTCGGCGAACATCCACTCGGTGATCGTGTTGGAGAGGATGCAGGCGACGTCGCCCTTGCCGAAGCCGAGCGACCGCAGCGCCAGCCCCGTGTGGCGCGCCTTCTCGCCGAAGGTGCGCCAGGAGACGTCCTGCCAAATGCCGAAGTCCTTCTCCCGCATCGCGATGCGGTCGCCGTACTTCTCGACGCGGCTCCAGAACATCGTCGGCACGGTGCCGGCGAAGCTGGTGTCGCGCCAGAACACGAGCTCGCGGCCGTCGTCGGCCGTGCGCGTCTCACGCACGAGATCGGGGTTCGATTCGGGGCCGCCCATGCTCACCTCCAGGTCTTGCGCTTCTTCCACCGGCGGACTCCCCTCGGCATCTGGTCCTTCATGCCGAGATAGAACTCCTGGATGTCCGGCGAGTTCTCGAGCTTCTCGCACGTGTCGTCCATGACCACCCTTCCGTTCTCGAGCACGTAGCCGTAGTGCGAGTGTCGCAGCGCGACGTGGGCGTTCTGCTCGACGACGAGGATCGTCATGCCCTGCTCCTCGTTGATGCGGTTGATGATCTCGAAGATCTGGTGGACCAGGATCGGAGACAGCCCGAGCGACGGCTCGTCGAGCAGCAGCATCCTCGGATGCGCCATCAGGGCGCGTCCGATGGCGAGCATCTGCTGCTCGCCGCCGGAGAGTTGGCTCGCCTGTTGCGAGCCGCGATCGGCGAGCGCCGGGAAGTAGTCGTAGACGCGCTCGAGATCGCCGGCGATGCGGGCGCGGTCGCGGCGACTGTAGGCGCCCATTCGCAGGTTCTCGCTCACCGAGAGGAAGGGGAAGACCTCCCGGCCCTCCGGCACGTGGCTCAGGCCGAGGCGCATGACGGCGTCGGGATCGCGACGCGCGATGTCCTCGCCGGCGAAGACGATCTCGCCTTTCTGGGGATCCATCACGCCGGAGATCGTACGGAGGATGGTCGTCTTGCCCGCTCCGTTGGCGCCCAGAACGGCGACGATTCGACCTTCGGGCACCGCGAGGCTAACGCCGCGGATCGCCATGATCGGACCGTAGTAGGTCTCGACGTTCTTGAGCTCGAGCAACACCTAGTCCGCTCCCAGGTAGGCGTCGACGACGGCAGGGTTCTTCTGCACCTCCGCGGGGCTGCCCTCCGCGATCACGCGACCTTCGTTGAGGGCGAGCACCCGCCCCGCCACCCGGCTCACGAGGCCCATGTCGTGCGCCACCATGACGACCGTGACGCCGAGGTCGCGGTTGATGTCCTCGATCCAGAATCCCATGTCCTCGCTCTCCTCGGGGTTCAGCCCGGAGGTCGGCTCGTCGAGGAGCAGCAGCTTCGGCTCCAGGCAGAGCGCGCGGCCCACCTCCACGACCTTGCGCACTCCGTAGGGCAGGTTCGCGATCCTCTGCTCGCGGTAGTGGGCGAGCTCAAGGAGGTCGATGACGTCTTCCACGCGGCGCCGGTGCTCGAGCTCCTCTCGCCTCACTGCGGGGAGGAACAGGAGATGGGACAGCGCGGAGGAGCGCCGGTGGACATGACGGCCGATGAGGAGGTTCTGCAGGACCGTGGCGTGCTCGAAGAGCTCGATGTTCTGGAAGGTGCGCGCGAGGCCGAGCGGTGCGATGCGATGCGCCGGCAGCGAGGTGATGTCGCGGCCCGCGAACCGAACGCTCCCGCCGTCGGGGAAGTAGATGCCGCTCACCAGGTTGAATAGCGTCGTCTTTCCGGCTCCGTTCGGTCCGATGATGGCGAACACCTCGCCCTCCTCGACGTCGAAGCTCACGTGGTCGACGGCACGGATGCCCCCGAAGCTGATCGACAGGTCCTCGACGGCGAGGTAGCTCACCGCAGTCGCTCCGTGCGCAGGTAGGTCTTCTGGCGCCGGTGCGTCGCCCGGCGATAGAGCGGGAACAACTGGAAGTAGCTCTTGATCTTGAGCCAGCGGCCGAAGATGCCCTGCGGCTCGAAGAGGATCACCAGCACCAGGATGAGGCCGAAGATGCCCGGCTCGAGGCCGGGCGCCTGAGCGATCTGCGGCGGCAGCGTGTCGCGGGCGATGGCGAGGAGTTGAGGCAGGAAGCCGATGAAGAGCGCGCCGTAGATGACGCCCCGCATCGAGCCGACCCCGCCGACCACCACCATCAGGAGGAGCTGCAGCGAGATGAGGAACGTGAAGGCGTCCGGCGAGAGGTAGCCGAGGCGATGCGCGAAGAGAGCGCCGGCGAGGCCGGTGATGCCGGCGCTGAGAGCGAAAGCGAGGGTCTTGTACACGGCCAGGTTGATGCCGACGCTCTCCGCCGAGATCTCCGAGTCACGGATGGCGACCATGGCTCGTCCCGTCGAGGACCGCAGGATGTTGAGCGCCGCGAGGAGGGTCACGACGAGAAGCGTGAGCGTCACGTAGTAGTGCTGCCAGCCCTGCGTGAGCGGCATCCCGAAGAGGCTCGCCTGCGGAACGGCGAGGCCGCGAAAGCCCCCGGTCAGCCACTCGGCGCGCGAGATTGTCTGCTCGGTGAGCATGGCGAAGGCCAGGGTGGCGATGGCGAGATAGATGCCCGTCATCCGGAGCGCGATCCACCCCACGCCGGCGCCGACCAGCGCCGAGACCAGGACCGCCGCGACGATCGAGAGGAGGAACGGCAGACCGGCGCCCAGAAGGAGCGAGTGGGTATAGGCGCCGATCGCCAGAAACGCCGCGTGGCCCAGGCTCACCTGGCCGGTGTAGCCCACGAGCAGCATCAGACCGACACCGGCGATGGCGTAGATCATCACCAGGTTGAGCTCGCCCAGATAGAAGGTGCCGAGCGCCGCCGGCGCCGCGGCGGCCAGCACCAGGAGCAGGCCGTACCAGAACCGGTCGCCACCGTGCTTGAGGTGGTCGATGTCCTGGTTGTAGTGGGTCTTGAAGAGGAACCGCATTCGAAACTCGCTGGCCGTCAGACCTTCTTTCGCTGAATCTGCGCGAACAGGCCCTGGGGCCGCAGGATCAAGGCCAGAATGAGAATGCCGTAAGCGGACATCTCCTGGAAACCGGCGGGCAGGTAGACCCCCGCGAATTGCTCGGCGATGCCGATGATCCAGCCGCCGAGCAGCGCGCCGGGGATCGAACCGAAGCCGCCGATCACCGCGGCCGCGAAGGCCTTGATCCCGATGAATCCCATCCCGGGCTGGACGAGCGAGACGGGCGCCAGGAGGATCCCGGCGACGGCGGCGACTCCGGCGGAGATCGCCCACACCAGGGAGAAGACCCGCTTGACCGGGATGCCGACGTAGTAGGCCGCGAGCTGGTTCTGCGACGTGGCCTGCATGGCGATGCCGAGCCGCGTGCGGCGGAAGAACAGGAACAGCACGACGCAGAGGATGAGGGTGCCCAGCAGGATCGCGA
The DNA here is from genome assembly GCA_009845425.1 of Holophagales bacterium. Classification (GTDB taxonomy): domain Bacteria; phylum Acidobacteriota; class Thermoanaerobaculia; order Multivoradales; family Multivoraceae; genus Multivorans. Next base: position 518,002 of record VXZQ01000001.1, read on the forward strand.
AGTTCTCGTAGCTCACGACGACTTCGCCGACACGCAGCGACTTGCCGGTGTACGGAGTAGGAAAGCTCTGCGGGTCGTAGCCCCACACCAGTCCCGCCACGGCGCGGAAGATGAAGCCCAGCCCGATCGTCAGCATCACGATGGCGAACTGGGGTTCGCCCAGAACGCGGCGCAGCACGAAGGCGTCGAGTAGATAGCCGAAGACCGCCAGCGCCAGGACCGACAGCAACAACCCCAGCACCCAGGGCAGACCGAAGTCGCCGATCAGGGTCACCGCCACGAAGGCGCCCAGCATCATGAGGTCGCCCTGGGCGAAGTTCACCATCTCGGTCGCCTTGTAGACGAGGACGAAGCCGAGAGCGATCAGGCCGTAGATGCAGCCGACGGCCAGACCGTTGACGAGAACCTGCAGGAGCTGACTCAGAGCGACTCCCTCTGACGGCCCGCGTCCCGCGTGTGGCTCTCGATGTTCATGCGGTGACTCTAGCTAGATGTACGGCTCGACGCCCGGCATCAGGTCGTCCATGTAGACGCGGGGGACCATCGCGCGGCGGCCGAACATGCGGAGGGCCCGGTGCTCCGAGCCGGCGAGCCGCACGCCGGCGGCGCCGATCAGGCGCGCCAGGGCCGTCTCGCGCCAGAACCAGTCCCGCAGCTCGAGCGACGTCGCCCGGCCGGGCCGGCCCTGGGCCGCCTCCATGTACCAGGTGCGCAGGTCGTCGCAGCCCAGGCGCACCCATTCCGGGAGCGGCAGGTTCGTGGCGACGGCGGGGTCCCTGACGCCAATGGCCAGGGCGCTCAGTCCGCGGACGATCTGTTCGTGGCTCAGGCCGCTTGCCGGCGGCGCGGAGCGGCCGCGTTGGGCCGCGTACATTTCCTGCCACGGCGCCAGCCGGCGCAGCTCCGCAAGAACCGCGCCCACCAGGCCCCCGTCATCCGCGGCAGCTCCGGCGAACGAGACCGGGCAGGACCAGGCGGGACCGTCGTCGTCGCCGGGGGCGTCGTCGGGAAAGTCCTCCAGGATGACGGGGCCGTCCCGCCGCTCCAGCAGCCCGAGCGCCGCGCGCAGGACCCGGCGCTGGAAGTCCGGCTCGTGGGGGGCGCCGAACGGACGTCCCAGCTCGAACGGCACCCACAGAAACCGGGGGAGTTCCATCCGCTCCGTGTTGTCCCGCACCAGGCTGATGCCCGTCGTCGCGACGCCTTCGTCTTCCAGGAAGTGACTTGCCGCGCCCACGGCGCGGCTGCAGTTCGGTCACACGGGACAGAGGCAGACCGCGTCCACCCCGTCCTCCCTGAGCCGCGCGGCGAGCTCGCGCATCGTGTCTTCGATCGCCTCGGGCGGCCAGCCCGCTCCCATCAGCGAGTAGTGGTAGTCGGCGACCGATCCGATCTCCCCCTCGCTCTCCAGTTCTCGCAGCCGATCCAGCGGGAACACCACGTTCACGTCCTCGCGGAAACCGGTCCGGTCGAAGTGGACGGACGAGTGGGTCATTGTCAGGTCGCTGGTCGAGATCGAGCCCGGAATCACGCGGTAGCTCAGGTCGACCGTCGAAAACGCCCGGTCTCCCACCCGGTGCAGGCCGGCGGAGGTCACCAGCGCCACCCGCCGCTCCCGTAGCGGCGGACCCTCGACCCACGGCCGCGTGGCGAACGGCACGCACTCCTTCGCCACCAGGCGTGCGGCTTCGACCTCGGGCATGTCGGACAAACGGACCATCGGTCTCCTTGCGACCCCGCCGGGGGGCTGATACATCTTAGGACCGATCCACAGCGCCACCTGTCGGTGCGCCGGCCTTCTGGCCGGCTTCCGGAACCGCGCCGCAAAGCGGCGAGCGACCAGCAGGGAGTGACGTCCATGAGCATCGCCGCCTCCGTAGCCACCCGAGCCCCGGCCGACCGCATCGACCTGACCGATCCCGGCCTCCTCCGCGACCAGGCCTACATCGACGGCCAGTGGGTCGACGCGGACTCCGGCGAGACCTTCGCCGTCGAAAACCCGGCCACGGGCGAGGTCCTCGCCGAGGTCGCCTGCTGCGGCGGCGCCGAAACGAGCCGCGCCATCGAGGCTGCCGGAAGGGCCTTCGAGCAGTGGCGGCACACCACGGCCAAGGAGCGCGCCGCGCTGCTCCGGCGCTGGTTCGACCTGATGATGGAGGCCCAGGAAGACCTGGCCCAAATGATGACCGCGGAGCAGGGCAAGCCCCTGTTCGAGGCCCGCGGCGAGATCGCCTACGGCGCCAGCTACGTCGAGTGGTTCGCCGAAGAGGCCAAGCGGGTCTACGGCGACACGATCCCCCAGCCTGCCAACGACAAGCGGGTCGTCACCATCAAGCAGCCGGTCGGCGTAGTGGCCTGCATCACGCCCTGGAACTTCCCCAACGCCATGCTCGCGCGCAAGATCGCGCCGGCCCTCGCCGCCGGCTGCACGGTGGTCTGCAAGCCGGCCAACGAAACGCCCCTGTCAGCCAACGCGCTGGCCGAGCTGGCGGAGAGGGCGGGCATCCCGGCCGGAGTGATCAACATCCTCTGCGGCCAGACCGAGGAGATCGGCAGGGAACTGACGTCCAACCCCACCGTCCGCAAGCTCACCTTCACGGGCTCGACCGCGGTCGGCAAGCTGCTCATGTCCCAATGCGCGGGCACGATGAAGCGGATGTCCATGGAACTGGGCGGCAACGCGCCCTTCATCGTGTTCGACGACGCCGATCTGGACGCGGCGGTCGCCGGCGCCATGATCTGCAAGTTCCGCAACGCCGGCCAGACCTGCGTCTGCGCCAACCGCATCCTGGTCCAGGAAGGCGTCTACGACGAGTTCGCCGAGAGACTCGCCGCGGCGGTGGCCGGGATCAAGATGGGCGACGGCACCGAGGACGGCGTCACCGTCGGCCCGCTGATCAGCACCGAGGCTGTCGCGAACGTGACCAGCCGCGTCACCGACGCGGTCGACCGGGGCGCCACCGTCGAGATCGGCGGCGGGCAGTCCGATCTCGGCGAGTGCTTCGTCCAACCCACGATCCTCACCAACGTGACCGACGACATGCGGGTCTTCCGCGAAGAGATCTTCGGCCCCATCGCGCCGCTGATGAAGTTCAGCACCGAAGAGGAAGCGATCGCCATGGCCAACGACACCGAGTTCGGCCTGGCCAGCTACTTCTACGCCCGCGACGTCGGCCGCATCTGGCGCGTCAGCGAAGCGCTTGAGTACGGCATCGTCGGCATCAACGAAGGCATCATCTCCAACGAGATGGCCCCCTTCGGCGGCATGAAGGAATCCGGCCACGGCCGCGAAGGGTCGAAGTACGGGCTCGACGACTACCTCGAGATCAAGTACATGTGCATCGGGGGGATCGAGGGGTAGCAGCGCGAGTTGTCGGTGCGAGTGTCGGTGCGGGTGTCGGTGCGCCGGCCTTCTGGCCGGCATGCCGCCGTAGGCGGCGGAGATAAGTCGCCGGCCCTTGGCCGGCGGCCGCCTTAAGGGCTCGTCGCTTCGCGACATCGCGCTTCATGCCGGCCAGAAGGCCGGCGCACCGACACTCAGCAGAGCTCGCGAACGTCGCCCACTGTCTCCAAACCCAACGACATCTCCCGCAACCGGTCACTCGCCTCCGTGCCAAGCAACGACGCCGTCAGCCCCGTCATCTTCGCCGCCAGCTTCGCCCCCTGTGCCTCCAGATCCGTCGCCGGGATGCCGGTGTCGTGGAACTCCTCCAACCGGTGCCCGTTCGCACGCAACTCCACCCGCGCCTGGGTGTGCCCCAGCCCGCGGTCCGTCCGCACCTCGACCCTGTCGATCATCCGCGCGACCTCCGGATCGTCGAGCGTCTCGTCGACGAACGTCCCGGTGTCCGTCGTGTCGATCCCCAGTATCGCCAGCGACATCGTGGCCACCAGACTGAACTTCGCCTCGAGCCCCGTCTTCGGTTCGGGAATGCCGCAGACGTCGAGCAACCCCGGATGCACCGTGACGATCGCCTTCTCGACGTCCCCCGCCGAGACCCCCGCGGCCGCCAACTGCGGCCGCAGCCGCCCAACCGACTCGATCGCCGCATGGGTCAGGTAGCAGGCGGCGTGGTACTTGAACAGCGTGTCCTCGATCAGGAAGCGGCCGTCCTGCTCCTCTAGCCGCTCCCACTTGACCTCTTCGTGGCCGGCGGCCGCGGCGTCGGCGTAGCCCTGCCGGCCGTCGACGGCCTCCGGGTTCGACGTGAAGCCCCGCATTGCCAGCCGCGCGGAAAGCAGACCCCGCTCGGCGGCGTGACCGGCGTGGAACGGCTTGGTCATCGTCCCGAAGTTCGCCTTGAGACCGCTGGCCTGCGACGCAGCCAGGCCCAAGGCGTGAGCGAACTGCTCATTGCTCGCACCCATCAGGTGGCACACCGCGGCCGCGGCGCCATGAACGCCGATCGTCGACGTCGAATGCCAGCCCTTCCTGTAGGCAGCGCCCCCGATCAGGGCACCGACCCGCGACTCCACTTCCACGCCGACAACAAAGGCGACGAGCAACCGCTCGCCGCTCGCGCCCATTTCCTGGGCCTGCGCCAACACGGCCGGGAACACCGGCACCGTGGGATGGCCGCCCATCATGCTGTGGGTGTCGTCGAAGTCGAGCGCATGACTCGCGGCGCCATTGACGAGTGCCGCGACACCCGGTGGGCAACACAGATCCGTGCCGACAATCGAGCACGGGCCTGCCTGGCCGCCCAGCTCGTCGCGCAGGATCTCCGACAGCGGCTCCCGGCTCCCGGCCAGCGCGCAGCCGAACCAGTCGAGCACACACTGGCCGGCCACCGTGCGGGCCGACTCCGGAATGTCGTCGAGGGTCAGACCGCCGAAACGATCCCAGAGGTGGTTCGCGAGTCTCATCGTCAACTCCTCCTCGACGGCTTCCCCAGCAACTCGTCGGACACGATCTTCAGCATGATCTCCGACGTCCCCTCGAAGATCTTCGTCAGCCGCGCGTCGCGCCAGTAGCGCTCGACCGGGTAGTCCGTCGTGTAGCCCGCGCCGGCGAGGACCTGCAGCGCGTCGGAGCACACCCGCTCCGACATCTCGGCGGCGTAGTACTTCACCATCGCCGCCTCCTTGGCGCAGGACACGCCGGTGTCGATCTTGGCGCAGACCGAGTAGTTCAACTGGCGCGCCGCCTCGACCTCGGCGGCCATGTTCGCGATCTTGAAGCGGATCGCCTGGAAGTCGGCGATCGGGCGCCGGAACTGGATGCGCTCCTTCGAGTACGCGATCGCCTGCTCGAGCGCGCCCTGGGCAAGGCCGATCGAGCGCGCCGCGGTGTGGGCCCGCGCCGTCTGCAGACCGCGCGTCATGCCGTAGAACGCCTGGCCCTTGGACTCGCGCTGTTGCTTCGTGATCGGCACGCGGACGTTCTCGAAGTGGAGTTCCCAGGTCTTCCAGCCGTGGTAGCCGATCTTCGGGATCGGCGAGCCAGTGACCCCCTCCGGCAGCTCGCCGGGCGGCTTCTCGATCCCGATCCCGGTCAGCGCGGCGTGGCGCTTCGCCGGATCGCCCTCCGTCCGCGCGATGACCTGGATGAAGTTCGCGCCGTCGGCGAAGGTGCACCAGTACTTGTTGCCGGTGATCACCCAGTGGTCGTCCTCCACCCGCGCCCGGCAGGTGATCGACGAGATGTCCGAACCGACCTCCGGCTCCGACATCGCGAGCGCGCCGAGGTACTTGCCCTCGGCCATCAGCCGGATGCGCTTCAGGCGCTCCTCGCCGTCGAAGGGGATCGACCGGTAGAAGCCGTTGCCTCGGGCGATGATGCTCGCCACGCTCATCCAGCCCCGCGCCAGCTCCTCGGCCACCAGGCAGTACTCGAACGCGCCCAGCCCGGCGCCGCCGTATTCCTCGGGGATCACGATGCCGAAGAAGCCCAGTTCGCCCATCTGGTCGATCAACGACTGCGGGATCGTCTCCTTCTTCGGGTCGAGCTCGTTGGCGACCGGAAGGACCTCCTTGTCCGTGAAGTCCCGGGCGATCCGGCGGAGCATCTCGCGCTCCGGCGTCATGTAGCCGACGGCGGCGGGTGAAATGTCGTTCATCGTGTGATCATCGCCCAACTCAGGCGTGGTAGCTCCTGATCGCCTCCGGAACGATCGTAAGCACCCGTAACTGTGCCGCCGCCTGGCGCCACGATTCAACCGTCTCCGCGTGCGCCGCCGCGACCGCCGGATCCTCGTCGACCCAGTAGCGAGCGGCGAGTCGTTCCATGAGCCGCACGACGCCCTCCTCGCCAATCGCCACGACACCGTCGACGGCGACCCACGCCTCCGGCTCGCCAACCTCCCGAGCAACGAGCAGCGACGCCCTTGGATCGTTCTCGAGCCGGGCGATCTTCCTGTGCGAGGCACTGCTGAACATCCGGACCTGCTCGCCGTCCCACTCGAACCAGACGGGCACGCCGTTCGGCGATCCGTCGAGGTCGGCCGTGCAGAGGACGCCGATCCGCGGTTTGCTCAGGAACTCGTCGATCTCGGACCGGGACATGGCCGGCATGATGGCTAGATGCCGGCCGCCGCGGCCGGCGAAAAGTCCGGCGACCCCAGCCGCGTCTGATCACCGACGAGCTCCTCCAGCACCGGCTCGATGTACCCGTAGAACCGCTCCGGGTCCTCGGACATCGGGAAGTGGCCCAGGCCCTTCATCGTCTGGTACGTCGCGCCCTCGATCTGCCCGGCAACTTCTTCGGACGCCTCGGGCGGCGTCGCCGCGTCGTACTCGCCGGTCAGCAGGAACACCCGCGTCTGCGACGTGTCGATCTCGGACGCCCTGTCGCCCAGGTCGTGGTCGGTGCCCCAGTAGAAGAGGTCGCCCCGGAACACCCGCGGCGCGCCCTGGCTGTAGCACCAGCCGACCTCGCGGCGGAACGCCTCGGGCGCCTCGGGCGACGTGATGCCGATCATCAGCTCGCTCTTGTAGCCGTTGTTGATCTTGGGGTGGTCGAGCAGGTCGATGTTGCCGGGGTCCGACTTGATCGCCGCCTCCAGCCCGATGACAGCCTGGAACAGGCCCGGCCGGTGCAGGGCGAGGTCGAGGGCCAGGTGGCCGCCGATCGAACTGCCCATGTAGACAGGGTCTTCGAGCTGGAGCTCGCCAACGAAGGCGGCGACGAAGTCAAGCAGGAAGCTCTTGGTCAGCCTGTACTCCCGCTTCCACCACTCAACGCCCGCCGGCGGCACGGACTTGGCGTGGTAGGGCAGGTCGTAGGCCAGCAGGTGGAAGTGCCGGCCGATCCGCTCGTCCTCCAACTGGTGACGCCACTGGCGGCCGTCGGAGCCGGCGGTGTGCTGCAGCACCAGCGGGATGCCGTCCGGGTTCCCGGCCGACTCGAAGTAGACCTCGTAGGAGACGCCCTGGACTTCAAGCTCCAGGTAGCGGCCAACGCGCCGCGCGAAGGTGGGCATCAGGCCGCCGCCCTCTGGTCGCCCAGGAGCATCCGCTTCACGTCGCCGTTCGTCTGCTGGCTCAGGATGAAGAGGTAGAGCGTCAGGATCGGCGCACCCAGGAGAAGGCCCCCGAGGCCGAGCACGAGGCCGCCCGGCGTGAAGTTGTTGCGCCAGGCCATCCAGAACCCGGAGAGGATCAGCATGCCCATGAAGTCCAGGTTGAACTGGCCGGGCCACCCTCCCTCGGCGATGTCGCCGAAGAAAACGCCGAACAGGCCCAGGCCGTGTTCCATGGCGACGAACACGGTGTAGACGACGATCACGCCGAAGATGAGGCCAAGCAGCAGGCGAAACGCGCTCATGCGGAAGCTCCCTCGGTTGGGTTGGTCATCTCGCGCAGCACCCCGACCAGCCGGCGCAGCGCCGGGTAGTAGGCGGCGTACTCGAGCTGATCCTGGTTCAGCTCGATGCCGTGATGCACGCTGGCGAAGAACGGGTCCTGGTAGAAGGGCCGCGGCACCTCGCGAAGCAGCTCGCGCCACTCTTCCTCGGGCCCGGCGATGAAGACGTCGGCCGGGCTGTCCGCGTCGCACGGCTCGACCGCCGCCACGGCGCCGTCCTCGAAGCGGATCGCGTGATGCCGGTCGCCCACGCTCAGCCGCAGGCTCGCCGTCCAGTGCCGGATCGTGTACCGGAACTCGGCGTCCTGCTCCAGGGTCGATTTAAGATCGTTCCAGGGAATCATCCCGGAATCGTACAGCGCCCCCCACTGGGCACGTGTCGGTGCGCCGGCCTTCTGGCCGGCTTTCCGAAAGCGCGCGCCGCGAAGCGGCGACGACACTCCGCGACTCAACCAGCCCGAGCGCCGTTCGGCACCGGCCGCTCCGGGAGCAACAACGCCGGCTCAATCCCGTCCTCGTAACCGACGTCGAAGATCATGCCCTCCGAGGTCTCCCCCATCATCTTCCTCGGCTCCAGGTTGACGATGAACAACGCCTGTCGACCTTCGATCTCGGTCGGGTCTTCGCGCTCCTGTTTCATCCCCGCGAGGATCGTCCGCTTGTGGTCGCCGAAGTCGACTCTGAGTCGGACGAGCTTGCTGGACCCCTCGACATCCGTGACGCTCTCGATCGTGCCGACCCGAGCGTCGAGCTGGTTGACGACATCGATGCTGATCGCGGGCTTGACCTCCGCGGGCTTCATTTCGTTCAATCGATCCTCCCGGGGGCTTCGGTTCGAGGGCGGCTCATCGTACCGAGTGCGCGTGTCGGTGCGCCGGCCTTCCGGCCGGCCGCCGCCGCAGGCGGCCAACAGGCCGCGCCGCGAAGCGGCACCACTCACTCCGACACCAGTGGAACAAAAGACAGCGATCCACCGTTCTTGGGGCGAGAGGAATCCCTCGATGATCTGGAGAGCCCTGCTACTCGCGGCCTCAGCGGCCGTTCCGGGCGCGATCGCCCAGGAGAACGACGCATCCCAGCCGGCCCCGGTGGATGTCGTCGAGGAAGAGATCCAGGTCGTGGGAGATCTCCCTGGACCGCCCCTCTGGAAGGTCACCAAGGACGACCGTGTCCTGTGGATCCTCGGTACGCCGGAACTGGTGCCGGACGGCCTTCGCTGGCAAACGGACTCCATCGAACGCGTGCTGGCCCTTTCCAGCGAGTACCTGCCGCCTCCATCCCTGCGCATCTCATTGACAAACCCGGTGAGAGCATGGCGGCTGATCAAGCGCACACGACGAATCCCCGACCGCGGAACCCTGGAGGGCGTGCTGCCGGAGGACCTGTACCAGCTCTTCTCGGAGACCAGACTCAGATACGCACCGAAGCGGGACAACCTCGAAGAACTGCGGCCTAGCGTCGCGGCCGAGGAACTCTTCGATTCGGCGGCGCAGTCCGCCGGCCTGGAGTCGGGCCTCCGAACGATTGGTCGGGCAATCGAGAAGCGAGCGAAGAAGCACAACGTCAAGAAGGTGCCAGCGCACATATCCGAGCGCTACAAGGACTCGCCTCTCTTCGATTCGACACAGGAGATGTCGCCCGATGCGGAGCAAACCTGTCTTCAGGCAGGTCTTCAGGGGCTCGATGCCCAAGTCGAAGAGCACACGCGTCTTGCGGCCGCCTGGGCCGTAGGCGACCTGCCCACGCTTAGAGCTCATCCAGGCGATTCGGCTACCGGAGCCTGCGATTCCTTCACACTCGCCTTCGATCCGGACGTTCTGAGCCAGATGGAGTCGCGGAGCTGGGAACTCTGGCTCGAAAACGTCGATCGTGCCTTGACCGACAACGACTCCACTTTCGCCACCCTGCCTCTCAGGAACCTGCTACGGGCAGACGGACCTCTGTCATGGCTCCGAGAGAGAGGCTACGAAGTGGTGGAGCCGGACGAGAATCCTCCGGAAGGCTAGCCGGAGGCGCCGGAACAAAGAAGGAGCGAGGCTGACGCCTCGCGCGTCTCAACGCCGCCTGCGGCGGCAGCGGGTCAGAAGACCCGCGCACCCAGTGGGCGGGCAGACGTCCCTGCGTGGTAGAACCACTGCCGCAATGCCCGACCCGGACTTCTCCACCTTCCCGCTCAAGAAGAAGGGCAACCGCTACCAGGACTTCGAGGAAGGCCGGACCTTCCAGCACCACTGGGGCCGCACTCTGAGCGAGGCGGACAACGCGCTGTTCGCCACCGCGACGATGCGGTTCACGCCGCTCTACTTCAACGCCGAGTACGCGCGCGCTCACGGCCACGATTCGGTCGTCATCGACCCGCTGCTCGTGCTCTGCACCGTGGTCGGCATGTCGGTCGAGGATCTCTCCGAGGGCGGCGGGCCGTTCCTCGGCGTGAACGACGTGAAGTTCCACCGGCCGGTCTACCCCGGCGACACGATCACCGGCAGCAGCCGCGTCGTCGGCCGCCGCGAGTCAGGCTCCAGGCCCCACTTCGGCATCGTCACCTGGGAGACGGAAGCGTTCAACCAGCACGGCGACAAGGTCGTGAGCTACCAGCGCACCAACCTGGTCGCCAAGCGGCGCGAGGCGTCGTCGTGACGGTCCACACTGGGTGCGCCGGCCTTCTGGCCGGCTTCCGGGTCGCCACCAAGCGGCGCCAGACAACGCCATGACCACGGCCCTCACATCCCCCTCCACCTACTTCGAAGACTTCGCCGCCGGCCAGAAGATGCAGCACGCCCGCGGCACGACGATCGAAGAGGTCGAAAGCCAGCTCCTCACCAAGCTCGTCATGAACACCGCCGACGGCCACTTCAACGAGGACCGCATGCAGAAGTCGCCGTTCGGCCAACGGCTCGTGTTCGGCCTGGTCACCGGCTCGACGGTGATCGGCCTGGCCACCCAGGACACGGCCGAGAACGCGCTCGCCGAACTCGGCCTCGACAAGATGCGCTTCCGCGCGCCGGTATTCCTCGGCGACACCCTGACCGCCTACACCGAGGTGCTCGCCACCCACGACGCCGACCGCGACGACGCCGGCGTCGTCCGCTTCAAGCACTGGGGCACGAAGCAGGACGGCACCGTCGTCTTCGAGGGCGAGCGCGAGGTGCTGATCAAGCGCCGCTCGCACTGGGGGTCGTAGTGAGCCCGGATCCCCGGGCACGCGGGCCGCTCAGCGACCTCGTCATCATCGACTGCACGATGGCGCTCGCCGGGCCGTTCGGCTCCGCCATCCTCGCCGACCTCGGCGCCGACGTGATCAAGGTGGAGCCGCCGACGGGCGACATGTCCCGCCCCTCGCCGCCCATCCCCGAGGACTTCATCCACCCGGCCCAGGGCAAGGCCGGCGTCGACGGCGGCTGCGACTTCGGCGGCTACTTCGGCAGCATCAACCGCAACAAGCGCAGTATCTCGCTCGACCTGAAGGACGACGCCGACCGCGAGACCTTCCTCCGCCTGTGCGAGCAGGCCGACGCGGTGCTCGAGAACATGCGAGCCGGCGTGATGGACCGGCTCGGGCTGAGCTACGAGACGATCCGCGAACGCAACCCGCGGATCGTCTACGCGGCGCTGCGCGGCTTCGGCGACCCGCGGACCGGCGAGAGCCCCCACTCCGACTGGCCCGCCTTCGACATCGTCGCCCAGGCGATGGGCGGCTTCGCCCACGTCAACGGCCCCCGGGGCGACGACGACCGTCCCGGAGGGGGCTACCCCGGCGGCGCCTCCGTCGGCGACCTGTTCCCCGGCACGCTGATGGCGCTCGGCGTCGTCGCCGGGGTCCACCACGCGCGGCACACCGGCGAGGGTCAGTTCATGGACGTCGCGATGGTCGACGGCGTCAACCTGCTGTGCGAGTCCGTGTTTGCGAACTACGGCTCCAGCCTGCGCCACCAGCTCCCGCCGCGCGGCAAGCACCACCACAGCCTGTCCCCGTTCGGCATCTACGACGCGAAGGACGGCGGCGTGGCGATCGCGGCGCCGACGCCGGGGCAGTGGGAGATCCTCTGCCAGGAGATGGGCCGGCCCGACCTGGTCGAGGACGAACGCACGAAGAACTTCTGGTCGCGCCGTGAGAACCGGGAGTTCGTGGAGGCCGTCGTCGCCGAGTGGACCGGCGCGCACACCCGCGACGAGATCGTCGGCACGCTCGCCGGTCGGGTCCCCTGCGGCCCGGTGCAGACCGCGGCCGACATCTTCGAGAGCCCGCACACCGCGGTCCGCGAGATGGTCGCCGAAGTCGAGCTACCGGGCGAGAACGCGCCGGTCAAGATCGTCGGCTGCCCGATCAAGTACACCGAGACGAAGACCGGCGTGCGGCGCCGGGCGCCCCTGCTCGACGAGCACCGGGACGAGATCCTCGCCCAATTCGGGCTGAGTGCCGGGCCGGACGGGGAAAGCAAGGAGAAGTGAGCATGCGACTGAGACGTTCCGAGCTGGCCGTGCCCGCCAGCAACCCCAGGATGGTCGAGAAGTCGGCCGGAAGCGACGCCGACCTCGTCTTCCTCGACCTGGAAGACGCCGTCGCGCCCGACAGGAAGGAGGGCGCCCGCCAGATCGCCATCGACGGCCTGAACGACCTCGACTGGACGGGCAAGGTGCGCTCCGTTCGCGTCAACGACCACACCACCCGCTGGGCCGTCGACGACGTGATCAGCGTGGTCGAAGGCGCCGGCGAGAACCTCGACATCATCATCCTGCCCAAGGTCAAGGAACCGCGCGACATCTGGTTCTTCGAGACGATGCTCGACGGCCTGGAGCAGAAGCTCGGACTCGACCGCAGGATCGGCCTCGAGGCGCTGATCGAGGAGGCCGAGGGCCTCGCCAACGTCGAGGCGATCGCTACCTGCTCAGATCGCCTCGAAGCGCTCATCCTCGGCTTCGGCGACCTCTCCGCCAGCATGGGCATGCGCTTCGGTCACGAGCTCGACAAGGACTACCGCTACCCCGGCGACATGTGGTCCGCCCACCGCGTCCGCATGATCGCCGCCTGCCGCGCCGCCGGCATCGACGCGATCGACGGCCCCTTCGGCGACTTCCGCAACGACAAGGCCTACCTCAAGCAGGCCACCTACGCCGCCACCCTCGGCGCCGTCGGCAAGTGGTGCATCCATCCCAACCAGATTCCGCTCGCCAACGACGTCTTCGCGCCGTCGCCGCGGGAGATCAAGCAGGCGCAGAAGATGGTCGACCTCTACAACGAGTCGGTGGCGAAGGGTGCCGGGGCCGGCGGCAAGGGCGGGCAGTTGGTGGACGCGGCTACGTTGCGGATCTACCAGCCGGTGCTGGATCGGGCGCGGGCTACGGGGAGGTTGTAGGCGCGAGACGCACCGCGTCTCGGACCGCACGACCGCACTCCATCCCGAGAGACAGCCGCGTGAAACAGCCGTTCGTCCCGTTGTCGCACGTTCTGTTGTGGCTTTCGGTTGCGCTCTGCATCGCCTGCGCCCCCGAGCCGGAACCGGCGGCGAGCGAAACCGCCGCGGCCGTCGTCCCGCACCCGAACCTGGACGGCCTCGGAGCGTTCATCGAGGCGTCCTTCCCCGACTGGAACGTTCCCGGACTCGCCGTCGCCGTCGTCGTCGACGATCGGCTCGTCTTCGCCGAGGGATTCGGCGTCAAGCAAATCGGACGGCCCGACCGGATCGACGCCGCCACGCTCTTCCAGATCGGCTCGGTGGCGAAGAGCTTCGGCGCCGCGGCCATCGGCGCGCTGGTCGACGACGGTCTCGCCTCGTTCGACGACCCGGTGGTGCAGCACCTCCCCTGGTTCGAACTCGCGGAACCCGACCGCGCCGCGAAGATCACGCTGCGCGACCTCCTCGCCCACCGTTCGGGCATCCCCGAGGACTACTATCCCGCGCTCGAAGTCATCGGTGCGCGCGCCGTCGCCGAACGGGCCCGGCGGCTGGAGAACTTCGCTCCCTACGGGGACCACCGCTACAGCAATCTCGGCTATGGACTCCTGAGTCTCGTCGTCGAGGCGGCGACCGGAGAGACGTGGGGCGAGTGGCTGGACGACCGGCTTCTCTCGCCGCTCGGGATGGACTCGACGCACCCGAGCCCGTACGGTGTCTGGGCGTCCCGCTTCGTCGCGCCGACCTTCCTCGGCACCGCACCCGCGGGCGCGGTCAGCATCGCCGACGCGCCCGAACAGAACGTGGCGATGCCTCACGGCTTCGACCGCGACGGCGCACGCCGGGTCCTGCCGTGGCAGTCCTACGACAACATGCAGGCCGCCGGCAGCGTCGCCTCCAACGTGCTCGACCTGGCCGACTGGCTTCGCATGCACCTCGACGAAGGCCGCCTCGACGGCGTCACCGTGCTCCAGCCGGAGACCCTCGCCGAACTCCACGCGGAACAGGTCGACGCCCCCGGCTACTTCCTCTTCGCGGACAATCCGCAATCGTCGTACGCGATGGGTTGGGGAGTCGGGTCTTTCGCGGGCCACCGCTACGTGTCCCACGGCGGCGGCATCTTCGGGTTCCCGGCCTACGTCGCCCTCCTGCCCGAGGCCGACGCCGGCGTCGCGGTGCTGGTCAACGGCAGCATGTGGACTCCCTACTACCCGCACCAGGAGATCGCCGCCTTCGTCTTCGCCCGCCTGCTCGACCTGCCGGACCGCGACGTCCACGCGGAAGCCATGCATGCCACGGAGGCCATCCATGCCCAGGTCGAGCAGGCGCTGGCCGCCCAGGCGGCCATGCGCAATCCCGACTCGCCTCCGTCGCATCCGCTCGAGCGGTACGCCGGCGCGTACGCGAACACGTTCGGAGAGACGCTGACGGTCTCAGCGACGGACGAAGCGCTCCGGCTCGCGTTCTCGGCCCCGGGCTCCTTCTCGGGAGACCTCGAGCCGCTGGCCGGGGACACGTTCCTCCTCCACTACGACGGCGGCGACGGCCAGGCCTTCTCCCGGTCGCCGGCGACCTTCAGCGACTCCGGCGCCGGCACCGGCCTGGAGCTCGATCTCGGCAATCTCGGCCTCTACAGACGCTCCGTCGACTGACAACCGTTGCAACTGAGTGCGCCGGTGACGAGTTGATTGACTTAGTCATAGACTTAGTCTAGTTTGGCCAGGCCATGAAGGAAGTGACCGTACACGCGGCGAAGACGCACCTCTCGCGGCTCCTTCGAGAGGTAGCCGCCGGCCAGGACATCGTGATCACCCGTTCGGGCCGGCCAGTCGCCAAGCTCGTCACCGTGGAAGAGGAGCGGCCGATCCTCGGCATCGACAAGGGTCGGTTCGTGGTGCCCGAGGACTTCGACGCTCCCCTCGATGAAGAGCTGCTCCGTGCCTTCGAAGGCCGGAGCTGAAGGGCCGGCAGATCCCCGTGAAGTACCTTCTGGACACCCACTGCTGGCTCTGGATGCAGACAGAACCGCACCGGTTCGACGCGCACCTCATTGCCGCCCTGGAGTCGTCCGCAACATCGAAGTTCCTGTCTGCCGCCAGCGCATGGGAGATCGCCATCAAGTACGCAGTTGGCAGGCTCCCCCTGCCGGAACCACCTGCCGACTACGTTCCGGAACGCATGCGCCTGAACCAGGTGAAACCTCTTCCCATCACGCCGGCGCATGCCCTGGCCGTCGCCACGCTCCCTCCGCACCACCGAGACCCGTTCGACCGCATTCTCGTGGCCCAGGCTCGAATCGAGGGTCTAACGCTGGTCACTGCCGACAGGACCCTCGAACTGTACGACGCAGAGGTTCTTCGCGTTAGAGGTTGACGGCACCGCAGGGCCATACGGGTTCACCGGAACTCGACCCGGCAGCCGGAGCGCTACTGCTTCGCCGCAGTTGAAACTTCGGCAGTTTGAACGCCGTAGCGGCTAGACATGATCGGGGCATCCCGCGAAACTCTCGCGCCAGTTGTCATTTCCCTCGGACAACTCGTCGCCCCGGCGATGTTGCAAGGTCTCAACCCAGACCAGCCCACCTTCGTAGACGACATCGCGCCGATCCTTCACGAGAACTGCGCCTCCTGCCACCAGCCGGGCGAGATCGGGCCGATGGCGCTGCGCACCTACAGCGAGGTCCGGCCCTGGGCGCGGTCGATCGCCCGCGCGGTAGAGAACCGCGACATGCCGCCCTGGGACGCCGATCCCGGGTACGGGCCGTGGAAGAACGACATCAGCCTTGAGGAAGACCAGATCGCCGCGATTCTGAACTGGGTTTCGTCCGGGGCACCCCGAGGAGACGGCGACGAGCCGCTGTTCGACATTCAGGAACGAAGCGGGGAGTGGGCCCTTGGCGAACCCGACTGGGTTTACGAGTTCGAGCCCTACGAAGTCGCTGCGGACGGCCCTGACTCGTTCGCCGTCATCCCGATCGAGGCGAGCTTCGAGGAGGACCGCTGGATCGGCGCCGTTGAGGTCCAGCCCGGCAACCACGATGTGCTTCACCACTTCATCCTGTGGCGCGCCGGCCACGGCGGCACGGTCCAGGATGCCTGGCTCGATGGGTGGGCGGCCGGCGTCGCGCCGAGGGGGCTGCCGGCGGGCACGGCCCGCTTGTTGCCGAAGGGGCGCAACCTCCTCGGCGACTTCCACTACCACCCGAGCGGCACAGCAGCGACCGATGTCACGCGGATCGGCGTCTGGTTCGCCAAACCGGAGGAGGTCGACAAGGAGTTGGTCAACCTCTGGATCATGAACTCGGCTTTCACGATCCCGGCCGGCGACCCGAGCCACGAGGCCCGCGCCCACCACGTCTTCACTGAGGATGTCCTCGTCCGCTCCTTGGCGCCGCATATGCACTACCGCGGCAAGGACATGACATACACGGCACATCTCCCGGACGGGACGGAGCGCGAGCTGCTCAGCGTCAGCCGCTACGACTTCAACTGGCAGACCGCCTACGAGTTCGTCGAGCCGGTAGCGCTGCCGGCCGGCACACGGATGGAAGTCGTCGCCCACTGGGACAACTCGGCCGACAACCCGGACAACCCGGACCCAACGAAGGATGTCCGCTTCGGTGTCGAGTCCACGGCCGAGATGATGGTCGGCTTCGTCGACTTCGTGGCCGCCGAAGGGGTCAGTCCCAAGCCGGTCAGCCCGGTGATCGCGGTGTTGGCCGAACTCGCCCAGACCCACCCGGGCGAGGCCTGGCGGGTTGATACCGAGCGTTACCGCGGGAAGGGCCCGGAACCGACCGCATTGCTACTGCCGCGTGCCGGCGCCGCCGGCCGTTGGTTCGGCGGCGAACCCGGCAACCGGGTCGTGGCGTCGCCGGTCAACGACGTCGTCTGGGATGGCAACCACGTAACAGTAACCGTGGGCCGAGGCCGGACCGCGAAGATCGAGGGCTTCGTCCAGGACGACGGTTCGCTCCTGTTGAACCTGGGTGCGATGGGTGCCCACACCGAGGTCAGGGGCACGCCAGCCGAGAACGAGGTGCTGGTGACGCTGCCGAACGGCTGAGCGGCTCGGCGCCGAGGCCTGTTGTACGATTCCTTAGTTGATCTGCTGGATGAACAGGCGGCGCCGATGATGACGAGAGCAGAACCGGATACCCGATTGGCGGCAATCGAGCGGCGGCTTGGCTCGATCGAGGGCCGCCTTGGCTCACTCGACGGACCGATGGCGGGGGTGGAAAGACAGCTCGCAGCGCTGTCGAGACAGGTGCACTCGCTGACGGTGACCTTTAGCATCCTTCTGGGCCTGAACACGCTGGTTCTCGGCGTGCTGACGTGCACTGTCGCCCCCTGACGAGCGACTGACGTCCGCCACAAACTGGGTGCGCCGGCGTCCTCGCCGGCTTCCATCACGGCGTCGTCAGACGCACCCGCTCCCCGTCCAGTTCGATCGTGGTCTTCGAGTAGGTCAGCTTCTCGACGATCTTGCCGTCCCTGAAGTGCAAGATGTCGAGGCCGCGCCTGGCCTCGTGTTTGTCTCCCTGGCCCTTCTCGAACGAGGGCGAGTCGAGCTGCCAGCGGAAGAGCATCTTCTGTTCGACTTCGTCGATGAAGGTCTCTTCGGTCGTGAACTTGAAGTCTCCATGATTGGCGAACCATGGCGCCCATGCCTCACGCAGATTCTCCTTGCCCCGGACCGAGCCTCCGTTCCAGTTCTCGAAGTAGATCTCGTCGTGAAACAGGTCCATCACGCCGTCGAGGTCGTGCTCGTTCCAGGCTACGCCCCATTCTGCGAAGGCGCTGGACATTTCGTCTCTTTTCAGCATGGTCTTTCCTCCTTGGTGACGGCACAGGTGACTCGCCACGAGGCGAGTCTACTCGCCCGTACCGGTCTCGGTGCCACCTTCGCTCAAGCCGCGCGAACGCGAGCCGCATTCCCGTCACGAAAACGCCCTACGCGGCCCTCTCCGGCAACGTTCCCACCTTCGGCCTCGTCGGATGCCCTCCCTAGAGAACTGGTAGTATGGGGTGCATGTTGATCTGCCTTCGTTTGTTAGTTCTAGCGCTACTCTCCGGCTGTGCTACGGCTGTCGCTCAACAAAGCGACGTGGCCTGCCCCTCGAATCGGCAATTGACCGTCAACGTTCTCTATCGCGTGTTTCCTATCCGCATCGGCACCGACGTAGGGAGCGCGTTCACATTGGAAATCGGAGACGAGCAGTACATTGTTACCGCAGGTCATCTCCTGAAAGGCCCAGCGCCGACTGAAGTTGAGGTCAAGATCGCGCGAGAGGAGTGGGTGAGAATCCCGGTAAGGCTGGTCGGTCGAGGCGAAGGCCAAGATGTGTTGGTTCTAGCAACAACGGTCGACCTGAGTCCGCGCTATCCGGTCGAGGTGGGAACTGAGGGGTTGGTCCTAGGCCAGCCCGTGCGGTTTCTCGGCTTTCTTCCGGACGTGGAGACGGCGCCGATTCCCGGCTATGAGCGCGGGGCGCCCTTAGTCGCGGGCGGTGTCTTTAGCGGCTTCGGAAAGAACTCTGGCTCGCTATGGATCGACGGGCACAACAATAAAGGATTCAGCGGAGGCCCGGTTGTGTATCATCCTCTCAAGGCCCCTACGCTGGAGGAGTGCCGGTGGAAAGTGGCAGGGATCATCACAGGTTACCACCACGTACCGGTCTTCACGGAGGGAAACGTCCAAGTGTTAGCCGCCAACAACCAGCCTGTTGTTGCCAACTCTGGACTCATGGTGGCGACCACGATTAGGACTGTCGAAGAACTTGTAAGAAGAACACAAGGGGCTGGACTCATCGGCGATCAGGCCGCGGGCCGAGAGCGGAGCGGGCAGTAGGCAAACGCGGTCGCCACAACCCGCAACATTCTGGGCCTACACCACACACGTTAGTCGACGTTGTAGACGCTCGGCGTGCCCCAAGTGCCTGCCATCTGTACGCCTGCTTGGTCGCCGGTGGAGGTGGTGTAGTGGATGGGTTAACGGCGCACCAAGAGTTCGATGGGCTGTTGACACGCTTCGGTTCATGGTCGGCTAGGGCACGGGCGACGAGGTTGTGCGCATGGGTCGTCGGGTGCGTTAACCGGACCCCGAAGTGGCAGCCGGAGCCGACCGAGAGAGGTCGACCTTCACGGTGACCCTGGCGTTGGCATCCAAAGCGGCCAACACCTTCATCAGCCGGTCCAGAGTGAAGCGCCCCAGATCCGCGTTGCGGATGCGGGAGAAGTCCGTCGCAGCGAACCCACTGAGACTCGCCGCCTCGCGCGCAGCGAGACCACGGTCGTCCAACACCGCGATGATTCGCGCAGCAAGGACCGCCTTGGCCTGCTTCAGGTCGGCGTGGGGGTCACCGAAGTCGCGGAAGACGTTTCCGCTTCCGTGGGCAAGCTCGACGTTTTTCTCACTCATGGCCGTCATGTTGCCAGACATAACTACTTCACGCCGGTAGCCGTGCACGGCTCTGGACGTCTCCCGCCGGGCGTCTTGGAGACTGGATCTCGCCTAGGCTTCGGGGGTCATGATGCCGACCCACCGCTTCACCCTGATCGTCGAGGGCCCTGACCTACAGACCGAACGGGTCATCGACGCCCTCTTCCAAGCCGGCTGTGACGACGCCTCGGTCGGAAGGACGGATGGCGCGCAGTACGTCGAGTTCGACCGGAAAGCGAAGAGCTTCAGTCAGGCTGTCTTCTCCGCGGTGCAGGACCTCGAGAAGGTCGAGGGCGTTCAGATCACGCGGGTCTTCTGACTGGTAGATTCTCCGACAGATACCCGCCGGCAGCGTGCTGTCGGCTCAAGGGCTGCCCGTCTGGGCAGCCCTTGCTTCTCTAGGGCACCTTCGGGATGGAGCTCGAGTGGGACGAACGCGAAGGACCATGGGCACAACGCGCATCAGGATTCAGCCCGGCGATCCGGCGACCTATCCCGAAGGGAGGATCGACGCTGCGAAGGTGGACGGCACCACCGAGGCGGAGATCCGCTTGCAGCAGCGCGAGGATGACGCCGACTCGATGCAGGACGCGGCGCGGTACGGGCGCGAGCACGGGCGGAGCAAGCGGACCGAGGGTTGAGACCATGCCATTGACGCGTGACTTCAGAGTGACGGTCCGGGAGCGGATCGAGCGCGACCCGGGGTTCCGGGATGCGCTTCTCGAAGAAGCAGTGCAGTGCCTTCTTGCCGGCGAGGTAGACGTCGGCAAGTCGATTCTCCGCGACTACGTCAGCGCGAGGGCCTGCAGCTCAAGGTACAGACGGTCCGACAACTGACGCCGCGCGTCTGAGGACGCTAGCGGGCGTTTCCTGACCGTGCGCGCAACCTCCCCGTCCCCAACCACACACCCACAGCCCCAATCACCGGGTTAAGCCAGTTGAACCATGCCGGCTGCTGAGCCCCTGCGGTCGCCTCCATCATCGACACGTCGTCGGGGCGCGGTCCCGCCGCCATCTCCGGCGGAATCAGGGCATTCACCACTCCCATCACGATCACCAGGCCAATCAGCATCGTGGCGCCCTTGGCATCGTGCGCCACCCAGGCGCAGACCTGCCCGCCGATGTACGCGCCCACGAGCCCGAGGACGAGCTGGAGGAGGGCCCAGGCGACGGGCACCTCCCAGGATCCCGGCTCGAAGGCGCGCGAGGGCCCCACCGTCACCCACAGAATCGAGAAGAGTACGAAGAGCACGGCGGCCATGGCGACGTAGCCGACGATGGCGGCGAGGATGTTCCTTAGCATCATGTTCCTCCTGAGGCGGCAGCCTAGCGATGACGCTCGAGGGCGCCCGCGGTCGCCTCCATCATCGACACGTCGTCGGGCCGCGGTCCTGCCGCCCGCTCCGGGGGATCACGGTCAAGCGTACGAGGCTCGGGAAGGTGCGGTCGATCACCAGCCGGTCGCCAAATCGGTCGAAGTACCGCAGCGCGGTCTCAGCACTGATGGCGTACCAGACCGGATCGCTTACCTGCCCCGACTCATCCTCGATCCGCACCAGCGTGACGGGCTGCCGCTCGCCGATCAGTTTCGCGAACTCCGCCCGCGTCACTCTTGACCCTTCTCCTCCTGGATCTGGATCAGGTTCCCGCAGGTATCGTCGAAGACCGCGGTAACAACAGTCCCGAGGTCCGTTGGCGGCTGAACGAACCGCACACCTCTCGCCACGAGACGCTCGTACTCGGCTTCGACATCATCGACCGCGAAGCTGGCACCGGGGATCCCGTCCTCCACCAACGCCGCCCTGTATGGACCGACGGCGGGGTGTGCAGCGGGCTCAAGCAGCAACTCCGTCCCGTCCGGGGCTTCCGCGGATACAACCGTGATCCAGGCGTGCTCTCCCAGAGGGATGTCGTGCTTCACCTGGAAGCCGAGCGTTTCGGTGTAGAAGCGAAGTGCCTTCCGCTGGTCGTCCACGAAGACGCCGGTCAGGTGGATTCTCATTCCTCGATGCCCTCATCCGTTGAGTGTGAAGTGTCCTCGTCTGTTGAGACTGGCCATCGCTCCCTGATTGCCTTCAGCGGGGCGCCCTCAAACCAGTGGAGCTTTGACCTCCCCTCGCGCCTCGTGCGGATCAACCCGACGGCTTCCAGGACGCCCAGGTGTTGCGAGATCGCCTGCCGCGAGGAGTTGATGCCGTGTTTCATGATCAGGCGCCCGCAGAGTTCGAAGAGCGACTGACCCGACCGATCGACGAGCTCATCCAGGATGGCTCGCCTGGTTGGATCAGCGATCGCGCGGTAGATGTCCACATGTCCGGCGTCGGTCTTGCGGGCCGAGGCTTGACGTTATGCAAGCACGGGCTTGCACGTCAACCGTGGTGTTCGCCACGCCCACAGCCCCGACCAGCGGGTTTAGTCATCTCGGCAGTCCCTTCGATCGTCCGGGCCGCCCGACGGTGGCGGGGCGTCCCCTCACACTGCCACCGGTGCGATAGACGGTGGCGACGGCCGCCTGCAGCATCCGGGCGATACCCTACCCGGCGCCGCGGCTCGCGCCGGCGTCTTGTTGGTAGCCGGTCGGACTCAGTTGCGACCGCGCTTCGAAGTAACGCCCGTATAGCGCAGGAGGCAAGCATGAGGAAACCGACGAAAGACCAAGTAGGTCGTTTGGTGAAGGGGTGGGAGATCGCTGCGGCGATGCTGTCGAGCTTCAAGAATGCTGCATTCAAGAGGGAAATGGACCGCTCCCTTGGGTATGAACCAAGAGACGATCTGTCAGACACAGCCTTGCTCATGGCGGCAATCCTGTCCGTTGTGAGATTGACGGACAAGGACACCAGAAGCGTAACCTCACGTAGCTTCCGCGAGGTCTCCCCACAGGCTGAGATATCCATCGCAGCCATCGACAAGATCAACGAGCGGAAGCCGGATCTCAAGAAAGTCAGAGACAAGTGGATCGCTCATCTAGACGGCAAGTGGCAGCCAAACGTCTCGGATCTGGGCGATGCAGTCGATCTCTGCACGGAGATCCTCTACCACATAGCCGTGATAATCGGCGCCGTGACAGGCAAGACGCCGGTGGAGGACCCGCCATACCCTGGACGAGTCGGCAGGCTTCATTGGTTCAGCCCGATACGCAATGCGATCGCGTTCACGATGGAAGTCGAGAGCCGACTTCCCGAGATTGCGTCTCCCGCCTTCAATCCCGTGTTGCCCACGCCAGAGGAGATGGTCGCCAGAGAGGAGGGGAAAGCAGCAAAGCCATGAAGATCGAACCAGGTTGCTCACCGTTCGTGCTCTCGTGGATGGCTACAGCGAGCGCTGGGGGAGTCCCCAACTACGGTTGGGATCTCGACATCCGCCCGCCCGTACCAGCGCGAGTCGCAGACAACGCCTCCGCCCGTAACTGGAGTCCTAGCGCGCGGACGACCTTGAGGACGGTTTCGAACGTCGGCTCGCGCTTCCCCGACAGCGCCTTGTTAGAGGCTCTCGCGGGGAAGGCCGGTGTCGCTTGCCATCTGCGCCATGCCTCGAGCGCGGGCGATGTCGCCCAGCGCCTTGGCCACGAACGCGGCGTCGCCGTCCGCCTCCTCGATCGACGCCTCGAGATACGCCGCCATGTCCTCGCGCGTACGCAGGTGCTCGGCAACGTCGTAAGGTGAGGTGGTGGTCTTGGTCACGGGTGGCGAGTTCAGAGTCTCTGACGGAAGAACCGAGCGGCGCAATCGGGGTCGACCCGAAGGACCGCCACGAGCTTTCCGACCTGTTGGAACCGCACATCAGCGTCCTGCTTGCGTCCAGGCCCCTTCGGAAGGCCGCGATACGTGCGGCCGCGCCATGTGACCCACCACCGATGCTCCTTCAGAACCCGCGTATGTCCTTCCGCACACTGGTCCAGCATGCGCCAGATGGCGCCCAGGCGCACAAAGCCCTTGTTGCCCATCGACCGGCGACGGCAGCGGATCAGGCGGCGATGGCGCTTGGCGCGAGCGCTTGCGCTGGTGCGTTGGCGGCAAGCGAAGGCGCTCTCACTTGCCGAATGTCCACGCCCAGGTCCGGATCCGATCTCTCGAGCCGGAGCTTGAGGTCGTTCGGCAACTCGCCGCGGCGGGCGCGGTCCCGGGCCGCCTCCCACTTCGTTTCCGCCTCAGGATCGTTCGTGACGAAGAAGTCCTCGACCTCCCGACGGAAATCCTCGAAGTTCGCCGCATCGGATGCGCAGTCGATCAGGGTGCACCGCAGTGACTCGACGAAGTCCTGGTACGCCTCGTTCACGGTTCGACCGAACCCGAGAAGACTCCCCGGATTCACGCCGCTGAGCTCGAACTCCCCGTCCTCCTCGTCGCAGGTCGCCAGCGCGCGGCCATGGATCCGCACGGAAGCGATGTAGCCCTCACCGAACACGGGGCCCCCACTCTCGAAGAACAGTGCGTACTGGGTCATGTCAATCTCCCCGCCGGGGCGAAGCGGCCGCAGCCTGGCGACTCGAGCGCCATCGGCTAGCGGCGAACCTCTGATCTTGCAGCAGTGCTCATCGCGCGGTCAAGGGCTCTGGAGGTCCGATTGTACGGCAGGGCCGCCTGACGGTCGCCGGCAGTCCCAGGTTTCATTCAACCCAAAGGTTGAACAACACCGACAATCCCGCTACCCTCAACCACATGGTTGAACAACACCTGAACGACATCTTCCACGCCCTCTCCAACCCCACCCGCCGCGCCATCCTCGGCCGCCTCGCCTCCGGCAAGACCACCGTAGGCGATCTCTCTCGCCCCCTCCCCCTCTCATTCGCCGGAGTCTCGAAACACCTAGGCGTACTCGAACGCGCCGGCCTCGTGACCCGCGAAGCGCGGGGCCGGGAACGCGTCTGCCGGCTCAACCCGGCCGCGCTCCGGGACGCCCAGGACTGGCTCGAGTTCCACACGCGCTTCTGGACGGAGCGCCTCGATGCGCTTGGCGCCCTGGTCGAGACCGGCGCCGACGAGGAAGGCGAACAGCGATGACGGACCTGACGCTTCAACGCGTGATCGACGCACCGGTAGAGCGGGTCTACGCGGCCTGGACCGACCCGGAGTTGCTGAAGCGGTGGCTGGCGCCGGGCAATGCCGTGGCCTCGCGCGCGGTCGCCGACGTCGCGGTCGGCGGGACGTTCCTCATCGAGATGCGCGGGACCGACGGGCAGCGCTGGCTCGCCCGCGGCGTGTACCGGGAAGTCGCGCCGCTACGTCGTCTGGTGCACACCTGGCGCTGGGAAGGCAGCGACACCGAGACGCTGGTCACCATCGAGTTCGAACCCGAATCGGCCGACAGGACGCGCCTCACGCTCACTCATGCCCGGTTCACCCAGGACGAGGCCCGCGACGAGCACGAGCGGAGCTGGGCGGACTGCCTCGAGAAGCTCAGGGAGCTGTGCGCCGCGTGAACGGGACCGCGTCGACCGCCCGTCCCGACTGGGTCTCGGACGACCTGTTCCCCTTCGAGAGCCGCTTTCTCGACCTCCCGCCCGATCACCGGATGCACTACATCGACGAAGGCGAGGGCGAGGCGATCGTGTTCGTCCATGGCAACCCCGCATGGTCGTTCCTGTTCCGGCATCCCGTCCGGGAACTGCGATCGGAGTTCCGCTGCATAGCACTCGACCACATCGGCTTCGGCCTCTCGTCACGGAGCGCACGGCGCGAGGACCATCGTCCCGAGAGTCACGCGCGCCGCCTGGCCGCCCTGCTCGACCATCTCGACCTGCGCGGGATCACCCTGTTCATGAACGACTGGGGCGGGCCGATCGGCCTCGACTTCGCGCGCAGGCACCCGGAGCGCGTCAAGCGTCTCGTCATCGCGAACACCTGGTGCTGGCCGGTCGGGGACGACTTCCACTTCAGGTCGTTCAGCTTCCTGATGTCGAGCTGGATCGGCCAGTACCTGCTGCGGCACCACAACATCTTCGTGAACCGGGTGATGCCCAGAGCGGTCGGCGACCGAAGCGTCCTGACGCCGGAGATCATGGCTCACTACCGCGGCGCCCAGCCGTCGCCCGCGGCACGGGCCGCGAGCGCCGCGCTGCCCGGCTACATCGTGGGCGCGAGCGACTGGCTGCGCTCGATCTGGCAGGACCGCGCCGCCTTCGCGGACAAGCCGGCGCTCATTCTCTGGGGCCTGAAGGACATCGCGTTCCGGAGGAAGGAACTGGAGCGGTGGACGTCGGCGCTTCGGGATGTCGAGGTGCGCGAGTTCGAGGACTGCGGGCACTTCGTGGCGGAGGAGGCGCCGGGGCGGGTGGTGGAGGCGCTCCGGGGGTTCATGGGGCGGTCGGTAGAGGCACGTCCCATGGGGCTCCGGCCGGGGATCGACCTGGACGACATCGGCGGTCTGCTCGACGTTCTGGACGGTCCAACCCGCCGGTGACACTCATCGACGCCAATGTGCTGCTCTACGCCTACGACTCCGAGAGTCCGTTCCAGAAGGCGTCGGCGCGAAGTCTCCGGCCGCGGTCAGGCCAGGGGCCCGATGGTGATCGACGCGCACCTCGCCGCACTGGCGCTCGAGCACGGCGCCTCGATCGCCACCACCGACCGGGACTTCACGCGGTTCCCGAGTATTCGACCTCGTGGACCCGACCGAAGCGACCTCGCACCAGGCGTGAACCGGTTCGAGCCCGCGTCGGGCCGTGCCGCCGCGCACTCGCTCTCGGCTTCGTGCAGGAGGTCGCGCCCGCCGGCGACCAGATCGACCGGGCCTGCCCCGCTCGCCGTTCGGGAGATCAAGCGGGCGGCGCAGGTCTATCTCGAAGAGGGCGAGCAGGCCGCGTACCGGGAGATCCCTGCCATGCGCGCAAGGACGGCGAACTCGGCGAACTTCGCGGAGGGGATCGTTTCGTCCGTCGGAAAGACGAGGTAGCCGTCTTCGTGCTTTGCGTCCGCCGCGAGCGGGACCTGCGCCGGGGGGTGATCGCTTCGGTCACAGCGGGGGCACGAGCGGAGCCGCTTCGTCGCCGATCACCCTGGAACATCTCGCGCACGGGGGCGTCCTCTTGCGCGGGTCCCGGTCCTCTGGTCCGCGGACCGTACCGAGACGGTAGATCTTGACGAGGACGCGGGCGCCGCCGAAAAATCTCTTCGGGATTCTATGCGCTACTAGCCACGCCAGTGCCGCGCCGAGCGCCCGCATAGCCCCGATCAGTTCACCGGCTCAACGAGGTCCAGTTGCTTCTCGCGTGCTTCAAGCATCCTGCGCTGAACAAACTGGAGCTTCTTCTGTAGACGTTGGCACTCTCCGGTAGCTTCCGCCTCTTCCAGCCTAGCGGCAATGAAGTCGTAGAAGTCTTCAGGCTTGATTCGTAGACGTGGGGTTTCATTCGTGCTGTCATTCACTTCTGTTTTCCTTTATGATTGATCGTGCGACGGTGCGGCGGACACTGTGAATGTCCGTCGCACCAGCCCCACTCAGTTAGTGGTTTCCGCTTCTTCCTCGACCTTCCGCTCCGTGAACTCGAACTCCTCGACTACGGGATTGGAAGTCGCATCGGCGTGCAGTTCTTTGACAACACAACCAATGAAGATGAAGTTGATTGAGGATTCAGATGGAACGGCGTTCGCCGATTCACCTGAGCGGATTACTTCCATATTCTCAAGCATTGCTTGATCTCCTTGCCCGTCAGGGCGATTACGAACGGCACAGAGATTGTGTCAGACTTTCTCTGATGCGGCGGACGCAATTCGTAGGCTGCGTACCGCCGCCGCCGCTTATTACGTTACTTCTCTATTCGCTTTTGAATCCGAGATCGGTAGATCTTACCATAAAACGGTTCTCGTGTCAACCTTTTCTGTTCACAATGAGCCTCCTGCTCTGCTCCACATGCTTGGAGAACTCGGAAAATGCATAAGCAAACTGCCTCGTGATCGGGCGTTGTCCGCCCCTCTTCCGTGCGACGGCGGATGACTTCCTCGATCTGGTCAAGAAGCACGTGGTTAGCGAGGAACTAGCGAAGACGGTCAGTCTTCGTGACTGGCATCTGATGTGGCACGCGAGATTCAAGAACGGGGACCAAGAGTTCCTCGCCATCGGAGAGAACCGGGATCTCATGGACGTGTACCGTCTGGAGTCCGGCAGGGTGGTTCGGACGCCGATCTCCTTCCCGAACTGCCTGAAGTTCATGCCGTACGCGGAGATCGACGAGGAGACTGCGGGGCAGAAGACGCCGGAGTGGATCGAGGAGACCTACGGGCCGATCGAGGTTGTGGAGCAGAATGACCCTTGACCGGGTAAGGCCTGAGCTCCTGTGCGGCTCGGAAGGACTTGGTCCGAGCGACAACGAGCCCTCCCGTGAGCTTGCTCAGGTTCTGGCAGTGGTCGGGTTCCAGCCTTCTCGACAACACAGCCGTGGAGTCCTGGCGGAGTTCCTGGTAGCGCATGTCCTCGGCATCGACGGAGTACCCAGGCGCGAATGGGAGCCGTACGATCTCCGGGACACCTGCCTCGGCCGCTATCAGCCCGACAAGAGTGTGCAGTTTTCAGTTGCCAGAAGTGTGCAGTTTTCGGTCGCCATTGACACAGGTTGGCTCGCTCCTCAGAAGGAATGGACCGGCAGACCGGTGGGGCGAGCAGCCAGTCTTGGAGCAAAGCGTCGGGTCCCCCTTAAGGGGATGGGTAGGTTCCGCCTGGGGAAGCGGTAGCGGCGGGGGTTCCCAGAGTGATCGAACCAGCGACGAGTCCTTCTTCGACCTTGGCCGGGCCTGAACAGTAGGCCGAGGGTCTCGGCCTCTGCGCTTGGGCGTAGCGCGTCCGCACCGCGTCTCGACACCTTGACTCGCGCCTCCCGGATCCGCTTTGCCGCCGACCAAGCGTAGAGGCCAGCGCCGGCCACTGCGATTGGGACCACGACGGCTGGACCCATCGGAACGCCGACTATGGCGATCCCCTTGGCTACAAATGGTCCCGCTGCGCCCGCCGCTGCACTCTTGCCGACGTCGCGAGCCGCGTCCCGCCATGCCTCTCTACTGGTCTTTCCTTGACCCTTGACGAGAATGATGTTCTCCGCTGCGGTGACGGGCAGTTCCATCAGGACGGCCCAAGACGCCCCGCGAACCGCCGGTCCTAGGTTGGCACGAGCCCCTCTGACTGCCCCCTCGGCGAAGTTGTTCAGCCGGAGCCGGGCCACTTCCCACGGCTTCATGTTCTGGCTTCCCCGTTCGAGGTTCCATGGCCACTTCTCGAACAGGACGTTCTTGATTTCGCCTGCGAGTTCTGGGTGGAGGTGCTTCGACTTGATGTGACTCAGGTGGCGCTTCCCGAGAAACGCCTTCACGTCCGCTTCCCTCGCCTTCACACCCGCGGGAATGAGCTCCCATAGCGCTCTCGGAGTGAACTCGAGCCTCGCACCGCGGGACGCCAGTGCTTGCCGCACATCGGGCATCTGGGCCAACGTGCGGGGCAAAGCCGCCAGCCGTGGACCTAAGGTCATCGCGACCCCAGCCATGCCGGAGTGTCGCCAGCCGTTGGCCGTGCGGACAACGACTCGGCTTCCAGCCCGTCGCACGCGTTTCCGAATCGCTCCGGCCCGTTTGCCTACCCCCGCCCGCATCCTCGCAGCGTACAACGTAGACCGGGCCGCCCATGATTCCCTCGGATGCGCCCGGCCGCGTAGCCGCGCATAATCCAAAGTCGCCCTGCGCGTGCCCCCGGGCGGCAGACTCGACGCGGGCAACGTCGTTCCGCCGCAGAAGATCGATCGGCCTTGCGCCGTCCAGAGCATCGTTCCGGTCCCTGAGCCAGCATCAGGCGGAGTAGCGTTTCAACCAGCCGAACCTCCGGCCGGATCGGCGGGGCACCAGTTGCCGGGCGGCGTCAGTCCGACAGGCAAGCGCCCAGGCAGACCCGGCCGCTAGGGGTAGACACCGCCCTCCATCAGCGGCGGCTCCCATCCGGGCCGAACTTCCACGGCGGCTCGTCACCGAACCTACCCTCGTCCCGCATGGTGCGGTACTCCACGTCTTCGCGGTCTACGACCTTGCACCAACCAACGTATTGCTGAGGGCCGGCCCATCCGTGGCGCGACCAGAACGCCACGTTACCGCCAACGGAGACTCCTCCCACTACTTCTCGCGTACTCTCCCAGTGTCGGGTGACGGTGACGACTGAGACTTCGGCACCGCCCAAGCCGATTCGCTCGATGAGTGTGAGCGCGTTCTTGCTGCCGTAGACCCGCACGTTGGATGCGCCCAGGTTGCCAACCAAGCGGGCGTTGCCGACGCCGTAGATGCCCCTTGCAACACTGTCGGTGGGCAGGCGGATGTCGTCGTAGGCCATTCTGCCTCCGCTTTCTCCGGCATCGGGGAACCAGCAGCGTAGACCGCGCGCCTCTGAGAGGTTCTCTTTGAGGTCGTTCGCTTCCGGGTAGAGGATGCCGCGGGCTTCGGGATCGCCGGTTGGGCAGATGGACGCCAAGGCATGGTGCTCCGGGCTCCCCGCCGCTGGAAGCAAGTCGCCGAACAGTTCTTCCTGCCGCGCTTGTAACGCACCGCGCTTGGCCCAGAATCCGTAGTCGCCGCGCTCGGCCTCCAAGATGCACGCCGCGCCTTGTACGGCGACATCTCGATTGGCGAGCACGTCGGGGTCTTCTGCGTCAAGACCCACAGCTGCGATCAACGACTCCCAGTACGCATCGGCGACGTGGTTGGCGTCCAGCGGCGGCTCCTGCGCCTCGCAGACTCCCACGGTCAGCCAAGCCAGCGTCGCCATCGCCATGCAGATCCGGTTCACCGGTTTCTTCCTCCTATGTGTCTGTCCGTGGATAATAGTCCGCGCGTCATGAAGAACCCCGCCCACCCAGGCAGGCTCGTCGCGAGCGCCTTCGAGGCCGAGGGCTGGACGATCTCGCACGCCGCCGAGCGGCTCGGCGTCACCCGCGCGTTCCTGTCGCGCATCCTCCACGGACACGCCGGCATCACCGCAGCCACCGCGCTGCGGCTCGAGGCGCTCGGCTGGTCCGACGCGGAACACTGGATGCGGATGCAGGCGAGTCACGACCTCGCCCGGGAACGGCGGCGCGCCCGCGCCGTCGCCTGATCCGTCCCCGCGCACTACTTCACCCTCGCGCGAGCGGCCGTGCTGTACCCGGGCGGCCGGCGAGTCGAGTTCGGGCTGAGGAACCGAGAAAGACCATGACTGAAGCAACGCCCATCACAACCACCCTCGCCGGGCATGTCCTGCGAATCCACGTGGACCGCGAGAAGAAGCTCAACAGCTTCACTCCCGAGATGTTCGGGCAACTCTCCGGCGCACTGACCGAACTCGAGGAGACGGAAGACGCATGGGTCGGCGTCCTCACCTTCCAGGGGAAGCACACGACGGCCGGCCTCGACCTGCCGAAGTTCGCCGGTTCGATGGCCCGCGGCAGGGACGCCGACGAATCGCCGGACGACCGCCCCGACCCCTTCGCGCTCCGCCGGCGATGCCGCAAGCCGCTGGTGATGGCCGTCCAGGGGATCTGCTACACGATCGGGATCGAAATGGCGCTGGCCGCGGACATCGTGGTGGCGGCCGAGGACGCGCGCTTCGCGCAACTGGAACCCCGGCGCGGCCTCGCGGTGTTCGGAGGCGCCCACGTCCGCTACGTGCAGCGAGCCGGATGGGGAAACGCGATGTACCACCTGCTGCGCGCCGACGAGTTCGACGCCCAGCGCGCACTCGCTCTCGGCTTCGTGCAGGAAGTCGTGCCCACCGGCGACCAGATCGACCGGGCCCTGGCGCTTGCGGAGGAGATCTGCGAGTGCGCCCCACTCGCCGTTCGGGAGATCAAGCGGGCGGCGCAGGTCTATCTCGAAGAGGGCGAGCAGGCCGCGTACCGGGAGATTCCTGCCATGCGCGCAAGGACGGCGAACTCGGCGGACTTCGCGGAGGGGATCGCTTCGTTCGTCGAGCGTCGCAAGGCGACGTTTCAAGGGCGCTGACCGGGGCCGTCGCGCCGCGGCACGACCCGCGAGCGCCGCGCTGCCGGGCTACATCGTGGGCGCGAGCGGCTGGCTGCGCTCGATCTGGCAGGACCGCGCCGCCTTCGCGGACAAGCCGGCGCTCATTCTCTGGGGCCTGAAGGACATTGCGTTCCGGAGGAAGGAACTGGGGCGATGGAAGTCGGCGCTTCGGGATGTCGACGCGCGCGTCCGTTCCGGTGGCCAGATGCTCTCCGTGACTGACCTCGGCGCTGAAGCCCTCAGCTATGGCCACCGCTTTGCCCGCTCAGCCAACGGACTGCTACACCTCCCGCCGAGCGCACGGGACTCAGGCGAATCTGAACAACAGCAGAGCGCAGTCGGCGAACGCTCGGCCGGCAGCGGTTCAGTCGTCTAAGAGCCGGCGAAGCAACCACACCGGCACCGCAATCGCGAGCACAAAGGCGGTCATGAGGAGACCGAAGCCAAGCACCGCGCCAAGTCCCTCCCTCAACTCTTCGGGGATGAGGTCGAGAGCCAAGCGGACCAGTTCCACTACGGACTGCATCAGGGACTAGCTGCGGCTCACTTGACGAGGAAGCCGCCGACTGACGGAGCCGGGTACGCCCCCAAGCCCTTAGTCTGCCTTCACCTTCACTCGCTTCAACAACTCCATTACGGCGCCGCAGAGCGAGCGCGTCTCGGCCTTGGACAGCTTGCCAGTTCTGAGGCCGCGGGCAGCGTACTCGCGCGCCCACTCGTAGAACTGGGCGTCCTCGTCCGTCTTGGTCACTTTTGCCGTCATTCGCTCGTCTCCTTACATCTATAGCTAACTCGACGCGGACTAGGCGTCGAACGCAGCCCTAGCCGCTTCGCCCTTGCCCTTGAGGTCGTTCAGCAGCCCGTACAGTCGCTCGCTCTCGGCTTTGGCTGCTGAAGCGTGCTGCCTGAGCCCGTTGACGACGCCTGCAACGCGTTTTCACCCAGCCCTCTAGGTCCCCGTTGCGGTCGATCTTGGGGTACTCGCGAAGCAATGCCCTAGCTTGTTCCTCGAAGTTCATGGTCTCCTCAGACCTAGCAGGCACCGCACCCGCCGCCTCGTACGGCGGCTGTGTCTTGCCCACCGGAACGAGCGCGGAGCGTATCAAGCCCGAGGTTCAGAATAGGTCCGCCAACTCCTCCAGGAGGCCGTCAATCACGTTCAGCGCAGCCAGCCGTTGTCGGCGATCAGGCCCCGCTAGCGGATGCTCCCCTCCATGCCCAAGACAAGCTCGCGCATCCGCTCGAGCATCGACATTCCCACACGGGAAGAGCGGGGCCAGGAACCGGTGTGCCGGCTCAACCCGGCCGCGCTCCGGGAAGCCCAGGACTGGCTCGAGTTCCACACGCGCTTGTGGACTGAGCGCCTCGATGCGCTTGGCGCCCTGGTCGAGACCAGCGCCGACGAGGAGGGCGAACGGCGATGAGGGACCTGACGCTGCGACGCGTGATCGACGCACCGGTTGAGCGGATCTACGCGGCCTGGACCGACCCGGGGTTGCTGAAGCAGTGGCTGGCGCCGGGCAGTGCCGTGGCCTCGCGCGGTCGCCCACGTCGCTGTCGACGGGGACGTTCCAAGCACTCAATGGGCGAACTACCGAGCGACCGTCAAGGCGCTGCCCTAGGCGTCTCGCCCGCATCTGGCTCGTTCCACTCCTGACGCTTGTTGGATAGCACGTCACGCAGCGTGACCGCCGAGTGTCCTGGCATCTCCACCAGCGGGTCGACTCCGGGCCGGTAAGGCCAGAGCGGGCAGCGGCGCGACTGGCAGGCGGCCACTTGGGCGCGCCATGTGCCGCCGGCGCCGGGGTCGTAGATGCAGTCGGCACAGAAGGCCGCTATCGCCTCCGACCGGGTCGGTACTCCGGCAGCTCGGTAGGCAGCCGACTTCGCGCGCTTGCTGGCCTGGGCCTGCGCGACCACCTCGGCGGAATGCAGTTGGTCATGGGGCATCTGGTCTCTCTCCCTCGAAGCGGTGTGAGCGGGTCGCTCAGTCTAGACCGATCAGCAGAGTGCAACCCCATCAAACCGCAGCCACCCTGGCCGGGGCTGTGGAACTCCCGCTCTCTCGGGGGACACCCGGAACCCGCGGCGAACGACTGGCTGCGCTCCATCTGGCAGAACCGCCCCGCCTTCGCGGGCAAGCCCGCGCTCATTCCGTGGGGTCATCGCGACCCGAAGAAAAGGAACTGGTGCGGCGGAGGTCGTCGCTTCGGGATGCCGAGGTGCACGAGTTCGACGACTGTGAGCACTTCCTAGCGGAGAGGCGCCGGGGTGGGTTGTGGAGGCGCTTCGGGGGTTCATGGGGCGCTAGTGGTCGCCGCGGCCCAAGTCTAGTGCCCGCCGTGCCGACGTTTCACGCTGGGCGGACCTTCTGGTTGCTCTCGCCTCGGCCTAGCTGTTACCCTCTGGCCGAGATGCACCTCAGCGGACCTGCTACGGCGGGTGAGGTCCCGTGACCGAACTGGTCCTCCGAGCCGTGCCGGCTCTCACGACCTCCCGTCGACGCCCCAAGCCCGTCGCGAGTTTCGACTCGGAGGAAGCTCATAGGCTCCGCTACCGGAAGAAGCGGCACGCCGAGTTGCCGCACATCGTCAAGTTCTCCGGTGGTCGCTCCAGCGGGATGATGCTGTTCCTGCTCCTAGAGAACGGGATACTGGATCCGGCGCGGGGAGACGTGATTGTCTTCAACAACACCGCCAGCGAGCACCCCGACACCTACCGCTTCGTACGGGACTGCGAGGCGGCGTCCTGCAGGTACGGAGTCCCCTTCTTCTGGATCGAGTTTCAGACCTACGAGGACGTGGTCAGACGGCAATGGTCGCGGCGCGCCTCGTACCGCCTCGTGAACAACCAGCCCTGGTCGCTGGAGAATCCGGATGGTTTCCACTGGCGCGGAGAAGTGTTCGAGGAACTACTGTCCTGGTCCTGCTACGTGCCGAACCAATTCCGGCGCATCTGCACGCAGAAGATGAAACTGGAGACGACGCGGATGTTCCTGATGGACTGGCTCGCCGGCAAGGACGGCATAGCCCGTCAGGGACACTATGGAAAGACCTCGCGGATCAAGGCGGACGCGATGTATGCCCGTCACCAGCGCAGCAACGGCAGTGTGCCCAAACACATCCTAACGCGGAAGCGAGACTTCGTCCTGAACCGCCCGCACTACCGGCCGGACCAGCGATTCGACGACTTCTCTCCGGTCTGGCAGCCGTTCGAGAATCAGGCCACGAAGGACAGCGTCTTCGGCGGCAGGGCCCGGTTTGCCAAGCGAGGCGGCCACATGGAGTACGTCGCCTTCGTTGGGCTCAGGGGCGATGAACAGAATCGCGTCAAGAGGGTCGAGGACCGCAACGGCGGACCGGGCGCCTCCGGCTACGAAGGCGAGCACGTCTACATGCCCCTTGCTGACTTGGCCATCAGCCGGAGCGACGTCAACGCTTTCTGGGATCAGCAGGAATGGGATCTCGCTCTGCCGAGCGAAGGGTCTCTCTCGAACTGTGTCTACTGCTTCCTCAAGGGTGCCGCGAATCTGGAGTATGTCCATCAGAGGATGGAAGCCGAGAAGCACCGCGAGATTCCCGGCTTCGGGTCGCTGGCCGATACACCTTGCGACGTCGATTGGTGGGACAAGATGGAGAGGCAGTACGGTCGCGACTTAGAGGCTGAGAAACGGCAGATCCACGGGAACCCGAGGAACAAGCTCATCGGCTTCTTCGGAACCTCGACTGGCTTTTCCTACTCGGTTCTGCGAGAGAAGGCCGCTGACGGACTAGCGGAGTACTCAGAGTCGCTGCTCCCCTGCGACTGCACGGAGTAATCTCGGCGACGGATGGACCGGTCCGTCGCGTACTTGGACAACCAGGCAACGACGCCTGTTGACCCGCGAGTGCGGGAGGCGATGCTCCCGTTCCTCGGCCAGGTCTTCGGGAATCCACACTCCCGCGACCACGCCTTCGGATGGGACGCGGCGAACGCGGTCCGGCGCTCCCGAGCGGACGTTGCCGCCCTCGTCAACGCCGATGACGACGAGGTCGTGTTCACCTCCGGTGCCACAGAGTCGTGCAATCTAGCTTTGAGAGGTGTTGCCAAGGCTGCACCCGACAGGCGCAGGCGCATCATCACGATCGCGACCGAGCATCCTGCTGTGATCGAGACCGTCCGCGACCTAGGTCAGACTGGATTCGAAGTCGTAATCCTGTCCGTCGGCTCGGACGGTATTGTGGACCTGGATCACATGGACAGCATGCTGAACGACCGTACCTTGGTCGTCTCAGTCATGGCTGGCAACAACGAGATCGGCGTCCTCCAACCGCTCGCCGAGATCGGGGCTATGTGCCGGCACTATGGGGTGATCTTCCACACCGACGCCACACAGGCCATGGGCCGTATCGCAGTCGACGTTGACGACTGGCAGGTGGACCTACTGAGCCTCTCGGGGCACAAGATGTACGGTCCCAAAGGTGTCGGTGCTCTCTTCGTGCGCGAAGGCACTCCGATCGCACCGGTCTTCGCTGGCGGCGGTCAAGAGTTCGGGCTTCGTCCCGGCACAGTTCCGGTTCAACTTGTCGTAGGCTTGGGGGAAGCGTGCGCACTCGCGGTGGATTCCTGGCGTGCAGATGCCAAACGGATCGCCGAACTCACTAACCACCTGAAAGCCGGCCTGATGGAGTCCTGTCCAGTTATCCGCTTCTTTGGCAGCATGGAAAGGCGGTTACCAGGCAGTCTCAGTGTCGGCTTCGGCTGGCCCGCACACGAAGTCATCGCCAAGGTCTCGGATCGAATCGCGGTCTCTACCGGTTCAGCTTGCTCGTCAGACTCCACTGAACCGTCACGTGTCTTGCGAGCACTTGGTCTCAACGATGAGGCGGCGGCCTCAGGGGTCCGCATCAGTCTCGGCCGCTTCAACATCGACAAGGACGTAGCCGCGGCACTCAACGCGTTCTCGCGGCTCCCTGTGGCGCAGGAGGAGTATGGATAGCCTTACCACAAACGGACTCGACCTGAGGTTTGGGCCCGCTGGCGCCAGCACAGGCTTTACGCCAGCCGGCATTGCCGCCTTCAACGATCTTCGGCCCGCAGCCGTTGTGCGCGAGCTCCTGCAAAACTCGCTCGACGCGCTGACCCCGAAACAGACTACTGCCCGGGTCCTGTTCCGTGTTGACCGGTGCGAGTCTTCCGAGATTCCTGGAATCCAGAACTACTGGCGAGCCTACAAGGCCGCCGTCAAGACCCAAGCCGACATGCGCGGCGGGAGTCTTGCCGGCCAAGCGCGCTACGTCGCGGACACCATGGAGAAGGCACTCGAGCAGCAGCGCCATCGGGTCCTGACCGTCCTCGACAACGGGCATGGTCTCGACGAGCGTCGGATGAACGCCCTTCTGAGCGACGGCGTCAGCGCAAACGACCCCGGTTCGACCGGCGCCTACGGCAACGGGCACTGTGTGGCGATCCCTGCTTCCGACCTTCGGTACGTCCTCTATGCGGGACTCACCGAGAATGGGGACACCATAGCCTCGGGCCACGCGGTCATCGCCTCCCATGCCATGGAGGGCAAAGGCCGGCTCCAAGCTGGTGACGGTTTTCTGATCAGGGGCTTCAGGGATCCAAACAGCGGCAAGCTCTACGAGTACGAGTCGGGCGAGGGCATCCCAGCTTTCCTTCAGAGTCGTGTCGACGACATCAAGGCGATGCACGGCCACGGGACGGCGGTCGTTCTCCTGGCCTTCAACAACTTCCGGGAAAGGAGGACGCTCTGGGACATGGTCTCCCGTGCCGCCGCGTGCAACTTCTTCGTGGCAATCGAGGAGGGGCGTCTCGTTGTCGATGTCCAAGGCTCCGAGGACAGCATCCGGACCTTGGATCGCGGCAACCTGAAAGCCGTCCTCGAGAACTGCCGAAACGAGAAGCGCTCGAGGGCGTTCCTGAGCGGTGCTAGAGCGTGGGAAGCGCATCAGGCCCTGAGAGAGGGAACGCGGCATGCCATTGAGACCGATGCCGGGGTCATCCACGTGGCCCTACATCAACAGCAGTCTGGAAGTCCGAGGGTCGATCTGTGTCGCAACGGCATGTGGATCACCAACGACTACAAGCTACCTCGCTTCTACTACAAGTTCACTGACAAGGAGCCCTTTCACGCAGTCCTGATGCTCGATGCCGAGAGCGGCGGCGAACTGCACCGGCTGATCAAGGAGTCGGAGGGACCGCTCCACAACCAGGTCAACTTCAAGGACTTCTCGACGAAGGACCGGAAGCAGGTGGAGAAGGCCCTCGACCAGATTCGAGGGTGGCTCCGGGAGCACACGCCTTCCGTGAGCAATGAGGCCTTCAGTCCCGACGATTTTCTAACACTCGGCGAAGGACAGAACGGTGTGGCTGGCTGGACTCAGCTCACTCTCTGGGGAACGCCGACTGCAGTGGAGCGCAGGATGCCAGCGCGGACTCCCCGGCTCACCCGGAAGCCTAAACGTCCAGGGGATGGCCCCCCATCCTCACGCCCTACCCGCCAACGCCGGCGACGCTCGCTCCCGTCCCTGTTTCAGGTTGTCTCTGTCCCAACGGGTGCGCGCAGCAGCCGTATCGTGGTCGAGTGTGAGCAGGACTACCCCGATGCGGAGTTTCGGCTGTGCCTCGACGAGAACATTGATGCTACGTGCGACCGGGTCCCCTACAACGAGATCCTGTTTGCCGCCCTGAGCAACACCAAACTCAACGGCAAGACTGTCCCCGCCGCAGCCCGCATCTGCGACCGAGGAGGCGGTGTCATCGGCATTCGCCTAGGTGATTTGGCCGCGGGTGATCGACTGTTCTTGGAGACTGACTGGAGCTTCCCGCCCTCGGCCGGAACGCTTGCTGGTGACATCTCCCTGCGAGTTCAGGTAACCAAGACCGACCCGCTAGACGTGAGGGACGAAGAACGTGGCTGAGATCGCAGCGCGTGCGCGAGCCGCATCGAACGCCATCCGATCTCACAGTCACCCGATCCTCGAGACTGGAAACCTCTCTTACCCCAACGGCTTCTACGCCGTCGACTTCCGGCCAGGAGACGACCAATCCTCCTTCCGCCTCGTCCACCGCGTTGAGGGCGCCCCGCTCATCTCCCGTCTACTCGAAGATGGCACCGCGAAGTGCATCTGCACCGTTTCGGCCCCGATCTCCACGTTTCGCAAAACGCTGGTATCCGAGACCGAAGTCCAGACCATCTCGTGGGACATCGATCAACTCGGAGAACCGCCACTCTTCACGCCGATGATCGTGAGCATGGGGTACCAAGAGATCGTACTCGACTCGGAGCGCGACGGTGCCCACAGCGCCTGGGACGGCGCCACTGTGAAGCTCCTCAAAGGGTCCCGGCTCGCCGTCGGGCCGGTGATTCAGCTACAGTCCTCGCCCCTCCAGATGATCGTCATCGTGCCGAAGCCCGAACTCGCGGAGGGAGTCTTCTTCGTGCAGCCACGGAGCGAACCGCCGTTTCGGTTCGAGGTCAACGTCAGCACGAAACTGCATGCCTACCTCCAGCGCAAGGCCGGGGAATTGCGCCCGACCATCATGACCCATATCGTCACCGGTTGCTTCCGGCTGCTCCAGCATTCGTACTCGCGAGACTCCGACGAGGACGGCGGCTGGCGCTCTGACCGCAGTCTGTTGGCCTTGAGCGACTTCCTGGAGGAAAGGGGACTCGGCCATTGGAGCGACGATGACTTCCGGCCCGAGCAAGCTGCAACGTCTCTCTACCCCTTGACGCTGCCAGAACCACAAGAGGAGACGTGATCCTTGCCGGACCGATACATCCAGTTCAAGGACGCCGACTACACTCAACTCCGCCGCAAGCTACTCCAGACCAAGGGGGGCGACGAGCAGAGGCAGTTCCTTGATGCCGTCCGCGAATGTTGAGGCGCGCGAGAAACCAGCAACCTAGTGATGCGAGAAACGCTGTGCAGACGTGTTGACCACGCCAACACTCTGTTGACGGCTGCCTGTGGTACGCTCCGCAAGCGATGACCACCGAGCCCGCGCAGATCGACCTCATCCTCGAACTGCAACGCGGCTTCAACGACGACCTCGAGCTCTTCCGCAAGCGGTTCGACGTACTCGAAGCCCGCGTGGAGCACCTGGATCTCGGCCTCAACGGCCGCATCGACGCTCTCGTCACCCGGATCGACAGCATGGACCAGCGCCTCCAACAGGTCGAGGGCCGGATGGAACGCCTCGAGGAGATGGTCCTCTTCATCGCCCAGAAACACGGCTGGCAGCGCCTTCAGGACCTCGGCGCCGGCGGCGGAAGCTAGGAGAACCCCATGAGTGGCTATCAAGCAGCGCTGCAGCTTCTGCAGCAGGCTTGCCAGGACGCCGAGTCAGAGCTCGACGGACACAACCACAGCGCCGACGACGCCGTCGACAGCGGTAGCGCGCTGTCTAGCTGAACGCGATCAGGTGAACTCCGAAGGTCGGATTCCGCCAAGCGACCTCTCCTCACTTCACCTGGTACGTCTTCCGCCGCAGCTCGACCACGTGGCCCTCGAGCAACAAAAGACGCGCCTGTTCGCGCGTCCGCCTGTTGACCCGTAAGAGGCCGTCCGACTCCGTGACTCGATGCCACGGTACGACCGCTTCCACGTCGGGAAACTGCCTCAATCCACGTAGTGCGTTCCCAGTCGGCTGGGCAGCACTCCCGACAGCCTCAGCCACCTCACCGTAGGTCTTCGTTTCGCCCCACTCGATGCGCTGGACCTCCGACCAAACCAACCTCTCGAACCGCGTCGGACTTCTCATCCCGCGAACCTAGAGCAGCGACCCCGGCCGCGTCCAATAGAGCCATGTCGAACTGCCGATCCGCGAGCACCCCCCCTAGCTGAACGCGATCGGGTACAGCTCCGGCGGCCGCTCCGCGAGGCTGACGACAGCCTCCTCGACCTGCCCGTTCAGCAACACTGCCGTGTGCACGTCGCACGGAGAACCGAGGT
The DNA here is from genome assembly GCA_009845425.1 of Holophagales bacterium. Classification (GTDB taxonomy): domain Bacteria; phylum Acidobacteriota; class Thermoanaerobaculia; order Multivoradales; family Multivoraceae; genus Multivorans. The sequence goes on from VXZQ01000001.1 coordinate 558,563, forward strand.
GCCAGAGCCAGGTCAGCACGTCGCCCAGCGCCTTGTACGGGTCCACCTCAAAGGGGGATCGCCGTTCCGGGTCGACGGCCAAGTAAACGACGTCGCAGCCGGCCAGCACGTACACGGCCTCGTTGCCCACCACCACCCGGCCTTGATCTGACCGAAACGGCGTCCGGTAGTCGTCGCTCCGGTCCGCCACCATCTGCGCCGAGAGGCCCCGAATGCAGTCATCGTAGGGCAAACCTGGGCCGGCAACCCAATGACCAAGCGCAGGCCGGTCCGCATCCCACGCCGCAAAGGCGTAGCACAGCCCGTCCTGGTCCCCGGGCTTGAGGCGCCGCCAACCGCGCCGCGCTGAGGAAAAGACAGGCGTCACGATCGACTCACCTGGAAGTCGATCTGCCGCCACCCGCTTCGCCCTGCCGCGTTGAAAGCCTGAACGCGATGAGCCTGGTTGTTCCCAACGAGGTCCACGCTCGCGCCGGTGCTAAACCGGACCTGGCTCGAAAGCACGTTGCCGAGGTCGCCGTAGCCCGTTCCCTGCACGGTCCACACTCCGATGTAGTGCTCCAGCCTGTACCCCGTCGGCGCTCCGCCGGTCGCCGGTGCAGTCCACCTCGCGGTACCACGAGCATCGGCACCCACCGATGCCTGCGTCAGCGAGCCACTGAGGGACGCCGGCGTTCCCGGAGGCTCCAGCGTTGGCGCCCTCACGGTCACCGTGACCGTGTCGGTGTCGCTGACGCCGTTGTTGGTCACGGTGAGCCGCCAGACGATCGTCCGGTTCGCGTCGCCGGCCGCAAGCGTCGGCGCGTTGAACGTCGGGCTCGCGGACGTGGAGCTGCTGAGCGACCCACCTGTCCCGCTTACCCGCGCCCAGGAGTAGGTCGTTGTGCCCACGCCGTTCTGCACCGTCGCGGAGCCATCAAGCCCCACGCTGCCGCCGCTGGCCACGGACTTGTTCGAGCCCGCATTCGCCGTCACGGTCGTCGGGTCCGGATCGGCCGCCGCCGGCGTCAGAGTCAAGGTGTTCGACGACGGACCGTTCTGCGTGGCTGTGACCGCCCGCACCTGGAAGTCATAGGAGACGCCGTTGACCAGGCCGCCGTAGTTCTGCGAACGGCCGCTTGAAGCGCTGGCCCAGGAGCCCCAGTTCGAGGACGAGCTCCGCTTGTGCCGCCGCTGGTAGCCCGTCGCGCCTGTCACGGCCGTCCACGTCAACGTCGCCCGGGCGTTGCCAGCGGTGCCGGTCAGGACCGGCGCCGCCAGCGTCGGTGCACTCACAGTCACCCGGACGGTGTCGCTGTCGCTGACGCCGTTGTTAGTGACCGTCAGACGCCAGGTGATCACTCGCTGAGCCGCACCCACGGCCAGCGTGGGCGCACTGAACGTCGGCCTCGCCGCAGAAGAACTGCTCAAGGACCCGCCAGTGCCGCTCACCCGCGCCCAAGCGTACGTCGTGGAGCCCTGGCCGTTCTGCACCGTCCCCGAACCGTCGAGCCTGACGCTGCCGCCGCTCGCCACCGCCTTGTCCGAACCCGCGTTGGCCGTCACCGTCGTAGCCGCCGTCGGCGTGGCGGTCACCGTAGCCGGTTCCGACGTCTGGTAGCTCGAATCGGCGGCTGGGACGGCCCGGACCTGAAAGTCGTACGAGTTGCCGTTAGTCAACCCGCCGAAGTTCTGCGGCGAACTCGCCGCGGCCCACGCGCCGTAGTTCGCGGCGCTCGAGCGTTTGTGGCGGCGCTGGTAGGACGCAGCGTTGGCGACGTCGGGCCAGGACACGACTACACGAGCGTTTCCCGGCGCGGCGGTCAGGGTCGGCGCCGCCAGCTTGCTGCTCGACGGCGGCGTAGTCGGCGTTCCCGGTGCATCGGCACCCGCCGACGCGATGCGCGCTCCAGACAGGTAACGCTGCCCATCGATCTCCCGGTACGTTCTCACGGTCACGACCGCGCCGCTGATGTAGTCGTCTGTGAGGCCGCCTCCGCCCAGCACGAAGCTGACCGTCCTGCTGAACGGAATCGCCACCCTCGATGGTGGACTCGCAACCGCAATGGTCGAAACGAACGGCGAGTCCCATTCCCTGATCACGCCCCCGCCGTCTCGTCTGGTCCAGTCGACGGTGAACTCCACGCCGTCCACGCCCGGCGGCACCGTGCCTTCCAGCGTCAGATCGCTGAATCGCGACCCGGAGCTCCGGTGCGCGATCGAGGCCGAGAGGTTGTACGGCGCAGGCGGGTCGTACCCCAAACGCCCGACGATGCCCTCGTACTCCCACGGGCCGATGCCTTCCTTGAAGTTCGTGGTGCCTGTCTCGTACGGTGAATCCCCGGCTGCCGGCGTGCCTGGCCAAGGCCGCCGCCACCGGTGGCCCACGGGCAACTCGGGCGTCAGGTTCAGACCGTCCGTGAAGGGAGTCGTCGGCTGATCGAAGGGCCAACCGTTCGCGGCGGACGGCAGGGTCGGCGCCGTTCCGTCGGCCGTGGCTTGGTGGATGTACTCGTAGCCGTGGCCGTCCTCGCCTGCAGCAGCGTCGATCTCGAGCGGCGTGACGCCCACCTCCCGGGCGACCGAGTACAGGTTCGACGTGTCCCTGTGGCGGATCGCCACGCGCAGGGGATCGGTGCCTTCCACGCCCGTCTGCAGAAAGCCTCGGCCCGCCGACTCGCCCACAAGCACCCAGCCCGCCTCCGTCAGGTCGACGTCGGCGTCGGACGGCCCCGGATCGCCCGCTCGCTGCCAGACCTCCGTGTAGGCGTAGTCGGCCGCCGTGGGCCGCGTCCAGTCCGCCCAGTAGCCCTCGTACCGGCCCACGGCTGTCAGCCCCTCCGGCGCCGCGATCGCGTCCGTCTTGCCGTCCGCGACCAGCTCAGCGCTCAGCGTCCACTCCGAGCGCCGGCGACCGCCACGGAACCGAGCCCGAAACCGATAGCCGCCGAGCGGCACGTTCTTCTCCACAATGCTCCGGGCCTCGGTAAGCCGCAGCGGCTCCCACGGCCCTCGAGGCAGCACCGACCAGTCGCCGGCGGCGATCTCCTCGGGCGTCGCGCGGCGCTTCGGCCGCTGAACCTGGTACTCGACCTGGTCGATCCGGTGATCGGCGACCGACGACTCCCGGACCGCGATCTCCCACTGGCTCCGCACCAGGTTGCCGTCCTCGTAGGTGCGCTCGACGGCCGTCACAGCCGCCGGCCGCAGGATCGCCGCCACCGGGTCGACCAGTGGAGGCGACAGCATGCGCCGCTGCTCGATCGACGTGTACTTGTTCGGGTCGTGCCGCCGGCCGGTGATCAAGGCCTGCAGCTGGTCGCGCTCCGTCAGCTCGGTCACGATCCAGTCGATGACCGCCGCGTCGTTCACGACCAGGTCGCCAGGCACCAGGCCCGTGGGGACGTCCGTCGTGCGCAGAACCTCGGCGCCTTCCCCTGGCTCCTGAGTGACGGCTGCCGTCTGTCCCTCGCCGAAAGCGATCGTGCCGCCTCTGGCCAGCCGCGGCGACTCCGAGTCCAAGGTGATCGTCTCACGGCCGACCGTGCCCGTGTCGACGCTCCTGACCCGGAACGCCGCCCGCACCTCGAACCGCTGCTGGTCGGCGATCTGGATGCGGTCGCCCGGGCGCAGGTGCATGCCCTCAAGCGCCATCCGGAACTCCACCGTCTCCGACTCGCGCTCCTGCTCGTTCAGGACCATCAGGCCCGTGCGGTGCGCCTGGCCGCGCGACGTGCAGCCCACGGCCGCCACGTCTTTCTGCCGGTAGCCGTACTTCGCCACCAAGTCGTCGCTCACCACCAGCTCGATGCCGGACCGGTACTCGTCCTCGGGGTCCTGCCACGTCACCGCGGCTGCCGAGTACCGCTCCTGCCACCGCAGGCCCTGATACTCGAACTCCCCGTCGATCACGTTCGCGTTGCCGATCGACGCCACGACGTCGCTCTCGCCGTCGATCGACAGGGCCGCCGCACCGCCGCTCCAGGAGACGCCGGCCCGGCAGGCCGACAGCAGCCAGTCGATCACCTTGCGCGCCTGCTCACGGCGCTGGATCGTGCCGTTGAACCGCCAGCGCGGCTCCATGTCCGCTTCGCTGTCCGGCGCCGGCACCAGCACGTCGCAGTGACGCGACAGCTCGAGGAAGAACGCCCGAGCGCCGCGCGCGGCCTCGACCATCCCTGGAATGCCCCCCAGACCCGCCCTGCGGTCCGTCAGGGCGTCGTACACGATCCACGCCGGGTTGTCGGTCCAAAGCCGCCGCATCGTGCCGTCCCAGACGCCTGAGCCGTACGTGGCCGCCGACGTCGACGTCGACGTCGACGGGTCGTAGATCGCCGTCGGCGGCACCTGCACGATCCGGCCCTCGACCTCGTACTCCCGACGACTGACGTTCACGGTGTCCGCGCGGTCCGTCTCGACCACCAGGCCGATCACCGCCGAGTGCGGATAGGTCTGCTTCACGTCGCGGAGCCCCGCGAACCGCTGCCAGTACACGTCGTCGCGCACCTTCGCCGACGTCGAGTCCGCCGTGAGGCGAGACACCCGCACCTGCCACGTCTGGGAGTCGGTCACGCTATCGGGCCGGTCCACGCGCCAAGCGACCTCCTGCACGTCGAGCGACAGGTCGCTGATCGTTTGCGTCAGCACCGTGTTCCATGACCCGGCCCGGCCCGCCTCGATCCGGATCTCCACGTCCGTGGCGATCTCGTTGCCCTGCTCGTCGTACTCCACCAGCACCGGGAACTGCAGCGTCACACGCGCCGCGTCGTAGCTGGCCGGCACCGTGCCCACCTGCGGGGTGCCGTGGACGATCTTCTCGCGACGGTGCGTGAGCCCCGTCGACGTCGCGTCGAAGCCGGTCAGCGCCTCCTGACCCGGCGCGCCGTGCGCCAGACCCTTGCGCTCCTGGATCGACACGCCGTCCACGTTCCGGTCGCCGTTCTCGTCCTCCACCGCGACGCCGTCGATGAAGACCGACTTGAGCCCGTCGACCAGCCCCCCAATCTCTCCCTCGCCCAGCAGGTCGACCACCCGCAGCACCGAGCGCTCCCTCGAGGCCGCGCCCGGCTGCAGGTGCGCCAGACGGTTTTCCTCGCCGCGATCGACGTTTCGACGGTCCACGTCGGCGCCTGCCGGCCGAGCTCCGCCGAGGCCGATCTCATCCGGGTCCGCGTGCTCGCCACCGGTCGGCCGCTCCTGGGCGATGCCGCCCGAAACCACCGTCGAACCCACCCGCGTGCGGCCGTAGATCAGCGGCACCGCGCCGCCCTGGGCGATCGAGTTCACCGGACCCGAGAACAGCGACCGGCGCCTGCCCGTCTCGAGGTGATCCGTATCGGGGATCGAAGGGATCTGGCTCGCCAGAAACTCACCGGCTGCGTAGGCGCCGACAGCGTAGAGCAGCACCTTGCCCCACAGCGGAATGCTCGGGCCGTCCCCGGCGAGCACTGGCGCCACCGACACGTACGCCCGGTCCGGCAGCCGCATGTCGAGCTCGTCCTGGCCGATCAGCGCGCCGTTCACCGTCACTCGCCACGACCTGATGCGCAGCTCCCAGTCCATGCCGCCCGCCTGGCCAGCGACCAGGCGCATGGCCTCGATCACCGACCCCGCCTCGAGTTCCAGCACGGCCTCGCCAGGCTTCGAGCGGCGCTTCGCCTCGTCGTCCAGCCGGTCGCGGACGTAGCGCGCCAGGGAGCCCTGCAGCCGGAGGGTGATCACGACACGATCTCCGGCGGCCGAACGACCTCCGCCACGTACCGCGTCAGGCGGCCCAGCGGCGTGCGCCTGGACAGGCACGTCGGGTCGTAGGGCTTCGGCGACGGGTGGTGCAGCAGCAGGCCGCCCTCGAGCAGCACGCCGGCGTGATTGGCGACCTCCGAGCCCGCCATCCGGAACAGCACGGCGTCCCCGGGCTGCGCCTCGGCCGGGTCAATCTCTGCCCAGTCCAGGCGCCGCCGCCACGACGTGTACAGGTCGAGCTCCGCGTCGCTTTCGTCCCAGCGCCAGTCGTACGCCACCGCCGGCAGCTCGAGGCCGCGCTCCCGCCGGTACCAGTCCCGGAGCAGGGTGTAGCAGTCGGTGACGCCGTGGCGGTACGGCCGGCCGAGGTACGGCCGGCCGGTATCTGGCCAGAAGAACGGTTCGCCGACGATCAGGTTGCTCACGCTGCCGTACGGGTCCGCCCACCGGCCCCGACAAGGGCCGTCCGCGAACCACTTGCTCACCGGCACGATGCCGTACAGCACGCCCGCCGCGATCTGAGACTCCATGTCGGTCCGCGACGGGAACTCTGCGCCGTTCGGGTGCGAATGCACGATCGCGGCCACGTCCCAGAGGTACAGATCAGCCGGCAACTCGAAGCCGGCCTCTGGGTCCGCGGCAATGTTCGGGACAATTCGGTAGCGACCAAGATCGTCGATCACGCCGACCGACTCCCGCGGCCACTCGGCCACGGCGTGCCGGCGTATGGCCGCCAGCCCTTTCCGGTGCAACTTCATCACCGCCTCAGCTGACTCACGCCGGCGAAGCCGCCGAACGGCAGGTCCCCGTTCTCCCCGAACCGCAGCTCGCAGCCCGACAGCCGCCTAGAGCAGACGTCCTGGGAGGCGTTCGACACCGACTCGTCCTGCGCGTTCCAGAACGGCCCGCCGTCGGCTCTGGTGCCGCGGTACGGGCAGCCGTCGTCCGCTGGCGGATTCACCCAGGCGCCGCCGACGCGGCGGCGGTACTCCCACTGACACACGTCGCGCAGGACCTGGCGCCGCGGGATCGTCGCCAGCTGCAGATCGAGCGGCGCCGAAAGCTGCCACGACAGCTCCTCGCGGCCGCGACTCGACAACCGGTCGACCACCCACGACTCCTGGGGCCAGTGGCGATCCGGATCGGCTTCGGGCTCGCCGTCCAGATACCGCGCCAGCGTTCGCACGCGCTCGATCGTGGCGCCCTGCCAGTCCACAGGCACCGCTGACCGGTCCAGCAGAGAAACGCGCAGCGTGGGCCGCGAGAACGCACCCTTGGCCCTGAAGTCGGCGTGCTCGAGCGTGATCGGCAGCGGCCGGTACGTCTGGCCGCCGTACATCACCGAGTCGGAGCCGTGAGGGCCCGACGTGTAGCGCTCCACAGCGCCGCCCTGCAGCTTTACCGTGAAGAGGTCGATGATCGGACCGGCATCGAGGCGGGTCCCAAGCGCCGCGACCGGCGCCGGCGCCGTCACCGTGATCGTTACCCGGTCGCCGGCACTGGCCACGCCGTTGTTCGTGGCCACCAGCTCGAAGACGATCGCCCGGCTCGGACCGCCGCGCTCGAGCGCCGGAGCCGTGAACGTCGGCTCCTGGGCCGTCGCGTCGTCCAGGCTGCCGCCCGTGCCGCTGATCCGCGACCACGCCCAGGTCGTCTCGCCCTGAGCGTTCTGCACCGTCGCCGAGCCGGCCAGCCGAACCGTGCCGCGGCTGCCCACCGTCTTGTCCGGGCCGGCGTTCGCCACCACCGTCGTCGGCGGAGGAGGAGCGGTGACCGTGATCGTCACCCGGTCGCCGGCGGACGTGACGCCGTTGTTCGTGGCCCTGAGCTCGTAGACGATCGTCAGGTCGTCCGAGCCCGGCTGGAGTGTCGGTGCGTGGTACGTCGGTCTCTGCGGGTCCGTCTCGTTGAGCACGCCGCCTGACCCGCTCACACGGCGCCAGGCGTAGGTCGTCGCGCCCTCGCCGTTCGCTACCGTCGCCGAACCGTCCAGCCGGACCGTGCCGCCTGAGGCCACCGTCTTGTCCGACCCGGCGTCGGCTACGACCGTCGTCGGGGGCGGAGCCGTTGCCACAGCGGCGTCGCTGGCGCCGGAGTAGCCGGAATGCCCGCCGCCGTTGCCGGCGCGAATCCTGTAGTAGTACGTTCCCGGCGGGCGATTGCGGTCGACGTAGCTCGAGCCGTCCACGTCGGAGGCGATGGTCGCCCACGCGCCGCTCGCCCCCGTCCGCCTCTGGATGTCGTACCCGCCGCTGTCTCTCGCCACCTCAGTCCACGAGACCGTGACGTCGTCGTAAACGACGTCCACGTCGGGCGCTGCGGGCGTGTCCGGGACAGCCTCCTCCGGCGTGAGCGTCAACGTGTTTGACGGCGGCCCCTGCTGCGCCGCCGATGTCGCCCGCACCTGGAAGTCGTAGGAGACACCATTCACCAGCGAGCCGTACGTCTGGACGCGATTGCTCCCCGCCGAGGCCCACGAACCCCAGCTCGACGATGACGTCCGCTTGTGCCGCCGCTGGTAGCCCGTGGCGCCCGTCACAGCCGTCCAGGTCAGCCTCGCGCTGGCGTCGCCCGACGTGCCGCTCAGTGACGGCGCCGCGAGCGCCGGCGCCGTCACCGTGATGGTGACCTGGTCGCCGGCCGACGAGACGTCGTTGTTCGTGGCCACCAGCTCGAAGACGATCGGCCGGTCCGCAGCGCCTCGCGCGAGCGCCGGAGCCGTGAACGTCGGCCGCTGAGCCGTCGCGTCGTCCAGAGAGCCGCCGCTGCCGCTCACACGGCGCCAGGCGTAGGTCGTAGCGCCCTCGGCGTTCTGCACCGTCGCCGAACCGTCCAGCCGAACCGTGCCGCCCGACGCCACCGACTTGTCGGCACCGGCGTTCGCCGTCACCGTCGTGCCGGTAACGCCGTCGTCGAGCGTGATCGTGAACGTGTGCGTGCCGGCGCCCGCGGCGATCACCAGCGCGATCACCGCGGAGCTCGAGCCATGAAGCCACAGATAGGGCGCGGAGTCGTCCCGGAACGAGCCCGGGTGGTTCGGGCCGAAAACGGTCGCGCTGTGCTCGCCCAACGCGAGCGTGATCGCCACCGCGCTTCTCTCCCAAGCCGCGGTCAGGTCCGCGTCGTCTGCTGTCTCCACTTCCCCGGTCGTGCTGGCGATCCTCAACAGCTCGAGAACCGCGGCACCGCCGCCCTGCACCAGGCCAGACGCCAAGTTGATCTGAAGCCCGTTGAACGTGATGATCCGGAGGCCGACGTCGACGGTGCCCTCAGCGGTGAACGTCTGGGACGTCATGGCGTGAAGTCCTCGATCAGCTCGGCCTGCATGTCCCGCGTCGTCGCCGACACCCACACCGGTCCCGTGTACCGTGCGCAGCGCCACTGTCGGTTCTCCCCCATGTCCGGCGGCGCCGGATCGGGCGACAGGAACGGCTCGGTGCCGCCCCGCGCGTCGAAGAAGGTCTGCAGCGTCTCCGCGTCCGTGGCCGAGATGCCGCGCCAGACGCACCGGAACCGCCGGCCGATGTGGTTCAGGCCCGCGGCCGCCGTCTGCTCGTAGCCGTCGCCCAGGCGAGCCGACAGGACCTCGAACACCGCGGCAGGCCCCGAGCCCCTCGACATGCCGACCGACGGCATACGGATCGTAACCGGCATCAGGTCACCCGATCCGTCGGGTCCAGAACCCCGCCGGGCCGCTGCTCGTCGACCAGCAGCGCCCGGAACAGCGGCCGCGCCTCATGCAGCAGGCCCTCGAGCGCCGCTCGTCCGAAGTCCTGCGGATCGTCCGTGCCCTCCGGCGCCTGCACGACGATCGAGCCGACGTCGATGCGGACGACCCGTGAACCGCCGCCCGTGCTGCGCACCCCCAACTCGCCGCGCGGCGTGCGGGTCAACGGCAGGATGGCCTCGAGGCCGGCTTCGCCGGCGACGCCACGGCGGCCGCCGCCATAGCTGAACTCCGTCCGGCGGTCGATGATGCCGCCGTACCGGAACGCTTGCGGCGGCTCAGCCGCGCGGATCGCGGCGATCTGGGCTGCACCGGCGGCGGCCACGGTGGCAGCCAGGATGAAGCTCAGCGGAGGGTCCTTCGCCAGCGCTCGCGTCACGCCTTCGGCCGTCGACACGATGGCCGTGGCCAGCGACGCCGCCTGCTGGAGGCGGAACGCCCGGCGCGACTGGGCGCCGAACTCCCCGAACGCACCGGTGATGTTGCGGAGCGACTCGCCGGCGAGACTGAAGCTGTCGACCAGCCTGTCCGTCGACGTCACGTTACTCGTCGTCACCGTCGCCACGTCGGCCATCGGCTTCAGCGAGGCCGCCGCGCGCTCGAGGATCGTCTGCTGGAGCCTGGCCTGCTGCTCCTGGATGAACACCAGGTCCTGCCGCGCCTCGGCCTCCGCGATCAGGCCGGCGATGACGTCGGGCTGCGCGGCGCCGTGCTCGCGGATGATCTCCAGAATCCGCTCTCGCTGCTCCAGCTCCCGATCGCGCTGTTCGTTCGAGGCGCTCAGCAGGGCGGTGTGCAGGTCGTTCTCCGCCCGGAGTTCGGCCAGCGCGACGACAGCCTCCCGCGTGGCGATCGTCCCGTCCGCCCGCGCCTTCGCTTCCGCCGCCGCCGCTTCCCGGGCCGCCAGGGCCCGCAGCTGCTCGTCGCGCTTCGCCGCCGCCGAGGCGATCAGCGCGTCCGTCGACACGCCGGCGATGTCGGCGTACTCCCGGATCAGCCTCACCGAGTCCTCGTAGGCCGCCTGGATCTGCTCTTCGGCGCTCAGCAGCTGCCGCTGCAGCGCCAGGAACTCCCGGCCGCGACCGGTGCCCTCCTCAAGCTCCTCGTACCGCCGCGCGGTGGCGAGCGCGGCCTGAACGCCTGGCGCGTCGTCGGGAATGTCCAGGGGCGGAGACGGGCCGGGATCGTTGTTCCCGACCTGCACGAACCTGCGCTCGCGGCGCTGCTGGCGCCGGAGCCGATCGCCCTCCTCGAGCGCGCGCCGGTAGGAGGCGTACTCGCCAACGACCGGGCGGATCGCCGACAGGATCGCCGTCGACCAGCGCTGCCACGTCGACGCCTCCTCAGCGAGGGAGTCGGTGATGTTCTCGAGGTACTGCTGGGTGCCGCCGGAAATGCTGCCCGCGCCGCCGGGGTCGCCGCCGGCGAGCGCCAGGTCGATCTCCTGCCGCAGCAGCCGGAACTGCTCACCGACCGTCACCCTCATGCGCTGATACCTCGCGTCGACCGAGTCGCCGGCCGCGATCAGCGCCCGCGCCACCCGGTCGGCCGTCAGCTCGCCGTCCTCGGCCAGTTGACGGAGGTTGGCCCGGGTCACGTCCAGCGAGATCTGGCCCTCGCGGCGCAGCGCCTGGAAGCCCTCGATCAACGCGATCGACAGGCCCGGCGCCTGCTCGAGCACCGAACGCAGCTCCTCGCCGCGCAGCTCGCCGCTGCCGATGCCCTGCAGCAGCTGGGTGACGGCGGCGTTGGCGCTGGGACCGTCGCCGCCGATCGCGGCGGACCGCCGGATGATCTCGATCAGCCGAACCCGCTCCGCTTCGGCGAGGCCGAGCTCCTTCGTCTCCAGGGTCAGCCGGCTGTACAGCGCCGCCGTGTCGGTCAACGCGCCGGCGTAGGGACCGCGCGAGATGTCGATCAGACCGCGACGGACCCGCGCCAGCTCCGCCTCGCTCTCGGTGACCAGGTTCAGGCTCGAGTTCAGCGTGATCAGAGCGTCCGAGGCCCTGAAATACGTGCCCACGGCCGCCCTGGTGGCCAGTACGCCGCCCGTGATGGCACCCAGGGCTCCCAGGCCCACCGGCAGCCCCAGACCCGCTGTCGCGGCGCCCAGGCGGTCCCGTATGGCGCGAGCGCGCTCCCTCTCGGCCCGAGCCGCTGCTCGAGCGGCACGGGTCGCCTCGCGCGTCCTGCGGGTTGCCTCCCGGTCCGCTCGAGTCCCGCGCCGCGTGGCGACCTCCCGGGAGCGGATCGCCGCCGCCGCCTGGTTCTGGCGGGCGGCCAGCGTGGCGGCCACGGTGCTCGCCTGCGCCGACGTCTGGTTCGACCGCCTGGTCGTCGACGTCAGCCGTTCGACGTCGCGAGCCGTCCGGCGAACCTCGCCGCGCAGGCCGCGGCCGTCGGCCGTCAGCCGGAGACTGAGGCGCAGGTCCCGACCTGGCATCAGCCCTTCCTCTCGCGCGCCTGGCGGTCGAGCACGGCGCCTTCCATCACCTTCAGGCCCGGCAGCACGTCGCGCCAGCGGAGCCGCTTGCCGCGCTTGCGCAGCCCGAACCCGTCAGCGATCACGGACCGCACCGCGATCCGCGCCGCCAGGTAGTCGAGCCCGGTGAATCCGGCCGCACCGATCCGCCACTGCGTCTGGGCCGCCAGGAAGGCCATCAGCACGTCCCAGTTCTCCGGCAGCACCCTGCAGCACTCCTCCTCCGGCAGCGGACCGGCGACGGCTATCCCCAGCGCCGCAGCGTCGTCCTCTACTGCGTCGCCGGCGCCGGCGCCGTCCCACCAGTGGCGGACGGCTGCCTCGAGGTTTTTCCCGGCAGGCCGAGCAGGAAGCGCTCGTGCTCCTCCTGGACCGCGCGGGCGAAGTAGGAGATCCCGGCCAGCTTGACCAGGTTCTCGTCCGTGAACTCGAGCTTCGCGCCGTCGTGGTCCGCGATGCCCTCCCAGCCTCCGACCGCCGCGCGCAGGTACGCCTCGTCGCCCTCGAGCAGCGCCGCGGCCGCCTCGGGCCGCGGGATCAGGCGGAACAGGACGACGCACTCGCGGCGCTCGAGACCGTCTTCCGCCGGCACGTCGACCGCCACGGTAATCCGGTACAGCGCGTCGGGATCGGCGAGCCTGAACGTCACTGCCTGGCCCTCCACGCGGCGTTCGCGCGGTGCAGGTCCTGAATCTCCTCCCGGTTGCCGCCGTCGTACGGGACCGCCAGGCGCTCGAGCAGCAGGTCGACCGTGAGCCGGTCGTCGCCGCACAGCAGGTCGCCCACCGAGCGGCCGTACTTGTCCTCGTCGAGGATCAGCGCCGCGGGCTGCGGGCACTGCTCCAGCCAGTCGCCGGCGTATCGCTTGGCCGCCTGGCCGTGGGCCTTCAGGACCTCGCCGCCGCCCCGGGTCTCGGCCGTGTCCACACCGGCCAGCCGGATGCTGACGGCACGGTCCAGGCCGAAGCCGAGACGCACCCTGGCGCGGATCGTGTCCCCGTCGACGGCCGAGGCCTCGTCCACCGGGTAGAGCCACGTCTCGCCGTCCGCCGAGCCGTATGTCTGGGTGAAACTCGCGGCGGCGATCAGGACCAGCAGCGAGAACGTCCGGGCGATCTTCACGACCGGACCACCCGCAAGGCCGGAAAGTCCACGCGCAGGTCGTCGAACGCCTCCTGGCTCGTGCCGTAGCGCCGTGTCGAGAACGCGCACACGCGGCCGTCCGCGCCGCGGAGCTCGTAGCCCCACTCGTTGTCCTTGCCACGCTCGACCGCGCCCTTGGCGATCGTCAGGTCGCCGAACCAGCGGCGGCGGACCAGGCGGAAACCCAGCTTCTCGCTTCGCATCGAGTACCTCCTTCTACCGGACCCTGATCTCCAGCTCGTCGTTGCCCGCGGCGACGTTCGGCAGCAGCGTGAACGGGATCGTCCACTGCTGAATGCCGTCGTCGTCCGAGTACGTCGGCTCGCCGAGCTGGCACTTCGGAGCGTCGAACTGCACCAGCTTGCCCGTGCGGTTGTTGCTCGCCGCGGCCTGGGCGTTGCCGTTGCTGGCGTAGTCGTTGTCCACGCCGCCGTGCACGATCTTGAGCGCGCCGGTCGTGCCGCTCTGCGCGGCGGTGAACGGGTTGTAGGTGCCGAGCGCGATCGCGTCCATCACGATCGTCCCCGACGGCGCCCGGTCGCTGATGATCACCTCCGTGGCGCCGCCGATGATCTCCCGGTGCCGGACCTGCACGCCCAGGTCGATCTCGACCGAGGACACCTTGATGCTCGACTGCCCGGCGAAGCTCACCGTGGGCGTGTCCGCCCTGCTGCCCGGCCGCGGCGCCTTCCACGCCGAGACGTCCGGGGCGAGCGCGGCGACCGCAGCCGGATCGCTCCACAGGCCGGTGAAGGTCCAGCGCATGCGCGGGATCTCGCCGGACGCGACCCGGGCCACCACGCTGCCGCGGCAGCCCACCAGCGCGTGCTGGGCGCCGTCGTAGTTGCACCGGATCGTCAGGCTCTTCTCGGAGCCGGACTGCAGCGCGTAGGTGATCAGGCTGTTGTTGGCGTCGTCGCTCTCGATCTTCGAGAAGACCGCGGCCTTGAAACCGACCGCCTCGAGCAGCTTCGCCCACTGCGGCGCCGCGATGGCGGCGTCGGCGATCGAGTACGCGCCGGGACCGGCGATCTCCGTAGCGAACTCGACCTGCTGGTGGGTGTTGACCGGAATCTGGTCGGCGCCGCCGTAGTACGGCCGCACCAGCTCGCGGTCGACCAGTCCGCCCGTCATCGGCGTCAGGTTCAGGCCGGTCACTAGCATCGCATCCGTCGCGGCCGTGGCGACCGCCGTGCCCGACGTCGACTCCAGCTTGGCCAACACCAGCCGCTTCCGCGTACTCAACGTCATGTCATGCCTCCGTGATCAGGTAGCGGGTCGCGTAGACGTCCTGCCACCACTGGACTCCCTTCGGGTCGACAGCGACCGCCTGGCCCCGCCGGAACTCGATCTCCTCCGCAACCAGGTCCTCGCCGTTGTCCGTGTACGGCGGCTGCCAGCCGACCAACGCCGACCGGACGGCGCGGCGCACCCGCGCCAGCTCCACCAAGCCCTGCTCCGGGCCGTGCAGGCTGGACACGCGCAGCAGCACCGACACCTCGGGCGCCACGAACTGCCGCACGAGGCCGATCACGTCGCTCTCGCCGCCGACTTCCGACAGCCAGCTGAGAAACGCCGCGTCCCCGGTCCGCTGGGCGACCCGCCGCGCAAGGTCCTCCGTCAGGGCGCCGTAGACCCTGAGCTTCGTTTCCCGCTTGAGACGGTCGCGCCATGACGTGAGCTCCATCACCGCCCGACGAACCCGGACAGCGACCTGCGCGAGAAGGTCGCGGCCGGCGCCTCGAACAGGATCTCCCCGTCGACGTGATCGTCCTCGCCGTCACCGTCGATGTCTCCGGGCAGCTCGATGTCGCCCGCAGCAAGCGCCTTCAACTGGGACCTCACGTTCTGGCCCCGGAGATTCCATTCGTCGCCCTCGCCGCGGCCCAACAGACGCTCGAGCGCCAGATCGACCGTCCACACCGTCACCGGCGTCGGCGACTCCGAGCCGCGAGCCGGCTGCTCGTAGGACGGATACCGCCGCAGGAGGTAGCTGTCGACCAGCGCGCAGGCGTCGTCGAGCGCACGCTCCAAACGAGCGATCGCCCCGGCCATCGCCGTGCCGTCGGTCGGAGGCGTTTCGCTGTTGACCGCGGCCCGCAAGGCTGCTCCGTCGATCACCTCGTCGGCGTCGTCACCGACCAGCAGATCGTCCTTGCCGGCTGCTCCCGCCAACATCTCCCAGGACGCCTGAGCGGCCAGGTCGGCGATGACGGCGTAGCGCGCCATTGAAGGTGGACCTGCTCGACGCCGGCCTCAGTCGGGCAGCGTCTCGAGGTATTCCGTCATCAGGGCGATCACGGCCTCGCCAGCATCGCGAGTCGTACCGTGCAAACCACCCAGGCTGTCCGTTGCCGTTTGGGTCGCCTGCTGGGCCGTGGCGAGCTCACCCTCGAGCCGGTCCACCTCGGCCTGCGCATCCTCGACGTCGTCCTCACCGCGCTCGGCCGCCTGGACCGCCTTCGAGAACTCCGTGACCGCCTCGGCCAAGCGTACGCCGATCGGCTTCTCCTCCTCCGCGGGAGCGACGTCCTGCGGCTGGGCCGGCGGAGCAACCTGCTGCGGCGCCGGGTCCGAAACGGGATCGGGTGCGGGCTGCTGCTGGGCCGACGCCATCGCGGCGAGACCGAGCAGCAGGGTGGCGAACAGGATCAGCTTGCGGGTCATCAGGAACTCCTCTTGGTGCCCGCCTTCTTGCGCGTGCCGGTCTTCCGGCGCGCGGCGGGCTTCTTCGGTTGGGGTTTCGGCTCGGGCTCGGGCTCCGGTTCGGGCTCGGGCTCCGGTTCGGGCTCGGGCTCGGGCTCCGGTTCGGGCGGCGGCTCGGTCTCGCCCTGGGCCTCGGTGCCGGTTTCCGGCTCGGGCTCCGGCTCGACGATCTCGACGGCGTTGACTTCGACCAGGCTCTCGACCTGGTCCGCCGGCACCTCGATCACGTCACCGGGCTGATGCAGGGCGTCGTCGACGACCTGCATCAGGCAGCGGACCGCGACCTTGTCGGCCATCAGTCGACCACCGTGGTCCAGAGGTAGCCGGCGTTCTTCGTGATCGTGACCGGCGTGTCGTAGGTCTCCACCGGGTGGACCGTGCACGTGTGGTCGTCGTCGCGGTACGAGTCCATCGCCTGCGGGAAGCCGCGAAGCCTCAGACCGGCGCCCCAGGTGACCCGGTGCAGCACCGTGTCCGACGCGGCCGACAGCTCGGCCCGGACCAGGATGGCCACCTTGCCCCAGACGTCGACGAAGTCGCTGTCCTCGTCCGGGACCTTCAGCGCTTGGCACTGCGCGACATGGTCGACCCCGAAGTAGCGCGCCAAACGCGCCAGCTTGTCCGCCATCGACATCTCGCGGTCCAGCCGCGGCATGTCACCGTAGATTTCCTCCTTGATGTCCTCGCGGAGGCACAGCTCGCGGGCGACGTCGTAGCCGAGCACCAGGACGTTGGGCTCGCGACCGCACTTGCGGCGCACGAGAGCCTTCTTCTCGGACACGGCGACCTGGGGATCGGCGTTCTCGTTGTCCCAGCGGGCGTTGGACGCGAGCGCCGCGGAATGCCCGGACGCGAACGAGGCGGCGTTCTGCGCGACCTTCGCGGCCTCGATCTCGATCTGCAGGCTGACCGACTCCATCGTCTGGGTCATCTCGCGCTGGTGCAGCCGAATCATCGCGCCGGGGATGTTCTCCGCCTGCCTGACGTCCGTGTCCGAGACCTCGCCGGCCATCGTGCGCCGATCGAGCTTCACGGTCTCGTCCTTCCAGCCCCGACGAATGCGCTGGATCGCGCCCGTCTTTGCCCGGCGGATGTCCAGCTCGAGGAACCCGGACTTGTCGTGCCGCATGTAGGTGCCCTCGAGCTGGTTCACCTCGGCGATCGGGAACAGCAGGGGCCAGACGTGCAGGCTCACGTCCGGCCGGTAGTCCTGCGCCAGCTCCGTCATCAGGGGCTTGATGACCTGGGCCTGCGTGGAAGTCAGTGGAGCCATTACGACGTCTCTCCTCGGGAACGGACCTTGACGCGGATCTTGTCGCCCGACGAGGCACCGGCCTCAAGGGCGATGCCGGCGGAGATCTCGCCGGAGGTCCAGTGGATCGCCCGGCCGTCGGTGTTGGACATGACCTCGCGGCCCTTGCTGACCGCGGCGCCAACCTCGACCGTGGCCGTGCCGTCGGTCACGACCGCGACCTGCTCGTCTTCCTTCGCGGCGTAGTCCGTCGCGCCGAAGACCGGGTCGCCGTTGCTCGCCGGGTACTCCCCGTCGACGTTGACGAAACGGTGCTCTTCGACGTCCTCTCCAGCGAAGATCGTCTCGCGGTGGATCGGGCGCGCCAGGACGCTCATGACACCGGCCCCGCGAGTTCGATCGCCGCCTGAACCTGCGCGTCGGCAAGGGACATGCCCTCGTTCTCACGCATCAGCTTCCGGGCGCGATCGCTGATCTGCTTGGCGGACAGCTCCGCCTCGGTCGGCTGCGCGCCGAGCGCCGGCCGGGAGACGGCGCCCGTCGCCCCGGACACCTCGCCCTGCGGCACCTGGACGCCCGCGCGGTCCAGGTAGTCGGCCACGTACTCGTAGGCCGACAGCTCCCGGGGCTCCCCGTCCTCGTCGGCGGAGGCCAGCTCCACCTGGAGCGGCTCGCCGTCGACCTGGACGTCGGCAAGAGCCGCGAGCACCGCCGTCATCGGCTCCTCGTCACGAGGCAGCAGACGGCCGGCGTCGACCGCGGACTTCACCGTGGCGTTGGCCGAGGCGCGCCTCTCGCGCGCCTCTGACGCCGCCAGGCGCTTCTCGAGGTCGGCGATGCGCTGCTCCGCCAACTCCGACGCCTGGCCGCCGTCACCCCCCTGGCGACCGCCAGAGGTCCCTTCGTCGCTCATCTGCGATCCTCCCTCGCCGCCTCCGGTTTCCCGGCTGGACGGCGGGTCGTCGTTTCTGCGGCCCGAGAGAGCATCCCGGGCCAGGTCGATGGCGCGGGACGCCAAGCTCAGCACCCCGCCGCTCGCTTCAGGTTCCTTCGTTTCGCCGGAGGGAGCCGCGAGCTCGACCTCCGCAAAGATCACGTCGCCGGGCTCGTCGCCCGCGGCCAGCTCCACCGGATCGAGCCCGGAGACCGCAGGCTGCCGGGCGCCCAGCATCCCGATGTGACGCACGCCCCATCCGTCGGCGCCGCGCAGGATCTTTGCCGACACCTTCTTGTAGCGGCCTTCCTTGATCCAGCCTTTCATCTGCGCTGTCAGGCGCGGCACTTCCGCCCAGAGGCCGCGGGCGTCGGCTGAAAGCGACCGCGCCCACCCGTGCGCCGGGTCCTCGGGAGCGTCCCGGTGCCCGACGATCACCGGCGCCGAGTTGCGCTCGTAGCCGGCCGCCATCCGCTCCATGTCCTGCTGGGTCAGGTTGACCTCGCGGCCCTTCAGGTCGCGGAACTTCCCCGGACGCAGGATGTGGATGCGCGCCATCGCAAGGGAATCCTGCGACGGCGCCCGTGACAGGCGTTATCGGCGGAGCGTCACTCGACGGAAAGCGCCTGCGATTCGACCGGCCGCCGCGCGCATGCGGAACCTCAACGAGGACTCGGGGTACGCGGCTCGCCGGAACACCATGCCGTCGTTGACAATCCACGGCCACTTCGGGCCGAAGGGCATCGCGTCTCGGGTCATGTGCACCAGCTCGAAACCGTGATGCGCGAGAAGGTTGATCATCTCGAGCGGCCGAATGCCGAACTGCCAGAAATCGTAGCTGTCGCGCTCAAGCCGGCCCCGCGAGTCGCGTTCGTGGTGACGCGCAAACCAGCCGTCCAGCTCGGTCGACTGGTTCTCGTCTTCCCAGACGACGACGTTGCGGCGGTACCACCCCAGACCTCGGTCGACGAAGCGGATCGTCCGAGGCGTCTTGAGCCAGTTCTGGTTGTAAATGACGAGGGTGTCCGTCTGCTGCGACCACGCAAGCAGAAAGTCGTTCCAGTCCGGGTTCACCTGGTGGAGCAGGATGTCGAACATGATGACGGCGCCAACGTACCCAACCGCGTCGTGGGCCTCGCGGGAGCCCAACAGCGTCTCGACAAGTCGAACCTTCGGGTGCCGGGCCGCGGTCTCCCGCGTCTGCGGCGTGATGTTCCCGTCGAGAACAAAGCCTCGCTTCAGGGTGGAGCCGCAGAGCTCGGCCGCTCGGAAGGCGTAGGCGCCGTTTACGCCCCAACAGCCGCCCAGGTCCGCGAACGACCGAAACTCTGTCATGTGGTGAGCGGTCTCGATCAGAGCCAGTTTTGCCTGCCGAGCAGGGTGTTCGTAGTCTGTTGCCCCCTCGCGCACTAGCCTGTTCGGCTACACTGCCGGTGAAGTGGCCGGCGGCGCGCTCGCGACGCGCCACCGGCTTTCCATTCTGCCATCGAGGTCTTCTCCTTTCACCAACGTAATGCACCCGCCGCAGGGGCATGGCGGCGGGTGCGGGTTTCTTGCCGACGTCGTCCTCCTCCTGATCCGGCGGTTCCGGGAACGGCAGCGAGCGAGTCTTCCATCTGAGCCTGTACCCGTTCAGGGCCATGACGATCGCCATTCCCAGTCGGCAGTGTGGACAGGCCGGGTGCTCGGCAAGCTGGATCACGGGCCGCCGTGAGGGGCCGGGAGGTGGCGGCCCATGTCCTGGGCCAGCCAGAGATTGCAGCGCCGCTAGCGCCATGCCGACCAACTCTTCTCCCTCCATCACGGAGTTCTCCGGCGTGTAACTCCGTGATTCGGCCCCGTCCCGAACCGCCGGAGCCGGCCGTGCACGGCCCACATGAAACTCGATCCGAAGCGCTCGAGCAACGATCTCGACGGTTTGCGCCTTCGGGTACTTCGAGTCCCTAGCAGACCGAAGTACGCCGACCGACACGCCCGACTTCGCCGCTAGCGGCCGAAGCCCCTCGGCCTCGATGCGTAGGGCGACCTCCTCCTGGAACCGGTCCAAGCGTGTCACGCCTGACACCCTAGCCGGGATTGGACCGGCGCGCAACCCTTGCCCCTCCGACATCCCGCGCCCGGCGCCGACTCCCGGCAGTCCCGCCGCCGAGGCGGCGTCCGCGCCATCGGAGCAGGACGAGCGCCTGGAAGCGGCCCGCGAGCTCGGCCCGTCCGGCCGGGTCCGCCGTCCCGCCGCCCTGCTCGAAGCGATCGGCCTGCCCGCCGACGCCGCCCGCGCCACCTACGACGACGTGTGCAAGCGCTACCGCGACGACGGCCCGGCCGGCCCGACGGAGCCCCGGCGCACCGACCCGCCGTCCTGGACGGCCCGGATTCTCGATGCGCTGGTCGACGCCGGCGACGTCCGGTTCAAGGCCCGCCGCGATCGCCGGGAGCGGAACGCCGAGCTGGCGGGGCGGTTCGGGTTTGAGGGCGCCGCGTGATCTTGCTCCCGGATGGGTGCTGGGGAAGGGACGGGGGGCAGGCTGCGAAGCGGCTGGCCGCTACTTCTCAAGGCAGCCTGCCCCCCGTTTCATGCGTGCGGCGACCGCAGCGGGCTCTCTCACTGGCAACACCTCCTTTCCCGAGGATCGCACCCATCCGGGAGCCCGCCAATCCTGCCACCGGGAGCGCCTCGTGAGCCGCGGCCAGGTCCGCGGCGCCCACCGCGACAACCGCGCCGGCGCCATGCACCACGCCGCCCTCGAGAACTCCCCGCGCCTGCAGCGCGTCCACGACCTGCTCCTGGACGGCCAGGAGCGTTCGACGCTGGACATCGGCCTGAACGCCGGCGTGTGCGCCGTCTCCGCGATCGTCTCGGAGCTGCGCGCCAACGGCGCGGAGATCGACTGCCGCCGGGAGGAGACGCCGACCGGCCCCGTCTGGTTCTACCGGATGACGAAACCCGTGCAGCCGCAGCGCCGGCTGCCACTGACCAACTGAGGAGGAACGCGACCCCATGAACCCCTACCGACAATCCCCTGACTGGCCCGCGATCCAGCGCGAAATGCGCCGCGCGGACCGCCGCGCCCGCTTCGTGGGCTGGTGGCGCCGCTGGGGCGACGGCCTTCTGACCGGCGTGCTGCTCGGCCTGGCCTTCTGGATGATCGCCTCGAGCGATCCGGAGTCGCCGCACCCGCGCGGCGCCGTTCACGCGGAGGTGTCGAAGTGAAGCCGCTGCGCCGCCGGACCGCCGTCGGCATCGGCGTGATGCTGTCCCTGATCCTGATCGCGGTGTTCGAGATGCTCGAGCGCGCCGTCGTCAAGGTGCTCGGGCTGTGACTTCCCACGAGGTGATCGCGGCGCTTGCGCGCGACCTGGCGAACGCCCAGCGCCGCCTGAACGACTACGTGGAGCCGATCCGCCAGGAGCAGCGGGCGATGGTCCGCCGACGGCGGCGCGGCCTCGAGAACCGGATCGCCGAGGTCGCGGTGGCGCGGGACGCGCTGCATCAGGCGATCGACCAGAACCGGCCGCTGTTCAGGAAGCCCCGCACCCGCGCCCAGGAGGGCGTCAAGTACGGGCTCCGCAAGCAGCCCGGGAAGCTGGTCGGCGACGCCGACGCGATCGTCGCGGCGGTCCGCGAGAGGATGCCGGACAAGGCCACCGAGCTGCTCAAGACGACGACAGCGCCGGTGAAGGCCGCGCTGGCCAAGCTGCCGGGGAAGGAGCTGGCGTCGATCGGCGTGACGCTCGAGGACACCGGCGACAAGGTCACGATCACGATGGTCGACGCGGACGACCTCGAGGCGTTCGTGAAGCTGATGCTCGACGACCTGGGCGAGGAGGCGGCGTGAGCGCCCAGGCCCGCATCGACCGGCTGCTGGCGCACTGCGGCGACGATCCCAAGCGGCTTGAGTCCGAGCTGATCCACGCGAAGCTGAACCTGAACCGGTCGCGGACCCGGGACGGCCAGTCGTACTGGAACCGGCTCTACA
Organism: Holophagales bacterium; assembly: GCA_009845425.1. Classification (GTDB taxonomy): domain Bacteria; phylum Acidobacteriota; class Thermoanaerobaculia; order Multivoradales; family Multivoraceae; genus Multivorans. Next base: position 580,505 of record VXZQ01000001.1, read on the forward strand.
ACGCCCTGTCGAACCGCATCGCGCGTCTCGAGCAGGAGGGCCGGGCGTGAGCAGGGTGCGCGCGGTCGGCCGTCGCATCCGCGCCGCCCGTCGCCGTGCCGGCCTGTCGCTGGCCGACGTCGGCGAGCTGGCGGCCAAGTTGGCCGGCGTCGACATCGACCTGGACGGCCTGCGCGCGATCGAGCAGGGCCGTGCCGAGCTACCGGACTCGAAGGTGCTCCAGGCCCTGGGCCGGGCGCTCGACATCGACCCGGACGAGCTGAGCGCCGGGAACCGGTACATCAACGAGACGTCGCAGGCGCTGCTGGAGGTGGTCGAGGCGCTGTCGGTCCTGCCCCTCGATCCCAAGTCGGTGACGGCGCTCGCGGAGAAACTCGGCGAGTCGCGGGACCAGGTTTACCGGGCGCTGGTCAACCTGGACGCCGCGGGCTGGGCGGAGCAGACGCCGGGCGGCGGGTGGCGGCTGGCGCCGCACGTGTCGCAGCTCTCGCGGCGTCTGGGTCTGGCGCTCGACGACGCTTACAGGAGGCATCTGACTTGAGCGACCTTGTGAAGGCGGACGGGGCGCTTCCGGCGCCGCAGGCGGCGCTGGACGCGGCGGCCGAGATCCGCACGCTGTGGGCCGCGGGCCAGGCGCTGGTGCGGCTCGGGCAGGAGATCGAGGCGAAGGTGATGGAGGGCCTGTGGACGATCCGCCGCGAGGTGGGCGACGAGGGCTTCGACGACTTCGTCGGGCGGCACACGCCGGTGGAGGCCGAGCAGGCGCGCCGGATGGTCGACGGCTGGGAGGTGGCCCGCAAGAACCGCGCGCTGCGCGAGCTGGCCCAGAGCCGGCCGACCGACGCCCTGCACCTGCTGGGCGAGGCGGTCGACGCGGGCGTGGATCTGTCCGACGCGACGGACCAGCAGGTGGCCGACATCATGGTGAAGCCGCCGCGGCGGCGGCACGGTGCGATCCGCGCGCTGATCGAGAGCGCGGAGACCGGCGAGACGCCGGCGACGCGCGAGAAGATCAGGGCGCTCGAGGAGGAGCGCGACGAGGCGCTCGAGCAGCTCAACTTCGAGCGCGTGACCCGCGGCCACCCGTCGTCGCGGGCGACGGAGCTGATCCGGTCGCTCGAGGAACTGGAGCGCCGGGCCGGCGACCTGGCGATGGACGCGGTGCTCTCGCTGCAGGGAGCGCCCGAGACGACGCGCGAGCGGGCGACGGCGCTGGCCGGTGCGCTGGCCGACTCGGCCGAGCGCATCGGCTCGCTGGCCTTCGGAGAAGGAGACGGTCAATGAGTTCACCCCCCCCCCGATGATGACGTTCCAGGACCTCGTGGAAGCCGAACAGCACCTCCGGTCTGAGGCGGAGCGGATGCGCCGGCAGCTCGACCAGGCCGAAGAGCTCCTGCTCGACGTGCGCGTGAACCTCGAGCTGCTGGGCGTGACCCAGCCGGAGGACGATCCGCAGCCGGAGGCCGAGCCGGCCCTGAGCGACCTGATCCTGGACGAGCAGCACCGGCAGGCGAAGAAGCGCAAGCGCCGCCGCACCCGAGCCGAGATCGCCCAGATCAAGCAGGCGGTGCTGTTCGAGATCGAGCACGGCGCCGACGCCAAGAGCGCCGCCCGGACCTGCGACATCGCGTACTCGATGGTCCACAAGTGGAAGAAGACCGACCCGGAGTTCAAGGCCGGGTACGAAAGGGCCTGCAAGGCCAGGAGCGCCGCCTGAGACGATGCTCTCCGACGACGCCGTCCGCCTGATCCGGGAGACCCTCGCCGCCGCGCCTCGCGGCGAGCGCTCGCGGGTCGTCGAGGACCTGGCGCGGCGTTTCGGGTGCTCGCCGGCGACGGTCTACCGGCAGGCCCGGCTCAACGGTCCGCGGCGCCGCCGGGAGCCGCAGCGGCCGGAGTACCGGGAGTGGACGCGGGTGGCGGTGGCCATCGCGCACCGATCCCCGAAGCCGGTGCCGCTCGATCTGGCGATCGAGGCGGCGATCGGGAGCGGCGCGCTGCCGCCCGAGGCCGCGATGATGCCGGTCGGCACGGCTCACCGGATCGCCCGCGAGGAGCTGGGCTTCCGGCGTCGGAAGATGCACCGGCGCATGGGCGCCGAGTGGCCCATGCAGGCGGTCCAGGTCGACGCCTCGACGTCGGAGCGCCTGTACCCCGTGGAGCGCCGCGGCGACGACTGGCTGCTCCGGGTGTACGACCGCCCGTGGAAGGCGTCGGGCTACAAGAACAAGCCGCTCGGCCCGGAGCGCCAGCGCGTCCTCAACTACGCGCTGTGGGACATGTGCACGGGCCTGGTCGTGTCGCGCTACGTCGTCGCCCTGGGCGAGACGGCCGTCGACGCGATGGACGTCTTGTGCTGGGCGTTCGCCGGCGGCAGGCCGCCGATGGAGGGCGTGCCGGAGAACCTCTGGTCCGACCTCGGTCCGCTGGCCAAGTCGTCGGCGTCGGTCGACCTGCTGGGCCGGATCGGAATCGCGGTGGTGACCGGGAAGCCGTACCAGTCGTCGCGGATGGGCGGCGTGGAGCGGTCGCACCGGACGCGCTGGAGCCGCTTCGAGCGGGCGCTTCACCTGCGCGAGGAGAAGCACATCCTGCTGTCCGAGCTGAACGACCGCCTCGGCGAGTACGAGCGCCGCGAGAACGACAGCCGCCCCAGCCGGACGCTGGTGGCCAACCGCGTCGCGAGCCGGTCGGACGCCTTCCGGGCGCTGCTGCGCGGCCGGCCGGAGCCGATCAGGGCGCTGCCCGAGAACCCGATGGAGACGATGGCCCACGAGGTCCGGCGCAACGTCGACGTCGCCGGCATCGTCAAGTGGCTCGGCGAGCAGTGGGAGGTCGAGGCCGGCGCCGCCGCGGAGTTCGCGGGCCAGCGGGTGATCGCCCGCCGGCCGTCGACGGACGACGACCCGGACTCGATCGTGCTCGAGGCCGACGACGGCACGCGGGCGGCCGCGCACCGGTGGCAGCCTCCGCGCTACGGCGAGGTCCGCGGCCAGAAGCCGACTCCCCTCGAGGCGCTGGTGGCGGCTGACGAGGGGAAAGGAGGAGCCGACGTCTTCCGGCCGCGGACGGCCCACTCTAGCAACGTGGTCGCCATGAAGGCGCCGGTGGCTCCGGCGGAGCCGCTCGAGAACCCGATGGCCGTCGACGCCTACGCCGATCTGGACAGCGCGATGCGCGCGCTGACAGCACTGTGCCCGCCGCTTTCGCCCGGTCAGCGGGCGAAGGTGGCGGCCTACCTCGAGCGCGAGGGTCTGTCCCGTCGCGCCGTTCAGGAACTTGCCGGCCGGCTGACCCGGGCGGTTGGAGGAACCGGATGAGCATCAAGACACAGACCGAGAGAGGTGAAGTCGCCCTCTCGCTCGAGGAGCTCTACGCGATCATGCGCGCCGAGGGCAAGGTGGCCGACGAGGAGGAGTTCCTGGAACTCGTCGAGTCGGCCGTCGCCTACGGCCTGGTGGAGGTGCAGCAGGCGGAGGACCAGTCGTGAAAGTCCTCATGCGGAAGCGGGTCGGCCTGCCGGCCGATCCCTGGTCCCGTCTCCACCTCGAGACGGCGGACGACCGCCGGGTCGCCGGCACGGTCGCGGCCGCGGTCGAGGCCCGCCTGATGGTGTCGATCATCGGCCCGCGCGGCGCCGGCAAGACGCACTCGACGCGGAAGGCGCTCCGCGCCGCCGGCGCCCGGATCGTGGAGCCGCTGCGGCTCACCCGCGAGCGACTTCACATGGGCGACATCGAGTGGGCGATCGTCAGGGCGCTGGCGGCCGACGAGCGGCCTCGCCGGTCCGGCGAGGCGCGCAGCCACCAGGTCCGCCGCGTGCTCGGCCGCGCCCAGCAGAACGCCCCGATCGTGCTGCTGATCGACGACGCCCACACGCTGCACCACCAGACGCTGCGGGCGCTGAAGCGGCTGCGCGAGCTGGACTGGCTCGGCGTGTCGCCGCTGCTCGGGATCGTCCTGCTGGGCCAGGCCGACAAGGTCGGCGCGATCCCGGAGGTGGGCCTGCGGTCCGATCGCGTCCGTCTGGCCGGTCTGACGGTCGACGAGGCGGCCGACGCGCTCGGGGTGGTGCTTGGTGCCTCCCGCACGGAAGAACGCGCTGTCGCGGCCCTGTCGGCCTCGGAGCGGGCCAGAAACTGGCTCGACCTGATCGCCCTGGTCGACGACTGCCTGGCCGAGGCCTCGGCGCGCGGCGAGGACTGGATCAAGTTCGAGTGCGCACACGCGGTGCTCCACCCCGGCAGCCAGCCCGCGCCGGACTTCGAGACGAAGCCCGCGGACGGGGCGATCGACGGCGTGCTGGACGACTTGGACGAAGCGCCGGGCCTTCGGCGCGCGGTGTGAAGGATCGGGGTAAGCGGTGAGTGCTCCTCAGAGGTCGGTCCTCATTCCTACCGACCAACCGCCGCAGCCGGCGGCTGCTGTCCGGCATGGCAGCGGCGCTCCGGCGCCCGGCGGGCTTCAGGTTCCCGGCCGCGAACCACGGCGGCCTCTGATCGTCGCGCCTGACGGTGCGTGTGGGAACCGCCCGCCGGGCAGTCTTATCCCGGACCTCCGCCGCGAGAGCCGCGAGCTCGCGCGGTGGATGCGGCTGCTCGACTGGAGCCCGAAGATCTCCGTCGTGTCGTTCGGGAGGCTGGACGGTGGCTGAGGCCGCCCGCCAGCGGCCGCGGCCGATCACGAAGGCCCAGATCCGCGCGATCCACACGCTGAAGGGACAGCGCGGCCTGGACGACGACGCCTACCGCGACCTGCTCGAGGGCGAGACGGGTCACCGCTCCTCGGTCCACCTGAACGTCCGCGAGGCGAACCGGGTCCTGCGCGCCCTGGGCATCGACCGTAAGCCCGGCAAGCGGGCCACGCCCGGACCGAAGAAGAAGCCGGAGCCGCTGCCGCCCGGCGTTGTGCGCATGGCGACGGCCGATCAACTGCGGCTGATTGCCGAGCTGCGGTCCGAGATCGAGTGGCGGCACGAGGACGGCTACGAGCGCTGGCTCAGGAAGAACCTCGGCTTCGACCGGGTGACGGCGAGTCACCACGCGGTGCGGGTGATCAACGGGCTGCTGGCGATGCGTCGGAGGCAGGACGGGTGACGGACTCGCTGCTGGAGAAGCCGCGGACGGCCCACGAGTTGAGCACCGCGATGAAGAAGCCGGGCATCCGCGATCTCGAGGAGCGGATCGCTGTGCTCGATCGGTTCTGCGAGGAGCACCCTAACGACCATCTGCGTCGCCGCAAGGCCCGCCAGATTCAGGCAACCCACCGGGCTCGCCTGGAAGCCATGTGCCAGGAGCAGTGATGACGGCGCGGTTCATAGTCTGCTGCCGAGGGCACGCCGACGGCGGTCCCGCTCCGTACGAGCTCGCGCTCACCGCCTACGTCGCCGGAGCCCTGGCGCAACACGCCGAGTTCTACGGCGACCGTGACGAGGCCGACCGTCTGTGGTCGCTCGGCAACCTGGCCGGCTCCATGTGCGCGGCCAAGAGCGGCGTCGAACGCTGGATGCTGGAGCTTCCGTGAGGGCGCTGTCAGTCCGCCAGCCCTGGGCGTGGGCGATCGTCAACGGTCACAAGCGGATCGAGAACCGGACGTGGGCGCCGCGGTACAGGGGCACCCTGCTGATTCACGCGAGCAAGTCGAAGGCCGACCTTTCCTGGATGCGTCTGGTGGGCCGGTACACCCGCACGCTCGTGCGCGACTTCGAGGCCCACCTGGCTTACGGCGCGATCGTCGGCGTCGTGCGGCTGAAGGAGATCCTGCCGCCCGAGGTCGAGACGCCCCAGCCGGAGTGGTCGCTGCCTGGCTACCAGCACTGGGTCTTCGAGGACGCCGTGGCGCTGCGCGAGCCGTTCCCGTGCCTCGGCCGGCTCCAGCTCTGGCGGCCGGGGGAGTTCGCGGCGGACTGGTGCGCCACCGACCTGGCGCTGTGGAGCGAGCGGGGCCTCGAGCCGTTTCCGGACCTGCAGCCGTTTCTCGGAGGACAAGCGTGAACGTCGCCACCTACGTCATGGCCGTCGAGGACCACGTCTGCGGGCGGATCGTCCGCGGCATGCTGCTCAGCCCGCGCTGCCGGGAGCTCGCGCGCTCCTGGCACGAAGCCGGCATCCCGCTTGAGTGCGTGCGCGAGGCGATCGACGAGGTGATGGAGCGCCGGCAGGATCGCCTCGCCGAGGGCGCTTACCGGGTTGGCAGCCTGGGCTACTTCCGGTCGCCGGTGGAGAAGGCATGGCGCGACCGCCAGCACCTTCAGGTCGGGGCGGCGCCGCGCCCGGCGCCGGCGCCGGCCGACGAGGAGATGGCCGAGGCGGTGCAGGAGTCGATCACCAGCCAGGAGTGGTCGCGCTGGTGCCGCGGCAACCCGGGCATCGGCGATCGGGTCTGGGAGGCTCTGACGCCGCGCCTGATGCGCTGGACGAAGCCGGCCGGGCTGAAGGACGGCCATCTGGTCGTCGCGTACAGGGACGGAGCGTCACGGGAGGAGCTGGCGGCCGATCTGGCCATGTTCGAGGGCATGGCCGAAGTGACGGTGCTGCGATGACGCCGGTGTCCCGGATGCTCGCCGCGATCTGGCGGGCCGTGAACGACACCGCCTGGGCCGTGGCGATGGACGACCCCTACGAGCGGGCGCTCCTGATCGCGACGGAGCTCACGGAGGCGATGGGCGGCGATCCGATGCCGACCGCGGAGGCGCTGCGGCGCGAGGTCGACCGTGCGAAGCGCGACCAGCTGATCCGGCGGCAGTTCCAGGACGGCCTCTCCTACGACCAGCTGGCGAAGCGTCACGGGCTGAGCACGCGGCAGGTGCGGCGGATCGTCAAGGCCGGCGATGACGCGGACATCGCCACTCGGGTCCGTGACCGGGACTGAGAATCGGCAGCCATGAAGGATCGCCTCAGTGCGCACTTCACGCTGGCGGAGATGCTGGAGTCGCCCCGGGGCCGCGGCTTCCCGGAGATCTGGAAGCAGCAGTGCAACCCGCCGGAGACGGTGACGACGCACCTCGGGATTCTGTGCCACCAGGTGCTCGAGCCCCTGCGCGAGCGTCTCGGCTGGCCGATCGTGGTCAACAGCGGCTACCGCTGCGGAGCCCTGAACGAGTTGGTCGGCGGCAGCGCGACGTCGCAGCACGTGCGCGGCCAGGCGGCCGACATCCGGCTCAAGGCCGGCTTCCGGGCGTCCTCCGAGGGTGAGGCGGCGTGCGAGGCGATCGGCGAGGAGTGGACCGCCAGCGGCCTCGCCATGCCACGGCAGGCTCCGTCGCGCGACGGCTGGCTGTGGATGGCCGCGGCGCTGATGGCCAACGACCTCGGCGTGCATCAGCTCATTCACGAGTACGGCGTCCCGTTCGCGCCGCGCTGGGTGCACATCGCCTGGCGCGACGAGCCCCGCGGGCGCCTGACGGCGATCGGCCGCTGGACGGGCAGGAGCTACCGGCACTGGAACAGCCTCGCGCGGATGGCCGAGGCGATGAGGAGGGCGGCGTGACCCTGGACCTGATCCAGCTCGAGCTGCTTCTGGCCCTGGGCGCGAGCCTGATGGCTTCGGCGGGAATGGTGTGGACCTGGCTGACGCGCCGCGGCCAGCTCAACAAGAAGGACATCGACGAGATCGAGACGCGGGTGACGACGCTCGAGGCGAAGATGGAGGCCCTGCCGACGCACGATGACCTGACGGAGATCCAGGGCCGGATCACCCGGGTCGGCGATCGGGTGAGCGGCGAGATCGGCGACGTCCGGGCCGAGGTGGGCGAGGTCAAGGGCGCGATCACGGCCGGCAACCGCGTGCTCGACAACATCCTCCAGGCCCTGCTGAGCGAGCGGAAGCAGTGACGCTCCGCGCCAACCTCCAGGCTCAGATGGAGCGGGACCTGCGGCTCGCGGTGCTGCAGGTCCTCGAGGCCGGCGGCAACGAAGCGAACAGCCGCATCCTGCGGAGCTCGCTGGAGATGCTCGGCCACCGGCCGACGTCGGACCAGCAGCGCTCGGCGCTGGCCTGGCTCGAGGAGCAGGGCCTGATCCGGTCGACGCAGCTCGCCGAGTCGGTGTACCGGCTCCAGTTGACGGAGCGCGGCCTGGACGTCGCCGAGGGCCGTGCGAGCGTGCCGGGCGTGGCGAGGCCGGCTCCCGATGCCTGATCCGGGCTGGGGCGAGGGCCGCCGCACCCGCGGCCGCATGAGCCGGATCGACCGTCTCGAGCCGGAGCTCAAGCGCGAGCTGGACGGTCTGCTGCGGTCGGGCGTTCCGCAGACGGAGATCATCGAGCGGCTGCGGGCGCCGC
>VXZQ01000005.1 GCA_009845425.1 Holophagales bacterium
GTCGCCTGATCGGAATCGGTCGCCTGGTCGGAGTCGGTCGCCTGATCGGAATCGGTCGCCTGATCGGAATCGGTCGCCTGGTCGGAGTCGGTCGCCTGATCGGAATCGGCCGGGGCACCGGCGTCGCCCCCGCCGTCGGAGTCGGTCCCGCCTGGGCAGGCCGTCGTCACGACGGCGGCCGCCGCGAGCGATCCGACCGCGACCGCGCGAGAAAGGAACGAGCGGCGATCGACCCGGACAGTGGTGATGTCTTCGTCCGTCAGCGACATCGGCGTGGCGGGACGATTGGCTCCAGGCTCGCTGTTCTCCGATCTACCCATGACGTTGCTCCTGCGTTTGGAAACTGGGACCGAATGAGTCCGGTATAGTAGAGATGCAGGCCCTGGGTGTCAAGCGGCGACCCGACTGCCGGAGCCGACGCGCGAGAACGAACCACGATGGGCCACGACGCAGGGAGCGCCCAGATGACGACGGACCACACCGGGCCGGGATCGGCGAACGACCGCGGGTGGTACGCCTGGCTCCTCGATCCGCTGCCGCCGGCGGAGTTCGAAGACGACTACTACGAGCAGCGGTTTCTTCACATCCGGCGCGACGCGCCGGCGTACTACGCCGGGCTGCTCTCGGTGAGCGACCTCGACACCGTGCTCGGCACCCACTCGGCCAGTCATCGCGACATCAAGCTGGTTCGTGCCGACGGCGACGTTGCCTCCCGTGAGTACGCGAACGACGCCGGCAGGGTCCAGCCGCTTGAGGTCGCCAGGCACTTCGACGACGGCGCGACCATCATCTTCAACCAGCTTCAAACGCGCGTACCGACGCTGGCCCGGCTGTGCGTCGCGCTCGGACGGCGCTTCTCGTCGCGGGCCCAGACGAACGTGTATCTCACGCCGCCCGAGGCGCAGGGCTTCGCCCCGCATTGGGACACCCATGACGTCTTCGTATTGCAGATCAGTGGCACCAAGCGCTGGTCGATCTACGACACGAAGGTGAAACTGCCACTCCGGGGCCAGGGCTTCGAACGCGGTACGCCTCCCGGCGACACCACCGACGAGTTCGAACTCGGCCCGGGCAGCGCCCTCTACATCCCACGAGGCCTGATGCACTCGGCCCGTTCGACGGGGCAGACGTCGTTGCACGTCACGCTCGGGCTCACGGCGTTCACATGGGCCGAGTTCCTCGTCGAAAGCGTCGCTGCGGCGGCACTCGAGGAGGAGTCGCTGCGCCGGAATCTCCCTCGCGAGTTCGCTCGCGAGGAATTCCCCGTGGCCGAGCGAGAGCGCCTGTTCGGCGAGAAGCTGGCGTTCGTGCAGTCGCAGTTCGATGCCGAGGTCGTGTGGCGCCGCTTCGCGGACGAGCTCCTGGCCGCCGACGTACCCCTGTTCACCGACCTGCTCAGCCAGCGACTCCACGGAGACCGGCTGACGCCCCGCTCGCGGGTAAGGCGCCGGGCCGGGCTGCTCACCGAAGCCGTGACGGACAGGGAGTCGTGCCTCCTCCGGTTCGGTGGCCGTGAGATCAGGCTGCCGGCTGGCGTGTGGCCGGCGCTTCAGTTCGCGACGACGTCTGACGAATTCGCCATCGAGGACCTGCCCGACTGCCTGGATGCCGAGGGGAAGCTGACCCTGGTGGCGCGACTCGTCAGGGAGGGGGTTCTCCAGCGCTGAGCGCGCTCAACGCTGACTGCTAGCGTCCGGAGTCGGGGTGCAGCAATGAGAGTCCTGAAGATCGTCGCAATCGCCGGGCTCGGCCTGGTTCTGATGCTGGCCTGTGCGGTGGGCCTTTTCTTCGCTACTGCCGGCGTCGACACGCCGGAGGGTCAGGCGAGCCGCGAAGTACTCGCGCGAGGGCCCTACCAGGTCAAGAGGCTGGACACGACGTTCGTCGATCGGAGCCGGCCGACGCAGGCGAACAACGACTTCGCCGGCTCGAACGAGCGGCGGCTCGTGACGTCGATCAAGTATCCAACGAAACCGAACGCGCGGGGGGTCGCGCGAGAGGGCCGACCGGCGAACGGCTTTCCGTTGATCGTCTACAGCCACGGCTTCATGTCCAGGCGGTCGGAAGGCGACTACCTGGCGCGGCACTTCTCCCGGCACGGCTACTTCTTCGTTGCCGCGGACTATCCGCTGACCAACTTCGCGAGTCCGGGCGGGCCGCGTTTCGAGGACGTGGTTCACCAGCCGGGCGACGTGGGGTTCCTGATCGACAGGTTGCTGCGCTGGAACGACGACCCGACGCACGAGTTCTTCGGAGCCATCGATCCGGAGCGCATCGGCGTGATGGGACTGTCGCTCGGCGGCATGACCAGCACGCTCGCCGCCTTCCATCCGGATCTCCGGGACGGTCGGGTCGCGGCTGCCGTCTCGATCGCGGGACCCAGCGCCATGTTCACGCCCGCCTTCTTCGAGACGGATGACGTGCCGTTCCTGATGATCGCCGGCGACGCCGACGCCATCGTGCCGTACCCGGAGAACGCGGCCTCGCTGCCGGAGCGAGCGCCGCGCAGCGGGCTGGTCACCTTGCGGCATGGCTCACATGTGGGTTTCGCCGACATCGCCCGTTACACCTCCCGTTGGTCCAGGCACGGCGACACCCTGCCGTGCGACGCCCTGATGGGCGCGGTGGCGGAAGACGCCGACCTAGGCGATGTGCCCGGGCTCGGAGGCCTGGACGAGGGCGTGGCCCAGGGTCAGGGAGGCAGGCCGTGCGATCCCCTCCCGAGCGTGCGGTCGATGCGGCCGGCACGGCAGCAGATGCTGACGATCCTCGCCGCCTTCTCGTTCTTCGAGAGCCGGTTCGCCGAGGAGGCCGCCGAGCGCAAGAGGGCGGTCGACTATCTCGCCAAGGGACTGGCCGCGGAGAACGACGACGTGACGGTGCGACTGCCCGCAGCTCGTCGCACGGGGTGACGGAGCAGCAGCTAGCGAGCGGCTCCGACCAGGGCAAGCAACTCGTCGACTTCCTTCGGCACGGCCGCACTCAGGATCTCCGGCTCGCCTTCGGTGATCAGCACCGTGTCCTCGATGCGGATGTGGATGTTCCGCTCCGGGATCTCGAGGATCGGTTCGACGGCGATCACCATGCCCGGCTCGAAGGGTAGGGAGCTGTCGCCGACGTCGTGGACGGAGAGACCGACGAAGTGGCCGGCGCCGTGGGCCGGCTTGTCCTCGAAACCCCAGCGGTCATAGATCTCGCGGCAGATTCGGGTGGTCTCTCGCCGGGTTGCGCCCGGGCGCATGGCGGCGATGATCGCCTTCTGCGCCTCGAGGACGGCGCGGTAGGCGCGTTCCTGGACGTCGTCGAACTTGCCCGTCACCGGCCAGGTGCGGGTGATGTCCATCGTCAGGTAGGCGAAGGAGGCGCCGTAGTCCATGACGACCAGGTCGCCGTCCTTTAGTTGCCGGTCGTTCTTCACCCAGTGCCAGATCAAGCCGTTGGGACCTGAGCCGACGATCGCGGGGTAGGCCTCCATCTCGGCGCCGTGCTTCAGGAACACATGCTTGGCCGCGGCCTCCAGTTCGTACTCCCAGCCGCCGATGCGGGTGGCGCGGATGGCCGCCGCGATGCCGTCGGCGCTCACCTTCCCGGCGCGGCGCAGGACTTCGATCTCGCGCGGCGTCTTGATCGTCCGCAGGCGGTCGAGGTGCGGCGTCAGGTCGCGCAGTTCCGCGTAGGGGTAGCGGCTGCGGATCGTCGCGATCTGGTGGGCCTGCTCGGTCGGTTGGCCGCCCCAGGGGTTCTGCTCGCGACGCCCGAGGTAGAGGCCCTTCTCGCTTCGGGCGAGGTCGAGTTCGTCGCGCTCGCCCAGACGCATCCAGAGGAGCTTCCCGGCCTTTCCCGGCATCCGTCCACGGCGTCGGGCCAGGTGCTCGGGCAGGTAGGCGAGGTGGTCGACATCGAAGCCGCTGCCCTTGGCCTTCTCGGGGGCATAGAGCCAGTTCGGGCCGTCGATGAACTTCTCCCGGTCGCCCTGGTGGGGCAGGTAGAGCCGGGCCTCGCAGCCGTCGACCTCGAGCAGGAGGACGGCGTTTCGGCCCTCGTAGCCGGTCAGGTAGAAGAAGTCGTGGTCCTGCCGGAAGCGGGCGCCGTAGCGCGGCATGGTCTCCGAAAACACGAGCACCGCGCCGCCGTCCAGGCGTTCGCAGAGGCGCGCTCGCCGTTCAGCGAATTCTTCGGGCGGATAAGTGGCTCGCTGGGCGGTTGCGCCACTGGCGGCGAAAAAAACCGAGAGAAACAGGGCCGCAGAAAGAGATTTTCTAGCAGTTTCCGCAGTTCGAGTCATTTCTTGAAGGAGAAACTAGGGATGTCTTATGTTCTTCTTCCGCCACCGATCGCTACAGCCCGTGTTTTCGCGAACGGGGCGAAGAAATCGTTCCCCTTGTCGTCGATCACGATGAAGGCGGGGAAGTTCTCGACCTCGATCTGCCAGATGGCCTCCATGCCGAGATCCTCGAACTCCCGCAACTCGACCTTGCGAATGCTCTGCTCGGCGAGGGCGGCCGCCGGACCGCCGATCGAGCCGAGATAGAAGCCGCCGTGCTTCTCGCAGGCGCGGCGGACTTCGGGCGAGCGGTTGCCCTTGGCCAGCATGACCATGCTGCCGCCATGGCTCTGGAACAGGTCGACGTAGGGGTCCATGCGCCCCGCGGTCGTAGGACCGAAGGACCCGGACGCCTTTCCCTCGGGTTTCTTCGCGGGGCCGGCGTAGTAGACGGGCTGGTCCTTGAAGTACTGAGGCAGGTCCTGTCTAGAGTCGAGGAGTTCCTTGAGCCGGGCGTGAGCGATGTCGCGGGCGACGACCATCGGACCCGTGAGCGCCAGCCGGGTGGCCACCGGGTACTTCGACAGCTCGGCCCGGATCTCGTCCATCGGCCGGTTCAGGTCGATGGCGACGACCTGGCCGCTGAGTTCGTCCTCGTCGATTTCGGGCAGGTACGTGGCCGGGTTCTCCTCGAGTTGCTCCAGGAAGACCCCGTCGCGGTTGATCCGGCCCAGGATCTGGCGGTCGGCCGAGCAGGATACGCCGAGGCCCACGGGAAGCGAGGCGCCGTGACGGGGAAGCCGGATGACCCGCACGTCGTGGGCGAAGTACTTGCCGCCGAACTGGGCGCCGATGCCGATTCGGGTGCAGAGCTCGAAGATCTGCTCCTCCATCTCCAGGTCGCGGAAAGCGCGGCCGCGCTCGTTGCCGCTCGTCGGCAGGTCGTCGAGCGCGTGGCAGGTCGCGAGCTTGAGCGTCTTCATCGTCGCCTCGGCCGAGGTACCGCCGACGACCAGGGCGATGTGGTAGGGCGGGCAGGCCGACGTGCCGAGAGTGCGCAGCTTCTCGTCGACGAAGTTCGTCAGCGAGATCGGGTTCAGGATCGCCTTCGTTTCCTGGTAGAGGAAGCACTTGTTCGCCGAGCCTCCGCCCTTGGCGATGAACAGGAAGCGGTACTCGTCGCCGCGCGTCGCGTAGAGGTCGACCTGGGCGGGGAGGTTCGTGGCGGTGTTCTTCTCCTCGTACATCGACAGCGGCGCCATCTGGGAGTAGCGGAGGTTCCGCTCCTGGTAGGCGTCGAAGATGCCGCGGCAGAGTTCCTCCTCGTCGTCGAAGTCGGTGTAGACGTCCTGGCCCTTGTAGCCGAGGACGATCGCGGTGCCGGTGTCCTGGCAGCCGGGCAGTTCCCGGCCAGCGGCGATGTTTGCGTTCTTGAGCAGTTCCATCGCCACGAAGCGGTCGTTCGCCGACGACTCGGGATCGTCCAGGACGCGGCGCAACTGCTCCAGGTGGCTGGCCCGCAACAGGTGGGCGATGTCGTCCATCGCGTCGCGGGCGATCAGCCGCAACGCCTCGGGCTCGATGTGCAGGGTCTCGCGGCCGCCGGCGGACTGGACTTGGACGTGGTCCGACGTCAGGCGGCGGTACTCCGGCTCGTCGCCGGCGTGTTCGAACATGTGCTGGTGCTGGAAATCAGGCATGGCTACCCTTGAGTCTGCGCGACGGACGACCGCGAAGCAAGTTGGGCAGGCGACCCGCTGCTAGTCTGCCCGCTTGACCGTGCGGTCGCCCGTCCCCATCCTTCTCCTGGCCGGCATCAGCGCGGGAGCCTGCGGGTACACGTATCCTCCGCCCGAGATGCCCGAAGAGATAGCCGTTCTGCGCGAGATGGTGCAAGTGATGCGGCGCCCGTGGGCCGAAGTCGACGGCAGGGAGGTCGAGATCTTCCGTCTCGCGTCGCGGACGGGGCTCCAGGCCGAGATCGCCGAACTCGGCGGCGCGATCGTGTCCCTGACGGCCCAGGGCCGGGACGGCGAGTTCGCCGATGTCGTGCTCGGCTTCGACGACCTCGCTTCGTATCTCGCGGACACCAACCCCTACTTCGGCGTTGTCGTCGGGCGCTATGCGAATCGCATCGCCGGGGGTCGCTTCACTCTCGACGGCGAGAACCACACGCTGCCCCAGAACGATGGAAAGAACAGTCTCCACGGCGGTGTCCGAGGGCTCAGCCGCGTGGTCTGGGAAGGCGAACCGTTCGAGAACAGCGACGGGGCGGGCGTCGTGCTCCGATACCGGAGTCCCGATGGCGAGGAAGGCCATCCGGGCAACGTGGACTTCCAGGTGCGCTACCTGTTGACGCCGGTCGGCGACCTTCGCATTGAAGCGGAGGCGGTGACCGACGAGCCCACCGTTGTCAACCTGTCCTTCCACTCGTACTTCAACCTCAAGGGGGAGGGCGAGGGCGACATCCTGGACCACGAGCTTCTGCTCAACAGCGAGAAGTACACGCCCGTCGACGGCACGCTGGTTCCGACTGGCGAGATCGTGTCCACCGAAGGCACGCCGATGGACTTCCGGACCGCGGCGTTGATCGGAGACCGGATCGACGACGACTTCGACCAGCTTCGCTTTGGCGGCGGCTACGACCACAACTGGGTGCTGCGGCCGGCGGAGGAAGACGGCGAAATGCGTATGGCGGCCACCGTCGTCGAACCGACGAGTGGCAGGAAGCTGGTCGTGAAGACGACGGCGCCGGGGCTGCAGGTTTACACCGGGAACTTCCTCGACGGAACGCTGGTCGGAAAGAGCGGCCGCCCGTATGTCCACCGAGGCGGTTTCTGCCTCGAAACCCAGCACTTTCCTGACTCTCCGAATCAGCCGACGTTCCCAAGCACGGTGCTGCGGCCGGGAGAGATCTACCGGCAGGTGACGGAGTACCAGTTTCTGACGGGTGGATCCATGTTGGGGCTGAAGTAGCGGGCACGGGCTTCGCCGCCGCGCCCAGGCCCGAAACCATCGGTTCCACGCCGCGTAAACCAGAACCATAGAATGCGCGGCATGGAACGATCGGCCGGCGGCGCCAGTCCGCCGAAGCCAGCGGTGCGCCGGTGAGCGCACCGGCCAGTCAGGGCGACGGTCCCGAGCTCTCGCCGCCGCGGCCTGATCTGTCCATCCTGCGCGACGACGACGAGTACGAGTATCGGCCTCGGCGCGGACGCTTCATCAAGTGGGGGATCGTGCTGCTGCTCGTGGCGGCCGCGGTCTTCGCCTTCTATCGGGTGCCCCCCGATCAGTACGTGCCCTTCCTCATGCCCGAGGTCGAGACGACGACGGTCCAGCGCCTGACCCCCGAGCAGGCGTCGACCGTGCTCACCGCGACCGGCTACACCTACGCGCGGGTGCGGGCGGCGGTGGGGGCGAAGATCATCGGCCGGATCACGGAGTTACACGTCGACGAGGGCGACGCGGTGGCGGCCGGCGACGTGATCGCGGTGCTCGACAGCGATGACCTCGAGGCGGCGGTGCGCCGCGCCCAGGCGTCGCTGATCGAGGCGACCGCGCGGCTCGCCGATGCGATACGGGAGGAGGCACGCCAGCGGCGGATCGTCGAGGCGGGCGTTGCGCCTTCCGCCGACCTGGACGCGGCGGTAACCCAGCTTCACGTGACGCGGGCCCAGGTGGGCACGGCACGGGCGAACCTGGAGTCGATCGAAGCGCAGCTCGCCTACACGGTGATCAGCGCTCCAGTCGACGGGGTGGTCATCGAACGGACGGTCGAAGTGGGGGAGATGGTCGCACCGGGAGGATTCACCAGCCAGCAGGCCACCGGCGCGTTGGTGCGGATCGCCGATCCAACCTCGCTCGAGGTCGAGGCGGACATCAACGAGAGCTTCATCGCCCGGATCCAGCTCGGCCAGCCGGCGACGATCAAGGTCGACGCCGTGCCGGACCATGAGTACCACGGCAGGCTGCGGCAGATCGTGCCGACCGCGGACCGGCAGCGCGCCGTGGTCCAGGTCAAGGTCACGATCGATGACCGCGACGTTCGCCTGGTGCCGGACATGAGCTGCAGCGTCACCTTCCTGCAGGAGGGAGTCGACGAGACCGTGCTCCAGGCGGAACCGAAGATCCTGGTGGCGGCGGAAGCGATAGCGAACGATGGCGGCGGCGAGTACGTGCTGCTACTGCGCGACGGCCAACTGGAGCGGCTGCCGATCGAGCTCGGCCTGGAGCAGGACGGCAACCAGTTCGAGGTGCTGTCCGGCCTTCGAGGCGGCGAGGTCGTCGTGCGAAGTCCGACGCCGGAGCTCACACCGGGCCTGCGCGTACGCGAGGCCTCCTAGAGAGTCCAACGAGGGAGCTGATAGATGGCTGAAACCGTCGTCCAGATGCGCGACGTGACGAAGAACTACCGGCGGGACGCGTTCGAACTGAAGGTGCTCCAGGGCATCACTCTGAACGTCGAGGCGGGCGACTTCGTCGCCTTGATGGGGCCGTCAGGTTCTGGCAAGAGCACGCTGCTCAACCTGCTCGCGGGGATCGACCAGCCGACCAGCGGGGACCTGGTCGTCGCCGGCGAACAGGTGAGCCGGATGAACGAGAGCAGACTGGCCAAGTGGCGCCAGCGCCACATCGGCTTCATCTTCCAGTTCTACAACCTGATCCCGGTGCTGACGGCGTACGAGAACGTGGAGCTGCCGCTCACGCTCCGGCGCGGGTCGCGGGCGGCGCGCCGGCGGCGGGTCGAGACAGCGCTCTCCGTGGTCGGCCTGCAGAACCGGATGAAGCACTACCCACGGCAGCTCTCGGGAGGTCAGGAACAGCGGGTTGCGATCGCGCGGGCGATCGTCACCGATCCGACCCTGCTGCTGGCCGACGAGCCGACCGGCGATCTCGACGCGGACTCGGGGCGGGAGATCCTCGACCTCCTCGGTCAACTGAACGAGCAGTTCAACAAGACGATTCTCATGGTGACCCACGACCCGAACGCGGCCGCGAGGGCGAAGCGCCTGGTGCGGCTCGACAAGGGACAACTGGTGTCGGGCGACGCGGGAGCTGGAGCATGATCAAGCTGATCCGACGCAATCTGCTGCGCAACAAGCGGCGCACCTTCCTGACCATGGCCAGTCTGGCGATGGCGCTGTTCATTCTGTCGCTGCTGGGGGTGGTGAACGATGCGATGAACTTCGCCGACGAATCCGAGATCCCCGACCGGCTGGTCGTCCGCAACGCGATCTCGCTGACGTTTCCGTTGCCCGAGGCGTACGAGCAGCGGCTTCGGACGATCGACAACGTGGTCGCGGTGACACCCCAGAACTGGTTCCAGGGCGTCTACAAGGACCAGCGGCCCGAGAACTTCTTCCCCCGCTTCACCGTCGACCCGGAGACGTTCCGCAGCGTCTTTTACGACTACACCTGGAACGAGGAGGAGTGGGAGGCGTTCGCGGAGCAGCGCACCGCCTTCGCCGCCGGCCGCGAGCTGACCGAGATCCAGGGGTGGTCAATCGGCGACACGATCACGATCAAGGGCGACATCTTCCCGATCGACGTGGAGCTCCAGTTGCGCGCGATCTTCGACTACGACGAACCGGGCCAGGAGCGGCAGATCTTCTTCCACCGGCGCTATGTCGAGGAGGCAATGGGCAACCCGGGTCAGAACGGCACCTACTGGCTGCGGCTCGACGATCCGAACGCAGCTCCCGCGGTGATCGCGGCCGCCGAGGCGATGTTCGAGAACTCGGACAACCAGGTGCGAGCGGAGACCGCCGAGGCTTTCGCGGCCTCGTTCACGGAAATGCTGGGCAACCTCACGTTCTTCTTCACGATGATCGGGCTCGCGATCGTCATCTCCATCTTCCTGATCACCGCGAACACGATGGCGATGGCCGCGCGCGAGCGGACCACCGAGGTTTCCGTGCTTCGGACCCTGGGCTTCCGGCGCAACCAGGTGCTCGGCATGGTGATCGGCGAGTCCCTGGCGGTCGGCGTGCTGGGCTCGCTGCTCGGCGTCGGCTTCACGGCGGTCGCCATTCAGGGTGCGACGCCGTTCCTGGAGCAGATGGGTTTCGGCTTCGGCGGCTTCGCGCTCGATTCCCAGGTGCTGGTGACCGCGGTCACGATCGGTATCTCGGTGGGCCTGTTGAGCGGTGTCTTCCCGGCGGTCGCGGCGGCACGTCTCAAGATCGTCGACGGATTGAGGCGGCTCTAGCGGTGGCCGGCATGCGCGAGGAGACGGCATGATCCCGATCAAGTACACGTACCGCAACCTGTTCGAACGCCGTGGCGTGGCGTTCATGACGCTGGCCTCGATCGGCTTCGTCGTCCTCGTCTACATCGGCGTGCTCGCCCTCGCCGGCGGCCTTCGGGCCGCGTTCGCGGACACCGGAGATCCCTCGGTCGTCATCGTGATGCGGGACGGCACCCGCGCCGAGATGGAGAGTTCCTACGCGCAGGAGAGCCACCGCCTGCTGACCGCCATGCCCGGTGTCGAGCGAACGGCCGAAGGTGCGGTGATGGCGTCCGGCGAAACGGTCACGATCCAGATCTTCAAGCGGGTCGACGGAAGTGAGACGAACGTGATGGTTCGCGGCGTCGAGCCCGGAGCGTTCGCCATCCGTCCGGGCTTCGAGATCACCGAGGGCCGGGTGTTCGAGCCTGGCCGCGGCGAGATCATCGTCGGCCGCAGCCTGGCCGGCCGGCTCGGCCTGCGGGTCGGCGACGAGCGCAAGATGGGCCGCAACACCTTCCGGGTGGTCGGCACGTTCGCCGGCGTGGGAGCGCACGGCTCGGAGATCTGGGGGGACTACCGTGACCTGGGCGATTCGTTCCGTCGCAGCGGCTACTACTCGTCGACCCGGCTCCAGGCCGCGTCGCCGGCCGCGGCGGGCAACCTGATCGAGACGGTCAAGGCGGACCAGCGCCTGCAGGTGCAGGCTCTCACGGAACCCGAGTACTACGAGCTCCAGTCGGAAACGTCGTCGGGCCAGTTCATCATCCTCGGCAACGTGCTGGCCGTGCTGATGGCGATCGGCGCGTGCTTCGCCGCCGCGAACACGATGTACGCGCAGGTCGCCGCCCGAGCCCGCGAGATCGGCACGCTGCGCGCGCTCGGCTTCAAGCGGCGCTCGATCATGGGCAGCTTCTTCCTGGAAGCGGTGCTGCTCGGCGTGGTCGCGGGCGGTTTCGGCGCCCTGCTGTCCCTGCCGCTCAACGCGATTCAGACCGGCACGATGAACCAGGTGACGTTCAGCGAGATCACGTTCCAGTTGCGCACGACGCCGTTCGCCCTCTTCTCGGGCATCTTCCTGGCCACCGTGACGGGTGTCCTCGGCGGCCTGCTGCCCGCCTTCGGCGCCTCGCGACAGAAGATCACCGACCTTCTCCGCGAAGCGTAGTCGCCACTTGGCGCACGAGCCCGAGTGCCCGTGTAGCCTAGAAGGACGGTGTCCAGCCCCTCGGTCCGTCTCTCCCAGGCGTCCCTGCTAGTCGCCGCGGGTCTCCTTGTCGCCCCGTGTGGCGACTCACCGACGCCGGCCGCACCGGCTCCAGCGCCCCTCCCCAACATCGTCCTCATCGTCCCCGACGACCTGGGACGTCACGACGTCAGTTTCCACGGCGGCGAGATCGCGACGCCGAACATCGATCGGATCGCCGCCGAGGGTGTGCGGTTGGAGCGGTTCTACAGCGCGCCCGTCTGCTCGCCGACCCGGGCCGGTCTGATGACGGGCCGCTATCCGATCCGCTTCGGCCTGATGAGGGCGGTGATCGCGCCCTGGCGGGACTACGGGATGGACACGTCGGAGGTCACGTTGCCGGAAGTGCTGGCCCGGGCCGGCTACGAGCACCGCGGCATCTTCGGCAAATGGCACCTCGGCCACTTCGCCCGCAAGTACCATCCGCTGCGCCGGGGCTTCACCGAGTTCGTCGGCCACAACACGGCGGTCGACTACTTCACGAAGGAGCGGATCGGCGAACGGGACTGGAGTCACGACTACGAGTCGGTCGACGAGGAGGGGTACGTGACGGACCTCCTCGCGGACCACGCGGTGCGGTTCATCGATCGCCACGCCGGCGGCGACGCGCCGTTCTTCCTCTACGTCCCGTTCAGCGCGCCGCACTCGCCGCTCCAGGCGAAGGAGGAAGACCTGCCGCGATACGCCGACCTGGATGCGCTCGATCCACCGCGCGGCTGGGAGGAGTCGACCGCCGGCCGGCCGCTTGCCGCCGACGAGCGGCGGCGGAACGGGCGCAGGGTTCATGCGGCGATGGTTCACTCGCTCGACGAGGGCGTCGGCCGGATCCTCGACGCAATCGACGGTCACGGCATCGCCGACAACACGCTCGTCCTGTTCTTCAGCGACAACGGCGGTTCCGTCGGCATCGGCGACAACGGCCCCTACCGTGGAGCCAAGGGCAGCGTCTTCGAGGGCGGCACACGGGTGGCCGCGGCCGCGCGCTGGCCGGCGGGGAACGTCGAGGCCGGCGGCCGGATCGAGGCGCCGGTGTCCTACGTCGACGTGCTGCCGACCCTGATGGGAATCACCGGCATCGACGATCACGGCGGCAAGCCGCTGGACGGTGTCGACGTCGGCGACCTGCTGACGGGTGAGGCCAATGCCGGTCCGGACCGTGATCTCTACTCCTTTATCGCCCAGCTCGACCCCGAGCGGGAGCAGGTCTCCGTGACCGAGGGCGAGTGGAAGCTAGTCGTCGTTGGGCCGCCGCTGGTCCGGGAGGACGCGGTGGACGCGTCGCGGATGATGCTGTTCCGGCTGGCCGAGGATCCCTTCGAAGAGCGGGACGTGTCGGCCGAACATCCCGATCTGGTGGCGCGCCTCCTCGAGAAAGCCGCGGCGTTCCGGGCGCTCCAGCCGCCCAATCCGGTGGCGCCGTTCTTCGCCGGCCGTGAAGGCTTCAAACCCCCGCCCAACTGGCAGTTCCCGCCGAAGCGACCGAACATCCTCCTCATCCTGATCGACGACCTCGGCTTCGAGGCGATCGGCGCCTACGGCGGCGCTTCGTACGAGACGCCGAACATCGACCGTCTGGCTACGGAAGGAATCCGCTTCACCCACGCCTACTCGACGCCGCTCTGCTCGCCGTCGCGGCTCAAGCTGATGACCGGGCGCTACAACAGCCGCAACTACACCGAGTGGGGCGTGTTGCCGCGGGACGAGGTCACGTTCGCGAACCTGCTGCAGGACGCCGGCTACGCCACATTCATGGCGGGGAAGTGGCAGCTCTCCGGGTTCCAACTGGCCTGGAAGGAGGACTGCTGCGAGGGCTTGGGGCGAACGCCCGAGGAGGCCGGCTTCGACGACTACCTGGTCTGGCACTACCATCAGAAGGGGGAGCGCTACGCCGATCCGCTGCTCTGGGGACCGGGCGAGACAGGTGGGGTCTTCGAGGGCGAGTACGGCCCGGACCTGTTCGCCGATTTCCTGCTCGAGAAGATCGGAGCACTCGTTCGCGAGGACTCCGACCGGCCGTTCTTCGCCTACCACTCGATGGCCCTGGTCCACGCCCCGTTCGTGCCGACGCCTGACAGTGCGGACTGGAACGTCGATCGCAAGGCGGAGGACCGCGCCCACTTCGCCGACATGGTGGCCTACACGGACAAGCTGGTCGGCCGCATGCTCGACGGTCTGGAGGAACTTGGTGTTCTGGACGACACGCTGATCCTTCTGACTGCCGACAACGGTACGCCCAGACAGATCACCAGCGCGCTGCTCGACGGCACCGTGATCCCCGGCGGCAAGGGCGGGACGATTGACTACGGTAGCCACGTCCCGTTCATCGCCTCGTGGCCGGCCGGCATCGACGGCGGCTGGACCTCGGAGGCCCTGATCGACCTCAGCGATTTTCTGCCGTCCATGGTCGAAGCTGCGGGCGCGGCGCTGCCGGACGACCGCACGATCGACGGCAGGAGCTTCCTGCCTGTCCTCCGCGGCGAAACAGACTCCGCCCGCGACTCGATCTTCACCGACTTCCGGCCGCGCTTCCTGAACGTCCCGGAGGTGACCTTCGTCCACGATCGCCGCTACAAGCTGTACGACGACGGCCGCTTCTTCGACTTCGAGAACGATGTGGGGGAACAGAGTCCGCTGGCCAGGGACGACCTGACAGAAGAGGCAGCCGCGGCCATGGCCAGACTGCGCGCCGCGATGGTGGAGGGCCTTGGCGGGTAACCGCAGCCTGCGGCCACTCGCCTCCCGCTGGTTCCGTGCGGGTCCGGCGGGCGCGCTGATCCTGCTGGCGGCCTGCGGGGCGCCGACGCCTCCACCGGAAACAAGGCTTCCGCACATCGTCCTGATCGTCCCGGACGACCTGGGCCGGCATGACGTCAGCTTCCACGGCGGGGACATCGCCACGCCGAACATCGACCGGATCGCCGCCGAGGGAGTGCTGCTCGAGCGCTTCTACACGGCGCCGATCTGCTCGCCGACGCGGGCGGGATTGATGACGGGCCGCTATCCCATCCGCTACGGGCTGATGCGGAACGTCATCGCACCTTGGCAGGACTTCGGGTTGGACACCGAGGAGGTCACCCTGGCCGAGGTGCTGGCAAGGGCCGGCTACGAGCACCGCGCCGTCTTCGGCAAGTGGCATCTGGGCCACGTCCGCCGGGAGCACCACCCGTTGCGGCGCGGCTTCACGGAGTTCGTCGGTCACAACACGTCGATCGACTACTTCACGAAGGAGCGGTTCGGAGAACGGGACTGGTTTCACGGCTACGAGCCGGCCGACGAAGAGGGCTACGTCACGGACCTGGTGGCCGAGCACGCGGTCCGGTTCATCGACCGGCACGCGAGCGGCGAGGCGCCGTTCTTCCTCTACGTTCCGTTCAACGCGGCCCATTCTCCGCTGCAGGCCAGGGAGGAGGACCTGCCGCGCTACGCGCACCTTGACGCCGTCGAGCCGCCGCGCAGTTGGGAGGAAGTCACCGCCGGCTGGCCTCTGCCGCCGGAGGAGCAGCGCCGCGAAGACCGCCGCGTCCACGCCGCGATGGTCCACGCGCTGGACGAGGGCGTCGGCCGCATTCTTCGGGCGCTGGACGACCGCGGCATCGCGGAGAACACTCTCGTCCTCTTCTTCAGCGACA
Source organism: Holophagales bacterium (assembly GCA_009845425.1). Classification (GTDB taxonomy): domain Bacteria; phylum Acidobacteriota; class Thermoanaerobaculia; order Multivoradales; family Multivoraceae; genus Multivorans. Next base: position 15,366 of record VXZQ01000005.1, read on the forward strand.
ACGGCGGCGGCCTCGGTGCCGCTGACAACGGGCCCTACCGGGGCACGAAGAGCACCGTCTTCGAGGGCGGCACGCGCGTCGCCGCGGCGGCGCGCTGGCCGGCGGGGGGCATCTCGGGCGGCCGCCGGGTGAAGCCGCCGGTCGCCTACATCGACATCCTGCCGACCCTGATGGGCGTCGCCGGCTTGAACGACCACGGCGGCAAGGAACTGGACGGCCGCAACGTCCGCGATGTCCTCGCCGGCTCGGACGTGGACGGCCCGCCGCGCGACCTGTACTCCTTCGTCGGCCAGAAGAACCCGGAGCGGGAGCAGGTGTCGGTGATGTCGGGCGCCTGGAAGCTCGTCGTCATCGGCCCGCCGCTCGACCGACCCGGATCGGCGGCGGCCTCGGAACAGCTCCTGTATCGGATCGAGGAAGATCCCTTCGAAGAACGGAATCTGGCCACGGACGATCCGGACGTGGCTGTGCGTCTCTTCGAAAAGGCCCGGGAGTTCCGCGCCCTGCAACCACCGAACCCTGTGCAGTCCTTCGGCGCGGGCGGGGAAGGGTTCGAGCCGCCGCCGAACTGGCGATTCCCGGATGCCGATGCCACTGACTTGGGAGGATCCTGACGATGCGTTCGATTCACTGTGCCCTTGCCGGCCTCGCCCTGTTACTTGGTGGCTGCGCTGGTCCCACCGCCGACCAGTCGCCCGCCCCGGCCGCGGCCGACGACCCGGGCGCGCCGTTTCACGGCGCCTGGGAACTCGCTTCGATCGTCCGCTACTCGGGGGAAGGCGAAGAGCTTTCGCGCAACGAGTCGTCGACCGGCTTCATCATGTACGACCCGGCCGGAACGATGGGTGTCGTCATCCAGGGCGCCGATCGGGCGCCGTATGCGGGTGACGAGGCGACACCCGAGGAGATCCTGGCGGCCTACCGGTCGTACACGTCCTACTTCGGCGGTTTCACGGTGGACCCGGAGGCGGGCACCGTCACCCACCACCTGCGGGCGAGCATGAACCCGCGCGGCGCCGGCTCGGACTACGTCCGTCACTACGAATTCGAGGAGGACAGCCTGACTCTGCAGCCACCTGCCGGCGCCGACGGCGGCGTCGTGCGGCTGACCTGGAGGCGGCTATCCGACCTGGCCGAACTCACGGACGAGCACCGCCGCTTCATCGGCTTCTGGGAGTTCTCGCGGCTGGACCGCACCGACGACTCGGGCACAGCGCTGCCGGTGCAGCGGACCTACGAGGACGGCTTCATCATCTACACGGCCTCCGGCCACATGGCGGTTCACCTGGTGCGTCCGGGCCGGGAACTCTCCGCCGCCGGCCGCCCGACGGCGGAGGAGGCCGCCGCCGCGATGAGCACCTACGTCAGCTACTTCGGGCCGTACACGATCCACGAGGAAGAGGGATTCGTCGTTCACCAGCGGCCCGGTTGCTGGTTTCCCGGCTGCATCGGCTCGGACGCCCGGCGCGGCTACGAGTTCGGAGACGGCACGCTGACGCTCAGGCCGCCGGCGCGGGAAGTCGACGGTGGCTCGGTCCAGGACGCTTTGACGTGGGAGCGGATCAGTGACTAGGCGGTCTTTGCGATCTTCCGTCGTAGCCAGTCGATCAGCACCCGGTTCGTCTCGGCCGGCTTCTCCTGCTGCGTCCAGTGACCGCAGTCGGCGACGGTGTACTTCTCGAAGTCGTCGATGAAGTCCTCCATGCCGTCGGCGGAGGAGGGCCGGAGGATGACGTCGTTCTCGGCGCCGATGTAGAGGCACGGCACCTCGATCTCCCACTTCGCGTTCTCGATGCCCGGGAAGGGCCTGCCGGCCATGCGGTACCAGTTGAGCCCGCCGGTGAAGCCGGTGATCTCGAAGGTCTCCGTGAAGTAGTCCAGGGCCTCCTCGGAGAGGAACACTTCGCCGGGGTAGTCCTCGCGGTCCAGCATCCGGAGCAGGTCCATCTGCCGCTCGGGTGAGTCCGCCGGCATCGCCTTGAACGCCTCGACGTCCCAGATGTAGCCGCGGCGCAGCAGCATCTCGAAGGATTTGCGCACGTCGGCGGACAGCGCCTTCTCCGCGCGGCCGGGCTCCTGGAACTGGACCGTGTAGTAGTTCTCGGACCGGACGATCAGCGGTTCTTCGGTCGGTTGCCGGCGCGGCATGCCGGGGGGCCGTCCGCCTGGCGTGTTGACGCCGACGATGCCGAGACAGCGGTCCGGGTGCAGCCGCGCCATCATCCACACGACTCCACCGCCCCAGTCGTGGCCGACGAAGACGGCCTTGTCGATCTCGAGTGCGTCGAGCATTTCCGCCATGTCGTCGCAGAGGTGCTTCAGGCTGTACTCGGCCACGTCCTCGGGCCGGTCGGTCAGGCCGTAGCCGCGCTGATCGGGGGCGATGGCGCGGAAACCCGCCTCGGCGAGCGCCGGGAGCTGGAAGCGCCAGGAGAAGGCGAGTTCGGGGAAGCCGTGGCAGAGGACGATGGGGATGCCGGTTCCCTGCTCGTAGACCGCCATGCGGATGCCGTTCGTCTCGACGAACCGGGGCGCCGGCATTCCGGGCGCGGGCCGGACCTCGGCGCCCCGGGCAAGGCCGGGCAGCGCCAGAGTCCCAGCCAGGGCACCTGTGGTCTGCAGGAAGCGGCGTCGCGTCAGGGCGGGGCGGACCAAGGCGTGAGAAGGGATCATCGGGACCTCCGGAATCGGGGACGGGTGATATGCGCTACGTGGAGTGGCCGGAGTATCACAGGCCGATCCGAGGAAAGGCGTACAATAGTCGCGATGCGCACTACCTTCAGGCTAGCGGGTTCGTTCCTGGCGCTTGCCGTTCTGGCGGCGCCGGTAGCGGGAGTGTGCGCCGCGCTCGCTGATGTCGAGGACCCCTGCGCCATGCAGCAGTCCCACGAGGCGGCATCCTGCGGACACGCCGAGATGGTGATGACGGGCTGCTGCAGCGTCGAGTCCGTCGATCCGCCGGCCGAAGGGATCCTCCCTGGCTCCACCGGCGACATCGACCCGCCCGCCCTGACCGGGACCGGGCTGGACGCACCCGAACGGTGTGGTTTCGAGGCCACGGTGCTCGCCTGCGACGGAGACCCGCCGCCCGCTGTCCCGCGCTACAGGCTGTACTCGGCCCTGTTGCTCTGATCCTTCGCTGAAGCGAGTCGGAGCGGTCGCCCCTTGAAGGCGGGCGGCCGCGGAGAACACGTTTCCGCGGAGGAGTCAGATGGTTCGACATACGCCTTGCCTGTTCGCGGCTGTCCTGCTTACGGTCGGCTGGGCAGGAACATCGATAGCCGAGACCGGCCAAGCGGACGGACTCAGCGTCACCCAGGATCGGGCGCCGGCGGATCGGGTCGCCCAAGGGATCGCGGACGGAGCGCTGCGCGCGCTCGTCGAGGAGGTGCTGGAGCGGAATCCGGGTCTGCGGGCGGGTTTCGCCCGTGCACGGGCCGCCGCGCAGAAAGCGCCACAGGTGGCGTCACTGCCCGATCCGATGGCGGAGGCGACCGCTTTTCTCGCCCCGCCGGAAACGCGGGTCGGGCCGCAGCGGCTCATGCTCGGCTACAACCAGCCGTTGCCGTGGTTGGCCAAGCTCGACTTGCGGGAGGAAGCGGCGGTTCACGGAGCGGTCGCGCTGGAGCACGGCGTGCAGGCGGAGCGGCTGCGGCTGGTCACGGAGGTCAGGCGCCTCTACCACGAACTGGCGTTCCTCGACCGTTCGAGGGAGACGGCCGAGACCTTCCTCGAGCATCTCGTCCAGCACGAGGAGGTCGCCCAGGCGCGGTACGCGACCGGCGTGGGATCGACACAGGCCGTGCTCAAGCTGCAGGCCGAGATCACGCGCGCTGAGCGGGCGCTCGTCGACCTGGACCTCGCCGAAGCCTCTCTGCGCGCGCGGCTCAACTCGCTGCGGGATCGGCCGGCCGCTACGCCGGTCGTGAGAGGTTCGCTTCCGGTGGCAATCGAGGAAGCAGCGCTCGAGGCCGGGAACCTCGCGGCTCTGGCGCGATCGGCGCGGCCGGAGTTGCGCGCGGCAGAAGCCGGACTCGCCCGGGCCGAAGCCCTGGAGGGCCTGGCCCGGATGGCCTCGAAGCCCGACTTCAACGTTGGCGTGACGTACACCCTGGTGACCCCGCGCGACGACGAGGCCGCCCGTCTCCTGGCTCCGGCCGGCAACGGGAACGACGTGTTCGGCGTACGCGGCGGCATCACGCTGCCGCTGCGCCGGCGCAGTCGGGCGGCGGCGGTACAGGAGGCCCTCGACCTACGCTCCCATGCGGTCGATGAGCGGCGGGCGTCGGAACTGGGCGTCGAGTCCGAGGTGGGCGACCTGACCCAGCGGCTGCCGCTGGCCTGGAGGCGACTCCGACTGTTGGAGGACCTGCTGGTCGTACAGGCAGAGGAGGCGCTGGAGTCGGCGGAGGCCGGGTACATCGCCGGCTCGCTCAACACACTCGACCTGTTCGACGCCGAGCACGTCCTGTTCGAGGCGCAGACGGCGACGGACCGGGCAAGGGCGGACTACCTGATCGGCCTCGCGGAACTGGAAGGAGCGATCGGCAGACCGCTGGCGGCCACGAAGAGGGGAGGGACAAAGAGATGACGGACAACGCGAACGGATTCGGTGGACCGCTTGGGACCTGGCTGCGCGGTGTGGCCTGGGTCGTCGGGAGCTTCGCCGCCTTCTTCCTCCTGTTCTTCGATCCCCTGGAACTGCATCCGGTCGATTCCTGGCTCCAACGCACCGTCGGCTACCACGCGGGGCCGATGCCCGCTGCCGCTTCGGGCGGGGAAGCTGTGTCCGCCGCCGGCGAACGGCAGGTCCTCTTCTACCGGAATCCGATGGACCCGACGATCACGTCGCCCGTGCCGGCGAAGGACGAGATGGGCATGGACTACGTGCCCGTCTACGCCGACGAGGCGGAGCGGGCGCTCGGCGCCGGCACGACGGTCGCGATCGACCCGGCCGTCGTCCAGAACATGAACGTGCGTACGGAGACAGCCACACGCCGCGACCTGCGCCACGAGATCCGGACCGTCGGCTACCTGGAGTACGACCAGGAGCGGATGGTTACCGTGACGACGAAGTACGACGGCTGGGTGGAGAAAGTCCACGTGAATCACGTGGGCGAGCCGGTGGCCGAGGGCGCGGGCCTGTTCGAGGTCTACTCGCCCGAACTAGTCCAGACGGAGCAGGAACTCCTCTCGGCGATCCGCTACGCGGCCCGGTTCCGCGACGCGCCGGACAACGCCCGGCTGCGGGCCGAGGCTCTGGTCGAGGCGGCGCGGGCCCGGCTCGCATTCTGGGACATCTCTCCGGAGCAGATCGCGCGGCTCGAGGAGACGGGCGAGATCTTCCGCACATTGACGGTTACCGCACCGGCCGGCGGGCTGGTCATGAAGCGGATGCCGGGTCTCGAGGGAATGGCGGTGACGCCCGGAATGGAGGCGTACCACATCGCCGACATCACCTCGCTGTGGCTTTCGGTCGAGGTGTTCGAGGATCAGGTGGTCTGGATACGCCCGGGCGCCGAGGCGGAGGTGACGTTCACTTACTTCCCGGGCGAGACGATCCGGGGCACGGTCGAGTTCATCGAGCCGGAGCTGTCGGAGCGCACCCGCACGCTGACCGTGAAGATCGCGGTGCCGAATCCGGAAGGCCGGCTGCGCAAGGGGATGTTCGCCACGGTCGTCTTCGATCCGGTCCTCGTTCCGGGAGCGTTGACCATCCCGACCGAGTCCGTCCTGCGGACAGGGCGGCGGAGCGTGGTCATCGTGGCTCAGGGAGGCGGTCGCTTCGAGCCCCGCGAGGTGGAGCTGGGCCAGACCGCGGGCGGCCTGGCCGATGTCCGCTCGGGCCTCATGGAGGGAGATGACGTCGTCACGTCGTCCCAGTTCCTGCTCGACTCGGAGTCCAGGTTGCGCGCGGCGGTCCAGCAGATGCTGGATGCGGCCTCGGCGCCGGAGGGCGCAGCCCAGGGGCACAAAGGCCACGAGATGAGCCACGAGGGCCACGACATGGACGGGATGAGCCACGAGGGCCATGAGGCGGCCGAGCCCGAGGAGGCGGTCGACCCGCACGAAGCCCACGGCAACCACGGCCGGTGACCCGATGCTGAACCGGATCATCGAATGGTCGCTGCGCAACCAGTTGCTGGTTGCCGGGGGACTGGTGGTGGCGGTGGCGGCCGGTGTCTGGTCCGTGCGGACGACCCGCATCGACGCGATACCGGACCTCTCGGACGTGCAGGTCATCCTGTTCACGGAGTTCTCCGGGCAGGCGCCGCAGGTGGTCGAGGACCAGGTCACCTATCCGATCACCTCGACGATGCTCTCGGTGCCCTACGCCAAGGTGGTCCGCGGCTACTCCTTCTTCGGCTTCTCCTTCGTCTACGTCATCTTCGAGGACGGCACGGATCTCTACTGGGCTCGTTCCCGGGTGCTCGAGTCCGTGGCGGGCCTCGAAGGCAGGCTGCCGCCGGGCGTCTCGCCGCAGCTCGGGCCGGACGCGACCGGCGTCGGCTGGGCCTTCATGTACGTGCTGAACTCGGATTCGCGGTCCCTGGCGGAGCTTCGTTCGCTCCAGGACTGGTACCTGAAGTACGGCCTGCTGACCGTCGAGGGGGTCTCGGAGGTCGCTTCGATCGGCGGCTTCGTGCGCCAGTACCAGGTCGAGGTGGACCCGGTCCGGCTGCGCGCCTACGGCCTTTCGCTGCCCGTCGTCCGCCAGGCGATCGAGCAGTCGAACGCCGACGTGGGCGGCCGGCTGATCGAGATGGCGGAACGGGAGTACATGGTCCGCGGGCGAGGCTACGTCCAGGAGTTGCGGGATCTGGAGACGATCGTCCTCGCATCCGGCCCGGGCGGGGTACCGGTACTGCTTCGGGATGTCGCGCATGTCACGATCGGGCCGGAGATTCGGCGGGGCCTGGCCGACTGGAACGGCGAGGGCGAGACGGTCGGCGGCATCGTCGTGGTCCGCTCGGGCGCCGACACCCGGGCCACGATCGAGCGAGTGAAGGAACGCCTGGACGAACTCGCCGGCGGCATGCCGGACGACGTTGAGATCTCGGTCGCGTACGACCGCAGCGGCCTGATCGAGCGGTCCATCGCGACGTTGACGGACACGCTGATCGTGGAGTCGATCGTCGTGGCCGTCGTGTGCCTTCTCTTCCTGTTTCACTTCCGGTCCGCGCTGGTGGCGATCCTGCCGATTCCCATCTCCGTGCTGCTGGCCTTCGTCGTCATGAGAGCCCAGGGACTCGGTATGAACATCATGTCGCTGGGGGGCATAGCGATCTCGATCGGCGTGCTGGTCGACGCTTCCATCGTCATGGTGGAGAACGTGCATCGTCACATCGAGGAGGACGTCGAGGCGGGAGGCAAGCGGTCCCGCTTCGACCTCGTGCTGCGCGCGGCCCAGGAGGTCGGGCCGACCCTCTTCTTTTCGTTGCTGGTCGTCACCGTGTCCTTCCTGCCCGTGTTCACGCTCGAGGCCCAGGAAGGCCGGCTGTTCAAGCCGCTCGCCCTGACCAAGACGTACTCGATGGCGATGGCCTCGGTGGTCGCGGTGACCGTGGTGCCCGTGCTCATGTTCTGGCTGGTGCGCGGACGGATCGTCCGGGCTCATCACATGGGCCGCTTCGAGCGAGTCGCCGATCTCCCTATCCACGTCTTGTTGCCGCGGTTCCTCCGTCTTGTCTATCGGCCGCTGGTCGCGGGCGCCGTGCGGCTGCGCTGGCTCGTCATCGTCCTGATGCTCGCCGTGCTGGCCTCGAGCCTCGTACCGCTCAAGCGGATCGGCTCCGAGTTCATGCCGCCGCTGTGGGAGGGCGATCTGCTCTACATGCCGACGACGCTGCCCGGCGTGTCGATCACGAAGGCCAGGGAAATCGTCCAGCAGACGGACCGGATCATCCGCAGCTTCCCGGAGGTGGAGACCGTGTTCGGCAAGGTGGGCCGGGCGGAGACGGCGACCGACCCGGCGCCGCTGTCGATGCTGGAGACGACGATCGTGCTGAAGGACCAGGACGAGTGGCGCCCGGGTCTGACCCCGGACGACCTGATCGCCGAGCTCGACGAGGCGCTCCAGTTCCCTGGCGTGACGAACTCCTGGACGATGCCGATCAAGACCCGGATCGACATGTTGTCCACCGGGATCAAGACGCCGGTGGGGATCAAGCTCGGCGGCCCCGACCTGGCGACGCTCGAACGGCTGGCGGAGCAGGTCGAGGCGGTGGTCAAGCCGCTTCCGGGCACGCTGACGGCCTACGCGGAGCGCGTCATGGGCGGCGCCTATCTCGATTTCGACATCGACCGGGAGGCGGCCGCGCGCTTCGGCCTGCGGATCGCCGACATCCAGGACACGATCCAGTCGGCGGTCGGCGGCATGAACGTCTCCTGGACCGTCGAGGGCCTGGAGCGCTACCCGATCAACCTGCGCTATCCACGGGAACTACGGGACGATCCGGAGGCCCTGGAACAGATCCTCGTGACCGCGCCGAGCGGCGTCCAGGTGCCGCTGGGCCAGGTGGCGGCGATCGAGTTCCGGGACGGACCGCCGGGCATCAAGTCCGAGGGCGCCAGGCCGAACGCCTGGGTCTACGTCGACCTGGAAAGCAGCGACATCGGCGGCTGGATCCGCCGTGCCCGCGAGGTGGTTGCCGACAAGGTCGCCCTTCCTCCGGGCTACACGCTCCTCTGGTCGGGGCAGTACGAGTACATGGAGCGGGCGCGCGAACGGTTCCTGCTCATCGTGCCGCTCACCCTCGTTCTGACCTTCGCGCTGCTGTATCTGAGCACCCGCTCGGTGATCAAGACCGCGTTCATCGTGTCGGCCGTGCCGTTCTCGCTCGTCGGCTCGGTCTGGCTGCTCGATCAGCTCAACTACAACTGGTCGGTCGCCGTGTGGGTCGGGATGATCGCTCTCGCGGGACTCGCCGCCGAGACCGGGTCCGTGATGCTGCTCTACCTCGATCTCGTCTATGGCGAGCGACGGAGTGCGGGGACGATGAACACCTTGCGCGATCTGCGGGAGGCCGTGACCGAGGCCGCCGTTCGACGGGTGCGTCCGATCACGATGACCGTGCTCACCACGTTCGTCGCCCTCGTGCCCATCCTGTGGTCGACCGGCACCGGCGCCGACGTGATGAAGCGGATCGCGGCGCCCATGGTAGGCGGGCTGGTGACGGTGTTTCTCGGGGTGACGTTCGTGTTTCCGGCGATGTACTTCGCGTGGCGATCATTCGGCTTGGCTCAGGCAGGTTCGATCAGGGACGAGTCATCGTTGCGGTAGTTGCCGACCCGGTTCGAGACGGGAAAGAACTCGAGTTCGCCGGTGTAGGTCTCGAGTTGTTCGCCGAGAGAGTCGGGGTCCTGGAGCGGGCCGTCCAGCCACTGCTCGTACGGCGGCTGCGCGATGACGGGCATCCGGTCGTGAACCGGGGCAATCGCCTCGCTGGCGGGGCAGGTGAAGATTGTGCAGGCCAGTCCGTCGGGAGTGCGGTTCCAGACGCTGGCGAAGCCGAAGGGCCCGCCGCCTGGCAGCCGGATGTAGTGGGGCAGCCGGGAGCCGTCCGGCTGTGGTTGCCACTCGTACCAGCCGTCGGCGATGACGAGGCAGCGCCTTCGGCTCAGCAGGGTGCGGAACCTGGGCGCTTCGACGGCGGTGTCGTCACGGAGGTTGATCTGGGGACCGCCGCGTTTCCGCGGGAAGCCCCAGCGCATCGTGCCGAACGCGCGGCGACCGTCGCGGTCCAGTGCGATGACGGCGACGTCCTGGGTCGGCGCGATGTTGTATCTGGGTTCGAGGTCCGGCAGCTCGTCCGGTTCGAAGTGATGGGCTACGGTCTTTGCCTTCGAGCGGAGTGTGTACCGGCCACACATGGGGAGATCATACGGATCAAACCGGGCTGACCTGCGTATAGGAGGGTGGTCGAGGTCGTAGGCTGCGAATCGGCTGTGCCACCTGTGGGGAGAGGATCAGATGACGAGACGACTCAACGCCTTCCTGTTTGGGCTCCTGCTTGTGTCCGCGGTCTGTTTCGCGGTCCAGGATGCTGCCTCGGTTCCCGACGACGAGGCCATTCGCCGGATCCTGGTGGAGCGGATCGACGAACAGAAGCGGAGCGTCGGCATCGTGGTCGGCGTTGTCGAACCAGGAGGCCGGCGGGTGGTCGCCCACGGTCAGCTTGCGACCGCCAACCCGACCGAAGTGGATGGCAACACCGTGTTCGAGATCGGCTCGATCACCAAGGCGTTCACGGCGATTCTCCTGGCGGACCTGGCGGGGGAGGGCGTGCTGGAGCTCCAGACGCCGGTGCAGCGCCTTCTCGGTCCGGACGTCACCGTGCCGACCCGGAACGGCGCGGAGATCACGCTGCTGCACCTGACGACCCACGGCTCCGGACTGCCGCGCATGCCGGACAACTTCCGGCCGGCCGATGGGGCGAACCCCTACGCCGACTACACGGTCGCCCAGCTCTACGAGTTCCTCGCGTCTCACGAGCTGGGGCGCGACATCGGCGAGGCGGTCGAGTACTCGAATCTCGGCACCGGTCTCCTCGGACACGCGCTGGCGCTCAGCCAGGAGACGGACTACGAGACCCTGGTGTCCGAACGGCTTCTCAAGCCGCTCGGAATGTCGGACACCTCGATCACCTTGTCGCCGTCCCAGCGGGAACGGCTGGCCATTGGCCACAGCGTGCAGCTCCGGCCGGTCGCCAACTGGGATCTTCCGACCCTCGCCGGTGCCGGAGCGCTGCGCTCGACGGTGAACGACATGTTGACCTTCGCTGAGGCGAATCTCGGCGTGCGCGAGTCGCCGCTTCGGGAGGAGATGGCGGAGACCCATCGATCACGCCGTGACTTCTCGGCGCCTGGCATGCGAATCGGCCTCGGCTGGGTCATCCGTAGCGGCCACGGCCGCGACCTCCACTGGCACAACGGCGGCACCGGCGGCTACCGCTCGTTTGTCGGCTTCGATCTCGAATCGCAGACCGGTGTCGTCGTGCTGTCGAACTCAGGCGACAGCGTCGACGACCTGGGCTTCCACCTTCTGGAGCAGGGCTACCGGCTCGTCCTGCCTCCGGCGTTCCGGAGCGCCGTAGAGGTCGATCCTGCCGTGTTCGACGACTACGTGGGCCGGTATCAGCTTGCCGAGAACGTTGTCTTCACGGTGACCCGGCGGGGTGATCGGCTGTTCGTCCAGCTCACCGGGCAGCCCAGCTTCGAGGTGTTCCCCGAATCCGAGACGAAGTACTTCTACCGCGTCGTGGACGCGCAGATCACCTTCGGGCGAAGCGCCGACGGCGCCGTCGACCATCTGGTGCTGCACCAGAACGACATGGATCAGCGGGCCGACCGGCTGACCGACGATTGATACGCGAGAACAGCCTCCACGATCAGTTCCCTGACCGCGTCGACATCCGTGTCCCAGACGATGTCGCTGACGGCGACGCCGGCTGGGCCGATCGCCTCGATCAGCGCCGGCGGCCGGAGGTCGGCCACGGTCATGCCGCGAGTGACCTCGCCGCGCACCTCGACCGTGACGGGATGACGCGATCGCTCGAACAGATGGGGATGCGTTGCCGCGATGACGGCGGTCGCGTCGTGCAGAGGAACGACGGACTGGCCGACGAACTGCCGGAAGCGGTCGCGCAGGAAGTCGGTGACGTCGGCTGCCAGGGCGGCAGCAGGCGTTCCGGCGGCGCGCATCCGCGCGGTCTCTTCGGCGCCGAAGACGACCCTGTTCGTCACGTCGAGGCCGACCATCGCGACCGAAGCGGCCTTCTCGAAGACGATGGCCGCGGCCTCCGGATCAGCCCAGATGTTGAACTCGGCGACGGACGTGATGTTGCCCGCGCCCGCGCTGCCGCCCATGATGGTCAGGCCGGCAAGATGGCGGCGAAGATCGGGATCGCGCCGCAGCGCTAGGGCAACGTTGGTCAACGGGCCGACGGCCAGAAGATGCAGATCGTCGACGGAGCGGGCGGTATCGCAGAGGTAGGCGACCGCGTCGTCCGAGGCTTCCGACTGCGTGAGGTCGGGTAGCACCGCGTCGCCCAGGCCGGTTTCACCGTGGATTCGGCTGCCGTCCACCGTGGCGCCTGCCAGAGGCTGCGCCGCACCGCGGTGGACCGGCACGTCCAGACCGGCGAGTTGCGCGACGACGAGCGCGTTCCGGGTGGTGCGGTTGATCCCGACGTTGCCTGCGACGGTCGTGATCCCGATGAGACCGGCATACCGCGCCGCGACGAGGATCGCGACCGCGTCGTCAAGACCTGGGTCGCAGTCCAGGATGAGCTTCATTGTCTACAGGAAGCGAAGAACGCCGCCATAGAGCTCATCCTCCGTACCGAAACTCAAAGTACTCCCCGCGACGGCCGCCAGCGGACCCGAAAGTGCCTCAATCTTGAAGCCGGGCACTTCTTTCCAAACGTCGATCGTCTGGTTGATCTGGATCGGGTTCTCCGGGTCAGCGCGAAACACACCGACCTTGTAGATCACGGAATGGAACGGCCCAAGGTCGCCCGGATCTTCGGCGGCCGCGGCCCATAGCGTGCCCTCGGGATCCACGTAGAGGGCCGAGATATCCCGATTCGTACTCGCGTCAGACCACTGGCCGGGGGCGTTGAGTTCAACTCCCTGCTTACCCTGAGAAGTGAAGGTCAGAGAGTGGTTCGTGAGGTCAAGCGTTCCCCAACGCAGTCGTCCCGACCGATAACTGTCCGATCCGCCCCGCTCGCCCAGCACCAGGAGAATCGAATCGTCTCCCGCATGGGTGCACTCCAGCCCCTCGAACTGGTCGCCGTCCTGATTGGGATCGTTGTCGAGAATGAGTGGCAGCTGAGCAACGCCAAGCACTTTCGCGCTCTCTTCCTGCGCATCCAGTTCGATGTGAAACAGTCGGCCGTACTGGCTTTCCCAGTAGCCTGCTTCGGCAAGAAGGAAATGGCCGAAACGTGAGGGTACCGCGCAGATCGACTCGAGATCGCTTGATGGTCCGGAAGGATCCATCCAATCGTCGACGCGAACCGGGGAGAACGTGGGCGCCATACCGGTTTCCATCCGGATGAGAGTCAGCCTGCTTCCGTCCTCGTAGATCAACTCGTCATGGACTGCCAGGAACGCAGAGTCGTCGACTTGAGCGAGACCGCTGAAGCCGTTCTCGTTGGGAAGAGCGTCGCTAGGTGATGCCGAAGCTGGGGCGCTCTCCTGGGTATGTTGGAGTGTTGTGCAGCTGGCGCTGGTGATGATCGTCAGTGTGGCAGCGAGGCCGATGGTACTGAGTCTGCTTTGCATGGGTATGTCTCCAGGGGAAGGGAAAACCGGAGGCAGGAACTACTACTGGGCGTCCCGCAGCTCCAGCGCCTTCGAGATGACGAACTGGTGGATCGCGGTCGTCGCCTCCTCGTCGAAGAGCTCGGCGTAGCCGGGCATGCCGAGCGGTAGCAGGCCGTCCTGGACGATGGCCATGAAGTCCGCGTGGACCTCCGGCGACATCCGGCGCAGCTCGGGGGAGGCGGCGGCGACGATCGACGTCTGGCCGAGTCCGCGGTGGCAGAGCGCACAGTGCTCGTGGTAGAGGGTGTTGCCGCGTTCGATCGTCTCCGCGTCGGCGACGAGGGGCGGCAGCTCGGGTATGGAGTAGTCCCGCTCGGGCGGCTCTGCCAGGGTGGCTCCTCCGTCCAGCGAGAAGATGAGCAACTCGCCTGGCCGGTCGTACCGGGTGCTGCCGCTAACCATCGTGGCGACGTACTGCGTGCCGTCCTCCATGTAGCTGATGATCGACGAGGAGAACTGGCCGTAGGCGTCGAACTCCCAGATCTTCTCGCCCGTGTCCTTGTCGTACGCGTTGAAGTCGCCGCTGCCGCCGCCGTGGAACAGCACGCCGGTGGTCGTCGCGAGAACGCCGCCGTTGAAGGTTGAGGGCAATCGGCTTTCCCACACCTTTTCGCCGGACAGGGGGTCGAAGGCGACCAGGAAGCCCCTGTTCTCGGGTTGCGGCCCGGCTTCCTGCTCCAGTTTGCTGCGGTAGGCGCCGACGGCGACGCCGAGGCTCAGTCCCCACGGCCGGATCGTGTACGTGCCTGTCTCCACGAACTCCTCGGGCAGGGCGTAGAAGTTCGCGTAGTCGTGGTAATAGAAGTACATGACTCCCTTGTCCTCGTCCCAGGACATGGGCTCCCAGTTGTGCGCGCCTGCGTTCGCGGGCGTGATCCACTGCGGCTTCTCCTCGAAGACCACATCCATGTTCTCTATTGGACGCCCGGTCTCCATGTCGACGTGGGTCGCCCAGTCGATCCTGTCGGTGTAGGGATGGGCGCGCAGTAACTCGCCCGTCTCGCGGTCGATCACGTAGAAGAAGCCGTTCTTCGGCGCCTGGAGCAGGACCTTGCGCTCGACGCCGTCGACCGTCATTTCGCCGAGCGCGATGTCCATCGCCGAGCTGTAGTCCCAGTTGTCGCCAGGAACCGTCTGGTAGTACCACTTCATCTCGGCGGTGTCCGCGTCGACCGCGACGATCGCGGTCAGGAAGAGGTCGTCGCCGCCTCCGGGTGAGCGGACCTGGCGAGACCAGGGGGCGCCGTTGCCGACCCCGATGTAGAGCAGGTTCAGCTCCTCGTCGTAGACGAGGGAGTTCCAGGCGGTGCCGCCGCCGCCCATCTTCCACCACTCGCCGCCCCAGGTCTTGGCCGCCATCTCCATCTCGGGGTGCTCGAAGGGTTTGGACGGGTCGCCCGGCACGAGGTAGAAGCGCCAGGCGAGCTCGCCGGTCTCGGCGTCGTAGGCGGAGACGTAGCCGCGTCGCTTGCCGCTCTCCGAGCTGCCCTGGCCGATGAACACCTTGCCCGCCGCGGCGCGGGGAGCGCCCGTGATATTGAAGCGGCCGAGCGCCGAGGGATGCCAGGTGTCGACGTCCCAGACCTCCTCGCCGGTCGCCGCGTCGACCGCCACCAGCCGGCCGTCGAACAGGGCGACGTAGACCTTGCCCCTGTAGACCGCGACGCCGCGGTTCGCCACGCCGCCGCAGCAGGAGTACTTCACGTAGGTGCGGTCCGTCTGCGGGTCGTGGGTCCAGATCTCCTCGCCGGTGGCGGGGTCGAGCGCATAGATCACGCCCCAGCCGTTCGTCGCGTACATCACCCCGTCGACGACCAGCGGCGTGCCCTGCATCCGCTCGGAGCGGCCGCCGATCGGCTTGGACCAGGCGAGCTTCAGGTCCCCGACGTTCTCGCGCGTGATCTGGTCGAGGGTGGAGAAGCGCTGCTCCTTGTAGGTCTGGCCGTAGGTCAGCCAGCTCCCGGGCTCGTCTTCGGCCGCGCGCATGATGCGCTCGTCGTCGACGTTGCCTGCCGTCGGTGCGGCCGCGTCGCCGTCGCCGCCGCCACCGCAGGCGGCTGCCAGCAGGAGAAGGAGAACGGGGGCGCACGCTGCCCACCGTGACGTTGCGGTCGCTTCGCTCATCTTGAAGTTCCTCAGAGGTTCGCCGGGCAACCTAAGCGTCCGAGGTCGGTGTGTCAACGGGTGGACAGGTCGATCGCGGTCGACGACTTCGGAGAGAATCTACGTTATGGCGATGTTCCCACTGTGCGGGATGCTGGTGGCGACGCTCTCCGTGGCCGCTGCCGCGCAGCAGCCGAATCCGCCCGAGCCGCTGCCCCTGGAACTCGTGGTTTCCCTGCGCGGCCACAACGGCCGGTCTCCGATCGACCTTTCGCCTGACGGCCGCTGGGTTGCCCACACGATCCAGACGAAGGACACGTTGGCTCGTGACAGCCTCCACTACTCAGCGACCGGCGTGCCGTTTGCCGAGGGCGACTCGCGGATGGAGGCGACGGTCACGGAGATTGCGACGGGCGAGTCCATACGCCTCGGCGAGGCGGGCGCATCGAGCTGGGCCCCGACCTGGTCGCCGGGCGGGGATCGTGTGGCCTTCTACTCCGATGCCGTCGGTGAGGCCGAGCTCTGGATCTGGAATCTTGACGAGAGGCGTGCCCGGAGGGTCTCGGGAATCGCCGTGCGGCCGTTCTTCGGCTTCGAGAAGCCACGGTTTAGTCCGGACGGGCTGCGCGTTCTGGTGAAAGCGGTGCCCCAAGGCATGACGATCGGGGAGATGAACGCGCTCGGCATCCAGCCAACGGCTGGGACGCTCGGCTTTCCGGATGCCGAGCCGGGTGAGGCTTCGGTCCTGGTGCGGACCGCGGGCATGCCGCACACCGCCGGCCAGGAGGCTCCCGCCAAGGAGCTCGATCTCCAGGAACAGTGGGTGCGTGACAAACGGGTCGATCTGGCGATCGTCGAGGCGGAGAGTGGGGGAGTACGACGCCTTGCCACCGACGCGCTAGTGCGCGACTACGGTTTCTCGCCCGATGGGAGGTCTGTCGCCTGGACGGTGCTCGCAGGGTTCGAGAAGAACACCCAGCAGCCGAACTTCGACCTCGTCGTCTCCGACCTGGCTGGCGGTACACCGACGACCGTGGCCGCGGATGTCCGGATGTCCTACGGCATCGAGTGGAGTTGGGCGCCGGACGGCCATCGGATCGCGTGGTTCCCCAGCGGCCGGCAGGCAGCGTCGGCGGAAGGCGAAGAGGTGGAGCGCGTGGTCGTGGTCGACACGCGCACCGGCTCGCGGACGGCGATTGGCAGGGGCGCGCCGAGCCTTGCTTCAGGCGAGGGCGAGGTTCCGCCGCTCTGGAGCGCCGACGGCATGGCGATCTACGGCCTCGGCGCCGGCGAACTCTGGCGGATCGACGTCGATTCTGGCGTGGGGCGCCGTCTGAGCGCGGTTGCCGAGTGGCGGATGCGGGCAATCGTGTCGGCAGACGATCGCACGGTCTGGACGACTGGCGGGGGGGAAACGGTCTGGGTCGTCGGCCGCGAGCGGTCGGGGGAGACGGCTGGCTTCCACAGCGTCGACATCGCCACCGGCGAGGCGCGGCTCGCGTTCAGCGAGCCGAAGGACTACGCGGCCGTCTTCAATCTCGACGCCAGCGACGCGACCGGCGCGATCGCCTTCGTCGCCTCGGACCAGCAGCACACCCGGGACGTCTGGACGCTGGATACGGCTGTGGGCGCCGTCGGCCGCGCGACGCGAATCAACGAGGGATTGGCCGGGTACGAACTCGCGAGCTCCCGCGTCATCCGCTGGCGGAGCCTGGACGGTCAGGACCTGGGCGGCACGCTGCTGCTGCCGCCCGGCTACCGCGAAGGGGACCGCCCTCCGCTCGTCGCATGGGTCTACGGCGGCTCGATGGGTTCCGTGGCGGTCCGCCGGTTCGGGATTATGGGCGCCAGCCTTCCGGCCTTCAACATGCATGTGCTCGCCACCCGCGGCTACGCGGTGCTCTTTCCGGACACGCCGCTCAACGTCGGATCTCCGATGAGCGACCTGATGAGCACGTTGATGCCCGGCGTGAACGCCGCGATCGACCAGGGCTTCGCCGATCCGGAGCGGCTCGCGATCATGGGGCAGAGCTACGGCTCCTACAGCACGCTGGCGATCATCACGCAGACGACGCGCTTCAAGGCGGCCGTGATCACCGCCGCGGTTCTGCACCCGGACCTCTTCGCCCATTATCTCGGAGGAAACATCGGCTACTACGAGCAGGGCCAGGGCCGCATGGGCGGTTCGATCTGGGAGCAGCGGGATCGGTACTTCGAGAACTCACCGTTGTTCCGCTTCGACCGGATCGAGACACCGCTCCTGATCGGACAGGGCGAGAATGACGGTGATCTGACGGCGTCAGATGCCATCTTCAACGCCCTGGAACGGCTGGAGAAGCCGGTCGAGTACCGCCTATACGAAGGCGAGGGGCACGTCATCTCGCAGCGGGCCAACGTGCTCGACTTCTGGCAGCGCCGGCTCGAGTTCCTGGCCGAGCACCTCGATCTCAGGACCGATGAAAGCGGGCGGGTGTTCGCGGCCCGCCCGTAGCGCAGCGTCGTCTCAGCCGTCGATCAGCTTCTTGTCGATCTCGTAGTGGTCGGCTTCTTCCAGTCCCCGTTTCAACTGGTCGAGCCGTCCACGGGCGGCTTCGACCGCCGGGTCGGGCCCGGGATCGGCCACCGTTCCGGCCAGGAAGAGGTAAGCCTGTTCCGTGCGGGGCCGGAGGGTCCTGCCGACGTGGTCGGCACCGTAGTAGAGCCGGTACTCGTGGCGAATCCGCTGATCCCAAAGAACCTGGTGAAGGAACTCGGTGCCCTCGTAGAGCCAGAGCATGTCCTCGTCGCCGGCTTCCAGGAAGATCCGGAGGCCCGACTCGCGTAGGGCGGCACCCTGTTGGCGGGCGATCGTGGCCGGGTTGTTCGCGTTCCAGTACTCGCGGTCCACCGGTTTACCGTAGATCGACTCCATCAAGTCGTCGGCGCGCCAGAACCGATGCTTGGGGCGCATGTCGTTCCAGTCGTGGATCGGGGCGATTGCCGGTTCCAGGGCGGCGACCGCGCCGAAGATGTCTGGGTGCTTGAAGGCGAGCCGCAGCGAGCCCATGCCGCCCATCGAGACGCCGGTGACCAGGGTGCCGCGCTGGTCCTTGCGTAAGTTGTAGGTCTCCCGGAGGTGAGCGAGGAACGGGCCGATCAGGAAGGACTCCCATTTCTGTGAGCCGTCCTGGTAGTCCATGTAGAAGCACCGCGGCGTCACACTAGGTGTGACGATGACCATTGGCGGCAACGTTCCGGCCTCCCACATCGCGGCGAACTGCGGCTGCTGGCCCTGCAACTGGTCGCGGCTGCCGCCGCCGCCGTGGAGATGGAGAACCAGGGGAAGGGGTTCATCCAGGTCGTCGTAGCCGGGCGGTAGCAGGGCGTAGTACTCGACCGGTCCGGGGACGAGGTCGGAGTCGAGGCTGGCGTCGACGAGTCGAGCGGACTGAGCGCTGGCCGAAGCCGCGAACAGCAGGCAGGCGGCGGTTGCGAAGAGGTGTCGGGCGGAGTTCATGGCAGCGCTTCCTGGGTTGGGTTCGTGGCGCTTGCGAGACGCTACTTTTCGCCGGCCCGGTACCAGATCGGCGAGGTCCAGGCCCGCTCCTGGATGCGCCAGGGCTGATCCGGGTCGGCGCAGGCGGCTGGCCGTTCGCTCTCAGGCAGGGCCGCGCACTGGAGTGCGTTCCAGCGGCAGCTCGGGTTTTCGAGGACTCTTGCGTAGTAGACCGCGGACCGGGACGGATCGAACTCGGGATCGGTCCAGGTGGCGCACAGGGAGGCGGCTCCGTCGCCGCTTCGTTCGCAGGTCGACCTGGACACGTCGGCACCGTTGTCCGGGTCGCCGGCGACGTCGAAGAAGCGCTCGTGAAACAGGCCGTCGTGGCCGACCCAGCCCTTGATGATCTGGATCCGCTGCAGGGGCGTTCCCGGGTGTTCGGCGGTCCCGAAGTCGGCGATCGCCGAGACGAACAGCGTCGGCGCCCCTGATCCGTCGCTGTCAGGGAGCACGTTGCCCATCGGCACCGCCGTTTCGTAGGCCTCGGCGATCATGTCCGGGCTCGAGCAGAGGTCGGGAAGGTCCCAGCCGCCGAACAGCCGCGCCTTGATCCGCACGCCGCTGGTGCCGAAGGTTTCCTTGCGCAGCATCGCGTCGAACAGGGAGTCTCTGGAATTCTCTTCGGCCCAGACGCCGATCAGGCCGCCGGGGTTGCGGAGTCGGTGGGGCGCGTAGGCGGGCGTCGTGAGCCGCTTCTCGAGGTCGGAGTCGACGTTGGCGTTCTGGCCCTGGTAGTCGTACTCGTCCGTGTCGCCCGGGAGGCCGTTGTGGCCGTCGGTCGAGGCGGTGATCCCGAACTGCATCGGGTTGACGCCAAGGCGCTCTTCCTGGGCCATCCCCTCGATCAGCGCGTAGCGGACGAAGTCGAGGCGCGACTGACAGCCCTGGCCGCGCAGTCCGCCGACACCCGTGCCGTCCTCGCAGTCGGGCGGCCGCTCCCCGTCGATGTAGCGGACCTTCTCGAAGTCGCAGAACTCGTCCTCGCCGCCAACGACACCCCACATGCCGCGCCGGCACTCGGAGTCGCCCTTCGCCTGCATGATCTCGACCAGGGCGTCCATTTCGGCCTGGAGGGTCGCCCGCGCCCGTTGCTCGTCGATGGGAGCGTCGCCCCAGTCGAGGGTGAACATCTGCCCGTTCGAGATGTTCGGATTGTGTGGGATGGTCAGCGCCTGGCAGCCGGTGCCGGTGTCGTTGCAGCGGCTCTTGAGCCGGGTCCAGAGGTCCAGCGGCCGGTCGGCGTCCATCCAGGAGATCGGCAGCTCCGGCGCGATCTCGTTGCGCAGGATGACGTTGCGGTGGACCTTGGAGGCGCCCGGACTGCGGGTGTACTCCCAGCCGTGGAACGTCGTGAAGGAGCAGTCGCTCGACCGATCGTAGTGCTGTTCCGCGGCGGTCTGCGTCGCGCCCCAGGCGGTAAGCAGGCCCTGACGGCAGACGCTGGTGTCCTCGCCGCACAGCCCCGGCACCCTGCCGGTGATCCGGTGGTCCAGCCACGCCGCGCGTTCCTCGGCCGTGCTTCCCGGCCGCATCCCCCGGCAGGCCGGCTCGTCGTAGAGCGGCGAGGAGGGGTCGGTGCAGACGGAGACCTCGCCCAGCCACTCCGAGTGATCAGTGACGGCCGCGAAGTCGAGCGGCCGAACGAGCTGGGCGATGCGTGTCGGCTGTCCCGCGTCGTCGAGCGGACCGAGTCCGAGCGCTTCGCCGCGGGCGAAGCGGTAGGCGTCGTCCGGGGTCTGGAAGCCTCCTCGGCCGAGGGCATCCAGTGAGAAGGCGGTGTGGGTGTGGAGGTCGCCGAAGAACGCCTGGCGCAGCGGGTCGTTGTTGGCGCACGGCTGGCGGGGAACAGGCTCGCGCGGTTCGGCCGGCGCGCTGGGCGGACTCCACTCCTGCGTGACGTAGGGCGGAATCCCGGTCGGGGGTACCGCGTCCCCGTTCGAGTCGCCGTCCGGGCCGCATCCCAGCGCGGCGACGACCGCGAGGCAGGCGGCGAAGCGGCGCGTCACTCCTCGGCGCCGACCCACTCGTCGGTCGGGCCGACCAGGGCGAAGTGGCCGGGCGCGCTGCGTCCGCCGTCCTCGGTTGCCGTCGTGCCGACGCCGAGGTAGACGCCCTCGTCCAGCTTGCGGATCTCGTCAACGAGAGTCGTGTCGTTGAACGCGCCGTAGTCCATGATGTACGAGGGGTTGCCGTCGAGGAGGGACGGCCCCATGCGGGTCGCGAACCGTCCGTTGCGGACGATCTTGCCGTCCGCGAAGCGCCAGCGGTTGTAGCCGTCGCCCTCGGTCTCGGTCAGGGGCCGGTACGCCTTGCCTAGCCAGTAGCCGCGGACCGAGCCCTCGTCGTACATGAAGCCGGAGGTGCGCACCTGGCGCTCGTGGTCGCCGGCGTTCGGGACGATTCCCTGGTAGTGGCCGTCGAGCTCCGCCATGCCGGCGGCGGGGAGGGCCTTCCATAGAGCAACCGTGCTCTCGTGATCGAGGGCCAGCAACCGTTCCATGGTCCACGCGCCCTTCGCGCTCAGCGGAAAGCTCGCGTCCTCCGACGGCGCTTCGGCGACGACGTCGGCGTCCGTCGCTTCGGCCTGCGGCGAGCAGGCAACGAATGCGAGCGCGAAGAGAGCGACTGCGGCGAGGACGAGAAACCGGTGCAGCCTCATGGGGACCTCCTCGTTCTGGGGGGAGAACTGCCGGGAAGCTACCACGCGGCGTCGAGTCGAACTGGAGCCGACGAGCGGATTTGAACCGCTGACCTGCTGATTACGAATCAGCTGCTCTGCCACTGAGCTACGTCGGCATGACCGGGTGAGACGGCCGGTCTCAGCGCGGAGGACGCCGGAGTGTACCAGCGGTTTGACCGGGTTCGTGGGCTCCGGGATACCCTGCCCCGAGGCTCGTGCCCAACTGATGACAGTCCAACGATTCCCCAGCCGGATATCAGGGCCACCGCCCGGACGTGGCGGCATGTGGGAGTCGCTCCGGATCCCTCAGTTCCGCTGGCTCTACCTGTCGAACACGACCTTCTTCCTGGCCATGCAGGGCCAGTTGGTTGTCCGTTCGTGGCTTGTCTACTCACTGACGGGCAGCGAGTTCGCGTTGGGTCTCGTGAGCCTGATGGTGGCGCTCTCCATGCTGAGCCTGGGGCCGGTCGGAGGGGTTGCGGCCGACCGGTTCGAGCGCAGGGGCGTGGTGGCCGCCGGGCAGGCGACGGTGGTGGTGGCCGAGGTCGTCGTGCTCTCCCTGCTTCTGAGCGGGAGACTCGACTACTGGCACATTCTGGTCCAGGTGACGGTGGTCGGGGCGGTGTTCCCCTTTGTCATGCCGGCACGGAACGCCATCGTCGCCGACGTGGTCGGCCGGCGTCGGCTGACGAACGCGATGGCGCTGAGCATGACCGCGGTCAATGTGACCCGGGTCGTCGGGCCGGCGGTTGGCGGCTTCCTCATCTGGGCCGCGGGTGTCAACGTTGCCTACTCAATCAACGCCGGCCTCTATGCGCTGGCCCTTGCAGGGATGATGGGTGTAGATCGGGCGCCGGTGGCCGACCCGTCGAAGCACTCGATGCTCCACAACATGGGGCAGGGCTTCCGGTACGTGGCGGAGAACCGGCTGGTCCTGGTCCTGCTGTTCTTCGGCCTGGTGCCGATGTTCCTCGTCATGCCCTTCCAGACCCTGCTCGTCGTCTTCGCCGAGGACATCTGGCAGGTGGGCGCGGGCGGTCTTGGGGCGTTGAGCGGAGCTGCGGGCGTCGGCGGTGTGGTGGGCGCCGCGTTCGTGGCCTGGCGGTCCTACTCGACCCGCCGGCTTCGGTTGATGATGACCAGCGTCTTCGCCTTCGGCCTGTTCATGATGGGCTTTGCCCTCAGTCCGTGGTTCTGGCTGGGTCTTCCTCTGGTGCTGGCGGGCTCGGCCTTCCAGGCCATCTACACGACGCTGAACAACACGGCGATCCATGTCCTGATCCCGGATTCGGTACGTGGTCGCGTGTCCGGCTTCCTGACCATGTCGTTCTCGCTGCCGATGCTCGGAGTAGCGCCGATCAGCGCTCTGGCCGAGGTCTGGGGAGCGCCGGTCGCCGTGGGGCTGGCTTCGCTGCTCGCCGTCGTAGTGGCGATCGTCTTCTACCTCGCCAGTTCCGACTTGCGGCGGATGGACCTGCTGATCCGGAGGGCGTTCAGGGCGGCTGCGCGCGCGGACGCCGAACGGACTGTGAGATCGGAGACGCCCGCACCGGCGGTCACTCGTGGGTCGGCTCCCTGAGGACGCAGAAGGAGATATCCGATGCTGATCACGATCTCCAGGCAGTACGCATCCGGCGGCACTCAGGTGGCGAGGCTGGTGGCCGAGCAACTCGGGTGGCGGGTGGTCGGTAACGCGCTGATCGACGAGGTGGCGGATCGGGCGGGTGTTCCGCCGGAGGAGGTCCAGGCGCGCGAAGACCGCCCTCCCGGCTTTGTGGAGCGCCTGGCCCGTATTGCCAGCGTCCAGTTGCCGGATCTTTTCCTCCCGGCACCGCCGATCGGGCAGCCGATCGGCGAGGGGAACCTGGTCCGCGTCACCCGTAGTGTCGTCTGTGAGATCGCCGCGGAGGGCCGCTGCGTATTCGTGGGCCGCGCCTCGGCGGCCGTTCTGGCCTGGCGCGAGGATGCGCTCCACGTGCGCCTCGTCGCGGGACCCGGGTTCAGGAGGCGAGTCGCCGTTGAGGTGATGGGCGTACAAGAGAAGGAAGCCGATGCGGTCGTCGCCCGGCGCGATGCGAACCGGGTCCGCTACCACCGTGAGTACTACGCCCGGGACTGCGACGACCCGCGCCACTACGACCTCGTTCTGAACACGGAGCGGCTTGGCTTCCCGGGCGCCGCGGAGCAGATCGTCCACCGGGCTCGGACGCTCGGCTGGGCCGACTGAAGCGGCGGTACTCGTCGTAGTTGACTGCATGGAAACGCAGAGACAGGGAGCGGCAATGACGCGATCAATGAGAGTCCTTCTGTACGTCTTCGCGATGGCCCTGCCGGTGTCGCCTTTGGTCACCGAGGAGCACGTGGTCGAGACGGAAACCCACCGGTTCGAGGAAGTGGCCGACGGCGTCTACTTCGTCTCAGGGACCGGGGCCATGGTCACGAGAAGCAACGCCATGGTCGTGGTCACCGAGGAGGACGTGCTGGTCGTCGATTCCCACATCACGCCGGCCGCGGCGCGGGCGTTGATCGACGGAATCGAACGGATCACGGACAAGCCGATCCGAACCCTGGTCAACACCCACTTCCACTACGACCACTCTCACGGCAACCAGGCGTTCGGGCCGGACGTTCGGGTCGTCGGACACGAGTACACGCACCACAAGATGGCCACTGCGCCGCTCGAGGAGCACACGTTCAAGGGTTCCTCCGAACGGGACAAGCTGGCGCTTGAGGAGCTGCGCGCCGCCCTGGAAACGGCTTCAGAAGAGGAGCGGGAGGACCTGGAGACGCAGATCAGCATCCAGGCCGCCCACGTCGAGTCGACGGCCGAGATCGATCCCGTGCCTCCGGACACGACACTGGCGGAGAAGATGAGCTTCTTCAGCGGCGGCCGGGAGATCCAGCTCCACTTCCTCGGCCGCGCCCACACTGGCGGCGACGTCGTCGTCTACCTGCCGGCCGAGCGGCTGGTGTTCACCGGCGACATGATGCTCGGCGGACCGCCCTGGCCCGGGGACGGTTGGGTCAACGAGTGGCCGGCCACCCTGGAGCGGCTGAAGCAGCTCGACTTCGACCTCATCCTGCCGGGTCACGGTCCGCACTTCCGTGACCGGGATCTGATCGACCATGTCCAGGCCTTCCACCGGGAGCTGTGGGAGGTCGTCTCGGGGCTCCACGCCGACGGCGTCTCGGCGGAGGATGCGGTTGAGCGGATCGACCTCTCCCACCACGCCGAGAACCTGCCGCCTGCCCGCGTCCGTGTCGACCTCCGCGGAGTGCAGAGGATGTACATGGTGCTGGAGGGTACGGCCAACTAGCGACCGGGCCCTCCCCCGGTTCGCGGAAAGCGCAGTTACCAGGTATCGATGTAGGGCCGCTTCTTGCCGGTCCGCGGAGGCGTCGGAGGCAGTCTCTTCATGCTCTCCGTGATCCAGGAGCGGGTGTCCGCCGGATCGATCACGTCGTCGAGGCCGCCGCCGGCGGCGGCGTTGACGGCCTTGGCGCGTTCGTACGAGGCCTCGACCCGGCGCTCGAACTCGAGCCGCCGCTCCTCGGGGTCTTCGATCGCGGCCAGTTCCTTGCGGTAGCCGAGCTTGACCGCGCCCTCGATGTTCATGCCGGCGAACTCGGCTGTCGGCCAGCCGACAGTGAAGAAACCAACCAGAGCACTCGCGCCGCACATCGCCTGCACGCCCAGGCCGTAGGCTTTGCGCACGACGACGCCGAACAGGGGAACGGACAGGTTGGCGCCGGTGTTGAACATGCGCGCGCAGTGGCGGACCAGGGCGGTCTTCTCGTGGTCGGGGCCGACCATGATCCCCGGGCAATCCATCAGGCTCAGCACGGGGATGTCGAAGGCGTCGCAGAGCTGAAGGAAGCGGGCTCCCTTGTCGGACCCGTCCGAGTCGATCGCTCCGGCGAGGTGGTGCGGGTTGTTCGCGATGACTCCCATCGGCCTGCCTTCGACGCGGATGAGCGCCGTGATCACGCCGATTCCGAACTTCGGACGGATCTCCAGCACGGATCCGACGTCGGCGATCGTGTGGACGATCTCCTGCATGTCGTAGAGGCGAAGCCGGTTCTCCGGCACGACGTGGCGCAGCGGGCGCTGGTCGTGTGCCTCCCAGTCGGAAGTCGGTCCCTGGAAGTAGGAGAGGTACTTCTTCGCCACGTCGACCGCTTCTTCCTCGTCCTCGACCAGGATGTCGACGACGCCGTTCGGCACCTGGAAGGACATGGGACCGACCTCTTCCGGGGTGTAGATGCCGAGGCCGCCGCCCTCGATCATGGCCGGACCGCCCATGGCGATGGTCGACGCCTTGGTGGCGATGATCACGTCGCAGCAGGCGAGCAGGGCCGTGTTGCCGGCGAAGCAGCGGCCGTTGTTCACGCCGACCAGCGGAATGAGGCCGGAGAGCTTGGAGAACTGGGTGAAGGTGTAGGTGTCGAACGCGACCCGCGGCCCCGTGTAGTCGTCGCCCGGCCGGCCGCCGCCGCCTTCCGTGAAGAAGACGAGCGGCAGCATGTACCGGTTCGCCAGATCGAACAGGCGGTCCTGCTTGTAGTGGT
Organism: Holophagales bacterium; assembly: GCA_009845425.1. Taxonomy (GTDB): domain Bacteria; phylum Acidobacteriota; class Thermoanaerobaculia; order Multivoradales; family Multivoraceae; genus Multivorans. The sequence goes on from VXZQ01000005.1 coordinate 41,588, forward strand.
TGCGCCCGCCCTGCGTGCCGGCGAGGACGGTGTAGTCGTAGGAGAGCACCATCGCGCGCGACCTCGCGTCGTCGAACAGGTCGCCGTTGATCGAGGCGGTACCGGCGACCACGCCGTCGGCGGGCGTGTACTGGCGGAGTCTCTCGTCGCTGAACTTCTGGTGCTGGCGGGCGACGATCAACGGCCAGTACTCCTTGAAGGACCCGGAGTCGACGAGCTGCTCGATGTTCTCGCGCGGCGTCCGGAAGCCGAACCGGCGCCGCCGGGCAACGGCTTCCGGACGGTTCTCGTCCAGGGTGTAGTCGTGGCGCCGGATGTTCTCCTCGAGATCCGGCCGGATGTAGTCCGGATCGATCTCGACGGCGGCATCCGCCGCCTCGCCACCCTCGGCCCCTTCCACGAGAACGAGGGGATAACCCTCCCGGATCGTGTCGCCCACGGCCATCGTGACCCGGAGCACCGTGCCGCTCGTATCGGAGCGGAGCACGTGCTCCATCTTCATCGCTTCGATCACGGCCACCTGTTGCCCGCGCAGCACCTCGTCGCCCTCCTCGACGTCGATGCTGACGATGGTGCCCTGGATCGGCGCGGCGATTCCGGCGGCCCCCTCGGTGTCTACGACCGAGACGGGCAAGCCGCTGGCATCGTCCGTCTGGTCAGCCTGAGCGGCCTTCGTCTCCTGGTCGTAGGCGAACAGGGCCAGGGGATCGGCCGTGTCGACACGGGCGCCGGCGAAGCCGCTGTCGCGGGCGCTGTTTTCGGTCGAGGCCGCCTCGCCGCCGGCGCCGGGACCGGCTGCCGGGACGAAACGGGGCCTGCGTCCGTTGCCGGCCGCCGCCGCCAGTTCCCCGGCCTTGTCGTCCAGCCAGCGGGTGTACAGGCGACCCGCCTCGAAGTCCGGATGGGCGAGGACGCCCTGGAGCCAGGGAATGTTCGTGGAAGGTCCGCCGATGCGAAACTCGTCGAGGGCCCGGGAGGCGCGCTTGACGGCGGCGGCGAAGTCGTCCGAGGGCGAGTGCACGATCACTTTCGCGAGCAGCGAGTCGAACGCGGGGTTCGGCTCGTAGCCGGCGTAGCCGCAGCCATCGATTCGCACACCGGGACCGCTTGGCGGTTCGTAGGCGGCGAGGACGCCGGAGGACGGTCGCACGTTGCCGTCGGCGTCCAGGGTCTCCAGATTGACGCGGGCCTGGATCGCGAAGCCGCGCGTCCGCCGCGCGTCCGGGTCGTCGAGCCCGAGGTCCGCGAGTGACTCGCCGCGGGCCACCCGGAGTTGCGCTTGCACCAGGTCCACTCCGGTCACGGCTTCGGTCACCGTGTGCTCCACCTGGAGGCGCGCGTTCGTTTCGATGAAGGCGAAGCGGCCGGCCCTCTCTTCATGTGGACTGCCGTTGTCTCCGCCTGCGCCATCGCCGGCATCGACCAGGAACTCGAAGGTCCCGAGACTGTTGTACGTCGCGGCGCCGCCCAGGCGCAGCGCCGCATCGATGATCGCCTGGCGGACCTCGGATCCCAGGTTCGGCGCCGGCGCTGTTTCGACCACCTTCTGGTGCCGGCGCTGGGCGCTGCACTCGCGCTCGCCGAAGTCGATCAGGCCGCCGAGCTCGTCGCCGAGAAGCTGGACCTCGATGTGACGGGCACGCGGGATGAGTTCCTCGACGTAGAGGCCGCCGTTGCCGAAGGCGCGTTCGGCCTCGGACCCGCAGCGTTCGTAGGCCTGGTCGATGTCGCCCGCCGCGGCGACGATGCGGGCCCCGCGTCCGCCGCCGCCGGCGAGCGCCTTGATGATCATCGCTCCGCCGTCGCCGAGAGCGGCGAAGAACTCGCGCGTCTCCTCCAGGGTGGTCGCGTGGTCCGTGCCCCGCAGCACGGGCACGTCCGCGGTGCCCGCGGCCGTACGCGCCCGCCCCTTGTCGCCGAACAGCTCGAGGACCTCGGGCCGGGGGCCGATGAAGGTGATGCCGGCCTCCGCGCAGGCGGCGGCGAAGCCGGCGTTCTCGGCCAGGAATCCGTAGCCCGGGTGGATCGAGTCGCAGTTCGCGTCGGCGGCTTTGGCGACAACGTCCTCGATGTCGAGGTAGGCCCGCACCCCGCGTCCGCCGAGTGGCACGGCCTCGTCGGCGATCCGCAGATGGAGTCCGTTGGCGTCGTCCTCGGAGTAGACGGCGACCGTCGCGATCCCGAGGTCCATCGCCGCGCGGGCGATCCGTACCGCGATCTCGCCGCGGTTGGCGATCAGCAGCCGCTGCATGGGGCGGCGATTATAGAAGGGAGTGCTGGCGCTCCGGGTCGGGTGCGGGCTCGTCGGCGTCCGCCGCCGCGGGCTCGGAGTCGGTTCTCGCCTGTAGAGGAAGACCGTCCGGGCCGAGTTCGATCAGGCGATGGCGTGGATCTTCCGGGAGGCGCCGCTCGGCCCACGCCCGCACCTCTTCCTCTTGGCTGAGGGCGACAATCTGCCGCTCCTTGCTCAGCACGAGGAGCAGCTCCAGAAAGCGCATCGTGCGATCGGTATCGATATGAACCGTGGCGTCGTCCAGGAACAGAGGCGCGGATTCCCTCTTGTCGCCGAGTGCCTCGGCAAGGCCGATGCGAAGCAGCAGATAGACCTGATCGATCGTGCCGTGGGACAGTTCCGAGGCTGAGCGGTACTCGCCGTCCTCGACCTCGAGTTGGACTTCGAGACCCTCCTCCGGGTCGATTCGCACGGCCGAGTACCGTCCGTCGGTCACCAGGTTCAAGCGCTCGGCCAGTCCTTGGCGGAGGTCAGGAGCGAGCATCCGATGGACCTCTTCCTGGGCCGCTTCCAGGTGCGTGGTGGCGATGTCGACGATTTCGCCGGCCCTGCGCAGGAGCTTGACCTCGTGCTCGGCGGCGGCGAGTTCCTCCTCGAGTTCAGCGAGTGCCGGGAGGTCGGCGTCGGCGGCGAGTTGACCTTCAAAGCGGCTGACTTCTCTTCCGGCCCGTCCGGCCTCCTTCCGCGTCGTCGCCAGCTTGCGTTCCAGTTCCGTGGAAGTCAGCGCCTGGAGTGCTGCTGCCGCTTCGGATTCCGCGCCGGCGATGGCCGCGATGCGGCCGGCCGTTTCCGCGCGTTCGTCCTGAAGGCTCTGGCGATCGCGGCCATCGAGCAGGTGCTGCAGACGGTCCCAGTCTCTCTGTCGTTGTCCTGTTCGGCGTTCGCGGTCGGAAAGCCAATCGTCTGCCCAGAGTTCCGGGTCGTCGGTCGCGTCACCGGGGAAACCGGCCGCCGTCAGTGCGGTGCGAAAGCGTTCCTCGGCCGCTTCGCGGTTCTGCCGCTGCGTCGCCGCCGCCCGTTCCGCCTGCCGCCGGGCCTCCAGCCGCGCGGCCAGGGCTTCGCGCCGGTCGGTTCCGGCGGCAAGCTCGGCGCTTCGCCGACAGGCCTGCTCGTAGCGGTGGAACAGATCGTCGACTCCTGCCTGGGCGTCTTCGAAGCCGCGACCGGTCAAGGCGTCGCGCAGCGTTTTCTCGGCTATTGCCTCGTCGGTGCGGGCCGACGCCATCCACCGTTCCCAGGTCTCACGTTCCCGGTCCCACGCGTTCCGCCTCTCGCGCGCCTCGAGGGCGGCGCGCACGGCGTCCGGATCGGTTTCGATGCCGAGTTCCGCAAGCTCGCGGGTCGCGGCTTCGATCTGTCGCCGCCTGGCCTCGTGCTGCCGCTTCAGGTCCCGGAGTTCGGCTCTGGCGTCGGCCAGTGCCGCCCCTCGGTCAGCCTGCTCGTACGGGCGGGGACGGGAGGTGCGCCGCTGTGCGCGGTACATGAGAGCGAAGCAGACGATGGCAAGAAGCCACCCACCGGCGCCGACCAGCCGTGGGAGCAGATCGAGAACACCCAGCACACCCAGCAGACCGCCGGCGGGTGCGCCGATCCAGGGCCACTTTCCGAAACCGGAGTTGGCTTCGAGCTGAGCCATGAGCGCCTTCTGCTCGTTGAGAAGCTCCTGAACGCGTCGTTCGAGGTCCACGGACGACCCGAGCGGCGGCAGCTCCAGGACCGTCAGAGCACGCCGCGCGATGAGCTCGGCAGCCTTCGTGAGAGTCGCCTCCGGGGCGTCGCCGGGTCCGAGCCGCTCCCGGACGGCCCGGGCTTCACGCGCCTCCCGCCATCCTCGTGCGGCAGCGGCGACTTCGGGCGCAATCTCGCGATCTCCCACCGCCGCCTTTGGGAGTTCGGACAGTTCGCGCGCCATCTCGTCCGCTCCCGGTCCCCGAAGTTCCGCGGGTTCCTCGGGGCGGATCCGGTAGGCGAGGAGAGCGGTCCGAAGCTCACGTTCGATCGCGGCGTCTGGTCCCTCACCCGGAGCCTCCGGCGGTTTGCCGTCACGGAACTGGGTTGCCAGCTTCTCGATGTTCTTCAGGCGCGCGTCGAGGCAACGCAGTTCGCGCTCCGCCAACGCACGTTCGCAACTCCGGACGAGCGTTGCCGTACTCGCGGCCTCTTCCCTGGCTGCCGCCAGAGTGTTCTCCAGGCGGTCGCGCTCCAGTTGGCGGTTCCTGCCCGCGTCGAGTTCCGTGTTCGCCTGGCTGAGACGCTCGACCGCTCTCTGCAGCGGCTTGGTCGAGTTGCGGCGTTCAGTGCCGATCTGATCGCGGGCGTAGCTCTTGAGCAGGCGGATCGCCTCGACCGCGGTGGCGGCGCCGCCGGCAGAGGCAGCGGCTCGTTGCAGCTCTTTCTTGAGCGCCGAGGCCTCGTCGCCCTTCGTCTGGCGCAGGCGCTGGATGTCCCCCTGGCCGATCACCAGGGTCGATGGCATGACCTGGCGATTGAGTCCCAGAAAGCGCGAACCATCGATGCTGCCGCGGTAGATCAACTCGTCGCCGATCTGACGCCCGGTGTCGGCGTCGTGGGCGACGCTCTCCTTTGCTTTCAGGTCGCGCTGCTGGATCTCGATTCTGCGACCATCGTCGAGTTGGAGCTTCACCGTCGCACGCCACGGCTTGCCGCTCCAGGGCTCGTACTGGCGCTCGAACTCGCGTTCCTCCAAAGTGTTCGCACCGCGTCCGCGGCGCCGACCGCAGAGAGCGGCGAAGATCGCCTGCAGCCAGGTGGACTTGCCGGCTTCGTTGTCGCCGTGGATCACGGTCATGCCGGGGGCCAGATCGAATTCGCCGTTCAGCTTGCCGAACTCGTGGGCGCGGATACGGAGGATCTTCACGTGGCTGCTCCGTCCGTCGGCACATCCTGAAGCTGCTCTCCGGAGGAGTCCGCCTCGATGCCGGCCATTCGGAGGTCGTCCAGGACGCCGACGTCCCGGTCGTCGAGTGCGCGCAGTCCGGCGAGCAGGACGATGCGCTCCGTTTCGCGGTCGAGGTCGGCGTCTCGAACTCGCCTCACGAACATGCCACGTACCGTCGGCTCGTCCTCGATCTGCTCGAGATCGTAGGGGGAGGTCAGACCCGAAGTGTCAACCAACACCTGGTCGATGCCCTCGGAAGGCTCGAATGAGGCCGCGCCGAAGTCTTCGGCGTGCAGGTGCAGGTTGTCCGGCTCGCCGATCAGGCGGACGCGCGCGGCCCCGGCCAGGCCGTCGAGGGCCTTCCCGATCCGCTTCCTTGCCTCGTCGGCGCTCTCCGCTTCCGTCAGGTCGACGGTCAGACTGTGGAGCGCGGGAGGGCGGGGATCGAGGCGTCGTCGTTTGACCTCGCCGTTTTCGGCCTCCAACACCACGGCGTTGCCATACTCCTCGTTGAATCTGAGCCGTTCGAGGGAACCGAGCCGAGTCCAGGTCGGACGATCGGCGGGCTTGTGGGAATGGCCGACGACGGCGTGGTCGAACCCGGCGGCCGCGATCTGGTCGCTTTCGAACGGGGCATGCCGGTACTGAGCCTGGAACGCGGCGTTTCGTTCCTCACCGTGGAACACGGCGATGTGAACACCCGAGCCCTCGACCTGGAATCCGTCGTCGAAGAAGCCGGGCGTGTCCGCGGGCTTGCGATGGGCGGCACCCCAGATGGTCACCCCGTCGGCGAGCTGCTTCGACGTGAAGTGCGTCTCCCGGAAGATGTGGACGTTGTCCGGCCAGTCGATCCGCCGGTACGGGCTCTCGGTATCCGCGTAGTCGTGGTTGCCGGGAGCGGCGAAGACCTGGAGGCCTGATCGTTCGAAGGTCCGGCGCAGGAAGTCGACCGTGTCCGGCGACACGAGCTCATGCTCGAACAGGTCGCCGCCGATCAACACGGCGGCCGCGCCCTCCTGGCGGGCCTGTTCGAAGGCCCAGCTCACGCCCTCGCGGAGTCGCTGGCGCTGCCGGCGGGCGACTTCCCGAGTCGACCAGCCGAACTTCGAGTCCAGGTGAACGTCGCTGAAGGCGAGGAGCTTCACGCCCCGGGCTTCCCGGACGCGACGCTAGCGGCGCGGGCGGGGCGCGTCACTCCTCGAGAACCGCGGGCCAGTTTTCGTCGGCCTGCTCGATGTTCCGGTCGCGGTCCTCGAGCCACTGATTCATGACCCTCTTGTTGTAGTTCAGGTAGAGCTTGCCGTCCACGAGGGTGAACGCATCCGGGTCGGTGGGAGCCGTGTAGTTGCGGCTCACCGCCCAGGCGCAGTAGCCGCCGTACTGGGGCGCGTACTTCTCCGGATCTTCGGAGAAGCGATCCCGGTTCCCGGCGCTGGCGAAACGCCAGTCGGCGCCCTGCCAGCCGAGCGTGAAGTCCTTGTCGCCTTTGACAGCCTTCCCTTCCGTGAAGTAGGCGACCGGGTCGTAGCCGCGGATGGCCAGGTTGCCGCGGCTGGTGAAGACAGGGTCCTTCTCGGCGGCGGCGGGAACCGCGGCCAGTGCGGCACTGATGATGAACGCGGCGAGGGCCGTCTCGCGAGCGAATCGGGCGCGACGACCGCGGTGCTGTGGCGTAGACATGAGGCGAGTCCTCCTCGGGCGAGTCTATTCAGTCGCCGTGCCGGTTCCTCCGGCTCCGGACAGGCGAGACCAGGAGTTCAGATCTCGAGTCTTTCCGTCTGAAATCCCTTGAACCGGTCGAAGTCGCGGTCGTGCGTCAACAGCCTGGAGACGCCGTGCTCACGGCAGAGTGCGACGATCTGCGCGTCGAAGACCAGGTTGCCCGTGGCGCTCACTTCGCGGATGGCCTCGAACAGGAGTTCCGCATAGTGCGGGCCGGGCCGCAGCAGTGTCAGGCTCGGTGAGGCGAGGATGCGCTCGACGTTCGCGCTGGCTTCATCAGCCGTGTACGGCGGACTGAGGATCCTGGGATGCGTCGCTACACGAAGAAACTCGACCAGGCACGGTGCCGGAAGGGACCAATTGAACAGGGCACCGGAGAGCGCCTCAAGGTAGCCGCAGGCGGCCTTGTGCATGCGCGAACTTGGGTCGTGGGCATAGACGAGAATGTTCGTGTCGACGGCGATCAATCCAGACCGTCCATGATGTCGTAGAGGGAGTTGCGGTCGGCGACGTCAACGCCCGGCAGGGTGCGCGTCTTCTTCGTGACGAGCTTCAGCTTGAACGGCTCCTCGGTCCGCCGTGGTGGCTGCAGGTACTGCCGGATAGCCCGCTCGATCAGGCGAGTCAGCGGTTCGCCATCCTCGGCAGCGCGTACTTTGGCCGCCTTGATCAGGCGGTCGTCGAAGTTCAGCGTGGTCTTCATACAGAAATCTGTATCACCTGCGGTGGATTCCTGTCAACGGAGCGGCCCGGTCTCGCGGATAGTGTCTGCTGCGGCCATGTGGCGTTCTTCTACCTTCGCCCTAGTCCTTCTGGTTGCGGTTCTCCTGGCGTGCGCCGAAGCGGATGGCGGAGCGGACGTGTCGACGGCGGTTCCCGCGCCGGAGCCGGTCTTCGTCGAGCGCGCGTCCGAAGCGGGACTCGACTTCGTTCATCGCAACGGCGGGACGGGCGAGTACAACTACCCGGAACTCCTGGTGGGAGGCGGAGCGCTGCTCGACTTCGACGACGACGGACTGCTGGACGTCTACCTCGTACAGAGCGGGCCGGTTCCCGGAGCACCGGAAGCCGCGATGTCGGCGGGCGCGGTCGCCGACCGGCCGGGCAACGGCCTCTACCGCAACCTGGGTAACGGCGCGTTCGAGGACGTGACGGACGCCGCGGGCGTCGGCGACACGGGCTACGGCGCCGGGGCGACCGCGGCCGACTACGACCGGGACGGACTGGTCGATCTCTACGTGACGAACGTCGGCCCGAATCGGCTCTATCGCAACCTCGGCGACGGCAGCTTCGAGGACGTAACCGAACGTGCCGGCGTAGGCGACCCGGCGTGGTCTTCCAGCAGCGTCTTCTTCGACTACGACGGCGATCTGGATCTGGACCTCTTCGTCGCCAACTACGTCGTCTGGAGCGCCGAGCGGGAGCGCCCCTGCCTGGGGCCGAACGGCCTCCGCAACTACTGCAATCCGGCGGAGTACCCGCCGGCGCCAGACACGCTCTACCGCAACGACGGCGGCGGCCGATTCACCGACGTGAGCGAGGTTGCCGGTATCCGCTCGGTTGCCGGGCCGGGCCTGGGGGTCGTCGCGGCGGACTTCGACGGCGACGACCTCGTCGATCTCTACGTGGCGAACGACCAGGCGGCGAACCACTTGTGGCTGAACCGGGGCGACGGCACGTTCCGGGAGGACGCGCTGGCGCGCGGGGCCGCGCTCAACGAACTCGGCCAGCCCGAAGCGGGCATGGGCATCGCCGTGGCCGACCCCGACGGCGACGGCGATCTCGACCTGTTCCTGACTCACCTGAGCGGCGAGACGAACACGTTCTACCGGAATGACGGCGGCGGCTTCTTCCGGGATGTGACCGACGAGGCGCGACTAGGCGGTGTGAGCCAGCCGTACACCGGCTTCGGCACGTCCTGGTTCGACTACGACGGGGACGGCAACCTCGACCTCTTCGTCGCCAACGGCAAGGTGACGCCGGGAGACACCGCCGCCTTCGACTATCGCGAGCCGAATCAGCTGTTGCGGCGCATGCCGTCCGGCCGCTACGAGGACGTTTCGAGCCGGGCAGGCCCCGCCCTGGAGTTACTCGAGGTGAGCCGCGGTGCGGCCTTCGGTGACCTGGACAACGACGGCGATGTCGACGTCCTGCTCGTCAACAACGAAGGACCGGTGAGGTTGTTCCGGAACGACATCGGCAACGCCCGCTCGTGGCTGGTCGTCGACCTCTGTGGCGGCGGAGTCTTCGACCGCTCGGCGATCGGCGCCCGGGTTACCGTCGAGGCGGCGGGGCGAAGCTGGACCCGCGAGGTCCGAGCGGCCTACAGCTTCGCGGTCGGCAACGACCCGCGGGTCCACTTCGGGCTTGGCGATGCGGAACAGGTAGACCGGCTGGAGGTGCGCTGGCCGGACGGCACCGTTACCGACCGCACCAACGTCGAGGTGAACCGCATCCTGCGCCTGCTGGCGCCGGGCGGGGAGCGACCCGCGGAAGGGGTGTGTCGTGACGCGGAGTGACGCCGCGACCGTTGTCGGTGCGCCGGCCGTCTGGCCGGCATGGGGCGCCGCCATCGTCTTCCTGGGGTTCGTCCTCGGCTGTAGCGACCCGGGAGCCGACGTTCCCAACGAACCAGACCCTGCGACAACCGCTGACATCCCCCGCATCCCCAACCTCTCCGAACTCGACCCGGGCTTCGCCACAGCTGTTCGTGACGCTCTCTCAATCGTCGACCGCGACCCGTCCAACGGCGCCGCGATTGGCGCCCTGGGCCGCCTCTACCAGGCGCACCGCTACGTCGACCAGGCCCGGCATTGCTACGAGCGGGCGGAGGAACTCGATCCATCGAGCCCCGACTGGCCTTACTACCTTGGTTTTCTCGCCGCCGGCCGCGGCGCTCACGACGAAGCGGCGCGCCGCTTCGAGCGCGCTCTGGAACTCCGTCCGTCGTACTGGGCGGCGCGCGTCCGGCTCGGTAACGTGCTGCTGGCCGCGGGCGACGCGGACGGATCGGAAGAAGCGTTCCGCGCGGTTCGGGCCGCGTCGCCCGGCACGCCCTGGGGCGAACTCGGGCTGGGCAAGGCGGCCCGGCGCCGGGGCCAGCCGGAAACTGCGGCTGAGCATCTGCGCACGGCGCTGGCGCTCGACCCCGCCCATCGGGAAACCCGCTACCTGCTGGCGATGACAGAGCGGCAACTCGGCAACCCGGAGCGCGCCGAGGAACTGCTGGCCGACCTGGCGGACGCGGAAGTCTCGAGCCTCGACGATCCGATGCTGGAGGCCGTGTTGGAGCTGGTACGGGACACCCAGACCATGATCCGGACGGCGAACCAGCGGCTGGCGGAAGGGGACTACCTCGCTGCGGATCGCCTCTACCGCGAAGTCCTGCGGCTCGATCCCGACTCCTACGATGCACACCTCAACCTGGGCGTGCTACTCGGTCTGGCCGACCGCAACCAGGAGGCCGCCACGGCTCTGGAAAGGGCGATCGAGATCGACCCGGATCGGGCCGACGCCTACGCGCTACTCACGATCGCCTACATCAGGACGGGGCGAGCCGAAGAGGGCTTGCGGCAGTTGGAAAAGGCGCTCGAGATCGATCCGAACCATCCGCGCGCTCTGGAGATTTTCCACAGCCTGAGTGGTGACGAGGAAGAACCGCACTAACATTTCTTGTTTGGCCCCACCAGAGACGGCTTCTGTGCCGCCTGGTTAACGGCGCGACGGAGTCGTCTCAAGTGAGATTTTGAGTCGGGTCGATCCCGCTAGGACGAGCGCCTGACGGGGAACGACTTGGAGTCGCACGGGCAGCCAGAAGAATGATCGTCGCGGCCGCCGGCCGCGAGACTCCTCCGAACTTCATCGGGTTTCTCCGTCCCCAGGGAGAATCCCGGGCGCGATCGCATTATTCGATGCGCCCTGAGGGTATTGATCTTACTTCCGCCCCAGGCTGTCCGATGGGCGTGTGGATGTACTGGCTGACGGTCGACTGAGTGAGGGGCAACGGATGAGTTGGACGTTTGGTCGCGCGGCGTTGCGTATGGCGGCGGGGTGCGTCTTGGTGTTTGGCGGAGCGGGGGTTGGGTTCGGCCAGATCGTGATCACCGAGCTGATGCCGAATCCGAACGCCGTCGCCGATGCCCGCGGCGAGTGGTTCGAGTTGTACAACGCGGGCACCGAGAAAGTGGACATCCAGGGTTGGAAGATCAGGGACGTATCCAGCTCGAACGTGCACACGCTCCCGAGTACGGTGTTCGAGGTCGAGCCAGGTGCCTACGTCCTGTTTGCCGAGGAATCGACGAACAATGGGGGGCTTCCTACGGCGGACTACGACTATTCGGGCATCACCCTCGGCAATAGCGGCACTGATGGCGTGACCATCCTGAACTCAATGGACGAAGTGCAGGACACCGTCTCGTACACCACCTCCTGGCCGTGGGGCGACGGTGAATCGATGTCGTTCAAGGATCCAACCGTCGACAACCCGGCGACCGCCAACGATAGCTCCGACAACTGGTGCACGGAAACGGCTACTTACGGTGACGGGGACAAGGGAACTCCGGGCATGGCCAGCGTCTGTGGATCGGCCAAAACCCCCTTCACCGGCGCGATCTACGAGATCCAGGGCAGCGGTGCGGAGCCTGAAGAAGCGAAACTGGGCGCCATTGCGACGACGAACGACAACATCGTCACCGCGTTGGCGACCAACGGCTTCTTCATCCAGACGCCGACATCGGACAGCGACAGCGATGCCGATACGTCGGATGGCATCTTTGTGCTTTATGACGGCTCGCTGTCCATCAGCGTCGGCGATCAGGTCGACGTGGTCGGCGAGGTCGAGGAGTTCTTCGGCTTCACGCGAATCAACGCGACGACATCGGTTACTGATGCCTCGGTGACGATCGACGCCAGCAACCAAACGTTGCCGGCACCGGTCCAGTTCAACGCGACCGTCCCCTCTCCGAACCCTGCGAGCCCGAGCTGCGCGATCGAGTTCGAGTGCTACGAGGGCATGCGGATCCGGATCGCCACCGGTACGGTGAGTTCCCCGAGCCAGAGGTTTGGCGGCGACCCGCTCGCAGAGATGTACATCACCCCGACGTCGCTGCGAGCGTTTCGGGAGAAAGGGATCGAGTACCCCGGGTTGACGTCCGAACCTGCGATTCCTGTCTGGGACGGCAATCCGGAGTTGTTCGAACTCGATCCCGACCGACTGGGGCTCGACAACGTGTCCTGGGTGCCGGGAACCACGTTCAGCGCTACTGGTGTCTTGGGCTACGAGTTCGGCGGCTACGAGCTCTGGGCGACGGAACTGACCGCCTTGAACGTTGCGTCGCCCCTGCCGCACCCGGTGCGCCAGAGGAAAGCGGGTGAAGCAACGGTCGCGTCAGTCAACATGCTGCAGTTGAACGACGGCTCGCTTACCTACGGGAGCAAGCGCGACAAGCTGGCTCTCTACATCCGCAACGTACTGCGCTCGCCGGACGTCATCGGTGTACAGGAGGTGGAGACGATCACTGCGCTCAGAGGTCTCGCCGACGAGATTCGGAGTGGCGACTCAAACGTGAGCTACACAGCCTTCCTGGAAGTAGGGAACAGAGTACCCGGCATCAATGTCGGTTTCCTCGTGCGCTCGGGAGTTACCGTCGACTCGGTGACTCAGCTCAACAAGGAAGAGACGTTCGTCGATCCTTCCAACAACATGACCGTTCGCCTCCACGACCGCCCGCCGCTGCGGTTGGATGCGGCCGTCCAGGGCATCGAGTTCTCGGTGATCGTGGTCCACAACCGGTCGCTCATAGGCATCGACGATGACTCTGATGGCGAGAGGGTACGAAAGAAGCGGTTCGAGCAGGCCCAATCAGTGGCTCGCCTGGCTCAGTCGCTCCAGGACAAGAAGCTGATCATCGTGGGCGACTTCAACGCGTACCAGTTCACGGACGGCTACGTGGACGTCATCGGTCAGATAATCGGCGACGTGACCGCGAGCGAGAACCTGGTCTCCGGGCCGGATCTTGTCGATCCCAACCTGACGAACCTGATCGGCCGCGTTCCGGAGGCGCAGCGCTATTCATACTCCTTCGGCAACAGCGCCCAGGTACTAGACCACGCGCTCGTCAACGAGACGATGGCCGGGAATGTCCTGGACATCCAGTACGCCCGCGGGAACGTGGACGCTCGGGCAGCGGACCGGACCGTTCCCGACTCACCCCTCGGCGCATCCGATCACGACGGCTTCGTGGTCTACCTCTCGGCGCCTGGGCGTCCCGGACCAGGCAGTCCAGTTGACCCTGGGGGTCCGATCGTGCCCGAGCCGGAACCCGAACCCGAGCCCGAGCCCGAGCCTGAGCCCGAGGCGCAGATGAGCCTCGATGTATCGAGCGAGATCGTCTCCGAGAACCTCGTCCGCTATGGCATAAGCGTCGACAACCACGGCCCCGATGACGCCCCGAACGTGGTCGTCAGGAGTTCGTTGACGGCGGCCGACGGCACGTTCAAGACCTCGACATCCGGTTGCGACGAAGATCCGGCGGGCGTACCGGCCTGCAGTCTGGGCACGGTCGAGGTCGGAGACTCGGAGTCGTTCACGATCGACATCGAGATCGACGCGACCGGCGCGAACTCGCTGAGCTATACGGGGATGGCCGAAAGCGATGCGGTGGATCTTGGTGGTGAGGAAGGCGAGGGGGACGAGGATGAACCAACGGAGATCACGCTGTCCCTGGGCCGGCCCGAGGCGCCGTCGCACCTGGAGGCCACCGCGCTCAACGGAACGGAAGTCGAACTCCGGTGGCGGGACAACTCGGACCGCGAGACGGCCTTCGGCGTCTTCCTGCAGGGACCGGGCGACTCGAAGCTGCGCCTGATCGGTACGGTGCCGGCGAACACGACCTCGATGGTCGTGAATCAACTCGTACCGAGCATCACCTACAACTTCGCCGTGGAGGCGCGGAATGGAGTTCTTCGTTCAGAGCGCACGCAGAAGGCGACCGCTACCACATGGGTCGTTGAGGCGGCCCGTTGCGGGGAAGACGACGCTTTGTGCGTCGGCGCTTTCCAGGTGGAGGTCGAGTGGGACGACGGCAAGGGCCGGGTAGGCCGGGGCTTCGCCGAGCGGCTGACCGCCGATGCCGGAGACTTCTGGTTCTTCCACCCAGCGAACATCGAGTTGGTGGTCAAGGTGCTGGACGGCTGTGCGATCAACGACCACTACTGGGTCTACGCCGCCGGTTTGACGGACGTGGACGTGTCGATGACGGTGCGGGATCTGCGTACCGGTGTCGAGAAGAGCTGGACGAACCCTCCCGGCACGAGGTTCGGGCCGATCACGGACGCCGAAGCGTTCGCCACGTGCGACGACGCGTCGAGCGTGAAACACGGGAACCGCGTTGTGCTGAGCGGTGCCCCGCGCGGCCGGGCCGGTGAGCTGTACGCGGCCGCCTCGAGCACTGCCGACCCGATCGACTCGGCTAGCAGCGCCTGTGCCGCGGACGATGCGAGCCTCTGCCTCCTGGGTTCCCGCTTCGGGGTGCGGGCCGACTGGGGAGCCGCGGAAAAGGCGGGTGCAGCAACGGCCATTCCGCGCACCACGGACACCGGGATGTTCTGGTTCTTCAGCCCGGACAACGTCGAACTGGTGGTCAAGGTGCTCGACGGTTGCCGGGAGAACGGATACCGATGGGTACTCATGGGCGGCCTGACCGACGTTGGCGTGGAGGTCACCGTGACCGACAGCGGGTCCGGCAGGGCAAGGATGTACCGGAATCTCGGGGGGACGCCGTTTCCCGCGATGTTCGACGTGACAGCCTTTGCCTGCGATGCGGGTCAATGAAGTCGCCGGGGCTGGTAGTCGGCTTCGCGCTGGTATGGACCTGCCCGGCCGCGGCGCTCGGGCAGGTCGCGGCCCATGAGATCTTCGAGATCCAGGGCCGCGGGCTGTCCAGTCCCCATGCAGGGGCGACGGTAGCGACGAACGACAACGTGGTCACCGCAGTCGGCGCCGGCGGCTTCTTCATCCAGACTCCGTCCGCGCGCAGCGACAACGATGTCGACACCTCGGACGGTGTGTTCGTCCTCCACGGCGGGGCGCCGCCCGTGAGCGTCGGTGACCAGGTTGACGTCGCCGGTGAGGTCGAAGAGTTCTTCGGCTTCACGCGGATCGACGCGACGGTTGCGGGGGGCTCGGTAGCCATCGACGCCAGCAACCAGGCGTTGCCCGCGGCGGTGGAGTTCAACGGCGCTCGACCGTCGCCAAACCCCGCGCGTCCAAGTTGCGCCAGGGAGTACGAGTGCTACGAGGGCATGCGCATCCGCATCGCGACCGGAACGGTGTCCAGCGGCAGCCAGCACTTCAGCTCGGACCCGGTGGCCGAGATGTACATCACGTCGACTTCTTCGCGCAGCTTCCGCGAGCCCGGCATCGAGTATCCGGGCCGACCGGGACTGCCGGTCTGGGATGGAAACCCCGAGGTGTTCGAACTGGACCCCGACAAGATCCGTTTGGAGAACGAATCCTGGGTGCCAGGCACCACATTCACGGCCACCGGCGTGCTCGGCTACGAGTTCGGCGGCTACGAGATCTGGCCGACCGAGCTGACGCTTCGGTCCCGGGCCGCGCCACTGCCGCGTGCCGTGCGTGCGAAGGCCCCGGGCGAGATCACGGTGGCGTCGCAGAACCTGTTGAACCTGAGGGGGAGTGCCGGTTCCGTCAAGCTGGGCAAGTTGTCGCGCCTGATCCGGGAGGTTCTGGGCTCGCCGGACATCGTCGCCGTGCAGGAAGTGTACGGTCGGACCGCGCTCCAGAACCTGGCCGCTCAGATCCGGGACGACGCCCCGAACGTGCGCTACGAGGCCCATGTCGAAGCGCCCGGAACGTCCTCGGCCGTGGGTTTCCTCGTGCGCTCCAGCGTGACGGTCGACCGGGTGACCGAACACGGCCGGAGCGAGACCTTCGTCGATCCCCGGGACGGTTCCGCAGACCGGCTTCACGACCGGCCGCCCCTCGTGCTCGAGGCGACGGCGGGCGGCCTGGCATTCTCGGTGGTGGCGATCCACAACCGCTCGCTGATCGACATCGACGACGCTGCCCGTGGGGAATGGGTCCGCACCAAGCGCCTTGAGCAGGCGCAGTCCGTGGCTCGCCTTGTCGAGTCACTTCAGGACGCGAACGCGATCGTCGTGGGCGACTTCAACGCGTTCCAATTCACCGACGGCTACGTCGATGTCGTGGGACAGATCAGGGGGCGGATCACGCCGGACGAGAACCTGATGTCCGGTCCCGACCTCGTCACAAGGGACCTTTGCAACCTGATCGACCGGGTGCCGGACTCCGAGAAGTACTCGTTTGTCTTTGACGGCAACGCGCAGGTCCTGGATCACGCGCTGGTGAATCAGTCCCTGGAACGGCACGTCGCGGGCGTCGAGTACGCCCGCGGCAACGCGGACGCCGCGAGAAACCACGAGGACGATGCAACGAACGTGCTCTTCGCCGCGGACCACGACGGCCTGGTCGTGTACCTGACGCCGAACGCCAAGCCGCCGGCGAATCCGTCGCCGTGCGAGGCCGGGACGCCCGAGCCGGACCCCGATCCGGATCCGGACCCTGACCCCGACCCTGACCCCGAGCCTGACCCCGAGCCGCCGCCGGACGTGGCGGAGTGCGGCGATGACGATGTCCTGTGTGTGGGGCACTTCGACGTCCAGGTCGACTGGCGTACGCACGACGGCAGGACCGGCCGCGGCGTTGCCCACAAGTTGACCGCCGAGAGCGGAGACTTCTGGTTCTTCGAGCCGGCGAACATCGAGATGGTCGTCAAGGTGCTCGACGGCTGTGCGAACAACGGCCACTACTGGGTCTTCGCCGCCGGCCTGACGGACATCGAGGTGACGATGACGGTTCGGGACCGGAGGAACGGAACCCGGAACACGTGGGTGAATCCCCTGGGCCGGCTGTTCGAGCCGATCACCGACACCAGGGCGTTCGCGACTTGCGCTCCTGAATCGAACGTGGGGGGGCGGCGGGGCGCCGAGCAGACCGCCGCGGCCACCAGCGCATGTGTCGGTGGCGAAACGTCGCTTTGTCTACAGGACTCACGTTTCGAAGTCCGGGCGAACTGGCATAGCGGTGAAGGAAACGGCGTCGGTACGGCTGTTCCCCGGACGCCGGATACGGGCATGTTCTGGTTCTTCAGTCCGGGCAACGTCGAACTTGTGGTCAAAGTCCTGGATGGTTGCGACCTGGGCGGGCACCGATGGGTGCTGATGGGCGGGTTGACCGACGTCGGCGTGGAGATCACGGTGACGGACAGGGAGTCCGGCGCAGTGAGGACCTATCAAAGTCCCGAGGGCTCCCCCTTCGCGACGAGGTTCGACCTCAAGGCGTTTCCGTGCAGCGCCGGCCGGTGAGTCGGACCGCCTGGCCGCTACCCGGGCGTGCACTTGATCGGTGACGTGTAGTCTGCCGCCCGCCGGAGGTGTCACGAGGAGCCGGGGAGGTGAGCAGATGAGTCAGGCCGGGAACACGTTGAAGGCGGTTCAACTCGGAGAGAAGTGCGGGCTCCGGGTGTCGGAGCTGTGCCTGGGAACGATGAACTTCGGCGAACCGGGCAGAGGTCACCAGGGTGACTGGACGCTCGACATCGACGCCTCGCGGCCGATCTTCCAGGCCGCCATCGAGCGCGGGCTGTTCTACTTCGACTGCGCCGACATCTACGGGATCGGCGCCTGCGAACGGGTTGTCGGTGAGCTCCTGCGCGAGCTGCTGCCGCGCGACGAGTACGTGATCTCGACCAAGGTGTCCATGCCGATGGGCCGGTCGCCGAACCAGGGCGGGCTGTCCCGCAAGCACATCATGGAGGGGGTCGACGGTTGCCTGCAGCGGCTGGGCCTCGACTACATCGACCAATTGATCATCCACCGCCATCCGCACGGCATTCCCGGGCAGGTCCAGGCGCCGATCGAGGAGACGCTCGAGGCCCTGCACGACGTGGTCAAGGCCGGCAAGGCGCTCTACCTGGGCGCTTCGTCCATGTTCGCGTGGCAGTTCACGGAGCTCCAGATGACGGCTCAGCAGAACGGCTGGACCGAGTTCGTGTCGATGCAGAACCACTACAACCTCGTGTACCGCGAGGAAGAGCGGGAGATGAACCCCTACTGCGCGCGGACCGGCGTGGCGCTGACGCCCTGGTCGCCGCTGGCGCGCGGGATCCTGACGGGCTCCTACCGGGGCAGCTTCGACGAGGGCGGCACGGACCGCTCGAAGGGCGGCGACAGGGTGCGCACCGAGATGCTCTACGGTGGCGCCGCCACCTTCGACATCGCCGACCGGGTGGTCGAAGTGGCCGGGAAGTACGGCCGCACGCCGGCGCAGATCTCGCTGGCCTGGCTGGTGAACAAGCCGGAGGTCACGTCGCCCGTCGTCGGGGTGTCGAAGATCTCCCAGATCGAGCAGCTCGTCGAGGCGACGACGATCGAACTCGACGCGGAGGACGTCGCCTACCTGGAGGAGCTGTACCAGCCGGTGGAGAACCTGCTGTCGCGCGGCCATTCCTGAGATTCCCGGCCTGCTGCCGGGCGCCCAGGCGCTATGATCGGCGGCGACCTTGAAGCATCGCGTTCATCCGGGAAGATGCGCGGCGGCGGCGATCGCCTGCTGCATCGTCCTGCCTGTAGCCGCCATCACCGCGCCGGTCGATTCGACCGGCCACGCCTGGGTCGGAGATCTGGCGCCGCTGGCTGAATCGGACTTCGGCTACGAGCAGGCGGCGCACCTGCTGGAACGGGCGGGTTTCGGCGGCACGCCGGCGGAGATCGACGAACTCGTCGCGCTCGGACTGGAGGGCGCGGTCGCCCGGCTCGTGGACTACGAGGCGATCGACGACTCGGCGCTTGCGCCTTTCGACGAGTCCGGGATCTGGGATCCGGGCATGGACCCGTTCCCGCCCAGCCGGGCGGCGGCGGTGCGGCGGGCGCGGCGCCACGGACGTTCCCTCGGTGTCGACGTCCTTCCGGAGGATTCGTCGCGGCCGATCCAGCCGGTCGTCGACAAGTTCTTCTACGGGCTTCGCAGCAACGTGCTGGAGACGCGGCGGCTGGCGCTTTGGTGGGCCGACCGGATGGTGGTGACCCCGAGGCCGCTCGAAGAGAAGATGACCCTCTTCTGGCACGACCATTTCGCGACCTCGGAGGTCAAGGTCCGCGACGCCCGGAAGATGCACCTGCAGAACCGGACCCTGCGCCGTCATGCCACGGCGGACTTCAAGAGTCTGGTGCTCGCGGTGATGCGCGATCCGGCGATGCTGGTCTACCTCGACAACCGGGAGAACGTGAAGGACCACCCGAACGAGAACTTCGGCCGCGAGCTGCTCGAGCTGTTCACGATGGGGGTCGGCAACTACACCGAGCAGGACATCCGGGAGGCGTCGCGGGCGTTCACCGGCTGGACGAACGACGTGCTCGACTACCGGTTCGACGCCGAACTCCACGACGACGGCCCGAAGACCTTCCTGGGGCGCGAGGGGAACCTGGGCGGCGAGGAGGTGCTCGACATCATCCTCGAGCAGCCGGCGACCGGCGAGTTCATCGCCGGCAAGGTCTACCGCTACCTGGTGCGGGAGGAGCTCGACCCTGTGCTCCAGGTCGAACTGGGCCGCCGGCTGCGCGAGTCCGGATACGAACTGAAGGCGCTGCTGCGGACGCTCCTGTCGTCGCGGGACTTCTACAGTCCGCCGTCGGTCGCCACCCAGATCAAGAGTCCGGTCGCGCTGTTCGTCTCGACCTACCGCAAGCTTGGCGTGCCGCGGGCGCCCACGGTGCCCGACATGAACAGCCTCGCGGGCCGCCTGGGCCAGCAACTGCTGTATCCGCCGAACGTCGCCGGTTGGGCGGGCGGACGCACCTGGATCACGCCGGCGACGTTGCTCGAGCGCGGCAACGCGATGCGTTCGGTCCTCTTTCCGCCCGCGCTCGAGGAGTTCGGTCATCCGGACCGGCGAATGCCCGGAATCTACCGCCAGGTCGGCGAGCGGCTGGCGCGGGGGATGACGATCACGGCGGCGACGAAGCAGGGCGACGCCGCGTCGAACACGCTTGCCGACGCGGATGAGGAGTACAACACCCGCTACGGCGGCTATCGCGGCTATGTCGTGGCCTACGAGCGGGTCAAGCTCGTGCCGCGCCACGTCCTCGACGTCGACGTGCGGACCATGGTGCTGGCGGCCGGCGCCACGGACGCCGGGGGCGCGGTCGACCACCTCCTGCACCGGTTCCTGCGCGTTCCGCTGACCGACCAGGGGCGTGCGGCGCTGGTGCGGCACCTGGAGCGCGAACTGGAGTCGACCGATCTTTCGGCGCAAGGTCAGGCAACGCCCGAGAAAGTCGAGGAAGCGCTACGCTCGACCCTCTACCTCGTCTTCAGTTCGCCCGAGTATCAGTTGGGCTGAGGAGTTCCTGATGGCTGAACGACTACCCTGCGGCTGTTCGCGGCGCGACTTCCTGCACCGCGGCCTTCTTGGACTCGGCGTCGCCGCCGGTCTTCCGGCGGTTCTCGGCCGAACGTCCGCCGCGCTCGCGCTCGAGGAACTGCGGTCCGGGATCGCCGACGCGTCGGGACGGGTCCTGGTCGTGGTGGAGCTCTCCGGCGGCAACGACGGGCTGAACACCGTCATCCCGTTTCGGAACGACGAGTACTACCGGGTCCGCCCGAACCTGGGCATTCGCCCGAAGCGGGCGATCGCGCTCACCGAGGAGGCCGGGTTCCACCCGTCGCTCGTCGGCATGGAGGGCCTGTACAAGGACGGGAACCTGGCGGTCGTCGAAGGCTGCGGCTACCCGAACCCGAGCCTGTCCCACTTCTCGTCGATGGGCTTCTGGCACACGGGCGTGCCGAACGGCGGCGAGGCGCTCGGCTGGCTGGGCCGTCTCGCCGACGATCACGGCCCGGACGGTACGCCGAACTACATCGTCAACGTGGCCAGCTCGCAGTCCCTGGCCGTGCGCGCGGCCCGGCACTCGCCGCTCGTGTTCGACGACCCGGGCCGCCTCCGGCGCCAGGGCACGCCGGGCGAGAAACAGGCGCTCGGCCAGTTCGGCACGGACGAGGCGAGCGGCAACGACGCCCTCGACTTCCTGCGCGGCACGGCCGCCAACGCCGCTTCCAGCGCGGCGCTCGTGCGCGACGCCTGGTCCGGCTACCGCACGCCGGTCGACTACGGCATCGGCGGCCTCGGCGCCGACCTGCGCAAGGTCGCGGCCCTGATCGAGGCCGAGCTGCCCACCCGCATCTACTACGTCAGCTTCCGCGGCAACTCGTTCGACACCCACGTCCACCAGGCCGACACCCACGCCCGGCTGCTGATGTACATGTCCGACGCGGTCGCCGGCTTCCTGCGTGACGTCGACCGGATTGGCCGCGCCGACGACGTGGCGGTTCTCATGTTCACCGAGTTCGGCCGGCGGGTGGAGGAGAACGCGAGCCTCGGCACCGACCACGGCACCGCCGGTCCGATGTTCGTCGCCGGCAAGGGCGTCGCCGGCGGTTTCTACGGCGACACGCCGAGCCTGACGGACCTCGACGACGGCAACCTGAAGATGACGACCGACTTCCGGCGGGTCTACGCGTCTATGATCGAGGGCTGGATGGGGATGGACGACGCCTCCGCCGTTCTCAAGGGCGAGTTCCCGGCGCTGCCGGTGTTCAGCGTGACGTAGGGCTTGCGTACCCAGAGCGCGCCGTAGCTCGCGCCCACTGGCTGATCGTCGACTCTTGTCGCGCCTGGGGTTCTTCAGTTCCCTGCTCGATCCTTGATCCCTTCGATGGCGAGCCTCTGGATGTCTGCAACCGTCCGGTCAGTGTTCCCCGCGTCCTCTTCGAGATCGGCATAGGCCGTTTGTGCTTCGAGGTGTGCGACTGGTTGGCCGTCGAACGCCACCGTTCTCGTCACTGCACCGGCCCCCAGCTGCCAGGCGATTGAGACACTGAGGTCAGATGGGGCACTACCTTGCCCCGTGTAGTCGGAGAACTGGAACTTGTGCCGCAGTTCGAGTGGAGGTTCGTCTCGCAGGGCGAAGCCGCGCGTGACAATATGCCGCTCCTTGGTCTGCTCCCAGTGCGCGAGTTCTAGCAACCCGCTGGAGTTCGCCTCGCCTCGGCCGGTTGACACGTACGAGATCGACGATGTGGAGCGGAACAACGGCGCCAGTCTCTTCCTAAGGGATGACTCGAGCCTGTCAAGCGCGGGTCGGATCTCGACGCGGAAGACTCGGTCGAGTGCAGCGACACCGGCCACGTCAGGAGCGGGACTTGTCCGTTCCCGAACCAGCGCCGCCAGCTCCTCGTCCGCTTCGAGACGATCGAGCAAGCCATCGAAATCCGCGAGCGGCACGACCGATGCCGCGCTCCGGGACTGACGAGTCCGGCCCCCGTAGACGATGGCCCGGGCCGAAACGTTCGGGACCAGTTCGGATACCGGCCCGAACGCCGAGAAGTAGTCGGACGTGATGGTCGCCCCTGACTTGATCTCGATCGCGGCGAAGCTGTCCCCGTTCCTGAACAGCAAGTCGCATTCGAGTCCCTGTTTGTCCCGGAAGAACGAGAGGTTTGAGGACCGGCCCCGATTGAAGCGATGCTTCAACGCTTCGATGACGACCATGTTCTCGAACAGCGGTCCGCGGAGAGGGTGGGTCGTGACCTGCCGCGCATGTTCGATACCCAGCAGATGACAGGCCAGCCCGACGTCGAAGAAGTAGAGCTTCGGCGACTTGATCAGCCGCTTCCGGATGTTCGCATGGTAGGGCGGTAGCAGAAAGACAACGTAGCTGGCCTCCAGCAACGTGAGCCACTGCTTCGCCGTAACGTGGGAAACGCCCGCGTCCGCCCCCAGTGAGGAGAGGTTGGTGAGTTGGCCGACACGTCCCGCACACAGCCGAACGAACCGCTGAAAGCTCGACAGGTTCCGAATCTCCGCAAGCTGACGGACGTCGCGCTCCACGTAGGTCTCGAAGTAGTCCGCATAGGCCTGCCGAGGTTCGAGACTGTGGTCGAACACGCGAGGGTAGAAGCCGCTGTAGAGCAGATCGTCCACGGATCCGCCCGGAGTCGCCAGGCGGCGCTCGGCTAGCGAGAAGGGCAGCAGTCGGAGGAGAGCCGTGCGGCCCGCCAGCGACTGGCTGATCGCGTTCGAGAGGCCGAACTGCTGGCTACCGGTCAAGACGAAGAGACCGTTCGCCCGCTCCTCGTCCACGGCGACCTGGATGTACGAGAGCAGGCTCGGGACGCGCTGGATCTCATCGAGAATCGAGCCCATGCCCACCTGAGCCAGGAAGCCTTGCGGATCCCGTTCCGCGAACTCCCGCTGATCGTGCGCCTCAAGGTTGACGTACGCCAGATCCGGAAAGGTCTCGCGACAAAGCGTCGTCTTGCCAGACTGGCGAGGCCCTGTCACGGTAACGACCGGATACTGCCCAAAGAGCTTAACGAGGACCGGCGTGATGTCGCGGCGGATCATGCTCGGATCATAACCGAACCGTGTCCATTTTGAAAGTTATACTTTCATATTGTCCAGTACGCCTGCCCCTCCGCAAGCGGGCTCGCCGTACGCCGCTCAGGGAGCCCCGCCGGCCGCGGCGGCCTGCTCGTCGGCGAGCATGTTGCGGCGGTGGAGAACGTAGGCCTTGAGCAGGGCGACGTCGTCGCGGTCGAGGACCGGTGCGAAGCTAGGCATGCCGAGGTCGACGAGGGCGCCCTCGAGCAGGGCGGCCTCGTAGGAGTCGAAGACCCGTTGCGAGGACTGGCGGAGGTCCGGGGTCACGCCGCCGGAGACGGCGCCGTATCCGTGGCAGACGAGGCAGTACTGGTTGAACAACCGTCGGCCGGCGTCGATGTCTTCCGCCTCTGCGCCGTGGTCGACACGGGTGACGCGGATCTCGCGGCGCTCCTGCCGCTCGATCGGCCGGCCGGTGGCGCCGAGGGCGTAGACGACGATGCGGCCCTCGGACTCGACAGCCTGCCGGGCCGAGCGGCTGCCGACGATGCCGAAAGCGCCGCCCCAGCCGGACATGACGGCGATGTACTGAGTGCCGCCGGACTCGAAGGTGATCGGCGGCGCGATGACGCCGCTGCCGGTGTAGCTCTCCCAGAGCTTCTCGCCATCGTCGGCGCGATACGCGGTCAACTGGCCGAAGGGCGTGCCCTGGAAGACCAGGTTGCCGGCGGTGGCTAGCGTGCCGCCCGACCAGGGCATCGTGTACTGGGCCCGCCAGACCTCGCGCTGCGCGACCGGATCCCAGGCCAGGAGATGGCCCGAGAGCAGGGCCGGCGGCGCATCCTCGGCCAGCATCTGGCCCGAGAGGCCGGTGGCGTCGACGATTGCCTGGGGGATGTCCTCGGGAGACGCCGCGCGCACTCCGAGGTTCCACTGCCCCGGTGTGTACTCGTAGTTGGGATCCGGGACGTAGAAGTTCCCCATCTCCATCGCCGGGATGTAGACGAGGCCGGTCTTCGGACTGAACGCCATCGGATGCCAGTTGTGGCCGCCGAGCGGCCCCGGCGATACGTTGACGGTCTGATCGGTGTAGCGCGCTCCCGCGAGCTCGACCGGCCGGCCGCTGGCGAGGTCAACGTGGCTGGCCCAGGTCACCGTGACGAACTCCTCGGCCGAGATCAGCTCGCCGGTCCGGCGGTCGAGGACGTAGAAGAAGCCGTTCTTCGGCGCCTGCATGAGGACCTGGCGCACCCTGCCGCCGATCGGCAGCTCGGCGAGCATGATCGGCTGGGTGGCGGTGTAGTCCCAGGTGTCTCCGGGCGTCGTCTGGTAGTGCCAGACGTACTCGCCGGTGTC
The DNA here is from genome assembly GCA_009845425.1 of Holophagales bacterium. Taxonomy (GTDB): domain Bacteria; phylum Acidobacteriota; class Thermoanaerobaculia; order Multivoradales; family Multivoraceae; genus Multivorans. The sequence goes on from VXZQ01000005.1 coordinate 66,336, forward strand.
GGGGCGGAGCGCGACGATCGACGACAGGAACAGGTTGTCGCCGCCGCCGGGGCTGCGGAGGTTCCGGTCCCAGGGCGCGCCGTTGCCGACGCCGATGTACAGCAGGTCGAGTTCAGGGTCGTAGACGATCGAGTCCCAGACCGTGCCGCCGCCGCCGCCGGTCCACCACTCGCCGGTCCAGGTCTCGGCGGCCATCCGCATCGCCTCGTTCTCGAAGCCGTCCGCCGGGTTTCCGGGGACCGTGTAGAAGCGCCAGGCGCGCTCGCCGGTCTCCGCGTCGTAGGCGTCGACGTAGCCGCGCACGCCGTACTCGGCGCCGCTGTTGCCGATGATCACCTTGCCCTTGGCGATCCGGGGCGCGCCGGTGATCGTGTACATCGAGTCCTCGGGGACGGTCATCGTCGACCAGGCGAGCTCTCCGGTCTCGGCGTCGATGGCGATCAGGCGGCCGTCGAGCGTGGCGGAGATCACCTTGCCGCGGTAGAGGGCGGCGCCGCGGTTGACGGCGTCGCAGCAGGTCTTCATCGCGATGGAGCGCGGAACCTGGGGGTCGTACGTCCACAACGGCTCGCCGGTCACCGCGTCGAGGGCGTAGATGACGTTCCAGGCGCCGGTCGCGTACATCACGCCGTCGACGATCAGCGGCGTGGCTTCCAGCCCCCTCTTCGTGTTCGTCTCCTGGACCCAGGCGATGCCGAGTTGGTCCACGTTGCCGTCGTTGATCTGGTCGAGGACGCTGTAGCGCTGCTCCTTGTAGGTGCCGCCGTAGGTCAGCCAGTCGCCGGTGCGGCCCGCGGCCGCGACCAGCGCGGCGTCGTCGACCGCGTAGGCGGCTTCGGCCCGGCGGGGCGGCGGCTGGGAGACCGTCGCGGCGGCCAGAAACAAGGCCGTTCCAACGGCAAGAAGGACGGTGCGCTTCAGCTTCATGACTAGGGTTCCTCTCGGGGCAACGCCAGCACGACGAGCTCGGGAGTCGTGCCACCGCCGCCCATTCCGAACCGGCCGCCGCCGGTGGCGACGGCGAGGTACTGCCGGCCGCCGTGTTCGTAGCTGATTACGTTCGAGTTGGGAGTGCCGGGTAGCTCAATGCCGCCCAGGTATGCGCCCGTCGCCTTTTCGTAGACGCTGATCTCGGGCGGTACGTCGGGCTCTTTCGCTTCCGGGTCGCCGGAGTGCTCTCTCGTCGCGGTGACGAACAGCAGCGTGGGGGTGACAAGGGGCGCCGCGGTGTGAGTGGCGACCCCGAGGCGACCCAGTTCGAGGTCGGCGATGGCTGGATGGTTCACGGGACCGACGCCGTGCGGGACCATCCAGAGGTGCTCGCCGGTGTTCAGATCGATCGCCGTGATTCGCCCGTATGGCGGCTTGACCAGGGGCAGTCCACGGGGTCCCTCGACGGTCCGGTACCAACGATCCGGCACGAAGTTCAGGTCGGAGCGGTTCGGATCCGGCCTGGTCAGGGAGACGCTGGCCGCACGGGTATGGGAGACGACGTAGAGGATCCCGGTTTCGGGATCGACCGCGGCGCCGGTCCAGTTCGCTCCGCCGCCGTCGGCCGGCAACTGGATCGTCGGCTTGCCCGACTCCTCGAAGCGCGGCGGCGTGTAGAGCGGCACCAGGTCGTAGTCGGCCGCGATCTCGATCGCCTCGGCGCGGAGTTCGGGAGTCCAGTCGATCAGGTCGTCTTCGGTGATGCCCTGGCGGTCGAAGGCGGGCGGCCGGGTCGGGAAGGGCTGGGTTGGCGCGGCACGCTCGCCCGGCACGTCGCTTGGCGGCACCTCGCGTTCCTCGATCTCCCACACCGGCTTGCCGGTCAGCCGGTCGAAGACGAAGGCGAAGGCCTGCTTGGTGACCTGGACCACGCCTCGCACCCGCTCGCCCTCCACCGTCGCCTCGAACAGGTTCGGGGCGGTCGGGGGGTCGTAGTCCCAGAGGCCGTGGTGGACGAACTGGTAGTGCCACTGGCGCTGGCCCGTCTTGCAGTCGACCGCGACGATGCTCTCGGCGTAGAGATTGTCACCGAGCCGGTGGCCGCCGTAGAGATCGTTCGTCGGCGTGCCAACCGGCAGGTAGGCGGTTCCCGCCTCCTCGTCGACTGCGATCATGGACCAGACGTTCGTGTTACCGCTGTAGCGCCATGACTCGTCTTCCCAGGTCTCGACGCCGAGTTCGTCGTTCTGCGGGATGGTGTGGAAGACCCAGGCGAGTTCGCCGGTCGGGATGTCATACGCGCGCACGAAGCCGGGCGGCGCCTCCTTGTGAGTGGCGAAGTCCGCCACGATCGAGCCCACGATCACGGTGTTGCCGCAGACTGCCGGCGGCGAACTGTGCGTCGTCAGGCGCTCCATCACCTCGCGACCCAGGTGCGGCGTCATCTCGACCGTGCCGCCATCGCCGAACCCGGGGTCGGGTTCTCCGGTCCGGGCGTCGAGCGACACAAGGCGGCGGTCGTGGGTGGGAATCAGGATCCGTTCGCGTTCGCCGTCCGTCCACCAGGCGACTCCGCGGTGGTGGAAGCCGAGGTTCGCCGGCCGTCCGGCGCGCCAGCTTTCCGGGTCGTAAGTCCAGAGCGTCTCGCCGCTGCTGGCGTCGATCGCGGCGACCTGGCTGAGCGACGTAGCGACGAAGATCCGGCCGCCGACCTCGAGTGGAATCGCCTTGAACTGGCCGCGTCGCACGCTGCTCGGGACTTCGGTGTCCGCGGCGATCGAGCGCCAGCGCCAGACGACCTCGACGTCCTGGAAGTTGTCGCGGTCGATCTGGTTCAGCCTGGAGTACTTGCTGTTGCCGGGATCGCCGCCGAAGGCTGGCCAGTCGCCGGCGGCTCCGGTCTGGGCCGTGAGCGGCGGACTCGCGAGTGGTGCAGCGAGCGCCGCAACGGCCACAGCAAGCCTGGAGAGGGTGCTCAGGACAGCAGCCCGATCAGGCGGGCGTAGACCGAAACGCTGGTCCAGATGCCGATCGAGAGGAAGCCGACCACCTTTGGCCAGTGTCCGAGCGTTCCTTCTTCGGCGAGGGCGACCCGGCGGCGGATCGTGAAGTTGAAGAGCAGCCCGATGACAATGATCTGCATCTTCCACCAGAAGAAGGGGCTGTAGTACTGCTTGAGCGCCGTTGAGAGGACCTGGGGCGCGCCGGTCACGAACAGGGCGACGAAACTCCAGATCATCCACCGGTCCAGCTCACGGGCGAGCTGGTTGAGAGGCGTCTTGATCAGGCCGCGGCCGAGCAGGCGCATGTCCACGACCAGGACCGCGCCGGCGAAGCCGACCAGCGCGACCAGGTGAGCGCACTGGATGATCGGCGACGCCCAGGTCTCCTCCAGCATCCAGGCGCTGAAGGGCAGGCCCTGCATCCACTCGAAGAAGGACTGCAACATGAGACGATCCTCCGCGGCCTCTTCAGGCGCCGATGTTCAGGTTGTTCCACCAGCCGGGCATCAGGCCGCTGTAGGCCATCATCCGTCCGGTGACCACGACCGCCGCCCACAACACGAGGGACACGACCCCGGCGAGTCGGGCGTTCAGCGGAATCTCGCGGCCCTGGTCCCACGCCTGGACCGACTTGTAGGTCGCGTAGTGGAACCAGAACATGTTGATGCCGGCGACAAGCATCAGCGCCATCTTGGCCCAGAAGTAGAAGTTGCCGTAGTACCGCATCGGCTGGCTGTAGAGCAGCAATGCCCCGGTGATCAGGTTGATGCCGTAGCCGGTCAGCGCCCACGGGAAGAGGCGGGTCGGGATGTTCGATACCGGCACCTTCTTGAGCGTGAACCCGATCAGGCGCATGTCCCAGTACGCGATCAACCCGGCGAACAGGCACATGCTGACGACGTGGATCGTCAGCATGGTCGGGTAGGCGTTCAGCGACTCCCGCAGCGCGATGCTGCTGGGAAGCGCATCGACCCACTCGAAGAGGCTACGCATGGAGGGTCAGTGCGGGGCTCGGGAGGCGGAGGTGCGTCGCCGGAGAACTACTTGCAGCGGGACGATTCCGGGTAGCGGCGATAGATCGCGTGGCAATCCTCGCAGGCCCCGGCGAGATCGTTCGTCAGATCGCTCACCGTGTCGCGATCCTCTTCGTGCGCCGCGGCGTAGATCTTCTTCGCGACCTCGGTCAACTGCTTCGCGTACTTCTGGTAGTCCTCGTTGCCCACAGGGGCCGGCGTGCCGTTCTGGCACATGCGGTCCGGGTTCATGATCAGCGGTTCGATCTCGGCGAGCGCCAGGGCCGCCTGCTGGGGGACCTGCCAGCCGGTGTAGATGCCGGAGAAGAGGGAGGATACGGAGCCGTCGCCTTCTTCGGCCGGGTCCGGCGGGCTCCCCGGGTCCGTCATCTGGACGTCGAACAGGAAGTTGGAGTTCGGGAACAGGATGGCGCGCATCAGTTCGGCCAGGTTGCCGACCGGTTCCTCGTGCTCGGAGGCGGCAGCGGGCGACACGGCGATCGCTGTGCAGGCCGCGAGGACAACGGCGGCCGTCAGCATCGCCGCCAGGTTCTTCGAACGCATATCCGGGATCTCCTTCACCTCAGGGGAATCGGTCGTGGTAGCTGCGGTGGTTTGAGCCGCGCGAGTGTAGCTCAGTCGTCCGAGTCCTCGTTCGCCGTGGCCTGGCCGAGTTCGAACGTCGTCGTCGAGGCGATGAGCCACTGCATATCGAGCCCCGCGGTGCGGTGGACCGAGTACTCGGCGACGCGCGGGTCGCCGATGATGCGGAGGAACTCGGCCCGCGAGGGGTACTCCATCAGGGCGATCGCGTGGAAGTACTCGTCCGTGTCGCCGATCACCAGCGAATCGACCCGGCCGGACCAGATCAAACGGGCGCCCTGCGAGGTGACCCACTGGACCATCTGGGCGCCATACCTGCCGTAGGCCTGTTCGCCCGTGAGGCCTTCGTCGGGGGCGTCGGCCTCCTTCTTGAACCGCAGCAGGTTGACCATGACGACCGGTTCCTCCGCTGGTCCCTCCAGGAGTTCCTCGATCTGTTCGGGTTCGGGTGTGATCTGGGCCATGGCGCCTCCAGCGGCCAGCAAGGCCGCGGTGAGTGTGATGAACGTAGCGGCGGAAAGGGGTCGGATCATGACGGGCTCCTTCTGGTGGGACGTCAGGCGGGCGCGCGCACCGCCATGGGCTGGAACTTCATGTAGGTGAGAGATCGCCACAGCCACTCGAGCGGCCCGAAGCGGAAGCGGGCGAGCCACCACGGCGACCAGATCAGTTGCGCTGTCCAGATCGCGACCACGATGCCGAACTGGCCCAGGCGGCCGACCTGCTCGAACTGGCCGAGGCCGTGGCCGTAGAAGATGAGCGTGCAGATGACACTCTGGCTGATGTAGTTCGACAGCGCCATCCGGCCCGCGGCCTGGAGCCGGCGCTGGAGGCCGGGCAGCCAGCCGTGCAGAACGGCCAGCATGACGAGTGCGACGTAGCCGAGAAAGACGATCGTCGCTCCGACGAGGTTGAAGACCATCCCCTGGAACATGGAGTGCTCGAAGGCGAAGCCGTGCCGCGTGTTGAACACGACGCCGAGGATGACGATCGGCAGGCCGGCGCCGAAGCCGAAGGCCAGAAGGCGCCGGTAGAACGTCGGCGAGCGGCGGGCGGAGAACACGCCGAGTTTGTACAGGCCCATGCCCACGAGCATCAGGCCGCCGCTGCGCCAGAAGAACAGCACGAGGAAGACGAAGATCTCCGCGCCCAGGGCCGTGGCGCTCCGGTGCGGAAGCTGAGTGAACCAGCTTCCACGGTAGGTAGCGATCTCGGCCTCGATGGCGGCCGCCGCCGGCGCCCAGTCGCCGGCGAACTGGGCCTGGGCTTCGGCAGGCATGGAGGGTATCGACATGCCGGTCAGCAGAAAGAAACCCGCCGGCACGGCGGTCATCGCGAAGCCGCCGATCAGCAGCTTCGTCGGGCTCAGGTTGCGCAGGCTGTAGAGCAGGAAACCGCACAGGGCGTAGGGGACCAGGATGTCGCCGTACCAGATCAGGTGGGCGTGGGCGAGGCCGATGAGCAGCAGCCAGAACTGCCGGCGGTAGTGAACGCCCGTCGCCGAGCCGCCTCGGGCGGCGGCCCGCTCGGCCATCAGCGCCATCCCGGCGCCGAACAGGGCGGAGAAGATGGAGATGAACTTCATGTCGAAGAACAGGTGCGCGAAGAGCCAGGCCCAGTAGCCCGCGCCGGTGCCCCAGTCGTTGGCGGCCGGGTTCAGATACGCCGCCTCGATCATCGAGTAGCTCTGGACGTTCATCGCCAGGATGCCGAGCACGGCAAAGCCCCGCAGCACGTCGAGCGCCGCGATGCGCTCGCCGGAGCGGACGGGCGTCGCCCTGGACGGGACGGCGGTTTCGGCGGCGAGCGAGTCGGTGGCTGACATGGGGCTCGGCTCCTGCGTCAGTCGGCGAGAAAGGCGCGCGCCACGGCGACGAACTCGTCGAGCTGGTCGTGATGGACCCAGTGGCCGGCGCCTTCGAAGTTGCGAAGCTCCGCGCTTTGGAACGCTTCGATGCGGCCGTCCTCGACCGGGTCGCTGGCCCAGCTCTCCGTGCCGCGGACCAACAACGTGGGGCAGGTGATCCGGCCCCAGATGCTGCGCAGTTCCTCCTCGTCGTAGCGGTAGGGCGGGAAGGAGCGGACGTAGTTGTCGAACTTCCAGGTGTACGTGCCGTCTTCATTGCGCGCCATGCCGTTGACGGTCAGGTGGCGCGCCTGCTCGGGGCTCAGGAAGCTGTTCACCTCCTGCATCCGCTCGGCCGCGGCGTCGAGTGATGGGTAGCGCCGCGGTTGCCGCCCCGCGAGCTTCTGCATGCTGCCGACCCAGCCCCGCATGCGCTCGTCGACCGCCGCGTTGACCCGATCGGCGAGGATGCGGGGTGGCGGCCCCATGCCCTCGATCGCCACCAGCTTGTGGACGTTCCCGGGGTAGAAGCCGGTGTAGTGCAGCGCGATGTTCGCGCCCAGCGAGTGAGCCACGATCCGCACCGGGAAGCGGTCCAGTGCTTCCAGCAGCTGCGCGATGTCGAGGACGAAGTCGGTGATCGCGTACATGCCGCCGATCGCCCATTCGCTGTCGCCGTGACCGCGAAGATCCGGCGCCACGATGTGGTAGTCATGGCGAAGCGCGTTCGCCACCCAGTCCCAGTTGTGGGCGTGGTCGCGACCGCCGTGGATCAGCACCAGGGGCGGCTTCTCTTCGTTGCCCCAGTTCAGGTAGTGAAGCCGCAGTCGCTGCGAGATGTAGAACTGGGAGGACGGGCCGACGATGTCCCGGAAGCGACTGTCGCTGAAGGCGGTGCTCACCGGTTGGCGTCAGGGCGGGGTGGGTTGATCATGATGTGTGCACCAGCGGTGCCGGGGAACATCAGCCAGGGCGCGCCCGGAACCGGACTGGTCGTCAGACCGGTCGACTCGGGCGTTGCGTAAGGCGTGTAGATCACCCAGCGCAGGTAGGCGTCATTCACCTCGCCGGTCGCGGCGTCGAAGCTGCTGCCATGGAGCACGTAGAGGGTGCGCGGCTCGCGCGGCATGGCCAGCTTGCCCTCCGCGATCTCCCGTTCGCGAATGTCGATTCGTTCCTGGCCTTCGATGCCCTGGGCCGTCAGTTCACGGCCGCGGGCCATGAAGGGCTCCAGCGACTCGTGGTAGCAGGCGACGCTCCACTGCGCGCTGTCCGGTTGGGCAGCCAGGCAGACGAGGTCGTTGCTGCCGGCTCGAAGTTCGACCACCTTGCCGTCGGCGGTCCAGCCGAGAACCCGCGCGCCGTCCCGACGGTCTTCCGGCGCCGCCTGGATTGCGGCGGCAAGCTGAGCCTCGGCATCGCCGGGTTCCGCCGCCGGTGAGGCCGCGGCCAGACAACCCAGCGCGAGCGCGGCGATCGTTGCTTTCGATGTCCTCGTCCTGACGTGCACTTCGTTCCTCCTGTCTCCACCGCGACCTGCGCGCGGGCCGGGAGAGCGTATCGCGGGGCGGGTCGGCGAGTCCGCTAACCTCCGGGCGTTTTCATCTCAGGGGGAGCACAGCGATGATCGATCTGCACTACTGGCCGACGCCGAACGGCAAGAAAGTCACGATCCTGCTCGAGGAGTGCGGGTTGCCCTACCGCATCGTGCCCTGCCGGATCGGCTTCGGCGACCAGTTCAAGGAGGACTTCCTCAGGATCTCGCCGAACAACCGGATGCCTGCGATGGTCGATCACGAGCCGGCCGACGGCGGCGAACCGATCGCGCTCTTCGAGTCCGGCGCGATCATGATGTACATCGCAGAGAAGGCCGGCCAGTTCTACCCTCAGGATCTCCGGGCCCGCCACGACGTGAACCAGTGGCTCATCTGGCAGATGGCGAACCAGGGGCCGAAGTCCGGCGAGTGCGGTCATTTCCGTCGTCTGCGCGACACGGAAGGCGACCAGAGCTACGCGGTGCGCCGCTTCACCGACGAAGTGAACCGCCTCTACGGCGTGATGAACAACCGCCTCTACGATCGCCGCTACCTGATCGGCGACGAGTACACGATCGCCGACATGATCTGCTACCCGTGGACGGTTCGCTGGAAGGACCAGCAGCAGGACATCGAGGAGTTCCCGTACTTCAAGCGTTGGTTCGAGGAAGTCGGCGCTCGTCCGGCGGTCCAGCGCGGCATGGACGTCTCGAGCGGCGAAGCGATCGACTACGCCAACCTCTCCGCCGAAGAACGCGAACGCCTGAAGAAGCTGCTCTACAACCAGCGCGCCCGGCCGGCGCCGGAGGGCGGCCTGCTGTAGCGGCGAGGCTGCGTCGGACGCACCCGCCCGCGACGGAGCCGGAGGGGTCAGCTCCCAGGTGACGCTCACGCCTGCGGAGATATGGGAGGTGTTGCGCTCGCTCCGCTTCACTCGCTCCGGTTGGGCGTCGCTTAGGGGCAGGTCGTCGGGAGTCGCTCGTTCAGAGGCACCTGGGAGCTGACCCCTCCGGCCCCGTCGCGGGCTGGAGGTTGAGCGATGCGCTCCAAACTGGGTGCGCCGGCGTCCTCGCCGGCCTCTGGAGGATCGCGCGAGGCGCTAGCCTCGCTCCCTAGCGCAGTTGCTGCGCAGCTCTTCGTAGGAACTGTGACCCGTGGCCGGCTCCACGATGCGTTTCCACTCTCTGTCCCATGTGTCCAGAACCTCCTGCGGCACTTCACGGGAGCCTTCGCCAGACTTGCCCTTGCGGACCTTCGAAGTCGTGCCGGAGGCTGGGAGGCCGCAGGCGGCGTTGCGGGCGTTGCGAACCAGATGATCGTCGAACTTCGAGCCGTGTTCGCGCATGAAGTCGATCGACGCCTGACGGATCGCGATCTCGATGTTGGGGTGTTTCGGATCGAGGCCGAGGAAGGCGGCGACGCGGGCGGTGGCGGCGGGGAGGTCGGCGACGATGTCCTCGAAGCAGAGCCAGAGGGTGTCCGGGTCGAGGCGCTCCGGCCACCAGGACACGAGGTGTTCCCAGTAGCGGCCGCTGCGGGTGCCGTGGAACACGAAGTCGAGGGCGAAGTCGCGGATCGAGACGGTGCCGGGCTCGAAGACCCAGCCGCTGAAGAAGTGGAAGAAGGAGACGAGCGAATCGACCGGGTCGCGCACGACGAAGATGTTGCGCCCGTTCTTCGGTGCCAGATCGCGGCTCAGGTGGGTTTTGAACGCCTGGGGCTCGGCCCGCTGGGGTGCGTCGAGGTCGAGGCCGACGTCGTGGGCGACTTCGATCCAGGGGACGACTTCCGTGATCTCGTCGAAGTCCATGTCGCCGCCGGTGCGGAGTCCGTGGACGATCTGTTGCATCAGGGTCGTGCCGGCCTTGGGGTAGGTGGCGATCAGGACGTCGCTGGGCCGCAGACTGAAGTCGAGACCGCGCCGTACTCCTTCTCGTGTGGCGAAGCCGGCCATGCGCTGCTTGATGCCGTCGACGGTGGTAGCCCGGCGCGGCGTCGCGTCGCTGTCGGTCATCCGAGTACCTCGGCCGACAGGTCGACGCCGACCGGGCAGTGGTCCGAGCCGGTCACGTGGGTCAGGATGAAGGCCCGTTCAACGAAGCGCATCGCGGCCTCCGAGGTGAGCACGAGGTCGATCCGCCAGCCGACGTTGCGCTCGCGCGCGTTGAAGGCCTGCTTCCACCAGCTATAGCGCACGGTGTCGGGGTGCAGGGTCCGGAAGGTGTCGATCCAGCCGGCGTCGAGCCAGCGCTGGAGTTCGTCGCGTTCCTCCGGCAGGAAGCCGGAGTTTCTGACGTTGTCCTTCGGACGCGCCAGGTCGATCGGCTGCGGCGCCGTGTTGAAGTCGCCCATGACCAGGACGCGATAGCCGGCCGCGCGCGCCTGGTCGAGCTGGTCGAACAGGGCGCGGTAGAAGTCCAGCTTGTACGGCACCCGGCTGTTGTCTCGCTTGCTGCCGCTGCCCTTCGGGAAGTAGACGTTCGCCACCAGCAGTTGACCGAACAGGGCGAGCTGGAGGCGGCCCTCTGCGTCGAAGCGATGCTCGCCGAGCGAGGTGCGGACCCAGGCCGGCTCCAGGCGGGAGTAGAGGCCTACGCCGGAGTAGCCTGGGCGCTCGGCGCTCGAGAAGGAGGTGTGCCAGCGCGTGGGCCGGCGAAGCTCCGGCGCCAGTTGCTCGGCGCGGGCCTTCGTTTCCTGCAGGCCGACGATCTGAGCCCGACTCTTTCCCAGCCAGTCGAGAAAGCCCTTGCGCCCGGCGGCGCGCAAGCCGTTCACGTTCCAGGAGACGATGCGCAGACGGCGCCGCTGTCGGGGACTCAGGCGCGGCTCCGCTTCCCGGCGCCCAGGTCGTAGGACATGATCATCATGTCGCGGGTGCGTCCGGAGCGGTCGATGACCCAGTCGGTGAGCAGGGCCTCGGGTGAGAACCCGAGCCGCTCGAACACCCGCCGCGCGCCGATCTGCTCACGTGTCATCTGCGCGACCAGCTTGAGCAGGCCCAGCTCTCTGGCCGTCTCGAACACGCGCTCGGTCAGCACGTGACCGAGCCCGCAGCGGCGGTGGGCCTCGGCGATGATCACGCGGATCTCGCCGAGGTGACTCATCCACTGCAGGCCGCGGAGGTTCAGGCTGCCGTAGCCGACGAGCTCGCCCTGATAGTGGGCCAGGGTAGTGAAGCGGCTGCCGGTGTCGGCGTCGTGGATCCATCCCTCCACCACGTCCGGATCGGTCAGGTCCGAGCGCAGGAACTGGAGGTCGATCTCGGGCAGGGCGCTGGCGAGCGAGACGATGTCGTCCCGGTCGGCCGGGCGCAGGCGGCGCAGGTCGTAGGTGCGATCGCCGCACTGGACCTGGTCGACGGATTGGGTGCTCACGGGCCGCTCGGTCAAACGCCATAAAGCTAGCAGGTCCGCCGTCGGGTATCGTCGCGCCCGAAACGAACAGGGGAGGCGGGAGATATGGCTCCGATACCGAAGGGCGGAACGGTCGCGGTCACCGGCAGCGCCGGCTTTGTCGGTGGCTGGACGGTCCGGCTGCTGCTGGACAAGGGCTACCGGGTGCGTGCATGCGTGCGCGACGCCAACGACCCCGGGAAGACGACCTTCCTGCGGGAGATGCCGGGCTACGCTTCGGGTCGGCTCACGATCCACTCGGCGAACCTGGACGAGGCGGGCTGCTTCGACGAGATCTTCGCTGGCTGCCACGGTGTCGCCCACATCGCGCACGTCAGCGACTACAACGACTTCGACTACGTGAAGAGCGTTTGCGACCACATCGTCGCGAGTATCGAAGAGTCGGGCTCGGTGACCCGCGTGGTCGTCACTTCGAGCATCGCCGCCGTGATCATGGAGGCCGACATCTACGAGTTCGTCCGGCGGCCCGTCCTGTACGAGGACCGCTATCCCGACGAGTCGAATCCGAAGCGGACGCCGGAGCGCGGCCACGGCTATTCGATGAGCAAGATCTACGCTCAGCAGGCGTTCACCAGGGCCGCGGAGAAGAGCGGGCGCTGGGACGCGATCACCTGCTGCCCGGGCGACAATGTCGGCCCCATCCTGTCGGCGCACCAGAAGGAGAAGGGGCCCTGGCAGCACAACATCGAGTTGATGCTGTTGGGCGAGTGCAAGCAGACCCAGGCCTACCGGCCGTGGATGACGGTCGACGTCCGCGATGATGCCGAGTGCCACATCCGCCTGCTCGAGAGCATCAGCGTGAAGAACGGCGAACGCTTCATCGCCTGGTCGGCGGACGCGGTACCGGTGGAGGAGATCAACGCCGGCATCGACCGGCTGCTGCCGGAACTCCGTCATGACACGCCCGCGGTCACCGAGATCCACCCCGAGCACATACAGAAGCGTGAGGAGGAACTGCGCGGCATCTGGGCCGGCGTCGAGCTGCGCAACGACCGGATGCGGACCGCGACGGGTGTCGCGTTCCGTCCCTTCGACGAGTCACTGCGCGACTGCGTGGAGTCCCTGATCACCGTGGCCAAGGTCGAGCCGAAGCGGCGACCGGAGCCGGAGGGCGACTGAACACCCGCCGGTCCGGAGTCGTGTGGGGAGGGTCCCAGCGGCCGTGCGCGCTTTGGAGGAGAACGAGAGGACGGCGCGCACTCCACTCCGCTCGCTCCGGTAGGTTCTCGTTTGATGAGTAGGCGTTACGCGTCGCTCGCTTCGAGTCCGCTGGGACCCTCCCCACACGACTCCGGACCGGCTGGATGGCGTCGGCCATGGAGGCCCCATCGGGGGCGCGTTTGGCGGCGACTCGCCGCTGTCGGAGCGGGTGGGCGGAACGTGCTGCTGCTTCTCATGGCGTTCACGACGAGTGCTGCTGCTGAGGAGCCGGAGAATCCGTACACAAGTGGGATCGACGTGCGTATGGGGCAGCGGCAGTTCCAGTCGAAGTGCACGAGCTGTCACGGGCTGGACGCCACTGGAGGGGAGGAGGCGGACGGGCCGGACCTGACGACCGGGAGTTTCCAGCACGGGTCGACGGACGCCGACCTCTACGAAGTGATTCGCAACGGCGTCGAGGGCACCTCGATGCGGGGGCTGCGGCGCGCCGAGGATCAGGAGATCTGGCAGTTGGTGGCCTATCTGCGCACGCTCTCCGGAGCCGTCGACCTGGCGTCTCTGCCGGGCTCGGCTGCGGCGGGCCGGGCGGCGTTCGAACGGCTGGACTGCGGGAGTTGCCACATGGTGCAGGGGCGAGGAGGCCGGCTTGGCCCGGACCTGTCGCGGGTGGGCGAGCGCCGCGATCCGGACGAGCTGGCAGAGGACGTCACCACACCGGATGCCGAGGTGTCGCCGCGTTGGTGGACGGTACGGATCACCCGAGCAGACGGCACAGTGGTCGAGGGGTTGAGGATGGGCGAGGACACGTTCAACCTGCGGCTCATGGATGGCGAGGAGAGGCTGCTGTCCTTCGCCAAGGCGGCGGTGCGGTCGGTGGAACGGATCCTCGAGTCGACGATGCCGGCCGAGCCGCTGTCGGACGAGGAGCGGGACGACCTGGTCGCCTATCTGGCCTCGTTGCGGGGAAACGAATCGTGAGAGCGGTCGGATGGGGTGTCGCCGCGCTGCTCGTGCTTGCGGTGCAGACGGTGACGGCCCAGGACACGTCGGGCGACGGTATGCCGTTGCTGTCGCCGGTGACCTGGGAACGTCTCCTCAACTCCGACGACGAGCCGAACAACTGGCTCATGTACCACGGGGCCCTGCACGGACAGCGCTTCAGCCGGCTGGATGAGATCGACCGCGAGAACGTGGGACGCCTGGAGTTGAAGTGGGCGCACCAGATCCGGCAGCTCGACCGGAATCAGACGACACCTCTGGTGGTCGACGGCGTCATGTTCATCACGGAGTCGCCGAGCAACGTGACCGCCGTCGATGCCGCCACGGGTCGGGCCTACTGGCGCTACGAGCACCCGCTGCCGGACGGCATCCGGTTGTGCTGCGGGCGCAACAACCGCGGCGTGGCGATTCTCGGCGAGACGCTGTACATGAGCACGAACGACGCTCACCTGGTCGCGATCGACGCCCGTTCCGGCTCGCTGCTCTGGGACACCGAGGTTGCCGACCACACCAAGGGCTACAGCAAGACGGCGGCGCCGCTCGTTGTCGGCGACACGGTGGTGACCGGCGTCGCCGGGGGAGAGTTCGGCATCCGCGGCTTCATCGACGGCTATGACGCGGCGACCGGCGAACGGAGGTGGCGAACGTACACCGTGCCGGGGCCCGGCGAGCCGGGAAACGAGACCTGGGCGGGTGACTCCTGGCGCACCGGCGGAGCGCCCACCTGGCTGACCGGCGTCTACGACCCGGAACTCGATCTCATCTACTGGGGGGCCGGCAATCCGGCGCCGGACTGGAACGGCGACCTGCGGCTCGGCGACAACCTGTACTCGTCGTCGGTTCTGGCGCTCGATCGCGAGACCGGGAAGATCGTTTGGCACTTTCAGTTCACGCCCCACGACGTCTGGGACTGGGACGCGATCCAGGTGCCGGTGCTCGCCGACGTCGAGCTGAACGGCGAGCGCCGGAAGACGATGCTCTGGGCGAACCGGAACGCCTTCTACTACGTGCTCGATCGTGAGAGCGGCCGCTTCCTGCTCGGCGCGCCGTTCGCACTCCAGACCTGGGCTCATGGCCTGGATGAGAGCGGCCGGCCGATCCTGCGCGAGAACGTGTTCCCCACGACGGAGGGCACCCGCGTCGCGCCGATGGCCGGCGGCGCGACGAACTGGTGGTCGCCGGCCTACAGCCCGCGCACGGGGTTCCTCTACGTGAACTCTTTCGACGCCGAGGGCATCTACTACCAGCGGGACGACGAGTACGAGGAGGGCAGCATTTTCCTGGGTGGGGGCCACCGGATGCCGCTTGCAGCGGACCACTACAGGAGCGCGATTCGGGCGATCGAGGCGACGACGGGGAAGATCCGCTGGGAGTTCCCGATCACGCCGCGAACGCGCAGCGGCGTCCTCGCCACGGCAGGCGGACTGGTCTGGAGCGCCAGCGTCGACGGCTACTTCTTCGCCCTGGACGAGGAGACCGGGGAACCGTTGTGGCGAATGTCCCTGGGCGCTGCGCCGCACGCGTCGCCGATGAGCTACGCGGTGGGCGGCGAGCAACGGATCGTCGTCGCCATGGGAAACGTCGTCTTTGTCTTCGGTCTGGCGGAGGAGTAGGGTCCGGACTGGTCGGCCCGAACCGGGCGGAGGTTTGAGAATGGGAGTCAGTCGTAACCTCGCCAGTGCGCTTCTGGTGCTGGCGACTACGCAAGCGTTGCCGACGGCGTTAGCCGGGCAAACCGGTAGTCCCCAGGCGGGAACTCAGGAGCCGGCCAACGAGGCGGATGGCCAGGTGGGAAACGCCTTCATGGCCGATCGCAACGGCGATGGGGTGCTGACGGAAGACGAAGTGATGCCGGGCGCGTTCTCGCTGCTCGATGCCAACAGAGACGGCCGAGCGGATCCCGGCGAGGTTCGGGCGTTCCTCGGGCGCGGGCGCGGACCCTTCAGTTGGGTCAACCCGCCCGCGGAGGATCGCAGGGTTCCGGGTGTGACTCACGCGACGTTCAACAGTTCGTCGATGGGTGTTGCGGTGGGCTACAACATCTACCTTCCGCCGGCGTACGACGATGCCGCGAACCGTCATACCCGCTATCCGGTGATCTACTACCTGCACGGCGGGCGACCGGGCAACGAATCAGCAAGCATCGGCATAGCCGAGCACGTGCATGCCGCCATTGCCTCCGGCGCCGTGCGCCCCGTGATCTTCGTCTGGGGGAACGGCGGCAAGGTGAGCTGGTACGACCACGAGGACTCCCAGGGGGAAAGTGTCTTTGTCCGGGAGCTGATCCCGCACATCGACGAGACCTACCGGACTCTGGCACATCGCGGTGGGCGTGCCTTGCAGGGGTTTTCCCAGGGTGGGCGCGGGACTACGCGGATCATGTTCAGGTATCCCCACCTGTTCATCTCTGCCGCGCCCGGTGGCCCCGGCTATGCGGTGGAGAAGCAGGTTTTCGAGAACGACGGCGTTGAACGGGATCCAAGGGTGGCGGGCGGAAACGCCAGGTCCTTCGACTTCGGCAAGGGGAACGATGCGTACAGCCTTGCCCGCTCCTACGCGGAAGATGGAGTGCAGCCGCCACTCAACGTCATGATCTGGGCGGGCAACAAGGGATTCAACTACGAGGCCAGTCTGGAGTACCTGGGCTACCTGGCTGGACTGGGTGTTCCGGCGGAACGGCTGATCGCACCGGGTGTGGATCACAACCCGGTCTGGTTCTACGAAACCCACGGCGTGGATTTGTTGCGGTTCCATGACCGCAACTGGGACGATTCCGAGCCGAATGAGCGGTGACAGTCCTTCTTTGAGCCGCAGCGTTTGGCTCGCTGCGGTTGCGCTGCTCTTCGTCGGCTTCGCACAGCCCCGTTCGCTGGGTGCCCAGCAGGTCGAGAACCAGGCACCGTCGCGCGCCGACGAGCACGACGAAGCGGAGTCCGACGAGCCCGCGGCGCACGTCGACGAGGAGATCGTCGTCACCGGCAGCCGGGCGCGGGAGCGGTCGGTGACGAAGTCGATGGTGCCCATCGACGTGATTTCGGCGGAGCACGTCGCGCATCAGGGGGAGACGAACCTCGACCAGCTTCTGCGCACCGTGGTGCCGTCGCTGAACATCAGTTCGATCAGCGGCGATGCGGCAACCATCGTGCGACCGACGAACCTACGCGGCCTGGCGCCCGACCACACGCTGGTGCTGGTGAACGGCAAGCGGCGGCACCGCGGAGCCGTGATCCTGTGGTCGCGAATCGGTGTCTCCCACGGGGCTCAGGGACCGGACCTGTCCGCGATTCCGGCCATTGCGCTTCGTCAGGTCGAGGTCCTGAGGGACGGCGCTTCGGCGCAGTACGGCTCGGACGCGATCGCGGGGATCATGAACTTCCGGCTCAAGGATGCGCGGTCCGGCGGCTCGTTCGAGGTGCTGACCGGCCTGTACGACGCGGGCGACGGCGAGTCCGTCACCGTGGCCGGCAACGTCGGCCTGCCCTGGGGCGAGAGCGGTTTCGCGAATCTGAGCCTCGAGGTCGGCGGCGCGAACCCGACGAATCGTGCAATCCAGCGGGCGGACGCGACGGCCCTGGTCGCCGCTGGGAACACCCATGTGGCCGATCCCGCGCAGAGGTGGGGCAATAGGGAAGTCGACGACGACGTGAAGTTCTGGCTCAACTTCGGCCGGCCGCTGGGAAGCAGCGGGACGGTGCGGTTCTACGGCTGGGCGAACCATGCAAACCGTCACGTGACGGCGAGGAACTTCTTCTTCCGCAACCCGAACACCCGGGATGCGGTCTACAGCGGCGACGGCGGCGCGTCGCTGCTGATCGGCGACGTTCTGGACGCGGCCGACGGGATGCCGGACGGTTCGGCGGGATGTCCGGTGGTCACGGTGACGGACGCGCTACCGGATCAGAATGCGCTCGCCCGGGTGTTCAACGATCCGAACTGCTTCAGCTTCCAGGAGCTCTTTCCGGGCGGCTTCCAGCCGGTTTTCGGCGGCGACCGCGTGGACTCTTCGCTCGTTCTCGGCGTTCGCGGGTTCACCGCCTCCGGGACCGTCTGGGACGTGAGCGTCAGCACCGGCGAGAACGAGATCGACTTCCTGCTGTTCGACAGCGTGAACGCGTCGCTCGGGCCGCTCAGCCCGACATCCTTCGAGCCCGGCCTCTACGGCCAGCGCGACGTGAGCGCGAACCTCGATCTGTTACGTCAACTCGGCGAGCGGCTCTATCTGGCCGGCGGTCTGGAGTGGCGGGAGGAGCGGTTCGAGATCGGCCTCGGCGACCCCGCCTCCTGGCGGATCGGCCCCTACGCCCGGCAGGGATTCAGTTCCGGTTCGAACGGCTTCCCCGGGTTCAGCCCGGTCGCCTCGGGAGACTGGACCCGTTCCAACGCAGCGGTATACGGCGACCTGGAGTACGGGCCGCCGGACGAGTCCTGGAACCTGGGACTGGCGGTGCGATTCGAGGACTACGAAGACTTCGGCTCGACGCTTAACGGCAAGATCGCGGGTCGCCGTCAGGTCTCAGAGGCTCTCGCCCTGCGCGCGAGTGCTTCGACGGGCTTCAGGGCGCCGACGCCCGGCCAGCAGAACGCGTTCAACGTCTCGACGCAGTGGGACGCGGAGCGGTTCGAACTCGTGAACAACGGCACGATCCCGCCGGCATCGAGGGTCGCCGAACTGCGTGGGGGCAAGGCCCTCGACGCGGAGAAGTCGATCAACCTGGCCGCCGGCGGGATCCTCGAGCGCGGCCCGTTGACGATCACGGCGGACGTGTTCCGCGTCGAGGTGAGCGATCGGCTGGGAGTCACCGGCCTGTTCGAGCTTCAGCCCTTCGAGGTCGAGCAACTGCTCGCGGAAGGCATCACGAGCGCCGGCAACATCACGAACTTCCGCTTCTTCGCCAACGACTTCGAGACCCGCACGGAGGGCGTGGACCTGGTCGTCACCTGGCGGCCGCCGCAGGCCGGCGGGCGCACGACGCTCGACCTGGCGCTCAACGTGACCTCGACCGAGGTCGTGGACTTCAACCCGCTGACCCTGGACCAGCAGCGCATCCGCGAGCTGGAGGAGGCCTTGCCGGGCGTGCGCTGGAACGCGACCCTGCACCACGAACTGGGCCGTCATACCGCGACCCGGCAGCCGGTCGAACTGCTGGCCAGAGTCGGCTACTACGACAGCTGGTACGACCCGTTCATCCCCGTCGACTTCAGCGGTGTGTACCTGCTGGACCTGGAGGTCGGCATCCCGTTGCCGGCCGGAGCCCGCCTGGCGATCGGCGCTCGCAACGCCCTGGGCGAGACCGGCGACGGCAATCCGACGCCAATGCGGCTGGGCAACCTGTACAGCACCCGCTCGCCGTTCGACGTCAGCGGCGCGTACTACTACTCCCGGCTGCAGTACCGCTGGGGCGGCGGCGAGTGAGCCTGGTCCGCGTTCAGGCCTGAACCCGGGAGCGCTGCATCGCCGGGGCGCTTTGCGGGAGGTGCAAGCCGGCCTGCCGTGCGGCTTTCCGGCGGCCGCGGATGGCCCGTCGCCGTTCCCGCCCGCGCTCGACCAGCAGGTAGAGCGAGGGCACGAAGATCAGGGTGATCAGCGTCGAGGCGAGCAGGCCGCCGACGACCACGCGGGCCAGCGGCGCCTGCAGCTCAGAGCCCTCGCCGAGCCCGAGGGTCAGCGGCAGCAGGCCGAGCGCGGTGGTCAGTGTCGTCATCAGGATCGGCCGCAGGCGGCGGCGCGAACCACGGATCAGGGCCTCACGCAGGGTGCAGCCGACCTCCCGGCGCATCCGGTTCACGTTGTCGACGAGCACGATCGCGTTGTTGACCACGATGCCGACCAGGACGACGAGGCCGAGGAAGGAGTTCATGTTCAGGGTCGTGCCGGTGACCGCCAGGGTCAGTAGCACGCCGAGCAGCGAGAAGGGCACCGCGGTCATGATGACCAGGGGCTGCACCAGGGACTCGAACTGGACCGCCATCACCGTGTAGACGAGGAAGACCGCGAGCAGCACGCCGATCAGAAGCTCCACGAAGACCTGGCGCTGCTCCTCCAGCTCACCGCCCATCTCGACGGTGAAGCCGTAAGGCGTCTCGACGCGCGACAGCGCGGCTTCGACGTCGCTCGCCACGTCGCTGAACCTTCGCCCGTCGATGCCGGCGAGGACCTGCATGTAGCGTTCCTGGTTCTCGCGGTTGATGGACAGCGGCCCTTCGCCCGGGTTGATGCTGGCGACCGAACCGAGGGGCACGATGTCGCCGCGCGGAGTGACGATGGGCAGTTGCGGCAACTGCTCGATACGCAGCCGGTCCTCGGGCTGGAGCTGGACCCGGATGTCGAACTCGTCGCCCTGGTCCCGGAACTTGGTGGCCACCCGTCCGAGGACGTAGTGCTCGACGGCGTCGGCGACCTGGCTGCCATTGAGACCCAGTTCGGCGAGGCGGGCGCGATCGACCCGGAGCGTGCGCTCGAGTTGGCCGGATTCGCGGTCGAGACGTGGGTGAACGACGCCGGGGACCGCGGCCATCGCATCGATCACGCGCTGGGCGAGGTCATTGCCCTGGTCCAGGTCGTGGCCGCGGATCTCGACGACGAGACGGGCGTCCTGGCCGCCGCGCATCATCCGCATCATCATGTTGTTGGATGAGGCGAAGAGCTGGATCTGGGCGGCCGGCACGTCGGCGATGGCATGGCGGATCGACGCGAGGATCTCCTCCTGGCCGCGACTTCGATCGGTCAGCGGGGTGAGCAGGATCTCCATGGTGCCCTGGTTGGACTGGGCCGGCCTCCACCAGCTCTCGGGGCCGGCGGTGGTGATCAGGCTGTCGAGTTCGTCGGGTCTCAGCGCGCCGCGGACCCGGTGCTCGATCTCCTGCATCGTTCCGGTCGTCGCGTCGAGGGGAGCGCCGACGGGCATCTCGACCCGCATGTTGAGTTGGCCCTCGTCGCTCTCGGGCATCAGTTCGAGCCCGATCACCGGAACCAGGGCGAGGGATCCGAACAGGAGCACGACGGCCGTGGCCATCACCAGGCCGGGCCTGCCGAGGGCCCACTCGATCATCCGGCCGTAGGCCATGTCGACCGGCCCGAGTGCGGCGACGCACTCGTCCGTCACCTGGCGGCTCTTCGGGACCTCCCGCAGCCAACGGGCGGCGGCGGCCGGAATCAGCGTCAGGGCGACGAACAGCGCGCAGAGCAGGGCGAAACTGACGGTGATCGCCAACTGGTTGAAGAAGATACCGGCGAATCCGGAGATGAAGACCACCGGCAGGAAGACAGCCACGGTGGTCAGCGTGCCCGCGGCGATCGCCATCGCCACCTCGTTGCTGCCGGCGACCGCTGCGGCGGTAGGGCGTTCTCCCTCGTGGAGCCGGCGGTAGATGCTCTCGAGCACGACGATCGAGCCGTCCACCAGCATGCCGACGCCGAGGGCGATGCCGGCCAGGGAGATCACGTTCAGCGTGAAGCCGTTGAAGTACATCAGTGAGATCGTCGCCAGCACCGAGATCGGGATCGCGGCGCCGACGATCAGCGTCGCCCGCATGTCGCGGAGGAAGAACATCAGCACGAGCACCGCCAGCGCGGCCCCGAACAGGGCCCCCAACTGGACGTTGTTGACCGCCTGGCGGATGAACTCCGCGCCGTCCATGAGGATCGTGATCTCGGCGCGGCCTGCGTAGTCGCGGTTGATCGCCTCGATCTCGCGCTTCAGGCGGTCCACGACCTCGACCGTGTTGGCGCCGGACTGCTTCATCACGTACATCCGCATGCCCGGATCGCCGTTGATCCACAGCTCGTTCGTCAGTTCGCGGATGCCGTCGTCAACCCGTCCGACATCGCGTACCAGGATCGGCCGGCCGTCGCGGATCGCCACGATCGTGTTCTCGACGTCCACCTTGCGTTCGAACTCGCCGATCGCCCGGATCAGGACCTCGCGCCCGGTCTCCAGCATGTCGCCGGCGGAGACGTTGCGGTTCTCCCGTGACAGGGCGTTGGTGACTTCGCTCGGCGTGATCCCGAGCGCTGCCATCCGGTCGGCGGCGAGCTGGACCTGGATCTCCCGTACGCGGCCGCCCTGGATTTCCGCCGAGGCGACGCCGGGCAGGCGTTCCAGCCGCCGGCTGATCGTCTGTTCGGCCATGTGGCGGACCTGGCGCGCGTCGCCCGTGCCCGACAGGCCCAGGAAGACGACCGGCATGTCGGAGAGATTGAACTTGAACAGGGTCGGTTCGGACGCGTCTTCGGGCAGCATTCCGCGCACGAAGTCGAGCTGCTCGCGGATGTCGTTCACGACTTCGTTCAGGTCGACGCCCCAGTCGAACTGGGCCTGGATGCTGCTCATGCCCTCGGCGGACATGGAGTTCAACTGGTCGAGGCCGGTAACGGTGGACAGCGCCTGCTCGACCGGCCTTGTGATCAGGCTCTCCATCTCTTCCGGCGCCACGCCCTCGTAGGTCGTCGTGATGGAGATCCGGGGCATGTCGACTTCCGGCATCAGGTCCACGGCGAGCTGCCGCACCGCGACCAGGCCGACCACGACGACGCAGACGTAGAGCATGGTCACGCCCACCGGGCGGTTGGCGGAAAGACGGGGAAGGTTCATCGTCGGCGTCAGAATCCGGCGGCGCCGGTGGGGGAGGGCTCGGGTTCATTGCGGACCACCCGCACCGGCGCGCCGTGGCCCAACTGGTTG
Source organism: Holophagales bacterium (assembly GCA_009845425.1). GTDB lineage: Bacteria > Acidobacteriota > Thermoanaerobaculia > Multivoradales > Multivoraceae > Multivorans. Next base: position 88,520 of record VXZQ01000005.1, read on the forward strand.
TGGCCCATCGTCAGGACGAGTTCGCCGGCTTCGATCGGGCCGGCGATCGCGCTGTACTCCCCGGAGCGGCCCGCGACGGTGACCGCGCGCCACTGGGCGAGGCCGTCGACCGGAACCATGACGCCGGTGGAACGCGCGCCGTCCATCGCCACGCGTTCCAGCAGGGCGGTGCCCGGCACGATCAGGGCGTTGTCGAGGTCGCGCAGGCTGACGGAGACGTCGGCGTACATGCCCGGCAGGAGCAGGTCGTCCGTCTCGGCCAGCTCGCCCTCGACGAGCACGGTGCGGTCGTTGCGGCGCACCTCGCCGGCGACCCGGCGCACGATGCCGGAGAATGTCCGTTCGCCCGTGGCTTCGGTGGCCACGTCGAAGTCGGCGCCGGTCTGGACCGCGGCAAGATCGCGTTCCGGAACCCGGAACTGGACCAGGAGCGGCGCTTCCTCGACCAGGCGGAGAATCGGCGTGCCGGGCTGGACGAGGGCGCCGCGGTCCAGGTAGCGGTCCGAGACGACTGCGTCGAACGGCGCCCGCACGCGGGTGTTGGCGAACTGCTCGGCGAGCAGCGCCTCGCGGGCGGAGGATTGCTGAACCTGGGCCTCGCCGGCGGCCAGGTTCGCCTTCGTCGTCGCGTACTGGGAGGTGACCTGTTGCTGCTCCTGCTCGGAGAGGAGACCCTGGTCGTAGAGTTCCATCGCCCTCTGGTAGTCGGCCTCGACGCCGACGAGTTCGGCCGCGGCGCGATCGCGGTTCGCCTCGGCGACACCGAGCTGGCCACGTGCCTCCTGGAGCTGGTTCCTCACTTCGACATCCGCGATCACGGCGAGCACCGTGCCCGCGGCGACCCGCTGGCCGATTCGTGCCGGCACGTCGACCAGGAGCCCCGAAACCTGAGGCGAGATGTCGGAAACCTCGCCCACGAGCTCGCCCGAGTAGGCGGTGCGCACGGAGAGGTGTCCGCGGCGCGCGGCGACCGCGCGCACGGGCACGGCCTGCGCCATCTGCGCGTCGCCCGCCTGACCGCCGGCGCGAGCCTGGGACCCGAGGCCGAAGGCGAACACGGCGGCCGCTACGAGCACGAGGCCCGCGACGGCAAGCCCCGCGATCTGCGGGCGACTGATCCGGCTGCGGCGCCTGGCGGCTACGCCTTTCTTCGATTGCTGAAACAGGGCCATGAGTCGTTTCCGTTGGCGTCGTCTACGCAGGGTCGGGTCCGGAGTTGCCGTCGCGGCTCGCCATCGCCGCGAGCACCGAGTTGAGGCTGTCGGCGAGAGTCGAGTAGAAGCGGATGAACCAGTCCAGGCGCTCGGCGACAATGCCGTCGGCGCCCGGCTCGGGAAGGAGCGCCTGTTTCATCTCCTCGGCGCTGGCCTGCCGTGCGCGGAAGCGATCGACGATCCGCAGCAAGAGGCCGGGCTCCTGGTTGATCTGGAAGTAGTCGCGGCGGTCGCCCAGGCGGGTCACGCGCTGGATGACCCCCATGTTCTCCAGCAGGCGGGTGTTCGTGCTGATGCTGGCGCGGCTGACCCGAAGGCGCTCGGCGAGATGGTCAAAGCGGACCGGGTCGGGCGAGAGGATGAGCAGACCGACGAGGCGGCCGGCGATCCGGGGCAGGCGATCCTCCTCGTGCATCAGGCCCATCGCTTCGATGAAGCGCTCCTCAGCGGCGTGCAGGCTGAGGTCGGCCGCCGCCGTGGGCTCGGCGGAGCGGTCTGGCAGAGGAGTCGGTTCGGAGACGGTCATGAGTCAGAGATGTTGAATCATCCGGTTTGTTTTGTCAAGACTGAACACGATGAACGCAATGACGAACGTCCACGCGGGAATGCGGTGCTCCTGGCGGGTTAGGCTCGCCGCGATGCAGTCCCCGCGGCGCCGCTCGAGTCCCCGATTCCTGCCCCTGTTGCTCGGGCTGGCGATGCTCGTCTTCGCACTGCTGCAAGTCAACGACCCGGATCCGCTGATCTGGGTGACCTACTACGCCGCGATCGCCTGCGCCTGCACGATCGCCGCCTACCGGCCGCTGCCCCGGGTTGTCTTTCTGGCGCTCGCCGCGGTCACGGCGGCGGGCGTCGTGCTGACGCTGCCTGGGTTCATCGACTGGCTGCTGAACCGTCCGACCAGCGATTTGTGGGCGCCGATGTCGGCTAGCCGGATGTACATCGAGCACAGCCGCGAGTTGCTGGGTCTGCTGATCGCCGGCGGCTTTCTCGTGATGGGCGACCGGTTGTCGCGGAAGTAACTGCTATTCCTCAGGTACCGCGGCGCTCATCATGAAGCCCATCATCATCTCGTCGGTGGAGGGCTGTCCGAAGCGGACCGTGCGATTCGAGTCGAAACCGTAACGGGCTGCCTTCTCGGGCGAGTTGTCGTACCAGGCGGTGTACTCGATTCGCGTGCCCTTGGGGATGCGCTTCATCTGGTCGTAGTAGTAGACCGTCTGCCAGGAGAAGTCGAACTCGGGCACCTCCAGCAGCACCTCGGTCGTGCCGTCGGGGTAGAACGCCTCGAAGCGTGCGGCCTTCCCGCGCATGTGCATGTGCGGCATGAGCGCGATGATGTCGGAATCGCGCCGGGCGACGGTGGAGTAGGGGCCCACCTGGTGATTGCCGTCGTTCGGCGGAATCGCGAAAGTGAAGTTCATGATCGGCCTGAGCCCGGAACCGAGCGAACGCTTGACGGGTTCATCGGCGAAGATGAATCCGATCGAGGACTGATCCCAGACGCCCGTACCTGCGCCGGGCTCCTTGTGGTAGTGGATGTCGAACGTCACCCGCGAGCCCTTCCTGAGCAGGAAGCCGTAGCCCTCCGGGTAGCGGTTCGCGTCGCTGCCGGAGGAGACGCCGCCCATGTAGTTGCCCGCGTTCTCCGGTGACGGGGCGATCTGATCCTGGTTAGGGAACGCGGGCGGCGGCGGCAATTCGCCGTTCTCGTCCGGCGCCAGCAGGTGGAGGTTGAAGTGATGGATGATCTCGCTGTCCGGCTTGCACTGGAAGGCGACCACCCAGCGGTCCTCCGGCAGGTCTTCTTCGGTCAGAACGTAGGAAAACGCCGCGTAAAGGTCTTCGACATCGTCCTCGACGAAGTAGGGCTCGGGCATCGTCACGACGAGGTCGGGCTCGCCCACGACCCATCCCTCCATGCTCGGAAACTCGCGCGGAGGCGGAGCGTCGGCAGCGTCGCCGGGTGCGGCGCCGCTGCCGGCCCAGTTGACCAGGGTTTCGATCTCGGCCGCGTTCAGCACCCGTTCGTTCGCGAACGTGCCGTCGTGTTGCGGATGGGCGTCCCATGGCGGCATTTCCCGGGCGGCGACCGTGCGGGCGATCGACCGGGCCCAGGGCCGTACCTCGGCGTAGGTGGTGAGCCCCATCGGCGCCCTCATCCCGCCATAGTTGGCTCCTGCCGGGCGGTGACAGTCCTGGCAGTGCATCTGGAGCACCGGCAGCACGTCGGCGTAGAAGGTCGGCGCGTCGCGATCGGCGGCCAGCGCGGGCGCGGCAACGATCGCGAGCAGAAGCACGAGGCAAGGGAGAACTGAACGCTTCATCGCGTTCAGGTTACCAGCAGTCAGGCGGTCGCCAACTGGCGCTCCGGGTGCATCTCGTCGACGTCGACGCCGACGATCTTCGAGACCCCGCGTTCCTCCATCGTGACCCCGTAGAGGGTGCTCGCGACCTGCATCGTCAGCTTGTTGTGGGTGATGACGAGGAACTGCGTCTCTTTCGACATCCGCTCCAGCATGTCCACAAAGCGCAGGATGTTCGCGTCGTCGAGCGGCGCGTCGACCTCGTCGAGGATGCAGAAAGGCGAAGGCTTGGTCTGGAAGAGGGCGAACAGCAGGGCGATCGCGGCCAGAGCCTTCTCGCCGCCTGAGAGCAGCATGATGTTCTGGGCCCGCTTGCCCGGCGGCCGGGCGGTGATCTCGATGCCGCAGTCCAGCGGATCCTCCTCGTCCATCAGGCGCATCTCCGCGTCTCCGCCGCGGAAGAGTTCCGTGAAGGTCCGCCCGAAGTTCTCGTTGACCTCGCTGAAGGTGGCAACGAAGCGCTCGGAGGAGGTCCTGTCGATGTCGCGGATCGTGCGCTTCAGGCTCTCGACCGAGGACGCCACGTCGGCGCGCTGTCCGGCCAGGAAGGTGTGGCGCTCCTGCTGCTCGTCGTACTCGTCGGCCGCCAGGACGTTGACGGGCCCCATCCGCTCCAGCAGGGTGCGCCGGCGTTCGAGCTCCTCGGTCATGGTCTCGAGGTCGGAGGCCTCGCTGTCCGGCGTTGCCGGCGTCTCCTGGGCGGCCAGTTCGCGTCGGAACTCTTCGCGGTAGTCCCGTTCCAGGTGTTCGGCGTCCTGACGCAGGCCCGCCTGCCGCACGCGAAGCTCCTCGATCCGGTCACGAAGTTCGTCGCGCCGGGCGCCGAGGTCGCGCATCCGGGCATCCAGCTCGCGTCCGTGGCCCCTCTCTGCTTCGAGGGCCTCCTGAGCGCCGGTCGCTTCGTCTCTGGCGCTCGTCCGCTCGGCCAGGGCGTCGTCGAGTTCCTGCCGTGCCTGAGTGGACGCCTCCTCGAGTTCGATGAGACGCCCGCGCAGCCGTTCCTGTTCGATCAGCCACTCCTCGTCGGCCTCGCGCAGGCTCGCGATGCGTCCCTCGAGTCTCTCGGTTTCGTTCCGTTCGGTGGCGGAGCGTTCCTCGATCAGTTCGAGTTGACCCTGGCGTCCGGCACCCGCAGTGAGGTGCTCCTCGCGTTCCTCCCGGGCCCGTTCGACGGCGGCGGCCGCTTCCTGCACTGCCCGTTCCAGGCTGCGATGAACCGTCTCCCGGGCCTCGATGTCGGCCTGGATCCGGGCCTGCCGGCTCTCGGTCTCGGCGATCCCGCGGATGAGTTCGTCGCGCTCGGTCTCGGCCGCCGCGCTCTCGCGGGCCTGCACGGCGCGCCGTTCGGTGATGTCCTGGAGTCTTGCCTTGGCGACGGCCAGTTGTTCCCGTAGCTCCGCCGCGGCCTGCTCGATCCGTCGACCTTCCAGGGCGGCGTCGCGGACGCTGTCGGCGGCGGCATCGATGTCCCGACTCAGGGCCGCACATCGCTCCTCGAGTTCGCCCGTACGTCGAACGAGGTCGTCGAGTTCGCGCTGGCGGCCCAGGGCGCCCGGCGCTGCGCCCTCGCCGCGGACGGTCACGCGGCCGGCCTCGATCCAGAGCCGATCCCGGCACAGGAAGGCGATGCGCGGGTTGTCCGCCGCCAGGCGTTCCGCCGCCTCAGGGTTTTCCACGAGACAGCCTGGCTGGAGCGAGGCGCGCAGATCCTCGGGGAGGCCCAGCGCGGTCCACACGTCGCCGACGATCTCCGGATCGTCGAGTTCCCCGAGTGCCGTGAGTTCCGGAAGGGGCTTCGTCGAATCAGCCGGCCGGAGAAGCGTGACCTGGTGGTCGAAGCCGGCGAGGGCACTGGCAATGGCCACCGCGTCTTCGTCGCAGGGTGCCAGGATCGCATTGCGCAGCGGACCAAGGAAGAGGTCCAGGCTGTCTTCCCAGCCCGCCGGTACGTTCACTTCGTCGCCGAGGAAGCGGGGCTCCGAGAGCCCCAACTCGAGCAGCGCGCCGCGGATCCCGGCTCGCAGTTCCTCGTCTCGCTGACCGAGCTCCCGGAGAACGGCCGCCCGCTTCTGGGCTTCGACCAGCTCCTCGCGGCGCGTTTCCAGTTCGGCCTGGGCGGTTTGCCGCCGGTTCCGGCTTGCATCGAGGGCCGCGGCGGCCCGCTGGGCGGCCTTGGTTTCGGTCGCCAGGGCGACGTCCAGCGTTTCTACCTTGGCGCCAACGTCTCTGACGTCGCCGTCGATCGAGCGGAGCGCCTCCTGGCTGCGCTCGAGGGTCTTTTCGGCGCGGTCGCGGCGATCGACCGCCTTCTCACTGGCGATGCGTTCGGCGACCAGACTACTTCGCAGGTCGTCGATCCCTGTCCCCGATGCCGCCTGTTCTTCGAGCAGATCCCGATGTCGCCTGCGCGCATCCTCGATTGCTGTATCGGCCTCGTCGATTCGCCGGCGGTCCTCGTGGACCTTCGCCAGTGCTTCTTCGCGCTCGGAGAGGAACATCTGCCGGCGTCCGGCGAGGACCGCGAGCGCCTCTTCGGCCTTCGACAGTTCAAGGCGCCGGGTCTCCGCATCGCGGGCGCCCGCCTCGAGCCTCTCGGCGATCTCCGCTCGGGTAGCACGAGCGCCCTTGATCAGTTCCCGGCGCCCCTCGATCGTTGCCAGCAGGGCAGCCTGACGTTCGTGCGAGCGGACGGCCTCTTCGGTGCGTGCGTCGATGGCCTGACGGCTTTCGGCGAGTGCCGCGTTGCCGCGGGCGATCTCGGCCAGGAGCTCCGCTTCGCGGTCTGCCTCCTGTCCCAGAGCCGACCCGAGTTCCTCGAGCTCGCCCCGGAGCTTCACCCAGCGCGCCAGGAGCACGGCGTCGAGCAGTTCACGGTAGGCGTCCCGGCGTTCGCGGTGACGCCGGGCGGCGTTCGCCTGCCTCTTGAGAGAGCGGAGACGGCGCTCGACCTCGGAAATGATGTCGTCGAGCCGGAGCAGGTCGGCGGTCGCGTCCTCGAGCTTCAGGCTGGCGAGCCGCTTGCGGTTCTTGTAGCGGGTGATCCCGGCCGCTTCCTCGATCAGCTTGCGGCGTTCCTGGGGTTTGCCGGAGAGGATCATCCCGATCCGCCCCTGCTCGATCACGGAGTAGGCGCGGATGCCCAGACCCGTGTCCATCAGGATGTCGCGGATGTCCTTGAGCCGGGCCACCCGGTCGTTCAAGCGGTACTGGCCCTCGCCGCCGCGGAAGATCCGACGCCCGATCGTGATGCGGCCGTCCTCGGCGTTCTCGACGCTGCCGTCGGTGAGGAAGGTGAGGCTGACCTCGGCCATCCCCAGGGGCTTGCGCTGGCCGCTCCCGTTGAATATGACTTCCTCCATGGAAGTGCCGCGAAGCGACTTCGCGCTCTGCTCGCCGAGCACCCAGGTGATGGCCTCTGCCAGGTTGCTCTTGCCGCAGCCGTTCGGTCCGACGATCGCCGTGATGCCGCGGGCGAACCGGCTCGTTACCGGATCGACGAAGGTCTTGAAGCCGTTGACTTCAAGGCTCTCGAGTTTGAGCATCGTGCGTGTTGCGGCGGCGTGTGGCTGGAACCGGCTGGTTGAGCTTGGGGGAACATAACAGGGTTCATGCATAAGTCACAAGTGGTTGTGCCGGCACGAGTTTGAGTCCACAACATGTGGCGTCGCCGCTGAGCCGCTGATACGCTGCCGCGGCGGTGAGTGCGCTGACGGTCAAGAGGATGCTGTTCGATGCGCCGCAGATGGCGCGGATGATGCGCCGGATGGCGCTGGAGGTGGTCGAGCGCGCGGGGGGGACCGACTCGCTGATGCTGGTCGGCGTGCGCACCCGCGGCGTGCCCCTGGCCGACTTCATCGCCGCCGAGATCAAGCGCACGGAAGACGTGGCCGTGCCGGTCGGCGTGCTCGACATCACGCTCTACCGGGACGATCTCTCGACGATCGCGCCGCAGCCCGTGGTCAAGGAGAGCGTGATGCCGGTTGCGATCGACGACCGGATCGTCGTGCTCTGCGACGACGTTCTCTACAGCGGCCGCACGATCCGGGCGGCGATGGACGCCCTGATCATGGACTACGGCCGGCCGCGGGCGATTCGCCTTGCGGTGCTCATCGACCGGGGCCACCGGGAATTGCCGATCCACGCCGACTGCGTCGGTGAACACGTGCAGACGACGGACACCGAAGTGATCAAGGTCTCCTACGCCGCCACCGACGGTGGCAAGGAGATGGTCGAGCTGCTCGAGCGCGAGGGGTGAGCGAACCGGTCTGGCAGCGCGGCGACCTGCTGGGGGTCGCCGAGTTGTCCACGGCCGAGATCCTCCACGTCCTCGACACCGCGGAGTCGTTCGTCGAAGTAGCCGCGCGGCCGATCAAGAAGGTGCCGACCCTGCGGGGCAAGACGGTCATCAACCTGTTCTTCGAGCCGTCGACCCGCACGAGTTCCAGTTTCGAGATCGCCGAGAAGCGGCTCTCGGCGGACAACATCAACTTCTCGACTTCCTCCTCGTCCCTGTCCAAGGGCGAAACGCTGCTGGACACGGCCCGCAACCTGGAGGCGATGGCGCCGGATCTCGTCGTCATCCGGCACGCCCATCCGCGGGTGCCGCACGCGCTGGCGGAACGCATCGCGGCCGGTGTGATCAACGCCGGCGACGGCGCTCACGAGCATCCCACCCAGGCGCTGCTCGACGCCTTCACGATCCGCCGCCGGAAGGCTCGGGTGGAGGGCCTGAAGATCGCCATCGTCGGCGATGTGGCCCATAGCCGGGTCGTGCGCTCGAACGTTCTGTGCCTGACCAAACTGGGCGCCGACGTCACGGTCGCCGGTCCCCGCACGATGATGCCGGAAAAGCCGGAGTCGCTCGGCGCCAGGGTTGTCTACTCGCTGGAGGAGGCGATCGAGGGCGCCGACGTCGTGATGATGCTGCGAGTGCAACTGGAGCGCCAGGCGCGGGCCTCCTTTCCCTCCGAACGGGAGTACTTCGAGTTCTTCGGACTCACCGCCGAGCGCCTGCGGGGCGCAAGGGACGACGCGATCATCATGCATCCGGGACCGATCAACCGCGGCATCGAGATCGCCAGCGAGGTCGCCGACGGACCCTGGTCGGTGATCCTCGAGCAGGTGGCGAATGGCGTCGCGGTGCGGATGGCGGTGCTCTACCTGCTGGCCGGCGCGAAGAGCGGAGCGGACGGAACCATGCCATGAGCGGATCGCTGATGATTCGCGGGGGCCGGGTTGTCGATCCGACCCAGGAACTCGACGGCCCGGCCGACATCCTGATCGAGGGCGGCAGGGTGGCGGCATGTGGCCCCGCCACCGACCCTCCCGACGGTGTGGGTGAGCTCGACGCCGCCGGGTTGGTGGTCGTGCCCGGCCTGATCGACATGCACGTCCACCTGCGCGAGCCGGGCCAGGAGTACAAGGAGACGATCGAGACCGGTACCCGGGCGGCGGCGGCGGGCGGGTTCACGGCCGTCGCCTGCATGCCGAACACGGACCCGGTGAACGACGAACCGTCACTGACCGAGTTCATGCTCAAGCAGGCGGAGCGGGCGGGCTGGGCCCGTGTGTACCCGATCGCGGCGGTCAGCCGGGGCCTGGAGGGCCGCGAGTTGACGGAGTTCGGGGCCCAGCGGCGGGCCGGAGCGGTCGCGGTCTCGGACGATGGCCGTCCGGTCTGGAGCGCCGCCCTCATGCGCCAGGCGCTGCGATACGCCCGGCACTTCGACCTGCCGGTCATCCAGCACGCCGAGGAACTCGCGCTCTCAGGCGACGGCGTCATGCACGAGGGACGCTTCTCGACGCGGCTCGGTGTCGAGGGGATTCCTGGCGCCGCGGACGATGTCATGGTCTCCCGCGACCTCCTCCTGACCGCTGATACCGGCGGCCGCTACCACCTGGCGCACATGTCGACCGCGCGCAGCCTGGATCTGATCCGGACGGCGAGAGCCGATGGCCACCGGGTCACCTGCGAGGTCTCGGCCCATCACCTGCTGCTGACGGACGAGGACGTCTTCGACTCGGGGCTGGACCCGAACTTCAAGATGCACCCGCCGCTGAGAAGCGCCGCTGACCGCGAGGCTCTGGTCGGGGGCCTCGCTGACGGCTCGATCGACGCGATCGCGAGCGATCACGCTCCTCACCATCCGGACGAGAAGGAACTCGACTTCGTCGCCTCGCCGAACGGCATCGTCGGCCTCGAGACGACGCTCAGCCTCTGTCTGGACCGGCTGGTGGGGAAGGGCGTGATCGACCTGGCGCGCCTCGTCGATCTGTTGTCGACGGCGCCCGCGCGGATCCTCCGGGTACCCGGGGGCAGCCTCGCGCCCGGGTCGCCAGGCGACGTGACCCTGATCGACCTGGAGCGCGAGGTCGAGGTCGATCCGGCAACGTTCCGGAGCAGGTCTCGGAACACGCCGTTCGCGGGCTGGGGGCTCCGCGGCGCGCCAGCCGGCACCGTGGTTGGCGGCCGGGTGATCGAACTGTCGTAGCCGGAGGGTCCGCTCTAGCCGATGCTGCGGCCTCCGTCGATGTCGAGGCAGACGCCGGTGAGGAAGGCTGCGTCGTCTGAGGCGAGGTAGGCGACGGCGGCGGCAACGTCGGCGGGTTCAGCGAGCCGGCCCAACGGGATCGTCTTCTGAAGGACGTCGCGTCCGGCGTCGTCCAGCTTCCGTCCCCCTGAGGGGCCCTTCATGAAGTCGGTGTCGGCGGCGACGGGGTTGACCGCGTTGACGCGGATGCCATGAGGCGCGAGTTCGGTCGCCAGTCCCCGAGTCAGGGTGATCACGGCCCCCTTCGTCGCGTTGTAGGCGGTGATCAGCGGTCGCGGTCGGACGGCGCCGATCGACGCCGTGTTCACGATCACGCCGCCTCCGCGTTCGAGCAGCCGCGGCACGCCGTGCACCACGCCCAGGTAGACGCTCTTCGTGTTCACCTCGAAGACCCGGTCGTAGTCGGCTTCGGCGAGCTTCCAGAGCGGCCGGGCCCGGTGGCAGTAGCCTGCGTTGTTGACAAGGATGTCGATGCCGCCGAACGCGCCGCAGGTCCGCTCCATCAGGCGCTTCACGTCGTCACCCTTCGATACGTCCACCGTTTCGAAGAGCGTCCTGGCGCCGCGCCTGGCGAGCTGGGCCGTCGTCCTTTTCCCCTTAGCCGAATCGATGTCCGCGAGCGCGACGGCTGCGCCTTCTTCGGCGAGCCTTCGTGCGATGGCGCGGCCGAAACCGCCGGCGGCGCCGGTCACGACCGCGACCTTTCCGGCAAAGCGGGAATCGGCGCGCGCGCTGTCGTTCTTGCTGTTCGAGTCGTCCATCGTGAGTATCCCCCCGGGTTTCGGGCGGCTACGCTACCCGGGTTCAGCGCCGGACGAGGGGAGTTGATGGAAGAGCGAGCAGCAGTCAAGCGGCGCGTGGTCGTCGTCGGCGCCGGCAACGCGGCGCTGTGCGCCGCCCTCGCGGCCCGGGAGGAGGGCGCGTCGGTGACGGTGCTGGAGCGTGCGCCGCGGGCCGAGCGGGGAGGAAACAGCCGCTTCACGATGGCGGCGATGCGCTTCGCCTACGACGGCCTGGACGATCTGCGCGAGGTGGCCACCGGCCTGACCGAGGAGGAAATCGAGGCCAGCGACTTCGGAACGTATCCGGCGCGACGGTTCGTCGAGGACCTCGAACGGACTGGCGGCGGTCGAGCCAACCCCGATCTGGTCGGGATCCTCGTGGGGAAGAGCCGGCGCACGCTGCGCTGGATGCGACGACAGGGGGTCGAGTTCGTTCCGCTCTACGCGGGTCAGGCGTTCGAGGTCGATGGCAAGCGCCGGTTCTGGGGCGGTCTGACGTTGCAGGCGCGGGGAGGCGGCCCCGGTCTGGTGGCGGCCCTCGAGCGGGCGGCCGAGCAGGCAGGCATCGAGACGCGCTACGGTTGCCGGGCGGTGGGCCTGTGCGTAAAGGAGGGCGCCGTGTGCGGGGTCGAGGTCGAGGAGGCGTCGGTTCACAGCGTCCTCGAGGCCGACAGCGTCGTCCTCGCCAGCGGCGGCTTCGAGGCGAATCGTGACTGGCGACGCCGCTACCTCGGCGAGGGCTGGGAAGAGGCCAAGGTCAGGGGCAGCCGTTACAACGAAGGCTGTGGCATCCGCATGGCCCTTGAAGCCGGCGCCGGAAGGGCCGGACAGTGGTCCGGCTGCCACGCCGTGGCGTGGGATCTGAACGCGCCTGAGGTCGGCAATCTCGAGGTCCGTCACCACTACCAGAAGCACAGCTATCCGCTCGGCATCGTCGTCAACGCGAGGGGAGAGCGGTTTCTCGACGAGGGCGCGGACTTCCGGAACTACACCTACGCCAGGTACGGCCGCGAGGTGCTGGAGCAGCCGGGACGTTTCGCCTGGCAGGTGTTCGATGCGCGGGTCGCTCACCTGCTGCGGGACGAGTACCGAAAACGGCACGCAACGCGGGTCGAAGCCGACTCGCTGCCGGAACTCGCCGAGCGCCTCGAGGGCGTGGACGCCGAAGCGTTCCTGCGGACGGTCGGCGAGTTCAACGTCGCGGTGCGTCGGGAAGTGCGCTTCGACCCCAGCTTCCGCGATGGCCGCTCGACCCGCGGCCTAGCCCTGAACAAGTCGAATTGGGCCAACCCGATCGAGGAGCCGCCGTTCGAGGCCTTCGCGGTGACCTGCGGCATCACGTTCACGTTCGGGGGACTTTCGATCGATCGGCGCGCCAGGGTGCTCGACGAAGACGGCCGGCCGATTCCGCGTCTGTTCGCCGCGGGCGAACTCGTCGGCGGCCTGTTCTATGACAACTACCCGGGCGGTTCGGGGCTGACGGCGGGCGCGGTGTTCGGCCGTCTGGCTGGCCGGGGAGCGGGCCGGTTCGATGCCTGAGCCTTCCGTCGACGGCAGCGTTCGTCTCGGGAACCTCCAGATCCACGGCCCGCGCGGGCGCGTGCGCTACTTCGATGTGACCTTCGCGAGGCTCCGGCTCGGGTTGGCGGCGCTGATCCTCGTTGGTTCCCTCGTGGTCAATGCCGCTCTGGTCGCGCCGGTCGTCGTGCGCTCCCAGTTCTCAAGGGCCGGGCAGGTCGAGGTTTTCGAGGAACACAGGCGACTGGCGGCCCGTTTCGAGGCATTGGCCGAACGCTACTCGGAGGTCCGCCAACTGGCATCGGAGCTGGATAGTCGACTGTGCAAGATCATCCTGGCCTACGGTGTCGGGGCGCCAGCGAACGAAGGATGCGGCGAGGCCGTCGACGTCCTGGAGGAACCCGCCCTCACCCTGCAGCAGGGCGAGGTGGTGCTGATCGAGTCAGGCGTCGAGGAAGACGTGGAACGAGTGACCGGGCGCATCGATGGCCGTCTGGAGGCGGCCTTCGAGGTCGAACGAGCCGAGCCCGGACTCGTCGAGTCGACGCCGTCCGCGGTTCCGCTCCGGGGCGACGACTTCGTCCTCGTCGGTCCGTTCGGACAGGCGCGGAACCGGGTGACGGGCGTTGAGGAGTTCCACTACGGCATCGATCTCGCGGCTTCCGCCGGGGCTCCGGTGCTGGCCACCGCGGCCGGTCGCGTGACCTATGCGGGGCGGGGCGCTGCTTTGGGCCGTTCCTGGGTTCGCTACGGGCGGATCGTGGGAATCCGGCATGGTGACCGGTTCATCACCCTGTTCGGGCACCTGGATACGACAGAGGTGCGAGCGGGCGAATCGGTCAGCCGCGGGCAGCGCATCGGCACCGTCGGTGCGACCGGATGGAGCGTGGAGCCGAACCTCCACTACGGTGTGCTGCGCCGGCGCGGTGACGGAGGGTACTTCGCCGTCGATCCCCGCATCCACATCCTGGACTACCGCTGGAACGAGGAGGGTTTCATCGCCTCCGATCGGACGCCGGCGAATCCTCTGACGCTGCCGGCAACGTTGCGGAGATAACAGGAGACGTTGGTTCATGGGCTATCGAGCAGTCATCTTCGACCTGGGAGGAGTCGTCTTCGGCTCCCCGCTGCACGCCATCCGGCGCTACGAACAGGCGAACGGCATTGAGGAGAACTTCGTCAACCGCCTCGTCGTGGCGGCCGGGCCGGGAGGATCCTGGCAGCGCATGGAACGGGGCGAGCTGGTCATGGGGCCGGGCTTCTTCGCCGCCTTCGACGACGATGTGAGGGCGGCCGATCCCGCGGTGGCCGAGCGTTTCTCGGCCGAAGAAATGATGGCGGCGATAGCGGAGGAGTCGAAGCCCAGGCCGCGGATGATCGACGCGCTGCGCCGGTTGCGCGCCCGCGGCTACACCGTGGCGGCGTTGACGAACAACTGGGTCAGCGAGGAGGAACGGGAGCCCGCGGATGCTGAGGAGGCCGCGATGCGGGCCGAAGTCCGGGCGCTCTTCGACGACTACGTCGAGTCGAGCGTCGTCGGCCTGCGCAAGCCGGATCCGGCGATCTACCGCCTGGCCTGCGGCCGGATCGGCGTCGAACCTCGCGAGGCAGTGTTCCTGGACGACATCGGGTCGAACCTGAAGAGCGCGCGGGCGCTCGGCATGACGACGATCAAGGTCGACGACCCGGACGATGCCCTCGCCGAACTCTGGAGGACGCTGGCTACTCCGGAAGGCTGAACGTGAGATCGACCGTCGCGGTGAGCCCGTCGAGCAGCGTCACGCCGGACCGCATCGTGCCGAGACGTTCGTGCCAGGCCTCGATCGTGTAGGTGCCGGCCGGGAGCCCGGGAATCTCGAACGAACCGTCCGGCCCGGAGACGGCGAAGTAGGGGTGGCTGAAGACCCCGACGTAGCTCGACATCCACGGGTGGACGTCGCACTTGATCCGGAACGCCGGCTCCTCGTCTGTGAAAGAGAATGTGGCCTGCTTGATGGCTGCTGGCATGGCCCGGTTGAAGGGGCGGTTGACCTCGGACAGCGAGTGGACGTTGTGGAGCAGCTCGTCCGAGTTCAGCACCTTGAGTTCCTGGCCCACCATGATGCCGGCGACGCGGGGCGTGTAGCGGCAGCCCTGCTGGTCGATGACGGGCGGCTCCGCCGGCGGGTAGGGGCCCTGCGGAACGTTGTCGGCGACGTAGACGAGGACGTTGGCCAGGCCGGCCTGGTCGTCGACCGCGAGGATCTCCGGATAGACCGGCCCGGAGTGTTTCGCGGCGCACGCCGGGTCCGCGTCCATGTTGAGGGCCGGCAGGTTCGGGAGTTCGCCTTCGAAGCGGACAGAGCCGGCGATCGAACTGCTGCCGAGAGGTTCGGTGGGTACGGCTTCTGGGGCTGAGGCAGCATCGCCGCCGGAGTCCTCCGGCGCCTCGCTGGCGCAGCCGGCCAGGACGAGAGCGAAGAGAAGAAGGGCCGTGGAGAGGGCCGGTCGAAGCGTGATTGTCCGTGTGCAGATCATGCGCCTATTCTAAGGTGCCGCAGGACGGTTGCGCCGGGTTTCTCGCGCCGTACGGTCCGTTTCCTTGACCGCGATAGGGGCGGGTGTTAGCTTCCGCGCGATTCGTGGCCCGGCCGGCCCTTGAGGGCACAGCCGCCCTATCTCCAGGCCCTCGATGGCACAGAGTCAGGACAACACTCAGGAACCCGTCGCCGGGCGTGCGCCGCTGATCGTCGGCGGCTACGACTTCCGTTCCCTGACGGAAGCGGTCGCGGTGCCGGTCGAGCGCAAGACGCCGATCGGCTGGTGGTTCTTCTTCCTGCCGTCGTTGGCGATGCTGGGCCTCTTCGGGGTCTCGATCGGCTGGCTGTTCTGGGAAGGCACCGGCATCTGGGGCCTGAACAACCCGGTCAACTGGGGCTTCGCGATCGTCAACTTCGTCTTCTGGGTCGGCATCGGTCACGCCGGCACGTTGATTTCCGCGATCCTCTTCCTCTTCCGGCAGAAGTGGCGCACCTCGATCAACCGCGCGGCGGAGGCGATGACGATCTTTGCCGTCATGTGCGCCCTGGTCTTCCCGGGAATCCACGTCGGCCGCGTGTGGGTCGCCTACTGGATGTTCCCGCTGCCGAACCAGATGGACATGTGGCCGAACTTCCGCAGCCCGCTGATCTGGGACGTGTTCGCGGTCTCGATCTACGGCACCGTCTCCCTGATGTTCTGGTACGTCGGCCTGATTCCCGACCTGGCGACGATCCGCGACCGCGCCAAGACGCGGATCAAGCAGATCGCCTACGGCATCTTCGCTCTGGGCTGGCGCGGCTCGCACCGCAACTGGCTCCACTACGAGCGGGCCTACCTGATGCTGGCCGGGCTGGCGACGCCGCTGGTCCTCTCCGTCCATTCCGTGGTGTCGATGGACTTCGCCACCGCCCAGTTGCCGGGATGGCACACGACGATCTTTCCGCCCTACTTCGTCGCCGGCGCCATCTTCTCCGGCTTCGCCATGGTCATGACCCTGATGCTGATCTGCCGGGTCCTGTTCGAGATGGAGGACATCATCACGATGCGCCACCTCGAGAACATGGCCAAGATCATGCTGCTGACCGGGTGCATGGTCGGCTACGCCTACGGAATCGAGATGTTCATCGCCTGGTACAGCGGCAACCCGTACGAGCAGTTCGCCTTCGCGAACCGCGCCCTGGGCCCGTACGCCTGGGCCTACTGGATCATGGTGAGCTGCAACGTGCTGACGCCGCAGTTGTTCTGGTTCAAGAAGATGCGCAACCACATCGGCTGGCTGTTCATCTCCTCGATCCTGATCAACATCGGCATGTGGTTCGAGCGTTTCGTCATCGTCACCTCGTCGCTGCACCGCGACTTCCTGCCCGCAAACTGGGACTACTACCAGGCGACCTTCTGGGACTTCGCTTCGCTGATCGGCAGCTTCGGCCTGTTCTTCACGATGTTCTGCCTGTTCGCCCGGTTCCTGCCGCTGGTGGCGACGGCGGAGGTCAAGACCGTGCTGCCGGAGGCCGATCCGCACCAGGGCGAGGAACTGGTGCGCGTGGTGCCAGCCGGCGCCGGAACGGAACCTGCGCCGCAGGCGGCGCCGGCCGGCGGGGGAGGGTCGTGACATGGGCCTGATGACCCTGGACGTGCCGGAAGCGTCGGCGGGCTATAGCCACTACGGTGTGCTGGCCCGCTTCGAGACCGCCAAGGCGCTCTACCGAGCCT
The DNA here is from genome assembly GCA_009845425.1 of Holophagales bacterium. Lineage (GTDB taxonomy): Bacteria > Acidobacteriota > Thermoanaerobaculia > Multivoradales > Multivoraceae > Multivorans. Next base: position 105,184 of record VXZQ01000005.1, read on the forward strand.
GTGAGGCGGTTCGGGACGCCGGCTACTCGAAGTGGGACGCGCTGACGCCGTTTCCCGTACATGGCCTCGAGAAGGCGATGGGACTGAAGCCGTCCAAACTGCCGTTCCTCGTGCTGGCCACGGGGCTTTCCGGCGCCGGGCTCGGTTTCGCCTTGCAGAGCTGGGTTCACATCCAGGGCTACCCGCTGATCATCAGCGGCAAGCCGCTGTTCACCTGGCCCGCCTTCGTGCCGGTCACCTTCGAGCTCGGTGTGCTCGGCGCGGCGCTGGGGGCGGTGCTTGGAATGTTCGCCTTCAACAAGTTGCCCACCTACCACCATCCGCTGTTCCGGTCGAAGAACTTCACGCGGGTCACGGACGACGGTCTGTTCATCGCCATCGAGGCCTGGGATCCGAAGTACGACGACCGGGACACCGCGGAGTTCCTGAGCGGGCTCGGGGCGGTCGAGGTGGAGCACGTGCCGATCGACGATCCGGCGGACGATAGTGACGGGGGAGGCGCCGCCTGATGGCCCACGGACCACGCATCGTTCATCTCGATCAACTGGTCATCCGGCCGGGAAGCGGCTGGGCGCGCCTGCCGTTGATCGCGGGTGCGGTCGGCTTCGTCTTCACGATCGTGTCGATCGTGTTGGCGAGGAGTTCACCGGAGAGCACGAAGCAGTTCTTCCACTCCTGGCTCGTGGCCGTCGTCTTCTTCCTCTGCATCGGTCTCGGCTGCCTGTTCTTCGTGCTGATTCACCACGCGACGAAGGCCGGCTGGGGCGTTGTGGTGCGCCGTCTGGCCGAGAACCTGGCCTGTACGGTGCCGGTGCTGGCGGTCCTGTTCATTCCGGTCGTGGCTCTGGGAATGTACGACCTGTTCCACTGGACCCACGCCGACGCGGTGGCGCATGATCGGCTGCTGCAGGTCAAGGAGCCGTGGCTCAACGAGACCGGCTTCTGGATACGGACGGTCATCTACTTCGTGGTCTGGAGTGCGTTGGCCCTCTACTTCCGGAACGCGTCGCGGCGGCAGGACGACAGCGGAGACGAAGCCCTCTCCCGCCGGATGGCGCGATTCAGCCCCGTCGCCGTCGCCGTGTTCGCGGTGACGCTGACGTTCGCCGGCTTCGACTGGCTGATGTCGCTGGAGCCGCACTGGTACTCGACGATGTTCGGCGTCTACTTCTTTGCCGGCACGGTCGTCTCGGCGTTCGCGGCGCTGACAGTCTTCACCCTGGCCTTCGAACGGTCGGGCCATTTCCGGGGCGTGGTCACCGGCGAGCACTTCCACGATCTTGGCAAGCTGCTGTTCGCCTTCACCGTGTTCTGGGCCTACATCGCCTTCAGCCAGTTCTTCCTCATCTGGTACGCGAACATCCCGGAGGAGACGAACTGGTTCCTGAGCCGCCTGCACGGCACGGACCACAACCCGGCGAACTGGCGAGCGGCGACCATGCTGCTGGCCATCGGCCACTTCGCCGTGCCGTTCTTCTTCCTCATGCCCCGGACGATCAAGCGGAATCGCACCCTGCTGCTGATCGGCGCCCTCTGGATGCTGGCCATGCACCTCTGGGACGTGTTCTGGCTGGTCATGCCGAACCTGCACCGGGAGATGACGTTCAGCCTTCTCGACCTGACCTCGCTGCTCGGCGTGGGCGGCGTGTTCCTGGCCACCGCGGGCTGGATGCTGAGCCGCGGCTCTTTGGTGCCGTCCCGGGATCCGCGGCTGGTCGAGTCGCTGGCCTTCGAGAACATCTGAGGCGTCTACGGGCCGCACCGTCGGTCAGTCGTCCGTCTTGTTCCGCCCGCCGGTCCTTGCTACGCTGCGCACCGTCCAAGGGACCCCTGCAACACCTCCCCAGTCAAGGAGCATCGACATGATTCCGAAGCAGACGATCCGCGTCTGTGCCGTTCTTCTCGCCTTCGCCCTGGCTTCCTCCTCGGTTGCGCTCGGTGGCACGATTGTCGGCAAAGTCACGTATGAAGGCCGGACGCCTCCACAACGTCCGATGAGGATGGACGCGGACCCGAAGTGCGCCGAGAAGCACAGCGGCACGGTCCTCGACCAGACCTTCATGATCGGGGACGGCGGCGCCTTCGCCAATGTCTTCCTGGTGATCACCGAGGGCCTCGAAGGGAAGTCTTTCGATACGCCTTCGCAGCCGGTCGTCATGGACCAGAACGGCTGCATCTACACGCCACGCGTCATGGGCATCCAGGTCGGGCAGCAGTTCAAGGTGAAGAACTCGGACGGCCTGCTGCACAACGTCCACTCGCTGTCCAAGGACAACCCCCCGTTCAACCGGGCGATGCCGGCCAGCGTGACCGAGGCCGACTACAGCTTCGACAAGACGGAGCGCTTCCGCATCAAGTGCGACGTCCATCCCTGGATGACCTCCTGGGTGACGGTCGTCGATCATCCGTTCTACGCTGTGTCGGGCGCCGACGGCTCCTTCCGCATCGAGAACGTGCCCGCCGGCACCTACACGATCGAGGCCCGGCACGAGTTCGAGAGGTTCAGGATCTACTCCGAGACCGTCGAGGTCGGCGCCAGCGGCGAGGCGACGGTGAACTTCGTGTTCAAGCCGGAGTAGACGAGGAACCCCAGCAAGTAGCTAGAAAGGAGCGGCGTCCATGGCGGAGCCCGTTCACGCTTCACCTGCACACGACGAGCATCATCACGAGCAGAGCTTCTGGCGGAAGTACATCTTCTCGACCGATCACAAGGTGATCGGCGTCCAGTACTCGGTCACGGGTCTGGCGTTCCTCTTCTTCGGGTTCGTCCTGATGATGCTGATGCGCTGGAACCTCGCCTACCCCAATGAACCGATCCCCTTCATCGGATCGCTTCTCGGCGACAACCGGGCGCCCGGCGGCATCATGCTGCCGGACTTCTACAACGAGCTCGGCGCCATGCACGGCACGATCATGGTGTTCCTCGGCGTCGTGCCGCTGGCGGTCGGCGGCTTCGGCAACTTCGTCATGCCGCTGCAGCTCGGCGCCCCGGATATGGCCTTCCCGCGGATCAACATGATCAGCTACTGGTGCCTGTTCATGGGCGGCGTGACCATGTTCGCCAGCTTCTTCCTGCCGAACGGCGCTGCGGGCAACGGCTGGACCTCTTACTCGCCGCTGGCCGACATCGCGCTGAATGGCCAGACGGCCTGGCTGATCGGGATGATCTTCCTGATCACGTCGTCGCTGCTGGGCGCGATCAACTTCATCACCACGGCGATCCAGCTCCGCGCGCCCGGGATGACCTGGATGCGCCTGCCGTTCTTCTGCTGGGCGCAGATCGTGACTGCCTTCCTCCTGCTGCTGGCCTTCCCGCCGCTCGAGGCCGCGGGCGTGCTGCAGTTGATGGACCGGGTCGCGAACACCAGCTTCTTCATTCCGGAAGGGCTGGTGGTCGGCGGCGAGGTGCTCGACCGGAGCGGAGGCGGCAGTCCGCTGCTCTGGCAGCACCTCTTCTGGTTCCTGGCCCATCCCGAGGTCTACGTCCTCATCCTGCCGGCGATGGGGATCGTCGCCGAGGTGATCGCGAACAACTCGCGCAAGCCGCTCTGGGGCTACCGCTCGATGGTCTACTCGCTGATCTTCCTTGGCTTCATGAGCTTCATCGTCTGGGCGCACCACATGTTCATCACCGGCATGGGTTCGGTGATGTCCACCTTCTTCCAGACGACGACGATGATCATCTCGATCCCGTCCGTCATCATCCTGAGCGCGCTGTTCATCTCGCTATGGGGCGGTTCCATCCGTTACAACACGCCGATGCTGTTCGCCCTCGGCTTCCTGCCGATGTTCGGCATAGGAGGACTGACCGGGCTACCCCTTGGTCTCTCGGCGGCGGACATTCCGCTCCACGACACCTACTACGTGATCGGCCACTTCCACTACGTGGTGGCGCCCGGAACCCTGTTCGCGCTGTTCGCCGGCGTCTACTACTGGTTCCCCAAGGTGACGGGGCGCAAGATGAACGAGTTCCTGGGCAAACTCCACTTCTGGCCCTCTCTCGTCTTCATGAACGGGGTGTTCTTCCCGATGATGATCCAGGGCCTGAACGGCGTCTCGCGGCGGCTCGCGGACGGAGGCATCAGCTACGACTTCGCGGGCGAGGTCGCAGGACTGAACCGGATGATGTCGGTTTCGGCCTGGTGCCTGGCGCTGGCACAGATTCCGTTCATCATCAACTTCTTCATGAGCATCCGGAACGGCGAGAAGGCCGGACGCAATCCCTGGAACTCGACCACCGTCGAGTGGCTGGCGCCGTCGCCGGCTCCGCACGGCAACTTCGACCAGCCGATCGAGGTCGTACGAGGGCCGTACGAGTACAGCGTTCCGGGTAGCGACAAGGACTACGTCCCACAGGCCGAACCGGCCTCAACCTGACCGTCCGAGGACCTCAAGAGATGGAAATCCCATACACGGTAGAGGCCCACCCCGAAACGGGCCTCAACAACGGCAAGATCGGGATCTGGCTGTTCCTGACGTCGGAGGTCATGCTGTTCGGCGCGCTGTTCGCCACGTTCATCATGCTGCGCATCGGGTCGGACGGCAACTGGGCCGCGATGCAGGCCGAGGCGGAGCTCAACATCCCCCTGGCGACGGTGAACACCGCGGTGCTGATCGCCTCCAGTCTGACGATGGTCATGGCCTGGGCGTCGCTGATGCGCGGGCAACTGGGCCGGTTCAAGGTGTTCGGTTGGCTGACCGTCGGCTGCGGCGGCATCTTCCTGGTCATCAAGTACTTCGAGTACACCGCGAAGTTCGAGCACCACCACTATCCGGAGTCGAGCACCTTCCTCGCCATCTACTTCGCGATGACGGGGCTCCACGCCCTGCACGTGATCGGCGGAATGGCCTGGAACGCCTACTTCACCGGTCCGGGGTCGAAGGTGTTCCACACGAACCGGCAGTGGCTGACCGACCGGGTCGAGCACTCCGGCCTGTTCTGGCACTTCGTCGATCTGGTGTGGATCTTCCTCTTCCCCGTCTTCTACCTGCTGTAGCGGACGCCTGCCGCCCTGAATCTCTGGTCAACCCTGGAGCGAGTCGCATCCCATGAGTGAACACGTCGATATCGACAAGCAGGTCCGCATCTACTTCATGGTGTTCGGCGCCCTGATGGTGGGCACTGCCGCCACGGTTGGCGCGTACTACCTGGAAGTTTCGGTGCCGGTGGCCCTCACCATCGGCCTGTTCATCGCCAGCGTCAAGGCGTCCCTGGTCGCCTGCTTCTTCATGCACCTGATCGACGAGAAGAAGATCATCTACTGGACGCTGGCGCTGACGGTGGCCTTCTTCATCGCGCTGATGGCGTTGCCCATCCTGACGTCGGTAACGGACCAGGTCGGGGACTTTGCCGAAGTCGAGGCGCACGAGGCGCACTGACAGCCCGCTGATCGCGTCATGAACCTGAAGGTCATCCACATCGTCTTCGTCGGCAGCGCCGTTCTCCTGGCACTGTTCTTCGGCGGCTGGTGTCTGGCGCAGGGGAGCGCGTACGCGGTAGGCGCCGTTCTTTCCTTCGCGGTCGCGGCGGCGCTCGTCTGGTACGGCATCTGGTTCTGGCGGAAGATCACGACGCCGGAGGAGGAGTGGGCTCGCCGGCGCAAGCTGTTCCGCACGATTCCTGTTGCCGTGGTGGCCTGGCTGGTCGCTTCCGAACCGGCGGCCTGGGCCTGCTCGGTCTGCTACGGGGCTGCCGAAGGGACGATGATCGACGCGGCCCGTGCCGGCGTCTGGTTTCTGCTGGCGGCGGTCTTCGTGATGCAGGGGGCCTTCGTCCTCTTCTTTCTCTATCTCCGGCGCCGTGCGCGGCGTCTGCGAACCGACCCGGTGCCGCCCTGGTGGAGCACCGTTGAGGAGCCTGTCAAGTCATGATGGATGCCATGTTCCCGGCCGCGGCGTCGGAGCACGCCGGCCGGATCGACAACATGATCGACGCGGTGCACTACCTGATGCTCGCGCTCTTCATCGTCTGGGGCGTGTTCTTCGTGTACGTGCTGATGCGCTTCCGCGCCAGCCGCAACCCGAAGGCGGACTACGTCGGCGTCAAGAGCAAGATGAGCACCTACGGTGAGGTCGCCGTGGCGATCGCGGAAGGGATTCTCCTGCTCGGCTTCTCGATCCCGATGTGGGCGGAGCGTGTGGACGAAGTGCCGCCGGAGTCCGACGCGACGGTAGTGCGGGTCGTGGCTCAACAGTTCGCGTGGAACGTCTGGTATCCGGGGGCCGACGGCGAGTTCGGCGCGCAGGACCTGTCACTGATAGACGAAGCGACCAATCCGATCGGCCTCGACCGCGACAGCGAGGCCGGCGCCGACGACATCTGGACCGTGAACCAGTTGCACCTCCCGGTCGACAAGGCGGCGATCATCCACCTGTCGTCCAAGGACGTGATCCACAGCTTCAACCTGCCGAACATGCGGATCAAGCAGGACACGATCCCGGGCATCTCGATTCCGGTCTGGTTCGTTCCCACCAAGACGACGGCCCAGATCCGCGAAGAGACCGGCAATCCGGACTACGTCTATGAGATCGCCTGCGCCCAGCTCTGCGGCAACAGCCACTACTCGATGCGCGGCTTCCTGACCGTGCACACCGAGGAGGAGTTCCAGGCCTGGCTCGACGAAGAGGCGTCCTACCTCTCCGGCAGCGACGACGACTTCTTCGACTTCTAGGAGGCCGCCGCGCTGGCGGCGGTCCGGCTGGCCTCGGGTGTACGCTCAGGGTTCATGACCGGGTGGACACCCCTCTGGGGACGCCGTGAGCTGTTGAAGGCGGCCTGGGTAGGCCCTTCGGCGGCGGCCGCTGCCTTTGGCGCCCACGCCGCGGCGAGGCAGGAACCCGGCGAAGACGAGGTCGCGGAGCAGCCGGACGAAGCGGCGCTTGCGGCATACCGCGCGGGCTTCGCCGCGCCGCCGCTCGAGCGGGTTCGGATCGGTTTCGTCGGCGTCGGTCTCCAGGGCGGCAGCCACGTCCGGAACTTCCTGCGAATCGACGGCGTCAACATCGTCGCGGTCTGCGACATCGACGAGCCACGGGCCGAGGAGGTCGCATCCTGGGTGGTCGATGCCGGAGGAGCGCCGCCGGAGCTGTACACCCGGGGCGATACCGATTACAAGCGCCTGTGCGAGCGCGACGACGTCGACCTCGTCTTCAACGCGACTCCCTGGCGGTGGCACGTTCCCGTCTGCGTCGAGGCGATGGAAACGGGGAAGCACACGGCGGTCGAGGTGCCGGCGGCGATCACGCTCGAGGGCTGCTGGCGCCTGGTCGAGACCGCCGAACGCACCGCACGGCACTGCGTGATGATGGAGAACTGCAACTACGGCCGCAGCGAGATGATGGTCCTCAACATGGTGCGCCAGGGCCTGCTGGGCGATCTTCTTCACGGCGAGGCGGCCTACATTCACGACCTCCGGTCGCTCAAGTTCTCCGATCGCAACGAAGGGCTGTGGCGCCTGCAGCACTCGGTGGAACGGAACGCGAACCTCTACCCGACCCACGGTCTCGGGCCGGTGGCCCAGTGCATGGACATCAACCGGGGCGACTGCTTCGACTACCTCGTCTCGCTGTCGAGCCCGGCCAAGGGACTGGCGCTCTACGCGGCGGAGCGGTTCGGCGACGACGATCCGCGGGCCAGGGTCCGCTACGCCCTGGGCGACATGAACTCGAGCCTGATCCGGACGCGGCGCGGGCGGAGCATTCTGCTGCAGCACGACACGACGACGCCCAGGCCGTACAGTCGACTCAACCTGGTGCAGGGTACCCGTGGCGTGTTCGCGGGGTTCCCGGACCGGATCTTCATCGAAGGCGAGGCCGAGGGGCACGAATGGAGCGATGTCGAGCCCTACCGCGAGCGCTTCGAGCACCCCTTGTGGGCCCAGCACGCGGAAGACGCCGAGGGCGCCGGTCACGGCGGCATGGACTACTTCGAGGACTACCGGCTGGTCCGCTGTCTGCTCGGGGGCACGCTCACCGACATGGACGTCTACGACGCCGCCGCGCTGTCGGCGCCGGTCGAGTTGAGCGAACTCTCGGTCGCCCGGGGCAGCGAGCCGGTCGAGTTCCCCGACTTCACCCGCGGCGCCTACCGGACGCGGCCGCCTCTGGGGATCGTCGCCTGAGAGTCGCCTACCTTCTGCCCGGCGCCGCGCTCTACGGCGGCGTCAAGGTGGTGTTGCAGCATGCCCGCGCGCTCCGGGGCCTCGGAGTCGACGCGACCGTCCACTCGCCGGATCCATGCCCGACCTGGTTCGACGGTGCGGACACCTTCTACCGGCAGGTGCGGGCCCTCGATCGGCAATCGCTGCCGGGGGTCGAGGTGGCGGTGGGGACGCTGGCGCCGACGGTCGCTCCGGCGATCGAAGTTGCCGAGCGCCTGGCGTGTCACCTGTGTCAGGGCTATGAGCCGGCCCACGACACACTGTCTCGCGCCGAGCGCGGCGCGATGCTGGCCGCGTACGAGTTGCCGGCCCGGAAGCTCGTCGTGTCGCCACACCTCGTCCGCACGGTCCGCGAGCGGCACGGCGTCGAGGCTCACTGGATTCCGCAACCGTTCGAGCCGGATCTGTTTCGGCCCCCTGAGCGGGAACGCGAAGATGACGGCCGGCTGCGGATGCTCGTCAGCGGCCACTGGGATCTCGAAGTCAAGGGAGTCGCCTGGTGCCTGCGGGCACTGCGGCCGCTCTTTGAGCGGCGCGGGCGCCGTCTCGACCTGGTGCGCCTGTCGATCGACGCGGATGCCGAGGAACTCGTCCTCTGGCCGGAAGCGGAGCGGCACCGTCACGTTCCGCCTGCTGAGGTACCGGCATTGATCCGAGGCGTCGACCTGTGCATCGGGCCGTCGTCGCCGCTCGAAGGTTTCGGCCTGCTCGCGCTCGAAGCGATGGGCTGCGCGCGCCCCTGCGTTCTGACGGACATTCCCTCCCACCGTGACCTCGATCCGGAAGACCGGGCCTCGATCAAGGTGTCGTTTGGCGACGCGGAGGCGCTTCGCGACGCGGTGGAGCGCCTGTGGCGTGATCGGGATCTGCGGCGGCGTCTCGGTAGCGTGGGGCGCACGATCGCCGAGACCTACACGGAACGCCGCACCGGTGAAGCGCTGATGCGGGCTTTCGACGAGGAGCGGTGGTCCTCGCCTCAGACGAAGATCGAGACGTAGAAGCCGGCCGTGGTCAGGCTCTCGCGGTCGGGCGTAAGCGAATCGGGAAGCGCGTCGATGCGCTCCGGCAGCGGAGTGACCTGGGCGTCGATCCGGTAGCGGTCGAAGCCGGCCGCGTGCAACCAGTCCTCGAGGGTGCGCCGGGTGAAGAACCGGACGTGGGTGGCGCAGAGCAGGCCCATCGGCACGTAGTCCCAACGGCCGGCGATCAGGTCCTCGACCACCGAGTAGTGGCCGACGTTCGGTACCGAAAAGACCATTCGTCCGCCGGGACGGAGCCAACCGGCGGCCCGTTCCAGGAACGCCTGACCGTCCGTGAGATGTTCGAAGAGTTCGAAGGCGACGATCGCGTCGAAGGTTTCTCCGGGTTCCACGGCCTGGACGTCACCCCGGATCACCCGGTCGAGCCTGCTCTCGGCTGCCAGTGCCGCTTCGGGATTCAGCTCGATTCCGACGGTGCGGCAACCGAAACGCTCCCTGATCAGGGCCGCGGTCGCGCCGCGGCCGCAGCCGACCTCCAGGACGGAGGACTCGGTCCCCAGGTCTGGTGGCAGGAGCGGCAGGACATCGGCGCGTTCGCCGCCGTAGTAGTCGATGAACTCGTAGCAGAGGCCGGCTCGCGGACCGGGTATCCGCTCGCCCGACGCACACCTGGCGGTGGCCTCTGGGCACAACAGGGCTGCCGGGAAGCTGCCTTCACCGGATGACTGCGTGCCGGTGTTTGGCCTGTCGCCTGCCAGCCAGGCCGCCTCCGCCTGTTCAAAGTCCGCGAGTGTGAACAGGTCGGCGCCCGCCTTCGGCCCGGTCGTCGTCAGATTCGTTGCGTAGACGGCGGAACCCCGGCTTTGTCCCTGCGTCAGTTCCTCCCGCATCCGGCGCAGCGAGGCCCGACCGATCAGGACCCGGCAGGACCTCAGGACGAGCGTTGCCTCCGTACCGTCGGGCGGGTCGGCCGGCAGTTCTGGAACGACTTGGACCTTGCCGAACACGGCGCGCGCCTCGCCGAGGAGCCATCGACGGAGGTACCACCACTCGGCGGACGCGTCGGCCTCGGCGTCCCAGGGCAGGACCAGCAGCAGCATGAGGCGATCGTAGCGACGGTTCGCTACAGGCGGGCCATGACTTCGTCGTGGAACTGCCGGATGACCCGTTCCTGGGTGGCAAGAGAGGGCAGCAGCATGAGCTGATCGAGACCGGCATCGGCGAGGGTGCGCACCTGGGCCCGCACCTCGTCCGCCGTGCCCGCCAGGCAGGATGCGCGGATCAGTTCCGGCGTCACGAACTGCTCCTCCTCGGGCAGGGAGTACGTGCAGTGGCCGGCGTGTACCCGCAGGTGGCGCCCTCGCGCCGGGGTCTGCTCGACCAGGGCGCAGTACTTGTCCCAGACCGGCCGTACATGCGGCGGCGGCTCCCGCTTGCACTGGTGCTGCTGATCGTAGAGGTAGTGCAGGCCGGAGAGCACGAAGGGACCGCACTCCTCGATCACCCGCGGCGAGGCCAGATCCTCACCGGGCTCCAGAATCACGGCTGTGGTGAGCGAGCAGGTGTAGAAGGTGTCGTGGTCGAAGTCCCGGCCGGCGGCCTCGGCGCCGCGGCGGCAGTTCTCGATCGCGCGGTCGAACAGAGAGGCGTTCGGCGGAATCGACATGACCAGGCCGTCGCCGACCTCGCCAGCCAGGCCCTGGCTCTTGGGACCGAAGCCGGAGACGTACATCGGGATGCGCGGCTCGGTGGCGATGAAGCCCTGTTCCTCCATCAGGAAGCGCAGCGGCTCGGTGCGCCCGCGGAAGGCGAAGTCGACCTCCTCGCCGTCGAGCAGCGCCCGCACCACGCGCAGGTACTCGCCGAACTCCTTGACGCCGACCGGGCGGTGCCCCATCAGTCGGAGCGCCGTGTTGCCGGCGCCGATGCCGAGGAAGGTACGGCCCGGAGCGACCCGGTTGATCGTCGCGATGCTGTGCGCCGTCACCGGCGCGATCCGTGTGCCGGTGATCGCGACGCCGGTCCCGAGCCTGATCCGGCTGGTCCGCTCCGCCGCCAGCGCCAGCACCGCGTAGCAGTCCGACCAGATCATCTGGCTGTCGGCGATCCACGCATGGCTGTACCCGAGGGCTTCCGCCTTCTCGATGTAGCCGATGTCGTCTATCTTGCTGGCGACGCAGACGCCGAAGTCCATGGGGCCGGCAGTGTACCGCCGGAAGCGTCGCTACACCCGCCCGGTCTGGGCCGGAGGAGAGGGTCCCAGCGGACGCGAGCGCTTTCCGGATGAATGGAGGGTCGGCGCTCGCTGCGGTCGGCTGCGCTCCGGTTGGGCGTCAGACGATGGGATGGCGTCGGGCGTCGCTTGCCGACAGCCTCGCTGGGACCCTCTCCTCCGGCCCAGACCGGGCTGAACGGCTTCGACGGCGGACCTGCGGCGCGGTAACATCCTCGCGATCCAGAGAGAACTGAGCTTCCGGGACGGCTGAGGCGTATGGGTGCAGGAGTGAAAAGGGGCGCGAGTTCGATCCTCATCGGCTTGGGCTTCGTGGTTGCTGGCGCGGCTTCCGTTGACGCGGCTAGTGCGCCCGACTTCGAGTCTGAGGTGTTACCCGTCCTGAAGAGCCGGTGTTTCGCCTGTCACGGGCCTCTTAGGCAGCGGGGGAATCTGCGGCTGGACTCGCGGCCGGCGATGTTGATCGGGGGTGGCCGGGGAGCGGCGATCGTACCTGGGGATGCCGAGTCGAGCCTGCTCGTTGCTGCGATTCGGCGTGAGGACGAACTGGAGATGCCGCCGCCGCGGGCGCTGGGCGCGGCGGAGCGGGAGCTGCTGGAGGCCTGGATCGAGGCCGGTGCGGAGTGGCCTCTGGTGCATGAGGAAGAGGATGGGGGAGTTGGCGTCGCGGCGCGTGAAGTTCCGCCCGTGGAGCACGACATCGCGGGTTCGGGAGAGCCCCTCTCCTTCGATCGAGACGTCCGGCCGATCCTCTCGGACCACTGCTACGAGTGTCACGGCCCGGACGCGGCCGTGCGTCAGGCGGGGCTGCGCCTCGACCAGGGTGAGTCGGCGTTGGGTGTTCTTTCCTCGGGGCGTCGTGCCCTGGTGCCCGGCAGCCTGGAGCAGAGCCAGTTGTTTCAGCGGATCGCGGCAGTCGATCCTCTCGATCGCATGCCGCCGCCTCACGCGGACTCGACGTTGTCCGACCGTGAGATCGAGACCCTGGGCCGGTTCATTCTGCAAGGAGCGGAGTTCGAGGATCACTGGGCGTATCGGCCGCCGCGGCGTCCCGACCCGCCGCCGGTGGCGGACGCTGATTGGGTCCGCGGCGATCTCGATCGCTTCGTTCTGGCCCGGCTGGAGAGCGAGGGGCTTGCGCCCGCGCCTGAGGCGGCCCGCCGCACACTGGCGCGGCGTCTGTCACTCGATCTGACCGGGCTGCCGCCGACGCCGGGCGAGGTGGAGGCCTTCCTGGCCGACACCTCGCCGGACGCCTACGAGCGTCTGGTGGACCGGCTGCTCGCCTCTGAGCGCTACGGGGAGCACATGGCGCGTTTCTGGCTGGACGCCGCCCGCTACGCCGACACGAACGGCTACCACCGGGACCTCGAGCGGTCGATGTGGCGCTGGCGCGACTGGGTGATCGACGCGTTCAACCGCAACCAGCCCTTCGACGAATTCACGGTCGATCAGCTCGCCGGCGACCTGCTGGCGGATCCGAGTCCGGAGCAGTTGCTTGCCACCGGCTTCCACCGCAACCACATGATCAACAACGAAGGCGGCGCGATTCCGGAGGAGTACCGCGTCCAGTACGTCTTCGACCGCACGGACACGACGGCCACGGTCTGGATGGGGCTGACCGCCGGCTGCGCCAAGTGCCACGACCACAAGTTCGATCCGATCAGCCAGCGTGAGTACTACCAGCTCGCCGCCTTCTTCAACACGGTCGACGAGGCCGGTCTCGATGGCAACCAGGGCAATGCGGAGCCGAAGATCCAGGCGCCCGACCCGGGCCAGCGTGCGTTGCTTCGGGAGATTCGGGAGGAACTTGCGCCGCTCGATGCGCTCCTCGACGATGCGAACGGAGAAGCCGTCACGGCGCAGGCCGCGTGGCAGCAGGAGTGGGACCGCCGGCTGGGCGAGAGGTGGCGGCCGCTGGTGCCGGTTTCGCTCGAGTCCACCGCTGGAGCCCGTATGACCGTTCTCGATGACGGCTCGATCGAAGTGTCCGGTGAGAATCCCGTGACCGACGTCTATGTGATCGAGGCCGAGACCGACCTTGACCACGTCGGCGCGTTGCGGCTGGAGGCGCTTCGGGATCGGTCCGATCCGTCGCTCGGGATTGGCCGGGCCGAGGACGGGAGTTTCGTGCTGACCGAGGTCGAGGTCGAGGTGACGCCGCTCGATGGGGGACCGTCCGGCGCCCTGGACCTGGCTGCTGGCTACGCCGACTACGCGACGCCGTCCATGGGCCTCGAACTGGCGGTGGACGGCGATCCTGAGACCGGCTGGGGCGCCGGCTACATGACCCGGGCCACCGCCCGGACGGCCGTGTTCCGGGCGGCTCGGGCTCGGACGCCCGAGGCGGCGCCGGGGCCGGCCTTTGGCGTCCGGCTGCGGATCGTGCTGCGGCAGGAGTCGACCTATCAGCACAAGACGATGCGCCGTTTCCGGCTGTCGGTATCCGACGCGCCCGAGGTGGCGTTTCAGGTGCTGGAGCCGAAGCAGCTGCCGCCACCGTACGGCGGTCTCGTGACGGCGTACCGGGATGTCGAGTACCTGGTCGGGCTGGCCGAGGATCAACGGACCGGGGAGCAGGCGACGACGATCCGCCATCGCTTCCGGCGGGGCTACTGGTCTCCGTGGCTGGTGCATGAGACGCGCTACGCCGCGCTCTCGGAGCGTCTCCGTGAGATCGAGGCCGCCGTGCCGACGACGATGGTCATGCGCGAGATGGACGATCCGCGGCCAACCTTCGTGTTGCGTCGCGGCGAGTACGACCAGCAGTTGGACGAAGTCGACGCGGCCGTTCCGGCGGTGCTGCCGCCGATTCCGGAAGACCTCCCGAAGAACCGGTTCGGCCTGGCGCGCTGGCTGGTCAGCGGAGATCATCCGCTCACCGCGCGTGTGACGGCGAATCGCATCTGGCGGAAGTTCTTCGCTCGCGGCCTGGTGGCGACGGCTGGCGACTTCGGCGCCCAGGGCGCGTGGCCGTCCCACCCGGAGCTGCTCGACTGGCTGGCGACCGAACTGGTCCGGCAGGAGTGGGATCTGAAGGCGCTCCAGAAGACGATCGTGCTGTCCTCGACCTATCGCCAGAGTTCCAGGGCGAGCCCGGAACTCATCGCACTCGACCCGGAGAACCGGCTGCTGGCGCGCGCGTCCCGCTTCCGTCTCGACGCGGAGGTGATCCGGGACGGGGCGCTGGCCGCTTCCGGCCTTCTGGTCGAGAGGCTCGGCGGCCCGAGCGTCAAGCCCTATCAGCCGCCCGGTCTGTGGCGGGAGATCGGCTACGAGAGCAGCGCCAGCGTCTTCGAGCAGGACCATGGAGAGGCGCTCTACCGGCGCAGCCTCTACACGTTCTGGAAGCGCACCGTGCCGCCGCCGAACATGCTGGTGTTCGACGCGCCCAACCGGGAGACGTGCGTAGTGGAGAGATCCCGTTCCAACACGCCCCTGCAGGCGCTTGTGCTGATGAACGATCCCCAGTTCGTCGAGGCGGCGCGTGTTCTGGCGGAAAGCCTGCTTGCGGAGACGGTTGTGGCGGAACAGGCCGGCGACGCTGCGTTGGTCGACGGGCTCTTCCGCCGGGTGCTGGCGCGGCCGGCGACGGCCGTGGAGAGTGAGGCGATTCTCGAACTCGTCGCGGATCTGAGGCCGCGCTACGAGCGGGATCCGGCGGCGGCCGAAGCGTTGCTGAACGTCGGCGAGTGGCCCGTCGACGAGAGTTTGCCTGGCGCCGAACTCGCGGCCTGGAGCGTGGCCGCGAGCGCGGTGCTGAACCTGGACGAGGCGGTGACCAGACGATGAACGGAAAGAAGACCGACCCCTTCTGCGGCGCCTGCGGCCCGCGAACGGGTGCGAATCCCCAGGCCGAATTTGCGCTCGGCGTCAGCCGGCGACAGTTCTTCGGCCTGGCGAGCACGGGCATCGGCGTCGCGGCGCTCTCTTCGCTGCTCGACCCGGGGCCTTCGTGGGCGGCCCGCGGCGAGGCGGCAAAGGCGCTGGGCGCGCTCGGCGGCACCCACTTCCCGGCCAGGGCGAAGCGGGTGATCTACCTGTTCCAGTCCGGTGCGCCGTCCCAGATCGATCTCTTCGACCACAAGCCGCGCCTGACCGAATGGCACGGCGAGGAGCTGCCGGCTTCGGTGCGCGGCGACCAGCGCGTGACCGGCATGACGGCGAACCAGGATTCGTTCCCGATCACGGCGTCGATGTTCGGGTTCGCGCAGCACGGCGAAAGCGGCGCCTGGGTCAGCGAGCTGATGCCCCATACCGCGGGGATCGTGGACAAGCTCTGCTTTCTCAAGGCGGTGCATACCGAGGCGATCAACCACGATCCCGGCATCACCTATCTGCAGACGGGACACCAGCAGCCCGGCCGGCCGAGCCTGGGCGCCTGGTTGAGCTACGGCATCGGTTCGGAGAACAACGACCTGCCGGCCTTCATCGTGCTGATCTCCCAGGGCAGCGCCAGGCGCGAGTCCCAGGCCCTCTTCCAGCGGCTCTGGGGCGCCGGTTTCCTGCCCTCGGAGCACCAGGGAGTCAACCTGCGGGCGGCGGAGGACCCGGTTCTCTACCTGTCCGATCCGCCGGGGATCGACCGCGGAGTTCGACGCAGGATGCTGGACGTCGTGGCGACGTTGAACGAACAGCACCACGAGGAGTTCGGCGACCCGGAGATCACAGCCAGGATCGCGCAGTACGAGATGGCCTACCGGATGCAGGCCTCGGTGCCCGAGCTGGTCGACACGTCGGACGAACCGCAGAGCACCTTCGACCTGTACGGCGAGGATGCGCGCACTCCGGGAACCTACGCCGCGAACTGCCTGCTGGCGCGGCGGCTGGCGGAGCGCGACGTCCGCTTCATTCAGCTCTACCATCGCGGTTGGGACCAGCACGGCGACTTGCCGAGCGACATCCGTCTGCAATGCGGCGACGTGGACCGGGCGTCGGCGGCGCTGGTCACGGACCTGGAGCAGCGGGGGCTGCTCGAAGACACTCTCGTCGTCTGGGGCGGTGAGTTCGGGCGCACCGTGTACTGCCAGGGAACGCTGGCCGAGGACAACTACGGCCGCGATCACCACGGCCGCTGCTACACGGTGTGGATGGCGGGAGCCGGCATCGAACCGGGGAAGACGCACGGTGAGACGGACGAACACTGCTACAACATCGTGTCGGGCGGCGTGCACATCCACGACCTGAACGCGACGATCCTGCACCAGCTCGGGATCGACCATGAGCGCCTCGTCTACCGCTACAGTGGCCGGGACTTCCGATTGACGGACGTCCATGGCCGGGTCGTGGAGGAGATACTGGCTTAGGGGAAGAAGGTCCCGTTCTGACATCGCGTCGTGCCGGCGGCGCTCGTGTTCAAGAGGAGACAACGGATGAACTGGGGTAGAGCAGTCGGTGCCGGCCTGGCGGCCGGTTTCGTTCAGAACATCGTCAACTTCGTGCTGCACGGCCTGGTCTTCGGCGGCATGTACGTCGATCAGCCCGCTTTCGTGCAAGAACCCGACAGCATGGCCATGCAGATCGTGTGGTTCCTCATCGTGGCCCTGACGATCGGCGTTGCGGCGAGCGTGCTGTTCGCGTCCAGCCGCCAGTCCTGGCAGCAGGGCGCCAGGGGTGGCCTCCACTTCGGAATCCTCCTGGGCGCTGTCGTCGGCTTCCACCAGTTCTACCTGACCCTGGTGGTCAACGACTTTCCCTACCACGTCGCCTGGACATGGCTGGCCATCGACATCATTTCCCTCGGCATCGGCGGCATGGTCCTGGGTGTCCTGTACAAGCGCGTCGACTAGGACGGCACTCCAGGACTTCTCGGGACTGGCGCTACAATGCTCCTGTCCCGGGCGCGGCCCCTGACCGTACGGTCCCGGGGCCGTGAACGAGAACCTGGTCACGCGTCGTCGACGCCCTCGCAAGAGGGGGCGGGGCCTCCACCACTAGCCGGAGGAAACGAATGAAGCCCCAGTTCGAGCCGCTTTCGTCACGATCGACCGTTCTCAAGGTGCTTCTCGCCGGCGTGCTGCTGCTTCTGGTGGCGTCCGCGGCGGGCGCCCAGGTGTCCGGAGAGGTCGCCTACGTCTTCAACACGTACGCCTTTCTGGTCTGGGGCGCATTCATCATGTGGATGTGCGCCGGCTTCACGATGCTCGAGGCCGGTTCGGTGCGGACCAAGAACGCATCCGTCATCTGCATGAAGAACATCGGCCTGTACTCGATCGCCGGCATTGCCTACTACTTCATCGGCTACAACCTTATGTACGTCGACGTCAGCGGCTGGATCGGCTCGATCACGCCGCTGTTCGAGGCTTCCGCGGACGAGATGGCCTTCCTTGGTGGAGATGCCGACAAGGCGGCTGCCGTCATCGGAAGCGGGTACTCGGAGATGTCGAGCTGGTTCTTCCAGATGACGTTCGTGGCGACCACGGCCTCGATCGTGTCGGGAGCTCTCGCCGAGCGCGTCAAGCTCTGGTCCTTCCTCATCTTCACCGCCGTGCTGACGGCGATTCTCTATCCGATCGTGGGCGCCTGGACCTGGGGTGGCGGCTGGCTGGCCGAGCGCGGCTTCCAGGACTTCGCCGGCTCGACGATCGTCCACTCGACCGGAGGCTGGGCGGCCCTGGCGGGGATCATCATCGTCGGGGCGCGGCGCGGCAAGTTCCGCACTGACGGCAGCGTCAAGGCGACGCCGCCGTCCAACGTGCCGATCGTGACGCTCGGCGTCTTCATCCTCTGGATGGGTTGGTTCGGATTCAACGGCGGCTCGCAACTCGCGCTCGGCGGCGCCAGTGACGCCACGGCGATGGGCAACCTGCTGATCAACACGAACCTCGGCGCGGCTGCCGGCGTCGTCGCCGCCCTCGCGCTGTCACGGCCGCTGCTGGGCCGGGTCGACCTCCTGGCCGTGCTGAACGGCGCACTCGGCGGACTGGTCGGCGTAACCGCCGGGCCGGACCTGGTTGGCCACCACTGGGCGCTACTCATCGGCGCCATCGGCGGCGTGGTCACGGTCGCCGGCATGAAGATGCTCGAACGGATGAAGCTCGACGATGTCGTCGGTGCCGTTCCGGTCCACCTGTTTGCCGGCATCTGGGGGACGCTTGCTGTCTGCATCGCGGCCGGCGGGAGCTTCGTGCCGCAGGTCATCGGCATCATCGCGATCGGTGTCTTCGTCTTCGGGATCTCCCTGCTCCTGTGGTGGGTGCTCGAGAAGACGATTGGTGTCCGGGTTTCGGCGGAAGTCGAGGAACTCGGTCAGGACATGACCGAACTGGGCATCGAGTCCTATCCCGAGTTCATCCTGATGCCGGACGAGGACGACATGGAGGCCGCCAAGGCGGCGCAGGAGCACGCGAGAGAGTCGGCAGGCGAGTAGTCTCCCGGGCGTGACCGACAGGTCGCGGGACAGTTCACCGGGGGGCTGCGGAATGAAACATGCCGCGGCCGCGGCGTGCTGCGTCGTGGTGTCGATCGCCGGAATCGGGGCCGGCTGGGCACAACGAGTCGGGGACTCGGACGGCGGACAGAACCGGCCTCTCTTCCATGACGCCCACTTCCACCTGACGAACTACGTCCAGCGTGGCATCACCCTGAGCGAGTTCCTCGAGATCGCCGCGAACGACGTGGGGCGCACGGCGGTCTTCGGCATCCCGTTGCAGCAGAAGTGGGACTACTTCGAGTCGGGCGACCGGGCACCGGACTACTACCTGCACTCGGACTCGGCGCTCTACTACTACTCCTTCGTCGACGCGATCATCGCCGAGGAGTACCAGTTGCTGCCGGCCGAGGACCAGGCGCGCTTCGACCCGATGATCACGGGGTTCAACCCGACGGACATGTACGCGGCGGACCACATTCGCCGAGTGCTCGAGCACTACCCCGGCGTCTTCTCCGGAATCGGGGAGTTCTCGATCCACAAGGAATTCGTAACCTCGAAAATCCTTGGCCACACGGCCAGCCTGCGGAATCCTGCACTCGACCGCGTGCTCGACTTCGCCGCCGAGGTGGGCCTCGTCGTGATCTTCCACAACGACATCGACGTGGTGCTGCCCACGGAGGCGCACGAGCCGGTTCACCTGGAGCCCGTGCGAGAGTTCTTCCGGGCCCACCCCGAGGTCACGATCATCTGGGCTCATACCGGGCTGGGCCGGTTCGTGGCGCCCGCCGCGGACCATGTGGAACTGCTCGACGCCCTGCTCTCCGACGAGGCGTTCTCGCACGTGTACTGCGATCTGTCCTGGGACGAGGTGGCGAAGTACATCGTGCGTGACAAGACCTCACTGGAGGCCTGGACCGCGCTGCTCGAACGCCATCCGGACCGCTTCCTGTTCGGGACGGATTCCGTTGCGCCGAGCGGCCGGGACGGGTACCTCAAGACGTGGCGCGACTACGCGCCGCTCTGGGACCGGCTCAGCGAACCGACGCTGCACGCGATCACGATCGGCAACTACGAGCGCATCTTCGACGAGGCGAACCGCAAGGTGCGGGCCTGGGAGGCCGGTGAGTAGACTGCGCGGCGAACTTCCGTGGAGCAGACCGGCATGAGCGCGAATCAGGCCTATGTGCCTCCCTTGCAACTCACCAAGGGGCAGCCGCCGCCCGTTGCCGCGAACGGAGGCCTCTCCTACATGTCGTTCGACCGGGACGGGGATGCGGGAACCGCGGCGGCGACGGAGGCGGCCTTCACACAGGTTGCCGAAGGGAACGAGAAGGCGTTCGCGGACGTGCTCGACAACGCTCCTCCCGGACCGATCGAGACGAAGTGGGGCCTCGGTTTCCGTCGCTACACGGAGTGCCTCGAGTACATCCGGGCGAACAGCGTCGAAGTCCCTGAAGGCGGCCTGGCGTTGCCGCTGCGCTACTCGGTCCGCGAGGAGCCTTCCTACTCGATCGTCTCGTCCAACGCGCTCTGGCGGGATCCGGCGCGAAGAGTCGACGCGGAAGCGCTGCGCCGGTACGAACGGGACATCGCGCGGGGGTGCCTCTACTTTCCCCACGTGATGCGCGACGCGCGTCGAATCGAGGAGGTCTACCCGGGTCTGAAGCCCGACAGCGCCGAATGCATGGACCAGCTTGGCCTCTCGCTGGGGCACTGTGAGTCCAAGTGCGAGAACTTCTATGACGCGGCGGAAGTGGAGCGCGTGTTCTACCCGGAGATGGAGAAGCTCCTCCTGGAGTTCTTCCCGGATGCGACGGATGCGTTCGTGTACAACCACGACGTGTTCGACAAGGACTACCAGGGAGATCGGACCGAAGATCAGGACAACAAGAACCCCGGTGTGAACGCCAACTACGCCAACCTCGTGCACAACGACCTGAACGACAACAGCGGCCGCGTTCGCTGTCGCGAGCTGCTCACCAGGAACCTGCGGAACTTCGGCCGCGAGCAGCACTACACCGAAGAGCAGGCGGACGCGAAGATGTCGCGGCGTTTCATGTCGATCAACCTCGCCAAGCCGATGGAGACCGTGCGCCAGAATCCCTTCGTACTCTGCGCCTGGCCTTCCTTCGCCGACCAGCCGTACATCACCAACTACCGCATCTACGACGACCGCGTCGGTGAGACCACGCGCTTCACCTACCGCCCGCACCACGAGTGGTACTGGTTCCCGCAGCAGACGCCCACCGAGGTCTCGATGCTCAAGTGCTACGACTCGGTCACCGACGGCTCCGTCTCGCGCTGGTCCTTCCACACAGCCTGCATCGACCCGACCGCGCCCGACGACGCTCCCTGCCGGAGGAACGTCGTGGTCCGCTCCTTCGTGTTCTTCTAGGGTTCGGGGCGGCGTAGCGGCTACTTCGGCTGCAACTCCGACAACCGCAGCGTCTGATGCAGCAGGCTCCGGTTCGCCACGCTCCGGACCTCGACGCGGATTTCGGGGTCGGCGGCGGTCCAGTCGACTTCGATGTAGCCAAAGTTCGGCTCGCGCGTGGCTTGGCCGACCCGGTGCCGGTTCGGGCCGATCCCGGCCGTGCCGCGTCCGTTGAGCGTGCCGGACGTGAAGTCCCACAGCGGATAGGGCACTTCTCCCTCGAGACGGGAGACGTCGGCCCAGGGGGTATCGCCGCTCAGCAGCAGGACGCCGGTCGCGCCCGTGTCCCGCATCAGGTCGATCAGCCGCTGGCGCTCGTTCGGCATGTTCGCCCAGCTCTCCCAGCCCGTGAACTCCATGACGAAGGGGATGCTGGTGACGATCAGGCGCAGGTCCGCCGGCTGACGAAGCTGTTCTTCGAGCCAGCGCCACTGTTCCTCGCTCAGCATCCGGGCGCGCTCGTGATCGTTCGGCAGGTAGGGGCCCATGCCCAGTCGTTCCCGCCTCCGCGCTTCGTCGGGTGATGCCTGCCAGAGTGGCCCGCGCCCGTACCGGGTATCCAGCAGGACGACCTGGAGACGCCGGCCGGGCGGCCCGAAACGTTGTGCAGTGTAGACGCCTTGCTGTTGCCGTCGCGGCGACCCGGACGGTTCGTTCCAGAAGTCCAGGAACATCTGCTGCGACTCGGCCCGTTTGTCGAAGTCGGCGCCGCCGTCCTCGCGGCCGAAGTCCAGGTCGTTCCAGGTAGCCATGAAGCGGCTCCGCCTGCGCAGTTCGGCAAACCCCGGCTGCAACGTCAGCTTGTCGTACTCCACGCGGAGGTCCCGCATGTCTTCCGTGCCGGCAAGGACGTTGTTTCCGAGCATCAACATGAGCTGGGGACGCAGCGCGAGGACGGTGTCCCAGATCGGCTGCGCGCGATCCTGGTCGGCGCCCGAACCGAAGGCGATACGGCTCACGACCTCCCGGGTCAATGTGTCCGCGGCCCGGCGACGCCGGTGGAGGGACCAGACGTACGCGGTCAGCGCGTCGACATCGCCTTCGTCGAGCTCCATGCCGCCCAGGGGCCACATCTCGTACTTACCGCGGAAGCGGCGGCCGGCGCCGTGGCGGAAGCCGGTTTCGATCGCGGCGCGGACGGCGGCAAGCGATCCGTCGCCGTGAAGCCACTCCTCGTCGGTCAGGTCGGGCCCCCGGCGGTTCCCCTGGCCTTCCCAGTGGTGACACACCGGGCAGGTGCCGCCGCGGTAGATCACTGCGCCCCGTTCGACCGCCGCCGGGTCGGCGGCGGCTCCAGCGGCGGGTGCCGCCATCGGAGCGAGGACGACGGCGACGACGCCCGGAAGCAGAGCCCGCCGCCAGTGGCGGCGCAAGCTGAACCGGGCGGACGCCATGCGCGGAATGTACCGCACGGCCTTCGCGGCGATCTTCCCGAACAACTACCGGCCGGTGCAGCCGCTGGGCGAGCGCGTTCTCGTGCGGGGATGAGATCTCAGTTCGCGTCCCGGACCAGCCGTAGCATGGCGTCGCTGACGGCGCAGGCGAAGCGCGGGTCGTTGATGTTCGCGTCGACCTCGGTGACCGGCACGGCCCGGCGCAGGTTCTCGCGCAGGGCGGTGAAGAGCGCCTCGTCGGCCGCCGCGTCGTGGAACGGTCCGCCTGGGGCGGAGAGCGTGGAGACGCCGCCCAGGGGCAGGTAGACCTCAACCGGGCCGGTGGAGGCGTTGAGTTTGGCGGCGAGGACCTGACCGAGCTCCGCGGACTCCGCGCGCGACGTGCGCATCAGGGTCATGTTGTCGCTCTGGCGGTGGAAAGTGCGTCCCGCGAACTCCTCCGGAACGGTGTCCCGGGCGAAGAAGCTGACCATGTCCAGGCAGCCGGGCACGACGACGGCGGGGGTACCGCTCCTGGCCGCGGCCTCCAGTCGCGACGGGCCGGCTGTGCGTACGCCGCCGACCAGCTCGTCCGCGCACTCCGTGGTCGTCAGGTCGAGCACGCCGCGCACGAAGCCGGCCTCGACCAGACTCTCCATCGTTCGGCCGCCGGCGCCCGTGGCCTGGAAGACGAGCACCTCGAGCCCCTCGGTCTCCAGTTGACGCCGGCAGGCATCCACGCAGGGGGTGGCGCTCCGGAAGGTGGAGGCCGCGATCAGAGGACGGTCGTCCCCGCCTTCGATCTCGACCCGGGCCATGGCGCAGACCGCGGCGGCGGTGCGGCTCAGAATCTGTCGGCTGATCCGGTTGATGCCGTCGATGTCGACGATCGACGGCACCATCACGATGTCCTTGACGCCGACGTAGCCGGACGCGTCGCCGCCCGCCATCGTCGAGACCATGATCTTGGGTACGCCCAGCGGCAGGGCGCGCATCGCGGTGGTCGCCATCGCCGTGCCCGCTCTGCCGCCCAGGCCGACTATCGCGTCGAAGCTCTCGCGCCGGTAGCTGCGGCGGACGACCTCCTCGGCGCCGGATGACATCGCCGCGATGGCCCGCTTGCGGTCGGCCGCCTGGGCCAGTTGGTCGACGTTCTCGCCGCCGGCGCAGGCGACCTCGCGGCGGCTGACGTCAGGCAGCCAGGTGCCGTCGAGCGCCGGTTCGCCGAGGATGCCGAGGTCGATGACGAACGCCCGGCAGCCCCAGTCGCGCACGATCCGATCGACCAGGTAGACCACCTCCCCGCCCTTCGTGTCGAGGGTCGCGAGCACGGCGATGGTGCAGGGGCGTTCGGGCACGCTGCCTGCATCCTACGGACGTGGAGCACGGAAAGACAAGACGTAGGGCGCCGTTTTCTGGCGGCCGGCGTGAGGTTGTGGGGCAGGGAGTAGGATCGCCGGTCATGCTCGCTCGAAGTCTGTCCCTGGGATTCGTGTTCAGCCTCGCCGTTGCGGCCGGCGCCCAGGAGTTGATGCCCGATCACGACGGGTCGCGCCGGGAGCGGCTCAACTACGCCGGGGGGCGGTTCCGCACGCCCGACGGATTCGCGGTGGAACCGGCGGCGACCGCCGGCCTCTTCGGTTCGGTCGTCAACATGACCTTCGACGCCGCGGGCAGACCGTTACTGGCGCTGGAGGGCGAAGGCCTGGCGCTACTGGAGGACGCCGACGGTGACGGCGTGTACGACCGGCGCATCGACTTCGCTCCCCAGGTCGATACGGCCCACGGCCTGTACGTCATGGGACCGGGCGACGTGCTCGTCCACGCGAACGGCCGCGGCCGGCTGGCTGAAGCGGCGGGAGTCGAGGGCAGGCCCGGCCGCAACGACTCGGTCGACGACACCGGGCTCTACCGGTTGCGGGACACGGACGGCGACGACCGCGTCGATGCCGTCGAGCAGATCGCTCCCGCGAACGGCCGGATCCAGGAGCACGGACCGCACACGATCGCGAGGGGTCCCGACGGCGCCCTCTACCTCCTCTACGGCAACTACTCGTCGCCCGAAGTGGGGCTCGCGCCGACGTCGCCGCTGCGCGAGCTGCAGGAGGATCAACTCCTGCCGCCAATTCTCGACCCGCGAGGCCATGCGAACAGCCTGCGCGCGCCGGGCGGCACGATCTACCGCCTGGATCTGGATACCCACGTCTGGGAGCGGCTCTCGGGAGGCCTGCGCAATCCCTTCGATCTGGCGATCGGTGCGGCGGGGGAGATCTTCGCCTACGAGGCGGACATGGAGTGGGACCGCGGGTTGCCCTGGTTCCGGCCCACCCGGGTCGTCCACCTGATACCGGCGGGCGACTACGGTTGGCGCACCGGATCCGGCAAGATCGCGTTCCACGAAATCGACACGCTGCCCGGCGTCGTCGACCTCGGCCGCGGTTCGCCGGTGGGCGTCACCTTCTACTACCACCACGCGTACCCTGCGAGGTTCTCGGGCGCATACTTCATGGGCGACTGGTCGAGGGGCCGCATCCGCGTCCTGTTCCCCGAGCGGGCCGGCGCCACCTGGACCGGAGAGGCGCACGACTTCGTCCTCGGCGAACCGCTGAACGTGACGGACCTCGACGTCGGACCGGACGGGCTCCTGTACTTCGCGACCGGCGGCCGCGGCACCTCGGGAGGCCTCTACCGGGTGACCTACGAGCGAGCGGGGGAGGCTGTTGCGGCTACGGGCGCGGAAGCCGCCGTGCGTCAACCGATGCCCCGCTCCGGTTGGGGGAGAGAGGCGATCCGTCGCGCTCGCGGCGAGGCGGGTGCGAACTGGGAGGCGGAACTGTGGGCGGTCGTTCGCGACGCCGGACGAGAGTCGATCGACCGAATCCGCGCGCTGGAACTGCTCCAGGTGCATGGTCCGCGACCGACTTTGGAAGAAGCGGCGGCGCTCCTCGACTCGGACGCACCACTGTTGCGGGCGGCTGCCGCCACGCTGCTCGGCGGGCACCCCTTCACCCAGGTACAGGGTTCCCTGCGCGCCGCGCTCGCCGACGGCGACCCGCTGGTCGCCCGGCGGGCAGCCGAATCCCTCGTGCGCTCAGGGCTCGATCTCCGCGCCCGCGGCATCGAGGTGGAAACCTCCGATGCCCTCTACGGTCTGCTCGACCACGGTGACCGGTTCCTCCGCTACGCGGCCCGGGAGGCGATCCAGCGCATCCCGCATGGCTACTGGGTCGACCAGGCCTTCGTGGCTTCTCCCCGGCAGCGCCCCCGCGGTTTCTTCGAGGCGGTGCTGGCGATGATCTACAGCCTGGAGCACAGGATCGAGTACAACTTCCTGATGGGCGGCCTGCTGCAGGTTGCGCGGGCCGACCTGGAGGCGGAAGCCGAACTCGACTTCCTGCGGACGATGGAGATCGCGTTCATTCGCGATCCGGCTCCCGACGCCCCGGGGCGTGACGATGCGCGCGCCGGCCTGGGTCAGGCGATGCTCGAACGCTACCCGCACGCCGACGACCGGGTGAACCGCCAGCTCGAACGGCTGCTCGCGTACCTGCAGCCTGCCGGGGCGCTGGCGAAGATGGTCGCTCGTCTGGAAGAGGACCTGCCGGCGGAGGAGCGGATCCACGCCGCGTACTGCCTGCGCACGATGGACCAGGGCTGGACGCCGGAGTTACGCGTCCGGGTCGTGGCCTGGTTCGACGATGCCCGGGAGTTTCGGGGGGCCGCCAGCATGGAGGGGTACATCGACGCCATCTGGAACGACGTCCTGGACCGGTTCCCGGACGGGGAACGCGCGGCGGCCGAGGAGCGGCTCGAGGGTCAGCGGGCCGAGCGGGCGCGGCGCGCTGCCGCTTTGGTCACCGAGGTCGAGGGCGACCGGCAAGGCAGGAGCGACCTCGCCCAGATGAGCTTCGAGGAGCTCGCGGAGTACCTGGAGTACGACGTGATGGCCTACGAGCGCTACAACCCGGAGCAGGGCGAGCGGGTTTTCCACCGCGCGCGCTGCTCGGCCTGCCACGTGTTCGGCGACATCGGCCGCGGTGGCGGCCCGGATCTCTCGACGGTGATCAAGCGCTTCCGCCGCGGCGAGGTCCTCGAGTCGATCATGTTCCCGTCACGCGTCATCTCGGACCAGTACCAGGCGGTCGATGTCGAGCTCGAGGACGGCGCTCTGCACAGCGGGATGGTGGTCGAGGACACGGGCGGGCGGCTGACGCTGATCAACGCGAACGGCGACCGCCTCGATCTGGACAAGGCGCGGATCCGGAGCCGCGAGCCGTCCGCGCTCTCGATCATGCCGGAGGGCCTGCTCGACACGATGACCCTGAGTGATCTGGCCAGCCTGATCCGCTTCCTCGACGAGGGGGCGGACGAGGCGCCCTAACCTTCCGGCGGCGCCAGGGGCGCCGCGTCGGCGCCGCGGATCGCCTCGAGTTCCGCGGTCAACCGCTCGACGATGTCGGGCCGGGCGAGGTAGAGGTCCTTCGTCTCGGCCGGGTCGGCGACGAGTTCATAGAGCTGTCCCTCGGCCCCTCCGGGTTCCGGGGCGAGTTGCCGCGGTTGCGTGAAGCCGCCCGAGCCGAGCCCCTCGATCAGCTTCCACTTCCGCGGCGCGTCCATGCCTTCCGCCTGGTGAGACCGTATGGCGAACATGCCGCGCGAGCTGTGGTGAATCAGCGAACCGCGGGGCGGCTGCGGGTCTTCCTCGCCGCGTAGCACCGGCCCGAGGTCGACGCTGTCTTCCGCCACTCCCTCGGGGAGGTCGACCTCCAGGAGGGAGGTGACGGTGCGGAACACGTCGACCAGGCCGGCCAGCTCCTCCCGTACGGCGCCGGCCGGAATGCGGGCCGGCCAGCGAGCCAGAAAGGGTACGCGGTGGCCGCCCTCGTGGATGTCGGCCTTCTGCCCGCGCAGCGCGCCGTTCGCGCGGTGTCCGGTCTCCTCGATGTCGGCTTCCAGCCAGTGTGCGCCGTTGTCGCTCGTGAACAGGACCAGGGTGTTCGAGGCGAGGCCCAGAGAGTCGAGCGCGCCGAGTAGCCGGCCGACGCCCGCGTCGACCTGGGCGACGAAGTCGCCGTAAACGCCGGCGTCGCTCGCGCCTTCGAACTGGGGCAGCGGCATCCAGGGTGTATGGGGCGAGGGCAGCGGCAGGTAGAGGAAGAAGGGGCGGTCGTCCCCGGCGCTCGCCCGCTGTTCCAGGTAGCCACTGGCCCGATCGAAGAGAGTCGGAGTCACCTGGAGGAAATCGAAGCCGGGCGCGATGTCGCCGGCGCGCCAGTAGCCGTCCCCGCCGTAGCGTCGCATCGAACTGGCCTCGACCGTCTCGGTCGCCGCCTCGAACACGCCCTCGTCCTCGATGTAGAGGTACGGCTCCATGTCGAGGGAGGCGGGGATGCCGAAGTAGTGCTCGAAGCCCGCGGTGATCGGCCCCGGCTGCAGCGGGGCGCTGTAGTCCGTTTCGCCGGGAGTGTCGTCGTTCGGATCCGGGTCGGCTCCGAGGCCGAGGTGCCACTTCCCGATGCCGGCAGTGGCGTAACCCAGGGTCCGAAGGAACGCCGGCAAAGTGACGCGCTCCGGCTCGAGCAGGGCGGTGGAACGTCCGTTCAGCACCCCGCGCTTGAGCCGCGAGCGCCAGGCGTAGCGACCGGTGAGCAGCGCGTAGCGGGTCGGCGTGCAGACGGACGACGGGCTGTGGGCGTCCGTCAGTCGCATGCCCTCGGCCCCGAGCCGGTCGAGGTTGGGGGTCGGGATCCGCGACGCCGGGTTGTAGACGCCGAGATCGCCATAGCCGAGGTCATCTGCGAGGATCAGCAGGATGTTCGGCCGCTCGGTCTCCGGTTCCTGGTCCGGTGCGGGTTCGGGCGCACAACCCAGCAGCAGTACCGCGGCGGCCGCTGCGCACTTGGCGACGGCCGGCCGGCCCGAAAGCGCTTGACGGCGTGCTGGTTGGTACAGTCCGCGACTCCCTTCCGCGCCGATCGTACCCTCCGCTTCTTCCCATGCAAGCCCAATCGCGCAAGAGGTCCCGGCGCGCGAGCTTCCGACGTCGGGGACGGCCGGTCTGTCGCGGCGTCCGCGGCGCGACGACGGTCGAGGGCACGAGCCGCGAGTTGATTCTGACCGCGACGGCGGAACTGCTGGAGCGGATGGTGCAGGCGAACGGCATCGAGACGGAGGACATAGCCAGCGCCATCTTCACGACCTCGCCTGATCTGACGGCGGAGTATCCGGCGCTGGCGGCCCGGCTGATGGGTTGGCGGGACGTGGCTCTCCTGTGCGGTCACGAGATGGCGGTGCCCGGCGGCCTGGATCGCTGTGTGCGCATCCTGCTGCACTGGAACACGATGGCGGCCGCGTCGGAGATCGAGCACGTCTACATTCACGGCGCCGCGAATCTGCGGCCCGACCGCGAGGAACTCGACGAACTGCGCCGGCAGATCGAGGCGCGACAAGAGCGCTCTTCAGACTAGGAGGGGCGGCGGCGGAGAATCAGCAGGCGGAAGTCCATCGCCCGGTCGCCCGGGATCTCCGGCGCCCGCAGGAACAGAGTGCCCCGCCCGGGCTGGAGGTCGATCTCGCCCAGGACCGTTGGCTGGAAGTCCTTCACGTAGGACTCGATGCGCTCAACGCGGTCGTCCTCCATTCCGACCAGCGGCGGGTCGTGCGCCTGGTCGATTCGGCCGCTCACTGCCTGCTCGCCGAGCCGCAGTTCGATCAGGGCGCCGGCGTCGTTCTCGGAGCAGGTGGTGTAGAGGACGACCTCGAAGCGGCCGCCGGCGAGCACTTCGACGTCCCACGTGATCGCGTCCTCGGGGCTTGTCCAGTTCG
Source organism: Holophagales bacterium (assembly GCA_009845425.1). Lineage (GTDB taxonomy): Bacteria > Acidobacteriota > Thermoanaerobaculia > Multivoradales > Multivoraceae > Multivorans. Next base: position 134,560 of record VXZQ01000005.1, read on the forward strand.
TGAAGTAGGAATCGTTCGGGTAGCGGCTCGACCGCTCGATGGCGCCGTGGGCGGTGGCGTCGCGAGCTGGAAGATGGGTGGATTCGTGTTCAGGATGGCCGATCGGAAAGGGCCGCCCGTCAGCGTCCTGAAGCTCGGGCACGATCTCCGAGATGAAGGCACTGCGGGCTTCCGTCAGGCGCGCGGCGACCGCCGGGTGCCGGGCCGCTACGTCGGTTCGTTGTCCCGCGTCGGCCGCCATGTCGAACAACCGGCCGTCGTGGTCGAGTCGGAACCGCTGGCTCCGGACGCTCGTCCGTCCGCGCCAGTGACTCACGAGATGGCGATCAGGCCAGAGGTCGGCCGAGCTCGCGCCCGGGAGGAGCAACGGCTTGAGGCTGAGACCGTCGACGGCTTTGGCTGTCGTGGGAGGGATCCCGGCCATGTCCGCCAGCGTCGGCAACAGGTCGATGGCGCCGGCGATCCGATCGACCACCGTGCCGGCCTCGATGGCACGCGGCCAGCGGACGAAGAAGGGAGACCGGACGCCGCCTTCATCCGTCGAACCCTTGCGACCCTTCATGCCGCCGTTCCAGCGCCAGCCGTTCGGGCCGTTGTCCGTCAGGTAGACGACGATCGTGTCGTCGGCGAGACCGAGCTCCGCCAGGCGCTCCGCAAGCCGTCCGACGTTCCAGTCGATGTTCTCGGTCATTGCCAGGGCGGCCCGGGTGTGGTCGAGACGTTCCTTTTCGGGGTCGCGGTGGCGCTGGGGGAGGTCGCTTTCGTCGAACCGGCCCCACCAGCGATCGGGTACCTGCATCGGGCTGTGGGGCGTGTTGTAGGCGACCCAGACGAAGAAGGACTCGGCTCGATGGTCTTCGATGAACCGGATGGCCCGGTCCGTGAAGTCGTCGGTGACGTAGCCGTTGCCCCTGACGACGCGGCCGTTGTGGTCCAGGGACGGGTCGAAGTAGTGCCCCCAATGGCCCGATGTGAAGCCGTAGAACTCGTCGAATCCCCGGGCGTTGGGGTGGTAGGGGGGCTGCGTTCCGTTGTGCCACTTGCCGAAGGCCGCGGTGGCGTAGCCCGCGGCATCGAAGATCTGCGCGATTGTCGTTTCGTCCAGGTCGAGCCGCTCTCCGCCACGGGATGTGGCGTAGACGCCGGTCCGCGGGTGGTAGCGGCCGGTCAGGAGTTCCGCGCGCGTCGGCGAACAGACGGGACTGACGAAGAACCGGGTGAAGGATGCGCCCTCCCGCGCCAGCGTGTCGAGGTTCGGCGTGCGGACGTTCGTGTTGCCATGGATGCTCAGGTCGCCCCAGCCCTGGTCGTCGGCGAGGAACAGGACGACGTTGGGGCGAGCGGTTGGCCCGGGCGCCGCGCACGAGGCCACGACGATGGCCGGCAGCAGGATGGTCGCTCCCCGCATCCCTTCGTTCTATCCCAACCGGCGCTAAACGTGACTAGAATGATCGCCTTTATCGGCGTTCCACGCCACGCGCTCCGCATAGAACCCGATCGACCGGAGGAACCATGACGCTCAGAATCAACGACGAAGCTCCCAACTTCACCGCCCAGACCACGGAGGGAGAGATCGACTTCCACGAGTGGATCGGCGATGGCTGGTGCGTTCTGTTCTCTCATCCCAAGGACTTCACGCCGGTCTGTACGACTGAACTGGGGACCGTCGCCGGTCTCAAGACCGAGTTCGACCGCCGCAACTGCAAGGTGATCGGCATCAGCGTCGACGGCGTGTCGGACCACGAGGCGTGGTCGAAGGACATCGAGGCGTCACAGGGTCACGCCTTGAACTACCCGCTGATCGGCGACCCGACGCTCGACATCGTGAAGCGCTACGACATGCTGCCCGCCGACGCCGGCGATACCTCCGAGGGTCGGACACCGATGGACAACGCGACCGCGCGCTCGGTCTTTGTCATCGGCCCGGACAGGCGGATCAAGGCGACCCTCACCTACCCGATGAGCACGGGTCGGAACTTCGCCGAGATCCTGCGTCTGGTCGACTCCGTGCAGTTGACGGCGAAGGAGCAGGTGGCGACGCCGGCGAACTGGGAGCACGGCGACGACGTGATCATCCTGCCGGCCGTGTCTGACGAGGCGGCGCGGGCGAAGTATCCCCAGGGCTGGCAGCAGCCCCTGCCGTACATCCGGGTGGTGCCGCAGCCGTAGGTGCGGATTCAGTCGCCGGCGTCGAACCGGGAGCCGCCGCGGCAGTCGGGCGAGAGGCCACGGCTCTCGCCGCGGGTGCGCCACTCGGCCGGAGTCAGCGCGTCGACGGCCAGGGCGTGGACCGGGCCGGCCAGTTCGTCGGCCAGGGCGCGGTGTATCACCCGGTGCCGCTGCAACCGGTTCATGCCCTCGAACCGGCCGCTGACAACGACGACACGGAAGTGGGTCTCGGCCTTGGGCGGGACGTTGTGCATCCGGCTCTCGTTCAGGACCTCGATCACTTCGGCGCCGGTCGCCTGCTCAAGCTTCTCGCGAATCGCCTGTTCGAGGGGCGTGCCGCGAACGACCGCCTTCTCGGAAGCCCTGTGTGTCGCGAGCGGACGGCCGAGAGTCGCCATGCGCCGATCATAGCGGCGTCGACGGCCGTGCTACGGTCGCTCGATGGCGGAGTCGACGGGCCGTTCACCCTGGTTCTACGCTCTTGTGGGCTGTCTGGGCTGCCTCGGTATCGTGATTCTGGTGGTGGGCGGCCTGGCTTTCTTCGGCGTTCGAACGGCCCAGCAGGTGACCGCCGACAACGAGGATCCCGAGCGGCGCAGGCACCGGGCACTGGAGGTGCTGGGAGCGGAGCGGGAGCCTGGTGGGTACCACGCCGCGGCGGTCGTTTCGATCCCGCTGTTCCTGGAGATGGCCGTGTTTTCGGACCGGGCGCCGGAAGACGGCTCCTGGGGAGGAGAGTTCCGTGAGGAGGGGTTCTTCTACCTTCGCGTGAGAGGAGGGGGCGACGACCTGCGGGCCTTCTTCGACGGCGAGACGAGTGAGTCGGTGACATTCCGCGAGATGGGCCTGGAGCTGGACATCGAGGAGAACCTGGGACGCGGCGACCTGGACCGCGGGGACTTCACCGGGCGCTGGGCCACCTTCCGTGGCCGTACCCTGTACGAGGCCGGGGAGGAAGTCGGAGAACTCGTGACCTTCATCGAGTTCGAGTGCCCCGACGACGAGTGGATGCGTATGGGCGTCTGGTTCGGACCTGCCGCGGAGCCGGATGATCAAGACCGAGCTACGGAACCGGGATCAGACGGTCTGGCGGCGGACGGCGAAGCGATCGAGGCGTTCCTCGAACCGATCTACCCGTGTGGTCGTTCCGTCTGAAGCTCCTACTGGCGGCTGCCGCCGTCTGGTCCTTCTGGGTCGCGCCGACTCTGGCGCAGTCCCCGCGAGACGAGTCGGCCAGCTACCGGCTGACGTTCCGGGGCACTTGGACTCGTAGCGCGACACCCGGCGGCGTGCCGGGCAGCGCGCATTTCTCGCCTCTGATCGGCGCTGTTCACAACGACCAGGTGGGTTTCTGGGAGCCGGGCGGCCGGGCCAGCCGGCAGATAGAGCGGGTGGCCGAGCTGGGGATCCAGCGGGACCTCAGAGCCCTGATGAACCGGAGCCCGTACGTCCTTGAAGTCTTCGAGAAGGAGCCTCCGAGAGGTGGCACAGCCTCGGCATCGATCGAGTTCGAGGCCGACAGGGACCATTCCCTTGTCACCCTGGTGACCATGATCGCTCCCAGTCCGGACTGGTTCGTCGGCGTTTCCGCACGGTCACTGCTCGACGACAGCGGAAGCTGGGTCGATGACCTGGAGGTCGACCTCTTCCCCTACGACGCCGGCACCGAGGAGGGAACCGAGTTCTCGCTCGAGAATCCGGCGACCGTCCCACAGGGGACGATCACCAGCATCCGCGGCATGGGCAAGTTCACGGGCAGGCCGATGGCGCGCTTGACCTTCGAGCGGCTGGATCCGAACGTGCCCGAACCGCGGTTCACCGGCGATGTCGCAGCGGAGCCGGTGGGGGACTCGGGCGTCATCGTGTTCTGGCGGGGAAGCTGGGCCGGCGCGGAGATGGGGCTGCTCAGCGTCGAGGCGCGCAGCCAGACGGCGGGCTGGACACGGGTGACGACGGCGAACGCGACCGAAGGCCGCGTCCGCATCGACGGACTTCGTTCGGAGACGCCGTACACCTTCCGCCTGCGCGCGGACGGTCGCCAGGGCGTCCAGCACTCGGATGAGGCAAGTGCGACGACCGGCGGCTACAGCGGCCCTTGTCGTGCCGGCGACGGCTTCCTCTGCCTGATGCAGCGCCGCTTCGAGGTCCAGGTGCACTGGACCGATCCGGACGTAGCCGGCAACTTCGGAAGCGGCGGCGCCATCCCGGTGGCGACGTCCGACGAGTCGGGCTTGTTCTGGTTCTTCAACCCGGCGAACCTGGAACTTGTCGTCAAGGTGCTCGACGGCCGCGTGCTGAACGGCCACTACTGGGTGTTCTACGGCGCCCTGTCCGACGTGGAGTACTGGGTCACGGTAAGGGACACGGTCGGCGGTCTGAATCGTACGTACCACAATCCGCCCAAGCAGGTGAGCGGGAAGCGGGACCTCGAAGCGTTCTGACTAGGCGGTTGCGCCTCCGACGACTCGGCGCAGGTCCGCGTCACGCGCCAGCAGCGACTCGAGCAGCGCCAGTTGCACCCGGCAACGATCCAGGTTCTGGCCGTGGCGCTCGACCCGAAAGTAGACGTCGCCATCCAGGTGGTCCGTGAGGAAGCGCACCGCCTGCTCGAGCGTCAGCACCAGGGCGCCGTCGACCAGGCTGCGACGCTCCGCCTCGGTCAGGAAGCCAGCGCCGTCCAGGTAGCCTTTGGCCAGGGCGGCGAACAGTTCCAGATCGACTCGCGCCCCGGCAGTCTCCCGGGCGTCCTCGTCGGCGCGGTGGCTCATCGAGCGAACCATGTCTCCGAAGTCGTAGGCGGCCAGTCCGGGCATGGTGGTGTCCAGATCGACGACGCACAGCGCTTCGCCGGTTGTGCGGTCGAACAGGATGTTGCTGATCTTGCAGTCGTTATGGACGGTGCGCCGTGGCAAGTCGTGAGCCGCGTCGCTCAGCCGCGCTGCCAGTTCGCGGTGGACGGCGACCGACCGGATCTCGGCGATGGCCCGGCGCCGCCTCTCGTTGCCGGCAGCTGAGGCGCTTGCGGCGGCGAGCGCCCGGTCGAGCGCCTCGAAACGGCTCAGCGTGTCGTGGAAGCCGGGAATCGTCTCGTGCAGCGGCGGTGAAGGCAGATCCACGAGCTGCGTCTCGAAGCCGCCGAACGCCTGTGCGGCGAGGAAGGCCTGCTCCGGCGTCGACGCCCGGAGTTCGGTCGTCGTGTCCTCGATCAGCTCGTACATTCGCCACCAGTCGGCGGGGCCTTCCTCCGTTGCCGTCTCGCGCCACATCTCTCCATCCACTGTGGGCACGAGAGTGAGCCGGCGCCGGGCGCTTTCCGGGCCGAGCCTGTGTTCGAGGTGGCGCGTGATCCGTACGATGTTCGCCATGACCTGACCGGGATTCGGGAACACGTGGCCATTGATTCGCTGCAGCAGGAATCGGCTGCCGCCGGCGGTGGAGACGATGAAGGAGTCGTTGATGTGGCCCGCCCGCAGTTCGACGACGGCGATGGGGCGGCCGTCGGTCCGGAAGCGGCCAGCGATGCGCAGGACCGCCTCGGGGTCGTCTCGTTCGGGTCGTGTCAAGGCGGTGTCGGCTGGCCGACCAGGTGGCCAGTTCGATATAAGTATGATATCACTTTCATATCGACTACAACAGCGGTCGTTTACTCGGCCGCGTGATCAAGGGAGTCACCAACAGATGGAACAGCAGATGGTAGAGCATCGGGAGAAGCGTCTCTCGGTCCAATCGGGCGTAGGCATGCTGTGCCTGCTCCTTCTCCTCCTCCTTCTGGCGATTGCCGGCGTCGCCGTCTTCGGGATCTGGCGGGTCATCCCCGTCGTGATCTTCTGCGCGGTGTGCATTCCGGTTCTCGTCTTCCTGTTGTTCGGGCTGTTCATGGTCCACCCGAACGAGGCAAAGGTCCTGCAGCTCTTCGGTTCGTATCGGGGCAGCGCCTACGACACGGGGCTTCGGTGGGCGAATCCGTTTCTCAGCAAGCGGCGCGTGTCCGTACGGACGAGGAACTTCGAGACCGGGAAGCTGAAGGTGAACGACAACGCCGGGAACCCGATCGAGATCGGCGCGGTCGTCGTCTGGCGCGTCACGGATAGCGCCGAGGCGCTCTTCAACGTCGACGACTACGAGGACTACGTACAGGTTCAGAGCGAGGCCGCGCTGCGCAACATGGCGACGGGCTACCCCTACGATGCACACAGCGAGGGCGAAGTCTCCCTGTCGCATCACACCGCCGAAATCTCCGAGCGCCTCCGCGGAGAGGTCCAGGAGCGGTTGGCGACGGCCGGGGTCGAGGTGATCGAGGCCCGGATCAGCCACCTGGCTTACGCTGCGGAGATCGCCGCTGCGATGCTGCAACGGCAGCAGGCCGCGGCGGTGGTGGCCGCGCGCGCCCAGATCGTCGACGGCGCGGTCGGCATGGTGGAGCAGGCGCTGAACATGCTGAGCGAGAAGGACGTCGTACACCTGGACGACGAACGGAAGGCCGCGATGGTCAGCAACCTGCTGGCCGTGCTATGCAGCGACCGCCATACGCAGCCGGTCGTGAACACCGGCACGCTCTATCCGTAGACGGAAGGCGACTGTACGGTGGGTGCCCCTCCGCGCAAGGCGTTTCTTCTGCGTCTCGATTTCGGCCTGTTCGAGGAGCTTCAGCGGCTGGCGGCAGCGGAGTTGCGGAGCGTCAATGGGCAGATCGAGTATCTGCTCCGTGAGGCGCTTCGGCAGCGGGGAAGAACCGCGCCGCCCGCAACGGTTGAGAAGAACGGACGCGATGCCCCGTAGGCGCCCCGGAGGGCAAGAGCGGAGAAAACCCGGTGCGAAACACAACGGCGGGGCTGATCGTCTTCATACTGCTACACTTGTGCGCTGTCGGCGCTCAATGTTCCCAGTTCGCTGAGACACTCTCTCGGCGGGCGGGGAGGTGTGCAGGTTGAGATCCACATGGACGGCTCTCGGCGCCGTCGAAATCCCCTCTGCTAGGCCCCTACCTGGAGACCGAAGATGGCAGTTGCCTCAGTCAAGGACGTGAACAAGCCCCTCGAGGCGAGGTACTCGTCCATTCGTCAGCTCTTCGAGCTGGGGAAGGCGAAGACGTACCTTCTCAACGACGAGATCCACGACATGATGCCGGCGGACATGGTCGGCGTCGAGGCCGAGATCAACGAACTGTACGACCGGCTGCGCGAGTTGCGGGTCGGCGTGATCCGGCGGCCGGACTGGTACGTGGCGAACCTCGACGAGACGGTCACCCTCGAGATCGAGAAGGCGGACGAGGATCCCGCGACGCCGACGGTCACCGAGCCGCTGAACACCAGCGACCCGGTGCGGATGTACCTGCGGGAGATGAGCACCGTCCCGCTCCTGGACCGCGACGGCGAGGTCGAGATCGCCAAGGATCTCGAGGACGGCGAGTGGCAGATCTTCCAGGCGATGACCCGCAACCAGGACTTGATGACGCGGCTGCTGGCGATGACCGAACTCGCGGACCGCAGGAATGCGAAGCCGCTCTCCCAGTTGGTGGAGCTCGGCCAGCCTACGTCCCTGCTGGACCAGAACGGTTACAAGCGGGTCGCGAAGCGCGTCGGCGTGCTGGACAAGATGAGGGAACACGAGGACGACCTGGAGCGCGCCCGCCGCAAGCAGAAGCGCTACTCGCCCAGGGGCGACCGCTTCCAGGAGATCGGTCGGGACATCGACCGTCTCGAGGAGCGGGCCTCCGCCCTGATCGTGGAGCTGGGTTTCACGGGGCCGGACCGCAATCGGGTAGTCGACCTGGTCAAGTTGATCGACAACCGCTTCCGGCGCAGCGAGCGCGACATCAGCCGGGCCCAGGTGGCGCTTGAGCGCGAGAGCAACGAGGAACTCAGGGCTCTGCACCGCCGACGCATCCAGAAGTACCGCGAAGAGGTGCGGGACCTCGAGGCTCGTCACTTCGTCAAGCAGGGAGAACTGCGGGCGATGGTGGCCAAGGTCAAGCGCGGCGAGGCGTTGAGCGAGCGCGCCAAGGAACAGCTCATCATGGCGAACCTGCGGCTTGTCGTCTCGATCGCCAAGAAGTACACGAACCGGGGCCTCCAGTTCCTGGACCTGATACAGGAGGGGAACATCGGCCTGATGAAGGCGGTCGAGAAGTTCGAGTATCGCCGCGGCTACAAGTTCTCGACTTACGCCACCTGGTGGATCCGCCAGGCCGTGGCGCGGGCGATCGCCGACCAGTCGCGGACGATCCGCATCCCGGTTCACATGATCGAGAACATCAACAAGCTGACCCGCACGTCGCGGTCTCTGGTCCAGGAGCTCGGTCGCGAGCCCACGGCCGAAGAGATCGGCGAGCACATGGATCTGCCCGCCTCCAAGGTGCGCAAGATCATGAAGATCGCGCAGGCGCCGGTGTCGCTCGAAACCCCGGTCGGCGAAGAGGAGGACTCGCACCTCGGCGACTTCATCGAGGACAAGAACTCGCCGTCGCCGATCGACGAGGCCATCGCTCAGAACCTGACCGAGCAGACCAATGACGTACTCCGCAAACTGTCGCCTCGGGAGGACCTGGTCCTGCGGATGCGCTTCGGCGTCGGCGGGGGATCGGAGCACACGCTGGAAGAGGTCGGCAAGTCGTTCAACGTCACCCGCGAACGGATCCGCCAGATCGAGTCCAAGGCGCTGCGCAAGCTCCGGGCGCCGGACTCGGCGAGCAAGCTGCGTCCGTTCCTCGACGACGGCGCGTAGCGCGCGGGCCTGGCGCTCGTCCCCGGCAGTGGGTCAGGTATGCGGGTCCGTACCGGCACGAGCGGATTCTCGTACCCCGCGTGGACGGGGCCGTTTTACCCGTCTGGATCGAAGCGGCGGGACATGCTCTCGTTCTATGCCTCCAGGCTCGGCTCGGTGGAGATCAACAACACCTTCTACCGCATGCCGAAGACGGATCTGCTGGAGCGGTGGCGCGATGCGGTGCCTGACACCTTTCGCTTCGCGCTGAAGGCCTCCCGCCGGATCACGCACCAGCAAAGACTCAGGGACTCCGGGGACTCGGTCGACTACCTGTTTCGCACCGCCGGCGTGCTGGGTGAGCGCCTGGGCCCCTTCCTCTTCCAGTTGCCGCCGTACCTGAGGCGCGACGTCGATCGGCTGGCGAGCTTTCTCGACCTGTTACCGGACGGAATGCGCGCCGCGTTCGAGTTTCGCCATGCCAGTTGGTTCGACGACGAGGTGTTCTCGCTACTTGCAGGCGCCGGCGCTTCGCTGTGTATTGCTGACGCCGGAGGCGACCATGACGCGCCGCTGGTGGCGACTGCCGACTTCGGTTATCTTCGGCTTCGCCGCGAGGACTACGACGAGGCGGCGCTTCGCGCCTGGGCCGACAGGATCCGGCGGCAACCCTGGGGCGAGACTTACGTCTTCTTCAAGCACGAAGACGAAGCGGCGGGACCGCGCATGGCCGCGCAGTTCGAAGCCCTCCTTCCGGAATCCTGACCCGCTTCGGACAGACACGAGCCATGAACATCGACATCTCCTATCGGCGCATCCTGGCGCTGGCGGGACCGGTCGTCATCACGCAGATGACCCACACGGCGATGGGTTTGATCGACGCGATGATGGTCGGTCGGCTGGGCGTCGTCGCTCTGGCCGGGGTCGGTCTGGGGGCCATCATCTCCTGGTGGTTGCTCGGCTTCTTCGTCGGTCTGCTGCAGGGCGTGAACACGTTCGTCGCCCAGTTCTTCGGCGCCGGCAAGAAAGACCGGGTCGGCGTCGCCTTCTGGCAGGGTCTCTACCTGGCCGCGGGCGCGGGCGTCGCCGTTCTGCTCGCGGCGCCGCTGTCCGGCTGGGCCTTCCGGGTGATGGGGGCGTCGGCGGAAGTGCAGGCGATCGCCACGGACTACACCGAGGTGCGCCTGGGCGCCGCGGTGGGGCTGATGATCTTTCTCGTCGCGGAGAACTACTATCGCGGACTCGGTCGCACCGAGGTTCCCATGTTCGCGGGTCTGATTCAGTTGGCCCTGAATTGCGGGCTGAACTACCTGCTCATCTTCGGCGTGTGGGGATTCCCGGAGCTTGGTGCCGCGGGCACCGCGGTCGGTACGGTGATCGCCCAGTTTCTCGTCGCGCTCGGCCTGTTGGCCGGAGTGCTCGCGACGAAGATGGGGCGCGACTACGGTGCGACCCGCCCCCGGCCGCCAGAGGCTGCCCTTCTCGGCCAGATGCTCCGTGTCAGCCTGCCGATCGGGGTCCAGGTGTTCATGGAGATGGGCGGAATCAGCGTTTTCACGGCCCTCGTGGCGAACCTGGGCGACGCGGAGATGGCGGCGACGAACGCCGTAATCCACGCGTGGTCCGTTTCCTTCATGCTGGCCGTCGCACTGGCCGTCGGTTGCACGACGCTGGTCGGGCAGTGTCTGGGCGCCAGACAACTTGGCGACGTCCGCGTCGTTGTCCGTCGTGTGATGTGGCTGGGCTATGGGGCGATGGCGATCATGGCCGTTGTCTACGTCGGGTTCCCCGGGTGGCTGATGCAGTTGTTCGCGCGGGAGGCGGGCGATCTCGCAGCGCTCCTGCCATACGCCAGGCCGCTGTTTCTCATCGCCACCCTGTGCCTGATCTTCGAACTGCCGTTCAATATCTACTCCGGCGCGCTGCGGGGCGCCGGAGACACGACCTACCCGATGGTCGTGAACATCGGCGTGGCCTGGCTCGTCTTCGTGCCGCTCGTCTTCTTCGCCACGCGGAACTGGGGCCTGGTCGGCGCCTGGAGCTGCTTCATCGTCCATGTAGCGCTGCTGGCAGGTCTGCTCGCCGTCCGGGTGCGCGGCCGGACCTGGATCGAACGCGGCGCCTCCCTGCTCGATGCGGAGCGGGCGGGAGGCGTTGCAACGTCGAGCGTGTCCGAGATGGACGACCTCCGCTCCTCGCCGGCGCTCTGAGTCGATTCCGCTAGCGGGCGACGAGAGTCGTTCGCGCCTATGGTGGGCGGCACCCGTCCGGGAAGGCGGTCGCGTCTGTGATCGCCGAGGCCGGCACGCCCGGTTCGTTCCGGTACTCCTTCTCGACGCCGGTAACGGTGTCGGTCACCCGAATGGTGTAGCCGAGGTCCGTCGTCGAGGCGCCGTACACCCAGACGTGATCGTTCAGGGAGCAGCCGTCCAGCACCTTGACCAGGACCTCCCAGTTGTCCGGATCGAAGAACCAGAACAGTCCGGACTCCTCCGTAGCGGACCTGGCCGCTCTTGCGGCTCCGGTCCGGCCGTTCTCGGCCAGCCAGGTGACCCGTACGTCGTAGCGGGCGTCGTGGAGACAGACGCTGTTCTCGTCCACGACACAACTGCCTCCTTCACCGTCCTCGGGGTCATCGTCTTCGTTGCCCGTGTCGTCGCCGGGATCGTCGTCCGTCGGCGTCGGGTCGTCGTCCGTCGGTGGCGGTTCGGCGGCAGCAACGTGCAGGAAGATGGCGCTGACCGCGCCCCAGTTGCCGTCGACGTCTCTTGCCCGCACGAAGACGGTGTGCTGGCCGGCGGCGAGGTCGGTCGTATCGATGGTTGCAGTCGCACTCTCTGTGCGGCTGTCGAAAGCGGCATCGGAGGCGTGCATGGTGTTCGCAGTTCTCCGCCATGCCCAGGGCGGCACGTCGACGTAGTACTCGCCGTCCGCGATGTTCTGGGTCGGTTCGAAGCCGTTGCCGTTCTCGTAACGGGCGTCGTCGAAGATCGCTGACAGGGTGACCGCCGTTCCGGCGGCGACGCCGGTGGTCGACGCGCCGTTGCTCAGACTGAGATCGCGTACGTCGGGGCCGGCCGGAGTCCGGTACGGCGTCCGCGCCACCTTGAAGGCATAGAGAAGGGACTCCAGGTTGTCGTCCAGAATCGAACTCTCGAATCGGCGGCAGTCCTGGAAGAACGTCGTGCCCAGTTCATAGGTAAAGGAGGCGCGGCCGAGAACTCCGTAGCCGTAGTCCTCGGTAGTGCCGCTTGCCGGATAGAGCCCGATGGCTTGAAGCGGCCTGTAGCCGTTGAAGTACGCGAGCTTCCGGCCGAGGGTCTGGAGCGCCCTGCCGTTCGGCGCCGGGTCGTGTACGTGGCCCCAGGGCCAGAGGATGAGACGCCCATGGCTATGAATGTCGAGGACGACGCCGGAGGTGCGGCTTGGCGCCGCATCGCCGTCATTCGGTCCGCGAGCGTCGCGAAACAACCTCGCCATGTAGGTCTGGATCGCCTGCGTTTCGGGCTCGGAGGCCGCCGACAGCCCCCGATAGACCATGCTGCACTCGTTGGTGCTGGTGCCCGACTCTCCCCACTTGAAGTCGAAGTTGCGGTTCAGATCGACTCCCGCCCATGAACTTCGGCAGTGGCGCGTGTTGTGATTCTTGCGCCAGAGCAGGCCCTCCTCGGCCTGTTTCCTCCCGTCCGGATTCGCCTGCAGCATGATGTGGACTTCCTGGTGGTCCAGGAGCCACCGCACGTCGGCGTCCGTCTCGTAGGAGGCAACCAGGTGCTCGGCGAAGCGCAGGGCGAGTTCGGCGGTCGTGTACTCCCGGGCGTGAAGCGCCGCGGTGATGAAGAGGACAGGCTTCGGCCCCCTCGTCTCCGAGTTCGTAAGACGCAGCACGTACAAGGTGTAGCCCTCGGTGCTCCTTTGCCTCTTCTTCCATGACCTTCCGGCCCACTTCCACGTGGCGAGTCCTGGATGTGCGCGGGCAATCTCCCGGGCGCTCGCGTACGTTTCCTCGACGGTGCGGTAGCACGGGAACCCGGCGATCGTCCCCTCCACGACGTCCGTTGGCGGTTCGGAGGGGAGGGTGACGGAAACGTAGTCGTCGTCTTCGACGATCCGCATTCCGGCTTGCCTTGCGGTTTCGATGTCCTCTTCGGTGCCCCGCAGGACGATGTAGCCCTTCTCGTACTCCGACTCGAGGGCGTCGAGCGACATGACGGCTCTGGCGGCGACCAGCGGATCGTCGAAGTAGGCGCGCACCACCCGGGCGCCATCGGGCTGTTCGAGCTCCTGCGCCGGCAGGGCGGCGGTGGCCGCGAGCATGGCGGACAAGGCGAGGATGCGGGTCACTTGAACCGCAATTCGATCACAGGCGGCCGGCCTTGCCCACTCCTGGATTCCGGGGTCGAACCGTCCTCTGTTTTGTGGCTATGATCACCGCCGGGCCGACCGCGCCCCTCGCCCACGCACTTCCATCCAGCGACCCAGAGAGGACACAATCCGAGATGGCTTTCTCCGCCGTGCTGAAGCGGCGATCGTTCGGTGAGACGCAGCGTCAGGATTCCTGGTGGCTGCAGCCAGGCGCGGTGGTCGTGGGCCTGGGTCTCGCAAGCGCCTATGCGACCTGGGCGGCGCTGCAGGCCGACCACTACCACTTGGGCGGCTACCTGTCACCGCTGTACTCGCCCGAGGTCTTCGGCCTTTCCCACCATGCCTGGTTCGAGGGCTTCCCGAACTGGTGGCCGAGTTTCGTGCCCCAGTCGCCGGCGCTGTTCATCCTGATCCTGCCGCTGGGATTCCGCGCCACCTGCTACTACTACCGGGGCGCGTACTACAAGGCGTTCTGGGCCGATCCTCCGGCCTGCGCGGTCGGCGAGCCGCGGAACGCCTACCGGGGAGAGAACTCGTTTCCGCTGATCGTCCAGAACATCCACCGCTACTTCCTGTTCGCGATGATGGCATGGATCCTCGTCTTCTTCCCGATCGACGTGTACCGGGGCTTCGTGTTCGAGACGGCGTCCGGCGGCCACGGCTTCGGCATTGGTGTGGGCAGCTTCGTCCTCCTGATCAACTGGCTGCTGCTGAGCGGATACGCCCTGGGCTGCCACTCGACGCGCCACGTGATCGGCGGCTTCCGCAACGTGATGGCGGGGCGGCCGTTCCAGAGCGCCTGCTACCGCTGCGTCTCCTGCCTGAACCGCCGGCACATGGCCTGGGCCTGGTTCAGCCTGATCTGGGTCACCTTCTCCGATATCTACGTCCGGCTCTGCTCGATGGGCGTCTGGACGGACTTCAGGTTGGTCTGATGGAGCAGACACCCTACGAGTACGACGTGCTGGTGGTCGGCGCGGGCGGCGCCGGGCTGCGAGCGGCGATCGAAGCTTCCGCCAAGGGCGCGTCCTGCGGCGTGATCTGCAAGTCCCTGCTCGGCAAGGCCCACACGGTGATGGCTGAAGGCGGCATGGCGGCCGCGATCGGCAACGTCGACGAGCGCGACGACTGGAAGGTCCACGTCACCGACACCCTGCGCGGCGGCCAGTATCTGAGCAACCCGAAGATGGCGGAGATCCACGCGAAGGAAGCGCCGGCGCGGGCGCTGGAACTCGAGGCCTGGGGCGCCCTGTTCGACCGGACGAAGGACGGGCGCATCCTGCAGCGGAACTTCGGCGGTCACCGCTATCCGCGGCTGGCCCACGTGGGCGACCGCACGGGGCTCGAGATGATCCGGACGTTGCAGGATCACGGCATTCATCGCGGCATCGATTTCCACATGGAGTACACGGTCTTCCGGCTGCTTCTGGACGATGGCCGGGTGTCCGGGGCCCTCGCCTACGACCGGGAGCGGGGACGGTTCCGCGTCTACCGGGCAAAGGCGGTCGTGCTCGCCACCGGCGGCATCGGCCGCGCCTTCAAGATCACGAGCAACAGCTGGGAGTACACCGGCGACGGCCACACGCTGGCCTACGACGCCGGCGCCGACCTGATCGACATGGAGTTCGTCCAGTTCCATCCGACCGGGATGGTCTGGCCGCCCAGCGTCCGCGGCATCCTGGTCACCGAGGGCGTTCGCGGCGAGGGCGGGATTCTCCTGAACTCGGACGGTGAACGGTTCCTGTTCGACGAGATCCCGGCTCTCTACAAGGATCAGACCGCGGACAGCGCGGAGGAGGGCTGGCGCTACGTCGTCGGCGACCGCGACGCGCGGCGTCCGCCGGAGCTCCTGACCCGGGACCACGTTGCCCGGTGCATCGTGAACCAGATCAAGGCCGGCAAGGGGTCGCCGCACGGCGGCGTCTACCTGGACATCGCCTGGATCAAGGAGAAGATCAGCAACTCGGAGGACCACATCCGCAAGAAGCTGCCTTCGATGTACCACCAGTTCAAGGAGCTGGCGGGCCTCGACATCACGAAGGAGAGGATGGAGGTCGGCCCAACGACGCACTACGTGATGGGCGGTGTCCGGGTCGACGCCGAGAGCCAGATGTCGTCCGTCCCCGGCCTCTACGCCGCGGGGGAGTGCGCGGCAGGTCTCCACGGCGCCAACCGGTTGGGCGGCAACTCTCTCTCGGACCTGCTGGTGTTCGGCCAGCGGGCGGGTGAGTATGCGGCGGCTTTCGCCGCGGAGCACGGCGATGTCCGGCTCGACGAGGGAGCGGCCGACGCGGGGATCAGGGAGGCTCTCGAACCCCTCGAGCGCCAGGATGGCGAAGGGCCGTACCAGATCCAGTACGCGCTCCAGGACCTGATGCAGGAGAAGGTCGGGATCGTCCGGGTCGAGTCCGAACTGGAGGAGGCCATCGAGGAGATCGGCCGGTTGAGCGACCGCGCGAAGGCGGTGTCGGCGCCGGGCAACCGGGAGTACAACCCGGGCTGGCACACGGCGCTCGATCTGCACCCTCTGCTGGTCGTATCGGAAGCGGTCGCCCGTGCCGGTCTGCTGCGGCGCGAAAGCCGCGGCGCGCAGTTCCGGGACGACTATCCGCAGAAGGACGAACACTTCGGCAAGGTGATCATCCGGGTCGCCAAGGGCGCCGACGGAGAGATGGTGGTAAAGGAGACGCCTGTGGAGCCGATGAGCGATGAGCTGACCAGGCTGGTCGAGGAGATGGGCTGAGATGGCCGCGACGCAGTTCAGGATCTGGCGCCAGGAAGGCGCCGAAGGGGAAGGCGCCTACCGGGACTACACGACGGACGTCACCGAAGGCATGGTCGTCCTCGACGCCGTTCACCAGATCCAGGCCGAGTCGGCGAACGACCTCGCCGTGCGCTGGAACTGCAAGGCCGGCAAGTGCGGGTCCTGCTCGGCGGAGGTCAATGGCAACCCGCGGCTCATGTGCATGACGCGGATGAGCGACCTGCCGACGGACCGGCCGGTCACCGTCGAACCGATGCGCGCGTTCCCGGTGATCCGGGATCTCGTCTGCGACGTGTCCTGGAACTACGAGGTCAAGAAGAAGATCGAGCCCTTCGAGCCGCGGCCCCCTGATGCCGAGGACGGCACCTGGCGCATCGCCCAGGAGGACGTCGAGCGGGTGCAGGAGTTCCGCAAGTGCATCGAGTGCTTCCTGTGCCAGGACGTTTGTCACGTCCTGCGGGACCATCACCTGCACGACGAGTTCGTCGGCCCCCGCTTCTTCGTCTACAACGCGGCGCTCGAGATGCATCCTCTCGACACCCGGGACCGGCTGGCTTCGCTGAAGCAGGACGAAGGGATCGGCTACTGCAACATCACGAAGTGCTGCACGAAGGTCTGCCCCGAGCACATCACGATCACCGACAACGCGATCATCCCGCTCAAGGAACGGGTGGTGTCGGAGTTCTACGACCCGCTGAAGAAGCTGTTCCGGGTGTTCTCCGGCGGTTCGCGGGCCTAGGTCAACGCGCTACAACTGATCGAGGGCCGCGCGCGCCACGTCGGCGAACTCGCCTTCCGGATCGAGTTCGAGCGACTTGCTCAGGTGCTCACGGGCCGCCGCCGCGTCGCTCGCGTTCACCGCGAGAATCCCGAGTTCGTAGTGCGCCCTCGCGAGGCTCTCGACGTCCTCGTCGTCCGGCGCTGATTCCAGGTATCTGGTCAGGTGTTCCCTGGCCGGGCCGGAGTCGGCGCTGCGGCGGTAGGCCACGCCGAGCCGGAAGTGGGCTCGCGGATGGTTGTCGTCCCAGGCGATGAGCGACTGGTCGTAGAGCTTCGCGTTGCCGAACGCTTCCTGGTCGAAGAACTGCTGGGCCTGGAACTGCACCTGCCTGCCGGCGGTGGGATTGACGGCGATCCAGGCCTTGCCGGCTTCGATGGAGTCCTCGAGGCGGCCGAGCGAGGCGAAGGAGAAGTACTTCATCCGCAGCGCCTCCTGGTTGCGCGGGTCGATCTCCAGGGTGCGGTCGAGCTCGACCAGGGCCTCCTCGAACTCCCCGTCGTTGAAGTAGATCGTGCCGATGTTCCGGTAGGCCTGGTGGAGTCTCGGGTTGAGTGATGCCGCTTCGCGGAAGAGCTCGATCGCCCGTTCGTCGTCGCCGCTCCGGACCGCCTGAACGCCTTGCGAGAACACGCCGGGTGCGAGGTCGGCGCCCATGCCGGCCTCGATCGCCATCTGCTTCGCCTCTTCCGCCCGAGGATCGCCGGCGGCAGCGAAGATGTCGAAGAACATGGACGCGAAGTCGGGTGGCATCGGCTCCATCTCGAGATACCGCCTCGCGGGTTCGAGCGCCTCGTCGAGTTGACCCAGGTTGTGCAGGATGGCCGCGATCGTCCGATGGGCGGCCGCGATCGTCGGATCGATCTCTACGGCCTGTTCGAACAGGGGCAGAGCCCCGGACGCATCGCCAGCCTGGATCTTCCCGATCCCCTCGTTGAAGGCGTCGATCGCCTGCTGCTGGCGGGCGGCCTCTTCGTCCCAGAGCTGAGCGGTCAGCGATCGGTCCCGACTCCCGTCGGGGATCTCCACCTCGAGCTCACGGTCCGGGTAGCCATCTTTCTGCAGCAGCAGCCTGTAGGGCGCCTCCGCCGGCGCCAGACGGATCCGCAGGCGGCCGTTCCTGCGGGTGGCGTCCTGCACGATGATCTCGCCCGTGGGGGCATAGACGGTCACGTTCACCGGGCCCAGCTCGGCGCCGGCCATGTCGACCACCTGCAGTTCCAGTTGGCTGCGCTGGGGGAACGCCGCGGAGGCGACCAGCAGCATGGCCAGGGGGAGAACACTACGGCTGAGTTTCTGCATCGTCGGAAGTTCCTCTGGGTCGGCGCCGCATGCGCGGGTGGCCGCGTCACAGCGAGTCGGGAGTTGGGGGAACCGGCCGATCCTATCGCTTGACGCGGGCTTCGCGGGTGGGAGATGGTTACGTTCCATGGACGCTGACGACTTCTTCGAACTGCTTTCCACCGCGCGCTCCGTACGGCGCTACAGCCCCGAGCCGATTCCGGACGAGGACCTGGCGCGGATTCTCTATGCGGCGAGCCGGGCGCCGTCCGGTACGAACCGGCAGCCCTTCCGCTTCGTCGTCCTGCGCGACGGGCCGCGCGCCCGGAGGGCCCGGCGCCTGCTGGGCGAGTCCTTCCGTCGCGGCTGGGCGCGCAAGATGGAAGAGGAAGGGTGGAACCGGGGTTCGGCCGCGGACCCGAACTCGCCGAAGTCCCGCGCCAACCGCGCGATCCAGCACTACGTCGACCACTTCGAGCAGATCCCGGCCGTGGTCATTGCCTGCTACCTCCGCTACCGGGCGCTGACCCACTCCGAGGGCGCGTCGGTCTTCCCGGCGTGCCAGAACCTGTTTCTGATGGCGCGGGCGCTCGGCTACGGCGCCTGCTACAGCGGCTGGCACAACGCGGTGGCTGACGAACTGCGGGAGATCCTGGAGATTCCGGACAACGTCGAGCTGTCGCTGACGATCACCATCGGCAGGCCGCTGGGGCGCCACGGCCCGCTGCGTCGGCGGCCTATCCGGGACACGGTCTTCGACGACGGCTGGGAACGGGGCGCCGAGTGGATCAGCGATCCGCCGGATGCCCGTCTGTCGAAGCGTCGTTGATTCCTACCCGGTCGGTAGGGCGTACGCGACGAGGGAGTGCTCCTGGCCGCGGTTGCCGACGGGAACGACGACGAACTGGCGGCCAGAGATGACGTAGGTCATCGGACCGCCGCCCGGCGTGTCGGGCAGCTCGGTTCGCCAGACCTCTTCGCCGGTCGCCTTGTCGAAGGCGTAGAGGAACCCTGTCGACGGGCCGCGGGACGTGAAGCCGGCGGCCTCCTCCTGGTACGTGCCCGGCGCCTGCTCGCTGGTGACGACGAACACGAGCGTGGCGGTCGCCATCGGCCAGCCCGGCGTGAGACCGGCGAGCGGCCAGGCGCCGAGTCGTCCCAGGTTGAGATCGGCAAGCGCGGGATGATCGCGGGGGCCGTCGCCGACCGGCGTTTGCCACAGGATCTCGCCACGGTTCAGGTCGATCGCGGTGAGCCGGCTCCAGGGCGGCTTGACGAGCGGCAGACCCTCCGGCCCGGCGGGAAACGTGAACGCCGGCAGGTAGTCGCGGTCGGAAGGCTGGCGCTCGGTCGGTGGGATCAGCGCCATCGTGCCGAGCCGGGTTTGCGACGGCACGAACAGGACACCGCTGTTCGGATCGACGGCGGCGCCGCCCCAGTTCGCGCCGCCGGCCTGGCCGGGGAGTTGCGCCATCACCCTCCGGTTCTCGCCGGACAGGGTCGGCGGCGTGAACATCGGACCTCCCAGGAGCGTCTTCCGGTAGAGCTCGACCGCCTTCGCCTTGAGCTCCGGCGTGAAGTCGATCAGATCGCTTTCGCGCACGCCCTGGCGGTCGAACGGCGGCGGTTTCGTGGGGAAGGGCTGCGTGCTCGCGGTCCATTCCCCCGGGACCAGGCTCTCGGGCACCTTGCGCTCCTCGATCGGCCACACGGGCTCGCCGGTCTTGCGGTCGAAGACGTAGGTGAACGCCTGCTTGCTGACCTGAGCCACGGCCTCGATCCGCTTTCCGTCGACCTCGATGTCGAGCAGGATCGGCGCGCACGGGAAGTCGTAGTCCCAGAGGCCGTGCCGCACGGCCTGGAAGTGCCACTTCTTCTCGCCGGTCGCGGTGTCGATGGCGACCAGGCTCTCTGCGTAGAGGTTGTCGCCGTGGCGGTGGCCGCCGTAGTAGTCGCTGGTCGGGGTGCCGGTGCCGAAGTACACCCAGCCCGTCTCGTCGTCGCAGCTCATCCAGGACCATACGTTGGTGTTGCCCGAGTAGCGCCAGGATTCGTCGTGCCACGTCTCGGCGCCGGGCTCGTCGCCCTGGGGCACGGTGTGGAAGATCCACTTCTTCCGGCCGGTGCGGATGTCGTAGCCGCGAATGTGGCCGGCCGGCATCTCCTGGGTCAGGGCAAAGTCCATGATCGTCATGCCCATGAGGACGGTGTCGCCGCAGACGATGCCGGGCGAGTTCGCGCCGGTCTCCCGCATCTGGTCCGGCCGGCCGATGTCGCCGCGCATGTCGACCATCCCGGCTTCGCCGAACTCGAGGTCGGGCTCGCCCGTCTTCGCGTCCAGGGACACGAGCTGGTGGGTGCCGGTGACCAGGACGATCCGCTGCATGCCCCGGTGCTCCCAGTACTCGATGCCGCGCTGGGTGAAGCCGCCGTGGGTCGGGATACCGCGCTCGTACGCCTTCGGATCGTAGGTCCAGAGCTCTTTGCCGGTCGCGGGGTCGACGGCGCTCACGAGGTTCATGGCCGACACGGCGTACAGGGTGTCGTTCGCCATCAGCGGCGTGCCCTTGAGGTCACCGGCCAGGGTCTGTGCTTCGACACGGCTGTCGGGCGTGACCCAGCGCCAGGCGACCTCGAGTTCGGACACGTTCGAGGCGTCGATCTGCACCGCCGGCGAGTACTTGGTGCTGGCGCGGTCGGCGGCGTAGTGGCGCCACTCGATCGTCTCCTGCGCGGCCAGGGCGGTGGAGCAGGTGAGCGAGGCGACGAGAAAGAAACGAGCGTGCATCCGGATCAGCGCCCCTTGAATTCGGCCGGCCGCTTCTCGAGGAAGGCGAGGACTCCTTCACGTGAGTCCTCGGTGGCGCCGGCCTCCGCCTGCAGCCTGGCCTCCAGGTCCAGTTGCTGTTCGTAGACGTTTTGCCAGGTCGCCCAGTAGGCCTTGCGGATCATGGCCAGTGAGCGCGGACCGTTGGCCAGGCGGTGGGCCAGCTCCGTGGCGCCCTCCATCAGGGACTCCCGGTCGTCGTAGAGCCGGTTGATCAGACCCCACTCGAATGCCTTGTCGGCCGGCAGGCGCTCGGCGAGCATGGAGAGCTCCACCGCGCGGCCCCAGCCGATCAACCGCGGCAGCATGAACGTGGCGCCGCCGTCGGGGACCAGTCCGATCCGAGCGAACGCCTGCAGGAAGAAGGCCTGCTTCGAGGCGCAGACCAGGTCGCCGATCAGGGCGAAACTCATGCCGACGCCGGCCGCGGCGCCGTGAACCGCGGTGACGATGGGCATGTCGAGGTCGCGCAGCGAGAGCAGGAGAGGGTGATAGCTGTTGCGCAGACCCTCGCGGGCGGTGGGCCTGCTGCCGCCCTGCGGCTGATCGCCCCGACCCGAGAGGTTGGCCCCGGAGCAGAAGGCACGGCCCGCGCCGGTGAGGAGCAGGGCGCGCACGCCGCTTTCCGGCGCGCGGATGCGCAGCACGGCGTCGCCGAGTTCCGCAACCATCTGGGCGTCCGTGGCGTTCAGCACCTCCGGGTGGTTCAGGGTGATGATCGCGAGGTTGCCGTCCTGCTCGAGCAGGATCCGTTCGTAGCTCATGCCTTCCCTTCTCAGTCCGGGTACATCTCGCGCATCGCGTCGAGAGAACTGCGAATCAGTTGCTCCAGCACGTCCGTGTCGACGTCGGCGAGCTTGTTGATGTAGAGGCAGGACTTGCCGGTCCGGTGCTTGCCGAGTCGCGACAGCAGGTCGTCGTAGCTCGAGAATCCCGGCATGATGTAGATCGTCAGGTTCTGCTTGCGCGGTGAGAAGCCGATGCGCGGCCAGTCGCCTTCGCGGCCGCTGGCGTACCGGTAGTGATAGCTGCCGAAACCGACGATGGAGGAACCCCACATCTGCGGTTCTTCGCCGGTCAACCGCTCCATCAACTCGAGGACGACGAAGCTGTCCTCGCGGCGCCGTGCGTTCTCGACGGCAGTCAGGAACCCTTCGACGCTGGCGTCGTTCTTCTTCGTTTTCAGTTCGGCCATCGTGTTCGGCCCGGTGCCGCGGACGGCCCTGTCGCGGGCGGAAGGGGCAACCGTAGCAGACGCCAGGACGCCTCCGCGGGGGGGTGTTTGCCTTATGCTCGACAGGCGGTGAGTGCGAACGGCCACTTCTGCGTGATGGGGATCGGCGACATGGGTTTCCACATCGCCGAGGCCTTCGGCCGGGAAGGGCGGAGCCTCACGCTGATCGATCTCGATCCGGGCATGAGCGAGCGAATCGAGGAGGAACTCGACGCGGCGTTCGTGGTCGGCAATGGCGCGCACCAGGCCGTGCTGGAGCGGGCGAACGTCGATCAGGCGGAGCTCTTCATCGCCGCGTCCTCTTCGGAGGAGGCGAACCTGGTGGCGTCGGTCATCGCGCGCAGCCTTGGTGCCAAGCGCTGCGTCGTGCGGCTCGACACGTCCGAGGACCTGACCGTCTACCGCCGCTCCTACGAGCGGTTGTTCGGGGCCGACCTCCTGCTCTCGCCGCAGAGCCTGGCGACGAATACGATCCTCAACATCGTGCTAGGCCACCACACGCACGAGGTCGACTACCTGGCGCGGGGCCGGTTCGAACTGCGGACGATCCAGGTCCAGATCGGCAGCACGGTTGCCCGCCTCCCGCTCAGCGAACTGCCGCTGCCCGAGGACGCGAGGATCGTCGGGTACTTCGATGGAGAGCACGAGCTGTCGATCCCGGGGCCGGATCTGCGTGCGTCGCCCGGCGATCTGGCCATGGTCCTGTGTCGCACCCAGTCGACGCACGATGTCGAAGAGCTGTTCGCGTCCCGGATCGAGCATCCCCACACCGTCGCCATCGCCGGCGGCAGCCCGGCTGCCGTAGCGGTGGTCAAGGCGCTGCGGAACGAGGTCAAGCGCATTCGCTGGATCGAGCGCGACCGGCGCCGGGCCGAGTTCTTCGCGCAGTCCTTTCCCGATGTCGAAGTGCTGCACGGCGACCCGATCGACGCCGCGACGATGGAGAGCGAGGGTCTCGGTCGAGCCGAGGTGCTGATTGCCGCCACCAGCCACGACGACAGCAACGTCGTCGCCGGTCTCATCGCGCAGGAACTCGGGGTGCGCCGGGTGGTGGCGCTGATTCACCACACGACCAGCCGGCTCTGGAAACGGGTCGGCGAGGTGGAACTCGTTTCGCCCCACTCGCTCGCGATCGACCACGTTCGCAACTTCGTCGCCAACGGCTACAAGGCGAACCTCGTCACCCTTGCCGACGGTGCCGTGCAGGTCGTCCAGCGGGTGATCCACGAGGCAAGTCCGGCGGCCGGCGCCACGCTGGCCGACCTCCAGGCCCCTCGTGGCCTGATCGTCGGCGCGGTCGTGCGCGGCGACCGCGTGTTCATGCCCGAGCGCAGCAACATGCTCCGCCCCGACGACCAGGTCATTCTCTTCGTCCACCGCTCCCAGACCCAGATGGCCCGTCTCCTGTTTCCGGGTAGCGAGAGCGAGGTCGCGAGCTAGTTCCCGGGGGCTAGACTAGGGAGAAAGCCACAGAAGGAGGCATCGCCATGACAGACGTGCGAACGGCTCGTTCAATGCTGATGGCTACGGTGCAGTCGGCGGCGGCCGCGTTGTTGGCTGTTTTCGCGTCGTTGGCGACGGGGGAGTCCGCGGAGGCTCAGCGAGGAGGTACGCCGTCGGCGGACCTCAGCGGGGAGTGGATCCTCAACGAAGAGCTGAGCGACGACCCGCGGCAGGCGATGCGTCGGCTGAGGATTGCGCGTGGGGGCGCTGGTGATGGCGGTTTCAGCGGTCGTGGCGGCAACGTTGGCCGCGGCGGTGGTGGCGGACGCGGTGGCGGCGCTGCCGTGGGTGGCGGCGGTGCTGGTCGTGGCGGTGGCGCGGCAGCAGGAGCAGGCGGCCGTGGTGGTGCAGGCGCGAGTGGTCGTGGTGGTGCCGGAGGTCCCGGTGGCCGTGACGCGGATGCCGGTGCGGACGCACTCAGCATCCGCATGCTGGAAGGTGGCGTTGAGATCACGAACTCGCAGGGGCTGGCCCTCGTTCTGAAGACGGATCGCGAGTGGTACGAAGTGGGGGAGCGGCGGGAGATCCAGGCCTTCTGGAAGAAGGCGAAGCTAGTGACCAGGAACCGGGGACGCGGGGCGCCGCTCTTCATCCAGGAGTACAGCCTGAACAAGAAGGGCCAACTGGTCGTCCTGAACCAGATCCAGTTCAGCGGCGATGGGGGTACCGCCTCCTACAAGAGGTTCTACGACCGCAAGGCGAGCGGCTAGTTCGCGCCGGTCGGGATGTCGCTGAAGGCCCGGTCGCGGTCGACGCGGATCTCGCCGGGCAAGGTGAGGACGCGCTCGGCGATGATGTTACGCAGGATCTCGTCGGTGCCGGCGGCGATCCGCATGCCCGGCGCGGCCAGGTAGGCGTAGTGGAACATGCCGGCCGAGGGGGCGTCCTCGCGTCCGCTGACGGCGCCCGCGGAATCGAGCAGGTCGGCGGCGAACGAGGCGATGTCCTGCCGGGCGCTGGCGGTGATCACCTTGCAGATCGAGTTCTCGGGCCCCGGCTGCTTGCCCTGGGAGATGGCGGTCAGGGTGCGCATGAAGGTCAGTTCGACGCCGCGGCACTGGACGTACCAGTCGGCGATCCGCTCACGCACTGAACTCTGGTTGGCGGCGGGTTCGCCGTCGATCTCGAGTTCCGAGGCGAGGCGAAGAGCATCGCTCCAATCGGGCGTCATGTTGTAACGGCCGTGGCGCTCGTTCATCAGCGTCGTGATCGCCACCTGCCAGCCGGCGCCGACCTCGCCGAGCCGGTTGTGATCAGGGATCCGGACGTTCTGCAGGAAGACTTCGTTGAACTCGGACGTGCCCGGGATCTGCCGGATCGGCCGCGGGTCGATGCCCGGCGACTTCATATCGACGACGAAGAAGGTCAGTCCTTTGTGCTTGGGCACGCTGGGATCGTGCCGCGTGACCAGAATGCCCCAGTCGGCGTAGTGGGCGCCCGAGTTCCAGACCTTCTGGCCGTTGACCACCCACTCGTCGCCGTCGCGCTCGGCGCGGGTCCGGAGCCCCGCCAGGTCCGAACCTGCTCCCGGCTCGGAGAAGAGCTGGCACCAGACTTCCTCGCCGCTCGCCAGCTTGGGCAGGTAACGGCGCTTCTGCTCTTCCGTGCCGTGGGCCATGATCGCCGGGGCGCAGGTGCCGTGGCCGATGCCGAGGTAGCCCTCCGGCACGTCGAACTTCGCCTCTTCCTGGGCCCAGATCACGCCCTCCATGAAGGTGGAGCCGCGGCCGCCGTGTTCCTTCGGCCAGGTGATGCAGGCCCAGCCGTCGTCGTACTTCTTCTGCTGCCACTCCTTCATCGCGGCCAGGCCTTCCTGCTCGGGCAGGCCGTCGAACCGTGACGTGCCGCCGGGCGGCAGAGATTCGGCGTTCGCTTCGAGCCAGGCGCGCGCCTCGGCGCGGAAGGCGGCTTCCTGCGGTGAGTCCTGAAAGTCCATGGAGGGTCTCCTGGCAGCGGTGTGGTCCGTGGTTGGGCTGAGCGGGAGATTGTATGCGTGATCGCCGCGTGGTTCAGAGCCGGCCCGAGATGACTCCCCGATCGGCCAGGTCGGCGATCTCCGAGGCGTCGAGCCCGAGTTCGCGCAGCAGGTCGCCGGTGTGTTCGCCGAGTTCCGGCGCCGGTTGGGGTTCCGCCTTGTCCTCTCCCTCGATGAACACGGGGCTGTCGACGGTTCGCAGGCGGCCGTACCGGGGGTGGTCCAGGTCACGAAACATGCCGATGGCTTCCAACTGCTCGTCGTTGGTTATGTCGTCGAGGTTGGAGACCAGGCTGTAGGGAATCTCGTGGCGAGTGAAGCGCTCGCCCCAGTCCTCGAAGTCTCGCCGCGCGAACTCCGCGTCGAGGAGGGCGACGAACTCCGGCATGTTCGCAATCCGCTCCGGCGTGGTGCAGAAGCGCTCGTCGTCGATCAGATCGGCGCGGCCGAGAGCGAGGCAGAAGCGTTCCCAGTCCCGGTCCTGTTCGACGATGCTCAGCTTGACCAGGCGGTCGTCGCGGGTGCGGTAGTAGAGCTGCCCGAAGTTCATCGTGTGTTCCCGGGGACGCTTCTGGTGGAACTCCGCGCCGACCAGCTTTGCCTGGATGGCGCAGGCGTTGGCCCAGGCCCCGGCCGCGAGCAGCGAAGTCGTGACGTAGGAGCCGGCGCCGGTGCGGTCCCGTTTCATCAGGCCGAGGAGGACGGCGGAGAACAGGGTCACGCCGGTAGGATGATCGCCGGTGCCGCAGCCGAGCGGTCCGAGATGGCCCTCCACCGGGAAGAAGGTGGAAACCAGCCCCGACCGGGTCCAGTAGCAGACCTGGTCGTAGCCGGGCTTCTCGGCTTCCGGCCCGGTGTGGCCGTAGCCGGTGCCATGGGCGAACACGAGGCGCGGATTGACCTTCCGCAGCCGCGCCCAGTTCATGCCGAGCGCGTCGAGCACGGAGTTGTGGCAGTTCGTCAGGAAGACGTCGGCGGTCTCGATCAACCGGTGCGCGACGGCCTGGCCGCTCTCCTGCTTGAGGTCGATCACGACGCTCTTCTTGTTCCGGTCATCGAGCAGGAAGCAGTAGGGGATCTCCGAATCCGGCATCCCGGGCAGGTCCTGGAAGTACCTGTAGATGTCGCCCCGGCCGGGCGCCTCGACCTTGATCACCTCGGCTCCGAAGTCCGTGAGGATCGCGCAGGCAGACGGCGCCATCACGATCGTCGCGAGTTCTACGACGCGGATTCCGTCCAGCAACGCCGCCTCGGTCGCGGCACTGGAAGTCGTGGCGTCGGCGGCGCCGACGTCGGGAGGAAGAAGCTGGTCAGACAGGGCGGCGGCGATTGTGACATAGCGCCTGGGAACCCTGAAGTGCGGGATACGATCCCGCGGATGTTCGGGTGGGAGCCAGCATGACCGGAGTCCGGCTGGCCAAGCCCTGGCTGGACCTGGACGAGGCCGTTATCGCGGCTCTGCCAGGCCAGTTGGGCGTCTACGAGATCGCGGATGCGAAGGGAGGCACCCTGGAACTGGGTTTCGCCGGAGGCCGCTCCCGCTTCGGGTTGCGGAGCGCGATCGCGGAGGCAGGGGCGAAGCACGAAGCGGCCGCCAGGTTCCGCTACGAGGTGACGATGCAGTACTGGAGCCGTTTCGAGGAACTGCTCGCGGTGTACCTCGCCGACCACGGCGAGTTGCCGCCGGGGAACGCGGACCGGGGAGAGCAGCGGGTCGGGAGGTTGGGCGTGGGTTCCAGTTGCGCCACGGGAGATTGACTCGATGGACTTCGAACTCAGTCCCGAACAGAAGCTGATCCTGGAGACCGTGCGCCGCTTCGTGCGCGAGGAGATCGAGCCGCTCGAGGCGGACCTCGACCCCGACGCGAGCGAGCTGCCGCCGCACCACCGGGAGCGGCTCGTCGCGATGACGAAGGAACTCGGCTTCTACGGCCTGGACATTCCGGAGGAGTACGGCGGACCGGGCATCGACCTGGTCACCAGGACCCTGATGGCGTTCGAGATGGCCCAGCACCGGGCCGGCCTCTACGCGCCCTGCTACGGTGTCTTCGGCGGCGCCGGCCTGGCCCAGTTGTACGAGGCGGACGACGGCCAGAAGGAGCGCTACCTCTATCCGGTGCTGCGGGGCGAGAAGCGCGGGTTCTTCGCCCTCACCGAGCCCTCGGGCGGCAGCGATCCTGCCCGGGCCATCCGCACCACCGCAGTCCGGGACGGCGACGACTGGATCCTCGATGGCGAGAAGACGTTCATTTCCGGCGCCGACAAGGCGGACTTCGGCATTGTCTTCGCGCGCACCGATCCGGAACTCGGCCGCAAGGGGATCACCTGCTTTCTCGTCGATACGGACATGCCCGGCTTCCGCGTACGGCGCATCGTTCACACCCTGCGATCCACTCACTACGCCGCGGAACTCGAGTTCAACCGGGTGCGGGTGCCGGGGCGCAACGTGCTCGGGGAGGTGAACCAGGGCTTCGCCATCGCCAACGACCGCCTGAGCCGCAACCGGATCCCGTACGCGGCCGGCTGTGTCGGAGTGGCGCTCAAGGCGCAGGAGATGGCGATCGCCTACGCGAAGACGCGCAAGACGTTCGGCGACTACCTGTCGACCCGGCAGGCGGTCCAGTGGATGATCGTCGACAACGAGATCGACCTGCGCACCGCCCGGGCGCTGACCCTGGAGGCCGCGGCCCGCGCCGATGCCGGCAAGCCGTTCCGCACGGAGGCGGCGATCTGCAAGCTGGTGGCGAGCGAGGGCGCCAGCCGCGTCGTCGACCGGTCAATGCAGATCCATGGCGGCTACGGGATGACGAAGGATCTGCCGCTCGAGCGCTGGTACCGGGAGCTCCGTATTCGCCGGGTGGGCGAGGGGCCGAACGAGATTCAGCGTCTGATCGTGGCCCGCGACGTGATCGGCGGTTCGTTTCATTGAAGGCGCCCAGACCTCTCGCCGGGGTTCGGGTGCTCGACCTGGGTCAGGTCTACCAGGGCCCGTACGCCGGCTTCCTGCTCGCTCAGGCCGGGGCGGATGTCGTCAAGGTCGAGCCGCCGCGCGGCGAGCCGCTGCGCCGTCGCGAGGCCCATGGCGGGCCGCCCTCCTTTCCGCTCGCCTTTCTGAACACGAACAAGCGGTCCGCGACCTGCGATCTGAAGGAGGAGCAGGGGCGGGATCTGCTGCGCCGGTTGGGCGGGGTCGCGGACGTACTGATCGAGAACTTCGCGCCGGGGGTGATGGACCGCCTGGGGGTCGGCTGGAAGGCGCTGCGGGAGCTGAACCCGCGGTTGATCTACGCCTCGGGCACCGCCTATGGACTGAGCGGCCCTGATTCCGAGCGGCTCGGCATGGACATCACGGTGCAGGCCTGGTCCGGCGTGATGAGCATCACCGGCGAAGTCGGAGGCGAGCCGCTCAAGGCGGGGCCGGCGTTCATCGACTTTCTGGGCGGAACGCACCTGTACGGCGGCATCGTCAGCGCGCTCTACGAACGGGAGCGGACGGGTAGGGGTCGTCTGGTCGAGGTGGCGATGCAGGAGGCGGCCTATCCGACCCTGCTCTCGCAGCTCGGACTGATGCACCACGACGGGAAGCTGCCCGGACGGGCCGGCAACCGGCACGGCCGCGTCTCGCCCTACAGCGTGTACCCCTGCCGTGACGGCCACGTTGCGGTCATCTGCATCACCGAGCGGCACTGGCGGAACCTGCTCCGGGCGATGGGACGGGAGGACCTGATCTCCGATCCCCGGTTCCGGAACAACGAGGCCCGCGTCGCCCATCGGGAAGAGACGGAGGCGCTGGTCGCGGCGTGGACCACCGGCCTTACCCGGGCGGAGGTCGACGAGGCGGTGCGCGCGCACCGCGTACCGTCCGCGCCGGTCCGGGACCTGGCCGAGGTCAACGTGGATCAGCATCTCCGGGAGCGCGGCTTCTTCGAGACCGTCGATCATCCGGGACTGGGCGAGATCAGCCTGCCGGCGAGCGCCGTCCGTTTCGACGGACGGCCATCCGGTCCGCTCGAGCCGATTCCGGCTCTGGGAGAGAACACGGAAGAGGTGATCGGCGAGTGGCTTGGGGCCGTTCCGGCCGAGGAGGGGACCAACGGATGAAGGTCAGGAGCATCGAGACCCGGCACTGCGACGCAGGCTGGCGGAACTACCACTTCGTCAAGCTGACGACCGAGGACGGCGTCGTCGGCTGGAGTGAGTACGACGAGCACCAGGGCGCGGTCGGCGTGACGACCGTGATCGAGCAGCTCGCTGAGCGGGTCGTCGGCTCCCGTGTCCGGGACGTGGAACCGATCTACCAGCGGCTCCTGGTCCGGGCCCGGCAGTCGATGTCCGGGGTCATGGCCATGGGCATCGGAGCGATCGAGAACGCGGTGCTCGACGCCTGGGCCAGGTCTCTGGGCGTTCCCTGCTGCGACCTGCTCGGCGGTCGGGTGCGGGACCGGGTGCCGGTGTACTGGTCGCACTGCGGGACCTGGCGGATCGGACTGCCTCAGTACTACGGAAACGCGATCACGGACATCGAGGGCGTGATCGCTCTTGGCGCGGAAGTCCGCGAACGGGGATTCAAGGCGCTCAAGACGAACATCTTCGACTACACGAGCGGCGCGCCCCGTGGCTGGGCGCCCGGCTTCGGTCGGCCCTACGAGCCGGGCCAGAACGTGGAGCGCCGGACGATCCGGGAGCTCCGGTGTCATCTCGAAGCGCTGCGTGAGGGCGCCGGCGAGGACGTCGACATCCTGCTCGACCTGAACTTCAACGCGAAGATCGAGGGCTACTGCCGGATCGTGCGGGCGCTCGCCGACCTGGATCTCTTCTGGATCGAGATCGACACGCCCTCGGCGGAGGGGCTGGCTACCGTGCGACGGTGCAGCCCGCACCCGATCAGCTCCTGCGAGACCCTGATCACGCCCGCCGCCTTCCTGCCGTTCCTGCGCAACCAGGCGGTGGACGTGGCGATCATCGACGCGGTGTGGAACGGCGTCTGGCAATCGATGAAGATCGCCGCCCTGGCCAACGCTCACGAGGTGAACGTGGCGCCGCACAACTACTACGGCCACCTGGCGACGATGATGAACGCCCACATGAGCGCGGCGGTCCCGAACCTGCGGATCATGGAGACGGACATCGACCGGCTGCCCTGGGACGGCGAGATCTTCACGGTCGAGCCGGAGTTCGAGGACGGTTGCCTGATCGTGCCGGACACTCCCGGTTGGGGCACGGAGCCGGACGAGGAGGGGCTCAGGGCCCATCCGCCCCGCTGACGTGCGCTCGTCTACTGGCGCTAACATCCCCGCCGTGGGCACCACCCTCCGCTACAGCGATGCCCTGATCGCCGGCATCCTCCGGCGGGTGCGCACGATCGCGATGGTGGGCGCGTCCCCGAACTGGAAGCGGCCCTCGAACTTCGCGATGAAGTACCTGCAGGAGAAGGGCTACCGGGTGATTCCGGTGAATCCGCGGGCGGCGGCGGCGGGGGCGATCCTGGGCGAGAGGGTCTGCGCCTCGCTGGCGGAGGTGCCGGCGCCGGTCGAGATGGTCGACATCTTCCGCGGCTCGGACGCGGCGCTCGAGACGACCAGGGAGGCCATCCGGCTGCGGGTGGAGAAGGGGTTCGAGGTGGTCTGGATGCAGCTCGGCGTGCGCAACGACGAGGCCGCCGCCGAGGCGGAAGCCGCCGGGCTCACCGTGATCATGAACCGCTGCCCGAAGATCGAGTACGGCCGCATCTGGGGTGAGTTGGGCTGGGGCGGGTTCGACCGCGGCGTGATCAGCAGCCGCTGGCCACGTCCGCTGAAGCGGGACGAACGCGCGGGGTGACGAGCCATCTCGGGCGGCGTAGACTCCGCCGCCATGAGTGAAGAAACACCAGCCCCGGAGGGCGGCACCGCTTCCGACTGGGGCTTCGAAACCCGGATGATCCATGCCGGCGCCGGCCCCGACCCGGTTTCGGGATCGCGCCAGATCCCGATTCACCAGACGTCGGCCTATGCGTTCCATGACGCGGACCACGCGGCGTCTTTGTTCAATCTCCAGACCTTCGGCTTCATCTACTCCCGCCTCGGCAATCCGACGGTGGCCGCGCTGGAGCAGCGCATCGCCAGCCTGGAAGGTGGTTGCGGGGCGACCTGCGCCGCCTCGGGCCACGCCGCCCAGGTCCTGGCCTTCTTTCCGTTGATCGAGGCGGGAGAGCGGTTCGCGGCCTCGAACAAGCTCTACGGCGGGTCGGTCACACAGTTCAGCCGGACCTTCCCGAAGTTCGACTGGCATTGCGACTTCGTCGACACGGAGGACCTCTCCGCGGTCGAGGCGGTGCTGGCCCAGGGTGCCAAGGCGCTGTTCGTCGAGAGCCTGGCGAACCCAGGCGGCGTGGTTACCGACCTGGAGACCCTGGCCGGTCTGACCCGGGCCGCGGGCGCCCTGTTGATCGTTGACAACACGCTCGCAACGCCCTGGCTCTGCCGACCGTTCGAATGGGGCGCCGACCTGATCGTCCATTCGGCGACGAAGTTCCTCTCCGGCAACGGCACGGTGATCGGCGGCGCCGTGGTGGACAGTGGTCGGTTCGACTGGTCGGCATCGGGACGTTTCCCGGGCCTCTCGGAGCCGGAGCCGGCCTACCACGGCCTGAAGTTCAGCGAGACGTTCGGTGAGCTTGCCTTCACGGTCCACTCGCACGCGGTGGGCCTGCGGGACCTCGGCGCCTCGATGGCGCCGATGAACGCCTTTCTCACGTTGCTCGGTACCGAGACTCTCGCCCTGCGCATGGAACGCCACTGCCGGAACTCCCTGGCGGTCGCCGAGTGGCTGACGGAGCACCCGAAGGTCGAGTGGGTGTCCTACGCCGGCCTGCCGACCAGTCCGTACCGCGAGCTTGCAGAGAAGTACCTGCCTGACGGGGCCGGCGCCGTGTTCACGTTCGGCGTGCGGGGCGGCTACGAGGCGGGCGTCAAGGTCGTCGAGAAGTGCGAGCTGTTCTCCCACCTGGCGAACATCGGCGATGCCCGCTCGTTGATCATCCATCCGGCGTCGACGACCCATCGGCAGCTTACGGATGAACAGCGCACCGCCGCCGGCGCCGGTCCGGAGGTCGTGCGTCTCTCGATCGGTCTGGAGACGGTGGACGACCTCGTCCGGGATCTGGACAGCGCTCTGGCTGCCGTATAGGGCTGTCCGCCAGCGACGTTTCCGGTCCCAGGCCCTGTTCCGACCATAGGATGGCCGCCCCGTGCTCCCCTGCCAGCGCTATCGGTTCCAGCTGCCCCCGCACCTTCACTACCTGAACTGCGCCTACATGGCGCCCCTCGCTCGGGAGGTCGAAGAGGCAGGCCTCCGCGGAATGGCGCGCCGGAGGGACCCGTCGAAGATCGTCGCGGACGACTTCTTCGTCGAGACAGACGCACTGCGCGAGCGGTTCGCACGGCTGATCGGGAGTTCCGACCCGCAGCGGGTGGCGATCATCCCGGCCGTGTCGTACGGCATCGCCACGGCCGCTCGCAATGTGCCGGTCGAGAGTGGCCAGAACATCGTCATCCTGGGCGACCAGTTTCCGAGCAACGTCTACGTCTGGATGCGCAAGGCGAGGGAGAACGGAGCGGAACTCCGGGTCGTCGAACGATCCGCCAGGGGCAGGCCGAGTCCGGGCGCATCGTGGAACCGCCGGCTGCTCCGGGCGATCGACCGGAACACGGCGGCGGTGGCGACGCCAGTCGTCCACTGGGCGGACGGCACCCGCTTCAACGTCGCGGCGATCGGGCGGCGCGCCCGCGCGGTGGGAGCCGCCTTCGTGATCGACGGCACGCAGTCGATCGGAGCAATGCCGTTCGACGTAGAGAGGGTGGCGCCCGACGCGCTCGTTGTCGCCGCGTACAAGACCCTGTTCGGCCCGTATCAGAGCGGCCTGGCCTGGTTCGGCGAGCGCTTCGACGAGGGAGTGCCGCTGGAGGAGCCGTGGGCGGGGCGCGAAGGAAGCGACCGCTTCGTCGCGGGCCGGATCGAGTACGTCGAGTCCTACCGGCCGGGGGCGCTGCGCTACGACGTCGGGGAGCGGAGCAACCAGATTCAGGTACCGATGCTGAACGCGGCGCTCGACATGGTGCTCGAGTGGGGGCCGGAGCGCGTGCAGGAGTACTGCGAGGATCTGCTCGAGCCGTTCGAAGAGGTCTTCCGCGAGGCGGGTTTCGAGCTGGAGGACCGGGCCTGGCGCGGGGCCCACCTGTTCGGCCTCCGCAGCGTTCGGGGCCTCGACGCGGACGAGGCGGCGGCGACGCTGCGGCGCGCCGGCATCTTCGTCTCCGTTCGTGGCGAGGCGATCCGCGTGGCGCCGCAGGTGTACAACGACCGTGCGGACCTGGACGCGCTGGCAGCCGCCCTCCGGTCCCTCTAGCGTCATGCCGTCCGTGCGCTCGATGACTCGCGTCCGGACTGGTGCACGGGTAGCGTGAATCACGCTACGGCGTGTCCATTGCAACCATGAGACATTTGTGATCGTATTTGTCACAAATGAGCGAGCAGACGAGCCAGGACGGCATCGGAGGCGCCGTCCTGGAGTTCCCGGGCCTCGCCGCCGACGGCGATCTCTGCGTCCTCGGCTGGGCGATGGAGCTGGAACTCGCGACGCCGGAACAGGTGCTGCGCTGGGCTCACGGCCGGTGGGGAAGCGAGCTCACCCTGGCGACTTCGTTCCAGGCCGAAGGCATGGTGCTCCTTCACATGTGTCACCAGCTCGGTCTGCCGGTTCGGATCGTGACCCTCGACACGGGCCGGCTGCCGGAGGAGACGTTCCGGCACATCGAGCACGTCCGGCTGCACTACGGCGTGGAGGTGGAGATGCTGGCGCCGCGCGCCTCGGACGTGGCGCGCCTGGTCAAGCGGGAGGGACCGAACCTCTTCTACACGTCGGTCGCGGGCCGGCAACGTTGCTGCAACGTGCGCAAGGTGGAGCCGATGCGCCGGGCCCTGGCGCGAACCCCCGCCTGGCTGAGCGGCCTGCGGCGGGATCAGACGCCGACGCGCGATGTCCTGAACAAGGTCGAGGTGGACCGGGTGACGAGGACGAAGGGGCGCCTGGTCAAGGTCTGCCCGCTCCTCGACTGGACCGAGGACGAGGTCTGGGCCTACATTCATGAGCACGGAGTGCCCTACCACCCACTCTACGACCAGGGCTACCGGACGATCGGCTGCGCGCCGTGCACTCGCCCATCGCGCCCTGGTGAAGGCGCCCGCAGCGGCCGCTGGTGGTGGGAATCCCACACCGGCAAGGAATGCGGCCTACACGTTCTGCAGCCACGTTGAGCGGCGACGCTCGACCGCCTGCCTACTACCCAGTCTACCTCTCGCTCGCCGAGCGGCTGGTCGTCGTCAAGGGCGGCGGTCGGGTCGCGGAACGGCGGGTTGCAGGCCTCCTGCGCTGCGGAGCGCGGGTGCGCGTCGTCGCTCCCGAGTTGACCCTGGAGCTTGCGCAACGGGCTCAGGACGGAGAGATCGAGCATGTGGCCCGGCCGTACCGGGCAGGAGATCTCGAAGGCGCCGCCCTGGCTCTGGCTGAGCCCGGCGAGCCGGCGTCGGACGGGTCCTTCTTCGCCGAGGCGGAGCGGCGCGGCATCTTCGCCAACGTGGAGGACGACCTCGAGCACTGCAGCTTCATCATGCCGGCGCTCGTCCGCCGGGGCGACCTGGTCGTGGCGATCTCGACCTCCGGACGCGCTCCGGCGCTGGCGGTGCGTCTCCGCGAGCGGCTCGAGCGGGAGCTGGGGCCCGAGTACGGGGCGCTGCTCGAGCTCGCCGGCCGTTTGCGGGCGCCTCTGGCGCGAGCGGTGCCCGGGTTCGAGGAGCGGCGCCGGCGCTGGTATGAACTGGTTGACTCGGAGGTCCTGGTCCTGTTCCGCGAGGGCAGGGCCGTTGAAGCCCGCGAACGGGCGGAGCAGATCATGGGTGTTTCCGCCGAGGAGCCCGGAGGATGAGCGGTGCGGGGCGGGTCACGCTGATCGGCGCCGGGCCCGGCGACCCGGACCTGATCACGGTCCTGGGCCTGAAGCGGCTGCGGGCAGCGGATGTCGTGCTGCACGACCGGCTCGCGGCACCGGAGCTTCTGTCCGAAGCGAAGGCAGGCGCCGAGATCGTCGACGTCGGCAAGCGCCCCGGCGACGACGTCCAGGCCCGGCAGCGCCGGATCGAGAAGCTGATGATCGAACGGGCGCTCGATGGCGCTCACGTGGTCCGGCTGAAGGGAGGCGATCCGACCGTCTTCGGCCGCGGCGGCGAGGAAATCGAAGCATGTGCCGCCGCGGGTGTGTCGTGCGAGGTGGTCCCCGGCGTGAGCAGCATCGTGGCCGCACCGGCCGTTGCCGGCATCCCGTTGACGCACCGCGGCGTTTCCCTGGGTTTCGCGGTCGTGTCGGCACGGAACGCCGATGGCGGAGAACCGGATTGGGGCGGTCTGTCCGGCGCCGATACCGTCGTCGTCCTGATGCCGGCCCGGCGACTGGAGCGTATCGGCCGCGGCCTGATCGCCGCCGGACGCCGGCCCGCCACGCCGGTGGCGATCGTGGAGCGGGCGACGACGACCGAACAGAGGACGGTGCGCTGCACACTTGAGACGTTGGCGGCTGGAGAGTTCTCAGGCCGGATCAAGCCGCCCTGCGTCGTCATCGTCGGCGACGTGGCGGCTGGCCGGTCTCCGTTCCCTCGAACAGACGGATGACCTCGCCAGCCGTCGTGTCGCCCACCTGACGGGCGAGGCCGGCTTCGCGCGCGGAGGCGATCGCCCGTTCGAAGCGGCGCTTTTCGTCTTCCGAGAGATCGATGATCTCGACGCCGGCCTCCTCCGCCAGGCGTATCCCCTCGGCCCCGGCGCGCTCGTAAGCGACGGCTCCGGCTCTGGAAAGGGAGACATCCGCGGCTTCGTCGACCCAGGCCCGCGCTTCGGGA
The DNA here is from genome assembly GCA_009845425.1 of Holophagales bacterium. Classification (GTDB taxonomy): domain Bacteria; phylum Acidobacteriota; class Thermoanaerobaculia; order Multivoradales; family Multivoraceae; genus Multivorans. The sequence goes on from VXZQ01000005.1 coordinate 171,087, forward strand.
GAAAGGCTGTCGTACACCTCCTGATTCATCAGCAGGACGAACGGCAGCCCGGACGCGGGAAGCCAGGAGGTCAGGTAGCCGGCGGGCTCGTGAAGCTGGAAGGTGACGATCCCCGAGGGGGAGAGGGCGACGCCGTCGACGACTCCCGTCGCCAGGCTCTGGTGGACGACCGGGCCGGGCTGCATGACGGCGCTGGCGCCAAGCGCTTCGATGAACGGGATGGCGCTCCGGGTCGAGACCCGGATCTTGAGTCCGCGGATGTCTTCGAGCGTTCGTACCGGTACGTTGCGTGTGAGCAGCACCGGGGCGGCGTTGGACCAGAGCGCCAGAACCCGCGCCTGGTACTCCGGCTCCAGAACCTGCCGGGCGCGCAGCATGGCCTCGGTGCAGTCCCTCGTCGTCTTGCAGATGCCGGGGTAGGCGATCAGGTCGGTCTTCGGAAAGACATCGGCGGTGTAGGCGGGAATGGCGAGAGCGATGTCGGCCACGCCGCCGAGCAGAATCGAGTACTGCGCGGGCGCCGACGAGTTGAGGGCGCCGGCGGGGAACTGCCTGACGGTCAGCTTGCCGCCCGAGAGTTCCGCGAGTTCTTGCGAGAACGGCGTGAACACGGCCTCGTTCAGGGGGTGATCCGCTGCCAGGAAGTGCGCCAGCGACAGCTCCCGGGTATCGGAGGCCGGCCGGCATCCGCAGGCCAGCATCAGTCCGAGGACGAGGATCCGGCCGAGCTTCGACACTTCAGGAACCACGCCGGGCGCCAGCGGAAACGTGGAGGGTCAGGATGTCCGTGTCGTGAAACTGCTGGTGTCGAACCGAGGACGCGAGGTGTCTGAGCAGCCGAAGCGAGAATTCCTGCTCGATCCGCGCCGCCCGGGTCTGTTCGTCCAGGGACGTCAAACGGTCCTGGAGGTTGAGTTCGTCGGCGCTTGCCGCGCCGACCTTGAACTCCAGCACGGCCTCTCCGTCCTCTTCGCGCGCCTGGAGAAGCAGATCGGGTCTCTCGTCGTCGGGGGCGTCGTCCACCCCGTCGTTCTCCGCGCGCGACTGCAGAAGCGTGAGCAGTGTCTCCTCGGTCGCGGCTTCGAGCCTCTCCACCACGGCCTCCAGGCCGTGGCGGGCGGCGAATGCCTGAATGAACTTCCTGATCCTCGGCAGTTCGGCCATGTCGAGCTTGCCCTTGAGCTGGCTCTTCCGCCGTATCGTCAGCGCCGCGAGCAGGAGCGCCAGCAGGCCCCCCGTGGTCAACCCGCTGCTCAACAGGCCACCCGCGAACTCGGCGAAGTAAGCCGGGAAGATCATGTCGAACTCGAACGCGACACCGGTCCAGAACGAGACGGCTGCGATCAGGCCGTTGCGGGGGTTCGACCCCATGCTGCTCGCGACTTCACGCACGCCGACCGTGAACAGCGTCGCCATGACCACGGCAACGGAAGCGGCTACGACCGCGGCGGGGATCGCGAGAATGAGGGCCAGCGCTTTCGGGAGGAAGGCCAGGACGACGAAGACCAACCCGCACGCGACACCCACCCTGCGCGCCGCGACGCCGGTGATCTCCACCGCGGACACGGTGCCCGCGTTCAGCGTGTTGGGCATCGTCCCCGCCAGCCCCGCCAGCAGGCTCCCGGCGCCTTCCGCGGCCACGGCCCGCTGCACGGCCCGGAAGTCGACCGCGCGGGGCCGGCGCCACGCCACGCGCTGGGCGGCGACCGCGACGGCGACCGACTTGGTCGAACCGACCAGCGTCACGAACAGAAACGCGGGCAGGAGGGCCCAGAACGGGGCGCCGAACTCGAGATCCAGCCCGGGCGGCCGGCCCCGCGGAATGCCGATCCAGGCTGCATCGGCCACGCGTCCGGCATCGTAGATGCCGAGGAATGCGCCGGCCAGGGCGCCGGTGACGATACCGATCGCGGGGGCCCAGAGGCGCGCGGTCCCTCTCCCCTTGAGAGCGACGCCCAGGAATGTGCAGATCATGACGCCGGCGCTCAGCGGCGCGGCGTACGCCGGGGCGCCCGGTGGCAGTTCGTTCAGCATGCGGAAGAGAATCGGCATCACGCTGACGGGAAGGAGCATGACGACCGTTCCCGTGACGACGGGGGTGAGAACCCTGTGGAGCAGGGCGAGCCGGGCCGAGAGCGCGACTTGGGCGAGGGCCGAGACGACGACCAGGGTTGCCAGCAGCCCCGGTCCGCCCTGGATCAGGGCCTCCGCGCACACGGCGACGAAGATCGCCGAGCTGACGTGAGGCAGGACGTAACCCGCCCCGAACCGTCGCACCCGCAGGGCCTGCATGATCGAGGCGGCGCCACAGGCCAGGACGGAGGCGAAGACAGCCCAGAGCACCAGATCCTCGGCGCCGCCGGCACGGAAGGCGATCGTCGGCAGGAGCACCATCCCGTTGAGGCCCAGGGCGGCGAGCTGCAGGCCGAGTCCGACTGCGAGGGAACGGGGAATCCGGTCGTCGACTTCGTAGAGCAACTCGTCATCCGAGCCAAGCCGCGAGCTCTTCGTACGCTTCGTGTTCATCCGTACATGGCGTCCGGCAGCAACGTGGCGATGCGGGGAAGCAGCGCGATCAGAACCATCGCCGCGAGGAGGGCGAGCCAGAACGGAACGATGCCGCGAAACATCGTGCGGACCGGCACGTCGGGCGCCACGCCCTTCACCACGAAGATGTTCAACCCGACCGGAGGCGAGATCAAGCCCATCTCGAGCGCGATGACGATCATCACACCGAACCAGATCATGTCGACGCCCAGCGACTCGAGGATCGGCTGCACCAGCGGAACGGTCAGCACCAACATCGCGAATCCGTCCAGAAAGGTGCCGAGGACGATGAACATGATCAGCACCAGCAGGACGACCTGAGCACCCGAGAACCCCTGTTCGCCGACCCACTCGGAGGCGACGAAGGCGATGCCGGTGAATCCAAGGAAGATCTTGAACACGAACGCGCCGAACAGCACCAGGAAGGCGGTGCCGCTCGCCTTCAGCGTGGAATTCGCCACTTCGATCATGCTCTTTCGGTTGAGCGTTTGCCGCACACAGGCCGCGACCAGCGCCAGCAGCGCTCCCACTCCGGCCGCTTCGATCGCGGAGAAGACGCCGGCGTAGATGCCGCCGATCGTCACGACGACGATGCCCAGGATCCACGAAGCGCTCGCCGTGGCCCTGAGCCGTTCCCGCCACGGAACGGGCGCCGTGGCGTGCGGCGCCTTGCCCGGGTCGCGTTTGACGACGATCCAGATGGCGAGAACAAAGAGCACAGTCAGCAGAACCCCGGGTATCACTCCGGCCATGAACAGACGTCCGATGCTCTCTTCGGTGATGATCCCGTAGATCACCAGCCCTGCCGACGGTGGGATCAGAATGCCCAGGGTTCCTCCGGCGGCGATGGCGCCGGTGGCCAGGGAATCGTCGTACCTGAACCGCCGCATCTCGGGCAGCGACACGCGGCCCATGGTCAGCGCGGCGGCCAGCGACGAGCCCGAGAGAGCCGAGAATCCGGCGCACGCGACGATCGACGCGGAGGCGAGGCTGCCGCGGAAACGGCCGAGCCAGCTATGGGCGGCCCGGTACAGGTCCTGACTCATCCTGGAGACCAGGGCCAGATTGCCCATCAGCATGAACAGGGGCAGGATGGTGAGCGAGTAGCGGGAGGAGACCGCGAAGATCTCTCCCGCCACCACCGGTACGACCGCTCCGGGCCGGATCAGGGCGATCCCGGCCGCGCCCACGATCAGCATCGCCAGCCCCACGGGCACGCGGATCAGGAGCAGGGCGAGAAGGGTGAGAAAGCCCAGCAGGGCGATTCCGGTTCCGGCCGTCATTCGACCGGCTCGTTGGGGTCTTCGTCGTTCCAGACCGCGAAGCCCAGCAGCATTTGGGACGCGAGCAGGCAGCCGTAGGCGGCCAGCGACGCGCCGAGCGCGTAGTAGAACGGCGTATGTGGGATCGAGAGGCTGCCGGTCACATCGCCGCAGGGAAGGCCGCAACTGCCGTGAACGAACAGGGCGTAGGCGGCCATCGCCGTCACGCCGAGGCCCAGAAGCCGTGCGATCGCGTCCGTGACTCTGGTGACCCGCCGGGCCGCGAGGCGCGCGATCAGGTTCACGCAGACATGAGCGCCCTCGCCCGCGCCGTAGGCGATGGCGGCCGCCACCACCACGGTGAGCGACATGGTCGAGATGTCCTCGATCCAGGGCAGCGAGTCGTTCAGGAGGTGGCGCCAGAGGACCTCGGCCACCGTGACTCCCAGCAGCACCGCGAGTGCGATGCCGCCCACGACGGCGAACGCGGCCGGCGGAAGGCGGCAGTACGCTTCGGCCCGCGTCAGGTGGGCACGGTGCTGCTCGAACAGGGGCAAGTCGTCCTATTGAAGCACACAGGACGGGCGGGTGGCGGCTACGCGGAGTAGACCGGCGCCAGCGGGCTCGCCGCGAGGTCGGGTACTTCCCGGCCTTCCGAGCGCGCCACCTCCCGCAGGAGCCAGTCCAGGCGGTCGTTGCCCCAGAAGCGCTCGCCGCGGTAGATGAAGAGCGGAACGCCGAAGGCGCCGTCGTCGCGCGTATGGGCGAAGCCGGCCATGATCCTGTCCTTCCACTCGGGATCGTGAGCGACGGCCAGGGCCTCGCCGCCGTCGAGGCCCGCGGCGGCCGCGGCGGCACGCATGACCTCGTCACTGGCGAGGTCGAGGCCGCGCCCGAACCGGGCCATGAAGGCCTCTCGTGCGTAGTCGATCGCCTTGCCCTGCTCCCGGGCCCAGACGTAGATCTGATGCGGCGGGAACCAGTCCGGATCGTCACCGCCTTCCGGCCAGTTCATCGGTAGCCCGTAGGCCTCCGCGATCCGCTCCGCGTCCTGGCGGACGTAGCTCGACTTGGCGCGCCCGGCCGAGAGGTTGGCGCCCTTCCCGAAGGGGAAGATCGGCACGGCGTCGATCCCGTTCCAGTCGAGCACGCCGGTCGTCGTGATGCGGTGGAAGGCGAACCACGAGAAGGGGGAGCGGAAGGAGAAGTAGACGCGCAGGTCGTTCGGGTTCATGGCGGCGAAGGTCCTGTTGGCAGTCGGGGTGAACTCGACGGAAGGCAACTAGCGGAAGACGTCGACCAGCCGGCTGTACTTCACGATGACGGTGCGGTCCGGCCGCTCGTAGAGGATCCGGGCGCCCAGTTCGTCGACTTCGTTGTAGACCACGAACAGTCCCGTGTTCGCGTCCTGCAGCCAGGAGAAGCGGAGGTTCGCGGACACGTTGTCCGACTGGTCGTTGTACTGGGCGAGCGCCTGGACGAGCATCCGCGGGGTGATCGAGTAGGAGAGTCGGAGACGGCCCAGATTGACCTGGAAGCTGCCCGAGGCGATGTCCACGTCGTTGTGGTCCCAGGTCAGTTCCGAGGTCATTCGTTCGCCGCGCCGGGCAAGCAGGGTGAACGAAGTCGAACTCCGGTCGCCGCCGAAGAAGCCGCCGGCGATGTTGCGGATGTAGACCGAGAACGGCTTCGCCTGGTTCGTCGAGAACACGGTCTGCGTCTCGTGGTGGCTGTACCTGCCTGCCTGGACCGGGATGCCCTCGACGATCTCGAAGGTCTCCTTGACGCCCTCCACGGTGAAGTTCACGCCGGTGTGGACCTGGATGCCGTTGCGCCACTCCCAGTGGTTGTCGACATGGAGGTACTCGCTCTCCAGGTAGTCGTCGAAGTCCCAGATGCCGCTGTACGAGATATGGGGCCGGAGTTCGTGAAAGCCGGCCAGGTCCTTCGGGCGAATGGTGCGCATGCCGAACGCGGAGATGTTCCGGAACTCCCGTCGCGACAGGAAGCCGACTTCGGGGTTGAAGTTGGCGTGGGCTTCGGCGAAGCTGAGGCTGCCGCGCCACTGAGGCTTGCCGAGGTTGTAGCTCAGGAGCATCGAGCTGTCGTCGCCATCGAGTCCCGGTGTGTCGGTCTGGGCCAGGTAGGTTTCGATCGTGTGGTGCTCGCCGATGCCCCACTTGCCGTCGATGGCGTAGGCCCGGTTCGTGTCGTCATGCGCGGCGAGGCTGCCCACGCCCTCGCGGCTGACGAAGATGCCGCCGATGCTGGAGCGTTCGCCCAGCTCGCGGTTGACCCGGGCGACGGCGTAGTCGTTGCCGTGCAGCCCGCCGACCGCGGCGGTCTGCATGTGGAGCAGTCCCACGTTGAAGCGGCCCGCCTTGCCGGAGAGCCGGCCGCCGTAGTCGATCGGGATCAGCTCGCCGCCGGGTCCGATGCCGATGCGCCGGCTGAAGAACAGGTCGACCCGGGCCGATGCGCGACTCCCGCCCCGCGCTCCGACCGTGAACAGGCCCGCGTTCTCCAGGAAAAACGGCCGCTTCTCGGGGAAGAACAGGTTGAACCGGTCGAGATTCACCTGCTGCTCGTCGACCTCGACCTGGGCGAAGTCCGTGTTGTAGGTCAGGTCGAGGGTCAGGCTCGGGGTCACGCTGTACTTGAGATCGACGCCGAGATCGGAATCCGACTCGTTGTCGCTGCCGGCCGCCGGCGGCTCCCGGCTCGATCCGATGGCGTAAGGGATCAGCTTCAGGTTCCGCTGTGGCGGCGGTGCGACGCCCTGGAGCGAGCCCGCGTCGGTCAACCGGTCCAGGTCGTGGTTCCGGTCGAGTTCGGACCAGAAGGCGACCTCCCTGTGGCGAGCGATGTTGCGCTGGAAGTTCAGGCCCCAGGTCTGCACGTCGGTCGGGGGATAGCGGAGAGTGCGGAACGGAATCGCGAACTCGGCGCTCCAGCCATAGTCGCCGACCTGCGTTGCGACGTTCCAGGCGCCGTCCCAGTTCAGGTTGAACCCCGCGGACAGTGCGCCCCGGAAACGGCCGCCTCCGCCCATGCCGCCGAACACGCCCGAGCCGCCTTGCAGGACCTGGCCGTCGTACTCGATGCCGGCGGGGTTCGTGCCGAACACGAAACCGTTGCGCCCGTCCTGGAACGTGTCGAAGATGACCTGGAAGCTGTCCGTCTCGTTCAGGGGCGCGTCGCGGCGGCTGTCGGAGATGACGATGCCGTTCGGTTCGCGGTCGTGGCAGACGACGGCGACGAAGAGGGTGTCCTCCGTGAACGCGAAGCGGACTTCGGTGCGTTCGGTGCCCGGCTGGCCGGCGAAGGGCCGGGTCTGGGTCGTACCGGATGCAGGCGCGATGGTCTGCCAGACCGGATCGTCGAGGACGCGGCCGTCGAGTTGGGGCGCCTCGCCGATCGGCGAGGCTGTCGCGGCGGGCCGGTCGCCCTGTGCTGCCGCTGCCGGCGAGAAGGCGCACAGGAACCAGGCCGCGGCCCCGGCGGCAGAGCGAACGCGGTTCATTGCGGGACAGACTCTACCCGTTTACTGAGGCATCGTTCAGCACCCGGTGGAGTGGCGGTTCCGCGGTGCGGGTCGGGTACGATCCAGGGGATTCAAACGGAGGAAAGCACGATGCAAGGAAGCCTGAGTGTGCGGTACGTGTCGGGGGCGGTCGTGGCGATGCTGGCCCTGGTCATCGGCGGTGTCCCGGCAACGGCCGCCGACAAGCTGATGGAAGTCGAGGGCTATCCGACCCTCGTGCGCAAGCCGGTGGAGATCTGGAGCGACGGTACCCGTCTCGCTGGCGATGTCTTCTACCCGAAGGCGACCGCCGAGGGCGAGAAGCTGCCGGCGATCGTGCTTTGCCACGGCTGGGGCGGTACCAAGGCCCACCTGAATCGCGGCATCGCGCCGCGCTTCGCGGTCGCCGGCTACCTGGTCCTGGCCTTCGACTACAGAGGCTGGGGTGAGAGCGACGCGCGGCTCGTCGTTCACGGCGAGATGCCGAAGCCCGACGCGGCCGGTTTCGTCACCGTGAAGGCCCAGGCAATCCGGGAGCTGGTCGATCCCCTGGACCAACAGGAGGACATCGACGCCGCGATCTCCTTCGTCGAGGGCGAGCCGCACGCCGACCCGTCGCGGATCGGCATCTGGGGCTCGAGCTTCGGTGGCGGCCACGTCATCTGGCGCGCCGCCCACGACCGGCGGGTCAAGGCCGTGGCCGCGCAGGTCGGCGCGATGGACCAGCGTAACGGTCTGGTCACGAGCCCGGGGGGGCTCGAGGCGGTCCACGCGAACCGCGTACGCCGCGCTCGCGGGGAACTGGCTCCGGTTCCGATCGGCGACGACAAGCCGGAGGGCCTCACCGGCAGTCCCTACTACGAGCGCTTCGCGAGGTTCTCACCCGTCGAACACGCTCACCTCATCACCGCGCCGACCCTCATCATCGACGCCAAGCAGGAGCATTACTTCGACATTCGCGAGCACGGCGAACGCGTCTACCGGATCCTCTCCGGCCGGGTCCCCGTCGAGTACCACGCCTGGGACATCACTCACTACGCCATCTACAGCGGCGAGTGGCTCGACAAGGCGATGGCCGCGGAGATCGATTTCTTCGACCGCCACCTGAAGTAGCGGTCGGCCGCGGCTCCTCTACAGGACGTCGGCCAGGAACGCGTCTATCTGGGCGTGGAACGCGTCGGGCCGCTCGGTGGGGATGGCGTGGCCGCAGTTCTCGAGCATGACCAGGCGCGAGCCCTGGATCCGGCGGGACATGATGACGCTGCCGCCGGGCGGGGTCAGGGCGTCCTCGAGGCCCTGGAGGATCAGCGTCGGGCAGGTGACGGTCTCCAGATCCGCCGTGTAGTCGATGTTCGAGACCGCACGGCAGGCGGCTGCGTAGGAGGCGGCGTCGTTCCGTTCGATGGTGAGACGCGCCGCCTCCGCGATGTCCTCGGCGTGGCGTTCCCGGTACTCCTTGCCGTAGGACAGGGCGGGGCCGGTCGGGGCAAGGGCCTTGGCCAGACCGTCGCGTTCGACGATGTCGGCGCGGGCGTTCCAGCCGGCCGCGGCCCGTTCGTTCACCTCGCTCGAGGTGCTGATCAGGATCAGCGCGCGGGTGCGTTCGGGGAAGTCGAGGGCGAAGCGCTGGGAAACGACGCCGCCCATCGAGATCCCGCCGATCACCGCGTCATCGGCGCCGACTTCGTCGAGTACGGCGGCGAGATCGGAGGACCAGGTTTCGGGCGCCATCGTGTCGGCGCGGCGTGCCGAGTCGCCGAAGCCGCGAACGTCCCAGGTCAGGACCGTGTAGCGGTCCCGGAATGTGGCTACGGTCTGTTCCCAGGCCTCCAGGTGGCTACCGAGACCGTGGGTGAAGACGACGACCGGCCCACGGCCTTCCTGCCGATAGCGGATGCGGGCGCCGTCGGCGGCCGCCGCGAAACGGTCAGGCTGCACGTCGATTGAACAGCCCCAGGGTCAACGCGAAGGGAATCACGAACAGCAGCGTCCGCAGCCAGCCCGGCATGTCCGTGAGGATCAGGATGAGGCCGAGCGGGACCCAGAGTACGATCCACATCCAGATCGGGATCGTCCTCGGCTTGATCGGTTCGGTGCTGGCGCCCTCGGCGATGATGACGACGACCAGGGCGCCGGCGGCGGCACCGAGAACGCCGGCGATCAGACCTCCGGCGGGATAGGGGACGGTTGCGAGAATCAGTTCAGGCATGGGATTCGGCGCATGCTCCTGTGCGTTGTTGATGGCGCGATGGCGGTTGCGCGATCCTATACATTGACCGCGACGAGGGAACCATGCGGGTCAGCATTTCCGTTCAGAGCGCATACAACGTAGACGACCCTCGCGAGGGGGCGCGGAGAATGATCGACCGGGCGCGGGCGGCGCGGGAGGCCGGGCTCGACGCGTTGTTCGTGGGCGACCATCACGCCACGGCTTTGCCGTACTACCAGAACACGGCAATCCTGGGCCGGATGCTGGCGGAGTGGGGAGATCGACCGGCCGGCGCCCTCTACCTGCTGCCGCTCTGGCATCCGCTGATCGTCGCCGAGCAGGTGGGGACGCTGGCCAGTCTCATCCCCGGCCGGTTCATCCTTCAGTGCGCGATCGGTCCGGCCGACAACCAGTTCGAGGCGATGGGCGTTCCGGTTCGGCAGCGGCCGTCGCGGTTCGAGCAGTCGCTCTCCATCCTGCGCCGGTTGTGGGCTGGGGAGACGGTGACCACCGGCGGAGAGAACGACCGCTTCGGGCTCCGCGAGGCGCGCATCTCGCCGGGTCCGCCGGAGCCGGTCGACGTCTGGATCGGGGCCTCGGCGCCGCCGGCGATCGACCGCGCTGCGCGGCTCGGCGACGGCTGGCTGGCGGCGCCGGGGTTGGCGCCGGCGGAGGCGGCCGTCCAGCTCGGCCTGTACCGGGACGCTTGCGGGCGCCACGGTCGCCCGGTCGGGGTGTGCGCGATCCGGCGTGACATCTACGTCGGCGAGACGGCGGCGGAAGCGGAGCAGGCGGCGACCGGAGTCATTTCACGCGGCTATCGCGGCTTTCCGCGGGAGGCGCTGGTCGTGGGCGATGCGGCGCAGGTCGCCGCTTCGTTCGCCGAACTGGGTGAGATGGGCTACGACGAGGTCGTCGTGCGGCACCTGGTGCAGGACCCGGCGCGGGTGCTGCAGTCGATCGGACGACTCGCCGAAGTCCGCGAAGGGCTGGCCGGTTAGGGCCTCGCTAGCGGCGCGGCACGTCCTCGGGGAAGGGCTCCAGCCCCTCGTCGAGTTCGACGCGAATGCTCCTGAGCGCCATTGACACCATGCGGTACTGGCCGACCGTGAAGATCAGGTCGATCATCTGCTGGTCCGTGTAGCGGGCCTTCAGGAATGCCCAGGTCCGTTCGGAAATGGCCGACCCGCGGTGCAGTTCGGTCGCCGCGCGCAGGAGGTAGCGCTCGAAGCTGGTCCACGGACCGGCGTTCTCGCCGACCGCGACGTTGCGGATCTCTTCGTCCGACATGCCGGCCGCCCTGGCCGCCCGCGCGTGGTGGCCCCATTCGTACTCAGCTTCGTTCAGCCAGGCAGTGCGCAGGATGACGATTTCACGATCCCGGTCGGGGAGTGTGCTGCCGCGCAGGATGTAGCCCCCGAACGGTCCCCAGGCCTCCATCAGCGGCGGGTGGTGAGAGAGAGTGCGAATCAGGTTGATGCTCTCGACAGCTTCGGCCGGTGGAATCCTTGGCCCGGTCTCGCGTCGCGTCCACTGAGCCGAGAGGGAACCGGCGACGAGAGCCAGGCCAAGCGCCGCCGCTGCTGTCCTGCGGAGAGTCTGCGTGTTCATTGTCGATCCTCCTTGTCGCGGGTCACTCTACAGCCCCGCCGCGGTCCTGAAACCCGAGTACTTCGGCTGGTCGATGGCGATCTGGTTGACGACGGTGGCGCGCAGGTGTTCGTGGAGCCTCCGGTCGTCGAGGCCGATCTGGTCCTCGCGTATCGCGTGAACCAGTTTCCACCGCAATTCCAGCAGCGAGCCGTCGGCGTCGACCAGGCCGCGGAGCCGCTCGTGCTCGCGGCGGCGGTGTTCATCGCCGAAGTGCAGGTCGCGATAGACGATGTCGAGCGCGTTGCCGGCGACCAGGGCGTGAAACCGGGTGCGCCCGGTGGTCTCGTCCCTCACCCGACCGTGCAGGAAGTCCCGGGTCGCGCCGACCAGTTCCTCGAGCCGGGGCATGTCGGGGTCCGGGAGCTGGTCGGGCGCCCCGACGAGTTCGACCGGACCGGGGATCAGAAGATTCACGCAGTCGACCTGACACTCCGTGGTGCGGCGTCCGATCGTCACGCGCTCGACCGAGGCGTCCAGTCCCTGGCGGTAGTGCTGGGTTATGCCGAGGGTGGAGACGGCCCACCAGAAGGAGCCGAACACCTCCCAGTACTGCACGCTCTTCAGGTCGACCGCCCTGCCGCTCGTCGCTTCGTAGCCGGCGAACAGGTCCTCGTAGGTGCCGAAGCCGCCGACCGGAAGCTCGGGTCCGGCGCCGTAGCGCCAGGAGTTCGTGCAGATCCAGCCCAGGTCCCGCATCGGGTCGCCGATGTGGGCGATCTCCCAGTCGAGCACCGCGATGACACCCGTTTTGTCGACCATGAGGTTGCCGTTGCGGAAGTCGTTGTGAACCAGGGTCCGATCCGGCGAATCCGGCACGTTCTCCGTCAGCCAGCGCGCGGTGAAGTCGATCATCGGTTGCGGCGTGCCGAGAGCCTCGTAGCGGCCGCGGGTCTGCTCGATGAAGTCGACCGCGCTGAGGCTCGCCAGAGCACGGTCGAGGCCGTGGCCTTCCAGGTCGATCGTGTGCATCCGGCCCAGGATCTCGCCGCATTGCCGGGCCAGCTTGGGTCGCGTCCCGGCGAGGTCGGGAGAGCGCACGATCCGCGCGCCAAGGGCGATGCCGTCGAGCCACTCCATGACGAAGCCCGCCCCAAGCCGGTCGGCGGGCTCCAGAACGTAGAACACCTGGGGACCGGGGATGCCGTTCTCGAGGCCGACCTGCATCAGCTTCGCCTCGACGCGCAGGCCCGGCGCACTGCGCTCGACGGCTTTGGCTTCTTCTCCCTTGCCGCCCGGGGATCGCCTGAGAGCGAGCGGGCGAGGGCCCCCGGGCGCCTCGACCTCGAGCCGGTAGGTCTCCTGGCTGGCGCCTCCCGAGAGCCGCTCGATGGCGGTCAGGTTCTTGCAGCCGTCGATCTCCCGCCGAAGTACCCGCTCCAGCCGCGCTTCGAAGCTGCCCGGCGCCCAGGCATCGCCGCTGCCGCCGGCGACGGGAGCCAGGAGGTAGATCTCGTCACCGTCCTCGAGCGGCCGGTCGCGGTTGCTCTCGAGCGGGCAGCGCTCGCCGTTGATCATCAGCGTGTCGCGCAGGTGCGGCGACTCCGCGATCGCCGAGGACAGGGGCACGCCGGCACGGTCCGCAAGCGGCAGCAACTCAGCGAGCGTGGTGCCGGGGGCAAGCCGGAACGTGCGGTCGACGTCGTGCCAGCCGACGCCGATCCGCCCCTTGATCAGAACGCGGACGCGGATCTTCGGTCGGGAACCGGAACGAACGAGGCTGCGCAGGAGGCCCATCGAGGCGAAGAACGCGCTCCGGTCAGGCCAGGTGAGCTTCCAGCAGGTCGTCCATGCCGAGCTGCTCGGCGCGCGTCCGGCTGAGCCGGCCGGTTTCGGGATCCCAGTCCATCGCCTGGTAGTAGTCGCGCTTCAACTGCTCGAGCGGCGCGCGGACGCCGGCCAGAGGCCCGGCATCGAGCAGGCCGTCGCCCTCGCCCAGCATCCGCGCGTGGGGCTCGAAGTCCGCGGGTACCACGCCCTCGCGGACGTTGAAGGCGTTCCTGAGGTTCTGGATCCGCTCGCCGCAGAGCAGCAGCTCCTTCTGGTCAACGTCCCATCCGGTCAGGGCGTTGACCATGTCGACCCAGGGCAGGCCGCCGGTGAGGCCCGTGAACATGCAGAGCCCCAGTCCGTTCAGCGTCTGGTGAGCGTTGCTGTAGTGCGCCTGGGCGACGCCCTTGTTCTTCGTGCCCTTCCAGGCGATCGTCACTTCGTCCTTGTCGACCGCCTCGGGCAGCGGGTAGGCGGCGCCGAAGGTCTCGTTCCAGGAGGCGCCGCCGGCGGTATGCCGGCCCGGCGTCGGATCGGCGATGTAGGTGACGCCCATGAGCGAGGTGAAGCGCGGGTCGTGGTAGGCGGGTTCCTGGCCTCCGACGTGGACCGCGTAGGCGTCGCTGCCGCGGCCGGCGTGGCGGGATGCCGAGGCGACGCCGTTGCGGAGCCACACGCCGCAGCCCTCGCCTTCGCCCATCTTGACGGTCAGGGCAAGCGCGCCCTCGCCGTTGCCCCAGCGCATGTCGATCCCGTCGAGATCGTCGGTCGTCATGTCGCCGCGTTCGACCGCCTCGCACACCCAGGAGATCGTGGCGCTCGAGCTGACGGCGTCCATGCCGTACCGGTTGCAGGCGTCGTGGCAGGCGGTGACGAGTTCCAGGTCGTCGTTCAGGATGTTGGCGCCGAAGCCGACGATCGTCTCGTAGTCCGGGCGGCGCACGTCCGACAGGCCACGTTTCTTCACCCCGACGATCCCCTTGCAGGGCGCGGGGCAGTCGCCGCAGCTCAGCTTCTTCGTGATCATCTTGTCGACTTCCGTGCCGTCCAGCTTCCAGCCCTTCTTCGCTAGCGGGAAGTCCCGGGCGGCGACGCCGGTCCAGTTCTTGAGCGGCGCGTCGCCGTTCTCGACCGAGAGCGCGACCGCCGCCGTCGTGCCGCGGTCCGCCCACAATTGGCGCATCGCCGGCTGTGGCGACTCGATCTTGATCCCCAGTTTCGCGAACGCCCGGTACAGGAAGCCGAGGTGCTTCTTGGGCGTCGCCATCTTGACGACGAACCGCATCGCCAGGCTGATGTCGCTCCGGTACTCGCGGTTCACGTCCTCGCAGAGAGACCGAAAGCGCTTCTCGTCGCGAACGGGCACCGTGTTGCCGGTGTTCTCGCCGCCGTCGACGACCACGGCCTTCAGGTTCTTCGAGCCGAAGACGGCGCCAAAGCCCTGGCGGCCGAAGGCGTGGTAGCGGTCGTTCATCACCGAGGAGATGAGCGCTCCGCCTTCGCCGGCCGGACCGATCGCCGAGACGCCGACCCGGAACTTCGTGCCGTAGCGCTCCTGGAGCGCGTCGAAGGCCTCCGGAATCTGGGTGCCCCACAGGTCGCCGGCCGGCTCGATCGCAATGCCGTCCTCCCGCACGACGAGCACCGAGGGTTCCGCGGCGCGTCCGCGGACCACCAGCGCGTCGTAGCCGGCATGGCGCAGGTGGATCGCGGTGCTGCCGCCGGAGTTCGAGTCGGCCCAGGTGCCGGTGAGCGGCGACTTGCCGACGATCTGGATGCGGCCCGAGAACGGCGTGCGCAGCCCCGTGAGCAGGCCTGAGACGAGAGCGAAGCAGGCCTCGGACGCGGTTGCCTCGGTTCCGGTGGGGAAGTGCTTCCACATCAACCAGGCGCCGAGGCCGTAGCCGCCGAGGTACTGCCTGAAGACCTCGGCCGGGATCGTCTCGACGCGGTGCTCGCCGGTCGAGAGGTCGACGACGAGGGCGCGTCCGTGGGCGCCGTAGAGGCCGTTCTTGCCGTTGCCGTTTCCGTGCGCTGTCATCTCGTCAGGTTCTCCGGCTGTTGGTGCGTGCCGCGCGGTGGAGTGTACTCGGGGCAGACGCCACGCCCTTGCCGCGAGTCCTCGACCGGCGTTACCGGCTGCTGGTCGCCAGGCACTCGACACCCTCCGCCTGGGCAGCGTCTACGAGGCGATCGTCGAACGCTACGAGACGCGCAGACGTTCCCAGCTCGTCGGCCAGCAGCAGGCAGGAGGCAAGCTGCACCGAGTCGCTCGCTCGTAGCGGATGCCGGCGCAGCAGCGTAGCGGCCCTCGTCGTGATCGCCTCGGTGAGCTCCACCACGTGAAAGGCCGGGCGTTCGGCGTCGAGAGAGAGCAGGGCGGCTTCGCGCTGTTCGACGCGCATGTCGCCCTCCCGGCAGCGCCGACATATCGCCGAGGCCACCTCGGTTGCCGATAGTCGGCT
Source organism: Holophagales bacterium (assembly GCA_009845425.1). Lineage (GTDB taxonomy): Bacteria > Acidobacteriota > Thermoanaerobaculia > Multivoradales > Multivoraceae > Multivorans. The sequence continues at coordinate 186,513 of VXZQ01000005.1, forward strand.
GATCGCCACTGGTTGTCCGGCCGTGGCTTCGATGACGAACTCCGAACCGACTTCCTCGACGTATCGCTTCACCAGAGCGCTCGCGTCGAGAAAGAGCATCAGCACCGGTCGTTTCGTTCCTCGACGATCGTGTTCGCGACCGATCCACCGCGTACCGGGACCGGTTCGATGGACGGCGCAAGGCGTGCGGTCCCCAAGGTCACGAGTCCTCTGGCCGCAAGTTCGAGGAGCTTCGCCTCCTCGTCCGATGCGGCTGTCGGCAGCGGTCTGAGTTCGGCGACTGGCCGTCCTCGTTCGGTCACGAGAATCACCGATCCCTCGCGCACCCTCCGGAGGTAGGTGCCCAGCCTCGTCTTGAGTTCTCTGGCTCCAACGGTCACCATGTGACCATTGTAGGCACAAGCACTGGGGTCGGGCAAGGGCGACCCGGGCCGCCAGGCTCGTTTCGGACCCTCAGCGCCGCTTGAGATGGAAAGTCATCGTGCCGGCTTCCTCGTCGCGCTCGTGGGCCTTCCAGGCGCTGTCGAGCCGATCCTTGCCGTCGAGCCGGATCTCCGCCGAGTGGATGTGGCTGGGCGTGGTGTCCAGGTTCGTGCCGCCGTCGAAGTCGAAGACCAGGCGGTTCGGAGCGCTGGTGGCGGCGTTGAACTTCATCCGCGGCTGGTTGCCGCTCGAGCAGTAGTGGGTGAGGACGAGGTCGGAGCCGTCGAGGTGGTACATGTTGACCATCTCGTAGTCGGTGTCCGGGCCCATGCGCTCCATCAGCACATGGCCGCTGGCAGTGACCTCGAATTCGTGGACGACCTTGCCCGTTGCGTCGGCTTCGGCCGCGGCCTCCGCGCCCTCGCCGCTGGCCGATCCTTCCCAGGTGCCGGCCAGCGCTTTGAGACGTTCGAACGCCTTCTCGGCGGTCAACTCGTCGGACGCCGACGCTGCGGCCGGCAGCAGCAGGACGGCCGCCGCAACTGCGATCCACTGGATTCTCTTCATCTCGTGTCTTCCTCCGGGGCGGGTTGTGCTGAGACGGCAAGGATAACCGGCTCGAGCCCGGACGGCCGCCGTGCTTGGCGTATCCTCCCGCGCACCATGACGACCGACTCAGACAAGCCCCGAAGTCTCCGCCTACCGGGTGCCGGCGGCATCGAACTGCAGGTCTACGACTACGGCAACGAGGGTGCGCCGCCTCTCGTCCTGCTGCACGGGATGCAGGACCTGGCCCTGGCGTTCGAGCCGCTGGCGAACCGGTTCCGGGACCGCTACCGGGTCGTCTCCTTCGACCTGCGCGGCCACGGCGACAGCGGCAAGCCCGGTGTCTACGCGCTGCCGCACTTCATCGCCGATCTCCACGCCGTGATCTTCCAGCTTCAACTGGAACGGCCGGTGCTGGTCGGCCACAGCCTGGGCGGCCAGATCGTCAGCCACTATGCCGCCGTGTTCAACGATGTGCCAGGTGTCATCGTCAACATCGACGGAGTCGGCGCGCCGTTCCGCGAGAGCGACATGCCGGTCGAGAATCGCCAGCTTCGCCTCCAGAACGGCCACACCAGTTTGCTGCGGCCTGGCGGCCACAAGCGGCCGATGATGGACCTGGACGACGCCTGGCGGCTGTACTGCCGGTTCCATCCCGGGCTCGACCACGACCTGGCGCGGCACCTGGTGGAGATCGGCACGACCGAGCACCCATACGGGGGCCTGCAGTGGAAGTGGGACCCGCAGGTCGAAACGACGGGACTGACGATGTCGAGCCGGCTGTCGGAAGAGCGCTGGCCCTGGGTTTCCTGCCCGGTGCTCGTCGTCACCGGAGGCCGTTCCGCCGAATTCTACCGGGGCCGCGGCGGGATCGACCACGACACCCCGGCGGCGCCGGACGAGATCGAGCGTCGCGTCCGCCTGTTCCGCAACGTACACCACGTCGAGATTCCCGAAGCGGGCCACATGGTCCACTTCGACGCGCCGGAACGGCTCGGCGAGATCATCGACGCCTACCTGGAAGCCGGGTAACGGGAGAACCATGGACTTCGAGATCCCTCAGGACATCAAGGACAAGCTGGCCGAACTCGACGACTTCATCGAGCGCGAGATCAAGCCGCTGGAGCGGCAGGACGACAACGCCCGCTTCTTCGACCAGCGCCGCGAATGGGCGCGGACCGACTTCGACAACGACGGCAAGCCGCGGCCCGAGTGGGAGGCGCTGCTGCGCGAGATGAAACGCCGCGCCGACGCCGCCGGCCACCTGCGGTTCGGCCTGCCGAAAGAACTCGGCGGCCAGAACGGTTCGAACCTGGCGATGGCGGTGATCCGGGAGCACCTGGCCGCCAAGGGCTTGGGGCTTCACAACGACCTGCAGAACGAGTCGTCGATCGTCGGCAACTTCCCGACCGTGATCATGATGCACCGCTTCGGGACGCCCGCCCAGAAGGAGCGGTTCATGGAGGGCATGATGACCGGCGCGGTGCGGATGGGCTTCGGCCTGACCGAGCCGGACCACGGCTCGGACGCTACCTGGCTCGAGACCTCAGGAGTCCGGGACGGCGACGACTGGGTGATCAACGGCGCCAAGCGCTTTAACTCGGGCCTTCACGCGGCCACCCACGACCTGATCTTCGCCCGCACGTCGGGCGATCCGGGGAAGGCGGACGGCGTCACCTGCTTCATCGTGCCGACCGACTCGCCGGGCTTCGAGGTCCCCTTCATGTGGTGGACCTTCAACATGCCGACCGATCACGCCGAGGTGTCGTTGACCGACGTGCGTGTGCCGAACGAGGCGATCCTGGGCGAGGAGGGGCGCGGCCTCGCCCTGGCGCAGACCTTCGTCCACGAGAACCGGATCCGTCAAGCCGCCTCGGGAGTCGGCGCGGCGCAGTTCTGCATCAACGAGAGCGTCAGGTACGCGCGCGAACGGATCGTCTTCGGCAAGCCCCTATGGCTCAACCAGGCGATCCAGTTCCCGCTCGCCGAACTCCAGACGGAATGCGAGATGGTGCGCAACCTCGTCTACAAGACCGCCTGGGAACTCGACCAGCAGCACCACATGGAGGTCACCGACAAGGTCTCCATGTGCAACTATCGCGCGAACCGGCTGGTCTGCAACGCGGCCGACCGGGCCATTCAGACCCACGGCGGCATCGGCTACACCCGGCACATGCCCTTCGAGCACATCTACCGCCACCACCGGCGATACCGGATCACCGAAGGATCGGAGGAGATCCAGATCCGCCGCGTGGCGGGGATCATGTTCGGCAAGCGGGCGAAGCGCTAGCTGGCCTACTCGAGGATTGCCTGGTAGGTGAGGCGCCGGCTCAGCGACCGGACGTCCGGCCGCCGCGGTCCGAAGTGCTGGATCATGCCGACGAAGACGAGGTCTTCCTTGGGGTCGATCCAGAACCAGGTGCCGGCGGCGCCGCCCCAGTAGTACTCGCCCTTCGAGATGCCGTCGGCGGCGACCGGGTCGAGGACGACGGCGAAGTCGAGGCCGAAGCCGGTGCCCGGAGACATCTCCTTGAGTTCGCGGGGCAGATGGTTCAGATGCATCAGCCTGACCGTCGAGGGCGCCAGGACGCGCACGCCGTCCAGCTCGCCGCCGTTGAGCAGCATCTGGGAGAAGCGCATGTAGTCCATCGTGGTCGAGACCAGGCCGCCGCCGCCGGAGAGGTGGGCGGGGGGATCGAGGTAGCTGCGGCGGCCGCCGAAGCCCTCCTGGGCCATCAGGTTGCCGTCCTCGTCGTGGGTGTAGACCTGGGCGAAGCGGTCCGCCTTGTCTTCCGAGACGTAGAAGGCGGTGTCGTTCATGCCCAGCGGACCGAACAGGCGTTCGTTCAGGAACTCGTCGAACGGCTGCCCCGACAGGACCTCGACCAGGTAGCCCTGGACGTCGACGGCGACGCTGTAGTGCCATCTCGAGCCCGGCTGGTACAGCAAGGGGATCTCCGACAGCGCCTCGATCATGCCCTTGAGAGTCTGGTCCGGATCGACGATGACGCCCGCCTCCCGGTACATCGCGTCGACCTGGGTGTCCGAGAAGATGCCGTAGCTGAGGCCGGCGGTGTGCGCCATCAGCTCGCGGATGGTCATCGGGTGGTCGGCCGGCTCGGTGATCGGCTGACCGTTCGGCCCGTCCTCCCTGGCGACGACCAGGCCCTCGAACTCGGGGATGTAGCGGTGGACCGGATCGGAGAGCCGGAACTTCCCCTCCTCGTAGAGGATCATCAGGGCGACGCCGGTGATTGGCTTGGTCATCGAGTAGATGCGGAAGATCACGTCCTCGCTCATCTCGGAGCCGGCCTCGATGTCGCGATGGCCGAAGGTCCCGAAGTGAGTGATCTTGCCGTGTCGGGAGATCATCGTCGTGATGCCGGCGAGCAGGCCGTCGTCGACGAGGCCCTGCATTGCGTCGTCGAGCCGTGCGAGCCGGTCGCTCGACATGCCGACCGCCTCCGGGGCCACCCGCGCGAGGTCGCGGGGTCCCTGCGTCGGGACGTCGGCCCGCGTTTGGTCGCACGCGACGAGACCGAGGCTCAGGAAGGCGACAGCGAGGAGCGCGATCACCAGGCGGAGTGCTTGGGTGGAACGAGTCATGGAACTCTCCCTTGACGGACGGTGAACTGGGCGTCGGAGAAACGGCAACACTAGCAGTCTCGAAGGGCTCCGGGGACCTTGCCCTCGGCGTGCCGGAGGCCGCGCGTGGACGGGTGGTCGCTGCTACGATCGGTGACTTCCCGATGGAGAAGACGATCGACAGGCCGAAGCTCGCGCGGGACATCATGGTGACCCGGCTGGTCACGGTGCACCCGCGCACTCACGTGTTCGATGGCATCGCGGCGTTGCTCCGGCATCGGATCACCGGCGCGCCGGTAATCGGCGAGCGCCACCGCTATCTCGGGATGTTGTCGGAGAAGAGTTGCCTGACGGTCCTCACCGTGACGGCGCGCGCGGCGGACGAGCGCGGCCTGGCGGCGAGCCGACGTTCGCGATCGCGGGATTTCATGGCGAAACGTCTGGTCACGCTCCGGGCCGGGATGCCCGCGCTCGAGGCGATCGCCCTCCTGCTGAAGAACCGGATCTCGGGCGCGCCGGTGGTGGACCCGTCCTCCGGTCGTTTCCTGGGCGTCTTCTCCGAGAAGTTCTCGATGGACGTGCTGCTCGGCCTCGCCTACGACCAGTTGCCGGCGGCGCCCGTGGACGCGTTCATGAACACGGACTTCGGACGGGTGATCGACGGCAGCGAGCCACTGCTTGAGATCGCGCAGCGTTTTCTCGACACGCCGTACCGGCGCCTGCCGGTGGTCCGGGACGGGGCGCTCATGGGACAGGTAAGCCGCCGGGACGTTCTGAACGCCTCGCACCATCTGACCGCCGCGATCGACGGGCGGCGGTCCATCCTTCGGGAGCGCAGCAGCGAGCTCGGTCTGGAGGATCTGGCGGCGCCGGAGGAAGAAGCGGACCCGGCCGACTTCGAACTCGACTCCACGGACGCTTCCGCGTTCATGGACCGCAAGGCGCGCACGATCTCCGAGGACACGGACCTCCTGACCATCGCGCGTATCTTCAAGAGCACGCCGTACCGTCGCTTGCCGGTGCTGCGGGGTCGCAGGCTCGTGGGGCAGATCAGCCGCCGCGACGTGCTGGCCGCCACTCACGGCCTGTTGGTGAAGGCGCCGCAACCGGGCCAGGCGCTGCTCTACCTGAGCGCCGTCGTCGACTCCGGCGAGCGGCCGTCCCTGTCCTGAGCGCGAACCACACGTGAAGCGAGCCGGTCGCCGCACCCTGCCTGAAGGAGGAGCCATGTCCCATCCGTCCATCGAACCGTCGAGGCACGCCCCCGGCGGTCTGTTCACACTGTTTGCGCTCGCGGCCCTCGTGCTGCTGGTGGCGGCGCCGGCCGCGGCCGCGGAAGACGAGGAAGAACCGAAGCTGGTGGAGCCGGCACCGCCGCGACCGGACGGCGAGGGGCAGGGGCCGTTCGACCGCCTGATCCTGCGCGGCGTGATGGTGGTCGACGGGACCGGCGCTCCGCCGATGGGGCCCGTGGACATCGTCATCGAGGGCAACCGGATCGAGGAGATCAAGAGCCTCGGCATGGCCAACACCGAGATCGACGAGAGCAGGCGCCCGAAGGACGCCGACCATGAGCTCGATCTCTCCGGTTCCTGGGTGCTTCCGGGTCTGGTCGACCTCCACGTTCACACCGGCGGCGTGCCGAAGGCCCCGCGGGCCGACTACGTCTACAAGCTGTGGCTGGCGCACGGCATCACGACGGCGCGCGGCGTGCCCACCGGCCCGCTCGAGTGGGACCTGAGCGAGAAGGAGCGGAGCCGCAGGAACGAGATCACCGCGCCGCGCTTCGTCTCCTATCAGCGTCCGGGCGGCGGCAAGGAGTGGAAGGACCGGGACATCCGCACCCCCGCCGACGCACGCGAGTGGGTGCGCTACGCCCACGAGAAGGGCGTGGACGGTCTCAAGCTCGGTGCGTTTCCGCCGAAGATCATGGCGGCGCTGCTGGACGAGTCGAGGAGCCTGGGCATGGGATCGACCGCCCACCTCGACCAGATGGGGGTCGCCCACATGAACGCGATCGATTCGGCGCGGCTCGGGCTGGTCGGGATGACCCACTTCTACGGGCTGTTCGAGTCGATGTATGAAGGCCACGACGTGCAGCCCTGGCCGGCAGAGATGAACTACATGGACGAACAGTTCCGGTTCGGCCAGGTCGCTCGGCAGTGGAGCATGGTCGAGCCCGGCGGCGAGCGCTGGAACGCCCTGCTGGAGGAGTTCCTGGAGCTCGATTTCTTCATCAACCCGACGATGACGATCTACTCGGCCGGCCGCGACGTGATGCGGGCGCGCAACGCCGACTGGCACGCGGACTACACGCTGCCCAGCCTGGCCGAGTTCTACGCTCCCAGCCGCCTCGACCACGGTTCCTACTGGTTCTACTGGACCACCTGGGACGAGGTGGCCTGGAAGAACTTCTACCGTGTGTGGATGCAGTTTCTGAATGAGTACAAGAACCGCGGTGGCCGCGTCACCGTCGGTTCGGACTCGGGGTTCATCTACCAGACCTACGGTTTCGGCACGATCCTCGAACTGGAGATGCTGCAGGAGGCGGGCTTCCATCCACTCGAGGTGATCCGTTCGGCGACGATGAACGGCGCCGAGGAACTCGCGAAGGCGAGCGGCCAGGACATCGAGTTCGGGATCGTGCGCGAGGGGATGCTCGCCGACCTCCTGGTCGTGGACGAGAACCCGATCGCCAACCTGAAGGTGCTGTACGGAACCGGCGCGGTCCGGCTGAACGACGACACCGGCCGTCCGGAACGGGTCGGCGGCGTCCGCTACACGATCAAGGACGGCATCGTCTACGACGCAAAGAAACTGCTCGCGGACGTGGCGGATATGGTTGCCGCCGAGCGAATGAAACCCCAAGCGCCGCCGCAGGAGACGGCGGGAGGCGTCCAGCCCTAGGAGAACCCAAGATGAAGAACGTGTTCGCAGTCCTGACCGTCACCCTCCTCCTCGCCGCGCCGCTCTCGGCCGGCTCGGACGCCAGGGTGCACGCCGACGTCGTGTACGGCCACAAGATGGGCATGGCGTTGACCTTCGACGCGATCGTGCCGGCCGAGCAGAACGGCGCCGCCGTGCTGTTCATGGTCAGCGGCGGCTGGTTCTCCCGCTGGTCCGACCCGCATCAGATCGTGGCCGGCCAGGGCGGCCGTGCCGGCGCGGTCGGCGAGCTCCTGGACGACGGCTACGCCGTGTTCATGGTTCGCCACGGCTCGGCGCCCCTGTTCAAGGTGCCCGACGCGGTCGCCGACGTGCGCCGCGCGGTTCGCTACATCCGCCTGAACGCGGATGACTTCGGGATCGACCCGGACCGGATGGGCGTGTTCGGCGGCAGCGCCGGCGGCCACCTGTCGCTGATGCTCGGCAACGCTTCCGATGAAGGCGACGAGACGAGCAAGGACCCGATCGAGCAGACCGGCAACCGGGTGGCGGCGGTCGTCGCCTACTTCCCGCCGGTCGACCTGCAGGGGATTACCGGGCCGAACGAGCGCTTCCCGGCCCTCGACTTCGACCCGGCCAAGGCCGCCGACATCTCGCCGGTGCTGTTCGTCAGCGAAGACGACCCGCCGACGCTGCTGATCCACGGCGACCAGGACCAGCTCGTACCGATCAGCAACAGCGAGCGGATCAAGGCCGCCTTCGACGAGGCGAACGTCACCTCGAAGCTGATCGTGATCGAGGGCGCCGCCCACGGTTTCCGCGGCGAGGACGGTCAGCGCGCCTCGAGTGCGCTCGTCGCCTGGTTCAACGAGCACCTGGGGGTGTCGGGCGAGGGCGGCTAGCTTGACCGCCGCGGGGCTCAAGCGCGGCGACCGGGTCGAACATCCGAAGCTGGGCTTGGGTGAGGTGACGGGCCTGGAGGGAGACAAGGCCCAGATCTTCTTTGTCGATTCAGGGCCCAGGACGATTCTCACCAGCAGATTCCCCTTGGCACCTCTCGTGCCCAGGCCCTCGCACTGGCGGCTCGACGGGATGGACTTGGCGGCGGCGAAGCCGACGAGCACCTATCGAAGCGCCAGGGACTTCGTCGAGGCGTTCGTCGGGCAGTATCCTGACGGATTCAATGACGGAGAGTTCATCAAGGGGGAGCGCAGGTACAAGGCAGATGCCCACGAGGCCGCGCTCGATCTGCTAGCCGAGGACAAGCTGTCCGAGTTGTTGGACGCGGGGCGTTACGGCGACGCTTGCCTTCGAGCCAGGGACACGATGAAACTGGTAAACGTTGTTGACTGGCGCGAGTCGCAGCCGCTCTGGTCCGGCGTGTTGGATGACCCGGGCTGCGAGGAGGCGTTCGCGAAGAGACTGCACGCTCTGCTCTATGGACAGCGGAGCGAACAGCACCGTTTCGAAGCCTTCTCGGCCCTGATGGAAGAACTGTCCGTTCCCAAGTGGCCGATCTGCACCTTCTGGCGGTGGATCGTCTTCCCGAGGCAGGAGGTCTTCGTCAAGCCGGAGAGCGTCAAGTCGGCCGCGGACGCTTGGTCGTACGATGTCGGCTACAGCCCACACCCTTCGTGGGCGGGCTATCGTCGGATCCGCGAGTTCTGCCAGCATGTCCGAGAGGAGCTGGCGGACCTCGAACCCCGCGACTTCATCGACGTGCAGACCTTCATGTGGTTGTGCACGTGGTATCGGAACGAGTAGCGGCGGACCTCGACGGGCGCGCCTGCGGCGCTCCCGGCAGCGAGGGGGGCGCTAAGGGGCGTCTAGGTAGGTCTGCTGCGGCTCACTTTGGCTCGCCAGGCGCTTGATCTCCGGCCAGCTCCGGACGAGACCATTGTAGGCCCGTGCCTCGGTGGTCCGCTTCTTCCGCTCGCACAGAACGTACAGGCGATAGCACAGATCGCGGGCCGTTTCGGCCATGCCGCTGCCTAGCTTCCGCAGAAGCTCGGCAGCGGCCGGTTCTCCGTCCGCCTCGAGGGCGCGAACCAGGTAGTGCACGGCCTTCCAAACGGCCGGGTGCGGGTCGGACCGTGGATCCCAGTCCTCCGGTAGGACGGAGCCGCCGCTGTCGACGGCATGCCGATCTCCTGTGGGCTTGCTTGGGTGGAGTAGCCACACTTGGCCGCCGGAGGATCCGAGCATCCCAAGCTCCTTCATGCCGTCGATGCCTGTGTTCTTGGCCTTGGCGAGAATCTCGCCGCGGCCGAACTCGCCCTTTCCGAATCCGTATTCCTCAAACCACGCAAGCGCCCAGCGGCTGGGGGCGTCCAGGTCCCCTTCATGCCCTTCCAGAATCTCGTCGAGCACTTCGTTGATCAGTGCGAGCGCCTCTCGAACCGTCATCGTGTCGCCGGAGGCGTGGATTACCTTGGCGTAGCGTGTGTAGACCGCCATGCCAGGCCCGATGGCGGCTTGGGCGAGGTCGACCGGAGCGATGTTGCCGGTTCGGAGGAGGCGAAGAGCTTGCGGGAGTTCGGACCGAAGGGCGCCTAGGAACTCGCGGCGAGTGGCAAGTGGGGCATCGGCGGAGCGGGGTCGGCAGACGAGAACGATGCTGGACGCGAGAGCGTTGGTGCCAATGCCGATGACGCGCCCCTTCTTCTCGGTCCGAAGTGGCCATGTGCCAGAGACTGCCAAGCCTGCTCGGACTACGGCGTTGAGGAAGGTCTCCCACCCGGTGCTTGCAACACCCGCCTTTGCGCGACTCTCGGACTGCTTGAAGGCGTAGTAGATCGTGATCGGAAAGCTCGGATTCACTTGAACCGCGAGCTCTCGCATTGCCCGGGTCATCCCCTCGAGGAAGAACGTCTCGGCTGGGCCTTTGCCACCGTGCCGATATGGGGACGCGACTAGCTCGTCGGCTTTGGGCACCGCGACTGTCGCGAGTAGGTCCGGGACTACCGATCTAAGGGCACGGCGCAGCCATACGTAGAAGAAGTCGGAAAGGTCAGCGTAACCGATGTTGTCGTAGTACGGAGGGTCGGTTGAGACTAGCTTCTCGGACGAGAGCGACTGCCTGCGTACGTCGCTCTGTGAGGCCTCGCCGACGATACCGGTTCCAAGCGTCAGAAAGCCCTTCAACTGGCGGTCAAAGAGGTTTGTGTAGCTGCCGGATGACGCGCAGAATGGGTTGCTCTCTGCGTAGTCCCAGACCATTGGAATGGCCTGCCGAGCGAAGACGCTGCGCATCTGGGTGTTTACGTTGTTCCATCCACACACCGATGAGGAGTGGTTGGCCACTTGGTTGACGAGCAGGCCCAGATACAGGCCCACCGCCTCGGCGTAGGCCGTCGCGCCGGT
>VXZQ01000003.1 GCA_009845425.1 Holophagales bacterium
CCCCCCCCCCCCCCCCCCCCCCCCCCCCCCCCCCCGGCGGCCCCCCCCCCCCCCCGGGGGGGGGGGGGGGCGCGGCCCCCACGGCCCTCGCCAGATTCCTTACGTCCGCTCCGCTCGCCGAGCGCATCAGGAACTGGAAGCGCCACTGTCCCTTGAGACGCTCCAGGGGAGCCGGCGCGGGGCCCGAGAAACGCACTCCGGCAGCGAGCTCGTGCCTCCGGGCCGCGGCCGCCAGCTCCTCGATCCGCGATCGGCCGCGGTCGCGATTCCGGTCGCGTACGACAAGCTGGACCATGCGAGTGAACGGCGGGTAGTGAAAGGTCCGGCGAAAGCGCATTTCGTGGCTCGCGAAGGCCTCGTCGTCCTGGTTCAGGACGGCCTGGATCGCGTAGTGGTCCGGATGGTATGTCTGAATCACGAAGCGGCCGGCGCGCTCGCCACGCCCGGCGCGGCCGGAAAGCTGCGTCAGCAGGGCGTAGCTCCGTTCGGCCGCGCGGAAATCGGGAAACCCGAGGTAGGAGTCGGCGGTCAGGACGGCAGCGAGCGCGACGTTCGGGAAGTGGTGTCCCTTGGAGATCATCTGCGTGCCGATCAGGATCTCGGTGCGCCCGGAGCGAAACCGCTCGAGTACCGCGGCGGCGCCTCCCACCCGCCGCGTCGTATCCCGGTCCAGCACATCCACGGTCGCGGCCGGGAAGCGCTTTCGAACCTCCTCCTCCACCCGCTCCGTGCCCGCCCCGATCGGTTGCAGCGCATCCTCCCCGCACTCGGGGCAGACCCTCGGCACCCGAGCGTGGCCGCCGCAGTAGTGGCAGATCAACCGTTCCTCACGGCGGTGGTAGCTCTTCGGCAGGCCGCAGTCTTCACACGGCATGTTCTCGCCGCAGGAGCGGCAAAGCAGTTGCGGCGAGTACCCGCGACGGTTCCGCAGCAGGATCACCTGCTCGCCGCGCTTCAGACTGCTCTCCATCTCGTCGACCAGCAGTCGTGAGAAGGCGACGTCGCCGGGACGGCGAGGTCGATCGCAGGGCTCCTTGCGCAGGTCGACGAGGACCGCCTCGGGCAGCGCACCAACGCCAACCCGGGCGGTCAGCCGAAGCTCGCGATAGCGGCCCCGCTCGACGTTCAGCCGGGTCTCGAGACTCGGCGTCGCGGAAACCAGAAGAGCAGTCGCCGCCGACGTCTGGGCTCGCACCAGGGCCAGATCCCGGCCACTGTAGCGTGGCCGGGTGTCCTGCTTGTAGGCACCGTCCTGTTCCTCGTCGACAACGATCAGGCCGACGTTCCGGGCTGGAGCGAAGACCGCTGAACGCGGTCCGACGACGACACGAGCTTCGCCGCCGCGGATCCGCTCCCACTCCTGGCGTCGTTCAGCACTACCCAGGTTGGAGTGCAGCATGGCGACCCGGTCGTGGAAGCGCTCGCGGAGTGCGCGGGCCAGGGCCGGCACCAGAGCGATCTCAGGTACGAGGATGACAACGGACCGGTCCTCCCGCAGGGCCGCGGCGGCCCCTTGCAGATACACCTCCGTCTTCCCCGACCCGGTCATACCGCCCAGGAAGCAGGGCCGGAAGTAACCGCTGCGGACCAGCCGCACGAGCTCCCGTGCAGCCGTGGCCTGGTCGGGCCGCAGCTCGAAACGCACCGTCGCGGCGTCCCCCTGTAGGCGGTGACGCGCAAGATCAAGGGATTCGATCTGGGTAAAGGAACGGAGAACGTCGAGCGTCACCAGGCGCCGCACGACCGCGGCCGAACAACCGACCCCGGCACACACTTCCCGGATGGTCGCCGGCCGGCTCAGAGCCGCGAGGTATTCGACGACAGCCCTGCCGGCCGGCGAGCGACCGCAACGCTCGAGTTGGCTCTTCCGGTCTCCCGGCGGCAGTTCGACCGCCTGACGATAGCGAGCTCCCCGCGCGCCCGACTCGTGCACCCGGAGTTGTCCGCCTTCCCGCCAGCGATCAATGCGGTCCGGGAGAAGGGCGTCGCCGAGCTGGCCCCAGAGTTCGGTCAGGGCGACGCGGCCCCGCTTCAGCAGAAACTCCTGGAGCGCCCGGTCCTTCGCGTCGTGCCGATCGGCCAGGGCGCCGCGGTTCGTGAGCTCCACGCGGCGGTCACCCCAGGCAGGAAGCGTTCCCGGCAGCAGCGTCTTCAACACCTCACCGATCGGCGCCGCGTAGTAGGAGGCTGTGAAGTCGGCGAGCCTCATCAGCTCGTCGGGGAGCAATGGCTCGAAGTCGATGACCGACTCGATCGATCGCAGTTCCTTTTCCAGACCCGCGGGTGGAGCCGACGGAAGATCGACGATCCAGCCGACGAGTCGGCGGCGGCCCACAGGTACCCTCACGCGCACACCAATCCTTGCGAGCGCGCGCCATGGCTGCGGCACCCGGTAGATCAGCGGTTCGAGCAGCGGCACAGGGACCGCGACGGCGGCGAACCCGGCCGCCTCAACCGTCGGCCGTTCGGTCCTCATTCAGGCAACTTCCGCACACGCCGGCCGTCAACTGGGTCTCCGGGACGTGGACTCCGCACCGCCGACATCGGAGCAGGGCCTTCGGCCGATCGCTGTCCGATGTCGTGGCGGGACGGCTGCGCGCCGTTCCTCGCAACACCCCGCGGATCATCCGCGCGATCCATATCCACGCCAGCAGGATGGCGATCAGTATGACGAGGAGCCGGGTCACCGTGTCCCAAACCCGTGGCGGCTTTCGGGATGAGCGCCCGGCTTCTGATCGAACCTGCCCTGGTCGGGTATCAGAAACGGAGGCCGCGGCAGCCGCGTGGCCTCAGCTCGCCTTGGCCTTGGAGATCTTGTCCAGGCTGGTGGTAAGCGCCTTCTCGACCAGCTCCTCGGCGTTCTCTTCGCTGATATCACGGACGTGGAGCACCTCGCTCACGATGAAGTACCTGGCTTTCTCGTACATCTTCTTCTCGCGAAACGAGAGGCTCTTCTTCTGACTCACGAGACGGAGGTTCTTGAGAACCTCGGCAGCGTCGGTCAACTCACCGGTTCTCATCTTGTCCAGGTTCTGCTTGTAGCGGCCTTTCCAGTCCTTGTAGACGTCGATGTTGCCGTCTTCGATCAGTGCGAGCAGGTCCTTGATCTCCCGCTCCTTGGCCAGACGTCGGAGACCGACGCGGTCCAGGTTCTCTTCGGGAACCATCACCTTGGAGTCGTTCGCCAGCAGGCGGAGGTGGTAGTAGGTCTGCTTCTCACCGCCATCCGGTGCGCTCACCGCGATCCGCTCTACTACACTCACCCCGTGGTTGGGGTATACGACCTTCTCACCCACTCGGAACACTCTGATCTCCCTTCAAACCGGTGGCAAGTGCACACCACGGCAGGATCGCCGGAACGCTGGCTTCAGTTCCGGGATCGGCCGTGAGTTGCTTGTCTGACGCTCTGTGCCTAAGTTGCAGAAAATCACGCAGTTAACGGTCGCTGATTGTAGCCTCCGAGGGTCGAATCGTCAAGTTCTTCCCGCCCCGTTTGCGCCAAATCCGGAAGGCTGGCCCTAAGTCACTGACAGCGTTGAGTTTGGCGGCTTTCGGTTGGAACTGGAGCAGCGGTGCTGTTACTGTCCGTCACCTTCTCCGCGCGAGCGTTCTGCCCGCGGAGTTCCGTGCCGGAGTGGCGGAATGGCAGACGCAGGGGACTCAAAATCCCCCGCCCTTATCGGGCGTGTGGGTTCGACCCCCACCTCCGGCACCACCACTAGCTGTCGGTGTCGGCGTCGTCGACGAGTTCGATGCCCTCCTGTTCGAGCAGGACGCCAATCGCGCGGAAGTAAGCCAGTAGAGCACGCCGGTAGCTCGTGATGGCCTCGACTTCGCGGCTGCGGGCCGCGGTCAGATCCTCCTGGATCTCAAGGACCTGGAAGCTGGTCCACAGCCCGTTCTCGTAGCGCTTCTGGGCCGCGTCGAGGTTCTGCTCCGCCAGTTCCCGCGACACCCGCGCCGAGTCGATCTGCTTGCCCGCGGTCTCCACGCCACGCGCCGCCGTCCGTACCTCCGTGCGGATGGTCAGCATCAGGTCCTGAAGCTCCAGCCGGCCCTGGTCGAGCGCCAGGTCCGCGATCCGGCTCTGCGCCCTCGCCGAGCGGTTCTGAAGCGGCTTCGAGAAGTTCAGGCCAACGTTCCAGCCCTCGAAGACCTGGCCCAGAATGCCGTCGTAGAACTGGCCGAGGGTCGACAGGAAGTCGAGCGAGTCGACCCGGATGTACTCCTCCGGGCAGGGCTCGAAGAGGTCCGCGATGCTCGGCGGTCCGGGGCGCTCGCAGACGGTCCGGTCCCCGCCCAGGGCGTTCCGCCCGTAACTCACGCTCAGGTTCAGGTCGGGTCTGCGCTGGTTGCGCAGAAAGGTGGAGTCGATCTCCAGCGTCTCGATCCGGAGTTCCTGGCGATCGATCTCCGCTCGCTTGTTGAGCGCCGAACTCAGCGACGCCTCCAGGTCGATCGCGACCCGGGAGATCTCGGGCGATGTCGTCGGCACGATCTCCAGATCCCAGAGAGAACGCTCGTCCAGGTTCAGCAGCCGCCGCAGCTCGTCCGCGGCGTCCTGGATCAGTGCCTGCACCCGGATGATCTCCTCCTCGCGGGTCGCGATGCCGGCCTCGCTCTGAACGAGCTCCAGCGGCGCCAATGTCCCCACCTCGATCTGGATGCGGTTCATCTCGTGCAGTTCGCGGGCCAGGGTGAGGCTCTCCTCCGCGACCTTCAACTGCTCGAGAGCCTCGACCAGGGCCCAGTAGCCGTTGGCCACGGTCTGCACCGTGTCGATCACCTGGACTTCCAGATCCCCCATGCTGATGTCGCTGTTCAGCGCCGCCACCGCGAGGTTGCGCTCCGTGATCCTCTTGCCGCGGTTGCGCAGCAGCGGCTGGTCGAAGGCGAACTGAAGACTCGACCGCAGGCTCGGGTTGATGTCCGAGAACCGGGAGTTCGAGGAGAACCGGCTGTTCTGCCAGTTGATCGAGAAGGTGCCGCCCGAGGAAACCGGCTGCTGGAGTTCGACGTTCGCGGCGATCGTCTCGTTCTCGGTGACCAGGGCGCCGTCGAGCTGCGAGGCGGAGGGCTGGCTGTTGCTGTTCACGCTGGTGTTGATCCCGAGCACCGTGTCGTAGATGCCGTACGCCTGGTTCACCTGGAACAGCGACTGGGAACGCTGGTAGCGCTGGACCAGCAGTCCGAGGTTGTTCTGCAGGGCGATCGCGATCGCCTGGTCCAGTTCCAGCCGGAGCTGTCCATCGGCGATGTCCAGATCGGGTGCGATCGGCTGAGTGATCCAGGTCGAACCGACCTGCACCTGCCCCACTGCCGGGGGACCCCAGACTGCTGCCGGAACGAGGACGGTGCAGAAAGCGATGATCGGCGCCGCGGATCTGCGGACGCTCTGCTTTGGGAACAGGTTCATCGGGCTGTGTTCCTTCCTTCGACGGCGCCCTGACCGCAACGGACACGGCGCGTCGTGTCTTTCCTCTTTGACGCGGGAGGCGCGTGGTTGTTTCAACAACCCTACGCCGGATCGTCCCGGAGCGCCGGTCTGGCGCACCGGCGGGCAAGCCTAAGCGATAGCGGAACGAGGGCCGCGGACGCACCACCCCGAGGGGCTTCGGCGACTGTCAGCCGTCGACCAGCTCAAGGGCGATGCGGCGCGCTTCCTCCAGCGTGCCGACCCGCCGATCCGGGGGAAGATCGCGGAGAATGTCGAGCGTCCGGAGGGTTCTCGCGACCGAACCGGTGAGACCGCTGACGACGACGTCCGTCTTCTCTTCCGCGGCCACGTTCAGGAGCCGCTGGATTACCATCGCCGCGCTGTCGTCGAGGTAGATGGCGTCCGAGAAGTCGAAGATCACGACCTCGTGATCCTTGATGTCGCCGCCGATCACGGCCGACAACTTGTTCGAGGAGGCGACCGTGAGAGTCCCCTTGAGCGCTACCAGGCCGACGCGTGCCGAGTAGGGATCGACATTGGCTCGTTCCTCGCCGTCGCTGACGAACGTCCGGTCGAGGAGCGGCACCGAGATCACACTGTCGAGTTCGAGCCCCTCCAGACGCCGCGCATGAACCATCCCCGCCGCGATCAGACCCACGGCGACCGCCGTAACCAGGTCCACGAAGACCGTGAGACCCAACGTCAACAGCATGACGAAGAGATGCTCCCGGCGAATCCGGTGGATGCGGCCGAGCATCGGCCAGTCGATGATGTCCCACCCCACCTTCATCATGATCGCTGCCAGAACGGCGTGCGGAACCGGCTCGACAAGCGGCCCGAGACCCAGAACGAGGAGCAGGAGGAAGATCGCCCGCAGGGCGCCGGACACCCGTGTCGAGCCGCCGGCGCGGATGTTCACGACCGTGCCCATCGTGGCGCCGGCCCCCGGCAGTCCGCCGAGTAGTCCGGAGATCATGTTGCCGATACCCTGGCCGACCAGTTCGCGGTTTGGGTTGTGGCGTGTGCCGGTCAGCGAGTCCGCCACCAGGGACGTCAGGAGGCTGTCGACCGACCCCAGCAACGCGAGAATGAGAGCCGGTTGAAACGCCTGCAGCAGGAAGCCCGCGCTTGGCAAGCCGATCTTGAGCGTCGGTAGACCCGTAGGCACGTGACCGAGCGTCGGAGCGCCGCTCAACCACAGGATGCCCACCGCGGAGCCGAGAAGAAGGGCGAGCAGCGGCCCCGGCAGGTAGCGCGAAAGCCTCCGTGGCCACAAGAAGCCGGCCGCCAGGGTGACGGCACCGATGGCGACGGCGTTCAGGTTCGCACCGGTTGCCGCTTCCGGGATGGCACGGACGGCGCCCAGTGCTCCGCCGGCCGCGGGCGGCGCGCCGAGGAACGGCAGGACCTGGATCAGGATGACGATGACGCCGATTCCGGACATGAACCCGGAGACGACGACGTAGGGCGTGTACACGACGAAGCGGCCGATCCTCGCCAGGCCCAGGAGCATCTGGAGCAGGCCGCCGAGGACGACGACGGTCAGCGCCTCCGTGAGGTTGGACGCATGGGTCGTGAGGATGACCGTCATGGCGACGGTCATTGGCGCCGTGGGGCCCGAGATCTGGGATCGCGTGCCACCGAACACGGCGGCGAAGAACCCCACGGCTATGGCGCCATGCAGGCCCGCCACCGCTCCCATGCCGGAAGCGACACCGAGCGCCAAAGCGACCGGCAGGGCGACTACGGTGGCCGTCAGCGCTCCGAACAGATCGCCGCGGCAGGTCGCGACGTCGTACTTCACGCCGGAGGCGCTCCGACCGATCCTCCGGACCCCTTCTCTCGTCCTCCCGTGCGCATCGTCCCGGGACTCCTTCTGCCCGTGAACACCATGCTACATTCCCGTCGCCATGTTCGTCCTCGAAGGTCTTCCGGAGCCTCGCCGCGGGAAGGTTCGCGACATCTATGACCTCGGCGACCGGCTGCTGCTGGTGGCCAGCGACCGCGTATCCGCCTACGACTTCGTCCTCTCTCCGGAGATTCCGGACAAGGGCAAGGTGCTGAACCAGTTGACGAACTTCTGGTTCGAGCGGCTCGGCGACGTCATCCCGAATCACCTGATCGAGACCGATGTGCGCCACTTCCCCGCTGAACTGCAGCCGCACGCCGGCTATCTGGAAGGTCGGTCCGTCCTGGTGAGGAAAGCGGAGGTCGTGCCTTACGAGTGTGTGGCCAGGGGCTATCTCGCCGGCAGCGCGTTCCGGGAGTATCAGGAGACGGGGCACGCCTGTGGCCACGACCTGCCGCCGGGGATGGTGCGAGCCGCGGAACTGGACAAGGCGATCTTCACCCCGGCGACCAAGGCCGAGGAGGGCCACGACGAGAACATCGACTACGACACCCTGGTCCAAGGCGTCGGCGACGAGATGGCGGAGACTCTGCGGCGGGTGACGCTCGAACTCTTCAACCGCGGTCGGGAGCTCGCGGCCGGCCGTGGCCTGATCCTCGCCGACACGAAGTTCGAGTTCGGACTCGTCGAGGGTCGCCTGATCCTGATCGACGAAGTGCTCACTCCGGATTCGTCGCGCTACTGGGACGCCGCCCAGTGGAGGCCGGGCACCGAACCCGTCTCGTTCGACAAGCAGCCGGTCCGCGACTGGGTCGCCGGGACCGGCTGGGACAAAGCCTCTCCGCCGCCGGAACTGACGCCCGAGGTCGTCAACGAGACGAGGGAGCGCTACCTCGACGCGTTCCGCCGCGTGACGGGCCGCGAACCGGTCCTCTAGCGGCCGACTGGCCGTCGCGGCGGTCGATGACGAGGCGTGGCAGACGGAGGTTCAGGCCGCACCAGACCTCGTAGGCCGCGATGCCGGCGCGGCCAGCCAGCTCGCCAACCCCGATTCGCTGTTCCCGCTGTTCTCCGAGGAGGACGCACTCGTCCCCGATCGCGGCGGTCGGAACCCGGGTAACGTCGACCGTCAGCGAATCCATGCTGATCTGACCGACGATCGGGCAACGCTCTTCCCTCACCAGGACTTCCCCGCCGGCGAAGCCCGTGCTGAAGCCATCTCCGTAGCCGACCCGGATCAGCGCAATCCTGGCCGGGCTGGGCGCTCGCCAGGTGCGCCGGTAGCCCACCCCGGCGCCGGTCGCTACATGCCGCACGTCGACGATCGGCGCTTTGACGCTCATGACGGGCCGCAATCGGGCCCGTGTCGAGCCGTCGACCAGCGTCGCCAGGTCGAGCCCGTACAGCGCGCCGCCGACCCGCACAGCGGTCCAGCGTGCAGAAGCCCGCCGCAACGCCGCGGAGGAGTTCGCGAGGTGTGCCGGCGCCGAACGGCGCTCCCTCGAGTCGAGCAGTTCGACGGCCGCCGCGAACCGGCGTTCCTGTTCCCCCGTGAAGGAACTCTCGACCTTTTCGGACTCGGCCAGATGCGACATCAAGCCCGCGAACCGGAACTCGGGCGCGGCACGCAGATCGTCCAGCGCCGCCGGCCATTCACTCAGGTCGAGGCCCGAGCGACTCATGCCGGTGTCCACTTCGACGACGACCTCCAGTGCCGGCCCTGCGCCATCCCTGCTCCGGCGCAGCCAGGCGCTCCAGGCAGCCAGTTGGCCCAGGCGGGTGAGCACCGGCGTTGCGGTCCAGCGAATGGCGCGCCCCAGATCCTCGGCCGACTCCGGACCGCCGAGCAGCAGGAGGCGGCCGCAGTAACCAACGCGGCGGAGTTCCTCGAGTTCGGTAGCGCGCGCCACCGCCAGGCCGTCGATGCCGAGCCTCTCGAGTTCCAGTGCCACAACCGGCGCGCCGTGGCCGTAGGCGTCCGCCTTGACGACTCCGTAGACGGCTGCCTGCCCGACCGCCCCTCGCACCGCGCGCAGATTGACCGCCAGAGCGCCGAGGTCGATCTCGACCCGCGCACTTCGGTGGGAACTCAGTTGGGCCTCTCCGGCGGCGTGTGGTACGCGTCGTAACTGCGGAACGTGGTCGTGTCCCCGAGAAAGACGAGTTGTACGGATCCGGTTTCGCCGTTGCGGTGCTTGGCGATGATCAGTTCGGCCATCCCTTCCACCTCGAGATTGTCCGGTTCATAGACCTCCTCGCGGTAGACGAACATGACGATGTCGGCGTCCTGCTCGATGTTCCCCGACTCGCGCAGGTCGGCAAGTTGCGGACGGTGGTCCTTACCCCGTCGTTCGGGCAGCCGTGAAAGCTGGGACAGGGCCACCACCGGCACTTCGAGTTCCTTGGCCAGTTGCTTCAAGCCCCGTGTGATGGCTCCGATCTCCAGGTTGCGGTTCTCGTACCGCCCCCCGGCGTTCATCAACTGGAGGTAGTCGACCACAATCAGTGCGAGCCCACCCTGTGCCTTGAGCCGGCGCGCCTTCGAGGCGACCTCCAGCAGGGATGGATTCGCGGAGTCGTCGACGAACAGCCGGGTGTTCTCACTCTCCTTCCTTGCCTGAAGAAGACCCTTCCAGTCCGCACCGGACAGACGACCGCTGCGCAGTTTGTGAAACGGGATGTCGGTCCGCGAGCACAGCACCCGCATGGCGATCTCGCGCTGGCTCATCTCGAGCGAGAAGAAGCCGGCGACCTTCTTCTCGTCCTGGGCGACGTGGACGGCCATGTTCAGCGCCAGGCTCGTCTTTCCCATCCCGGGACGGCCGGCGACAATGACCAGGTTCCCCGGCTGCAGACCGTGCGTCATCCGATCGAGGTCGACGAACCCCGTTGGCAGGCCGGCTAACTCGCCTGCTCCTCGCTTCCCGAGCTGTTCGAGCTGCTCGAGTGTCGCGTCGTAGATCTCTTCGAGGGGAACGAACGAACGCGAGACGGCGTCCTCGCTGAGGTCCAGAACCTGCCGCTCGGCTTCGGCCAGGGCTTCCTGGGCCTCCAGACCGCCATCCAGAGCCTTCGTGTAGATCCTCGTACAGGCGTCGAGGAGGCGTCGCCTCAGAGCCCGTTCCTTGATGATCTCGACGTAAGCGTCCACCCGGCCGAGGTCTGGCAGGTCCACCTCGAGCGTGGCGAGATAGGCCACGCCCCCGGCGGACTCGAACTCGCCGCGTTGCTCCAGTCGGGCCTGAATCGTACGCAGGTCGATGGGACTCTCCGCTTCCTGAAGCGCCAGCATTGCCTCGTACAACAGCCTGTGGCGCTCGAAGTAGTAGTCCTCGGGCTTCAGCCGGCTCGAGGTGGGCGCCAGATGCCGCTCAGCGTCGAGCAGGATCGCGGCCAGCACCGCACGCTCCGACTCCTCGCTATGCGGCAGACTGTGGGTGTCCTCGACGGGTGCGCGCACGTCTCCTCCGGAGCCCTAGCCTAGCGCCGCGGCAGCCTCCGCAGACCGCGGCGGCGAAGCTGCGGATTTCGTGAGCCGTGCCAAGATGAGGCGGCGCCGAAACCGTGTCCGGGCGTCGCCGCCGGCTGCCCCAGAGTCCATGGACCAACGTGTCTCTCCGTTCGCGTCACTCGCTTGGCCGACGCTTGTCTGTCTCGGTCTGTTGATCTGCGCCGCCGCCGCCGCGCAGGAGCAGGAGGGCGACCCGCGGGCCGGCACCGAGGCCGAAGACACGGAGGCCGCCGACGAAGAGACCGACCCCTGCGCCTCCGAGTACCTCGAGGGACGTTCGTGGATCGACTGGCTGAATCGCCGTCTCCACCGAACCGCGTGTGAGACGGCGCTGTGGTTCGATCATCTGTTCGGCGACTACCGTCTGGACGAGGAACTGGAAGCGACCTACGGGCGCGCCCTCGTCGGAGTGGTCTGGGACGAGCACTACGGGTTCGAGGAGGAGCTGAGCTTTCGCGCCCGCCTCCACTTCCCGAACATGGAGCGGCGTCTCAACGCCTTCATCGGTCGCGACGACCGGGAGGATGTCCTGGAGGACGTCCAGCGACGAGGCGCGACCTCCCTGCCCCGGATGTTCGACCCGGAAGACGACGAGTGGCTGGTGGGACTCGGTTACCGGCCGATCTCGGGCCGCAACGGGGACCTGGACTTCGATCTCGGCATGAACTTCAACTTTCCGGTCGAGCCCTGGGTCCGCGCCCGCTACAAGCACCGTTCCTTTCTCTCGGAAACCGACCTCGTCCGCTTCTGGCACACGTTGTTCTGGGAGCGGGAAGACGGTTGGGGGCTGGCGACCCGGATCGACTACGAGCACGCCTTCCCGACCGGTTCCATGCTGAGATGGCGCGGCGCCGGGAAGTTCTCGGACATCACCAGGGGAGTCGACTGGTTCAGCGAGCTGAGCTACTACCACCGGCTGGGCCGCCGCCGCGCCCTCGCGCACCAGGTCGGCGCCAACGGCGAGACGGGCGCGCCGGTC
Organism: Holophagales bacterium; assembly: GCA_009845425.1. GTDB lineage: Bacteria > Acidobacteriota > Thermoanaerobaculia > Multivoradales > Multivoraceae > Multivorans. Next base: position 11,777 of record VXZQ01000003.1, read on the forward strand.
CTCGTTGAGAACTACTTCGTGCGGTTCATCTACCGGCAGCAGATTCTCCGGGAGTGGCTCTTCCTCGAGATCGGTCCCGCCCTGGCCTGGCGTCGCGAAGAACCCGGTGTGCCCCGGGACTCTGTACCGATCCTGCGTTTCGGAGTCGAGATGCTGTTCGGGGACTACCGGGGCCAGGGCACGGCGGCGCCTGTTCCGGGCCGATAGAGTCCACGGCCACGAGAAGACCAGGAAGCGAGGCGCGAGATGAGCGATAGCAGTCCGGGCAATGGCGAAGTGACGGTAGCGGTCGGTGGTGACCTGGTCGCCGAGATCGAGATTCACCGGCCGCCGAACAACTTCTTCGATCTCGACCTGATCGGCGAACTGGCGAATCTGATCGGGGAACTCGACGAGCGCGACGACTGCCGCGCGGCGGTCCTCTGCTCCGAGGGCAAGCACTTCTGCGCGGGCGCGAACCTGAACGCGCGGCGGGACGCGACCGGCGACGGTGGTGAACGCCATCTCTACGACGAGGCAGTTCGCCTGTTCGACACGAAGACGCCGATCGTGGCTGCGGTCCAGGGCGCGGCGGTCGGCGGCGGCCTGGGACTGGCACTGATGCCCGACTTTCGCGTTGCCTGCCCCGAAGCCCGCTTCTCGGCCAACTTTGCTCGCCTGGGCTTCGTTCAGGGGTTCGGCCTGACCGTGACGCTGCCGCGGCTGGTCGGCCGCCAGCGGGCGCTGGAGATGTTCTACACCGGCCGCCGGGTCAAGGGCGAAGAAGCGCTCCGAATCGGCCTCTGCGACGATCTCGTGCCGCCGGACCAGGTACGCGCGCGTGCACGCGAGCTTGCCGGGGAAATCGCGGTCTCGGCACCGCTCGCGGTGCGCTCGATCCGCGAGATGATGCGTGGGCAACTGGCGGCCGAGATCCGGGCCGCCACCGACCACGAAAAGGCCGAACAGAACCGGCTACGGCAGACCGCGGACTTCGCGGAAGGGGTGCGGGCCATGACGGAGCGGCGGCCGCCGCGCTTCGTCGGCGCCTGATCCAGACTCAGGCGCCGGCTGCCGAGGCCAGGATGAAGGTCAGCCAGGCGCTCAGCCAGGCCAGGCCGTTCATGTAGGCGAACGTGAAGACGGGCCATCGCCACCCCCCGGTTTCGCGGCGGATCACGGCCAGCGTCGACATGCACTGCATCGCGAAGGCGAAGTAGACCAGGAGCGCGAGCGCCGAAGCCCGGGACAGGAGCGGCGCGCTTCCGTCTTCTCCGCTTCCGGAAAGCAGAACGCCGAGGCCCTCCTCGTCCTGTCCTTCCTGGGCGTAGATCTGGGCCAGGGTGGCCACCATCACCTCGCGGGCGGCCTGCGAGGCGACCAGACCGACGTTGATTCGCCAGTCGAAGTCCATGGGAGCGAAGACGGGTTCCAGCAGCCGCCCGGCGGAAGCCGCGTAGCTCCCTTCGAGAACCAGCCGCTGGTTCTCGGCGACGGAGAGTTCAGGGTCCACCGGACGCCGCGGCAGATTGAGCAGAAACCAGAGAACGACGCTGACGGCGAGGATGATCGTGCCCGCACGGCGCAGGAACAGCTTTCCGCGGTCCCAGACTCCGAGAGCGATGTCACTGGGTCGCGGCAACCGGTACGGCGGCAGTTCCAGATAGAACGGCAGGGAGGCGCCGCGCAGGAGACCGCGCTTGAACACGGCCGCCGACAGCAGGGCGGCGCCGGTGCCCAGGAAGTAGAGGCCCATCAACGTCAGTCCCTGCCAGGTAAAGGGACCAAGAACCGGATCGGCCGGAATGAACGCGGCGATCAGCAGGAGGTAGACGGGCAGCCGGGCCGAGCAGGTCGCGAATGGAGCAACGAGGATCGTCGTCAGTCGATCCCGCGGCGATGGGATCGTACGGGTCGCCATGATGCCGGGAACAGCACAAGCGTAGGAGGAAAGCAGAGCGATGAAGCAGCGGCCCTCCAGCCCGACCCAGCCCATCACGCGGTCGACGACGAACGCGGCCCGGGCCATGTAGCCGCAAGCCTCCAGGAACAGGATGACCGTGAAGAGGAGCACGATCTGGGGCAGGAAGACGATCACCGCGCCGACTCCGCGGATCACGCCGTCGGCCACGAGGCGGGTGGCCGCCGTGTCCGGAAGCGTTGCCAGGGCCTGGTCCGCGAGGCCGTCCATGAGCCCGGACAGCAGGTCCATGGCAGGCGTGGCCCAAGTGAAGATGGCCTGGAAGAAGAACGCCACGAAGGTCAGAAAGACGGCGGATCCGATGACCGGATGAAGCAGGAAGCGGTCCAGCCGTCGAGTCCAGCGATTCGGCTCCGGAGCCTGCCGGCGGCAGGCACCCAGGACCGCGCGCGCCCAGCCGAACCGGTCCTCCGGTGTTTTCGCCTCCGCGCCCTGGGACAGGCTGGGGCTCCCGGCCCAGTCCCAGGGCGCGGTGACCAGCGCGCCGAGATCGTCGATACCGAGACCGCGGTTACCGACCACCCCAAGCACCGGCACGCCGAGTTCCCGTTCGAGTTCCGCCGGATCGATCTCGCCGTGCCGTGCCTTCAGTTCGTCGATCATCGTCAGGGCGACACAGACCGGCAAGCCCAGCGCGGCTGCTTCGGCCAGCAGCGGCAAGCCCCGTTCAATCGTCGTGGCGTCCACGACGACCACCACGCCGTCCGGGGCCGGCTCGCCGAAACCACCCTCGAGCACCCGTACGGCGACCGTCTCGTCTTCCGACTGCGGCTCCAAGCTGTACACGCCGGGCAGGTCGATCAGCCGGACATCGTCCGCTCCGAACCTCCGCTGGAGGTCGCCCTCGCGACGGTCGACCGTGACCCCGGGGTAGTTTCCCGCCTTGGCGCGATGCCCGGTGAGGGCGTTGAACAGGGTCGTCTTGCCCGAGTTCGGCGCTCCCAGGATCGCGACACGCCCGGGCCGCTTCGGGGGCGCGGTCGGCCGCAAGCGGACCAGCGTCGTCACGCGCCTGCCCGATGAACCCGAATCCGCCGCGCCTCGCTGCGGCGCAAGCTGAGGAGCGCACCGCGAAGCTCGTACATCGCGGGGTCGCCGAGCGGCGCCCGGCGAATGAACCGTACCGGCGCGCCGGTGCAGAAGCCGATCTCCCGGAGGCGTCGGCTGTCGGCGCCGGTGCCGGTTACCTCAGCGATCTCCAACAACCGCCCGTCGCTGGCGTCGGCCACGTCGGCCAGGGTTCGGTCCATTTCGGACCGGGAGAGTACCAGTTTCTGGCAGGCAGGGAACCCGTTCGGCTGAAGACCGTGGTGCCGGAGGCGGGATTCGAACCCGCACGCCCTCAAAGGGGCGGAGGATTTTAAGTCCTCTGCGTCTGCCGTTCCGCCACTCCGGCCCTTGCGCTGTGAGTCGAGAGTCTGGAGGCGACGGCCGGATTCGAACCGGCGAATAAGGGTTTTGCAGACCCTCGCCTTACCACTTGGCCACGTCGCCTCGGGGGGACCTCGCTACCGGTTTCAGGCCGCTTGGATCGCGTGGAGCGGGAAACGGGATTCGAACCCGCGACCCCAACCTTGGCAAGGTTGTGCTCTACCACTGAGCTATTCCCGCGCCCGAGCGAACCCAGCCGTGCAACCGGCAGGCCCTGATTCGCGAGAATACGGTCCCCCTCTGGACAGTGTCAACTCACTCCGCGGGCAGGAGCGCCGGTCAGAGCCAGCTCCGGCGCCCGGCGTCGTCGACCGTGAACGCGTCGGGGTAGTGCGTGAAGGTCCAGTCGCCTTCTTCGTCCGACCAGGTCGCCGTCACGACGTCGAAGCGACAGGGGCGACGCCGGAAAGCCGACTGCTCCTGCTGACACAGGAAGGCTTCCGCGGCTCGAACCAGGCGGCCCCGCTTGCGGCGATTCACGGCAGCCACGGCACCCCCGAACCGGGGGTCGAAACGGGCCTTGACCTCCACGAAGCAGAGCGTGTCGCCGTCCATCGTGATCAGGTCGAGCTCCCCGACCCGCGACGTGTAGTTCCGTTCCAGGATCCGGTGCCCTCGGGCCTGGAGCAACTCGGCAGCGGCCCGCTCAGCTTCCGCACCGCTCAGGCGCGGCGGCGATCCCCTCCGAGTGCACACGGTACCCGCTACGCTCAGGATCGCTTCCAGCGACTGCCGCCCGGTGTGTCCTCCACTACCACTCCGGCCTCGCTCAGTTGGTCGCGAATCCGGTCCGCGGCAGCGAAGTCGCGGCCGGCCCGCGCCTCACTCCTGGCCTCGACCAGGGCGTCGATCTCGGCGTCGGTCAGCGCGCCCTCGGCTTCGGCGGACTCGGCCCAGGCTCCGGCGTCGAGTACGGCCAGGACCTGATCGGCCCGCTCGAGCGAAGCCTCGACCCGAGCCTTGCCGCCGGCTGGCAGGCCGTCGTCGATGAACCCGTTCACGTCGTGCACGAACGTGAAGACCGCGCCCAGCGCGGCTGCCGTGTTCAGGTCGTCGCCAAGGGCCGACGCGAAGGCGTTCTCGAAGTCGCTGGCGGCCTGGTCCAGCGGAGCCGGATCGCCCTCCTTCTCCGCCTCGTGGGCGAGCCTGAAGCGCATGTCGTCGATGCGCTTCAGCGCACGGCCGGCCTCAGCCAGCTTGTCGAACGTGAAGTCCAGTTGCTGGCGGTAGTGCACCGACGCCAGCAGATAACGGATCGCGCGGGCGGAAAGGCCGCGGTCGAGAAGGTCGCCCAGGGTGTAGCAGTTGCCGAGGGACTTGGACATCTTCTCGCCGTCCACCGTCAAGTGCTCCGAGTGAAGCCAGTAGCGCGCCAGGGGGCTGTCGTTGGCCGACTCGCTCTGGGCGATCTCGTTCTCGTGGTGGGGAAACAGGTTGTCCACGCCGCCGCAGTGGATGTCGAACGTGGTCCCCAGGTACTTCTGGCTCATCGCCGAGCACTCGATGTGCCATCCAGGGCGCCCCGGACCCCAGGGCGACGGCCACTCGGGCTCGCCCTCCTTCGCCCCCTTCCATAGAACGAAGTCACGCGCATCCTCCTTGGCGTACTCGTCACTCTGCACGCGCTGGCCCCGCCGCACATGATCGAGGTCAATCCCCGAGAGCTTTCCGTAGTCCTTGTCGGCGGCGATCCGGAAGAAGACGGAATCGTCAGCCCGGTAGGCGTAGCCGGCCTCCAGCAGACGCTCGATCATGGCGATCATCTCGGCCACGTGCTCGGTCGCCCGTGGGTAGTGCTCTACGGGTTCGATGCGCAGGGTGGCCAGGTCCTCGAAGAACGACCCCACATGGGGCGCCGTGAAGGTTCCGATGTCGACTTTCGCCTCGAGCGCCGCGGCGATGATCTTGTCCTCGACATCGGTGAGGTTCATCGCCTGGGTGACCCGGTAGCCGAAGAACCGGAGCGTGCGGCGCAAGACGTCCTCGAAGATGAAGGTACGCAGGTTGCCGATGTGCACACGGTCATAGACCGTCGGGCCGCAGGTGTAGAGCCGGATACGGCCGGGCTCGAGCGGCTCGAGTTCCTGCAGGCGCCGTCCGAGGGAGTTGAAGAGCTTCACTGGCTTCATCGGCAACCGGGGCAGTCCGACGTGAAGGGGCGACAGTAGCAACGCGTGTCGACCCGGGTCCAGACGTCGAGGTCGCCGGTTCGGGAATCGGCTTCAGAGGTCGATCGAGACCGTTCCTCCGTGCCAGCTCAGGGCCAGCCGGTCGCCGTAACTGTCGAAGGCTTCCTCGCCGCTGAAGTCCAGGCGGCCGTTGCCGTTGGCGATGGCGGAGAAACGGACGACGACGATCGTGCCGCCGCCCGACAGGCCGACGACCGGTCCCAGGTGGGTGGCGCCCACGAGGAGCCGGCCCACACCCGCCTCCCCCGCCTCCAGACTGGGGAAGACGCCCCGGCCGTGACTCTCGTAGCGCAGCAGGTCCGCCGGAAACCGGAGCTCGAAGCTCAGACCGTAGAGATCGTCTACGCCGACGGCGTAGACCTCGATCTCGAGCGTCGACCCGCCGGCGGTGCTGCGAAGAGCGATCGCGGCGTCACCTGGCACCGCAGGCGAGAAGATGACTCCTCTGGTCGTGACCGGGCCGACCGGAGCGGTCGGACTCCCTCCCCCACTCTCGCAGGCGCACAGGCTGATCGTGGCGAGCACCGTCGCTGCCATCGGAAGGCGCACCGGTTGCGACGGAGGAGGAAGTTCTCAGTTGCCGCCGGCGACGGCCGGTTCGGGTGACCGCAGGCGGCGCAGGAAGCTCCGGGCACGTTGCCGGCGCAACCCCCGGAGGCGGTCGACGAACAGGATGCCGTCCAGGTGGTCCAGCTCGTGCTGGATCGCCCTTGCTTCGAGTTCGTCCGCGTCGATTTCGTACGACTCCCCCTCCAGGTCACGGGCGACCACGCGGACGGAAGCAGGCCGTGTGACCTGCTCCGTGAAGTCGGGAATCGACAGACAACCTTCTGTATCCGTATCGACGCCCGTGGCGTCAAGGATCTCCGGGTTCACGAGCACCCGAACCGCCTCCGGATCCACCCCCGCCGTGGCGTCCACCACCGCGACGCGCAACTCGACGCCGACCTGCGGCGCCGCGAGACCGACTCCGGGAGCGTCGTGCATGGTCTGGATCATGTCCTCGACCAGGCGTTTCAGCTCCGGGCCGAAGTCCTCAACAGGCGCGCATCGCACCCGGAGTACCGGATCCGGGTATTGACAAATGGGAAGAACGGGCATGCGCTACGCGGCCGACGCAGGGGGCTCGTGAGATCATACGGGAAGGCGCCGGCTACGATCCGACCGTCCCCTGGAGGTGACAGGCGTGTTTCGCCTGAGTCGCACAGGGAATCGAATCGTCGGATTGCCGTAGACGAACCCGACCCGCCTGCCTGGCACGCGGTTTGCTCGCAGCCAGAGGTGGTAGCTTCCCTTAGCTTCGATCCTCAGGGGGACTGTGCGATGAGACACCCGCTTCCGATCAGCATCCTCGCGCTTCCGATGGTCCTTGCCGCGTCCGGCGTCGGGGCGGCGAACACCGCGGGGCAGGAAGAGACGGACGGACTCGCCGGCGTCTACAGTTTCGTCGGCGCCCTGGACGGAGACGCCACTCTGTTCGCGGCCCGTTCCGGCGCCCAGAGCGAACTTGAACTCCACCTGCCGATTCTACGGGGCGATCGGATCTGGACGACGCCGAACGCGCGGCTCGCCGTCCTCATGTCGGACCGTTCGATCCTGGCCGTGGATTACGACTCCGAGGTCACCCTGGAACGGATCGCCTGGTCGCCGGACGGCGAGGATCAGGACTCGCTCTACGTCCTGCACCGGGGGCGGCTGAGCCTGGAAGTCGAAGATCACCTTCTCGAATCGCAGTTGCCCGTAGTGGACACGGCCAACGCCCGGGTCTACGTGAAGCAGGACGGCCGTTACCAGATTCACAGCGACGGAAGCCGCTGGACCGAGGTGACGGTTCTCGCCGGATTCGCGGAAGTCGTGACGCAGCGGGGCTCGGTGATCGTTCGCGGCGGTGAGACGCTCGTGGCCAACGGTCTCGACAACCCCTGGATCGAGCTCCAGAACGGCGCGGGCGTGGCGGCTGCCGCCCTGGATGACTGGACCGCGGGCCATCGGGCCAGCCTCGTGGCCTACGCCGCCGTTGATGCCGGCGGCTACCGCGACGCCCTGGGCGCCCATGGTGAGTGGGTCGAGGTCGACGATCGCCGGGCCTGGAAGCCGCACGTCGAGAACAACTGGCAGCCTTACAGCCGGGGCCGGTGGACGGACACACCCGCCGGTCTCTACTGGGTGGCGCGGGATCCCTGGGGCCCGCTCACCTACCACTACGGCAGCTGGAACCGGCATCCCGCATGGGGGTGGATCTGGTACCCGGGTCTGGTGTACGCCCCCAGTCATGTTTACTGGTACTGGGGTCCCTCCTACGTCGGCTGGATTCCACGCGGCTACTACCAGCACTACTACCGAGGCTTGGGCTACGGCCTCCGTTTCGGGCTCTACGGTTGGGCCGGCGGCTACTGGGATCCGTTCAACACCTGGATCTTCTGCCCGACCGGCTACCTCGGCTACGGTCGGGGCTACACCTACGGCCATTCCCTGCGGCGCCGCCATCCCAGACTCGAACGCGGCATCATCACGACAGATACCCGCGGCATCGACCGCCGGAACTGGCGCGATCCGGCGGCCACCCAGCGGATCCTGATCAACCGGCGCGACGGGCTGGACGAGAGCGAGATTCCGAACGCCGACAACTTCGTGGCGCGTCGGCCCGACCTCGACCCCTCGTTCCGCGGCGAGATCAGGCGCAGTGACGGCGACCCGGCCGTCGCGTCCGTGCGTCGCGTGCGACCTTCGGGGAACGGCTCCGGGTTGACGAGCGTCACGGCCGGCGGCGTCCGAGCGGCTCCGTCAACCAGGCCGGCCCGGGCAAGCGTGGTCCGGGAAGACGGTGCGGACATCGGGATCAGGCGATCCGCTCCGGTCTCCGTGACTCGGGACAACGAACCCGCGAAGCCAGGCGTCTCCGTCAGGAAAGCAGCGCCCGCGAGCCCAGGCGCCACGTCTGCACCGAGCCGGCGGCCAACGGCCGGTCGCCGCGTCCTGGACGCCATTCGGAGCAGGGACGCTGGGTCGAGTCCCACCCGGGTGCGATCGACCCCGCGGAGTTCAACGCCGAGGACTGCGCCTCCAACCCGGGTGCGCTCGACACCGCGCGGTTCGACGCCCGAGGCAGCGCCTCCCACCCGCGTAAGGTCGACGCCGCGGAGTTCAACACCGAGGGCGGCGCCTCCCACCCGCGTAAGGTCGACGCCGCGGAGTTCAACACCGAGGGCGGCGCCTCCTACCCGGGTACGCTCGACACCACGCAGTTCGACGCCCAAGGCGGCGCCTCCTACCCGGGTGCGCTCGACGCCGCGAGCCTCTACTCCCAGGTCGTCGTCGCGACCCGCGCGGGTAAGGTCCACGCCCAGAAGTTCCTCGCCGCGATCTTCCTCGCCGCCGAGAAGCTACTCTCCTCCCAGCTCAAGCCCGTCGAGCTATTCCCCACCCTCTTCCACGCCCTCTTCCTCCTCGCCGCCGCCGTCTTCGCCGCCCTCGGGCGGCGGCGGACGGACACCGCCCTTCGTTCCCTGACGACGACCTGATGCGCCAGGGCCTTGCCTGGTCGAGCGCGTGAGAGGGCGGCGCGGGATTCCACCTCTGCTTGCGATCAGCGCCCGGCAGCTCTGCGGTGGCGCCGGGGGACTCGGAAGCTGGGCCCGATCCCTCCCGACGGGCACGGCGATCCAACTGCGCGAGAAGGACCTGGAACGGGCCGATCTGATCGACCTCGGCCGCGCCCTCCGAAGCGCCTTCGACGGCGTCCTGATCGTGAACGGCGACCTCGAGGCCGCCCTGGCCTGCGATGCCGATGGGGTGCACCTGCCATCCGACGCGCCGTGGCGGGAGGTGGGAGCGCGCGTGCGCCAGCGGGGTCTGCTGCTGGGAGTCTCCACGCATAGCCTGGAAGAACTTGCAGCCGCCTCGGAGGCCGGAGCCCACTACGCCATGTTCGGCCCCGTTTTCGACTCTCCCGAAAAGCGGCGCTTCGGCCCGCCCCAGGGCCTGGAGCGGCTTCGACGGGCTGCACGCGTCGGGCCGCCGGTGCTTGCCGTCGGCGGTGTCGATGCCGGAAACGCCCCCGCGATTGCCCGCGCCGGGGCGCACGGTGTGGCTGCGATCAGGGCCTTCGTCGACCCGCGGACTGCGGCGGATCTCGAGACCGCGTGGATCGGGGCGGCTGGTACGATGCCGCGCTGTGAAGCGAAGTGATCTCACGCTCCCTATCCTCACGCGAACGACCCATGCGGGCTAGGTTTCTCGTCGTTTCGGCGCTGATCGTGGCGCTGGATCAGTGGACCAAGCTCTGGATCGAAGCGGCCCTGGAGCCACACGAGCGGCTGGAAGTCGTGCCGGATCTCTTCGATCTGGTGCACGTGCAGAACACCGGCATCGCTTTCGGACTGTTTCCAGCCGGGCGTGAACTCGGCGGCACACTGCTACTGACGGCTCTCGGCTTCGCGGCGCTGGCCATCGTTTCGGTCTACTTCCGGCGCACCTCCGAGCAGGAGCGGCTGCTTCTCCTTTCCCTGTCGCTGGTGCTCGGCGGCGCGGTTGGCAATCTGGTCGACCGCATCCTGCTGCGAGCGGTTACGGACTTCCTCGACGTGTACATCGGCGCGTACCACTGGCCGGCGTTCAACGTCGCCGACAGCGGCGTCACGGTCGGCATCGTCCTGATGCTGGTCCACAGCTTCGCTCCGTCGTTGGGAAACCGGAGCAGTGCGGCCACGGCGGGCTCGAGCGACCTGGTCGGCGCCGGCTCGTCGAAGTGAACTCGCTGCAGGCCCCGGCCTCGGCGGCGGGCGAACGGGTCGACGTCTACCTCGCACGGGTTCTCGACCAGCCCCGCAACCGGGTCCGGAATCTCCTCCGCCAGGGCCTGGTCACTGCTGGAGGTTCGCCGCTCAAGCCGTCCTACACACTGCGGGGTGGCGAGGAGATCGTCTACCGGCTGCCGCCGCCTCCGGCGCAGCGGCCGCTGCCCGAGGCGGGTCCCGTCCCGGTGATCCACGAGGACGACAACCTGTTGATCGTGGACAAGCCCGCCGGACTCATCGTGCACCCCGGCAGCGGCGTGGCGGGAGGCACCCTGGTGAACAGGCTCCTCCACTACCGACCCGGCATCGCCGGAGTCGGATCCGCGGAACGGCCCGGCATCGTTCATCGCCTGGACGCGGGTACCACCGGCGCCCTTGCCGTGGCGTGCAACGATGCCGCCTACCGGCGGCTGAGCCGCGCCTTTGCCGAACGCGAGGTCGACAAGGTCTATCTGGGCGTGGTCTATGGCCGACCCGAATCCCCGGAAGGGCAGATCGAACTACCGATCGGCCGCGATCCTGCCGTGCGCACCCGCATGGCGGTCGTAAGTGCCGAAAGGGGGGGACGGCCGGCGGTGAGCCGCTACCGGCTGCTGGCGGAAGCGTCCGGCCTCGCGCTGCTGGAACTGAGAATCCTGACCGGCAGGACGCACCAGATCCGGGTTCATTGCAAGGCGATCGGACACCCTCTCGTCGGCGATCCGACCTATGGCGAATCTCGCTGGCGAAACCTGGAACCGTCCCTGCGCCGGCCGTTGCGCGAGTTCCAGCGACCGGCTCTCCATGCATTGCGGCTCACCCTGCCGCGGTTTGCAGGCTCACCCTCCCGCACCTTCACGGCTCACGTGCCGGAGGACTTTCGGACCCTGTGCCAGGCCTGTTGCCTGGACAAGGGACTGCCGTTCGACTGTTGAAACGCGACCCGGCCGGGCTAGTCGCCCGAGCCGCCGGCGGCGCTCGCGTAGCCCCGGCTTGGTGTCGCGCCGATCGCCAGCGTGCCGCTCATCTCTATTCTGCCGTTGCAGATACCTCCCTCGGCGATGGACACCAGTGGAGCGGTCAGATCGCCCTCAACGGAGCCCGACGACAGCACCTCGATCTTCTCCGATGCCCGGATATCGCCCTTCACGTGGCCTGAAACCTGAACGGACTGGGCAACCACGTCGGCCTCGATTCGGCCTCGCCGTCCGAGCACGAAACGGCCCTTGAGCTCCACGTTCCCCGTCAGAGAGCCGTCGACCAGGACCTCGGCGTCACCGGCGATGCTGCCGTCGATGTGCGAACCGGGCGCCACGTACGTGCGCGCCGGCGCGGCCGAAGGCGACCTCACCTCGCCGGGAGGTGTCAGCGCGGCTTCCGCCGCCGTTTCTTCGAGATCCTTCTTGAAGAACGCCATGTGCTCTTTGTACCCTTCCTGTCTCTGTGGTTTCGTTCCGGACCAGGTCACACGTCGGACCGAGGAACCTGGAGCGGGCAACGGGACTCGAACCCGCGACATCCAGCTTGGGAAGCTGGCACTCTGCCAACTGAGTTATGCCCGCAGGCACTCGGACCGGGTTCAAGGTAACCCAGCCCCCGCGGGCGGTCAAGCACCCGGCCGGGGCCATTGAAAAAGACGCTATGATGCGCCCCGTCACGCTCCTCCCCGTCGCGTTTGATGGTCCCCAGCTCCCAGCCCCTCTACTTCTTCCCGGAGCGGGACGTGACCGGCGAGGAACTCGAAGAGATGCTCCATGGCGGGAGCCACGAGGATCGGTGTACCGCGATCTCCTGCATGCTGCGGTACGCACAGTGGGAGGACATCTGGGATTACGTCTCCCGGGATGAGGTGCGGGAACTGTTCGACGACCTCGACCTGCCCGAGAGCCTGCGTGCGGCGTGGGCTCGCATGCTGAAGATCGAGTCGGTCGCCACCTGAGCTCTAGCGCCGGTCGCCCATCACCAGGCCGCCCAGGCCGCCGAGCACGGAACCTTCTCCCTTGCGGGTTCCCCCGGTCTGGGGAGCGGCTGCGTACACACGGCTCGCCAGCCGGCTGAACGGAAGGGACTGGATCCACACCTTGCCGGGTCCGGTCAGGGAGGCGAAGAACAGCCCCTCACCGCCGAACAGCGCGGTCTTGATCCCGGGGACCGTCTGGATGTCGTAATCGACCTGGCGTTCGAAGGCGACCAGGCAGCCGGTGTCAAGCCGGAGGGTCTCGCCGGCACCAAGGTCGCGCTCAACGACTGTGCCGCCGGCGTGAACGAACGCAAGTCCATCACCTTCCAGCTTTTGCAGGATGAAGCCTTCGCCGCCGAACAGGCCCGCTCCGAGCCTTCGCTGAAACGCGATGCCGACCGATACGCCCTTGGCGGCGCAGAGAAAGGCGTCCTTCTGGCAGAGGATCGTGTTGCCATGGGTCGGAAGGTCGAGGGGAATGATCCGCCCCGGATAGGGCGAAGCGAAGGCGACGTTCCGGCGGGCCCCGGCGCCGTTGCCGAACACCGTCATGAACAGGGACTCGCCGGTCAGGACCCGTTTCCCGGCGGAAAGGAGCTTGTCCATGAAGCCGCCCGCTCCGCGCTCTGAACCGTCACCGAAGATCGTGTTCATCTCGATGCCGGGGTCCATGTACATGAAGGACCCCGCTTCGGCGATACAGGCCTCGCCCGGATCGAGCGTGATCTCGACGAACTGCATCTCCTCGCCGACGATCACGAAGTCGATCTCATCTGCTACGCCGCCCGGCGGCTTGGGGATCGGTGTTCCGAAGGCGGCGGCGAACCGCGGCTCGCTGACGACCGGCGCCCAGTTGCCCATACCGTCCCGGTACACGTGAGCGCCGCGCGCCACGGAACCTGACCGGATCCTCTCCTCGATCTCTTCCGCGGTGTACGGTCCTTCCTGCTTGCCGTCGATGGCCAGATGCCAGATCTGATCGCTCATTCTCCTGAGTACTCTCTTTAAGGCGCTGAGGTTTCGTCGTGTTTCAGATTCACTGGGCGGGCGGCGGATCGTAGCCCAGGATCCGCACCTCGAAGACCCAGGGCCAGTACTTCCCGGTCAACAGGAAAGTCCCGCTGTCGGGACGGTAGGCGATGCCGTTGAGGACATCCGCCTCCTCCGCCTCTTCCGCCGTCAGCAGACCCGAAGCGTCGACGATCGCCACCACCGAGCCGGAGTCCATGTCGACGGCGGCGATCTCGTCGCTGCCGAACAGGTTCGCGAAGAGCAGGTCGTCCACCAGCTCGAGTTCGTTCAGGTCGTCGACGGGCATTCCGCTTCTCGTCACCCGCAGTCGACGCCGCACCGTCAGGGTTTCAGGATCGCGGAAGGTGAGGATCGGCGTGCCGTCGCTCATGATGAGGTCGGATCCGTCGTAGGCCAGCCCCCAGCCTTCGCCGTCGAAGCGCATCCTGCTCAGTTCGGCGAACGGCTCCACTCTCCACACCAGGGCCACACCCCGCCGCCAGGTCAACTGGACCAGCCGCTCGTCGGCGCCCGGAACGAGGGCGATGCCTTCGCCGAACAGGTCACCGTCGAGATCGACCCGGGCCAGTTCCGAGCCGTCGTCCCAGCGCCACGAGCGCAGGCTCGAGGCTCCATAGGAACCGGTGCTCTCGTAGATCACGCCGTCGCGCCACAGCAGGCCCTGGGTGTAGGCCCCTGTGTCGTGCGGGCGCCGGTCGAGGACTTCGACCAGCCAGCGTTCGGGTTCGGACGGCCGCTGGCTCTCGCCATCGTTCGTCACTGAGTCGCTCGACCCGGCTGGCGCGCACGCCGGAGCGACGAGCAGGGCGAGGTATAGGGCCGAGAGGGTTTCGCGCATGTGGCGACCGCGACGGTACCAGCCCGTGGCGACGGCCCGCGCTTGACCGTTGCGGCCGTGGTTGGAAGAGTGTCGCCGCCATGACGTCTCCCGTCCTGCGAAGGGTCAGTCTTCTCGCCAGTGGCGCACTCCTCGCCGCGGCCTGGTTCGCCTTTGCCCAACCGGCGGCGGACCAGCCGTTGTCGAATCCACGAGAGACCATGCGCGTCTTCCTCGAGGCCTTCGCGACCGAGGACGGCCGTCCGGACCTGGAGACCGCCGCGGACTGTCTCGATCTCGGGGATCTCCCCTTCCCGGTGCGGGCGCGACAGGGAAGGAACCTGGCCAGTGAGCTGAAGCACGTGATTGACCGGCTCGAGTTCGTGGAACTCGCCGCGATTCCCGACGACGGCGGCCTCGACCGCTGGGTGTTCAACGACGACCTGTCCGCACCTATCGTGCTGGCGCCGGACGAGAACGGAAACTGGGTGTTCACGCGCGAGACGGTGGCCTCCGTCCCGACCCTGTACCAGGAGCTGCGGGAGCGGTCGGTGGTCGAAGGAGTCGAGGAAGCACCGGTAACGGCGGCTACCTGGCTCCGGGATCGCGTTCCCTCCTATCTGCGGACCGGGGGCTTCGTCCTCCACCCCTGGCAGTGGCTGGCGCTGCCGATCCTCGTTCTGGTCGGCCTGCTGATCGACCGGATCGTCGTCTGGATCGCCTATGGACTGTTCTCCGGACCGCTGAACAGACGCTACGAGTCCCTCGATCTCCCGGGCGCGCGTCGCATCCTGCGCCCGACCGGGCTGCTGGTCATGGCCGGAGTGTGGTGGCTGGGACTGCAGTGGCTGGGCCTGCCGCCACGGGTCCATGCCTGGCTGGACGTGATCGTTCTGGTGTTGTTTCTGCTGGCGGTCGGCCGTGTGGCATTCGCCCAGATCGATCTCCTCGGAACGGCCCTGCGGGCGCGAGCCGCCAGGGCCGAGAACCGGTTCCAGGACCAGCTCGTCCCGTTCGTCACGAAAACGCTGAAAGCGGCGGTGACCGTCTTCGGCATCGTCTTCCTGCTCGCTCAGCAGGGGCGGGACGTCACGGCACTGCTCGCCGGCCTGGGGTTGAGTGGCCTGGCGGTGGCCCTGGCGGCGCAGGACCTGCTCAAGAACCTGTTCGGTTCGGTCACGGTGCTTCTCGACCGCCCGTTTCGCATCGGCGACTGGGTCAAGGTCGGCGACGTCGAAGGCGTGGTCGAAGAGATCGGCTTCCGCAGTACCCGCGTCCGGACGTTCTATGCCTCTCTGATCACGCTGCCCAACGCGAGGCTGATCGACGCCTCGGTCGACAACTACGGCGCTCGAGCGTTTCGTCGGTGGAGCACCCGCATCAGCATCACCTACGACACGCCGCCGGAGACCGTGGACGCCTTCTGCGAGGGGCTCCGGCAGATCGTCCGCGCCAACGAGTCGATGCGGCAGGACGCCTTCGAGATTCACCTGAACGAGTTCGGCACCGACGGCCTGGAGATCATGCTCTACGTCTTCTTCCTGGCGCCGGACTGGAGTACGGAGTTGCGGCTTCGCCATAACCTGGCCCTGGACATTCTGCGACTCGCCGACCGGCTCGGGGTCCGTATCGCCTTCCCCACGCGGACGGTTCAGTTGGAGGCGCCCACGGAAGACGACTCGTCGGGCTGACCGTCCGGAAGGACGATGCGGACCGCGAGTCCCCCGCCCGGCCTGGTCGCCGCGGTGATCGATCCGCCGTGCTCCTGGACGATCCGTCGAGCGATCGGAAGCCCCAGGCCCGTCCCTCCGCTCGAGGTCGAGAAGTACGGCTCGAAGATCCGCTCCAGGTCGCTGTCCGACACACCGGGCCCCCGATCCGAGACCGTCACGGCGACCACGCCTTCCGAGCCACAGGGCTCGACTTTCACGAGCACCTCTCCATCCTTGCCGCTGGCCCGGAGGGCGTTCTCGATCAGGTTGCGGAGCGCCCTCTGCATCAGGCGCCGGTCGAACGCGAGTACGGCATCCGCCGTTCCAGGCTCCGACTCGAAGAGGACGGCCACCGCCCCATGCGCCGTGCTTCCGTACCCATCGACGACTTCCCGAACGGCCGCCACCAGATCGTCGGGGGCCGGCCGAGCGAGCGGGATCCTGCTGTAGGTCGAGAATTCGCCCGCGGTCCGCGCAAGCTCTTCGACCTGCGCCAGGATGTTTCCGGTACAGCGATCGAATACCTCCTCAAGGCGATCCGGCGCATCCCGCCACACCTGTCGCAGGTGTTCGGTCGACAGTCGGATCGGCGTCAGCGGGTTCTTCACCTCGTGCGCGATCAGTCGCGCCATCTCGGCCCAGGCCTCGAGTCGCTGCGCGCGAACCAGATCGGCCCGAGTCGACGCGATGCGCGCCGCCATGCCGTCGATTGCCTCGCCAAGCGTCCTGAGTTCCGTCTCCCGCGGCGCGAAACCGAGCGAATCCGCTCCGCCGGCAATGCGGTCGGCGCCGTCGATCATTCGCATCAGCGGCCGAGTGAACCCGCGCGCGAGCCGTGCGCCGACCGTGACCAGCAGCAGCACGAGCGCGGTTGTGACGACCAGGGCCTGCCGCCTCAGGGCTGCCAGTTCACGCGTGGCCGCCTCCTGTTGCGCCAGCAGCGGCACGGAGACGAACAGGCCGGACTCCCCAGGACGCATCTCCCCCAGAGACACCGGCGTATACAACTCCAGGTAGGACGTCCCCTGCCGCGTGGTCTGCACCCGCGCCGCCGTTGGATGGCCTAGCAGTGCCAACCTGCTGTAGACGTTCCCCGGAATCCGTTCCGGCATCAGACCGGCAGTGAAGAGGTCCGGCTTGCTTGACGCGTAGACGCTGCCGCGCCAGTACAGATTCACCTCGTGGCCCACGACCTCCGCGAGCCAGGACAGAAGTTCGTCGTCGAGCTGGGCGTCTATCGAAAAGCCTGCCTCCAGACTGAGGAGGAAGTCGGTCAGAACGTACTCGAGCGACACGAGGGCTGTACGGCCTGCCGCCTCCTGCTCCGCCTGAACCCGCGTGGCCAGATTCCGGAAGAGAAGTCCGTTGAGCAGCGTCAACGGCACGATGGCGATCAGGGCCAGCACCGCCGTGAGCCGCACCGAGTACCGGCGGATATCGGGTAGCAGACGTCTCCGCAACTTCGCCGTTGGCAGGCTGATCAGGAGAACGGCGAAGGCCACGGCGGACAGCGCCAACATCAGCCGCGTTGCGACCGTGGCGATGCGCCACAGGCGGTCCGCCATTGCCTCCTCCGGAAGCAAGGCAACGATCCAGAGGCCCGGCAGATCCGTGGGGCTGAACCAGGCGAGGGCCGGTCCCGCGGGTGTCTCGACCTTCACGGTCCGGCGCGGATCCACGGCCTCGGAGGGCGGCGGCAGCAGCCAGTCTTCCTCCCACCGCGAGACGAGGGGCCTGCCCGCGCCGTCGACATAGGCCAGTTCCGCATTCGCCGACGGAACCGGGCCGCCCGGAGTTCGATCCGGGCCGCCGCGCAGCAGGCGCACCTGGAGTTCAGCGCCGGCGCCCGACGTGACGCTGCTCCAGACGTCCACTCTCGGCAAGGCCGCCGTCCAGAACCGAACCGTACCCCAGTCCTGGCCTGCCGAACCCAGGGAGAGTTCATCCAGTGCGCTTCGCTGCTGCTGCCAGGTCGGGAGGTCACCCGATGGCCAGCGGGCGCTGGCGGCGTCGAGTCCGCCTGTCTCCGGATCGACCGGCAAGCCGTAGGAGAAGCTCGAAACGCCGCTTTCCCGGATCACGGTGAGCGCGGAGACCATCTCCGAGGCGGCCAGAGGCGATCGGCTCCAGA
This sequence comes from Holophagales bacterium, assembly GCA_009845425.1. GTDB lineage: Bacteria > Acidobacteriota > Thermoanaerobaculia > Multivoradales > Multivoraceae > Multivorans. Next base: position 29,784 of record VXZQ01000003.1, read on the forward strand.
GTTCCAGCGCCAGATCCTGGTGATCGTCGAGCTCACGTGGGTCGCCCAGGGCCAGCATCCTCAGGTCGGTCGCCGCCAGGAACGCGGTCGTTCTTTCCGCCAATGCTGCGACTTCCTCCGGATGCGGAGCGTCGAGACCCTCTCGCACGTTGTCGGCGAGCAGTGCGCGCAACGCCGGACGATGGGTAGCTTCAGCCAGCAGACCGACGCCTGCGGCCGCAGCAGCAGCGATCATCAGAACCTGCAGCCAGTCGCGCCCTTTCGGCCAGCCGAAGACCCAGAACGAGGTCCCCGCGAGGATCAACCAGGCCACCAGCAACACGACCCAGTCCCCAACCGGACCTCCGAAGGAAGCCCCCGGATCCGGAGGCGCGCCAGTGACGTCGGCCACCCGGATGCGCCATCGGAAGAGACCGAAGCTCACTGCCGTCGCGGCTGCGGCCAGACCGAGGATCGCGGCACCGGTGTGCGGCTTCGCGGGTGCCCGGGCGCTCCAGCGCCGGAAGAGCCAGGCAATGGACAGACCGACCGCGAGAGCGAGGGCGACCAGGGGCGGCGAGGATCCGATCGTCGAGGACTGCTGGGCCGCGGGCTCGAACCGGAGCCGCAGCCACGGTCCGGGAACCCCATCAGGCGGGGCCAGTTCGCGAATGCCGAGGGCCTCGAGAGCCGGAGTCAGGGGTTCCGCGGAATGGTCCCGGACCGACCATCTGACATCGTGGCGCCGGAGTCCCAAAGGGACCGAAAACGGCAGCGAGTCGGTCGGGAAACTGTTGCCGACGATCAACCGCCAGCCGCCCTCCCCCGTGCTCATGTCGACGGCCGCATAGAGCGAGACCGCCGTGAAGCCGGCGGTCTGGTTGATGCCTCCAGGCAGTAGGCGATCCAGGGGCAGATCGTGCCGAAGGCCCGGCCCGCCCCAGGCCTGCGCCAGATCGTCGGGATCGACCAGAACCAGGGTGCGTCCGCCGGTGCGGCCGATCCGGTCCAGCTCCTCGAACACGCTCTGCCTGGCCTGCACAGAACCGAGAGGAACGGCTACAGTGCGGCGGACACCCTCGGCCGCTCGTTCGGCATCCACCAGCAGATCCAGTAGCAGGCCACGGTAGGCCGTTTCCATCGCGGCCGTCTGGGCTCGAGTCGGCAGCGGCGGGTCGTCCGTGCTCCGTGGCCAGCGATCGACGGCGAACAGGACGGCCGCCAGAACGAACAGGCCGAAGATGATGCGAAGCTCAGCCGTACTTCCGCCGCGCCGGCCCGCCGAGGCCGTCATGGCCCGGTCGCCGCCCCCCGGACGGAGCGAAGAATCCGGTCGGCGACCTGCTCGGCGTCGCCGGTCGAGGTGTCGATCAGTTCGTAGGTTTCATCGCGCCTCAGGGGCGACGCCCTGCGGCGGATGTCGCGCTCGTCCCGGGCGCGCATCTCTCTCAAGAGCCGGCTACGGTCGCCGCCCTCCGGGCCAGCGAGTTGACGCAACCGGCGTTCGGCCCTTATCTCGAGGGGAGCCTCCAGATAGAACTTGTGGGGGGTGTCGGGAAAGACGACTGTTCCGATGTCCCTCCCCTCCACCACCGCACCTTCCCTGGCGGCGAACTCGCGCTGCTGCGCAACGAGCCAGGAACGAACCGCCGGGTGAACGGCCACGCGCGAGGTCGCCACGTCGACCCGTGGCGTCCGGAGCCGGTCGCCCGGCACCGCTCCGTCCACCACCACTTCGGCTTCGTCATTCCGCGGACGTAACTCGAAGTGGAGCCCCGCGATCAGCCTGCCCATCGCCTGACCGTCGGCCGGATCGAGCCCCTCCTCCAGGGCCTTCCATGCGACCGCACGGTACATGGAGCCGGTATCGAGGTACGGCACGCCGAGCCGTGTCGCCACCCGGCGCGCGACGGTGCTCTTGCCGACGCCCGCCGGGCCGTCGATCGCCACGACGGTCATCGGCGGCGCGGCTTCCGCCGGCGTGGCTGCCTCCGGCGTGGACCCGGGGCGCCTCTGCCCGGCCTCGGTCCTGGGCCGGAGCGAAGAACGGCGAGTTCATCGGCGGAGAGCTCGCGCCAGGCTCCGAGCGGGAGCTCGGTGTCCTCGAGCCGGCCGATCGCCACCCGGCGCAGGCGCTGCACGGGGTGTCCGACGCGGAAGAACATCTCGCGGATCTGACGCGTCCTCCCCTCGACCAGCTCGATTTGCCACCAGCTCGAGGCACGGGCCGGGCGGGCGCCTCGCCGGGCCGGCGCCCGGGCCAGTCTCATCGGCGCGGTTCGGCGACCCGCGATCACCATGCCGCCGCGGAGGCGCGCGATTGCCGAATCCCCCGGCAGGCCCCGAACCTTGGCGAAGTACCGTTTGGAGCAGCCGAAGCTGGGGTGAGTCACACGATAGGCCAGATCGCCATCATCGGTTAGCAGCAGCAGGCCCTCCGTTCCGTAGTCGAGCCGTCCGACCGGCTTCAGTCGACGGCGCCACCTCTCGGGGATGAGATCCATCACGGTGGGCCGTCCCTCGGGATCCGAGCGGGTGGTCACGTAGCCGGCGGGCTTGTTCAGCAGGAGGTAACGCGAGGGGCCATGCTGCCGAACCGGCTCGCCATCCACCAGGATCATCACCGGAGGTTCGCCGGCCGCGGCTACCCGGTCGCCGAGCACCGCGACGCGGCCGTCGATCGTCACTCGCCCTTCCCGGATCAGGTCTTCCGCTGCCCGGCGGGACGCGATTCCCGCTCGGGAAAGGACCTTCTGCAGCCGTTCGCCCCGCGGCTGCTCAGCCATCTCCTGAGTCCACCGGCGCCAGGGTGAGGTCGGACTGCGGGACATCTTCCTCCGCCGCGGCCAGGAAGGTCTCCTCGAACTCCTCGAGCGGCGGTAACTCCGACAGTGAGCGCAGGCCGAAGTGAAGGAGGAACTCTCGGGTCGTGGCGTAGAGAAACGGGCTGCCCACAACCTCCTTTCGCCCGGCGATCCGGATCAATCGCCGTTCGAGCAGCGTCTTGAGGACGCCGGCGGAGTTCCGGCCCCGGAGGTCCTGGATCTCGGGGCTCGTCACCGGCTGACGGTACGCGACGATGGCAAGCGTCTCCAGCGCTGCCATCGAGAGCTTGCTGCGACCGGCGATGTCGAAGTACTTCCGCAGATAGGAACTCAGGTCCGGCCGCGTAACCAGCCTGTAACCGCCACCCACCCGGTCGACGACGACCCCGCGGTCCGGCCGCGCGCCGGACTCGTCCGCGCGGTAGCGGGCGAGGACCGTCTGGAGAGCTTGGCGCGCCTGCTCCCGGGAGTCCTCGGGAAAGACCTCAAGCAGCTTCGCTTCGGGCTGTGGATCCGGGCTTGCGAACAGCAACGCCTCGAACACCGCAGCCATCTCCGCCTGATCGGTCATCCGGTGAAGTCCTCAAGCAAGATCGGATCCAGCGACCGCGTCGTCCGAAACAACAGCACCGAGCCGCCTCCGGCGGAGTGAAGGCGGACGAGATTCAGTCTGGCCATTTCGAGCACGGCCAGGAAACAGGCAATCGCCTCGGCCCGGCTCGACAGCGCGAAGAGATCGTCCTGGAAATCGAGCGACCGGCCGCCGTCGAAGCGGCGCAGAAGTCTCTCGATCTGGCCTCGAACGCTGAACGTCTCGCCGCGGTAGGTCAGCGGACTCGGATGTTCCTCGTCGTAGCGCTTCAGCACGTTACGCAAGACCTGCAGGAGGTCGAAGAGGGAGAGATCGCCCATGTCGAACTCCTCCTCGTCGTCGCCGGGCGCGGCTGTTTGCGTGCCGCTCCGTGTCCACAGCCCATGCCGGAGATCGTCGACTTCCGCCAGCGTCTGCGCCGCCTCTTTCAACCGTTGGTATTCGAGTAGCCGCTCGATCAGCTCGCGCCGGGGATCCTCGGGCGTTTCACCCGGTTCCGGCTCGGGTTGCGGCAGAAGCACCCTGGCCTTGAGCTGAATCAGCAGGGCGGCCTCGTAGATGTACTCGGCGGCTATGTCCAGGTCGAGCTCGTCCATCAACGCCAGATACTCGTGGAACTGGTCGCAGATCAACGCGACCGGGATGTCCGTGATCTCGATCTCGTTGATGCGGACCAGGCGCAGAAGCAGGTCGAGAGGGCCCTCGAAGACAGGGAGCTGAACCCTCCACGACGCCGGCAACAGGCTGCCGTGCCCATCCAGGAGCTTCATCCGGGCGGATTCTCCCACATCGTCGGCACCGGGAAGCCGACCGAGCCGACAGCCTCGAACCAATGCCGGGCCGCGTGATGCGGGCGGAACCGTTGATCGAGCCGCTGCCGCCCCGCCTCGCCGCGCACTCGCGCCGCATCCGGGTCCGATACGGCATCGATCAACGCGTCGGCGAGTGCGGCCGAGCGCTCTGGTGGCACGAGCCAGCCGGTCTGCCCATCGACCACGACCTCAGGAATGCCGCTGACCGCCGACGCGATGACGGGGACACCGTCGCTCATCGCCTCCAGGACGACGAGAGGCATACCCTCGTACGTCGAGGGCACGATCAGGGCGGCCGCCCGCCTCTGCAACCGTGCCACCTCCGATCGCGAGCAGCGTCCCGCCCAGTGAACGCTGGCGCCCAGGCCGAGTTGTTCGCACAGAGCGTCGAGGGTCTCGCGGCGCTCGCCGTCGCCGGCCACGACCAGGCGCGGGCGGTGACCGCGATCGCGAACCTGTGCAAGGGCTTGCAAGAGGATCTCCATTCCCTTTCGTATGCGCAGCCGGCCCACGGCGAGCAGATACGGCTCGTCGACAGCCTCTTCGTCCCGGTCGGCGACCTGCGCCGATTCGGGCGTGCGGGCGCCCAACGGCGCCCCCGTGACGTTCGGCACGACCCGCACACCCTCAACGCCGTAGTCCTGCTCAATCTCCAGCGCGGTCACCCGGCTCGGGGCAAGCCGCACGTCGGATCGCCTCGCGGTCAGCCGGCCAAGCGCGATGTGCAAAGGGGTTCGAAGGGAACGAAACAGCAGCTCGCTCTGAACCGGCCGGGCGACCACTTTGGCGTCTTGGTCGTGATCGACGAGCGGACGGACAGCCTGGCGCTCCCGCACGTAGCTAACCTGCTGGAGCGCCACCAGCAACGGCCTCGAAGGCCCGTCGAGCCGCGCGAGATCGCGGATCACCAGACCGCCGTCACTCTCGTGCACCTGCACTACGTCAGGGCGCCACTCCCGGACCACCCGGTGGACGGCACTCCGCGCCCGCCAGGGAAAGGCACCCTTGGAGACGTTCGGTCCGCAACGGTCGCGACCCAGAACCTCGACCTCGCAACCGGCTTCGCTCAGCCCCCAGGCAAGCTGCAACACCTGTTCCCCGGCCCCGGACAGGTCCCTCGGCGGCAGCACGTTGGCAACCAGCAGAACCTTCATGGCGGTGGGTTTCCCGCCTCCGGGGCCACCAGGCCGGGAACGCGCCGCTCCAACTGTCCCCGCAGGGCGTCGTTTCCCGGATCCGCCAGGCGGTCCAGCAGCTCGGAAGCGTCCTGCCGTGCCGCGACCAGCAAGGCCCAGTCGCGCGCCAGGTCGCCGAACCGGAACTGCGGCAGACCGGCTTGACGTGTGCCGAGGATCTCGCCGGGCCCCCGTTGCCGCATGTCCTCTTCCGCGATCCGGAAACCGTCGGTTGAAGCGGCGAACACGTCCAGGCGGCGCTCCGCCTCGGACGAAGGCTGTCCCGCGATCGCGATGCAGAGCGGCTCTCCCAACGCTGGATCCGTGCCGCGACCGATCCGCCCCCGCAACTGGTGCAGCTGCGCGAGGCCGAAGCGCTCGGCCCCCAGAATGACCATCGCCGTGGCCTCGGGCACGTCGACGCCGACCTCGATCACGGTGGTGGCCAGCAGCACCTGGATCGATCCGGCGGCAAAGCGGCTCATCGTCTCATCGCGCTCCTGGCGTCGCAGGCGTCCGTGGACGACGCCGCAGGGAGCCGCGAGCGCCCGCACCCAGTCCGGGCCGGACTCCCTGAGCGAAGGAAGTCCGGCGACCGCACCCTCACCGCCGTCGATCAGGGGGAAGACGACATAGGCCCGGCCGCCGCTCTCCAGGCGCCGGCGCACCTCCTCTACCGCCTCCTCCATTCCGCCGCCCGTCGTCACGCGCGTCTCGATCGGGCGGCGACCTGGTGGCATCTCGTCCAGTATCGACACGTCGAGATCACCGTACACGGTGAGCGCAAGCGACCTCGGAATCGGAGTTGCCGTCATGACCAGGAGGTCCGGTCGCAGGCCCTTCCGGGCCAGGGACTGCCGCTGGACGACGCCGAAACGGTGCTGTTCATCGATCACCGCGAGGCCCAGCCGCGCGAACCGGGTGCGTTCCTCGATCAGGGCGTGGGTGCCGACGACGAGGTCTATGCGGCCGGCCGCGATTCGCTCCTCCACGGCGCCGCCGTCACTGGCGACACGCTGGCTGGAGGTGACGAGGGCGATGGTCATGTGGGGGCCCAGCAATCCCTCCAGGGAGGCGAAGTGCTGTTCGGCCAGGAGCTCCGTCGGCGCCATCAGCGCCGATTGGAGGTCGCTTCGGGCGGCGATGAGACAGGAGAGGGCCGCCAGGACCGTCTTGCCGCTCCCAACGTCGCCCTGGACCAGACGCAGCATGGGCTCCTTCCTGGCCAGATCGTCGGCAATCTCCCCGAGCACCCGTTCCTGGCCGCCGGTCAGCCGAAACGGCAGGAGACCGGTCGCCGCCGTCCACGCGGCGCCATCGACGCGGTAGCGGTGGGGCTTCCCCGATCGACGGCGCTGGCGACGGGCGACGGCGAGCTGCAACTGCTGGAGCAGGAACTCACCGTAGGCGAGCCGGGCATGGGCCGGGCTCCGTCTGGCGTTGAGGTCCTCTATCGATGCTTCCGGTGACGGTGAATGAACTTCCGTCAGCGCTTCCGCCAATCGAGGCAGTTGGTGCTTCGTCCGTTCCTCGCGTGGAAGCCACTCGTCAATCCAGTCCGGCCCCGAGGCGTCCCGCAGATCCCGGATGGCATCGGCAGCGAGCCGGGCGACTCGTGATGGCGGCACCTCCCCGATCTGGCCGTAGACGGGCCGGAGCCCGCCGCCAAAGGGTTTCTCGCCGCTGATCCGCTCGACGGATGGATTCGAGAGTTGCCAGGGACCGTCGCCGCCGCGTCGCCGGAGCGGGCCGTGCAGAAGGTAGGGAACGCCCTCCTCGAGCTGCCGCGCCAGGTAGGGACGGTTGAACCAGACCACGCCGACTCTCGCCGCACCGTCGCAGGCGACCGCTTCGACGCGGGAGAAACGTCGCCGCCCGAATACTCGTTTCACGTTCTCCAGTCGCGCGACCACGGTCAGGGGACCGGGCGCCGCGGACTCCGTCCCGTCTTCTTCCTCGGCTCCCGGCAGCCGGCCAAGGGTGCGACGGTCCTCGTAGCGGAGCGGGAGGTGCGCGAGCAGGTCCACGATTCGCCGGCATCCGGCCGCGGCCAGCCGCCGACCCAGCACGGGTCCCACGCCGCGCGTAGTGGTGATGGGATCGCGCGCGTCCATCGGCGTGCGGACGTTAGGAGACGATCTCGAGGGTCGCGGTTCCGGCGTCGAGCCGGATCCTGGCGCCCAGGGGAAACGTGTGGTTCGGCGCCTCGTGGCCGGCCGGCAACCCGCCAAACAGCGGCACACCAACCGAGTCGGCGAAGTCGATCAGACTGGCGCGCGCATCGCAATTCGTGAAGTGGCCGGCGATCACGGCGCGGACACCCGCCGCCTGACCGGATGTCCGGAGCTGGGTGAGCAGGCGGTCGATCCGGTACTCCGGCTCGTCGATGTCCTCGAGCACGAGGATCGAGTCCTCGAAGCTCGGCAACAACCCCGTTCCGACCGTTGCAGCCAGCATGCTGAGGCACCCTCCGAGCAGACGGCCCTCGATCACTCGCGGTCTGCCGGCCGACAATCCCGGAGCAACCGCGTCGAGCGGCCAGGCGGGCGGACGTTCTCCCGCCAGGGCGCCCAGGAAGGACTGACGTTCCTCGGGCAGCAGACCACGCTCGAAGTCGACTACCATCGGACCGTGAAAGGCCACCATTCCAGTCCTCGCGACCAGGCCGAGGAGCAGTGGCGCCAGGTCGGAGTAGCCGACGTAGGCACGTGGCCTCGAAGCGAGTAGAGCCCAGTCCACCTGTTCGAGAATCCGGGTGACGCCATAACCGCCGCGGGCGAAGACGATCGCGGCAACCGATTCGTCTGCGACCAGTTCATGAAAGGCGTCGAGACGCTCGGCGTCCGAGCCCGCGAACAGCGGACGGCCGCTGAGCCGGGATCCGGAGCGGAGGTTCGAGGCGACCACCGTGCTGAATCCCAGTTCCTCCAGGGCGGCCACGCCGGTCGACAGACGAGCCGCCTCGATCCTGCCCGAGAGCGCGGCGATGCCGACCCGGTCGCCCGGAACGACCAGGGGCGGACGTCTAGCGCTGGAGCCGGGGTGCAAGGTCAAGTGCCGGAGGACCTCGTAAGCCGGATTCTGTTCTTCCCATCGCCGCGAGGCTCTGGGAGGCGACCATTCATCTATGCGACCTACCCGGAGAACGTCCCGCGCCTTGAACGGCCGGAACCGGGACGGACAACCCGATCCGTTCTCCCTATTTGGTCTTGCTCCACATGGGGTTTGCCATCGCCTCGGACCGTCGCCGGCCGAGCGGTGCGCTCTTACCGCACCCTTTCACCCTTGCCTGCCCTCCGATCTCGAGGTCCTTTCGGAATTCGAGGATCCAGGGCCGGCGGTCTACTCTCTGCTGCACTTTCCGTCGCGTCACCGCGCCTTGCCGTTAGCAAGCATGCCGTCCGTTGGAGTCCGGACTTTCCTCCCCCGGCGGTTACCCGCCGGCGGCGACCGCATCCGGTCCTCCGGCACCGCAGAGGCTACCAGCTTCCGCTCCTTCACTGCCCGGAGCGTGAGCGCTCACTGTGAACCGCGGCGTAGACCGAGCGTGCCAGCTTTGGCCCGAGCACATCGCTCAGTTGCTGCTCCGAAGCCTGGGCTACGCCGGCGTAGCTGCCGAAGCGGCGCACCAGCAGCTTGCGTCGTTGCGGTCCGATGCCCCTCAGGTCGTCGAACCGGCTGTGCAGCGTCCTTCGCGAACGGCGGCGCCTGTGGCGGGAGACGGCGAAGCGGTGGGCCTCGTCCCGGACCTGCTGCAGCACCCGCAGGCCCGCGTGGCTCCGCTTCAGCCGGAGCGGCGCGGGGCGTGCCGGCAGGTAGAGCTCCTCCTCCCTCTTGGCAAGTCCGACCACCGGCGTTTCGTCCACTCCCAGATCCACGAGCGCCTCGAGCGCTGCGTTTAGCTGCCCGCGCCCACCGTCGATCAGGATCAGGTCGGGCATCTCTCCCACTTCTTCCAGCACGCGCCGGTAGCGACGGCCGACCGCCTGCCGGATCGCGGCGAAGTCGTCGGCCTGGGAAAGGCCCCGGATGTTGAAGCTGCGGTACTGGCCCTTGACCATCCGGCCGTCGTTCCAGACGACCAGCGAAGCGACCGTCTGGCTTCCGCCGAAGGTCGAGATGTCGAAACCCTCGATCCACCGCGGCGGGTCGGCGAGGTCGAGCGCCTTCCTCAGCGCCGCGCCGGCTTCGCCGGCGACGCCCGCGCCGCGGAAACGGCGGCGGAAGGCCATCGCCGCGTTGCGGTTGGCGAGGGCGATGCGTTGCGCCTTCGGCCCGCGCGACGGCAAGCGGAGATAGACCCTGGATTCCCTGCGGCGGCTCAGCCACTCGATCAGCGCCTCCTCGCCTTCGATCGGCGCCGGCAGATGGATCTCCTTGGGAATCAGCGTCGTCCGGTCGTAGAGCTGAGGCAGCAGCTCGGAGAGCAGACGTTCGGCGGTGATCCTGGGGACCCTCTCCCAGAACAGCTCGCGCCGGTCCAGCACCTGGCCGCCCCGCATGACCAGAACGGTGACCGCCGCGTTGTCGCCGCTGATGTGGACGCCAAAGATGTCGACGTCCTCTCCGCGGGCCGACCGGAGCTTGCGCCGCTGGCTGACCTCGTCGATCTCGTGAATCGTGTCGCGCACCCGCGCGGCCGCCTCGAAGTCGAGTTCGTCCGCGAGCGTCCGCATCCGGGCGCGCAGACCCTTCAACAGCTCTTCGTTCCGACCGGCCAGGAACAGCCGGGCCTTCTCCACCGCGTCGGCGTATGCCTCATCGGTTGTCAGTCCGTCGACACAGGGACCAAGGCAGCGCTTCATGTCGTAGTAGAGGCAGGGCCGCGGCAGGCTGCCGTCGATGTCTATCCGGCAGACCCGGATGCCGAACAGCTTCTGCGTCAGCTTGATCGCCTTGCGCGCCAGCCCTGCCGGCAGGTAGGGGCCGTAGTACTCCGCCCCGTCGCGGCGGATGCGGCGGGTGAAGGCCAGCCGCGGGTGTCCGTCCGCCAGAGTCAGCTTGAGGTACGGATACGTCTTGTCGTCGCGGAGGCGGATGTTGAAGCGGGGCTGTCGTCGCTTGATCCAATTGTTCTCGAACAGCAACGCCTCGGCTTCCGAGTCGGTCACGACGAACTCGACATCGGCCGCGGCCTGCAGCATCAGGGCGATCCGCGGGTCGTCCGCCGGCTTGCGATAGGCGGCGGCGCGGCGCCTGAGGGATTTCGCCTTGCCGACGTAGAGCGCCTCGCCCGCCTTCGACTTGAAGATGTAGATCCCCGGCTGGTCCGGGAGCTCGCCGAGCTTGCGGGAGAGCTCCGGGTGCATCAGCCCATCACCTTGAGTTCCCGGAGTTCCTTGAGCCGGTCCCGGAGCACCGCGGCCTGCTCGAACTCGAGTCGCCTCGAAGCCTGCTTCATCGCCTTCTCCAGGCGCGCGATCCGGCGTTCCAGGGGCATCTCGGGCGCGTCCTCGCGCAGCAGGTCCTCCACCGCGGCCGCCGCCTCCGCTCCCGCCTTGTGCAGGTAGTCCAGGTTGCTCATCTGCACAAGGGGGCTGTGCACCTCCTTCAGGATGGAGGCCGGTTCGATTCCGTGTTCGCGGTTGTAGCGCTCCTGGACCCGTCGCCGCCGCTCCGTCTCCTCCATCGACCGGTCGATCGACTCCGTCCGCTGGTCCGCATAGAAGATCACCCTGCCGTTCAGGTTGCGGGCCGCCCGACCCGCGGTCTGGATCAGCGAGACCTCGCTGCGCAAGAAGCCTTCCTTGTCAGCGTCCAGGATGGCGACGACGGACACCTCGGGCAGGTCGAGGCCTTCGCGGAGGAGGTTGATGCCGACCAGGATGTCGAAGTCGCCACGACGCAGGGCGGTCGTGATCTCGACCCGTTCCAGGGTGTCGATGTCACTGTGCAGGTAGCGCACCCTGAGGCCGAGTTCGTTCAGGTACTGGGTGAGTTCCTCCGCCATGCGCTTGGTCAGCGTCGTCACCAGGACGCGCTCGCCGCGTTCGATCGCCTTGCGGGCCTCGGCGACCAGGTCGTCGATCTGGTTGGCCGAAGGCCGCAATTCGATCCTCGGGTCGAGGAGCCCGGTCGGTCGGATGATCTGCTCCACCACGACCCCACCCGTCCGTTCCAGCTCGAATGGCCCCGGGGTGGCCGACACGTAGATGCGCTGACCGCAACGCTCTTCGAACTCGTCGAAGCGTAGCGGACGGTTGTCCAGCGCGCTCGGCAGACGGAATCCGAACTCGACGAGGGTTTCCTTGCGGGCCCGGTCGCCGCGGTACATGCCGCCCACCTGCGGAATCGTCTGGTGGCTCTCGTCGACGACGAGCAGGAAGTCCTCGGGCAGGTAGTCGAGGAAGGTGGGCGGCGCTTCACCGGGTGCGCGTCCGGAGAGGTGGCGGGAGTAGTTCTCGATGCCGGCGCATGAGCCGAGTTCGCGAAGCATCTCCAGGTCGTAGCGGGTTCTCTGCTCCAGCCGCTGCATCTCGAGCAGACGGTTCTCCCGCTCGAGGACCGTCAGGTGCTCGCCGAGTTCCTCCCGGATCGACGCGATCGCCCGCCGCATCCGTTCCTCCGGCGTCACGTAGTGGTTGCGCGGAAAGACCGGAATTCGGTCCACCTCCTCGAGGACCCGGCCGGTGATCACATCGAACCGGCAGACCCGGTCGACTTCGTCGCCGAAGTACTCGACCCGGATGCCCCGGTCGTCGTAGGCCGGGAGAATCTCGAGCACGTCGCCGCGCACCCGGAAGCTGCCGTGGAAGAGATCGAGGCGGGTGCGCTCGTACTGCATCTCGGCCAGGCTCCGCTGGGCCCGTTCGAGCGGCAGCTCGGCGCCGCGCTCGAAGAACTGGAGCATCGAGAAGAAGACGTCTGGCGCGCCGAGACCGTAGATGCAGGAGACCGAAGCGACGATCAGGACGTCGCGGCGTTCGAACAGCGAGATCGTGGCCCTGAGTCGTAGACGGTCGATCTCGTCGTTGATGCTCGTCTCCTTCTCGATGTAGGTGTCGGACTGGGGGACGTAGGCCTCGGGCTGGTAGTAGTCGTAGTAGGAGACGAAGTACTCCACCGCGTTGTGGGGGAAGAAGCTCCTGAACTCCTGGTAGAGCTGGGCCGCCAGGGTCTTGTTGTGGGAGAGGACGAGCGTCGGCCGGTTCACGGCCTCGATGACCTTGGCGACGGTGTAGGTCTTGCCCGAGCCGGTGACCCCCAGCAGCACCTGTTCGGGGACGCCGGACCGCACGCCATCCGCCAGTTCACCGATCGCTGCCGGTTGATCCCCCTGCGGGCTGAAGGAAGACACAAGCTCGAAACGCCCGGTGCTCTCGGTGCCGGAAGGGCGCTCGCACCCGGAATCTACGGCCGCGGTCAAGTCAGCCTCCGGCATCGGAGGCCGCGATGTTCTCGAGACGGTCGGTCAGACGCCGCAGGTCGTCCTGATCGAAGAGGCCGCGCTCGAGCCTCCCGATCGCGTCGGTGAGCGCCAATTGGAGCCGGCGGTTGTCGGCCGGCGTGGCGGCGCCGCTCCGGTAGTGCTCGAGCACGGAATCAAACGCCCGCTCCAGGCGTTGACGCTCAGCGTGCTGCACATCTTCCGGCAGCTCGGCCACGATCCGCTCCCGGCTGAAGTCCAGAACGAACTCCAGCAGTTCGTCGGCCTGGGTGACCATCACGGCGAGGCCGACGATGAACAGCACCACGAGCAGGCCGCAGCCCACAAGGCTCGCGACGAGACAGCCGCGACGCGTCCGTTCCGGGTCCGCCGATCGAGCCGCCTGTGGCTCGGGGAAGGGTTCCGGCAGCGGCGGCAGGCCGGACGCCTGGTCGGCTTCGGGAGTCATGGAACGCGCCGTATGATATTCGGGAGATGAGGGCGGCGCGGGAAGTCCCGGACCTGGTGCGGGACTGGTGCGTCAGGCACTGGCGCTGGCTGGCGCCGGTCGCCGTCACCCCGCTCGCGGGCGTGTTGCTGGGAGTCGGCGTCGCCACGGTGATTGATCTGCCGCAGGTCGAGACCGTGGCCGAACTCACGCCCAGTCAGATCACCCGGCTGAGCGACCGCCACGGAGAACCGTTCAGGAGCTATTCGGTCGAGAAGCGCATCCTGCTCTCCGAGGGAGAGGTGCCGGAGACGTTCACGCGTGTCCTGCTCGCCGCCGAGGACCGGAACTTCTACAAGCACGCCGGCTTCGACATCATCGGCGTCTTTCGGGCGGTGCTCCAGAACTGGCAGCGTGGGGAGCGTTTCTCGGGCGCCTCGACGATCACCATGCAGGTGGCGCGGATGCTCTTCCTGGATCGGGCCAAGGTCTGGCGCCGGAAGATCCGGGAGACCCTGCTCGCGGTCGAGCTCGAGAAGCGTCTCAGCAAGCAGCAGATCCTCACCCTCTACTGCAACCTCACCTACTTCGGCCACGGCAACTACGGCGTGGAATCCGCGTCCCGCTACTACTTCGGGAAGCCGTCGGCCGAACTGACCTACACCGAGGCGGCGACCCTGGTAGCGATCGTGCCGAGCCCCAGCGTGTGGACGCCCTACCTTCGACCAGAGATCGTGCGCACCCGCCGCGACGCCATCCTGCGGATGCTCGGTGAGCGTGGCGTGATGACGCGGGGCGAGGCCGCCGAGGCGGCCGCGATGCCGCTGGACGTCGTCACCCAGCGGGAACCGAAGCCGGTCGCGCCCTACTTCGCGGAGAAGGTCCGCCTCGACCTCTACCGTTCGTACGGACAGAAGGGTCTGTACGAGCGCGGCCTGCAGGTCCAGACAACTCTCGACCAGAGAATGCAGAACGCTGCCGAGCAGGCCCTGCGCGGAGGGTTGGTAAGGATCGACCGTCTGCGCGGCTACCGGGGAGCGGTCGCCCGCGTGAACCAGGACGATCTCACGACCCCGGATCTGGCCGAGTCGTTCGGCGGCGTTCTGGCCCGATGGGTCGGCTTCGAGCCCGAGGCCGGCGCCTGGGTACCGGGGGTCGTTCTACAGAGCGGGAAGAAGAACGCGGAAGTCCGGATCGCGAATCACCGTTTCATGCTGGAGCCGGCGGGCTACGAGTGGACGCGCAGGGACGCGCCGCCGCTGCGGAGGGGCGACGTCGCCTGGTTCGAGTTGCGGAGCGTCGAGGATGCCGCTTCAGTTGAAGAAGGCACGGACCAGGCGCAGTTCGCCCTGGAGCTCGTCCAGGAACCGCGGATCGAGGGCGCGGTCCTGCTGCTCGAGTCGGCGACCGGCGCGGTGCGAGCGATGGTCGGAGGCTGGGACTACGAGCGCAGCGAGTTCAACCGCGCCTTTCAGGCCCGCCGTCAGATCGGTTCCCTGTTCAAGCCGCTCGTGTTCGGCGCCGCCTTCGAGCACGGCTTCACTCCCGCCGACACGCTGTTCGACGCACCCGCCGTCTTCCTCGGCGCCGACAACCAGCTCAACTACAGCCCCCGGAACTTCTACCGGCAGTACCTGGGGATTCTGACCCTGCGCCGTGCCCTGGAAAGGTCGGTCAACGTCACCTCGGTCAAGCTCCACGACATCGTCGGGGCGGAACGGGTCGTCGACTTCGCCCACCGCACGGGCATCCGCTCGCCGCTCCTGCCCTATCCGAGTCTCGCTCTGGGCGCGGCCGACCTCACCGTGCTCGAAGTGGCGACCTCCTACGCCACGATCGCCAACCTGGGAGTACACGTGGAGCCCTACTTCCTCGAGCGGGTCACGACCCGTGACGGCCGCGAACTCGATGTCCATGTGCCGCATGCATCGACCGTCGTCACCCCCGAAGTGGCCTTCCTGCTGACCCATGTGCTTTCGGGTGTGGTCCAGCGCGGAACGGGCCAGTCGGCGCGGGCACTCGGCCTCGCGGCGGTTGCCGGGAAGACCGGTACCACTGACGGGTTCACGGACGCCTGGTTCGCTGGCTTCACGCCCAGGTACACCCTGGTCGTCTGGGTGGGCTACGACCAGCAACAGCGCATCGGCCGGAACATGACCGGTGCCGTGGCGGCACTGCCGATCTGGAACGAGGTGCTCCGCCTGGGCATCGAGGACGGCTGGGTGGACCCCACCCTCTCTTTCACCAGGCCCAACCAGGTGCGGCTCCGCCAGGTCGAGTACTACTCCGGCCTTCTGCCGGCGCGACGCCGTTCCGGCCAGCGCGTCATCGAGGAGGCCTTCATTGCCGGCACCGAGCCGGTCTTGTCTTTCGATCCCGAGACCCGCGCGGTTTACGACCTGCCGTGGTACCAGCAACGCGCACTCTACGGCGAGCCGAAGGCGGGAGAGAACATGCCCGAAGACGTCGCCGACTGGACGCCGATCATGCGCGGCTGGCAGAAGGGCGATCGGGCCGACGGTTCCTGAATCCTGATCGTCGGCGTCGGGGGTGAGGCGTTGGCCGCCTCGGCTTCCGAGCGATGCCTCCAGTACCATCGCCCGCCGGACCCATGAACCAAGCTGGCGCTTCAGACCCGGATCCACCGCTCTGGGCGCGTGCAACAGCTCGGGCAGCCGATCTCGGTCGCGCGGTCCGTCCCCGGCGACCAACGCGGGATGCCCCCAACGCCGCGCGCCTTGAAGCACTCCACGTGACGGCCCTTTGCGGCATTGCCGTCGCCCAACCGATCTTCGATGTCGTGGGGCGCAGCCCGGAGTTCTTCGTCGCCCATGACGCCAGCCCGACCGATCTGCTGGCGCTCGTGGCGTTTCTCTGCTTCGCCATTCCGTCAGGCTGCGTGCTCCTCATTCATCTGGCTGGCCTTTCCTGTGGCTGGCGCTGGCGCCGGCGCGTCGCCGGCACGTTGATCGGTGTGCTCGCCGGAGCGGTAGCCCTCGCGGCGTTCAGGCCCCTCGGCGAAGGTTCCTACGGCATGTCCGCCGCCCTGGTCGTCATCACGGCCTCCGCCTCGGCCGGCGCCTATCTTCGATTCCCGCCGGTCCGCTTGTTCGTCTCCTTTCTTGCCCCGGCAATCCTGGCCGTACCGGCGGCCTTTCTGCTGAGCCCCGGCGTCGGCCGCGTCCTGGCGCCCACCGACGACGTCGGCGCGCTCGACGGTGTGTCGTTCCGCTCCACGCCGCCCGTGGTGGTTGTCGTCTTCGATCAGTTCCAGCTCGCGGCGTTGCTCGATTCCGACGGCAACATCGACCGTGCGGTCTTTCCGAACTTCGCTGCGCTGGCCGACGACGCCACCTGGTTCCGCAACGCCACCGCCGTTGCCAACATGACGATTCATGCCTTGCCGGCGGTCGTTACCGGAAGCTACCCGTCTCGCGGTCGCCTGCCGGTGGCCGCAGACCATACGGCGAATCTGTTCACGTTGCTGGGGAGCCGGTATCGCCTGCACGTCGAGGAGCCGTTGACCGGTCTGTGTCCGGAATCGCTGTGTCCCGCCGAACGCCCGGGATTCGGCGCCCGGCTCTCCGGAGTACTGCGAGACCTGGCAGTCGTGTATCCGAGGGTGCTGCTGCCGGAGGGACTGGTCGCGTCCCTCCCGCCAGTAAACCAGACGTGGAAGGACTTCGCTGCAAACGCGGCCAACGAGACGGTGCAGAACCGATGGCGGTCTGCGCGGGCCGAGGACCGCCGGGAGCCAGCCGACCGTTTCATCGAGTCGATCACCGCAGCCGGACCGACGCTGCACTTTCTCCATGTGCTTCTACCGCACGAACCCTGGGTCTACCTGCCGACGGGGCAGCGATTCACGTTTCAGGGACGCACCATCGGCCTGCGGGATGGAAAGTGGGTCGACGACGACTGGGCCGCCGCGCTCAACTACCAGCGCTACCTGCTCCAGGTGGGCTACTCCGACACGCTGCTTGGCAGACTGGTGGCGCGCCTGCGCAAGGTCGGCATCTATGACGAGGCGTTGATCGTCGTCACCGCCGACCACGGCGCCAGCCTGCGGCCCGGCATGTCGTTTCGACGTCCGAATCGGTCTTCGTTCGCGGAGATCGCAGCCGTGCCACTCTTTCTGAAGCGGCCCGGGCAGCGCCGGGGAGCGGTGAGCGATGCCAACGTGGAGGTTGTCGACATCGTCCCGACGGTCGCCGCCGAGCTCGGCGCGGCGCTGCCGTGGAACGCCGACGGCAGGAACGCGCTGGATGCCGCTCTGGCGCCGCGTCCGACCAAGGTGATGTTCTTCAACAGGGCAAACGAACGCATGGAGGCCCCGGGCGACCTTCGTCGGGCCGTGATCGAGGGCGCCGCGCGGAAGTTCAGTTGGTTCCGAACAGGCAATCCCCTGGACGTTCCAACCCCCGAAGACCGCTACGGAACGCTGATCGGCCGTGCGGTCGATCAGCTGCGCACCGTGCAGCCGGCGCCTGTCGAAGTGCTCGTCGACGCTCTGCCGCTGATGCAGGAGGTTGATCCGGATGGCGATTTCGTCCCTGCCCACATCACAGGCGCCGTGGTCAGCGAGGGAGACGGTCCGCCGGCGCCGATGCTGGCGATCGCACTGAACGGCACCGTAGCGGCGGTGACGCGTCCGTACTCCTTCCCGGTGATGGGCCGGCGTGCTGCCTGGGAAGCAATCGTTGATCCGCGCTGGTTCGTACAAGGCGCCAACTCCCTGGAAGTATTCGACGTTCGCGAGCGCGGCAGGGACGGCACGGTGGCGCTTGCCGCGGTCCACCGCAACGCGGCACAGACTCGCTGGCCGAATCTCGTTCGCGAGGAGCAGATTCAGGCCCTTGGCGGCCAGGCTTCCGGTTTCCACGGTACGGAGTGGGCGGGAGACCGTCCCCTCCGCTGGACACGTGGCGATGCGCGGCTGCGGGTCCCGCTCGATCCGCAGTCGCCGCCAACGGAACTGGCGGTGGAAGTCGTGATGACCGGCGGCGCCAAGCGGTTCCGGATCGCCGCCGATGGCTGTCTGCTCTTTGACGAGACCATCCGGGACCGCTGGAAGGCGACGTTCGATCTCGGCAGTTGCGTGCTCCAGCCACCCGAAGTGGAGATCGCGCTGCTCAGCGATACGCACCTTCCCGCGTCGCGCGACAGCCGCAGCCTGGGCGTCGCGGTCGGCCGGGTCGAGTTGCGCGCCGCGGTTCCCTAAGGCTGCGTCTACGGCCGGATGCCGATCAGGGCGTAGTCGCGGTAGCCGAAGAGGAAATCGTCGAGTTCGTCCCGGAGACGATTCAGCCGATCGGCCAGCTCCCGGTTCTGTCCGTCCAACCCGTCGAGCGGGATCTCCGGCAGGCGCTCCTCCTCCGGATAGGGCCGCAGGTCGAGCCGCTCGATGCCGGTGAAGCCCGCCTGTTCGTAGCAGGCCGAGAGCGCCTCCGGATGCACGGGTCTCGTATGGGTCGGATCGAGCCAGAAACTGCGGGCCGTCACCGCGACGGAGAGCGGATTCGGCGTCTCCAGCACGAGAACCCCTCCCGGCCGGAGAGCGGCGAAGGCGAGCCGCACCAGGCGCTCGATGTCTTCCGGAACCAGATGCTCGATGACGTGGAAGGAGACCACGCCGCCCAGGGATGCCGGCTCGGTCTGAGCCAGTGCGGACAGCGCGTCTTTTTGCTCGACCCCGAGACCCTGCTCCAGGCAGTGGCGCACCATCGCCGAGGAGGGGTCGACGCCGCAACACTCCACGCCCTCGGCCTCCAGCAGCGCCAGGGCTTCACCCCGGCCGCAGCCCAGGTCCAGGACCGGTGCGGCCTGACGGAGGCGCGGCAGGTAAACGCGAATGCGGTCCCGGATGTCTTCTTCAGCGCCACGGAACCGGTGCTCGAAGTCGATGTAGGAGACGTCGGTGTCGGCCTCCCGGAGTTCCTTATCCGCTTCGGGTCCCCGGGCCACGGCCGTCCTCAGCAGCCCTGCCAGTTCATCGGTTTCCCGCCGGTAGCGGTCCAGCTTACGGTCGACGCGGCCGAACAGGGCGTCGTCGTGGCGCATGACCTCGTCGAGCCCCTGGCGCAGGAAGTTCTCCAGGTGCCGCGTCCGGTGGTCGAGATCGCCGATGCGCTGCTCGAACAGTCGTTCCACCCGTTCCTGATGATCCTTCCACTGCTGGAGGTGCTGCTCAAAGACATCGAGCAGGATCAGGTTGAAGACCCGTTGCCGTTCCCAGAGGTCGTTCTGAGGCAACGAGACGAAGGGGCGCAACAGCCGCTTGAAAGCAACGAGCAAGCGGCCGGCAAGACCGCGATCGCTGCGGATCGGAAACGGGATGTCCCGCTCCCAGAGATGGCGCCAGTCGCCGAGATGACGCGTCGGCTGGTCACCCAGGAAGTCGTCGACTTCGGGTGGGGCCCCGGCGCCGGAGCTATCGCTATCGGCTCTAGGTTTCAGGCACTACCTCGATGGCGACTTCGGCGATGACTTCCGTGTGGAGGTCGACCCGCACGACGTGCTCGCCCACGGTCTTGATGCCGCCGGTGAGATCGATCATGCGGCGGTCCACTTGCACCCCGGCAGCATCGAGCGCCTCGGTGACCTCCGTGGGGGTCACCGAGCCGTACAGGGTCCCGGTCTCGCTGGCCCGCTTGGCGATCGTCAGCTTGACCGCCGCGAGTTCAGCCGCGACCTCGGCGGCGGCCGAGCGCTCCGCCTCGTGGCGAGCGTCGAACTTCTTCCGTTGCGACTCGAACCAGAGCCGGTTCGACTCGGTGGAGGGGGCCGCCAGCTCCCTCGGATAGAGGTAGTTGCGGGCATACCCGGGCTTCACGTCGACCACCTGGCCGCGCGTGCCCAGCCCTCTCATGTCCTGTAGCAGGATGACTTCCATTGCCTCGTTCCCTCGTCGCCTCGGTCGCCGCCGACGCGGCGGTCAGTCCGTCGTGTAGGGGATCAGGGCCAGAAAACGGGCCCGTCGCAACGCGCGGGCAAGCATCCGCTGGTGGCGCGCGGAGTTGCCCGAGATCCGGCGCGGCAGGATCTTGGCCCTTTCCGGCACGAAGGAGCGCAGCGTGGCGACATCCTTGTAGTCAATGTACTCGATCCCGTCGGCGGTGAACTTGCACACCTTGCGGCGCCGGAAGAACGTTCTGCGTTTCGCCATTTCTAGTGCCCACCTCCAACTGCGGCGCGACGATCATCCCCGTCGCCGGGGCGCCGGCCGCGTCGCTGTCTGCGTTTCGCCATCTCTAGACGCCTCCAGCCGCCTGGCTCGGGGCGGTGGCCATGGTCGTCTGCTGGACCGGCTCCTTGCCCTTGCTGGCGGCGCGCTTCAGGTCCAGGTCGGTCCGCACCACCAGGTGACGCAGGATCTTCTCGTTCTGGAGCATCCGCTGTCCGATCTCGGCGAGGCCGTTGTCCCCTCCCTCGCACTCCAGGTAGTAGATGTGGTAGCGACCTTCGGTGAACTTCCTGATCGGGTAGGCCAGGCGCCGCTTGCCCCAGGATTCCTCCTGGGTGATCTGCAGCTTGCCGTCGGCGACCAGCAACTTGCCGAAGGTATCGCTCAACTCCACGGCTTCTTCATCCGAGAGGCGCGGATCGGCGATGAAGACGAGTTCGTATGTCCGTGTCAATCGTTCATCCTCTTGATGTGGGCGCCGGATCGCCCGACGACGGGCGTTCCGGCCGCGACGCTGGCGGCGCGGTCCCGCGCCGCCAGGGTGCGCCGGTCTGCGGACCGGTACGAGTCGGCGGCGGAATCTATCACGGTCGGTCGCCGGCCCTCCGTTACAGCACCAGCAGCGGCGCGATGACCAGCGAGACGACCGACATCAGCTTGATCAGGATGTTCAGACTGGGCCCGGCCGTGTCCTTGAAGGGATCCCCTACCGTGTCGCCGACGACGGCCGCCTTGTGAGCGTCGGAGCCTTTGCCTCCATGCGCCCCCGCTTCGATGAACTTCTTCGCGTTGTCCCAGGCGCCGCCGGCGTTCGCCATGAAGATGGCGAGCAGAACGCCGCCTGCGGTCACGCCGGCGAGCACGCCGGCGAGGGCCTCGACGTCCCAGAAGCCGACGGCAACCGGAACCAGGATCGCCAGCAGGCCCGGCGCCACCATCTGGCGCAGGGCGGCCGCGGTGGAAATGTCGACGCAACGCGCGTACTCGGCCTTCGCCTCCCCTTCCATCAGGCCGGGAATCGTGCGGAACTGCCGCCGGACCTCCTCGATCATCTCGAAGGCCGCCTTGCCGACCGCCTTCATCGCCATCGACGAGAACAGGAACGGGAGCATCGCGCCGACGAACAGCCCGCACATGACGCGCGGGTTGACCAGGTCCATGCTCTCCAGACCCACCGTCGTGCGGAAGGCCGCGAAGAGCACCAGGGCGGTCAGCGCCGCCGACCCGATCGCGAAGCCCTTGCCAATCGCCGCCGTCGTGTTGCCGACGGCGTCCAGCTTGTCGGTGCGGGCACGGACGTCGGGACCGAGATGGCTCATCTCGGCTATGCCGCCTGCGTTGTCCGCCACCGGCCCGTAGGCGTCGACGGCAAGCTGGATGCCCGTCGTCGACAGCATGCCGAGAGCGGCAATCGCGATGCCGTACAGGCCCGCCTGGCTGTGGGCCACGAGGACGGCGGCCGTCAGGACGATGATCGGGAGTGCGGTGGACTGCATGCCGACGGCCAGACCGCCGATGATGTTCGTGGCGCTGCCGGTCTGGCTGTCCTTGGCGATGCCCTGGGCCGGCGCCTTGGACTCGGCGGTGTAGTACTGCGTGATCAGTCCGATCAGCAGTCCGGCCGCGAGGCCGGCAACCGTGGCCAGGAAGACCCCCATGAAGCCGAACTCCTTCCCCTCGACGACGTACCGGCTGTCGCCAAGGAGGTACTGGGCCGTGAAGTAGGTGACGACCAGCATGACGCCGGCGGCGGCGAAGGTGCCCAGATCCAGGGCGTGCTGCGGGTTTCCACCCTCCTTCGTGCGCACCAGCAGGGTCGAGGCCAACGAGACCAGGATGCCGAGACCGGCAAGCAGCATCGGCAGCAGGATCAGGTTCGGAGTGAACTCCTCCCCGGCCAGGGTGGTCGTGCTGATCCCGAGCACGAGCGTTCCGACGATGGCGCCCACGTAGGACTCGAACAGGTCAGCCCCCATGCCGGCGACGTCGCCCACGTTGTCACCGACGTTGTCGGCGATCACCGCGGGATTGCGTGGATCGTCCTCGGGTATCCCGGCCTCGACCTTCCCCACGAGGTCGGCGCCCACGTCGGCCGCCTTCGTGTAGATGCCGCCTCCTACGCGGGCGAACAGGGCGATCGAGGAAGCGCCGAAGGAAAAGCCGGTCAGGACGGTCACGACCTGACCGAGCGACTCGTTGTCACCGCTTCCGAACATCGCTGCGTAGAGCAGGTAGAGCAAGGACAGACCGAGGATGCCCAGACCCACGACCGCGAAACCCATCACCGCGCCGCCCGAGAACGCGACGGCCAGGGCCCGGTTCAGGCTCGAACGGGCGGCGGCCGCGGTGCGCACGTTGGCCGATGTCGCCACCCTCATGCCGAAGAACCCGGCAAGGCCCGAGCAGAGGGCGCCTCCGAGGACGGACACCCCGATCCAGGCGGAACTGCCCGCCCGGTCCGAGTTGGCGAGCGCCAGCAGTGCCGCCGCCAGGAGAACGAAGATGGCCAGGATGCGGTACTCGCGGCCGAGGAACGCCATCGCCCCGTCCCGAATGTGACCGGCGATCTCCGGCATCACACCGTCGCCGGCGTCCTGCCTGTTGATCCACCGGCTCCGCAGCAAGGCGTAGAGCAGGGCCGCCGCGCCGCAGGCGGGCAGAAGGTAGTACATCGTGTCCACTATCCGTTTCCTCTCATCCGTTGTACTCGTTCATCGTGATGTCGACGCCGTGGTCGACCCAACTCAGGACGCAGTCGGCGGCCAGGCGCACCATGCGCTCCGCCGTTTCGATCTCGTCCGCGGCAAAGGGCGCGAGAACGAAGTCCGGCAGATCTTCCCCCCGGCCGGCCGCGGCCGCGGCCGCTTCGTCCGGCGCGATGCCCAGCCGCAACCGCGGCACCGCCGTGGTGCGCAGGTTCTCGATAACCGACTCCATGCCGCGATGCCCGCCGGGACTCCCCTTGCCACGAAGCCGGAGCCGCCCCAGGGGCAGATGGACTTCGTCGTAGACGACCAGGATGTTCGCGGGAGCATAGCCATTCCGTTCGGAAAGACAGCGCGCGCTGTAGCCGCTGCGGTTCATGTAGGTCTGCGGAGTCGCCAGGTCGATTCGGTCATTCGAGGCCCAGAGCGCTCCGCACACGTCCTCGCCAGGTCTGACGCCCAGACGCCGGGCCAGTTCGTCAACGACCCGGAAGCCGAGGTTGTGACGCGTTTCGGCGTAGCGCCCGCCCGGGTTTCCCAGACCGAGAACCAGACGCGCTTCCTCCTTAGGCCTCTCCATCCACCGACTCGTCTTCCTCGCCGACCCGCTCCGGCTCGTCGGCGACGGCCTCGAGCAGTTCGCCCTCCTCCGGCTCCTCCTCCTCCTCTTCGACCACGCGCGCGGCGGCGACCGACACGATCACCTTGCTCTCTTCGTCGTTGAGCGTCACGGCGTCCGGAAGGACCAGCTGCCCGGCCTCTACATGCTGACCGATGTGCAGGGCCGAGACATCGAGCTCGATGGAGACCGGAATGTCGCCGGGCAAACAGATGACACTCACCTCCCTGGTAATGAACTCGAGCAGGCCGCCCTCGTTTCGTACGCCCTCGGGAGCTCCGACGACCTCGATCGGCACCGAGACCTGGACTTCCTGGTCCATCTTCACGCGCTGGAAATCGATGTGAACCAGCGCGCCCGTCAACGGGTTCCACTGCAGGTCGCGGATCATCGTGTGACGCGTCTGTTCTGTGTCCTCGAGTTGGAGCAGAAAGACGGCATTCTCGCCGCCCTCCCGGATAAGGCTCAGCACCAGCTTGCCGTCGACGCGGATGGCGGCGGAATCGGCACTGCCGCCGTAGATCACGGCGGGAATCTCGCCGCCCGCCCGCAGGCGGCGGTTGGCGTTCTTGCCGGTCTGCTCGCGCAGCCGGACGGTTACGGTGGGTTCGCTCACTTCGAACTCCTCAGGTGACGGACGGCTCAGACGAAGAGCGACGTCACGGAGCTGTTGTCATGGATTCTGCGGATGGCCTCCCCGAGCAGCGCGGCGACGCTGTGGGGGCGCAACCTCGTGCTCCGGGCCAGCTTCTCTTCGAGCGGAGTCGTGTTCGTCACCAGGACGCCCTCGAGCTTCGACTCCTCGATCCGTTCAATGGCCGAGGCAGAGAGGACGCCGTGGATGCCCGCGGCGAAGATCCTGCGGGCGCCCTGCGCCGCTAGCGACTCGACCGAGTTGATCAGCGTGCCGGCGGTATCGATGATGTCGTCGAGGATCAGCACATCCCGTCCCTGGACATCGCCGATCACGTTCATTACCTCCGCCTGATTCGCGGCCACGCGACGCTTGTCGATGATGGCGAGTTCGGTGTGCAGCCGCTTCGCGATCGCCCGCGCCCTGGCCACACCGCCGGCGTCCGGGGCAACGATCATCAGATCCTCGATGCCGAGCGCGCGGATGGCGTCAAGGAGCACCGGCGCAGCGAACAGGTGGTCGACCGGGATGTCGAAGTAGCCCGAGATCTGTTGCGCGTGGACGTCCATCGTCAGCAGACGATCGGCCCCGGCCGCGGTCATCACGTCCGCCACCAGCTTGGCCGTGATCGGCACGCGGGGCTTGTCCTTCTTGTCCTGGCGGGCGTAGCCGTAGTACGGCAGCACCGCCGTCACCCGCGCCGCCGAAGCCCGCTTCACCGCGTCGAGCATGATCAGCAGTTCGACGAAGTTGTCGTTGACCGGCGGGCACGTCGGCTGCACGATGAAGACGTCCGCGCCGCGGACGTTTTCCTGGATCTGGCAGAAGATCTCGCCGTCCGCGAAGTTGTAGGCCGTGACCTGGCCCGGCACCATACCGAGGTAGTTGCAGATCTCGTTGGTCAGGGCGGGATGCGCCCGTCCGCCGAAGACCTTGAGCTCGGTGTACATGGCGCGTTCGACGTTGTTGGGATGGAGGGTCACTTCAGCGGACGCAGACGCGCGCCGGGACCATCCGCGTGCACGGAGACTCTCGACACGGGCGACCTCGGGTTCAGTTCGAATGGAGGGGAATTGGCTGCTTCGCACCCGTGGTTGGGGCGGGAGGATTCGAACCCCCGAATGCGAGATCCAAAGTCTCGTGCCTTACCACTTGGCGACGCCCCAGACGGGACGGCACATTCTACAGAAAGTGCCAGGTACATGAAGAGCCGGCAACTCCCCGAGGCAGTATCCGCGTCCGGAACACGCGCGCGTCCATTCCCGCCAGGGAGGGTCGGATGCCAGGTGGCTCGCCGATCGCGAACACCGCGCCACCGCTGCCCGAAACCTGCGGACCGCCGCCCGCCTGACCGGCGCTCCTGAGCGCCAGAAGGAGGCTGTTCACCTCAGGATGGAGTTCGCGTACGACCGGTTCCAGATCGTTGCCCAATACCCAGGCCGCGGCATCCCCACGGCGCGAGAGTGCAGGCAGCATGGCCGGCTTCCCACCAACTCCCCCGCTCCCTGGTTCCGTCGTACCGCTCCAGCCCCGGTAGACCTCGGCCGTCGACACCTCCACCGGCGGCACGACGACCAGCATCGGCGCCACGGGAATGTCGTCCAGCGTCTCGACCTGATCGCCACGGCCGCTGGCTAAAGCCGTTCCCCCCACCAGGAAGAACGGAACATCCGAACCCACCGCCGCTCCGGCCGCCTGCAGCTGTTGGGCGTCGAGAGTGCGTCCCCAGAGCAACTGAAGGCCGAGCAGAGCCGCCGCGGCATCGCTGCTGCCCCCGCCCAGCCCGCTGCCCGCGGGAATCCGCTTCTCGAGTCGGAACCGGACGCCGCGGGCGGGTTCGCCGAGGGCCGCGAAGAAGGCGCGCGCAGCCTTCAGCACGAGGTTCGAGTCGTCGGCCGGCGCGCCGCCGCCCGGAACCTCGATCCGCAGGGGATTCGCCGGGTTGACCCGCTGAATCGTCAGGCGGTCGCAGAGGTCTATCGTCTGCAGGACGGTCGATACTTCGTGGAAGCCGTCAGGACGCAGGCCGTGAACGCGGAGACTCAGGTTCACCTTGGCCGGGCAGGACAGGCTGAGCTCCGCGGGCATCAGGCATCCGGGCCGCAGACGCCCGGCCGGTATCCGGAGGGCACCGCGGGGGCCGGAAGCGGCGCGGCGAGTTCCGTCGCGGGTTTCGGCTGGGTCCAGCGGAGCTCGAGGCCCCCGTCGGACTCCACCAGGCGCGCCATTCCATCCATGTCCACGCTCCAGGTAGCCCTGGCGCGCTCGCCGCTCCATAGCGTCCAACGAGTCGGGGTCCAGCGGTTCGGACCTGCAGTAGTCGTCTCGCTCGTCCAGCGCCGGCCGCGGCGGTCCTCGAAGTCGAGCTCGACGCCCCGGTCCGGTCTTCCGGAGGCGGCGGTCTCCTCCCGCACGCGCGCATCGGCAGGCGGCGCCGGCAATCGGCGCATCAACAGGGCGGCGACGGCGCGGCCTGGCACCGGCCCCAGCGACAGGGCGGGAATCTCCAGGTCGCCCTCGTACCGGCAGAAGGTGCGCTCGCGCACCCACAGCACGAGGGCCGCTCCCTCCCTCACGTTGAGGTCCCACCATCGTCGCCCCAGGCGGTCGGAGGCCGAGACGTGGAAGCTGTCCGGGTCCTCGAAGCGCAGCACGAGACGGAGCGTGCCGCTCCCCTCAGGTCCCTCGTAGCGCATGCGGACGATGCGCTGCGTCCGCCATTCGGCCTCGGGAATCTCCCATGGCGCTGCTTCCTGTGCCGGGCCGCCGGCGCGAAACGCCGGTTCGCGGCCAGGCCCGGTGCTGGCGCAGCCGCTGAGCCATGCCAGGCTGAGCAGAAGCAGTGGAAACGACCGCCTCATGACGATCGGCCGCGGCTGGTCAGCGCCGGGCGAGCTCACTCAGCTTGCGGCGCACGGACTCGACGTTCTCCTCGTCGTTGATCGCCAGTGCCTGCTCGTAGGCCTCCCTGGCTCGCTGCGAATCGCCAAGTGCCACGTAGACATCGCCGAGGTGCTCCAGAATCGTGGAGTCCCGGGGCACGAGCTGGTTCGCCCGTTCGAGGTGACGCCGGGCCTGCTCGAACTCGCCGAGCCGGAACAGAGCCCAACCCAGGGAGTCCACGAAGGCGCCGTTGTTCGGGTCGAGATCGACCGCGCGGCGAATGAGCTCGAGTGCCTGCTCCAGGTTCTCCCCGTTGTCCGCCCACATGTACCCGAGGTAGTTCATCGCGTGGCTGTTCTCGGGCTGGAGTGCAAGGACCGCCTGGAACTGATCGGCCGCTTCGTCGTAGCGCCGGCTGCGTTCGTAGGCCTCTCCGAGCTGGAACCGCAGCGCCGCCCGCAGGGTGTTTTTCTCCACGTCGAGTCCCGTCTCGGCGCCGGCGTCGATACGCGCCAACGCCCGCAGGAGGAAGGGAATGGACTCACTGAAGCGTCCCTGTTCGCGGCAGGACTCGGCGACCAGCATGAGGCGCCGGACCTCTCCGTTCGCGACCAGGTTCTCGTAGATCCGCAACGCGAGTCTGTCCGCGCCCAGGTCGAAGTAGAGCCGCGCCTTCTTGACCAGCGCCGGCAACTCCGGCTCGCCGTCGTCATTCTCCCTGAGCAACCGGTCGTTCGCGACGATGTCCCGCCGTAGCAGCGCCATGGCCCTTCGCTTCCGGCCGGCTTCGGCCAGCAGCTCGGCCTGGCTCAGAACGAGTTCGGCGGACTCCCCGGCTCGCTTCTCCTCGGCTGCCAGCACCTCCAGTGCCCTGTCTACCTCTCCCAACTGGCGCAAGGCCTCGACGAGCAGGCTGAGCCCGAGATCGCTCGACTGCGCACCCTCAGCGGTACTTCGGTCGGCGCGATCCACCAGCGTCTGGCCGATGTCCCTGATCCGGCTCCACTCACCCTCACGCATCAGCAGGGGCACCAGTTCGCGTACGATCCGGGGATCGTCCCGCGATTCCCGTCTGAGGTCCTCGAACAGTTCGATCGCTTCCGACCTCTGATCCGACTCGGCCAGTATCCTCGCCTCCAGGAGGCGGGCGCTAGGGTTCGCGCGGGCCGCGCGAGGCAGCGCGCGCAAGCGGTCCAGCGCCTCCGCGAGATCTCCCGCCCGCTGCTGCGGAGTCCGCCCCCGGGCAACGCCGCGACGGAAGTACTCCTCCGCCAGGGCGCCGCGCACCGGGACGCTCTCCGGCTGCTCGGCGACGGCGCCCTCGAGCAGTTCAATGGCTTCCGTGTGGTTGCCCCGCTGGCTCTCACGGTGAGCCAGCTCCATCCTGGCTTCGAGCGAGAGGCCGTCGAGCCGGAGCATCTCGTTCCGGACTTCTTCGGCTCGGTCTTCCTGACCCGCACGCCGGAAGGCATCGACCAGCAGGCCCTGGAGCTGCCGATGGCCATTGTGGTAGCTGACGAGTTCCTCGAGCACCGAGGCGGCCTCCTCGTACTCCTCCAGTCTCTCCCGGATCCGGTAGAGCAGCATCATGCCCTCGATGTCGCTCG
The DNA here is from genome assembly GCA_009845425.1 of Holophagales bacterium. GTDB lineage: Bacteria > Acidobacteriota > Thermoanaerobaculia > Multivoradales > Multivoraceae > Multivorans. Next base: position 58,612 of record VXZQ01000003.1, read on the forward strand.
GGGCGAGGCGGCGGAGGCGCTCCAGCGCCTCGAGCGCCTGATCGAGCACCTCGCCGAGCTGGCCGCCACCTCCTCTGGGCAGGCTGACAAGAACACTCGCGTGGGCGCGGAGCACGTCCACGTCGTCCGGCGCGAGACGGTAGGCGACGGCCGTGTGTTCCGCCGCCTCGTCGAAGCGGCGCAGCTTCTCGGCCAGGAACTCCGCCAGACCGATCCGGAGGAAGGGAGCGTCAGGATCCGCGGCCACGGCCCGTTCGAAGAGATCGAGGGCCTCGTCTACGCGGTCCGGTTCAGCAGCCAGCAGCCGCGCCGCGGTGAACAGGAACGGTCCGCTCTCGGTGGCTGCCGCGGCGGTTTCCTGCGCCTGAGTCTGCTGCGCTCCGAGGCAAAGCAGGGCTACCGGCACGGCAGCCCGCAACGCGCGGCCCGAAAGGGACCGGAAACCTGCTTCCCGATGGTCCATGGAGCGCCCAAGGGTAACACTCTCCCGCGCCCACTTCGGCCGTCCAGACTCTTTACCGGGACCGCCGCCCGGGTTAGAATCGACGGTCCACGTCGGGTCGTGGCCGGTCGTTTCGGCCGACGGATTCAGGGAGGAGGCGCGAGATGATCAAGGCGGACATCGTCAACCGGGTCGCGGAGAACTCCGACCTTCCCCGGGTCAAGGCGGCGCGCGCCGTCGACACGATCCTCGGCGCGATGAAGGACGCTCTCGGCGACGGCAAGCGCATCGAGTTGCGAGGTTTCGGCGTCTTTCAGGTACGCGATCGCAAGCGCGGCGTGGGCCGCAATCCCAAGACCGGGGTCGAGGTGACGATCTCCCCCGGAAAGACGGTTCGCTTCAAGCCCGGCAAGGAACTCAAGAACCTCTAGCTAGAAGTCCAGCACGAAGGTGACCGGTCCATCGTTGACCAGGTCCACCCGCATCCGCGCTCCGAAACGCCCGCACTCCACCCGCACGCCGGCAGCCTCCAGTCGACGGCGGAGTTCCTGGAGCAGGGGCTCGGCCACCTCCGGCGGCGCGGCCCGGTCGAACGACGGACGCCTCCCCTTGCGCGTCGACGCGGCCAGCGTGAACTGGGATACGAGGAGTATCGACCCGCCCGACCGGCGCACGTCGAGGTTCATGCGCCCCCGCTCGTCGTCGAAGAACCGGAGCCCGACCAACTTGGCCGCGGCCGCCTCGACCTCATCCAGACCGTCGCCGACTTCCACGCCGGCAAGGACCACCATGCCGGCGCCTGTCTTCCCCACCGACCGGCCGTCGACCGAGACCTCGGCTCCCGCCACCCGCTGCACGACCAGCCGCATGCAGGGGACACTACGCCAGGCTCGCGCCGGGCATCCGGCCGACTGCAGAATCAGCGACAACTCCGCTGCCAGATGGACCTACAATGGGTTTCCGCCAGACCCCTCTGGGGTACGCCCCCGGCGCTACGACGCACCACGCACTGAACGCCAATGAGAGAGGAAGAAACAGAGCATGCTCAACAAAGTGATCCTGATCGGCCGCCTCGGCAACGATCCTGAAATCCGAACCACCCAGTCCGGCCAGACGCTCGCCACCTTCAACGTCGCCACCAACCGCCGCTGGCGCGACCGCGACGGGAATCGCCAGGAAGAAACGGAATGGCATCGCATCGTTTGCTGGGGCAGGCAGGCAGAGGTGGCAGGCCAGTACCTCAACCGAGGCAAGCTCGTCTCCGTCGAGGGACGGTTGCAGACCCGCTCCTGGGACGACCAGCAGACCGGTCAGAAGCGTTTCATGACCGAGATCGTCTGCGACAACTTCCAGATGCTGGGCAGTCGCGCCGACAACCAGGGCCAGCAGGGCTACGGGGGCCAGAGCCGCCGCGAACAGCCCCAGTCCGCGCCTCCCGACCAGGGCTTCGACGCCAGCGAACAGGACGACGACATCCCGTTCTAGGGCTTCACGCCAAGCCGGCTCTGCAGCGTCTGGAGCAGGTTCAGGGCGGCGAGGGGCGTCAGCTGGTCCACGTCGACCGCCTTCAGCGCCTCGATCACGGCCTCGTCCTCGCCGCCCCATAGCGCAAGCTGGTCCGCGCCCTGACTTGGCGGCGCTCCGGAAACACCGTCGACGACCCGGGGCTTGCCGGAGAAGCTGTATTGCTGCGACTCGATGTTCGAGAGCACCGCGGCGGCGCGCTCGATGACCTCGCTGGGCACCCCGGCCAGGCGGGCCACGTGCAGACCGTACGACTTGTCGGCTCGACCTTCCATCACCCGGTGCAGGAACAGAATCTGGTCCTGCCACTCCTTCACCGCCATTCGCGAGTTCCTGACCCGTGAAAGCGTCGCCGGCAGCCCGGTGAGTTCGTGGTAGTGGGTGGCGAAGAGGGCCAGCGAGCCGTTGTGCTCGTGCAGGCGTTCGATGATGGCCCATGCCAGGGAGAGACCGTCGTAGGTCGACGTGCCCCGGCCGACTTCGTCCAGAACAACCAGGCTGTCCGGCGTCGCGTGACGCAGGATGTTCGCAGTCTCGACCATCTCGACCATGAACGTCGATTCGCCGCGGGCCAGGTCGTCGCTTGCGCCAACGCGGGTGAAGATACGGTCGACCAGGCCGATCTCGGCGCTCTGCGCGGGGACGAAACACCCCGCGTGAGCCATCAGCACGATCAGCGCCGTCTGCCGAAGATAGGTCGACTTGCCGCCCATGTTGGGGCCGGTCAGCAGGATGATCTGTTCCCGGTCCCGGTCGAGGCGAACGTCGTTCGGCACGAAGCCGGAAGCGCCCCGGACGGCCGCCGTCGATCGTTCGACCACGGGATGGCGTCCCTCGCGGATCTCGATCCTGCCTGATGTGGCCAGCATGCGGGGGCGAACGTAGTCGTAGCGGCCGGCAACTTCCGCCAGAGCCGTCAGACTGTCGAGCCGCGCCAGCGCCCGCGCCAGGGTGAGCAGCCGCGACACCTCCCGGGCGGCCTCGGCCCGGAGCGACTCGAAAATCTCCTGTTCCAACGCTAGCTGGCCGCTCTCGGCGCCCAGGATCTGCTGTTCCAGCTTCTTCAGGTCCTCCGTGACGTAGCGTTCGGCGTTCGTCAGGGTCTGCCGGCGCACGTAGTGCTCCGGAACGCGCTCCTGCTGGGTCTTGCGCACCTCCAGGTAGTAGCCGAAGACCCGGTTGTAGCCGACCTTCAGCGAGGGGATCCCCGTCGCCTCCCGCTCGCCGGCCTCCAGAGCCGCTATGTGCCCCTTGCCGTCCCGCGCCAGAGACCGGAGCCGGTCGAGTTCAGGATCGACGCCGGCCGCGATCACGCCGCCATCGTTCAGCGAACCCGGCGCCTCCGCCAGTATCGCGTCGAATCTCGTCCGCAGCTCGGGCAGCACGTCCGTCGTCCCCAGGCGGGCGAGAAGGTCTGCATCCAGTTCGGCAACGGCCGCGAGCGTGGCAGGGGCGTCGCGCAGCGTGTCGCGCAGGGCCGCCGCCTCACGCGGAGTGATCCGCCCCAGGACGAGCCGCGACGTCAGGCGCTCCAGGTCGGCCATGCCCCTGAACCGCGAGCGGAGCGACTCTCGGAGCGGGATGTTCCGAAGCAGCACGTCGACCGCGTCGTGACGCTCCCGCAGGGCGCCGGCGTCGCGCAGCGGCCGGCTCAGCCAGCGCCGCAACGCCCGGGCTCCGGGCCCCGTGCGCGTGAGGTCGAGGACGTCGACAAGGGTCCGTCCGCCCTGGTGCTGGAGGTGACGAAAGACCTCAAGATTGCGCAGCGTCGTGTCGTCCACCACCACACAACGGTCGTCGTGCTGAACTTCGAGACCCGTCACGTGATCGATCTCCGACCTGGCTGCGTGGCGCGCGTACTCCAGCACGAGGGCCGCGGCGGCGACCGCGGCCTCGCCCTCCACCAGGCCGAATCCGCGCAGATTCTCGACCTGAAACTGCCGGCGCAAGGCCCGCTCCGCGGAGGCCGAACGCGGCGCCTCCGAGCCGTCGACCTCTGTGTGCGGGACTCCGGCCCGATCGATCCAGGCCGGAAGCTGTCCGCCCGGATCGGCGCCTCCCCTCTCGAAGTCCCCGCCGCACGTGAGAACCTCGCGTGGCGCGAGCCGTTCGAGATCGTCCACCGCGAGCGCCGCGTCCGGCCAGCGGCGCACGAAGAACTCTCCGGTAGAAACGTCGAGGAACGCGCCGGCGCCTGCCCCGCCGTTGAAGCGAATCCCGGCAAGGTAGTTCGGCCGGTTCTGATCGAGCATCTCCAGATCGCTGATCGTTCCCGGCGTCACGATCCGTGTCACTTCCCGGCGCACGAGTCCCCGGGCCTGCGCCGGATCCTCGACCTGATCGCAGACCGCGACCTTGTAGCCCGCGTCGAGCAGCCTGGCGATGTAGGACTCGACCGAATGGTGCGGCACCCCGCACATCGGCGCCTCGCTAGCGGTTCCCTTCTGGCGCGCGGTGAGGGCGACGTCGAGTACCGGCGCGGCGGTCGTGGCGTCCTCGAAGAACAGCTCGAAGAAGTCGCCCATCCGGTACAGCAGGATCGCGTCCGGATACTCCGCCTTGACCGTCAGGTAGTGGCGGAGCATCGGCGTAAGCGCCGCGATGTCCCGGGCCGGGCCGGCCGATCGACCGGCGCGTGTCCGTGAATCCCCCGCGTTCTTTGCAGCGCTCCCGTCCACGGACGGTCGCCAGTATAGTGAGCGGCCATGCCTTCCGGGCCGCTGCTCGCCTTCGACACCGGCTCACCCGTCGTCAGCGTAGCGCTCGCTCTACCCGATCGGGTCGACACGCTCGCCACACCTCAGGGCCGTTCGTCGCGCGAACTGATCGCGATGATCCACGAACTGCTGGCAGGCGCGGGTCTCGAAGCCCACGACCTGGAGGGAATCGGGGCGGCCAGGGGTCCGGGCAGCTTCACCGGCCTGCGGGTTGGCCTGGCCACCGCGATCGGCCTGCACCAGGCCTCCGGAGTGCGCGCGGGCGCGGTGTCCACCTTCGAGGTCCTGGCCTCGCATTACGCCGAGCGGACCGCCGTTCCGGCCCGTGTGGTCCTGGCGGTCGTCGACGCGCACCGGGACCGCTGGTTCACCCAGCGCGTGCGGCTGGGAACCGACGGTACGGCCCGGTCCGACGGGCCGTCTGTGATCACAAGCCGAGCCGACCTGGAGCGCAGCGCGATCCCTCTCGTCGGCCACGGAGTATCCGCTCTGGAGCTTCCGGCCGGCTCGGTCGAGGCGACGGAACTCGCCCCGAACCTGCTGCTCCGGATGCGGAACGGTGACTTCCCCTGGGGTTTCTCGTCGCTCGTCGAGCCTCTCTACCTGCGCCCGCCCGCGACGAGTGGGCCCAAGCTGGTACGCTCAAACCAGGCCACGCGGAAGGCCGGCGAACGACCACGAAGGGAGGCGCGCACCGAATGAGCGATGACGCAGTCAAGGAAGAACTTCTGGCGCAGGAGGGCGAGTTCAAGAAGCTCTACGAAGAGCATCAGGCCTGTGAGAGTCAACTCGAAGAACTGGTCGGCCGCCCCGTCCTGTCGCCGACGGATCAATCCGAGGCCAAGCGCATCAAGCTCCACAAGCTCGCTCTCAAGGACCGCATGGAGTCGATCATCCGGTCCCACGCCCTCAAGGCAGCCAGTTAGCGCCACTCTTCCGGGCGCGCCCTGCGGATGAGATTCGCTCGGGAGGCCTGGCCGTTCGTGCTGCCGTTTCTGGCCGCGGCGGCCGTCTTCTGGCCCCTTGGCTGGCACGTCGCCGCGGGCGCGATGGCCGTCCTCGGCGTCCTGGTGCTCCTCTTCTTCCGCGACCCCACGCGAAACTACGAGGGACCGCCCGATGTCGTCCTGTCTCCGGCCGAGGGAACGGTGATCGCCGTGGAGGTGATCACGGACAGCGCCCTCGGGGAGGAAGCCTGGAGGCGTATCTCCATCTTCCTGTCGGTCTTCAACGTTCATACGCAGAAGATTCCGGTCGAGGGCGTGGTGATCGGCAGCATCGCGACACCGGGGAAGAAGCTCCCCGCTTATCGCAAGGAGGCGGGCGACGTGAACGAGAATCACCTCACCCTGCTGCGCCGGCCCCAAGGCGATCTCATCGCCGTGCGCCAGATCGCCGGTCTGGTGGCCCGACGCGTCGTTGCCCATGTCCAGGCCGGTCAGCGGGTGATCCAGGGCGAACCTCTCGGCCTGATCAAGTTCGGCTCCCGGGTCGACGTGTTCGTGCCGCTGTCCTACGATCCCCTGGTCGAGAAGGGCCAGCGCGTGATCTCCGGCGAGACGCCGCTCGCCATGCCGACGGACCCGTCCACACCGCCGCCGGAGGACTTGCCGGTCCGGAGACCCGCGGTTCGAACCGGAAACTCTCCATGAACTGGAAACCTCGCAAGCCGAGACCGTTGCGGGCCGGGGCCTACGTGATCCCGAGCCTGTTCACCACCGCCAACATGCTGCTTGGCTTCTACGCCCTGCTGGCTGGTCTCGAAGGGCAGTTCCAGACGGCCGTGCTGATGCTGTTCGCCGCGGCCTGCCTCGACACGCTGGACGGCCGGATAGCCCGCCTGACCGGTACCGCGAGCCCATTCGGCAGGGAGTACGACTCGCTGGCCGACCTGGTGTCGTTCGGCCTCGCACCGGCGTTGCTCTGCTACCTCTGGGGCCTCCACGAACTCGGTCGCGTGGGTTTCGCGGCGCCGGCCGTCTACCTGCTCTGCAACGCCGCCCGTCTGGCCCGCTTCAACGTCAGCCGGCGCACGGCCGACCCGGCCTACTTCATCGGGCTGCCGGCGCCCGCCGCAGCGGGAGCGATCGGCTCGATTCTCTTCTTCGTCGACACCCGAGGCGACTCCTTCCTTCTCCAGATCGTCGTTCTGTCCGCTCTGGTGGTGGTCGGCCTGCTCGCCGTTTCCACGTTTCGCTACGTCAGCTTCAAGGAGATCGACTTCCGGCGCCGGCGGAGTTTCCGGGTAGTGCTGGTCATCGCTTCGATTGCCGTGCTGGCGCTGATCCACATCGGTCTCTTCTTCCTGGTCGGGGCGGCCAGCTACGCGCTCTCCGGGCCTACCGCGTGGGTCGTCCGCCGGCTCAGGCGACGCCGCCGGGCGATCCGCCTTCGCGCTGCTACGCTCCGCGGCCGATGACGACCGCTCCGTCCGCTTCTTCAGACCACCGCCGGCTGACCATCCTCGGATCGGGACCCGCGGGACTCACCGCGGCCCTGTACGCCGCACGCGCCGATCTCGCGCCGTTGGTTCTCGAGGGCGCCCAGCCCGGCGGGCAACTGACCATCACGACCGATGTCGAGAACTACCCGGGTTTCCCGAAGGGGATCATGGGGCCCGAGCTGATCGATCAGATGCGGGCGCAGGCCCAGCGTTTCGGGGCCGATACCCGCTTCGAGACGGGCCTTGCCGTGGACCTGAGCGAACGGCCGTTCCGGCTCGAAACGGACGGCGGCGAGTACCGGACGGACGCGCTGATCATCGCCACCGGCGCCTCGGCTCGCCAACTGGGGCTGGCGTCGGAAGCGGAGCTGATGGGGTACGGCGTTTCGGCCTGCGCCACCTGCGACGGCTTCTTCTTCCGGGACAAGGAGCTGGTGGTCGTGGGGGGCGGAGACACGGCGATGGAGGAGGCAACGTTCCTAACCAAGTTCGCCAGCAAAGTGACGATCGTCCATCGCCGCGGCGAGCTGCGGGCCTCGGTCATCATGCGCGAGCGCGCGGCCGCCAACGAGAAGATCGCCTGGCGGTTCCACGCAACCGTCGAGGAGATCTACGGCACCCAGGAAGAGGGCGTTCACGGCGTGCGGCTTCGCGACCCCCGGTCCGGCGAGGAATCGGACTTCCCCTGCCAGGGCGTCTTCATGGCGATCGGCCACAACCCGAACACCGAACTGTTCCGCGGCAAGCTGACAATGGACGATGTCGGCTACCTGAAGGTCCGCCATCCGGGCACGGCAACGGACATCGAAGGCGTCTTCGCCTGCGGCGACGTGATGGACCCGATCTACCGGCAGGCGGTCACCGCCGCCGGCACCGGCTGCCAGGCGGCGATCGACGCCGAGCGCTGGCTTAGCGACGCCGAGTGATCGCGTAGACTGCCGGCCTCACGCGGCCACAGGAGGGAAGACATGAAGAAGCTGGGACGCAGGGATTTCCTCGGCAAGGCTGCCCTGGCCACGGCCGGCGCCGGTACGCTCGCCGCCTGCGGGGGGCCGGCGGCAGGTCCGGAAGCCGGCGGACCCGCGGTGGTGACGAGTCCGCGGCTGAACTGGCGGCTGGCGTCGAGCTTCCCCCGGGGCCTCGACACGATCTTCGGCGGCGCCGAGGTGCTCGCCGACCGGGTGGAGAACCTGTCCGAGGGCCGGTTCCGGATCCGCCCCTACCCCGCCGGGGAACTCGTGCCCGGACTGGGTGTCCTGGACGCGGTTCAACAGGGGACGGTCGAACTCGGGCACACGGCGAGCTACTACTACACCGGCAAGAATCCGGCCCTCGCCTTCGACACGGCGATGCCTTTCGGGCTCAACACCCGCCAGCAGAACGCCTGGCTCTACCACGGCGGCGGGCTCGATCTGATGCGCGAGGTCTTCGCGGACTTCAACATCGTGAACTTCCCCGCCGGCAACACCGGCGGCCAGATGGGGGGATGGTTCCGGCGCGAGGTCAACACCCTCGACGAGCTCCGCGGTCTGAAGATGCGTATCCCGGGGCTGGGCGCCGAGGTGCTGAGCCGTCTCGGGGTGACCGTCCAGACGATTCCCGGCGGAGAGATCTACCCGGCGCTGGAACGCGGCGTGGTCGATGCCGCCGAATGGGTAGGCCCCTACGACGACGAGAAGCTCGGCTTCCAGCGGGTGGCGAAGAACTACTACTACCCCGGCTGGTGGGAGCCGGGGCCGACGCTCTCCGTCTACGTGAACCAGGCCGCCTGGGACTCCCTGCCGCTCGACTACCAGGAGATCTTCCAGTCCGCCGCGGCCGAAGCCAACATCAACATGATCGCCCGCTACGACGCCGTCAACCCGGCGGCGCTCAAGCGTCTGGTCGACGGTGGCGTCACGCTGCGTCCGTTCTCCGACGAGATCATGACCGCGTCACGTGACGCCGCGTTCGAGCTGATGAACGAGAACGCGGCCGTCGACGCCGGCTACCGGAAGATCTTCGAGTCCTGGGACGAGGTCCGCCTGTCTTCGTTCCGCTGGTTCAGCACCGCCGAGCAGGCGTACGCACGTTTCTCCTTCGGCGGCTAGGCGGCCCTAGTCGATCGCGTCGTCGCCGCGGGCGTGCGCCAGCTCCCGCGCACTCGGATGGGCGGACGGCCGGAATGGCACCGCGCACACGCGCGCCTCGTCCGGTCGGCCCGGTACGGTGGCGTACTCGTCGGGCAGGTGGACCTGCAACCGGGTCCCCACCTCCGACCGGTTGACCGGCACGTAGCCCAAGGCAATGTTGCAGCCCAGCTCCGGCGCATGCCAGGGCGAGGTCAGGTAGCCGATCGGCTCGCCGCCGCTCGCGTCCGACACGAGCCAGAAGTCCGGCGCGTAGTCGTCGATCGGCAGTCCTCCCAGCGACATGCCGACCAGGACCATGGAGAACGGGGGTCGACCGGCAGCGACCTCGTCACGGATCCACTCGAGTGCCGTCCGCCCGACGTAGTCACCCTTCTTCCTGCGCGGCACCTGGTAGGCCAGGTTGCACTGGAAGGGTGTCGTCTCATGGTCCATGTCCTGTCCCCAGGACAGGATGCCGGCCTGAATGCGACGCTGATGGCCTGGCGCCGTCACCATCAGCTGGTGCCGCTCGCCCGCGCTCAGCACCGCGCCCCACAGCCTCTCGGCATGGAGCGTCGCATCCCGGAGGTAGATCTCGTAGCCCTTCTCGCCCGAGAAGCCCGTCTGGGAGATGACGACCGGGCAACCCCCGATCCGTGCTTCGAGAAGACCGTAGTAGGGGATTCTCCGAATCCGCTCACCGACGAGGTCGACCATCAGCGCGAGAGACTTCGGCCCCTGAATCTGCAGCGGACAGACATCGATCTCGTCGATCTCCACATCCATCCGCATCCCGACGTTGACGCCCTGCAGCCAGAACAGGATGTCGGAATCCGCCAGCGAGAACCAGAACTCGTCCTGGGACAGACGAAGCAGGACCGGGTCGTTCAGGATCCCGCCCTTCTCGTTGCAGAGAATGACGTACTTGCCGCGCATCGGCCGGAGGCGGGTTGCGTCCCGCGTGATCACGTAGTCGATGAACCGCTCCGCCTCCGGTCCCTTGACCCGGATCTGCCGTTCGACCGCAACGTTCCACATCGTGACGTGCTTCGTCAGGGCCTCGTGCTCCACCGCTGCGCCGCCATCCTCCGCCCGCACGTAGCCTCGCGGATGGTAGACGCGGTTGTAGATCGTGGCCCGCCAGCAGCCCGCCTGGTGCGAGAGATGCCAGTACGGCGACTTGCGCACGCGAGTGGAAATCAGCAGCTCCACGGGCGTCCAGCCGCTCTGGCGCAGGTTGATCGGGACGATGCGGTCCGACTGGTCGACGCTGCGCGGCTGACCGCTCATGGCTCCTCCTCTTGCGCCGAGCGTCTCGGCTACCATGACCTGCGGGATCGATGACGGAAGTTACCACCGGAGCGCCCCCTCGACGCGCCATCCCGGAACCGCCCGCACGGGCACAGATCGCCGTCATCGGCGCCGGAATCGTCGGCAACAGCGTCGTCGGCCATCTGGCGAAACTCGGCTGGACGGACTTGGTGCTGATCGACAAGGGTCCTCTGCCGAATCCGGGCGGATCGACCGGCCACGCGTCGAACTTCATCTTCCCCACGGATCACCATCGCGAGATCGCGCTGCTGACCCTGGAGAGCCAGCGCCAGTACGCGGCCCTTGGCGTGAACATCCGGTGCGGCGGGATCGAGGTGGCCCGCAGCCGGGAGCGCATGGAGGAGCTGCGCCGCCGGATGACCTCGGCGCGGACCTGGGGCATCGAGGCCGAGCTGCTGACTCCGACCGAGGTTGTTGCCATGGCGCCGTTCGTCAACGGCGAGGCCATTCTGGGCGGCTTCTACACTCCGGAGGCGTCCGTCGTGGATCCGGTCCGGGCAGGGACCATCCTGCGCGAACGGGCGGAGGCGGAAGGCGTACTGACCGTGCTGGAGAACACGGAAGTGCTCGGCCTGGAAGTGGAGCCGCGACCGTTCCGCCGCCCCGCGATTAGCGCCGTCGTCACGTCGCGCGGCACGATCGAGGTCGAGCACGTGGTCATCGCCTGCGGCGTCTGGAGTCCGCGCGTCGCCGCGATGGCCGGAGCGACGATTCCCCTGACGCCGGCCGTCCACCAAATGGTCGACCTGGGACCGATCGACCTCCTCCGGGAGACGGGCAACGAGATCGCCTTCCCGATCGTGCGCGACATGGACACCTTCATGTACGAGAGGCAGAGACACGACGCGATGGAGATCGGCTCCTACGCCCACGAGCCGATTCTGGTGCCGCCCGACGACATTCCCTCGATCGCCGAAGCCGAGCGCACGCCAACCGAGATGCCCTTCACCGCGAAGCACTTCGCCCCACAACTCGAGCACGCCCGCGACCTGATGGGTGAACTGCTCACAGGCGTCCCGGTGCGATACGCGGTGAACGGGCTACTGTCGCTGACTCCGGACGCGCAGCAGGTGCTGGGCGAAACCGCCGAAGTGGAGCGGCTCTGGTCGGCCGCGTCGGTGTGGATCAAGGAGGGACCGGGAAGCGGGCGCCTGATCGCCGAGTGGATCACCTACGGCTACCCGCGCCTGTGCGATCCGCACGGATCGGACGTCACCCGCTTCCAGCCGCACGAACGGACACAGCGGCACATCCAGGAGCGCTGCCGGGAGCACTTCAACAAGACCTACGGCATCGTCCACCCACGCGAGCAGTGGGAGTCGGCGCGCGGCGTCCACCGGGCGCCGTTCCACGATCGAACGGCCGCCCTCGGCGCCGAGTTCCACGAAGCTGGCGGATGGGAACGTCCCCAGTGGTACGCGTCGAACCAGGATCTCGTCGCACGCTACGGCGTGTCGGACCGGCCTTGCGAGTGGGACCGTCGCTGGTGGTCGCCGATCATCGACGCGGAGCATCTGCACCTGCGCCAGAAAGCGGGCATCGTCGACCTGAGCGCCTTCCAGATCTTCGACGTGTCGGGACCCGGCGTCGTTCCGTACCTGGAACGCCTGACGGTGAACCGCTGCGACCGTCCCGTGGGCCGGTCGATCTACACGCCTCTCCTGACGCCCGGGGGCGGAATACGCGCCGACCTGACGATCCTGCGACTGGCCCACGATCGGTTTCGCATCGTCACCGGCGCACTGGACGGCGCCCGCGACAGGGTCTGGTTCGAGCGCCACCTTCCCGAGGACGGCTCCGTTCAGTTCGAGGACCGCTCCACCGTCATGTGCACGATCGGCGTCTGGGGGCCGCGCGCCGAATCGCTTGTCGCCAGGATTGCCGATGTCCCCTGCTCGCAGGAGGCGTTCCCGTACGGCACCGGGCGAGAGGTGGTGATCGGAGGGAACCGGGCGACGATGCTCCGCATCTCCTACGTCGGCGAGAACGGCTGGGAGATCTACGCACCGGTGTCCCGCGGCACCCAACTGTGGGATGCGATCCGGGAGGCCGGTCGCGATCTGGACGCCCGTCCAGTCGGAATCGGCGTCTACGGCACGACCGGCCGGCTGGAGAAGGGGTACGCCATGATGGGCGCCGACCTGACCTCGGAGTACTCCCCGGTGGAGGCCGGTCTGGCCCGGCCGGGCGTCAAGAAGGCGAACTTCATCGGCAAGGCGGCATACATGAAGGCGCGCGCGGAGGGGCCGGCGGCGAAGCTGTGCATGCTGACAATCGACGATCCGGCCGACGGTTCCGGGACGCCTCGCTTCCCCACGGGCGGCAGCGAACCGATCCTCACGACGGGCGGAGAGCGCATCATCGACTCCCGGGGACGGGAGTCCCGCGTCACCTCCGCCGGCATGGGACCGTCCGTTGGAAGATACCTGCTGATGGCCTACCTGCCGATCGAGCGTGCAACGCCCGGTAACCAGCTGCAGTTGCTCTACATGAACGAACGCTTCCCCGTGACGGTGGCCAGACGAACCATGTTCGATCCCGGGAACGCCCGCATGAAGACTTAGCCGGCTGGGTCACTACAGCAGCGCCGTCACCAGTTCCGGATAGAGGCAGATCAGCGCCAGCCCGATGAGCTGGATGACGATGAAGGGGATCACGCCCCGATACATCTGGACCGTCGTGATCCGGCGCGGCGCCACGCCGCGCAGGTAGAAGATCGCGAAGCCGAAGGGCGGCGTGAGGAACGACGTCTGCAGGTTCATGCCGATCATCACGCCGAACCACACCATGTCCACATCGAGGATGCGCGCCGCCGGCGCGATCAGCGGAATGACGATGAAGGCGATCTCGAAGAAGTCGATGAAGAAGCCGAGGATGAAGATCGCGAGATTTGCGACGATCAGCAGGCCGATCTTCCCGCCCGGCAGGCCGGTCAGCAGGTCCTCGATCCAGATGTCGCCGTAGAGGCCCCGGAAGACGAGCGCGAAGGCGGTCGAGCCGATGAGCAGGAAGATGACCATCGTGGTCAGCTTCGCCGTCGCGTCCATCGTCTCCTTCACGGCCTTCATCGTCAGCCGCCCGCGCGAGAGCGCCAGCGCGATGGCCCCGACCGCGCCCAGGGCGCCTGCCTCCGTAGGTGTCGCGATGCCGGCGAAGATGCTCCCGAGGACGACCAGGATCAGCACCATGGGCGGCAGCATGACCACGGCCACCTGACGCGCCAGTGCGGCGCCGTCGAGCGTCCGCTCCTCGGCCGGCAAGGCCGGCGCGGCCGCAGGCTTCGCGATCGCAACACCGGTGACGTACACCGCATAGAAACCCGCCAGCATCAGGCCTGGAATCAGGGAGCCGATGAACAGGTCGCCAACGGAGATGCCGAGCTGGTCGGCAAGCACGACCAGCACGACGCTGGGCGGGATGATCTGGCCCAGGGTGCCGGCGGCGCTGATCACGCCGGTGGCGAGCATCGGCGAATAGTCGTAGCGCAGCATGACCGGCAGCGAGATCAGGCCCATTGCCACCACAGAGGCGCCGACCACGCCGGTGGCGGCGGCGAGCATCGCGCCGACCACGACGACCGCCAGCGCCAGACCGCCGCGTAGCCGGCCGAACAGCATGCCGATCGTGCGCAGCAGATCCTCCGCGAGCTGCGACTTCTCCAGCATCGTGCCCATGAAGATGAAGAACGGCACCGCCAGCAGGACTCCGTTCGACATGACGCCGAAGACCCGCTCGGGAAAGGCGTAGAGCAGGTTCCAGGAGAAGAGCCCGAGCTCGATGCCGATGACGGCGAAGATCAGCGCGGTCCCGCCGAGCGAGAAGGCGACCGGATAGCCCGCGAAGATGAACAGGAAGACGACCACGAACATCAGCGGTCCGAGGAAGTCGCCGCTCACAGCAGCCCCTCCTGCTGCAGATCCTCCTCCTCGGCTCTGGCCTTGAGCGCGCGCAGGCGCAGCCAGTTGCGCGCGGCCTCCGCCAGCCCCTGCAGGGCGAGGAGCGTGAACGCGACGAGCAGCACGGTCTTGATCGGATACCGCGGCAGACCGCCCGGGTCGGAGGACACTTCCAGCACCGCCCAGGAGTTCCGTACTGCCGGCCAGGACATGACGAGTCCGAAAACCGCGAACGGAACCAGGAACAGCAGCGAGCCCCAGAGGTCGATCCGCCGCCGCCAGCGCTCCGGCAGCCGGCTGAAGATCACGTCGACCCGCACGTGGGCGCCCGTCAGCAGCGCGTACGCGGCGCCCAGCAGGAAGACCAGACTGAACATGTACCACTGGAGTTCGAGGTAGGCGTTCGAGCTGAGGTTCCAGCCCGTGAACCGGCCCAGGTAGCGCACCACCGCGTTGTACGCTCCGACCGCGACCATGGCGAGCGTGAGCCAGGAGACCGCGACGCCAAGCCGTGTGTTCAAACGATCGGTCCAGGCCACGAAACGTGCCAGGAAGCCGCCCGGGGTTGGTGCTGACGCCATGAGCGCGGGCAGGCTACCACCCGCGCTCCGGCCGTGATGGGCACCCCGAGGACCTCGCTTCCCCGCCGGTTCGCGCTTCTTTCGGCGCTCAATACGGCGTCCAATCTCACCGTGCCGCTGGCCGGTCTCGCCGACACCGTGATGCTCGGCCGGCTCGACGACGTGCGCTTCCTGGCCGGCGTCGTTCTCGCGGCCCTGATCTTCGACTACCTCTACTTCGGCTGCGCCTTCCTGCGCATGAGCACCACCGGCCTCACGGCCCAGGCCTGCGGACGCGAAGACGCCGGCGAAGTGTCGGCGCACCTGTACCGCGCCCTGCTGCTGGCGGCGGCGCTCGGCCTCGCGGCCATAGCGCTCCGGGACCCGCTTGGCGACGCCGGCTTCGGACTCCTGTCCGGCACGGCCGGCGTGGAGGAGGCCGGCCGTCGCTATTACGACGCGCGCATCTGGGGCGCGCCGGCGGCCTTCGCCAACCTGGCGCTGGTGGGCTGGTTCCTGGGCCGTGGCGAGGCGGCGAGGGCGCTGCTCCTGGTCGTACTGGCCAACCTCGGCAACATCGCGCTCAACTGGTGGTTCATTGTCCACCTCGGCTGGGCCGCGTTCGGCGCCGGCGTCGCCACTGCCGCGGCTCAGTGGCTGAGCGCCGCCGCCGGCCTGATCCTTGCGCTTGCGGCCGCAGGGCCGCTTCCAGCCTGGCCCACCCTCTTCGACCGGGCCGCGCTGCGGCAGATCCTCGCGCTGAGTGGACACCTGGTGATCCGCACGCTGCTCCTGGTCACCGCCTTCGCCGTGTTCACCAACGCGAGCGCGCTCTTCGGCGCCGCCCGGCTGGCCGCCAACGGCGTCATTCTTCGCGTGTTGAGCCTCGCCTCGTACTTCGTCGACGGGGCGGCCTTCGCCGGCGAAACGCTCGCCGGCATGGCCTTCGGCGCCGGCGACCGCCGCGAGTTGCGGCGCGTCCTGCTCCTGACGCTGGCGGCGGCCATCGGCTGCGCCACCGTCTTTCTCGTCCCGGCACTGGCGTTTCCCGATACCGTTTACGGCCTGCTCGTCGATCACGAAGACGTCGCGGCGCTGGCGGCGGACAGCAACGTCTGGCTGCTGCCGGTGCTCCTCTTCGCCGCCCTCGCCTACGCCTTCGACGGCTTCTTCCTCGGCCTGACGCGGGGCAGGCTGCTC
Source organism: Holophagales bacterium (assembly GCA_009845425.1). Taxonomy (GTDB): domain Bacteria; phylum Acidobacteriota; class Thermoanaerobaculia; order Multivoradales; family Multivoraceae; genus Multivorans. The sequence continues at coordinate 74,837 of VXZQ01000003.1, forward strand.
AGCCGCGCAATGGCGGTCAGCCTCGGGGTCGGCTTCGCTCCCCTCGCCTGGGCGGCGGTCCACTTCCGGGACCCGGACCTTCTCTGGCTCAGCATGGCCGGTCTGATGGCGGCGAGGGCGGGAACGCTCGGCTACGCGGCGCGCCGGTACCTCGTGCCGGATCGTGGCGGCGCCTGAGACCTCGCCGGCAACCAGGGCGGGGGCTACACTCCGGGCCGCCAGCACAACGTCCACCAGCCTCGGGGAGGCCGAACGCAGATGGGAAAGCTCGAAGGAAAGATCGCCCTGGTAACCGGCGGCGGCACCGGTATCGGCCGGGCGACCGCATTGCTCTTCGCCCGCGAAGGCGCATCGATCATCGTTTCGGGACGACGGCTCGAGCCGCTCGAGGCGGTCGTTTCCGAGATCGAGGCCGCCGGCGGCAACGCCTGGGCCCACTCGGCCGACATGGAGGACCCGGAGGCCGTGCGGGGCCTCGCGGCCGCCATTCTGGAGCGACACGCCACCGTCGACGTCCTGGTCCACAACGCGGGACACAGCTCGAAGGTGCGGAGCACGCGCTACATCTCGCAGGAGGAATGGGACAGCGTGATGGCGGTCAACGCGACCGGGCCGGCGATGCTGACCAAGGCGCTGCTGCCGGCCATGCTCGACCACGGCGGCGCCACCGTGATCATGGTCTCGTCGATGGCGGCGATCCGGCCGGGCGTCATGGCCGGCACCGCCTACGGCGCCGCCAAGGCGGCTTCCAGGAACTACATCATGGGGCTCGGCGCCGAACTCCGGCAACTCGGCATCCGCGCCACCAGCGTCCTGCCCGGCGAAGTCGACACGCCGATCCTCGACAACCGGCCGCGGCCGCCGTCGGAGGAGGAACGGGCCGGGATGATGGCCTCCGAAGACATCGCCGAAGCGATCCTGGCGGCGGCGGCGCTGCCTGAGCGGACCGTGATCGAGGAAATGACCCTGATGCCGACGAGGCTCCGCGACTACTCCGCCGACATCGCCGCGGCGCGGACGCTGGGCGCACCCGAGGAGGACTAGCGAATGCCGACGATGACCGACAGCGAACGGGACGCCTTCCTCATCGAGCCCGGCATCCTGATGCGGATCGGCACCGTTTGCGACGACGGCAGACCCCTCGTGACCCCGATCTGGTTCATCTTCGAGGAGGGAGCGATCTGGTTCACGCCGCGGGAGAACTCCACCTGGTTCGCCAACCTGCGCCGCGATCCGCGGACCTGCCTCGCGATCGACGAGCAGGACCTCCCCTATCGCAAGGTCCTGGTCGAAAGCGAGGCGGAACTCGTCCACGACATCGGCGTCGACGACGCCTGGCGCGACCGCTACCGCCGCATCGCCTGCCGCTACGTCCCGGAGGACGCGGCCGAGGACTACATCCAGGCCACGATCGACCAGCCGCGGGGGCTCTACCGGCTCCCGCTCGCCCAGGCCACCGTGCGCACCTGGCGCATGCCGGTCGACGACGAGGACCAGGCCGGCATCTGGCACCAGCGGTACTACCGGCCGGGGACCTTCCTCAGCCGCTGACGCGGGCCGGTGACGCCTACTCGGCGGGCGCCTTCCTGTGGACGATGGCCGCCCCGATCACGCCGCCGATCGTCGAGAACGCGACGTTGATGATCAGGGAGAAGGCGACGATCGCGATGACGCCGAGGCCAGCGATCGCGCTGAAGAGACCGAAAGCCTCGAAGTCCTCGGCGGATTCCGCCGTGAGGGCCCCGATCCCCAACACGCCCGTGATGCCCCCAAGGATCAGGAGCGCCAGAAGAATGCTGAGCACGGATCCGAAGACGCCCGCCAGCGCGCCGATCTTCGCACCTTCACCGTAAGGCGCCGCCTGAGCAGGCGGATCGTCCTTGAGCGCCAGGTAAACGGCGAGTACGCCGCCACCCACGACCAGGGCGCAGCAGGCCAGGTTGAGCAACTGCAAGCCCGGGATCTGCGACGCGACCGCTCCGGCGCCGCCGCCGAGCGCCGCGTATCCGACTTTCTTCCCTGTCATCGAACCTCCCCTGGTGGTGAGTACATCGCCAGACTCGGACTCAAGCCGAGGGCTTCTTGTGGAAGACGGCCGCGCCGATCACGCCGCCGATCGCGGCGAACACGACATCGACCGCCAGAGACATCAGGAACCCAACGACGGCGAAGGCTCCCACGGCACCCGCCGCGTCGCCGCCCAGCGCGTCGAGGACCTCGGGCGGTATGCCCTCGATTCCCTCGAGGATCCTCAGCGTCTGTTCCATTGGATCGCCGAACAGAGCGGCGATCGGAATGAGAACGATGGCCCCCACGATGGCCGTTACGACACCAGCCAGGGCGCCGATCAGCGCGCCGTCTCCGTAGGGCGCCTTCTCGGTTGCCGGTTCGTTCCTCAGGGCCAGAAACACGGCCAGCATGCCGCCGCCGACCACCAGCGCGCAACACAGGCAGTTGACGAAGCTGAGGCCGGGAATCTGGGACGCGACTCCCGCCGCCCCGCCGCCGATGGCCGCTGCTTTCAATCTGTTCGGTGTCATGATGATGTCTCCTCAAGCAGTTTCGGGGCATGTCTTTCGGTGATCTGGTCGATCGCCGCCCAGACCAGGAGAGCGATCGGCGCGGAGGCGAGCAGAGCGGTCCCAAACCGGCTTGCCGGCGTGTTCATCGGCAACAGCCAGTCGATCGCGGTCGGCGCCAGGAAAAAGAGGATCCGCCGGGGCCTGTCGAGCAACCAGTCGCGGAACCGGCGGACGAAGGGCAGCACGGCCAGTCCCAGGGTGAAGCCGACGTAGAAGCCGAAACAACGATGGCAGACGGCGAGCGGGTGACCATGCAGGTGGAAACTGCGTTCGGCGATCTGGTGGCAGACCGGTGCGAAGAACTCGTAAAGCAGCGGCGCCACTCGCCCGTTGGAAGCGGCCGACAGCGGTGCGGCGACGACCATTCCGATCGCCAGGCAACACGCCGCGGCGACGGCGGCAGTGGTCCGGCCTGGCGTCACGAGCGCGGAAAGCCGGCGGAGCATCGGGCGCTAGTGTAGCGACTCGCCCCGGCCCGCCGTTCACATCGCATCGGTATGATCGCGCCGTGGGGATCGATCGGTGACGGAGTGGAACTCGATTCCCGAACTCGGCGGCCTGATCGGACAGCAGGTTCGGCTGCGCGGCTGGGTCGACGGGCGCCGTTCCAGCGGGCGGATCGGTTTCATCCGCCTCCGGGACTCGGGCGCCACCGTCCAGCTCGTGGTCAGTCGCAAGCAGGTCGATGAGGCCTCCTGGGAGGTGCTCCAGCACGCCGGCCAGGAATCGACGATCGCGGCATCCGGCACCGTGGCGGCCGACCCCCGTTCACCGGGCGGCGTCGAGGTGCAGGTGTCGTCGCTGGCCCTGGTGCACGGTACCGAGGCCTACCCCATCACGCCGAAGGAGCACGGCACCGCGTTCCTGATGGACAACCGGCACCTGTGGCTCCGCTCCAGCCGCCAGCGGGCCGTGCTGCGCATCCGCAGCGAGGTCTGCCACGCGATCCACGACTTTCACCGCGAGCGCGGCTACTACCTCGTCGATTCGCCGATTCTCACGCCCGCCGCCTGCGAAGGGACGTCGACCCTGTTCGAGACGCCGTACTTCGACCACGGCCCCGCCTACCTCAGCCAGTCCGGCCAGCTCTACCTGGAGCCAGCCGCGGCGGCCCTGGGCAAGGTCTACTGCTTCGGTCCCACCTTCCGCGCCGAGAAGTCGAAGACCCGCCGGCACCTGATGGAGTTCTGGATGGTCGAGCCGGAGGCGGCCTTCCTGGACTTCGAGGGGTTGTGCGAACTGGCCGAGGACTTCATCGTCTACCTGGCGGGCCGGGTGCTGGAAAACTGCGGTGAACCGCTCGCCATCCTGGAGCGCGACACCTCCAAGCTCGAGTCCATCCAGGGGCCGTTCCCGCGGCTCCGCTACGCGGAGGCAATCGACCTGCTGCAGCGGCAGGGTTCCGGGATCGAGTTCGGGGAGGACTTCGGCGCTCCCGAGGAAACGTCGATCACCCGGGAGTTCGATCGGCCGGTGATGGTCACCCACTACCCGACGTCGCTCAAGGCCTTCTACATGGAACCCGACCCGGACGATCCCTCGCTGGCCCTGGCGCTCGACGTGATCGCCCCGGAGGGATACGGGGAGATCATCGGCGGCAGCCAGCGCATTCACGACCACGATCTGCTGCTCGCGCGGCTCAAGGAGCACGATCTGCCGCTGGACGCCTTCCAGTGGTATCTGGATGTCCGCCGCTACGGCACCTTCGAGCACAGCGGCTTCGGCATGGGCGTCGAGCGCTTCGTCGCCTGGATGGCCGGAGTGCCCCACCTGCGGGAAACGATCCCCTACCCAAGAACGATGGACCGGATCTACCCCTGACCGACCCGGTCGAGGATCTCGAGACCCGTCTCGGCCACCGGTTCGAGAACCGCGCTCTGCTTGAACAGGCCCTGACGCACAGCTCCTTCGCCAACGAACGGGGCCTGGAGCAGGACAATGAGCGGCTGGAGTTTCTGGGCGACTCGGTGCTGGGACTGGTCGTGGCGAACCGGCTCTTCCGCAGTGATCCGGCGGCGCCCGAAGGCGTCCTGTCGCGGACCAGGTCCCACGTCGTCAGTTCCGAGGCTCTGGCCCGGCGCGCCCGGGAGCTCGATCTCGGCCCGGCGCTTCGCCTTGGCCACGGCGAGGACCAGTCGGGTGGCCGCGAGAAGCCGTCTCTCCTGGCGGATGCCCTGGAAGCCGTGATCGGGGCCGTCTTCGTCGACGGCGGCCTCCAGGCCGCCCGCGAGTTGGTCGAACCATGGATCGGGGCGGAGGCCGCCGACACGATGGACGCCCTGGACGCCAAGTCGAACCTGCAGGAATCGCTCCAGAGTCAGGGGCTCGAACCCCCGTTCTACCGCCACGTCGGCCGTGACGGACCGGACCACGATCCCGTGTTCCACGTCGAGTGCTGGGTCGGGGGTCGCGTCGTGGCCGCGGCGTCGGGTCACTCGAAGAAGGAGGCCGAGCGGAGAGCCGCCGCCCGGGCACTGGCCGGGCTGGAGAACGCCGACCGCTAGCGTCAGCGCCGCTTGAACCGGCGCTCCAGGTCCCCGTCCGTGAGTTCCAGCACGACCGGGCGACCGTGCGGACAGGTGTAGGGGTGCTCGCAGGCGAAGAGTTCCGCGATCAGGCTCTCCATCTTCTCCGCAGACAGCGCCTGGTGCATCTTGACCGCGGCCCGGCAGGCCCTGCTCGCGGCCAACTGTTCGAGCAGGTACTCCGCAAGTGCCTCGTCTTCGCTGGGTAGCTCGTCGCCCGAGGCCACCCGGGTGGCGATGCGCAGCACGAGGCTCTCCGCTTCCGCGTCCGGCAGGACGGCCGGGATCGCGGTGATCGCGGCGCTGCCGCCGGAGAGGGCCCTGACCGCGTAGCCGCAGCGGGCCAGACCCGACGAGCACTCGGCCAAGGCGGCGTTCTCGGCCGCCGAGAGCTCCAGCATGCGCGGCACCAGCAGCGTCTGGCTCGCCGCATCCTGGCGCTTCAGACTGCGACGGAAGCGTTCGTACAGGATTCGCTCGTGGGCAACGTGCTGGTCCACGACGAACAGCGCCTCGGGCCCTTCGAGCAGAATCATCGTGCCCTTGTACTGCCCGATCAGACGGAGCGATTCGCGTCCTTTGCCGGAAAGGGGAACCCGGGTGGCCGGCTCCGGCCGGTAGGCGACCTCGGCGAGCTTGCTGGCGGGTCCGGTTCCCGCTCCGCCGTACCGGGCGGCGAGTTCCTCCGCCCACGCCGGCGCGCCGGGCGCCTCGCGCACCTCGCCCACGCCCGTCCAGGCCGGAGGCGCCATGGGGCCGCTCGGTTCGCGAAGCGGCGCCGGCTCCTCGCCCTTGGCGGCCTCGAGTCCTCGGCGCAGCGCGCTGCCGATGCGGCCCATCAGCGCCGCATCACGGAACCGGACCTCCGCCTTCTGCGGGTGAACGTTGACGTCGACGGACTCGGGCGGGACGTCGAGGAACAGGAAGAGAGCAGGGGGCCGGTCTCCCTTCATCAGGTCCCGCACCGCCTTGTAGTAGATGGCGAGGACGGCGCGGTCCCGGAGCAGGCGCCCGTTCACGAACAGGAACAGGCGCCGGCCCTTCGTCGTCTCCCGATCGCCGACGAAGCCGGAGATCCCCTGCTCCCTCCTGGCCTCGGGTAACGGCGTCAGGTGATTCACGAGATCCTCGCCGAACAACTGCGCGATCCGGTTGAGCCGGCCGACCGCGTCGACTCCGGTGGCCTGAGCCCTCAGCAACTCCCGTCCCGGCGACTCGGCGTCGGGAGCGTGGCGCAGAACGAACGTCACGTCCGGCCGCGCCAGCGCATAGCCCTGGACTACGGTCAGCGCGTGGCGGAGCTCGGTCGCGGGCCGCTTCAGGAACTGCTTGCGAGCCGGCACGTTGTAGAAAAGGGACTCGACCGTCACCGTCGTGCCGCGGGGACGGCTCACCGGTTCGTCGACGGCGAGGCGGCCGCCCTCGACGACCAGTCGATGACCGTCGCCGGCCGACCGGGCGGTCAGGAGTTCACACCTGGAGACCGCGGCAATCGACGCCAGGGCCTCTCCGCGAAAGCCCAGAGTCGCCACCTCCAGCAGATCCTCGAAGGAGGCGATCTTGCTGGTTGCGTGGCGTTCGAGCGCGAGGGCCGTGTCGCCGGCGGCGATCCCGCTGCCGTCGTCTGCCACCGAGATCAGGTCGCGTCCGCCGTTCTCGAGTTCGATCTCGATGCGGACGGCGCCGGCATCGAGCGCGTTCTCCACGAGTTCCTTGACCACCGAGGATGGGCGTTCCACCACCTCGCCGGCCGCGATCTGGGAGATCAGCGCGTCGGGAAGCCGCCGCAGACCCCGGCGTTCCGGGCCGGTCCCGGCCATCAGGGCGTGACGTCCCTGAGGGTTCGCTGCATCACCCCGTAGCTCTTCAGCTCCCGGCCCAGGAACGCGCGGCGCACCTCCCGCGTCACCGACTCGACGGACCTGAGCGTGGCCTCGTCGACCTGTCCGTTCGCCTGCAGACCCGCGAGATCCGAGGCTCCGATCTGGCGCAGAAAGGCCAGGGCTCCAGCCCCCACCCTGCGGTTCGCGCCCGCGCCTCCCCCACACGAAGGACACAGGAGGCCAGCCGCGTCCACCGCGAGGAAGGCCTCGTCGCCGATCGCGTTGCCGCAGGCGGGACAGCGGCGGGGCGCGGGAAACACGCCGCTCAGGCGCAGCGTCCAGCACTCCAGGTAGCGCGCCGCCAGCCAGCGGTCGCAGCCGTCGAGCAGCGCCTGGACGGTCGTATCCAGGAGGCGGTAGAGGTGGTTCTCCGGCTCGTCCTCCTGCGCGAAAACCTGCATGTGCTCCGCCAGGTAGGACGACACGAGGATCCCCTCCAGGTCCTCGTGCAGGGCCCGGGCGCTGCGGATCATCTCCGCCTCGCCGAGCCGCACGAGTTCGCGCTCCGGCTTCTCGAACCAGGTCAGGTGGACCTTGGCGAGCTGCTGCAGCTCGCCGCCGAAACGGCTGAAGCGCGTCCGCGCGCTGCGGGCCGCTCCCCGCTTCAGGCCACGGTCGCGGCTGAGAAAGACGACGATCCGGTCCCGTTCATGCAGGTCCGTCGTCTGGAGCAGCAGCGCCTCGCCGCTTCGCTGCTTCATGTCCGGAACCCGCCGCCGTTCAGCGGACCAGCCAGTCGATCATCAGGGTCGCCAGCCCGAAGTAGACGAGGATGCCGGTGATGTCGCTGCTGGTCGTGACCATGGGCCCGGACGCGACCGCCGGATCGATGCCCATCCGCTCGAACGCCATCGGCAGCAGCGACCCGATCAGGGAAGCCAGGACGATGGCCAGAAAAAGCGAACCCGCGACCACCGCGCTGTAGGCGGGGTTCTGTTCGAGGAACGCGGCAACCGCGGCCGCAACCACCGAGCACACGAGAGCCACCACCAGGCCGATCCGCATCTGCTGGAACAGGAACCGGCGCATCCGGCCGCCGCCCTCGCCGATCCGCCCGGTCGCAAGACCGCGCACGGTCAGTGTCATCGTCTGGCTGCCGATGTTGCCCCCCATGCCCATGACCACCGGCGCGAAGGCAAGGAGGAAGGCCTCGTTGAGGCGGAGCTGGAACTGCTTCATCAGCACGCCGGTCAGGGTCAGGCCGATCAGGTTGACCAGGAGCCAGGGCAACCGGATGCCGGCAACGCGCCAGGCCCGCTCCCGGTACAGCAGCTCGTCGTCCGACGTGCCGACCATCTTGTAGAAGTCCTCTTCGGCCTCCTCCTGCACGATGTCGATCACGTCGTCGACGGTGACCAGCCCGAGCAGGCGGCGTGCCTCGTCCACCACCGGAATCGCCAGGAAGTCGTAGCGCGAAGCGAGCTGCGCCACCTCCTCCTGGTCCGTGTCCGTCTGCGCCGTGACCAGGCCGCGGTTCATGATCTCGCCCAGCGTGCGGCTCGGAACGGAGAGCAGGAGTTCGCGGAGCGAAAGGACGCCGACCAGGCGGCCCTCCGGATCGACGACGTAGAGGTAGAAGATCATCTCCACCTCGCCGTGCTCGCGGATCTTGGCGATCGCGTCACCCACCGACGTGTCCTCCGGCAGGGAGAAGAACTCGGTGTTCATGATCCGCCCGGCCGTGTCCTCCTCGTAGGCGAATTGCGTCTGCAGCTCGTCGCGGTCCGGTCGATCGAGCAGGGCCAGCACGGCCTCCCGCAGCTCGTCTTCCAGGCCGTCGACGATCTCCACGCTGTCGTCGACCGCCAGCGGCGAGAGCAGGCCGGCGATCTCGGACGGGGCGAGTTCCTCCAGCAGCGGCCGCCGTTCGCCCGGTTCGAGTTCCAGCAGGACCTCGCCGGCCGAATCCGGGAAGTCCTCCAGGGCCAGCCGGACGACGAACAACTGCTCGGTCGGCACCAGCTTCCTGAGCGCGGCGGCGACATCGCCCGGCCGCACCTTGCTGAGCACCCGGGACAGGTTGCGGCGAGCGCCACGCCGTGCCAGCCGGCGCATCGTGTCGCCCAGAATCTCGACTCGCTGGGTGGACATGACGCGCTGCCGGCCCTTCAGTCGACCTCGAAGACGGCGTCGATCTCGACCGGTACGTTGAACGGCAGCTTGTTCGTTCCCACCGCGAAGCGGGCGTGCCGCCCCTTCTCGCCGAAGACCTCGACCATCAGGTCGGAGGCGCCGTTGATCACCGCCGGGTGGTTCTCGAACTCGTCGCTGCAGTTGACGAAGCCGCCCAGCTTCACGCAGCGCTTCACGCGCTCCAGGTCGCCTTCGCAGGCAGCTCCGATGACGGCAACGATGTTGATGCCGACGAGCCGTGCGGCTTCGTGCGCTTCCTCGAGGGAGTAGTCGACGCCGACCTTTCCGCGATAGGCCAGCTTCCCGTCCCTGACCGGAACCTGACCGGACACGAAGACAAGGGAACCAATGCGGACGAACGGAACGTAGTTGGCTGCCGGCGCCGCCGGCTCCGGTAGCTCGATGCCCAGCGTTTCCAGCCGTTCCCTGACCGTGGTCATCCCGTCAGCTCCCGTCGAAGGCCGCGAACAGCTCCTCGAACGCCTTGATCTGGTTGCCCGCAGCCGACGACGGCACCAGGATCGGTGTGCGGATGCCGGCGTCGAACCAGCGCTCTACGCCGTCGCGAACCTCCGCGGCCGTCCCGAACAGGGTGCAGTCCGCCAGCCAGCGGTCGGAGAGCATCGCCGGAATGCGATCCGTCTCGCCCCGCCCCACGGCCTGCTCGACGGCTTCCATCTCCTCGACGTAGCCCGCCGCCTTCCAGTAGTTGCGGTAGTTCGGGAGCAGCGCGTAGCGACTCAGGGTCTTGCGGTTGCGGGCCGCGGCCAGGTCGCGATCCTCCGAGATCACGGTCGGGATCATGTTGCCGACGAAGAAGGCCGGATCGCCCGCCTTGTCCCCGGCGAACGTCAGCGAATGTGCCATGCGGGAACGGGCGCCGTTCGCGAACACCATGCCGTCGCCGATCTCGGCGGCGGTTTCGATCATCCGGTCGCGCAGCGTGGCGAGCACGATCGGCGGCAGTTCGCCGGCGCTCCGCACGGCCTTCACCTCGTCCACGAAGGCACGGATGTCGCCCAGCGGCTTGCCGACAGTAACCCCCAACCGCTTGTGGGCCGGGGCGTGACTGACGCCGACGCCGAACCAGAACCGGCCCTGGGAGACCTCGTGGATGAACGACGCCGTGTTGGCAAACTCGGTCACGTGCCGGGTGTAGATGTTGACGATCGACGTCCCGAAGTGGATGCGCTCCGTGGACAGCGCGATCGCTTCGCAGAGCGCCAGCCCATCACCCATGCTCGGGCAGTAGATCCCGCTGAAGCCGCGGTGCTCGATCTCAGCCGCCAGGTCGAGGGTGAGCCGACGCCGTCCCGGCACCGCGGCAAGAGAGACCGCCGGGAGGCCGTTTACTGCTTCGGAGGTCGTGGTCATGGCGGCGGCAGGGTATCAGCGCCCCGAGACCGGGAGGGAACCCGCCGCGCGTGCGGCTACGCTACGAGCCGCGATGGAGAAACTCGCTCCCGATCAGGTCGCCGCGCTGCTCCGCCTGGGCATGAAGGTCGCGGTCCTGGGTGGTTGCAACGAACCTCGCGGCATCGCCGCGGCGCTCCACGACCAGCCCGAGGCGACCGCCGGCGTGGAGTTCACGGTGACCCGCATTCCCGGGATCGCGTCACCGACCCTCGCCCCCTGGGCCGGCTCGACGGTGCGGAGCTTCTTCGTCACGCCTGAGATGCGCGCTGGCTTCGAGGCCGGCTCGGTCCGCTTCGTTCCGATGCAGTACCGGCATGTCTGGGACGACCTCATGGCGGCGCCCTTCGACCTGGCCATCGCCCAGTTCACGCCGCCGGACGGGAACGGCGACTGCTCGCTCGGCATCGGCGCCGGCTTCCTGCCGGCGCTGCTGGAGCGCCCGGAGATCCCCTTCGTCGCGGAGTTGAACCGCTCCCTGCCCCGGCTACCGGGCGCCCCGACCGTGCCGGCGGACCGCTTCGAGTACGTCGTCGAGACTGACATCGAAGCGCCCACCCTCGCCAGCCGGAGCGGCCCCGTCGCCGAGCGCATCGGCACCCTGGTCGCGGAACTCATTCGCGACGGCGACTGCATCGAAACCGGCGTCGGCGCGATCCCGGGCGCGGTCCTGGCCGCCTTGCACGGTCACCGCGACCTCGGCTTTCACTCGGGCCTGCTGTCCGATGGCGTGATGGATCTCGTAGAAGCGGGAGCCGTCACGGGCGCCCGCAAGACGATCGACGAAGGGCGCCTGGTCGCGGCCATGGTCCTCGGTTCACCGCGCCTCTACGACTGGGCGAGCTGCTGCGACCTGATCGATCTGCGCACCGTCGACTACACCCATGACGTGCGAGTCATCGCGAGGCTGGACAACTTCGTCGCGCTGAACTCCGCGGTCGAGGTGGACCTGTTCGGCCAGGTCAACTCGGAGATGGTCCGCGGTCGGCAGATCAGCGGCACCGGCGGCGCAGTCGACTTCATGCGCGGCGCCCGGATGTCGGCCGGCGGACGTTCGATCGTCGCGCTCGAGGCGACCGCCGGCGGAGGCCGCTTCTCCAGGATCGTCCCGGCACTGCCGATCGCGCACGCGGCCACCGCGCTGCGGACCGACGCCGACATCTTCGTCACCGAGCACGGTGTGGCCGACGTGCGTGGGCTCGACATGGCCGAGCGGGCGCGGCGCCTGATCGCCATCGCCGCACCCCGGTTCCGCGAGGAGCTGGAGGAACGGGCCCGGCAGCTCTCTCGCTAGCCGTGCGGCGCGCCCCTACGCCTTCGCGCTCGGCCGCGCGGACACCGCCTGGTGCCAGCGCAGCAGGTTGGGCGTCTCCTCGGTCACCCGGAACTTGGTGACGCGGCCAAAGTCGATCCCGATCTGGGCCGTGATGTCGGCGATCGAGTACTCGTCGCCGGCTACGAACTCGCGGTCGGCGAGTTCCCGGTCGAGCCAGGCCAGGCGCTTCGTCGCGTGGCTGCGCTGACTCTCGCCGTAGTCCGGGTACTGCTGGATGCGGTCGGCGAAGTACGGGTGAGTGTTGCGGAAGACCTGCATGATCGGCACGGTGATCTCGAGTTCCATCCGGCGCTGCCACATCTCGATGCGGGCGGCCTTCTCGGCGTCGCCTCCGCCCATCAGCGCCGGCTCGGGCTGCAACTGCTCGAAGTAGCGGCAGATGGCGACCGACTCGGCGATGAAGGTGCCGTCGTCGAGCTCGAGCACGGGCACGCGGCCCATCGGGTTTTTCTCCCGGAACGCGTCCTGGCGGTTCTCGGCCTTGCCCACGTCGACCGGCACGACGGGAACCTCGATGCCCTTCTCGGCCAGAAAGATACGCACGCGGCGGCAGTTGGGGGTGGTGGCGGCTTCGTGTAGCTTCATGAGATCGGACTATCTCCTGGAGATCTGCGGCTGATGTTCAAGGCTTGGGCAATGACGGGAGCGGAGTGTAACCGCATCGGGCGGGGGCTTCGCGAGGGGTCCGCGGGATGACCGAACTCCTTGCCCAGCCGGCCTTCTGGGCGGCCCTGTTCTCGGTGACGCTGATCCAGATCGCGCTCGGCGCCGACAACCTGATCATCATCACGATCATCGCCAACAAGCTGCCGGAGGCGAGACGCAAGCAGGCCATCCAGTTGGGACTGCTGCTGGCGATGGCGCTCCGCATCGTGCTGCTGCTGATCCTGAGCCTGGTCCTCGGGGCGGCGACCACCGAACTCTGGCACTTCGATGGCAGCCTGCTCGGCGTCCAGATGGCCGGGACCGTGGACGGCAAGTCCCTGGTGCTCGTGATCGGCGGGCTCTTCCTGATCTGGAAGGGCGTCAAGGAACTCCGCGTCAAGCTGAAGGCGGTCGAGCACGAAGTCGCGGAGGCCAACAGGTTCGCCGAGGTCGTCGCGTTGATCGTCGGCATGAACCTCATCTTCTCGGTCGACTCGATCCTGACCGTCGTCGGCATGACGGACATCTTCGCGGTCATGGTCGGCTCGGTGCTGATCTCGGTGGCGCTGATGCTGGTCTTCGCCGGCCCGATCTCCCGCTTCCTCAGTTCGAATCCCGAGTTCGAGATCCTCGGCCTGTTCGTCCTCCTGCTGATCGGCTTCGTGCTGATCCTCGAGGCGGGCCACAGCGCGCACATGGTGGTCAACGGCTCCCCCACGCCGTACATCCCGCAGTGGATCGTCATCTTCATCCTGCTCCTGATGTTCGCGCTCGACCTCTACCAGAACTGGTGGGAGCGCAAGCGGGACGTCGACACGGTGACGCTGCACCGGCGGCGGAAGTAGCCCGCGCCTCGCCCGGAACCGTCTCCGGACCGGTGTACGATCGCCGCCCTCGCGTCCCGGGCCCGGCTCGTCGACAGCGGACGTTCACCAAGACCTACCGGAACCGTCATGTCCCACCATCGGCCAGACCCGAACACCCTGCCCACCCTCGCCATGCTCGGCGCCACCGGCGACCTGGGCGGCGGTCTCGCCCGACGCTGGGCGGCCGCCGGCTACACCATCGTCATCGGCTCCCGTTCGCGCGAGAAGGGCGCGGGCTCGGCCGCGGACGTGAACGAGCAGCTTCGAGGGCTCGGGCTTCCGGCGACGGTTCGCGGCACGGACAACCTGACCGCGGCTCAGACGGGCGACATCGTCGTTCTCACGGTGCCCTACGCCTTCCAGCGGGCGACGCTGAAGGGGGTGCGCGAGGCGCTACAGGGCAAGATCCTGGTCGACTGCACGGTGCCGCTCGTGCCGCCGAAGGTCGCCCGGGTCCAGCTCCCGGAAGAGGGCTCCGCTGCGAACATCGCGCAACAGGCCGTCGGTCCCGGTGTCCGCGTGGTTTCCGCTTTCCAGAACGTCGGCGCCGCCCATCTGCGGGAGGAAGACGCGGTCGATTGCGACGTTCTGGTCACCGGGGACGATCCGTCGGCGCGCGCGGAGGTCATTGAGCTGATCGCGGCGCTCGGCATGAAGGGCTGGCACGCCGGGCCGCTCGACAACGCGGCCGCCGCGGAGGCCCTGACCTCACTCCTGATCCAGTTGAACCGCAAGTACGGCATCGCCGGCGCGGGAATCAGGATCACCGGCGAACCGACGCGCAGCCCCTGAAGACGATCGACTACCGATCGCCTTGCTCACCGCACCCGCGATGCCTGGGCGGGTAGCCTTCGGCGTCCGAGCTTCGCGCCTCCCCTCACCATGCTGAGCATCAAGTCAGTACCCGGCCTGCCCGAGGTCCGACCAGGTGACGATCTGCCCGTCCTGATCGCCGAAGCCATGCACGGGGAACGCATGGGGGTGCGCGCCGGTGACGTGCTCGTCGTCGCGCAGAAGATCGTCTCCAAGGCGGAAGGTCGAATCGTCGACCTGGACACCGTCGAGCCAAGCCCCGAAGCCGTCCGGCTGGCGGCGAAGTGCGAAAAGGACCCACGCCTGGTCGAGCTCGTGCTCAGGGAATCGACCTCAGTGCTGCGCACCGTGCCCGGGGTCATCATCGTCGAGCACCGGCTCGGTCTCGTGCTTGCGAACGCCGGAATCGACCAGTCGAACCTCCGTGCCGGCGACGATCACGGGCATGCTCTGCTCCTGCCTGAGGATCCGGACGCCTCGGCGGCGGCCCTGAGCCAAGCTCTGGCGGCGCACTTCCGAGTCGAGCGCCTCGGCGTGATCGTCAACGACAGCGTCGGTCGCGCCTGGCGGCTGGGCACCGTCGGGCTCGCCATCGGCGTCGCCGGGATGACGGCGCTCTGGGACCTGCGGGGTGATCGCGACCTGTTCGGGCGGGAACTCCTGGTCTCGGAAACCGGGATCGCCGACCAGGTCGCGAGCGCCGCCCAGATCGTTCAGGGCGAGGGAGACGAGGGCACTCCGGTCGTCCGCGTCCGCGGCCTCGAACGGCTCGGACCGGCTCAGACCGCCCGCGACCTGCTGAGACCGCGCGACCAGGATCTGTTCCGGTGAAGGCAGGGCTCCGGTGACGACAGGCGCCCGAAGCCACTGCGTGGCCCTGTCCGGCGGCGTCGGCGGCGCCAAACTGGCCCTCGGGCTGTCGCGGCTGCTGCCCGGGGACGCGCTGACCGTCGTCTGCAACACAGCCGACGACTTCGACCACCTGGGCCTCCGGATCTGCCCCGATCTCGACACGGTGATGTACACGCTGGGCGGCATCTCGAACCGCGACACCGGCTGGGGTCAGGCCCACGAGACCTGGTCCTTCCTGGAGGCGCTCTCCCACCTCGGCGGCGAGACCTGGTTCCGGCTCGGCGACCGGGATCTGGCGACTCACGTGGAGCGAACGCGACGGCTCCGCGCCGGCGAGTCCCTGACCGAGGTGACCACCGCCCTCTGCGAAGCGCTCGGCATCGCCGCCCGCGTGCTGCCGATGAGCGACGACCCGGTGCGCACAGTCGTGCTGACCGAGACCGGCGAGCTCAGCTTTCAGCACTACTTCGTTCGCGATGCCTGCGCGCCGACCGTCTCCGGATTTCGCTTCGACGGAATCGACACGGCCCGGCCGTCGCCCGCCTTCCTGGAAGCGCTGGAGGACCACGACACCGCGGCGATTCTCGTCTGTCCCTCGAACCCCTTCGTCAGCGTCGATCCGCTGCTGGCGCTCGACGGGGTCGAGGTGACCCTCCGCCGGACGGGAGCGCCTGTCGTCGCCGTCTCGCCCATCGTCGGCGGCGCGGCGGTCAAGGGCCCCGCGGCCAAGATGATGGCGGAACTCGGGATGCCGGTCACCGCGGTCGGGGTCGCCCGGCACTACCGCGAACGCGACCTGCTCGACGGCTTCGTGATCGACGACGACGACGCCGGCCAGGCCGCGGAGATCGAGGATCTCGGCCTTCCCACCCTGGTGACCGGCACGGTGATGGAGACCCTGGCCGACCGGGAACGCCTGGCCCGGGAGACGATCGACTTCGCCCGCAACCTCGACTCCCGGCGCGGCGACGTCGCGGAAGCCGGATCGCCGGAACCGTCGGCGTGACGACCGGCGGCCTCTGGGCGGTCCTGCCGGTCAAGGCCTGGTCCGAGGCCAAGCGGAGGCTGTCCCCCGTCCTTGGCGCAGGAGAGCGGGAGGAACTGGCCCGCTCTATGCTCGATGACGTGCTCGCCGCGATCGCGGGCGTTCCCGCCATCACGGGCACACTTGCCGTGACCGCGGACGACGTCGCGGCAACGTACCTCGAGGTCGCCGGATGCGAGGTCCTCGCCGAGTCCAGGCGAGGTCTGAACCGGGCACTCGGCACGGCCGCGGAGGAACTCCAGGGTCGCGGCGAGGCGACGATGCTGGTGCTGCCAATCGACCTGCCCCTCGTGACGGCGGGGGATCTGGAGGAACTCCGCGCCCGGCATCTCGAGACTCGGAGAAGCAGGGAAGGCGAGCAGGCGCCGCGAGCGGCGGTCACCGTCGTCCCCGACCGCTTCCGGTCCGGGACCAACGCCCTCGTCTGTTCGCCGCCGGGTTGCATCCCATTCCGCTTCGGCGACGGCAGCTTCCATGCCCATCTCCGGGAGGCGGAGCGGGCAGGAGCGGCCCACTCCAGCATCGTCCTGGGGAACCTCGGACTCGACGTGGACCACCCGGACGACCTGGCCGAACTGCTGCGGCTCGACCGTTCCAGCCGGACCGGCCAGCTTCTGCGGAAACTTGGCCTGTGTGGACCCGGCGTGCCGGAACGGCTCGAGAGTCCACGGAACCGGGACTGATACCGTTCGCTATTCCCAATGGGCGGGCTCAGCGCCCGCCGCCGTCCTCGCCATGTCCCCTCCCCTCAGCGCGTTGCTGGACCGTCGCCCGACCCCCGACGAGGCCCGTGCGCTTGCCCGCGTCGGGCCGGGCGCAGGCCTCGAACAGTTGATCGAGACAGCCGGGGAACTGCGCGACCGGGGCCACGGCGACCTGGTGTCCTACTCGCGCAAGGTCTTCCTCCCGCTCACGCACCTGTGCCGGGACATTTGCCACTACTGCGTGTTTGCCCGTGCCCCGAAGAAGGGCGAAGCGGCGTACATGCCGCTCGATGCCGTGCTGAGCCAGGCCCGCCTCGCCGCCCGCTCTGGCTGCAAGGAGGCGCTGTTCACGCTCGGCGACAAACCGGAACTGCGGTACAAGGCCGCCCGCGAGGGGCTCGCCGAACTCGGTCACGAAACGACGCTTTCCTACCTGCGCGAGGCGGCGGAGCGGGTGCTGGTCGAGACCGGCCTCCTGCCGCACCTCAACCCGGGGCTCATGACGGCGGCGGACATCGAGCATCTTCGACCCATGGCGCCGTCCATGGGCATCATGCTGGAGAGCGTCTCCATGCGGCTGCACGAGAAGGGCCAGGCCCACTACGGCTGCCCGGACAAGGTGCCTGAACGGCGGCTCGAGACGCTGCGTCTCGCCGGCGAAGCGCGGGTGCCTTTCACGTCCGGCATTTTGATCGGGATCGGCGAGACCCGCGAGGAACGGATCGACGCCCTGCTCGCCCTGCGCGACCTGCACGACGAGTACGGCCACATCCAGGAAGTCATCGTCCAGAACTTCCGCGCCAAGCCGGAGACCCGCATGGCCGACGCGCCCGAGCCAACGCTTGAGGACCTGCTGTGGACGATCGCGGCGGCCCGGCTGGTGCTCGGCCCGGAGATGCACATCCAGGCGCCGCCCAACCTGAGCCCCGGCGTGCTGCCGCAGCTCGTGGACGCCGGCATCGACGACTGGGGCGGGGTATCGCCGGTGACCCCCGACTTCGTCAACCCCGAGGCGCCCTGGCCGCACCTGGAACGCCTCGCGGAAGAGACGGCCGCCGCCGGCAAGACCCTGGTCGAGCGGCTGACCGTGTACCCCGAGTGGGCGCTCAACGGGGAGCACTGGCTCGATGACGGCCGCGGCCAGAGCCGCGAGGTCAGGCGGCTCGGCGGCGTTCGCACGGCGGTGCTGCAGCGGGTCGACGCCACCGGCCTCGCGCGTACCGACGAGTGGTCCCCGGGCGAGCAGACCCCACCGCCGGCGGACCTGCTGACCGCGGTCGCGGCCTCCCCCGCCGCGAACGGCAACGGCGCGGAACCACGCGCTGCGACGGGCATCGCTCCCATTCTCGATCGCGCCCAGGCGGGCGAGAACCTCTCGGAGGACGAGATCGCCCGGCTGTTCGCGGCGCGGGGGCCGGAGTTCTCCGCCGTCTGCGCCGCGGCGGACGCGATCCGGCGCAAAGTGAACGGCGACACGGTGACTTACGTCGTCAACCGGAACATCAACTACACGAACGTCTGCTACTTCAAGTGCCAGTTCTGCGCTTTCTCGAAGGGCAAGCTGAGCGAGAACCTGCGGGGTAAGCCGTACGACCTGGAACTCGAGGAGGTCATGCGCCGCACCGTCGAGGCCTGGCAGCGGGGCGCGACGGAAGTCTGCATGCAGGGAGGCATCCACCCCGACTACACCGGCGAGACCTACCTGGGCATCTGCCGGGCGGTCAAGGAGGCCGTGCCGGAGATCCACGTCCACGCCTTCTCGCCGCTCGAGGTCTGGCAGGGCGCGGCGACGCTCGACATGCCGCTTCGCGACTACCTGCTGCGCCTCAAGGACGCCGGTCTCGGCACCCTGCCGGGGACCGCCGCCGAGATCCTGGACGACGAGATCCGGGCGGTCATCTGTCCCGACAAACTGAACACGGACCAGTGGCTCGAGGTCATGGAAACGGCCCATGGCGTCGGCTACCGGACGACCGCGACGATCATGTACGGCCATGTCGAAGGCCCCCGCAACTGGGCGCGTCACCTGCTCCGGCTGCGTGACCTGCAGAAGCGGACCGGCGGCTTCACCGAGTTCGTGCCTCTGCCCTTCGTCCACATGGAGGCGCCGCTCTATCTGAAGGGACGCGCCCGCAAGGGACCGACCTTCCGCGAGGCCGTGCTCATGCACGCGGTCGCCCGCCTGGCGCTCCATCCCTGGTTCGGGAACGTCCAGGCCTCCTGGGTCAAGATGGGACCGCAGGGGGTCAGGGCCTGCCTCGACGCCGGGGTGAACGACCTGGGCGGCACCCTGATGAACGAAAGCATCACCCGGGCCGCGGGCGCGGCCCACGGGCAGGAGCTGTCTCCCGCCGGGATGGAGCAGCTCATCCTCGACGCCGGCCGCGTACCGAAGCAGCGGACGACCGCGTACGGCGTCCCGCCGCCCGAGCGCGTCGAGGCCTCCTTCCAGGCCGCGGAGCTGGCCGCCGTGCTGAACAATCCGGCCCACCGCTACGAGCGCGAGGGGCCGCTGCGCCTCGTCCGCCCCGGCCTGGATGGTTCCTGACCCGGCAACCCGGCGCCATCCCCGGCCTCAGCGTCGCATGAACGAAGAGCTTTCCCACTCCGTTCGCCGCCACCTGCGCATCGCCGTCGACGAGTACGACACGGCCATCCGCCAGTTCATCCCGGGCTACGAGGAGATGCTCGCGGAAACCGCGCGCGCACTTCGACCGGCAGGTCCGGGCCTGATCATCGACCTGGGCGCCGGCACCGGGGCCCTCTCCGAAGCGATTCTCGCCTCCGTCGGCGACGCCGTCCTGGAGCTGATCGACATCGACCCGGAGATGCTGAACCAGGCGCGCACGCGTCTCGCCCGGTTCGGAGACCGGGCCCGCTTCACGGAAGGCTCCTTCCTCGAACCGCTGCCCCGCTGCAGGGGCGCCGCCGCTTCGCTCGCCCTCCATCACATTCCGGCGATGGACGCAAAACGTGAACTCTACGGGCGCGTCTTCGAGGCCATCGAACCCGGCGGCGTCTTCGTCAACGCCGACGCCACCATGCCCAATGAACCGGCCGCCCGGGAGGCGACCTGGCGCGGCTGGGCCGACCACCTCGTCGCCCACGGCATCGACGAGCAGCGCGCCTTCGAACACTTCGAGGAGTGGTCGGAGGAGGACACCTACTTCCCGCTGGAGGAAGAACTCGCCGCCGTCGCGTCGGCCGGCTTCGCCGCCGAATGCGTCTGGCACGAGGTCGGGATCACGGTCGTGGTGGGCCGCAAGCCCGGCTGAGCGTCGGAAGCGCTACAGGACCGCCTCCGCGATCGCCTCCAGCGCCTCCGGTTGCCGGCAGCCAAGCAGCAGCGACGCGACCTGGCCGTTGCTCCCCGCCTCCTTCCAGGCCGCCAGCCGGTCGACGATTCGTTCCCGAGGGCCGACCAGGGCGACGTCGTCGACCAGGGCGTCCGGCACGGCGCCGACCGCCTCGCTCTTCTTGCCGCCGAGGAAGTTGTTCTGGATCGCCCTCGCCTCGTCGGGATACCCGAGACGCCTGGCGTAGTCGTTGTAGAAGTTCTTGTCCCGTGCCCCCATGCCGCCGATGTACAGGGCCATGCTCTGCTTGACGGGCGTGCGGCACTGCTCCACGTCGTTGCCCATGACGACGGTGACGAAGGGCATGACCTTGAAGTCGTCCAGGCTCTTGCCGTTGCCGGCCCTGGCGAAGCCGCGCTCCAGGGAGTCCTCGAGCAGGTCGTAGCGCTCGGGGTTCATCCAGATCGGGAAGACGCCGTCCGCGACCTCGGCGCTGCACTCCAGTCCGTTCGGGCTGATCGAGGCGGTGTAGATCGGGATGGAGGTGTCCGCCGCCAGGATGCTCTTGAGCGGCTTGCCGAGGCCCGTCCCGTCCTCGCCGCGGTAGGGCAACTGGTAGTGGTAGCCCTCATGAGTGACCGGCTCCTCGCGGGCGAAGATCTTGCGCATGATCTCGATGTACTCCTTCGTCCGCGTCAGCGGCCGGCCGTAGGCGACGCCGTGCCAGCCCTCGATCACCTGTGGACCCGACGGACCGAGACCGACGAGGAAGCGGCCGCCGGAGAGCTGGTTCAGGGTCATCGCCGTCATCGCGGTCATCGCCGGGCTGCGGGCCGGCATCTGCATGATCGCCGTGCCGACCTTGATCTTCTCCGTCTGCGCGAGAACCCACGCCGCCGTCGAGACCGCGTCCGAGCCGTACGCCTCCGCGGTCCAGACCGACGCGAAGCCGGCGCGCTCCGCCTGCCGGATGCGATCGATGTCGATGGTGATCTGGCTGCCGAACGCTCCCGCGAGCAGTCCTAGTTCCATGGTCCGTTTCTCCTCGTTCCGGGTCTCTTCCTGTTGCCTCAGGCGAAAACGGGCGCGAGGCTAGCAGGTCGAACCTGGCAGGTCGGACATAGACTGCACGCCGATGGCCGAGACGCCTGAGAATCCACGCGGTGTCCGCACCGCCGGGCGCAAGCCGCGCAGCCAGATCGTCTGGCCGCTGGCCTTCGTCACGCTGATGCTGGGACTGGTCCTGGCGATCGTGATCGGCTTCGTCATCATCCGGTTGACGATGCTTCCGCGGGAAGTCGTGTCGGAAGGCCGCGAACTCGCGCGGGACGCGATCGAGGGTGTCGAGCGGATCGCCCGGGCGTTCAGCACCGGCACCGTCCAGACGTCGTTCCTGAGCTACGCGACGGAGATCTCCGGCAACGCCTTCCTCCAGTTCGCGACCCTCGACCAGACGGAGCTGATTCAGCGCACCGACTCCGCCAGTCTGCTTTGGGGACGGCTCAGGCTGCCGGACGTCATGGTCGAAGCCCGCGTTCCGGTGCGCTACACCTACTACCTCGATCTCGAGGACGAGTGGTCGTTGACGCTCGAGGGAACGACGGTCCACGTGCTGGCGCCCGGCGTCAGGGCGAACCGCCCCGCCGTCGATGCGTCGGCCATCGAGTACCGGGTGCAAACCGACTCCGTCCTGCGGAACGAGGACGCCGTTCTCGAACAGCTTCGCCTCCAGCTCATGGACCGCCTGGCCTCCCGCGCCGGCGAGAACATCGCGCTGGTTCGGGAGCTGGGGCGGCGCCGGACGGCGGACTTCGTGCGCACGTTCCTGCTCTCGCAGTTCGGGGAAGACGCCGGCGACTACCGGATCGAGGTGCGCTTCCGCGACGAGTTCGATGAAACGGGCGAGCCGCTGCAACCGGCGGTCGAAGTCAGCCGCCCGGCCGAGGAACCGGCGATTGACTGACCGGCTGGCGCGCTCGCGCCAGCGCCTCAGGGCCCGACAGGCCGACCGCTTCGGTCGCATGGCGGAACAGGTCCACTGCCACAACCCGTTCTACCGGGCGAAGTGGCGGGCAGCCGGCTTCGAGTCACCGCCCACACTCGACGACCTGGCCGCGCTGCCCTTCACCACGAAGGAGGAACTCGCCCGGGACCAGGACGAGAACGCACCCTGGGGCACGAACCTCACCTTCCCTCTCGAGCGCTACGTTCGCGTCCACCGCACGTCCGGCACGACGGGCAAGCCGCTCCGCTGGCTCGACACGCCGGCGAGCTGGCAGTGGTTCCTCGACTGCTGGCTCGCGGTCTACGAAGGCGCCGGAGTCACTCCCGCCGACCGGCTCTTCGCCGCCTTCGGCTTCGGTCCCTTCATCGGCTTCTGGACCGCCTTCGAGGCCGCGCAGCAGCTCGGCTGCCTGGTGCAGCCGGGTGGTCACCTCTCTACTGAGCAGCGGCTGCAGATGATGCGGGACGACGGCAGCACGGTGCTGCTGTCGACGCCCACCTATGCGTTGCGGATGCTCGCCTCGGCCAGGCGCCTCGGCATGGACCTCGAGGACAGCGCCGTCGAACGAACGATCCACGCCGGCGAGCCCGGCGCCGGCATACCTGCGGTCAAACGGGAGCTAGCGGAGGGCTTCGGCGCCAAGGTCTTCGACCACGCCGGCGCCACCGAGGTCGGCGCCTGGGGCTGCCCCTGCGGCGTCGGTGAACGCCTGCACATCCTGGAGGAGGAGTTCATCGTCGAGTGGTTCGATCCGTCTACCGGAGAGCCGCTCGAGCCGGTCGACCCCGCGGCGAGCGATGCCACCGAGCCGGCCCTGGGCGAGCTCGTGCTGACCAACCTGGGCCGGATCGGCAGTCCGGTCGTTCGCTACCGCACCGGGGATGTCGGACGGCTCTGCGCCGCCGGCTGTCCCTCTGGCCGGCCGACGATGTACCTGGACGGGGGCGTACTGGCCCGGGCCGACGACATGTTCATCGTCCGGGGCATCAACGTCTACCCGAGCGCCGTCGACGCCCTGGTCCGCGAGGCCGGCGGAGTCGTCGAGTACAGCGCCACCGTGCGGCGACGCCGCCAGATGGCCGAAGTCGAGCTGGAGGTCGAACCCGAGGCGGGCACGGACTCCGGGACTCTCAGGTCCCGGCTCCAGGACCTGTTCGAGGAGCGGCTCAGCCTCCGGGTGCCGGTCCGGATCGCCGACGCCGGCTCGCTCCCCCGCTACGAACTGAAGGCGAACCGCTTCACGTTCCTGGACTAGCCGCTACGCGCTCCGGCCGGTTCAACACCAGAAGCACCGCGAACAGGAGCGCGCCCACGCCGTTCACGACGAGTCCCATGGTGGCACCGCCCAGATCGGGAACCAGGAGCAGCGCAGCCGCGACCAGCATCAGGACCCGCAGCGGCAGCGTGAGTTCGGATCGCAGATAGCCGCCGATCCCGGAAGCCAGGGCCACGATGCCGACGATCGCCGCGCCGAGCGCCAGCACGAGAGGCGGCAATCCCGCGGCTCCGGACGCGAAGAGACTCGCTCCGGCTTCGTCCATCATCAGCAGCGCGGGCCGGTAGATGAACATGAAGGGCAGGGTGAACCCGACCAGGGCGAAGCGAAACGCGGCCAGCGCGGTCGGCATGACCGGCGCCTGGGCAAGGCTGGAAGCCGCGTAGGCCGCGAGCGCGACCGGGGGCGTCACCATGGACATCATCCCGAAATAGAAGATGAACAGGTGGGCCGCCAGCGGAATGACGCCGAGTTCCGAAAGCAGCGAGCCCATCAGAGTCGCCATCAGCAGGTAGCACACAACCGACGGCACGCCCATGCCCAGCACGAGCGACGTGACCATGATGCCGAGCAGGGCGAGAAACAGGTTCGTCGCCACGACACCCTTGATCGCGGCCGAGAAGTCCGCCGCGATGCCGGTCTGCTGCACGATGCCGATGACGACGCCGACGCAGGCGCTCGCCGCGACCAGCGGGATCCCGTTGCGGGCGGCGCGGGTCAGGGCGCCGAGTACGTGCGGCCGGAAGACCGGGTGCACGAGGCCGAACGCCATCAACCCGAACATCGCCACGATGCCGGACGAGAGCCAGGACTCGAAGACCTGCCGGAACGACGGCGCGGCGGGGAGCTCGGCCCAGACCACCTGGTGCAGCAGAGCCACGAGCCCGAAGCAGCCGAGCGCCAGGTGGCGCAGTCTCCGGGGCAGATCGATCTCGGGTCGCAGCACGGCCAGCACCAGGATCACGATCAGGGCGCCCGTCACCGCCCGGAACGGCGAGAACCGGAGCAGCAGGAGCAGGACCAGGGTGGACAGGCCGGCAACGAAGACGAGGGCGTCGAAGCGCCGCACCGGAGGCGGCTCGCCGTCCCGTTCCGGGGTCCCGATCCGCCGCGAGTAGAAGTGCACGATCAGGAAGATCGAGAGGTAGAACAGGATCGCGGGCAGCAGCGCTGCCTGCACGATCTGCAGGAACGTGACCTGGGGCTCGACGATCTCGAGCATCATGTAGGCGCCGGCGCCCATGACCGGCGGCACGAGGGCGCCCCCGGAGGCCGCCGCCGCCTCGACCGCGGCCGCCACGTGTCGCCTGAAGCCGTTGCTCCTCATCATCGGAATGGTGAAGGCGCCGGTCGTCACGGCGTTCGCCACCGCGCTGCCGGACAGCGAACCCAGCAGCCCGCTGCTCAGCACCGCCACCTTCGCCGGGCCGCCAGGTCTGGACCCGAACACCCGCTCGGCGAAGCGCATGATGAACTGCGTCGCTCCGGACATCTCCAGGAAGGACCCGAAGACGACGAACAGGAAGACGTAGCGGAACATGACCGACGCCGCCGGGCCGAAGACGCCAAGGCTCTGCAGGAAGGTCGTGCCGACCACGTCGCGGGGGCTCTGGCCGGCGTGCGGAAACAGCCAGTCCGGCAGCAGGGCCCAACCGTTGCGGAGGCTGAAGTAGCAGTAGAGCGTGTGGGCGACGAAGGCCAGGGCAAGAGCCGGAACGATCCAGCCGATGCTGCGGCGGGCGGCCTCCAGCACCAGCAGAAGGCCGATCAGGCCGAGGCCGATGTCCGCCCCCGTCTCGATGCCGGCCCGGTTGCCCAGCGACCTCCCGCCCGACCACAGGTGCCCGAACGCCGGCTCCGTCTGCACGACGACGTAGGCGCAAACGGCCACGGCCAGAAGACCGAACAGAAGATCCAGGCCGCGCAGCCACGGGTACGACCCGAGCTTCGGATGGACCGGAAACGCGAGAAAGCAGAGCAGCAGCCCGAGGCCGACGAACACCGCCAGGGACGACTGCGGCAGCAGCAGCCCGAAGTTGACCTCGAAGAGAACGAAGAAGCAGAGGACGGCGCCGAGTCCCGCGATCAGGCCCCGGCGCGCCCGCTCAGCGGCTTCGTTCAACCGCCCGCTTCTGGCCAGATGCCGATCTCCCTGTAGAAGCGCTCCGCCCCCGGGTGGAACGGCGTGCCGGTGTTGCGAGCGACATTCGCCTCGTTGATCGCACGGCCGGCGGGGTGCTTCTCGGCGATTGCCTGGCGGTTCTCCCAGATCGTCTTCGTGATCCGGTAGATCAGTTCCTCGTCCGCGTCGGCGTAGGTGATCAGATGCATCGAGCCGACGTTGAGACCGGGGTAGTCCTCGGTGAGGTCGGAGTAGGCGTCGGCCGGAATCGTGGCGAGCTGGAAGAAGGGGAAGTCACGCGCGAGTTGCTGCCGCTTCTCCTCGTCGAACGGCAGGAAGACGATGTCGTGGGTGCTGCTGGCCTGGGTCACCGAGCCGGTCGGCACCGCGCCGCCGAGGAAGGCGGCGTCGATCGTGCCGTCTCCCAGCATGTCGACCGCCCCGCTCTGGGTGCCGTAGACCTGCGTGAAGTCGTCGTACGTCACACCGTGGGCGGCGAGGAGCGGTTCGACGAACATCTCGAAGCCCGCGCCCGCCACGCCGACCATCGCCCGCTTCCCGGCGAGGTCGCCCAGTGAGGTCAGCCCGGAGTCGGCCTTGGCGATGAAGGTTGCGATGTTCGGCGCCAGCGTGGCGACCGCGCGGATGTCGTAACTCTGCTCCCAGCCCGATTCCCCGAGAACCGCGAAGTAGCTGATCGCCGAGTTCGACATCGCGAGTTCCAGCTCGCCGCGCGCGAGCCGGCGGATGTTCTCCTGCGACCCCTTCGTCCCGCGTGGCTGAACCCTCCAGTTGTTCTCCCCGCGGTTGTCGTTCAGCACCTCCGCGATCGCGCCACCGACGACCGGAAAGGCGCCGCCGACCGGCGCCGTGCCCATGCTCAGGAACTGCGGGTTGACGGAGCCGCCGTCCGCTCCATCGCCGGCGCCGCAGGCAAGCGGCAGGACGAGTGCGGGCAAGAGAATGAGCAGACGGTTCTTCATCGGCGCGGACCTCGGTGACGGAAAGCTGACTCACCAGGGCGCGGCAGGCGATCATAACTCGCCGGCCGCCGGCCTCGGCTCTATGGTTCGACGATGCAGTAGAGGAAGCTGTCGGTCCGCAGGTAGAGCCGACCCGCGGCCACGCCAAGCGATGACAGCGTGAAGCCCTGGACCTGGTTCTTCGCCAGGATCTCGAACTCGGGGCCGTCCCGGACCACCGTGGTCACTCCGTCTTCGCTGGTCGCGTAGACCTTGCCGTCGGCGACCAGCAGCGAGGCGCTGTAGGTGCCCGACTCGAGCCGCTGGTTCTGCCAGTCCGGCGCGCCGGTTCTGGCGTCCAGCCGTGACAGGAGACCGTTGTCGCGGAGCAGGTAGAGGGTCTCGCCGTCCGTCGCGGGAGTCGGCACGTCGGGACCGCGGTCGGTCTGCCAGAGGAGTTCGGGTTCGCCGCCGGCCCGGAGCCGCAACGCCTTCATCGGATTGACGCGGGTGGGGACGAAGACCAGGTCCCCCACGGAAACCGGCGACGCAACGACCCGGTACATCGGGCTGTCCCTCGGGTTGAAGCCTTCCACGCGCCATAGCTCGCGGCCGCTCTCCGGGTCGTGCCCGGTGGCTACGTCGCCGCCGTTCAACACCAGGACATGCCCGTCGCCAACCTCCACGAGAGCCGGCGTGATGTAGGCGTCAGGCGACTCCATGCGGGCGTCCGTCGGCCGCTCCTGTCTCCAGATCGTCTCCCCGGAAGACGAGTCGATCGCCAGGAGGTAGGACGGATCGTCCGTCTTCATGCCGTGAAGGACCGGCACGTAGAGCACCTCCCGCCAGAGCAGCGCGGATGAGCCGTAGCCGTGGTTCAGGCCGAAGGCGCCGTAGTCCTGTTCGAGTTCCCGCGCCCAGAGCTGGTTGCCGTCGAAGTCGTAGGCCTGCAGGGCGCCGGTGCCCGTCAGCACCCAGACCCGCTCGCCGTCGGTGATCGGGGACGGCGACGACATGTTGTGCTTGCGCTGGAATCGGTTGCCGCCGCCGATCGTTCGTTGCCACACGATGTCCCCCGAACCGGCGTCGACGCGCCACAGCGACAGATCGTCGCCCTCGGCGACGTTCAGGAACACGACGTCGCCGACCACGATCGGTGTCGATCCCGAACGGTCCGGCAACGCCAGCTTCCAAAGGATGTTCCGCTCGACGTTGCCGTCATGCGACCACTCGAGCGGCAGGCCGGTGTGTTCGCTGTAGCCGTTTCGCGCGGGCCCGCGCCAGTTCGGCCAGTCCGCCCCGCTCGCCGCCTGTGCCGCGAAGACCACCGGCAGGATGCACCAGACCGCCGGTCGCCGGCCGCTGGGTCGGCCTCGAGGTCGTCTCAGTTTCACTCTCGTCCGGTTCACGCTGCCTCCCTTGCCGCGGCCGGCTCGGCCGCTTCTCCACCGTCGCTGTCGTCCTGCGCTTCCGCCGACTCCGGCATCAGCAGCACCTGGACCCGATTGTCGCCGCCGAGGTAGTCCGCCGCGGCGCCGCGGATCATCTCGGCGTCGAGCTCTTCGAACAGTTCCTCGTACGCCAGGATGCTGAGCGGATCCTCGTCGAACTGATAGACCGTCTGCAGCACCCCCAGCCAGAACCCGTTCGTCTCCTTCGCCGTTTCACGGCCCCGTCGCTGTTGTTCCCGGATCTGGGCGACTTCCTCGTCCGTGGCGAGTTCGGTCCGGACACGCTCGATCTCCTCCTCGACTGCCTGGAGCATCTCCTCGACACGGGCCGGATCGCAGCCGAAAACGATCTGCACGGAGAACTCCGGAACCGGGATCCTGTCGGCGCCTCCGGATACGTTCGCGCCGTAAGTGCCGCCGAGTTCCTCCCGCAGGCGCTCTCGCAGACGGTCCCGCAACAACGAGGCCATCGAATTCAGACGGTAGCGGTTCAACTGACTCTGCTCGAACGGTCCGTTGAACACCAGGGCTACCTGGCTCTGTTCCTCCAGCCCCTTGTAGACGGTCCGCTCGATCCGACCCTTGGGAGTCCGCACTCCGACGTCTCTCCATGCTTCCTCGCGACCGGTCGACGGGAGACCGCCCAGCCAGGTCTCGACGAGAGGTTCGATCGCGGCGAGTTCGAAACTGCCGGCAAAGAAGAAGGTGAAGTCGGAGAAATCCCGGAACCGGTCTTCGTAGACGGCGAAGATCCGGTCCCGGTCCAGCTCTCCCAGCATCTCCTCCGTGATCATGCGGCGCCGCGGGTGGTTCTGGCTCAGGATCTCCACAAACGTCTTGAGGAAGGTGTACCTCGGCATCGCGCTCTGGTTGCGCAGCAACGCGCCCTGACGGGTCAGGAAGGACTCGTAGGCCTCGGCATCGCGGCGAGGCGACGTCCCGCTCAGGTAGATCAACTCGAACAGCGTCTCCAGGTCCTTGGGCGAGCCCCGGCCGCTGAAGCCCTCGAACAGGGGCCCGATGACCGGACCGACCCGCGCGACCTTGCCGGCCAGCGCCTTGTTCAACTGGGTGAGGCTGAAGTTCCCCAACCCGGAGAGCTGAACGACGGACGTCGCCATGTTCGCCTCCAACCAGTCTTCGTCCGAAACAAGTGAGGCGCCCCCCGGACTGAAGGCGCCGACCAGGACCTCATCGTTCTTGAAGTCGCTCGGACGCAGGACCACCCGGACGCCGTTCGACAGCCGCCACTCGGTGACGCCGAGTTCCGGAATCGCCGATCGTCCGACGATGCGGCCCGGAGTCGGCGGAACAGGCACCAGGGCGCCCACGCCGACGTCGTCCTCGTAGGCCGCGACCTCCGCCTGGCCAATCCGGTCGAACACGGCCAGCAGTTCCTCCTCGACCGGTGGCTCCAGCCCCTCCTTCCGCGGCCCGCTGGCGAGGATGACCCGATCGTCGTCGCTGATCCACACGTCGGCGACCCTGTTCACTTCGGCGAGCGTGATCGCGGGGACGTACCGGCGTGCCAGCTCGCGCTCGTAGGCGATCCCGGGAAACGGTTCGTCGGTCAGGAAGTTCCGTTGGTACTCGCCGGCGTAGGCGGCGGAGTGGGTCTTGTCCCGCTCGTCCCAGGCGCGATCCATCGAGCGCAGCGTGTTCACCCTGGCCCGTTCCAGCTCGCTCTCCTCGAAGCCGTGGCGCCGGGCGCGCTCGGACTCGGTAAGCAGAGCCTCCAGAGCCCGGACTTCAGCGCCCTCCCGGGCTCCGGCCCGAAGCAGGTAGAGACTGCGGGTCCGGGCCAGCGTCCCGCGGGTGCTGGTGGCGCCGATGAAGGGCGGATCGGCCTCCTCGGCACGCTCGGCCAGCCGGTTGTTCAACATGCCGTTGTAGAGGCCGCGGACCAGGCGCGCCCGGTAGTCCGCGACGGTGACGAAGTCGTCCGCTTCGCCCTTGAACGCAACCGAAATCGAGGAGCGCGTCAACTCGGGATCGGCGAAGATGGAAACCAGAGTCTCCTCGTGGGGCGGAATCTCCGCCTCGAAGCGCTCACGCGGCTCCTCCGGCCCCTCGAGTCCGGCAAAGCGCTGCCTGATGTCCGCCGCCATCGCTTCCGGATCGAAATCGCCCACCGCGACGATGGCCATGAGGTCCGGCCGGTACCAGTCCCGGTAGAAGTCACGCAACCGCTGTGGCGGAGCCTCGCGCAGCATCTCCGGATCACCGATCGGCAGCCGCTCGGCGTAGCGCGAGCCGTGGAAGCGATAGGGAATCTCGGCATCGCGGAGTCTGGCGCCGGCGCCCCGGCCGCCCCTCCACTCCTCGATCACGACGCCGCGCTCGCGTTCGATTTCCTCGTCCTCGAACGTGACTGCGGACGCCCAGTCCTCCAGCACCAGGAGCGCCTTGTCCAGGATCTCCGCATCGTCGGTCGGCACTTCCAGCATGTAGACCGTTTCGTCGAAGCTCGTGTACGCGTTGACGTCGGGGCCAAAGCGCATCCCGATGCCCTGCAGGTAGTCGACCAGCTCCGTCTTCTCGAAGTGCTCGGTGCCGTTGAACGCCATGTGTTCGACGAAGTGAGCCAACCCTTGTTGGTCGTCGTCTTCCAGGACCGAGCCGGCACGGACGATGAGCCGCAGGAAGGCCCGGTTCTCGGGCCGGCCGTTCTCCCTGACGTAGTACCGGAGCCCGTTCTCGAGTTGGCCCGTGAGAACTGCCGGATCCCGGGGCAGCACTTCGCTCAGTTCGTAGGTCCAGTCGGAGGAAGACCCGGCGACCGTCTCGCCCCCCTCGGAGATCTCCTGGGCATGGGTATCCGCCGACGGATGCCCCAGGAGCAGGGCGACCGCAACGGCCAGCCGGACGAAGGGCGCGGTGGGTGACGCGCCGCGGGGGTGACGCTCGATCATCGAGTTTCTCCTGTGACTCCGTGACATCTCAGTGGGAGGCGCGGGCGCCGCCGTCGACCCGCACGACCGCATCGGCCGGCAGGGCCTCGACCAGCGCCGCCAGGGCGAGATCCGCGGCGCTGCGGCTCCGGCTGTCGACGGTCAGCTTGACCCGGTAGTCCCCGTCCATCACCGGGTAACTGCCGATGTCGACGTCGTCGTGGGCGTCGACGACGCGGTCGAGCAGTTCCGCGATGTCGGTCTCCCGGCAGGATGTGTACACCGCCCGGCAGTAGAACCGGCGACCGGCCGCCAGACGGGAGCGCAGCATCGGCAGTTTCATGCGGAAGATCCGCGGCACGCCCGGCAGCACGTACACGTTCTCCATGACGACGGACGGCCAGGGCACGTCGGGCGTGCTGACGAGCTCGGCACCTTCGGGCACGTCGGCCATTCGCAGGTGACCCTCGGTGCAACGCTCGCCAACCATTTCGCGGATCTTCGCCACCAGTTCGGGAGAACGGACCAGCGGCCTCTGAAACGCCTCCGCGACCGCCCTGAGGGTGACGTCGTCGTGGGTCGGCCCGACGCCGCCGCTCGTGATCAGGTAGTCGAACCGACCGCGCAACCGGCGGATGTCGGCCGCGATTCCGGCCACGTCGTCCGGACAGACGACCACTCTCCGGAGTTCGATCCCGAGATCGAACAATTCTCTGGCCAGGAGGTTCAGGTTCGCTTCCTCGACCTTGCCGTTCAGGATCTCGTTTCCGATGATCAGAGCCCCGGCCGTCGGCATCGCGCAAGCTTACTCTCGTTACCGACCCGCGAAACGCGGCGACCGACGCTCGCTGAGCGCCTGCACACCCTCGCGCGCGTCGGCGGTACGGAAGGTGACATCCTGCTCAGCGCTCTCTAACTCGAGCGCTTCCTCGATGTCCCGATCGAACGTGCCCCGCAGGGTCCGCTTCGTCGCCTTGACCGCGACCGGGCCAGCGGCGGCGATCTCGAACGCCAGGTCCTCGACCACCTGGTCGAAGTCCTCGTCCGCCTCGCGGCTGGCGATCCCCCACTCGACCGCCGTCGCCGCGTCAATCAGGCGGCCGCTGTAGAGAAGCTCGGCGGCCCGCGCGGGGCCGGTCAGGCGCGGCAGGGTCCAGGTCGCGGCCATCCCAGGGTGAATCCCGAGCTTCACGAAGGTCATTCCCACCCGGGCGCCGGTCCTGATCACCCGCATGTCGGCGCCCAGCGCGAAACAGAGGCCGGCGCCGATCGCGTGGCCGTTGATCGCGGCGATCGACGGCGCCTCGAGGTCGCGGACCGAGAGGTAGAGACGGTAGAAGTTCGCTCCGCCTCCAAGTCCCGGGCCGGCGTCTCGATCCTCGCTAACCTCCTCCTGGATGCTCTTGAGACTGCCGCCGGCGCTGAAGGCGCGGCCGGCGCCACGCACGATCACCACCCGCGTCCCTTCACGCGCGTTGATCTCCGCCACCGCCTCCCGGACTTCGGCCCCCATCGCCGGAGTCATCGCGTTGAGCCGCGTCGGATCGTTCAGGGTCAACCGCGCAATGGGTCCGTCGTGGGACAGCAGGACGTACTTGCGGTTCATGGAACAGGACCTCCTTCGGTAAGATGCGGCGCATGCTAACGATCACCGAACTGGCGCAGAAACAGGTGGCGGAAGCGATGAAGTCCGAAGAGCGCGACGACCTGGCGCTCCGGATCGCGATCACCGGCCGCAGCGGCGGCGGCTTCCGCTACCAGATGGACCTGGTCGGCCTGGACGAGACGAGGCCGGACGACGAGGTCGTCGAACTCGACGCCTTCAAGGTATACGTGGACTCCGAAAGCGCGCCGGATCTCAGCGGCGCCACCGTCGACTTTGTGACCCGGCTCTCGGAGAGCGGCTTCAAGTTCGACAACCCCAACTCGGTCTGGGGCGATGGAATCGCCGCCGATGTACAGCGCGTCCTCGATGAACAGATCAACCCGCAAATCGCCGCGCACGGCGGCTTCGTCACCTTGCTCGAGGTCAAGGACGAGACCGCCTACATCACGATGGGCGGGGGCTGCCAGGGATGCGGCATGGCCGACTACACGCTCAAGCAGGGCGTCGAGCAGGCCATCGTGGAAGCCGTGCCGGCCGTGCAGCGCGTCCTCGACACGACGGACCACGCCGCCGGCACGAACCCCTACTACGCGCCGTAGCAGAGGGACCCGGGAGCCGGCGCCGTCGTCCCGTATTGCCCATCCCCTACCGTTGTGGAATAGTCCCTCACTGGTCGAGCGACGCGTTCCGATTCGCCTTCGCTCGCCGCACTAGAGCTCGATCGCCGAAATAGAGCACGTCACGATCGATGGGCACGTACCGTTTCAGGCGGGGATTGAGCCTGCCCATCGCCGGCGCTCCGGAACAGGTGCTTGACGACGCCGCGGCTCCCGGCACCGCGGCAGTCAGCGCCGCCGACTACCCGGGCATGAAGCCGGCGATGCACGTCGGGCCGGGAGATCCGGTGCAGCGTGGCCAGCTCCTCTTCGAAGACCGCAAGCAGCCCGGCGTTCGTTTCACCTCTCCCGCCGCGGGCACGGTAACGGCCGTGAACCGCGGCGCCAAGCGGGCGTTGATTTCGGTCGTGGTGAGAGTGGATCCCTCCGACCAGACGGGCTCCAGCGGGGCCGGAGTCGGTTTCGCCAGCTACACCGGAAGACACCCGAGCGCTCTCTCCCGCGGGGAAGTGCAGGCGTTGCTGGTGGAATCCGGGGACTGGGTCGCCCTGCGCGCGCGCCCCTTCGGACGCACCGCCGCCGTCGACTCGGTACCGAAGTCGATCTTCGTCAACGCGATGAACACGGAACCGTTCGCACCCGCCGCCGACCGGATCGTCGAAGGGCGGGCAGGCGATCTCCAGCGTGGGGTCGCCGCACTGGCCCGGCTGACGGACGGACCCGTGTATCTCTGCCGCGCGCCCGGCACCCTCCCCGGTGTCGAGACGAACGAATCGCTGCGGGTCGAGGAGTTCGCCGGCCCGCATCCAGCCGGCGCCGCCGGGCTGCACATCCACACCCTCGACCCGGTCAACCGCAACAAGCTGGTCTGGCAGATCGGACTCCAGGACACCCTCGCCATCGGCCGGCTGTTCGCGACCGGCGAAGCCGACGTCCAGCGCGTCGTGGCGCTGGCGGGGCCCCCGGTCGGGAGACCCAGGCTCCTGCGCACGCGGCTGGGCGCCTCGCTCGCCGATCTGACGCGTGGCGAGGTCGCCGTGTTGTTGGAGGGCGCCGAAGGCGCCGAGGGAAGGAGCGCGCAAGGCCTCCCGGAGGGCGCGGTGCGCGTCATCAGCGGTTCGCCGCTCAGCGGGCGCACCGCGATCGGCGAGAACGCGCCGGCCGATCTCCACGGCTACCTGGGACGCTTTCACGACACGGTCTCGGTGCTCGAGGACGACCACGGCCGCCACTTCCTGGGCTGGCTCAACCCCGGTTTCGGCGCCTTCTCCCGCGCCCGCGCCTTCGCTTCCTCGCTGCTGCCGCGCCGGTCGTTCGCGATGACCACGACCACGCACGGCTCGCCGCGCGCGATCGTGCCCATCGGCCTCTACGAGAGCGTCTTTCCCTGGGACCTGCAGCCGACCTTCCTGCTCAAGTCGCTGGTGGCCGGCGACATCGAGCGGGCCGAGGAACTCGGCTGCCTGGAGCTGCTGGAGGAAGACCTGGCGCTCTGCACCTTTGTCTGCCCGGGCAAGACGGAGTACGGGCCGTACCTCCGCGACGCCCTCGAGCTGATCGAGAAAGAAGGCTAGGCACACATGAAGCTGCTGCGCCGGATTCTCGACAAGCAGGCCCGCCACTTCGAACCGGGTGGCAGGTTCGAGCGCTTCTACCCCCTGTACGAAGCGCCGGACACCTTCCTGTACACGCCGGGCAAGACGACGACCGGCGCCGCCCATGTGCGCGACGCGCTGGACCTGAAGCGCCTGATGATGACCGTCGTCGTGGCGCTGGTGCCCTGCGTCCTGATGGCGATGTGGAACACGGGCCGTCAGATCCACGTCGCCGTCGCCGGCGGCGCGGCGCCGCTCGCGAACTGGCGCACCGACGCGATGGAGATGCTCGGACTGTCGTTCGACGCTTCCAGCCTGCTGGCCAACACGGTCCACGGAGCGCTGTACTACGTGCCGGTCCTGGTCGTGACCTTCGCCGTCGGCGGCGCATGGGAGGGCCTGTTCGCCGTCGTCCGGCGGCACGACGTGAACGAGGGCTTTCTGGTCACCGGCATGCTCTTCCCCCTGGTGCTGCCGCCGACGATCCCGCTGTGGCAGGTCGCGGTCGGCATCAGCTTCGGGGTCGTCGTCGGCAAGGAGATCTTCGGCGGTACGGGCTACAACGTCCTGAACCCGGCTCTGACGGCGCGGGTCTTCCTGTTCTTCGCCTATCCGGCCCAGATCTCGGGCGACGCCGTGTGGATCGCTGCGGGCACGTCGTCGGCACCAGATGGCTACAGCGGCGCCACGGCGCTCGGCGAGATCGCGGTGCTTGAGCCCGTCGAGGGCTCCGACGCGCCGCTGGACGGACTGAGCGCCATCGAGGGCAAGGTCTCCTGGATGCAGGCCTTTCTCGGCGACATTCCGGGATCGATGGGCGAGACCTCCGCGCTGGCCTGCCTGATCGGCGCGGCGATTCTGATCGCGACCGGCATCGGTTCCTGGCGGATCATGGTCGCGGCGACGGCCGGCACGGCGGCGATCTCCCTGCTGCTCAACCTCATCGCGTCGCCGACCAACGCGATGCTCTCGGTCCCCTTCCACTGGCACCTCGTGCTCGGCGGCTGGGCCTTCGGCATCGTCTTCATGGCTACGGACCCGGTGAGCGCCGCGCAGACGAACCGGGGACGCTACATCTACGGCTTCCTGGTCGGCGTGCTGGCCGTCCTGATCCGCACGATCAACCCCGCCTTCCCGGAAGGCGTGATGCTCGGCATCCTGTTCATGAACCTGTTCGCGCCCCTGATCGACCACTACGTGCTGAAGGCGAACATCAAGCGCCGCCAGGCGCGCTACGCGCAATAGACTTCGTTCCACCGGCGGAACTCCCCATGGCAAACCGACAGGCCACCGGCTACACCCTTCTGTTCGCGACCGCGATCTGCATCGTGTGCGGGATCCTCGTGTCTTCCTTCGCGGTCAGCCTGGAGGATCTCCAGGACGAGAACATCGCCCTCGACAAGCAGAAGCGGGTCCTGGAGGCCGTGGGCCTGCTCCAGCCCGGCGAGTCGATCGATGAGGCGCAGGTCGCCGAGCGCTTCGAGCCGATCGAGCCGGTGCTCATCGAGCTCAGTTCGGGTGAGCCGGTGGACGGCGACACGGCGACGTTCGACCAGCAGCGCCGCGCCCGGGATCCCACCACCAGCGCCGAAGCCCCCGACAACCTGGCCAGAGTCAAGCGCGTCCCGGATCGGGCTCTGCTCTACGAGATGCGCGGCGACGGCGGAGAGCTCGAAATGATCGTGCTGCCGATCGAGGGGCTGGGACTTTGGGGAACCCTCTACGGCTTCCTGGCGCTCGACGCGGACACGACGACCGTGCGTGGCATCACCTACTACCAGCACAAGGAGACGCCGGGCCTGGGCGGCGAAGTGGACAATCCGACCTGGAAGGACAAGTGGCCCGGGCGCAGGGCTTTCGACGACGAGGGCGAGGTTCGCCTGGCGGTGATCAAGGGCTTTGCCCCAAGCGCCGAGGAGGCCCCCTACCGCGTCGATGGTCTCGCCGGCGCGACGATCACCAGCAACGGGGTGACGAACATGCTCGAGTTCTGGCTCGGCGAGAACGGCTTCGAGCCCTACCTCAACCGGATCCGCGCGGAGGCCAACTGATGGCTGTCAAGAAGAGCGAAGCGGCGCTCGACCCCCTCTTCAACAACAATCCGATCGCGCTCCAGGTGCTCGGCATCTGCTCGGCGCTGGCGGTGACGACGAAGATGGAGACCTCGGTCGTCATGTGCGCGGCCGTCATCGGCGTGCTCACTCTCTCCAACCTGACGATCAGCCTGCTGCGGCATCAGATCCCGAACAGCATCCGGATCATCGTCCAGTTGACCGTCATCGCATCGCTGGTCATCGTCACCGACCAGATCCTCAAGGCCTACGTGTTTGAGATCAGCAAGCAGCTCTCGGTGTTCGTCGGGCTGATCATCACGAACTGCATCATCATGGGGCGGGCGGAAGCCTTCGCGATGCAGAACCCGCCGTCCCTGGCCATCCTCGACGGCATCGGCAACGGCATCGGCTACAGCGCGATCCTGATGGTCACGGCGTTCCTGCGCGAGTTGTTCGGTTCCGGGAAGCTCTACGGCTACACGGTTCTGCCCACGGTCTCGGAAGGCGGCTGGTACCTGCCGAACGGCCTCATGCTGCTGTCTCCCGCCGCCTTCTTCATCATCGGCGGATTGATCTGGGCGCTACGGGTCTACAAGCCCGCGCAAGTCGAGATGGACGGGTAGGGGGTCAGAACGATGTTCGAGGAGTACCTGAACCTGGCCGTGAAGGCCATCTTCATCGAGAACATGGCCCTGACCTTCTTCCTGGGCATGTGTTCCTTCCTGGCAGTGTCGAAGAAGGTGGAGACCGCGATCGGCCTCGGCCTGGCGGTCATCTTCGTGCTCACGGTCACCGTGCCCGCGAACAACCTGATCCAGACCTACCTCCTGAACGAAGGCGCCCTCGCCTGGATCAGCCCGGAGTTCGCCGGGGTCGACCTGACCTTCCTGAACCTCCTCTGCTTCATCGGCACGATCGCCGCGATGGTCCAGCTCGTGGAGATGACGACAGACCGCTTCTTCCCCGCGCTGCACGCCACGCTGGGCATCTTCCTGCCCCTGATCGCGGTCAACTGCGCGATCCTGGGCGGTTCCCTGTTCATGGTCGAACGGGACTACGACTTCGGCGAGAGCGTCGTCTTCGGCCTGGGCAACGGCATCGGCTGGTTCCTCGCCGTCGTCGCCCTGGCGTCCATCCGTGAGCGCCTGCGCTACAGCAACGTGCCCCACGGTCTGCGTGGCCTGGGCATGACGTTCGTCATCACCGGGCTGATGGCGTTCGGCTTCATGGCCTTCGGGGGCATCCAACTGTGATCACAGTCGTCCTCGGGGTGACGATGTTCACCATCGTCATTCTCGCCCTGGTCACGGTCCTGATGCAGGCCAAGGCGCGCCTCGTCGCCGGCGGCGAGGTGTCGATCCTCATCAACGAGGAGAAGACGCTGGCCGCCACCACCGGCGGCACCCTGCTCGGCACCCTGGCCGAACACCAGATCTTCATCCCCTCCGCCTGCGGCGGCCAGGGCACCTGCGGCGTCTGCACCGTCGATGTCTTCGAGGGCGGTGGCGCCATGCTGCCGACCGAGAAGACACACATCAGCCGCCGCGAGGCGCGCGAGGGCTGCCGTCTGAGCTGCCAGGTCAAGATCAAGGAGGACATGAAGATCGGCATCCCGGCCGAGGTCTTCGGGGTCAAGAAGTGGCACTGCAAGGTGCGCTCGAACGAGAACGTCGCCACCTTCATCAAGGAACTCGTGCTGGAGCTGCCCGAGGGCGAGGAAGTGCCCTTCCGCGCCGGCGGCTACATCCAGATCGAGTGCCCGCCGCACGTCGTGAACTACAGTGATTTCACGGTCGAGGACGAGT
Organism: Holophagales bacterium; assembly: GCA_009845425.1. Classification (GTDB taxonomy): domain Bacteria; phylum Acidobacteriota; class Thermoanaerobaculia; order Multivoradales; family Multivoraceae; genus Multivorans. The sequence goes on from VXZQ01000003.1 coordinate 113,314, forward strand.
ACCACGACGACTGGGACCGCTTCAAGCTCTGGAATCTCGTCTCCAAGGTCGACGAGACGGTGATCCGCGCCTACTCGATGGCGAACTACCCGGAAGAGAAGGGCGTCATCATGCTGAACGTCCGCGTGGCGACGCCGCCACCACGCGAGATGGACCTGCCGCCCGGCCAGATGTCGTCCTACATCTTCAACCTGAAGCCCGGCGACGACGTGACGATCGCCGGTCCCTTCGGCGAATTCTTCGCCAAGGACACGGAGGCCGAGATGGTGTTCGTCGGCGGCGGCGCCGGCATGGCGCCCATGCGCTCCCACATCTTCGACCAGTTCCGACGCATCCACACGAACCGCAAGGTGTCCTTCTGGTACGGCGCCCGTTCCTACCGCGAGGCCTTCTACATCGACCACTTCGACCGGATCGCGGAGGAGAACCCGAACTTCACCTGGCACCTGGCTCTCTCCGACCCGCTCGAGGAAGACAACTGGGACGGCTACACCGGCTTCATCCACCAGGTCCTGTACGACAACTACCTCAAGGACCACCCCGCCCCGGAAGACGTCGAGTACTACCTCTGCGGCCCCCCCCTGATGCTCCAGGCCTGCATGAAGATGCTCGACGACCTCGGCGTCGAGCCCGAGAACATCGCCTTCGACGATTTCGGCTGAGGCCTGGGAATGCGCGGATGCGCACGGCCGGGCTGAAGTTAGCGGTGGCACCCGCCTGGCGCGGGTCCGGAGAGAGGGGTCCCAGGTGCCGCGAGCGCTTGCTCGGAGAATGGACGGGGGAGCGCTCGCTTCACTCCGCTCGCTCCGGTTGGGTGTCGCCGGACGAGGGGACGCCGGCCGTCGCTCGCTGCGAGCCACCTGGGGCCCCTCCCTCCGGACCCGCGCCAGGCTGGAGGACATCTCGTCGCCGAGTCGCCCCGTCTGCACGAGCGTCGTCTCGGTCGAAGCGGGGATGGCAAGGAAGTCGGCGGGTGTTTGCCGTCCTCGCCGGTCTCGCGATCGGCTGTGCCCAGGCCGCCGAAGAAGTCGTGCTGCAGGGGCCGACGATGGGCACCTACTATCGGGTGCGCACGATCGCGGACTCTGGCGAGCGCGAAGCGATCCGGGCTCTCATCGAGCATCGACTCGATGCGGTTGACCGCGCGATGTCGACCTACCGAGTGGACTCGGAGATCTCGCGCTTCAACCGGCTTGCGGCTGGCGAATCTCAAGTTCTCTCGGAGGAAACCTGGGCCGTCCTGGGGCTTGCCTGGCAGGTGCGCGAGGAGAGTCGTGGGGCCTTCGATCCAACCGTGGGGCCACTGGTCGACGCCTGGGGGTTCGGTGCGCCCGGACGCAGTGCGGAGCCGACGGCTCCTCTCGATGACCAGCTGGCAGAGCTGCGTCGGGCGATCGGCGCGATCAAGCTGGACTCCGAGGACCGGCGAGTTCTCAAGCTCGAAGACGGAGCAGCTCTCGACTTGTCCGCCATCGCCAAGGGCTGGGCAGTCGATAGCGTTTCTGAGGCTCTGCTCAAAGCCGGTTACACCAATCACCTCGTCGAAGTCGGAGGCGAGATACGCACCGCCGGTCACAGCCCAGCCGGCGCCGCATGGCGTATCGCGATCGAACGACCGCCTGCTCGAGTGAGTGCTTCCGGACAAGGACCCGAAACGGAGGAGGCCGCCCAGCCCAACCTCCAGAGGATCCTCCCCTTCACCGATGGATCCCTGGCGACGTCCGGCGACTACCGGAACTACTGGGAGCGCGACGGCGTGCGCTACTCCCACACGATCGACCCCCGCACCGGCCGGCCGGTTGAACACGCCATCGCCTCGGCCAGCGTCTTCCACACGAGCTGCGCCGTCGCCGACGCCTACGCCACCGCCCTGATGGCCCTCGGCGCCGACGACGGTCTGCAGTGGGCCGACGACAAAGGCATCGCGGCCCTGCTCCTCGTCTATCGCGACGACACGCTGGAAGAACTCCCCAGCCGGGCGTTCCGCGACAGGTTCGGAGCCGCCGACTAGCGCGCAGCCCGACGCCCTCCAGCCGGTCCGGGGTTCCGTGGGGAGGGTCCCAGCGGACTCGAAGCGAGCGACGCCCGGCGCCCCACCAGCGCCGCCATCGGTAGACTCGGCCGCGAGCCATGGCGATCCTGTTTCTGACCATCACGGTGATAGCCGCTTCGGTGACTCTCATGTCCGTCGGCGTCCTGCTCAGTGGCCGCTGTCTGCGTGGATCCTGCGGCGGTCCGGACGTGCTCGGCCCGGACGGGGAGCCTCTCAACTGCTCCAACTGTCCCCTGCGACGGGCGCGGGAGGAAACCTGAGCGCCACCGAGGCTCCTGAACGGCCGATCCAGGTCACCGACCAGGGCGAAGCCCAGCCGTTCTCTCGCGGTCTGCTTGCCCGAAGCCTCTACGCCGCCGGCCTGGACTTCGATCACGCGTACCGGCGCGTCGAGCAACTGCAGCGCCGGCTGGTCCGCGAGGAGATCACCAGCCTGGAGAAACGGCATCTGGCGCAGCGCATCGCCGAACTGCTCGATGTGAAGGAAGGCTCCGATGTCGCCGGGCGCTACCGCCTCATCCGACGCCTGCGGCGATTGCCGAGGCCTCTCATCTTCTACGTCGGCGGCGCCGGCGGAACCGGCAAGTCCACACTGGCCCTCGACCTGGCGCCCCAGCTCCGGATCTACCGGGTGAACGCGACCGACACGGTGCGGCAGGTGATGCGAATGGTCTTCGCGCCGGCCATCCTGCCGGCCCTCCACGTTTCGAGCTACGAGACGGCCCAGGCCACATCACCTGAACTGCCGGGCGGCACTCAGGATCCGACGCTCGCTACCTTCGAGGAACAGGCGACGAGAGTCTGCGTGGGGGTGCGAGCGGTCGTCGAGCGGGCGATTGCCGAGAACCTGAGCCTGGTCGTCGAGGGCGTCCACCTGCTGCCCGGACTGGTTCCCTTCCCGGATCTCGATGCTGACGCCTACCAGTTCTTCCTCCTGCTCACGACGGACGACGAGGAGGTTCACCGCAGCCACTTCCTGGCCCGTGAAACGGTCGCCGTGAGGAGATCGCATCGACAGCTCGATCACTTTCGGGTGCTCCGCGCCCAGCAGGACCATCTGATTCGGCTGGCGGAGGAAGTGGGCGTGCCGGTCCTCGACACGACCGAGCGCGAGCCCGCACTGGCGGCCGCCATCGGGTTGCTCGGACAGAACATGTCCCAACGCCTGCCATGGCTCACGCAGGCATCGGTGGAAGGGCTGGGCGAGCCGCGTCCCCCCGTCCTGATGCTCGTAATCGACGGTCTTCCGGATCGTCCTCTTCGATCCCTCGGCGGCCGCACGCCTCTCGAAGCGGCACGCACGCCGAACCTGGACCGCCTGGCGCGGGAAGGCTCCAACGGCCTGGCGGATCCGGTCGCGCCGGGCGTCGTGCCGGACACGGCGTCGGGGAACCTCGCGCTGTTCTCCCAGTCCCCGCGGGTCATGACCCGGGGACCGATCGAGGCGCTGGGGGCCGGCCTCAAGTTGAAAGCCGGCACCATCGCCATCCGGGGCAACTTCGCCACACTGGACGAACGCGGCTACGTTGTGGATCGCCGGGCCGGGCGCATCCGCGACGACGCCAGAAAGCTCGCCAAGGCCATCGACCGGCTGGAGCTCCCCGCTTCGGACAGGGTCAAGGTGCGCGTCCGGGCCACCACCGAACACCGCCTCGCGATCACGCTGCGCGGCGACGGCCTGACCTCCGCCATTGAGGGGTCGGACCCGGGGGATGGAGCCCCCTCGGGGCCGCCGCTGGTGCCGCGGCCGCTCGACCCGAACGACGAGACGGCCGAGCGGACCGCGCGCGTCCTGGCCCTGTTCGAACAGGAGGCGCGCCGCGTCCTGGCCCGACATCCGGCGAACGAGAGACGGCGGCGGAATGGCGGTCTGCCGGCGAACGCGGTACTGACGCGGGGGGTGGGTCGAGTCCACCGGTTGCTGCCTCTGGAGCCGGGCGGCCTGCCGGTCTCCGCCGCCTGTATCGGCGGCGACCGAACCGTGATGGGGATCGCCTCGGCGCTCGGCGTATCGACGGTTCATCGACCAGGCATGACCGCGAACGTCGACACGGACCTGGCACTCAAGTTCGAGTGCGGGATGGAGGCGCTCGAGGAGCACGACCTGGTCATGGTCCATGTCAAGGGAGCGGACATCGCCGCCCACGACCGGCGGCCCGACCAGAAGGTCGCCTTCCTCGAACGGGTCGACCAGGAGCTGGGCGTCCTCCTCGAGCGCCTGGAACGACCGATCCGGCTGGCGGTGACGGCGGACCATGCCACCCTGTCCGAGGTCGGTGTCCACGGCGCCGACCCGGTGCCGGTCCTGATCTGGGGCGACGGCATACGGCCCGACTCCGTCACCAGCTTCGGCGAACGAGTGGCCGGCGCCGGCCGGCTCAGCCGGTTTCCCCTGCAGCTCCTGATCGAGCGGGTGTTCGAACGCTACAGCGACGCAGAGACCTGAACGGGGGAACCTCTGAATGGGAAAGAAGATCGAACGCCGGGTGCAGCGGCGCGCCGATCTCCCGGGCGGACGCGGTTTCGCCTGCGTCGCGCTCGACCGCCCGTCCGATCCGGTGAACGTCGGGCACGTGCTGCGGGCGGCGCTCTGTTTCCAGGCCCGCATGATCATCCTGGGCCAAGCCTCCGGAGACATCAATATCCGCCGGTTGCCCACCGACCCGACTCGGGCCTACCGCCATGTTCCGGTGCTCGAGGTCGACGACCTGCTGGAAGCGGCGCCACGCGACGCGGACCTGGTCGCCGTAGAGATCGTGCCGGAGGCGGTTCCGCTCCCGGGCTTCACCCATCCGGAGCGGGCCTGCTACGTGTTTGGACCGGAGAGCGGCTCGATCTCCGATGGCATCCTGGATCGCTGCACACACCAGGTGCGGGTACCCACCGCCGTATCGCTCAACCTGGGAATGACGGTCGGCCTCGTGCTCTACGATCGACTGGCCGACCGCTGGCGGAAGGGCGCGGCGACCGACGACGGCTGAATCAACCGGAACGGGGGGACAGCCGGGAGCCTTCCGCGAACAGGGACAGGAGCGGCAGCCCCAGACGCTCCCGAACCAGCCTGCGGACCATGCGCCGCCGGAGTTCGGGCAGCCGTTCCGGATCGACGCGGCCGGCCATCCTCCCAAGGGCGACCTCGGCCTCCGTCGTGACCTCTTCCCTGTCACGGAGCGGCAGAAGCTCGAAGGCACGGTCCACGAGTTCGCGGTCCAACCCGACCAGACGGTCCTCGACGACCGGTGCGGGCCCCCGAAGCTTCAGCAGCCTTTGCCGCCAGTTCTCGACATCGACCGTCGCGGCAGGGATCGCCTCCGCCAGAGCCTGAAGCCGGGCCCGCACGTCGATGGCGGCCGGCCTGGGCTGCCGGGCCGAAGCTCCGCCGAGTTCCCGGTACTCCGCCCATGCCTTCTCCACCGCCGGCCGGCAGTAGCGCAGGCTGCTCACCCCCCTCTGCTGTGTTTCCGGCGCCGCCGCCTGCCGCTCGGCGCGCCGCTCGAAGACGAGGCGGATGCTCTCCAGAACGAGAAACAGGGGCACGCCTTCCTGGCGCCAGCGGTCCGCCAGACGCCAGTCGGCCGGGCTCAGAAGCAGCGGAGCGCCCCGCAACCGGATGAACTCCTCCTCGATCGTCTCGAAGTACTCCCGGTCGACAGTCTCGGAGACCACGCCGAGCGTTCCCTAGGCCTCGATGACCTCGCCCGAGGCGATCGTGCGCAGACCGGCGGCGGTCCGCAGTCGAAACCGGCCGCCGCTGTCGAAACCAGCGAACCGTCCCGCGAGTGTTTCGCCGCCTACGCGGCAACTCACCTCGTCGCCTTCACGGTGAACGGTGCAGGCACGGTAGGCGTCCAGCGTGTAGTCCAGATCGCCGCAATGAGCCAACTCACGCTCGAGCGACCTGGCGAGCCCTTCGACCACGGCTGCCCGCGACGGCGGCGTCGCGGTCTCCAGCGCCAGCGACGTCGACACCGGAGTCGGAAGCTCGCTGCCGGCGCCGAAGTCATAGTTGACACCGAAGCCGATCACGGCGGCCATCTCGCCGTCGCTGCCGGCCACCGTCTCGATCAGAATCCCGGCGATCTTCCGACCGCCGACGAGCACGTCGTTGGGCCATTTAAGGAGCGCCGTCCCGTCGATCTGCGCCGCCAGGGCCCGGCTGACGCCGACTCCGACCAGCAACGGCAAGGTCCCGAGCTGGTCCTCCAGGGATCCCCGGCCAACCGGTAGCGGCTGCAACCAGGTGCAGTAGAGGCCGCGGCCGGCCAAGCTGACCCAGGAACGGCCCTGGCGGCCCCTGCCCGCGGTCTGCTCGTACGCGACGACGAACACTGTGCGCGGTGTTGCCGCCTCCTCGAAGAACCGGTCGATCAAGCCCTTGACGAACCGGTTCGTCGAGTCGACCGTGTCCATGAGCACGACGTTTTCGGGCAGGCGCCCGGACCGCGAGCGGAGTTGGCTCGCAAGCTGCTCGAAGTCTCGACAAGGGTCCACCGTCATCGGTGGCGAAGCCTACAACCGAGTGGCCCGGCCGAGCGTTTCCATCACGCTGCTCCGTCGCTCCTCGAGTTCGGCGAGGCGGTTTCGGTTACCCTCCACGACTTGCGCCGGCGCCTTTTCCAGGAAACCGGCATTCGAGAGGCGGTTGCGCGCTCCCGCGATCTCGGCGTCGAGCCGTTCGAGTTCCTTCCTGAGCTTCGCCCGTTCGGTCTGGCCCATCGGCGCCGCCTCGACCTCGAACGCCAGGTTCAGTCCCCCGGCCCGCGAGCGAGAGGCGGAGTCCGCTCCGTTCCCTGCTCCGATCTCGGAGACACCGGCGACCGCGTTCAGGAGGGCCGCCTGCTCGATCACGAAATCGGTCAGGTTGGAGTCCCCACCCTCGACCGCGATCGACATCTTCGCTGCCGCTGCGAGATTCCGCTCCCGCCTCAGGCTTCTGGCTGCCTGGACGACGGCGATCAGCGCGCCCATTCCCCGGTCGGCCTGCTGATCGGCGAGTTCGGGAGTCTCTAGCGGATAGTCCTGGACTGAGATGCTGCGGGGCTCCTCCGCTGCCGCCGACGGGTCGCGCGGCAGGCGCTGCCAGAGTTCCTCCGTCAGGTGGGGCATGACCGGATGCAGAAGCCGCAAGCTCGCATCCAGCACGAACAGCAACGTCTCGGCGACGCGCGGCCGGGGGCCGGACCCCGCGAGGGCGGGCTTCGCGAACTCGATGTACCAGTCGCAGAGTTCGTGCCAGAAGAAGTGGTAGAGCGCGTTGCAGGCCCAGTCGAAACGAAACTCCTCCAGTCCGTCGTTGACCGTGGCGGCGGTGTCCGACAGCCGCGAAAGGATCCACCGCTCGGGAGCGGCCAACCCTTCGCGTTCGAGCTCAGGCCCGGACGTGGGCGTCACCGCACCCTCGGTTCGCGCAAGAGCGAAGCGGACCGCATTCCAGATCTTGTTGCCGAAGGCGCGGTAGCCCGCCATCCGCTCCAGGTCGAGCGGAATGTCGCGCCCCGGCACGTCGAGAACCGCCAGGGTGAAGCGCATCGCATCCGCCCCGTACTCCTCGATCAGGTCCATCGGATCGACCGTGTTGCCCTTGGTCTTCGACATCTTCTCGCCATCGGCGTCCCGAACCAGTCCGGTCAGATGGACGGCCCGGAAGGGCACGTCGCCGTAGAGGTGCCGCGAGAGCATGACCATCCGCGCCACCCAGAAGAACAGGATGTCGAAACCCGTGATCAGGGCCGCGGTGGGGTACCAGGTGCGTAGGTCGGATGCTTCCTCGTCCGGCCAGCCCAGGGTGGAAATCGGCCACAGGCCGGAGGAAAACCAGGTGTCCAGCACGTCCGGGTCGCGGGTCAGCTCGGCGGTGCCCGCCTGTTCCTCGGCCGCGGCCCGGTCCATCGCTACGTAGCAGGCGCCGTCCGCGTCGTACCAGGCCGGAATGCGGTGTCCCCACCAAAGTTGGCGGGAGATGACCCATGGCCGGATGTTTCTGAGCCAGTGCTCCCAGGTGCGGTCCCAAGAGGAGGGAATCAGGTTGATGTCGCCTCGCTCGACCGCCGCAAGAGCCTCCTGCGCCATGCCGGAAACGTCCGCGAACCACTGTGGCGACAGCATCGGCTCGATCGGCTCGCCGCTCCGCTGGGAGTGGCCGACGTTGTGAACATGGGGTTCGACCTTGACGATCCGTCCCTCGACCTCCAGCCGTTCGATCACACGGCGACGGGCCTCGAAGCGATCCAGGCCTTCGAAGTCGGGCCCGGCCTCGGCGGTCATCCGACCGTCGAAGCCGATCACGCGCACGCCCGGCAGGTCGTGACGGCGGCCGATCTCGTAGTCGTTCGGATCGTGGTAGGGCGTGACCTTGACCAGTCCGGTGCCGAAGGCGGGGTCGACGTGGTCGTCAGCGACCAGCCGCAGGCGCCGTCCGAGGATGGGCAGCCTGGCTGTGCGGCCGGCCAGATGGCGGTAGCGCTCGTCGTCCGGGTGGAAGGCGACGGCGGTATCCCCGAGCATCGTCTCCGGGCGCGTGGTGGCCACGACCAACGGCTCCTCAGTCGTAGAACTTCCGGGGAGCGGCTCCAGGGCGTAGGAGAGGTGGTACAGCCGGCCGTGAACTTCGCGGTTCTCCACCTCGAGGTCGGAGACCGCTGTCCGCAGCACCGGCGACCAGTTGACCATGTACTCGCCCCGGTAGATCAGACCCTCTTCGTGGAGACGCACGAAGGCGGTGCGCACCGCGCGCGCCAGCCCGTCATCGAGCGTGAACCGCTCCCGAGACCAGTCGCAGGAAGCGCCGAGGCGCTGCAACTGGCCGCGGATGTTCGCGTGGTACTCGTGCTTCCATTGCCAGACCCGCTCGACGAACTTCTCCCTGCCGAGTTCGATCCGGCTCGAGCCCCGCTCTTCCAGGTGCCGCTCGACCATGAGTTGGGTCGCGATGCCGGCGTGGTCCGTGCCGGGCAGCCACAGCGCGTTGTCGCCTCGCATGCGCCGCCAGCGCGTGACCAGATCCTGCAAGGTGCTCTGCAGGGCATGGCCCATGTGCAACTTGCCCGTCACGTTCGGCGGCGGTATCAGGATGCAGTACGGATTCGGTCCCTTGCCTTCCGGATCGGCAGGACAACGGTACAGCTCCTGTTCGTCCCACCACGCTTGCCACTTGCCCTCGTAGGAGGCAGGTTCGAAGCGCTTTTCCATCGCAGAACCCGGCGGTTGCGCGTTGGCGGAGGGCCCGCTGCCCGCCATCAGCGGCCGGACCCGCCGACCGGCCCAGCCGCTGCCAGTCGGCCGTTCAGATACTCGACGATCGAAGCCGTGCTGGAACCCGGCGGAAAAACCTCGTCCACGCCGGCGGCCTTGAGGCCCGCGACATCCGCGTCGGGAACGATCCCCCCGGCGAACACCAGCACGTCCTCGGCACCGGCGATTCGAAGACCCTCCACGACGTCCGGCAGCAGGGTGTTGTGTGCGCCGGAAAGGATCGACAGACCGACGGCCCGCACGTCTTCCTGCACGGCCGCAGCCACGATCTGCTCCGGGGTCTTGCGCAGGCCGGTGTAGATCACCTCGAATCCCGCGTCGCGCAGCGCCCGCGCCACCACCTTGGCGCCACGGTCGTGGCCGTCCAGTCCGGGCTTGGCGACCAGAATCCGGTGCGGAGCCGAGGCCCCGGGGCGCTCGGAGATCAAGGCACTCCCTCCCGGCGGAGCCCGTACTGCTCCATCTTCTTGTACAGGTTGCTCCTGGGCGTCCCGATGGCCTTCGCGGTGCGGGTCACGTTCCAGCCGTGCTCCTCGAGCTTCTTCGACAGGTACATGCGTTCCGAACTCTCCCTGAATTCACGCAGGGTGGGAAGCGCGAGAATAGCCTCGGAGAGGTCGCCGCGCACTGAACCCGCCAGTCTCAGGATGGCCGCCCGATCGATCTCCTCGCCCGGGCTCAGGATCAGTACGCGCTCGAGCAGGTTCTTCAGTTCCCGGACGTTGCCGCGCCACGGCATCGCCTTCAACTGGCGAATCGCGCCTGCGGTCAGGCTCTTCTGGCGGTAGTTGTTCTCGCTGGCAAAGCGCTCGATGAAGTGCTCGACCAGCAGCGGGAGATCCTCAAGGCGCTCGCGCAGCGGCGGCGCGTGCACCGGCACGACGTTCAGGCGGTAGAAGAGATCCTCACGGAAGCGTCCGGCCTCGATCTCCTCCGGAAGATCGCGATGGGTCGCGGCAACAACCCGGACATCGACCGTCGTCGCCATCCTGGCTCCGACCGGTTCGATCTCGCCGCTCTGGAGAGCGCGCAGGACCTTGGCCTGCGTGCGCGCCGACATGTCCCCGACTTCGTCCAGGAAGATCGTGCCGCCGTCGGCGGCCGTGAACTTCCCGACCTGACGGCGCACGGCGCCGGTAAAGGCGCCCCTCTCATGACCGAACAGTTCGGACTCGATCAATTCGTCCGGGATCGCGGCGCAGTTGACCTGGACCAGGGGCATATCCCTGCGCTGACTGCCGGCGTGAATGGCGCGCGCGACGAGTTCCTTGCCGACTCCGCTCTCGCCGGTGATCAGCACGGTGGCCGGAGTCGGGGCGGCGCGTTCGATCGTGGCCCGGAGTTCCTGCATCGCCGGGGACTCGCCAACCAGCTCGTAAGGAGTCCGCCTGAGTTCCCGGTTCTCGTCCCGGAGCCGTTGCCGTTCGACGGCGTTGCGAAGAGCCAGGAGCACCCGGTCGCGCTCCAGCGGCTTTTCCAGGAAATCGTACGCGCCCAGCCGTGTCGCCTCGACCGCCGCGGCGATGTCGCCGTGACCGCTGATCATGACGACCGGCATCTCGTGGCCCTGCTCCCGCAAGCCGGACAGTGTCGCCAGACCGTCCATCTCGGGCATCTTGATGTCGAGCAGGACGGCGGCCGGGGGCCGCGTCATCACCCGCCTCAGTGCTTCCCGGCCGTTCGGCGCCTCGTCGACGCGGTAGCGCTCGAACTCCAGGATCATCCGGAGCGACGCCCGGATCGACTCCTCGTCGTCGACCACGAGCACTCGCGGACCTGTGGGCCGCGTCAAGGGGAGGATCTCCGCGGAGGCGTCAGGGTACTTCGATTACAGCGAAGAGCCGCTGGCCACCCGGGGCGAGTGCTTCGACGCGCACCAGATCACCGGACTCGAGATCGACCGTTGCGTTGCCCAGGTCGCCCAGGTTCTCGATCCCGGCACCGTTCAGTCCGACGATCACCAAACCTGCCTGGAAGCCCTTCTCCGCGAACACGCTGCGAGCGGAGACGCCGGATACGAAAACACCGCGCTGGCGGCGGTCCAACTGGGCCCGCTCGCGCAAGGTCGAGGTCAGCGGCCGGAGCTCCAGACCGAGCCAGTCCATGCTCTCTTCCCGAGGCGGCGCGGCCGGCGTCGGTTCCTCCTGCTCAGCGACGAGAGACGGTCGCTCCTCGAGCTTGACATCGAGTCCGATGCGCTCGGAGTCGCGCAGGACATGTAGTTGAACCTCGCGGCCCGGCGGCAGCGCGGCCACGTAGTCGATCAGATCGCGCGTTCCCTCCACCTCGTGCTGGTCCACACCGAGGATGACGTCGCCGGCCTCGACCTGCGCCTTCCCTGCCGGAGTCTCAGGCTGAACGTCCGTGACGAACGCGCCATTCGGCCCCTCCAGCCCGTAGTAGCGGGCCTCGATGTGTTCCAGATCACGAATCTGAACACCCAGATAGCCGCGCCGGACACGGCCCTCGTCGCGCAATTGGGGAAGCACACCCTCAAGAACGTCGACCGGCACCGCGAAACCGATGTTCTCGGCGAACGCCTTGCCGGTCGCGATCCCCACGACCTCTCCGGCCGTGTTGACCAAGGGCCCGCCGGAGTTGCCCAGGTTGATCGCGGCGTCGGTCTGGATGTAGTTCGCGAAATCGGCGCGGTTGTTCTCGATCGGGATCGACCGGCCCTTGGCGCTGACCACGCCGACCGTCACCGACGCTTCGAAGCTCAGGGGATTGCCGACCGCCATGACCCAGTCGCCTACGCGGAGCGCGTCCGAATCGCCGAGCGGCAGGTGCGGGAGCTCATCCCCGGCGTCGATCTTGAGCAACGCCAGATCCGTCTCCCGGTCGCGGCCCTTCAACTCGGCAGGATACTCGCGGCCATCCATGCCGACGCGGATCGTCTCCGCGCGCTCCACCACGTGGTTGTTGGTGACGATCCAGCCGTCGGAGGAGATCAGGAAGCCACTACCCGCGCCGGGGAAGCGCTGCTCTTCCTGCTCCGGGTCCGGCTGTCCCGGAATGCGTCGGAAGAAGTCCTGGAAGCGCCGTACCTCCGGCGCCTCCTCGATCCGCACGACCTCGACCGTCACGACGGCCGGAAGGACCGCCTCCGCCAGGTCGGCGAAGCTGTCGATGGCGGTCCTCGCGTGCCGCTCCACCCGTCGCGCCTGCTCGTCCCGCGAGTCCTTCTCCGCTGCCAGCGCAGGCCGTGAGGTCTCCTCGGCCCGCGTCGGTTCGGTGAGGTTCAGCCCGCCGGCGATGATCATGCCGAACACCAGGGCCCCGACGACCATCAGGACGGTAAAGAGGATCTGCTTCTTCGTGTTCATCGTTCGCAAGTTCCAGTTCAAGTAGGGGAAGCAGGCGCCGCGGCGAGGCGGCACCTGAAGCATACAACCGTAGAGCGCCGGCCTCTCCGACGCGTTGCTCCCAGAGCGTGCAAGTCGCCTGCCAACCCATTCGACCCCGAGCACACCGCCGGCTTCCGATCACGTGGTCCGTAGCGCTTCGGGGCAATTCCGCCGCCGGCGTCACGTCAACGATTGGAGCCGCGCCATTCTGGCGCGAGAGCCCGGACACCGCTTGCCGGGCCGATCCGGCCGTTGTATAGTCACTGCCCGACGGCCGGCGCCTCTCCCACGGAGAGCGATCCGCCGAATACCGGCTGTCGGCTGCTGAGAGTGGGTGCTTCGGCCCGCTCTTTTTTGTTCTAAGGGATCGCGCGTAACTCCAGGGAACTGGCCAGCGAGAACCGACTCCGCTACCACATGACCTCTCTCACCGACGTCCGCTGCCGGCTTGAACGCCTGGCCGCGAGCCATGCCTGCGAGCTGCTGGACGCGGCCTTTCGGGGCGACCGCCTGCGCCTGGTGATAGACCATCGCGAAGGGGTCACCCACGATCTCTGTGCCAATGTCTCCAGGGAAGCCTCCGTCCTCCTCGACGCGGAGGACTTCGGGCCGGCCTCGGGATACGTGCTGGAGGTCAGTTCTCCCGGCCTGGATCGGGAACTCTACGGCGTTCGTGACTACGAACGGTTCAGCGGCAGCCGCGTCCGCGTGACCTACGCCGACGCCGGAACTGCCCACCGGCGCACCGTGCGCGGGCAGCTCCTCGGCCTGAGTTCGGACGACCCGGGCATCGCACTTCTCCTCGAGGACGACAGCGGCGACACGCTGCGCCTCACCATCGACAGCATCCACAAGGCCAGGCTTCTGGTCGAACTCTGACGCCGGGGATACCAAAATGGCTCAGACCCACACTCCCGAAGTGAACATCAACGAGGTTCTCAGGCAGGTAGCGCACGAGAAGGACATCGACTTGGACAAGTGGATCGTTGCCCTCGAGGACGCGGTCGCATCGGCGGCCAAGAAGCAGCACCACATCAAGGAACCCGTACGCTCCTACATGGACCGCGAAACCGGTCAGTTCAGCGCCTTCCTCTACCGCCAGGTGGTCGAAGAGGTCGAGGATCCCTTCGCCGAATGGACCCTCGAAGAAGCTCGGGAGCACAAGGAGGACGCCGAGCTGGGCGAGGAGATCGAGATTCCCATCTCGACGGACGGACTCGGCCGGATCGCGGCCCAGTCGGCCAAGCAGGTCCTCTATCAGCGGATCCGCGAAGCCGAGCGCGAGAAGATCTTCAACGAGTTCGAACACCGGGTCGGCGAGGTCGTGAACGGCACCGTGCGGCGGTTCGAGCGAGGAGACATCATCGTCGACCTCGGCCGGACCGAGGCGATCGTGCCCCGGAGCGAGCAATCGCGCCACGAGCGCTACAGCCAGGGCGAGCGCATCCGCGGCGTGATCGTCGAGGTCCACAAGCAACCCAAGGGGCCACAGGTCGTCATGTCACGGACCGACCCCCGCCTCCTGGTCAAGCTGTTCGAGATGGAGGTGCCGGAGATCTACGACGGCACGGTGGTCATCAAGACCGCGGTGCGCGCCCCGGGTGAGCGAGCGAAGGTGGCAGTGCTCAGCCGCGAGCGGGACGTCGACCCGGTCGGTGCCTGCGTGGGCATGAAGGGCTCCCGCGTGCAGTCGATCATCCGCGAACTCCGGGGCGAGAAGATCGACATCATCGAGTTCTCGGAGGACCAGGTGACGTTCGCGCAGAGCGCGCTGGCGCCGGCACGGATCACTCGGGTCTCGGTGACCCACGAGGGCGCGACGCCGCACCTCGACGTGATCGTCGAGGACGAGCAACTCTCCCTGGCGATCGGCAAGCGGGGCCAGAACGTGCGTCTCGCCAGCGAGTTGATCGGAGCGCGCATCGACATCAAGAGCGAGTCGGACGTCAAGGACGAGGTCGCGGACGCCCTGGCCAAGATGCTGAACGTCGACATCGGCGGAGACAAGCTCGATCTGACGGAGATTGCCGGTGTCGACGAGGACCTCGCCACAGCGCTTGAAGGAGCGGGCTTCGGCGAACTCGAAGCCCTGCAGAGCGCCGGCGCGGAGGCCCTGACGATGGTGCCCGGGGTCGATGAAGCTGTGGCCGTTTCGATCATCGAGTGGGCTACCGCTCAGGCCTCGCCCGAGGACGTTGCCGCGCCGTCGGAAAGCGAAGGCCCCGCGATGGACGAGGACGACTTCATGGCGGCGCTCACCCGCGTCTTCGAGGAAGAATCCGGCGACGCCGGAAACGAAGCCGCGCAAGAGTTACCGGCTGACGGCGACGAACCGGGGAACGGCGAAACCTAGGGGCTCGCCTGGGGCAGGACGAGCGGGTCAATAGAGAACTGAGGGGACCAAGGACTTCATGGGCAAAATCCGGCTGCAGGACCTGGCCAAGCGGATGAACGTGGCCGAGCAGGACTTGCTGTTCAAGTTCCGGTCGATCGGTGTGCGCGTCGAGGGTGAAGACGCGATGATCGACACGGACATCATCAAGGCCCTGCTCGAGGGCAAGAAGATCGCCGGACCCCAGCGGGAGGTGATTCTCCGCGATCGTGCGGCGCCGCCGGCGGCGCCCCGGCGACGGCCCATCTCGAGCCTCCGGCCGCCCGCCGGACCGATGCGGCCGAACCGACGTCGTTCGATCGTCCACAAGCAGACGATCCGCACCCTGACGCCTACGGAAACGAAGCCGAAACCGCTTACTCCGGAGGAGGTCGCGGCGAAGGAGATTGCCGCGGAAGAAGCCGCGGCGGCTGCGCGAGCGCCCGCCGAGACCGCCGAGACGCCCCCCGCGGCGCCGGCCGGAACTCCGAAGGCCGAACCCGACTCCGCACCGGCGGCGGAGACGGTGCAGGTGCCGCCAGCGGCGGAGATGTCACCGGCGATCGAGGTCCGCGCCCAACCGGAGCCCGCGCCACCCCAGGTCGACCTGCGCACTCGCCGCGAGCGCCAGGAAGACCGGCTGAAGGCCGGCGAGGTCACGGCCGATGATGCCAGCCAGCGGGGCACGATCACGATCTCGGAAGGGCTACAGGTCCGCGACCTGGCCGAGAAGATGGGCGTCAAGGCGAAGGACCTGCTGAAGATGCTGTTCGACCGGGGCCTGATGGCGACGGTGAACCATCTGCTGGAGCCTGAGCTCGCGGTGGAGCTCGCGGAACAGATGGGCTTCGAGGCCCTGATCGTCTCCTTCGAGGAGGAGATCCAGCTCGAGCAGGAAGAGGAACTGGAAGCGAGCCGCGCCGAGGCCGATGGGCCGACCCGGGTCGAACGTCCTCCGATCGTCACGATCATGGGCCACGTCGACCACGGCAAAACGTCGCTGCTCGACGCGATCCGCAAGTCCCGGCTCACGGAAGGCGAGTTCGGCGGCATCACGCAGCACATCGCGGCCTACCAGGTCGCGCACAACGGCGGCCGCATCACCTTCCTGGACACGCCCGGGCACGAGGCGTTCACTCAACTGCGGGCCCGCGGGGCGCAGGTCACGGACATCGTCATCCTCGTCGTCGCCGCGGACGACGGCGTGATGCCGCAGACCCTCGAAGCGCTCGACCACGCCCGGGCCGCGGCCGTGCCGATCCTGGTCGCGATCAACAAGATCGACCGGCCAAACGCCAATGTCGACCGGGTCAAACAGCAACTGGCGGACCGCGACCTGGTGACCGAGGACTGGGGCGGCGACGTGATCGCAGTGCCCGTCTCCGCAATCAAGGGAGACGGGATCGACGATCTGCTCGAGATGATCAATCTCACGGCTGAGGTCGCCGAACTCCGCTCCAGCCCGGAACTGCAGGGTCAGGGCGTGGTGATCGAAGCGAGCAAGGAAACGGGTCGCGGCTCGGTCGCGACGATCCTCGTCCAGGACGGCACCCTGCGCGTCGGCGACGTTTTCGTCTGCGGGTCGACCTGGGGTCGCGTACGGTCGCTGATGAACGATCTGGGCAAGCGCGTGACCGACGCGCCTCCGTCCACACCGGTCGAGGTTTCGGGATTCAACGAGCTGCCGGAAGCCGGCGATCCGTTCCAGGCTACGGCTCAGGAAGCGCGCGCGCGGTCCATCGCCGAGTTCCGCAGTGAGGAGAAGCGCCGCATGGACCTGGCGCCGACCACCGGCGGCGTCTCCCTGGAGAGCCTGTTCGCGAGCCTGAAGGAGGGCGAGGTCAAGGAGCTGCCCGTCATCCTGAAGGCCGACGTCCAGGGCTCGGTCGAGGTGCTGCGCGAGACCCTGCAGAAGCTCTCCACCGAGAAGGTCAAGGTTCGGGTGATCCGCTCCGCTGTCGGCGCCGTGACCACCCACGACGTCCTCCTCGCCTCCGCCGCCGGCGCGATCATCTATGGCTTCAACGTTCGACCGGAGCGCAGCGCCACGGAACTCGCCGCCAAGGAAGAGGTCGACGTGCGGCTGCACACGGTCATCTACGAGCTGACGGACGAGTTGATCGCGGCGATGACCGGACTGCTCGAGCCCACCTACCGGGAGGTCTCCCGCGGACGGGCGGAGGTCCGCGAGATCTTCAAGGTGCCGAAGGTCGGCATGATCGCCGGTTGCCATGTGATCGCCGGCGTCATCTCGCGAAACTCCCAGATCCGCCTGGTCCGGGACAGCGTCGTCGTCCACGAGGGTCGGATCGGCTCGCTGCGCCGCTTCAAGGACGACACGGCGGAAGTGCGGAGCGGCTTCGACTGCGGCATCGGCATCGACCGCTTTCAGGACGTGAAGCCGGGCGACCTGATCGAGGCGTTCGACCACGAAGCCGTCGAGCCGACGCTCTAGCGGCCCCGTGACATCCGTATCCCAGGCCCGCGCACGCGACCTGCTGCGCCGGGAGTTGACGGACATCCTGCGCCGGGAGGTCCAGGACCCCCGGGCGGCGCTCGCGAGCATCGCCGATCTCACGCTCAGCGCCGACCGGGCTCATGCGCACATCCGGCTCTCGGTGCTCGGCGGCGACCAGGAACGCCAGGCGGCGATCCGCGCGATCCGGCGGGCGGCCGGGTTCATCCGCCGACGCCTCGGCCGCCGCCTGCGCCTCCGGCGCACCCCGGAGCTCCACTTCGAGCTCTATCGCGGCGCTGAACACGCCGAACGCATCGACCAGCTCCTGAGCGACCTGTGAACTCTCCAGGCGACACTGGCGGCACCGTTCCCCGCGACCTGCTCGAGTTGTTCCGCTCCGGCGGACGCTTCCTGCTATCGAGCCACGCCCACCCGGATGGCGACGCGATCGGCTCGGAAGTGGCGCTCGCTCGCCTCCTGCGCAAGGCGGGCAGAACCGCCACGATCTGGAACGCGGATCCGGCCCCGGACACTTACGCCGGAGTCACCGCAGACCTGCCGATTCACGTCGGTCGGAAGCCGCCGGCCGGCTTCCCGGACGAGTTCGACTTCGTCGTGCCGCTCGAATGCCCGCGACTCGACCGTACCGGTCTGGAAGACGCGCTGAGCCTCCTCCCCATCCTGAACATCGACCACCACCTGGGCAACGAGCTCTACGGTCGTGCCAACTGGGTCGACACCGAAGCGCCGGCAGTGGCGGAGATGGTCCTGCGCCTGGCGCGGGCGCTCGATCTCGAGATCGACGAACCAACCGCCACGGCGCTGTATCTCGGCCTGTCGACCGACACCGGGAGTTTCCGCTTCTCGAACGCGACGCCCCGGGCCTTCGAGGCTGCGGCCGATCTCGTCCGATACGGCGCGCGGCCCGAGCGGGTCGCGACCTGGGTCTACGAGTCGCAGTCCCCGGGAGCGGTGCGACTGCTGGCGGAAATGCTCGGCACGCTGGAGCTTCACTGTGACGAACGGATCGCCAGCGTGCGCCTGGAACTTTCGATGTTCGAGCGCGCCGGCGCCCGCCAGACGGACTCCGAGGGCCTGATCGATCACCCGCGCGCGATCCGGGACGTCGAGGCCGTTGTACTCTTCCGCGAACGTCCGGAAGGGGACGTCAAGGTGTCGCTCAGGAGCCGCGGCCGGATCGACGTGGGCGCCATCGCAGCCCGGAGGGGCGGCGGGGGCCACCGCAACGCCGCCGGCTGTCTGGTCAGGGACCGGGAAGACGAGCAGACCTTGATCGCCGAACTCGCGACCGCCGTGGAGGCGACGCGGTGACCTCTGGTAGCGAACGCCACGGTCTGCTCCTCGTCGACAAGCGGCCCGGCGGCACATCCCATGACGTCGTTCGCATCGCGCGGCGCGCGCTCAGCGAGCGAAAAATCGGACATTGCGGCACCCTCGACCCCAATGCCACCGGCCTGCTCCTCCTGACCGTCGGTCGCGGCACACGGCTTACCCGTTTTCTGATCCAGGCGCCGAAGGTCTACGAGGGCGAGATCCAGCTCGGCGCGGCCACCGACACGTACGACGCCGCCGGCGAGGTCACGTTCGAGGGTTCCACCGCCGCTCTGACCCCGGGCGACATCGCCAGCGCGATGAAGGAGTTCGAAGGCCCGCAGCACCAGTTGCCGCCTCCCTACTCCGCCAAGAAGATCGGTGGCCGGAAGTACTACGAACTCGCGCGCCGGGGCGAGGACTTCGAGCGCCAGGGAAAGGACGTGGAGATCTACGAGTTCGGGCCGTGCGGCGCGTTCGGCGATCCGGGCTCCGACCGGATCCCGTTCCGCCTGAGTTGCTCCACCGGCGCCTACGCCCGGTCGCTGGCACACGATCTCGGCGAGCGACTCGG
Source organism: Holophagales bacterium (assembly GCA_009845425.1). GTDB lineage: Bacteria > Acidobacteriota > Thermoanaerobaculia > Multivoradales > Multivoraceae > Multivorans. The sequence continues at coordinate 132,700 of VXZQ01000003.1, forward strand.
CTGCGGCGGCCACCTGGCGACGCTCCGGCGGCTCCGGATCGGCTCCTTCGAGGTCCAGCGGGCGGTGGACTCCGAGCGGCTCGAGGGAGTCGCTCGCGGCGCGGAATCGTTGGACCTGAGTGAACTCGGCTCCGCCTGGGTGCCTTTCGACGAGATTCCTCTCCCCTTCCCCACCGCCGCGATGGACCCGACTCAGGAGCGGCGCGTCACCCACGGCCAGACGGTGCTGGCGCCGGGTATCGAGGCCGGCGAGGGGGATTGGGTCCAACTGACGGACGGCCGTGGCCGGTTCCTCGCCGTGGCGATGGTCTCCGAACGGATCGGCGACCGGGGCCTGGCGGTGGTGCAGCCCAGGATCGTCTTCCGCTGACGGCCCCGTGCTACACTCCGCGCCGCGAAAGAACCTGGGAACGACGAAGGAAACCGCAAGAAGGCGACACTGAGAAAGAACCCGCAGAACAGAACAAGCAGAGTCAGCGAGGAATCAGAGCGTGCCACAAACAACCGAAGTGAAGGACCAGATCATCCGTGACTACCGTCTCCACGAGACGGACACGGGTTCGCCCGAGGTCCAGGTCGCGCTGCTGACGAACCGCATCAACGAGCTCACCGAGCACTTCAAGGTCCACAAACACGACCACCATGGCCGACGCGGCCTGTTGAAGCTGGTCGGACGCCGCCGGCGGCTGCTCGGCTACCTGCGCGACCAGAGCTTCGACCGCTACCGGACGACGATCGAGCGCCTCGGCATCCGCAGGTAGCTCCTGCGACGGGCGCGGAGTCCTGACCGGCCCCGCAACCGGAAGAACGACCGGCTTGGCCGCCGATTCGGCGGAGCGGACACTACCCGCGCGTTCCACGCGCAAGCCTGCGACATGAACCCGCCGGCAGACAACCGGCGACGCAAACACAGAGAAGGAAGTACAGACAAAACCATGAAGTTCACCAAGAACATCCCGATCGGGAACGGCACCATCACCCTCGAGTCCGGCCGCCTGGCCAAACAGGCGAACGGTTCCTGCACCGTCCAGCTCGGCGAGACGATCGTGCTGACCACCGCCTGCATGGCGCCCGACAGCACACCCCGCGGTTTCCTGCCCCTCACCGTCGACTACCGCGAGTACACCTCGGCGGCAGGGCGGATTCCGGGCGGATTCTTCAAGCGCGAGGGACGCCCCTCCGAGAAGGAGATCATCACCTGCCGCCTGACCGACCGGCCCCTGCGGCCGCTGTTCCCGCCGGGTTACTTCTTCGAGACCCAGATCATCAGCCTCGTGCTGTCCGCCGACCAGGAGAACGACCCCGACATTCTCGCCATCAACGGCGCGTCGACCGCTCTGGTGCTCTCCGACATCCCGTTCTACCACCCGGTCGGAGCGGTTCGGGTCGGCCTGATCGACGACGAGATCGTGTTCAACCCGACCGGCGCCGAGCGCGACGTGTCCGACCTGGACCTGATCGTCGTGGGTACCGAGGACGCCGTGACGATGGTCGAGGCCGGCGCGAACCAGCTCGACGAGAGCGTGATCCTCGACTGCATCTTCGCCGGGCACCAGGAACTCCAGAAGATCGTCCGCGCGCAGCAGGAGCTGTTCCGCGAAATGGACCTGGAGAAGCCCGACTGGGAAGCCCCGGAGGCCTACTCCCCCGAGTTCCGGTCCGAGGTCGAGAACGCCATCTGGGACGACTTCACGGCCGCCCTGAATACTCCCGGCAAGTTCGAGCGTCGTGACGCGGTCAAGGCGGTCGTCAACGGCTTCGTCGACGGCCTTCCCGAGGACGACGAGCGCCGGGGCCAGGTCGGCAAGATCGTCAGCGAACTCGAGGACAAGGCGCTGCGCGAGATCGTGATGAAGCAGGGCAAGCGCTTCGACAACCGGGCGACCGACGAGGTGCGGTCGCTGGACACCGAGACCGGACTGCTGCCGCGTGTCCACGGCTCGGCGCTGTTCACCCGCGGCGAGACCCAGGCGCTGGCTTCGGTAACCCTCGGTACCCGGCGGGACGCCCAGATCATCGAGGAGTACGAGGGGGAGACCCACCAGAAGTTCCTTCTCCACTACAACTTCCCGCCGTTCTCGGTGGGTGAGGTCCGGTTCCTCCGGGGATCGAGCCGTCGCGAGATCGGCCACGGCGTGCTGGCGCGCCGGGCACTGATTCCGGTGCTTCCGCACGAAGACGACTTCCCGTACACGGTGCGGGTCGTGTCCGAGATCCTCGAGTCCAACGGCTCCTCGTCGATGGCGACGGTCTGTTCCGGTTCGCTGGCACTGTTCGACGCCGGCGTGCCGATGCTCGCGCCGGTCGCCGGCGTGGCGATGGGCCTGGTCAAGGACGGCGACGACTTCGCCGTCCTGACGGACATCGCCGGACAGGAAGACCACCACGGCGACATGGACTTCAAGGTCGCCGGCACCCGCGGCGGGATCACGGCGCTGCAGATGGACATCAAGATCACCGGCGTGACCCGGGAGATCATGGGCCAGGCCCTGACCCAGGCACGGGCGGGCCGGCTGCACATCCTCGACCACATGGCTTCCGAGATCGAGGAGCCGCGCGAGGAGATGTCCGAGTACGCTCCGCGCCTGCACGTGATGATGGTCGCCCGCGACCGGATCCGCGATGTGATCGGCCCGGGCGGCAAGACGATCCGGGGCATCACGGAGGAGACGGGTTGCCAGGTCGACATCGAGGACGACGGCCGCGTCGTCGTCGCCTCGCCCAACTCCACCGCAGCGGACCGCGCGATCGCGATGATCGAGCGGCTCACCGAGGTGCCCGAGGTCGACAAGGTCTACACCGGCCAGGTCCGGCGGGTGGAGCCGTTCGGCGCGTTCGTCGAGATCCTGCCGGGCACCGACGGCCTCGTGCACATCAGCGAACTGGCGCCCTACCGCGTCGGCGAGATCGGCGACCTGGTCACCGAGGGCGACGAGATGACGGTCAAGGTGATCGATATCGACCCGTCCGGCAAGGTCCGCCTCTCACGCAAGGCGGTCATCATGGACGACCCCGACTTCGACCCGAAGGACTACGAGGGCATGGGCGTTCCGGCTCCGGTCGGCGGCGACCGTGGTCGCGACCGCAGGGGCCCCGGTGGTCGAGGCGGCCGCGGCGGTCCGGGCGGACGTGGCGGCCGCGGAGGCGGCCGGGGACGGCGTCCTCGCGGCGGCGGCGGCCGCGGACCGCGTCGCGACTAGGCGACAGGCCCTCCGCGGCTTGGGGCGTCGCGATGGCCTTGTCGGCCAGCCGACGAAGGCGGTTGGTGTCAGTCCGCGGCGCGGAGGGCGGCGCGATAGACGTCGCGGAAGGGGACTCCCTGTTCGCGGGCGATTCGGCGGACGTCTTCGTACTCGGGGGCCGCGCCGAGGGAACGGCCGGCGACGGTGGCTCGCTTCACTTTCACGTCGCCGAATGGCGTCGGGACAACGAAGATCGAGCGTTCCGCTTCCAGGCGATCCACGACGGTGCGGCGGCAGCCCAAAGAGCCGGTCTCGAGGAGGAGGCACTCCGCTAGCTCCGAGGACTGCTCCGGGCGGGAGATCACCGTGATCGCCACGCCGGGCCGGGACTTCTTCATCTGTACGGCGGTCGCGAAGACGTCCAGGGCGCCGGCTTCGAGGAGCGATTCGACGGCATGGCCGACTGCCTCACCGGTCACGTCGTCGAGCTGACACTCGAGCACGGCGACCTGGCGCCATGAGCTCTCGGCAAGCTCCAGAGGCCTTGCCCGCTGCAGACGCAGTGCATTCGGGCGATCGGCCAGCTCCCGGCTGCCGAGTCCGATTCCGCAACTCTCGATTCGCCGCGGAGCCACTGTCGCGGACGGTTCGAACTCCTCTACGAACTCCCGCGCGATGACGGCGCCGGTGGGTGTCGTGAGCTCGCCCGAGGCCCCGCCGGAGGTGATCGGAACGCCCTCCAGCAGCAGAGCGGTCGCGGGCGCGGGGACCGGCATCACGCCGTGACGCGTCGAGATGGTGCCGCTCCCCACGACGACAATCGACGAGGAGACCCGGGCCGGGCCGAAGTGCTCAAGAGCGACCGCCGCGCCTACCAGGTCGACGATCGAGTCGTCAGCGCCAACCTCGTGGAAATGGACCTCATCGATGTCCACGCCATGAACCTGGGCTTCCGCCTCACCCAGTCGCCGGAACAGGGCGGAGGCGCGCTCGACCACACCGGCGCTCAGACCGCTCTCCTCGATCATCCGCAGAATGGTCGACAGCCGCCGATGCGATGCACCCTCGCTGCCTGCCCCCTCGACCGGCCGCCCATCCCGAAGAACCGAGAACCGAACCCCCGTCAGACCGCCCCGCTTCGCCCGCTCGACCCGTAGCTCGACCCCATCCAGACCCAACCGGTCCACCATTCCCTCGAGCAGCGACACAGGCAGACCCAGGTCCAGACACGCCCCCAGGAACATGTCTCCCGAGATCCCACTCGGACAGTCCAGATGCAGGTGAACGGGCCCGCCCGCCATGAGAGGCACCCTACAGCAGCCGGCGCTCACGTAGAGAGACCCAGCGCCGGCCGCCGGCGAGGACGAGGTGGTCGACGAGGTCGATGCCCACGGCGGCCGCGGCGCGGCTGAGGCGGCGGGTGAAGGCGATGTCCTCGGGGCTGGGCTCGGGATCGCCGCTGGGGTGGTTGTGGAAGATGACGACCGCCGTCGCGCCCAGGCGGAGCGCTTCCTTGAGGACTGCCCGGGGTTCCACCGACGCGCGGTCGAGGCCGCCGACGAAGTGCTCGCGCTCGGAGATGATGCGACCGCGCACGTCCACGTAAATCGCCCCCATCGCTTCCTGGTCGAGGCGCGCGTAGCGCAGATTGAGGTAGCGGGCGAGAGCGGCGACGTTGCCCAGGGGCCTCCGTTCGGGCAGTTGCGCCCGCGCAAGCCTGCGAGCCAGCTCCACCGCGGCCAGGACGGTGGCCGCCTTGGCGTCCCCCAAACCCCTCCTGCGCAAGGATGGCAGGTCGTGTTCCACCAGGAGGGCGAGCGCCGGCAGGCCGCCCAGCCCCCGACCCTCGTCGTAGAGCAGGTCACGGGCGAGGTCGACCACCGAACAACCGCGGTGGCCGGTGCGCAGGAGGATGGCGATCAGCTCGCAGTCGCTCAGAACCCCTGCGCCGTGGGCGAGCAAACGTTCCCGGGGACGTTCTTCGGACGGCACTTCCCGGAGCGTGGTGGTCGGCCTGTCGTTTCCGCGCATCGAACCTCCTGCCGACACTGACGGAAGGGCCTCCCGGGAGTTCGCGCGAGGCGGCCGGTAGCACCACGGACTGCTAGCGTGCCGCGGCCATGCGCGGATCCGACCTGCCCAGGTTTCTAAGGCTCGACGTGCCTGCCCGGGAACCCGCCGTCGCGGTGCTTCCCGTTCCCTACGAACGGACCACCTCGTGGGGGCGCGGCACGGAGAACGGACCGCGTGCGCTCCTTGTGGCCTCGCGTTACGTCGAACTCTACGACGAGGAACTGGACGTCGAGCCCTGCCGCATCGGCATCGAGACGCTGCCGCCGGTAGACATAGGCGGCAGCGACGAGTCCGTCCTGCGACGCATCAGCGCAGCGGCCGAGGCCACGCTTCGGGATGGAAGGTTCCTGGCGGCGATCGGCGGGGAACACACGGTGACGCCTGCGCTGGTGCGCGGCGCGCAGGACGCCGCCGAGCGGGATCTGGGAGTCGTCCAGTTCGACGCCCACGCGGATCTCCGCCAGACCTATGGCGGCAGCGTCTGGAGCCATGCCTGCGCGATGAGCCGCGTGCTGGATCTCGGTCTGCCGACGCTGGCGGTCGGCATCCGTTCGCTGACCCGGCCGGAGGCCGCACGGATAGCGAACGAGCGTCTCCCGATCCTCTGGGCGGAGCAGCTTGACGCCCTTCCCCGGCCTGAACTCGAAGGCCTGTTCGAGAGTCTGCTGGCTTCACTTCCCGACACGGTGTATCTGACCTTCGACCTCGACTTCTTCGACCCGTCCGTGCTGCCGGCCACCGGAACGCCCGAGCCGGGGGGCGGCACGTGGTATCAGGCGCTGGCGCTGCTGCGCCAGTTGTTCGAGCGCAAGCAGGTGATCGCGATGGACGTGGTCGAACTGGCGCCGATCCCGGGCCAACCCGCCAGCGACTTCACTGCCGCCAAGCTGCTCTACAAGTGCATCGGCTACCGCTTCCGGCGGCAACTGGCCGGCATGGCCGGCACCTGAGCCCCCATCAGACGCCGATCAAGCCGCCCGCGACGTAGACCCAAAACACGATCAGCACCAGGCCGATCACGTTCAGCCAGACGCCGGCCCGGACCATCTGCGGAATGGTGATCTCACCGGAGCCGAAGACGATCGCGTTTGGGGGCGTCGCCACCGGCATCATGAAGGCGCAACTAGCCGCCAGCGTGGCGGGAACGATCAGGAGCAGCGGTTCCACGTTGATGGCGGCGGCCGTCGCCGCCAGGATCGGCAGGAACGTGACCGTCGTCGCCGTGTTGCTCGTCACCTCCGTGAGCAGAATGAGGAGACCGGCCGCGCCCAGGACCAGGATCAGCACCGGCGTCCCCTCGAGCACCTGAAGCAGGCCGCCGATGAACTGGTCCACTCCGGTTGCCCGGATGGAAGCGGCCAGACTCAGACCGCCCCCGAAGAGCACCAGGATGCCCCAGGGCGCTTCCAGCGCCTTCTTCCAGCTCAGCAGGAAAACGCCGCGACGCAGGTCGACCGGCGCCGCGAACAGGCACAGGGCAGCCGCGATCGCAATCCCGGAGTCCGTCAGTCCCGTGAAGGGCGCGATACCACCGATCTCCAGCCGCGCCAGCCAGGATCCCGTCGTCCACAGCGCGGCGGTCGTGGCGAAGATGGCCAGTACTCCCTTCTCCGGTCCCGACATCGGCCCCATCTTCCGCAGCTCGCTACGGATGAGCTCCGCTCCCCCGGGCACCTCGCGGATGCGCAGAGGGAAAGCGACCCGCGTCAGGACGATCCAGGCCAGGGGCAGAAACAGCGCGCTCAGCCCGAAGCCGAACGGCAGCCAGTGGGCGAACGTAATCTCCCGACCGTAGTTGTCGCTCACGAAGGCCATCATCTCCAGGTTTGGAGGAGTGCCGATCTTCGTCGCGACGCCGCCGATCGAGGCGCCGTAGGCCGTCCCCAGCAGCAGGCAGAGAGCAAACGGGAAGGTCTGCCCGGGGGGTGGCGCCGCCTCGCCCAGGCGCCGCCGCACGAGTGCGATGACCGAGAGGGCGATGGGCAGCATCATGACCGTCGTCGCCGTGTTCGAGATCCACATGCTGAGGGCGGCGCTCGCGGTCATGAAGCCGAGCACGACGCGGCGGGGACGCGTGCCCACCAGCAGGATGATGCGCAGCGCGAGCCGCCGGTGCAGCCCCCAGGTCTGCATGGCTAGGGCGATCATGAAGCCGCCCAAAAAAAGATAGATGTTCGGGTGGGCGTAGGGTGCCGCGACCTCCCTGATCCCGAGTTCGCCGCCCGTCAGAAGCGGCATCGCCGCCAGCGGAATGAGCGCTGTGGCCGGTACCGGCAGCGCCTCCGTGAGCCAGAGCGCCGCCATCAGGACGCCGACCGCGGCCACGGCCCTGCCAGCGGCCGGGAGGCCGGAGACGACCTCGCCGTCGGCGCCCACGACGGCTTCGGGAATCGCGAGGTAGACCAGCGCCGCGAGAAGGGGCGCACCGATCAGCCCGGCAACGGCAAGCGGACCGACGCCACGGTCCTTCTCAGCCACTTCGGCCGCTTCCGGACCTATCCGGAGTCACGGCCGCCCTTCCCGAGGTGGCGGCGGAAGTAGGACCTGGTCAAGCCGGTGACCACTCCCGAGAGCAGGAGCAGCGAAATGAGGTTGGGGAAGGACATCAAACCGAGCGCCACGTCGCCGAAGGTCCACACGGTCGTCAACGGCAGCAGGCAGCCCATGAAGAAGAACCCGACGTAGATCCAGCGGTAGACCGGAATCGCCCTGGCGCCGAAGAGGTACTCGGTCGAGCGGTCGCCGTAGTAGGACCAGGAGATCGCCGTCGACACCGCGAACAGCAGCACCGAGAGGGTGACGATCAGGTCGCCACGACTGCCCGGAAGACCGAGGCTGAAGGCTCGGGCCGTAAGAGGAGCACCGTTCAGCAGGGCGCCGCCCTCGATTCTCGGCTCGGCCCCGTCGGTGCTTAGAGAGCCGTCGGCGCCCAGTTCCAGCCTGCCGCTCCAGGCGGACCCGTCTTCCTCCACCAGACGCGCGTCGACGATTGTCGCGTGGAGGAACACGAACGAACCACTGGCGGTTCCGTCGACGACATCGAGCGCGCCGCCGCCCAGGCCGGCACGCTCCTCCCGCGCCGCCAGCAGCTCGGAGTCATCGTTCAGCACCAGGTGAACGCCCTCGACCTCGTCGAGGCCGAAACTCTGGGGCGCCGCGTCGCGCCAGGCGTCGGTCGTCACGATCACCAGGCCGGTCATCGTGCAAATGACCAGCGTGTCGATGAAGGGCTCCAGCGAGGCCACCAGACCCTCACGCACCGGTTCGTCCGTCTTGGCCGTGGCGTGTGCGATCGGCGCGCTGCCCTGTCCCGCCTCGTTGCTGAACAGACCACGCCGGATGCCCCACATCATCGTCATCAGGAAAGAGCCCGCGGCGCCGCCGACCATCGACGTCGGCCGGAACGCCTGCTCCACGATCAGGGCGAAGCTTGCCGGCACGCTGTCGATGTTCGCCAGCAGGATGAAGAGAGCGCCGCCAACGTAGATCACGGCCATGCCGGGCGCGAGAATCGAGGTCACCCTCCCGATGCGACGGATGCCGCCGATGATCACGAGCGCGACCAGGGAAGCGAAGACGAGACCGCTCCAGACCGGCGCCAGGCCGAACTGGGACTCGAGCTGATCGGCCATCGTGTTCGCCTGGTTCATGTTGCCGGTACCGAACGAGCAGATGACGGCCAGGCCGGCGAACAGCATGGCCATCCACTTCCACTGCGTCCCCAGGCCCTTCTCGATGTAGTACATCGGACCGCCGGAGACGGAGCCGTCCCGATGCACCCGCCGGTAGGCCACGGCCAGCGTGCACTCGGCGAACTTGAGCGCCATGCCGAAGAACGCCGTCACCCACATCCAGAACAGGGCCCCGGGACCTCCCATGCGAATCGCGATCGCGACTCCGGCGATGTTGCCGATGCCAACGGTCGCCGAGAGGGCCGTCGTCAAGGCCTGAAAATGAACCAGATCGCCTTCGTCATCCGGGTCGTTGTACTTTCCAGCGAGAATGGCCCAGGCGTGCCGGAAGCCTCGCAACTGGATCAGACCCAGCCGAACGGTCACGAACAGGCCCGTTCCCAGCAGGACGAGGGCAAGAAGGGGCGCCTGCGGCGGCGTGTTCCAGACCACGCCCTCCAGCCAGCCGGCCACCGGCCCGAGCAGCCCGTTCACTCCATCGGCAATCGAACCGAACACCTCCTCGGGCATCGCGCCAGAGCCTCCCTACACGTAGTTGGCCGGATGGCCGGTCGCGAAGACCAGCACGGACTCGCCGCGACGGATCGTACCGGAGTCGCTCAGGCTGGCGACCGCCGCCATCGCCGCGGCGGTTTCGGGACCGATCAGCAGTCCTTCCTCCGCCGCCATCCTCCGCGTCGTCTCCGCCACCTGATCCTCCTGGACGGCCACTGCCGTTCCCCCGCTCTCGCGGACCGCGCGCAGGACGAGGAAATCGCCGATCGCCCGCGGTACCCGCAAGCCCCAGACGCGCGTTTCCGGCGCATCCCAGGGCTCGGCGTGCTCGCTGCCGTCCCGGAAGGCCCGCACGATGGGGGCACAGCCCGCCATCTGCACGACCGCGAACTTCGCGGGCGGCCCGCTCAGAAGGCCCAGCCCGCGGAGTTCGGCGAACGCTTTCGCCATGCCGACGATTCCGGTGCCGCCGCCGGTCGGATAGACGATCCAGTCCGGCAGCCGCCAGCCGAACTGCTCGGCGACCTCGAAACCCATCGTCTTCTTGCCCTCGACCCGGTACGGCTCGCGCAGGGTCGACAGATCCCAGAGTCCGCCGCCGCGCTCCTTCAGCGCGGCGCCGGCGTCGACCAGGGTACCGCCCGATTCGACAACCTCCGCACCGAACGCACGACAACGTTCGGCAACGGTAGCCGGAGTATCTTCCGGCAGCGCTACGCGGCAGGGCAGCCCGGCCGCGGCGGCGTAGGCGGCGGCCGAAACGCCCGCGTTGCCGGCGCTCGGAAGCTGAACCCCGGGGGCGCCGAGTTCACAGGCCCGGTTCACGGCCAGGGAGAGTCCCCGGTCCTTGAACGAACCCGTCGGGTTTCCCGCTTCGTTCTTGACGAAGACACTCATGCCGTCGGGCCCCGCGCGTTGAAGCCGCACAACGGGAGTGCCGCCTTCGCCCAGATCGACCCGAGCGTGGAAGCGGGACACCGGCAGCAGCTCGCGATAGCGCCACAGGGTCCAGGGGCGGTGACGGAGATCACGGGCGAGCGTCTCGCCCCGCCACCGATCCAGTTCGTAGCTCACAAGCCACGGTTTGCCGGCGGGCGACAGGAAAGCCGGCTCGTCCAGAGGCCTCTTGACCCCGGTAGCGGAGCAGACGAGCTCTCGGGCCCAGCGCTCCCTGCTCTCACCACCTGACTCCATCTTCGCTTCCGCCGTGCCGACCCTAGCAGCGCCGCCGGCGCGCTGTCGTTCAGCAGACACAAGCCACTGAAACACAACAACTTACGGCCGAAATGTGCTATCATCGCCTCCTCGCATCAACTTCTTGGCATTCGCGCATGAGTCAACAAATTGGTCACTTCGAGATTCTCCGCCGCCTCGAAGCGAAGCCTGGAGCAGCCTCCTATCTCGGTCGCGACACGCGGGACGAAAGCCCCGTCATTCTCGACACCTGGACCGGAGAGACGGCCGAGGCTCAGGCCCTGTTCCTGAAGCGGGCCGCCGCGGTCGGACGGTTGGAACACGTCTCGATCGCCCGGATCCTCGACTTCGGAATCGACGGCGCAACGTCCTGTCGAATCGAACAGTCCCTGGGCACCGAGACGCTGGCGGCGCGCCTTGAACGGTGCGACAAACTGCCGATCCGCACGGTTCTGGGCTGGCTTGCGCAGGTTGCGCGCGCACTGGAACACGCGCATGGCCAGGGCGTCGTCCACGGAGACGTCCACCCCGGCGCCATCACGATCCGTTCCGACGACAGCGCCGCTCTTCGGGGTTTCGCGAGTCCGCGACCGTACGCACACGTCAGGTACGGCGCACCGGAGCTGCTGCACGGCGGCACTGTCGATGTGCGAAGCGACGTCTATGCGTTTGGTGTGCTCACGCACCGGGTGCTGACCTTCCAGCCCGCCGAACGGCAGGTGCCCTCCCGCCGGCTGAAATCGAAGGACCGGCGTTTCGTGCAAAAGGCAATCAAGGCCCAGCTTCCACAACATGTGGCGAGATCACTCGTTACCGTTCTCGACGCCTGCCTCCGGGACGATCCTGCGAAGCGTGCAGCGGACTTCGGCCCCATTGTCAACGCCCTCGAAGACGCGCACGAGGAACTCGTCGGGACGCCCAGCGACGAGGCCTCCCCGCAGGGCGAGCCGAACGACTGGACGGCCACGACGGTGCAGACACCCAGAGCGTCCGACTCCTCGCTGATCGAAGTCGAGATCAACGCAGGGGTCGCGCCGCCGGAGACGACTTCTCCGCCGACTCTCGACACGGTCGCCGACGCGATCCGGCGTCCGCCCCGCTCCCGCCTCCGGCGCCGCTGGTTGACGTTCGCCACGGTCGCCGGAACCGCGCTCTGGCTCGGCGGTACGCTGTGGTGGTCGAAGGGTAGTCCGGTCGCCGGATCGGAGGCCCCCGAACCACGGACCGAGCCTCCGGTCGAACGGCAGGCGCTCGCCTCGGAGACCGAAGACGAGAGTCCCGCCTCGGAGCCCGTCAGCCTGACTACGCGCGAGAATCCGACGCCCCAACCCCCAGACGCGACTCCAGCCGTTAGCCGGGGAACCGGCCGCCTGGCCCTGGCGCCCGCCTGGAATCCGCAAATCACCGTCTCTGTCGACGGCGAGGCGCCCGTGGTCCTCGACCGCAGAAGGGTGTTCGAAGTCGAAGCCGAGATCGATCATGTGCTCACGTTCGAACTTGTCACTCGCGACTACCAGATCCGGGAACAGGTCCTGACCCAGGTCGGCGTGGACCGGTTGCTGGAGACGCCGGTGCCTCTGGTTCGGCCCGGCGCCGTCAGCATCGCGCCGGCAACCGAATCGGAACGTCCCGTCTTCGTACGCATCGGCGATGAAGCGATCGGCTGGACGCCCATCCTCGACCTGCCCGTCCCCGCAGGCGCCCACGTCCTCAGCCTTCTCCGAAATCCCAGGTGGCAGCCGGAGGACCGGATCGACCAGAAGATCCAGGTGAACTCCAGGCAGGAGACGATGGTCCAGTTCGACCTCGAAGCTGAACCGCCCGTGCTGATCGTCAACGGCCAGAGGATCGAGTACGCTCCGGTTGATGAGGGGCCCGCGCCGTAGCAGCGACGCCGGCGCTGACGCCACGCCGCTCGACGTCAGTGTCCTGGTGCCGGTCCTCGACGAAAGCGCGACGGTCTCCGCCCTGGCCGAGCGCGTCCTTGCCAACCTAGACGCCCTTCAGGTCCTGGCGGAACTCGTGTTCATCGATGACGGCTCGACCGACGGCACGTCCGATGCGGTTCGCCGCGAACACGAGCGCGACCCCCGGGTGCGGCTGATTCGGCTGCGGCGGAACTTTGGCAAGGCAGCCGCCCTCTCGGCCGGGGTCGATCACTCGCGGGGCCGGATTCTCGTCACGATGGACGGCGACCTGCAGGACGATCCCGACGAGATTCCGCGACTGCTGCAGGCGCTGGAAAACGGCCCCCTCGATCTCGTCTCCGGCTGGAAGCGCACCCGGCGCGACCCGTGGCGCCGTCGACTGGCGTCCAGGGTCTTCAACTGGGTGACGCGCACCCTCTCGAACGTCAGGCTGCACGACTTCAACTCCGGCTTCAAGGCCTACCGCCGGGAAGTTCTGGAGCAGGTCGCCGTGTACGGCGAACTCCATCGTTACATCCCCGTTCTCGCCAGCCGGCGCGGTTTTCTCGTCGGCGAGATTCCGGTAGCGCACCATCCGCGCCGCGTCGGCCGCAGCCGGTACGGATGGGACCGCTCCTACAAGGGACCCGTGGACCTGATCACGGTCCTGTTCATCAGCCGCTTCACGCGCCGCCCGCTGCACCTCTTCGGCCCGATCGGCCTGATCAGTTTCGCGGCCGGTCTGGGTATCTGTACCTATCTCGCCGCGCTCTGGTTCGCCGGCGCCTCGCTGTCCAACCGGCCGCTGCTGCTGCTCGGGGTCCTGTTGATGGTCCTGGGCATCCAGATCGTCACAACTGGCCTGATCGGCGAACTGATCACCTTCAAGAACTTCCGGCGGCCCGACAGCTACTCGGTGCGAGAGCGGGTCGGCTGAACCCGGTTGCCCGGCGGCAGGAGCGCGACCCTGCGCATCCTCTTCCTCACCCAAACCTACCCTCGCTGGCCCGGCGACACGGCCGGACCGTTCATCCGTGAACTGGCCCGTGGGCTGGTCCGAGCCGGCGACCGCGTCACCGTTCTCACGCCGCGCGCGGCGCACGTGCGTCGCGCCTGGAACGACGACGGCGTCGAAGTTTGCTCGTTCGCGTACGCCCCCCGTCCACTGGAGGTCCTCGGCTACGGCCGAAGCCTAGCCGCGGACGAACATGTACGGCCGGGCGCCGCACTCGCCGCTCCCCTCTATCTGCTCGCGGCGGCGAGGGCGGTGGCCCGGCATCTCGGGCGGGAACGGCACGACCTGTTCCACGCTCATTGGGTCGCCCCGAACGGGTTGGTGGCCCTCTGGCCGGGGGTGCATGGAAGAGGAACGCTGATCGCGGCGGGCCTCCACGGCAGCGACGTCTTCCTGGCCGAGAAGGCGCTCGCGCGGCCAGCGATCCGTCGCGCCCTGACCCGTTGCGATTTGCTGACCGGATGCTCGCCCGAACTTGTCGAGAGAGTCCGGCGGATCGGCTTTCGCGGCAAGCCGTCGCGCGTCATCCCCTACGGCGTCGATACAGACATGTTCCGCCCGCTGGCGGAGGTCCCGGACGAGCCGGTGGAGGAAACCTGGCGCGAACGCCTGAACATCCCAGACAACTCCACCGTCCTGCTCGGTGTCGGCCGCCTGGCGACGAAGAAGGGCTTCCAGGTGCTGATCGATGTCCTGCCGCGCCTGCTGTCCGATTTCAGCGACTTGCACGCGATCATTGCCGGCGATGGCGATCAGATGGCGGATTTCCGGGCGACAGTCGACGGATGGAGGCCCGACCACACGGGCCGGATCCACCTACCCGGCGCCGTCGCCCACGACGATCTGCCCGGTCTCTACCGCAGTGCCGACCTGTTCGTCCTCCCCGCCGTTCACGATCCCCAAGGCAACGTCGACGGCCTGCCCAACGTGATCCTGGAGGCCCTCGCCAGTGGGCTCCCGGTGGTCGCCACTTCGGTTTCCGGCATCCCTCTGGCGGTCGAATCGGGAGTCCAGGGAGTCCTCGTTCCGGAGCAGGATCGGGCCGCTCTGAGGGAAGCGATCGCGGGCATCCTCGGCAATCCGGAACAGCGGCGCCTGATGGGCGCCCGGGCCCGCTCCCGCGCGGTTTCCCAACTGACCTGGGACATCGTGGCCGGCAGATACCGGCAGGCCTACCTCGATGCTCTGACGGATGGCGACCGGCGATGAACCGACCCGGCGAGCACGGACCGATCGAGCCACGACGTCGAGGGCTCTGGTGGGCGATCCTGGTCGCCGCGATGACGTTGCCCACGGTCGCCTCGCTTGCCTACTTCGTCTGGCTCGAGGGAACGGCCTGGGTCGCCCCCGTCTACCTCGGCGCCAAGGCGCTCCAGTTCGCCGGACCGGTAGCCGTCCTGGGCGCCCTGCTGGCGGCCGCCTTCGGCCCCTCGCGGCCGGGCCGATCGGTTGCCCTCGGCCTGGGCACCGGAATCGCGGGGGCCAGCTTCACCTGGCTGGCCTATGCCGTTCTGTTTCGCGGCGGGGAGATGGCCGCGACCGCCGCCGAGGCGATCACGGTGAAGCTGGCCGACTTTCACCTCGACACCCTGGGCCGCTACGTCGTCGCGGCGCTCTTGATCAGCTTCATCCACTCCTGGCTCGAGGAGGTCTACTGGCGCGCCTTCGTCTACGGCAGGCTCCGCCGCCTGATCTCTTCCAGGTGGTCGCACCTGGTAGCCGCCATCGGTTTCGCCGCTCACCACGTGGTCGTCATCGGCGTCTACATTGGCGACACTTCGGTCCTGGTCCTGACCGTCATGTCGCTTCCGGTCGTCCTCGGAGGCGTCCTCTGGTCGCTGATCTACCGCAGCACGGGCAACCGTCTGCTGGCGCCCTGGCTCAGCCACGTCTGTCTCGACCTCGCGATCATGGCCGTGGGTTATGACCTGATCTTCGCCGGCTGAGGCCCGCGTTCGCCGCGTGAGATGGGCAGCCCCTGTTCGCGCAGCCAGTCGTCGTTGTAGATCGTGCTGAGGTAGCGGGTCCCCGAATCGGGGAACAGGGTCACGACCCGGGCGCCCGGCCGCAGTTCCCGCAGCATCTGCCGCACGCCCCAAAGGGCCGCGCCGCTCGAGCCACCAACCAGCATCGCTTCGTACCGGGCAAGCTCGCGCGCCGCCAGGAACGCCTCAGCGTCGCTGACCTGGAGCATCCGGTCGAAGACCTCGAACTCCGGACAGTCGATGATCTCTTCGTCGCCCAACCCCTCGAGCAGATACCGACCCTCGGGCGCGGATGCGTCGGGGCCGCCGGAGAGAGCCGCGAAGTGACGGCTGAACACGGATCCTTCGACATCGACCGCCACGACCTGAATCGTCGGGTCCCTCTCCTTCAGAAAACGGCCCACCCCGGAAACCGTACCGCCGGTGCCGATGCCGCCGACGAAGACGTCGACCCGGCCCTCCATCTGCCGCCAGATCTCAGGAGCCGTCGTCTCGTAGTGGCACTCGTTGTTGTCCCGGTTGTTGTGCTGGTCCGGGAAGAAAGCTCCCGGCTCGGCCGCCGCCAGACTCCGGGCCTTCCGGTTGTACGACTCCGGGTGCTCGGGGTGCAGATCACCGTCGACCAGGACGAGTTCGACCCCCAGAGCCCGGAGGCAATCGAGCTTCTCGCGGCTGGTCTGGCGGCGGACGACGGCGCGACAGCGCAGCCCACGGGTCGTGGCCATCATCGCCAGGCCCATCGCGGTGTTGCCGGAGGACGCCTCGATCACGAGTCCGCCGGGCTGGAGCGAGCCGGACGCGAGCGCGCGGTCCACCAGGTAGCGCGCGACCCGGTCCTTCACGCTGCCCATCGGGTTGAGGAACTCGAGCTTGGCGAACACCTCGACGCCGGCGCCGGCGTCGCCCAGGGAACGCCGGAGACGCACCATGGGCGTACCGCCGATCGCCTCGCACACGTCCTCGCAGATGCCCAGCGAGGCTCCCGCGGATTGGTTAGCCGCCGCCTTCAAGGTAGCGAAGACTACTCCGCCCCGTCGGCACCGAGCAGCCGGTCGCGGACGACCTGCATGTCCTCCCAGACGGGCCGCCTGTACGACGAATTCCGAAGCAGGGCCGCCGGGTGATACGTGACGCGAACCGGCACGCCTCGAGCTTCGTGCCATGTCCCGCGCAGGCGCCCCAGGGAACTGGTCGTCCCCAGCAACTGCTGCGCGGCCACTCGGCCCAGGGCGACGATCACGCGCGGTGCTATGAGGTCGACCTGGCGATCGAGAAACGAACGGCAGGCCGCCGTCTCGTCAGGCTGCGGGTCCCGGTTGTTCGGCGGCCTGCACTTCACGACGTTCGTGATGTAGACGTCCTCGCGGCGGAGGTCGATGGCCCGGATGATTCGCGTCAGAAGTTGTCCGGCCGGCCCCACGAACGGCAGCCCCTGCCGATCCTCCTGCGCGCCCGGGCCCTCGCCCACGAACATCAGGTCCGCCTCGCCGTCACCGTCGCCGAAGACGACCTTGTTCCGCGCCCTGCAGAGGCCGCACGCCGTACAGCCCTGGGCCTCCTCGGCAACCGCGTGCAGGCGTTCCAGACGGCCACCTGTCGCCACCGGCGCCGACGCCGGCGGCGGATAAGCGTCCGTGAAGCCCAGATCCCGCAGCAGATCGATCTCCCGGGTAATCGGCAGGCGGGTTCGGTTCACGTCGCCTCGGCGGCGAACAGCTCCAGCAACCGTCCGGCCAGTTCATCCTTGGACTGCTTCGGAAACCTCTTGATTTCCCCGTTCCCTCCGAACACGACGACCTCGTTGTCTGCGGACTCGAAACCGATGTCCGAACGGGAAACATCGTTGGCAACGATCCAGTGCGCCCCCTTCGCCTTCAGCTTGTGCCGCGCCGAGCGCTCCAGATCTTCGGTCTCCGCGGCGAAACCGACCCGCACCGCCTGCGGCGCCACTGCCGCCAGACCGGCCAGCAGGTCCGGATTCTGTTCGAGCTCCAACACCAGACCGTCTCCGCCCGACTTCTTCATTTTCTGCTCGGCGCACTCGCGGGGCCGGTAGTCGGCAACGGCCGCCGCCATGACGACGAGGTCCGCGTCCTCCGCCGCCTCGCGGAGCGCCGCCTCCATCTCGGCGGCCGAGACGACGTCGACCCGTCGCACGCCGGCGGGCGTCTCGAGCTTCACGGGACCGGCAACCAGTGTGACCATAGCGCCACGGATCGCCGCCTGGCGCGCCAGCGCGAACCCCATCCGGCCGCTCGATCGATTGCCCAGGAAGCGCACCGGGTCGATCGCCTCGTAGGTCGGACCGGCGGTGACGACGACCCTCCGGCCGGCGAGGGGGCCGACGGGCGCTTCGTTTTCCGCCGCGGGCAGGCCAAGGACCCGGCACACGGCCTCGACGATCGCCTCCGGCTCGGCCATGCGGCCCCAGCCGCGTTCACCTGAAGCCAGCGCACCCTCGACCGGGCCGACCACCTCCACGCCGCAGTCGCGCAGAGTGGCGACGCGGGCCTCGACCGCCGGCTTCCGCCACATGGCGTCATGCATGGCCGGAGCGACGACCACCGGCCCTTCGAACATCAGCGCGGCCGTGCTCAGGAAGTCGTCCGCCAGGCCCAGGGCCAGACGGGCGAGCGTGTTCGCGGTCGCTGGTGCGACGCACAGCAGGTCGGCCCATTGCGCGGCCTCGACGTGGAGCTCCGCTCCGTCGCTGCCGCCATCGCGCGCCAGGTATCCCTGGCCGTAGACCCGGTCGCCGCTCAGCACCTCCAGCGTCAGTGGCGAAACGAAGCTCTCTGCAGCCAGGGTGGGCGCACAGCGGACCTCAAGGCCGCGCTCCCGCAGCCGACGAACCAGGTAAGCCCCCTTGTATGCGGCGATACCGCCGGTGATCCCGAGGAGGACTCTGGCCGCCCGTTCAGGCACGCGGTACCGTCCCTAGTTGACGGTACTGGGGGGGCTCAGTCCGCCGTTCTCCGCGTCCGCTCCGTCCTCGTCGGCGCCATCCGCCTCCGAGGATTCGGGCGCCTCGCCGTAGTCCCAGTCGACCATCTCGTTCGCGATCTCCTTCATCGCATGCCGGGCGAACTTCGGGCTCTCCCTCGGCATCCGTTCCTGGGCACCCCGAATCAGTTGCTCGGCCCGGCGCGCGGCCAGGAGCACGTAACGGAACTTGCTGTCGATCTTCTCAGGAATACGGTCCATGTGCATGAAAGTCCGCGAGAACGCGGTTGACGCGTTCTCGCATCCGCCCCCTTCGCTGTCGTTTCTCGAGAATGATGGCCGCCAGGATTCTGCTGGCGGCCTCAGCGCGGTCATTGACAATAACATAGTCATAGTCCCGGACTTGGTCGACCTCAGCCAGCGAGCCGGCCAGACGCTGCGTGATCTCGGGCGCATCGTCCAGGTCCCGCCCCCGCAATCGGGACACGAGAGCCTCGTAGCTGGGCGGCATGACGAAGATTCCCCAGACCGCAGTCTGAAGGATGCCTTCAGCACCGCCCGGCAACGACATCACCTGCTTCGCGCCCTGCACGTCGATGTCGAGCAGGACGTCGACTCCCCGCTCGACGCGCGGCAGGACCTCGTCCACCGCCGTGCCGTAGAGATTGCCGTGAACCTCCGCCCACTCCAGGAACCGGCCATCGACCACCATCCGGTCGAAGGTCCTCCGGTCGACGAAGTGGTAGTCATACCCGTCCCGCTCGTTCTCGCGAGGCCGGCGGGTGGTATGGCTGATCGAGAACTCGACACCGTCGATGAGCTTCATGCCGTGGTGGACCAGGGTGGTCTTGCCGGCGCCCGACGGCGCCGAGAGAATGAACAACTCCCCCCTGGCGACGACCGGTTCAATCCCGGCGTTCGGCTCTCTGTCCGCGCCCTTCATCTACCCGCTGTCATTCGACGTTCTGCGCCTGCTCGCGCAACTGCTCGCACAGCACCTTACCCTCGACGACACCGCGCTGCATCTCGAGATCGCGGCACTTGGAACCGACCGTGTTGAGTTCACGCAGGATCTCCTGGCTCAGGAACACGAGCCGCCGACCGACCGCGCCGCCCTCCTCCATCGCCGCCTTGAATCCCTCCAGATGGCCATCGAGGCGCTCCAGTTCTTCAGAAGTGTCGCTGCGCTCCACGAGCAGCGCGACTTCCTGAACCAGGCGAGCCGGGTCGAGCGGGCCGCCAGTTCCCAGCAGTTCGCCGACCCGGCCCTCAAGTTCGCCGGCCGCCTCTGCGACGACCTCGTTCCGGCGCGCCGCCAGAGCGCCGACACAGGCACGCAGGGAGACCAGATGCCCGTCCAACGAGTCGGCGAGAACCCGCCCTTCCCGCTCCCGTTCGGCCACCATGGACGCGATCGCGCGCCGGCAGGTTTCGATCACGACCGCTCGCTCTTCCCGATCAGCGGCGGCGCTTCCTGATTCGGAGCGAAGTGCCCTGATGGCGGAGAGGAGCTCTCCGGCGCTCAGCTCCGAGTTGACGATGCCCCGTCGCCGCCAGCGCCGCACAGTCCGCAGAACGTGTTCCTCGGCCGCGTCGGTCTCGTCGAGGTCGGCCGCGTCCCAAGCCGACTCGACCTCGACGCCGATCTCCACGCGACCGCGCCGGACCTCCGCCGCGACCGCCGTCCGCAGTTCGGGTTCGAGGCTCCTGAACGGGCCCCGAACGCGCATGGCGACGTCCAGGTTGCGGTGGTTCACGGACCGTGCCGTAACGGTCACCCGATGACGGCGGTCCGTCGCCGTCGCCTCGCCGTAGCCGGTCATGCTCCTCACGGCCGTGCTGTCCCCTCGCGGCCCCGGCGCGCCTCTTCCGGAAGACCCAGTTCCTCGAGCAGGCAGCCGGCCGCGCGGTCGCTCGCTCCGGACTCGCCGAGGGCCGGCCGCAGTTCGGCCAGCGCCCGACGCATGGCGTCGATGCGACCTCGCCGACCCAGCAGCCTGGATGCCGCGGCGGCCATCCGCTCGTGATCCGCCTCCGCCTGCAGCAGTTCCGGCACCACCTGGCGGCCGAGCACCAGGTTCACCAGGCTGACGAACGGCAGGTCCACGAGGAGGCGTCCGATCGCGTAGGTCAGCGGGGACACACGGTAGACCACAATCATGGGCGTTCCGAGCAGCCCCACCTCGAGGGTCGCCGTACCGGAGGCGCAGAGCGCGAGGTGCGCCCCCGCGACCGCTGCGAACCGGTCGGCGCGCACAACGTCCACTTCATCCGCGTCCAGGGGCCCGCCGGCGATCAGGCGCCGCACCAGTTCCTGGTCGACCGTTGGCGCCTGGATCAGACGAACCTGGCCGGCGCGTCCCGCGGTCCCGACCAGCGTAGCGGCGGCCCGCAGCATGGGGGGCAGGATCCGCCGAACCTCGCTGTTGCGCGAACCCGGCAGGAGCGCCAGCACGGGTCGCTCCGGCACGCCGTCCTGCCGGTCCCATGCCGACTCGAGTTCCGGTACGTCGTCGACCAGAGGGTGCCCCACGTGATCCACGTGGAGCTCATGTCCCCGGTACACGTCGACCTCGAACGGGAAGAGCACGAGCATGCGATCGACGAGGCGCGCGATCGTCCGTACTCGCCACCGACGCCACGCCCACACCTGGGGCGAGACGTAGTACAGAACCGGTATGCCGCGGCGACGCAGGCGGCGGGCCAACCGCAGGTTGAAGTCAGGGAAATCGACGAGAACGGCCAGGCTCGGTCGGCGCGTCTCAGCTGCTCGCAACAACTTGCGAAACACAGCGCGGATTCGCGGCAGCTCGCGAACGACTTCGGCGATGCCAACGACGGCGACCTCATCGCTGTGCGCGACGGGGTCCAGTCCGGCCGCGGCCATCGCGTCGCCTCCGAGCCCGAAGAAGCGGATTCGCCCGCGATCCCCGGCCAGCCGGGCGGCCGCCTCCATGAGGCCCGCTCCGTGGCGGTCCCCCGACGCCTCGCCGGCGGAGATCAAAACTCCGGTCAGGGCAGAACCCTGGTCAGGGAAGGGGCGTTGGCGGCGACCATGGAAACGGGAACATCAACCAGGCGAGCACCAGGCCCCCGCCGACCATGCCGATCATCATCTGCAGGAAGAGCCGCACCCTGTCCCTGAAGCGCCGCCGCCAGAGCACGGCGAAGAACAGGCTCACCTGGAGGGCGTAGATCACCATCAGGGCAAAGTGACTGGTCAGCACAGCATCAGTCCTTCGAGCCGCTGGCGATGTCCCAGGCATCGAGTACGGCGAGCAGGTTCAACAGACCGGCGGTGAGCAGGAAGGCCTTGCCGTACTCGAACGTCGAAGAGAGGATGTCGCCTTCGTACTCCACCAGGTAGCGGGCAAGAAAGTAGGGCGTGCCGGCCCCCATCGAGCTCAGCGTCGCAAGACGGCTGAGCGGCTGCTCGGGAATGACGACATAGAGATGGCCCCGCAGCCAGCACCCGAACAGGAAGGAGAACAGGACCACGCCGCAGACAACGGCGGCGCGGCGGGGCTTCTTCAACAACAGATGGCCGGATCCGGGCACGGCCCAGGCCGCTACCGCGACCAGAATCTGCCGAGCGAGTCCCTGTGGCTGCGAGGGGGAGCCGGCAGGAGGCGGAGTCGTCGTCATGCGTGCGCGGCGGCGGGCTCGGCCACGGGGACCTGGCTGCTTCTTTCAGCCCCCGGGCGGACCTACTCGTCGGAGTTGAGGCGTTCCCTGAGTTCCTTGCCGGGCTTGAAGTAGGGAATCTTCTTGGACGGGACGTCGACCCGAGCCCCGGTCTTGGGATTTCGGCCGATCCGGGAACCCCGTTCGCGTATGCGAAAGCTCCCGAATCCGCGAAGCTCGATCTTGTCGCCGTCCTTCAGGGAGTCGACGATGCTCTCGAAGACCGTGCTGACGATGACCTCCGCGTCCTTCTTGGTGAGGTTGGCGGTACGTGCCACCTCCTCGACCAACTGTGCCTTCGTCACGCCGTGGCGAATGTCGGAAGGGAACTGGATCGCGTCTTTCATTCTCGGCTCCTCCCACAGGTCCAGCAGGTACTAGCGCTCCTCCGATTCCTCGTCCGATGGACTCTCGCCGGCAGCCTCTTCCGGCTCACCCTCTCCTGCCTTGTCGGCCTTATCGGCCTCGTCGACTTCCTCGGCCTCCTCGACCTCGTCGCTCTCCGAAGCAGCTGCGCTCACCTCGGCGCCGGCGTCTTCCGCGGCCGCTTCCAGCGGCTCTTCCGTCCCGGACGCCTCGGTCTCCGCGGCCGTGTCCCCTTCCGCGGCTGCGTCCTCTTCCGCAGCCGTGTCCTCTTCCGCAGCCGTGTCCTCTTCCGCAGCCGTGTCCTCTTCCGCGGCCGCTTCCTCTTCCGCGGCCGCTTCCTCCGCCGCTGCCGCCGCGGCCTGGGCCGCGGCCAGCTTTCGCTCGCGCTCGGCGGACAGCTCCTCGGCCTCTTCGTCGCTCAGCTCGGTCACCCCGCGCAACGTCAGCCCGACCTTCTTGTCCTCGTCCTCGATGCGCAGGATCCGCGCGCGGACGAACTCTCCGATCCGGTAGTGGTCCTCGAGCTTGCCGCCCGGGACGTCCACCTCGCTGACGTGGGCCAGACCTTCCAGCCCATCATAGACGTCGATGAAGAGGCCGAAGTCGGTCACGTTGACCACTCTGCCGACGATGTCGTCACCGACGCTGTTGCCGTCCACGAAGTCCTGCCACTCGTTCGGCAGGAAGTCCTTGATGGAAAGCGACACGCGCTGGCCCGTGACGTCGATGTTGGTGATCCGGGCCCGGACGGCGTCGCCCCTGGCGAGCACTTCGCTCGGATGCTTGACCCGCTTCGTCCAACTCATGTCCGAAACGTGGACGAGCCCGTCGATCTCCTCGGTGATCTCCACGAAGGCGCCGAACTCGGTCAGGTTCCTCACGCGGCCTTCCACGATGGTGCCGACCGGGAAGCGCGCCGCCAGATCCTCCCAGGGATTCGACTCGACCTGGCGCAAGGAGAGGCTGATCCGGCGCTGGCTCATGTCGAGTTCCGAGACGATCGCATCGACCTCCTGACCGACGCTGACGATCTTCGATGGCGGCACGACCTTCTTCGTCCACGACATCTCGCTCACATGGACCAGGCCTTCGACACCCTCCTCCAGCTCGACGAAGGCGCCATAGTCCACCAGGCTGACAACGCGGCCCCGCACTCGTGAACCCAGGGGGTACTTCTTGTCGACCAGGGTCCAGGGGTCCTCGGTGGTCTGTTTGTAGCCCAGGGAGACGCGCTCCGTCTCGGGATCGAAACGCAGAACGACGACTTCGACCTCGTCGCCTACGGCGAAATGCTCCGAAGGATGGTTCACGCGGCCCCAGGAGATATCCGTGATGTGGAGCAGGCCGTCGATGCCGCCCAGGTCGACGAACACGCCGTAGTCGGTGATGTTCTTGACGACACCGGGGAGCCGCACACCCTCCTTGAGCCTGGTCAGGGTCTCGGCCTTCTTCCTCGCGTACTCCTTCTCGAGCACCGCCCGGCGCGACAGCACGATGTTGTTGCGGCGACGGTCCAGGCTGATGACCTTGAACTCGAGTTCCTCACCCTTGAACGACTCGAGGTACTTGACCGGCTTGATGTCGACCAGCGAACCCGGCAGGAACGCGCGCAGGCCGACGTCGACTGTCAGCCCTCCCTTGATCCGGTCGATCACACGGCCCTTGATCACCTTGCCTTCCTTGAAGCTCGTCTCGACCTGGGCCCAGATGCGCATGCGCTCGGCCTTGACCTTCGAGAGCATCACATGCCCGTCCGCGCCTTCCGTCTGCTCGAGCAGGACCTCGACCTCGTCGCCGACACTGACCTGGAGCTTGTCCTCCCGGGAGCTGAACTCGTGAATCGGTACCAGCCCCTCGGACTTGTAGCCGACATCCACGACGACGTCGTTGGCCGTGATCGCGATTACGGTTCCGGAGACGATCTCACCTTCGTTGAGATGCCGCATGCTGTCGTCGTACATCTCGACGAGCTGTTCGTAGGACAGGTTGTCCCCGTCCTGTACTTGCGCTTCCGGCGGAGGCGCGTTGGGCGTGTGTTCTTCAGTGGGTTCCATGGGTTCCTGTGTTCTCGCCGCGGTTCTCTCCCCCGCAGCGGTAGGCGTTTCTAGGTGCTTCGGACGGCGACAATCGACCCTTGGACGAACCACCACTGGCAGTCGCCTGAGGACGAACCGGCGCCGGGGTCAGACGAACAAGTATAGGGACGCGGCACTGAGCGGTCAACCGTTCTGCGGTTCGTCGGTAGAGTCGATTCGACCGCCCTTAGTCCCTGATTTCAAGTGACTTACGGACCCTGCCGCAGTCCCCGGCCAAGCGTTCCAGCGACCACTCCGCATGGCTGCTGACGACCGGATCGTCGCTCTCCCGAGCCCGTTCGAGGGCCGCCGCGTAAGACTGATCGGCGCGGTTCCCCATCGCCACGGCGGCGTTGCGCCGCAGGCCGGACCTGCCCGCGCGCTTCATCGGACTGCGCCGGAAACGGCTGTGGTAGCCGTCCTCGGAAATCGACAGAAGGCCGGACAGGTCCAACTCGACACGGTCTGGCGGAAGCTCGAAGATCCCGGCCCGCTGCCGTTCGACGGGCGCCGCCCGGTGCTGATTCCAGGGGCAGACCTCCTGGCAGATGTCGCAGCCGAACACCCAGTCGCCGACCATCGTGCGCGCCTTCTCGGGCATCTCCCCACGGTGCTCGATCGTCCAGTAACTGATGCACCGCTCCGCGTCCAGCACCCAGGGCTCCGGCAGCGCCCCGGTCGGACACGCGTCCAGGCACCGGCGGCAGTTCCCGCAGAGGTCCTCGGCCAGCGGCTCGCTCGGCTCGAGTTCCAGGGTCAGAAACAGCTCGCCGAGCAGGAACCAGGAGCCGCTCCGGTCGAGCAACTGGGTGTTCTTGGCCACGGCACCGAGGCCGGCCCGCGCCGCCAGCGCCCGCTCCAGCACGGGCCCCGTATCAACGTACGGGCGAGCCCCGGCGCCCGGAAACGCTTCCCGGATACGCGACGAGAGCCGCCGCAGACGGCGCTCCATCACGTCGTGGTAGTCGTCGCCGCGGGCGTAGCGCGCCACGCGGGGCCAGAGGTCGCCCGCCGGTTCCGGCTCACCTTCCAGGGGGTGGTAGTGAAGGGCGACACAGAGCGCCGACCTGGCGCCGTCGAGAAGCGAGGCCGGAACCACCCGCCGGCCCGGCCGGCGGCCCAGCCAGGACATCGAGGCGAAGAGGCCCCGTTCCAGCCGGCGCAGAAAAGAGGAACCGGTACCGGTCTGGGGCTCCAGCGTGGCGATGCCCGCGCGGTCGAAGCCCGCTTCGAGCGCCCAGCCGAGCAGCAGGTCGGCGCGACTCGCCGGGCTGGCGAGGCCCTCACTCACCGGTCGTCAGCCGGCCGTGTCAAAACCTCGAAGCGAGTGGGATGGTCGTCTTCAGGCCCGGCAGGCACATCCTCCGACGTCTCCACCCGCCAACCGTCGAGCGGAGACAGATCGACCGCCGTGTCGCCTTCGACCTCAGCCAGTACGCGGGTCAGGTACACGCGGTCCGCGAAGCGAAACGTCGCGCTGAACAGCCCGGCGCCGCCGATCACGAACATCTCCTCCTCGCCCGCCCGGCGGGCGGCCTCGACCGCCGCTTCCAGTGAGCGGCGCACGTCGGCGCCGGGGGCCTCGAACCCGGGCCGCCCGCTCAGAACGATGCACGTCCGGCGCGGCAGCGGCCGGCAGCCGATCTCCTCCCAGGTGCGCCGGCCCATCACCACGTGGTGGCCCGTGGTCAACCGCTTGAAGCGTCGTACGTCGGTCCTGAGCTTCCAGGGCAGTTGACCTTCGAACCCGATCACGCCATTGGTCGCTGCGGCCAGAATCGCCGAGACCCTCACTGTCGCACCCCTCGACCTTCTCAGATCGCGACCGCGGCGCGGATTGGCGGATGAGGCTCGTAGCCCATGAGTTCGAAGTCGTCGAGCGTGAAGTCGAACACGGAGTCGACGTCCGGATTGATATGCATCCTCGGTAACGGTCGAGGCTTCCGGGTCAACTGCTCGCGCGCCTGGTCCACGTGGTTGCTGTACAGGTGCGCGTCACCGAACGTATGGACGAACTCGCCGGCTTCCAGTCCGCAGGTTCGTGCGACCATCATCAGGAGCAGCGAGTAGGACGCGATGTTGAAGGGCACTCCCAGGAAGAGATCGCCGCTGCGCTGATAGAGCTGGCATGACAGCCGGCCGTTCGCCGCGTAGAACTGAAACAGCGTGTGGCAGGGCGGCAAGGCCATCGTGTCGACATCGGCGACGTTCCAGGCGCTGACGATCAGGCGCCGCGAATGCGGCTCGCTCCGAATGCGCTCGATCACCGCCGCGATCTGGTCGATCGACCGGCCGTCCGGCGCGGGCCAGGACCGCCACTGCGAGCCGTAGACGGGACCGAGGTCACCGCGCTCGTCCGCCCATTCGTCCCAGATCGACACGCCGTACCGGTGCAAATAGTCGACGTTCGTGTCGCCACGCAGGAACCACAGCAGCTCGACGATGATCGACCGCAGGTGCAACCGCTTCGTCGTCAACACCGGAAACCCGTCCGCGAGATCGAAACGCAACTGCCGGCCGAAAACGCTGCGAGTCCCCGTGCCCGTGCGGTCGTCCCGGACCACGCCCTCGTCGAGCACTTCCCGCAACAGGTCGAGGTACTGGCGCATCGCGCCGGTCTCAGGTTCCGGTCCGCGGCAACCGGCGATCGCCCGAACGGCTCGGCACCCCCCCTACCCCGCCGGTGAGATCCGCAGGTTGCGGAAGTGGGCCACGGTGGAACCTTCCATCCACAGTGCGACCTTGCCCCGGCCGTCCGCTCCGGACTTCAGATCGTTGACGATCAGGGTCGGCTGGGCGGCGCCGTTCACGTACAGCCTGGCCTTCTCGCCCGTCACCTCGATCTTCACGGCGATCCATTCCGCCGGACCGATGTCCACGTAGGTCTCGTACTGCCCCGGTGTCTCCGCGCGTAACCGGAACCAGGTCCAGTGCGGGTGGGATATGTACTGCGCACTGTGGTTGCGTCGGAGCTGGTCCTCCGCCCGGCCGTTGGTCGGCCGCAGGTAGAAGCAATCGTACGTCTCGTCGTCCTCCCGGACCCGGAAGGCGACGCCGACGAAACCGCGAGCGCCACCCTGGGCGCCCGGCGCCGGCTGGCCGGCCAGTTCGACCTCGATCGAACCACTGCCGAACTCCACGTCCTCGACGATTGCGAGGAAATCCCTCCGCGACTCTTCGAATGCCGCCGGGCCCGGTCTTTCGCCGCGGGCCCGCAGCTCCGCCATCACCTCCCGGCGTTCCGTGGCGATCGCCCCGAGCACCTCAGGATCGCCGGCAACGCGCAGCGCGGAGCGGCCTTCGAGAGCTTCGCCGCGGACCTCGACGTTGAGGAGCCGGAAGTCGCTGGCCGAAGGCACGTCCCGGTGGAATCCGGCGTCCTGGCTCAGGACCGGAAACGCGGCCGGAATCGAGATGAGAACGAGAGCTATTCCGAGACGATGAACAGACATCGGTCTTTCCTCCGCAGTCATCACACTAGCAGCCGTAGCAGTGCCGTCCTCTGCTCTTCGTCGGCAACGCCGAGGAATTTGCGGCGCAACCGCCGCCGCAGGTACGAACACTCCCAGCGTGGCCGGTGAAGGCCGTAGTAGCGCAACTGGGAAGCACGGTAGTAGCGTTCCACATCGGGTGAAAGGAGCCGCTTCCCCAGCCGCCCCGTCGTGACGCCGCGCGAGTGCCAGGCCCGGGCCCCCTCCACATGCCGCTGCCGCCAACCGCCGCGACCAAGGCGAAGCCCCAGATCGGCGTCCTCGAAGTAGAGAAAGAAACCCTCATCGAAGCCGCCGACTTCCTCGAACGCGCTCCGGCGAACGAGCAGGCAGGCGGCCGAGAACCAGCCTTGCCCGAGCAGCGGCCGGAGCAGCCGTGGCAACCGCGCGTGGTTCCAGGCTCTCCCCTCGAACCGGTTCCGAAACTTCTGGATCGCCTCCCCCACGACTCCCACCGGAGGCGCCCAGCCCAACTGCAGCGAACCGTCCGGGTAGTGAAGCCGGGGAGCGGCTAACCCGAGCCTGGAGTCCGCTTCCAGCGCTTCCACCAGGCGCCGCAATGAGGTCGCGTCGATCCAGGCGTCCGGGTTGAGCAGCAGCAGGTAGCGACCCGCGGTCTCCCGGGCCGCCAGGTTGCAAGCGGCACCGAAGCCCAGGTTGCGCGCCGACGCGATCAGCCGCACCTTCGTCGGCTCCGGGGCCGGGTCCTGATCCTCAAGTTCACGGGCCGCGTCCAAGGAACCGTCAGTCGAGGCATTGTCCACCACAACGATCTCCAACCCGGCGCTTGCCGTCCGCCACTCGTCCGCCACCGAACGCAGGCGCTCCAGGCAATGGCCAAGATGAAGGCCGGCATTGTGGTTGACGACCAACACGCTGACCGCCGGGACGTCGGGCCCGCTCACGGACGTCTCCCCTGCGCCGCCAGCCAGGCTGTCTCGACCTCGCTCGCGAACGTCTCCGCGGCCCGGGCCCATGTCAGCGACCGAACGCGCTCAGGGCCCTGAACCTCCGCGACGCTCCGCGCTTCGCGGTCGAACAGCAGCCGGCGCAGGCCGTCGGTCACGCCGTCGACATCAAGCCGGTCGCACCTGAGCGGATAGTCCGGCCAGAGTTCGAGCAACGCCGGCGCGTCCGAAACGAGCGCCGGCGCGCCGGCCGCCAGCGATTCGAGCGGCGGTAGGCCATACCCCTCGTACTCCGACACATAGATGGTCCCGACCGCGCCCGCATACAGCTTGGGGAGAGCCTGGTCGTCCACGTAGCCGATACGGATCACGCGGTCCACGCAGCCACTCGATCGAATCATGCGGTCCAGGTCGTCCGGCCTCGGCAACTGGTTCGCGCCGGCCACAACGAGCTGAAGTTCTTCGACGGGCAGATCGCCGGCAGCCGTCGCCACCCCCGCCCGAGCCGGCTCCCCCAACAACCTGGTCAGGCCGGCCAGCACCAGGTCCAGTCGACGGCGTTGCAAGATGGAACCCAGGATCAGCAGGTAAGGAGGCCGTACCCCCAGCCCCGCGAGGTCTCCCGCCCCTGCGTTGCGGCGAGAAACCGACTGCCCGGCCTGCTCGAACCGGGGCGACACGCCCAGTGGCGCGACCGCGATCCGTTCCTCCGGTACCCCGTACCGCCCCTGCAGTTCGGCGGCGGTCCGACCCGTGTCGGTCAGCACCCTGGTCGCCGAGCGGGCCGCGCGGCGTGCGAGGAAGCGTCGCCGCCACCTCTCCCTGAAGCCGAAGTCGCGCGGCAGGACCTCGAACGACAGGTCGTGGATCGTGACGAGCGAAGCAGGAGAGGCCCCGCGAGGCAGGCTGTAGCCCGGCGAGAACAGGAGGTCCACGGCTCGCGTCCGAAGGATGCGGGGCAGTCGGATCTGCTCCCAGAAGATCGGATGCGCATCGGTCCGCCGGTCGAACACGGCCTCGCAAGTGCAACCCCCCGCGTCCTTTCCGGTCCACAGTGGATGCTCGAAGGGATCGCCCTTGAAGAACAGCTTCAGCCGCCAGCCACGTGCTCGGGGCGTACCTCTGAGAGCCCTCAGGAGCTCCTCGAGGTACCTGCCCACGCCGGTCGGCGCGCCCTCCATCTCGTAGGCGACGACGCCGATCGTTCCCGGCCCCGCAGCCCCGTGCGTCATCGGGCGCCGGCCGTCCGTGGACCCGTTCCGCGCACGATCTCATCGTAGATCCCGGCCACCTCCTCGGCGGCCCGCCGCCAGGAGAAGGTGGCCGCGCGCTCCAGACCGGCCTGTCGGTAGCGATCACGCCGCGACGGCTCGCGCAGCAAGGCGTCCAGGCCGCGCCGGATCGCCGCCACGTCGAAGGGATCGACGCACAGGGCGGCATCTCCAGCCACCTCGGCGAGCGACGACCGGTCCGAGGTAAGGACCGGCGTCCCGCAGGCCATCGCCTCCACCACCGGCAGGCCGAATCCCTCGACCAGCGACGGATAGGCCACCACCGAGGCGACATTGTAGAGAGCGATCAGGTCTTCCTCCGACACGGCGCCGAGGCGGCGCACGAAGTCAGGCCAGTCGCCAGCGAACACCGCGTCCCGCTTCCAGCCGCCACCGCCGACCAGCGCCAGCGGAACCCGGTTCCGCAGATCCGGACCGAGGCCGCCGTACGCCTCGATCAGTCGTGCGATGTTCTTGCGCGGTTCAAGCGTTCCCACCGAAAGGACAAAGGGCCCGTCGAGACTGAAGCGCTCCGCCAGTCGCCGCCTCGCCGCCTCCAGGTCGGCGCCGTTGAATGCCACGAAGGCCGCCGAAGCCGCTTCGTAGACCACCCGAAGCCGGTCATCCGGCAACGCGAACCACTTCCGCACTTCCCCGGCCGTGGCCTCCGATACGGCGATGATCGTTGCCCCTTGCGCAACCGCCCGCAGCGTCGCCAGCAGACACTGGTTCCGGTTAGCCGGCACGTGGAACTTCGGGTGGGTGAGAAAGGTCAGATCGTGGATCGTGAACACGACCGGTCCGTCGAAGCAGGCGGGGTCGGCGAAGGTCGGGATGTGGAACAGATCGAGTTCCCGGCGTCGCGGCCAGCGGCCCGGTCCACGACGAACGTTCCCCGGAAGCCCTTCAAGGAGCCGCCTCCATCCACGTGAGTCGACCTCCGCGTCGAGCGCATACAGGACGAGGCCCGGCCTGCCGCCCCGCTCCTCCGACAACTCCGCCAGCGCCTCCAGCAGACTGGCTGAGTACCTGGCTACGCCGTCCCGGGGCCCGAACAGCTTGCTCACGTCGAAACCGACGCGCATTGCGGCCTCAGGCGCTCCGTGCTTCCCGCCTCACTTCGGCGCGAATCCCCCTGGCCACCGATCGCAGTCTCCTCGCGGCACCGGCCCTCAGATGTCCGGCGCCGTCGAGCTGATCGATCAACGGCAGGATGTCGGCATGAAGCGGATCCACCTTCGCGACCTCCTTCGCCCGCGCCCACACCGCCAGGCGAAGACGATCGTACGCACCCACGCCGACGACGCGGCGAAGCGCCAACCGCAACGGCCGCGCAGGGCCGGAACGGGCAAGGCGTCCCAAGAAGGCAACGATGACCCGCCCCATGGCACCGGGAGGGTACAACAACCGGCTGGCCGCGGATCCGTTGGCCACCGTCAGACGTCGAGAACAGCCACCATGCCGATCACCTCGTCGTACAGCGCGGAACGTTGCCGGCGCAGCCGCTCCACCGTACCCCTGCGAAACCCACCCATCCATAGCGCGCGCAGGCCGCGACCGAGTTCCTGGATGAAACGGTGGTAGCGGAGGCCGAGCAGGGCCGACAGCCCGCACAGGGCCATCATTCCTCCAACCCGAACCCAGAGTGCCTCCGGCCTCCAGTCGAAACCGGGCAGAGGCTCGGTCCAGGCAAGGCCGACCGCCAGACTGGCGACGATCCAGGCCGTGGGCAGGATCACCAGCCCCAGGAACATCTTGAGTCCCGCCTGTTCCTTTCGGGTCTTCGAGAACTTCCTGGCGCCGAAGGCGACGAGAAGAGCCGCCGGCAGGTTCACCAGGTTGCCGACCAGAACCAGCGTTGGCAACAGGAGAAGCATGATCAACGCCTCCGCGCACAGCAGGATCAGGCGCATCGCCGTTCGGCGCACCGGGAGCCGGTCCAGGTCCCGGTCGTTCAGACCGAGCAACTGCAACGCCTCTCCATAGCGGCTCACCCGCGCCACGAGCCGCTCCACGACGCGAGGATCGATCGCGCGCTGCTTTCGGTAGCCGGCCCAGACCCGGGCGAAGCCCGCATCCCGCTCCTGCATCGGCGCTCGTCCCAGGCGTGCCACGCCCTCGCGCAGGGCCTGTTCCGCGCGCACCAGCGACCGCACCCTCTCCATCGCCCGGTGAAGCTCCCAGCTCTCGGTTGGATGGGTGACCTCGATCAGGTGCTGCTGGATCAGGCCGGTAAGGCGGTCCACGAAAGTCCCTTCCGTAGCGGGCCGATCGGGGTCCGGGCACCGTGCGCCACCTCGCTCCGGGCGTAGATCTGCCGGCAGGTCGACCGGCGGATAGAAGGCGATCAGGGCCCGGGAACGGAAGGCGTGCTTCCGCTCGTAGTGGAGACCCACGGGCACGAGAGCGGGATCGCCGCCGTCCTCCTGGGCAAGTTCGAACAGCCGCGCAGCCCCCGCCCGCAACTCGAGCAACCGGGGCTCGTCGTGAGTTGCACCCTCGGGGAAGATGGCTACGAAAGAGTGCCGGGCGGCGACCGCGAGCGCTCCCAGACTCCGTTGGTTCGCCGCCCGGCGCTCCTCGTCGCTCATCCGGGCACCGGGTTCTCCCCGATCCCGGCGGCGATAGAGGGGCACCGCGCCGGCGCCCCGCAACAGCCAGCCCACGATCGGCAGCCTGAACAGGCCGTGGCGGGCCCCGAAGGTGACGGGCCTCGGACTGAAGCCGAGCAACAGGATGCCGTCCGCCAGTCCGTTCGGGTGCCAGGCGACGAGAAGACCGCCACCCTCTCGCGGCACGTTCTCGGTGCCGACGATCTCGACGCTGCGGAAGAAGAGCCTCGCCAGCAGCCGCAGGAACCACCTCAGGCTACGCATTCCTGAGCCCATGCTCGACCGACCTGGTCACCTCCCGCTGAACTCCGTCCGACTCCGATCAGTCTACCCACCGGCGATTCGGCCTGACCATCCGACCGGTCGGTTGCTTGACAACCCCCTGCCGCACCCCTAGCGTGGTTTCACCGATGCAAGGGAAGGAGGCTCCATGACCCCACCGGGCCATCTTCAGCCCCCGGTTGACCCTACGCTGATCGCCGAGGGAGCCAATCCGGGGGCCGCCGAGTCCAGGGCTTAGATGGACGAATGACTTCCGGCCGCTCGACCGTCGCCTGAACCGCCCGAGCGCCCAGCGGACCCGCAGTCCGACCCGGGCCGCGCCGGGGCAAACCAGAACGAGTCGGGGCCCATCGGGCACAAACCGCCTACCGCGAAAACGCATCCATCCCGAGCCCGAGACACTCTGAGAGCGCAGGTTCAGCCTGCGCTCTCACTGCGTTAAGGAAGGACGGAGCCGGCTTCTGGAGCGGCTTCGCGTCTTAGTCCATGTGATCGCATACATGAACTCCGCGACGCCCTGGGGCATCGAGGCGCGGGAGGTCCAGGTTGAAGTCGCGGCCTACTTCGGCCTGCCGGCGATGCAGCTGATCGGGCTGCCCGACACCGCCGTTCGGGAGAGCCGCGACCGTGTGCGGGCGGCGATTCGCAGCAGCGGCTACGACCTCGAGAGCCGCAACGTCGTCATCAATCTGGCGCCAGCGGATCTGCGCAAGGAAGGCAACCAGCTCGACCTGCCGATCGCCCTTGGGCTCCTCACCGCCAATCGGGAACTCTCCGCCGAGTCGCTCGAAGGCCGGATGGCCTGCGGCGAATTAGGTCTCGACGGCGAGGTGCGCCCCATCCGCGGCTCCCTGTCTATCGCGGAGCTGGCCGGAAAACTCGGCATCCGCGAAGTCCTCCTGCCGGCGGCGAACAGCAGACAGGCCGCCGCACTGGCCGGCACGAAGGTGATCCCCGTCGCCCACCTCCGTGAGGCGATCGAGCATCTGACCGGAGACCGGCTGATCGCACCGGCGACGGCGATGCCGCCCCGGCAGGGCAAGAACGGCACCGGTCCCGACTTCTCCGACGTCCGCGGTCAGGAAACGGCCAAGCGGTCGCTCGAGATAGCAGCGGCCGGCGGGCACAACGTCCTCTTCGTCGGACCGCCGGGAACCGGCAAGACGATGCTCGCGCGGCGCCTGCCCGGAATCCTGCCGCCGCTCACCGGCGAGGAGGCGATCACCGTGACGAAGATCCACTCGCTGGCCGGCCTGGCGCGCGGCGCCGATGGACTGGTCTGGACCCGCCCTTTCCGCAGCCCCCACTCCGGCGTCTCCGCGTCGGGCCTGATCGGCGGCGGCTCGGTGCCGAGGCCTGGGGAGATCAGCCTGGCGCATGCCGGCGTGCTGTTCCTGGACGAACTGCCCGAGTTCAGGCGCGACGCCCTCGAGGCACTCCGCCAGCCGCTCGAGGACGGGGTGGTCACGGTCGTCCGGGCGAAGGCCCGGCTCAGCTTCCCCGCCCGGTTCACCCTCGTCGCCGCCTGCAACCCCTGCCGTTGCGGCCACTTCGGTGATCCGCGGGCGGACTGCGTCTGCGCCGCCAGAGACATCGACCGCTATCGCCGGCAGCTTTCGGGCCCCCTGCTCGACCGGATCGACCTCCACGTCGAGATGCCGGTTCCCAGCCTGGAGGACCTGAAGGGACCGGCCTGCGAGTCCTCCGCCGACATCGCGGAGAGGGTCGCGGGTGCGCGCCGTAAGCAGGCATCCCGCTTCCCCGCCGGCCATCCGGCGCCCCTGAACAGCACGATGTCGCGCCGGGATCTGGAAAGCCACTGCCGGCCAACCGAAGCGGCCCAGAGCCTGCTCGACGCGGCCTTCGAGCGCCTGGCCATGTCGGCACGGGCACTGGCCCGGGCACTCAAGGTAGCCCGTACGATCGCCGATCTCGACTCATCCCGGCGAATCGACGTCACCCACGTTGCGGAGGCGATCCAGTACCGGCCGCTGGACCGTCACAACCCATGACGTCGACGCGGAAGGCGGCCGGGCGGGGCTCCCCTCCGCCTCGCCCGGTCGCCGCCCTGACGGCCCCGGCGTTTGCTGTTAAAATCGACTCTGGTCGATATGCCGCCCAGGAACCACACGATCGTCTTCGTTCCTCACTCGATGAGGCGGACCCGACAGTTTCGGGTCAGCGGCCGCTGGCTGGTCGCTATCGCGGCGGCAGCCGCGTTCGTGCTCGGCATCACGGGCTGGGTAACCGTCTATCAGGTCCGATCGGCGGTCCAGCTCCACGACCTGGAGCGGATCCAGCAGGAAAACGCGGATCTGCGTCGCGCCAACGCCTCCTTCGAGGCGAGCGTCTCCCGTCTGCAGCAGGCGTTGACCGAGGCCGAGGACCGCACTCGCGACCTCGCGATCGTCGCCGGGCTCGAGCAGATCGTCGGCGGCGAGCCGGAGAGTCGGTTGTCGGAAGCCGGGGCCGGCGGCATCTTCACGAGCCTGAGCGCGCCAGACAGCTCCGATCTGTCTCTGCTGGAGGCCCGGGCGGCGCTGCTCGGGGGTCGGCTCGACGCCGTCGACAGCGCCTTCGAAGAGCGTCAACTCGTCCTCCGTTCCACGCCCATGATCTGGCCGGTCCGCGGCGTGATCAACAGCGGCTTCGGTTTCCGGCGGGATCCGATCACGGGCCAGCGCGCCCACCACTCCGGTCTCGACATCTCCGCGGACCGAGGCATTCCGGTGCTGGCGACCGCGGACGGAATCGTCGTCCGCGCGGAACGGATGGGCAACCTGGGCCGGGCCGTCTACGTGCTTCACCGCTTCGGCTACGAAACGCGCTACGGGCACATGGCGGAGATTCTGGTCGAAGAAGGCCAGGAGGTTCGCCGCGGCGACATCGTGGGCCGGGTCGGGAACTCGGGGCGGACGACGGGCTACCACCTGCACTACGAGGTCCGGCTGGAAGGCGACGCCCGCAACCCGTTCGAGTACTTGCGGAGCCAGGGCTGACGGCCCGCTGCGTAACGAAACGCCGCGCTAGGATGCCGTCGCATCGCCCGCTGACGGACGATGCGACCGGGTCGCTGGCGGCGCGGAGACGCTCCGCCAGGGTTCCCAGCCTTCTTCCCGGCATCGGACGGCGCCGTCGCGCGGACCGATGGGAACGAGCTCATGATCTCAAAGACGATCACCAAGGTCTTCGGCAGCAAGCACGACCGTGATCTGAAGCGGCTTCAGCCGCTCGTGGACGGGATCAACGCCCTCGAGCCGGAACTCGAATCGCTGACAGACGATCAGTTGCGCGCCCGCACCAGCGAGGCTCGAACCCGCCTCGACCAGGGCGCCGGCCTCGACGACCTCCTGGTGCCCGCCTTCGCCACCGTTCGGGAGGCGTCGCGCCGCACCCTGGGAATGCGGCACTACGACGTCCAGTTGCTCGGCGGCGTCGTCCTCCATCAGGGCAAGATCGCCGAGATGAAGACCGGCGAGGGCAAGACCCTCGTCGCCACTCTGCCCGTCTATCTCAACGCCCTCGCCGGCAATGGCGTCCATGTCGTCACCGTGAACGACTACCTGGCGCGACGCGACGCCGAGTGGATGGGACAGATCTACCGGTTCCTCGGTCTCGACGTCGGCGTGATCCAGCACGGCCTGACCGACCAGGAGCGCCAGCAGGCCTACGGCGCGGACATCACGTACGGCACGAACAACGAACTCGGCTTCGACTACCTGCGCGACAACATGAAGTTCACGCTGGAATCGATGGTCCAGCGCGGCCACCACTACGCGATCGTCGACGAGGTCGACTCGATCCTCATCGACGAGGCGAGAACGCCCCTGATCATCTCGGGACCGTCCGAGCAATCGACCGAGAAGTACACGCTCGTCAACCGGATCATCCCCAAGCTCGAGCGCGGCGAGGAGATCCGGGACGGCGACCGGAAGTACACGACCGGCGACTTCGTCTGCGACGAGAAGGCGCACACGGCGGCCCTCACCGACGAAGGCGCGGCCAAGGTCGAGAAGCTGCTCGGCGTCGGCAACCTGTTCGAGATGGAGAACATGGACGTGTTGCACGCGGTCAACCAGGGACTGCGGGCGCACAACCTCTACCGGCGCGATGTCGAGTACCTGATCGAGAACGGTCAGGTCGTGATCGTCGACGAGTTCACCGGCCGCAAGATGCCCGGCAGGCGCTGGTCCGACGGCCTGCACCAGGCGGTCGAGGCGAAGGAAGGCGTACGGATCGAGCGCGAGAACCAGACCCTGGCGACGATCACGTTCCAGAACTACTTCCGCATGTACGAGAAACTGGCCGGCATGACCGGCACGGCCGACACCGAGGCGGGCGAGTTCAGCCAGATCTACAGCCTCGACGTCGTCGTCGTGCCGACGAACGAGCCGATGATCCGCGACGATCGCTCGGATCTCGTCTACCGCACGGCGCCCGAGAAGTGGAACGCCGTCGTCGAGGAGATCCAGGACTGCCAGAAACACGGTCAACCCGTGCTGGTCGGCACCGTATCGATCGAGAACAGCGAGATGTTGTCACGGCTGCTCAAGAGGAACCGCGTCCAGCACGTCGTGCTGAACGCGAAGTACCACGAGCGCGAGGCGGCAATCGTGGCCCAGGCCGGCCGACGCGGCGCGGTGACGATCGCCACGAACATGGCCGGCCGCGGCACGGACATCGTCCTCGGCGGCAACCCCGAGCAACTGGCGCGGGCCGAGGTCGACGAAGCCAAGGACCCGCAGGGCTTCGCCGACGCCCTCGCCCGCTTCCAGGAGCTGTGCGCGGCGGAGCGCGACGCCGTCGTCGCCGCCGGCGGCGTGCACATTCTCGGCACGGAGCGGCACGATTCGCGGCGCATCGACAACCAGCTTCGCGGCCGTTCCGGCCGCCAGGGCGATCCCGGTTCCTCGCGCTTCTACCTCTCCCTGCAGGACGATCTGATGCGCATCTTCGCCTCGGACCGGGTCCAGGCGCTGATGAAGCGGCTCGGCATGGAGGAAGGCGTGCCGATCGAAGCGGGCATGGTGAACCGGGCAATCGAGCGCGCCCAGACCCAGGTCGAGGGCCGGAACTTCGAGATCCGCAAGAACCTGCTCGAGTACGACGACGTGATGAACAAGCAGCGCGAGGCGATCTACGAACTGCGCCGCGACATCCTCCTCGGCCGCGAGGGGCGGGACTACGTGACGAGGATCGCCGGCGACGTGGTCGACTACCTGATCGACCGCCACTGTCCACCCAAGGCGGACCCGCGGGACTGGCAGATCGACGAACTGCGCTCGGAGATCCGCACCTACTTCGACCTCGACGAACAGGAACTCGGGGAGCCACTGGAGGAGCTCGGCACGGAGGAGCTGCGGGATGCGATCACGGGGGCGGCCGAGCGGAGCTACGGCGAGAAGGAGGAGGCCCACGGCGCTGAGGCGCTGCGCGCCGCCGAGCGCCACCACATGCTCCGCGTCGTCGACTCCTCCTGGAAGGACCATCTGCTCGCGCTCGACCACCTGAAGGAGGGAATCGGGCTTCGCGGCTACGGCCAGCGTGATCCGAAGAACGAGTACAAGCGCGAGAGCTACGAGCTGTTCGCGGAGATGAAGGAACGAATCGAGGACACGATCATCAAGGATCTGTTCCGCCTGCGTCCCATCTCCGCCGAGGAGATCGCCGAACTGGAGCGCCGGCGCCGGGCGCTCCGCCCAACGGACATGAGCTTCCGCCACCCCAGTGCCCTCGGCCTGCCCCCACCTGCCGGCGGGTCCCAGCCGGGACCGGGCCCCGGCATGCCGGGCATCCCCGGAGTGCCCTCCGGCAGCCCCCCGGCTCCCGCTGCCGGCGGCTTTCCGCCGCCGCAAGGACCAACCGGACCGCCCATGCGGCCCCAGAAACCGCGCACCGTCGTCCGCGGTCAGGCCAAGGTCGGCCGCAATGCACCCTGTCCCTGCGGTTCCGGCAAGAAGTACAAGAAGTGCTGCGGCGCTCCGGTCGCCGTCTAGGAGCTTGCTCCGCAGAACGCTACGTGTGAGGTCGGCGGCGCAACCGGGTGCGCCACGGCCTCCCAGTTGATAGCGTTCGGCATGGAAACGTCGGACTCCGGGGGTGGCACCCCCGCACTTGCCCTCACCTTCGACGATGTCCTCCTGGCCCCGGGCCTGTCGGAGGTGCATCCGAACGATGTCCGCCTCGACACCCGCGTCACGCGCGGGATCGAGCTGAACATTCCCTTGATCTCGGCCGCGATGGACACCGTCACCGAGGCCGAACTGGCGATCGCCGTGGC
This sequence comes from Holophagales bacterium, assembly GCA_009845425.1. Classification (GTDB taxonomy): domain Bacteria; phylum Acidobacteriota; class Thermoanaerobaculia; order Multivoradales; family Multivoraceae; genus Multivorans. Next base: position 172,155 of record VXZQ01000003.1, read on the forward strand.
CCAGGAGGGCGGCATCGGGGTGATCCACAAGAACCTCTCCATCGAAGCCCAGGCCACCGAAGTCGACCGGGTCAAGCGCTCCGAAGCGGGCATGATCGTCAACCCGATCACGATCCGGCCCGAGCAGCGCATTCACGAAGCGCTCGACCTGATGGCCCGCTACAAGATCTCCGGCGTTCCGGTCACCGACCGTGACGGGCATCTGGTGGGTATCCTGACCAACCGCGATCTGCGGTTCGAGACGAACACCAGCCGTCCGGTATCGGAACTGATGACGCACGAGGACCTGGTCACGGTTCCCCAGGGAACGACGCTGGACCAGGCCAAGGCCCAGCTCCATCGACACCGGATCGAGAAACTGCTGGTCGTGGACGACGACGGCAACCTGAAGGGTCTGATCACCGTCAAGGACATCCAGAAGATGATGGAGTACCCGATCGCCTGCAAGGACGATCTGGGTCGGTTGCGGGTGGCGGCGGCGGTCGGCACGGCGGGCAACTACCTGGAACGGGCGCAAGAGCTGGCCTCGGCCCAGGCCGACGTGCTCGTCGTCGACTCCTCTCACGCCCACAGTCGCGGTGTGCTCGACGCCGTGGAGTGTATCCGCGAGACCCTTCCCGACGCTCAACTCCTGGTCGGCAACGTCGCGACCGCTGACGGCGCGCGCGAGCTCGCCGAACGCGGCGCGGACGGGATCAAGGTCGGCATCGGTCCGGGCAGCATCTGCACGACCCGGGTGGTCACCGGCGCCGGCATGCCCCAGGTGACGGCGATCCGCGACACGGCCTCGGCGGCCGGGGATCTGCCGGTGGTCGCGGACGGTGGAATCCGGTTCTCGGGGGACCTGACGAAGGCGCTTGCCTGCGGCGCCCACAGCGTGATGGTCGGCTCCCTGCTCGCCGGAACCGAAGAGAGCCCCGGCGAAACGATCCTCTATCAGGGACGCAGCTACAAGGCCTACCGCGGCATGGGCTCGCTGTCCGCCATGGCCGAGGGAAGCGCCGACCGCTACTTCCAGTCCGACGAGCAGCCGCTGTCGAAGCTCGTGCCGGAAGGCATCGAGGGCATGGTGCCGCACAAGGGCAGCGTCCACCAGGTGATCGGTCAGCTCACGGGCGGTCTCCGCTCGGGCATGGGCCTCTCAGGCTGCGCCAGCGTCAGCGAACTCAGGAAGCAGGCGCGCATGATCCGTGTCACGGCCGCCGGCCAGAAGGAAGGCCACGCCCACGACGTCGTCATCACGAAGGAAGCGCCCAACTACTGGGTCGAACGCAGCTAGCGCAACCCGCCAGCCCGGGAGTCCAGGGCGCGGTCCCTGTGGCCGCCTACCAGGAACGGGGGTCGAGATCGTAGGGCAGCGGTGTGAGGTTCGTCATGCCGTCCTCCGTGACGACCACGAGATCCTCGAGTCGTACTCCCCATCCGGCGTCTGGATCGTAGAGACCGGGCTCGATCGTCACCACGTCGCCAGCGACGAACTCGTCTGTTCCCGGTCCGGTCTTCCGGAAGCTGGGCAGCTCGTGCAGTTCGTAACCGACGCCATGGCCGAGCAGGTGGAAGTAGCCCCTCTGTGTGCCGGGGTTCTTGTCGGGCACGGCGAAGCCTTCGTTCTCGAACAGGCGGCAGACCCGCTCGTGCAGGGTCCAGCCCCGCACGCCGGGCCGGACCGCTTTGAGACTGGTCTCGAGCGCCTCCAGCACAAGGCCGTGCGCTCGCGCCAGCCCCTCCGGTGGCTCTCCAACACAGAAAGTCCTCGTGCAATCGGCGAACAGTCGGCCGCGCGGGAACAGGTCGACGACGATGGACTCGCCGACTCTCAGGACCCGTTCCAGGGTGCCCGTGCTGTGCCCCGTGGCCCCCTCTTCCGCCGGACCGACAATCGAACTCTCCGGCTGTTCCAGACCGTGGGCAGCGAACACCTGCGCCGCGAGGGCCTTGACCCGGGCCACGGTGACGCGTTCTTCGTCCAGCCAGAGCTCGCCACGCTCCCGGACCGCGCTCTCGGCCAGCGCTTCCGCCACCGACCTGAAGGCATCAACCGTCGCTTGCGCGGCGGAGGCGACTCCCTCGACCTCGGCTGTGGTCTTGGTGCGGCGGAGCGCCAGCATCAGGCCGCGTCCTGAAACAGGCTTCCACCCACCTTCCTCGAGCGTCCTCGCCGTTGCCACGGCAATGCCCGCCGCCGGCCGACCGGCAAGAGCTACTCGACCCGGAACCACGCCTGCCCGATCGAGTGCGGTCTGCACGGCCGCCGCGAGGATCTCCTCGTGCGTCTTCCCGTCGCGGCGCAGAGTTTCCATCCCGAAGTCGGCGGGATGAACCAGCTCGACACCACCCGCTTCCGCCCGGGCCGCCTCCTCCCGCTCCATCGACGTGAAGTACACGAGCCAGACCCCGCCGCCGTGCGCCACCACGCATGCCTGTCCCAGACGAGCTCCTCCGACGAAGGGCGCCAGGTCCGGGTCACGGCTCGACCCGGCCAGGACCACGAGCGCCTCGACACTCTCCTCCGCAAGGAGAACCCCCAGGAGATGGCTACGCGGCCAGGTCATCCCACTGGCGCCGGAGCCCGGATCAGACGTGGTCGTTCAGGAAGGCCTCGAACCGCATCTTCGGCGCGGCGCCGGTCATGCGGCCCAGGATCTCGCCATCCTTGAACAGGATGAAGTGCGGGATGCCCTGCACGCCGTAACGAACGGCCACGTCCTGGGCGTGGTCGACGTCGAGCTTGGCGATGCGGAGGCGCCCGTCGTACTCGCCGGCCAGTTCGTCCAGGATCGGCGCCACCATCCGGCACGGGCCGCACCAGGTCGCCCAGAAGTCGACCAGCACCGGGGTGTCCGACCCCAGTACCTGATCCTGGAAGCTCTGACTGTCCACATTGAAGATCTGCTCACTTGCCATCGGTTCGGTTCCTCGTGTCCGTTACAACTAGTCCGTTCGTCGAAAATACTCCCTCGCGGCGTCGGCGTCGCGGCCGATTTGGGCGGAGAGGTCCATCATGGACGAGAAGAGCTTCTCCTCCCGCAGGTGACGGCAGAAGGAGAGGTGCACCTGCTCGCCGTACACGTCGCTCGAAAAGTCGAGGATGTGGCTCTCGATCACCCGCCTGTAGTTCTCGTAGACGGTGGGCCGGGTGCCGATGTTCGTGACCGACCGGAAGGTCGCCTCGAAGCTCGGGAAGTAGACCCTGGTCACGTAGACGCCGTTGTGGGGGTAGAGCTCGTTCTCGGGCGCCAGGTTGATCGTCGGCCAGCCGAGCCGCTGGCCCATGCGGTCACCCTGGGCGATCGTGCCCGTCATCGTGTACGGGCGGCCGAGGAGAGCGTTCGCCTCCTCGATTCGACCGTCGAGGACCAGGCTCCGAATACGGCTGCTGGAGACCCGCTCGCCGGCGGTCCGGACCTCGTCCATCTCCACCGCGGCGAAGCCTAGGGACGCGCCCATCTCCTTGAGCAGCGCGATGTCGCCCTCCCGCCGGCGGCCGAACGTGAAGTGCGAGCCGACGTAGAGCTCGGCGACCGCCAGCCTCCCGTGCAGGAAGTCCCGGACGAACGTCCGCGCCCGGGTGTTCGAGAACTCATGGGTGAATCCGATCGTCAACACGTAGTCCAGGCCCGCATCCCGCAGCAGATCCTCCTTCTGCGCCTGAGTCACGAGCCGGGGCGGCGCGTCGTCCGGACGGACGACGCTCAGCGGATGGGGATCGAACGTGATGACCGCCGAGGGCGCCCCGAGTTCGCGCGCCCGGCCCGTGACCATCTCGAGCACGCTCTGCTGCCCGATGTGGATGCCGTCGTAGTTGCCGATCGTCGCGATGACCCCGCGCGGCAGTTCGGTCGAGGCGATGGCGTCGCGGATGGCCTGCATCAGGAGCCTGCCTCGGCAGTCGCTGACCCGGCCGTTGAAGCAGCCGCGTCGAAGCCCACGATGCGACCGACGGAGTCGTCGGCGAAGGCGTCGGTGATCTCCACATCGACGATCCGACCGGCGGTAAACCCCGCCAGCCCGGGAGTCGCCTCACCGTCGCCGGCAACGTCGTTGATGAGGACGCGACCGTCGACCTCCGGCGCCAACCCCTGATGCCGCGCCTGGAGCAGGTGCTCGGTCTCTTCGCACGGCCCCTCGATCAGCATCGGCAGGGTCCTGCCGACAAGACGCCCGCGGCGCTCCAGCGCGATGCCCCGCTGCAACTCGAGCAGGCGCGCCTTGCGTTCCTCGGCGATCCGGCGCGGCACCTGGTCCGGCAGTGACGCCGACGGCGTGTCGCTTTCGGGGCTGTAGACGAACGCGCCGAGGTGGTCGAAGCGGACCTCGGAGACGAACCCGAGCAGCCGTTCGAAAGCGGCTTCGTCCTCGCCGGGAAAACCGACGATGAAGGTCGTCCGCAGGCTCATCTCCGGGTCGAGCTCGCGCGCCCGCTCGAAGATCCGCCGGTAGCGGTCAGCCGATCCGCCCCGGCGCATCGCCCGCAGCACCTCGCGGTCGCTGTGTTGCAACGGCATGTCGAGGTAGGACGCCACCCGCGGCTCGCTCGCCATGAGCCGGAGCAGGGACTCGTCGAGGGTCGTCGGGTAGGCGTAGAGGAACCGGATCCAGTCCGCCTCCGTCTCGGCGAGCAGCGCCTCCACCAGGCGCAGGAGACCGTGCCGGCCATAGCCGAGATCCTCGCCGTAGCGGGTCGTGTCCTGGGCTACCAGCACGAGTTCGCGGGCGCCCCGCTCGACCAGGTCCCGCGCCTCGAGGACCAGACTTTCGACCGGCCGGCTGCGCAGGCGTCCTCGCCAGACGGGAATGGCGCAGAAAGTGCACGGATTGTTGCAACCCTCCGCGACCTTGAGGTACGCGTAGCCCCTGGTGGTCAACAGCCGGGAGTCGCGATGGTCGAACACCAGGTGGGACGCGGCCGGCTCCGGCGCCGGCGCACCGCCGAGCCGCACCAGGGCGCCGACCTGCCTCAGCGAATCGAGATCGACGAAGCCGTCGATCTCCGGGATCTCCGTCGCAAGCTCCCGGCCGTAGCGATTGGCCATGCAGCCCGCGACCAGCACCTGCCGCACCGGTCCGGCGATATCCGCCTTGCGGGCCGCGGCGTCGAGGATGGCGTCGATCGATTCCTCCCGGGCCTCGTTGATGAAGCCGCAGGTGTTCACGATCACCGTGTCGGCCCGGTCCAGGTCCGCGACCAGTTCGAAGCCCTGGCCATCGAGGACTCCGAGCATGACCTCGCTGTCGACGTGGTTCTTCGCGCAGCCGAGACTGACCAGACCCACACGGTGTCCGGCCGCGTCGACCGGCGGACCGGCCTCCACCCTCCTCGCGGGGGTCGACACGGTTCCCTAGGAAGCGGCGGCCGCTGCCCGGCGCGGAGCCCGGCCCGAAGGATCGAGGTCGTCCAGGAGCTTCTCGCGGCCGATGTGCCGGCCTCCCATCACATCCTGCGCGGTCCGGTACTTCAGGTCGTCCTCGTTGTGCCACAGCTCGCGGAAGAGCTGCTTCACCCGGCGCCGCGACATGCGGCAGAAGAGGTCGCAGAGCGCCGCGGAGTGAGCTGCGTCCGCCGTGCCCGCCTGCTCCTCGGAATGGGCGCGGGAGACCGAGGCGGCCATCGCGAACAGTTCGTTGACGACGTCGACGAGGCGGAACAGGAACATCTGCCGACGCTCCATCTTCTCCCGGTAGACGAGCATCCCGTGGAAGCTCTCGCGCGCCAGCTTGCGCGCCGCCCGATCGATGAAGCGAAGGTGCTTTCCGTACTTTCCGTACCCGGCGTAGCGGGGCCAGCGGCTCCAGGCCAGCCAGCGGGTCGGATACCACCAGGCGTAGAACAGGCCGATCTTCGGCAGCGCCAGGAGCTTGGCGCCCGTGCCGGCTCGCCGGTCGATCAACGTGCCCGCCACCTGCAGGTGCTTGTCCACCGCTTCGCGGGCCATGATCAGGTGCATGATCTCGCTGGAGCCCTCGAAGATTCGGTTGATCCGGAAGTCCCGCATCATCCGCTCGATCCCGACCGGTTCCTCGCCGCGATCCCGCAGGGACGATTCCGTCTCGTAGCCGCGGCCGCCCCGCACCTGCATCGTCTCGTCGATGATCTGCCAGCCGCGCCAGGTGTTCCACTCCTTGCAGGCGGCACTCTCCAGGCGCAGGTCGAGTCGCTTGTCGTTCGACATGTGGCTGGCCAGCTTGACGATCGCCTCCATCGCGAAGGTGTAGGCCGCGATGTCGGAGATCTTCTGCGCGATCGCCTCGTGCTTTCCGATCGGCACGCCCCACTGGATCCGGCTGCTGCCGAACTCGCGCACCGCCTTGAGACAGTACTTGGCGGCGCCGACCGAGCTGTTCGGAATCGACAGGCGACCGTCGTTCAGGGTCGTGAGGGCGATCTTGAGCCCCCTGCCCTCCTTGCCGATCAGGTTCTCCTTCGGCACCTTCACGTCGTCGAAGGTGATGACGCCGTTGGCGAGTGCGTTCAGTCCCATGAAGTGGCAGCGGCGCTCGACCTCGACACCCTCCCAAGCGGTCTCGACGACGAATGAGCTGATCTTCTCGGTCACCGGGTCCATCGCCATGACGACGAGCAGCTTCGCCTTCGTGCCGTTCGTGCACCAGAGCTTGGTGCCGTTCAGCACATAGAAGTCGCCGTCGAGCACGGCGGACGTCGAGAGTCTTGCCGGATCGGAACCGACCTCCGGCTCGGTCAGGGCGAAGGCGGAAATCTCGCCCGCGGCGCAACGCGGCAGGTACTTCCGTTTCAGCTCCTCGGTGCCGAACAGGTTGACCGGCTGCGGCACGCCGATCGACTGGTGAGCCGAGAGCAGAGCGGTCAGGTTGCCGTCGAACGAGCCGATCAGTTCCATCACCTGGGCGTACTCGACCTGGTCGAACCCGAGGCCGCCGTACTCCGTCGGGATCTTCATGCCGAAGGCGCCGAGCCGGGCGAGACCGTCGATCACGTGGTCGGGGTAGTCCTCCGAGACGTCGATCTCTACCGGATCGACCTCGTCGCGAAGGAAGTCCGTCAGCGCGGAGTAGAACGACTCGAACTCCGGCCGCCACTCGTCGCGGGAGGGATAGGGGCTGATCAGGTCGAAGCGGAAGTTGCCCAGGAAGAGCTCCTTCATGAAGGAAGGGTTCTTCCACTCCTTCTGGCGGGATTCCTCGGCGACCGCGCGCGCCTTCTCTTCGCTGACCTGAACCTGTTGCTGGCTCATCGACTCGGCTCCTGTTTTCTGCTGACTGGCAAGGCCCGTCCCGATCGCCGGGACGGGCGGGCATTCTATCCCCCCCAACCGCCGCCGCCGGGAGTCTCGAGCACGAGAAGGTCACCGGGCATCACGTCCGCCTGGTCGACGGAGGAAAGCTCGCGGACACCGCCCGCGGCACGCACGATACGCGCGCGGCCGACACTCCCGCTCTCTCCGCCTTCGACACCGTAGGGACGCTCCACCCGGTGCTGGCCGAGCACCGAAACCTGCTGCGGCACGAGGAACCGCAGCTCCCGGCGCAGGCCGTCGCCGCCGGGATAGCGGCCCCGCCCGCCCGATCCGCGGCGCACGGCGAACCGCTCGAGACGCACGGGATAGCGGTGCTCCAGCACTTCGGGGTCGGTGATGCGCGTGTTCGTCATGTGGGTATGGACGCCGCTCGCGCCCCGGAAACCCGGTCCGGCCCCGGCCCCGCCGCCGACCGTCTCGTAGTAGCCGAACGTATCGTCGCCGAACAGGGTGTTGTTCATCGTGCCTTGCCCGCAGGCACAGAGTCCGAGCGCCTTGATCAGGGTGTCGACGATCCGCTGACTGGTCTCGACGTTTCCGCCGACGACAGCCGGACAGCGCCCCGGATCGGCCGGGAACTCCGGGTTCAGCATGCCGCGCGGGATCTCGATCTCGACCGGTTCGAGCAGCCCCTCGTTGAGTTGGAGCGGCACGCCGATCAGCAGCCGCAGCACGTAGATCGTGGCGCTCCGGACGATCGCCGGAGTGGCGTTCAGATTGCCGGAGTGGACGGGAGCGCTGCCCGTGAAATCGATCCGCGCCGAACCGCGGTCCACCGTCACCTCGACCTCGATCGGCGAGCCGTCGTCCAGGCGTTCGCGGGCGTGGAAGGACTGGCGGCCGGTGCTCCGCACGTGGTCCTCCAGCGCTGAACGCATGCGGTCGGCGGCGCGCGAGTAGAGCGCCGACATGTAACGACGCACCTCCTCCTCGCCGGCGTCCGCGGCGAGCTGACGAAGGGCCGCCACCCCGCGCCGGTTGGCGGCCACCGCCGCGCCCAGGTCGGCCAGGTTCTCGGCCACCGAGCGGGAAGGCGCCGGGCCTCTGCTGAGCAGCGTTTCGATCCGCTCCCACTGCGGCTCTCCGGCCCGCACGAGGTACTGAGGCGCGATGACCACACCCTCTTCCGCCAGGTTGCGTGCCTCGGGCGGCATGGAGCCCGGCCGGATGCCGCCCAGTTCAGCGTGGTGGGCCCGGTTGGCGACGTAGCCCAGCAGCCTGCCGTCCACAAGGACCGGGGAGATGACCGTGATGTCGGGCAGGTGGGATCCGCCGTAGCCGGGGTGGTTGGTCACCGCGACGTCGCCGGCGCCCAGCTCGAGTTCCGCCGCGACCCGTCGCACGCATTCGCCGAGCGCGCCGAGGTGGACCGGAATGTGCGGCGCATTGACCAGCAGCCGCCCTTCCGCGTCGAGCATCCCGCACGAGAAGTCGAGGCGCTCCTTGACGTTCACCGACATCGCCGTCCGCTGCAGCATCACGCCCATCTCGGACGCGATGGCCCCGAACCGGTTACTGAACAGCTCCAGCCGAACGGGATCCATCGGCGCAGTCTACGCGGGCCGTCGCGGAGTCGCTAAGGTACCGCTCCGACACCAGCAAACCTCCCAGAACTGCCGCACCCTGGAGCGCCGCGATGACACTCAGCACGATGATGGATTTCCCGCTGACGATCAACATGATCTTCGATCACGGACGCCGGGTGCACAGGGACAGCCGGATCATCACCTGCCAGGCGGACGGGGCCCGGATCGGCACCTACGCCGAGGTCGCGGAGCGCAGCACCCAGCTCGCGCACGCGCTCAGGGGCCTCGGCATCGAGCCGGGCGACCGGGTCGGCACCTTCGCCTGGAACAACCAGGAACACCTGGAGGCCTACTTCGCGATCCCGTGCATGGGCGCGGTCCTTCACACCCTGAACATCCGCCTGTTCCCGGAGCAGTTGACCTACGTCACGAATCACGCCCGGGACCGCGTCGTGATCGTGGACGACTCCCTGGTGCCGCTCATCGGGCAGGTCGTGGCCGACCTCGAGACCGTCGAGCACTTCATCGTGGTCGGCGACGGCGACGCCTCTGCCCTCGAGGCGGGCGGCGCCTCGATCCATCGCTACGACGAACTGATCGCGGGCCAGCCCACCGGATTCGACTGGCCCGAGATCGACGAGCGGGCCGCCTGCGCGATGTGCTACACGAGCGGCACCACCGGCAACCCGAAGGGAGTCGCCTACAGCCATCGGTCGTCCTTCCTGCACGCCCTGGGGGTGGCGTCGGGCGGCGCGCTCGGCATCAGCCAGGCGGACAGCATCCTGGCCATCGTGCCGATGTTCCACGCCAACGCCTGGGGCCTGCCCCACGTCGGATGGTTCACCGGCGCCGACTTCGTCATGCCCGACCGTTTCCTGCAGGCGGAGCCCCTGTGCCGGATCATCGCCGAACATCGACCGACCCTTTCCGGCGCGGTACCGACGATCTGGAACGAAGTCCTCCGCTACTCGGAGCACCACGAGGTCGACTTCTCCTCGTTCCGCGCCGTCCTCTGCGGCGGTTCGGCCGTGCCCCGCTCACTCATCGAGGGGTTCCGCGACCGCTTCGGCGTCGACATCATCCAGGGCTGGGGCATGACCGAGACCTCGCCGCTCGCGGCCATGGCGATCCCGCCACGCGGCACTCCACGCGAGGAAGAGGTCGACTGGAGGGTCAAGACGGGTCGCATCATCTCGGGCGTCGAGATCCGGATCTGCAACGACGACGGCGAGGAGATGCCCTGGGACGGCGAAGCGGTCGGCGAGATCGAGATCCGCGGACCCTGGATCACCGGCTCGTACTACCTCGACGACGATCCCGAGAAGTTCCACGACGGCTGGCTACGAACCGGCGACGTCGCCTCGATCGACGAACTGGGCTTCCTGCAGATCACCGACCGCGCCAAGGACGTGATCAAGTCGGGCGGCGAGTGGATCTCCTCGGTCGACCTGGAGAACGAGCTGATGGGGCACCCGGCGGTCGCCGAGGCCGCCGTGGTCGGCGTGCCGGACGACCGCTGGGACGAGCGACCCCTCGCCTGCGTCGTGCTCAACGACGGCGCCGACGCCGACCCGGGCGAACTCCGGAGCTACCTGGCCGACCGCGTCGCCCGCTGGTGGCTGCCCGAGCGCTGGACCTTCATCGACGAGGTCCCGAAGACCAGCGTCGGCAAGTTCGACAAGAAGGTGCTGCGGGCGCGGTACGGCGACGGGGAGCTGGACGTCGTTGCGCCTTGACGGTGACCCATGCGACTTGAAGACCTGAAGCCGGGCGCCGTCGTTCGGGGGCTCGACCCGGACGGCCCAGCCACGATAGCGGCGGTGACGGCGCACGGGTCAGAAGTCGTGGAGGTCTTCTACAAGCGGGCCGACGGCCGCGCCGCCTCGGAACTTCTCTACCGTTCGGACGAAGGCCGCCTGGATCTCTCCTCATCCGGCAGAGCCTGGGCCTTCGACGGCGATGGCGCCCTGTTCAGGTTGGCGGCCGAAGCGCAGCGCATCCGCCTCGCCCACTTGTTCGACCCGCTGCTCGCCGTTCACACGTCCGACGTCGAGCCGCTGCCCCACCAGATCACCGCCGTCTACGAAGCGATGTTGCCGCGGCAGCCACTCCGCTTCCTGCTCGCCGACGACCCGGGCGCTGGCAAGACGATCATGGCCGGTCTGCTCATCCGGGAGCTCATCGCTCGCGGCGATCTGGAGCGCTGTCTCATCGTCTGCCCTGGGTCGCTCGCTGAACAGTGGCAGGACGAACTGGAGCAACGCTTCAATCTGCGGTTCGCCATCCTCACAAACCAGGGCCTGGAAGCGACGCGCGGCAACTGGTTCGAGCAGAACGACCTGGTCATCGCCCGCCTGGACAAGCTCTCCCGCGACGAAGAGCTCCAACTGAAGCTCGGGTCCCGTGACGCCGAGTGGGACCTCGTGGTGTGCGACGAGGCCCATAAGTTCTCGGCACGCCGCTTCGGCAGCGAGGTCCGCTACACCAAGCGCTACCAACTCGGCCGGCTGCTTTCCGACCGGACGCGCCACTTCCTGCTGATGACCGCCACGCCGCACAACGGCAAGGAGGAGGACTTCCAACTCTTCATGGCTCTGCTCGACGGCGACCGCTTTGAGGGCCGTCCGCGTGACGGCGCCCATTCCGTCGACACCACCGACCTGATGAGGCGTATGGTCAAGGAGAAGCTGGTCACCTTCGACAACAAGCCGTTGTTCCCCGAGCGGATCGCCGAGACCGTCCCGTTCCGTCTCTCGGACGACGAGGTCAGGCTCTACGGTGAGGTCACGGCCTACGTCAGGCAGGAGTTCAACCGCGCTGAGGCCCTGGCCAGCAGGAAACGGGCCGGCACAGTGGGCTTCGCCTTGACCATGCTTCAGCGTCGCCTCGCCTCCTCGCCGGAAGCGATCTACCAGTCGCTCAGGCGTCGCCGCCGGCGCCTCCAGGAGCGACGTCGAGAACTCGAGACGCTTCAACGAGGGGGCCAGCACTCTCTGATCGTGCAATCCCTCCAGCCGCCCGAGCTGGACGAGGACGACTTCGAGGACCTTGAGGACGCTCCCGAAGACGAGTTCCGCGAGACCGAGGCGCAGGTGCTGGACCAGGCGACTGCCGCCCGGTCGATCGCCGAACTGAAGGCCGAGATCGCCACTCTGGCCCGGCTGGAGTCGCTGGCCCGAGAGGTCCGCGAAAGCGGGCAGGACACGAAGTGGCGAGAACTCTCGGCTGTCCTGAACGACGAGATCTTCCGGCCCGTTGACTCAGGGGCCGGGCCGGACACCGCCAGGAAACTCGTCCTCTTCACCGAGCATGTCGACACGCTGCGCTACCTGCGCGAGCGCATCGCGACCCTGCTGGGCCGGGACTCCGCCATCGCCGTCATCTACGGCGGAGTGGGCCGAGAGGAGCGACTCAAGGTGCAGGAATCCTTCCGCAACGACCCGCGTGTCCTCATCCTGCTCGCCACGGACGCCGCCGGCGAAGGGATCAACCTTCAGCGCGCGCACTTGATGGTGAACTACGACCTGCCGTGGAACCCGAACCGCCTTGAGCAGCGCTTCGGACGCATCCACCGAATCGGCCAGACCGAGGTCTGCCGCCTCTGGAACCTGGTAGCCGAAGACACGCGGGAAGGCGATGTCTACCGCCGGCTCCTGGAGAAACTCGAGCAAGCCCGCGAAGCCCTGGGCGGCCAGGTCTTCGACGTGCTCGGCAAGCTGGACTTTGGCGGCCGGCCGTTGCGGGACCTCCTGCTCGACGCGATCCGCTACGGCGAACGGCCAGAGGTAAGGGCCCGGCTCGACACGGCGCTTGCGGAGGCGCTCGACACGGCGGCGCTCACCGATCTGCTCGAAGAGCGCCAACTGGTCCACGACGCGATGGACGACACGCGAGTGCGCCGGGTACGGGAGACCATGGAGCGTGCAGAAGCGCGCCGCCTACAACCCCACTACATCGAGTCCTTCTTTCGCGAGGCCTTCGAGCGAGCCGGCGGCAGCTTGGCACGGCGCGAGAAGGGCCGCTACGAGGCGACCCGGGTGCCGGCGGCGGTCCGCCGTCGCGACCGGCAGCTTGCCGTGGCCGCCGCTCCCGTTCTTCCCCGATACGAACGGATCACATTCGAGAAGCACCTGATAGCCGTTCCCGGGAAACCTCACGCCGCCTTCGTCTGCCCGGGTCATCCTCTGCTCGACGCGGTGCTCGATCTCACCCTCGAACAACATCGTGACCTGCTGAGGAGAGGCACGGTGCTCATCGACGATCGGGACGAGGGCACGGCTCCGAGGGTTCTCTTCTCCATCGAGCACGAACTGCAGGACGGCTCTTTGACCCGCTCCGGCCACCGGCGCATCGTCTCGAAGCGCATGCTCTACATCGAGGTGGATCGCGAAGGCCGGGAGCGCTCCGCCGCCCACGCCCCCTACCTCGACTACCGGCCGGTCGCCCCCGGCGAGCCCTCCACGGAGGAGATCCTCGGCCGCCCGGAATGCAGCTTCCTCGATGCCGGTCTGGAGCAGCAGGCCGTGACCTACGCCGTGCGCCACGTCGTGCCTGGGCATGTCGAGGAGGTACGCGAAGAGCGCCGCCGCCATCTCGACAAGGCGGAAGCCGAAGTTCGAAAGCGGCTCACCCGCGAGATCGCTTACTGGAGCCACCGGACCGAGGAGCTCCGGGTCGCTGAAGCGGCCGGCAAGCCTGCTGCGAAGCTCAACGCCGCCCAGGCCCGTGACCGGGCTGAGAACCTCGCGGCTCGCCTCGAAGCCCGCATGAAGCAGATCGAACTGGACCGGCAGGTTTCGCCCTTGCCGCCCCAAGTTCAGGGAGGCGTGCTCGTGATCCCGCGCGGGCTCCTCCGCAAGATGGCCGGCGAGGAGCCGCTCGCGCAGCGGTCGCCGAACACCCAGGTTCCGGCCGCCCGTGCCCGAGCCGCAGTCATGGACGCCGAGCGAGCACTCGGCCATGAGCCGACGGACAGGGAGTTCGAACGCCGCGGCTACGACATCGAGAGTCGGGACGGGGAGACCGGCAAGCTCCGCCTGATCGAGGTCAAGGGACGACAGAGCGACGCCGACACGATCACCGTGACGAAGAACGAGGTACTCACTTCGTTGAACAAGCCGGACAGCTACATTCTCGCACTCGTCCTCTTCGGCGACGACGGCGACCACTCGCTGCACTACGTCCGCAGACCGTTCCAACGCGAACCCGACTTCGGCGTCACAAGCGCGAACTACCGCATCGCCGACCTGCTCAAGCGCGCGGCGCCCCCCTCCTAGTAGACAAGTTCGCTTGACGCTGGTGGCGCCCGACCGCCCAGCCCCATAGACTGCGCGACGCTCCATGGCGATGACGAACCATGAGCGCGTCGGCAAGGCGCTCGATCTACTCAAGGACGGCCTCGGTCCGTTCGTCGACCGGGAACTGAACCGGGCGGTCAAGGCCCAGCGCATCTCCCGCGAGTCGATCCGCTTCGACGATCCGAACCTCCGGGGCCGCGCACCGATCGCCTGGGACGCGGCCGCCCTGCTCAAGGTGATGTGGGACTTCTGGAACGTCGTCTTCAGGGACGTCCTGGGGCCGGGCGAGCGGAACTTCGTCAGCGAACTGCGCGGGCACAGGAACAACTGGGCACACCAGCGGCCATTCTCAAGCGCCGACGCCTACCGCGCGCTCGACACCGTCAGCCGGCTGCTCCAGGCCGTTTCGGCCGAGCAGACAGCGGAAGTCGACCGGATGAAGAGCGACCTCCTCCGGCTGATCCACGAGGAGCAGGCCCGCAGCGCGCGACGCCGGCAGGCGAGGCTGGTGCCCGACGGTCCGGCCTCAGGCGGCGCCGATGGCCTCGAGCCGTGGCGGAGCGTCGTCTTCCCCCACCGCGATGTCCGTCGCGGAAGCTACGAACAGGCCGAGTTCGCGGCCGACCTGTGGCAGGTGCACCAGGGCCAGGGAGCGAGCGAGTACCGCGACCCGGTGCAGTTCTTCAACCGCACCTACCTCACCGCCAGCCTGCGGGCGATGCTGCGGTCGGCCATGCGCCGCCTGTCTGGAAACGCGGGAGACCCGGTGGTCCAACTGCAGACGAACTTCGGCGGCGGCAAGACGCACTCGATGCTCGCGCTCTACCATCTCTTCGCGGATCCTCGAAGCGCCACGGGTGGCGTTGATGCAGGTCAGCTCGCCGGCATCGAGGATCTGATGCAGGGCGCGGAAGTCAAAGCACTGCCCATGGCCAGACGGGCAGTCCTGGTCGGCAACCGAATAGCCCCCGGGAATCCGGACCGCAAGGACGACGGCACGCAGGTTCGTACTCTCTGGGGAGAACTCGCCTGGCAGTTGGGCGGTCCCGAAGCCTTCAGGCAAATCGCCGAAGACGACCGGCACGCCACGAACCCAGGCGAGGCCCTGCACCGAATCCTGGAGGAGTGCGGCCCCTGCCTGATCCTCATCGACGAATGGGTCGCCTACGCTCGGCAACTCCACGACGACGCCTCGCTTCCCGCCGGCACTTTCGACACGCAGTTCACGTTCGCCCAGACCCTGACCGAGTCGGTCAAGGCAACGTCAAACTGCCTGCTGGTCGTGAGCCTTCCCGCATCCGACGTTGGCAATTCGTCCCGCGATGTCGAGGACATCGAGGTAGGCGGGCGTCGCGGCCGTGAGGCGCTGCACCGACTGCAGAACGTGATCGGGCGAGTGGAGTCGTCCTGGCGGCCGGCAACGGCTGAGGAGGGCTTCGAGATCGTCCGCCGCCGGCTGTTCGAGCCCCTTCGGACGGAGGCGCACCGGGACCGCGACGTGACGGCCCGCCGTTTCGTCGAACTCTACGGTGACGCTAGATCGGACTTTCCACCCGAGTGCCGCGAGCGGGAGTACGAGAAACGAATACGGAACGCCTATCCGATTCATCCCGAGGTCTTCGACCGCCTCTACACGGACTGGTCCACGCTGCCAACGTTCCAGCGCACGCGGGGCGTACTGCGCCTGATGGCGGCCGTGATTCACGCCCTATGGCAGCGAAACGACCGCAGCCCCCTCATCCTCCCGGGACACCTGCCCGTGGATGACCCCCGAGTGCAGCCGGAGCTGATCCGCTACCTGCCGGACAACTGGCCGGCGGTAATCGGCAGCGACATCGACGGCGAGCACTCCCTTCCCGTGAGGATCGACAGCGAGCATCCGAACCTGGGCCGTCTGCAGGCCTGCCGGCGGGTCGCCCGTACGATCTTCCTCGGTTCCGCTCCCAGCGCGGTCTCGAACCTCGACGGCTCGGTTCGCGAAGCCCAGCGCGGACTCGACGACCGGCGCGTCAAGCTCGGCTGCGCCGTGCCGGGCGAACCGCAGGCCGCCTTCGGCGACGCCCTCCGACGGCTCTCCGACCAGGCGACCTATCTCTACCGGGACGGTAATCGCTACTGGCATGACGTTCGTCCGACCGTGGCCAAACTGGCCGCCGACCGCGCTGACCAGTTCCTCGCCGACGGCGAACGGATCGAACAGGAGACGCTCGCGTGGCTACGGCGGGCGGTCGAGAGCGAGGGGAGTGACGCCGGCTTCGTCCGGATCCATATCGCGCCTCGTTCCGCCGACGACGTGCCCGACGAGCGCGAAACCCGCCTGGTCGTCCTGGGATCCAGCGACGAGCACAGAAGAGACGGTGTTTCCCCGGCGACCATGGCCGCCCGGGCGCTCCTCGACTCGCGCGGCAAGTCGCCACGCATGTTCCGCAACACGCTCGTCTTCCTGGCTGCGGATCAGACCCAGCTTCAGGATTTCCGCGATGCCGTGAGCCGGCTCCTCGCCTGGGAGTCCATCCTCGAAGAGAACGACACGCTCGACCTCTCGAACGCACAGAAGCGAACGGCCGAAGCGCAGGCCGAGAGCGCACGCACCACTGTCACCGCTCGCCTGCCGGAAACGTGGTGCTGGCTGCTCGTGCCAGAACAGGCGGATCCCGCCGCGGAGGTCGCTTGGAAGACCTCGAACCTTCGCGGCGGCGGCCCGTTGGCCCAGCGCGCGGGCAGAAAACTGCGAAGGGACGAGGATCTGCTCGCCAGAATAGGCGGCACCTTGCTCCGCCGCGAACTCGACTCGGTCCCCCTGTGGCGGGGCGAGGGGCGGGAGCATGTCGAGTTGCGGCAGCTCGCGGATGACTTTGCCAGCTACCTCTACCTGCCACGCCTCGAAGGTCCTCACGTCCTGTTGCGAGCCGTCGAGGACGGACTGCCCCTCTTCACTTGGGAGCAGGAGACCTTCGCCTGGGCCGAATCTTTCGACGAGGCCTCCAGCCGCTACGGCGGCCTGCGCTGCAACCAGGCGGTCTCCCTCGCCGACGTCGACAGTCCCGGTCTTGTCGTGCGGCCCGAGGCCGCGCGCCGCCAAATGGACGCCGACATGCAGGCTGGAGGGACCAACGGCGACGATCCGGCCGGCGGCGGTACCCCAAGGTCACCGACAATCGGGCCCTGCCCGCCCGTACCTCCGCCCGAAACGGAACCTCCGCGGCCCGAACCCCCTACCCGCTACTTTGGCAGCGTCTCCTTGGAAGCGGCCCGCGCCGGCCTCGACGCCAGCCGCATCGCTGACGAGGTCGTCTCTCACCTGGCCGGCCTGGTCGGCGCCGAAGTCGAGGTGACGCTGGAGATCGAAGCGCGCATCCCGGCGGGAGCGCCCGAACACATCGTCCGCACGGTCACGGAGAACAGTCGCACCCTGAAGTTCAGGAGCCACGGCTTCGACCGCGAGTAGGCCGTCCTCGGACAGGCGCCGGAGCATTCGGCTCGGCTACAATCTCCGCTATGTCAGAACCCGTCGAGCTTGGGCCAAGGCGGCCGGGCGACGCGGAGTTCGACCCGGAGAAGGCCCCGCTCCGCGCTTCGGACTTTCCGGGTTGCCAAGCCATCCACATTCCACCGGAGAAGATCGAGAGTCACGAAGGCCGTCTCGAGTACTGGGAGGCCCGCACCGGCACCGCCATGGTCTGCGAACCGGTCTCTCCCTACCACGAACGGCCCGCCAACCGCCTTTCCGGCCTCACGCGGCTTATCGCCGCCTCCCGCGGGGCACCAATCGAGACCCTTGGCGCATCGGATCTCGTGCGCTTCGGCAACGTCCTGCCCTTCGACCGCCTCCTGCAGGCCGACCAGATCGTCTTTCTCGAGGCTCCTGGCCTCGAAGACTTCGACACGAAGATCGATGTCGACGGTGCGCTACTGCCGGATGTCGTCCTCGAAGTCGACTACACGACCGACGCGCGGCGGCGCAAGCTCTCTTTCTACGAGTTCTGGCGCTTTCCCGAGGTCTGGATCGAGGTGCCGGATATCCGTTCTCCGAGCCAGCCGCGCTCGCGGCTACCGGGAACCACAATCCACGTGCTGGAAGCGGGCCGCTTCCGCGTCGCTGACAGCAGCCGTTCCTTCCCCGGCTGGACCGCGGCGGAGATCCACCGGGCGCTGAACGAAGACGCGATGTCCCACCGCACCTCGGAAGCCCTGCACCGCGTGGGACGAGCCCTCGCAGCCCGTTCCGGTGCGGGCCCCGACAAAGACCCCTGGCTCCGCCGTCACCGTGACGAAGGCCGCGCGGAAGGCCGGGCCGAAGGCCGCTGGTCGGCCGCCGTCGCCGTGCTCTCGGCTCGCGGCATCAAAACTACGAGCGCCCTCGCGGAACGCGCCGCTGGGTTCTCCAACGTCGCTGCCGAGGCCCTGATGCGCGCCGCCCTCGACTGCCGGACCGAGGAGGAGTTCCTCAATCTCTGTGCCGCCCAGCGGCGGCGGGAATCCTGAAGCGGTCGCCAACCGCAGCTTCCGCTGGCATACAGGAGGACTACGAGGGAGCTATCCGGGCCTGCTCTGGTCGCTGCGCGAGCCGTTGAATCTCGGGCCAACTCTGCACCATAGCGTTATAGGACCGAGCCTCCCGGGCACGCTTCTTCTTCTCACACACGGTGTAGAGCCGGTAGCAGAGTTCCCGGGCCGTCTCCGCCATGCCGGAACCGAGCTGCCGCACCAGGTCGGCGGCCGCTTTCTCGCCGCCGCCCGTCTCCAAGGCGCCGACCAGATGGTGCACGGCCTCCCACACGACCAGTCGGGAATCCTCGCGCGGATCCCATTCGTCCGGCAGTTCGTCCGGCCGCAGCAAGCGGACCCGACCTGCCGCGGAACGCAAGATTCCCGCCTCCGCCATTCCCTCGACGCTGGTGTCCTTCGCCTTGGTGAGCGTTTCGGCGCGGCCGAACTCACCCTCGTCGAACCCGTACTCCTCGAACCACGCGACCGCCCAGCGGCTCTCCGCATCCAGGTCGCCCTCCTGCCCTTCCAGTACCTCGTCCAGCACCTCGTTGATCAACGCCAGGGCCTCGCGCACCGTCATCGTCTCGCCGGAGGCGTGGAGTACCCTGGCGTACCGCGTGTAGACCCGCATCCCCGGCCCGATGGCCGCCTGCGCCAGATCCACCGGAGCGATGTTGCCGGTCTGGAGAAGATGGAGAGCGTCGGGCAGCTCGCGACGCAGTGCCGCCAGGAACTCCCGGCGCGTAGCGAGGGGAGCGTCGGCGGAGCGGCGTCGGCAAACGAGGACGATGCTGGAGGCGAGCGCGTTGGTGCCGATGCCGATCGAGCGTGCGCCTCGCTCCGTACGTACTGGCCAAGTACCGGTGATCGCAAAGCCGGACCGGATGACGGCACCCAGGAACGTCTCCCAGCCGGTGCTGGCGACCCCGGTACTTCCCTTCCTCTCCGATTGCTTGAAGGCGTAGTAGATCGTCACGGGAAAACCAGAGTGTCCCTGTATGGCGATCCGTGCCATCGCCCGGGTCATGCCCCGGAGAAAGAAGGACTCAGCCGCTTCCTTGTTCCCGTGGCGATAGGGCGTGGCAACCAGTTCCTCTGCCTTGGGAACCGCCAGTGTCCCGAACAAGTCGGGGAGGACCGACCTGAGAGAGCGCCGTAGCCAGACGTAGAAGAAGTCCGACAAGTCCGCGTAGCCGATGTTGTCGTAGTAGGGAGGATCGGTCGAAACCACCTTGTCTGCGGATTCACTTTGAGTCGTGGCGTCGAGATTCGAAGACACCCCGGGCTCACGGAAAGAGGCACCCGCGACAGTAGGCCCCATGCCACGCCAGAGACCGTGAGCAACCACCGCCCATGACCCCGAGCTGTTGGACAGCGGATTGGCCTCTGAGTAGTCCCACGCCATCGGTATCGCATGGCGGCTGAATAGGTGAAGGGGGCACTGCTGGAGATGACCCCACGGCGCAAGGTTGTTGTTGATGTCGATCAGCTTGCTAATGACGAAACCCAGATACAGGCCCACCGCCTCGGCGTAGGCCGTCGCGCCGGT